>NZ_AP022600.1:0-2400000 GCF_010725885.1 Mycolicibacterium tokaiense | reverse complement strand
CCACACCGCCGTAGGACGAGTAGTCGTCCTCGGATCCGTCTTCGACCACGAGCACCGTCGTGACGTTCGGCGTCTCCGGCAGCACATTGGCCACCCGGTCGGCGTAGCGGCGCTCGTGGATCAGCGCCACCATGTCGGAGTTCTCGAACAGGTATTTCAGCTCGCCCTCGACGTAGCGGAAGTTGATATTGACCAGGATGGCGCCGGCCTTGACGATGCCGAGCATGCCGATGACGATCTCGATGCGGTTGCGGCAGTACAACCCGACCTTGTCGTCCTTCTTGACACCATGGTCGATGAGATAGTGGGCGAGGCGGTTGGCCTTGTCCTCCAGTTCGGCGTAGGTCAGTTGCTCGTCACCCGAGATCAGGGCGACACGGTCTGGCACAGCGTCGATGGCGTGCTCGGCGAGATCGGCAATGTTCAGGGCCACAGAACCTAAACTAGAACGTGTTACATTTCTAGACAAGTCTCTGGCGATGATGCAGGAAGGCGGATGCCCGTGAGCGAGCCCCAGAAAGAGCCCGACGCCCTCGTTGAGCAGCGCGGACACACTCTGATCGTGACGCTGAACCGGCCGGCGGCCCGCAACGCGCTTTCTACTGAGATGCTCTCGATCATGGTCGAGGCGTGGGACCGGGTGGACAACGACCCGGAGATCCGCACCTGCATCCTCACCGGCGCCGGCGGCTACTTCTGCGCGGGCATGGACCTCAAGGCCGCCACCGCCAAGCCGCCGGGCGATTCGTTCAAAGATGGCAGCTATGACCCCTCGCGGATCGACGGGCTGCTCAAGGGCCGCCGGCTGACCAAGCCGCTGATCGCGGCGGTGGAAGGTCCGGCGATCGCCGGCGGTACCGAGATCCTGCAGGGCACCGACATCCGCATCGCCGGGGAGAGCGCCAAATTCGGAATTTCCGAGGCGAAATGGAGCCTCTATCCCATGGGTGGCTCCGCGGTGCGCCTGGTGCGTCAGATCCCGTACACCATCGCCTGCGATCTGCTGCTGACCGGGCGCCACATCACCGCCGCCGAGGCACTGGACTACGGGCTGATCGGCTATGTCGTGCCCGACGGGTCCGCCCTGGACAAGGCGCTGGAGATCGCCGAGGTGATCAACAACAACGGGCCGCTGGCCGTACAGGCGATCCTGCGGTCCATCCACGAGACCGAGGGCATGCACGAGAACGACGCGTTCAAGATCGACACCAAGATCGGTATCGAGGTGTTCCTCTCCGATGACGCCAAGGAAGGCCCGCGCGCCTTCAAAGAGAAGCGGGCGCCCAACTTCCAGATGAAGTAGGGACCATTGCCGAGCAGACGCGAACTCGGGTGATCCGAGCCCGCTCAATCCGAGTTTGCGTCTGCTCGCGGTGTCCGGACCGGCGACCTCAGTCGTCGTCGCCCGAGTTGTCGCTCACCGGATCGCTGCGACCTGCGGTGCCGTCTTCGCCGCTTTCACCGCGGCTACCGCCGAGCCCACCCGATCCACCGCTTCCGCCCGCACCCGCCGTCGGGGTACCGGTTCCGCCTGGCTCCGCCGGGATGGTCGCGTCGCCTCCGTCACCACCGTCGCCGCCCTCTCCGGCAACGAGACCACCGCGCCCGCCTGAACCGCCCGCGCCGCCGGTGGCATTGTCGCTCGAAACGCCCTCATCATCGCCCCATACCTGGCCGTAACCACCGGCACCGCCGTTACCACCGGTACCGGCCAGCGCGGAATCGCCGCCGTTGCCACCCTTGCCACCGGTACCGCCACCGTTCAGGGCGTCGCCCCCACCGCCGTTGCCGCCGTTGCCACCGTTGCCGACGACGACGGAGCCACCGCTTCCGCCGTTACCACCGAACCCGTCGGCTTCGTCCTCCGGTGTCCCGATGCCGCCGCGTCCGCCGGCACCTCCTGAACCGAGCACCGCATCGCCGCCGCGTCCGCCGTTGCCGCCCGTCGCGACGGCACCCTTCGAATAGGCCACCGCGTCGCCACCCCAACCGCCTGCGCCGCCGTTCCCGTTGACGGTGTTGCCGCCGGTTCCGCCCGAGCCCGCTGTCGCGTCACCGACATAGGCCTCGGCGTTGCCGCCATCACCTCCCCAGCCGCCGTTGCCCCTGGTCGCCGAGCCTCCAGTGCCGCCGGCCCCCCCGGTAGCATTTCCGTTGGCAGAAAACGCATCTCCGCCCCACCCGGCGTCACCGGCGCTGCCGCCGAACATCCCGCCGTTACCGCCGTTGCCGCCACGCGCACCCACAGCGTCGTTCTCCGCGGCCACTGAGGAGTTGAGCGCGTTGACGTCACTACCACCGTCGCCGCCGATGCCGCCGTTGCCGAACAGGAACGCACCGTTACCGCCACGGCCACCGGCCGTAGGGGCCAGGCGTTCACCGGTTTCGGGATCGTAGTAGGCGGCGTAACCCGCACCACCGGCTCCACCGTCGCCGAACAGGAACCCGGCGTTGCCACCGCGACCACCATTGAGTGCGTCGCCACCATTACCCCAGAGCAGTCCACCGTTGCCACCGTTGCACGCTGTCCCCACGCAACCCTCGACGGCATCGAGTCCGTCACCGATCAGCCAACCCCCGGAGCCGATCACCGTCGGCAGCGTCGCGACGAACGCCGCCGGCGCCACGGAGCTCCCGACGCGAGAGGACACACCACAGTTCTCGCCGGCCGCTGCCCCGGATGGCGCGCATTCCGTTGCGAGCTCCGCTTCATTCGACACAAGCCGAATCTCGATGCCCGAGAACGCAGGCTCCGCCGGCGCGGTCGCCAGCGCGACACCCAATCCCACCATCGCAGTGCCCATGACTCCTGCTGCGAGGTAGGAGCGTACCGATACCGATGTCGACTGTGTTTGTGTCACAGAGTCTTTGGACACGCGGAGGCCCCCTAGAGTGTAGTGGCCCATCGCGGTTCCGGCAGGCCTGGTAACGCCCGAGCATGGCTGGGCACCATAAATCTAAGATCTTCACAGCAAAGTGTCAAGCACAATGGTGAAGGCATCTCATCCATGTCGATCACGCATCTCGCCCTCGGCCACCTGCGAGCGCAGAACACAGCCTAACTAGCGCTACTACAGCTTATTTCGCAGTCAGCAGTCGAGATCTGCGACTAATTTGGCCAGCACCAGGCACTATCCGCAGGGCCATATCGGAGCGACTGCAGCAAACCAACTCAGGAGCCGGCAGGCTACCGCCTGCCCCGGAGATGATGTGAACGGTCCACCGGCACCGAACCCGCAGACTCGCGCCGCGGACGGAGCTTGCGCCAGGTCACGGTTCGCGCCTCGGGTTCCGAGCACAGTTGGGCAGTGATGATCTGCAGGTCCCACCTCGACAGGAACTCGTCCAACGGCACCTCCGACACGCCATCGCGGGGACTGCACAACGTCAACGTGCCGCCGGCACGATCAGACCCGCACACCACCGCGAAGGTTTCATCGACCCCCACCAGCACCTCTACACCACGGGCTGACAACATCTGCTGTAGGTCCAGGAAATCTGCTGCGGAACAAACCTTTTCACAGACCATTCGAGTGGTTCTGATGCCATGCCCCTGTAGCAGTCGCAATCCGTCGGCGAGGTCAACACGGTCTTGAGTCTTGCTGCCGCGGTACATCATCGCCCCCGGTTTCACGACGCTGGGCGTGTGCATCGCATCGAAGACCATCTGCGGCTCGGTGGGCACACGACCGGTCAACCGACCGATTGTCGTCGCCACCGCCGCCAACACGCCGTCCACCGTCGAGACCGCGCCCTCAACTGTTACGGAAGTGGTCCAGGTGATCCTGCCTGCCAGGATCCAGCGAGTTCCGACGAGGGCTGTTGTTCAGCCACGTCGTGGGAGCCACCGGGTCACTCGTCAGTTTGCCGACCACCGACATGTAGTCACCGGTACCCCAGGCTCCCATGAAGACATCGAGAGGAACCGCCATGTTCTGCCCGTCTTGGACCGCCTTTCCCAGGTAGTGGTAGATGGCCGCGCTGTCGTTGACGTACACGGTGTTGGTGACGGTATCGACACCGAGGACGACAATGGCGTGGTTCTGCCGGACCTCAGGGCCGGGGGGAACATACCCACGTCCCCACAACGCCTGGTAGATGGTCGGACTGTGAACTGAGACCAAGACGGCGTTGTCCGGATCATTCAGCGAGGTCTTGAGCGCCTCGAGCGCATCGTCGGGCCGACCTGCGTACGTGGTGCGGTCGGATTCGATTCCATGGTGCTGCAGCAGCTTCTGCGCATCCGAGTAGTAGGCCCAGCGTGAGTCGTTCTTCAGGCCCCAGTACATCATCTTGCCGGGCAGAGCTCCACTGGGAGTGCGCATGGCCTCGAAGACGATCTGACGTTCGGTGGGTGTCTTCCCCGTGAGCTGACCGATCATCATCGCGGTGGCCATCAAGACGCAGTTGCCCGAGCTCTGCGTGACGTAGAAGCGGGCGTTGCGGCTGGGATCGCCGTACATCTGCTGCAATTCGAGGTCCCGACGAGCCACGGTCAGTGCACTGACCAGAGCCGCCGATGCCGGCACCGCCGGGTCGCCCGGGTCATTCGGTGAAACAGTCACCGCCGCAAGTGAAGTCGCTGACTCGCGCAGCGCCATCACACGAGTGCGCGAGTCTTCGGCAACCCTCGGCGCCGAGATCCGCACCACGGGCGCGGCGACAGTCCGCACGGAGGGCACAACGTCAGCCGGGGCCGACTCCGGCTGTGCCACCGCCTCTGGCCGCGGCTTCGCGGCCGCGGAATGTGCGGCGTCGTGCGATTCTGCACCGATCGAGCCGACGGGTGAAGCGTCGGGCGTCGAGTCGGACTCGGTGACGTCCACTCGGTCCCGCTGCTCGTGGGAACCGAACGAACGACTGGGCAGCGCCGAGCCCTCGGTGTCGGTGGGGTCCGACTCCCCAGACGATGCGGCTGGCGAGGTCCTGGGCTCGCCGGAGTTTTCGCGAGCCGAATCCGGGGCAGCCGAACGTTGCCGATCCGCCGTTGCTGAGCGGTCAGAACTCGCGGCGCGACGGCTCGATGAGTCGCTACCCGAGTCCGACGAACGCGACGGAGAATCACCTCGGGGACGACTCGACGAGCTACTTCCACTGGATGAGCTGTCGCGATCAGAAGACCGTGAAGACGAACTCCCGCCGTCGCCCGACTCTGCCGACGCGACTGCTGCCCCACCGGTGGCAACCAACAGGCCAACACCGAACGCAACGACACCCGCGCTCGCCCGAGCCAGAACCCGATCTGAAGCCACCCGAAATCCCCAATCCGCTGCCAGTCGATTGACGTTGCTGGGAGCACTGTACCTACGTAAGCGTCAATTAGCTATGAATTCACGGTGGTTCCTCGATGAATTCGCCGACGAGCCCCAGCCCACTCTCGAGTTGCCATCGCGGGTTCCGCGACTGCCGGGTGCCTGGGGACGAGTACCTCATATCCACTGCATTGCCACGACCACACGACTGCTGCGCAATAGATGGTGCGCATTGCCGGACACGGTTGTCCTTGTATCCGCTGTCGTTGATGTACACAGACCGCGCGCAGGATCGACAGCGGGCACAACGATTGCATGGTTGGAACTGCGGAAGCCATCGCTGGCATATCCAGGCTGTCAAGCCTGCCAGAGTGGGCCACCGTTGACGCCGAGGATCACCCCGTGACCAGCTTTGAGCCTCCCGCAGACGCCGACCCGTCCGCGTCGGATTCAGCGGCAACCCAGGCAAACACTGGCGCACCGCCAAGAGAACCGATGAGGCGTTCTCCGCGCCCGAAGACGACTCTCACAAACTATTCACTGGCACGTAAAACAGTCAGACTCAGCAACGGCCTAACCGGCGGACTTGGAACTCGGGGTGAACACCACCGGCATCGACTCCAAGCCGCTGACGAAGTTGGCGGGGCGCAGCGGCAGCGCACCGGGATCGGCCAGCCGCAGATCGGGTAGCCGCGCGAGCACTTTGGTGAGCATCAGCTTCAGTTCCAGCCGGGCCAGCTGATTGCCGAGGCAGAAGTGGGTACCGAAGCCGAAAGCCAAATGGCTGTTCGGGTTTCGGTCCATCCGGAAATTCTCCGGATCGCCGAACACCGCTTCGTCGAAGTTGGCCGACTCGAACATCAGCATCATCTTCTCGCCGGCCTTGAGCTCGGTGCCGTGGAACTCGGTGTCGGCGGTGACCGTGCGGCACATGTTCTTCACCGGCGAGGTCCAGCGCAGCATCTCCTCGATGGCGCCGGGCAGCAGTTCCGGGTTCGCCACCAGCTGTGCCCACTGGTCCTGGTGTCGCAGCAGCTGTTCGGTGCCGCCGGACAGGGTGTGCCGGGTGGTCTCGTCGCCCCCGATGAGAATGAGCAGTGTCTCGAAGACGATCTCGTCGTCCGACATCCGCTGTCCCTCGACCTCGGCGTTCACCAGGATGGAGAACAGGTCATCCCGCGGCGCGGCCCGCCGGTCGGCGATGACTTCCATGGTGAAGGCGGTGTACGCGGCGAAGGTCTCCATCAGCTTCTGGATCGCCAGATCGTCGACGGTGGACGACAGCCCGCAGACCAGGTCGTCGGACCACCGCAGCAGCATGTCGCGTTCTTCGGGCAGGACACCCAGCATGTCCCCGATGACGGCCATCGGCAGCGGCGCCGCGATGTCGCGGACGAAGTCGGCCTCGCCTTTCTCGCACACCCCGTCGATCAGGGTGTCGCACAGCCGCTCGATGGACGGCACCTTGTCCATCACCCGCTTGCGGGTGAAGCCGGAATTGACCAGTTTGCGCCGCAGCACGTGAGCGGGATCGTCCATGTCGATCATGTAGGGCATGCCGGGCTGATCGGGCCGGATACCGCCGGTGTTGGAGAACAGCTCCGGATTACGTTCGGCGTCGAGCACCGCCTGGTAGGTGGCGGCCGCGGCCAGGCCGTTGCGGTCGCGGAACACTGGCTGGTTGGCCCGCATCCACCGGTAGGCCTCGCGGGCGTTGCCGTCGGCGTAGAAGTTGCCGTCGGCGAGGTCGACATCGAGGCCGGGCAGCGTGCTCGTCATCAGGATCTCCCTCTTGTTCTAAACCAGTGTGGCGTCGGCGAAAGTCATGTCCACGTTGGCCGCCGAACTCGACACCAACGCACGCTTGGGCAGCCCAAGGGACGCAAGCTCCCGGGCATAGGGATGGTCACCGAGGCGCAGGCGCACCCCGCCCGGCCGGTAGCGCACCCCGGAAAGCACCATCTGCCCGGCGGTTTCGCGAGTGACGCCGTCCAGGTGTGAGTAGGTGGCGTGGGTCTGCGGACGCCCGGAGGGCACGGGCAGCCCCGGCGCGAACTCCATGCTCACGACGTGGCGTCCGTCGATGGTCACATCGAAGCCGTAGCGGCGACCGTCACGAATGGTGAAGTCCGCCATCACCTTCGGGTAACCCCAGATGGTCCGGCCCGCCTCGAGGGTGAACGGCTGATCCACCGGCAGATGGTGCACGAAGGCGCCGGCGTCCTTGAGGGCGGCGAATCCACTGGCCTGCGAGCCCGGCGGGTTCACCATCACGTTGGTGCCGTACTCGTAGTACTGCCCCAGATCGGTGTCCTCGTAGCGCATCAGCATCAGCACCACCATGGCCCTGTTGCGCCCGAAGCGGCACACCTGCAGCCCGCTGTAGTCGATCATCCGCTGTGCGGCGTCAGCGTCCACCGCGAACATCGCGGTGTGCTGATGCGCGGTGCGCACGCGCACCGGCATCGTCAACACGGTTCCGGCGATGGTGTGCTGCGTGGCTTGGGTCACACCGACAATCTAGAACGCGTTCTAGACAGATCGCAAGATGTGTCTACACGACGGCTGCGTTGACACTGCGGCCACCGCGAAGAAGTACGAGTGGGAGTCGCGGTGGACGCCGTGTCAACGAGGGGCTTATACGAGTTTGGCGAGGTCCTGGATTTGCTCCACCGACCGAGCGCCGATCACCATCATGGTGACGCCGGCCGCCTCCCACAGCTTGATCTGCTGCTTGACGTACTCCTCGTCGCCGACGATGGCGGCGTCGTCGACAAGCTCGTCGGGAATCACCTTGGCAGCCTCGTCCTTACGATCACTGCGGAACAGCTCGGTGACCTCGTCGACCACCTCGGAGTAACCCATCCGTCGGTAGACGTCGGCGTGGAAATTGGTGTCCTCGGCCCCCATCCCGCCCATGTAGAGCGCCAGGAACGGCTTGATCATCTCGAACACCGCGGGCCGGTCGTCGGTGACCACCACCTGCGCGGTCGCGCAGATCTCGAACGTCTCGCGGGTGCGCCGCGCGCCCGGCCGCGCGAAACCCTCGTCCAGCCAGGCGTTGTAGGTGTCGGCCATCCGCGGGGTGTAGAAGATCGGCAGCCAGCCGTCGCAAATTTCGGCGGCCAGCGCCACGTTCTTGGGCCCCTCCGCGCCCAGCATCACCGGGATGTCGGCACGCAACGGATGGGTGATCGGCTTGAGCGGCTTGCCCAGGCCGGAGGTGCCCTCCCCGGTCAGCGGCAGCGGATAGTGCGGGCCGGCGCTGGTCACCGGGGCCTCGCGCGCCCAGACCTGGCGCAGGATGTCGACGTACTCCCGGGTGCGGGCCAGCGGCTTCGGGAACTTGGCGCCGTACCAACCCTCGACCACCTGCGGCCCGGACACCCCGAGACCGAGGATGTGCCGCCCGCCGGACAGATGATCCAGCGTCAGGGCCGCCATGGCGCACGCGGTCGGAGTGCGGGCCGACAGCTGCACCACCGACGTGCCCAGCCGCATCCGCGAGGTCTGCGACCCCCACCACGACAGCGGCGTGTAGGCGTCCGACCCCCACGCCTCGGCGGTGAACACGGTGTCGAACCCGGCCTCCTCGGCAGCGGCCACGAGTTCAGAGTGGTTGGTCGGCGGCTGCGCGCCCCAGTACCCCAGCTGCAAACCGAGTTTCATTCCCACCCACCAACCCGACGGTTCATGTCCGCATCCTTTCTTGCCACGATTGTTAGAACCTGTTCTACTCGATGCTGTGACCGCCAGCCAGAGCAGCCCGGCGCTGATCGATCAGCATGAGCCGCCGCTGTCCGCACCGTTGAAACTGTCATTTGACTACACCCGTTCAGTAGGTCCGATCCTCGGACAGTTCTTCACAGCACTGCGTGATCGGCGCATCCTGGGCAACCGTGGATCCGACGGCCGGGTGCATGTGCCACCGGCCGAATACGACCCCGTCACCTATGAACAGCTGACGGAGATGGTACCGGTGGCCAGTGTCGGAACGGTGCTGTCGTGGACATGGCAATCCACACCGCTGGAGGGTCAGCCGCTGGACCATCCGTTCTCCTGGGCGCTGATCAAACTCGACGGCGCCGACACCCCGATGCTGCACGCCGTGGACGCGAAAGTGACCACCGGCGACCGGGTGCACGTGCACTGGGCCGACGAGACCGTCGGCGCGATCACCGACATCGCGTACTTCCTGCCGGGCGAGGACACCGAACCCGAGGGTGCCCCGTCGGACAAAGACCCGGTGACCATGCTGGTCACGCCGACCTCGATGGAGATCGAGCACACCGCATCACTGCCCGAGACGCGCTTTCTGAAGGCGCTGGAGGAGGGCAAGCTGCTGGGGGCCCGCTCCGGCGCCGACGGCAAGGTGTACTTCCCGCCCAAGGAGGCCGACCCGGCCACCGGCAGGGCACTCGACGAGTTCGTCGAACTGCCCGACAAGGGCACCGTCACCACATTCGCCATCATCAACATCCCGTTCGCCGGCCAGCGCATCAAACCGCCGTACGTCGCCGCCTACGTGCTGCTCGACGGCGCGGACATCCCGTTCCTGCACCTGGTCACCGAGATCGAGGCAGCGGAGGTCCGGATGGGCATGCGGGTCGAAGCCGTGTGGAAGCCCCAGGAGGAATGGGGGCTGGGCATCGACAACATCGACCACTTCCGGCCGACGGGTGAGCCCGACGCCGACTACGACTCCTACCGCCACCACCTGTAGAGGATTGCCGTGACTGAGATTGCTGTGGTCGGCTTCGCCCACGCACCCCATGTGCGCAAAACCATGGGTACCACCAACGGTGTCGAGATGCTGATGCCGTGCTTCGCCAAGCTCTACGACGACCTGGGGCTGCAGCAGACCGACATCGGCTTCTGGTGCTCGGGATCGTCGGATTACCTTGCCGGACGCGCATTTTCGTTCATCTCCGCCATCGATTCCATCGGCGCGGTGCCGCCGATCAACGAGTCGCACGTGGAGATGGACGCCGCGTGGGCGCTGTACGAGGCCTACATCAAGCTGCTGACCGGCGAGGTCGAGACCGCCCTGGTCTACGGCTTCGGCAAGTCCAGCGCGGGGACGCTGCGCCGCGTGCTCTCACTGCAGACCGACCCGTACACCGTCGCACCGCTGTGGCCCGATTCGGTGTCGATGGCCGGGCTGCAGGCGCGCTTCGGACTGGACGCGGGCACCTGGACCGCCGAGCAGATGGCGCAGGTGGCCCTCGATGCGTACGCCTCAGGCGGGCGCACCGACCGCGAGAAGGTCGAGGGGTCGATCGAGGACCTGCTGGCCCAGCCCTACTTCGCCGACCCGCTGCGCCGCCACGACATCGCGCCCATCACCGACGGCGCCGCGGCCATCGTGCTGGCGTCCGGCGACAAAGCGCGTGAGCTGCGCGAGAACCCGGCCTGGATCACCGGCATCGAGCACCGCATCGAGACCCCGGTCCTGGGCGCACGCGATCTCACCACCTCGCCGTCGACGGCCGCATCGGCCCAGGCGGCGACCGGGGGTGACCTCGGCTCCATCGACGTCGCCGAGATCTACGCTCCGTTCACCCATCAGCACCTGATCCTCACCGAGGCGATCGGGCTGACCGGGTCCACGAAGATCAACCCCTCCGGCGGTGCCCTGGCCGCCAACCCCATGTTCGTCGCCGGTCTCGAGCGCATCGGCTTCGCCGCCGAGCACATCTGGAACGGCAGCGCCCAGCGCGTCCTCGCCCACGCGACCAGCGGACCGGCGCTGCAGCAGAACCTGGTCGCCGTCCTGGAAGGAAACAACTGATGGCAGGCCAGCGCGCAGCCGTCCTGGGGACGGGCCAGACCAAGTACGTCGCCAAACGCCTCGACGTGTCGATGGCGGGCCTGGTTCGCGAGGCCATCGACAAGGCCCTGGCCGATTCCGGCCAGACGATGGCCGACATCGACGCCGTGGTGGTCGGCAAGGCGCCCGATTTCTTCGAGGGCGTGATGATGCCCGAGCTGTTCCTCACCGACGCGGTGGGGGCGACCAACAAACCGCTGATCCGCGTGCACACCGCCGGCTCGGTGGGCGGTTCCACGGCTGTGGTGGCTGCCTCGCTGGTGCAGTCCGGCAAGTACCGCCGGGTGCTGTCGATGGCGTGGGAGAAGCAGTCGGAGTCCAATGCGATGTGGGCGCTGAGCATCCCGGTGCCGTTCACCAAGCCGGTGGGCGCCGGCGCGGGCGGCTACTTCGCTCCGCACGTGCGCGCTTACATCCGCCGCTCCGGGGCGCCCGACCACATCGGCGCGATGGTGGCGGTGAAGGACCGGCTCAACGGCGCCAAGAATCCGCTGGCCCATCTGCACCAGCCGGACATCACCCTGGAGAAGGTGATGGCCTCGCAGATGCTGTGGGACCCCATCCGCTTCGACGAGACCTGCCCGTCCAGTGACGGTGCGGCGGCCATCGTCATCGGCGACGAGGCCACCGCCGACGCCCGGGTGGCCGACGGTCACCCGGTGGCCTGGGTCCATGCCACCGCACTGCGTACCGAACCGCTGGCCTACTCGGGTCGCGACCAGGTGAACCCGCAGGCCGGCCGGGACGCCGCCGCGGCCCTGTGGAAAGCCGCGGGCATCACCAGCCCCATCGACGAGATCGATGTCGGCGAGGTCTATGTGCCGTTCTCCTGGTTCGAGCCGATGTGGTTGGAGAACCTCGGCTTTGCCGCCGAGGGCGAAGGCTGGAAGCTCACCGAAGCGGGCGAGACGGCGATCGGCGGTCGGATCCCGTTCAATCCGTCCGGTGGCGTGCTGTCGTCCAATCCGATCGGCGCCTCGGGCATGATCCGGTTCGCCGAATCCGCCATTCAGGTGATGGGCAAGGCCGGTGATCACCAGGTGCCGGGCGCCCGAAAGGCCCTGGGCCACGCCTACGGCGGCGGTTCACAGTACTACTCCATGTGGGTGGTGGGCGCGGACAAGCCGGCGTGAGCCTGGTCCACGACGCCGGCGCGAAGTCCCGGGCCGCCGCGATGGCCCGGGACAAAGATGCCTGGCTGGCGCTGTTCGCCGACGATGCTGTTGTCGAGGACCCGATCGGGCCGTCGCACTTCGATCCCGAGGGCAAGGGCCACCGCGGCAAGCAGGCCATCGCGGCGTTCTTCGACATGGCGATCGCGCCCAGTGAGCTGGAGTTCGTCTTCGAGCGGTCCTACGTGTGCGGCAACGAGGAGGCCAACGTCGGCCACATCGTCATCACCGCGGCCGGCTACCGCGTGATCGCCGAGGGCGTTTTCACCTACCGCGTGAACGACGACGGCAAGATCGTTGCCCTGCGCGCGTATTGGGAGCTGGACAAAGCGGCGGCCACTGCCACCAAAGTCTGATCCGTGTACCGTCGGGTTGCGTTATGCGCTCACCTCGAACAGTGGCTGTCGCCGCCGCCACGCTCACGCTGATCGTCGGCGCCTGCAGCCCCACCGAACAGTCCTCCACCGGCGGCTCCGCCACGTCGTCGACGCCGGCAGCCCCCACGTTGCCCGCGTTCACGACCAGTACGACAACCACCAGTGCCGCTGCCCAGCCGGCCGACTACAGCCGGCTGCTGTTGACCGCGGCCGACCTCAGCGATCACGAGGACACCTTCACCCAGCGGTCGTCCACTCCCGACGCCGACGGCACTCCCGGTGCCAGCGCATTTTTCGTCAATGCCGAAGACACCCGCGCCATCACCGACACGATCATCGCCTACCCGGATCCCCAGGCTGCTACAGCGGCCCTGCAGCAGGTGGTGGCGGACCCGTCCGCGGTGATCATCGGCGGCACCCCGCAGCCGTTCCCGGTCGGCACCGGCGGCACCTTGCTGCGCGGCACCGCCCCCGACGGCAGCAAGGACGTCACCCTGCTGGTCTTCACCGAGGGCCGGGCGCTGGTCCGGTTGCGCTTCGAGAGCGCCACCGGGGACGCCACCACCGACCCGTTTGTCGCCACTGTCGGCAAGATGCAGCAGATCGCGCTGCGGACGGGCCTCACCAACCCCGAATGAGCAGGTCGCAGCCGTGTGGATTGCGCGGCCCTCGGGAAAAACTGTAACGTGTTCTAGTCAGCCCGGTCGACGATTTCGGGCACGGCAACGACTGGAGGCGTCATGGCTACCGACACCGCTTCGGGCCCGGCGGGCATTCGCGAGATCGACACCGGTGCTCTGCCGGATCGCTTCGCCCGCGGTTGGCACTGCCTGGGACCGGTGAAGGACTACCTGGACGGCAAGCCGCACGGCGTCGAGATCTTCGGGACCATGCTGGTGGTGTTCGCCGACTCCCACGGTGAGGTGAAAATTCTCGACGGGTATTGCCGCCACATGGGCGGCAACCTGGCCCAGGGCCAGATCAAGGGTGACGAGGTGGCCTGCCCGTTCCATGACTGGCGCTGGGGCGGCGACGGCAAGTGCAAGCTGGTGCCGTACGCCAAGCGCACCCCGCGACTGGCCCGCACCCGGGCCTGGACCACCGACGTCCGCGGCGGTCTGCTGTTCGTGTGGCACGACCACGAGGGCAACCCACCCCCGGACGAGGTGCGGATCCCCGAGATCCCCGAGGCTGCCAGCGACGAGTGGACCGAGTGGCGCTGGAACACGATGCTCATCGAGGGGTCCAACTGCCGCGAGATCATCGACAACGTCACCGACATGGCCCACTTCTTCTACATCCACTACGGGCTGCCGACGTACTTCAAGAACGTCTTCGAAGGTCATGTCGCCAGTCAGTATCTGCACAACGTGGGCCGTCCCGACGTCAACGACCTCGGCACCACCTACGGTGAGGCGCACCTGGATTCCGAAGCGTCGTACTTCGGTCCGTCGTTCATGATCAACTGGCTCCACAACAACTACGGCGGTTACAAGGCCGAGTCCATCCTGATCAACTGCCACTACCCGGTGAGCCAGGACGCGTTCGTGCTGCAGTGGGGTGTCATCGTCGAAAAGCCCAAGGGCCTGGATGAGAAGACCACCGACAAGCTGGCCCGGGTGTTCACCGAAGGAGTGAGCAAGGGCTTTTTGCAGGACGTCGAGATCTGGAAGCACAAGACGCGCATCGACAACCCGCTGCTGGTCGAGGAAGACGGCGCCGTCTACCAGATGCGCCGGTGGTACCAGCAGTTCTACGTCGACGTCGCCGATGTCACGCCCGACATGACCGACCGGTTCGAGATCGAGGTCGACACGACTGCGGCCAACGAGAAGTGGGCCGTTGAAGTTCAGGAGAACCTCAAGCGGCAGGAAGCAGAGAAGTCTCCCGAGGAGCAGCCGGCGCGATGACGCTGGGCGACGAGCGGACCACCCCGCCGGATGTGGACCGGCTGGCGCGCTCGATGCTGCAGCTGCTCGGCGAGGATCACGAGGACCACCACACCCCCGCCGAGGCGGACGGCCACGCCGGCGGATCGTGGCGCAAGGCACCGGATTTCGCGTCCGATCCGGACCGGGCAGCTGCCGTGAAGGCCGCCAGCGCGCAAGACCGCGAACGCTATCTCACCGCCGGTCTGGCGCCGGTGGACTGCCGCTTCTGCCACGCCACCGTGGCGGTCAAGAAACTCGGCCCCGGTCACACCGCCGTGCAGTGGAACTCCGAGGCCACCCGGCGGTGCGCGGTCTTCGAGCAGGTGCGCGCCGAAGGCGGCTCCAGCAGCCGCAGCCGCAACTGCCCGCGGCTGTCCGACAGCATCAAACACGCCGTGGCGGAGGGGTGCCTGGAGGAGATCTCCAGCGCCCCCTCCCCCGGCGACGGTTGATCAGTCCTTGACGAAGTCGAACACCAGGTAGACCAGCTCGCCCTTCTCCACCGACTGGTGCAGCTTCTGACCCTGGACACCGCTGATGTCGCGCATGATCTTGCGCAGCGGCTTGGGCGCGTGCTTGGCGATCAGCTCGGTGTGCCGGGCCGAGTTCTTCTCCAGCCCGCGCTGCACATTGGCGATGATGTCCGCCCGCGACACCTCACGCAGGGGTGAGGCCTTCATGTCCTCTTCCCATTGCGCAATCTGATCGTGGCCGCGCAGGTCGGCGTAGAGGAAGTGCCCCCCGGGGCGCAGCACCCTGGCCACCTCGGCCAGGAACACCGGGAAGTGCGGGTAGAGGTGCGCCGCCTCGACATTGATGACCGCGTCGAACGACGCGTCCGGAAACGGCAGCTTCTCGGCGTCACCGTGCACGAATTTCAGGCCGGGCAGCGGGTGCCGCGACCGGCAGTACTCGATACCCGCCGGGTTCAGGTCCAGACCGGTGTAGCTGTTGGTCTTCATGTACCGGGAGATGTACGACGCCGCGCCGCCGTGCCCGCAGCTGACCTCGAGGACGTCCTTGCCGGCGAGGTCGGTCTGAGCGGCGGTGCGGTGATACAGCTGGATCGAGTGGCGATCGATCTCGTCGGCCGGTTCCAGCGGAATCCCCATCGGCGGGTCTTCTTCGTATCCCCAGTTCAGGAAGTGCGCCTCGTCGTCGCCGAGCCGTTTCGTCATGATCCGGTAGCCGTAGCTCGAAATCAGCTTGCCGAAACGGCGGTGCGTCATGCCGACGAAGCTCATCAGCCAATCGGCGTGGCGGCGCTGTGTGGTGTTCCCCATACGTCGATTCAAACAGACGGCGCCCACACAGTCTGGCCCAGGAGCCCACCTGCGCCGTTTTTCTCCCTACGCTGACGGGTATGCAAATCGGCCGCCTGGTTCCGGTCCTGGTGCTGGGGGCATCGCTCGTGGGCTGCACACGAACCGTGGACCCCCCACAGGCGCTGCCCGGCATCCCGGTGGCACCGATCGCCGCCGGGCAGGTGGCCGACCTGATGAGCGACGAGGTGGCGCAGCAGGACGGCAATCTCTTCGTGACGGTGGAACCGCAGCGCTGCAGTGGTCTCGCGCAGGAGGTCGACGCTCCGTTCGTGTTCGATCGCAACCCCGCCGCGCACGCCGGCGGGCACTGGATCGCACCGGGGCGCCCGGACGTCTACATCGAGGAGATCGTCGGCGTGTACCGCGCCAACTACGACGCGCCGGCCGCCCTGGCCGCCGCCCGCGACGTCATCAACGACTGCCGGGACGTGCCGTTCACGGTCACCAGCATGGTCGACAGGTCCTATGACTTCACCCTGACCTCGACACCCGAGTCGGGTTCGGACCAGATCGTGCTGTGGTCGTTCACCAGCCCGGACTGGGCGTGCGACAACGCCTTCGTCGCCGCCCACAACGCGGCCGTCGAGATCACCACATGTGCTGAAACCAACGGGTTCGACGTGCTGGACCAGGCCGAGCGGGCCCTGCAGCGGATCGAAGCCCTGGCGGACAACACTCTCTAGGGCACGCCGTCACAGACCTGCGAAGCGTTCCTTGACCTGCTCGTCGGTGAGCCCGTAATCGGCCAGCGAGTACGTGTGTTTGGGCGCGCGGGGCCCCTTCTTGCTCTCTTCGTGGGTGCGCACCATCGCCGCCCTGGCGTCCTCGGGGAAGTCGATGCCGAACGTGGAGTAGATGTCCTCGACCACACTGATCGGGTCCTTGATCAAGGCGAAATAGTCGAGGTCGTAGAACTGGGCCGGGTTGCGGCGCGCCCGCTCGGCATTGAACAGCTCCAGTCCGCGACTCCAGGTCTCCATGGAATCGGCGCCGATCACGTCGCCGACAAACCTGGTGGACCAGCCCGCGGTGGTGTGCTCGGCCAGTGAGCACATGGACGCCATGATGGTCTCCGCCGGCCGGTGGCACTGCACCACCAGGGCGTCGGGATACGTCGCGAACAGCGCGTCGAGGGCGAACAGGTGGCTGGGATTCTTTAGCACCCACCGCTTCTCGGGGTCATTGAGACCGATCAGCTGCAAGTTCTTGCGATGCCGTTGATAGGACTTGG
The DNA here is from genome assembly GCF_010725885.1 of Mycolicibacterium tokaiense. Taxonomy (NCBI): domain Bacteria; kingdom Bacillati; phylum Actinomycetota; class Actinomycetes; order Mycobacteriales; family Mycobacteriaceae; genus Mycobacterium; species Mycolicibacterium tokaiense. The sequence goes on along the minus strand of NZ_AP022600.1, from coordinate 2,382,882 downwards.
TCCAGTCCTGGCGCGCCAGCCACTGCGAGTAGGTGGGCACATGCGCCAGGGTCTCATACGACACCGAGTGCAGTGACTGCCGCAGCAGCTGCCAGCATTCCTCCACCTCGTCGGCGGTCATGTAGTGCAGGCCGGTGTAGTCGGGATTCTCCTCGTGCGCCTTGGTGAACTGCGCATCGAGCTGCTGGAAAACCGGGTTCTGCGACCAGGTTTCGCGAGGCGGCCGCGGCTGCGGAAACTCCGCCAGCCACAGTTCCAGCCCCTGGTGACGCGGGTCGGCCGCCAGTAGCCGGTGCACCGCAGTGGTTCCGGTCCGGGGCAGCCCGGTGACGAAGATGGGCCGTTCGATCGGCACCTGCGCGTGCTCGGGGTACTGCTTGAACGCCGCCTCGGACACCAACCGGGCCACCAGCGCGTTGCGCGCGAAGAAGCGCTGCATCTTGCTGCCGAGTTCGGTCAGGTCGGCGTCGCGTTGATAGGACTCCAGCAGGACCGCCAGCGCCTCGCGGTAGTTGTCGTCGTCGGAGCCGAAATCATCGAGCCCGCACGCCTTGACCGCCGAGGCATGCAGGTCCTCGACGGTGCCGACATCGGTTCTCGCACTCACGCCTTGCCCTCACTCACGCCTTGTACTCCCCGCAGTTGACGTCCAGCGTCTGCCCGGTGATCCCACTGGACAGGTCGCTGGCCATGAACAGGATCGCCGACGCCACCTCGTCCTCGGTGGGCAACCGCTTGAGATCGGACGCCGCTGCGGTGGCTTTGTAGATCTCTTCGACGGTGGTGCCGTACTTGCCTGCCTGGTGGGTGAAGTAGCTCTCCAGCGTCCCACCCCAGATATAGCCGGGCAGAACCGAATTTACGCGAATTCCCTGATCGCCGAGCTCGGTGGCCAGGGACTGCGACATCGCCAGCAGCGCCGATTTGGCCATCTTGTACGCCCCGTACTTGGCCTGCGAATGCCGCACCACCATGGAGTTGACGTTCACCACGGAACCCTTGGCCTCGGCGAGGGCCGGGGTGAAGCCCTGGATCAGGCGCAGGGCCCCGAACACGGTGAGTTCGATTGCATCACGCATGTGCTCGAAAGTGGTGTTGGCCAGGGGCTTCATCGACGGCACCCGGAACGCGTTGTTGATCAGCACATCCACCTTGCCGTAGGCCTCCAGCGTGGCGGACACCAGGTTGTCGACCTGCGCGTCGTCGGTGATGTCGGTCCCCACGGTGACCGCCCGCCGCCCCAGATCCGTGACGGTCTTTGCCACGTCCTGCAACCGTTCGACCGTCCGCGCCGCGAGCACCAGGTCGGCCCCGCTCTCGGCGCACCGGCGCGCCAGTGTGGTTCCCAACGCGGGACCCACCCCACTGATCACCACGACCTTGCCATCGAGCAACCCCATGTCAGCCCACCATTCTCTCGCCGATCTGCTTCTGTCGCAGCGCAATCCGCGCCCGCCAATCCTCTTCGGAGATCTTGTTCGACTCGTAATAGGGCAACATCGATGCCACCGCGTCCAGGTCGACGATCTCGGCGGTGGGCCCGTCGGCCTCGGTGAGCGCCCGGGACACCCGCTGCCAGCGGAACTGCAGGTATCCCTTGGTGTGGCCCAGGGTCTCAACCCAGTTGGTCACTCCAGGATTGGTGTCGGAGACCACGATGCGGATCTTGCCGTCCGGATCCGCCTGCGCCTGAGTGCCGTTCAGCGAGGTCTGGTGATTGATGTAGTCCAGCGAGATGTACCACAGGCTGCCGAGCTGGAAGCCCAGATACGGGGCATCGGTGACCGGGAGGGTGATGACGATCGCCTGGCCAGGGGCGAGGTCGTAGTGACCCACCGAGGAGTACTGGGTGGCCAGGCCGCCCGGGGTCAGCCGCGGCGCAGTCAAGGTGTTGACCGGCAGGTTGTCGTAGAACCACTTGGGGAACTGCAACCAGGTCTTGACCCGCTGAACCAGTTGCTTGCCTGCCACGGCAAAGCGCTTCTCGATCAGTTCCTTGCTCAGCGGCGGCGGAGCCGTGCCCGCGGTGTCGGACCGCGCGATCGCAAACGAGCCCCGTTGCGCCGACCAGTCGTTGTAGACCTCGCGGATCACCAACTGCGCGGGGGTATCTGGGGTGAAACGCCATTCGAAGCTGCCGTCGGCTGCGATGTCGAGTTTGCGATCATCGAAGGCGGTTTCGCTGTCGGGCACCACCTCGTCGGTGTAGTCCCCGCCCAGCAGCTGAAAGCTGACATCAGTGGTGGTACCCCGGGTGCCGGTGACGACGTACTCGTATCCGGGCTGCACCCGGGTGCCGAAATACATGGTGTCGGGGTTGTCCAGGCCCATCTTGGTGAACGGGCCGGTCCCGCTGTGCAGGAACGGGTGGTCGCGGTCGTAGTCGAAGGCCACATGCGTGCATGCGGCGATACACCCGGCCAGGTACTGCAGACCTTCCAGCAGATCCGCCTCCGACTCGATGAACGGTGCTGCGGTGACGAGTTTCTCGGCCTCGGCTATGGCATCGGTCAACGGCTGGGCATACATTCGGCCACATCCTCCCGGTCCAATATTGGACCGCGCTGGTAGAGTTTCCGACTGCACACTAGAACGTGTTCCAATTCGAGTCAACGTCAGGAGGTGCGCCGTGACGGCTTCCGAGTCCGGCCGGTCGTCTCCGCCCACCCAACGGGTGGTCACGGTGCTCGACTTACTGGCCGCCCATCCCCAACGCCGCTACGGCCTGTCCGAACTCAGCCGCCACACGGGCCTGAGCAAGCCCACCTGCCTGGGCATCGTGGCCACCCTCACCAACGCGGGTTACCTCGTGCGCGACGCGCAGGACAAGACCTACCGCCTGGGTCCGATGCTCATCTCCCTGGGACACAGCGCCCAGGAGTCGCTTCGCGTCAACCCGGCTGCGCGTGAGGCACTTCGGGCTCTGTCGCATCAGTATGACACCACGGCGGCACTGTCTGCCGTGGTGGATGACCGGATCACACTGCTGGAGATGGTGGCGCCACCGGGAGTCCGCCCCGGCGTGCAGGTGGGTCAAAGTTATCCCTTCGCGCCGCCGGTGGGATTGATGTTCGTGCTGTGGGACCCCGCAGCGCTACAGGCCTGGCTGGCGCGCCCGCCCACCATTCCGCTGCGCACCGACGGTGCGCGCCTGGACAAGGTGGTCGCACAGTGTCGCGCGTCGGGCCATCTGGTCGAGTTGCTCACCCCCGCGGGTCGGCGGCTCTACGCCCTGATGGCCGGGATGTCGTCGACCCTGCCCGATGAGCTTCGGGCCCTGCTGGGCGAGATGATCTCCGACATCGGCGAGCGGGTGTACCTGCCGGAGGAGGACAGCACCCGCGGGCGGCGACACGACGTCGGCGTGATCTCGGCCCCCGTGTTCGACCATCACGGCAGACAGGCGATGGTGGTCTCGCTGCAGATCGGCCGGTCGCTCACCGACACCGATATCACCCGTCACGCCAAGGGGCTGATGACCACCGCAGCAGCCTTGAGCGCACAACTGGGCGGGCGGGCTCCGGTCAGCTGACGCCGGCGAGCGCAAACGGCAGCACCGCCGGAGCGCCCGCCTGCCTGAGGGCCACTGCGCCCATGGTCATGGTCCAGCCACTGTCGATGAGGTCGTCCACCAACAGCACCGGACCGTCGAGCTGCCCCAGATCCGGTATCTCCCACGAATCCCGCAGCGCAGCAACACGGTACGCCGAGTTCGCAGCGGTCACCGGTCGTCGGGTCGGGGCGTAACGCAGGATGCCCAGATTGGCGAGCCTGCCGAGTTCCGCCAGCCGGTCCACCACCGACGAAATCAGCAGTGGGTGGCGGTCGGAGTCCAGGCCCATCACGGCGACCGGCCTGCGGTCCCACTGCCAGGCGGCCAGCACATCCACCGCCGCGCGCACGATCGCCTCGGGCGCCGGCGCATCCGCGCCCTCGAGGCAGCGGCGCAACCGCTCACCCCAGCCGAGGTCGGTCAGGCGACCGATGGTGCGGCCGGGTTCAGGACCGTCGCTGATCTTCCCCGACAAGGACACGCCGATCTTGGCCAACCCGGTGGGCCATTGCTTGCGCGGCGCGACTTCCACCCCGGGCCGCAGCAGGCGCGCCCGGGTGTCCTCGACCGCGGCGTCGTCCACCTGGGTGGTGTAGGTGGCTCCGGCGCAGTTGTCACAGCGGCCGCACCGTTCGCCGGGAGTGAGCTCAGGGTCGTCGAGTTGTCCACGCAGAAAGGACATTCGGCAGTCCGCGGTGCTCTGGTAGTCGAGCATCGCCTGCTGCTCCCGACGCCGGGCCTCGTCGAGGTTGCGATAGCGCTGCTCGTCGTAACTCCACGGTTCACCGGTGCTGATCCAGCCGCCCTTGACCCGCCGCACGGCCCCGTCGACGTCGAGCACCTTGAGTACCATCTCCAGTCGGGTGCGCCCGAGGTCCACCAGCGGCTCCAGCGCCGGCGTCGACTGCGGACGCTCGGGATCCAGCGCATCGATGACGTTGCGCACCATGGCCTCAGACGGAAACGCCACCGACGCGAAGTAGCGCCACACGTCCTGGTCTTCGCGACCCGGCAACAGGATCACCTCGGCGCTGTCGGTGGAACGGCCCGCACGGCCGACCTGCTGGTAGTAGGCAATCGGCGAGGACGGCGCCCCGAGATGCACCACGAACCCCAGGTCCGGCTTGTCGAACCCCATGCCCAGCGCCGACGTGGCGACCAGCGCCTTGACGCGGTTGGCCAGCAGGTCGGCCTCGAGTTGCTCGCGCTCGGCAGCCTCGGTGGCACCGGTGTAGGACGCCACCTGGTGTCCGCCTTCGCGCAGCAGGGTCGCGACATCGTGCGCCTGGGCGACGGTGAGGGTGTAGATGATGCCAGAGCCCGGCAGTGAATGCAGTTGCGCGGCAATCCATGCCGCCCGTTGCGCTCCACCGCCGGCGTTGACGACCGACAACCGCAGCGATTGCCGATCCAGCCCTCCGCGCAACACCAGCGTCTCCCGGCCGCCCACGCCCAGCTGATCGGCGATGTCGGTGACCACGCGGTTGTTGGCGGTGGCCGTGGTGGCCAGCACCGGGATGTCGGACCCCAGCTCGGCGATCAGCGTCCTGATCCGGCGGTAGTCGGGTCTGAAGTCATGCCCCCAATCCGACACACAGTGCGCCTCGTCGATGACCACCAGACCCGCGTCGGCGGCCAGGGCAGGCAGCACCGTGTCCCGGAAATCGGGATTGTTCAACCGCTCTGGGCTGACCAGCAGCACATCCAGGTCGCCCCCCTTGACCTGCTGGTGCACGTCATCCCAGTCTGCGACATTGCTGGAGTTGATGGTGGCTGCCCGTACACCCGCGCGCTCTGCCGCCGCGACCTGGTTGCGCATCAGCGCCAACAGCGGCGAGACGATGACCGTGGCGCCGCGACCCGCGGCGCGCAGCAGCTTGGCTGCGATGAAGTACACGGCCGACTTTCCCCATCCGGTGCGCTGGACCACCAAGGCCTGTTTGTGGTGCACCACCAGCGCTTCGATGGCCGTCCACTGGTCGTCGCGCAGGGTGGCGCCCGGGCCTGCCAGTTGTTCCAGCAGGGACTGCGCGTCAGCTCGGGTTGCCATGGTTCCCAGCATGCCCTGCGGGGGTGACAACGAGGGTGTTAGGTGAGGGTGTGATCGAGGCAGACAAGCGTGAACTCCGGTTGTCCGACGGTGCGGTGCTGACCTACCTGGACCGGGGCAGTGGGCCTGTGGTGCTCCTGGTGCACGGCGTGTGCATGACGAGCGCGTTCTTCGCGCGCAACATCGACGCCCTGGCCGTCGATCATCGGGTCATCGCCGTCGACCTACGCTCGCACGGGGATTCGCCGACGTCCTCCTCCGGGAACACCGTCGCCCGGTACGCCCGCGACCTCCACGAGCTCATGGTTGCCCTCGACCTCCACGATGTCACGGGTGTCGGGTGGTCCATGGGCTCCTTCGTCTGGTGGGACCACCTGAGCCAGTTCGGCACCGACCGACTCGCCCGGCTGGCGGTGGTATCACAGGGTCCCGCGGACCTGACCCGGCCCGACTGGCCACACGGCATCGCCGACCCCGATCAACTCGGCAGCTTCGTCGACGCCATGCAGTCCGACTTCTCCGGTTTCTTCTCAGAGTTCCTGGCCGAGATGTTCAAAGACCCGCTCGCCGATGCGGATGCGGCACTGCTGCTCGCCGAGATCACCAAGATCGAGCCCAACCCAGGGACCGTGATCTTGGCCGATCAGACCCTGCGGGACTACCGCGGCTTCTTGACGGGCCTCGATGTGCCCCATCTGTTGATCTGGGGCGTCGACGAGAAGGTGGTGAAGGTCGCCTCGGCGGATTGGCTGAGCGAGGCCCTGGCCGACGCCGAACTGCATGTCTTCGACCACAGCGGTCACTGCCCGATGTGGGAGGAACCCGACCTCTTCAACGAGCTGCTCGCCGGGTGGGTGGCGCGACGAACTGTAGCCGACTGAGCTCCTGGTTGTGCACAGTCCTGACTTCATCCACAACCCGCGTAATTTGGACATTTTCGCTGGCAGAGGCGTCGCAGAGCCGGTAGAATCGCACGTATGTTCGAAGGATGTGATCCCGGAGCGCTGCTCACCGAGGTGGAATCTTCCCGCCTCGATGAGTCCGCGGTGTGGGCGCATCGGATGGCCGCCATCGCCGCGCTGCTGGCCCAGCGGATGAACGAAGGCTACGACCAACAAGCCCTGCTACCTGACGGCGATCCGGGTTTCGGGTTGATCTCCGGGTTCGTGCGCACCGCCGCCGAAATCGGGCCGGCATTGGGGGTACCGCCGGCGGTGGCGATGACAATCGTCGGCTACGCCGATGCGTTGGAGGAGCGGCTGCCGCAGATCTACGGCCTGCTGGCGTCGGGACGGTTGGACTGGGAGTCGACGAAAGTCATCATCAATCGCACGGCCCATGTCAGCGACACCGCGATCCGGGACGTGGACCGGAATTTGGCGGCGAGGATCGCGACCTGGGACTGCTGGTCGCGCACCCGCCTGCAGGGCGCGATCGATCGGGCGATCCTGCACGTCGATCCCGACGGTGCCAAAGAACGCCGCGTCGCCGCCGACACCGAGCGGCGGGTGTCGGCCAAGGCACTACCCAACGGGATGGGTGAGATCCGCCTGTATGCCGGCGCTCCGGTGATCGCGAAAGTGGATGCCCGGCTGGATCAGATGGCCAAGGCGGTGTGCGCCCAGGATCCGCGAACGTTGGTGCAGCGGCGGGTGGATGCGGCGGAGGCCATCGCCGACGGCAGCTTTGTGTTGGCGTGTGCGTGCGGGCTGGAGGACTGCCCGGCACCGAAACCCACCACGGACGCGACTGCGGGCGCGGCGGCGCAGTACGTCATCAATGTGATCGCCCCGGCGGCCACCGTCACCGGCGACAGCGACGAACCTGGCTTCCTGCAGGGCTACGGCGTCATCGACGCCGACCAAGTCCGAGAACTCGTCGACCAGCCGGGCACCGTATGCCGGGATGTGCGCAACCCCGACACCGACCCCACCGCGGCGACCGAAACCCGCGACGGCACCTCGGTGCTGCTGCGCCACAGCTGGTCGGCGGCGATGGACCGCTGGGTCCGCGTGCGGGGGTTGACGTGTTCGTTCCCGTTCTGCAACCAGCCCGCCTGGGCCGCGGATATCGATCACAGCATCCCGTTCGATCACCAGCATCCGCTGCGCGGTGGCTGGACCGCCGGGTTCAACCTGGACCCCAAATGCCGCACCCACCACCGACTTGCTCGAATACATTTAAGGAATGAACACCCCCAGCACGACCCGCGCAGCGGTCTACCTGCGCATGTCCAGCGATCCGTCCGGCCAGCAGCTCGGCGTTACCCGCCAGCGGGAGGACTGCATTCGCCTCTGTGAGGATCGCGGGTGGCTGCCCGTGGAGTACGTCGACAACGACGTGAGCGCATCCTCCGGGCGCAAGCGGCCCGCCTACGAGCGGATGCTGAACGACATCCGACAGGGCCGGATCGGGGCGGTGGTGTGCTGGCACCTGGACCGGTTGCATCGCCAGCCGATCGAGTTGGAGACCTTCGTTGATCTGGCCAACGTGCATCGCGTGGCGTTAGCGACGGTGACCGGTGATGTGGACCTCTCGACCGATGACGGGCGGTTCACAGCTCGCATCATGGGCGCTGTGGCTCGCAAGGAGATCGAGCGGAAGCGGGCGCGGCAGCTGCGCGCGGCGCGGCAGAAAGCCGAGCGCGGGGAGCCCCAGTGGCGTCGGGCGTTCGGATATGCGGGTGACACCCGCGAGCCGGATCCGGTTACCGCGCCCCTGGTGGAGCAGGCCTACACAGCGATCCTGGCCGGTGCCAGCCTCGGAGAGGTGGCGCGAACCTTTAACGGGGCTGGAGCATTCGGGCTCACCGGGCGTCCGTGGACCGCCACGACCGTCTCGCTATTCCTGCGGAAGGCTCGAAATGCGGGCCTGCGCTCCCACAAGCACAACTGCGCCACTCTGGGGCACCGACCTTGCCCGCTCGACGGGGAGCAGGAGATCGTCGGGAAAGCCAACTGGCCAGCGTTGGTGCCCGAGGCGACATGGCGCTCGGTGCAAGCCGTGCTGAACGCTCCTGGGCGCGCTCCGGGCCGCAAATCGGTCCGCGCGCACCTGCTCACCGGGATTCTCAAGTGCGGCAAATGCGGCAATACCCTGTCTGGGAACTGGCAGTTCGCGACGAAGACCGCCGCCGAGAGCGGGCAGCGCGATTACACGCTGGCCTACAGCTGTAAAACCTGCCGCGGCTGCTCCATCCGCGCTGAGTTCGTCGAGCCAATTGTGATCAAGCTGGTCGGTGGTCGCCTCGCCAAAGCGGACGCGATCAATCTTCTGCGCTCGGAGCTGCACGATCCAGCCGAGGCTGCCCAGATGCGCGCCGAGCGCTTGACGCTGAACACCCGGCTCGATGAGATCGCCGACGAGCGCGCAGACGGGATGCTCACCGGCCAGCAGGCCCAGCGCGCCACCGAACGGATCACCGCCAAACTCGCTGTCCTCGATTCCCGCGAGCAGAGCGAGGAGCGCAAACGGGTGCTCGACGGCCTGGAGCTGGGCACCAAAGCAGCCCACGAGGCGGTCGGCAAGCTCTCCCCGGATCGCCTGCGCGCGGTGATCGATCTGCTGATGACGATCGTCATCGCCCCAGTTGGTAAGGGTGGACACTCATTCAAACCGGAGCGGATCCAGGTCGCGATGCTCGCCTGATTCAAGTGGACTTGAACGCGCACAACAGATTTCGATAGTTGCGCATGGAGTGAGAGCGGCTTAGATTCTTCCGCACGAACTAGGAAACCAGCTGCGCGTCATTCTCGGGCGATCCACACAGCCCACCGACACACGCCAGCCTGACTCCATCGCCCGGTGATCTGCGGATTCATCCGACCGGGCGCGGTGTCGGGGTGAAGGCCGATCAGCAGCGGAACCGGTCCCGATGACCGATTCCGCCTGCCTCGGGTTCCGTCACCTCGGAAGGTCCGCCCCCTGTGTCCGACGAACACGATCGTGATGCGCTGCCGCCACTCCTCACCCGCGTGGAAGCCGCAGCGCTGCTGCGCATCTCCACGGCCACGCTAGATAAGCGCCTCCGAGACGGCTCGCTGGCCAGCCGCAAGATCGGCGGTCTGGTGCGAATCCGGCGGGAGGATGTCCTCGCCCTGATCTTTGGAGAGGCGGCATCGTGAGCGCCGCCGCAGCGGACCGCGAGGCCGCGATCGACGCGTATGTGGCCGAGATCCTGGCCGGTGCGCCGCCCCTGTCCGAGGACCGCCGCGCCAAGCTCGCCGAGCTGTTGCGCCCCGTGCGGATTCGTCCCGAGCGTCAGGCGTCTGGTGATGCCGCGTGACCGTGGACTCCGATAGCGCACAGCTGCCCGCGTCGATCGCCGGAGAGGCTGGCGGGTGAGTGGACAACTGATCGGCGAAGTCCTCGACGCCCGCGAAGCTGGCTTGCTCGACAGACTCTCGCCAGGCGAGATGCTCGCGCTGCTGGCCATCGCCGAAAAGTGCCACACCACCGACCGGCAAGGATCGGTGCGAGTCGCGCGGATCGGGTCCGCCATGGGCAAGTCCGATGCGACCGCGAAGCGTGCCACCCGGAGACTCCGAGATCTCGGTCTCATCCGAGAAGTCAAGCGCGGATACAAATCTCATGGGATCGGCTTCGCTACCGTCTACGAGGTCGGGATGCTCGGCTCACCCAGAATGATCCCAGCAGAAGCCGAAGTGCTCAGCTCACCCAGAACGCTCCCAGCGCAGAGCGACGAGAGGGATGTGCACGGATCACCCAAAGCGAACCCAGCGCAGAGCAATTCGAGAGGGTGCTCAGCTCAAAACGAGGGGGTGCTCAGCTCAAATCGAGAGGGTGCTCAGCTCACCCAGGGTGATCTACATGACGGTTACCTTGACGGTTTCCTTGACGGGGGGAATCTCTCGTTGTGTAGGGGGTCTGGGGGAAGTGCTTCTCACCCTCTCGACGCCGCCGAATCGGGTCTCTCCGAGAGCGACCGGTCCAAGCTCGGATCCGTCCAGGAGCGCATCGTGCTCAAGCTCCGGAAAGTCGGCAGCGCCGACAACCGCACGCTGCGCGAGGCTCTACCGAGCGCTCAGCGGAAGCTCTGGCCCGTCGTCAGAGAGCTGATGCTGGCACGGGGTGACCTCCAGGCCGACGTGAGCGCCAGCTCGACAACCCGCATGTACCGGCTGGCTGGGTCTGCCCGGGATCCGTTCGGAGCGGTCGATGACGCCTGAGACCGAGCGCGTCTGCGCCAACTGCCCCGAGGTGCTCTGGCGTCCGGATTCCCTCCGGGCTGGCCTCTGTGCGGAATGCCGCTGGGTGGCTCGTGATCAGCGCTTGCGCCGAGCGGCGACCCAGCCATCGACGCGGGCACGCCCGAATCAGCGCCCAGCTGGCCGTCCTGCGCGCGATTGGCCCGTCCGGTGAGGGATGAACCCGCACAGCTCGTTTCGACGCCGCAGAGAGGCAATCAGCCGACACCGCCGAGTGTCAGTCCAGAGAGGATCACACGCCCGATGCTTCACGACCCCGCCAATGATGATCGGCTCGACCTGGCAGCGATCGGGCTGCGCGCCGCGCTGGCCGCGACCCGTGGTGACCACGGTGCGCTGGCGGATGCGCTGGACACCGCCGAGGACTGCCCCGGCTGCCTCTGGCAGATCGCCGAGCGGCTGGCCCTGAACCTTGCGGGAGCGCTCCGACACTTCGAGGGCGGCGAAGCTGCCGAGGTCCGGATCGAAGGGGCGCTGCTCGCGGTGCTCGACCGATCCGCACGAGAGCCCGACCAGCCATGAGTCCTCGCGCGCCCCGGTTGTGTGCGTCCTGCGGAGTGGCGCTGCGCGGGCTGAACTCGTTCATGGAGGGGCTATGCGGGTTGTGCCGGAGCGAGCCGGTCCGCCCGGGTTCGGCGGCGGCGCTGGTGTGCAGCGCGCTGAGCCCCCACACCCGGACGGCGTTCGCGCAGCTGACGTTCTGGGACAGCCCCGCCGAGACCTTCGAGGCCGCAGCGATCGTCCCGTGCGGAGAGGGTTGCCAGGGATCCCATCAGGTGGTGTTCCGAGACCGCTTGGGCCGCTGGAGAGTCCGCAGCACCCCATTGCGTGAAAACGCAACAGATCAGTAGGAGAAACCGATGCACGGACACAAGGCGCGGCACCGCAATAACGATCTGACACGCAAGCGCGACAATACGTTCCGGGCGCGTCTGGTGACCTACACCGCGACCCACCCGCGCGCCGCCGAGCTGCTGAGCGAGGTAGCCGCAGGGCGGATCCGCGCCGAACGCGCCTGGTTCAAATTCGCAGCTGAGACCGGCCTGAAAGGAAGTTCCCGATGACCCCCCTACCCGATCTGAGCCCGGTCCGCCTTCGCGACCTGGAGCGCACCGCCCAGCTGTTCGCGCTACTCGCCGATCGCGTCCAGAAGCACGATGAAGTGCGGCGCTGGCTCGACCAGATCGCCAACGCCATCGAAACCGAACACGCAGCCCGCCTACGCTCCGCCGATCGCCTCCTGGGCTCACCAGATGCCGCCACCGAAACACCCCAGCAGCACGTCGACTTCAGATCGCTCCACGTCGTCGAGTTGGAGGTCCTCCACGGCGTCCTCCGGGGACCGGCCAGCGAACCGGGATCCGGGGGTCGCTGGCTGACCAAACTGCTGGCGCTGGCCGAGCGAGAGCTGGACCGCCGGGAGGCCGCGCAGGACGCATTCGCCCCGGACGATCCGAACGCCGCTCTGCATCGCGCTCAGGCCGCCGCAATGGACGCCGAGATCGAGCGCGAGCGCCAGGCCAGCCGTCCGGAATCAGACCTGTCGAGGCTGCCGTCCTGGCGCGAAGCCTCCGGCGGGTAACGCTGAGACCTGTTCTCGTATAAGCGAACTTGGATAGGGCGTGCCGCGGCGAGGTTGCCCCAGCGCGGGCGTAGCGTCCGGTCTCGCAGGTGGGAATAGCTGAGCAGGCCGATCCGTCAGGGTGAGGCAGGCAAGACAAATCGGCTTCGGCATCTCTCGGCGGTCACGAACCTCACGTGCCCAGCTGGCCGGGTCGACGGTGGCACTCCGCGCGCTCCCCAGATCTGTCGAAGGAACCGGTCGCGTCGCCCGTCCCTCTTCCAGCGGCGCGACGCGCCCGGTTCCGCCCGACCAACGACGGCTAGGAGCCAACACAACATGGAGATCTTTCTCTCGCAGCTGATGGAGAAGCGGGCCGAGGTGACCGCCGAACGGGTGGCCATCCTGGACGCTGCGAAGCGCTCAGGGGCAGGGCAGCTCACCGAAGACGAGCAGCACCGTTTCGATGAACTCAGCGGCAGCATCGCTGCGCTCGACACTCGGATCGCCGACACGCAAGCTGAGATCGCGCGCGCCGGTCGCTACGACACCCGCGTGCAGCGGGTGCGCCAGGCGCAGCTCAACGGCGGCGTAGGTGCTGGTCTGACCGAGGCCCGCGATTGGGGTCGTCGCGCAGCTCGGGCGCTCCAGGTCAAGGGCGGTGAATCGCGCGCTATCAGCTCGGGCTCACTCGATGTCCCGGTGCTGATCAACCCCAGCATCACGCCAATGGCTCGTCCGCAGCGGCTGATCGATCTGCTGGTGAATCGACTTCCCCTCGCGGGCAATGCGTTCGAGTACCACCGGCAGACGGTCCGCACCAACAACGCGGCCCCGGTCGCCGACAACGCGCTCAAGCCGACCTCGGTGCTGACCCTGGCACCGATCGTCGACCGCGCCCGTGTGGTCGCGCATCTGTCCGAGCCGGTGCCGCTGCGCCTGCTCGATGACGTGAACGGCTTCGAGGACTGGCTGTCCACCGAGATGGCCGAGGGTGTGCTCGATGCCCTGGAGCGCCAGATCATCTCCGGCGACGGCGAGGGCGAGAACTTCGACGGCATCACCCAGATCGCGGGAACGCGCCAGGTGGCCTCGGAGACCTCGCTGCCACGCACGCTGCGCAAAGCGCTCACGGTGATGCAGAACGCCGGGGAGCAGCCCAACGCGCTCGTGCTGGCACCCGATGACGCCGAGGCGCTGGACCTGCTCCGGGAGAGCACCGAGGGCGGCTGGCTGATGGGCGGTGCCCTGTCCACGACCCCCGGCGGCAACGTCCTCGGCGGTCCGACGATCACCCGCGTGGTGTCGCCGTCGATGCCTGCGGGCCTGGCCGTGCTCGGTGACTTCAGCCGGGTCCAGCTGCACGTCCGCGAGGACGTGAACATCCAGATCGACGCTGGCGGTGAGCTGTTCAACAAGAACCAGTTCCGCGCCCGCGCTGAGGGCCGGTTCGGCGTGGCCCACCTGCGCCCGTCCGCGTTCGCGGTGATCGACACGGTGATCGGCTGACATGCCGCTGACGCCCGACGCTGGCCAGCTGTCCACCGAAGCGGTGGCCGGTGGCTGGCGTTGGCGCTGGCGCGGCCCCAGCGGCGCGCAGCACCACGGAGCGCGGATCCATCCCGACGAGGACTCCGCGCTTCGTGAGGGCGACGCCTGGGCGCAGCAGCGAGCGCTCCGGTGACCGCCTACGACGACGAAGACCGGGACTGGCTCACCGTCGCCGAATGCGCGCGGCGAATGAAACTGACCCAGCGCGAGGTCCGCGCGCTGGCCCTGGGCGGCATCCTGCGCGCCCAGCGGGTGTACGGGGAGCTGATGGTCGAACCGGCCATCGTCGCCGGAGTGACGACCAAATGAGTGTCCTGCTGCGCGCTCTCGGGCGCGGCACCACGGAAGCCTCGACCGTGGATCGCGTGGCAGGCAACCAGCTGAGCGAGTGTCGATGCATCGTGCGCAGCTTCGGGGCGCACGAGACAGCGACCGCACCGCTCAGCAGTCGGGCGCGGCCAGCGCACCCTGGGCAGTGGAACCCACCTCCACTCCGAGATCGTCAAGCAGCGGCGATCCGCTCGGGTGCGCTGGCCGCGCCTCCCCAGATCGAGCCCCTCGGCCCACCACACCCGCCTGCACGGGCGGCTTGGACGGGATCCCCCATGACTCTCACCAGGTCGCGGGCCGGGGGGCTCTCGCGCGGCTCCGGCGTGGAATTCGAGGACCACGCCGGAGCCCGCACCCACCAGTTCGCCGCCGCAAGCGCGTCGGTTGCCGAGGCGCTGAAGCTCATAGAAACCAGCGCAGAGGGGCCTGCGCAAAGCGAAGGTGGATCAGCCACCCACGCGGTGATCGGCGACAGCTCAGCTCAGGCGTGCCGACGACGCGGCGGTGAACTCGTCCAGTTCGGCTCGTCATCGTCCATGTCGGTGACCAGGTAGTTCCACGCCGAGCACAGGTCCAGCCTCGACTTGATCAGCTCGCCATCCGCGGCGCGGACGAGAGCGATCGGGCCATGCTGCTGATGCAGGGTGCGCTGCGAATGCGGCCCGAACTTGACGAGCCTCAAGCCTTGTCGAGCAGCCACACGCCGCAGGTAACGCAGCTGCCGCAGGTCATCGAGTGTCCGTGCCATCTGCAACATGATCGGCTCTGGCCCCGACATCCAGGTACCAACGCCGCGCACAGCATGGCGTCCAGGTACATCGCCACCCGCCGAACACCCCCGCCAGGTACCGACCCGAGACGCCCGCAACACCTCCAACAGCCCAGCAACATCGCCAGCGAACGCCGCAACACCGCCGACCAAGCCCGACCACGCGGTCCTGGGTACATCACCCGACAGCCCGCCGCCGATCACCCGATCACCGTGGCCCACCCAGAAACGCCCCTGAACAGGGCATACAGGCCCAGGTACCACCCACCCACGGGGGATAGGGGGGTCAAAAGTTCACGCCAGCAACACCACCGGCCCGACGCAGGCGGTCTGCTCTCCCCCCGGCAAAGTTTCCGGGTAGCTAGAGCCAGCAACCTCCCTCCCCCCAGGCCGGGTTTCCAGGTACCGAACCTCTCTGAACTGGGCTTTTAGGCCGGGTCGGGGCGCTGCGGCGAGAGTTTCCAAAGGGTTTCCAGCGGCAGCGGATGTTGCTGGGGTACCGGGCGCGGATCTGTTGCTGGCCAGTCCCGCCGCACGTGCTCACTCCCTAGCTACAGGGGCCGATCCCCAGCAACATACCGCCCTGAACAGGGCTGATGGATCAGCACCGCTGCCGCGGCCTCCATCGCTTGCGGGCGGAGCAGCGCCGAACGGATACGAATAGCGGTAGCTGAGCCCTTCGACCCAGCATCTCCCCGTGGAAAGTTCTCACCCCGAATATGGCCCGAAACGGTCAGGTACAACCCCGCAATCACCCCACCTGACCAGGTACAACACCCCAGACTTTCCAGCGCAGGCTGGTTCGGCTCTCCGGGGGGAGTTTCCGAGGCTTCCCTCCCAACAGCAGACCAGGACTCCAACCGCGGTTGGCCGCACCCGTTTGCTACCACCCCGGCTCGACCTTCGCCGCCGCGAAACTCTGAGCTGCGCAAACGATCCGGATCCGCGGGGGTAGACCGCGCGGGACAGCTCGACCTCGGTGATAACTAGGTGTCGAGGAAATCCCACTCGCTGCCGAGCACCCAGCGCAGCGCGGAGAGCTTGCCGTTGATCATTCCCCACTCGAACTTGTCGTAGGGGCCGAGATTCTCGACGCCGTAGGTCTCCTCGACGCGGGCGCGAGCTGGTCCGGCCACCTTGCGCAGGTGCTCCAGATCAGCATCGTCACCAGCGTCGATGGCCTTCTGCTCGTGGAGCATCGAGCGGTCGTACCAGACTCGATCGAACATCTCCTGCTCAGCCGCCAGGATCTCGTCGAGGCGTCGGGGCTCCTCCTCGAAGTAGTTGTCTTCCAAGATCTCCGGCCACTCCTCGCCGAACTCGTCAGCCAGGACACGCTCCAGGCCCTCGACGCCCAGGCCATAGGTGGACTTCACCCCGGCGAAGAGGCCAGCTAGGTCGGCATGCGGCTCGCGGTTGTCGCCGCCCACCGCGGAGAAGTCCTCGGAGTTCGATGTGATGAAGGCGTATCGATCATGTTCGCCCGCACTCGCCAGAGCGGTCGAGTACATCTCGATCAGCAGCGCATCCGCGACGCTATTGCGGGAGCGGTGGAACGGTGCGGACTTCGCCAGGCCGCGTTCAACGACGCGCGCTTGCTCGGCGGCGGTCGGATCGATCCTGGTGCTGCGCTCCAGCTGCTCGCGGATCTCCTCGAAGTTCCGCGTCGTCATCG
Organism: Mycolicibacterium tokaiense; assembly: GCF_010725885.1. NCBI lineage: Bacteria > Bacillati > Actinomycetota > Actinomycetes > Mycobacteriales > Mycobacteriaceae > Mycobacterium > Mycolicibacterium tokaiense. Next base: position 2,366,165 of record NZ_AP022600.1, on the reverse strand, counting down.
CTCCTATCAGCGGCACCTGGTGAGCAAGCTGGTCGATCATCTCCAGAGCCTCGCCCTGCTGGTCGTTCCCGTATTGCACCAGGTCGCGGCGGATGAGCTTGAACCGCTGGGTGACCTCCGAAGTCATCGACGCTTCGACCCTGGGCCGATTGCGCTCGAACTCATCGATCACGAGCTGGGGCACCAGAACGTCAAGCCTCCCCTGGAAGACCAGGACGCGGATGGGCACGATTAGCCGCTGGCCGTCGCGCCGCTTGGCAAGGTCGAGCCACGTCGAGGTGTCGATCAGCAGATGGAGCACAGCCTCACACGTTAGCCGCCTCAGGCTTGAAGGTTCTTTGGCTTATCGGTGTCATCACCGGATCAAGACGTTCCTGTCCGGCGAGGGCGGCTGGACGACCAGACAACTCACCGGCGGCACCATCGAATGGACCTCCCCCACCGGCCGGACGTACCGGTCGACTCCGGATGGGGCGGAGTTGTTCGATGACCTCGCCGCAGCGTGCCGCCCGAAATCGTGGACCCGACCTCGGGACCCGAAGGCCGAGAAGACCGCCAGGATCGCGGCTGCCCGGGCCGGGTTGGCGGCCAAACACGCCGCCAACCAGCAGACCCGGTGGGTCAACCAGCAACGCGCCCACGAAATCAGACAACGGGGGCGCCGCAACGACGTCCGCTTCAAACGACTGGTCCTCAGTGGCCGGCGCCGCACCGCCTCCTGGTGCCCCTGGATCAACGACCCCTGGGAAGACGAATCCATCACCGCCGACTGGCGACCACCACCCCCACCACCACCGGCAGACGACAGCGAAGAACCACCGTTTTAGGTGGCGGCCTCCATCTCGCGTTTGATTTCCAGGGCGATGTCGATGAGTTGGTCTTCTTGGCCGCCGATGAGCTTGCGTTGTCCGGCCCGGTGCAGCAGCTGGTGGGCAGGCACGCCGTAGCGTTCGGACTGGCGGATGGCGTGCTTGAGGAAACTGGAGTACACCCCGGAGTAGCCCATGATCAGCGCGTTGCGATCCAGCAGACATTCGGCCGGCATCGCGGGCGCCACCACCTCTTCGGCGGCGTCGGCGATGTCGAAGAAATCGATCCCGGTCTTGACGCCGATCTTGTCGAACACCCCGATCAACGCCTCCACCGGAGCATTACCGGCCCCGGCACCAAACCGCCGACACGACCCGTCGATCTGCTTGGCCCCCGCCCGCACCGCCTCGATCGAATTCGCCACGCCCAAACCGAGATTCTCATGCCCATGAAAACCCACCTGCGCGTCATCACCGAGCTCGGCGACCAACGCCGCCACCCGATCGGCGACCCCCTCGAGCACCAACGCACCCGCGGAATCCACCACATACACACACTGGCACCCGGCATCGGCCATGATCCGCGCCTGAGCGGCCAGCTTCTCCGGGGAAATGGTGTGGCTCATCATCAGAAACCCGACGGTCTCCAGACCGAGTTCGCGGGCCAGCCCGAAGTGCTGAATCGACACATCAGCTTCAGTGCAGTGGGTGGCGATCCGGCAGATCGACCCACCGTTGTTCTGCGCCTCCTTGATGTCCTCCTTGGTCCCCACACCCGGCAGCATCAAAAAGGCGATCTTGGAGGTCTTGGCCGTCTGCGCGGCCAGCTTGATCAGCTCCTGCTCGGGGGTCTTGGAGAACCCGTAGTTGAAGCTCGACCCACCCAGGCCGTCACCGTGGGTGACCTCGATGACCGGAACCCCCGCGGTGTCCAACGCCCCGACAATCGCCTGCACCTCGGCGGCGGTGAACTGATGCCGCTTGTGATGCGACCCGTCGCGCAGCGAGGTATCCGTCATCCGGATGTCCCACATCGGGTCGAAGTAGATCTCCTCGGTGCTCATGCGTGGCCTCCCGTCGTCGCGGCGAGCACCTCGCGGGCGATCTCCTCGCCCACCTTGGTCGCCGCCGCGGTCATGATGTCCAAATTGCCGGCATACGGCGGCAGATAATCCCCGGCACCTTCGACCTCGATGAACGTCGTCACCACCGCCTGCCCACCGGAGTTCATCGACGGATCATCGAACTGCGGCTCATTCAGCAGGCGGTAGCCCGGCACATAGGTCTGCACCTCGGCCACCACTTCACGGATGGACGCCGCGATCGCGTCGCGGTCGGCGTCCTCAGGGATGGCGCAGAAGATGGTGTCGCGCATGATCATCGGCGGATCAGCGGGGTTGAGGATGATGATCGCCTTCCCCCGCTTGGCACCGCCAATGTTCTGCACCCCCGCACTGGTGGTCTTGGTGAACTCATCGATGTTCGCCCGCGTACCCGGGCCAGCCGACGCCGAGGACACCGACGCCACGATCTCGCCGTAAGGAACCTCCACCACACGACTGACCGCGTGCACGATCGGGATGGTCGCCTGCCCACCGCAGGTCACCATGTTGACGTTCGGGGCGTCGAGATGCTCACGCAGATTGGCCGGCGGGATCACCCCTGGACCCACCGCCGCCGGCGTCAGATCCACCGCCCGAATCCCGGCCTCGGCATACCGCGGCGCCGCATCGCGGTGCACATACGCACTGGTGGCCTCGAACACCAGATCCGGCTTCTCCGACTGCGCCAGCAGCCAATCCACCCCCTCATGGCTGGTCTCCAACCCCAACTTGCGCGCCCGCGCCAAACCCTCAGACTCGGGGTCGATACCGATCATCCAACGCGGCTCCAACCACTCCGAACGCAACAACTTGTACAACAGGTCGGTGCTGATGTTGCCCGACCCCACAATCGCCACCGTCGCCTTGTCACCCATGTGACGCTCCTATTCGAAAGTCAGCTCTACAGAACCCAACCCGGTGAAATCAGCTACAAAATGACTGCCCGGCGGTGCATCGATCGCGCGCGTGCACGACCCCGGCAACACGATGTCGCCCGCCCGCAGGCGCACCCCGAACTGGTCGACCTTGCGCGCCAACCACGCCACCGCGGTCACCGGATTACCCAACACTGCATCACTGCGCCCCTGCGCCACCACCTCACCGTTGTTGGTCAGCACGGCGTCGATGGTGCGGATGTCGATGTCCTTCGGCGAGACCCGCGCCTCACCGAGCACCCAGCCCGCCGACGAGGCATTGTCGGCGATGGTGTCACACAACGCGATCTTCCAGTCCTTGATCCGGGTGTCGATCAACTCGATCGACGGCGCAAACGCAGCCGTCGCCGCCAACACGTCATCCTCGGTGCACCCCGCCCCGGGCAGATCATCAGCCAGGATGAAACCCACCTCGACCTCCACCCGCGGGTACAAAAACCTCGACGACGCGACGGGAACGTCTTCGAAGACCTGCATCTCCGCCAACAGATGCCCGTAATCCGGCTCGTCGACGCCCATCATCTTCTGCATCGCCTCGCTGGACAGACCCACCTTGTGGCCCACCACCCGAGCTCCCTCGGCCACCCGCGAACGAATGTTGATCAACTGGATCTGATACGCGTCCACAACATCGATATCCGGATACGCAGCAGTCAAGGGATCGATCGGCACCCGGCTGCGCTCGGCCTCGGCCAGGTCGGCGGCCAGCTTCGCTCGGGTCTGTTCGCCCAGCATGTCGTGAATTCCCCTCACTTGTTTGACCGGGGCAGTTGTTCGCGGCCCGGGCAATTCTATAACGTGTTCTACATGACTGGTCAGGAGTTCGATGTCATCGTCGTCGGCAGTGGCGGCGCTGGCATGGTCGCCGCCCTCACCGCCGCTCACCAGGGGCTATCAACACTAGTTGTTGAGAAGGCCGCACACTATGGCGGTTCGACCGCCCGCTCCGGCGGCGGTGTGTGGATTCCGAACAACGAAGTCCTCAAGCGTGCCGGGGTCACCGACACCCCGGAGGCCGCCCGGACGTACTTGCACGCCATCATCGGCGACGTGGTGCCCGCCGAGAAGATCGACACGTATCTGCGGCGCGGGCCGGAGATGCTCTCGTTCGTCACCGCGCATTCACCGCTGAAGCTGTGCTGGGTGCCGGGATACTCCGACTACTACCCGGAGACCCCAGGCGGAAAGCCCAGCGGGCGGTCCGTCGAGCCCAAACCGTTCGATGCCAAGAAGCTCGGGGCGGACCTGGCCGGGCTGGAACCGCCCTACGGCAAGGTGCCCCTCAACGTGGTGGTGATGCAGCAGGACTACGTGCGGCTCAACCAGCTCAAGCGGCACCCGCGCGGGGTGCTCCGCAGCCTCAAGATCGGGGCCCGCACCGTGTGGGCCAAGTCCACCGGGAAGAACCTGGTGGGCATGGGCCGTGCGCTCATCGCCCCGCTACGCATCGGCCTGCAGCAGGCCGGTGTGCCGGTACGCCTGAACACCGCCTTCACCGACCTCTACGTCGAGGACGGTGTGGTCCGCGGCATCTACGTCAAGTCCACCGACGCACCGGAATCCGCTGAGCCACAACTGATCCGCGCCCGCCGCGGGGTGATCCTCGGCAGCGGCGGCTTCGAGCACAACGAACAGATGCGGGTGAAGTACCAGCGGGCGCCGATCACCACCGAGTGGACCGTGGGTGCCAAGGCAAACACCGGTGACGGCATCCTGGCCGCCGAGAAAATGGGCGCCGCCCTGGACGTCATGGAAGACGCCTGGTGGGGGCCCACCGTTCCACTGGTGGACGCACCGTGGTTCGCGCTCTCCGAGCGCAACTCCCCCGGTTCGATCATCGTCAACATGGCCGGCAAGCGATTCATGAACGAATCCATGCCGTACGTCGAGGCATGCCATCACATGTACGGCGGCCAGTACGGCCAGGGCGAGGGCCCCGGTGAGAACGTCCCGTCCTGGCTGATCTTCGACCAGCAGTACCGCGACCGCTACATCTTCGCGGGATTACAACCAGGACAACGTATTCCGAAGAAGTGGCTGGAGTCCGGCGTCATCGTCAAGGCCGACACGCTGGCCGAGTTGGCCGACAAGGCGGGCCTGCCCGCCGATGCGTTTGCGGCCACCATCGAACGCTTCAACGGCTTCGCCCGCTCCGGGGTGGACCAGGACTTCCACCGCGGCGAGAGCGCCTACGACCGCTACTACGGCGACCCCACCAACAAGCCGAACCCGAACCTCGGTGAGATCAGCCACGGCCCGTTCTACGCGGCGAAAATGGTGCCGGGCGACCTGGGCACCAAGGGCGGTGTGGTGACCGACGTCCACGGCCGCGCGCTGCGCGACGACGGGTCGGTCATCGAGGGCCTCTACGCCGCGGGCAACGTCAGCGCACCGGTGATGGGTCACACCTACCCCGGCCCGGGCGGGACCATCGGACCCGCCATGACCTTCGGGTACCTGGCCGCACTGCATATCGCCGGAAAGGCCTGACATGCCGATCGATGTCGATGTCGCACTGAGCGCGCAACTGCCGCCCGCCGAGTTCTCCTGGACCAGCAGTGACGTCCAGCTCTACCACCTGGGCCTGGGAGCGGGTGCCGACCCGGTGAGTCCCCGCGAGTTGCGGTACCTGACCGACGACACCCCGCAGGTGCTGCCCACCTTCGGCAACGTGGCGCAGAGCTTTCACATGACCAAGCCACCGACGGTCAGCTTTCCAGGCATCGACATCGAACTCTCCCGCGTGCTGCATGCCAGTGAGGGCATCACGCCTGCTGCGCCGCTGCCGCCCGCGGGCACGGGGATCGCGGTCACCCGCTTCACCGACATCTGGGACAAGGGCAAGGCCGCGGTCATCTGGTCCGAGACCGAGGTCACCGCACCCGACGGCACCCTGCTGTGGACGCAGAAGCGGTCCATCTTCGCCCGGGGCGAAGGTGGATTCGGAGGTGACCGCGGCCCGTCGGGGGGCTCGATGGTCCCCGACCGCGCGCCTGACCTCGAGTTGCCGATCCCGGTGCTGCCCCAGCAGGCCCTGCTGTACCGCCTGTGCGGTGACCGCAACCCGCTGCACTCGGACCCCGCGTTCGCCTCTGCGGCAGGCTTTCCCAAGCCGATCCTGCACGGCCTGTGCACCTATGGCATGACCTGCAAGGCCATCACCGACGCGTTGCTCGACGGTGACGCCGCGGCGGTCGGCTCCTACGGCGCGCGTTTTGCCGGGGTGGTCTACCCGGGTGAGACATTGAGCGCGCGGGTGTGGAAGGAAGACGGACGGTTCGTCGCCACGGTGGTGGCGCCGGGTCGTGATGGCGCTACTGCACTCGCCGATGTGCACTTGACGCCGGCCTAGCCGGGGGTCCGGTCCGGCGCCAGGGGCCGGAAGTGGACCTGGTGCCGAAATCCCGACCAGATGTCCTCGCGTTCGAGGTAGGGAACAAAACCGGCTCGCTCGCAGCCCTTCAGTGAGGCGATGTTGTCTGTGCCCACGAACGTGATCACATAGCGGGCCCCGATGTCGCTCGCCTGCTCGGTGATCTTGGCCATGGCATGCGCCATGATGCCCTGCCCGCGATGGGTCTCCGCGGTGTAGGCGCCCTCCAGCAGCGCCTCGTTCGGCCCGAGCTGCGGGAACAGACCCTTCCACCACCGCCGGATGAACGCATTGTCACTCGGTCCGATGAGCCACTGCAGGTAGCAGGGCACCCCGGCGGAATCCACCGCGATCCAGCACGTGGCCACCCTGGAGTCCACCAGCCTGCGGCGACCGATGAGCTCGTTGGCGACCTCCAGATCGAGGGCCGGTACCCGATCGAGAAATGAGACATCATCGTCCGGCTGTAGCCGCCGGACGGTGACGGGGACCTTGGCCGCCGGTGCCACGAACGGCACCTCCACGTCGCGGCGCAGACCGATCGCGTCACGACGGGACGAGAACCGTACCCGAACACCCTGCCGCAGCCAACGACGTCCGCTGGTAGAGCACAGCATTCGGAGTCCATCCTGGATTGACAACATCGGGCACTCCTCCGTTCTCCGCTGGTAACGCTTCTCCTACGTACTGACGGGCACCCGGGTGCTCGCAGGTTCTGTGCCCCTCATCGGCAACGCCCGTTGGCGCGCGGCACCTGCCCGGGCGAGCATCGACCGACTGGCAGACCGCAACCGAGGGGACGCGAGTACGGCGGCCATCGTCCGTTCGTAAGGCCACCGCCGCATTTTCATCACCACATGGGTGCGCCGATTGACAGCCACCGAACCCGCAATCAGATTCAGATGCGAGTTGGACAATCGGCGCTTGTAGGACTCGTCGCCCTTGCCCAGGTCGAGGACGGACAGACCCTCGTCGGACAGAGCCTGTGCGGTGCGCAGGGTCAGGATCAGACCTGGCGAATAGGGGGCGAAGGCCGGATAATAGGCGGGAAACCACCATGCCAGCACCCCGTTCGACTGCAACCCGAAATGCGCTGCCACCACCCGATCGCCGGCCATCAACACCGACAAGGGGGCTGTGAAGGTGTCCTCTTGTGCATCCAGGAGCTCGTGAACAAGCCTTCGTGTATTCGGGTTCGCAAACCGATCGCGACGTCCGGTGCTGCGATACTGTTGCGATTTCCAATGGAGCAGCACGTCGAGCGAACGATGATCGCGCTCGTGGAAGACAAAACGCAGCGGCCCGTGTTCACGTTCCAACTTGCGTTCCTTCCGTGCTGTCGACCGAGCCAGACTTTTCGAGTTCTCCTGCAGTACAGCCATATATGTATCGAACCCGCCTCGCAGGTCGATGATCGCGGAGATGTCCCGCTCGAAGGCGGCCGGCCCTGTCGCCACCCAGCCTTCCTGCTCGGCCACCAGGTGGTCGAACGTCAGGGATCTGAGACTTGCGGCGTTCAACACCGCAGACACATCGAGCACCATGCCCTCGGGCGCAACGATCCCCTGGACATCGGAAAGCCCCATCCCCGCCGCGCGTGCGTGTCCGTGTCGCCCCTTCTCGAAGGGAAGATAGGCCGTGGCGGACCCATCGGAGATCACCGCGACGCGCGTGTCCTTGCGTGCCCTACCCACTGTCTCGACGAACGTCGGACTCAGGAACGGGCTACCCATATGCGGGTTGGCAGCTTGGACGTTCTTCCAGTGAGATCGACCGGCAGAGTCCAGCTCCGCTGGTGTGATCACCTCGACCTGCATCTGTTTACCCGTCACATCGCATGCGCCGGAAAGACATCCGCGACAGACCCAGGACGGGCGGAACGTGGCGGTCTATCGGGCGTGCCATGCGCAGCAATGCCTTCTCGAGCTTCAGCCTGCGAGCCGATGGCGGCGCGCCCTGTGCCCGCGTGCGATCCACCGCCAGCCTGGCGAGCACCGCCGCGATCTCCTGGCCCGCCAGTGGAAGTGTGCTGTGATAGGTCAGCTCGAATCCCCGCTCCTGCAGTCTGTCGATGTACCAGGATGACCGCCGCAGCCAGTGTGATCTACGGTCCCGAACAGCAACGACGGCCGTGTCCTCGAACAGGTGAATGTCGCGAGAAGCCACCCGCGCCATCTCCATGAGCAGTTGTTCGGCTTGATGGTGGTTGTTGTGCTGGAGCACGGTCGAGGTGAAGACCGCGTCGCAGAAGTTGTCTCGGTAGGGAATCCGCATTCCGTCCATCGCCGCGATGCAGTGCAATCCGTTCTGAGCAGCGACGCTCATCATCACGCGTGACACGTCTGCGCCGAAAACGGTCTTTCCCTGATCGCGCAGTCTGTTCAGGTTGTCACCCGGGCCAGGTCCCACCTCCAGCACACTGGAAGCATCGGCCAGTGCGGAGTCCAGGTACTGGTCGAAGAACTGCGTCTGACGCAGGGCGTAGAACGGCGTGTGGTCGCTGGCGATACCGGACCTCTCGGCACCGCTGCGCTGCAACACCTCTCGACCGACATCATCCCAATACACACCGGCTTCATATGGTTTCATCTGGCTTTCACTCCTTGTCGGTTGATCAATTTCGTCTCAGCGGTAAAATCTGACCCAGTCGACGGTCATGCGCGCAGGCAGCACACCGGCACCCACCGGTCCGGGCCACGTTCCACCCACCGCAAGATTGAGAACCGCGAAGAAGGGCGTGTCGTAGATCCACGGCGCGCCGCTGGCGAGCTCGGCGGGAGTGACGGTGGCGACCGGGGTCTCGTCGATACCGAAGACCAACATTTCGGGCTGCTTGTAGAGCCAGTACGTATGGAAACTGTTGACCAGATCAGTTGATCTCAAGGTGAATTGGGCCTGCGAGTGCGTACCCGGACCTGGCCCTGCGGGAACCGGCGGGCCCAGTACGGTGAAGTAGGCGGTGGATCCCTCGTTCAGCAACTCGACGATGTCGATCTCGCCGGAAGCGGGCCAGCCGACATCACGAATCGACCGCCCCAGCATCCAGAACGCCGGGTGTAGCCCTTGGCCGGCGGGCATCTGGATCCGCGCGGCCACCAGACCGGTGGTGAGCTCAACCAAGTCCTGGGTGTTGACGCGCGCCGATGTGATGTGGCCGTTGTCTTCCCGGGCTTCGATCACCAGATTGCCCGACCCATCGAGCCGCACGTTGTCCGGAGCGGCTGTGTACGCCTGCGCCTCGGACCCGCCCCAGCCGACCCCACCGGTCTCGATGTGCCACATCGCAGGGTCAAGAGGAGAGTTCACCGGGCCATCGAAGTCGTCGTGCGCGTAGAGGGCGTGCACATCGATGAGTGCCGACAGGGAAGCATCAGCGTGTAGGTCGACCGGCTCGCCGCTGGATGATCCCGTACCGAACGCCAACAGCGCCACGGCGAGACCGGTGACCACCACAGCTCTGATGTTGCGGTTGGGGAATTTCATGGTGCCTCTTCCTCAGGGGAGTACCGATACACGACCGTGTCGGCGTCGTTGATCTCCTCGGTCCATCCGGGACGCGTCTCGATCTGATGCTTCAGGCCATCGAGTACACCCGGCACGAACAATCCGATCCAAGCGTCGTACGCATAGAGCTGCCGCGGCAACACCACATACATCGGGTGTCCGGTCGAGTTCGGTCCCGCTTCCAGTTCCGCCATGTCGTCACTGTCTGGCACATCTGCCAGGATCGAGTGGCGAAGTTCGTCGAGCGGCACGTCATAGAGAGAGTCCGCGAGGGCGAATTTCACATAGTCCGAACTCGGCCGTGCCGGCCAGCCCGCCGATGAGGCCCACACGGTGATCACGGTCTCATTCCGATTGTCCGACAACACCATCCGGGACTGCTCCACCTGCGTTCGGGTGATGGTGCTGAACGACCAGCTGCTGTAGTAACCGTGCAATCCGGCGAGCGCGAACGCAGTGAGCAGGGCCAACACCCCTGATTGCAGGATTCGGTTCGGCGCAGCCTTGGAATTCGACAGCATGTCGACGAGAACCCAGGCAATCAGGGTCGAGCAACCCGCGAGGGAGAACAGGAACACCCGCATACTCACTTCACCGCCGTAACTCTGTCCGGCGATGAGCAGCATCGGCGAGAAGGCGCAGATTGCCGCGGCCCAGGGTCGGGCGCCACGGCGCCAGAGAACGACCACACAGACCGCGGCCAACACCCAGAACCCCACCGTGAGAATCCGATCCACGATCACGGTGAACTGGTAACCGGCCGACTCGGTCCGCACACCCAACGTGGAGCCCGCACTGTTCGCCAGCGGATCGAAATTGAAGATTCCGTATTGCATCACCGAGTCCAGGCGCGGTATCACGTAGATCGCCCAGACTCCGACATACACAATCGGCAGCCAACGTGGCTTGGCGAGTCTGAACAGCGCCAGCGCCGCGACCACCGCGCAAACCCATACCGGGGTGAGTTGGTGCGTTGCCACCATCGCCGCGAAGATCGGGATCGAGACGTACCCCGAGGTGTCCGAGTCTCGGGAACACAACAACAGCGACAGAATCGAGAACGCCATGATCAGACTCAGCGCCTGCGGCGAATAGTAGTCCTGACCTACCCAATTCACCATCTGCACCACCAAGGCTGCGACGAGCGCGACATCTTTGCTCTTGGTGACACCGAATGCCAACGCGGCGACGACGATCGCGATCACGATGTCGGTGACGACGGCGAACCAGTGGGCAGTGTTCATCGGATCCAGTCCGGTGATGGAGCTGAACCACGCCATGGTGGTGAAGAATCCCGGCCAGCGCACATACACATCGGTCCAGTACGGGGCCAGTGCATGCTCGGTGAGCACGTAGTCGACGACGCCTATGTGCTTGTACGTATAGGCGTTGGTGGGCACTTCGGTGAGCAGCGTCGCCGTCACTCTTCCCACACACACCATCATGAGAATGGCCAGTGCGGCGATAGTCCTGCGGCCCAGGATCATTGCCGACACGAACGACGTGACCACGGCTGCCGCCGCCAGCATGAGCAGCACCCCACCAGCACTGCCGAGGAGACCGTACTGTCCGATGTCCTCGCCTGCCAGCAGCGACAACGACAGCAACCACAACGCGATCGCCAGAGCGAGTGGGAACGCGGCGCGCAGAGGTACTCCAACCCCGACGGGACGCGGCCTGATGCCACTGATCGGGTTCGCACTTCGCCGCAGACTCCAGAGACGAACCAGGCCGCTGCAGGCGACCATTGCCGACAAGATCACGCACGATTCCACCGGCCGCCACAACTCCCACTGTGCCGGTGTGGTCGTGAGGATCACGACGGCCGCAAGACTGACCCCGATGACACCCGACCCTGCCGCGCCGGCCGGAATGTTCACCCAGCACAGTGCCGCACTGCCGGCACCCGTCGTGATCAGGACGAGCAGTAGCAACGACTGCACGACTGGCGACGACGGGATGGTGGACATGACACCCGAGACTCCGGCCAGAACACTGATCTGAGCAAGGGGGCGCGGACAGCCCACCGCGGCGAGCCGATGGCGTGTGCCGGAATCCTTCACCGTCGATGTCTGGAGTGTGTCGCCGTCGGGGGTTGAGGTCATGAGCTGCCGGACACATCACAGTCGGCGGTGATCATCGATTGCGCCGCACGACCACTACCGAAGTCGCGCAGCATGATTCCCAGGTCCTGCCAATATCCCACGTGCGGCACCACCGGCGCCGGGTTGGCAAGGCCGACCACCGAATCAGCGCGAAAGCCGATCCACAGTCCGACTGCTTCGATCGCACGGAGCAGTCGATGAATCATGGCCGTGGGCACCCGCACTGAACGAAGCGGAGTGTCCTTCGTCATCGCCCGCAGATGCGAGACGATCTCGCTGAGCGGGACCGGCCGGGGGTGGGCGACCCCGAGAATCCGTTGCGGGGGGGCTTGTTGGACCACGGAGAGCACGCATCTCGTCATGTCGTGGACGTGCACGGTGTACTGAGAAGGTTCTGGATGCGGCATGGGCACGATGGGGGCGCTGGAGACCTTGCGCAGGGCCCCCACCATACCGCCGCTGGCTGCATCGTCGTAGACGAGCCCAAGGCGCAACGCGGTTCCACCACAATCGGTTACAAGCCGCTCACATGCCAGCTTGGCCTGACCGTAGATCTGCGATGTACCGGCATGGGCGGACATCGAGGACATCAGGACCATCGGGGTTGTCCCGGCCGCCGCCAGTAGTCGTGCGGTGCCACCGACGTTGACGCGAGTGATGAGTTCGGGGTCGCGCTCGCGCAGATCGTATGCGCAATGGATCACGGCCGCCACGCCGTCTGGCAGCGCACGTTCGAGCCCACCCTCGAGTGAGTACGGAATGTGGTCGTGGACGTGGCCGTCCCGGGGTACCGACCGTTGTAGTGCGATCACCCGGTAGCCCGCAGCGGCGAAAGCCGAACACACCGCGCCACCCACATACCCGCTGGCCCCGGTGACCGCGACGGTGGGGTTGGTCGTCTCACACATTGCGGCTCTCCTCCGCAATGCGGTGCGCATTGGCCATCACGGTGAGGGTGAACGTCGTCGACGGCACCGACGGCAGTACCGATCCGTCGATCAGGTGGATGTTCCGGAACCCCCCTACACGGCCCAGCAGATCAGAGTCCTTGCCGTGCGGAAACGTCGAGCCGAAGTGGTAGCTCTTACCGGGTCCGGACAACCGCACCATCGGAAGCACCGGAAAGAGATCGAGTTTGGACCCAACCTGGGTCAGCTTGGTCAACACCGATCGAAGCATGGCAGGGTGCCGATCCGCGACGACTCGCACGTGGATGTCCGGCAGTGCCTCGGCACGCTGGGCCCGGAGTTCGATACGCATCTTGGGGGATTCCCATGATGGCAGATACCCGAGGGCTGCTGTGACTCGACCGAGAACGCTGCCCGTCATCCGTGGGGACAGCCAGCCGGGAAGAGCTGCGGCCACCGCCGGATTGTAGGGATAGCAGTGGATCTGGGAGGTGGTGTACGCTTCGTCGTCGAACTTCAGGAGCATGTTGAACTGGTTCAGGGTGAAGTCGCCCCGGTCACGCGGATCGGCCGTGGCGTGCCGCGAAACGAACGGCACCAGAAACTGTTGCGACTCCTGCAATCCGAGGTACGGCGGGGGCGCGCCCAGCGAGTTGAGGGCGATGCGGGTGCTGCCGAGACCACCGGCCGCTACAAAGATCCGATCCGCCTCGAACCGCACCGCACGTTGGTTGCCAAGGTCGATGCCGCGGATCGCGGGTTTGCTGTCGGCCTGCTGCTCGACGCCCGTCACGAGGATCTGGGGTAAGTGCCGCACGCGCCCGCTGGCAACAAAACGATCAATAGTCTGCCGGGCGGAGTAGATCAGGGAATAGGGGCAACCCGTCATGCACAGCCCACATCTCCGGCAGGAATCCGCGGCGAAGGCGAGGCGGGCCTTGCCGACCACGATGCCCATCGACCTAATATCACCGCGGTACCGCTGGTACCGGGCCAATACAGCGAGGGTGCGCTCCGAGACCGGAGGCAGGGAAGCGTGGGGCGCGATCAACGGGAAGTCCTCGGCGTAGTCGTCCACTTCACCCGCGAGCCGGACCTCCTGCAACACGGCCCGGTAGTGCGGTTCGATCACGTCCCAACCGAACGGCCACCGTCTGAAGGTGGCCCGCGAGAACGGCATGACCTGGGCACCCCATACAGTCGAGAACCCGCCCAGCGCAGCGGAGACCGCAGCGCGGTTCCCACGATCCGGCATCGTCAGTCCACGCTGCTGTCCTTGATCGACGAACATGTGATTGGAGCCGTAGGAACGCTTTTCGGGGACGGCCGCACCGGCAACCGCAGCAGGCTGCGCGGCAACCAACTGGCGGTCTGTGTCACCCCACTGCTGCGGTTCCATCCCACTCATCCGTTCGATCACCGCTGCAGTCTCATCAGAAAGTCGTTCGCCGAGATCGACGATGGTGATCTGCTGGGACGGGTCGTCGGCCAGGGCCAGAAGCGCGGCGGCAGCAGCAGGGCCCGACCCGACGATGACGCTATGCATCAGCGACTCGAACCTTCGCACGTACCCGGGCTACGTCCTCGACGGTGAGTCCGGTGGTCAGGAGTTCCGGCGTGACACCGCGGATCACCTGGGCCTTGCCCGCGAGGTAGCCGAGACCTGCCAGCACGGTGCCCGCCATGGCGACGAACCACTGCCGCAACCGCGCCGTCTCACCGGTGACCGCCGCCACCGACGCCGGTCCGATCTCGATCAGGGTGCGCGCGGCGAAGCCGAGTTCGGCACGGAGATTTCCCGCATCGCCCAGCACGGCAACCGCTGCGACCTTGCCCCGATTCACGTAGAAACACCGGCGCCAGAAGTAGCTCCAGGTCAATCGCTCGGACGGGACGTAGTGATGAACCTGGGCCAGCGGTTCGTAGAGGAGACCAGACCGACCATGCGCGTGCCGTACCCGATGCGACAGATCCATGTCATCGTGGTCATCGGCATGGAATCCCCGCACCTCGAGCATGAACTCGCGCTCGACAGACATGCTCGCACCGATGAGATGACGCACGGGCGCCAGCTCCGCGGGCATCGACTGGTAGTGACAGCCGAAGATCCAATCGAACTGAGAGGGGAACCAACTGGGCCGCGGCACAGCATAGTTCGGCAACGGAGCTCCGCCGACCGCAACAGCAGACGGGTACCGCCGATACACGGCCAGGAGACGCTCCAGCCACTCTTCTGCCGCCTCAGCGTCATCGTCGAGGAAGGCAACGATATCAGCGGCGGCCAGGAGCAGGCCGGTGTTGCGGGCTGAACCGAGTCGGCCGACGAAGCGATTCTCGACGACCACCACCGGCACCGACGACCCGGTGGTGCCCGCACGCCACTGGTCACGACACTTCGCCGCGAGGTCGCTGTTGTGGTCGACGACGACGATCACCTGTTCGGGCGCCACACTCTGCACGAGAACCGAACTCACGGAACGGACGAGCAGGTCCCAACGCGCTTCCGTGTAGGTGCAGATGACGACGTCCGCGCTGCGGTTGATCGTCATGGCCGTACCTCCGACTTCGAGGTCCGATCGTCGATCACACCTCGCGTCGACCGCGGACCGCGGCCGCGCCGGTAAGCGCGCCATGCTTTGGTGCGGAATGCCTCCGGATAGGGGGCTACACGGGCGCCCCGCCCCGTGAGCCACGCGGCCATCGCCGCGGTCGAAGTGGTGTTCCGGACAGTCAGACGTGCCAAACAGAAGACCTGGTCCGAATGGGAACTCAACGCATTCATCACCCCACATGCCGAGGTGTATCCGGCTGCCTCGACCTCGCGCCGCAGGCGTGCCGATTGGAAGCCATGGGGGTAGGCGAAGCTCGGAACCTGACGCCCCAGGCGGTCCTCGAGAATGTGCTTGGAACTCCGGATCTCATTGCGTGCCTCTGAGATACGCATCGCGTCCAGCTGCGGATGCGTGTGGGTGTGAGCCCCGATCTCGATGTTCATCTCCGCAAGCTCGTCAACCTGGGACCAGTCCAACATCTCAGCGGGGGGGAGCGCCATGTCTGCGGGCCGCGCCCCGCTCCCGCGGATCGCCCCGGTGGTGATGTAGAGCGTGCTGCACATGTTGTGAGAAGCGAGTTGCACTGCGGCAGAGCAGATATCGGCGAAGCCGTCGTCAAAGGTGATCACAACCGGCCGCGGCGGCAAGGGCACCAGCCCGCGCAACGCGCCGACCAATTGCGAGACGCTCAGCACCGTTGCATTGCTCTCTGCGATCAATTCCAGGTGGTGGCCGAAAACCGCGGGGGTCACCGAATAGGGCGCGATCCACCCCGGCGGATCCGTCGAAATCGAGTGATACAGGAGGATGGGAACGGTGGTCACAGCGGAACTTTCTGTTCGGTTGGGTTCGGGGGCTTGGTCACGGGAACGACGACGGACAGCCACAGGTGTCTCTGGACGAGCAGCCCACCGGCGATCAGCGAGATCGTGATCAACCACGCAAGACTGGCCCCCGCCATACCCATGACCGGCAGCAGGAACCATGTCAGCGGCACCGCGACGAGGCACTGTGGGACCTGGCACCAGAGCACCAGGTCCATTCGCTGCTGCGCACGCGCCGAACTGACTGCGGTCATCACCACGAGATGGGGCAGCGCAGCCAGGGCAAAGAGCCGAAGTGCGTTGTCCGCCTCGTGATATGAACCACCGAAGATGCCGAGCAGATACGGAGCGAAGATCACGAACCCCGCCACCACCACCGCGAGGAGCTTGCCGGTGTGGGCGAGAACGTGGCGTGCCTGCCGTGCCAGATCGGACTGATCGACCGATGATTCGACCACCAAGGACATCCCCATGTTCAGATTTATCTGGAAGATGGAGCACGCCACCAACCACGCCATGGAGAAGTAGGCGTTCTGCTCTGCGCCCAGCACCGTCAACACCATGATCGGCATCAGGGTCAGAGAGGCCGTCGCACTGATGGCACCCACGTAGTCGAGCGCGGCAAACCTGACCAGGCGGCGAAGTGGTGGCAGGCTGCCGACTGCCGAGGCGGCGGCGCGGCAACCGGGAATGGCTTTCGCAAAGAGGAATACACCGATTGCGGTGACGATGCCGACCGCGGACAGGGCCCACGCTGCGAGGATCCCGTCCGATGGCATCGATGCAGCAAAGAGGGTGATGAGAAGCATTTTCGCTGCTGCGAAAGCGAAGTTCGTCAACGGCACGAGCCCCGTGCGGCGCAACCCTGTCAGAACTCCTTCTTGGATGATGAAGATCGTCGACGCCACGGTGGCGACCACGAAGATCGCGTGCGCCTTCGACCCGCCGAACATGTTCGTCCCAGGCGAGACGACATCGACGACGATGACTGCGCAGACACCGACCACGAGAGCAACGCATCCACCGACCACAAAAACGATGGCCACCAGCATCTTGGTGTGCCGACCCGCAGCCGGCACGAAGCGGACCACCGCGCTCGAGAGGTTGAGTTGAGAGATGGAAACCAACAACATCATCAACGAGATGGCAGCAGAGTTGCTACCCACTGCAGCGGCGTCGTATCTCCAGGCGGCGATCGTCCAGAAGCACAGACCCATGAGCGCCACCAGTGCCGAGCTCAGCGTCAGCAGGTGTCCGTTGCGCAGGAGCGGGTTACGGAACACGCGAGTGAGTGAGCCGAAATCCGGGGACCGCCGCACGCGCGTTTTCACTTGTCGCCCCTGTCCGCAACAGCTCGGCGCGCCCTCCAACGGCTGACTGCGTAGGCGACTGGGCCCGTGAGCAGACCGCGCCTCTCGACCCGCACGAACTCAGCCGGCCACGCACCGGGCCGTCCTCGCTGACCCGTCCCGGCCTGTCGCGCGAGATGGACGAAGCATGCCGGCAGACAACGCACGAAGCTGATGAGCATCCGCGGCTCGTGCACGAGTCCACTCGCCAAGAACGCACCCATACCGACTCCGCAGCCGTGGGCCATGTTCCGCAGGGCGGTGAGATCGCGGTAATGGCGGTGCCACACGATGGCGGCAGGCTGGTACACGACCCGATGGCCTGCGACGATCGTGCGGAAGATACCGATCAGGTCGTCACCACCGCGAGCGAACGTCCCCACACCGAGCGCTGCATCGAAACCGCCCAATTCGCGCAGCTTTCGGGTGTCGAAGGCCATGTTCGCCCCAGAGCCGAGGCGACCGGCGGCAAACGGGAACAATGGGTCGGCCGGCCGATTGTCGTGGGTGTCGAAGATCTGGAGATCGAACCCCTTGCCGTAACCTCCCCGGTGTTCCAGCAGCAACTGCGCCGGAGTGTCCAGTTGGGCGGGCAGGATGAGGCCGGTCACACAACCAACACGGTCTGTCACCGCGAATCCCTCAGCGATCGAGACCAACCACTGTGCGTCCACGAGAACGTCATCGTCGACGAATGCGGTTATCTGGCCCTGTGCCAGCGAGAGACCACAGTTGTGTGCCGATGCCAGGCCGCGCCGGCACTCCCGGACATACCGGACCGACGGAAAACGCCGCCGGATCATCAGCTCCGTGTCATCGCTGGTCGGGTCGTTGTCCACCACGATGATCTCGAAATGCTGGTAGCTCGATCTCAGCAGTGACTTCAGACAGGCTGCGAGACTGTCGGGCCGATCCCGAGTGGCGACGACAACACTGATGAAAGAACCGCGGGAAAGCACGCTGTCCCGGTACTGCAGGCAACGCGGGGAACCTGATGTCGACGCCACAACCACATCGTCGATCCGACTCGCGACAGGCAAACCGTCCGCAGACAGATGCGCATTGATCGCCTCGTTCAGCACTGTCCATATCCCTGCGGCGTGCAGCCGCCGTGAGGGGCCCAGCCTGCCATCGAGATACACCACACCTAGCGGATAAGTGTGCAGCCGTACCAATGCCATCACCCTCGATGCATCACCCCAATCGGAGGCGGAGGCAAGGTCGTCCTCGATGTCACTCAGTTCGATCTCGACACGAGGTATGGGTAGCACCTGTTCGTCGATCTCCCGGATCGACGACACCGGCGGCAGCACCCTGGTCTGCGTCACGTGGCTTCCTCCCCGGAGATACTGCTCGGGAGCATCCCGATCGATCAAGTCTGGAACGAATAGTGCTTTGCGGTACAGCTTCTCGGTGCAGAGCAAACGTTGCGACACCACTAACTATCTGTGTCCGCAACGCCGGCGTATATGGACCATCAGAGCCAAATTTGCCTAGCTCGTGGACTAGCTCCTGTGCGAGTACTCACTCACCACCGGTGGGATCCGAGTCGGTGGAGGACGAGTTCGCGGCCGGTGAGCTGTCGTGCGATTCCGGGTTGTTGTCGCGATCCGATGGTGAACCAGCCGAATCATCGCTCTGCGGCTGCGGATCCTGCGGCGACTCGGACGGTCGCGCCGAGCTCGGGTCTTGGGACGTCTCCGTCGCGACATCATCGGGAGGACCCGACGGCGGAGCGGATGGCGAAGATTCGGCGGTGACGGTGGGTGGTTCGAGCTCGTGAGTCGGCTCGGTCACCGGAACGGACACCGGCACAGTTGGCTGCGTCACCTCCGCTGTTGGCGGAGAAGGCACCCGATCGGGGGTGGGAGCATGCCCCACCGGCACTGCCGGCTCCGGCGCGGGCGCCAGTGCCGGTGCCGGTGCTGGCGCCGGCTCCGGCGCGGGCGCGGGCGCGGGCGCTTCACCGACGCCGGCCTCCGGTGCATGATGAGGCAGAAGGTGCTCGACCACAACAGCTTCCAGCCGTTGGATGAGTTCGGGCAACCTGTCTGGAAACAACTCGAGAAGATATTCCAGCAGTGTCGCCATCGGCACGAGCTCCCCCGACTGACCGCTGCCACCGCCCCCGCTGTACACCTGTGGAAAGTCGCGTGTTTCCGGTTGGATCGACCGCAACAAAACGTACGACCTCATCACGTCTCGCAGCCCGAACTCCCGGACCAGGACAGTGAGCGTTTCGGCACCGGCGTAGAGCGTTTCGTCATCGAGGTCCTGCGAGAGCTGAACCAGGGCAGTCAGCCGAAGCGCCGAGGCGTGCGCCGCCCGCCGGGTGGCGAAGTACGTCGAATCAGCACCCGGGGCCTGCGACGCGCCATCGCGCAGCGGTGAGGCGGTCAACGGTCGCAGGGATTCCGGTACCGGGTAGAGCGAAACGGCAAATCCGAATGCTGCTGCGACGATGGCAACAACAGCCGACCGCCCTGGTGATCTTCGCGGCACAGCGGAGATGGCCCGATTCGGCCGACCTTTGGGTTTCTTCACACTGCGTGGCATCACATCACCATCTCCGAGTCCACGTGCGGGTGCCGATGGCCGGAGCCACCGACACCCGCACCGAGTCACAACGAGCTACTCGTCACCACTGCCGCCGGTGCCGTTCGAACCGCCGGCGCCATCGGAACCGCCGGGTCCACCTGAACCACCTGAGCCACCCAAGCCACCGCTGTTCGTCGAGCCGCCGGAAGCGCTGCCACCGCCACCGCCACTGCCACCGTTGGCGCCGAGGCCGCGGCCATCGCCACCGTCTGCTCCGTCACCACCGCTGTTGGTGCCCCCACCGGTTGCGTCACCACCTTGACCGCCCGACCCACCGTTGCCGCCCAGTCCGAATCCACCCGCGCCGCCCGCTCCTCCGTCACCGCCGTTGGAGACACCGTCGTCGGCTTCGGCGCCACTACCACCGCCGGCACCGCCACTGCCTCCGGCGCCGTTGAAGGACGACCCGCCAGAGCCACCGTCGCCACCCGCTGCAGTCGCACCGTCGCCGTTGGCAATTCCGACACCGCCGCCACCGCCGCCGCCTCCGGCGCCGTTCGTGGCGCCGCCACCCTGACCACCTGCTCCACCGGTGGCGTTTCCGGAGGTGGACTCGGCGAAACCACCGCTACCACCGGCACCGCCGCCCCCACTGAGCAGACCGCCGCTGCCGCCGGCCCCACCGGTGCCGCCCGCGATGTCGGCGGGGTCATCGACCGACGGTGAGTTGTTGTAGCTGTCGCCGCCGGCGCCCCCCGCGCCGCCTTCGCCCAGGAGGACCGCGCTTCCGCCGGCTCCGCCTGATCCACCCGTGCCCGCGCCCAGATCGGAGTTTCCGTAGCCGCCCGCTCCACCATCACCCGCGTTGCCCACAAAGGCCTGTCCACCGGATCCGCCGTTGCCGCCGGTGGCAGTCGCCCCTGTGCCCGCGGCATAACCGTTGCCCCCTGAGCCCCCGTCACCGGCGCCACCGATCAGGAAGCCGCCCCGGCCGCCGTTGCCACCCGAGGCACCAGCGGCAGACAGATTCGCCGGGTTCACTTCCTGGATGTCGTTGCCGCCACTGCCGCCACTGCCGCCGTTGCCGACCGCTCCGGCCGAACCACCGTTGCCACCGGCAGTGGCCGGGGAGATCAGAAGCCCCATCGCGTCGTATACGGCGTCCACTCCGTTCCCCCCGTTGCCACCGCTCCCATAGAACAAGCCTCCGTTGCCGCCGTTGCCCCCCAGCGCACCGTCGCCGCCGTTGCCCCAGAACAACCCGCCGTTGCCTCCGTTACACGGGGCCGTGCACGTCGCTGCGTCGGCGTCGAGCCCATCACCGATGAGGAAGCCTCCCGGACCGATGATCGTCGGCAGAAGGTAATTCCCTGGTGCCAGGGACAGCTGGGCCGAGGCCCCCAGGCCGCTGGTGTAGGAACCAGGGCAGTCAACCCCGGGCGTGCACTCCGCGCCGGAGAGAATCGCCAGTTCGTTTGACATCAACGCGATGTCCGGGGACATCGATACCGGAGTCTCCGGCGACGCGGCCAACAGCAGGCCGAGACCGACCATCGCCGACCCTGTGACGCCTGTGGTGACATATCGGCGAGCCGAGAGTTTTGGTGTACGCGAACTCTTTCTGGACACGGAGCCCCTCCTTTTTGTTCAGTCTTGCTTCGAAAATCGTTGGTGATCAACAAATGCAGCCATGTCGACCGCATCTCCACTATCTGGCTGACAGCTCGGCCAGTCCATGGGCCACAAGAGCCAATCTCTGGCCGTAATACGATCCGGTAGCGCTGTCAGACAACGCTTTTCGTCGCCATCGCGGATCAGCCACAGATGATCTCCCTCACGCACCCAGCTCGGCAGGCTGGTCTGCCCCCTGCGCAGACCGCAGCCACGCGACCGTGCGTTCGATGCCGTCAATCAGATTCACGGCCGGAACCCACCCGAGTTCGCGAAAAGCCTTGCGGGCATCCAGCGCGCTGTTCTGCACCTCGCCGGTGCGCGCAGGTGCAAAGAACGGTGGGGGTGCCCCATCGAACAGCAGGGCAATGACTCTGTGCAGGTCTACGACGCTGATCTGCCTGCCGGTTCCGATGTTGAATGTGCCGGTGACCTCCGGTGGCGCTTCCGCCGAGGCGGTGAATGCCCGCACCACGTCATCGACATAGATGTAATCCCTGGTTGCACTGCCGTCTCCGAACACGGTCACGTTACGGCCCGAGGCCAGCGCACTTGCGAACGCCGCGATCACGCCGGCCTCGCCGGCCACGCTCTGGCGCGGCCCGTAGACATTCGACAGAGCCAGGCAGATCGGTGTGATTCCGTACATGTGCGCATACGCCTGCAGGTACAGCTCCCCGGCGATCTTGCTGACCGCATAGGGTGATTCCGGCGCCAAGGAGCTCTGCTCGTCAGCAGGCAGTCGCAGAGGCGCACCGTAACGCGAACCGCCTGACGCGGCGTAGACGATCCGGCGCACGCCTGCAAGGTTTGCCGCCTCGCATATGTTGACCGTACCCAGCACGTTGGTTCGTGCATCGAACATCGGATCTGCTACTGAACGGCGCACGTCGATGTGCGCGGCCAAGTGGAAGATGACATCCGGGTTACTGCCGACCACGATACCTCTGAGTTCGGGTGCCTGAACATCGAGCTGGTGGAACGCGAACCGGCCAGGCGTGGTTCGGTTGGCCCGGATGGCGTGGTCGAGATTCGCCATGTTACCGGTGCTGAGGTTGTCGATCGCAATCACGTCGTAACCCTCGAGCAACAGTCTGTCCACGAGCGCGGACCCTATGAAGCCGGCTGCACCCGTCACCATTGCCCGGGTCATGACGAGATCTCCTCGCGTCCCAGGAATTCCGCGGCATCGAGAGTGGGGTCCGGAGCCGGAATCTCTACCAATGTGGGAGCCTGCCGCGGACGTGGCGGAGCCGGGGGCGGGCTCGGCCTGCGCCGCCGGCCGGCGACCACGGTGGACAGTACCCGCCAGCCGTCACTGATCGCGTGGAGGTTCGATTTCCCTGCCCTACGCGGCATCTCGAGACTGGGCACCTCGGCGATCCTCAGGCCGGCCTGCATCGCTCGAACGGTCATCTCCGCCTCGATCTCGAAACCGGTGGCCGTCAGGTCCAGGTGATCGAGGTACCTACGGTGAAATGCGCAGAAACCGTAGCAGAGGTCGGTGAGCTCACCATCGTACAAAAAGTTGAACACATCGAGCAGAAACCGGTTCCCGAGGCGGCGGAAGCGGGTGATGTCCAGAGATCCACCGCCACAGATGAATCGGGAACCCTTGACAAAATCGAAACCGTTGGCCAGGAAATGCAGATAATGCTTGATCTCGTGAGGAGACATGCTGCCGTCTGCGTCCATCATGACGATGACGTCACCCGTGGCCGCCAGAAAACCGGTTCGCAGCGCGCTACCTTTGCCCTGTCCTTGCTGGGGTACGACCACGAGGTCGGAACGGTAACTCAACGCGGTTGTCAAGGTGGCGTCGGTGGATTCACCGTCGACCAGAATGATCTCGTGCACGTCATCGACGATCTGCTCCAGAACCCAGGCGATGTTGCGCGCTTCGTTGCGCACCGGGATCACCAGGCTCACTTTCAGCTCGGGGTCTCTGTGCGACCGAGCAATTGCGACCATATGAGGACTCCAATCCAGATGAAATATGGTGGTGCTGAGAATCAGTCCACGGTTACGGACTTGGCCAGATTGCGGGGCCTGTCCACGTCCCAGCCCAACGACAGCCCAATGGTGCGGGCAAGTATCTGCATGGGCACTACACTCTCCAGTGGCCCCCAGGGGCCGACCGGCCCCTCCAGGACGGGCACCGTGCTACCCGCCGCTCCGATCCGGACCACCCGCCCACCGCGTGCCGCCACCTCGGCGACGTTGGCGTGCAGCCTGGCATCCAGATTGTCCACCACCACAACCGGAGTTCCGCTGTCGACCAGCGCCAGCGGGCCGTGCTTGAGTTCACCGGCCGGATAGTGGTCGGCCCAGCGATACGTGAGTTCTTTGAGTTTCAGAGCCCCTTCGGCGGCGTACGGAACACCCGTGCCCCTCCCGATGAAGATGAAACCGGTTGCAGTGCAGAGCTCTTCCGCGATGGCCGGTACTACGCACTTGGCCACCGCGCCCGCGTCGGCCAGACGCTCGGGCATCAGAGAGAGCGACTCGACCAGGACGGTGGCCATCCCCGGCGAGATCCGTCCGGTCGCTACGAGACCAGACAGCAACAGAGCTGACCCACTGATCACCTGGCAGACAAACGTTTTGGTGGCGGCGACCCCGATTTCCGGGCCTGCCGCACAGTCGAGGAACGCGTCCGCGCGCCGCGCAAGGGTGGAGTGCGGATTGTTGGTAAGCGCCAGGACAGTGCCCTTTGATGGGCGATCGGCCAACGCGTTGAGCACGTCAGCGGTCTCACCTGACTGGCTGATGGCCAAGCACAGGGTCTTGGGTTCGACCAGACTGCTGGCCGCCTCGCTCGCCGCCTCCACCGTCACCGGAACTCGTCCCACTCGGCGAAGGAGGTTGGCAAGCACGTGGCCTGCGTTCAGCGAGGTGCCGCACCCGATGACCTGGAGTCGCTCGAAGTCACCGATCCCCAGATCATTCCACAGCGAGCCATCGGCGACCGCGCCGCCGAGCTCTGCCAGAGCGCGTGCTGCCGCCGCCGGTTGCTCGTCCACTTCCTTGGCCATGTAATCCACGTAACCGGCGAGATCCGCCGGTTGACGGTGCCACAGGTAGGAGGTCAGATGCGCTCGATGATGAGTGCTGAGATCGCCGGTGAGTTCGATCACCTCCCCGTCATCGAGAACTCTGAACTCCTCCACCCAATCGGCAATGGCAGAGATGTCACTGCTGGCGAACACACCGTGTTCGTTCTCCGCTATCAGAAGCGGCGAACGCTGCGCAGCCACCACTATCTGGCCGGTCAACTGATCCATCACCGCCAGCGCCCAGGAGCCCTCGAGCGATGTCAACGCTGCCTGGACCGCGCCCCGCAGATCCCCACCGGCGGCGAGCTCGTCTTCGATCAGATGACAGAAGATCTCACTGTCCACCTCGGAACTGAAGTGGTGCCCCGACAGCGTCAGCGTTTGCCGCAGGCCGTCACACCCCCCGAGTATCCCGTTGTGTACCAGACTTATCCGACCGCTACAGTCACTGTGTGGATGGGTGTTCTGCTCGCTGACCGCGCCGTGGGTAGCCCATCTGGTATGGCCTATCCCCGTGGTACCGGTCAGGGGTCCACCCCACTCGCCGACGGCGTGTTCCAGTGCCGCGACACGACCGACCGCACGCAGGCGGGTGACGTCGCCTGTCGCAGACCGGACTGCCAGGCCGGCCGAGTCGTAACCCCGGTACTCCAGTCTGTGCAGGCCCGCAAGCAGGTAATCAGCGGCAGGACCATGTGTTCGGCACGCAATAATTCCACACATCTGAGTCCGCCTCCCATCGGAACTTTTCACCCAAACAACCAGGTGAATCTGGATTTTGATGCCCCCGGTGCGAGTGCCGCCCAGCTGTTGCGGCGGAACACTCTCACTATCGGGCTCCGCAACCGCCGCGTACATGGACCATGCGAGCCCATTTTCGGTAGCTCCCGGTCTAGTTCGCCCGGATTCGCCCCGCCTCGGCTCCAATGGTGCGCGACAGTGCTGCGGCCTCGGCCCTGGTGCCCACGCCCAGCTTGGTGAGTAGATTGTGCACGTGGTTCTTGACCGTGTGGATCGCGATGTCGAGTTCGGTGGCGATGTCTCGGTTCGACCGGCCTCTTTCGATCATCCGAAGGATCTGGATCTCACGCGCCGTCAGAGCTAGTTCCCGGTCTGCGCTCTTCGTCTGTGCAGCAAGGGATGAGAGGCGTTTGAGCAAAATCGCAGAGACCGCCGGAGGGCACGATGAAATTCCAGCGGCGACGTCCTGTATCAAGACAATCAGGGCGCCGAGAGCATCCGATCGCATGTGATAACCGGCGACGCCGGCCTCCGCGCAGGCAAGGATATCTGCTTCATCTGCTACGGAGGCACCCACAGCGATCACCCGTGACCCTGGGTTGATGTCCATCGCCGCCTTCAGGAGCAGAGCACTGCCCCGCGACTTCATGTTGACCAACACAACCCTGATTTCGGGGTCCTCCAGGGCGGTGACCAGCGACGGCAGGTCCCACGCGGAGCTCGGCGTGGGAAACCCGCTCACCGCCAACACTGCGACGAGGTTGTCCCGGAACAAGGTGCAATCGTCGACGACGAGGATCCGCTCATCCAGTGCCTGCTCCTGATACGACGCATCCTGCCATGGCACGAAGTTGCTGTCGCCGGCGCTGACCAGCTTGCGCTCGCCATCGTGTCCTGATCGCCGGTTCACCGGAAGTCCGGGGCCGAGCTGTGTTCCATCCATCATCTCCGGCCTCGTGTCATGGGCACTCTCACACGGCAGGGCCGCCGTATCACTCGTTGGACGCGTCTTTGTCCTGCGACGAACTCTGACTGTCGGCGCCGTTGTCACTCGTTAAGTCGCTGCTTTGAGGTGCTTCTCTCTGCGGGTCAACATCATTCGTGTTCAGATCCGGCTTGTCAGGTTCGCGGCCCGGTTCGGCGGGATCCCGCAGTTCTGGCTGCGAACCCACGGCCGTCTCTTCGTCGGACTCCGCGTCCACCGCAGGCGAGGGCTGCGACGTCACCTCGGCCGGCGGGGGGTGGCCCGCACCCACGACATCAACGCTTGGTACGACGGGGGTCGGGTTCACCTGCTGTGGGGTCGGCATCGGCGCAGCGGGCGCTGCGGACGGCTCGAGCTCCGGCGGTTCGGAGGCAGGCTCGACCACAGCAGGCACGGGTATCGGCGCAACAGTGGGTGCCTGCGGCACAGCAGCTCCCGCTGCCGGAGGCGGCGCTGTAACCGCGGCGGCAACCGGGGCCTTCATCTCGTCCGCGACTGTCGCCAGGACGTTGGTCAGCAGCTCGGCGAGGTCGGGTTCCGGGGTCCTGGCCATGGACTGCAGGAAATTCTCCACCAGGACAACCAGTTCGAGAAGATCCTCCGGCGACAGCGGCAGGGCCCGACCCTCTACCCGTCTGCCGGTGGCAGCGTCCGTCCCGCTGTGCGGGAGCGCTCGCAGGGACCGCACGACGTGGAGTGCTCGCAACAACTCAGGTGGACTGTACGTTCCATCCACTTCCAGCATCTCGGCCGCCAGCACCTCGTGGCCAGCACCGGCGGGCAAGCCGTCCCGGTCCGGCACGCGTGGCACATCCACGTCGATTCGACCAGGCCGGGGATAGACCGCAGCGACCAGCGCATCGAGTTCCCGTGCGCCGCGTTCCGCGCTTGAGTCTCCGATGAGACCCGAGGCATCCAGCGGGAACAGAAATACTCCGACGCCCAGTGCCGACGCGACCACGGTGGCCACCGCAGCCCTGGGCAGGATCGTCCGCATCGCTCCACTATGGCCCCGGTTGCGACTCTTCGTAAATGAACCTTTCGGCCCAATTCCAGGTGGCTCCTCTGGACGACGAGAACTAACCCAAGGCAGAGCTGAACCAGCGAAAGATGGTTATCTATAGCTCTTTTGGGATATCACCGCACTGTGTGCGCAAGCGCCGCAGCCTGCCCACGCGTACTGACACCCAGCTTCGTCAGCAGACTGTGCACATGGTTTTTGACGGTGTGAACGG
The DNA here is from genome assembly GCF_010725885.1 of Mycolicibacterium tokaiense. Taxonomy (NCBI): domain Bacteria; kingdom Bacillati; phylum Actinomycetota; class Actinomycetes; order Mycobacteriales; family Mycobacteriaceae; genus Mycobacterium; species Mycolicibacterium tokaiense. The sequence goes on along the minus strand of NZ_AP022600.1, from coordinate 2,338,477 downwards.
CGATGCAGAGGTGTTCGGCGATGTCCCGGTTCGACAAGCCGTGCTCCAACAGTTCCAGGATCTCGACTTCGCGAGTGGTGAGCATCAGGTCATCAGGCACCAGCGGGCGTTTGGCGGCAAGGGTGGAGAGACGGCGCAGTAGCACCGCCGAGACCCGGGGTGAGCACACAGATTCTCCGGCCACCAGGCGCGAGATCAGCGAGATCAGCTCCTCGATGGACTCGTTGCGGGTGTGATATCCCGCGGCACCTGCCTCGGCGCACGCAACGATCCCGTGGTCATCCTCCTCGGAGACCCCTACCACGATGACCCGTACGTACGGGGCGATGTCCTGAACGGCCCGCAACAGAATGACGCCGTCGAGGGTGCTGACGTTCAACAACACGACGTTCACGGGTTTGTCTCGAACAGCTGCGGTCACCGTGGGCAGGTCCCAGGCCACGCTGACGTCGGGAGCACCGTTGGTCGCCATCAATGCGGCCAAGCCCTCCCGGTGCAACGTGCAATCGTCGACCACGAGCACGCGGATACCACAGAGCGGGTCGGTGCTCGGAGTGTCCGAGCCATCCGATGCGGTGCTGGTGCGAACCCAATCGATGAGTCGGGCGTCAGGTGTGACCGCGGATCCCGCCATGGTCATGGCCTTTGCCCATTACCGCCCGGTGGGACGAGTAGACGTTTCATTGCAGCCTCCCTGCGCCTTCCACCGCAGCCGGTGGTCCTCCCGCACTCCCCATTGTGGGCACATCGGCGGCAGCCTGTCATCACTACCGCAAAACAGATTCACTCTTCCTAAAGGTTTGCCACAATCGCACAAGTTTAACCGACTGCGTTGCCCGCGGACAATTCACAAGTAATGCTCGATCACATTTTACGGCCGCGTATATGCTTTGAACACTTCGTTTTCTGGATGATCATGAACCCGACCCAGCGCTTTCCTGCAGCGCTAGTACATCTAACGCGATTGATAGTATTTGCCATACTTATTATTCATGGACTATTTCACGGCTGCGCGGCGCGTCGCCAGACCTCAAACTCGCGCGATCGAGCAACCACGCGGAATCCACAGTCCTGCTCCCCGGAAGGCCGCCCACGCCCCGTCCCGGTAGCCTTCATCGTCATGCGGGCCGACCTGCTCTTCGACGTCAGGCACATCGAGCAGAGCGGCATCGGCACCTACATCGGTGTCCAGATCCCGGCTCTGGAGGAGGTACTGAGCCAGCACGGTCGCACGCTGGCGGTCCTTGCGGATCGCGGCAACGTCCCGGACGTCGCGGCGAAAACCGAGGTGGTGTACGCCGAACCGGCCCGGGCTGCCATGTTCTCCCTCGGCGAGCAGCGCGCTTGGGACCACGCCATCGGCACGGTCCGGCCCGGGTCGTTCTGGACGCCCCACTTCCCGCATCCCCTCACCCTGCTGCGACCGCGCCACCGCTCCGTCCTCGCCTTTTCCACCGTGCACGACGACAACTACCTGCTGCCCGAACAGATCAGCGGGATGAGCCGCGCCCGCCGGCTCTACGCGCGGGCCATGCTCGAAGCCGATGCGCGCCGCTGCCACACCATCTTCACGCCCTCACAAGCCTCCGCCGACGCACTGGCCGGCTACGTTCCCGCCGCGCGGTTCGTGGTCACCGAGATTCCGGTGAGTCGCCAGTGGCTGCAGCCCCCGGACTCCACCCTGTCCCCCGTAACGGGCCGGTACATCCTGTACCTCGGCAACGTGAAGCGGCACAAAAACGTCCTCGCGCTGCTGCAGGCGTATTCGCAAGTGCAGCAGTCCATTCCGCACCGGCTGATGATCGCCGGCAGCGGCGCGTCGGTACGCACGCTCGACGGGCGGGTCCAGGAGCAGGCCACCGCTCTCGGTGATCGGGTGCAGTTCATCAGCCGCCTGGAATTCGATGCCCTGCACGCCCTGGTGGCGGGTGCGGACCTGTTGGTGATGCCGTCGTTCAACGAGGGTGCCGGTCTGCCACCGCTGGAGGCCATGGCCTCGGGTACCGCGGTGCTGTGCTCGGACATCCCGTCGCTGCGCGAGACCTGCGGTTCCGGTGCCGAGTACTTCGACCCGCACGACCCCGGACAACTCGCCCGGCTGCTGACGAGGTTCGCCACCGACGACGCAGCCCGGACCGAGCTGGCCGCACGCGGCGCCGCCCACGTACGGACCCGCCAGCAGCGCATTCATGTGACCGCCGCCGCCGATACCATCGTCGCCGCCCTCGCCAGCGAAGGCCGACGGTAGCCGACGGCAGCGTGCGACGTGGCCGGAAGTGGTTTGCCGCGCACGCCTCTGCTGAGCCAGCAACCAGCACAACGGAGCCAGGGTGCTGCTGCGGAACGCATTCCTTGCACACTGCGTCATTTTTTGCTGAGATGGTCCGACGACGGTGCCGCGGCGCCGGCGGTGAGCAACCACCATGCACTCACACGGAGACCGACGGGGCCAACCGATGCGATTCGCCTTCCTCACCGAGCTCTACTACCCCAACCTCGGTGGCCAGGAGGTCTTCTTCCAGGAGCTCGCCGAGGCCATGGTGCGGCGCGGCCACTCCGTCGACGTCTTCTGCATCGGCCACGACCGCGCGCTGCCCGTCGCGGAAACCATCAACGGTGTCCGGTTGCAACGCAATCCGCTCACGGACACCTACCTGACACCGCGTTTCCCGGCGCTGCGCCGCAACTGGGGGGCAGTGACCCGGTACAGCAACTGGGTCCGGCGCCAGGTGATCGCCGGCGGATACGACTTCCATCTGCTCAACCAGTGGCCATTGCTGCACATCCCGGCCATGCCACGAAAGCTGCGGCCACGCACCGCAATCCACTGGTGCGAGATCCGCGAAGACCCGATCCTGACCCGCGCGCAGCGCCGGCTACCGCTGCTGGCAGGCTCCAACTTCGCCGTCAGCAACGCGGTGGCGGTGGCCATCACCGAACAGTCGGGGCGCGAGTGCGGAGTACTGCCCAGCGGCATCGAGCTGAGCCGCTACCGGTCGGCCCCGCGAGACGAACGCTCCGGGGCGCTGTATGTCGGCCGTGTGGCCCCGCACAAGAACCTGCAGCTGCTGATCGACGCGTTCGTCCTCGCCGCCGACCGCGGCTTCGCCGGTGACCTGGTGATCGCCGGCGACGGCCCGTCCCGGTCGGACATCGAGGAGTACGCGAAACGGTCCGCCCTCGCGTCCCGCATCCGAGTGCCGGGGTCGGTGACCGAGGAGCAGAAGATCGATCTGCTGTCCCGTGCCGCCGTGCTGGGCATGTCCAGCCAACGGGAGGGGTTTCCCCGGGTGATCGCCGAAGCCATGGCCAGTGGCCTTCCGGTGGTGACCGCTGATTTCGCCGAGAACGGTGCCAAAGACGTTGTGGCGCAGTACGGCGCCGGAGTGGTGTGCGGCACCGATCCGAGCGAATTCGCCGACGCCCTGCTGGCCGCCCAGGCGCAGTGGGATCAGTTCTCCCAGGCCGGCCTCACCGGCGCCAAGGCCCTGGACTGGTCAGGAATTGCGCAGTCACTGGAGACTCGTGCACTCGAGGTCAATGGAAGGCGGCAGTGAGATGACGCAAGCAGAGCAGCCCCGCACGAAGGTCATGGTCACCGGCGGGGCCGGTTTCGTCGGACGCGAGTTGGTGCGCGCCCTGGCCCCGGTCGCCGACGTACTGGTGGCCGATCTGCTGCGGTACGGCGCGCCGGACTGGCTGTCGCTCGAGTCCCCCGGTTTCCGCTTCCACCGGCTGGACATCCGCGACAGCGCTGCCACCCGGTCGCTCATCGAGTACTTCAAGCCCGACGTGATCGTCCATCTGGCGGCCATCCACTACATCCCCGAATGTGACACCGACCCGTCGAATGCGGTGTCCACCAACGTCACCGGCACCGTCAACCTGCTGGCCGCCTGCCCGCCGGGAGTCCGGTTCGTGTTCGCCAGCAGTGGCGCGGTGTACAAGCCTGATGAGCAGCCCCACCGGGAGTACGAGTCCGAACTGGGACCCGCCGACATCTACGGCTTCACCAAGCTGCAGGGCGAGCAGTACGTCCGGATCTTCGCCGAGGAGCGCGGTATCGCCGCTGCCATCGTGCGGCTGTTCAACGTCATCGGCCCCGGTGAGACCAATCCGCACCTGCTGCCCGCCATCGTCGCCCAGCTGCGAGCGAAGCCGGAATCGATCGGATTGGGCAACACCTGGCCCAAACGCGACTACATCGACGTGCTGGACGCCGCAGCCGGTTTCGCCGCGGCGGCGCTGGGCACCAATCGCGACGGGGTGGCCTGCGAGGTGGTCAATCTCGGCAGCGGACACCAGTACTCGGTGGACGAGATCCTGGCGCGCATGCGTGCGGTGCTGGGCCTCGACTTCCAGGTGCGCCAGGATCCGGCGCGCGCCCGGGCGGTGGACCGGCCGTTCCTCGGCAGCGACATCACCCGGATCGGCGAGATTTTCGGGTGGCGGCCGGTCCACCAACTGGATGAGACCCTCAAGCGCACCTGGGCGGACCCGGAGTTCCTGCCGACACTGCAGGGCCGCCTGACGTGACCGACACCCCCCGCTTCGGGGTGGGAGTCACCACGGTGGGCCGGTGGGACGAACTGGGCCTGTTGCTCGACGACCTGGCCGCGCAGACCCGCCCGCCACACGTCGTCGTGATCGCTCACCACGGCAGCGAGGATGACTCGGGCCTGCGGGCGCTGGTGCAGAAATACTCGGGTGTGCTCACCCTGCGGACCGCGGTCAGCCCGCGTGGGGTGTCCAACGGCCGCAACATCGCGGCCATCACCCTCGGGGATGACGTGGAATGGGCTTGGTTCCCGAACGACACCAGTCGCGTCGACCCGGACTTCTTCGAGCGGTTGACACCGCACTGCATCCCGGGCAGGTCGGTGGTCGCCGTCCAGCTGGTGGATCGTGAGGGGCCCCGGAATCCACTCCCGCCGAGAGGTTCTCCGCTCACGCGCCGATCGGCGTGGGGGGCCATGGAACCGGCCACGCTGTACCGCCGTGCTGACTATCTGGCGGTCGGGGGGTACGACCCCCTGCGTGGTTCGGGATCGGCGAGCCCGTGGCAATCCGGCGAGGGCCCCGACCTGCTGCTGCGGCTCGCCGAACGCGACGGTTTCTCCATCGAGTGGGTGGGTGACGTCGTGGTGAAGGCACAGACCGAGTTTGCGCACCTTCCCCCGGAGGAGCGGCGCCGCAAACTGCGCAACTACGGCAGGGGCGCGGGCAACGTGCTGCGCACCTGGCGCTATCCGCTGTGGTACAAGGTGGCGCATCTGGTGGCCGCCGCCTTGATGCCACTGCGCAATCCCGACAAGTTCACCGTGCGAGATGCCATGGCGCTCTTCGTGGGTCGTGCCGAGGGGCTGGCGGGCAGACCGTTCTCAGGCGGCGACCACCGTGCCGTGCTGCGGTGAGCGCCGGGTGAGTGTGCGGCGCCGGCTGTCACACCTGCCGGTGGTGGCCCTGCTCGCGCTGGCCACCATCTCGTGCCAACCGCCCGACGACTCCGCGATCGGGATGACCGTGCATGTCCGCGACGCGGAGGTGTTGGCGGAGAAGTTCGACCTGATGGCGGAAATGGGCGTCACCTGGGTGAGGATGGACATCGACTGGTCGGTGGTCGAGCGCACGCAGGGCAGCCCCGACTGGTCCTATCCGGACATGGTGGTGGACGAGGCCGACGCCAGGGGAATGCAGGTGCTCTTCGTGCTCGCCTTCACCCCGCCGTGGGCACGCTCGGCGGCCGTGGGCGATGCCGCCATCGCCCACCACCAGCGCCCGCAACAACTCTCGCAGTGGGCCGACTTCACGCGGGCCGCCGCCACCCGGTACGCGCCGCGCGGCGTGCACAGCTGGGAGATCTGGAACGAACCCAACACCGCCAAGTTCTGGCCGCCGCAACCGGATGCCAATGAGTACGGGACGTTGTTCTGGGTGGCCGCCGACGCGATCCGCGATGTGGACCCGCAGGCCACCCTGCTCATCGGAGGGCTCGGGCCCCAGTTCGAGACGCCTGGCCGCGAGATAGAACCCGGTGAGTATCTCGAGCAGCTCTACGCCAACGGTGCCGCCTACCGCGCCGACGCCGTCGCCGCGCACCCGTACAGTTTCCCGGCGCTGCCCATGCAAACCCCACAGCGGATGACAGGGGGCTTCGCCGACCTGCCCGCGCTGCGTTCGGTCATGGAGCGCCACGGCGAGGGCGACAAGTCGATCTGGATCACCGAGTACGGAGCTCCCACGGGTACCGGACCCAACGCGGTGTCCGACGACACCCAGACGCAGATGCTGCTGCAGGCCCGCCGTCAGGTAGCGGACTGGGACTGGGCGGGACCGCTCATCTACTACGAATTGGCCGACGGCGGAACCGATCCGGCCGACCCGGAACAGAACTTCGGTGTGGTGCGCCGGGACCTGACCCCCAAGCCCGCAGCGGTGGCGTTGATGGACGGGGCTACATGAGGCGCGACAGCACCGGCTTGACCCGGCCCGGAGCTTTGTCGATGATCCGATTCCGCAGACCGGGGTCCACCACCTTCATCACCGAGAGCACCCGCAGCGCCAGCACATAGGTGAGCACCGCGGCCGGTATGGCGACCAGCAGCGCCACCGCCCCATCGATCTCGCCGCAGATGACGTAGGCGACCACGGCTTGGGCCACCGCAGCCAGCGTGATCAGTCCGAGGGCGCGGTACGGCGGGGAGATCTTCAGTTTCTGTGTGACGTACCAGGTTTCCACCAGGACCACGAACACCTGGACGACTCCGCGCGACCAGGCGGCGCCGATGAGCCCGAACTGCGGCACCAGCAGGAATCCGAGCGCGATCGTGCCGATCAGGCCCAGCCCGTTGGACAGCAACAGGAAACCGGTCTTGCCGATGCTCTGCAGGAGGTAGAAGGTGGTCACGCCGAGGCTGCTGACGGCGGCGGCCACCAGGAGCACCGATGCCACCGGTACCGCATCGGCGAAATCAGCCCCGAACAGCAGCGGTACCAGCGCGGGTGCCACCGCCGCCAGACCCAGACACAGCGGAACGATCAACATCGCGATCAGGGCCGTCATGGTGCGGTAGAGCCGGCGCATGTCCTCCTGGGCGCCCAGGCCGTGCTGTTCGCTGAACCGCGGCAGCAGCGCCGACAGCAGCAGAGGTGGCAATTGCACCGCCATCTCCGCCACGGTGACCGCGGCGGCAAACAGACCCACGGCGCCGATCCCCGTGTAGTGCTCCAGGAACAGGATCTCGGTGCGCCCGAACACCAGCCCGCCCAGCACACCGGTGGCCCAGCTGGCAGCCGCAAAGCGGAAGACGTTGCCCCGCAGCAGGTCCGTCACGTGCGGCCGCATCCGTATCAGCCGGTGGATGCGGGACGCGGGTAGCAGGTTGCCTGCGATGAACCCCGCCAGCGCACCCGGGATCCCGAACAACCAGGCGCCCACCGCGATCACACCCAGCTTCAGCAGTGCCGAGATGGCGGACAGCCGGGCCAGTTCGGCGAACCGCTGCTCACCGCGCAGATAGAACTGGTAGACCTCGGCCATCCGCCAGAACACGAACCACGCCAGGGCAAAGGCGATGACCACCGTCTGCGTGGTCGGTGACGGCCCGGCAATGGCGTCGCGGCCGGGCCAGTACAGGTAGCCGAACAGGACCGCGGCGCCGATGACCGTGGCCCACAACGACAATCGGGTTACCGCCCCCGTCAAACCGTCCGCCTCGTCGTCGCGGCCCTCGGCCCGCAGGTTGGGAATGAACCGCTGCTGCACCACCCCGATACCCAGGCTCGCCACGATCGATGCGATGGTCACGCAGAACACCACGTAAGCGAAGACGCCCAGATTGTCCGGGCCCAGCAGTCGCGCGGTGATGGCATTGCCGATGAAGCCGGCCAGCGCCACCATGGCGCCGGAGGAGAACCCGAGCAGGGTGTTGCGGGCAAACGACGGCATCAGCGACCAGCGAGTGCCCTGAGCCGTCCACGGCCCAGTCTCAGCAGGGATTTGGCGGCGCTGGCCCAGGCCAAGGCCCCCGGTTTGCCGAACCGGGCACCGGTCACAATCGCCGTGATGACACCCCGCCACGACCCGGCTCCCAGCGCCGAGCCCACTGCCGAAGTCAGCATGTAGTCGCCGCGCACCCGCGGCGATTCCCCGGCGAGTTCACGCTTGCCCCACTCGATGAGTTCAGCACTGCGGTCGGTGCCCGACCGGGACAGCGATGCCGCACCCCACATGATGTCCACCAGCGGCTCGGTGACCTGGATGATCGGCAGGTCCGGGAACATCCGCCGCACCTCCATCAGCCACTTGGGATCGTCGTGGATGGATCCCGCCGCCACCGACATCGGCACCGCCGTGGACAACGCCCGCGGGAACACCAGTGTGGAGGTCTGGACCATGTTGAAGCCCTGCGTCTGACGCAGCTCGAACAGGTACGGTGCCACCGGCTCGGTGCGGGTGATCGGGGTGCGCGGACCGACAACGGGATCGCGGCCGTCGATGTGTACCCGGAAGCGGGATGCCACCACCCAGTGCTCGCCGGCAGGCGCAGCCGCCAGTTGAATCGCGAGTTTGTCCGCCCGCCACACGTCGTCGTCATCGAGTAATGCGATGACATCTCCGGTGGCCGCACCGATTCCGTGGTGTTTGGCAAGGCTGGGCCCCACCCGCCCCGGTGTCTTCACCACCCGCACAGCCGGATCGGCGGGCAGGTCGGGCTCGCAGTCCGCGTCGAGCACCACGATCACCTCGACCGGCGGAACCGTCTGCTGGAGAGCAGATTCCACCGCCGCGCGCAGACTGGTGCGCCCGATGGTGGGGATGACGACGCTGACAGTGGGCGCGGAGGTCATGGCAGTCCTTGGTCGACCGGGTCGTCACGTCTGCTCAGGATGAGGACGGCGAAGATCATGCCGCTGATCGGGAAGAGCTGCAGGTTGGGCAACAACGCCCAGACCGCCTCAGTGGTGGCCGCCACGAAAAACGCCGCCAGAAAACCGAAGCAGGCGATCTGCGCGGCGGTGATCTTCAACGCTCGGGTGGCCAGCACCGCCCCGACGAGCAGCGGCACCAGCGCGGCGAGGCCCAGGAGGCCGGACTTCACCAGCGTGTCGACCACCATGTTGTGCCCGGTGCCGACATAGGCCCACTTGGCGATGTTCGCGTACTGCTGCGCGTCCTCGAGAAACCAGTTGATGCCCATGCCCACCAGCACCGACTCGTGCCAGATCTTGAGACTCTCGGCCCAGACGTGCGCCCGCTCGGTGAAAGCATCGGGATCCCATGCCACGAACGGGAACACGAATGTCGTCGTCGCAGCGACAGCCACCAGCACGGTACCGGCCAGCCGCACCGATGCCCCGGAACGGACCCAGCAGACCAGCCACCACACCACCACCACCAGAGCCGCCAGCAATGCCGTCCGCGATGCGGCCGCCAGCAGGGTCAGGAACAGGAGGGCACCGACCACCCACCGCACCCGGCGGTCGGTGATCAGCGGGGTCAACGCGAACGCCACCGCACAGTACATCCCCAGGACGTTGGCGTGCCCGAACGGTCCGGCCAGTTCCCAGCCCGGGATGATGTCCTTCTCCGAGACCACGTTGTACATCGCGAAGTCGGGCATGATCAGCCCGACGATCAGTGAGTAGACCGCAATCACCGCGACGGTGTACGGAACCCAGCGCAGCCCGGAGATCGGCGCACCGACATTCCACAGTGCGAGTACGAACAGGTTGGCCAGCAGGATCTTTGGATAGTCCGCCGTGGGGGGCAGTTCGGGACTGATGACATAGGGCAGGTTCACCGCCAGCAGTGCCACCAACAGCCCGCCGATGGCGCGGTTGGGATGGCCCCGCATGGCCACGACCGCGGCGGTCACCAGCAGCAGGAGTGCGGAACCACCCAAGCTGACCAGTTGCGCCAGTGGAAGATCCGCAGACGTGGCGGCCTCTCCCGGGGGAAGGATCGGCTCGTGCGGAACGCTCAGATAGGTGATCAGGTCGGGCGTGACGACCAGGGCGATCGCCCCGATGATCAATGCCGCGAAAGCGCGGTCCAGCAGTCGCGGGTCGGGCGGCCTCTCCTGCAGCAGGCGAGGCGGTGCGGCCGAGAACGTGGTGTACACGCCGGCGGACATCTCACCGCTTCTTCGTCGGCATCATCGTCAGCACCGTGCCGAGCAGCGGTGCACCGGCGCGCTCGAGCCGGTACACCGCGTCGGTCAGCTGCTTGGTGGTGGTGCGGCCGTAGCGTGCGACCAGCAGAACGCCCTGCGAACGCGAGGCCAACAGTGCGGCATCGGCGGCCGGCAGCGAGGGCGCTGCCACCACGACGTAGTCGAACTGTGCGCTCAGCTCCTCCAGAAGGTCGGCCGCAGCGGTGGATTCGATGAGGTCTGTCGGATTGGCTGCGGTTGCGCCGGCAGCAAGCACCTGCAGCCCGGACGACTCCTGCAGGGCGTCGCGCAGCGTGGCCTCACCCGCGAGCACGGTGCTCAGACCGGTTGATCCCGGCAGCCCCAAGGACGACGTCACCGCCGGGTGGCGCAGGTCGGCGTCGACGAGCACCGTGCGGTGCCCGGCCCCGGCCAGTGCCTGCGCCAGGTTGACCGCCACGGAAGTGTGCCCGTCACTGCCGTCGGCGCCGGTCACCACGAGCACCCGGGGTCCGTCGGCAACGTGGAGAAAGCGCAGGCTGATCCGGAGTTCGCGGTAGGCGTCGGCGAGGGTGTCGGCGTCCTTGGTGGCCGGGATGCCGGCCAGCAGCCCGACCCCGGTCGCCTTCTCCAGGACGGCCGGGCTGCGCACCGAGTTGTCGAGCCGGTCACGCAGGAAAGCCACCACGACGCCGAGCAGCAGACCCATCACCGCGGCCAGCGCCAGGGTGCGCGTGGTCTTGGCATTCACCGGCGTGCTGGAGATCTCGGCTCGTTGCTGCACTATCACCCTGGCGTTGGGCGCCGCCCCCAACTCGGGAGTCTCCAACTCCGCTGCCATGACCACGAACTCGTCGGCCATGGTGTTGGCGATGTCGCGCGCCCGGGTTGCTGAGGAGTCCAGCACCGTGACGTCGATCAGCACGGTGTCCGCGGGCACCTCGGCTTCCACCTCCTCCTGGAGGTCAGCGGCGCTCATGTCGAGTCCGAGCTTGTCGATGGTGCGCTGCGCGAGCACCTCACCGGTCAGCAATTCGGTGTAGGACAGCACACGGCGTTCGGCGAACAGTCCGCCGTCGTAGGTCTGGCTGTTGGTGCCGTCGGAGGTGGTGGACACGAAAAGCCGTGTCGTCGACTCGTATTGCGGCGTGATGATGAAGGTATAGGCGAAGGCACCGAGGATCACGATGGCCGTGATGGCACAGATCGACTTCCACCGGGTACGCAGAACCTGCGCGAAGTCATGGACAGTCAACTGCGACCCTTCATCGCCGATCCACCGAGTGTGAGCGTCACGGTATCCCACAACGGGATGCAGGCCAAGGTAACCGGCACTTCGCTGGCAACATCATGGTTTCGACGTGACAAGAGCTGGCCGTTAGCGCATCAACCCGCAAGGGCGGCGGTATAGTCCCAGCCCTGTCGGTTCTACGGTTCTCGGACACCCGAAAGTGAAACAGCGTGCACCCGGTCAGTTCAATGTCGCCACTGGTTGTCCAGCAACTTCGAGCCGGAGCGGGCACGCTGGCGGCGCTGGTGGTGCTGGTGCTCCCCCTGCTGATGACGGGAGCCGCGCAGGCCGAGCCGGGTGAGGCCGAACCCGCGCCGACCGCTGATGTGAACTTGGACTGGGCCACGCTGGGGTTGGAGCCGGAGATTTATCTCAGCCCCAATGCCACCTCCACGTTCACAGTGCAGGTCCCCGAAGGTCTGAGCGCCGCGCGACTGCGCGGCACCATCAACGCCCCGATGAATGTGAACGCGGGTTATCTCGAAATCGACACCGCGGACGGCGATCTGCTGGCGACGGTCGACCTGCCACCTCCGACCCAGCCGGCCACCCCGCTGGACGTCGACATCTCGGCGGCACCGGTGCTGTCGTCGGCGGTGGAGCTGGCGATCACGCTGCGCACCCTCGACACGGCCGACCGGTTCTGCGGACCTCTGCAACAGGTCATGCTCAGCGATCTGTCCACCGTTTTCGCGGGCACCGCGGCACCGGCGGACACCATCGCCACGTTCTTTCCGCCGGTGCTGCAGCGCGTGGCCATCTTCACCCCGGAGGACGCCGACGCCGGTGAACAACAGGCCGCGCTGACGTTGGTCTCCACCCTGACCCGGCTGTATCACCCTCAGCCGGTGGCCATCACCGTCGACTCCGTGCGGCGGGGCCTGCCGCCGCCACCGGCAGGCGATCTGGCCCGCGCCATCCTGGTGGAGGCCGGGGACACCGCAGGCATGAGCGTCGAGAACGCCGGGACGCCCGGGGCCTACCTCCGGGTCGCGGGCACCGGGGACGAGCTGACCACCCAGGTGTCGCTGCTGGTGAATCAGCTGCAGACACTGGTCCAGACGGCGGCCACCCGGGTGGACCAGGCCGGCGCAGAGCCGGAGCTCAGCGGTGACACCCTGACGTTCAGCCAGCTGGACATCAGTGGCTCCACCGAGGTGGTGCGCACCGCGAGCCTGTCGGTGGGGGCCGATCGCTCCGCGCTGGGCCCCGGCCGGATCTCCGCCGTGCAGGTTCATCTGCTGGCCGACTACACGCCGGTGCCCGGCGATGATGTCGCAACCGTGCTCATCCGCTCGAACGGCATCGTGGTCTACCGGGCGGCCCTCGATTCCTCGGGCCGCCTCGATGCGACCTTCGACGTCGACGGACCCGCCTTCGGGCAGTGGCTGAATCTGGACTTCGCGCTCACCTATACCCCGAACGTGGTGTGCGGCCCGCTGATCGCGCCCGTCACCTTCCAGGTGGATCCGCGATCGACGCTGACCATGACCCGCGGTGGCCCGCCGCTCGGCGGCTTCGGCGCCCTGCCCTCGGAGTTCAGCCCCGCCTTCCTGGTCGCGTTCGACGGCAGCGGACCCGATCAGCTGCGCTACGCGGCCCGGGTGGTCGCCGCCATCGCGCGCCTGACCACTGCGCCGCTGACCCCGCAAGTGGTGGATGTGGCGACCGCGGCCGATGCCGACACCGGCGCGCTGATCGTCGCCGCGTCGGATGCCATTGCCCAGACATCGCTGAATCCGCCGATCCTCGCCGCGGACGCAGGCGTCGACATCGGTTTGCCCACGGAGTTGCGCGCCAGCATCGAGGGTGGTCTGGCTTCGATTCAGGCGTTCGCGGATGGACAGCGCAATCGCACGGTGATCCTGGTGACCACCACCGGCGAGTGGTCGCTGGTGGATCCGTTGCTGGACCGGATCTCCCGTGCTGATGCCGGCTGGTCGTCGCTGACCGGTGACGTGCTGGCGGCCGGGCCCTCAGGGCTCCCCACCAACGTCAGCATCCGCGACGTCGCGGCCGTCTACGAGCCCGCGGCCGCTCCGCAGTCGGGCACCGACCCGAAGCTCCTCTGGGGCGCCGGGGCAGCTTTCGTGGTGGTGCTGGCCGCCGTCGCCGCCATCGCATGGATGCGACGACGACGCATCAGCTGAGCGTCTCCCGGTAGAGGGCATCAGCCCTGTCCGCGATCGAGTGCCACCTGAACCGGTCGGCTTCTCCGGTCGCAGCGCCGGCCGCCTGGGCCAGTACAGCCTGTTCGTCGCACAGTGCGATCAGTTCGTCCGCGAGCGCCATGGCGGCGCGTGCCCCACCTTCACCGAGGTGTCCCGGCGTGCCGCACACCACCGCGGTGCCCGCTGAAAGCGCTTCCGCCGCTGCCATTTCGAACACCGCGGGGCTTGCCATGACGCAGATGTCGACCGCCTCGAACAGCCCCCCGGTGATCTGCCCCTCGGCGAGGTCGACACACAGCAGGGTCACCGAGGGGTGCACCGCCTTCACCAATTGGATTGCCTCGGTGAGGATGTCGATGCCAGCCTGATCATGGAGCCAACCGAGATAGCCGATCCGCAGGCGGCTGCCACGGTGTCTGCGGGTGCCGTCGTGACCCGAGGAACCAGTGTCGACGCCGACCGGGAGAACCCGAAGCTCCGACAACGGCAACGACCAGTATTCGGCGGCGGCCTGCGCACAGAACTGCGAAACGGGCATGAGCAGGTCGAACGCACGCAGCGCCCGCCGGTACAGCGCCTTCACCACCGGATGGTCCGAACCCGGTACGCGAAGATGATCGAAGCTGAGCACCTTGGCGCCATTGATCCCGGCGAGACACAGTGCCGCAGTGAAATTGTTGTGCACGTGTATGACGTCGGGTTCGACCCTCAGCATCGCTGCGCGGGTCCGGAGCGCGAGTTCCATGTCGTTCAGCGGTGGCTGCGTCCGGCACTCCAGGTCGACGATGTTCAGGTGACGCGCCGGTCCGGGTGGACGGGGCCCCGGCGCCGGCGGGGCCGCCGAGAACACCAGCACCGTGTCACCGCGATCCTGCTGCGCCACGGCCAGATCCACGATACGGCGTTCAGCCGCACTACCGAACGGGTATCCGACCGGCACAGCAGCCGATCCGACATGTGCAACTCTCATCGTCCTCCCCGTCCACCGATCTGGAAGCGTTGCCGCGGAAGGCGACTCGCCACCGTCTGTGACTATCGAGGACTCACGCTGCGGTGTCCATGGATCAACGGGGCCATTTTGGGTTGAACCCGGGAACTAGTTCCCGGTCCGATTGCGAGGCGCGGGAGAGGGCTGCGGCCTCCATCCTGGTACTGACACCGAGCTTCCCGAGGATGTTGTGGACGTGGTTCTTGACTGTGTGCAACGCGATGCAGAGCTGGTCGGCAATCTCCCTGTTCGACAGGCCCGCCTCCAACATGCGGAGGATCTCGACCTCGCGAGCCGTCAGGAAAGGGTCTCTGGCCACCGGTTCGTGTTGTGTCGCCAGCGACGACAGACGCTTGAGCAGGATCGCGGAAACCGAAGGCGGACAACTGGGTTGACCGTTACTGACCGCGCGGATGAGCTGCACGAGGTCACCGAGAGAGTGACTGCGCAAGTGGTAGCCCGCTACGCCGGCTTCGGCGAAGGACACAATGGCCGCCTCGTCCTCGACTGCGGCTCCAACGATGATCACCTTCGCATCCGGACACCTCTCCCGGATGAGCCGTACCAGCGCCACATTGTCGCGGGTGACCATGTTGATCAGCGCAATGTGTGGCACCGACTCCCGCAGGACCCTCTGCACGGAGTCGAGATCCCACGCCATCAACGGCTCAGGCAGACCCGCGGTGGTCAGGATCGCGGCCAGGTTCTCCCGGTGAAGAGTGCTGTCATCAACGAGCAGCGTCGCGACGGGCAGAGGTGGAAGCGCCGGCTCCACCGGGAGGGGCACAGGCGACAGCGCCGTGGACCGGAGGCGATTTCGATCGCTGGCCTGTTGGTCTAACGATGTCGCGTGTTGACCGGATTGACAATGAACCATTGCCATGATTCCACCTTCAGTGCTGCACGATGAGATTCTCGTATCAACTTGTCGAAGGCCGAACACGGGCCCCCTCGCCCCGGCTCAGTTTCAAGCCGACCAAATATGGCAGAACCTGCCACGACTGTGCCGACTTTCCACCTTGGCTCTTCGACGCTACTGGAGTGAAGTTTGCTGACAGTCTCAAGCAATGGTAAGTGTTCCACTTCACCCAGGTCAACGCGACGGTATCGCCAGATCCGGCCAGATTTTGAATATGGAACTAGACCTCGATGAATCCATCACGTGCGATATCTCGCGTTAACGCAGTTCAGGGGTGTATGTCGGGGCAATAGGGCGGAGTGGGAGGCCCCCTGCGCGACCGTATCCCTCGCAAACCTTATGTGACTCTCAGAATTCAGCACGCCAAAACCCGCCAACTATGACGCTTCTGTAATCTTCTTCTCAGCCGACGACTCGGCGCCGGTGCTGAGCAACGTTGCCGTCAATATCGTCGCGATACTGGGCTGCTCTGATGTCTGTTTGCTAGAAATTCACGTTGCCGTTCGCGCAAACGGGCCCGCAAGCTAGGGATTCGTTCAACCCAGAATCAGCCCGGAAGTCGGCACTCCAGTGCCTGCGGTGACGAGCACGTGTTCCACGCCGTCGACCTGGTTGACCGACGTGCCCCGAAGCTGACGCACGCCCTCGGCGATGCCGTTCATGCCGTGGATGTAGGCCTCGCCGAGCTGCCCGCCATGGGTGTTGATGGGCAGCTTCCCGCCGATCTCGATGGCGCCGCCGGCGATGAAGTCCTTGGCCTCGCCCTTGCCGCAGAAGCCGAGCTCCTCCAACTGGATCAGGGTGTAGGGGGTGAAGTGGTCGTAGAGCACGGCGGTCTGGATGTCGGCCGGACTCAGCCCACTCTGCCCCCACAGCTGCCGGCCCACCAGACCCATCTCCGGCAGGCCCAGCTCGTCGCGGTAGTAGGAGTACATGGTGAACTGGTCGGCACCAGCACCCTGGGCGGCCGCTTCGATGATCGCCGGCCGGTGCCGGAGATCGCGCGCCCGCTCCGGGGTGGTGACCACGATGGCCACCCCGCCGTCGGTTTCCTGGCAGCAGTCCAGCAACCGCAGCGGCTCGGCGATCCACCGCGAATTCTGGTGATCCTCGATGGTGATCGGCTTGCCGTAGAAGTGCGCCTTCGGGTTGGTGGCAGCGTGCTTGCGGTCGGCCACCGAGACAGCACCGAAATCCGCACTGGTGGCGCCGAATTCGTGCATGTAGCGCTGGGCGATCATGGCCACCGACGCCGCCGGCGTGCTCAGTCCGTGCGGATAGGACCAGCTGTACTCGACGCCACGGGAGTCCGCATTGACCGTCAGCCCGGTCATCACCTGGCCGAAGCGGAACTCCGAACGTTCGTTGAAGGCGCGGTAGGCCACCACCACCTCGGCCACACCCGCGGCGACGGCGAGGGCGGCCTGCTGCACCGTGGCGGCCGCTGCACCGCCGCCGTAACCGATCTGGCTGAAAAAGCTGAGATCACCGATGCCGGTGGCCCTGGCAACGGCGGTCTCGAGGTTGGAGTCCATGGTGAAGGTCACCAGGCCGTCGACGTCGGACGGTTGCAGGCCGGCATCGTCGAGCGCGTCGAGCACCGCCTCGGCGGCCAGCCGTAATTCGCTGCGGCCGGAGTTCTTGGAGAAGTCCGTGGCGCCGATCCCGGCGATGGCGGCTTTACCTGACAGAGTCACTGCGCCCCCAGAGTGAGTGTGGAGGTGGCGATCACGTGATTGCCCAAACTGTTGGCGCCCACCACTTTCAGCGTCACTCGGTCGCCGTCGATCTCGGTGACCTCACCGGTGAACGTGATGGTGTCGTAGGCGTACCACGGCACCCCGAGTCGCAACTTGATCGAGGTGACGACGGCGCGGGGGCCGGCCCAGTCCGTGACGTACCGGCCCACCAGCCCGGTGTCGGTGAGGATGTTGACGAAGATGTCCTTGGACCCCTTGGCCTGCGCCTTGTCCCGGTCGTGGTGCACGTCCTGGTAGTCGCGGGTGGCGATGGCCGTGGACACGATGAAGGTGGGGTCGCCGTAGATCTTCAGCTCCGGCAGTTGGGTTCCCACCTCGAGTGTTGCGCTCACGCTTGCGGCTCCCATGCGTACAAGGTCCAGGCCGGGCTGATGTCACTGTCTGGGAAGTCGAGATATGTTGCGCTGACCGGCATTCCGATCTTCACCTGGTCCGGGTCCACGCCGCGGAGCTCGCCGAGCATACGCACACCCTCCTCCAACTCGATGAGTGCGATCACGAACGGCACGCTGCGGCCGGGCACCTTCGGCGCGTGGTGCACCACGTAGCTGTACACCGTGCCCTTGCCGGAGGCGACGACATAGTCGACGGGTGCGTCTTTGTCGGCCCACACCGCAGGCACCGGCGGATGTTGCAGGGTGCCGTCGGGGCGCCGCTGGATGCGCAGCTCGTGCGCGGCAACGCCGTCCCAGAAGAACTTGGTGTCGCGCGACGACGCCGGACGCATCAGCTTGTCGGGGTCGAGATCTTCTGGCAGCGCGCTGGTTTCGGCCGGTTTCTGATTGGCTGCCGGCCGGAACTTCATGATGCGCCAGTCCATGTCGGCCACTTCTTCATCACCGACGTGCCAGCGGATCTTCTGGTTGATGAAGTACCCCTCGCCCAGGGCGGTCTGCTTGGGTCCGACGATGCCGACGATCTCGGCACTCATCACCACCTGCTCGCCGGGTTTGAGGTAACGGTGGTAGGTCTGGTCGCAGTTGGTGGCGACAACGCCGACGTACCCGGCGTCGTCGAACATCGTCATCGCGCGTCCCAGCGGGTCATCGCCGGAGCGTGTGCGGCCCAGCCCCATCATCGTCCAGACCTGGATCATCGCCGGTGGTGCGACGATGCCCTCATGGCCGGCGGCCCGGGCGGCGTCCTCGTCGACGTAGATCGGGTTGGTGTCGCCGATGGCGTCCACCCAGTGGTGGATCATGGGCTCATTCACCGGGTCCCGGGCAGGAGTCGGCGCGCTGCGCCCGTCGGCCAGCAGCGCGTCGATGCCGGCCTGCAGGTCACTCACCGGGACACCCGGGGAACCTTGAGCCCGGACGCCGCGATCATCTCCCGCATCACTTCGTTGACACCTCCACCGAAGGTGATGACCAGATTGCGTTTGGTCATCTTGTCCAGCCAGTCGAGCAGCTCGCCGGTCTCCGGGTCCGCCGGGTTGCCGTAGGTGCCCACAATCTCCTCGGCCAGTCGCCCGACCTCCTGGATGCGCTCGGTGGAGAAGACCTTGGTGGCTGCGGCGTCGGCGACGGCGATGGTCTCCCCGGAGGCCGCGACCTGCCAGTTCAGCAGCTCGTTGACCCGCCAGATGGCTTTGATCTGCCCGAGCAGCCGCGCCACGTCCTGGTTCTCGATGGGTGTGACGCCGTCCGAGCCGGGCTTGGAGGCCCAGGCGCGCACCTGGTCGTAGATGCCGGCCACGCGGCCGGCCGGCCCCAGCCCGACCCGCTCGTGGTTGAGCTGGGTGGTGATGAGCTTCCAGCCGCCGTTCTCCTCGCCGACCAGCATGTCGGCGGGCACGCGCACGTCGTTGTAGTACGACGCGTTGGTGTGATGCGCCCCGTCGGACAGGATGATCGGCGTCCAGGAGAACCCTGGGTCCTTCGTGTCGACGATCAGGATCGAGATGCCTTTGTGCTTGGCGGCATCGGGGTCGGTACGCACGGCCAACCAGATGTAGTCGGCGTCGTGGGCGCCGGTGGTCCACATCTTCTGCCCGTTGACGATGTATTCGTCGCCGTGGCGGACCGCGGACGTGCGTAGCGACGCGAGGTCGGTACCGGCCTCGGGCTCGGAATAGCCGATCGCGAAATGGATGTCACCGGAGAGAATTCCGGGCAGGAACTTCTTCTTCTGTTCCTCGGTGCCGTACACCTGCAGGGTGGGCCCCACGGTCTGCAGCGTCACCAGCGGCAGCGGCACGTCGGCGCGGTTGGCCTCGTTGACGAAGATCTGTTGCTCCACCGGACCGAAGCCCAGGCCCCCGTACTCCTTCGGCCAGCCGACGCCCAATTTGCCGTCGGTACCCATCCGCTTGATCACCGCGCGGTAGGCCTCGTTGTGCCGGTTGGACTCCATCGCTGCCGCCTCCTCCGGCGTGATCAGCGTCGAGAAGTACTGCCGCAGTTCGGCTTGCAGCGCCCGCTGCTCGGGTGTCAGTTCGATGTACATCTACACTCCCACCAGATCCAATCGGTGTGTCGGCCCGCCCAGGATCCGCGTCAGGTCCTTGATCGAGGAGTAGAAGCGGTCCATCGGGTAGGTGATGTCCATGCCCATCCCGCCGTGCAGGTGATGGCACAGCCGCATGGCGGGGGCAGCCTGCGACGACAGCCAGTAGCCCAGCACCGCAAGGTCTTCGTCGGCGTCGAGCCCTTGAGACAGTCGCCACACCGCCGAGGTGGACAGCAGCGAGATGGTGCGTGAGGCGATGTAGACCTCGGACAGTTGCGCGGCCACCGTCTGGAACGTCGACAGCGGTCTGCCGAACTGTTCGCGGGTGGCCACATAATCGGCGGTCAGACGCAGCGCGCCGGCCACCAGACCCGCGGCGAAGGCGCCGATGGTGACCAGTGCCAGTTGATTGACGCGGGTAGCGGTGACGTCGGCCAGTACATCGTCGTCACCGACCGCCACGTCGGCGAACGTCACGACGCATTCTTCGGCGCCGGTCGACGACGGGGTGCTGGTGACCGTCAGACCCGCAGCGTCACCGGGCACGACCACCACGGCGCTGTCGGTGCTCACCACGATCCACTTGGCCTGTGCGGCATGGCTGACCGCGATCTTGGTGCCGTTGAGCACCCCCGCGGCGAAAGTGACAGCCGGATGCTCGGGCAACGATCTGCCCGGCTCGTTGAGCGCCAGCGTCACGATGGCGCCTCCTGGCACATCCGCCAGGTAGCGCTGCTGCTGACTGTCGGTCGCCGCGTCACGCAACACCGCGGTGGCACCCAGCGTCGCCAGTGCAGGACCGACGGTGCCGTGCCGACCGATCTCGGTCAGCGCCGTCGCGATCTCCGCGAGTCCCACGCCGTCGCCGCCGACATGCTCGGGCACCCCGAGTGCGGTGACACCGCCGGAAACCAGTGCGTCCCAACTGTTGTCACGATCCAGCACCGAAGTCACCACGTCGGCGACAGCCTGCTGGCCTTCGTCGGGGGTGAAGTCCATCAGGCGCCCTTACCCGTGTAGTCCACCTGCCAGTGCTTGATCCCGTTGAGCCAGCCCGACATCAACCGCTCGGGTTCGCCGATGGGCTTGAGGTCGGGCATCGCGTCGGCGACCGCGTTGAAGATCAGGTTGATGGTCATCCGGGCCAGGTTGGCTCCGATGCAGTAGTGCGCTCCGGTGCCGCCGAACCCGACGTGCGGGTTGGGGCTGCGCAGGATGTTGAACTCGTGCGGGTTGTCGAACACCTCGTCGTCGAAGTTGGCCGAGCGGTAGGACATCACGACGCGCTCGCCCTTCTTGATCTGCACTCCGGACAGCTCGGTGTCTTCCAGGGCGGTGCGCTGGAACGCCGACACCGGGGTGGCCCAGCGGACGATCTCATCGGCCGCGGACTCCGGGCGCTCCCGCTTGTACAGCTCCCACTGCTCGGGGTGCTGAGAGAAGGCAATCATGCCGTGGGTGATGGAGTTACGCGTGGTCTCGTTGCCGGCCACCGCCAGCATCACGACGAAGAAGCCGAACTCGTCGTCGGAGAGCTTCTCGCCGTCGAGGTCGGCCTGGACAAGGGTGGTGACGATGTCGTCGGTGGGGTTCTTGGCCCGCTCCTCGGCCATCTTCATGGCGTAGGTGATGAGCTCGAAGGAGGACATGGCCGGATCGATGTCGGCGTACTCCGGGTCCTCCCCCGCCGTCATCTCGTTGGACCAGCGGAACAGCTTGTCGCGGTCTTCCTGCGGCACCCCGAGCAGCCCGGCGATGGCCTGCAGCGGCAACTCGCAGGAGACCTGCTCGACGAAATCGCCGCTGCCCTCGGCGGCCGCGGTCTCGGCGATCTGGCGGGCGCGGGTGCGCAGTTCGTCCTCCAGGCGGCCGATGGCGCGAGGCGTGAACCCGCGCGAGATGATCTTGCGCAGCCGCGTGTGCTGCGGGGCGTCCATGTTCAGCAGCACGGCCTTCTGCAGATCGATCGCCGAGCGCTCCATGCCCTGCGGCCACACCGGGATGGCGCCGTCGGGCGAGCTGCCGAAGACGTCGTTGCGCTTGGAGACGTCCTTGACATCGGCGTGCTTGGTGACGAGCCAGTAGCCCGGGTCACCGAAGCCACCCGTCCCTCCCGGGACGTCGACCCAGTGGATAGGCTCGGACCTGCGCAGCTCGGCGAGTTCTTCGACCGGCAGCCGCTCGAGGTTCAGGTTCGCGTCGAGAAAATCGAATTCGGCGGGAATGGGGCTGGACTTCGGGGTGGGCATGCTTGTGCGCTCCTCAAATGCAACGTGTTCTAGTGCCAGTAAAACATGCCTCCACTGCAGATGAAAGGCATGGCGGCATCGCTGCTTGTCAGAGTAATGAAACGTGTTCTAGCCTGACGGAATGGGTACCCCTGTCATTGTCGAAGCCACCCGCAGCCCCATCGGCAAGCGCGGCGGCTGGTTGTCCGGACTGCACGCCACCGAGTTGTTGGGGGCCACGCAGAAGGCGCTGGTCGACAAGGCCGGCATCGACGCAGGCATCGTCGAGCAGGTGATCGGCGGCTGCGTCACCCAGTTCGGCGAGCAGTCCAACAACATCACCCGGGTCGGGTGGCTGGTCGCCGGTCTGCCCGATCACGTAGGCGCCATGACGGTGGACTGCCAGTGCGGCAGCGGCCAGCAGGCCAACGGACTGATCGCCGGCCTGATCGCTGCGGGCGCCATCGACGTCGGTATCGCCTGCGGTATCGAGGCGATGAGTCGCGTCGGTCTGGGCGCCAATGCCGGCCCCGATCGCAGCATCATCCGGCCGGCGTCCTGGGACATCGACATGCCCGACCAGTTCACCGCCGCCGAACGAATCGCCAAGCGCCGCGGCATCTCCCGCGAGGACATCGACCAGTTCGGCTTCGACTCGCAACGCAAGGCCAAGCAGGCCTGGGCCGAGGGGCGCTTCGACCGCGAGATCAGCGGCATCGAGGCCCCGGTGCTCGACGAGCTGAAGCAGCCCACCGCCGATCGTCACATCGTGAGCAAGGACCAGGGGCTGCGCGACACCACACTCGAGGGGTTGGCGTCGCTGAAACCGGTACTCGAGGGCGGCATCCACACCGCAGGCACCTCCTCCCAGATCTCCGACGGCGCCGCGGCGGTGCTGTGGATGGACGAGGCCAAGGCCAGGGCGCTGGGTCTGACGCCGCGGGCGCGGATCGTCAGCCAGGCCCTCGTCGGCGCGGAGCCCTACTACCACCTCGACGGCCCGGTGCAGTCGACGGCCAAGGTGCTGGAGAAGGCGGGCATGAAGATCGGTGACATCGACATCACCGAGATCAACGAGGCGTTCGCCTCGGTGGTGCTGTCCTGGGCGCGGGTGCACGAGCCGGACATGGACACCGTCAACGTCAACGGCGGAGCCATCGCACTGGGACACCCGGTGGGCAGCACCGGCAGCCGGTTGATCACCTCCGCGCTGCACGAGTTGGAGCGCAGCGACAAGACCACCGCGCTGATCACCATGTGCGCCGGCGGTGCTCTCTCTACCGGGACGATCATCGAGCGAATCTGATGTCGATGTCCGTCAACGAGGTTCGTGAATTCACCGAGTCCGAACGCATCGCGGCCGCGCGGTCCTACATCGAGGCACTGGTGAGTCACGACGCCAACGCGGTGCCGTTCGCACCGGGGTGCACCCGCGTGGAAATGGGGCTCAAGACCGGTTTCTCGGGAGAACACCTGCGCCGCAGCCTCAATCGCGGGCCGCAGTACCGCGTCATCGCCTCCGGGTCGGCGCCGGTGTTCACCGTCGACGGAGATACCGTGCGGGCCCGCTTCGAACTGCTGACCAAGCCCCGGTTCGCGGGCCGGCGGGTGGGCGCGCGCATCGACGAGACCTTCGTGATTCCCGCCAGCGGCCGCGGTAGGGCCGAGATCCATCACATCCGGGCCGGTATCCGGCCGTTCCTGACGAGCTGAGGCATCGATGGCCAATCCGCCCCGCGCGCTGAACTCCACCCAGACCGGCACCCTCATCAAGTGGATGTCGCGGGCCAACACCTGGATCTTCAAGAAGACCGGCGGCCGCTTCGGCGACAAGTTCCTGCGCGGCGCCCCGGTGGGCATCCTGACCACCACCGGGCGCAAGTCCGGTGAGCCCAGGGAGAGCCCGCTGCTGTTCCTGCAGGAGGGCAGGCGCATCATCTTGGTGGCGTCGCAGGGCGGACGGGCCAACAACCCGATGTGGTACCTCAACCTCAAGGCCAACCCAGCGGTGACCTTCCAGACCAAACACGAGGTGCTGCGCCTGTCCGCCCGGGACGCCACCGATGCCGAACGTGACGAGTACTGGCCGAAACTCGACGCGATGTATCCCGATTTCGCGACTTACCGGTCCTACACCGACCGCACGATCCCGATCGTCATCTGCGATCCGGTTTAGGCGGCTGAATACTTAGATCGTTTACGTTACGATTTCGCAATGCGTGGACTACGAGTGGCGGTGCTGGCCGCCGGCGCTGCCCTGGCCCTGGCGCTGGCCCCCACCGCGGCAGCTGATCCGGACGAGGCTTTCGCCGAGCAGTTGCACACCTTCGGGATCTACGGGCAGAAGGACTACAACGCCTGGATCGGCAAGATCATGTGCAAGCGGCTGCGCAACGGCCACGACCCGGATGCCTTCGCCTCGGCGAAGTTCGTGCACGACCAGCTGCAGAAGGGCTCCACCACGGATCAGGCCTGGCAGTTCGTCGGCGCCGGTATCCCGATCTACTGCCCCGACCAGACGTTCGTGTTGCAGCGCGCCGCCGAGAGTAGGAACTGATGCGTCGAATCCTGGTGACCGCGCTCGCCTTCACCGCCCTGGCCACAGCCGCCCCGGCCGCCGCAGATGCCACCGACGAGTATCCGATCCCGTCGCGGATGCTCAAGACCACCTGCACCGTCGATCAGTACATGGCCGCTGTCCGCGACACCGACCCGGTGTACTACGAGCGCTACATCATCGACTACAACAACAAGTCCCCCGACGTGCAGAAGTGGGCCCGCGACCGCATCACCTGGTTCTTCTCCATGGACTACGCCGGCCGGCGCGCCTACTCCGAAGAGACCGCCACCAACGCCTTCTACGAGACCCTGGCCTGGAACTGGCCCAACTGGGCCAAGCTGTTCTTCAACAACAAAGGCGTTGTCGCCCACGGCACCGAAGTCTGCATGAACTACCCACCGGTGGATCCCACCGTCTGGACCTGGTAGCCCGACCCCCGATCGTCAGACCGGGGTCGGTTCCCGCTGCTGCGGCGGTGACGGCCACGGCGACGGCCGCGGGCGCCTGCGCACGTTCTGCGGCCACCAGAACCAGCGGCCCAGCAGGGCCGCGATCGCCGGGGTCATGAACGCACGCACCACCAGGGTGTCGAACAACAGCCCCAGCCCGATGGTGGTTCCCACCTGACCGATCACGGTCAATTCGCTGACGGCCATGGACATCATGGTGAACGCGAACACCAGGCCGGCGGCGGTGGCCACCGAGCCGCTGCCGCCCATGGCGCGGATGATGCCGGTGTTGAGCCCGGCGTGTATCTCCTCTTTGAGACGGGACACGAGCAGCAGGTTGTAGTCCGCACCCACCGCCAGCAGGATGATGACCGACATCGCCAGCACCATCCAGTGCAGCTCGATGCCGAGGATGTGCTGCCACAACAGAACTGACAGGCCGAAGGATGCACCGAGCGACAACACCACCGTGCCGACGATCACCGCCGAGGCGATCACCGCCCGCGTGATGATCAGCATGATGATGAAAATCAGGCAGAGCGAGGAGATCCCGGCGATCAGCAGGTCGTAGGTGTTTCCGTCGGACATGTCTTTGAAGGTGGCCGCCGACCCACCGAGGTAGATGGTCGATCCTTCCAACGGGGTGCCTTTGATGGCCTCCTTGGCAGCCGTCTTGATCGAGTCGATGCGGGCCACGCCCTCCGGTGACAACGGGTCACCGTCGTGGCTGATGATGAACCGCACCGCGTGCCCGTCCGGCGACAGGAACTGCTCGAGACCACGCTGGAAGTCCGGATTGTCGAACGCTTCCTGCGGCAGGTAGAACGAGTCGTCGTTCTTGGCGGCGTTGAACGCGTCGCCCATCTCGGTGCCGTTCTCCGACATGATCTTCTGCTGTTCCTGCATCCCGGACTGGGTCTGGTGCATCGTCAGCATCATGGTCTTCATCGACTTCATCGTGTCGATCATCGACGGCATCAACGCCACCATCTGCGGCATCAACGTGTCCAGGCGCTCCATCTGCGGCATGAGCTGCTGGATGTCCTCGGTCATGATCTGGATGCCGTCGAGGGTGTCGAAAATGGACCGCAACGCCCAGCAGATCGGGATGTCGTAGCAGTGCGGTTCCCAGTAGAAGTAGTTGCGCAGCGGCCGGAAGAAGTCGTCGAACGTGGAGATGTTGTCACGCAGGGTCGCGATGTCGACCACCATGTTCTTCATCTGGCCGACCATCTGGTGGGTGGTGTCGGCCATCTGCTCGGTGATGCTCGACATCTTTTCCATGTTGTCGATGGTGGTCTGCATGTCGTCGGCCTGCTTGAGCATGTTGGCCATCATGTCGTCGGTGTACTTCTGGTTGAGCGTCTGCATGACACCCTGCTGGCTCATCATGAACGGGATCGAGGTGTTCTCGATCGGCTGCCCCTGCGGCCGCGTGATGGCCTGGACGCGGGCGATGCCGTCCACCTGGAAGATGGCCTTCGCGATCTTCTCGATGACCAGGAAGTCTGCCGGGTTGCGCAGGTCCCGATCGCTTTCCACCATCAGCAGTTCGGGGTTCATCCGCGCGTTGTTGAAGTGCCGGTCGGCCGCGGCGTACCCTTCGTTGGCCGGCAGATCCGCAGGCAGGTAGGCGCGGTCGTTGTAGTTGGTCCGATAGCCCGGCAGGGTGAGCAGGCCGACCAGCGCCAGCGCCGTGGCGCCCACCAGGATGGGCCCGGGCCAGCGCACCACCGCGGCACCCACCTTGCGCCACCCGCGAATACGCATGGCGCGCTTGGGTTCGAACAACCCGAAGCGGCTGGCGACCGTGATGATCGCGGTGCCCAGCGTGAGCGCGGAGATGATGCCGACACACATGCCGATGGCCAGCGGGATGCCCATGGTCTGGAAATACGGCAGCCGGGTGAAGCTCAGGCAGAACGTGGCGCCGGCGATGGTCAGACCCGAGCCGGCGACCACGTGCGCCGTGCCGTGGAACATCGTGTAGAACGCGGCTTCCTTGTCCTCGCCCATACTTCGGGCTTCCTGATAGCGGCCGATCAGGAAGATGGCGTAGTCCGTGGAGGCCGCGATGGCCAGCGTGACGAGGAGGTTGGTGGCGAAGCTGGAGAGCCCGATGATCTCGTGATAGCCGAGGAACGCGACGATGCCGCGGGTGGCCGCCAGCGACAGCACCACCATCACCAGCATCAGGATGGTCGTGACGATCGACCGGTAGACCAGCAGCAGCATCACGATGATGACGGTGAAGGTGACAGCCTCGATGAGCCGCAGGCTGCGGTCCGCGGCGATCTGCTGGTCGGCGGCCAGAGCCGCGGGGCCGGTGAGGTAGACCTTCACGCCGTCGGGCGGGGTGATGCTGTTGACGATCGCCTGGGCGGCTTCCACCGACTCGTTTGCCAGCGCTTCGCCCTGGTTGCCGGCGAGTTTGACCTGCACGTAGGCGGCCTTGCCGTCGGGACTCTGCGAGCCCGGCGCGGTCAGCGGGTCGCTCCAGAAGTCCTGCACCGACTGCACGTGCTCCGGGTCTTCGCGGAGCTTGGCGATCATCTCGTCGTAGAACCGGTGCGCGTCGTCGCCGAGGGGCTCCTGCCCCTCCAGCACGATCATCACCGCGCTGTCGGAGGTGCCCTCTTGGAAGAGGTCGCCGACGCGCTTCATCGCGATGACCGACGGCGCCTCGTCCGGGCTCATGGAGACGGCCTGCATCTGCCCGACGGTCTCCAGCTGCGGCACGGTGATGTTCACCAGCGCGATCAGCGCGATCCACACCAGGATGATCGGCACGGCGAGCGCACGGATGGTGCGTGGGATCAGCGGGCGGTGCGGGGGCGCGGCCACCGGGATCTCGTCAGTGGTCGGCTCGTTGATCGGCGAACTCATGCGGACTTCTCGATGCAGAAGGTCTGGGCGCTCACGCCGTCGACGGTCCTTTCCTCTTTGAGCTCACCGTCGACGATGATCCGGCAGGTCAGGCTGCTGCCTGCGCCCTGGGCCACCACCTGGGCCATGGCCGAGGGATTGGTGGTCTCCAGCCGGACCCGCCAGGGCAGGGCCGCACCATCGACGCGCTGCGGCTTGCCCTCCAGATCGAGGTAGTTGACGTTGGCGGTCCCGCCGAGGCCCTCGACCTCGTACTCGACCACCTTGGGTTCGAAGGGCTCAGGGTCGTCGGCGAAGTTGACCGGCGTCACCAGCGGCGGTTCGGACGCGAAGAACCCCCGAATGCGGTGCACCGTGAACCCCGCGATCACCACCACGACGACGATGAGCAGAGGGATCCATGCCCGCCTCAACACCCTGGTCATGCAAACCCGACTTCCGCAGCACTAAGCCTTCTCTAACGATCGGCTTAGATTAGTTCATATAACTAGTGGCCGTCGCCCCCAGTTCGAACGTTCTGCTGTGCGCTGGATCACCGCGCCGGGTCAAGTGGGAGACGGTCCGACACCCAGTCTCACTTAGGTCGATCCAGCACCCGTTCAGGCTCCGTAGACCGGCACCGCGGGTCGCGCCCGGGACAGCAGATCGGCCACCACCGGCCCCAGCTCGGCGGGGTCCCACCGCGCGCCTTTGTCCACCTCGGGCCCGTGTGCCCAGCCTTCGGCCACCCGGATCTTGCCGCCCTCGACCTCGAACACCGCGCCGGTGACGTCACGCGAGTGCGTACTGCCCAGCCACACCACCAGGGGTGAGATGTTCTCCGGGGCCATGGCATCGAAGTCGTCGCCCTGGGTGGCCATCATGTCGGCGAACACCGTCTCGGTCATCCGGGTGCGCGCCGAGGGAGCGATCGCGTTGACGGTCACGCCGTAGCGCGCCATCTCGGCGGCGGCCACCAGCGTCATCCCGGCGATGCCCGCCTTGGCCGCGCTGTAGTTGGCCTGGCCCACGCTGCCCTGCAGGCCGGCGCCCGAGCTGGTGTTGATGATGCGCGCATCCACCGTCTGGCCGGCCTTGGACTGCGCCCGCCAGTAGGCCGCGGCGTGCTTCATGGTGGCGAAGTGCCCCTTGAGATGGACGGCGATGACGGCATCGAACTCGTCTTCGCTGGTGTTGGCGAACATCCGGTCACGCACGATCCCGGCGTTGTTGACCAGGACGTCCAGCCTGCCGAAGGAATCGATCGCCGTCTGGATCAGCCCTTCGGCCTGCGCCCAGTCGGCGACGTTGGCACCGCTGGTGACGGCGTGTCCACCGGCGGCGGTGATCTCGTCCACCACCGCCTGGGCCGCACTGCCACCACCGGCCGGTGATCCGTCGAGGCCGACACCGATGTCGTTGACCACCACCTGAGCACCCTCGGCGGCGAAGGCCAGCGCATGTGCGCGGCCGATACCGCCACCTGCACCGGTCACGATGACCACCCGGCCGTCCAGCAATGACATGGTCGATATCTCCCTCATCTGTTGGCGTTGGAGGCCTCGAGGTACGCCGGCGGCTCTCCGCCACCGTGTACCTCGAGGGTGGCGCCGCTGATGTACGACGCCGCATCTGAGCTGAGAAACGCTGCCGCCCAACCGATGTCGGCGGGTTGGGCCAGCCGGCGCAGCGGGATCGTGGCGGCCACCGCGGCCACCGAGTCGGCGTCACCGTAGAACAACTCGGACTGCTCGGTCTCCACCATGCCGACGATGACGGAGTTGACCCGCACCCTGGGCGCCCACTCGACGGCCAGGGTGCTGGTCAAACTGTCGACACCGGCTTTGGCCGCGCCGTAGGCGGCAGTGCCCGGCGTGGGCCGGCGCGAGCTGACGCTGGAGATGTTCACGATCGAGCCGCCGCCGTCCTGGTTCTGCATCACCGCATTGGCGTGCTGCGAGACCGACAGCGGCGCAAGCAGGTTCAGCTCGATGATCTTGGCGCTGAACCTCGCCGACGCCTCTGCGGCCGCCACGTAGGGCGACCCACCGGCATTGTTCACCACTGCGTCGATGCGCCCGTGGCGCTCCACGATGGCGTCGATCAGCGCCTTGACGGCGCCGTCGTCACGGACGTCGCAGGCGTGGAACTCATACGGCACCCCCTCGACAGCGCGGCGGGCGCAGGTCACCACCGTCGCGCCCTGACCGGCGAACACGGCGCTGATCCCAGCGCCGACCCCGCGAACGCCGCCGGTCACGAGCACGACGCGGCCCTGCAGCCCCAGTTGGATTGCCTTGTCGGCGGCGTCGGTCACTGTGCTAGCGTACCAAGCAAGTGCTTGCTCAGGTATCGCAGGAGTCTGGAATGCCGATTTCGTCCACGACCGTGGAGCCGGGCATCGTCTCGGTCACCGTCGACTATCCGCCGGTCAACGCCATCCCGTCGCGGGGCTGGTTCGAACTGGCGGACACCATCACCGCCGCCGGGCGGGACCCCAGCACGCACGTGGTGATCCTGCGTGCGGAGGGACGCGGCTTCAACGCCGGCGTCGACATCAAGGAGATGCAGAAGACCGCCGGCTTCACCGCCCTCATCGACGCCAATCGCGGTTGCTTCGAGGCGTTTCGCGCCGTCTACGAATGCGCAGTCCCGGTGGTGGCTGCCGTCAACGGCTTCTGCGTGGGCGGCGGAATCGGGTTGGTGGGCAACGCCGACGTCATCGTCGCCTCCGACGACGCGACATTCGGATTGCCCGAAGTCGAGCGGGGTGCGCTGGGTGCGGCGACGCATCTGTCCCGCCTGGTCCCCCAGCACCTGATGCGACGGCTGTTCTTCACCGCCGCCACCGTGGGCGCTGACACCCTGCACCACTTCGGATCCGTGCACGAGGTGGTGCCGCGGGTTGACCTCGACGAAGCCGCCCTGCGGGTGGCCCGCGACATCGCCGCCAAGGACACCCGGGTGATCCGCGCCGCCAAGGAAGCGCTGAACTTCATCGACATCCAACCGGTCAATGCGCGGTACCGCATGGAGCAGGGCTTCACGTTCGAGCTGAACCTGGCCGGGGTGTCCGATGAGCATCGGGACGCCTTCGCCGGGACTTCGAAGAAGGACTCCCGATAATGTCAGACAAGACAACCTCGTTGGATGAAGCCGTCTCGGTCATCAAGAGCGGGATGACCATCGGCATCGGCGGCTGGGGCTCCCGGCGCAAGCCGATGGCGCTGGTGCGGGCACTGCTGCGCACCGACGCCACCGACCTCACGGTGGTCACCTACGGCGGACCCGATCTCGGATTGCTCTGCGCCGCAGGCAAGGTCAAGCGGGTGTACTACGGCTTCGTGTCGCTGGACTCGCCGCCGTTCTACGATCCCTGGTTCGCCAAGGCCCGTACCACCGGCGCCATCGAGGCCCGCGAGATGGACGAGGGCATGTTGCGCTGCGGCCTGCAGGCCGCCGCCCAGCGCTTGCCGTTCCTGCCCATCCGCGCCGGCCTGGGCAGCGACGTGCGCGCGTTCTGGGGGGACGAGCTCAAGACGGTGCGCTCGCCGTACCCCACCGGCGACGGGTTCGAGGAACTGATCGCCATGCCCGCGCTGAACCTGGACGTGGCACTGACCCACCTCAACCTCGGCGACGAACGCGGCAACGCCGCCTACACCGGCATCGATCCCTACTTCGACGACCTCTACCTGATGGCGGCCACCACCCGCCTGATGAGCGTCGAGAAGCTGGTCACCACCGACGAACTGGTGAAAGCCGTTCCACCGCAGGCACTGCTGGTGAACCGGATGATGGTGGACGCCGTGGTCGAGGCGCCGGGCGGAGCGCACTTCACCACCGCCGAACCCGACTACCGCCGCGACGAGAAGTTCCAGCGGCATTACGCCGAGTCCGCCGGTAGCGACGAGACCTGGCAGCAGTTCGTCTCGACCTATCTGTCCGGCAGTGAAGACGACTACCAGGCCGCGGTGCGTGCCTTCAAGGAGGCCCAGGCATGAGCGGCAGCGAACCGACCCGCGCCGAGATCTGCGCCGTCGCCTGCGCCGAGCTGTTCCGCGATGCCGGCGAGATCATGGTCAGCCCGATGGCCACCATGGTGTCGATCGGGGCCCGGCTGGCACGGCTGACCTTCGCCCCCGACATCGTGCTGACCGACGGTGAAGCCCGGATACTGGCGGACACGCCGGCGTTGGGCGCCACCGGCGCCGTCGAGGGCTGGATGCCGTTCGGCCGGGTCTTCGAGACCCTGTCCTGGGGACGCCGCCACGTGGTGATGGGCGCCAACCAGATCGACCGGTACGGCAACCAGAACCTGTCGGCATTCGGGCCGCTACAACACCCCACGCGGCAGATGTTCGGGGTCCGCGGTGCACCGGGCAACACCATCAACCACGCCACCAGCTACTGGGTGGGCAATCACACGTCCCGGGTGTTCGGCGAGTCCGTCGACATCGTCTCCGGAATCGGTTGGGACAAGATCGATCCCGACAACCCGGCATTCCGCTTCGCCAACGTCTACCGGGTGGTGACCAATCTCGGGGTATTCGACTTCTCCGGACCCGAACACCAGATGCGCGCGGTGTCACTGCATCCCGGCGTGGACGCAGCCCAGGTGGCCGAGAACACCGGCTTCGAGGTGCACGGACTGGACAGCGCCGAGACCACCAGGACGCCCACTGCCGAGGAACTCGAGCTCATCTCGACCATCGATCCGAAATCGCTGCGGGACCGGGAGATCAAGTCGTGAGCAGGCTCGTCACCCCCCTGACCGAGCTGGTGGGCATCGAGCATCCCGTGGTGCAGACGGGCATGGGCTGGGTGGCGGGCGCACGGTTGGTGGCAGCCACCTCCAACGCAGGCGGACTGGGGATCCTGGCATCGGCGACCATGACGCTGGCCGAACTGCAGACCGCCGTGACGAAGGTCAAAGCCGCCACCACCAAACCGTTCGGCATCAACATCCGCGCGGACGCGGGGGACGCAGGAGAGCGCGTCGACCTTCTGATCCGCGAGGGCGTCAGGGTCGCCTCCTTCGCCCTGGCCCCCAAACCCGATCTGATCGCCAAACTCAAGGACGCCGGGGTGGTGGTGATCCCGTCGGTCGGTCTGGCCAAGCACGCCAAGAAGGTCGCGGGCTGGGGGGCCGACGCGGTGATCGTGCAGGGCGGCGAGGGTGGCGGCCACACCGGCCCCATCGCGACCACACTGCTGTTGCCGTCGGTCCTCGATGCGGTGGCCGGCACCGGAATGCCGGTGGTGGCCGCAGGCGGTTTCTTCGACGGTCGCGGTCTGGCCGCGGCCCTGTCCTACGGTGCCGCCGGGGTGGCCATGGGCACCCGCTTCCTGCTGACCTCCGACTCGACGGTGCCGGACGCCGTGAAACAGCAGTATCTGTCTGCCGCCCTGGACGGCACGGTGGTGTCCACCCGCGTGGACGGGATGCCGCACCGCGTGCTTCGCACCGGCCTGGTGCAGAAGCTGGAGGGCGGCTCACGGGTGCGTGGTTTCGCCGCCGCGGTCGGCAACGCGGGGAAGTTCAAGAAGATGTCCGGGATGACGTGGAAATCCATGATCACCGACGGCCTGGCCATGCGCCACGGCAAGGATCTCACCTGGTCGCAGGTGGTGATGGCGGCCAACACCCCGATGCTGCTGAAGGCGGGACTGGTCGAGGGCAACACCGACGCCGGCGTCCTGGCCTCGGGTCAGGTGGCCGGCATCCTCGACGATCTGCCCTCGTGCGCAGAATTGATCGACCAGATCGTTCGTGATGCGGTGCAGCAGCTGCAGTCGGCAACCGGGTTCATTCGGCCGTAATCAAGCGTATAGCTTCATTATCTGCGAATGAAGCTAAGATCTTCATATGGTCGATATCAAGCACAGCGCTTCACCGCAGCTGTGCGCGACGCTCATCGGTGACGTGGTGGGTTCCCGCGCCGTTGCCGATCGGCGTCGGCTGCACCGCCTCCTGACCGAGGCGCTGGAACACGGCAGCCCCACGGCCGGCCAACCTCCCGCGCTCACGGTCGGCGACGAGTTCCAGGCCACCTACCCTGACCTGGGCGCCGCCATCGATGCTGCGCTGACGATCCGGCTGGCGCTGGCGCCCACCGTCGACATCCGATTCGGACTCGGCTGGGGGCAGGTCACCATCCTGGACGCCGACTCGGGGATCCAGGACGGACCGGGCTGGTGGGCCGCCCGGGAGGCGATCGGTTGGGTGGCGACAGCGCAGACCCAGCCGGGGCTGGCCCACATCCGCACCGCCTACCGCGCGCAGGCACCGCAGGCGCCCGCCCCGGACGCCGTCAACGCCGCTCTGTGGTGTCGGGACCATCTGCTTGGATCTCTCGATGAACGTTCTCTGCGCATCCTGACGGGGTTGCGGCAGGGCCGATCCAAGAAGGAGCTGGCCGTGGCCGAGGGCATCAGCGCATCAGCGGTGTCCCAGCGTGCCGTCCGGGACGGTCTCGATCTCATTGTTCTTGCCGCACAACACCTTCGGGATCTCCGATGAGCGTCCTGGCGGTGTTCCTGGTGGCCGTGGGCATGACGGACATCTGCCGCACCGCCCTGCCGGCGCACTGGCCGGCCCTGGCGGCGGGCCCGGCGGCGACGGTGGTGTGCGCCGCGCTCGCCGGCCTCTGGCACCTCAGCGACATCGCGCTGCTGCTGATCGTCGCGGCCGCCACGGTCAGCTGGACACTGTGGTGCCGCCGCGCCGAGACCCGCGGCACCGGGCAGGTGGCGCCGCTGCTGCTCTTCGGCGCCGTGGCCGTCGCCCTGCTCCTGATGTCCGGGCTGGCAACCCCGGCGGCGGGCCCACTGGCGCAGTGGTTGCAGTGGGTGGGGCAGCCGGACCTCGAACCCACCCGCGCGCTGATGATCGCCGGGGTCACGCTGGTACAGCTGGCCACCGGCAACCAACTGGTCCGCCTGGTGCTGGGCTCGGTGGGCGCGGTGCGGCCGGGCCCGCTTCCGCAGCCGTCGGACCGGATCAAGGGCGGGCGGCTGCTGGGACCGATGGAACGGCTGCTCATCCTGGGCCTGGGCCTGGGCGGGCAGCTGGCCGCGGCGTCGGTCGTGGTGGCGGCCAAGAGCATCATCCGGTTCCCCGAACTCAACGCCGCACACAAGGACACCGGCGGCCCCGGGATCGACGAGGTCACCGAGTACTTCCTGGTCGGCAGCTTCGCCAGCTGGCTGCTCGCCATGGCCGGGCTGGCCCTCGTCC
This sequence comes from Mycolicibacterium tokaiense, assembly GCF_010725885.1. Lineage (NCBI taxonomy): Bacteria > Bacillati > Actinomycetota > Actinomycetes > Mycobacteriales > Mycobacteriaceae > Mycobacterium > Mycolicibacterium tokaiense. The sequence continues at coordinate 2,303,401 of NZ_AP022600.1, read as the reverse complement.
TGCCCTGAGTTCGGCCGATACCGGCTGCTGAGATGCCGAATTTTCCTACACTCACGGCCCATGAAGATGAATGCGGCGGTTCTGTGGGATGTGCACGGCGACTGGAGCATCGAGGAGATGGATCTCGACCCGCCGCAAGCCGGTGAGGTCCTAGTGTCGTTCGAGGCCACCGGTCTCTGCCACTCCGACCACCACGCGCGCACCGGCGACTTCCCGGCGCCGTTTCCCATCGTGGGCGGACACGAGGGAGCCGGCATCGTCGTCGAGGTCGGCCCCGGCGTCCGCGACCTCAAGCCCGGCGACCACGTGGTGGCCTCGTTCCTGCCGGCCTGCGGCAAGTGCCGGTGGTGCGCCAGCGGCCACCAGAACCTGTGCGACCTGGGGGCACTGCTGCTGTCCGGCACCCAACTGGACGGGACCTACCGCAGGCACATCGGGACGCAGGACATCGGGGTATCGCTGCTGCTGGGCACCTTCGCCCAGTACGGCGTGGTCTCGGACGCCTCCCTGGTCAAGATCGATGACGACCTGCCACTGTCGCGGGCCTGCCTGCTGGGCTGCGGCATCACCACCGGCTGGGGGTCGGCGGTCAACACCGCCAAGGTGGCCCCCGGCGACACCGTGGTGGTGATCGGCTGCGGCGGGGTGGGCAGCGGGGCCATCCAGGGTGCCCGGATCGCCGGTGCCGAGCGGATCGTCGCGGTGGACCTGGTGGCCGAAAAGCGGGACAAGGTACTCGAATTGGGCGCGACGGACTTCGTCACGTCGCTGGAGGAAGCCACCGCGCTGGTGGCCGAGACCACCCGCGGCGTGATGGCCGACGCCGCCATCATCACCGTCGGACTGGTCGAGGGTGCGATGATCGGCCAGGCCCTCGACGCAGTACGCAAGGGCGGGGCGGTGGTGCTCACCGGCATCGCCGCCGCAGCCGACGTCACCCCCACGCTTCCCATGGCGATGTTCACGCTGTTCCAGAAGCGCCTGCTGGGAAGCCTGTACGGCGAGGCGAACCCGCGCTCGGACATCCCCCGGCTACTGCGGTTGTTCCGCGAGGGCAAGCTGCTGCTCGATGAAGCGGTCACCACCGAGTACAAGCTCGGTGACGTCAACGTGGCCTTCGACGACATGCTGGCCGGACGCAACATCCGCGGCGTCATCATTCACGACCATTGACCTGGGTCAGAGGCGCTCGATGATGGTGACGTTGGCGGTGCCGCCACCCTCGCACATCGTCTGCAGGCCGTAGCGACCGCCGGTGCGCTCCAGCGTGTTCAGCATGGTGGTGAACAACTTGGCTCCGGTGGCCCCGAGCGGATGACCGAGCGCGATCGCACCGCCGCTGGGGTTCACTTTTGCCGGGTCGGCCTTCAGTTCCTTGAGCCAGGCCATCACCACGGGAGCGAAGGCCTCGTTGATCTCCACCGTGTCGATGTCGTCCATCGAGAGCCCGGTCTTCTCCAGCGCGTACCGTGTCGCGGGGATCGGCCCGGTGAGCATGAAGACGGGATCGGCACCGCGAGCGCTGATGTGGTGAATGCGGGCGCGCGGCCTCAGTTTATGGTCCTTGACGGCCTGCTCGGACGCCAGCAACACCGCGCTGGCACCGTCGGAGATCTGGCTGGCCATCGCGGCGGTCAACCGACCCCCCTCGACCAGGGTCTTGAGCCCGGCCATCTTCTCCAGCGAGGATTCGCGGGGACCTTCGTCCATGCTGAATCCGTCGACGCTGATGATCTCGTTGTCGAAGTGCCCGCCCCGGATGGCGGCGAAGGCCCGCTCATGGCTGGTCAGCGCGTAACGCTCCATCTCCTCGCGGGAGAGTTCCCATTTCTCGGCGATCAGCTCCGAACCGCGGAACTGGGAGATCTCCTGGTCGCCGTAGCGATGTAGCCAGCTCTTGGATTCGTTGGTGGGAGTGGTGAACCCGTACTGCTGGCCCGCGGTCATGGCCGAGGAGATGGGGATCTGGCTCATGTTCTGCATGCCGCCGGCCACGATCAGGTCCGCGGTGCCGGACATGATCGCCTGGGCGCCGAAGGAGATGGCCTGCTGACTGGAGCCGCACTGGCGGTCGACGGTCACTCCCGGAACCTCTTCGGGGTACCCGGCCGCCAGCCAGGACAGGCGGGCGATGTTGCCGGCCTGACCACCGATGGCGTCGACACAGCCGGCGATCACATCGTCGACCGCGCCGGGATCGACGTCGACTCGGTCGAACAGGCCTCGCCAGGCAGCCGCACCCAGATCCACGGGATGCACGCCGGCCAGCGATCCGTTGCGCTTGCCGACCGCGGTCCGCACGGCTTCGACGACGTACGCCTCGGGCATAGGAGCTCCTCTAGTGTCTGTCGGCGGTGATTCCGCCGAGAACAATCGAAAGATATTGGGTGCCAACCTGTTCGGCGGTGAGTCCGCGGTCAGGCTGATACCAGCGCACCGACACCCAGGTGGTGTCGCGGATAAAGCGATACACCAGGTCGACGTCGATGTCCGCGCGGAAGCAGCCCTGGTCGATGCCCTGATTCAGGACGTCCACCCACATCTTGCGCTGCTCGCGGTTGCGTGCCTCCAGATAGGCGAACCGCGGCTGCCCGGACAGGCGCTTGGCCTCGTCCTGGTAGATGACCACCTGGGCGTGACGGTGCTCGATGGCCTCGAAGGACGCCATGAACAGGCCCTTGAGCCGTTCCAGTGGATCCGCTTCGGTGTCGATGACGTGCTGGTAGCGCTCGAAGAGCCAGTCGAGGAAGGTGCGCAACACCTCGTCGACCATCTCTTCCTTGGACTTGAAATGGTGATAGAGACTTCCGGAGAGGATCCCGGCGGCGTCGGCGATGTCGCGGACGGTGGTGGCCCGCAGCCCGCGCTCGGCCATCATCGTCGCGGCGAGCGCCAGCAGCTCGTCACGGCGGGTCGGCGCGGCAGTGTCCATCACGTCAGAGTACCAACCAAGCACTTGCTTGGCGAACTGTCAGGCGCGCTGACTCGACACGGAGATCACTTCCCCGGTGAGATAACTGGAGTAGTCGCTGGCCAGGAAGGCGATGGTGGCGGCGATCTCCCACGGCTCGGCGGCCCGACCGAACGCCTCGTCGGACGACAACCGGTCCAGCAGATCAGCTGAGCTGGTCTTCTCCAGGAACTTGTGCCGGGCGATGCTCGGCGAGACGGCATTGATGCGCACCCCGAATTCGACCGCCTCGATGGCACTGCACCGCGTCAGCGCCATCACGCCGGCCTTGGCCGCGGCGTAGTGGGCCTGGGAGTGCTGGGCCCGCCAGCCGAGCACGCTGGCGTTGTTGACGATGACGCCGCCGTGGCCGGCACCGCGGAAGTACCGCAGCGCCGCGCGGGTGGCCCGCATGACCGAGGTCAGGGTGACGTCGAGGACGCGGTCCCACTCGTCGTCGGTCATGTCGACCACCGGGGTCTGCCCGCCCAGTCCGGCGTTGTTCACCAACACATCCAGGCGTCCCGCGGTCGCCACCGTTTCGGTGATCAGGGCGTCCACCGCCGCCGTCGATGTCACGTCGCACACCACAGCGTCGACCTTGCCGAGCCCCAGGGCAGCCAACTCGTCGCGCGTCTGCCCGAGCCGGCGTTCGTGATAGTCGGAGACCACCACGTCGGCGCCCTCGGCGAGCGCGCGGCGCGCGGTCGCCGACCCGATGCCGGTGCCGGCAGCCGCGGTGACCAGCACGACCTTGCCACGTAACAATCCGTGGCCGTCGATCTCCTTCGGCGCCTCCGCCAGACTCATCCCTTGACCTCCCTGGGCAGTCCGAGCACCCGCTCGGCGATGATGTTGCGCTGGATCTCGTTGGACCCGCCGTAGATGGTGTCGGCGCGGGAGAACAAGTACAACCGCTGCCACTCGCTGAACTCGCCGCCGTCGAGGGTGAGCCCGGAGGCGCCCACGACGTCCATGGCCAGCTCGCCCAGGCCGCGATGCCAGGTGGCCCACAACAACTTCGAGATGTTGTCCTGACCGGGCTTCTCCACGTCCATGGTGGCCAGCGCGTAGGACCGCATGGCCCGCAATCCCACCCAGGCGCGGGTGAGCCGCTCCCGGATCGCCGGATCATCGACGGTGCCGTTGCGCCGGGCCAGTTCCACCAGACCGGAAAGCTCACGCGCGTAACGGATCTGCTGACCCAGGGTGGACACACCCCGCTCGAAGGTCAGCGTGCCCATCGCCACCCGCCAGCCGTCCCCCGGCTGCCCCACCACCAGATCGGCATCGGTGCGGGCCCCGGTGAAGAACACTTCGTTGAACTCCGAGTCGCCGGTGAGCTGGATGATCGGGCGGATCTCGACCCCCGGCTGGTCCAGCGGGACCAGTAGATACGACAACCCGGCGTGCCGCTTGGAGCCCTTCTCGGTACGCGCCACCACGAAGCACCACTGCGCCCAGTGCGCCAGCGACGTCCACACCTTCTGGCCGTTGAGCACCCAGCTGTCACCGTCGAGTTCCGCGGTGGTCGACACGTTGGCCAGGTCGCTGCCCGCACCCGGTTCGGAATACCCCTGCGACCACAGCTCGGTGACATCGAGGATGCGCGGCAGGAAACGCTGCTGCTGCTCGGGTGTGCCGAACGCGATCAGGGTGGGCCCCAGCAGTTCCTCGCCGAGGTGGTTCACCTTGTCCGGAGCATCGGCGCGGGCGTACTCCTCGTAGAACGCGACCCGGTGCGCCACCGACAATCCGCGCCCACCGTGCTCCACCGGCCACCCGAGACAGGTCAGGCCGGCCTTGGCCAGGTGCTGATTCCAGGCCCGCCGCTCTTCGAACGCCTCGTGTTCTCTGCCCGGGCCGCCGAGGCCTTTGAGCTCCGCGAATTCGCCGACCAAATTGTCGGCCAGCCACTCGCGGACCTCCGCCCGGAACTTCTGGACCTCCTCCATCCCTGTAGGCTAACCTACCAAGCACTTGCTTTGTTACAGGAGCCTTTGATGACCGTCGCGCAGACGACACCTGCGGTGTTGGACCGGATCGCACGCGAATTGCCCGAGCACCAAGCGCTGGTCACCGCCGAGAAGACACTGACGTACGCCCAGCTGCGCGCCGAGGTGCGCCGGGCCGCGGCGGCCATGATCGACCTCGGGGTGGCTGCCGGCGACCGGGTGGCCATCTGGTCCCCCAACACCTGGCACTGGGTGGTGGCCTGCCTGGCCACGCACTACGCCGGTGCCATCGTGGTCCCGCTGAACACCCGCTACACCGCGGGCGAGGCCACCGACATCCTGGCCCGCACCCAGGCGCCGCTGCTGATCGCGATGGGGACGTTCCTGGGCACCGACCGGGTGGCCGACCTCGACCGCGCCGCGCTGCCGGCACTACGGCACATCGTGCGTGTGCCGCTGGACACCGACGACGGCACCTGGGACCAATTCGTGTCCAGGGGAACCGATCTGGATGCTGTAGACGCACGCGCCACGGCGGTGACACCCGACGACATCTCCGACATCCTGTTCACCTCGGGAACCACAGGGCGCAGCAAGGGGGTGCTGTGTGCGCACCGGCAGTCGCTCTCGGCGCCGGCGGCGTGGGCGGCCTGCGGCGAGATGACCAGTGCCGACCGCTACCTGTGCATCAACCCGTTCTTCCACAACTTCGGCTTCAAGGCCGGCATCCTGGCGTGCCTGCAGACCGGGGCCACTCTGATCCCGATGCTCACCTTCGACCCCGAGAAGACGATGGCCGCCGTGGCCGAGCACCGTGCCACCGTGCTGCCCGGCCCACCCACCATCTACCAGGTGCTGCTCGACCATCCCCGGCGCGCCGACTACGACCTGTCGTCGCTGCGATTCGCGGTCACCGGAGCCGCGGTGGTGCCGGTGGTGCTGATCGAGCGAATGCAGTCCGAACTGGACATCGACATCGTGCTGACCGCCTACGGGCTGACCGAAGCCAGCGGCTTCGGCACGATGTGCCGCGCCGACGACGACGCGGTGACGGTGGCCACCACCTGCGGGCGTCCCATCGCGAACTTCGAACTGCGCATCGACTCCCCCGACCCCGGCGAGCCGGGCGAGGTGCTGCTGCGCGGACCCAACGTGATGCTGGGTTACCTCGACGATGCCGAGGCCAGCGCCGCTGCCATCGACGCCGACGGGTGGCTGCACACCGGCGATATCGGAACCGTGGACGCCGCAGGCAATCTCAGCATCACCGACCGGCTCAAGGATATGTACATCTGCGGCGGTTTCAACGTCTATCCCGCCGAGGTCGAACAGGTGCTCGCGCGCCTGGACGGGGTGGCCGAGGCCGCGGTCATCGGCGTGCCGGACGACCGACTGGGCGAGGTGGGCAAGGCGTTCGTGGTCGCCAAACCCGGGGCCACCCTCGACGAGGACGCTGTCATCACCTACACCAAGGCCCACCTGGCGAACTTCAAGACCCCCCGTTCGGTCGAGTTTCTCGACGTACTGCCCCGCAACCCCGGGGGCAAGGTGGTCAAACCCCTGCTGAGAGAAAGAGCCTGATGGATCTGCACTTCGACGAGGACACCGAGACCTTCCGCGCGGAGGTCCGGCAGTTCCTGGCCGACCACACCGACGACTTCCCCTCCGAGTCCTACGACACCGCAGAGGGTTTCCAGCAGCACCGGCGCTGGGACAAGATCCTCTTCGATGCGGGTCTGTCGGTGATCACCTGGCCGGTGGAGTACGGCGGCCGTGATGCCAGCCTGCTGCAGTGGGTGGTCTACGAGGAGGAGTACTTCCGCGCCGGCGCCCCCGGGCGGGCCAGCGCCAACGGCACGTCGATGCTGGCGCCCACCCTCTTCGCCCACGGCACCGCCGAACAACGCGACCGCATCCTGCCGAAAATGGCCAGCGGTGAACAGATCTGGGCTCAAGCCTGGTCGGAACCGGAATCCGGCAGCGATCTGGCCTCACTGCGGTCCACCGCCACCAGGACCGAGGGTGGCTGGACGCTCAACGGGCAGAAGATCTGGAGTTCGCGCGCGGTGTTCGGCGAGCGCGCCTTCGGGCTGTTCCGCTCCGATCCGCAGGCCCAGCGCCACAAGGGTCTGACCTATGTCATGTTCGACCTCGACGCACCGGGTGTCACGGTGCGGCCCATCGCTCAACTCGGTGGCGACACCGGGTTCGGGGAGATCTTCCTCGATGACGTCTTCGTGCCCGACGAGGATGTGATCGGCGAGCCGCACCAGGGCTGGAAAGCAGCCATGAGCACCTCCAGCAACGAACGCGGGATGTCGCTGCGCAGCCCGGCCCGGTTCCTGGCGCCCGCCGAGAAGCTGGTGGCGCAGTGGAAACAGAATCCGTTGCCGGAGTTCACCGATCGGGTGGCCGACGCCTGGATCAAGGCGCAGGCCTACCGACTGCACACCTTCGGTACGGTCACCAGGGTGGCCGGCGGCGGCGAGCTGGGCGCCGAATCGTCGGTGACGAAGGTCTTCTGGTCGGAACTGGATGTCGACATCCACCAGGCCGCGCTGGACCTGCGCGGCGCTGACGGCGAATTGGCCGACGCCTGGACCGATGGCTACCTGTTCTCCCTCGGCGGTCCGATCTACGCCGGTACCAATGAAATTCAGCGCAACATCATCGCCGAGCGGCTGTTGGGTCTGCCGCGGGAGAGTCAGGGGCAGGCCAAGTGAACTTCGAGATCGACGAGGATCAGCGCGATTTCGCCAAGAGCATCGATGCCGCGCTGGGTGCCGCCGACCTGCCGGCCGCGGTGCGGGCCTGGTCGGCAGGCGACACCGGACCGGGTCGCAAAATCTGGGCCACGCTGACCGACCTCGGTGTCACCGCGCTGACGGTGCCGGAGGACCAGGACGGCATCGGCGCCCACCCAGTGGACCTGATGGTCGCGCTGGAGCGCCTGGGCCGGTGGTGTGTTCCCGGCCCGGTGGCCGAATCCATCGCTGTGGCACCGGTTCTGCTGGCCGGCGATGAGCGCGCCGCCGCGCTGGCCGCCGGTGAGCTGATCGCCACGGTGGCGGTACCCGGGGTGCAGCCGCGCGCGGTCGACACCGGTGTCGCGGGGCTGATCCTGTGCGCCGAGGGCACCGAGGTGCGTGAGGGCATCGCCGGTGCGCAGCGCCGCTCCGTCGACCTCAGCCGGACGCTGACCGAGGTGACCCCCACCGGCGACCCGTGGACCGCCGACGTCGGGCGTGCGGTCGAGTTCGGAGCGCTGGCCACTGCGGCGCTGCTGGTGGGTGCCGGGCAGGCCATGCTGGACTCTTCGGTCGATTACGCCAAGCAACGGAGCCAGTTCGGCCGGGTGATCGGCAGCTACCAGGCGATCAAGCACAAGCTCGCCGACGTCCACATCGCGCTGGAGCTGGCGCGCCCACTGGTGTACGGAGCCGCGCTGTCCCTGGCCGAGGACTCTCCGGACATCAAGCGCGACATCAGTGCCGCCAAGGTGGCGGCCTCGGACGCCGCGCTGCTGGCCGCGCGTTCGGCGCTGCAGACCCACGGCGCCATCGGCTTCACCTCCGAGCACGACCTGTCCCTGTGGCTGCTGCGGGTGCAGGCCCTGCGCTCGGCCTGGGGCGACCCGGCCGCACACCGTCGACGGCTGTTGGAGGCCATAAGTGTCTGAAGAACGCGCGCTCCTGATCCAGACCGTCCGGGATCTGGTGGGCAAACATGCTGCACCCGAGGCAGTTCGGGCCGCGATGGACTCCGATGCCGGTTATGACACCAAGCTGTGGCAGCTACTCTGCGAACAGGTCGGGGTGGCGGCGCTGCTGGTGCCCGAGGAACTCGGTGGCGCCGGCGGCGAACTCGGTGACGCGGCGGCCGCGCTGGCCGAACTGGGTCGCCACCTGGTGCCCACGCCGCTGTTCGGCACACTGCTGGCCGAGTGGGCGCTGCTGTCGGCCGAGGACCCCGATGCGCAGACACTGGAGGCACTGGCCGCGGGCGAGGCCACCGGTGCGGTGGTGTTCGCCCCCGGGCACGTGGTGGGCGGCGCGGGCGCCGACGTGGTGATCGCCGTGCAGGACGGTCAGCTGGTGCGCCTGACGGAGTTCACCGCCCGTCCACTGACCACGATGGACCCGACCCGCCGGGTGGCCCGCGTCGAGGCAGGCGTGGCCACGCCGCTGGGCGCCGACCCGGGATTGGCCGACGTCGCCGCGCTGCTGCTGGCCGCTGAGGCGGTGGCAGCCGCGGACCGGGCACTGGAGCTCACGGTCGCCTACTCGAAGGGACGTGTGCAGTTCGGCAGACCCATCGGCAGCTTCCAGGCGCTCAAACACCGGATGGCCGATCTCTACGTCACGGTGCAGACCGCAGCAGCCGTGGTCGACGAGGCCATCGCGACCTACACAGAACAGCCGGCGTCCCCGGTGGCGGAACTGGCCTTCGTCGTCGCCAGTGAAGCGTTCACCGAGACGGCGGCCGACGCCATCCAGATCCACGGTGGTATCGCCATCACCGCCGAGCACGACATCCAGCTGTATTTCAAACGCGCACACGGCACCTCGCAACTGCTGGGTCCGGTGCGTGAGCACCTGCGCAGGTTGGAGACCGAGGCGCTCTCGATGGATGTCGAGGAGCCCGTACTCTGAGGCGGTGAAGACCGCGCTGCGGGCCGGTATCCCGCCGTTCTATGTGATGGATGTCTGGCTGGCCGCCGCCGAACGTCAGCGCACCCACGGTGACCTGGTGAACATGTCGGCGGGCCAGCCCGGTGCGGGCGCACCGGTTCCCGTGCGGGCCGCGGCGCTGGCCGCGCTCGACGGCGGCCCGCTGGGCTACACCGTCGCGCTCGGCATCCCGGAACTGCGCACGGCCATCGCCGACTCCTACCGCAGCGCGCACGGGCTGGACGTGGACGCCGACGACGTGGTGGTGACCACCGGGTCCTCCGGCGGTTTCCTGCTGGCGTTCCTGGCCTGTTTCGACGCCGGTGACCGCGTGGCCGTGACCAGCCCCGGCTATCCGTGTTACCGCAACATCCTCACCGCATTGGGCTGCGAGGTGGTCGAACTCCCGTGCGGACCCGACACCCGCTTCCAGCCCACCGCGGACATGCTCGCCGCGGTGCACCCGCCCCTGGACGGCGTGATCGTGGCCAGCCCGGCGAACCCCACCGGAACGGTGATCGCGCCGTCGGAACTGGCGGCCATCGCGACCTGGTGCGCCGAGACCGGGGTACGGCTGATCAGCGACGAGGTGTACCACGGTCTGGTGTATCCCGGTGCGCCGCAGACCAGTTGCGCATGGTCGACATCGCGCGACGCCGTGGTGGTGAACAGCTTCTCGAAGTACTTCGCCATGACCGGCTGGCGGCTGGGGTGGATGGTGGTGCCGAAGTCGTTGCAGCGGGCCGTGGACCGGTTGACCGGCAATTTCACCATCTGCCCGCCGGTGCTGTCCCAGCGGGCGGCCGTGGCGGCCTTCAGCCCGGAGGCGGTGACCGAAGCCGACAGCCATCTGCAACACTACGGCCGCAACCGCGAGCGGCTGTTGAACGGGTTGCGTGGCATCGGTATCGACAAGCTGGCGCCGACCGACGGTGCCTTCTACGTCTACGCCGACGTGTCACATCTGACCGACGACTCGCTGTCGTTCTGCGCCAAGCTGCTGGCCGAGACCGGGGTGGCCATCGCCCCGGGCATCGACTTCGACCCGGTGCGCGGGGGTTCCTATGTCCGGTTGTCGTTCGCCGGGCCCACCGCCGACGTGGACGAGGCCGTCGCGCGGATCGGGGCCTGGGTACACTAGCGGGCCGACCAGCCGCCGTCCATGGTGTAGGAAGCGCCGGTGACCATGCCTGCGGTAGGTGAGGCCAGCCAACCCACCAGGGCGGCAACCTCTTCCGGCTCCACAAGGCGCTTGATCGCGCTCTCGGTGAGCATGATCTTGGCCAGCACCTCGTCCTCACCGATACCGTGGGTGCGGGCCTGATCGGCGATCTGCTTGGTCACCAGGGGGGTGCGCACGTATCCGGGGTTGACGCAGTTGCTGGTGACCCCGTGCGAACCGCCTTCCAGCGCAGTGACTTTGGACATGCCTTCCAGGGCGTGCTTGGCGGTCACGTACGCCACCTTGTACTCGCTGGCGCGCAGCCCGTGGATCGACGAGATGTTGATGATCCGGCCGAAACCACCCGCGTACATGTGCGGCAGCGCGGCCCGTACCAACAGGAAGGGGGCTTCCACCATCAGGGCCTGGATCCGGCGGAACATCGCCGGCTCGAAGTCCTGGATGGGGTTGATGGCCTGGATGCCCGCGTTGTTGACCAGGATGTCGGTCTGCAGTCGCAGCTCCTCGAGCTGTGCGACGTCCAGGAGGTCCACCGCCCAGGCGGTTCCGTCCACCTCGTCGGCGACGGTCTTGGCCGCGGTCTCATCGACGTCGGCCACGGTGACGGCGGCGCCGCGGGCGGCGAGATCCCGCGCGCACGCGGCACCGATCCCGCTACCGCCGCCGGTGACCAGAGCGGTCTTGCCCGCGAGCTCGCTCACGCGGACGTCCTGGCGGAGTTCTTGACGTCCTCGGCGTCGGCGATGTCGAGCGACTCGAGGTCCAGGCCGTTGGTCTCGCGGACGAACAGCACCGCGATTAGCGTGACCAGGCAGGCGCCGGCCAGATAGATCGCGATCGGCACCGAGGAGCCGTAGATGTCGAGCAGCTTGACCGCGATCAGGGGCGCGAGCGAGCCGGCGACGATCGAGGTGACCTGATACCCAAGGGAGACACCGGAGTACCGCATCCGGGTCGGGAACATCTCGGCCATGATGGCCGGCTGCGGTGCGTACATCAGCGCGTGGAAGATCAGGCCGATGGTCACTGCTGCCGTCACCACCGCGTAGTTTCCGGAATCCATCATGGGGAAGGCGAAGAAGCCCCACGTCGCGCCGACGATGGCACCGGTCATGTAGACCGGGCGGCGGCCGAACCTGTCGGCGAGGTGCCCGACGAAGGGCACGACGGCGAAGTGCACCAGGTGGGCGACCAGCAGGTACCACAGGATGGACGAGGTGTCCGCGCCCACCTGCACCTTGAGGTAGGTGATGGTGAAGGTGACCACCAGGTAGTACATGATGTTCTCGCCGAAGCGCAGGCCCATGGCGGTGAAGACGCCACGCGGGTAGCGCTTGAGCACCTCGACCACGCTGAAGCTGGATTCCTTGATGCGCTCGGCTTCCTCCTGCGCCGCAACGAAGATCGGCGCATCGGTGACCTTGGTGCGGATGTAGTAACCGACCAGCACCACCACGGCGGACAGCCAGAACGCAACGCGCCAGCCCCACGACAGGAACGCGGCATCCGAGAGCGTGGTGGTGAGCACCAGCAGCACGACGGTGGCCAGCAGGTTGCCCGCGGGCACCCCGGCCTGCGGCCAGCTGGCCCAGAACCCGCGCTGGCGGTCCGGGCTGTGCTCGGCGACCAGCAGCACCGCGCCGCCCCATTCACCGCCGACCGCGAAGCCCTGGATGAAGCGCAGAGCCACCAGCAGGCCGGGCGCCCAGTAGCCGATCTGGCCGTAGGTGGGCAGGCAGCCCATCAGGAACGTGGCCGCACCCACCAGAACCAAGCTGAACTGCAGGAGCTTCTTGCGGCCGTACTTGTCGCCGTAGTGGCCGAACACCACACCGCCGAGCGGGCGGGCGACGAAGCCGACGGCATAGGTGGCAAACGCCAGGAAGATCGCGTTGAGCTCACTGGTGGTCTCCGAGAAGAACACCTTGCTGAAAACCAGTGTGGCCGCGGTGCCGTAGAGGAAGAACTCGTACCACTCGACGACGGTGCCGGCCATCGAGGCGGCGACCACCCGCTTCAGACCGGTTGATATCGGCTGACTCATCCCCACTCCTGCCCTGTGATGCCCACCACAACTCTGCTGAATAGTGGTGCAGGTTCCCGTGAACTGCAATGACCAAACCCGCAGCCGCGGTCTGCAAAAATGCAGATATGGCTGGTACGCAGCGCCTCAGCGCCGACGATTTGCTGATCTTGCTGGCAGTGGGCCGAAGCGGCCGCTACATCACCGCCGCCGACGAACTCGGGCTCAACCACACCACGGTGGCCCGCCGCATCAGCGCCCTCGAACAGGCTCTCGGCGGCCGGGTGCTGGCGCGGGTGGGTGGCAGCTGGGAACTCACCGACCTCGGCCGCCAGGCCCTGGCCGCGGCGGAGGCGGTGGAGACAGCCGTGCACACGCTGTCGGCGCCCGACGGGGCCGGGACGCGGCTCGAGGGCGTGGTTCGGATGTCGGCGACCGACGGCTTCAGCGCCTATATCGCCGCACCGGCCGCGGCGGCGGTCCAGCGTCGTCACCCGGGCATCGCCGTCGAGATCGTGGCAGCCACCCGCCGGGTGACCCAGCAGCGCTCCGGACTGGACATCGAGGTGGTGGTGGGACAGCCACAGGTGCACCGCGCCGAGGCCATCCGGCTGGGTGACTACCGGCTGGGGCTCTACGGCGCCACCGACTACCTGGCCGAGCGCGGGGTGCCGGCCACGGTGGCCGACCTGGCCGAGCACCGGTTGATCTACTTCATCGACTCCATGCTGCAGGTCGACGACCTGGATCTGGCCCGCACATTCGCCCCGCTGATGCGCGAGTCGGTGTCGTCCACCAATGTCTTCGTGCACGTCGAGGCCACCCGCGCGGCCGCCGGCCTGGGCTTGCTGCCGTGTTTCATGGCCGACCGGCATGACGACCTGCAGCGGGTATTGACCGCCTCCGTGGCCATCCAGCTGAGCTATTGGCTGGTGGCGCGGGCGGAAACGCTGCGGCGCCCGGAGGTGGGCGCCTTCGTCGATGCGATCCGGGACCGGGTGCGTCGACAGCAGGACGTACTTCTGGGTATCCGGTCGGGGTGAAATACCTGCGTACCGGCTCCGGTGCCCCCCTGTTGCTCATCCACGGCATCTCCCACCTGCACAACTGGGACCCGGTACTGCCCGCATTGGCCGCCCGCCGGGAGGTCTACGCCGTGGACCTGCCCGGGTTCGGGGACAGCCCGGCGCTCCCGGGCGAGGTGTCGGTGGCCAGCCTGACCGACGCCGTGCAGTCCTTCCTCACCGACCACGACCTCACCGAGGTGGACGTGGTGGGCAGCTCGATGGGTGCCCGGATGGCCCTCGAACTGGCGCGGCGCGGACACCGCGGCGCCGTGGTGGCGCTGAACCCCGGGGGATTCTGGACTGACGCCGAGGTGCGCTACTTCGCCGCGACCCTGCGACCGTCGCTGGGTCTGGTCAAACGCATCCAGCCGCTGCTGCCGACGCTGGTCGGCTCGGCGGTGGGGCGTACCGCCCTGCTGGCGCAGTTCTCCGCCCGCCCGTGGGCGCTGGATCCCGACCTTGTGTTGCGCGAGTTCCGCAACTTCGCCTCCTCCCCCAGCCTCGACGACGCGGTGAGTGCCCTCATCCACGGGCCCGCGCAGCAGGGCGGGCCCGTGGCGGGCCGGGTCACCATCGGCTGGGGACGCAAAGACCGGGTGACGTTCCCCCGCCAGGCCCGCCGCGCGCTGCAACGGTTCCCCGACGCCCGGCTGCACTGGTTCGACCGCTCCGGCCATTTCCCGCACTGGGACCAGCCACAGGAGACCGCCGCGCTGATCCTCGAGGCAACCGGCTGAGTACAACGGTTGCGGTGCGCGCCCTGGCCTGGTGCAGTCGTCAGATGCCATACATCGACGCTGACTCCGGACGGTTCTACTACCGCCACTGGGCCGCCGAGCAGCCCCGCGCCGCGGTGATCTTCCTGCACGGTTTCGGGGAGAACATCTCGCTGTATCACCGGCTGGCGTTCACGCTCAATGCCGCCGGTTTCGACTTCTGGGCCGTCGACCAGCGCGGCCACGGACTGAGCCCGGGTGAGCGCGGTGACTTCGGACCCATCTCGCACAGTGCAGGCCTGGCCGAGGCGCTGACCGCGCTGGCCGAGGAGGCCACCCCCGGAATTCCCCTTGTGCTGCAGGGACATTCGTTCGGTGCCGCCGTGGCCATCTCGATCCTGCTGGACGCGCCGCAGCGCTACGCCGCCGGCGTGCTCTCCGGGGCACCGCTGGTGCCCGTGCCCGAGCTGCTGAACCCCGACAGCAGCTTCGAGCTGGACCTGGCGATCCTGTCGGCGGACCCGTTCTATCTCGACGCCCTGGAGAACGACCCGCTGGGGTTCACCGACGCTGACGGCGGCGCGCTGGCCCGGGCGCTGGACACCATCTGGGACAGTCTGGGCGCCGAGCTGCCGACCCTGGCGGTGCCCACGCTGGCGGTGCACGGCGAAGTCGACGCCATCGCTCCCGTGGGTGCCGTGCGCGCCTACGCCGAACAGATCGAGTCGCTGGAGATCGTGGAATTCCCCGGTGCCCGCCACGACATCCTCAACGAAACCGTGCACCGGGAGGTCGCCGCGGCCATCGTCGAGTTCCTGGAGCGGGTCCTGGGATAGGCTCACCCGATGCTGCGACGGATCACGCTTGCCACCGCCGCCCTGCTGCTCGCCGGCGGCACGCTGGCCGCCCCGGCCGGAGCCGAGCCGATGCCGCCGTGCGAATTCGGGCTCTCGTTCCTGTGCAGCATGCTGCCGGTGGCGCCGGATCTGGAAGGCGACATCGACCTCAGCCAGGACAAGCCGCCGGCCAACTCGTTACCCGAGGATCAGGTGGCCGATCCCTGCGCGCTGGGCTGCATCTAGAGAACTGCACGCGATGCGCTCCGCGCCCTACCTCAGGGCAGTCGGGCACAACAGAACACCGCCGCCGACGCGGGCTGCCATCCTGGCCTTTCTATCTGTGTAGAAGGGTCACCCCACAGTGAGCGAACAACCCCGACGACCCACACCCACGGTTTCAAATGGGTCCGTCGACGGCCTGCTGATGCGGTGGTGGCGTGAGCGCGCTGACTATGAGTGGCGGACCGAATTCCTGGGCAGCCGTGGCATCCTCCCCGTTTTGCGCAGACTCATCGCCGGTATTGGCGTCATCATGGGTGTACTCGCCGCGGTCAACGTGGTGGCGCCGCCGGTCACCGACACCGTCATCATCCGGATCGGGTGGGGCGTGGTCGCTGTAGGTTCGCTGCTGTGGGCCGCGCGATGGGCTCTGCGGGGGTGGCCGAGCGCGCGGGAATCAGCAGGGTTGCTGATCTTCGTCGACGTCATCATGACCCTGTCGACCCTGCTGTTCGGTGACCCCAACCTGGCGATGTCAGGGATGCCGCTACTGCTGTGCGGCGGCGGCTACATAGTCTTCTTTCACGGCCCCAGGCTGCACCTGGCCCACATCGCTTGGAGCACGGCTGCCGTCATCGGCGTCGCGATCTGGCTGGCAGAGACGACAGCGGAGGACGGACTGCAGATCGCGCTGTCGCGGGCCGTCATCGCCCTGCTGGTCACGGTATGCATCCTTCCGGCGCTGCACTTCGGCTTCTGGGCGCTTCAGCACAGCTCCCGACTGGCCTTGATCGATCCGTTGACGGAGCTGACCAACCGGCGCGGCCTGTCGATCGCGATGGAGCGACTCAACAGCAACGCAACGCCAGGCACGACGCTGTGCGCGCTGCTGATCGACGTCGACGGGTTCAAACGGATCAACGACACATTGGGGCACGCCGTCGGTGACCAGGTACTGATCCGCATCGCGCGTTGCATCCGATCAAGTGTGCGCAGCGAAGCCGAGGTGGGGCGATGGGGCGGGGAGGAATTCCTCGTGGTCGACCGCGTCACACCGGAGCATGCGTGCCGAGTCGCCGAACGTATCCGACTCGCCGTGTCAGCCCCGGCTCAGCCCGCCGTCACAGTCAGCATCGGAATGGCCGCCGCGACATGCATCGACCAGACGATCGACGGCGTCATATCAGCCGCGGACGCCGCCATGTACGAGGCCAAAGGCCAAGGCGGAGACCGCGTTGTCATGGCGAGCTGAGGAGCGGGCTACAACCAGGTGTCCGGCGTGGTGGCCGTGATGAACGCTTCCAGATCGTCACGCCACTGCGCCGGCGAGTTCTTGTCCGGCTCGATGCCCGTGTACTCACCGCGGTAGAACAGCAGCGGACGGGGCTTCTTCTTGGGCACCTCCGAGAGCGAATGCACCGCCCCGAACACCACGAAGTGATCACCGCCGTCGTGCACCGATGCCACCGAGCAGTCGATGTGGGCCAGCGAGCCGTCGATCACCGGGGAGCCGAGCTTGGATGGGGTCCAGTCGATTCCGGCGAATTTGTCCGGCTCCCGCGACCCGAACCGCGCCGAGACGTCCTTCTGCTTTTCGTGCAGGATGTTCACGCAGAAGCGGCCACTGGCCTCGATGGCGGCCCAGGAGCGCGACACCTTGGTGGGGCAGAACAACACCAGCGGCGGGTCCAGCGACAGGGCGGCGAACGACTGGCAGGCGAAGCCTATCGGCTCCTTGTCGTGCACGGTGGTGATGATGGTGATGCCCGTGCAGAACTGCCCGAGCACGTGGCGGAATGTGCGCGGGTCGATATCCGCTGACGTCATGACGACTACTTGAAGCCGACGCTGAAGTCGTGACCCCACAGACTGACCGCGGTGCTCTCCCGCGCCACCCAGTCATCGTCGTCGACTTCGAGTCCCTCACAACCGAATTCGATGTCGAACCCGCCCGGGGTCTTCATGTAGAAGGACAGCATCTTGTCGTTGACGTGGCGGCCCAGCGTGGCCGACATCTTCACCTTGCGGCGCAGCGCGCGATCCAGGCACAGGCCCACGTCGTCGGCCTCACCCACCTCGACCATCAGATGCACGATGCCACTGGGGGTTTCACCCGGCATGAACGCGAGGCTGTGGTGGCGTGGGTTCACCCCGAGGAAGCGCAGCCACGCAGGTGCACCGTCGGCTGGGCGGCCCACCAACTGCGGCGGCAGCTTCATCGAATCGCGCAGGAAGAAGCCGAGCACATCGCGGTAGAAGTGCAGAGTCTCGGCGTCGTCACGGGTGGTCAGGACCACATGGCCCAGCCCCTGCTCCTCGGTGACGAACTTGTGTCCGTAGGGGCTGACCACCCGGCGGTGCTCCAATGCCACCCCGTGAAACACCTCGAGGGTGTTGCCCGACGGGTCGTCGAAGACGATCATCTCGTCGACACGGCGGTCGGCCAGCTGCGTGGCGGTGGCTTCCTTGTACGGCGTGCCCGCCATGTCCAGCCGGGTCCGGATGTCCTGCAGCGCTGCCGCATTGGCGGTCTCCCAGCCGGACTCCAGCAGCCGGTCGTGCTCACCGGGGACAATGATCAGCCGGGCCGGGAACTCGTCCATCCGCAGGTACAGGGCACCATCGGTCGGGCCCTTGCCCTCGACCATGCCCAGCACCTTGAGGCCGTACTCGCGCCAGGCCCCGACATCAGTGGCCTCGATCCGCAGATACCCCAACGACGTGATCGTCACCTCGAACCTCCCAGGAAGTCGATCGTGAGCTTGTTGAATTCGTCGAACTTCTCCAGCTGCGCCCAGTGCCCGCACTGACCGAAGACGTGCAGCTGCACCCGCGGAATCTGCTTCAGCGCCACCAGCGCGCCGTCCAGCGGGTTCACCCGGTCTTCGCGGCCCCAGATCAGCAGTACCCGCTGCCGCAGCTTGTAGACATCGCGCCACATCATGCCGAGCTCGAAATCGGCGCCCGCGAAGGACTTCCCCATCGCCTTGGTGGCAGCCAGAGACTCCGGGGTGCTGGCGATCGCGAAGCGCTCCTCCACCAGTTCCGGGGTGATCAGGCTCTGGTCGAACACCATGATCCGCAGGAACTTCTCGATGTTCTCGCGGGTGGGGTCGGCGGCGAAGCGGCCCAGCAGCTTGACGCCCTCGGTGGGGTCCGGCGCGAACAGGTTGACGCTGAGCCCACCCGGGCCCATCAGCACCAGCCGGCCGGCCCGCTTCGGGTTGTCCAGGGCGAACCGCACCGCGGTTCCGCCGCCGAGTGAGTTGCCGACCAGCTCGGCGCGGTCGATGCCGAGGTGGTCGAACAGGTTGAGCAGCGCGGTGGCGCTGTAGCGGTTGTACTGCTCGTGTTCGGTGTGTTTGTCCGAGTGCCCGTAGCCCGGCTGATCAACGGCCAGCACGTGAAAATGCTTGGCCAGCACCGGGATGTTGCGGCTGAAGTTCGACCAGCTGGACGCCCCCGGCCCGCCGCCGTGCAGCAGCACCACCGTGGGAGAGGCCGGGTCACCGGCTTCGTGGTAGTGCAGCCGCATGTCATCGCGGACCTGCGCGTACCTCGAGGTGGACTCGAAGGTGATCTCCTGCTGCTGGGCCGCTTCCGCGGCGAACGACGTCACTAGACCATCGTGTCCTGCGGCGGGAGACCGAAGGCGTCGTTTCCGTAGATCAGGTACGCGCGCTCGGGCTCGTTGGCGGCGTGCACCCGCCCGGCATGGGCATCACGCCAGAACCGCTGCACGGGTTGATCGAGGTTCAGTGCGGTGGCACCGGAGGCCTCGAACAGCAGGTCGATCGACTCGATGGCGCGCTTGGTGGCACGCACCTGGTCGCGCCGGGCCCGCGCACGCAGGCTGAACGGAATCTCCTTGCCGGCGCTGAGCAACGCGTATTCCTCGCTGACATTGCCCGCCAGCTGGCGCCACGCGGCGTCGATGTCGCTGGCCGCCTCGGCGATGCGGATCTTGGCGAAGGGATCGTCCTTGGACTTCTCTCCGGCGAAGGCCGCACGCACCCGCTTGCCCTGGTGCTCGACGTGCGCGTCGTAGGCGCCGTAGGCCATGCCGACGATGGGCGCCGAGATGGTGGTGGGATGCATGGTGCCCCACGGCATCTTGTAGACCGGCGCGGTGTTCCGCTCGTAGCCGCCCGCGCTGCCGTCGTTCATGGAGCGGTAGGACAGGAACCGGTGCCGGGGCACGAAGACATCCTTGACCACTACGGTGTTGCTGCCGGTCGCCTTCAGTCCCACCACGTTCCACACGTCGTCGATGCGGTAGTCGCTGCGTGGGATCAGGAAGCTGCCGAAGTCCACCGGCCGGCCGTCCTTGATGACCGGTCCGCCGAGGAACGCCCAGGTGGCGTGGTCACACCCGGAAGACCACTGCCAGGCACCGCTGACCTTGTAGCCGCCGTCGACCACCTCACCGGCGCCCATCGGGGCATACGACGAGGACACCCGGACCGTCGGGTCGTCGGCCCAGACGTCCTCCTGGGCCTGCTGGTCGAACAGCGCCAGGTGCCAGTTGTGCACGCCGATGATCGACGACACCCACCCGGTGGAACCGCAGGCGGTGGCCAGGCGGCGCACGGCTTCGTAGAACACCGCCGGGTCGGTCTGGAAGCCACCCCACTGCTCGGGCTGCAGCAGCTTGAAGAAGCCCACCTCGTCGAGATCGCTGATGGTGTCGTCCGGAATGCGCCGCAACTCCTCGGCCGCCTGGGCCCGTTTCGCGATCAGCGGGAGCAGATCGTCGATACCGGCCAGCACGGACTGTGCGTCACGTTGTTGAATGGAAGTCACTGCATTTCCTCCCAGGGGGTGCGGGACCCGTAAGAACTGGGTTCAAGACTAGAACACGTTACGATTTGTGTCGAGAACCGGCCCTGCGCAGGCGCTGGACCTGCAGCGGACCGTTTCTGTAACCTGTTCTAGTTATGAGACCGCCGCAGAAGAGGGGGTGCGCCGGTGACGGAGCCGCTCGGTAGCCACGTTCTGGAACTCGAGATCGCCGACGTCATCGCCGAAACCGACGATGCCCGGTCGCTGGTCTTCAAGGTCCCCGACGGCGCAGACGTCGCCGCGGACAAGCTGCGCTACACCCCGGGCCAGTTCCTGACGCTGCGGATTCCCAGCGAGCGCACCGGATCGGTGGCTCGCTGTTATTCGCTGTGCAGCTCGCCGCACACCGACACCTCGCTGACCGTCACCGTCAAACGCACCGTCGACGGGTACGCCTCGAACTGGCTGTGCGACAACGCCGCCCCCGGCATGACCATGCACGTACTCGCGCCGTCGGGCACGTTCGTGCCCAAGAGCCTCGACGGCGACTTCCTGCTGATCGCGGCGGGCAGCGGCATCACCCCCATGCTGGCGATCTGCAAATCCGCGCTCTCCGAGGGCAGTGGCCAGGTCACCTTGATCTACGCCAACCGCGATGAGAAGTCGGTGATCTTCGCCGAAACACTGCGCGAGCTGGCGGCCCGGTATCCCGACCGGCTCTCGGTGATCCACTGGCTTGAATCGGTGCAGGGGCTGCCCAGTGTCGGCGCCCTGGCGCACCTGGCCGGGGCCCACACCGCCAAACAGGCCTTCATCTGCGGGCCGGGTCCTTTCATGACCGCCGCCCGCGAGGCCCTGCAGTCGCTGGGCATGCCGGACCAGCAGGTGCACGTCGAGGTGTTCCGTTCGCTGGACACCGATCCGTTCGCCGCGGTGACCATCGAGGATGACGCGGGAGATGACCAACCGGCCGCCACCGCGGTGGTGACGCTGGACGGCACCACTCACGAACTGAGCTGGCCGCGCACCGCCAAGCTGCTCGACGTCCTGCTGGACAAGGGGCTGGATGCGCCGTTCTCCTGCCGGGAAGGGCACTGCGGGGCCTGCGCGGTGCTCAAGACCAGCGGCGAGGTGACGATGGAGATCAACGACGTGCTGGAGCCCTCGGATCTCGAGGAGGGTCTGATCCTGGGTTGCCAGGCCCTGCCGGCATCGGATTCCGTCGAAGTGACCTACGACGAATGACGACGGGATACTTTCGTCGGATGAAACGGTTCGCAGCAATCCCGCTGGCGGTCGCTGCGGCGCTGCTGGCCCCCAGCGCCCCCGCGTCAGCGGCTGCGGACTCGGGCATGTCGTCTTTTCCGGTGGACCCGGCAACCCAGGTGGAGATGCACGTCAACGCCAATTGTGTGGCCGCAGAAGCCCGGTGCTACTTCGACACCCAGGCCAACCTGCTCACCCCCGGCGGCCCCACGGGTTTCCCGGGCGAATTCTGGGCCCGCCAGACGATCACCCTGCGCAGCAACGACCGCAACGTCTGGCAGGAAGCGGAGTACAGCGCCCCTGCGGGCATGCCGCGGGAAACCAAGGGCGCCAACCACGACAACGTGCTGTCCCGGATGCTGAAGAACCCCAGCGGGGTGGAGATCTCGGTGACCTACTTCGGCGGTGGTGGGCTGGAACGCTTCCGGACCGACGGCAGTTCGGTGCCGACATCGTGGACCACCGGTCGGCCCGACACCGCCGCGAGCTTCATCGTGTGCTCCCAGATCCAGGTGGTCTACGGCGGGCACAACGTCACCACCCGCGGCGCCTGCGCGCAGACCGGGTTCTAGCCCTACCGGGGCAGTCCCAGCAGCCGCTCGCCGGCCAGGGTCAGCAGGATCTGCTCGGTGCCACCGGCGATGGTCAGGCACCGGGTGTTCAGGAAGTACCGGACCTCGGGGTTGTCCACCAGCCCTGCCCCCGGCGACAGCTCCATCACCTTTTCGGCCAGCGCCTGCCGGTAGCGCACCCCGACAAGCTTGCGGATGCTGGACTGGGCTCCGGGATCCTTACCGCCGACCGCCAGCTCGGCGATGCGTTGATCCAGCAGTGACCCGATCTGCGCGGCGACGATCAACCGGCCCAGCGAATCCTGTTCTGCGACATCCAGTTCGAGCTCGCCGACGGCACCGATCAGGTCCTCCATGCCCTTGTCGAGCTTGCCCCCGCCGCCCATGGCCACCCGCTCGTTGGCCAGCGTGGTGCGCGCCAGCGGCCAGCCGCCGTCCACCGGGCCCACCACCAGCTCGTCGGGCACGAAGACCTCGTCGAGGAAGACCTCGTTGAACAGGGCCTCACCGGTGATCTCCCGCAGCGGCCGGATCAACAGGCCGGGGGCACTCATGTCCACGATGAAGTAGGTGATGCCCTTGTGCTTGGGGGCATCCGGGTTGGTGCGCGCCAGGCACACCCCCCAGTTCGCCTTCTGGGCGTTCGACGTCCACACCTTCTGGCCCGTCAGCAACCAACCGCCCTCGCGCCGTTCAGCTTTGGTGCGCAACGCGGCCAGGTCGGAACCCGCGCCCGGCTCGGAGAACAGCTGGCACCAATAGATCTCCCCGGAGAGTGTCCCCGGGATGAACCGGGCGACCTGCTCTTCGGTCCCGTGTTCGAGGATGGTGGGTGCCGCCCACCAGCCGATGGAGATGTCGGGGCGGTCCACCCCGGCGGCGGCCAGTTCCTCGTCGATCAGCAGCTGCACGGCCGGGGAGGCTTCGCGGCCGAACGGAACCGGCCAGTGCGGCGCGTACAACCCGGCCTCGGCCAGTGCGCCGTGGCGCGCTTCGGTGGGCAGCGCGGCGATCTCGGCGATCTCGGCGGCCAGCCCGGCGCGCTGGTCCTCGACCTCGGACAGGTCGATGCCCAGGCGGCGACGCAGACCTCCGGTGGTCAGCTCCGCCACCCGCCGCGACCAGACCGCCCGGCCGCCCAGCAGCTGATTGATGGCGTAGGCGCGGCGGAAGTAGAGGTGCGCGTCGTGCTCCCAGGTGAACCCGATGCCGCCGAGCACCTGGATGCAGTCCTTGGCATTGTCGACAGCGGCCTCGATACAGGTGGCCGCGGCCACCGCGGCGGCCACGGCCAGCTGGTCGTCGTCGGATTCCGATGCCGCACGCGCCGCGTCGGACGCGGTGACGGCGGCCTGCTCCGAGCGCAGCAACATCTCGGCACACATGTGTTTCACGGCCTGGAAGCTGCCGATCGGCTTGCCGAACTGCTCGCGCACCTTGGCGTACTCCGATGCGGTGGTCAGCGCGTACCGCGCGATGCCGGCCGCCTCGGCGGCGAACACCGTCGCGGCCAGGTCACGTAGCCGCTGCGCCGGGATGTCCAGTTCGACGGCGGGAACCGACGTCAGGGTGACCCGGCCCAACTGGCGGGAGAAGTCGGTCGGGTCGTGCAGTTCGATCTCGACCCCGGCGGCATTGGAGTCGATCTGCAACCACTGCCCGCCCGCGGGCAGCAGCAGCAGCGCCC
Source organism: Mycolicibacterium tokaiense (assembly GCF_010725885.1). NCBI lineage: Bacteria > Bacillati > Actinomycetota > Actinomycetes > Mycobacteriales > Mycobacteriaceae > Mycobacterium > Mycolicibacterium tokaiense. The sequence continues at coordinate 2,279,472 of NZ_AP022600.1, read as the reverse complement.
CGGGATCGGCGCCCAGGACGTACTCGGCGGTGCCGGACACCACCGAGCCGTCGAAAGTCAGGTCCGCAGCCAGTGCCAGGCCCGCCGCGCGCTCACCGGAGGCCAGCGCCTGCAGATTGGCGTCGTGCACCACCAGGCCGGCCACCGCGGTGGGGGCCACCGGTCCCGGGATCAGCGCTGCCGCCGCTTCGTCGACCATGGCGCACAGGTCGGCGACACTGCCGCCGGCGCCGCCGAGGTCCTCGGGGACGGCGACACCGAACAGCCCCAGCTCGGTCAGCGCGCCGAACACCGGCCGCCAGGCCTCGGATTTGCCCTCCTCGACGTCGCGGATGGCGGCAATGGCACCGGAACCGGAGGCCCAGGACCGCACCAGTTCACGCGCAGCTAATTGTTCTGCGGCGGTAGCGCCAGCAACTCCAGACACCGCACACTCCTCGGTTTTCACGGCAGTTGGCCGGTGCGGCCCACTAGAACGTGTTCTAATAGTGCCAGTGGCCGACCGTCAAGTCGACCACCGTTACACCAGTACACAGACGACTCTCACGGATGTCTCGGGGGCGCGGAGGTGGGAATTTCAGGTCTGCGGTGCGTATCGTCTCCATCGATACGTGAGAAGAAGGAGCTGTCGGCCGCATGTCTCAGGCCTCCACGCCAACGCAAACCTCCGCGGCACAGCCGCGGGAGGTCATGACCGTGGCCGTCCTCGCCGAGTCCGAACTCGGGTCCGAAGCGCAGCGCGAACGCCGTAAACGCATTCTCGACGCCACCATGGCGATCGCCTCGAAGGGCGGCTACGAAGCCGTGCAGATGCGGGCCGTGGCCGACCGCGCCGACGTCGCGGTGGGCACCCTGTACCGCTACTTCCCGTCCAAGGTCCACCTGCTGGTGTCCGCGCTGGGCCGGGAGTTCGAGCGCATCGACGCCCGCACCGATCGCAGCCCGATGGCCGGCGAGAGCCCCTACGAGCGGCTCAACTTCATGGTCAGCAAGCTCAACCGGGCCATGCAGCGCAACCCGCTGCTGACCGAGGCCATGACCCGCGCCTACGTGTTCGCCGACGCCTCCGCCGCCGGTGAAGTTGATCACGTGGAAAAGATCATCGACTCGATGTTCGCCCGCGCAATGGCCGACGGAGAACCCAGCGAAGACCAGTTCCACATCGCCCGGGTGATCTCCGACGTCTGGTTGTCCAACCTGCTGGCCTGGCTCACCCGGCGGGCCTCGGCCACGGACGTGAGCAAACGCCTGGACTTGGCGGTGCGGCTGCTCATCGGCGACGGGGACCACCCTAAGATCTGACGGGTGGGCCTCCCCGATGACGTCACCGCCGCTCTGACCCGGGCCGCGCAGGCGCCGCGCATCCTGGTCGCGTGCGACTTCGACGGCACCCTGGCACCGATCGTGAACCACCCCGCCGACGCGCGCCCGCTGCCTGCGGCGGCCGACGCGCTGCGCCGCCTGGCCGCGGCGCCGGACACCGCGGCGGCACTGATCTCCGGCCGCGCGTTGGCTGATCTGGGCACGTTGTCCGGCCTGTCCGAGGTAGTGCACCTGGTCGGCAGCCACGGTGCGGAATTCGAATCGGGTTTCGGCCACGACATCGACACCGCCCTGCTGCAGACCATCACCGACACGCTGAACGCCATCGCCGCGCAGCACCCGGGTGTGACCGTGGAACCGAAGCCGGCCAGCGTCGCTCTGCACGTGCGCAACGCCGCCCCCGCCGACGCCGAGGCCGCCCTGGCCGCGGCACACGCTGCGGGCGAATCCTGGACAGCCCAGCAGACCGCGGGCAAGGCAGTCCTGGAGTTCGCGGTCATCATCACCGACAAGGGTGAGGCGATCGACATCCTGCGTCAGCGCGAGGCTGCCGACGTGGTGGTGTTCTTCGGCGACGACGTCACCGACGAGAAGGCCTTCCGGCGTCTGCGCGACGGTGATGTCGGTATCAAAGTCGGGCCGGGTGACACCGCCGCCGGCCACCGCATCGACTCCCCCGAGGACGTCGCCGCCTGCCTGGAGTTCCTGGCCGCGGCCCGCCGTTAGCCGGGCGGTCCCGCGGTACGGCCGCGGATCAGCTCACACGGCAGCACGTCGACCACCGGCAGTCCGTCACGCGGCGGGCTGTGCAGCAGAGCGCCTGCGCGCCTGCCCTTTTCATGACTGGGCTGCGACACGGTGGCCAGCCCCCGCTTGAGTGCCTCGGGGATCCCGTCGAAGCCCGTCACGGTCATCTGCCCCGGCACGTAGATGCCCCGCGCACGCAGGAAGTCCATGGCCGACAACGCCAGCACGTCGGCGGTGCACATCAGCGCGGTGATCCGCGGATTGGCCTGCAACGCCACCTCGGCCGCGCGGCCGCCGGAGGCCGGCCCGTGCTCGAAGCTCTCCACGATCGTCAGGCCCGCCGGGTCCAGGCCGGCGGCCGCCATCGCGTCCTGCACGCCGCCGATGCGCTCACACTGGACGTGAAAACGGTTGTCGCTCAACCGCTCCGGGATCACCAGTGCGGCCGAGTCCGCGGGCGTGGTGGGCTCACGGCCCAGCCGCATGGTCAGCAGTCCCACCTCGCGGTGGCCGAGTTCGAAGACATACTCGGCCATCTCACGCATTGCGGTTCTGTCGTCGATGCACACCAGGGACGTGCCGGGGACATCGCGCGGCTGGTCGACCAGCACCACCGGCAGCCGGCGGTCCAGCACCGTCTGCAGATAGGGGTCGTCATCGGAGGCGGAATAGACCACGAAGCCGTCCACCCCGGCCGAGAGCACGGAACCGGCGCCGTCGGCCAGGCTGCGGCCCGGCCCGACCGCCACCAGCAGCAGTCCCTGGCCGGCCTCTTCGCAGGATTCGGCGAGACCGGCGACGAAGTTCAGCGCTGCGGGATCACGGAAGGAATAGGTCAGCGGTTCGGTGACCACCAGACCCACCGCACCGGCCTTGCGGGTGCGAAGCGACCGCGCCACTGGGTCCGGACCGGCGTAGCCCAACCGCTTCGCGGTGGCGAAGATCCGCTCACGCAGGTCGGCCGACAGCTGGTCGGGGCGGTTGTAGGCGTTGGAGATGGTGGTGCGCGAGACCTTGAGTTCTGCGGCCAGCGAAGCCAGGGTGGCCCGCCTGCGCGGGACCGGACTTCTGGACATGCTCTGTGAGGTTAGTTCATGTGACCCGAGGGCTTGACCCTCGGCACCGTGCCGGCGCGCTGCACCACCGACCACACCACCAGCCACACCGTGCACACGATGGCCACGACGACAAAGCTGGGCGGCAGATCGAAGATCGACGACAGCACCAGGCCGGCCCATACCGCCAGCAGGCACAACACGGTCGAGACCAGCATTGCGACCACCGGCCGCGCGGTCAGCATGATCGCGGTGGCTGCCGGGGTGACCACCAGCGCGAACAGCAGCAGCGTGCCGACGGCCTGCACGGCCATGGTGATGGCCAGACCCAGCAGCGCCATGAAGACCATCGACAGCGCGCGCACCGGCACGCCCTTGGCCTCGGCCACCTCGGCGTTGACCGAGGCGAACAGCAGCGGCCGGAAGATGGCGGCGATGGTGACGGCCAGCACCGCCACCAGGATCGCGAAGACGATGAGCTGTTCGTGGGTGACCGCGAGCAGGTTGCCGAACAACACGTTGGTGACGGTGCTGCTGCTCTTGGTGGCCAGCGAGCTGAAGAACAGGCCCAGGCCGGTGGCAGCGGCCAACACGGTGCCGGTAGCGATCTCACGCTCGTCGGCCTTCTTGCCCAGCGCTCCGATCACCAGCGCCCCGCCGATGCAGAACACCCCGAGGCCCACCGTCACCGGCACCCCGAGCAGGACCGCGCCGGTGGCGCCGGGAAACCCGATGTGCGCCAAGGCGTGCGCGGCGAACGCGGTGTTGCGTACGACGATGAAATAGCCGATCAGGCCGGCCGCCAGCGCCACCAGGGTGCCGCCGATCAGCGCGTTGCGCATGAAGGCCGAGGTGAGGATGTCCCACCAGTTCTCCTGGTAGCCCAGGGCGATCACCTGGGTGCCCACTAGACGCTCCTCATGTACAGCTCGCCCTGCGGGGTGTGCACCACCTGAATCGAGGTCCCGTACAGGTGGCTGAGCAACTGCTCGTCGACCACCTGGTTCATCTTGTCGAAGTGCGCGTGGCCGTCGAGCAGATAGATGGCGCTGTCCAGCACCCCGAGCAGCGGGTTGAGATCGTGGGCCACCACCAGGATGGTGACACCGAATTCGTCCCGGATGCGGTCCAGCAGCCGCACGATCTCGCGCTGATTGCGCAGGTCGATGGCGGCCAGCGGCTCGTCGAGGATCAGCAGCTGCGGGCGGCTGACCAAGGCCTCGGCGATGGCCACCCGCTGGCGTTGGCCGCCGGACAGTTCCGAGAGCCTGCGCCCGGCGAAGTCGGCGGCTCCTACCGCGTCCAGGGTCTCGGCGACGCGGCGACGCTGGTCGGCCGACGGTGCGGCGAATCCCCACCGGTTGCCGATCAGACCCAGCATCACGGCGTCGGCGGCCCGGATCGCGTTACCCGCCGCGGCAGCGTAGTTCTGCGGCACGTAGCCGATCAGCTCGGTGGCCTGGCCGGGCGGGCGGCCCAGCACCCGCACCGTGCCCGAGGCCACCCGCAGCAGCCCGAGCACCACCTGCAGCAGGGTGGTCTTGCCCGAACCGTTGGAACCGATCACGGCGGTGATCCCGCCGGCGGGCACCTCGAAGGTGCCTTCGGACCAGATCAGGCGTCCCCCGCGAACCACGCTGACATCGTCGAACGACAGCGCCGGTTCAGGACTGGACACCAAGAGCCTCGGCCAGGGCTTCGAGTTGTTGCACCTGCCAAGCTTCGAACGAGTCGGTGCCCGGCGGCACGGTTTCGGTGACATCGACCACCGGGACGCCCGCGCTCTCTGCCGCGGCGCGGATCTGTTCGGGTACCGATCCCTCGGTCTGGGTGTTGTAGACCAGCACGTCGGCGCCTTTGGCGTCCAGCAGACTCAGGACGGCCTGGAGGTCGGCAGGCGACGGATCGGTCTCGTTGGCCGACGACGCCTGGTACCCGGGCGGTGTGACGTTGACCAGTCCGATTGCCCCCGCCATGTCATCGAAGACACTTTCGGTTGCCACATAACGCTTTCCGCCGACTTCGCCCTCGAGTTTGGCGACCAGGTCGGTGTAGGGCGCCATGTCGGTGGTGAACTGCTCGCGGCGGTCCTCGAAGTAGTCCGCGGCCTCAGGTGCTAGCTTGCCCAATTCGGCGGTCACCGAGTCGGCCAGGGTCATCACCGCGGTGGGGCTGTACCAGGCGTGCGGGTTGACGCCCTCCTCGCCGTGATCGTGGTCGTGGCCCTCACCGTGCTCGTCACCCTCGTGGGCGTGATCCTCACCGGATTCCGCCAGCGCGGCGATCACGGGCGCGTCGGGCGCTGAGGTGGCGGCCAGCTTGGTGGCCCACTCGTCGTAGTGCCCGCCGTTGATCACCACCAGTTGGGCGCCCTCGAAGGTGGCGGCATCCGAGGGGGACGGTTCGTAATCGTGCGGGTCCACCGACGACGACGCCAGCACGGTCTTGACGTCGGCGCAGGCGCCGCCGAGATCGGACACGATGTCGCCCCACTGGTCCACGCTGACCACCACGGACACCGGGCTGACCGGGCAGTCGCCCGGCGCTGCTGCGGGCGCCGAGGTGTCGGCGGGGCTGTCGCCGCCGCCCGAGCAGGCGGCCAGGACGAAGGGCGCAGCCAGCACGGCCGCGGCCAGCAGTCCTTTCACACAAGTCATGCGGTAACGATAACGGTTACCAATTCATTTAAGCCAGTCGGAGCTGCGGCTGACCGCCCCGTCACTAGCCTCGTGCTGTGAGCCAGCATGTCTTCACCGAACAAGAGCGCCACGCGGTGTACCGCGCCATCACCGAACGCCGCGACATGCGCCGCTTCGTTCCCGGGGCGTCGGTGCCCGACGACGTGCTGGCGCGGCTGTTGGGTGCAGCGCATGCGGCTCCGAGCGTCGGACTGATGCAGCCGTGGCGGTTCATCAGGATCACCGACCACCAGCTGCGCCGCGCGATTCACGGGCTGGTCGACGAGGAGCGTCAGTTGACCGCCGACGCCCTAGGTGAACGGTCCGACGAGTTCATGGCCTTGAAGGTCGAGGGCATTCTGGAGTGCGCCGAGTTGCTGGTAGTGGCGCTGTGCGACGACCGGCCGCGCCACGTGTTCGGCCGACGCACGTTGCCGCAGATGGACCTGGCCTCGGTGTCCTGCGCCATCGAGAACATGTGGCTGGCGGCGCGGGTGGAAGGCCTTGGACTGGGCTGGGTTTCGCTGTTCGACCCGCAGCGGCTGGCCGAGCTGCTGGGCATCCCCGATGGCGCCGAACCGGTGGCGGTGCTGTGCCTCGGTCCGGTGCCGGAGTTTCCCGAACGCCCAGCGCTGGAAATCGATCACTGGGCGTTCGGGCGGCCGCTCGATGAGTTCGTCACCGAGAACCGGTACTGACGTCGGTCAGTGCTCGTGGCCGACCGGGCCACTGAGTTCGTTCGGAGTGACCGGGAGTTGCGCGGTCTGCGTCACCTCGCCGGTTTCGACGTCGACGACGTGGATCTCACTGGAGGCAGGGTCGGTGACGTACACATCATGGCCGCGGACGAAGACGGTCGGCATCGGCTGCTGCCACTCATCCGGCTCGGTCCACGGCGTCACCACGTCGATGCTGCGCACCACGTCACCGGTGCCTGCGTCGAAGACGTGCAGCTTGCCGTCGGTGCCCAGGATCATCGGCTCGGCATGCGGCCCCATGGCCAGGGACCGGAAGGAGTAGCTGACCCCCTCGGGCAACGGAACAACCCGGAGCTGGTTGGTGGTGGTGTCGATCAGGGCGAACTGATCCGGCCGCTCCAGCTCCGCGTCGGGGTCCACCTTGTAGTCGCCGAGTGCGATCGGCGATTCAGCGGACCCGCGCAGGTTTCCGCTACGCGCGTACGCGTCCGGAGCGGTGATCTTGGTGAATTCCCCTGCCTTGAAGACCAAAGGCCCGTTCTCACAACCCAACACGACGGTCTCGTCAGCCACCACCGTCTCCCCGTGCAGTCCCGGGCAGTCACTGCTGCTGGCGACCTGCTGACCGTTGGCATCCAACGCGACGGCTCCGGTTCGCCCCTCTTCGGTGCCCTCACTGAGCACCCGGGTGCCGTCTTCGAGGACCACCGCCACACCGTGGTGGGGGCTCGGCGTCGTGAACTTCTCGGTGGCCGGCTCTGCCTCGGACAGATCATGCGGATCGATCAGCGTCACCTCGCCGGTACCGTCGGCGAACAATGCGGTGGTCTCACCGTGGGGCACCACGTGACCGGGTTCCTGCGCCGGGAAAACCACGTCAGTCAGCTGGGCGCGAGTGGCGTCCAGGACCTGGAAGCCCTCGCTGGTGGACACCATGACATGCCCCTCGTCACCTGCGGGATTGATCCGGAGGAACCCGTCCATGGGAATCTGGTTCTTGACCTCCAGAGTCTCGCCGTCCAGTACGGCAAGTCCGCCGTCGTAGGTCACCACCACCGGCTCGTTGACGGCCAACTCGGCCGGCGCCTCGGAGGCCGCACCGTCGGCGGCGGGGGACTCCGATGCCTGCTCGGCGCCGCCTCCCCCACTGCAGCCGGCCAGCACGAGTGCGGTCAGCACCGCGCTCGAGGTGAGCGCGAGCTGTTTCGCTGTTGCCATGTATCGCTCCTATCTAGTTGTGGTCGAGCCTGTTTCAGTTCGCCGAGAGTCCTTCGACGATGGTCTTCGTATTGGCGGTCATCATGTCGATGTACGTCCCGGCCTCGGTGCCCGGTTCGTCCAGCGACTCGCTGTACAGCGACACCACGAACACGTCGATGCCAGACTGCGAGGCCAGGGCGCGGGCCAGCCGGTCCGGCTGACTGGTGTCGACGAAGATGGTTCTCACACCGGCGTCCCGGATGGCACCGGACAGTGACTCGAGATCAGACGGCGCCGGCGAGGCCAGCGTGGTGCCGCTGGGAACCACGGCGCCGACGACCGTGAAGCCGTACCTCTGAGCGAGGTAGCCGAGCACGTGGTGATTGGTCACCAACCGACGACGTTCTGGCGCAACTGCGGCGAACTGTTCCTCCATGTCCGCCGAGAGCTCCTGCAGTCGAGCCCGATACGCGTCGGCATTCGTGCTTATCTGCTCGGTGTCGGCGTCCGGCAACTCCTCGATCAGCGCAGTCTCGATGGCATCGACTGCGGCGATCATGCGGTCCGGGTCTGTCCAGAAGTGCGGGTCGGGCGCGCCGGCGGTGTCTCCGTCGGCGAAGCTGATGGCGCTCACGTGATCACCCACGGCCAGCGTGGGTACGCCACGGCCGGCAGCGGCATCGACGTGTCGCTGCACTCCCTCTTCGAGCCCGAGGCCGTTGTAGACGATCAGGTCGGCCTGCGACGTGGCGTCGGCCTCCTGGGCCGACAACTCGAAAGAGTGCGGGTCGGCGTTGCGCTTCATCAGCACCGTGACGTCGGCGGTGTCACCGACGATGTTCTCCACCACATCGCCGAGAATGTTGGTGGTGACGACGATGTGCGCCGCACCGTCATCCTGCCCGCCCGAGGCGCCACAGCCGGTCAGTGCAAGGGAGAGCGCGAGCGCCGCTATGGGCATGCGGTTCACCGGCCGGTCTCCACCATCAGATCGGGCGTCACCGTTGTGGTCAGCGTGCGGGCCAGCCGCAATCCGTCGCGGTAGTCGATCTCGTAGATTGCCTGCGCTGCAGCGTTGTTGACGTAGGCACGCTCCCTGTCCACCTCGATCACCGGCATGGGCCCATCGATGGACACACCACCGGCGAACAAGGGCAGCTCGGCGACCTGATTACCGTCCGCCAGGGTGACGGTCCTCAGCATGCCGTCGCGGGTCAGCACCAGCGCGTGCCCATCGCCGACAGAATTGGCCGCGACCGCATCAGGCACCTCGACAGAGCTCCACATCGCTCGCGAACTGTCGAGCGCCCACAGCTGCTCGCCCGACAGGCCGACGACCGTCCCCTCGCTGCCGAGGTTCGTCAGCAGGGGCAGTGCGGGTGTCTGGCCGGCCGGGAACGGGATCAGTGCGGCTTGCGGAAGATCCTCATCACCACTGACCCGGACCGCCCCGTCGCGGCATGCCAGCACCACGGCGGTGCGGGTGGTCGCCACGCCACCGGCCTGCTCGCAGCGGACCGGCAACGGAGCTGCGGTGCCATCGTCATCGACTGCGAGAAGCTCTCCGGTTTCGGTCGCGACCACCAGCACGCCCTGGTAGGGCACCGCCACTCGGGCGCCCTCGACCGGGGGGCCGTCCATCGAGCGGATCTCCCCGTCCTCCAACCATTCCCGGTCCCAGAGCACCACGTTGCCGTCGGCCGAACGCAGCGCAACGCGGTCGGTGTCGGCCGCCACGGCGACCGCACCGACGTTGCTGTCACCGAGAGCAGCCGGCGGCTTGGCGTAGTAGTGACTGTGGTCGCCATGGTCGAAGGTCCATGCCCCGGAGTCCACCACTGCCACCCCGCTGCGGCCGAGCAGGTAACCGAAGCGGCCGTCGCCGACGAGGTTCTCCATCGGGCCGAATTCACCCAGCGGCGCGCCGGTCTCCTCGAGTGCGTCGAGCACCTCGGCGGCGCCGGTGCCGGAATCGACGACGATCAACCGGGTGGGCGCGCCATCCAGCTCGACGGTGCCTGCCGAGTCCAGATTGTGCTCGGCGCCTTCCGGCGCGGGGGCCGGTGATTGTTCAGGGCTGCTACAGCCGACCAGTCCGACCACGGCGACGATGGCAGTTGCGGCAGCGGCCGAGCTCTTGCGCACCCGAGGGGCCAGCGCTGTGGCCGCCAGGGAGACGAAGAACAACGCCACGGCGGTGATCGCGATCGTGGCACCTCCGGCGGTGGCCGCGTGCCAAGAGATGACCAGTCCGACGATCACCGAGATCGCACCGATCACGGCCGCTCCCAACATGATCTGCGGGACGCTGCGGGCCCACAGGATCGCTGCGGCCGGCGGGGCCACCAGCAGACCCAGCATCAACAGCGTGCCCACCACTTGAAAGGACGCCACGATGGCCAATGCCATGAGGACGGTGAGAGTGGCCAGTGCGACAGTGGGGCGCAGGCCCAGCGTTGCCGCTTTGCGGCTGTCGAAGGTGGCAGCGATGAACGCACGTCGGCCCAGGAAGGCAGTCATGGCGATCACCACCAGCGCCACCGCCAACCCGATGATGTCGGAGTTCGTGGCGGCGAGGACATCACCGAACAGCAGCGCGGTCAGGTCCGTGGCGAAGCTCCGGGAGTGCGATACGACGATGACGCCCAACGCCAGCATGCCGACCAGCAGCAGACCGATGGTGGTATCGGGAGACAGCCGAGTCGACGTTCCGAGTGCCGATACCCCGTAGGCCATCGCCAGCGCCGCCATCAGAGCGCCGACGACGATGTTGCCTCCCAGCAGCGACGCCAGCGCCACACCAGGCAGCACCCCATGCGACATGGCATCTCCCAGGAAAGCCGATCCGCGCAGCACCACCCAGGTGCCGACAATGGCGCAAATGGCCGTGGCGATGAGGCCGGCGACGAGCGCTTGTCGGACCAGCGCAGAACTGAACGGTTCTGTGAGCAAGCCAAGCATTGGCTAGACTTTAGATAGTAATGACAATCGTTTCCAATAAGTAAGCGTGCATGAATACAACTCCCATTTCGTTCGAATCAGTGTCGTTCGGTTACGGCGCCGCCCCCGTGCTTTCCGATTTCTCGCTCGATATCGTCGCGGGTAGCGCCACAACTTTGTTGGGACACAACGGTTCTGGAAAGTCGACCGTGTTGGGCCTGCTGGCGGGGGTACTTCGCCCGCAGGCCGGGCGAGTGCACCGCAACGCGGACGTCGCGTTGGCTCCCCAGCACAGCAAGGTCAGCGACGTGTTCCCGATCACCGTGGCAGAGGCAGTCATGATGGGGCGTTGGGGCAAGCTGGGGCTGTTGCGGCGGCCGACCGCCGAAGACCGCCAGATTGTCGATCACTGGATCGCCACTCTCGACCTCGGCCACCTCCGTCGTCGCCGCATCGGTGAGCTGTCCGGTGGGCAACGCCAGCGCACGCTGGTGGCGCAGGCGTTCGCCCAGCAGGCCCCGATCGTGGCGCTCGACGAACCCACCACCGGCGTGGACGACGAGTCCAAGGCGAAGGTCCTGGAGGGAATCCGCGAGCTCATTGCGGCAGGAAGCACGGTGGTGGCCGCCACCCATGACCTCGACTTGGCCCAGGAGTGCGAATGCTGCATTCGCCTTGATCGCGGTGTGATCGTGCCGTCGGGCCTACCCTGACGGAGTGGAATCGGTTGATCTGAATGCAGACCTGGGCGAGGGCTTCGGGGTCTGGGACCTCGGTGAGGATGAGGCCATGCTGGCCCTGGTGACCAGCGCGAACGTCGCGTGCGGTTTCCATGCCGGCGATCCGGCGCGGCTGGCACGCACCTGCCGCTCGGCCGCCGGCCGGGGGGTACGCATCGGCGCGCAGGTCAGCTATCGCGATCTGGCCGGCTTCGGCCGACGGTTCATCGACGTCGAGGCCGACGACCTGCGCGCCGAGGTGGTGTACCAGATCGGAGCGCTCGACGCGCTGGCACGCGCCGCCGGGTCATCGGTGAGTTACGTCAAACCACATGGTGCACTGTACAACTCAATCGTCAGCCACCGCGAGCAGGCACGCGCCGTGGCCGAAGCGGTGGCATCACTGGATACCACTCTGGCCGTCCTGGGACTACCCGGCTCGGCCTTTCTGGAGGAGGCGCGGCGCCTGGGTCTGCGCACCGTGCCCGAGGCCTTCGCCGACCGTGCCTATACCCCGGACGGCCGGCTGGTGTCCCGTCGTGAGCCCGGTGCCGTGCTGCACGACGCGGCCGAGATCGCCGACCGTGTTCTCGCCCTGATTGAAACGGGCACAATCACCGCCATCGACGGAACCACCACCACCGTGAACGCCGAATCGGTGTGCGTGCACGGGGATTCGCCCGGCGCGGTGCAGATCACCAACGCCGTCCGGGAGCGGCTGACCGCCGCGGGTGTGCAGATCACCCCGTTCGTGTGACCGGCGCCGCCAGCTCGTGGCGGATCAACCGGGAACTGTTGGCCACCACTGCCACCGATGATGCGTTGTGCAGGATTGCGGCCATCACCGGCGACAGACCCCCGCCGGCGCCGAGCAACAAGCCGAAGGCGTTGACCGCGATCGACATCGCGTAGTTCTGCCGGATCACCTCGACCGCGTGCCCGCCCAAGGCCCGCACGTCGAGCAAGCGGCGTAGATCGTCGCCGGCCAGCGCCACATCGGCGGTCTCCACCGCGACGTCGGTTCCGCCCATACCCATGGCAATGCCGATGTCGGCCGCCGCCAGCGCGGGTGCGTCGTTGATGCCGTCGCCGACCATGGCCACGACGTAACCCTCGTCGTGCAGCATCCGGACCGCGTCCAGTTTGTCCTCGGGCAGCACCTCGGCACGCCACTCGGTGATACCGAGTTCTGCGGCCACTGCGCGGGCGGTCTCGGCGTGGTCACCGGTCAGCATGACAATGCGCTCGACTCCCTTGGCCCGCAACGCCTCCAGCACCGGCCTGGCTTCTGTTCGCACCTCGTCACGCAGACTGATCAGTCCGACCAGCACACCGTCCACGGCCAACAACAGCGGCGTTTCCGCCTCGCCGCGCAAACGGTGCACCCAGTTTTGCGCGTCCATGGAGACGTCGATGTTCTCCCGGGCCAACAGCGCCGGACTGCCCAGCAGCAGCACCCGGCCGTCAGCCTGGATACGCATTCCCAGACCCACCAGCACCTCGCACTCCTCGTGCGGCGGAATGGCGATGTGTCGTTCCTCGGTGGACCTGATGACTGCCTGAGCCAGCGGGTGACGGGAATGGATCTCCGAGCTCGCGGCGTAGGCCAGCACCTGCTCGGGCAGCCAATCATCGTGGAAGCTCACGGTGTTGGTGACCACCGGTCGGCCATTGGTCAGGGTGCCGGTCTTGTCGAAGACAACGGCGTCCACCCGGCCGGCCTCTTCGAGGTGCGCGCCGCCCTTGATCAGGATGCCGCGCCGGGCGCCGTTGCCGATGGCCGCGCTGATCGCGGTCGGCGTCGACAACCCCACCGCGCAGGGGCAGGCCACCAACAGCATCGTCATGGCCCGGCGAACATCCCCGGTCAGCAGCAGGGTGATCCCGGACACCACAAAGGACGCCGGCACGAACCGCCTCGAGAAGTTTTCTCCCACAGTCTGAATCGGCGCGCGATGCTGCTGCGCCTCCTCGACCCGGCTGACGATCCTGCCGATGGTGGTGTCGCGTCCCACCGCGACCGCCTCGATCACCAGCCGACCACGCATGAGCACCGAGCCGGCGTGCACCGTGTGTCCCGCGGTGAGCGTGACCGGCAGGTTCTCCCCGGTGATCGCCGACTGGTCCACCACGGCCTCGCCGTCGATGATGTGCCCGTCGACCGGAACCGCCACCTGTTCGTGCACCACCACGTGGTCACCGACGCGCAGCGCATCGATGGGTACCTGCACCTCGGCGCCGTCCGACAGCCGGGTCCACGCGGTGTCCTGGTTGCCCTGCAGCAGGTTGGCGATGGCGCGGCGGGTCCGGCGCAACGTCAGGTCCTGCAGGTATTCACCGATGTTGAGCAGCCACAGCACCGTCAACGCCACCACGTTCTCGCGCAGCACCAGGCTGGCGACCGTCGCGGCCGAGACCAACAGATCGGTACCCGCCGCTTTGCCCCCGCGCAGCGACCGCAGCGCCCCGCGCAGAAACGGATACCCGGTGACGATGGTGACACCGGCGGCGAACGTGCGGCTGGCCGGGCCCAGCAGCGGCGGACGGCGCAGGCCGTAGCGCCGGAAACCCAAGAGCGCCAACGCCGCACCGCCGAGTGCGATCCGCACCACGTCACCGTTACGGATGTCGGCCGAGCGCGGTGTGCGGGCCGGAACCAGGTTCCGGTCGACGGTCATCGCCGCACGCAAGGTGTCCAGCACCGCGACGGTGTCACATCGCGACGGTGAGTACCACACCACGACCGAACCGGTGCGTGGATAGGCATGCACGGTGCGTACCCCGGCCACCTCGTCGACGGCGTCCTCGACGGCGACCGCGCGCAGCGAATCGCCCCGCAGCGCAGGCACCTGCACGCGCAGTCGGCCCGCTGCGTCGGACAGCAGTGTCAGGTCCGGCACAGGTCAGTGTTCGTGGTCGTGCTCGACGGCCACCGCGGGCGGGGCGACTTCCTCACCGATGCGCTCCTTGGCCTCGGCTACCACGTCCGCCACCTTCAAGCGCGCAGCCTCGGCGCCCTCTTCAACCTTGCGCGCGCCGCGCAGCGCCGCCGCGGTGGTGGTCACCGCCGCCTCATGCAGTGGCGCTGTGGCGACGGCCTTGCGGACCAGTTCGTAGGCCGCGACCCCGACGGCCCCGGTGACCACCGTGGATGCAGCTTTGCCGAGAAAACCGGACAAGACCATGGCACCTTCCTCAGGAAGTTGGCAACGATTACCAATAACCTACCTCCATGTCGACGCGCACGGGCAGCCGCTCCGGGAACCTGTCGATGACATTGCTGATCGGCGGACTGCTGGTGGCCGCGCTGACCGGCGGCGTGTTGCACGAGATCGTGCGCGAGCGGCCCCGCCTGGCCACCGCCGCGACCGTCTTCAGTGGGGTGTTTGTGCAGGCGCTGCCATTCCTGGCCTTCGGGGTGGTGATCAGCGGGCTGGTGGCCACGTTCGTCACCCCCGAGGTGGTCGCCCGCTGGCTGCCACGGCGCACGGCCCCCGCCGTGCTGGCGGCGGGCATCGGCGGTGCCGCTCTGCCTGGATGTGAATGCGCCTCGGTTCCGGTGGCCCGCCGTCTGTACGGCGACGACGGGCGGGGTGCGGCCGCGTTGACGTTCATGCTCTCCGCGCCGGCCATCAACCCGGTGGTGCTGGTGTCCACCGCGGTCGCGTTTCCCGGCCATCCGGCCATGGTGGTAGCCCGGTGCGCCGCGTCCCTACTGACCGCGGTGATCATGGGGCTGCTCTGGTCACGCTGGGGCCGTCCCGGGTGGATCACCCGTCGGCCACCCACCGTCAGCGCTCCCGGGTCAGCCCGCACCACGGTGTTCGTCGAGGCGGCCCGTCACGACTTCCTGCAGGCCGCGGCCTACCTGGTACTGGGAGCACTGGCCGCGGCGCTGCTGCATGTGCTGGTTCCCGCGTGGGTCTACGACCACCTGGCCGGGCAACTGCTGCTGGGCATCCTGACCATGGCGGTGCTGGCCGTGGTGCTGTCGCTGTGCTCGGAGGCCGACGCCTTCGTCGCCGCCAGCCTGTCCATGCTGCCGCTGGTGCCGCGCCTGGTGTTCCTGGTGGTGGGGCCCGCGGTCGACCTGAAGCTGTTCGCCATGCAGGCCGGGATGTTCGGACGGGCTTTCGCGGTGCGATTCGCACCCACGACGTTCCTGGTGGCCACCGCCGTGGCCACCGCGGTGGGCCTGGTGGTTGTCGGATGAACCGCGAGACCGAGAACGTACTGCTGCTCCTGGTCGGTGTCAGCGGCGTGCTGATCATCGGGTCCGGCACGTACACCCGCTACGTCAAACCTTCGATGCTGCCCTGGCTGCTCACCGGCTCGATGGTGGTCATCCTGCTGGCGGTGTTCGCGATCGTCGCCGACATCCGCCGCGGCGGGGCACCCCGGCACCAGCACGACCACCCGTCGCGGATGCTCTGGCTGCTGGCGGTACCGGTGGTGGTGCTGCTGTTCGTCAGCCCGCCTCCCATCGGCGCGCACGCCGTCGACACCACCGCCTCAGTCACCCCCGCCGCGGTCCGCCACCCGTTCCCGGCGCTGCCACCTGGCCCGGCGCCGGATGTCAGCGTCCCCGACGTGCTGATGCGGGTGGCGCAGGACAGCGCAGGCACGTTGGACGGGCGCCGGATATCCGTTTCCGGTTTTGTCCTCCACACCGGTGACGGCGTGGACCTCGGTCGAGTGGTGATCATCTGCTGCGCCGCCGATGCCCAGCTGGCCCGGCTTCGCCTCGTCGGCCCGGCCGCCGGCGCCGCCGCGAGCCACCCGGACGACACCTGGTTGCGGGTCGAAGGCGCGGTCCAGCCCGGCCCGGTACTGCAGATCGACTCCGTCGAGCAGATCGAGACGCCACCGAATCCGTACGCGTCCTGACGGCCTATACAGTCTGTCCGGTGCGACTTCGACTCGGCCGGCCCGAGATCACGGGACATGCCGCGATGTTCGACATACCTACCGCATCCGCGCGGGCACCGCTGTCGGTGACCTGGCTGGGCGTCTCGACGCTGCTGGTGGACGACGGCACCTCGGCCATCCTGACCGACGGTTTTTTCTCCCGGCCCAGCCTGGCCCGGGTGGGGCTGGGCCGGATCGCGCCGTCGACTCCCCGCATCGAGGGCTGTCTGACTCGCGCCGGTATCCGCCGCCTCGACGCGGTATTGCCGGTGCACACTCACTTCGACCATGCACTCGACAGCGCCGCGGTGGCCCAGCGCACCGGAGCCGAACTGGTCGGCGGCGAATCCACCGCCAACATCGGCCGCGGGTACGGCCTGCCCGAAGACCGCATCCGCATCGTCTCCTCGGGCGTCGCGGTGGAGCTGGGCAGTTTTGCGGTGACCCCGATCGCGTCGCAGCACTGTCCCCCGGACCGGTTTCCCGGTGTCATCACCGCGCCGCTGCGCGCCCCGGCACGGGCATCGGCCTACCGATGCGGCGAAGCCTGGTCTCTGGTGGTGACGCATCAGCCCACCGGGCGCCGCCTGCTGATCCAGGGCAGCGCCGGCTTCGCGCCGGGAGCCTTGACCGGGCAGCGCGCCGAAGTGGCCTACCTCGGGGTGGGCCAGCTCGGCGTATTGCCCGAGAACTACCTGCGCGACTACTGGGAACACACCGTCCGGGCGGTGGGTGCGCGCACCGTCATCGGCATCCACTGGGATGATTTCTTCCGTCCGCTGTCGAAACCACTGCGGGCGTTGCCTTTTGCCGCCGACGACCTGGATCGCTCGATACGGGTGCTGCGGGCGCTGGCCGACACCGACGGAGTGAGCCTGCACCTGCCGACGGTCTGGCGCCGCGAGGACCCCTGGGCGTGACCGGCACCCTGCTGCTGTCGGCAGCGCTGCTGATCCTGGTGCTCGTGTTCGCGATCGCCCGGCCCCGCGGCTGGCCAGAGGCGGTGGCCGCGGTCCCTGCCGCGCTGCTGCTGATCCTGATCGGCGCCGTCTCGACCGAGGACGCGCTGGCCGAGACGGAGCGGCTGTTGCCGGTGGTCGCGTTCCTGGCCGCGGTGCTGGTGCTGGCGCAGCTCTGCGACGACGAAGGGCTCTTCGGCGCGTTCGGGGCGCTGATGGCCCGGGCCAGCGCCGGCGCGCCGACCCGCATGTTGGGGCAGGTCTTCCTGCTCGCCTCGGCCACCACCGCCGTGCTGTCGCTGGACGCCACGGTGGTGCTGCTGACCCCGGTGGTGCTGGCCACCGCGGCGACCCTGCGGGTACCGGCACGCCCGCATGCCTACGCCACCGCGCACCTGTCGAACACCGCGTCGCTGTTGCTGCCGGTGTCGAACCTGACCAACCTGCTGGCCTTCGCCGTGCTCGACCTGTCCTTCGTGCAGTTCACCCTGTTGATGGCCGCGCCCTGGGTGGTGGCCGTGGCTGCGGAGTACGTGCTGCTGCGGCTGGCGTTGCGCAAGGACCTGGCCCCGGTGCCGCAGACCGACCCGGTCAACAAACCCGAGCTGCCGGTGTTCGTCCTGGTGGTGCTGGGGCTGACGCTGGCCGGGTTCGCGGCCACCTCGTTCCTGGGGGTGGAGCCGGTGTGGGCGGCGCTGGCCGGTGTCCTGGTGCTGGGGGCCCGCAGTCTGGCCCAGAAGCGCAGCACCTTGACCGGGATCCTCCGGTCGGCCAATGTGCCGTTCCTGGCCTTCGTCCTGGCACTGGGCGTGGTGGTGCAGGCCGTGATGGCCGCCGGTCTGGAATCGGCCATGCAGCGGGTGTTGCCGTCGGGAACGGGGCTGGCGGCACTACTGGCGTATGCCGCGGTGGCGGCCGTGCTGGCCAACGTGGTCAACAACCTGCCCGCGGTGCTGGTGCTGCTGCCGCTGGTGATGCCGGCCGGGCCCGCAGCGGTGCTGGCTGTGCTGATCGGGGTCAACATCGGACCCAACCTGACTTACGTCGGTTCGCTGTCGAACCTGTTGTGGCGCCGGGTTCTGACCGACCGCGGCGCCCGCACCAACGCCGTCGAGTTCAGCCTGCTGGGACTGCTGACGGTGCCGGCATCGCTGGTGCTGGCCGTGCTGGCGCTCTGGGGTTCGGTCGCGGTGTTCGGAGTGGGTTAGGTGCGCCGCTGGTAGGCCGGCGGTAGCGGCATGCCTCGTTCGGCCATCACCTGACGCAACAGCGTCGGGTAGTCGGTGATCAGGCCGTCGACGCCCAGGTCGATCAGCGCGTTCATCGAGTCGGCGTCGTTGACCGTCCACGGCACCACCGTCAACCCCGCCGCGTGCGCCCGCTGGATCAGGGCGGCGTTTACCAGCTTGTAATTGGGTGAGGCGACGTCGGCACCCACCGCCAGCACACCCTCGATCGGGTCGGTGACCACCGCGGGATCCACCCCGTTCAGCCACGGCGACCCCGGCACCCAGGTGGTGTCGTCCCACAGGGCCACCAGCGGGATCGTGGGATCCGCGGCCCGGACCATCGGCAGCGTGCGCCAGTCGAAGCTCTGGATCTCGACGTACGGGGTCTTGTTCGCCGCCCGCACCGCAGCCAGGATCACCTCGACGAAACGCTGCGGCGGCGCCGACTTCTCCGGTGCATCCGCCTCCACCTTGGTCTCGATGTTGTAGCGGACCTGCGCCCCGTAGGAGTCCGCGAGCGCGAACACCTCGGGCAAGGTGGCAATCCGGTTGCCGTGCACCACTTCGGCATCGGGATACGCCGCCAGCAGCTTGCCGCAGTCCAAGGTGCGCAGCTGCGCGGTGGTCAGATCCACCACCAGCTTGCCGACGTACGGATAGGCGGGGTCACCGGGGAACGCCGGCGCGGTATCGGCGCACTTGTCGGCCTGGATCATCGGGTCGTGCCACACCATCGGCTGGTTGTCCGCGGAGACCACGATGTCGAGTTCCAGTGTGCTGACACCGAGTTCGAGTGATTTGGCGAATGCGCGCAGGGACTCCTCGGTGGTCTCCCCCCGACCGCCGCGGTGGGACTGCAGATCGAATTCCCCCGGATCCGCCGACGCCACCGGCGCCTGGGAGACCGCGAACATCAGAGCCGCCGCTGCGGCGAAAGTGCGCACACCCTGAGACGTTAGCGGCGTTCAGCGCCGGAGAGCACTACGAAGGACAGATGTCACCGGAAGTTCAACTGCGGCGCTGGCGGGCGATCTCGGCAAGCACCACGCCGGCGGCCACCGAGGCGTTCAGCGATTCGGTGGGGCCGGCCATCGGGATCGAGACGATGGCGTCGCAGTGTGCGCGCACCAACCGTGATAGACCCTTGCCTTCGGACCCGACGACCACCACCGTGGGGCCGGTGGCATCGAGCTGGTCCAGCGTGGTGTCACCCTCGGCATCCAGGCCGATGACGGTGAGGCCGGCGTCGGCCCAATCCTTCAGTGTCCGATTGAGATTGGTGGCGCGGGCTACCGGCAACCGGGCAGCGGCCCCGGCACTGGTGCGCCAGGCGACGGCCGTCACCGATGCCGACCGGCGCTGCGGGATCACCACACCGTGCCCGCCGAAGGCCGCCACCGAACGCACGATGGCGCCGAGGTTGCGCGGATCGGAGATGTTGTCCAGCGCGACCAGCAGCGCGGGATGCACGTCGGTTTTGGCGTTGCGCAGCATGTCGTCGGGATGGGCGTAGATGTACGGGGGCACCTGTAGGGCGATGCCCTGGTGCAGCCCGTTGGTGCTCATCCGGTCCAGGTCGGTGCGCGGCACCTCCAGGATCGGGATGCCGGAATCAGCTGCGCGGGTGACGGATTCGGTGAGCCGCTCATCGGCGTCGGCGCCCAGTGCCACGAACAGCGCGGTGGCGGGCACCCCGGCCCGCAGGCACTCGACCACCGGGTTGCGACCGAGCACCATCTCGGTCTCGTCGGTCTTCTTCTGCCGCCCCTGCGCCGATCGGGCGGCCTTGTTGGCCCGCTTGGCGGCGGGGTGGTTGGGACGTTCGTGGGCCGGCGGCGTCGCGCCACGGCCTTCGAGCCCCCGGCGGCGAACACCGCCCGAGCCCACGGTGGGGCCCTTCTTGGTTCCGGCTTTGCGGATTGCGCCGCGCCGCTGCGAGTTGCCCGCCACCTCTAGACCTCTTCTTTTCGGTTGCCGTCCAACAGGGCCCACTGCGGGCCGTCGGCGGTGTCGGTGACGTCGATGCCGGCTTCCTTGAGCCGGTCCCGGATCTGATCGGCAGCCGCCCAGTCGCGGGCCGCCCTGGCCTCGGCGCGGCCGGCCAGCGCCCAGTGCACCAGGACATCCACCGCGGCCAGCGCGGCCGAGGTCTCGTCGCGCAATTCCCAACGCTCGTCGAGGGGGTCGCAGCCGAGGATGCCCATCATGGCCCGGATGGAGGTGGCCGCCGCCATGGCCGCGTCGTGATCACCGGCGTCGAGCGCGCGGTTACCGTCCGCGCGGGTGCTGTGCACCTCGGCCAGCGCCATCGGCACGGCCAGGTCGTCGTCGAGTGCGGCGGCGAACTTCTCGGTCCAGGTCCCGGGGACCACGGCTCCCACCCGGGTGCGGACCCGGTGCAGGAAATCCTCGATGCCGGTGTAGGCCTTCACCGCGTCCTGCAGCGCCACCTCGGTGAACTCGAGCATGGAACGGTAGTGCGCGCTGCCCAGGTAATACCGCAGCTCGGCGGGCCGGACGCGTTGCAGCACAGCCGGAATGGACAACACGTTGCCCAGCGACTTGCTCATCTTCTCGCCGCCCATGGTGACCCAGCCGTTGTGCAGCCAGTACCGGGCGAAACCGTCGCCCGCCGCCCGCGCCTGCGCGATCTCGTTCTCGTGGTGCGGGAAGATCAGATCCATGCCGCCACAGTGGATGTCGAAGTCGGCACCCAGGTACTCGTGGGCCATCGCCACACACTCGGAATGCCATCCCGGGCGCCCGCGCCCCCACGGCGTCGGCCAGGCGGGCTCGCCGGGTTTGGCGCCCTTCCACAGGGTGAAGTCGCGCTGGTCCCGCTTGCCGGTGGCCACGCCTTCGCCCTGATGGACGTCGTCGACGCGGTGCCCGGACAGCGCACCGTATTCGGGGAAGCTCATGACGTCGAAGTACACGTCACCGGCGCCGGTGTAGGCGTGTCCGCCGTCGATCAGCCGCTCGATCAGTTCGACGATCTGGGTGATGTGCCCGGTGGCCCGGGGTTCGGCCGACGGCGGTAGCACTCCGAGCGCGTCGTAGGCGGCGGAGAACGCCCGTTCGTGGGTGGCCGCCCATTCCCACCACGGCCGTCCAGCCGCTGCCGCCTTGGTGAGGATCTTGTCGTCGATGTCGGTGACGTTGCGGATGAAGGACACGTCGAAGCCCTTGGCGAGCAACCAGCGCCGCAGCACGTCGAAGGCCACCCCGCTGCGGACGTGCCCGATGTGCGGCAGCCCCTGCACCGTGGCGCCACACAGGTAGATCGAGACGTGGCCCTCGCGCACCGGGGCGAAGTCACGCACGGCACCGGTCATGGTGTCGTGGAGTCGCAGGCCGGTCACGACGTGCCAGCTTACCGGCCGATTACGCCCCGGCCGTCATCGGCAACACCAGAGCGGTCGCCACCGCGGCCATCCCCTCGCCGCGACCGGTGAGCCCGAGGCCGTCGGTGGTGGTGGCCGACACCGACACCGGCGCGCCCAACAGCTCGGAGAGCAGCCGTTGCGCCTCGTTGCGGCGCGGGCCGACCTTGGGACGGTTGCTGATCACCTGCACCACGGCATTGCCGATCTGGTAGCCGTTTTCGGACAGCAGGGTGCGCACGTGGCGCAGCATGGCCGCGCCCGTCACCCCGGCCCAGCGGGGATCTTCGACGCCGAACACGCCGCCGATGTCGCCCTGCCCGGCCGCCGAGAGCAGCGCGTCGCACAGGGCGTGGGCGGCCACGTCGCCGTCGGAATGGCCGGCGCAGCCGTCAGCGCCGTCGAACAGCAGGCCCAACAGCCAGCAGGGCCGACCGGGCTCGATGGGGTGCACGTCGGTGCCCAAACCCACTCTGGGGATCGTCACGCGCCCACCAGGGCCTCGGCCAGCACCAGGTCCATCGGCGTGGTGATCTTGAAGGCCAGCGGATCCCCCGGGACCGTCTGTACCTGACCGCCGATGCTCTCGACCATGGAGGCGTCGTCGGTGAAGGCACCGGTACGGCCATAGGCGCGACGCAACACGTCGGCGCTGAAGCCCTGGGGTGTCTGCACCGCACGCAGACCTGCGCGCTCGGGGGTACCGAGCACCACGCCGTTGGCGTCGACCGCCTTGATGGTGTCCGCCAGCGGGATCGCGGGCACCACGGCGGTGTGTCCCGCCCGGAGGGCTTCGACCACGCGAGCTATCAGCGCCGGCGGTGTGAGTGGACGGGCGGCATCGTGGACCAGCACCAGATCTGCGTCCGACGCGGCGTCGAGCGCGGCACGGACGGATTCGGTGCGGTCGGCACCACCGGCCACCACGCGGACGTCGAAGTCCGGATGCTTGAGGATCAGCGACGATTCGTCGGTGCGGGTGGGTGGCACCGCCACCACGACGGCGTCCACCACGCCCGATTCCCGCAGACCCGTGATGGCCCGTTCGATCAGGGTGAGCCCGCCCAGATGGACAAAGGCTTTGGGAATTCCGGCCGCCAGCCGTTCACCGGAACCGGCGGCCGGAACTATCGCAACAGTGGACACCGTCAGGACGCGGTGGCCAGAACCTCATCGAGAATGATGTCTGCCTTGGCGTCGTCGGTGTTCTCGGCGAGCGCCAGCTCACCGACGAGGATCTGCCGGGCCTTGGCCAGCATGCGCTTCTCACCGGCGGACAGACCGCGTTCTTGATCGCGGCGCCACAGATCACGAACCACTTCGGCGACCTTGTTCACGTCACCCGACGCCAGCTTCTCGAGGTTGGCCTTGTAGCGACGCGACCAGTTGGTCGGCTCCTCGGTGTGAGGCGCACGCAGGACCTGGAAAACCTTGTCCAGACCTTCCTGTCCGACGACATCACGCACCCCGACGTACTCAGCATTGTCGGCGGGAACACGAACCGTGAGATCGCCCTGGGAGACCTTCAGAACGAGGTATTCCCTCTGCTCGCCCTTGATGGTCCGGGTTTCGATCGCCTCGATCAATGCAGCACCGTGGTGTGGATAGACGACGGTGTCTCCGACCTTAAAAATCATCAGTTTCGAGCCCCTTTCGCCTAGCCAGGATAGCACGGCAGCGAAGCACGCGTGTTCCAACGGTGCAGGTCAGGGGGCACAACCGCCGCCACAGGGGGTTGACAGCGGCCAGAAACCGTGCAACGGGGCGGCGTGGCGGGCGGTCCGCGTGTCGGCCCCGGAGGAGTTCAGCAATGCCCGTCAGGTGATCGTGAACAGCGCGGAAGAACCCTTGGCTACCGCCGCGTGAGCGCACCTACTACTCTGCATAGTCGACATCCGTAGACGATCTCGTGGCGGCCAGCAGCAGGAGGCTCTCAGTGCCGATGGACAGCACCATCAAGAAGACCTTCGGGATCTCCCTGCTCTCGGCGTGCGCCGTCACCGCGCTGGTGGGGTGCGGCGCAGGCCAGATCTCACAGGTGGCCACCCAGGAGCCCGCCATCAACGGCACCGGCGGCACCGTCGAGAGCGTGACGTTGCGCAACGTGCACATCCAGGCCGTGCAGACCACCGACGCACTGGAACCCGGCACCGATGTCGACCTGATCTTCACCGCCACCAACCAGTCGCCCGACACCGCCGATCGTCTGGTGCGCATCACCTCCGACGTGGGCACGGTGACGCTGACCGGCAACACCGAGATCGCTCCCAACGGCCTGCTCGAGGTGGGCATGCCCGATGGTGTCGAGGAGTTGGCTGCGCTCAAGGAGAGCGCCGACGGCGCCGAGGCCACCGTGGCGCTC
Organism: Mycolicibacterium tokaiense; assembly: GCF_010725885.1. Taxonomy (NCBI): domain Bacteria; kingdom Bacillati; phylum Actinomycetota; class Actinomycetes; order Mycobacteriales; family Mycobacteriaceae; genus Mycobacterium; species Mycolicibacterium tokaiense. The sequence goes on along the minus strand of NZ_AP022600.1, from coordinate 2,255,271 downwards.
TCCGAGCCCATCAGCAATGGTTTGACGTACCCGTTCACGTTCACCTTCGAGCGGGCCGGCGACAAGGTGCTCGACGTTCCCATCTCGGCGGGCAACGCCGGACGGCAGGCGGCCACCGGCGTCGGTCCGGGCGAGAGCCACGAGGGCGGGCACTAGGTCGGTCGCCGATGCGGCGACCGAGGAGCCGGGGAGGGCGGGCCGGCCCACCGGCATCAGCTTCACGGCCACGCGTGTCCGACACCTGATGTGTCGGACCCAGCGGATACGGTCACGCCGTGGCTAAAACCGGTGGCACCAAGGCGCGCTCGCAGTACCGCTGTTCGGAGTGCCAGCACGTCATGGCCAAGTGGGTGGGCCGGTGCCCCGAGTGCGGCACCTGGGGCACCGTCAACGAGGCTCCGGTCCTCACGGCCCTCGGCGGCGGTACCCACCGCGCCATCGCCCCCGCGTCGGCCGCCGTGCCCATCAGCGCCGTCGATCCGGCCCGCACCCGGCACGTCGTCACCGGGGTCAGCGAACTCGATCGTGTCCTCGGCGGTGGAATCGTCCCCGGCTCGGTGACCCTGCTGGCCGGTGAGCCCGGGGTGGGCAAGTCCACCCTGTTGCTCGAGGTGGTGAGCCGCTGGGCTCGCTCGGGCCGGCGTGCGTTGTACATCTCCGGCGAGGAGTCGGCCGGTCAGATCCGGATGCGTGCCGAGCGCACGGGCTGCAGCCATGACGAGGTGTTCCTGGCCGCCGAGTCGGACCTGCACACCGTGCTGGCGCACATCGAGGCCGTCAAACCGTCCCTGGTGATCGTCGACTCGGTACAGACGCTGTCCACCACCGACACCGACGGGGTCACCGGCGGGGTCACCCAGGTGCGCGCCATCACCACCGCCCTGACCGGTTACGCCAAGTCCGCAGCGGGTCCCGGGGTGGCGATCATCCTGGTCGGCCACGTCACCAAGGAGGGTGCGATCGCCGGCCCACGCTCGCTGGAGCACCTGGTGGACGTGGTGCTGCATTTCGAGGGTGATCGCAACACCACCCTGCGGCTGGTGCGCGGAGTCAAGAACCGCTTCGGCGCCGCTGACGAGGTGGGTTGTTTTGTGTTGCACGACAACGGAATCGAGTGTGTTGCCGACCCATCGGGCTTGTTCCTGGACCAGCGTCCCGAGCCGGTTCCCGGCACGGCTGTCACCGTCGCCCTCGACGGCAAGCGGCCGTTGATCGGTGAGATCCAGGCGCTCATCGGGCAGGAGGCGGCCTCGCCCCGGCGGGCGGTCAGCGGGATCGACCAGTCGCGGGCCGCCATGATCGCCGCGGTCCTGGAGGCCCGGGCCGGGTTGAGCATCGGCAGGCGCGACATCTACCTGTCCACCGTCGGCGGTATGCGCCTGACCGACCCCTCGGCCGATCTCGCGGTGGCCATGGCCATGGCCACGTCCTACGCCCAGACCTGCCTGCCGGCGTCCACCATCGTCTTCGGGGAGGTGGGTTTGGCCGGGGATCTGCGCCGGGTCACCGGGATGGACCGCCGCCTGGCCGAGGCGTCACGGCTGGGCTTCACCCGGGCGATCGTCCCGCCGGGTGCCATGCCACCGAAGAACAAGGGCATCAAGAACATGCACATCCTCGAGGCGTCCACCGTCAGCGCCGCCCTGCGGGCCATGTTCAACATCGCCGTCCAGCCGTCCAGCAAACCCCTGGAGGTACGCATGGGTGCGCGGCCGGACCTCAAAGTGGTGGACGGTGGCACACGAGTCGACGGCACAGGCGACAATGACTTCCTGTGACGCCGACCAACAAGCCGACACTGCGTGAGACAGTCGGGCGCCTGGCGCCCGGCACCGCGCTGCGCGACGGTTTGGAACGCATCCTGCGCGGCCGCACCGGGGCGCTGATCGTGCTCGGGTACGACGACAGCGTGGAGGCCATCTGCGACGGTGGCTTCGCCATCGACGTCCGCTACGCGCCCACCCGGCTGCGCGAACTGTCGAAGATGGACGGCGCGGTGGTGCTGTCCTCCGACGGCAGCCGGATCATGCGGGCCAACGTGCAGCTGGTGCCGGACCCGTCGATCCCCACCGACGAATCGGGCACCCGGCACCGCTCGGCGGAACGTTCGGCCATCCAGACCGGGTATCCGGTGATCTCGGTCAGCCACTCGATGAGCATCGTCACGGTGTACGTCGCCGGCGAGCGGCACGTGGTGGCGGACTCGGCGACCATCCTGTCGCGGGCCAATCAGGCCATCGCCACCCTGGAGCGCTACAAGACCCGGCTCGACGAGGTGAGCCGGCAGCTGTCCACCGCGGAGATCGAGGACTTCGTGACACTGCGGGACGTGATGACGGTGGTGCAGCGACTCGAGATGGTGCGGCGGATCAGCCAGGAGATCGACAACGACGCCGTGGAACTCGGTACCGACGGCCGGCAGCTGCGGCTGCAGCTCGAGGAATTGCTGGGTGGCAATGACACCGCCCGCGAGCTGATCATGCGCGACTACCATGCCAACCCCGAACCGCCGACCAAGGCGCAGGTGGCCAGCACCCTCGACGAGCTGGACACCCTGTCGGACACCGAGCTGCTGGATTTCACGGCGCTGGCGCGGGTGTTCGGCTATCCGTCCACCGCGGAGGCGCAAGACATCTCGCTTGCCGCCCGGGGGTACCGCGCCATGGCCGGCATCCCGCGACTGCAGTTCGCCCACGTGGACCTGCTGGTCCGGTCGTTCGGATCGCTGCAGGGGCTGCTGGCCGCCAGCGCCACCGACCTGCAGCAGGTGGAGGGCATCGGCGCCATGTGGGCCCGCCACGTTCGGGAGGGGCTCTCCCAGCTCGCCGAGTCGACGATCGCCGACCGGCTGGCTTAGCCGATCAGCCGACCGGGGCGGGCGCCGGAGCCTGCGCAGGCCCCGGCAGCGGACCCACCGGTGCCGGCACGCCCGCCGGCGGCGCGTTGGGATCGGCCATGATGAACGGCACGGTGGCCGACCGCAGGTTGCCCAACTGAACCACCAGGTTGTAGGTACCGGGACCGATCGGCTGACGGGGCAGCGGGCACTGCGGCTCGGAACCCATCCCGGTCCAGGTCACCTCGGTGGTGACTTGCTCGCCCGGGGCGAACGTCTTGACCAGGGTTTCGTTGGACGGCGCGCAGTCCAGGTTGGACCACAGCCGCTGGTTGTCCAGTGAGTAGACGTAGGCAGCCAGCACGGCAGCGCCGACGTCGCGCTGACAGGCCACCAGACCGATGTTGGTGACGACCATGGTGAACTTCGGCTGGTCGCCCATCGCGTACTGGGGCTGGCTGGTGATGCCCTTGACGGCCAGCGTGGAATCCGGGCAGTCCTCGCCCTCCTGCAGCACCGGCGGCGGCACGACCGCCACGGTGGGCGTCGGCGTGGCCGCCGGGGCGTCCACCGCCGGTGGCACGACCGGCGACTTCACCTCGGGAGTGGGCGTGGGCGCCAGCGGTCCCTGAGCGGTGTTGGGCTGGTCGTCGGCGGTGTTCTGCGGCTCGGAGGACCCGCCGCTGGTCACCACGACAAGGACGATCGCCACCACGACGACGATGACAAAAACCGCGATACCCAGAGCCAACGCCCGGCGTCGGCGATAGATCTCCGGCGGGAGTTGGCGGGGAGGTTCGGTTTCCAGCACTCAATCACGGTAAGGCCAGGTCACCGCGAGGTGTCCGACCTCGGTCGGCGTGTCGTCTCCCGGGAATTCGGGTGTCGGTGTGCTATTCGCCGATCTCGCCGAGATGGGTGCGCAAGGCCACCTTCCCGTCGGCGAGGTGATAGGTCAGGCCGACGATGGCCAGCGTGCCGTCCTTGATCCGCTCCGAGATCAGGGTGGAGCGTCCCATCAGCTGCGCCCCGGTCTCCACGACGTGGCGCGCCTCGAACTCGTCCACCCGGCTCAGTCCGTCCCTGCGTCCGAGCAGGATCGAGGGCGTGACGCGCTCGACCACGTCGCGGATGTAACCGCCGGGCACCGAGCCCTCGTCGAGCGCGGTGATGGTGGCTTTGACGGCGCCGCAGCTGTCGTGTCCGAGGACCACGATCAAGGGCACGTTGAGCACCCCCACCGCGTACTCGATGGAGCCGAGCACCGCGGAGTCGATGACGTGTCCGGCGGTGCGGACGACGAACATGTCGCCGAGCCCCTGATCGAAGATGATCTCGGCAGCCACGCGGCTGTCGGCGCACCCGAACACCACGGCCGTGGGCCGCTGCTCCAGAGTGAGGCTGGCTCGGTGCTCGATGCTCTGGCTGGGGTGCTGCGGTTCGCCGGCGACGAACCGCTCGTTACCCTCCTTGAGTGCCTTCCAAGCGTTCACTGGACTGGTGTTCGGCATGGGACACATTGTGCACGGGACATGCGAGCGCGCTGCGGTGAGTATCGATCCCCGGGAAGTGGTGGGCTGGTTCGACCGCGTGCGCCGTGATCTGCCGTGGCGGCGACCCGAGGTCAGCGCCTGGCAGATCCTGGTCAGCGAGTTCATGTTGCAGCAGACGCCGGTGGCCCGGGTCGAGCCGATCTGGCGGGACTGGATCGCCCGCTGGCCCACTCCGTCGGCGACCGCCGCTGCCGGCGCCGCCGACGTGCTGCGGGCGTGGGGCAAGCTCGGCTATCCCCGCCGGGCCAAACGGCTGCACGAATGTGCGACGGTGATCGCCGCCGAGCACGGCGACGTGGTGCCCGAGGACGTCGAGGTGTTGCTCACCCTGCCCGGGGTAGGCAGCTACACCGCGCGGGCCATCGCCTGCTTCGCCTATCAGCAGTCGGTGCCGGTGGTCGACACCAATGTCCGCCGGGTGGTGGCGCGGGCCGTGCACGGGTTGGCCGACGCCGGCAACCCGTCGGCGAAACGCGATGAGGCCGACGTGGCGGCACTGCTGCCCGACGACGACACCGCGCCGCGGTTCTCGGCCGGGCTGATGGAGTTGGGCGCGCTGGTGTGTACCGCGCGCAACCCGAAGTGCGGTGTCTGTCCGCTGTCGCACTGTGCTTGGCGCACAGCGGGTTTCCCACCGTCGACCGCCCCGGTCAAGAAGGTGCAGAAGTACGCCGGAACCGACCGGCAGGTGCGGGGGCGGCTGATGGACGTGCTGCGCGCCAGCGACGCCCCGGTGACGCGGGCGCAACTGGACGTGGCGTGGCTGACCGACACCGCGCAGCGCGACCGGGCACTGGATTCACTGCTGGTGGACGGGCTGGTGGAGCAGACCGAGGACGGCCGGTTCGCGCTGGCCGGCGAAGGCGCCGATGCGGGTGCGGGAGCACCCTCCAGCGGAGCGAGGGGGCGGATGCAGCCGCTGAGAAGCCGAGCAGACAACAGCGAAGGCTAGGCGGTGGCCTGGCAGTCCTCGCAGGCGAAGCGGCGACGGTAGTCCGACGGCGTGATGCCGATGACCCGGCGGAAGTGGTGTCGCAGCAGGGTGGCGGTGCCGAAACCGGCCCGGTCGGCGATCCGGTCGATGTCCAGGTTGGTCTCCTCGAGCAGGCGACGGGCGTAGAGGACCCGCTGATCGGTCACCCACTGCATCGGGGTGCGCCCGGTCTCCTCGACGAACCGGCGCGCGAAGGTGCGGGCCGACATGTGCGCCCGGTTGGCCAGTGACGCCACCGTATGCGGCTTCTGCAGATTGGCCATGATCCAATCCAGCTGCGGCGCAAAGCCTTCGGAATGACTGACCGGGATGGGCTGATCGATGTACTGGCGCTGTCCGCCGTCGCGCTGGGGCGGCACCACCATACGCCGGGCGATGGTGTTGGTGGCCGCGCTGCCGATCTCGCGGCGCACCAGATGCAGGCAGGCGTCGATACCGGCTGCGGTGCCCGCGCTGGTGATCAGGTTGCCGTCGTCGACGAAGAGCACGTTGCGGTCCACCCGCGCGGTGGGATAGCGCCGCGCCAACTCATCGGCGTGCATCCAGTGCGTGGTGCAGGGCCGGCCGTCCAGCAGACCGGCCGCCCCGGCCACGAACGCGCCCGAGCACACCGTCAGGATGATCGATCCGCTGTCGGCGGCAGCCCGCACCGCATCGAGAGCCTCCTGCGGATACTCCGCGGCGGCGATGGCCGGGATGGCCACCAGGTCGGCCCCCTGCAGCGCGTCGAAATCGTATTCGGGGGTCATCGTGGCCCCCACCGACATACGCAGTGGCCTGCCCACCTCCGGACCGCAGATCTTGAAGTCGAAATTCGGCACGCCCTGCGCGGAACGGTCGATTCCGAACACCTCGGCGACGACGCCGAACTCGAAAGGGGCCACGCCGTCCATCACCAGCGCCGAGACACTTCTGATCATGGCAGCATCTTATCTCCCGTCGGCAGTGCTGCCACTGTTTACCGGATATTGACGTCCGCACACTTACTGCCATGAGCTATCTACTCCTCGTGATCCTGCTGCTGGCGCCGTTCGCCGTGACAGCCGCGCTGGCCGCCTGGGCCCACCGCGACGGCCACCTGCGCTGGCATCTGGACCAGTTCCGGTTCAGCGCGCCCATGGTGGGGCGGTTGTTCGACGACGATCCGGTGCGGTCGGAGTTCGAGCGGCACCCCTGCTGGCCCGTCTCAGGCGCCCTGGGTGAGCGCCGATAGGAAATCCTCGACGGCCCGGCGGTAGGCCTGCGGCGCATCGTCGTGAACGAGATGTCCCGCCTGCGGTATCAACAGGTACTCGGTCCGGTGCCCGGTCTGCTGCATACGACGCATCTGCCCGGGCGGGGCCACCGAGTCTCCCGCTTCGATCAGCAGGACCGGAGCCTGCACCCCAGCCCACTGCTCCCAGTAGTCCCGGCGCCCCCATTCGGCGGCGATCTCCACCCAGCGTTCGACGTGACCGTGCAACCGCCACCCGGTGGAGGTCCGGTCGAAGGCCTCCAGGAAGTAGCGACCCGCCACATCGCCGAAGACTGCCGAAACCGCCTGTGCGTCGGCGAATTCGACGGGCAGGGAGAGCAACCAGGGCTCCCACGGTCCGGTGGTCCGGCCGCGGAAGTCCGGCGCCATGTCCTCGACCACCAGCGCCGACACCAACTCGGGCCGCTGGGCGGCCAGGCACCAGCTGTGCAGCGCCCCCATCGAATGACCGATCAACCGGGCCGGTGCGCCCAGCGCCGCCACGGCCTCGCCGAGGTCGTCGACAAACATCTCGGTGCTGACCGGATACCGGTCGGCGACGTCGCGCCCCCGGTGCCACGGGGCGTCGTAGGTGTACACCGCGCCGTGGCGCGACAGCCAGGGCCACTGCCGCGACCAGGTGGCACCACGCCCCATCAACCCGTGCACCAGCACCAGCGGATCGCCGCGCCCACCCCGGTATGTCAACGGTTCAGTCGTCATAGCCCAGGCGGTAGCCTAGCGCCATGTCCGTGGTGAAGATCAACGCAATCGAGGTACCCGCCGACGCCGGGCCGGAGCTGGAGAAGCGCTTCGCCCACCGCGCGCATGCCGTCGACAACCAGCCCGGTTTCCTGGGGTTCCAGCTCCTGCGCCCGGTCAAGGGCGAGGACCGCTACTTCGTGGTTACGCAGTGGGAGTCCGAAGAGGCGTTCCAGGCGTGGGCCACCGGCCCCGCGGTCGACGCCCACAAGGGCCAGCAGACCAAGCCGGTGGCCACCGGCGCCTCGCTGCTGGAATTCGAGGTTGTTCTCGACGTTGCCGCCACCAAACCGTAGTTCGCTGGCGCTGCTGGGCGCCGCCGTCCTGACCGCCTCGGTGGTCAGCGGCTGCACTCCCAGCTCGACGCCGTCGGCCAACGCCGGGGACGCCGGTGTGCGCATCAGCACCGGCACCCCGCAGGGTGTCCGTGCCCAGCAGATCATGGACATGCTCAACTCGGGCTGGCCCATCGGACCCGACGGAACGAGGACACTGGCCGACCCGGATCTGGTCGAGTACGTCTGGCTGACTATGGATTCCATGTGGTACGACCGGCCCTACACCCTGGCCGGTGTCGACTACGGTGCCGGCACGGCCAAGCTGCGACTGGTCACGTCCTACGGCGGCCGCCAGGACATCGAGATCCGGGTCGACCAGGACTCCACCTTGCTGGACCGGTTCCGGGTCACCAACCAACCGCCGCAGATCGATTCCTGGGACGACGTGGACGCCGCCCTGTCCAAGATCGGCGGCAAGTACTCCTACCGGGTCTCGAAGGTCAACAACGGTCGCTGCGTGCAGGTCGCGGGCAGCAACACCGCCGAAACCCTGCCGCTGGCATCGATTTTCAAGACCTACGTGCTGTACGCCGTGGCGGATGCGGCACGCGCGGGCACCCTGTCGTGGGACGAGGAACTGACCATCACCAGCGAGGCCAAGGCCGTGGGATCGTCGGGCTTCGACAAGTTGGCGCCGGGATCGCGGGTCCCGGTGCGACTGCTGGCCGAGAAGATGATCGCCAACAGCGACAACATGGCCACCGATCTGCTGATCGACCGGGTGGGCCACCAGGCGGTCGAGCGCGCGCTGGCCAGCACCGGGCACCACGATCCGGCGAGCATGACCCCCTTCCCCACCATGCACGAACTGTTCTCGATCGGATGGGGCAAGCCGGACGTGCGCGAAGAGTGGCGCAATGCCACCCCGGCGCGTCGCGCCGAGCTGTTGGAGGCGACGAATTCGCGCCCCTATCAGCCGGATCCGACCCGCAACACCTCGCCGGCGTCGGCGTTCGGCGCCGAGTGGTACGGCAACGCCGAGGACATCTGCCGAGTCCATGCCGCCCTGCAGCAGATCGCGCTGGACCCCGCTGCCGCACCGGTGCGCGACATCATGTCCGCCATCCCAGGGATCGACCTGGACCCGCAGCAGTGGCCCTACATCGGCGCAAAAGCCGGCAACCTGCCCGGTGATCTGACCTTCAGCTGGTATGCCGAGGACCGCACCGGCCAGGGCTGGGTGGTGAGTCTGCAGACCAACTTCCCCCGCTTCCACGGACCGGGGACCGCGGGCTGGTTGATGTCGGTGATCAAGCCGATGTTCGCGATGATCGAGCCCTGAATAAAATTCGAGCGTGGACAATCGGGAGACGGTCACCGACGACGAGCCGGTGGTCACGCAGCCACCGCCCGATCGGGTAGCGCTGGCCGCCGCCTACCTGCCCGCCATCCTGGACAGTGCCGACACCCTGGCCACCGACTTCTACTCGACGCTCATGCAGCGCGATGAATCGCACCGCTATCTGAACAACGACGACGTGCAGACCCGGCTGAAGGCCGAACTGGTGCGCTGGCTGCACCAGGTGTTCTCCGCCGAGGCTTTCGCCGACGTGGCCACGTTCGAGGCACGCCAGCATCAGATCGGCCACATCCACGCCCGGCTGCGCATCCCGATCCACCTGGTGAACCTGGCGGCCGCCCGCCTGCGCATCCAGATCTCCGAGCTGGTGCGCGCCCGGACGGACCAACCATGGGCCGACCGCTACGACGTCATGCGGTTCCTGGACGAGTGGATCGACGGTGCCATCACCGCGATGACCCGCTCCGGCATCCGGCGCATCGTCGACCGCACCCGACTCGAGGAGTCCTACCGCCTCTTCGCCTTGGACCAGGACATGAACCTGGAGCGGGAGCGGCAGCGGTCCAGTCTGCTGGAGTGGTCCCAGTCCACCCTGTTCGCCGCGGTCAACGGTGCGGTCGACACCGGGCCCGGGCCCCTGTCGCTGGCCACCTTCGGGCGCTGGATCCGTCACCGCGCCGAGCTGATGTTCGGGACCGCGCCCCAACTGCGGGAGATCAGCGAGGCCATCACCCACGTCGACAGCGTGCTGCTGCCGGCGGTGCACGCGGCCGACCGCGGCGACCGCGGCGACGCGCTGGCGGCCCTGGGTGCGCAGGTGGAGGCGATCTTGGCGCTGCTCGGTGACATGTTCGCCGGGCTGTCCGAGCTCGAGGTGGGCCGCGACGCGCTGACCCGCACGCTGAACCGGCGGTTCCTGCCGTCGATCCTGTTGCGCGAGATCGGTTTTGCGGCCAGAACCGGAATGAGTCTGTGCGGCTTGATGATCGATGTGGACAACTTCAAGGACATCAACGACGCGCACGGCCACCACGCCGGCGATGCAGCCCTGCGGACACTGGCCACGATCCTGGCCGACAACGTCCGCTCCACCGACTTCGTGTTCCGCTACGGCGGCGAGGAGTTCTTCGTCCTGCTGGTCGAGACCGATCTGCGCGACAGCATCTCCACCGCCGAAGCCATCCGCACCGCTGTCGCCGAGACACCGATCATGTCCAACCAGACCCGGATGATCGTCACGGTCTCGATCGGCGTGGCCGCCCACGACGGGCACCCCGACCCCGACGAATTGGTCAGGCGGGCCGACACCGCGCTGGCACGGGCCAAACGCGACGGACGCAACCGGGTGGCCATCCGGTAGGGGTTCACGTCACCCGCAACGTCCACGCATGGCCGCGGAAGTGCAGCACGCTGACGGATGCGGGGCCAATGTCGATGCGCCAGAACGATTTCGGTGGCGCGTCCAGCGTGACAAGGACAGCGGCCCGGATGACCGCCGGATGGGTCACCGCGACGATCCGGCCCCGCTGCACGCTCACTGCGTCCAGCCAGCGTCGCACCCGGACCATCAGATCCACCACCGATTCGCCCCCGTGCGGGGCCGCACCGGCGTCGGTGAGCCACAGCGCCAACTCCGCCGGGTCCACCCGGCCCAGATGATCACCGCGCCAGCGCCCGTGATCGAGATCGGCCAGGTCGGGTTCGGTGCGCGGCTGCAGACCCAACAGCTCGGCGGTCTGGCGGGCCCTCTTCTCGGGCCCGCACGCCGCGCTGTCCGCCGCGTCGAGGTCGATCCCGGACTCGACCTGCCGGATGCCGAGCGCGTTGAGTGGCTCGTCGGTGGGGAATCGCCCGGCTGACATCGCCTCCGTCATGCCGTGGGACACGAGCGTCAGCCGGACGACCTCACTCACTACCGCAGCGCGTCCTGCCGCTTACCGTCCAGCAGCCTGGACACCAGCGCGGCGAACACCAGTCCGATGGCGGCGTAGATCACCACCTGGGTCCCCAGGGAGTACAGCCGGAACTCGTAGAGCACGTCGGCCGGAAAGCCCTCGTAGACGATGACACCCGCGTCGTCGACCAGCGGACCCGGCGTCTCGTCGATGGTCGGCAGGATGAGCATCACCACGGCCACCGCCGCGAGGTAAGCGGCCCCGGCTGCCAGCGTTGCGTTCCAGATCCCGAACTTCGGCACCCAGCTGCGACCCAGCAGCACCGCACCGACCAGCAGGGCCCCGGAGAGCACCACCATCGCCAGATACAGCAGGGTGCGCTGCTGGATGGTCTCGTCCAGGCTCAGCGCCGGCGGGCTCGCCGGATACTTCAGCGCTGGGACGATGTACAGGCTGAGCAGCATGCCGCCCGCAATGTACAGCGACAGCAGCCGGGCCGAGACGTCGCCGACGCGGCCATAGGCCACCGCGAACACCACCGCGAACAGCGCGGCGATGGCCAGGCTGAACAGCAGCACACCCAGGCCCATCCCGATGTTCATCTGGACGGACCGGGTGAACCCGCCGCCGTCGGCACCGTGACTGTGAGCGGCCACCCCGGCCGCGTTCTCCATGGCCTCGTGGGCGGCGCCGATGCCGTCCTCGTATGCGATGGCCTGCTCGATCTGCGGTTCCACGAAGATCCGCGCGAACACGAAGGCCAGGATGCCGGCCACGAACCCTGCCAGCACGCCGCGCCCGATGATCTGCTTTTCCATATTCACTTGTCCCCCGGCACTCAGTGGCAGGGGAAGCCGAGGAGGTGGCGCGCGTCGTGCACGAACTCGTGGATGGCGGTGTTGGCGCCGAATACCGACGTCGCCCCCTGGTCCATGCCGATGAAATAGAGCACCAGCAGAGCGAAGAACGCCGTCAGCGACAGCCACAGCGCCGCCTTGGTGGCCGAGAAATCGATGGCCGGAGCTTTGCCCCGGTGAGCCTCTGGTGAAGTCATTCTCACGGTTCCTTTCAGGGATTTCGCGTCCCAGGTGTGGTGACGGAGTCGGGTCTGACTGTCAACAGTGGCGCGACCGTTCTGGATTCTCACCAGATTCCTCGTCCGTCGATTACATCGCACATCCTAAGCACCCGGTGGCTCTTTCGTGAGCCACTGCCCCGTACAGATGCGAAACGGCCGGCCACCCGAAGGTGACCGGCCGTCTCACGAACCGTTGAACTACTCGGCGGCGGTCGCCGCCAGATCAGGCTCGGCAGCCGTCTTCGGCGCACCGTGGAAGGTGAACCGAGCGTCTTCCCCGGCCCCCTCGCCGTCCCAGTTCTCGACGTCGACGGTGACGTTCTGGCCGGGACCGACCTCGTCGAAGAGGATCTTCTCCGAGAGCTGGTCCTCGATCTCGCGCTGGATGGTGCGACGCAGCGGCCGCGCGCCCAGCACCGGGTCGAAACCACGCTTGGCCAGTAGCGACTTGGCCCTGGGCGTCAGCTCCATGGTCATGTCCTTGGCCGCGAGCTGCTTGCCGACCCGGCCGATCATCAGGTCCACCATCGCGATGATCTCGTCCTGAGTCAGCTGGTGGAAGACGATGATGTCGTCGATGCGGTTGAGGAACTCCGGCCGGAAGTGCTTCTTGAGCTCGTCGTTGACCTTGAGCTTCATCCGCTCGTAGTTGTTCTCACCGCCACCCGAGGAGAAGCCGAGGCCCACCGCCTTCGAGATGTCGGAGGTGCCCAGGTTCGAGGTGAAGATCAGCACGGTGTTCTTGAAGTCGACCGTGCGACCCTGGCCGTCGGTGAGACGACCGTCCTCCAGGACCTGCAACAGGGTGTTGTAGATCTCCTGGTGTGCCTTCTCGATCTCGTCGAACAGCACCACCGAGAACGGCTTGCGGCGCACCTTCTCGGTGAGCTGGCCGCCCTCTTCGTAGCCGACGTACCCGGGAGGGGCACCGAACAGCCGCGACGCGGTGAAGCGGTCGTGGAACTCGCCCATGTCGATCTGGATGAGCGCGTCGTCGTCGCCGAACAGGAAGTTGGCCAGCGCCTTGGACAGCTCGGTCTTACCCACACCGGACGGGCCGGCGAAGATGAACGAACCGGACGGACGCTTCGGGTCTTTCAGGCCGGCGCGGGTGCGGCGGATGGCCTTGGAAACAGCCTTGACCGCGTCTTCCTGACCGATGATCCGCTTGTGCAGCTCGTCTTCCATGCGGAGCAGACGGGTGGTCTCCTCCTCGGTGAGCTTGAAGACCGGGATGCCGGTCCAGTTGCCCAGCACCTCGGCGATCTGCTCGTCATCGACCTCGGCGACCACATCGAGATCACCGGAGCGCCACTGCTTCTCGCGCTCGGCGCGCTGCGCCACCAGCTGCTTCTCGCGGTCGCGGAGGTTCGCGGCCTTCTCGAAGTCCTGGGCGTCGATGGCCGATTCCTTCTCCCGGCGGGCATCGGCGATCTTCTCGTCGAACTCGCGCAGGTCTGGCGGAGCGGTCATCCGGCGGATGCGCATCCGGGCACCGGCCTCGTCGATCAGGTCGATCGCCTTGTCCGGCAGGAACCGGTCGTTGATGTAGCGGTCGGCCAAGGTGGCCGCGGCGGCGATGGCACCGTCGGTGATCGAGACCCGGTGGTGTGCCTCGTAGCGGTCGCGCAGACCCTTGAGGATCAAGATGGTGTGCTCGACCGTCGGCTCGCCCACCTGCACCGGCTGGAAGCGGCGTTCCAGGGCGGCGTCCTTCTCGATGTACTTGCGGTACTCGTCGAGGGTGGTGGCGCCGATGGTCTGCAGCTCACCGCGGGCCAGCTTCGGCTTCAGGATCGAGGCGGCGTCGATGGCCCCCTCGGCCGCACCTGCACCCACGAGCGTGTGCAGCTCGTCGATGAACAGGATGATGTCGCCGCGGGTGTTGATCTCCTTGAGCACCTTCTTGAGGCGCTCCTCGAAATCACCGCGGTAGCGGCTGCCCGCCACCAGGGACCCGAGGTCCAGGGTGTAGAGCTGCTTGTCCTTCAGCGTCTCTGGCACGTCGCCGTGCACGATGGCCTGGGCCAGGCCCTCCACCACGGCGGTCTTGCCGACGCCGGGCTCACCGATCAGCACCGGGTTGTTCTTGGTGCGCCGGCTCAGCACCTGCATGACGCGCTCGATTTCCTTCTCACGGCCGATGACCGGATCGAGCTTGCCTTCCATGGCGGCGGCGGTGAGGTTGCGGCCGAACTGGTCGAGGACCAGTGACGTCGACGGATTGCCCGCCTCGCCACCGCGGCCACCGGTGCCGGCCTCGGCGGTCTCCTTGCCCTGGTAGCCGGACAGCAGCTGGATGACCTGTTGGCGCACCCGCGTCAGCTCGGCTCCCAGCTTGACCAGCACCTGGGCAGCCACGCCCTCACCCTCGCGGATCAACCCGAGCAGGATGTGCTCGGTGCCGATGTAGTTGTGGCCGAGCTGCAGCGCCTCACGCAGCGACAGCTCGAGCACCTTCTTGGCGCGGGGGGTGAACGGAATGTGACCGGACGGCGCCTGCTGACCTTGGCCGATGATCTCTTCGACCTGACTGCGCACTCCCTCCAGGGAGATGCCCAGCGACTCGAGCGACTTGGCGGCTACGCCCTCGCCCTCGTGGATAAGTCCCAACAGGATGTGCTCGGTACCGATGTAGTTGTGGTTCAGCATCCGGGCTTCTTCTTGAGCCAGGACGACGACCCGACGGGCACGGTCGGTGAATCTCTCGAACATCCGTGTTTACCTGCTCTCCTTGACTAGGCGGGCGCCAACGCGGCGAGCGCACAGCACCTGCTGTCCACTGTAGTGGGCGGCTGCCTGAGGTGCTTGACCTTGGGTGCCTACCTTGTGGACGCATCAGAGCAACGTAGGGAATCCCGGATTCGTTTCCCGTGGTCGCGACAGCGCGCTTCGCCGCTAGCGAAAGCGGTGCACAAACCCCGTTACGTGGCCGCGTGGAACGCGTCGATGACGTCGGCGGGGATGCGGCCGCGCGTCGACACGTTGTGTCCGTTGCGGCGGGCCCACTCCCGGATGGCGGCGCTCTGCTCGCGGTCGATGGCACCGCGCCCCTTGCCGGGAGCGGTGGCGCGGCCGCGGCGGCGGCCCCCGACGCGACGGCTGGCCTCCACCCACGGCTTGAGCGCATTACGCAGCTTTGTGGCGTTTTTATTCGAGAGGTCGATCTCGTATGTCACGCCATCGATCGCGAATTCGACAGTTTCGTCGGCGGCACCCTCACCATCAAAATCATCGACCAAGGTGACGGTTACTTTTTTCGCCATTCGCTCTCAGAACCCTTCTAGAAGTCGACCCGCGCCCGGGTGCGCCGCGATTGGCGAGCTACCCGTGAGTATTCAATCTGCCACAGCAATCTACCATTCACCAACTCCGCCGCAGTCGACTTTGCAGATCGGCGGCTAGCTCTGCCGTCGGACAATCGGGAACAAAACCGTCTCACGAATGGACAGCCCGGTTAAGGCCATCAACAGGCGATCGATACCCATTCCCGTTCCGGTGGTGGGCGGCATCGCATATTCCATGGCGGCCAGAAAATCCTCGTCCAGCACCATCGCCTCGTCATCACCGGCCGCGGCGGCACGCGCCTGGGCGGCGAATCGCTCGCGTTGCACGATCGGATCGATCAACTCCGAATAGCCCGTGGCCAATTCGAATCCGCGGACATAGAGGTCCCACTTCTCCGTGACTCCAGCGATGCTGCGGTGTTGCCTGGTCAGAGGTGTTGTCTCGACCGGGAAGTCGCGGACGAACGTCGGGGCCCACAGATGGTCGCCAACCAGGTGCTCCCACAATTCCTCGACCAACTTGCCGTGACCGTAGCCCTTGTCCCTGGGCAGTTCGAGCTCGAGCCGCTCCGCAATTGCCCACAGTTCGTCGGCGGGAGTTTCCGGTGTGATCTCCTGGCCCAGCGCCTCCGACAGGGAGGGGTACATCGAAATCGATGTCCAATCCCCGTCGATATCGTAGATGCTGCCATCGGGCAGTGGCAGTTGCCGGGTTCCGATGGCCGCGTCGGCGACTTCCTGAATTACTTCGCGGGTGACGACCGCGGAATCGTCATAAGTTCCATATGCCTGGTATGTCTCGAGCATCGAGAATTCCGGGGAATGCGTGGAATCCGCGCCTTCGTTTCGGAAGTTCCGATTCAGCTCGAACACCTTGTCCAGCCCACCAACGACGCACCGCTTCAAAAACAGTTCGGGGGCGATACGCAGATACAGATCTGCGTCGAGGGCGTTGGAGTGGGTGACGAACGGCCGGGCAGCCGCCCCGCCGGCCTGGGTCTGCAGCATCGGTGTCTCGACTTCGAGGAAGTCGCGCCGCTCCAACGCCGACCGCACCGCCCGAACCACGGCGATGCGCTGGCGGGCCACCGTGCGGGCCTGGGGGCGGACGATGAGGTCGACGTAGCGCTGACGTACCCGGGACTCCTCGTTCATCTCCTTGTGCGCCACCGGCAGTGGCCGCAAAGCCTTGGCGGCCAGGTTCCAGCTGTCTGCGAGCACCGAGAGTTCCCCGCGCCTCGAGCTGATCACCTCACCCTGGACGAAGACGATGTCGCCGAGGTCGACGTCGCTCTTCCAGGCGTCCAGGGACTCCTGCCCCACCTCGTTGAAACTGATCATCACCTGCAGGTGGGTGCCGTCACCGTCCTGCAGCGTGGCGAAACAGAGCTTGCCGGAATTGCGCGCGAACACCACCCGGCCCGCCACCCCGACGACGTCGCCGGTGGCGGTGTCGGCCGCCAGCTCCGGATAGGCGGCGCGGATCTGCGCCAGGGTGTGGGTGCGCCTGACCTCGACGGGATAGGGGTCCACCCCCGCGGCGAGCAGACGTTCCCGCTTGGCCTGTCGGATCCGGAACTGTTCGGGGAGGTCGTCGGAGTCGTCGGCGGGGTCGATGTCTGCAGAGCTCACGACGGTCCAGCTTAAATGAACGGGTGAACCCGCCCATCGACGCCGCAGCCGTAGCCGCCCTCGCCGACCGACCGGTCGACCCGCGGTTCAAGGGCCTGCCCGCAGCGTGGGCGGGGCGTACGCCCGCCGAGATCGTGGCGGCGGCGCCGGATCTGTTCATCGACGGCCCGCTGGCACCGGTGTGCGTCCTGGACGAGCCTGCGCTGTCGCACAATCTGGCGGCCATGGCCCGGTGGTGTACCGAGCACGGTGTGCAGCTGGCTCCGCACGGCAAGACCCACATGTCACCACAGCTGCTGGCCCGTCAGTTCGCCGCCGGCGCCACCGCGGTGACCGCTGCGACCATCAGTCAGGTGCGCATCTACCGCGCGTTCGGCGTGCGGGAGGTGATTCTGGCCAATCAGTTGGTGGATCCGGCCGGATTGCGTTGGCTGGCAACCGAACTCGACACCTATCCGGAATTCCGGGCGGTGTGCTGGGTGGATTCGGTCGCCGGGGTGGCGCTGATGGACCGCGAGCTGGCCGGGACCGCGCGGCGACTCGACGTGTGCGTCGAGGTGGGGGCAAGCGGCGGCCGGACCGGGTGCCGCAGCGCGGCCGACGCGGACGCGGTGGCGCGGGCGGTGTCGGCGTCGGCGCAGCTGCGCCTGGTGGGGGTGGCCGGATACGAAGCGGCACTGGGGCAGGACGTCTCCGAACCGGCCCGCTCCGTGATCGCCGGCTACCTGTCGACGCTGCGCGATGCCGTGGTGCGACTGGCCCCGCTGATCCAGGCCGACGACATCCTGGTCACCGCCGGGGGCAGCACGCATTTCGACCTGGTGGCCCAACTGCTCACCCGGTGGCCGGCGGGCCTGCGGGTGCGCACAGTCCTGCGCAGCGGCTGCTACCTCACCCATGACGAGGGCCTGTACCTGCGGAGCTCACCGCTGACCCGCCACGACCCCGCGGGACTGCGACCGGCACTGAGTGTGTGGGCCCGAGTCCTGTCCGCCCCGGAACCCGGTCTGGTCCTGGCCGGCCTGGGCCGCCGCGACGTGTCCTTCGACGCAGGCCTGCCGGTGCCGCACACACCGGCGGGGGCACAGGTGAGCGCCCTAAACGACCAGCACGCCTTCGTCCGGGTGCCCGCCGACGCCGCGCCCGCGGTGGGCGACTGGATGCAGTTCGGCATCTCGCACCCCTGCACCACCTTCGACAAGTGGCCGATGATCCCGGTGCTCGACGCCGAACATCGCGTGGTGGATCTGGTGCGAACCTTCTTCTGAATCGGCGACCGAGCTAGGTGGCCGAACGCAGTTTGCGTTGGTGGTCCCGGTTGCGCTCGTACACCAGCCGCAGTCCGTCGAGGGTCAGGTGACGGTCCAGCACGGCCTCGGTGCGCAGATCGGGCAACAGCAGCGGTGCCGTGTGCCCGGTGGCCACCACCACCACGTCGTTACCCCCGAAACCCTCGATGTCACTGCGGATCCGGCCGATCAATCCGTCCACCAGACCGGCGAAACCGAACACCGCACCGGACTGCATGCACTCCACGGTGTTCTTGCCGATGACCGAACGCGGCCGGGTGAGCTCCACCCGGCGCAGCGCCGCCGACCTGGCGGCCGCGGCGTCGGAGGACACCTGGATACCCGGGGCGATGGCTCCGCCGAGGAACTCCCCCTTGGCCGACACCACGTCGACACAGATCGACGAGCCGAAGTCCACCACGATGGCCGGTCGCTGGTGCTTGTGAAATGCGGCCAGACAGTTGACGATCCGGTCGGCACCCACCTCTTTCGGATTGTCCACCAGCAACGGCACGCCGGTACGGATACCGGGCTCGATCAGCACATGGGCGACCGTCGGCCAGTACTGGCCCAGCATCACCCGGACCTCGTGCAGCACCGACGGCACCGTGGACAGGCTGACCACCCCCGTGAGCTGATCGGAGTCGTCACCGATCAGCCCGTCGATCGTCAACGCCAGCTCGTCGGCCGTCACCTCGGCTTCGGTACGGATCCTCCAGTGCTGGACCACTTTTGCATGGTCCCCGGAACCGGCGATGAGGCCGACGAAGGTGTGGGTGTTGCGAACGTCGATGGCCAGCAGCACGTCAGTTCCTCCAGGGCAGTTCGCGGTGCTGATCGGCCCCGGCGTACTCACCCTGGGCGCCGGCGGCGTTGCCCAGTTCGATCGCGATGTTGTCCAGCAGTCGAGTGCCGCCCAACCGACCCGCGATCAGCATCCGGCCGGTGCCGGGAGCCGGGTTCTTCTCCAGCCAGGTGCCGCGCACCTCCAGGTAGTCGACGTCGATCGCCGGCACCTCGTCGAGCACCGCCCGGGCGGAGTCGATGGCCGCCTCGGCACCGCCGGAGGCGGCATACATGCCCGCCAGCAGAGCCGCCGACAGCGCCCCGGCCTGCTCGCGTTGCTCGGCGTCGAGATAGCGGTTGCGCGAGGACATGGCCAGCCCATCGGCTTCGCGCACGATCGGTACTCCCACGATGCGGGTGTCGACGTTCAGATCGGCGACCATCTGCCGGATCAGCACCAGTTGCTGGTAGTCCTTCTCCCCGAAGAACGCCCGGTCCGGCCCCACGATCTGCAGCAATTTCAGCACCACGGTCAGCATGCCGGCGAAATGGGTTGGCCGCGAAGCTCCTTCGAGCTCAGCGCCGAGCGGACCCGGGTGCACCGACGTGCGCGGACCATCCGGGTACATCAGCGCAGCAGTCGGGGTGAAGGCGATCTCGACGTCCTCGCCGCGCAGCAGTTCGAGGTCCGCGTCGAGGGTGCGCGGGTAGGCGTCGAGATCTTCGCCGGCGCCGAACTGCAGTGGGTTGACGAAGATGGACACCACCACCACTGCGCCCGGCACCTTCTTGGCCGCGCGCACCAACGACAGGTGCCCGTCATGCAGGGCGCCCATGGTGGGCACCAGCATGATCCTGCGGCCGATGTGCCGCAGGGCCTTGGTCACATCGGTCACCGCCTGCGGCGCGGTGTAGACGTTGAGCTGGCCGGCCGTGAACGCCGGCGGTTTCGCCATCACCTGTTGAGCACCTCGAATACCTCCTCGGGGGCGTGTGCCCGGTGCGCGGTGCGCAGCGACATCACGCGATAGGCCTGTGCCAGTTCGGGATCGACTTCGGCCAGCGCGGACAGGTGGGCCTTGATCGCCGCGGCGTCGCCGCGCGCCACCGGGCCGGTGAGGGCGGCCTGACCCCGCTGCAGGGTGTTCTCCAGTGCCGCCCGGGCCAGCGGGGCAATCACCCGCTCGGCCAGCCCGCCCGGCTGTTCGACCACCAGTTCCTGGCCCAGCAACTCCTGGCCGGCGATGGCCGCCCGCAGGGCTTCCAGCGCGTCGGCGAGCACGGTGACCAGGTGGTTGCTCGCATGCGCCAGCGCCGCGTGATAGAGCGCACGGGCGTCCTCGCGGACCCGGAAGGGCTCCCCACCGACCTCGAGCACCAGCGACGCGGCGATGGCATAGCCGATCTCATCGGCCGCAGTGATCCCGAAGCACGTGCCCGGCAGACGGTCGATGTCCTCGTCTGCCCCGGTGAAGGTCATGGCCGGGTGGATGGCCAGCGGCACACAGCCCTGCGCCGCCAGCGGTGCCAGCACGCCCACGCCGTTGGCGCCGGAGGTGTGCACCACGATGGCGCCGCGTGACACCGCCGACGTGGCGGCCAGGCCGGCCACCAGAGCGGCGAGTTCGGTGTCGGGCACCGCCAGGATCAACAGCTCGGCCGCACGGGCGACGTCGTCGACCGGCAGCACGGGGGTATCGGGCAACCGACGTTCAGCACGCAGGCGCGACGCGCTCGAGATGCCGCTGCAGGCGACGACCACGTGCTCGGCGCTCTCCAGCGCGACGCCGAGTGCGGTACCGACCCGGCCGGCGGAGATGATGCCGACCTTGAGCCGGGCCGGGCGCAACCCGTTGGGGGTCCCCATGCTGGCAAAGGTTAGTCCCACCCGAGCGGCGAGTGGGAATCAGTCCTCTCGTCTGCGGCGACGGCCACCGCTACCGGTGTTGGCTGCCTGCAGCCTGGCCAGCAGTTCGGCCACCGACTGCCCGCCGGAGGCGCTCTCGTCCTCGGAATCCGGGCCACGGTGTCGCGACGGCGGTGCGGTGGGTACCTCCGCTGCCGGCGCGTAGTGCCGTCCGCGGGGCACCTCGGGTCCGGCGTCGGCGTCATCTGCACCGCCGGTGCCGGAATGCCGGCCACGGCGTGGCGGCTCGGGGGTGTGCTCGGGCTGCGGCTCAGGCGGAGCTTTCTGCACGGGCGGCGCGGGCGGGACCTGCGGCTCGGGGGGAGCTTTCTGCACGGGCGGAGCCTTCGGCTCGGGCGCGGGGGTGGGTGCGCTCTGCTGAGTCGGCGGCGCCTGCCTCGGAACGGGCCGGGGCGCCTGACGTTCCTGCTGACGTTCCTGCGGCGGGGCCGGCCTCGGAGTCGGCGGGGGTGGTGCGGAGACCTGCGGCGGCGGCCCGGGCCGCACCGGCGGGATCCACGTGGTCTCATCGCTCAAGCGCCGGTGCGAACCGCGGTAGCCGTCCTCGGGCCCGCGCGACTGCTGCGTCAGCGGCTCCTCGGGAACGTCGATGATCGGGCTCTCGGCGGGTTCAGGAGGGGTTTCGGGGTAGATCCGGCTGCTGGCCACCCGGTCCGGCTTGGGCGGTTGATAGCTGCGGTCGGTCTCCAGCGCCGGGCGGTGCGCCAGGTCGGTGTCGAACAGGATCTCCAAATTCGTTCTCAGAGCGGCTAATTCGGCACGCAGCGCGGCCACCTCATCGGCCTGCTGCGCGCGCAGCTCGGCAGAGAGTTCGCGGCGCAGATGCGCCTCCACGCTCAGCTCGTATTCGCGCCGCGCCGAGATCTCCCGGTCCAACTGCAGGTCGTAGACGTGCTTGAGGTCTCGGACCTTGGCCGCATCGGTGTCACTCTGGCGCCGGTAGATCACGGATACGAAGGCCGCCACCACCGCGGCCCACAGCGCGAGAAGAACCGCCAGACGCAACAACTCGACACGATCGGTGAACACCAGTGCGCAGCTGGCCCCGATGGCCAGGATCAGCAACACCGTCAGTAGTGCCCAGCCCGGCCTGCGGCCGCCGCGCCGAGCCCGGGCGCCGCGGGACAGAACGGTCATGGGGCGACTGTACCCGTGCCAGGTCATCCAGCGTGTCGCCGCGCGCGGCGATTCGCCGCGGTTGTCGTCATCAGTGACGTGTCAGGCCGGTGGCGAGACCTGCTCCCGACTGCGCAGCACCGCGGGCACCGTCATCAGCAGGATCTGCAGATCCAGTGCCAGCGACCAGTTTTCGATGTAGTAGTTGTCCCACTCGGCCCGGTCGTCGATGGATGTCTGGCCACGCAGGCCGTGCACCTGCGCCCATCCGGTCATCCCCGCCTTGACGCGATGACGTTCTCCGTACCGCCGGATCTGGTTGTTGAACAGCTCCACGTATTCCGGGCGCTCGGGACGCGGGCCGACCAGGCTCATGTCCCCCCTGATCACATTGATCAGCTGCGGGAGCTCGTCGAGCGAGCTGCTGCGCAGGAACCGGCCGACTGCGGTGCGCCGGTCGGCGCCTTCGACACCGCCGGGTGCGGCCCCCTGCCGGGGCACGAAGTTGTGATCGGCCACGGGCGAGCTCATCGAGCGGAACTTCAGGCAGTCGAACACGATCCCGTCCCGGCCGATCCTCGGCTGCCGGTAGAACACCGGTCCCGGCGATGACACCCCGACCGCGACCGCCAACGCCGCGAAGAGCGGCGCGATCACCAGCAGGATGACCGCGGCCAGCATCCGACCGGCGACGTGTTTGACGGTGAACTGCCAGCTGCGGGGGTTGGTGCTGGACAGGTCCAGGACCGGCATGCCGCCCACGTAGTCGACCCGGGAGCGCTTGTTGACGGCGTCGAACATCCGCGGGACCACCCAGACCGTCAGGCCGGCCAGCCGCGCCGCCCGGATGGCCGGGACCAGATCTTCGTCGCGGGTCTGCGAGAACGCGACCACCACCGCTTCGGCCCCGGTGTCGCGGATCGCCGCGGCCATCGTCTCCGGAGTCCCGACCGGCGGCAGCGTGCACACCGAACGCGGCATACCCGCCGACTCCGGATCGGCGTCGATGAGGCCGACGGGCAGGATGCCGTACTGCGGGTTGTCGGTGAAGCGCTGGGCCAGGTGCGTGGCGACCACACCATTGCCCACGATCAGGGTGCGCGATTGCAGCCGATGCCTGCGTCTGAGGTCGCGCTTGGCGGTCACCGCCGAGAGCCGGCCGATGGGCAGCAGGGCGGCGGTGGCGAGCCACACCTTGGCCACGGTGTCGCCGAGGTCGCCGCGCACGTCGGTGACCACCATCCCGGCCAGCAGCATCATGGCCGCCAGCGCGGCCGTCGTCTGCACCGACATGAACTCTTCGAGCAGCGTGTTGTGCAACTTGCGCCGGTAGGCCGAGCGGGCCGCGAACAGCGCGATGAGCAGCGGGGCGTAGCAGGACATCATCCAGACCGGGGGTATGGGCAGGCCGCTGCGCTGCGCCCACACCATGCCGGCCAGCGACGCGATGGAGGCCATCACCACGTCCGCGGACAGTTTGATGAGCACACCGAGTGCGCCCATCGGGATGGTGAACCGCGGGGCGAGACCTCTCGACAGCGCCCGCAGCAACGACTCGACCCGTTCGCCCGGCACCGGCTGTACCGCCACATCCACCGCTTTCTGCGTAGTCGGCCCAGATGGTGACGGCCTCGTCAATCAGCACCGGTGTTGCCCGCGGTGATCTCAGCGAAACATTCGATTACGTCACAGATCGGCACGCCGGTGAAGCAGGGACCTCAGTCCGTGACGCCTTCCTCGGCGTCGGTGAGATCGGGCGGCGACTTGCAGCAGTGCTGCAACCACAGCGCCGCGACGACGAGCACCAGGGCGCACAGCGCGGCCACCACCGCGCCTGCGGTGTCCTCACCGGCCACCCTGATGGTGGTGCGCCGCGGGATCAGATACGCCAGTACCGCGATCCACCAGCCGAGAACCACCGCACCCATCCACGCCGAGGCCTTGGCGATCACCACGCTGCGCGCCACCGCCAGAGGGTGCACCCGCCCGCCACCGACACCGATTTCACCGGCACCGATCTTGGCCCGGATGTGCCAGCCCCAGACCGCCTCGGCGACGCCCACCGCCGCCAACGACAGTCCTGTCCACACCGTCAGCGGAGGGAAGTACCGATAGCTCATGAGCACCAGCAGGTAGCCGAGCACAGCAGCGGCCACCACACCGCCGGCGAGGTCACGCTTGCGAGTGGGTCCCATCAGGCGGCGACACCGAGCACCAGTGGGGTCACCCGGACGCCGGCCCGGTCCCCGGCCGGCAGGTCGGCGAGCAGCCGCGACACCGGCACCACGGCATCGGTGACGGTCAACGTGGCGTCCGGGTCGACGGCCAGCCAGGGAATCAGCACAAAGGCGCGCAGATGGGCCAGCGGGTGCGGCAGGGTCAGGCCGTCCTCCCGGGAGATCACGTCGCCGCTCTCATCCCTGCAGGTCACCAGATCGACATCGAGGGTGCGCGGCCCCCACTTCTGTCCGCGCAGCCGTTCGGCCGCCCGCTCCAGGGCCTGCGCACAATCGAGCCACCCGCGTCCGTCGAGGTCCGGATCCTCGGCGATCACGACGGCGTTGAGGAACGGGCCCTGCTCCACCCCGCCCCACGGGTCGGTTTCGTAGACCGGCGAGACGGCGCTCACCCGCGTCCCGAGTGCGTCGACGACGCTCTGCAGCCGGGCCAGCCGGTCACCGAGGTTGGATCCGACGGACAACACCACTGTGCTCATGACGCTCCCCGGCTTCCCCGCCGCGACCGTCGCGCCACCACAGCTACGTCGGCGAAGTCCAGCGGAATGGGCGCCTTGGGTTTGTGCACCACCACCTCGACGGCGTGCACGCGCTCGTCGGTCATGACGTCCTCGGCGATCTCGGCGGAGACGGTCTCGATCAGGTTTCGCGGCTCGCCACCCACGATGTCGGCGGCGCGCGCCGCGAGCACCCCGTAGTCGACGGTGTCGCTGAGCTGGTCCGAGGCGGCCGCGGCTGCCAGGTCGATCCACACCGTGATGTCGACGATGAAGTCCTGGCCGTCGCGGCGCTCGTGCTCGAAGACACCGTGACGTCCGCGAACGGTCAACCCGCGTAACTCGATTCGATCAGCCATGCTCTTCACCTCCGGAATTCCAGGCGGCCACCACAGCCAGCGCGTCCGCCGAGGCCCGCACGTCGTGCACCCGGACCCCCCACGCGCCGTGGATCGCGGCCAGGGCGGAGAGCACCGCGGTGGCGGTCTCCCGGCCGTCGGGCGGCCGTACCCCGTCGGGGCCGGCCAGCAGCGCACCCAGAAACCTCTTGCGCGATGCACCGATCAGCACCGGCAACCCGGTGTCGACGAATGCCGGCAGGGCCCGCAGCAGCTGCCAATTGTGCTGGGCCGTCTTGGCGAAACCCAGCCCCGGGTCGATGATCACCTTTGCGGGGTCCACGCCGGCGGCCACCGCGCCGTCGACCGCACGCAGCAGCTCGTCGCGCACCTCGGTGACCACGTCGCCGTAGCGGGGCACCGTGTGCGGCTCGTCCACCGACACCGAGCGCCAGTGCATCAGGATCCAGGGCACGCCCGCCGAGGCCACCACGCCGGCCATCGCCGGGTCGGCCCGGCCCCCGGAGACGTCGTTGACGATGCCGGCGCCGTGTTCCAGCGCCGCGGCGGCAACCTCGGCGTGCATGGTGTCGATGCTGACCGTCAGTCCTTGGGCGGCAAGCTCTTTGACGACGGGCAAGACCCGGGCCTGCTCCACCGAGGACTCCATCCGGACAGCTCCGGGGCGGGTGGACTCACCGCCGACGTCGATGATCGCCGCGCCGTCAGCCGACAGACGCAGCCCGTGTGCAACCGCGGCGTCCGGCACGAGGTAGCGCCCGCCGTCGGAGAACGAATCCTCGGTGACGTTGACGACACCCATCACCTGCACGTCAGCACCGTTCACTTGCGCAGGATGAGTTCCAGCGCCTCGGCCCGAGATGCCTTGTCGGTCTTGAACTGCCCGCGCACCGCCGACGTGGTGGTGGAGGCACCCGGCTTGCGGATACCGCGCATGGCCATGCACAGATGCTCGGCTTCCATCACCACGATGACCCCGCGGGGGTCCAGCTTGCGCATCAACGCGTCGGCCACCTGGCCGGTGAGCCGCTCCTGCACCTGCGGTCGCTTGGCATAGAGGTCGACCACCCGGGCGAGCTTCGACAAGCCGGTCACCCGACCGTCCTTGCCGGGGATGTAGCCGACATGGGCGACGCCGTGGAACGACACCAGATGGTGCTCGCAGGTCGAGTACATCGGGATGTCCTTGACCAACACCAGTTCGTCGTGCTGCTCGTCGAACGTGGTGTTGAGCACGTCGTCGGGATCGGTGTAGAGCCCGGCGAACATCTCCTGATAGGCGCGGGCCACCCGCGCCGGGGTGTCGATCAGACCGTGGCGGTCCGGGTCCTCCCCGACGGCGTACAGCAGTTCGCGGACGGCCTTCTCTGCCCGCACCTGGTCGAACACCGGACGACTCTGTGTGGTCATTCCAGCCTCAGCTTCCGTCAGCCGTGGTCCGGCCGGGTGTGCCGGCCTGACTCCTCACCCCGGGGGTCCGATCGGTCGCGGTCCTCGGGTCCAGGCTGACCATACTGCGGCGGGTAGGGCTGATACGGGTAAGGCTGCTGCTGTCCGGGATAGCCGCCGGACGGCGGGCCGGGATACCCACCCGAGTGCTGCCCGGGGTACCCGCCCGACGGCGGACCCCAGCCACCCGACGGCGGCCCGGGGGGCTGCTGGCCCGGCGGCGGGTACCAGGGTTGCTGCGGCTGCTGCGGGGGCTGCGGCTGGCCACCGCGCGGCGGCCAGCCCGGAGCGTGCCACCCGGCGGGGGCACCGTAGTCCGGCTGCTTGGGGCCCTGCCCCTGGGCACCATTGGAACCGTTGGAGCCGTTGGTGGCACCGTTGGAGCCGTTGTTCCTGCGTTCGGCCTCGCGCATGGCCTGCTTGAACGCCGGTTCGGGCAGCGGTTTGGGCCACTCCTCGCCGCGCTCGATGGCCAATTCGCCCGGCGTCTTGATGGGCGGCTTGTCCGACGGCACGCGACCACCGAAATCGTCGAACGCGGTGATGCGGGGACGCTTGCGGACATCCCCGAGGATGACCTGGAGCTCGGCCCGGTGCAGGGTCTCCTTCTCCAGCAGCTCGCCGGCCAGGACGTCGAGCACGTCGCGGTTCTCGCTGAGCACCTCCCACGCCTCGGTGTGGGCGGCCTCGATCAGCTTGCGGACCTCTTCGTCGATCTCGCGAGCCACCTCGTGGCTGTAGTCGGCCTGCGTGCCCATGGAGCGGCCCAGGAACGGGTCACCGTGTTCGGTGCCGTACTTGACCGCGCCCAGTTTGGCGCTCATGCCGTACTCGGTCACCATGGCGCGCGCGATCCGGGTGGCCTGCTGGATGTCCGACGACGCACCGGTGGTGGGCTCGCGGAAGATCAGTTCCTCGGCCGCGCGCCCCCCCATCGCGAACACCAGCCGGGCGATCATCTCCGAACGGGTCATCAGACCTTTGTCGTCCTCGGGGACCGAGACGGCGTGGCCGCCGGTCCGCCCGCGAGCCAGGATGGTCACCTTGTAGATCGGCTCGATGTCCGGCATCGCCCACGCGGCGAGGGTGTGTCCGCCCTCGTGGTAGGCGGTGATCTTCTTCTCTTCCTCGCTGATGATGCGGCTCTTGCGGCGGGGGCCGCCGATCACGCGGTCGACGGCCTCTTCCAGGGCGGCGCCGGTGATGATGGTGCCGTTCTCGCGCGCGGTCAGCAGGGCGGCCTCGTTGATGACGTTGGCCAGGTCGGCACCCGACATGCCCACGGTGCGCTTGGCCAGACCCTCGAGATCGGCGTCGCCCGCGATCGGCTTGCCCTCGGAGTGCACCTTCAACACGGCGCGGCGGCCGGCCAGGTCGGGCGCGGTCACCGGGATCTGGCGGTCGAAGCGGCCGGGGCGCAGCAGCGCCGGGTCCAGGATGTCGGGCCGGTTGGTGGCGGCGATGAGGATGACGTTCTGGCGGTCGCCGAAGCCGTCCATCTCGACCAGCAGCTGGTTCAGCGTCTGTTCGCGCTCGTCGTGCCCGCCGCCCAGACCCGCGCCGCGCTGGCGGCCCACCGCATCGATCTCGTCGACGAAGATGATGCACGGGCTGTTCTGCTTGGCCTGCTCGAACATGTCGCGCACGCGGGAGGCGCCCACACCGACGAACATCTCGACGAAGTCCGAACCCGAGATGGTGAAGAACGGGACGCCGGCCTCGCCGGCGACGGCACGGGCCAGCAGCGTCTTACCGGTTCCGGGCGGGCCGTAGAGCAGCACACCGCGGGGGATCTTGGCTCCCAGGGCCTGATAGCGCGCCGGGTTCTGCAGGAAGTCCTTGATCTCGTAGAGCTCTTCGACAGCCTCGTCGGCACCCGCCACGTCGGCGAAGGTGGTCTTGGGCATGTCCTTGCTGAGCTGTTTGGCCTTCGACTTCCCGAAGCCGAAGCCCATCCCGCCCCCACGCTGCATCCGCGAGAACATGATGAACAGGCCGACGAGCAGCAGCAGCGGCAGCATGTAGATCAACAGTGAGCCGAGCACGCTGCCCTGGTTCACCACGGTGTTGATCTTGACGTTCTTCTCGCTGAGATCGTTGAACAGCGTGACGCCGTACCCGGTGGGGTACTTCGAGATCACCTGGGTGGAGTTCTCGGTGTCGCCGTTGCCTTCCTTGAGCTCCAGGCGGACCTGTTGCTCGCGGTCGTCGATCTGCGCGCTGTTGACGTTGTTGTCGCTGATCTGGGCGATCGCGACGGACGTGTCCACGGGCTTGTAACCGCGGGTGTCGTCGGAGAAATAGAAGAACGACCAGCCGAGCAACAGCACCACGGCGATCACCGTGAGCGTGCGGATCAGGGTTTTTCGATTCATCAAATTCGTCGGCCGGCATCCATGTCCTGCCGGCCAGGTCCTTCCAATGCGCGCGGGGAGAGAACTTCAAGGCTACCGCTAGCCCAACGATCGGCAGTTCCCACGGCTACAGAAACATGATTTGGTGAGACCGTGCCCACCTCAACCGAACGATTGGTCGAGCGCAACGGGGTGCGGCTGCGCACGGTCGAGGCCGGCACACCCGGCGCACCGCTGGTGGTCCTGGCCCATGGATTCCCCGACCTGGCGCACACCTGGCGCCACCAGATCGCCCCGCTCGCCGGCGCCGGGTTCCACGTTCTGGCCCCCGATCAGCGGGGTTACGGCGGTTCCAGCCGGCCCGCCGACGTCACCGCCTACGACATCCATCACCTGACCGCAGATCTGGTGACGCTGCTGGACTGGGCCGGGGCGCGGCAGGCCGTGGTGGTGGGCCACGACTGGGGCGCGATGGTGGCCTGGCACACCGCGCTGCTGCACCCGGACCGGGTGCGCGCCGTGGCGGGAATCAGCGTGCCGCCGGTGCCGCGTCCGCGCAGCCGGCCCACCGAGCGGTGGCGGGAGAAGTTCGGCGACGACTTCTACATGCTGCAATTCCAGGAACCCGGGCCGGCCGAGGCGATGTTGGGCGCCGATGTGGCCGCCACCATGCGCGGGCTGTTCGCCGGCGCACCCGATGCCGACCTGCCGCCGTGGCTCGACACCGCAACCTTCGAGGTCTACGTCCGGGAGTTCACCCGCACCGGTTTCACCGGCGGCCTGAACTGGTACCGCAACTACGACCGCAACTGGGCGACCACCGGTGCACTCGACAGCACCCGCATCACCGTGCCCGCCCTGTTCGTCGGCGGGACGGCCGACCCCGTGCTGGGGTTCATGCGCCCCGAGCGGGCCACCGAAGTGGCGGTGGGGCCCTACCGCGAGGTGCTGCTGGACGGCGCGGGGCACTGGGTGCACCAGGAACGCGCCGACGAGGTGACCGCGATCCTGCTGGACTTCCTGGAAGAGGTGCGATGAACCGGCCGCTGAACTTCGGTGTCTTCGTCACGCCGTTCCACCCCGTCGGCCAGTCACCCACCGTGGCGCTGGAATACGACCTGGAGCGGGTGGGCTGGCTGGACCGGCTGGGTTTCGACGAGGCCTGGTTCGGTGAGCACCACTCGGGCGGATATGAGCTGATCGCCTGCCCGGAGGTGTTCATCGCCGCGGCTGCCGAGCGCACCAGACACATCCGGCTGGGAACCGGGGTGGTGTCGCTGCCCTATCACCACCCGCTGATGGTGGCCGACCGCTGGGTACTGCTGGACCACCTGACCCGTGGTCGGGTGATGTTCGGGACCGGTCCGGGTGCCCTGCCGTCGGACGCCTACATGATGGGCATCGATCCGGTGCGGCAGCGGCCGATGATGCAGGAGTCGCTGGAGGCCATCCTGGCCCTGTTCCGCGCCGCGCCGGACGAGCGGATCCACCGGCAGACCGACTGGTTCACCCTGCGGGACGCGGCCCTGCAGATGCGGCCGTACACGTGGCCCTACCCGGAGATATCCACGGCCGCGATGGTGTCGCCGTCGGGTCCCCGACTGGCCGGGGCTCTGGGCACGTCACTGCTGTCGTTGTCGATGTCGGTGCCCGGCGGCTTCGCCGCGCTGGAGAACGCCTGGCAGATCGTCACCGAACAGGCAGACAAGGCCGGCCGCGCCGAGCCGGACCGGGCCAACTGGCGGGTGCTGGGCATCGTGCACCTGGCCGACACCCGCGACCAGGCCATCGATGACTGCACCTACGGTCTGCAGGATTTCGCGAACTACTTCGGGGCGGCGGGCTTCGTCCCGCTGTCCAACTCCGTCGACGGCACCCCGCCCAGCCCGCGGGAGTTCGTGGCCGAGTACGCCGCCAAGGGCAACTGCTGTATCGGCACTGCCGACGACGCGATCGCCTACATCTCCGGACTGCTCGACCAGTCGGGCGGGTTCGGGACATTCCTCATGCTCGGCCACGACTGGGCCGACCCCGAAGCCACCCGGCACTCCTATGACCTGTTCGCTCGCAGAGTCATCCCACACTTCAAGGGCCAGTTGACCCCGCCCCGGCTGTCCCACGAGTGGGCCAAGGGCAAACGCGGCGAGCTGCTGGGCCGCGCCGGCGAGGCCGTGGTGAACGCCATCGCCGAGCACACCCGGGAGGCCGGGAACTGATGCGCGCCAGCGTGTTACGCGAATCCAGGATGGTCGCGCGCGACGACGTTCCCGAACCGGCGCCGGGACCCGGCCAGGTCCTGGTGGCGGTCCGGGCCTGCGGAATCTGCGGATCCGACCTGCACTTCGCCCAGCACGGCGCCGAGATGATCGAACTGGCCCGCGACGTCCGCGATGCACCCATGGACACCCGCCTCGACCTGGACGCCGACGTGTTCATGGGCCACGAATTCAGCGCCGAGATCCTCGAGGCCGGACCCGGCACCACCGCCCCGGCCCCCGGGACGCTGGTGACCTCCCAACCCATCCTGATCTCCGGTGAACGCATCGATGGAATCGTGTTCAGCAACACTGTGATCGGCGGGTACGCCGAGCGCATGCTGCTCTCGGCGCCGCTGCTGCTGACGGTACCGAACGGCCTCGACGCCCAGCGGGCCGCGTTGACCGAGCCACTGGCCGTCGGCATCCACGCCGTGAACGCATCCCGCATCCGCCCCGGCGACGCCGCATTGGTGATCGGCGCAGGCCCGGTGGGCATCTCCATCATCGCCGCGCTGCGAGCTGCCGGGGTGGAACATGTTGTGTCCAGCGACTTCTCCCCCGTGCGGCGCACCCTGGCGCAGGCCATGGGAGCCGCCGAAGCCGTCGACCCCGCCGTGCGATCCCCGTTCGACGTGGTGCGACCCACCGTGATATTCGAAGCCGTCGGAGTGCCCGGCATCCTCGACGAGGCCGTGCGGATGGCGCCGAGTGGCGCCCGGCTGGTGTCGGTGGGCATGTCGATGCAGCCCGACAGCGTGCGTCCGGCGTTTGCCGCCATGAAAAACCTGAGCGTGCGGTTCGTGTTCGGGCACAGCCCGAAGGAGTTCGCGGCGGCGTTGACCGCAATCGCCGACGGCGTGGTCGACGTGGCTCCGATGATCACCTCGACGGTGGGACTCGACGACGTGGGTGCGGCGTTCGACGGTTTGTCCGACCCCGAACGGCACTGCAAAATCCTGGTGACGCCGTAGCCGGGTGCGCCCGAAGATGGTGCCCGCAGTTGTGATCTGCATCATTGTCGCAGGTCACGTGAGCAATCTAACCACGCCTGAGGGTGCCTGGGCACCGCCGCCGGACGTTTAATGGAGTGCGTAACCGAGCAAACACAGAGGACGACGATGACTTTCGCGCAGCGAATCCACCAGGCCCGCCAGACCATCAGCGAGTTCGTCGAGGTCACCCGCATCGGGATGGCGCTGCAGAACCGCGAGATCACTGCAGAGCAGGCGGCCGCAGCCGTCGCCGGCATCGGCGCTTCCGAAGTTCGCCGCACCGACCTCGACCTCGCCTCTCACTGATCAGACCCGTAGAAAGCCTGCAGCCCTTGGCGATTCGCCTGACCGGGCGAACTCCATCGCCAGCACGGTGCTGACCAGATAGGGTCTGGGCATGCCGACCCGTCTGACCGCCATCCTGCTCGCCGGTGTCACCGCTGTCACCGTCGCCGCCTGTGACGCGGCGCCGCCCGCACCGGCACTCCCCGGGGACACCGCACGTCAGGTGACGGTGGTCGGAGAGGGTGATGTGCAGGGCACGCCGGACCTGATGACCGCCAGCGCCGGGATCAGCGTCCTGGCCACCGATGCCACCGATGCGATGAACCAGTCGAACGAGCGGGTGAACGCGGTCCGCACCGCGCTGGTGGAGGCCGGAATCGACGAAGCGGACATCGGCACCGCGGATTTCACGCTGCAACCCCAGTACGGACCCGACGGCATCTCGACCGAACCCGTGGGCTACCAGGCGAGCAACACCATGAACGTGACCATCCGCGATACCGGTGTCGCCGGTCGTGTGCTGGCCCTGATCCAATCCAGCGGGGGCAACGCCACCCGTATCAACTCGGTGGCCTACTCCTTCGCCGACGACTCCGAATTGGTCCGCGACGCCCGCACAGGCGCCTTCGAGGACGCCCAGGCCCGCGCCCAGCAGTACGCCGACCTGTCCGGCATGCAACTGGGCCGCATCATCTCGATCTCCGAAACCGGCGGCGGCGCACCCCCGCCCACGCCGATGCCGATGGAGCGGGCCATGGCCGCCAGCCCGGTGCCGCTGTCGCCGGGTCAACAGACGGTGTCGTTCTCCGTCACCGCCGTCTGGGAGCTCACGTAACTAAGCCGGGGAGACCTCGACCGGTAATCCGTTGAGCACCGCCGTACCCGAGAGCGGGTCCAGGTAGCTGCCGTCGTTGAGCTGGTTGACATTGACGCCCGGTTGCGTCGCCGCGACCTCCAACCGGGTGCCGTCCTGGCCGTGGCCCCAGCCGTGCGGGATGGACACCACGCCGGGCCGGATGGTGTCGGTGACCTCGACCGGCACGATCAGCTCGCCGCCGGGACCCTTCACCACGGCGGTGTCGCCCAGCCCCAGCATCTGCGCGTCATCGGGATGGATCTGCAGCGTGCAGCGGTTGGATCCGCCCGCGAGCGCAGGCATGTTGTGCATCCAGCTGTTGTTCGACCGCAGATGCCTGCGCCCGATCAGCACGAACTGGCTGGGCACTGCATCCAGGGCGGCGGCCAGCCGCTGCGCGTCGACCACCAGCGCGTCGGGAGCGAGTTCGACTGTCCCCGAAGCGGTTCGGAGCACCGCGGGGATACGCGGCTGCAGCGGTCCGAGGTCGATGCCGTGCGGCGCGGCCTTCAACCGGTCCAGGTTCAGCCCGTCGGGATCGGCGCCGAAGCCGTCACCGTAGGCCCCCAGCCGCAGCATCATGTCGAGCCGTTTTTCGTACCCGGTGTCCCCGGCCAGCATGGCGGTCAACTCGGCGACGTCACGGCCGGACACCGCGGACTGCGGATCGGCGACGGCCTTGCCCAGCGTCATTGCGATGACCTGCTGATCGACTGCCGTCGGGTCGGCGTCCAGACCGGCGCCCATGATCAGAAGTGCTATGCGCGAGAGGATCTCGGGCTCGCTGGGCCGGTCGGCCAAGGGCAGGACCGGTGGTGAGTACCGCGCGTTGTTGCGCACGGCGACATTGTTCAGCGCGAAGTCGAAATGGGCGCTCTGCGACGGCGGGGGCGGCGGCAGCACCACGTGAGCGTGGCGCGTGGTCTCGTTCAGATAGGGGTCGATGCTGAGCATGAACTCGATGTCGTCCAGCGCAGCGGCCAGCCGGTGCCCGTCCGGCGCCGACAGCACCGGGTTGCCGGCCACGGTGATCATGGCCCGCACCTGGCCCTCTCCGGGTGTCTCGATCTCCTCGGCCAGCGCGGTGGCCGGGAACTCCGAGGCCACCTCGGGGTGCCCGGACACCCGGCTGTGCCAGCGGCCGGTGCTGAAACCGCGGCCGGGCTTGGGCTCGCGTGGGGCGGGCGCGGTGGGCCCCAGCGGGAACATCGCCCCGCCCGGTCGGTCCAGATTCCCGGTCAGCAGATTGATGACGTCGATGAGCCAGCTGCCGAGGGTGCCGAATTCGACGGTCGAGGTCCCGATGCGGCCGTACACCGCGCACCGCGGCGCCGCGGCGATGGAGCGGGCGAGATCGCGGATGTCGTCGACGGTGATGCCGCAGTACGGGGCGACGGCGGTGGGCGGGAAGTCGGCGGCCAGGGCGCGGACCTGCTCGACGCCGGTGACGTGCTCGGCGATGCCGCCGAGGTCGGGTGCGGTGAGACCCTCGGCGAACAGCACGTTGACCACCGCGAACAGCAGCGCGGCGTCGGTGCCCGGGCGCGGCGCCAGGTGGCAGTCGGCCAACTCCGCGGTGCGGGTGCGGCTCGGGTCGATCACCGTGAGCCGGCCGCCGCGGCGCCGCAGCGCCTTGAGCTTGCCGCCGAAATCAGCCGCGGTGGCCACACTTCCGTTGGACACCAGCGGGTTGGCGCCGATGATCACCAGGTGGTCGGTGCGGTCGATGTCGGGCACGGTGAACGCGAAGGCGTTGCCGTAGAGATAACCCTGGGCGACCTGCTTGGGCATCTGGTCCAGGGTGCTGGCGCTGAACACGTAGCGGGTGCCCAGCGCCTTGATGACCAGCGGCGCGTACAGCGCACCGGCGATGGTGTGGGCGTTGGGGTTGCCCAGATACACAGCGGTCTGCCGGCCGGCGACCCGGCTCAGACCGTCGGCGGCCGCCTGGAATGCCTCCTCCCACGTCGTCTCCACCAGTGCGCCGTCGCGGCGCACCAACGGACGCATCAACCGGTCCGGGTCATTGTCGAGCTCGGCGAAGCTGGCGCCCTTGGGACAGATGAAGCCCGCACTGAACACGTCGTCGCGGTCGCCGCGCGCCCCGGTGACCCGGTTGTCGTCGATGGTGAGGACCAACCCGCACGTCGCCTCACACAGTGGACAGATTCGCAGGGCGGTGTGCGACATGGGGCTCCCGGGATGCGCTAGTGGCTGTAGACCTTCGGCTCCAGTGTCCCGATGTACGGCAGATCCCGGTAGCGTTCGGCGTAATCGAGTCCGTAGCCGACAACGAACTCATTGGGGATGTCGAACCCGATATAGGTGACGTCGAGTTCGGCCCGCACCGCTTCGGGTTTGCGCAACAGCGTGCACACCCGCAGTGAGCGGGGGTGGCGGGTGGCCAGGTTACGCAGCAGCCAGGACAGTGTGAGCCCCGAGTCGATGATGTCCTCGACGATCAGCACGTCGCGGTCGTGGATGTCGCGGTCGAGGTCTTTGAGGATGCGCACCACACCCGACGACGACGTGGACGAGCCGTAGGAGCTGACGGCCATGAATTCCAGCTGGGTGGGCACCGGGATGGCCCTGGCCAGATCGGTGACGAACATGACCGCGCCCTTGAGGACTGTGATCAGCAGCAGGTCCTGATCACCGGCTGCCTCTCGATAGTCCGCGCCGATGGTCGCGGCGAGTTCGGCGGTCTTGTCGCGGATCTGTTCCTCCGACAGCAAGACCGACTTGATGTCTCCTGGATACAACTCGGCGGTATGCGCAGGCACGAGGAACAGCCTAACTGCTACGTCCGGACGGGCTCACAGGAGAGCACCAGGTAGCCGTCCCGGCGCCGGGCAAACAAGCGCTGATCGCGCAGCTGACTGGGTACGGCCACGCCGCCCTGGCCACGCCACGTGATCACCAGGGCGTCCACAGCGCGGATGTGGGTGTCGGTGAGGTCGACGGCGCCGCCGGCCAGCAGCCACAGCCGGATCACCCGGCGTCGGATGGCCGCCGGTTGCCCCACCAGCGCCGCGACCGCCGGCCGGTCGCTGCCGGCGTCTCGCCACGCCTGCTCGGCAAGCGAGTCGAGAACCTCGCCGTCTTCTCGGAGCGCGGCCGCGGTGCGGGCGAGCGCCGGTGCCACCCCACCGCCCAGGATGTCTTCCAGCAGCGGCAGCGCCTCGCCGCGCAGCCGCACGCGGGTAAAGCGGCTGTCGGTGTTGTGGGGGTCCTGCCACGGCGTGAGCCCGAGCTCGCGGCATGCCGCCTCGGTGTGCTGCCGGCGCAGCTGCAGCAGCGGCCGGCACCACGGCGGGTCGTAGGGCCGGATGCCGGCGATGGACCGCGGGCCCGAGCCGCGGCCCAACCCCAGTAGCACGGTCTCGGCCTGGTCGTCGAGGGTGTGGCCGATCAGCACCGGGGCCTGTGCGCGGGCCTGCTCCAATGCCGCGTACCTGGCTGTCCGGGCGGCCGCTTCCGGTCCGCCGGCGACGCCCACCTCAACCGAGATAATCTGTGCGCCAACACAACCCAGTTCCAGCGCGATCGCGCGCGCCTGCTCTGCCACGGTGTCCGAGCCGGGCTGCAGGCCATGGTCGACCACCAGTGCGGTGGTGGGCCGTACCCGGGCGGCCGCGGCGGTGAGCGCCAGCGAGTCGGCACCGCCCGACAGCGCGACACACCAGCATTCCACCTCGGGGACGTGGTCCCCGGCGAAGGCCGCCACCGCTGCGACGACGCGCCCTAGAGGACTCTGGCGATCCATTTCTCCGGGTGTTCGATCTCGTCGGGAAGCGGGAGGTTGTCACTGCCGGCCCACACCGCGTTGAACCGGTCCATCCCCACGCGGCCCACCACGTCGTCGACAAAGACCTTGCCCCTGGTGTACTGCGCCAGCTTGGCGTCGACGCCCAGCAGCGCCCGCAGAATCCGTTGCAAGGGTGGTTGTTTGCGCTGTCGACGCTCCTCGAAACGATGCCGGATGGACGCCACGGTGGGCACCACCGCCGGCCCCACAGCGTCCATCACATGATCGGCGTGCCCTTCGAGCAGGGTGCCGAGCACCAGCAGCCGGTCCAGCGCGTCGCGCTGCTGCGGCGACTGCACGGCGCGCATCAGGTCCAGGATGCCGTTGGGGCTTGAATCCTGTTGCGAGCGGCGCTGTTTGATGAAATCCGCGAGCCGGCCGGCGACGGCCGTCACGTCGTCGGTGCTGTCCTGGGTGAGGATCTCGAGGGTGGATTTCATGTAGCCGGCCAGCCAGGGATTCGCCGTGAACTGCACCCGGTGGGTCACCTCGTGCAGGCACACCCAGAGCCGAAAGTCCTTGGGCGACACCCGGAGCTGACGCTCCACGGCGATGATGTTCGGGTACACCAGCAGCAGACACCCGCCGCCGTCGTCGGTCGGGGAGACGAACGGGTCGTACTGACCGAGGATGCCCGAGGACACGAAGGCCAATACCGCCCCGGTCTGCGCGCCGGTGACCCGTCCGGTGAGCACCCCCCTGGGCGTCGCCGCCCCACCGGTCATCGCCCGCATCGATTCGGTGGCGGCCCGGATCCAGGCGGGCCGGTCCACGATGCGGGCCTCGGGTACCGCACCCTCGGTGATCAGCCGAGTGACCTCGCGCACCGGAGGTTCGGCCGCCCGGGCGGACTCGGCCAGCTGCGAAATGGCTTGCTGACGGGTGTATTCGGTCACCGGCGCCGCCGAGCGGGCAAGCTTGGCCCCGATGGAGGCAGCAAAGCCCCAGTCGACGGCCGCGCCGATCGAGTTGCCGCTCATCTCTCGCACCCACACGACCGTAGCGTGGCGGCCAGCACGTCGAGTGCGACGCGACCGGTGGGGCCGGCGTCGTTGGAGACGAAGGCGAAGGTCAGGACCCGGCCGCTGGCGTCGGTGATCACTCCCGCCAGCGTATTCGTTCCCGTCAGACTCCCGGTCTTGGCCCGCAGCCAGCCGGCGGCGGTACCGGTCACGTCGTCGTGGTACCGGTTGGACAGGGTGCCGCTGCCCCCGGCCACCGGCAGCAGGTCCAGCAGTGGCCGCAGCCGCGGCTGGCCCTCCCCCGAAGCGGCCAGGGCCACGTCGTCCAGGGTGCGTGCGGTCAGCCGGTCGTCGATGGACAGGCCGCTGGAATCGAGCAGCTGGGCACCGTCGAGGTTGATGCCGGCGTCGCGCAACTGCGCCAGGACCGCGGCGGCAGCGCCGGCGAAGCTGAGTGGCTTGCCGGCGGCGGCCGCGACCTCCCTGCCGATGGTCTCGGCCATCACGTTGTCGCTGGCCCCCATCATCTGGCGTAGCCGCTCGATCAGCGGCGCCGACTGCACAGACGCGATCTCCGCGCCGCGCTGTGCACGGGTGGTCACGGTGACCCTGGCCGGGTCGACGCCCAAACCGGCGGCCAGCGCCCGGCCGGCGTCCAGTGCCGGGGTATGGGAGCGGCGGGAGTCGTAGCTGGTGGGCTGGGTGCGCCCCGCGTCGAGCATCACCGGCTGGATGGGGGCGATGTCGCCGAGGTCGATGTCGATCGGGTCCCACCCCGGTGCCAGCTCGGGGCCGGAGTACAGCGAGGTGTCGACCTGGATGTCGGTCACCCGGGTTCCACGGGCGCGCACGCCGTCCACCAGATCACTGATCCGCGCGGCATCGCGGTACCAGGTGTCCTCGTCGGCCGGCGCGGCCGAGAGCACCGGGTCGCCGCCGCCGACCAAGATGATCGTCCCCGGTCTGGTGCCGGCGTACACGGTGGTGGTCAGCCGGGCATCGCGATCCAGCGACAGCAGCGCCGCGGCCGTCGTCAACGTCTTGTTGGTCGACGCAGGCTGCATCGGCACGTTGTCGCGCTGCTGCCAGAGCACCTCACCTGTCAGCGCGTCGGTGATGCGCCCGGTCAGGTTGCCGAGGTTGGGGTCGGCCAGCGCCACGGCCAGGGCCCGGGCCAGCCCGGCTCGGGTGGGTACCGGGGCCCCGTCGGCCACCGGGATCACGGCGGGATCGGCGGTGACGGCTGCGGGTTGGGCGGTGATCCGCGGGTCGGGCTGCTCGGACCCACCGGTGACCAGCGCGGCGACGGCCACCACGATGGCGACCACCGCCACCACGGTGGCGCCGAGCGCCATATGCGTGGACTTCCGCCAACGGCCAGGACGCATGCAGTGCAGAGTAGCCCTGCACTAGGGTTTGACCCGACGATCACAGACGCAAGGAGTTGCCGCGTGGAATTCGACGTGACCATCGAGATCCCCAAGGGACAGCGCAACAAGTACGAGGTGGACCACAAGACCGGACGGGTCAAGCTGGACCGCTACCTCTACACGCCGATGGCCTACCCGACCGACTACGGCTTCATCGAAGACACCCTCGGCGAGGACGGCGACCCGCTCGACGCCCTGGTGCTGCTGCCGGAGTCGGTGTTCCCCGGCGTGCTGGTCGAGGCCCGCCCGGTCGGCATGTTCAAGATGGTCGACGAAGCCGGTGGCGACGACAAGGTGCTGTGTGTGCCCGCCGGCGACAAGCGCTGGGACCACATCCAGGACATCGGCGACGTCTCGAAGTTCGAACTCGACGCCATTCAGCACTTCTTCGTGCACTACAAGGACCTCGAACCCAACAAGTTCGTCAAGGGCTCCGACTGGGTGGGCCGCGCCGAAGCGGAGGCCGAATACCAGCGTTCGGTGGAGCGCTTCAAGAGCTCGGGCCACTGATTTAGCACAGCCGTAACGCGGCGTAACGCCGGCGTGCTCTGGCGCTCGGATCATGTCTGTGTGCTGCTGCATCAGGGGATCGGCCTCGAGGCGTTCAACACGCTGCCCGAGCGTCGCGCCGTGCACGCACTCTACGAGTGCTGCAACAGCCTCTCACTGGCTCGTGCCCTGGCCCGCGGACGCGCTTACGGCAGCCATGCCGCACTGTTCCGACGGGCGGATGCGCTGCTGTTCTCGCTGCCCGACGAGGCCATCGACGTCATTCTGGAGGCGTATCCCCAGGTCGGGGCGCGTCCGCGCAGCGTGAAGTCGGCCGCGGAGCAGTGCTCGGTGAGCAGCGACGATGAAGCCGTGATGACGGCGCTGCGCGAGGGCTCCGTCCGGTACCGCGAGCGGTTCGGGTTCGAGTTCGTGATGTTCGTCGGCGGCGTGGGCTGCGCCGAGGTGTCCGCCGCGATGGCCGAGCGCATGCACAACGAGCTGGAAACCGAGCGCAAGGTGGTGCGCAACGAGCTGGCCAAGATCAACCGGACCCGGTTGGAGCGCATGCTCGGCCCCGAGGGCGGCTTTTCCAACTGGTAGCGGTATTCCACTAAGCTTCGCCCGGTGAGCACCTCCCCCGGACCGTCGCATTTCCTGTCCTTGCCCGACCTGGCCGCCCGTTCCTCGGGCGGCGCCGTGCTGTGGGCCAATGACGATCTGTTCGCCGAGCGGGAGAACCTGATCACCCCGAAGGCTGCGGAGTTCCGGCCTGCCACATTCGGACACAAGGGCCAGATCTACGACGGCTGGGAGACCCGCCGCCGCCGTGGCGCCGGGCCCGACACCTGCGACGCGGCCATCGTGCGCCTCGGTGTACCCGCGGTGGTCCGTGGCGTGGTGGTCGATACGGCGTGGTTCACCGGCAACTACCCGCCGCAGATCTCGGTGGAAGCGGCCCAGATCGACGGATACCCGTCCACCGAGGAACTGGTGCAGCAGGCGGCGTGGGAGACCATCGTCGAGCGCAGCAAGGTCGACGGAGACACCCGAAACCCGTTCGAGGTCACATCGACTCGGCGCTGGACTCATCTGCGGTTGTCCATCTATCCGGACGGCGGCGTCGCCCGGTTCCGTGTGCACGGCGAGGGCATGCTCGATCCCCGGTTCGCCGAGAAGCGCACGCTGGATCTGGCAGCACTGGAAAATGGTGGCCGAATCACGGCCTGCTCCAACATGTTCTACAGCTCGCCGAACAATCTCCTGCTGTCGGGCGGGCCGCGGAACATGGGCGAGGGCTGGGAGACGTCGCGGCGGCGCGACAGCGGAAACGACTGGGTGCAGATCCGCCTGGCCGGCCAGGGCATGCTGGATGCCGTCGAGCTGGACACCTCGTATTTCGTTGGAAACGCCCCGGGTTCGGCCCGGCTGTCTGGGCACGACGGCGACGGCGACTGGTTCGAGCTGCTGCCAGTGACCGATCTGCTGCCCGACACCCGGCACCGCTTCCTGGTCAATGCCGACCGGCCGATCACCGAAGCGCGGCTGGACATCTACCCCGACGGCGGGATGGCGCGGGTGCGGCTGTTCGGCGCTCTGACCGATACCGGCCTGGATGGCCTGCGGGGCCGGTGGGACGCCAGCGCCTAACCTGGGTGGCGTGGAACCTCTGCTGCATTTCGCGCAGAACTTCTGGTGGCTGATCTTTCCGTTGAGTGGCGTCGCGGGCGGCGCCTGGAAGGCCGTCTCGGCCGCCAACGAGCGGCGCGCCGAACGCCGCCTCGAGCGCTACCGCATCAAGCAGCAGACGAAGGTCGCGATGGCCGAGGCCGCCGGGCGGGGCCGTGAGGACGACGCCCTGCGGCGGCGCGAGATGCAGAAGCTCCTGGTGGCACACACCTCGACCGATGAGCGGTGGTTGTCCTATGAGATGGACGTCGCCAAGCTGCTGGACTTCCCGCTGATGACCGACATGCGCGATCCATTGACGGCCGATTTCCATCGCGCGAAGCGGCGTGCTGACCTGCTGCGGCCGGAGTCGGTTGACGAGCTTTCCGGTGATCGTGCGGCGCAGCTGGAGTACCGGGACGCCGTGCACGACTACGTGTCGGCCTTCGACATCGCCGAAGCCGAGGCGATCCGGCGCAGGCGCAGCGACTTCTCCGCCTCCGATCAGGAGCGACTGGCCCGCGCCCAGAACCTGCTGCGGCTGGCCGCCGATTCCGGCGCGACGGCAGCCGAACGGCGCAGCGCCTATACCCGGGCCCGGGGTGAGTTGGACGGTTTGATCGCGCTGCCTGCGGCCACGGTGCTCAGCCTTGAACGGCGGGTGGCCGGGGAACTGGAACGCTGACGGCACCGGGCGGTTATCCACAGTCCTGACTTCATCCACAACCCGCGTAATTTGGACATTTTCGCTGGCAGAGGCGTCGCAGAGCCGGTAGAATCGCACGTATGTTCGAAGGATGTGATCCCGGAGCGCTGCTCACCGAGGTGGAATCTTCCCGCCTCGATGAGTCCGCGGTGTGGGCGCATCGGATGGCCGCCATCGCCGCACTGCTGACCCAGCGGATGAACGAAGGCTTCGACCAACAAGCCCTGCTGCCCGACGGCGACCCCGGTTTCGGGTTGATCTCCGGGTTCGTGCGTACCGCCGCCGAAGTCGGACCGGCATTGGGGGTACCGCCGGCGGTGGCCATGAAGATCGTGGGCTATGCCGACGCCCTTGATGAGCGGCTGCCGCAGATCTACGGTCTGCTGGCCTCGGGACGACTCGACTGGGAATCCGCCAAACTGATCATCAACCGCACAGCCCATGTCACCGACACCGCGATCCGGGACGTGGACCGCAATCTGGCGGCGAAGATCGCGACCTGGGACTGCTGGTCCCGCACCCGCCTCCAAGGTGCCGTCGACAGAGCCATCCTGCACGTCGATCCCGACGGCGCCAAAGAGCGTCGGGTCGCCGCCGACACCGAACGCCGAGTCAGCGCGAAGGCACTACCCAACGGAATGGGTGAAATCCGCCTCTACGCCGGCGCTCCGGTGATCGCCAAAGTCGATGCCCGGCTGGATCAGATGGCCAAGGCGGTGTGCGGCCAGGATCCGCGAACGTTGGTGCAGCGGCGGGTGGATGCGGCGGAGGCCATCGCCGACGGCAGCTTTGTGTTGGCGTGCGCGTGCGGGCGCGAGGACTGCCCCGCCCCGAAACCCACCGCTGCTGTGACTACGGCCGCGGCGGCGCAGTACGTCATCAACGTCATCGCCCCCGCCGCCACCGTCACCGGCGACAGCGACGAACCCGGCTTCCTGCAGGGCTACGGCGTCATCGACGCCGACCAAGTACGTGAGCTGGCCGATGCGCCGGGCACCGTATGCCGGGATGTGCGCAACCCCGACACCGACCCGAATGCCCCCACCGAAACCCGCGACGGCACCTCGGTGCTCCTGCGCCACCACTGGTCCGCCGCGATGGACCGCTGGGTCCGCGTCCGGGGGCTGACGTGCTCGTTCCCGTTCTGCAACCAGCCCGCCTGGAACGCCGACCTCGACCACAGCATCCCGTTCGATCACCAGCATCCGCTGCGCGGCGGGTGGACCGCCGGGTTCAACCTGGATCCGAAATGCCGCACCCATCACAGGATTAAGACGTTCCTGTCCGGCGAGGGCGGCTGGAGCACCAGACAACTCACCGGCGGCACCATCGAATGGACCTCACCCACGGGGCGCACGTACCGGTGCACCCCGGATGGGGCGGAGTTGTTCGACGACCTCGCCGCAGCGTGCCGCCCCACACCGTGGACCCGACCACGGGACCCCAAGGTGGAGAAGGCCGCCCGGATCGCCGCCGCTCGGGCCGGGCTGGCCGCCAAACAAGCCGCCAACCAGCAGACCCGGTGGATCAACCAGGGGCGGGCGCAGGAGATCAAGCAGCGGGTGCGGCGCAACGACGTCCGCTTCAAACGGCTGGTCCTCAGTGGCCGCCGTCGCACCGCCAGCTGGTGCCCCTGGATCAACGATCCGTGGGAAGACGAATCCATCACCGCCGACTGGCGACCACCACCCCCACCGCCGCCGACCGACGACCGACGACAGCGACGATCCACCCTTTTGACGGGTGAAGGCGTCAGGCGGCCGTGCGCAACCGCTGGGCCACCCGCGCTGAGACCGCCTCGGCCAGCGCGCGGGCGTCCTGCTGCGGCACCGCGGGAATGAGCGTCACCCCATCGGCCACGCCGGCGAGGTAGATGTCAACCAGCAGCCCGGCCAACCCGTCGAGCGTGCCCCCGTAAGACAGGGTGTTGTCGACGCCGGCCGAAGACAGCTGTTGCTGCGCCGCACGGAAGTCGGCGTCCACCACGACGGTGACATCCAGGATCGCGGCACTGGCGAGCCCCCGACGCATGCGCTGCGCCTGCTGCAGATCCGGTGCGTTGAACCTGACGGCGGGCGCAGTGCCCGCCGTCAGTTCGGTCCAGACGTCATCGGCGATGAACACGCGCAACCCACTCTGATGACCCACAACGCCGACGGTAAGACACCGTCGGCACTGTGTCAGTGGTTGGGATCAGCGGGACGCGAACTCCCCGGCGCTTCCTCCGAGGGATTCACCGCGGAATTCTCGGTGGGTTGCACCGGAACGTCCGGGTCCACGGCTTTCTTCTCATCGGAGCGGGTCTTGTAGAGGCTGGCAACCGTGGTGATGGCCAGCGTGATGATGATCACACCGAGGCTGAGCAGCGTCGGAAT
Source organism: Mycolicibacterium tokaiense (assembly GCF_010725885.1). Classification (NCBI taxonomy): domain Bacteria; kingdom Bacillati; phylum Actinomycetota; class Actinomycetes; order Mycobacteriales; family Mycobacteriaceae; genus Mycobacterium; species Mycolicibacterium tokaiense. The sequence continues at coordinate 2,210,519 of NZ_AP022600.1, read as the reverse complement.
CTCCGGCACCATCACGTGCTCACCGCCGTTGATGAACGGCAGCTCGTTCTCGTGCAGCGCGTGGAAGAAGAGCTTGACGCCGATGAACGCCAGGATGAAGGCCAGCCCGTAGGACAGGTAGACCAGCCGCTGCACCAGACCACCCAGCAGGAAGTACAGCTGACGCAGGCCCATCAGCGCGAACACGTTCGCCGCGAACACCAGGTAGGGCTCCTGGGTCAGGCCGTAGATGGCCGGGATGGAGTCCAGCGCGAAGATCAGATCGGTGGTGCCGAGCGCGACGATCACCAGGAACATCGGCGTCATCAGACGCTTGCCGTCCTCCTTGATCCACAGCCGCAGACCGTCCCACTTGTCGGTGGTGTTGAGGTGATTGCGCGCGAACTTCACCACGGCGTTGTCACCGTCGTCGTGCTCGTCGTTGCCGCGGATCAGCTGCCACGCGGTGTACACCAGGAACAGGCCGAAGATGTAGAACACCCAGGAGAACTGGTTGATGGCCACCGCGCCCAGGGCGATGAAGATGCCGCGGAAGATCAGCGCCAAGATGATGCCCACCATCAGGGCTTCCTGCTGATACTTCCTCGGCACATTGAAGCTGGCCATGATGATGATGAAGATGAACAGGTTGTCCACCGACAGGCTGTACTCGGTGAGCCAGCCCGCGAAGAACTCCAGGCCGTACTGACCGCCGTGGAAGAACCACGTCCAGAGGCCGAACAGAATCGCCAGAGTGACGTAGACCGACAGCGCCCTACCGCACTCCTTCATCGAGGGTTCGTGCGGATTGCGGGCGATCACGATCACGTCGAACACGATGATCGCGATGGTCACACCCAGCGTGATGGCCCATTCGAGCCCCGAAACATTCATGCAGAAAAGCCTCCGGTCGTCAGCGAAACGCCAGAGGTCTCTTCCACCGCTGCGTCACGCCAAGGCGGTCCACGGCGCCGGTCGTCCGTATGGACGGTCGACGTATTGACGACACCGCAGCGAAGGAATACTCCCCTCTGACAGACATTCTGTCAGGTGGTCTGGCATTTCCGCCAAACGGAGTACCCACGCCGGGCGTGCATGGCACCCCGCCGACACCACCGACGCCTAGGATCCTCTGATTGTGTCCGCCGATCCCAGCACCGCAATCCCGTCGCAGTACCTGCTGTCGACGGCGGCACCGAAACCCCGGACGCTGATCGACATCCTCTACGACACGGCCGCCCGCTACCCGGACTCGCCCGCCCTCGACGACGGCACCGTCCAGCTCACCTACAGCGAGCTGATCGCCGACATCGAAGACAGTGTGGGCTGGTTGGCCGCCCGTGGGATCGGGCGCGGCGATCGCATCGGCATCCGGATGCCGTCGGGCTCCTACGCGCTGTACGTGGCGATCCTCTCGACGCTGGCCGCGGGTGCCGCCTACGTCCCGGTGGACGCCGACGACCCGCCCGAGCGCGCCGATCTGGTCTTCGGCGAGGCCGACGTGGTGGCCGTCATCACCGAGGCCGGTCTGGCCCGGCGGACCGGCCAGTCCCGAGGCTGGCGCGCCGCTCCACCGCTGGGCCGTGACGACGCCTGGATCATCTTCACCTCCGGCTCCACCGGCACCCCCAAGGGTGTGGCGGTGACACACCGCAGTGCCGCCGCATTCGTCGACGCCGAGGCCCAGACATTCCTGAAGAACAGTCCCATCGGCCCCGGCGACCGGGTGCTGGCCGGCCTGTCGGTCGCCTTCGACGCATCGTGCGAGGAGATGTGGCTGGCCTGGCGCAACGGCGCCTGCCTGGTGCCGGCGCCGCGGTCGCTGGTGCGCAGCGGAATGGACCTGGGCCCATGGTTGGTGTCGCGCGACGTCACCGTGGTCTCGACGGTGCCCACCCTGGCCGCGCTGTGGCCGGCCGAGGCCCTGGAAGCGGTGCGGCTGCTCATCTTCGGCGGCGAGGCCTGCCCTCCGGAACTCGCCGAACGGCTGGCCGTCGACGGTCGTGAGGTCTGGAACACCTACGGCCCCACCGAGGCCACCGTGGTGGCCTGCGCCGCTCCCCTGGACGGCCGAGGACCCGTCAGCATCGGGCTGCCGCTGCCCGGCTGGGACCTGGCCGTGGTCGATGCCGCCGGCAATCAGGTGGGCTACGGCCAGGTGGGCGAGCTCGTCATCGGTGGTGTGGGGCTGGCCCGCTACCTCGACCCGGCCAAGGACGCCGAGAAGTTCGCCCCGATGGAGACGCTGGGGTGGGCGCGCGCCTACCGCAGCGGCGACCTGGTGCGGCTGGAACCCGACGGGCTCTACTTCCAGGGCCGCGCCGACGACCAGGTGAAGGTGGGCGGCCGTCGGATCGAACTGGGTGAGGTGGACGCCGCCCTGGTGAACCTGCCCGGGGTCTCCGGCGGTGCCGCGGCGGTGCGCAAGACGACCAGCGGTACCCCGCTGCTGGTGGGCTACATCGCGTCCGCCGACCCGAATTTCGACATCCACGCCGCGCGCGGGGCCCTGGCCGAGGCGCTGCCCGCCGCCCTGGTGCCGCGCCTGGTGCTGGTGGACGAACTGCCCACCCGCACGTCGGGCAAGGTCGACCGCAACGCTCTGCCCTGGCCGCCGCCGGGTCTGGACGTCCACGAGGAGGCCGACGACCTGGGTGGCACCCTGGGCTGGCTGGCCGGGCTGTGGCGCGACGTCCTGGGGGCGCACATCGAAGGCCCCGAGGCCGACTTCTTCGCCGAGGGCGGGGGGTCGCTGTCGGCCGCGCAGCTGGTGGCTGCACTGCGCCAGCGCTACCCGCAGGTGACGGTCGCCGATCTCTACGACCACCCGCGCCTGGGATCGCTGGCCGGTTATCTCGACGAGCTGGACCCGCCCGTCGAGGTCGAGACCCGCCACGTCACGCCCACACCTCTGTTCACCCAGGCCGCGCAGGTGGTGCTGTCGTGGCCGCTCGCCACGCTCACCGGGCTGCAGTGGGTGACGTGGCTGGCGTTGCTCAACAACCTCTTCTCGGCACAGGTGAGCTGGCTGACCCCGGTCAGCTGGTGGTGGGTCCTGGCCGGGTTCCTGCTGTTCATCTCACCCGTCGGGCGCATGGCCATCGCCGTGCTGGGGGCGCAGATGATGCTCTCCGGCCTCAAACCCGGCACCTACAAACGGGGCGGCTCCGCACACATGCGGGTGTGGCTGGCCGAACGCCTGGCCGACGCCAGCGGTGCCGAGAACCTGGCCGGCGCGCCGTGGCTGGTCTACTACGCCCGCGCGCTGGGTAACAAGGTCGGCAAGGGTGTCGACCTGCATTCGGCACCTCCGGTGACCGGGATGATGACGCTGGGTCACCGCAGCTCCATCGAACCGGAGGTCGACCTGTCCGGACACTGGGTGGACGGCGACCTGTTCCACGTCGGCGAGATCACCATCGGCAACGACGCGACCGTCGGCGCCCGCACCACGCTGCTGCCGGGTGCGGTGATCGGCAAGAACGCCGACGTCGCGCCAGGCTCCGGCGTGGTGGGCAAGGTCAAGAACGGCCAGTACTGGAAGGGCTCGCCGGCGGTGAAATCCGGCAAGGCCAAACATCCCTGGCCCGATCACCGGCCGGCGCGGGCACCGGTCTGGGTGGCGATGTACGGCCTCACCTCGGTACTGCTGGGCTCGCTGCCCCTGGCCGCCCTGGCGGCGGGGCTGGCGGTCATCGGGTGGGCGGTCCGTGACACTGCCGATCCGGTGGAGGCGGCGCTGACCGCGCTGCCCTGGATCCCGGTGGCCACCTTTGCGGCGATCGTCGTCTACGCCGGGATCACCGTGCTCGGGGTACGGGTGATGGCGTTGGGTCTGCATGAGGGGTACCACCCGGTGCGCAGCCGGGTCGGCTGGCAGCTGTGGGCCACCGAGCGCCTGATGGACGCCGCCCGCAACTACCTGTTCCCGCTGTACGCCAGCCTGCTGACCCCCTGGTGGTTGCGGCTGCTGGGCGCGACGGTGGGCAAGGACACCGAGATCTCGACGGCCCTGCTGACCCCGAAGTTCACCGTGGTCGAAGACGGCGCCTTCCTGGCCGACGACACCATGGTGGCTTCCTATGAACTCGGCGGCGGCTGGATACACGTCGCCAAAGCCACCGTGGGCAAGCGCGCGTTCCTCGGCAACTCGGGCATCACCCAGCCCGGACGCCGGGTGCCCGACGACGGGCTGGTGGCGGTGCTCTCGGCCACGCCGCACAAGGCGAAGAAGGGCTCGTCCTGGCTGGGTAGCCCCCCGATCCGGTTGCGCCGCCAGCCCACCGAAGGTGATGCGCTGCGCACGTTCGCACCGCCCCCGCGACTGAAGATGATGCGCGGCGCGGTCGAGACGTGCCGGCTGATCCCGATGATCGTCACCTTCGGCATCGGCGTCGCCGTGCTGGCCGCACTGCAGATCATCATCACCGACCACGGTTACCTGTGGGCCGCTGCGGCCGGGGGGGCCGTGCTGCTGACCGCGGGCGCCGTCGCCGGCCTGATCGCCGTCGTGGCCAAATGGCTTGTGGTGGGCCGGATCCCGGCGATCGAGTATCCTCTGTGGTCGTCGTTCGTCTGGCGCAACGAGGTGGCCGACACCTTCGTCGAGACGGTGGCCGCCCCGTGGTTCGCCCGCGCGGCCAGTGGCACCCCGGTGATGAACCTGTGGCTACGCGGCCTCGGTGCAAAGATCGGCCGCGGCGTCTGGTGTGAGACCTACTGGCTCCCGGAAGCCGACCTGGTGACCCTGGGCCGCGGCGCCACCGTGAACCGCGGATGTGTGGTCCAGACGCACCTGTTCCACGACCGCATCATGCGGATGGACACGGTAACTCTGGAGGAAGGCGCCACCCTGGGCACCCACTGTGTGGCACTGCCCGCCGCCAAGGTGGGTGCCGGCGCCACCATCGGACCGGCGTCGCTGGTGATGCGCGGTGACGAGGTGCCGGCCTCGACGCGCTGGCAGGGCAATCCCATTGCCCCGTGGGTGACCAAGAAGAAGAAGTCGAACGCTTGAGGAAGAAGAAAACCACCAAGGGACCGGTGATCGACCCGTATCTGCCGGACAACGGCAACTTCGGCTACCGGGTGTCGCGCTACGAACTCGACCTCGAGTACAAGATGGCGATCAACCGCCTGGCCGGCGCGGTGTCGATCACCGCGGTGACCCTGGCCGAATTGCGCTCGTTCTCCTTGGATCTCTCACCGGCGCTCGCGGTGTCGAAGGTGTCGGTCAACGGCAAACGCCCGGCGAACTACAAGTCCGCAGCCGGCAAGCTGACCATCACCCTGGCCGCCGAACTGCCCGCCGGGGCCGCCTTGACCGTCGACATCCGCTACAACGGATCGCCGCGCCCCATCCGAACCCATTGGGGCGACGTCGGATTCGAGGAACTGAGCAACGGTGCGCTGGTGGCGGGCCAGCCCAATGGCGCGGCGTCGTGGTTCCCCTGCGACGACCACCCGGCAGCCAAGGCGAGCTTCCGCATCGCCGTGAGCACCGACAGCCCGTACTACGCGCTGGCCAACGGCGAACTGCTGAGCAAGAAGGTCCGCGCCGGCATGACCACGTGGACCTATGAATTGGCCGAACCCACATCGACCTATCTGGCTACCCTGCAGATCGGCGATTACGTCCGGCACAAGCTGCCCAAATCGCCGGTGCCGATGTCGGCGGTGTTGCCCGAACGGCTGCGGCGCGACTTCGACCACGACTTCGGCAGGCAGCCGCAGATGATGAAGACCTTCATCAAGCTCTTCGGCGAATACCCGGTGGACAGCGGCTACACGGTGGTGGTCACCGACGACGATCTCGAGATTCCGCTGGAGGCACAGGGACTTTCGGTGTTCGGCGCCAATCACTGCGACGGCAAGCGCGGCGCCGAGCGCCTGATCGCGCACGAACTGGCCCACCAGTGGTTCGGCAACAGTGTGACCGCGCGCCGCTGGCGCGACATCTGGTTGCACGAGGGCTTCGCCTGCTACGCCGAATGGCTGTGGTCGCAGGAGTCCGGCGGTCCGGACACCGCCGAATGGGCCCGCCGCTACCACCAACGCCTGAAGGCCTCGCCGCAGAACCTGCTGCTGGCCGATCCCGGGCCGGCCGACATGTTCGACGACCGGGTCTACAAGCGCGGTGCGCTGCTGCTGCACGCCCTGCGCACCCGGATCGGTGACAAGAATTTCTTTGCGCTACTGCAGAACTGGACCACGCGCTACCGCCACTCCACCGTGGTCACCGACGACTTCACCGGCCTGGCGGCCAACTACTCCGATCAGTCGCTACGCCCGCTGTGGCAGGCCTGGCTCTACTCCACGGCAGTCCCGGACCTGTGAGTGTCACCGGCAGCAGCGTCGCGAAAGTGGGCGTCGCTACTGCGGTGACCGCGGTGTGCGGTTACCTGGTGCTCTACCTGGCGGCCCGCGATCTGGACCCGGCCGGCTTCTCGGTGTTCGCGGTTTTCTGGGGCGCCTTCGGCCTGGTCTCCGGCGCCGCCTTCGGCCTGCTGCAGCAGACCACCCGCGAGATCCGTTTGGCGGCAACCAGTCCCGCGGGCGGTCCGTCGACCACCCGTCCATTGCAGCTGGGGATCGCGGCGGGTGTGCTGACCGCCGCGGTGCTGGCCGCCACCGCCCTGTGGTGGGGCCCGCACGTGTTCACCGAAGCCCGCACGCTGTCGGTGCTCTTGCTGGCCGGCGGGCTGGCCGGGTTCTGCGTGCACTCCACGCTGCTGGGGGTGCTGGCCGGCTCCGGCCGCTGGAGCCAGTACGGCGCGCTGATGGTCACCGACGCCGTGCTGCGGGTGGCGGTGGCCGCGGCGACCGTCCTGGCGGGCTGGGGCCTGGTGGGCTTTCTGTGGGCGACGGTGGCCGGTGCGGCCTCCTGGCTGGCGCTGCTGATCCTCTCGCCCAGCACCCGCGCCGCCGCCGCGCTGGTGGCGCACGAGAGCGCCGGCTCCTTCCTGCGCGGCGCCGCCCATGCCGTGGCCGCCGCCGGCGCCAGCGCCATCCTGGTGATGGGCTTCCCGGTGCTGCTGAAGGCGACCGCCGGCGACCTGGGCGCCACCGGTGGGGTGGTGATCCTGGCCGTCACCCTGACCCGCGCGCCGCTCCTGGTGCCGCTGACCGCGATGCAGGGCAATCTGATCGCCCACTTCGTCGACCAGCGCAGCCACCGGGTCCGCGCGCTGGCCGCGCCGGCCGCGCTGGTGGCGGCCTGCGGTGCGGTGTGCGTGGTGGCGGCGGGGCTGGCCGGACCGTGGCTGCTGCGGGTGGGGTTCGGCCCCGACTACGTGGCACCGGGGTCGCTGTTGGCCTGGCTGACGGCGGGTGCGGTGGCGATCGCCCTGCTGACGGTCACCGGAGCGGCCACCGTGGCGGCGGCGTTGCATCGGGCCTACTCGCTGGGCTGGGTGAGCGCCACCGTGGCGTCGGGGTTGCTGCTCACCTTGCCGGTCGCCCTGGAGACCCGCACCGTGGTGGCCCTGCTGTGTGGTCCGCTGGTGGGCATCGGCGTGCACATCACGGCCCTCACCTACGCTGCCAGAGGACCTTCTACCGAGGAGACGACATGAGCTGGCTGGTGACCGGTGGCGCCGGGTACATCGGTGCCCACGTGGTCCGCGCCCTGCTGGACGCCGGCATCCCCGTCGTGGTGCTCGACGACCTGTCCACCGGGTTCGAGCGCTTCGTGCCCGAGCAGGCGACCTTCGTGCGGGGCACGCTGCTGGACGCGGACCTGGTCGAGAGCACGGTGGCCGGTCACGACCTGCGCGGTGTCATCCACGTCGCGGGGTACAAGTACGCCGGCGAATCGGTCAAGCTGCCGCTGCACACCTACGAGCAGAACGTGACCGCCATGGTCATCCTGCTGCGGGCGATGGAGCGCGCCGGCGTCGACAAACTGGTCTTCTCCTCCAGCGCCGCCACCTTCGGCGCCGTCGACGTCGAGATCGTCGACGAGAGCACGCCGGTGGCACCGCAGTCGCCCTACGGCGAGACCAAACTGATCGGGGAATGGCTGCTGGCGGACCAGGCGCGGGCCACCGGTCTGGCGCACACCAGCCTGCGCTACTTCAACGTCGTCGGGTCCGGCTCCGACGACCTGTTCGACGCCAGCCCGCACAATCTGTTCCCGTTGGTGTTCGACATGCTGGTCCGCGGTGCCACCCCCCGAATCAACGGCGACGACTACCCGACGCCGGACGGCACCTGTGTGCGCGACTACATTCACGTCGCCGACCTGGCGCTGGCCCACGTCGCGGCGGCGCAGCGGTTGGAGGCCGGCCGACCGGTGGAGCCCGTGTACAACCTGGGCAGCGGTGCGGGCACGTCGGTGCGCGAGATCATGACGGCCATCCGTGAGGTGACCGGCATCGACTTCGAGCCCGAGATCACCCCGCGCCGCCCCGGTGACCCGGCCCGGATCGTCGCCGCCGGTGACCTGGCGGCCCGCGACCTGGGCTGGACCATGCGGCATTCGTTGCAGGACATGGTGGCATCGGCGTGGCAGGCCCGCAGGAAGGCCGGAGACGCCTATCCCCGGTAGAGACATCCTCGTCAGGAACGCGGCCTTCGGGCTGATCGCGCTGTCCCTGGTGGTCCGGGGGGTGCTGGCGTTCGGCGGCTATTTCTACTGGGACGACCTGATCCTGGTGGGCCGCGCCGGAACCCAGGACCTGTGGGCGCCGGGGTATTTGTTCGACGACCACGACGGCCATGTGATGCCCGCGGGTTTTCTGCTCGGCGGGCTGATCACGCGGCTCGCCCCGCTGGTGTGGGCGGGACCGGCGATCAGCCTGGTGATCCTGCAGGCCCTGGCCTCGCTGTCGCTGCTGCGCACCCTGTACCTGATCCTGGGCTGGCGGCCGGTACTGCTGTTGCCACTGCTCTTTGCGCTGTTCACCCCGCTCGGGTTACCGGGTTTCGCCTGGTGGGCAGCCGGGCTGAATTCACTGCCCATGCTCGCGGCCCTGGCGTGGGTGTGCGGGGATGCGATCCTGTTGGCGCGCAAGGGTGCCCGGCGCCACGCCGTGACGGGTACGGCGGCGTACGTGGGCGGTCTGCTGTTCTTCGAGAAGGCCGCCGTCATCCCGTTCGTGGCATTCGCCGTCCTTGCACTCATCGGTTACGTTGGCGCCGAGCAGGATTGGCTACGCGCGGCATGGCGCCGTGGCCGCGCACTGTGGGTCCCGATGCTGGCGGTGACGGCCGCGTGGATCGCCGTCTATGTGGTGGTGGTGGATCAGCAGCGCTGGAGCACCGATCTCGGGATGACGTGGGATCTGCTGACCCGCAGCTTCACCCACGGGATCGTCCCCGGCCTGGCCGGTGGTCCGTGGGACTGGCAGCGCTGGGCCCCGGCATCCCCGTGGGCGTTGCCGCCACCGACGGTGATGGTGCTCGGCTGGCTGGCACTGGCCGCCGTGCTGGCACTGGCGCTGGCCCGCAAGCGCCGGATCGGGCTGGTGCTGGCCACCGCGCTGGGCTATGCGGTGGCGTGCCAGATCCCGATCTATCTGATGCGGTCGTCGCGGTTCACCGCGCTGGAACTGGCACAGACGCTGCGCTATCTGCCGGATCTGGTGGTGGTGCTGGCCCTGCTGACCGCCATCGGATTGACGGCAGCGAACCGGCCGTCGCCCGCGCTGGACCCGTCGCGGCGGCGCACCGCGGCGGTGAGCGTCGTGGCGGTCGCCTTCCTGGCCAGCAGCCTGTACTCCACCGCGACGTTCTGGACCAGCTGGCGCGACAACCCGACCAAGGCCTACCTGCGCAACGCTGAGGCGGCCTTGTCGCAGGCCGCCCAGTCGGGGGCCCCGATGCTGAACCAGGAGGTGGATCCGCTGATCCTGCAGCGGGTGGCGTGGCCGGAGAACCTGGCCTCGCACATGTTCGCCCTGCTCTCAGATCGCCCCGAATTCGCCTCCAGCACAACCGATCTGCGCATGCTCGACGTTTCCGGGCGATTGGTGGACGCGCAGGTGACCTGGGTGCGTTCGATGCGCCAGGGTCCGGTGCCGGGCTGCGGCTATCTGGCCCAGCCCGACCAACCGGTGACCATCGCCCTGGACGGGCCGCTGCTGCCTGCCGACTGGACCGCCGAGCTGAACTACCTGGCCAACAGCGACGGCACCATCCTGGTGTCACTCGATGAGGGCACCCAGACCAGGGTGCCGGTGCGCCCGGGACTGAACCGGGTGTTCGTGCGGCTGCCGGGCGCGGGATCGGCGATCACCGTCGAGGCGCAGACCGCCGCACTGTCGATCTGCCTGGCCTCGGGCCCGGTGGGCTTCGTCGCGCCGGTGTGAGGTCGATCAAGCGCGCAGATGTTCGCTGACGGCAGTGCCCAGAGATGTGGTGGAGCCGGTGCCGCCCATGTCGGGAGTCAGGCTCGGGCCACCCGCGGCCAATACCTGCTCGACGGCGGTGACGATCGCCGCGGCCGCCTCGTGTTCGCCCAGGTGATCCAGCATCATGCTGGCACTCCAGATCTGTCCGATCGGATTGGCGATACCGCGGCCGGCGATGTCGGGCGCGGAACCGTGGACCGGTTCGAAAAGACTGGGAAAGCGTTTCTCGGGGTTGATGTTTGCACTGGGCGCGATGCCTATGGTGCCCGCGCAGGCAGGGCCGAGATCGCTCAGGATGTCGCCGAAGAGGTTGCTGGCGACAACGACGTCAAACCAGTCCGGGTGCAGCACGAAGTTCGCTGTGAGAATGTCGATGTGGTATTTGTCGACATCGACATCGGGGAAACGGGCGGACATCGCCTCGACCCGCTCGTCCCAGTACGGCATGGAGATCGAGATTCCGTTGCTCTTGGTCGCAGAGGTCAGGTGTTTCTTCGGCCGCCGCTCGGCGAGGTTGAAAGCGAACTCCAGGATGCGGTCGACGCCCACCCGCGTCATGACCGTTTCCTGCAGCACCGTCTCACGATCGGTGCCCTCGAAGATCTTGCCGCCGATGCTGGAGTACTCGCCTTCGGTGTTCTCCCGTACCACGTAGAAGTCCACGTCGCCGGGGCTGCGGCCGGCCAGGGGGCTGGTCACGCCCGGCATCAACTTGACCGGACGCAGGTTGACGTACTGGTCGAAGTGGCGACGGAACATCAGCAGGCTCCCCCACAGCGACACGTGGTCGGGAACCACCTCCGGCCAGCCGACGGCACCGAAGAAGAGCGCATCGAACTTGTTCAGATCCTCGAACCACGAGACCGGTAGCATCGTCCCGTGCTTCGAGTAGTAGTCGGCACTGGCGTATTCGAACTCGTGGTAGTCGAGTGCGAAATCGAACATCGACGCCGCGGCCTCCAAGACTCGAATGCCTTCGGGGACAACCTCTTTGCCAATGCCGTCACCTGGAATGACGGCGATTCGATGTGTAGTTGCCATAGTGTCCATCCCGTCCGGGGTAGTCGCCGGGCACAGCCGCCCGACCTCGCCACCACCAACCTAATGCGCAAGAATCGCCGGCCACAACCAGCAGACTTGCCAATCACCTTTTCTTTTCGTGCAACAATCGGCGGGTGCGCAAGATTGATGCAGCCACCGACGATCTGTTCTTCTTCGAGATGGTGGCGACATCGCCGAGCCTCACCGCGGCTGCGCGCGAGATGGGAACTTCCGTCTCCACCGTCAGCAAGCGACTGAGCCACCTCGAGAAGAGGCTCGGGGTGCAGCTGATCCAACGAACCACCCGGCGGCTGACGCTCACTTCGGAAGGGGAGCGTTACGCCCGGGGAGTGGCAGCGATAGCCGACGATCTCGTAGCGCTGGAAGATTCACTGAGTGAACGCAGCGAGCTGGTTGGACGTATTCGGGTCCTGTCGACCGTTGGGCTCGGTCGGCATCACATCGCGCCACTGGTCGCGCAGTTCTGCATCCTGCACCCTCGACTGAGGGTCGAGCTCGATCTCTCACCGTTGCCCATGAGCAACCCCGACGCGCCCTTCGACGTCGCTATCCGTGTCGGAACCTTGCAAGACTCCCGGCTCCGCGCGAAACGTCTACGTCGAAATCGGCGGATCGTTTGCGCCGCACCGGAGTACATCGCGCGTGCCGGCACTCCGGCGACACCCGCCGACGTGCGAGGGCACAACTGCATCGTGCTGCGAGAGAACGACGGGCGCTACGCCGCTTGGCAGTTCGGCTCCGATGACAGCATTACGACGGTCGAGGTCGAGGGAAATCTGGCGGCTACGGACGGAGACGTCGTGACACAGTGGTGTTGCGACGGGCATGGGTTGATGATGCGCTCACTGTGGCATGTCGCCCCTCTGCTCCGGTCCGGCGAGCTGGTACAGGTGCTTGCAGACGTTCCGACACCCAGTGCCGACATCATGGCTGTTCACAGTGCGGCTGAGCACACTCCACGACGAGTTGACGAGCTGATCCACTTTCTCGCTGCACAACTCGGCTCGCGTATCGACGACCAGTAGATCCGACCCACAGCCGGGCCCACATCCTAGATCGCTGCTTTACGCCGAAACTCGGCGATCTCCGCCTCGGAGAAGCCGGCCTCTGACAGCACCTCATCGGTGTGCTGACCGTGCAGCGGAGGCGGGGTTCGGATACTGGCAGGTGTCTCGTCGAGCTTGTAGGGAACGCCGAGGAACTTCAACGGACCGGCCGGCGTCTCGAGCTCGACGACCATCGAGGTGGCCACCACCGCGGAGTCGGCGAACGCCTCCCCCATCGAATTCACCGGCGCGGCAAACAGATCCTCGGCCTCCATGAGAATCACCCACTCCGCTGTGGTCTTGGTACCGAGGGCGGTTTCGATGACGCTGGTGAACGCCTCCTCGTTCTCGATTCTGGACCAGTGTGTGGAAAACCGCTTGTCGTCAGCAAGATTCGGGATCCCGAGCACCGATGACAGGACGTCGAGCTTACGTCCGCTCGACAGCGCCAGGTGACCATCAGCGGTGGAGTAGAACCCATACGGCGGGGGTGTGTACGGACTGGCATGGCCGGACCGTGGACGCCGCGGCGCGCCCGCCGGGGAATTGAGAAAGTGAAAGCCCCACTCCGCCATACCCGCTATCGCGCTCTCGTAGAGACTCGTGCGGACACGCTGCCCCCGCCCGGTGCGAACGGCGTGCACGATCGCGCAAACAGTGCCGAACGCCCCGTTCATCGCCCCGAGTGTGTCGGCGACCGCAGTCGCCACCGGTACCGGATGGCCGTCGACACTGTTGAGGTGACCCCAGCCCGTACGCGCCTCGACCAGCACGTCCTGGCCGGGTTTGTCAGCATGCGGCCCCACCGGTCCGTAACCCGTCGCGGACACATACACGACAGCCGGGTTGAGTTCTCGGCAGCGCTCGTACCCCAGGCCCAGCCGATCCATCACGCCGGGCCGGAAGTTCTCGTACACAACGTCGGAGCCGGCCATCAGACGTTCGATGATCGACCGACCCGCAGCCATTTTCACATCGACGGTCACGCTGCGCTTGTTCCGGTTGTTCGCCAGGAAGCCGGCTGAGTAGATCGTGGAGTCCGCGGCGTCGGTGCCATAGCTGCCGGATACGCCGTAACGATCATCGGCGCGACCATCGGCGGTAATCGCAACACGGCGCTCGACTTTCACCACATCTGCTCCCATGTCGGCGAGCATCTGCGTGGCGTACGGGCCCTGCATGCGTTCGGTGAAGTCGAGCACGCGGATGCCGGTGAGGGGTCCCGGTACCACGTCCACCTAGATCGCCCTTGCGGCGCGCAACGTACTGATCTCCTCCGCCGTCAGCCCCACCGCCTGGAGCACCTCATCGGTGTGTTCGCCGTGGCGTGGCGGTGCTGTGCGGATGGTGGCCGGGGTGCGCGAGAGTGAGTACGGCGGAGCCAGCAGTTTGAGCGGCCCCACCGGGGAGTCCACTGTGGTGATCATTCCCTGCTGCTCCACCTGCTCGTCGGAGAACGCCTCGGCGAACGAATTGACCTGGGCCGCAAAAAGTCCTTCGGGAATCATCAGACCGAGCCATTCTGCGGTGGTCCGGGACTGCAATGCCGCCTCGAGCAATGCCTCGAATTCTTCGCGGTGCCGGTCGCGTGAGCGGGGGTCGGAGAATCGGGGGTCCTCGCTGAGGTCGTCGATCTCCAGGATGCGGCACAGCTCGGGGATCTGCTTGCCGCTCGACAACGCCAGATAACCGTCCTTGGTGGCATAGAAGCCGTACGGGGCGGGGATGTAGGCGTGGGCATGCATGACGGTCCGCCGGCTGGGCTCACCGACATCGGAGTTCAGGAAGTGAACCGCCTGCTCGGACTGGGCAGCAATACCGCTGGCCAACAGATTCACCTCGACCAGCTGCCCCTCACCCGTGCGCTGCCGGTGATGCAGCGCGGCAAGCACCGCGATCGCACCGTTCATCCCGCCGAGAAGATCCGTGATCGACATGGCCACCGGAGTGGGCCTGCCGTCCGCCGATACGTTCATGGCGCCGAAGCCGCTGATCGCCTGTGTCAGCACATCCTGTCCGGGCCGGCGCTGGTACGGCCCATCGGGGCCGAAGCCGGACGCCGACGCATAGATCACCGACGGGTTCAGCTTCACGCAGTCCTCGTAGCCGAATCCCAACCGGGCCATCACTCCGGGCCGGAAGTTCTCGTACACCACATCACTGGCGGCGACCAGTCGCTTGACCAGCTCCTTGCCGTGCTCGTTCTTCAGATCGATCGGCACGCTCTTCTTGTTGCGATTGTTGGCCAAGAACCCCGCGGCATAGAAGGTGGTGTCCTCCGGGTCCAGCCCGTAGCGACCGTTGGGGCCGTAGCGTTCATCGGGTCGGCCATCCACGGTCAAGGACACCCGCCGCTCCACCTTGATGACTTCGGCGCCCAGGTCAGCCAGAATCTGAGTGCCGTAGGGACCCTGCATCCGCTCGGTGAAGTCCAGAACCCGGACTCCGGCCAGGGGACCGGTTGCCAACGCCTCGCTCATCATTCTCCTCGGTACTTGTTTTGGTTGTTTCACAGTTGTTTTGGATCCTGAGAGCGGCAGTGCTCACGACATTCTCGACGGCTCCACAGCTCCAGACGACGCTGTGGCCAACTGGGCCGGCGCCTGGCCGGTGGGCGACTCGGCCACCGCCGCGGCGCTCTGGCGCATCCGCCGCCGGCGACGCCGTAACCCTCCTCCGCCCGTGATGGTGGCGCGCGGATCGATCCACGCATAGGCCAGGTCGACCACCAGGTTGACCAGGATCACCATTGCAGCGATCACGAACACGCAAGCGAGCACCAATGGCAGATCCCGTCGGTTGATCGCCTGGATGAACAGACTCCCGATCCCAGGCCACGCAAAAATTGTCTCGATCACCACGGCGCCGTTGAGGAAGCTGGCGAGTTCGTCACTGCCGACGGTGATGATCGGGATCATGCTGTTCTTCAGTGCATGCCGGCGGATGATGCGTCCCTCACTCATCCCCTGCGCCCGCAATGTGACGATGTAAGGCTTCTGCATCTCCTCCACCAACGCCGACCGCGCCACCTGCGCCAGGCGACCGATCGGCCTGAAGGCAAGGGTGAGGGCAGGCAGGATGACGTACTCCAGGCCGCCGTATCCGGATGTGGGTAGCAGATGGAACTGGACTCCCACCACGAGGATGAGCATCAGGCCGAGCCAGAAGTCGGCGATCGAGACGCCCGCGAGCGACACCGTGGTCAGGACCCGATCCAGCAGTCCGTCGGGGCGCAGCGCGGAGACCACGCCCAGGGCCAGCGCCAGCGGGATCGCGATGAGGAAGGTACAAAGCGTCAGCAACAATGTTGCCGGGATTCGGTCCAACACCAGCGGGAGAGCCGGCACCTTCTGCCACAGCGAGTTTCCGAAATCTGCCTGCAGCCACCCCGAGAAAGACCGCCAAAACTGCTCCAGCAGTGGATCATCGAGACCCATTGCCGCGCGGGTATCGAGATAGAGCTGCTGGTCCGCCGAGGGCGGCAGGATCAGGCGGGCGGGATCGCCGACCTGATTGACCAGGATCCACACCAGGACCAGGACGACGAGCATCACAGCCAGCGAGTACAGGACTCTCTTGAAGAAATAGCGAGCAAGCATGACGTCCCCTCTCAGGAATCCGCCGCTCCGGGGGTACCGCAGGGGCCGGTCGCCCGCGGTACCCCCGGGTGGGTCAGTTGGTGAAGGTCATTTCCTTGAGGAGAATGAAGCCGTCCTGGCGCGGCATCCAGTTCAGGCGCTCGGAGAGCGCAAAGTTGAACTTCGGCAACCCGATCGGTACCACGGGCACCGTCTTGTAGACATACTCCGCGATCGCCGCGAGTGCGTCCTGACGTTCCTGCCCCATCTTGGCGTTGGCATCGGCGAGCATTGCCCCCAGCTGCGGATCGCAGTAGGCCGCGGTCTTGCCATTGCAGTCGTAGTAGCTGACGACGCTGCCGGAGTAATCCATCAGTTCCTGGCCGTGCTGCATGAGACCGAGCATCGCCCGCTGCGGAGGAATCTGGTCGTAACCGAGCTCCCACTGCTCCTGGAAGGAACCGACCTCTTTGGTGTCGCTTCGTGCACCGGTCAGCCCGATCGCGGTGAGACTGTTGGCGATCAACTGCACGATCTCGTTGGAGCGGGTCGGGTAGGCCTCGCGGGCGGTCACCTCGATGGGGATCGACACATCAACCCCGTCGGCTTCGGCCTCCGCGATCAACGCCTTGGCCCTCTCCGGATCGTAGGGGTAGGCCGGCAGGTCGGCGTAGCCGACCGCGGACGGTCCAACGATCTGGCCGACGATCTCACCACCTCCCATGATGTCATCCATGATCTGCTGCTTGTCGAATGCCATCGAGATGGCCTCTCGCACACGGATGTCCGACAGAACCGGGTTCTTGGTGTCGAGGCGTAGGATCACGGTCTCCACGGTCGGGGTGGACTCGCACTTAGGCGCCACCTCGCACTGCTCGGCGGTCACCTTCGGGGCCAGATCCGCCTCGCCCTGACCGACCATGGCCGAGCGCACCTCGCTCTCGGTCCGGAACAGATACGTGGCGCGTGTGACGGTTTGCGTGCCGTGGGCGTCCGGGGCGTCCTTACCCCACCAGTCGTCGTTGGCTTCCAGGACGATCTGTTGCCCCCGATCCCAGGCCGCCAGCTTGTAGGGGCCGGTACCGATCGGGCCGGTGTCATAGCTGTCGAGGCCTTCGGTGATCTGCGTGGACGAGGGAACGGTGACGAAATACATCCGGGTCGGCAGAATCGGGTCCGGTGTCTCGGTCCTGAGGTTCAGGGTGTACTGATCCACCGCGCTGGCCTCGACATCGGGTCCCAGGAAGGTCCGCATACCGAAAGCGTTGCCGGGGTCCAGGACGTAGTTGATGGAGGTGGCGGCGTTGGCGGCGTCGAAGGGGGTTCCGTCGGTGAATGTGACATCGGGACGCAGCGTGAACTGCCAGTTCAACGGATCGATTTGGGTCCACTCCAGTGCCAGTTCGGGGACCAGTTCGTTGGTCTTCGGGTCACGATTGACCAACGCCTCCTGGATGTTCCGCAGAACCGGATGGGCATCGTTGGAGTAGGCATTCCAGCTCGCAAGGGTTCGGGGTTCCTCCGGTAGCGCCACCGTGACCTGGGTGCCCGATGTCGTCTCGCCGCCCCCACCGGAGCAACCGGAGAGGACCAGACCTACTGACATCACCGCCCCGATGAGCCCCACTGTTCTCCGTCGTCGCAACCACTTCGTTGCCTCGGATCCGTACACCACGTTCTCCTCTTCGATTCCGGACCGCCGCACCGGCGGACTCGAGTACTAGGCCGATCGGCCGCTGGGGTTCTTTTCGAACTTCTTGGTGGCCGCGGAATAGGACGGCTGCCGGTGCCCGGCGTCGCCGGCGAGCATCTGGAAGGCCGCTACCATCCCGCGGTCGGCGAGTGGCTCAGGAGTCAGCGCGACCTTCGCCAACCGCATCGCCAGCGCGCTCTTGCCGGCCAGTTCGGCGGCCAGACGCCGTGCAGCCAGGAGATGTTCGCCGGTGGGAACCAACCGCGCCACCAGTCCGTGACGGTGCGCCTCCTGCGCATCGACCTTACGGCCGGTCAGGATCCAGTCAGTGGCGACGCCCACCCCCACAATACGGGGAAGTCGTTGCAGACCACCGGATCCCGGCAGACTGCCCAGTGTCACCTCGGGCAGCATGAAGATCGCGTCCTGCGCGGCCACCCGGAAGTCGCAGGCCAGCGCCAGTTCCAGGCCACCGCCCACGCAATAACCATGGACAGCGGCTATCACCGGTTTGATGCATCCGGCGATACGGTTCTTGGTGGCGAAATCAAGTGCGACGTAATCTTGTTCGGCCTGTCCGGTGAGCTGACCGATCTCGGAAAGGTCGGAGCCCGAGCAGAATGCCCTTCCCTGACCGGCGATCACGATGGCCCCCACCCGGTCGTTGCGCTCGAGCTCGACAATTGCTCGGCCGATAGCACGATGGCAGGACGAATCGAGGGCGTTGAGGACCTCGGGTCGGCGCAGGGTGATGACCGCGACGCGATCCTCGCCCACCTCTGTACCGGGAGTTCCGTCACTTGTCATGCCGACACCCCGTTGTCGGCGACCGCGCGGGCGGCCGCTCGCCTGTCTGCCGAATGCTTCCTGGCGGCAATGGGATCGGGTTCGGGCACAGCCTCCATGAGCGCGATGGTGTAGGGGTCCGCGGGGGCGCCGTACACCTGCTCCCGGGTACCGCTCTCCCTGACCTGCCCGGATTGCATGACGACGATGTGGTCGCAGAGATGCCGCACGGTGGCCAGATCGTGAGCAATGAAGAGCATGGTCAGTCCGAGTCGCTTCCTGAGGTCAGCGAAGAGGTTGAGGATCTGCGCCTGGATCGACACGTCCAGAGAGGCCACCGGTTCATCGCAGACCAGCAGCCTCGGCTTGACCGCCAATGCCCGTGCGATGCCGATTCGCTGCCGCTGTCCCCCAGAGAAGGCGGCGGGCCGCCGTTCCAGATGCTCAGGCCGCAATCCGACCAATTCCAGCAGTTCGACCACTTCGTCACGAATCGCGTCGCGCTTCATCCCGGGCCGGTGGATCCGAATACCCTCGGCGACGATCTCTTCGACATACATCCGAGGATCTAGCGACGAGTACGGATCCTGGAAGACCATCTGAACCTGCGACCGGTATTCCTTGAGCTTGCGGCGGTTGAAGTCGAGAACCTCTGCTCCCTCGAACCGCACCGACCCGCTCGTGGGTTCGATGAGCCGGAGCGCACAACGGGCGGTGGTGGACTTGCCTGAGCCGGATTCACCCACCAGTCCTACGGTTTCGCCGCGGTGTACCGTGAGGTTCACGTCATCGAGCACACGTGTCGTGTGGCGACCGACACCGAACTCCTTGACGAGGTTCCGCACCTCCAGCATCACCTCGCTCATCGCAGAACCCCTGGCTTCTCGGCGAGCCATTCTGAGCGATGACACGCACTGGGGTGATTACCGTTCGCCGGGGTCAACAGTGCGGGTTGCTCCGTGCGGCAGCGGTCTTCGACATAACTGCAGCGCGGGTGAAACGCGCAGCCCGTGAGGTGATCCGTCGGTGACGGAGGTCGACCACCGATGGTGGCCAGCTCGGTCGGGATGTCACCGGTGATTCGGGGCAGCGACTGCAACAGACCCAAGGTGTACGGGTTGATGGATCGGTAATAGAGCTCGTCGGTAGCACAGCTCTCGACCACTCTGCCGGCATACATCACCATGACCCGATCGGCGAAGCCCGCCACGATGCCGAGGTCATGGGTGATGAACACGACTGCGACGCCACGCTCTTCGGTAAGGGTGTACAGCAGGTCGATGATCTTCGCCTGCACCCGGACGTCGAGCGCGGTGGTGGGCTCGTCGGCGACGATCAGGCGAGGTTCACCGATCAGGGCCATTGCGATCATCACCCGTTGGCGCATGCCGCCGGAAAACTGGTGCGGGTACTCGTTGTAACGCCGGGCGGGCTCGGGGATGCCCACATCGGCCAACGCTTCCAGTGCCCGCGCCTTGGCCACCTTGCGGCTGATACCACGCAGACGCAGGGTTTGGCTCACCTGATCACCGATCGTCCGGACAGGATCGAGTGACGACAGCGGATCCTGGAAGACATAGGACATCTCCCAGCCACGCAGCTCGCGTAGTCGGGCAGCAGGCATGGTCAGCACATCCTGGCCATCGAACTTGATGCTGCCGTCGATGGTGGCCGACGGGAGGAGCCCGAGCAGGGACTGCGCGGTCACCGACTTTCCTGATCCTGACTCGCCGACGATCGCCACCCGTTCGCGGGGGGCCACGGAGAACGTCATGCCGTTGACGGCGCGCACTCTGCCGTTCGGTGTGGCGAAAGATATCGTCAGGTCTTCCACTTCGAGCAGCTTGTTGCCGGACGCGGTTGTCTCGCGCAGATTCGGGTTTGTCATCGCGGTCGTCACCCAGGTGTCCCTTCCGTCTGAGTGGTGGCGCCAGCCACGGCAGAACTGCGCTGCCGTAGTTCGCTCATGATTTCGTCGGTGTGCTCACCGTGCTGTGGTGGAGCAAGCCGTACCGCTGCCGGAGTACGGGAGAATCGGGCCACCGGCCCGATCAGCTGGATCGGCCCGTGTGGGCCGGCTACAGTCACGATCCGGTCGGTGGCCGACACCTGGGGTTCCCGCACCGCCTCCTGCAGGGTGTTGACCCGGGCGGCGAAAATGTCGGCCGGCTCCATGACGGACAGCCATTCCTCGGTGGTCCGAGCCTGCAAGGCCTCCTCGATGAGCGCCTCGAATTCCTCTTGGTTGGCCAAACGCTTGTCGTAGCTGTCGAATCGGGCATCCATCGACAGGTCCGGGATACCGATGAGTCCGCAGATCCGCGGAATCTGGGCGCCGCTGGAGAGCGCTAGGTAGCCGTCCTTGGTCGCGTAGAAGCCATAGGGCGGAGCGATGTAGCCGTGGCCGTGCATCTCGGTGAGCCTGGCCGGTTCTGGGGCGTCGTTGTTGAGCAGATGGACCAGGTGCTCCCCCAGCGCGGCGAAGGCTCCGCCGAGCAGGTCGACCCACAGTTGCTGCCCCTCGCCGGTACGTTCCCGGTGCACCAGCGCCGCCAGGAGTGCAGCGGCGCCATTGAGGCCCCCGAGGATGTCGGTGATGGACATGCCGATCGGTGTCGGCCTGCCGGAGGATGACTCGTTCGCCGCACCCATCCCGCTCATGGCCTGGATGAGCACGTCCTGTCCCGGCTTGGCCACGCGAGGACCGTCCGGGCCGTAACCCGACGCCGACACGTAGACGATTCCGGGGTTCACCTCGCGGCAGTGCTGGTAACCCAGGCCGAGCCGGTCCATCACGCCGGGCCGGAAGTTCTCGTACACCACGTCCGCATCGCGTATCAGCGTCCGGACCGCGGCGACACCTTCGCCGGACTTCAGATCGACTGCGAAGGAGCGCTTGTTGCGATTGTTGGCCAGGAAGGTGGCGCGGTACAGCGAGGTCGGGGTGGCGCCGTCCGCGGTGGTGTAGCGCTCATCAGGTCGCCCATCAGGGGTCAGCGCAGACGGACGTTCGATCTTGATGACGTCGGCCCCGAAATCCCCGAGCATCTGCGTGGCGTATGGACCCTGGACGCGTTCGGTGAAGTCCACGACGACGATGCCGTCGAGTGGGCCCGGCGCGGTGGTCGGTGAGGTGTCATCACGTGGCACTGGAGGACCTCTCGGTCGAGTGGGCGGAACCACCACGGGAGTACGTCGCCTGCGTGGAACGACTGCGCAACCACGTGGCGATGATGTTGACGCTCAATGCGGTGAACAGGATGGCCAGACCCGGGACGGCCACCAACCAGGGTGCCGAAGTCAGGTATTCACGGCCTTCCGCGAGCATCAATCCCCAGGATGACTCCGGCGGCTGGATCCCCAGGCCCAGGAAGCTCAGCGAAGCCTCAGTCAGCATCATCACCGCCAACTCGAGCGTGGCCAGCACCATGATGGGTGCCGCCAGATTGGGCAGGAGGTGTTTGACGATGATTCTGAAGTTCGATGCCCCGAGCGCCCGTGATGCCTCGACGAAGAGGACCTCACGCATCGAGAGCATCAATCCTCGGGCGACGCGCGCATAGACCATCCACCGGGTCACGGCCAGCACCAAAACCACGTTGAGGAAGCTGGGGCCGGCGAGGTAGAGAACCAGGAGCGCGATCAGAAGCGAGGGCACACTCATCTGCAGGTCGACGAAGCGCATCACCACATCGTCGAACCAGCCGCGATAGTAGCCGGCGATCAGCCCGATGAAGGTTCCGATCAATCCGGACACGATGACACTGGCAATACCCACCGCCATCGAGATCTGCGCTCCGAGCATCAATCTGGACAACTCGTCACGACCCAGCGCATCCGTGCCCAGGATGTGGACTCCGCCGGCAGAAGACGTCAGAGGCGGCATGTTGCGCAGGGACAGATCCTGTGCGTACGGATCGAAGGGGGCCAGCTGATGCGCGAACACCGCGCTCACGATCGCCACCCCGAGGACGATCATGGCAACGGTGGTCAGCTTGTGGGTCCAGGCGAAACGCCCCACTCGGGCCAGAGCAGTCATCGCGTCATCCCAGCATCGATACGCCACCGTCAACGGGTAGGCCCGCACCGGTGATGAACGAGGAATCGGAGGAGAGTAGGAATTCGGCTGCTATGGCCTGTTCTTCGGCCTCGGCGAGACGCCCCAGGGGAATACCGGGCCGGAACTGTTCGAGTGATCCCTGTAGCTTCTCGACGAGTAGGTTCGGGCCGTCGGTACGGATAGCCTGTTCGATCATCGGTGTGGACGTCACCCCGGGGCACAGGCAGTTGACGCGAACGCCCTTCGACGAGAGTTCGAGTGCTATCTGCCGGGTCAGGTTGAGTACTGCTGCTTTGCTGGTGGCATAGGCTGATTGATTCATCCGCGCACCGAGAGCGGTCACCGAGGACACGGTCACGATCGAACCCCGGCTCTCGATCAGTGCGGCCGCAGCGGCCCGGATCGCGACGAAGGTACCGGTGACGTTGACGTCGAATATGTTCTGCCAGGTTGCGAGGCTCAGCTGGTCGAAGCTGGCTGCGGTCTGCCGAACTCCTGCCGCAGTGACGAGGCCGCGCAGGCTGCCGAACGATTGCACCGTCGCCGCGACGGCGGCCTGCATGGAGTCCTCGTCGGTGGTGTCCGCTGCGACGCCGATGATCTCGTGGCCCTCTTGGCGCAGATCGGCCGCCACCCGGGTGACCGCATCCGGTGCAAGGTCGACGATGGCCACTCGTGCGCCCGACGATGCGAACCGGCGTGCCATCGCCGCGCCCATGCCTCCTGTGCCGCCCGTGATGAGAATCGGATCACCGGCGAACCTCTTCGCTTCTGGCATTACGCGCTGCGCCTCCTGTGCCTGGTTGGTGCCTTCGATTTCAGTGGTCATGGTGAGCATTCGTGGCTGTGTCGGTCTGCCCCTGCTCGGGCAGATCTGTCCGAGAGGAGAGCTGAATGACTCCAGTGGCCGTCGTGGTGGTACGGCCCTCGACGTTTTCGGTCCACAGCTCCAGCCCCACCCGGTCGAGCTCGTCGTCGACGCTCGTCACGCGTCCTCGACAGACAATGGGCGCTCCGACGAGGTCGGTTCCGGTGTATCTGGCTTTGAAGGAGCGGAACCACGCCTCCTCGCCTGCCCAGGCTTGCCCGAGTTCGGCCAGGAAGGCGGCTTTGAGCAGGCCGTGGACGATGACGCCGGGAAAGCCGCGACGCCGTGCGTATTCCACGTCGTAGTGGATACCCGAGAAGTCCTGGGCGGCGGCCGCATAACGCACGAGCTGGGCTGCCGTGGTGGTGTGCACCTTGGCCGGCAGCTCGGCGCCGATGCTGACACCGGTGTGTCGCTCGGTGATCATCTGGCATCCCCTTCTCCGGGTAGACGGAAGCTCAGGACATGTCCGCACCGGCTTGTCGCCACGAGTTCACCTGCTGTGTCGCGCATTTCGTTGATGCGCGTTCGAAACAACAATGTTCCCCGCGATCCGACCTTCTCGTAGACCTCGGTGTAGCGGGTGGTGACCGCGATGACCTCGCCTACGCGGATCGGCCGTTCGTACTCGACTTCGTTGAATGCGTTGCCGCCGCCGGTTTTGGGGTATGGCAGGTCCTGTAGGAAACTGTCGAGATCGAGGTTGCGACGTTCCACGGGATCCAGTGCGGCGAAGTACGTTGCCGGCGCGATGGTCGGAATCTGTGATGGGTCGTGGTCCAGCGACCTCGAGCCGATGGCCTCCAGGAAGTGCTCGACGTCATTGCTCTCGACCCGGTAAACAAATGTTCCCGCGTCCTCACCGAGTTTGACAGCAGCACGCAGCCTTTCGAGGGGAAGCCGGTCTCCGACCGCCGGGTTGACCTCGGCCACGCATTCGCCCTCCACGCTGACGCGACCCTCACTGTCGCGAGTCCACACCGTGCAACGCAGCTCCTCGGTGCCCGTTGGACGTACCGTCACCTCGGTCAACTGTCCTCCGAAATGTAATGGCTGACCCACACTGTCGGGCCGGAGGTAACGGGCCGAGAAGCTTTCGATCTGCGCGTTCGGGCCGAGCCAACCCTGCAGGAGGCCACGCAAGACCGCAGCCTTCCACGGTCCGTGCACCACCGGCCTTTCGAATCCTCGGGCGCGGGCGACATCGGCATCGAAATGGATCGGCGAGAAGTCTCGGACTGCCGCCGCCCACCGCAACAGTTCCTCCGTGGAGGGCGTCACAGTGTGGACGTCGAAGTCCCGGGGAAGCTGCACAGCAGTTTTGCTCATCGTGCATTCCCCACGTGCAGACTGGTTCCGTCGGCCGTGCCGACGGGGACACCCGTCAGATCGGTGAAGCGCGTGCGGTACACCACTCGCACCAGGGTCCGTCCGTTTGAGGTGGTCCTGGAGGCGACCTCGTTGACCGATGACACGGCGTAGAGCAACTCGCCGCCGATCGGCGCAAGATCGCACCACCGACTACCTCCGTCGATCCACGAGCCATCGGCGGTCAACCGAGGGAGGCCGGCTTCCAGTGCGAACACCAGGGGGTCCGGACATACGGTTGCGATGCCGGAGACCGGACTGCAGATGTCCCCCAGCACTCGCCCACCGGCTTGCGCCACGGCGCCGAGTCGATCTGATGACAGCTCTATCCGTCGGACCGGGGCGACCTCACCGGGGCGAACTCCGCCGGTTCCCTCCGACAGAATCGTCCACTCCGCGAACGTGACCGATGACAACTGAGAAATCCTCCATCTCACTGTTTAGGTCTTGGAATCGATTCCAAGACGTAACGCGACGTACTTACACAAACTCGTACAAAATGTGCCGAAAGATGTTGTTCAGAAGTCGTTTCCAACTGTTCTGGCCGCCTCGGCGGAGCGGGCACTGATGGGCGCAGCACCTGGGTTAGTTCAGAAACCGTTTTCAGCAAGTGTCGTAAAGAGACTACGGTCACATGGCCGTTGTGCGCAAGGCCCGGCGCACAAAGAAGAACTCGTGGCTAGGACGCAAAGCTGGCAACCTCCACCGAGTGCTCGGTGGAGGGCCGGATGACCAACCTGGTCGGGAGGAGAACCGTATGGCCACCGAGCCGTTTGTGCTCCATACGTTGGAGAACCAGTGCCGCTGCACGCCGGGCGAGGTCTTCGACGTCACGGGCGATCGCGGTGATACCCGGCGAATGCAAGGCCAGCAGCGGACCGTCGTCACCGCCGGCCAGTGCGATGTCCTGCCCCACCTGTACTCCACGGCTTCTGAGCTGCGCGATGACTCCTGCGGTGGCACCCATGTTCCCGTTACCCATGATGATCGCCGTCGGGGGCCGGGCATCCTCGAGCAGACGCGTGACAGCTCTCGAGCCGAACTCCTCGGACCCACGGCCGGCGATGCACAGTTCGGGCCGCAAGGGAATCCCGTGGCGGGCCAGCACCGCTTCCACTCCTTCGACACGCGACCGGCTCGGATACGCCGTCAGGGAACCGCTGATCATGGCGATGTCGCGGTGCCCGCGGGAGACTAGGTGCTCGGCCAGGAGCATCGCACCCCCACGGTGATCGCTGAGGACGCCACTGAATTCGTGCGGCTCGATCTCGCGGTCGAGCAGCACCACCGGGATGGTCAGTGCGGACAACGCCAGGGGCAGATCAGGATTGGTGTCGTCAGAGAAAGCCGCCAAGAGCGCATCCACACGGCGTTGCTGCAGCAGGCGCACGTTCTCCACGTCGTTCTTGGCCTGGCCGTGGGAGTTCGCGAGCAGAACCCCGTATCCGGCCTGTCGTAGTTCGCTTTCCACAACGTCGATCATCTGCGCGATCACCGGGTTCAGGATGTCGTTCACCACCATCCCAACCGTTTTCGTGTAGCCGCGGCGTAGACCGGCGGCAACGAGATCCGGCTCGTAGCCCACCTCGCGCACCGCCGCGAGCACGCGTTCCCGCAACTCGACTCTGACGTTCGGATGCCCGGACAGCACTCTGGTCACCGATGAAGGGGATACGCCCGCCTTCGTGGCGACCTCTCGAATGGTGGCCACATCAACTCCTTGCCCAGTCGGGCGACGTCAGGTCAGCTTCGCACACAAGGCCAACGCAGGTAAAGACAACACGATAACCACCGCGAGGTAAGACGTATTGTGCCGCGCCACCTCGAATCCACTGATTCCGAACCGGCCGGCCAGAAACACATTGAGGCCGCTGATCGGCCCTACCGCCGCCGAGGTTCCCCAGGCGATCGTCCCGGCGAAGGCAAATAGGGTGGGTTCCTCCAGGACTGTTGACCCCAGCAAACTCGCACTCACCGCGATCGAGATGACCGGGTGGACACCGACCAGGGAAACCGCCGTCATCAGGATCACCGAGATCCACGCCAGCCATACCGTGTAGTGCTCGATCGGCATGGTGACATCCAGGGTGTCGAAGAGGATCCGGAGGCCGACGGAAAGCACACCCGCGCCGGTGAAGAGCACCACCTCACCGTGCATCGGTCTGAGGCCGTCGACGATGTGCCCGCCGACGATGCTCGGCAGCCGGCGGGGCGACACCACGGCGAGGACCGCCAAGGGCACCACGAGGGACACCACGAGGACCACCACCGCCAGCCTGACGGATGGCAGCAAGAGGTGCAGTCCGATGACCAAGGCGGCCATCGCACCCGGCAGCACGAGCACCGACGGCGACATCGGGTAGCCGCGATAATGCGCGAGGTGTCGGCCGAACCGCGGCACCACCATCGCGACACTGCACACGAATGTCGCCGCCGCCAGCAGTCCCCCGCACACCAGCAGCGCACCGGATTGGGCACCCGCGGCATATGTCAGCGCCGCGGCACTGGCTCCCCAAAACGGCGACCAGAACGCCCCCGGCGAGTAGGCCCGGGACAGCAACGAGGCATCTGCCATATCCAGCTTGCCGCCGCGGCGCAGACGATCTCCGACGAGGGCCACCGCGCTGGCATTGATGACCGAGCCCAGTAGTTGGACAATCGCGGCGGTGCGCCAGACGGCCCCGACACCGGTCAGCCGGCTTGCCGCTTCGGGGCCGTTCCGCGTGATCAACCTGACGAAGGTGACTGCGGCGAGCATGCCGAGCAGCGTCTGGTTCAACGCGAGCAGATCTGTCCACGCCGGACGCGCACCCAGGACACCGGCCGCGGCCAGGGCGGCGCCCCCGCACCCGATGAGTGCCCACCCGAGGAGGCGCTGCATCGGGCGGACCTTGAGCAACCCCACCGCAGCAGCGGCCAACGTCATCGCGCCGGCGACAGAGTCCAGCACCGGCGCCACCAGCGACGCCGGCACCGCAATCAGATTGGCTGCCAACAGAGTGCCGAAAGCCACATCCACCGGACGGCGCGGCCCGCCGGACCCGGGGGGCGGCGCCGAGGGCCTCACCACGCTTGCGGCGCTGGAATGCCCGGCCCGTACGTGTGGGTTCGGTAGATGCCGGTCGCTGGGCCGTCAGACAACTACCGGGAGCTCGATGTCGGCCGCAATCATGGCCCGTCGAATGCTCTCGCGTGCAACGTCTTCCAGCGGCATGATCGGGGAACGGACGTTCGCCGATCGCAGGATGCCGCGGTCCACCAGGCCGAGCTTCATTGCGGGCGTGGACTCGATGTGCGAGGCCCGGTGGTAGACCGCCTTGGTGATGGGCAGGATCTTGTCGTGTACGGCCTTGGCGCCGGTGTAGTCATGCGCTTTCGCCAGTGTCAGCTCCTCGACGAGCAACTCCGGGATCAAGGCCCCGAATCCCACCAGCGCACCGTCGGACTCCCACATCGTGTGTAGCAGGAATTCGTCCTGGCAGGTGAGGATCTGCAGTTCCGGGAAGTTCGCCCGGATGACCGGCACCTCGACATCCCACCTGATCATGTCGCGCCCACCGTCTTTGAGCGCGAACACACCGTCGAGCGCGCAGAGCTCGAGAAGCAACGGGAGGTTGAACGTGGCCTTGGTGATGTTCGGGAACTGGAACGCGATCATGGGCAGGCTCGAGGCCGACCACACCGCTTTGAAACGATCCTGCACCGACCCGTCCTGGAAACCGAAGCGGTTCGCCGAAGGAGGCGGGAAGATCAGTGCGGAATCGGCTCCGGCAGCCGCTGCCCGCTCGGCTTCTCCGGCGGCCAGCCTTGTGCCGTCACCGATGATGCCGGCGACGACGTGCAGGTCGGGGAACTCCGACTTGACGGTCCGCACGATGAGGGCCCGCTCGTCAGATGTCAGTGCACTTCCCTCCCCCGCGTGCGAGTTGAGCACCACCGCCACCACTCCTGGAATCGATTTCAACCACGACACGTAGGAAACCAAGCTGTCGAGATCGACATCCCCCTGGTCGTCGAAGGGGGTGACGATGGCGGGGGTCAACCCGCGGAGATTGGGTGCTGACATGTCTTCTTTCTCACTTCCACTTTGCCGGACCGACACATTCAACCAGCGATAATTGCTATGTGGCAAGGGGGTTCACCACTATCACGGGGTCACTTCACCCGTGGCGGCGTCCTTCAGCCCGGCCCTCATCACTCTGGTTGCGCGCCCCGCCTTTCCCAGTTCGGTACAAGCACGGCGCTCGACGTTGTAGTCTTTGGAAACGATACGATACGGAGAGGCGGCAGCGCGCGTGTGAACTCGCCACACAGACTCACCGATGGCCAACTGGCATTTCTGCAGAGCACCGACAGCCCGACCATCGCCAACGCGATCGAGCAATTCCGCGTCCGGCCCCGCCACGAGGGGTATCTCGCCGGGCCCATCCGAGCGGCGTTCCCCGACCTCGGCGTCATGGTCGGTCGTGCACTGACCGTCACGATGCGCAGTCCTGTAGACCGGCCGGCCGACGGCAACGGCTTCTGGAAACTGTGGGAGGCACTCGAATCTGCTGAAGGCCCAGTCGTCGTCGTCATCGCCGATGAGAGCGGCAGCCCAGATCGCGTCGCCTATGCCGGCGAGATCATGGTCCGAATGGCACGACGGCTCGGTGCGGTAGGCATGATCACCGACGGCGGGCTGCGTGATCTCGACGAGGTCCGCGCACTGGGTTTTCACTTTTTCATGCCATACCCGGTGGTCTCGCACGCCAACTTCGAGATCGCATCTGTGGGCGTCCCTGTCGTCGTCGGTGGTCAGCCCATCCAGACCGGCGACCTTCTGCATGGAGACTGCAACGGTGTCGTGGTGATCCCGTGGCAGATCCTGCCCCAACTGTCTGATGCCGTCGACACCATCCGCAGTCGGGAATCCTCGGACATCGAGTACATCGAGAGTGAGGAATTCACCCTCGAGGGCTACAAGGCCGCTCGAAACTACGGCGCCTGATCGTGACAACTTCGCGGAGACGCTCAGATTCGCCGTCGATGCGTTGGGGCATCATCGGCTGCGGCGACGTCACCGAGGTCAAGAGCGGACCGGCCTTCCGGCGGATACCCCGATCAGAACTCGTCGCCGTGATGCGCCGAACCTCGGCACTGGCCGAAGACTACGCCCGGCGTCACGATGTCCCCCGCTGGCACTCCGACGCCGATGACGTTCTCGAAGCCACTGATATCGACGCCGTCTACATCGCGACACACCCCAACACCCACGCCGAGTACACCCTCCGCGCCGCCGCCGCGGGCAAGGCTGTCTACGTCGAGAAGCCTATGGCCACCAACGTCGAGGAATGTCAGGCCATGATCGCCGCATGCACGGCGGTGGGCGTGCCACTGTGGGTCGCGTACTACCGCCGTGAGTTACCCCGCTTCCGACGAGTGCAGCATCTGATCGCTGACGGTGCGATCGGCGACGTGCGCGCCGTCAACAGCGTCCGGTACCAAACTCCGCGTCCTGACGCCTGGCAGAACCGCGCCGAGCTCTCCGGAGGAAGCTGGTTCTTCGACGCTGCGTGTCACACCCTCGACTGGTTGGACCATCAATTCGGTCCGCTACGAGACGTGCGGGGTCACGCCGCTGGGCAGACTCCGAAGGCGGAGCACACCGTCGTGGCGACGTACCGATGTGGCGATGGTGTGATCGGCAGCGGCACTTGGGCATTCGATACAGGTCTGAATCTCGATCGGACCTCGATCGTCGGCACACTCGGCTCCATCTCCCTGTCCATCTCGGCGCCGGAACCGATAGAGCTCGTCCGTGGTGACATCCGCGAATTGATCACCGAGACAGACCCCCGTCACGTCCACGAACCCTTGGTGCAGACAATCGTCGACGAATGGCATGGCTCCGGTGTCTGTGCGAGCACAGGGCACTCTGCGCTGCGAACCGCCATCGTCACTGAGACACTGTTGTTCGAGCTGCGCACATCAGGTGATACAGAGAGCCACCCAGGGGAATCGAACCCCTGACCTATTCATTACGAGTGAATTGCTCTACCGACTGAGCTAGGGTGGCGCGCCCGGCGAACCGGGCGGGATGAGTCTACGGGAGCGCGTGCGGCGCACCAAACCACTACTGGCGGCGCAGCGCCTGTCCCACCGTCGCCACCATCGCGTCGACGGCGAACTTCGGCTTCACGTTCACCGCCAGCGCCTCGCGGCACTCCAGCACGGCCTCGATGCACCGCAGCAATCGATCCGGCGCAGCGTGCGCTGCCATCGCTGACACCTGGTCGCTCATGTCGGGGTGATGCGGCGCCACCCCCTGTACACCGGAGGCCACCAGCAGCGCGTCGCGGAAGTAGGTGGCCAGGTCGATCAGCGCCCGGTCCAGCGCGTCCCGCGAGGCCCGGGTCTGCCGGGACTTCTGCCGCTTCTCCAGATCCTTGATGGCCCCGGCGGCACCCCGCATGGCCCCCGCCGCACCCTTGCCGGTGCCGCCCGCACCCAGCGCGGTGCGCAGTTCCTCGGTCTCGACCTCGTTGCGGCCTTCTGTCAGCGCCTTGGCCTCCGCCTCGGCGGCGGCCACCAGCTCCTCGGCGGCGGCGTAGGTGCGCGTTGGGGTGGCCGCATCACGCGCCATCCCCAGCGCACGTTTGCGCCGGTCCCGGGCATCGGAATCGGTGGCCAGGCGCCGGGCTCGGCCCACGTGACCGCCGCTGACCGAGGCCGCCCAGGCCGCCTGCTCGGCAGGCAGCCCATCGGAATCCATCAACACCTGGGCGATGGCGTCCGTGGTGGGCGTCACCAACGCCACATGCCGACAGCGCGACCGCAGCGTGATCGCGATGTCCTCCGGATCCACCGACGGTGCGCACAGCAGGAACACCGTCGACGGGGGCGGCTCCTCGACCACTTTGAGCAGCGCGTTCGCCGCGCCTTCGGTGAGCCTGTCGGCGTCTTCGACCACCACGATCTGCCAGCGTCCGGTGCTGGGCCGCCGTGAGGCGATCTGCACGATGGAGCGCATCTCGCTGACGCTGATGGACAACCCCTCCGGGATGATCCTGCGCACGTCACCGTGGGTGCCCGCCATGGTGGTGGTGCAGGACCGGCACTGTCCACACCCCGGAACGCCGTCGGAGGTGCACTGCAGCGCCGCGGCGAAACACAGCGCCGCGATGGAGCGCCCCGACCCGGGCGGGCCGGTGATCAGCCAGGCGTGGGTCATGGAGCCTGTTGTGAGTCCACTGTGGGTGGCGCCGCTGCGCGCGGCGGTGGCAGCGGCCACCAGCTCGGCCTCGACGGCGTGCTGGCCCACCAAGCGTGTGAAAACCCCGGACATCGTTGCCAACCCTAACCGCTGGCAGCGACACAGCAGTGCCGACCGATACGGTAACCGGGTGACCACCGAGCCGGCACCGAGAGGACGAATGAGCGCATTCGTCCACTGGGTCGTGCGCACACCGTGGCCGGTGTTCACCCTGGGCATGCTGCAGGCCGACATCATCGGCGCGTTGTTCGTCCTGGGATTCCTGCGTTTCGGGCTTCCTCCAGAGGACCGGGTGCAGCTCCAGGACCTGCCCGCGGCGAACCTGATGATCTTCCTGGCCGTGCTGATGGTGTCGTTCGCCATCGGGGCCTACGTGAGCCTGCGGCTGCTGATGCCGGTGTTCCGCTGGCAGCGCCGCGACGGCCTGCTCGCCGACGACGACCTGGTGTCCACCGAATTGGCGCGCACCCGCGCCCTGCGGATGCCGATCTACCGGACCCTGATCAGCCTGGCCAACTGGTGCATCGGCGGCATCGTCTTCGCGCTGGCCGCCTGGTCCACCGCCAAGCACTCCCTGCCGGTGCTGGGTGTGGCCACCGCCCTGGGCGCCACGGCCACCGCCATCATCGGCTACCTGCAGTCCGAGCGGGTGCTGCGCCCGGTGGCCGTTGCGGCGCTGCGCGGCGGGGTGCCGGAGAATTTCCAGGCCCCCGGGGTGATCCTGCGCCAGGTGCTCACCTGGGTGCTCTCGACCGGCGTGCCGTTGCTGGCGATCATCCTGAGCGTCGGGGCCAGCAAGCTGTCGCTGTTCCGCGCCACCGCCGACAGCACGCTGATCCCGATCCTGCTGATGGCGCTGGCCGCGCTGGTGATCGGACTGGCCGGCACCGTGCTGGTGGCCATGTCCATCGCGGATCCGCTGCGCCAGCTGCGCTGGGCCCTCGGCGAGGTGCAGCGCGGCAACTACAACGCACACATGCAGATCTACGACGCCAGTGAACTCGGCCTGCTGCAGGCCGGCTTCAACGACATGGTGCGCGACCTGGCCGAACGGCAGCGGCTGCGCGACCTGTTCGGCCGCTACGTGGGCGAGGACGTGGCCCGGCGCGCCCTGGAGCGCGGCACCGAGCTCGGCGGCCAGGAGCGCGACGTCGCGGTGCTGTTCGTCGACCTGGTGGGCTCGACCAATCTGGCCGCCACCCGGGCTCCCGGCGAGGTGGTGATCCTGCTGAACGAGTTCTTCCGCGTGGTCGTCGACACCGTGGCTCGCCACGGCGGGTTCGTCAACAAGTTTCAGGGTGACGCTGCACTGTGCATCTTCGGGGCCCCGATCGAGCACCCGGACTCGTCCGGCGCCGCACTGGCTGCCGCCCGCGACATGCACGACGAACTGCTGCCCGTGCTGGGCAACGCCGAGTTCGGCATCGGGGTCTCCGCTGGGCGGGCCATCGCCGGGCACATCGGCGCCAAGGCCCGCTTCGAGTACACCGTGATCGGAGACCCGGTGAACGAGGCGGCCCGGTTGACCGAACTGGCCAAGCTCGAGCCGGGGCACGTGCTGGCCTCGGCCACCGCGGTGAGCAACGCCGTCGACGCCGAGGCACTGGCTTGGGACGTCGGCGAGATCGTGGAACTGCGCGGGCGGATCGCGCCCACCCAGCTGGCCCGGCCGGTGAACCTCGCCGTCTCCGGCGAGATCCCGATCACCTTGCCGCGGCTCTCCTCCCCGGCGGCTCGTCCCTCACAGCCGCATCGTCGCCCGGGCGGCTAGGTGTACTCAGCCGTGACGTTGGTAGCGGGCGTGTTGGCTTGATGTGAGGAGAACCTCCGGGTGAGGTGTGGCTTGTCGAAGGCCCATCACCAACCCGGAGGTTCTCGTGTCTCACCGTAATGCCCGCACCACGCTGCATGGGCGAAGGCTCATCGTCGAGCGCTACCAGCAGGGCTGGAAACAGGCCCATATCGCCGACGCGATGGGGATCTCCCGCAAGTGTGTCCACACCTGGATTAGCCGGTTCGCCGCCGAAGGCGAAGCCGGACTCTACGACCGGTCCTCGCGGCCGCACCACAGCCCTACGCGCACCTCGGCACGGGTAGAACGCCAAGTAGTCGCCGCGCGGCGCAAGCATCGCCGGGGCCAGGACTGGCTAGGCCCTGAGCTGGGAATCCCTGCCCGGACAGTGGCACGGATTCTGCGGCGCCGCGGCGTGCCGTACCTGCGTGATTGCGATCCGATGACCGGTGCGGTGATCAAAGCCTCCCGGGCCAGCACACGACGCTATGAACGCGAACACCCCGGCGAACTGGTGCACGTCGACGTCAAGAAGCTTGGCCGTATCCCCGACGGTGGCGGATGGCGTGCCCACGGGCGCAGCGAAGACGTCCGTGGCCGCGGAATCGGCTATGACTACGTGCACTCCATGATCGATGACCACAGCCGGCTTGCGTACTCAGAGATCCACGCTGACGAGAAAGGCGCGACCTGCGCGGGTTCATCTCTCGGGCCGCGCAATACTTTCAATCCCAGGGCATTCCGCACATTGAACGGGTCATCACAGACAACCATCTGAGCTATCGCCGCTCAGCAGCGGTCGCTGCGGCCATCGACGCACTCAACGCCCGGCATCTATTCATCAAGCCGCACTGCCCCTGGCAAAACGGCAAAGTGGAGCGTTATAACCGCACCCTGCAAACAGAATGGTCTTATCACCGGGTGTTCGCATCAAACGCACACCGAGCCCAAGCCCTTGCACCCTGGGTCGAGTTCTACAACACTCAACGCCGCCACAGCGCACTCGACGGGCTACCACCGATCAGCCGACTGCGACCAACCTGATGGCCGAGTACAGCTAGGCCTTCTTGGCGGCTTTCTTCGCCGGAGCCTTCTTGGCCGCGGTCTTCTTGGCCGGCGCTTTCTTCGCGGCGGCCTTCTTCTTCACCGGGCCGCGGGCGCGACGGTCTGCCAGCAGTTCCGAGGCCCGCTCGTCGGTGATCGACAGCACGTCGTCACCCTTGCGCAGGCTGGCGTTGGTCTCACCGTCGGTGACGTAGGGGCCGAAACGGCCGTCCTTGATCACCATCGGCTTACCGGAGGCCGCATCGTTGCCCAGCTCTCGCAGGGGCGGCGTCGCCGCGGCCTGGCGCCCACGGCGTTTGGGCTCGGCGTAGATCTTCAGCGCCTCGTCGAGGGTGATGGTGAACATCTGGTCCTCGGTCGCCAGCGAGCGGGAGTCGGTGCCGCGCTTGAGGTATGGGCCGTAGCGGCCGTTCTGCGCGGTG
The DNA here is from genome assembly GCF_010725885.1 of Mycolicibacterium tokaiense. Taxonomy (NCBI): domain Bacteria; kingdom Bacillati; phylum Actinomycetota; class Actinomycetes; order Mycobacteriales; family Mycobacteriaceae; genus Mycobacterium; species Mycolicibacterium tokaiense. The sequence continues at coordinate 2,175,193 of NZ_AP022600.1, read as the reverse complement.
ATCTCCTCACCATTGGCCGGGTCCACCCCCACCACGCGCGGCAGCGAGAGCAGCTTCAGCGCGTCCTCGAGGGTGACGGTCTCCAGATCCATGGTGCGCAGCAGCGATCCGGTGCGCGGCTTGGGCCCCGTGGGTTTCTTACCCTTCTTGGCGCCGACGCCGTCTTCCGGTTCGTCCGGCGGCGGGGGCAGCACCTCGGTCACGTACGGGCCGTAACGGCCGTCCTTGGCGACGATCTCGTGCCCGCTCTCGGGGTCGATACCCAGCGAACGGCCCTCCTGCGGTGTGCTGAAAAGCTTTTCGGCCAGCTCCAGCGTCAGCTCGTCGGGGGTCAGCTCGTCATTGAGGTTGGCGCGCTGCGGTTTCAGTTCACCCGGGTTGTCGGGGTCGTCGATCATGCGCTCGAGGTACGGCCCGTTGCGACCCACCCTGACATTGACGGCGCGACCTTCGGTGTCGTCGAAGAGCTTGATGGAGTTGACCTCTCGGGCGTCGATCTCCTCGAGGTTGCCACCCACCAGCTTCTTCAGACCGCCGGCGCGGGCGATCGAGCCGTCCACGCCGTGATCGCCGCCGAAGTAAAAATTGGACAGCCAGTTGGTGCGCTGCTCGTTGCCGGAGGCGATGGCGTCCAGTTCGTCTTCCATGGCCGCGGTGAAGTCGTAGTCCACCAGCCGCCCGAAATGATGCTCCAGCAAGCCGATCACGGCAAACGCCACCCACGAGGGCACCAGGGCACTGCCCTTTTTGTGCACGTAGCCGCGGTCCTGGATGGTCTTGATGATCGAGCTGTACGTCGACGGCCGGCCGATGCCCAGCTCTTCGAGCGCCTTGATCAGCGAGGCCTCGGTGTAGCGCGCCGGCGGGTTCGTCGAGTGCCCGTCGGGGGTCAGCTGGTTGGCCTGCACCCGCTGGCCCTGGGTCAGATTGGGCAGCCGGCGTTCGGCGTCGTCGGCCTCACCGCCGGCCTGCTCGTCCAGGCTCTCCACGTAGGCCTTCAGGAAGCCGGCGAAGGTCAGCGTGCGACCACTGGCCGCGAAGGTGACCTGCTGCCCGGTGCTGGCCTCGCCGGAGATCCGCAGGCTCAGCGTGGTCCCGCGGGCATCGGCCATCTGGGAGGCGACGGTGCGCTGCCAGATCAGCTCGTAGAGGCGGAACTCGTCGTTCTCGAGTTCGCGGCGCACCCCATCCGGGGTGGCAAAGGTGTCGCCGGCCGGGCGGATGGCCTCGTGCGCCTCCTGGGCGTTCTTCACCTTGCGGGTGTACTGCCGCGGCGACGGGTGCACATACTGCTCGCCGTAGAGCTGCGCGGCCTGGGTCCTGGCCGCGTTGATGGCCGACTGCGACAGCGTGGTCGAGTCGGTACGCATGTAGGTGATGTAGCCGTTCTCGTAGAGCCGCTGGGCGATGCTCATGGTGCGCTCGGAGGAGAACCGCAGCTTGCGGCCGGCCTCCTGCTGCAGCGTCGAGGTCATGAACGGCGGGTACGGCTTGCGGGTGTAAGGCTTCTCCTCCACCGACGAGACCGCCAGCGTGGCGCCCTGTAGGCCCTGCACCAGGGCACCGGCGCTGCTCTGGGTGAGCACCGTGACCTCGGCAGGCTTGCGCACCGCACCCAGGGAGTCGAAGTCGCGGCCGCTGGCCACCCGCAGACCGTCGACGGTCACCAGCCGGGCGTTGAACACCGGCGGCTGCGCGGACGGATCGGAGACGCTGGCATCCAGCTCGGCGGCGATGTCCCAGTACTCGGCGCTGCGGAACGCCATCCGCTCGCGTTCGCGCTGCACGATGATCCGGGTGGCCACCGACTGCACGCGGCCCGCGGACAGCTTCGGCGCGACCTTCTTCCAGAGCACCGGCGACACTTCGTAGCCGTAGAGCCGGTCCAGGATGCGCCGGGTCTCCTGGGCATCCACCAGGTCGTTGTCCAGGTCGCGCGGCGATTCCGCGGCAGCGCGGATGGCCGGCTCGGTGATCTCGTGGAACACCATCCGTTTGACCGGGATGCGCGGCTTCAGGGTCTCCAGCAGGTGCCAGGCGATGGCCTCGCCTTCGCGGTCACCGTCCGTCGCGAGGTAGAGCTCGTCAACGTCCTTCAGCAGGCCTTTGAGCTCGGTGACCGTGCTCTTCTTCTCGGGAGAGACGATGTAGAGGGGCTCGAAGTCGGCGTCGACGTTGACCCCCAGCCGGGCCCAGGGCTCGGACTTGTACTTGGCGGGGACGTCGGCTGCCGCGCGGGGCAGATCGCGGATGTGCCCACGAGAAGACTCCACGACATAGTTGGAGCCCAGGTACTGGGCGATCTTGCGCGCCTTGGTGGGCGACTCGACTATGACGAGCCGCCGAACCCCACCGCTTCTGCCACCGTTCTCACGGCCATCGCCAGCCACCAGCGCCTACGCTCCACTCCTGCTCTTGTGCACACCCTCAGGCCCCCGAACCCTGCGGGCAACTGCCAATTTTGCATTGCGGACCTCGTGACGCAAACCGGCAATCCGTCTCTTTTGTACGTTACGACCCCTGGGTGCGCGGCCACTGGGTGAACGCGTCGACGTCCCCCGGAGGTTCCCCCACGTTCTCTACCAGGCGCAACAGCCGTCGACGGCCGCTGATCCGCAGCGCCGGCCGCGCACCGCGGGTACCGATCAGAGTCGGCGCAATCCCGACCCGCATCAACGCCGACGCCAGGGGCGAATGGGTGTCCGGAGCGTGCGGGTCCAGGCCGAGTAGATAGCGGTCGGCTTCCGGCGAACCGGCCGCCAGGGTCCACGCACGGAGCTCCCTGGGCCCGGGCAGCCAGTACGGCGGCACGGTCTTGACGGCCCCGCGGGTCCACTCCCGGGCGATGCCCACCAGCCGGGGGTCGGCCGCGGTGCGCACCAGGGGACTGTTCTCCTCGGTGCGGCCGATCTCCGGCTGCAGACCCGCCTCGGTGATCATCTCGGCCAGGGCGGCGGCCCGCCACACCGCGTCGACCACCACCGACAGCCGGGCACCGGCATCCAGCAACACCACCTGCCCACTGGCGGCCAGCAGTCCCGTCAGATCGGAGACGGCAGGGGGCACCGACTCCGCGGAGAAGAAGGACAGCTGGGACACGCCACTGACAGTAAGCCAGCCCGGAAAGGGAACACCCCCGCCGGATCATCCGTGCGGGGGTGTGTCGTCAGCTGTGCTGACTCAGACGGCGCGGACGCCGGTGGCCTGGGGGCCCTTGGGGCTCTGGCCGACCTCGAACTCGACTCGCTGGTTCTCTTCCAGGGTGCGGAAGCCCGAACCCTGGATTTCCGTGTAGTGGACGAACACATCAGCGGAGCCGTCCTCGGGGGCGATGAAGCCGAAGCCCTTCTCCGCGTTGAACCACTTCACAGTTCCCTGTGGCATCTTTCGATCTTTCCTTAACTCGTACCTACCGGGTGCGGTGCACCGAGTCTCGGTGTACCGGGCCCGTTCCGACCGCACATCCTTCGCAGGAACCGCGACCGCAACGTCGATCCTGCGAAAGCTTTGACACCACACAGAAGCTGCGACCACCCATATCCAAGCACGTTCGTGGCCGACGCGACAGTCTCGTTGCTACAGACTCGTGAACAATTGGCGGACGTGACGGTGAATTTCGGCAGCGAACTGCTCTCAGCAGCCGTTTCCGGCGCTGGGCCGGGTGAGGATCCCATCCGCCACGTCGCCGAAATGCCTGCTCGCACGGCCCGCACCGCACCGTGGCCGACCTGGGCCGATCCCGAGATCGTGGCACTGTTCACCGACCGCGGCATCACCGCACCCTGGTCGCATCAGACCGAGGCCGCCGAGTTGGCACACGCCGGCAGGCACGTGGTGCTCAGCACCGGGACCGCGTCCGGGAAATCACTGGCCTACCAACTGCCGATCTTGCAGACCCTGGCCACCGACCGGCAGGCCCGGGTGCTGTACCTGTCGCCCACCAAGGCGCTGGGCCACGACCAGCTGCGCACCGCCCACGAGCTGTGCTCGACACTTCCGCTGCTGGCCGAGATCGCCCCCACCGCCTACGACGGCGACAGCGCGCCCGAGGTCCGCCGGTTCGCCCGGGAACGGTCGCGCTGGCTGTTCTCCAATCCCGACATGATCCACCTCTCGCTGCTGCGCAACCATGCCCGGTGGGCGGTGTTCCTGCGCGGCCTGCGCTACATCGTGGTCGACGAATGCCACTACTACCGCGGCATTTTCGGTTCCGGCGTGGCAATGGTGCTGCGCCGGCTGTTGCGGTTGTCGCGCCGCTACTCCGGCGCACCCACGGTGGTGTTCGCCAGCGCCACCACCGCCTCGCCCGGCGAGACCGCGGCCGAGCTGATCGGCGAGACCGTCGCCGAGGTCACCGCAGACGGTTCGCCGCACGGCGCCCGCACGGTCGCGTTGTGGGAGCCCGCGCTGCGCACCGACATCACCGGTGAGAACGGCGCCCCGGTGCGGCGCTCGGCGGGCGCGGAGGCCGCGCGGGTGATGGCGGATCTGATCACCGAGGGAGCCCGCACCCTGACCTTCGTCCGATCTCGGCGCGGGGCCGAGCTCACCGCACTGGGTGCCCGGGCCCGACTCGAGGACACCGCACCGCAACTGGCCGAAACGGTGGCGTCGTACCGGGCCGGCTACCTCGCCGAGGACCGCCGGGCACTGGAGGCGGCACTGTCCGACGGGCGCCTGCGCGGCGTCGCGACCACCAACGCCCTCGAACTCGGTGTCGACATCTCCGGCCTGGACGCCGTCGTGATGGCCGGGTTCCCCGGCACCGTCACCTCGTTCTGGCAGCAGGCCGGCCGCTCGGGCCGCCGGGGTCAGGGCTCGCTGGTGATGCTGATCGCCCGCGACGACCCCCTGGACACCTACCTGGTGCACCATCCGTCGGCGTTGTTGGACAGACCGATCGAGCGGGTGGTCATCGATCCCGGCAACCCGTATGTGCTGGGACCTCAGCTGCTCTGCGCCGCAGTGGAACTGCCCGTCAGCGACGCCGAAGTGCGGATGTGGGGCGCCGAAACCGTGGTGGGTGGGCTGATCGACGACGGTCTGCTGCGGCACCGGGGAGGCCTCTACTACCCCGCACCGGGCGTGGATCCGCATCCCGCCGTGGACATCCGCGGGTCCATCGGTGGGCAGATCGCCATTCTGGAGTCCGGCACCGGGCGGATGCTCGGCAGCACCGGCGCCGGACAGGCCCCCGCCACCGTGCATCCGGGGGCGGTGTACCTGCACCAGGGCGAAACCTACGTCGTCGACGACCTGGACTTCGAGTCGGCGGTGGCGTTCGTGCACGCCGAGGAGCCGGGATACACCACCCACGCTCGCGAGGTCACCGACATCAGCGTCACGGCTCCCGGCGAGCAGGTCGAGCTCGGCGACGTCACGGTGGGACTGGTGCCGGTGGCGGTGACCAACACGGTGGTCGGTTACCTGCGCCGCACACCGGCCGGCGAGGTGCTCGATTACGTCGAACTCGCCATGCCGACGTCGACTCTGCAGACGGTGGCGGTCATGTACACACTGACCCCGGAACTGTTGGAACGCAACGGGATCGAGCTCCTGCGGATCCCGGGTGCGCTGCATGCGGCCGAACACGCGGCCATCGGTCTGTTGCCACTGGTGGCCAGCTGCGACCGCGGCGACATCGGTGGGGTGTCCACGGCCGTCGGCCCCAGCGGGCTGCCTACTGTGTTCGTCTACGACGGGCACCCGGGCGGGGCGGGTTTCGCCGAACGCGGGTACCGCCAGATCCAGACGTGGCTGGCCGCCACCGCCGCGGCGATCGAGGCCTGCGAATGCCCGCAGGGCTGCCCGTCCTGCGTTCAGTCACCGAAGTGCGGCAACGGAAACGACCCGCTCGACAAGGCGGGCGCGGTTGTCGTGCTTCGCTCTGTGCTGAACGAGATAGCACGACTGGGCTGACCGCTGGCACGGTGGACGTGATCATGGGCGACGACCGACCCCTCGACGGCCGCCTCATGAGGCGCCACTCCACCGTGGCAAAGGTGCGATCGAACGGTCGGACATCACGATCCGTTCCCCAACCCGACATGTCGGGCGCATCGCAAAAATTACCCTGCGCGCAAGTCCGGCGCAAATCAAAAAACAAAGGTTCCTGGTGGTCACCGCGTGGTTGCAACGATTCAGCTACGGATTCAGTGGTGCAGGCGGCTTTGTGCCCTCAATCCCGCAGTAGAGTCCCTCCATGGCCCATGACTGGCTCCTCGTCGAGACGCTGGGCATGCAGACCCTCGACGGCGAACCCGTGGTGGTGGCTCAAGGTGATCAGCTGAAGAATCTGGTGCCGCTGGGGGTGTTCCTGCGGCGCAATCCGGCGGTGGACGTCTTCCGGAAAGCGGTGGCCGACACCATCGCCGGTGGAGTGGCGGTGCGTCGGCAGACGGCTGCCGACCGCCGCGTGGTGCAGACCGAGCCGGTGGTGATGTCCGACGGCCGGGTGCACGGGGTACACATCTGGGTGGGCCCCACCGACGCCCGTCCACCGCAGCGACCGGTGCCCGGACCCCTGCTGTGGGACCTGACCACCGGGCTGGCCACCGACACCGCGCAGTCCCTGGCCAACAGCGGCATGGACCCCGCTGTCGAGAAGACCCACGGCAGGACATTCGCCCAAGACATGCCCACCAGGGCCCTGCAGGCCGACGAGACCGAGGTGCTGGCGCTGGCGGTGAACAACCGTCCGGGCCGGACTTATTGCAACACCTGGGATGTGCCCGACCGCAACGGCACCATCATCACGGTCGGCTTCGTCGCCCGCACCGCGATGGAACGCGCCGCCGACGGCACCGAACATCTGATAGCCCGGGCGATGAACTGGCGCAGCAGCCGCCCCGGTCCGGTGACATCGCAGGACACCCTGGCGCAGAGAATCCTCGACAGCCTGGCCCGGCCGGGCAGTTACCGCGCCCTAGTGGACATCAACACCTGGACTCTGCTGCGCTGGCTCGACGAACCGTGCCCACTCTACGACTGGCAAAGCCGCTCTGACACCCGGTGGGTCCATCCCGACGACGCACCACTGCTCGCAGCGATGACCGCCGAACTCGACAGTGGCGTCACCGAACGGGTGCTGCGACTGCCCGGCCTCGACACCGAATGGGTTGCCCTGCACGTGACGGTGCACCGTGTGCAGTTGGAACCGGGCATATTCGCCGGGATGATCACCATGCGCGCGCCCACCGCGACCGAGCTGGCACGGAGCTCCTTCTAAACGGGCCCGGCCCGCGACCGCGCGCCCGCCCGCCCGGTCCCCCACCGCCCGAGGTGGACCGGAACCTGCACCGCGACAGTCACATCGGCGCCGTGCACCGAGCATTCGGTACCGCGCGCCCGCATCGCCGCGGCCACCGCATCCGCAGTCGCACAGGCCTGTGCCCTGCCCTCGACCAGTGTCACGGCCGCCGCCAGTGCGGCGAGGTCGGCGGCCGCCTGCGCGCGGTGCCGGGCCACCACCGCAGCCCCCAGGTGCGCCACCGCGATGGTCACCGCCATCACCGCGGCCACCATGGCGACGGCGAGCACGCTGCCCGCACCCCGGTCATCCGCCAGGCTCGGCCGCCGCGACCGCTTCGGCCGACAGGGTGAGGCCCGGCAGTCCGGTGGCCGCGACGGTGACTGTCGCCGTGACGTACCCGCCGTCGGAGCGGACGGTGATGCCCGCCCCCACCGGAGCGACGCGCCGGGCCACCGCAACTGCCGACGGATCGCCACGTGCCGCCAGGCGCGCCGCTTCCCTGGCGGCGTCGATGCACCGGATCTGCGCAGCCACCGCCGCGATGGCCCCGAGACAGAGCACCAACACCACCACCAGAGTGGCGACAGCCAGCGCGGCCTCGACGGTGGCGATACCCCGGTCATCGCTCAGACGCTGGTGTTGAGGGCGCGGCCGATCACCCCGGTGAGCGCCGACACGATGGAGTCGCCGGTGACCACCGAATACAGGATGGCCCCGAAGGCCGCCGCAGCAATGGTGCCGATGGCATACTCCACGGTCGACATACCGGCCTCGTCGACCGCCAGCATGGTCAACCGCAGCCGCAGCCGCGCAATCATGGTGTTCATCAAGGGATCTCCATTCTGTTGGGGTGTTCACCACAAACCTGACCCGAAGACGTCGCCGGCCAACCCGGCGACGGTGGGGATGATGCCCAGGCACACGAACGCCGGCAGAAAACACACACCGAGCGGACCAGCGATCAACACCGAGGCCCGTTCTGCCGACGCCGAGGCCGCGTGGCCCGCGTCGGCGCGAATCTGATCGGCCAGTTCTGCCACGCCCGCCGCCAGCGCGGTGCCCGACGCCGCCGAACGCCGCGCCAATCGCAGCAGCGCCTGCCCGTGCAGGTCGTGGGGGTCGGATTCTGTTGCTGCCCAGGCAGTATCGGGGTCAGCTCCAAGGGCCAGCAGGTCGGCGGCTCGGGTGAGTACTGCGGCCAGTGCCGGGGGCGCGTGGCGGGCGCCGGCCCGCGCGGCGGCGGGCACGGCCATACCGGCGCGCAGACACACCGCCATCACATCCAGCGCTGAGGCGCCGGCCAGGGGATCCACCGTCCGCGATCCCGGATGGTCTGCACGGGTGGCCCGGCCCGACGGGGCCCGTAGCCGGGCAACCCGCGGCCGGCTCCCCACCAGCAGCGCCAGCGCGAGTAACAACGCTGCAGTACTCATGCCGGCACCCGGTCGGTGATCCGGCCCGACCACAGCACACCGGCGCACACCAGCACCACACCAACCACCAGCACCCACCCACCGCCGGCGCCGCGCACCAGGAAAGCCACCGGCGCGGCGCCCAACAGTTCGCCGAGGACCACCCCGAGCACCGGCAGTCCGGTGAGAATGGCTGCAGTGGCCCTGGCTCCAGCCATGCCGGCATCCACCTGCGCCGCGAAGCGCGCGCGCTCGGCGAGGTCCAGATGAGCGGTGTGCATCAGCATCCCGATCGGGAGACCGTGGTCGCTGCCCAGCTGCCAGCAGCCGGCCAGCCGTTCCCAGTGCCGGGGAATCCCGGATCTGTCCGCAACCGCGCGAAGGCCCGCGGCCACGTCCGCCCCGAGCCGGGCGCGGGCGGCCACCGCGGCCAGTCCGGCTCCCACCGGACCCGGTGTCTCCGCGGCGGTGGCCTCGAACGCCCGCACCGGGTGGGCCCCTGCCCGCAGTTCCGCGGTGAGCAACTCCAGGGCGCCGGCGAGGATCCGGCCCTCCTCGGTGATGTGGCGGCGGGCCTGCCGCCGACGGCGCCGCAGCCAACCGGTGCCGGCCGCGACCGTGACCGAGATGGCCACCGGTGCAGGCGTGCCGATCACGACAACCGCGATCAGCGCCGCCGCTACAACCGGCACCGGTACCCGCCGCCGCGCTGTAACGCGGGTGGGCGCGGCCCGGCTGCGCGGGCGGATCAGCACCGCGGCGGCCAGCAACAGCGCGGCGGCGGGGATCATGCGACGCCGTCGAGTCGGCGGCGCAGCTCGGCAAACCCCTCGACCCGGCCATGCTCGGCGTGCCAGGCCGTGCGTACCCGACAGGTGCCGGTACCGTCGTCACGCTCCAGCAGGGCGATCTCGTTGAGCTGGCGGGAGCCGTCGGGTGTGCGCGAGACGTGCAGCAGGACACGCACCGCCGCGGCGAGCTGGCTGTGCAGCGTGGCGCGGTCCAGACCGCCTAGCGCTCCGAGCGCCTCGAGCCGAGCCGGAACCTCGGTCGGGCTGTTCGCGTGCACCGTGCCGGCGCCGCCGTCATGGCCGGTGTTCAGCGCGGCCAGCAGATCCACCACCTCGCCGCCCCGGACCTCCCCGACGACGATGCGATCCGGGCGCATCCGCAGTGCCTGGCGGACCAGTTGGCGCACCGTGACCTCCCCGGCACCTTCGATGTTCGCCCCGCGGGCCACCAGCGACACCAGATGGGGGTGGGGCGGGGCCAGTTCCGCGGCATCCTCGACGCAGACGATGCGCTCACCGGCGGGCACCGCCCCGAGCAGCGCGGAGAGCAGGGTCGTCTTGCCCGCACCCGTGCCGCCGGAAACCAGGAACGCCAACCTGGCCAGGATGATCTCGCGCAACAGCGCCGCGGCGTCCGGCGTGAGCGCTCCGGCGGCGGCCAGCGCCGAAAGATCGTGCGTGGCGGGCCGCAGCACGCGCAGCGAGATGCAGGTGCCGGCGGCGGCGACCGGCGCCAAGATCGCGTGCACCCGGACTGTCAGCCGCCGCGGACCCACGTCGGCGAGCAGGCCGTCCACCCACGGGGACGCGTCGTCGAGCCGCCGGCCGCACGCCAGCGCCAGACGCTGGGCCAGGCGCCGGACAGCCGCGTCGTCAGCGAACTCCACCGGGGTGCGCCGCAAACCGTTTCCGGCGTCGATCCACACCTGCGACGGTGAGGTCACCAGGACGTCGGTGGTGCCCGGTGCACACAACAGCGGTTCGAGCACCCCCGCACCGGTCAGTTCCGTCTGCACCGCGCGCAGGCTCGACAACACCTCGGTGTCGCCGAGCAGGCCCGCCGATTCGGCACGGATGGCCCGGGCCACCGCCCCGGCCTGCAGCGAACCCCGCCCGGCGTCGGCGGCCAGACGCTCCCGGACACGATCGATCAGTGACTCGGTCACGCGGCCTTCCCCACACCGCGATTCGGCAGCAGGGCGGCGACCCGGCCCGCCGCCGCGGCCAGCGGTGAACGGGCCCGCAGGCGCAGCCCGCCGTGCTCGAGTTTCTCGGCGATCAGCGGTTCCGGTCGCATATCCGCCAGCAGCGGCAGTCCGGTGAGTTCGGCAATCTCCGCGGCCCGCAGCCCGCCCGGCGCCGGCCCCCGGACCACCAATCCGACGTTGGGGTTCACCGCCGAGATCGCCGGCGCCATGGCGACCGTGGCGGCGCACGCGCGCACATCGCAGGTGGTGACCACGACCACCAGATCGGCGTCGTCGAGCGCGGTCGCGACCGGGTCGCTGATGCTTCGCGGTAGATCGCAGACCGCGGTCACGCCGTCGCGGCGGCCCGCGCCGAGCACCGCCGCGACGGCGCCGGCGGGCACGTCGTGGCTGCGCCGCGCCCCGGACAGCACCGTGATGTCGCCGACGCTCGGCAGCGCGGCGTGCACGGCCGGCCACGACAGCCGCCCGCTCTGCACCGCCAGCTCGGGCCAGCGCAGGCCGGTGGTGTGTTCGGCGCCCAGCAGCAGATCGGCCCCACCGCTCCACGGGTCGAGGTCCACCAACAGGGCGCGCGGGAAACAGTGCGCCAACGCGGCCGCAAAAACGGACGCGCCGGCACCGCCGCGTCCCGGGATCACTGCCACCGTGACGCCACTGTCGGGGTGAGCGGCGGGCAGGCGGGCGTCGGCGATGGCCCTCACCAGCACCTCGGTCTGCTCGGGCAGGAGCAGAACGCTCTGCGCCCCAAGGGAAATCGCCACCTGCAAAGTGGCTGCATCAGGCTCGGTGAGACCGCAGACGAACACCGCCGGGCGACGTGGCAGCCCGGCGCAGGTGCAGCCCGTGGCGGCCTCTCGGTCGAGCACCACCGCTGCAGCTGCCGACCACACCGCGCGCACCGGCGGCCGCGAGGGATCCAGATGGGCGGCCCGCACCCCGGCGGCGGCAGCGGCCCGCTCGACGTCGTCGCGCAGAGAGGTGTCGTTCAGGAGGGTCAGGAGTGCAGCGGTGTCGGTCACCGCTCCACCGTCGCCGGGCGCCGCGGCCGGCCACCAGTCACCAAATGCGATCTGTGGATGAATTGCCAACTGGGGACAACCGCGGAATTTCGTTCTCAGCGAAACCGGGCTGCTACCAGGGACCGTCGTCCGCCGCTGGCGAAACATTGGTCCAGACAAAAGACGACCCTCGCCAGGGGGGGAGGAGGCGAGGGTCGTCGTGTATCAGCCCCGGGGGGTCGGGCTGATGCACACCCGGCACAAGCCGAGTAATACTCACTATACACACGACCCAGCACACTGGCGCAAGTGTCGAATCTCGACACGCGGGCCGGGGTGCGCGCAACACGACGGTCAGTAGAAGGTGGCTTGAACTGCCATTTTTGATGCTCTCCCGGTTCTTCGGGTCTGCGCCCCTATTCTGGGGTCGTGACCGCCTCCGACGGGGACGCCGTGCAGCTAACCCCACTGCAAACGGATGGGGCGAGCGCGGACCACACCCGGACCGCCGCCTTCTTCGATCTGGACAAGACGATTCTTGCCAAATCGAGCACGCTTGCTTTCAGCAAACCATTCTTCGATCAAGGTCTGCTGAATCGGCGAGCAGTGCTGAAATCGAGTTACGCGCAATTCCTGTTTCTGATGTCCGGCGCGGATCACGAACAGATGGATCGGATGCGGTCCTATGTCACCGCCATGTGTACCGGCTGGGATGTCGAGCAGGTGAAGTCGATCGTGGGAGAGACCCTGCACGGGATCGTCGATCCGCTGGTATTCGCCGAGGCCGCCGATCTGATCGCCGATCACAAACTGTGCGGCCGTGACGTGGTGGTGGTCTCCGCCTCGGGCGAGGAGATCGTGGCGCCGATCGCCCGGGCGCTGGGCGCCACCCACGCCATGGCAACCCGGATGGTGGTCGAGGACGGCCGCTACACCGGCGAGGTGGCCTTCTACTGCTACGGCGAAGGCAAGGCGCAGGCCATCCGGGAGCTCGCGCATCGCGAGGGCTACCCGTTGGAGCACTGCTACGCCTACTCGGATTCGATCACCGACTTGCCGATGTTGGAGTGCGTGGGGCACCCCACCGTCGTCAACCCGGACCGCAGCCTGCGCCGCGAGGCCGTCAGTCGGCAGTGGCCGGTCCTGACCTTCAGCAGACCCGTCTCGCTGCGCGACCGCATCCCCGCACCATCCGGCGCGGCCGTGGCCACCACCGCCGCGGTGGGAATCAGTGCACTGGCCGCCGGCGCGCTGACGTACTCACTGCTACGTCGATTCGCGCTCTGACACACCGGGATAACGATCCGAAGTTCACCCTTGCTGTGACCGCGGTCACGGAGTACAAAGGAAGGCACGGAAGCCCGGTGAGGCCAAGACCGACTCGGAAGAGAAGGGTCGATCTCCCGCATCAGGTAACCCAGCACGGATCCCGGTACCCACGCGGAGCCAGAGCCGCTATAGAGGCAGAAGCGTTGCGGGCCTGCGAATTTGCGAAGAGCGGATGAACCAGGACCTCTTGGGTTGAGGTCAGCTTCACACCGCGTCGCACAATCGCCGAGGCCAACCCACGCAGCCCACCTATGGACGCTTGGTAACCGGAGATCCGTGCTAGCGGGCGGCGAACTGAGAACTGGATGCCCAGTGCTCGGAGCGCCGCCCGCTTTGTGCGTACCGGTCCGTCACTTCTTCTGGTCCGCGATCGAAATCGCTTCGCGGGCACCGGCTTGCAGTGCCCGGCAGTGAAGCAACAACCATTCGGTGAGACCTTTTTCCGTGCCGGTCGCGAAGCCCTGCGCCGCCGCCCGATACTCAGCGGCCCGGCGCATCCAGTACACCTCAGGCACTCCGATGCCGTGCGGATCCAGACCGGTGGCGATGGTGACCAGCCGAGCCACACCGCGCGCCAACACACCGTCGGCGCTGCCGAACGCGGCCAGGGTCAGCAGTTCGCCGTGCGCGACGGCGGCCAGGACAGGGGCGGGAACCGCGGACCGACCGGTCACCAGTTGAGACATCAGGTCCAGCCGAGCCGCCACCTCGGGGTCGGCACGCGGACGCGCCAGCGCGCTCTCCTCGGCCACGTCGGCGGCGGCCAGCATGTGCAACCTGGCCAGAGCCTGCAACGGAGCCCGGCGCCACACGCCCACCAGCGTCGTCTCCCCGCCCTCCAGGGCCTGCGACACCCGCAGCGCACCGGCGAAGATCGGATCGGAAGTGGTGGTCTCGTCCAATTGCGGAGTCCCGCCGTCGAGCACGGACGACGCCCTGGCCGCCCGCAGCGCCGCCTCGGCTGCAGTGACCGGCCAGCCGCGTAGGTTGGCACGATGCCGGTGGGCGCGGCCCAGCGCATCCCGGGCCTGCTCGGCAGCGTCAGCCACTCCTGGCAGGTCCACCAGCGGGGCCAACGGATCACCACTCACGGCGCGCAACCCTACCGTTCGGCGCACCGCAGCCACCGCCCGCGGCGTCGTTGTGACATGCCAACGCCGTTGCAACCTTGGGTGACTACGCTCACAACCATGACCGAGACGCACATCGAAGTTCTGTCAGCGTATCCGCCCGCCGCGGAGTTCGCCGAGCAGGCGAATGCCACCGCGGCGCTGTACGACGAGGCCGAAGCGGACCGTTTGGCGTTCTGGGCGGCGCAGGCCAACCGGCTGTCGTGGGACACCGCGTTCACCGAGGTGCTCGACTGGTCGAACGCTCCCTTCGCGAAGTGGTTCGGCGACGGCAAGCTCAATGTCGCGTACAACTGCGTGGACCGCCACGTGGAGGCCGGCAACGGCGACCGGGTGGCGATCCACTGGGTGGGTGAGCCGGTCGAGCACCACCGCTCCATCACCTACGCCGAACTCAAGGACGAGGTGAGCCAGGCCGCCAACACCTTGACCGAGCTCGGTCTGGTCGCCGGAGACCGGGTGGCGATCTACATGCCGATGGTGCCCGAGGCCATCGTCGCGATGCTGGCGTGTGCGCGCCTGGGTGTCATGCACTCGGTGGTGTTCGCCGGCTTCTCCGCCAGCGCGCTCAAGGCCCGCATCGAGGACGCCTCGGCCAAGATGGTCATCACCACCGATGGGCAGTACCGCCGCGGTGCGGCCGTCTCCCTGAAGGCCGGCGTCGACGAGGCCATTGCCGGTCTGGGCGAGGACAGCCCCGTCGAACACGTTCTGGTGGTGCGCCGCACCGGCATCGACGTCGAGTGGACCGAGGGCCGCGATCTGTGGTGGGACCAGACGGTGCCCAAGGCCTCCGTCGAGCACACCCCGGCGGCCTTCGACTCCGAGCATCCGCTGTTCCTGCTCTACACCTCGGGCACCACCGGTAAGCCCAAGGGCATCATGCACACCTCGGGCGGCTACCTCACCCAGGCGTCCTACACCCATTTCAATGTCTTCGACATCAAGCCCGAGACCGACGTCTACTGGTGCACCGCCGACATCGGCTGGGTCACCGGGCACACCTACATCGTCTACGGCCCGCTGTCCAACGGCGTCACCCAGGTGGTCTACGAGGGCACCCCGGCTTCCCCCGATGAGCACCGGCATTTTCAGATCATCGAAACCTACGGGGTGACAATCTATTACACCGCTCCCACGCTGGTGCGCACCTTCATGAAGTGGGGTCGCCAGATCCCCGCCGCCCACGACCTGTCGTCGTTGCGACTGCTGGGCTCGGTCGGTGAGCCCATCAACCCCGAAGCCTGGCGCTGGTACCGGATGGCCTTCGGCGCCGACACAACCCCCATCGTGGACACCTGGTGGCAAACCGAGACCGGCGCCATCATGATCTCCCCGCTGCCGGGGGTCACCCACACCAAACCGGGCTCGGCGATGCGTGCCCTGCCGGGGATCTCGGCCAAGATCGTCGATGATGACGGCAACGAACTCGCCACGGGCACCGACCACGGCGAGCAGGCCTCCGGCTACCTGGTGCTCGACAAGCCGTGGCCGTCGATGCTGCGCGGCATCTGGGGTGACGAGGAACGCTTCAAAGACACCTACTGGTCGCGGTTCGCCGAGCAGGGCTGGTACTTCGCCGGCGACGGCGCCCGCTACGGCAGCGACGGCGAGATCTGGGTGCTCGGGCGCATCGATGACGTCATGAACGTCTCCGGGCACCGCATCTCCACCGCCGAGGTGGAATCCGCTCTCGTCGGGCACTCCGGGGTGGCCGAGGCCGCCGTCGTCGGCGCCACCGACGAACACACCGGCCAAGCCATCTGTGCGTTCGTCATCCTCAAAACCTCCGCCCACGGCGGCGAGTCGAACATGATCGACGAACTGCGCGCCGAAGTCGCCAAGGAGATCTCCCCGATCGCCAAACCCCGCGAGATCCACGTGGTTCCCGAGCTGCCGAAGACCCGCAGCGGCAAGATCATGCGCCGTCTGCTGCGCGACGTCGCCGAAGGCCGCGAACTCGGCGACACCTCAACCCTGGTCGACCCCAGCGTCTTCGAGGCCATCCGCGCCAGCAAGTAGTCCTATGCCGGGGGATCAGGCCGGGACGAATCCCGTTCCCGGCCTGCCCTTGGCCGTGATGTCGGCCAATTGCGTCGGAAACGACATGGTTACCGCTGGTGTGTGCAGCGGGATGAACTTGATGACACAGCTGGGCAGGTCATTGCTGAACGCGCCGTGGATCATCCCGACCAGCTTGTTGTTCGCGGTCACCGGCGCACCCGAATCCCCAGGGGCGCCGCACACCTGGTTCAGGACGGTCCCGGGATCTTCGCCGGGACCCCACGTCACGCCGCACGACGTGCCGGTGGTGCGCCCGAGCTTGCAGACCACCTGACCGAACGCGGGGTCGGGTCCCAGCCCGTCGATGATGAAGCCGTCGACATTGTTGGTGGGGATGACCTTGCTGCGGTCGAAGCGGATGACGGCGTAGTCCAGCGCCTCGTTGCCGGCCACCATGACCCCGACCGGGCCCGAGCTCTCGGCGCCCTCAGCGGAGACCTGTGCGCCCGGCCCACCGCAGTGCGCCGAGGTGAATCCGACGAGATCGCCTCGGTTGTCGGTGCCGATGGCGGTCAGCGTGCAGTACGACTCGCCGTTGATCACGATGCCCGAGCCCCCTCCGAGGGTGACGGGCGCGGCGTTTGCCGAGCCGGCCGTGGCGACCGACAGCGACGTCAATGCCGTGACAACACAGATCGCGAGGCGCGCGAGTTTCAAGCGAACTCCCAAGTCGGGGTTTGGCCGGGGTCGTCCCCAGTGAACCAGACATGGCACCATGAAGCCGTGAGCAATGGTGACCGCAAGAATGGTGTGCCCGCGACCGTGACGTCGATCCCGCTGATCGATCCCAACGCCGTGCCCGCGGATCCGTCGATCGGCGACCTGGTCAAAGACGCCACCACGCAGGTCTCCACGCTGGTGCGGGCCGAGGTGGAACTGGCCCGCGCGGAGATCACCCGGGATGTCAAGAAAGGGCTGACCGGCAGCGTCTTCTTCATCCTCGCCCTGGTGGTGCTGTTCTACTCCACCTTCTTCTTCTTCTTCTTCGTCGCCGAGCTGCTGGACACCTGGTTGTGGCGGTGGGCGGCCTTCCTGATCGTCTTCGGTGTGATGGTGTTGACCACTGCACTGTTGGCATTGCTCGGCTACCGCAAGGTGCGCAAGATCCGCGGCCCGCAGCAGACCATCGAAACGGTGAAAGAGACCAAGGCCGCGTTCACCCCGGGTGACAAGACGCCGCAGGCACCGGCAACCAAAGCTCCGGCGACCACTGACCCCTCAGGCTGGTAGTGCCGCCCCCGGATCCGTCCGCCGTCCGCATCGGCGGGCCGTGGCGTCACCACGACGTCCACGCGAACGGTATCCGGTTCCACGTCGTCGAGGCCGAGGCCGGGTCCCCCGATCATGATGCCCCGCTGGTGGTCCTGCTGCACGGCTTCGGTTCCTTCTGGTGGTCCTGGCGCCACCAACTGCGCGGGCTCTCCGGAGCGCGGGTGGTGGCCGTCGATCTGCGCGGCTACGGCGCCAGCGACAAACCTCCGCGCGGCTACGACGGCTGGACGCTGGCCGGCGACACCGGCGGCCTGATCCGCGCGCTGGGGCACACCTCGGCCACGCTGGTGGGCCACGCCGACGGCGGCCTGGTGTGTTGGGCCACCTCGGTGCTGCACCCGCGGCTGGTCCGGTCCATCGCGCTGGTCAGTTCCCCACACCCGACGGCGCTGCGCCGCGCCGCGCTGACACGTCGTGATCAGGGCCGGGCGTTGTTGCCCTCCCTGCTGGCCTATCAGCTGCCCCGCTGGCCCGAGCGCGTGCTGACCCGCCGCGGCGCCGACGATCTGGAAGCCCTGGTGCGTAGCCGCGCCTCGGAGAAGTGGCTGGCGTCGGAGGACTTCGCGGAGACCATCAATCACCTGCGCACTGCGATCCGGATCCCGGGCGCGGCGCACTGCGCGTTGGAGTACCAGCGCTGGGCGGTGCGCAGTCAGCTACGCAGCGAGGGCAGGCGCTTCATGAAACAGATGAAGCGGCAGATCGGGATTCCGGTGCTGCACATGCGCGGCGATGCCGATCCGTACGTGCTGGCCGATCCGGTGGACCGCACCCAGCGCTACGCCCCGCACGGGCGGTTCGTGTCCCTTTCGGAGGCGGGCCATTTCGGCCACGAAGAGGCGCCCGATCAGGTGAACGAGCACCTGATGCGGTTCCTGTCGGTCAGCTGACGCAAGATCCGGTGGGCGTCCGTTCGGTGGCGTTGACCTTCAACATCTGACGCTCCACCTCCTTGGCGGTCAGCACGAACCCGGTGTCGGTGTCGTCGACGGCAGCGCCGAACACCACGCCCAGTACGCGGCCCTGCCCGTCGATCAGCGGCCCGCCTGAATTACCCTGGCGCACAGTGCCCCTGATGGTGTACACCTCGCGGTTCACCGTAGTGGAGCGGTAGATGTCGGGACCGTTGAGCTCGATGATCTCGCGCACCCGGGCGGGCGTGGCCGTGAAGTCGCCGCCACCGGGGTAGCCCAGCACCAGCGCGTCGGTACCCGTCGCCGCGGGCTCGTCGACGAAGTCCAGCGGCGCGGCAGGCAAATTGGGCACGAACAGCATGGAGATGTCGGCGTTGGGGTCATAGGACACCACCACGGCGTCGTAGGTCTGGCCGGCGGACTCGACGGTGACCGTGTCGGATCCGGCGACCACGTGCGCATTGGACATCACGTGCTGGGGCCCGACCACGAATCCGGTTCCCTCGAGCACCTTCTGGCATCCCGGCGCCACGCCGCGGATCTTCACCACGCTCGGTTGCACGGCCGCCACCACCGCGTCGGTGGCCAGCACTGCATTCGGCGGGGCCACCTCCACGATCGGGGTGCGGCCGAACGGCTGCAGCACGGCCGGCAGACCCGAGGTGTCCAGCAGGGCCGAGAGGCGTTTGGGCACTGCCCGCAACCACTCCGGCGCCACCTCGTCCACCTGGGCCAGCACCTTGGAACCCTTGACGGCATTCACCAGATTGGTCTGATCCGACGACGTCAACGGGGTGGCGAGCAACCACGCAGCGACCATCACCACGATCACCTGCAGACCCACCCCGATGAGTGAATCGACAAGTCGCACAGCGGGATTGCGCACAGCACCACGTACTGCGCGGCCGAGCACCACGCCGGCCACCTCGCCGACCACCACCAGCGCCAGGATCAGGAACAGCGCCGCGAACAGCTTGGTGCGAGCCCCGTCGATGTGGTTGACCAGGTGGGGGGCCAGCAACACCCCGGCAACAGCGCCCAGGATGACACCGATGAACGACATCACCGAACCCAGGGCCCCGGAACGCCAGCCGGACACCGCTGCGATGAACGCGAGCGCGACGACCGCGATGTCCAACCACTGCGAGGGGTTCACCGGAGGTCTCCGTGAGTCTGTCCGCCGCCCACGAGCGCGAGTGCCTCCTCGAGTTCGACGACGTTGGTGGTGTCCCAGGGGACCGACCATCCGGCCACGTCGAGCAGTGCGGAGATCACCTGTCCGGTGAACCCCCACACGAGCATCTGGTTCAGCAGGAACGCCGGTCCGGCGAAGCGGCGGGTGTTGGTGGTCCGGTAGACGGTCAGCCGGTTCTCCGGGTTGATGAAGGCCCGCAGCGGCACCCGGGCGACGATCGCGGTCTCGGCCTCGTCGACCACCGCGACCGGACCGGGGTCAGGCGAATAGGCCAGCACCGGCACCACGAAGAAGCCCGTCGGCGGGATGAACATGCGCTCGAGCGTGGCCAGCGGGCGCAGCCGTGTGACGTCGATCCCGGTCTCCTCCCAGGCCTCCCGCAGGGCGGTGGCAACCGGTCCATCATCACCTGGATCGCTGACGCCGCCGGGAAAGGCCGCCTGCCCGGCGTGGTGGCGCAGCGTGGCTGCCCGCACGGTCACCAGCAGGTCGGCCTCGTCGGGCAGGCCCGGCACCACGGAGTCGGGCGCTGCGGTGTCCGGGCCGGAGAACAGCACCAGCACCGCGGCATCGCGGCCGCTGCCGGTGGTCTCGGCGGCCTGGGATATCGACGCCAGCAGCTCCGGAGGCACCCGCCGCCGGTAGGCAGCACGGACCTCGTGCACGTTGTCCAGCAGCGGCCGCAACCAGTCCGGACCGATGTCGGGCGCCACGGGGACCGCACTGCTCACCGGCGGTACCCCTCTCATCGAAGTCGGTCGCCCACCGCCTCGGCGATCTCGTCGGCGCTGACAAACGCGCGGGGTAGGACTTCGGTCACGCTACCGTCCGAACCGATCAACACCGTCGCAGGCATGACGTTGGGAACCTTCAGCGCGGCGGCGATGCGCCGGTCACCGTCCTGCAGGGTGGGCAGCCGCACCCCCCATTCGGCGAGCCGGTCCAGCGCAGCCTCCTCATTGGGGTCCTGGTGCACGGTGACCACCAGGACCCGCTCCCCCATCCGCTGCTGGTACTCGACGAGGGCGGGCAGCTCGTCGGCGCAGGGACCGCACCAGTACGCCCACAGGTTCAGTAGCACCGGGCGACCGGCGAGCGACTGGGCCACGTCCACTGCAGCGCCGTCGGCCGCACAGGATGCCGACACCCCCCGCAGCGCGGCCGGACCGGGGCCCTGACCCGCCGGGCACGGCGGCAGATCCGCGGCTTGGCGGGCCTGAGCCAGGTCGGCGGGGTCCTGGGTCAGCTCAGCGGCAGCGGGCAGACCATTCGGCGCGCCGGCCTGCGGCGGGTCGCGAAGTTCGGACAGGAACGCCCCCACCAGCACCGCGACCAGCACCAGCGTCGCGACGGTCCACAGGCCCGCCTTGCTCACAACCCGGCCAGGGCCAGCAGGTGCTCGGTCTCAGGGCCCTTGACCAGCGGGGCGGCCAGCTGCGGGTCGGTGGGTCCGGCACCGAACGACGGGCAGTCCTTGGCCAGGACGCAGACCCCGCAGGCGGGCTTGCGGGCGTGGCAGACACGGCGGCCGTGAAAGATCACGCGGTGACTCAGCAGCGTCCACTCCGGGCGTTCGATCAGCTCGCTGACCGCCATCTCCACCTTCACCGGGTCCTCCTCGGCCGTCCAGCGCCAGCGCCGGACCAGCCGCCCGAAGTGCGTGTCCACAGTGATGCCGGGGATGTCGAACGCATTCCCGAGCACCACGTTGGCGGTCTTGCGGCCGATTCCCGGCAGCGTCACCAACTCGTCGAGGGTGCGGGGGACCTCGCCGTCGAACTTGTCCACCAGCGCCTGGCCCAGCCCGATCAGCGAGTTGGCCTTGTTGCGGTAGAAGCCGGTGGGCCGGATCAGTTCCTCGAGTTCGGCCCGGTTGGCGCCGGCGTAATCCGCGGCCGTGCGGTACTTGGCGAACAACGCGGGGGTGGTCTGGTTGACCCGGACGTCGGTGCACTGCGCCGAGAGGATGGTGGCCACCGACAGCTCCAGCGGGGTGGTGAAATCCAGCTCGCAGTAGACGTGCGGAAACGCCATGGCGAGCGTGCGATTCATCCGTCGCGCGCGGCGCACCAATCCCCGGTGCGTCTCCTGGTCCCACTGGGCACTCGACTTCGTCCTGCTCGCCACGTTCTCAGGCTACTGACCGGCTCCGACAGAATTCGTTACCGCCATGTCCGAGCGGTTGACAAACCGTGATCCTGCTGAGACCTCGCGCGTGTTTACTTCTCGTCGTGTCCTGGTTGCTCGCGGCGTCGGTTCCCGGCCTGCTCATGCTGGCGACCTTCGGGCTTCAGCGACTGGAGTCCGGCATCTGCCCCGGCAACGCCCGCGACGGCGCTGAGCTGACCAAACAGCCCGCGCTGCGGCCGGCGCCGACGCCCGCACCGCGTTTCGAATCGGACTTCCCGTCGTTCCCGTCGCTGCGCGCGGCCTTCGAGGCGCTCGACGGTGAACCCGGTTTGCCCACCCGGTTGAGCCCGTCGGCGCGGATCCCGGTGGAAGGGAATCCGCAGTTTCAGCCGACTCGCCATGCCGATCGTGTGTAGCGTTGGCTCGTTGCTCCACCGCTTACCTCTAGACTTAGATCGAAATCACAGGTAGAGGCTGGTCGGCGCACATCACAACCAGCCAAGAGTTTAAGAGGGGCAACGTGGACGAGATCCTGGCCAGGGCCGGAATCTTCCAGGGAGTCGAACCCAGCGCCGTATCAGCGCTGACCAAGCAGCTGCAGCCCGTCGACTTCCCGCGTGGGCACACCGTATTCGCCGAGGGCGAACCAGGCGACCGGCTGTACATCATCATCTCCGGCAAGGTGAAGATCGGCCGTCGCTCACCCGATGGTCGCGAGAACCTGCTGACGATCATGGGTCCGTCCGACATGTTCGGCGAGCTGTCGATCTTCGACCCGGGTCCGCGCACCTCCAGCGCCACCACCATCACCGAGGTGCGCGCAGTGTCGATGGACCGCGATGCCCTGCGCGCGTGGATCGCCGATCGCCCCGAGATCGCCGAGCAGTTGCTGCGCGTGCTGGCACGCCGCCTGCGCCGCACCAACAACAACCTCGCCGACCTGATCTTCACCGACGTGCCCGGCCGCGTGGCCAAGCAGCTGCTGCAGCTCGCTCAGCGTTTCGGCACCCAGGAGGGCGGCGCGCTGCGCGTCACGCACGACCTGACGCAGGAGGAGATCGCACAGCTCGTCGGCGCCTCCCGCGAGACGGTGAACAAGGCTCTGGCCGATTTCGCCCACCGCGGCTGGATCCGCCTCGAGGGCAAGAGCGTGCTGATCAGCGACTCCGAGCGGCTGGCCCGCCGGGCTCGCTAGTTCTTGTGGTTTGTGGAGTTTCAGCGGTGCGCACCGCCGCTGAGACTCCACAGATCACTCGTTGAGGTAGTCCAGCTGGGCCTGCACGGATTTCTCCGCCGCCTCCCACAGCTTCTGGTCGACGTCGGTGTAGACGTGCTCGACAACCTGGCGCGCCGACGCATCGTCCCCCAGCTCGCGCAGGGCACCGCGCACCTGATCGAGGCGCTCCTGGCGGTGCGCCAGGTACAGGTCGCTGACGGCCTCGAGGTCGTCGAGATCAGGGCCGTGGCCGGGCAGCACCCGCAGCTTCCCCAGCCCGCGCAACCGGTGCAGCGAATCCAGGTACTCCCGCAGGCTGCCGTCTTCGGTGTCGATCACCGTGGTTCCGCGACCCAGCACCGTGTCGGCGGTCAGCACGGCGCCGTCACTGAGGAAGGACACCGAATCCGCGGTGTGGCCCGGGGTGGCCAGCACCGTGATCCGCAGGCCGGCGGCGTCGATGACCTCGCCGTCGCGCAGGGGCCCCCCGAGCCCGCGCAGGAAGCCGCTGCCCACCGAGCGCACCACCGCGCCGGTGCGCTCCACCAGCTTGTCGATGCCGTCGGTGTGATCACCGTGGCGGTGACTGATCAACACCAGAGCGATGCGGCCCAGCGCCGCGATCCGCTCGATGTGCGCGTCGTCGTCGGGTCCGGGATCGACGATCACCCGCTCGTCGCTGCCCCGACCCTGGAGCACCCACGTGTTGGTGCCCTCGAGGGTCATGACACCGGGGTTGTCACACAACAGCACCGAGGCCGAGTCCGTCACCGGACGCAGCTGCGCGTAGGCCGGGTGCTCGAGGGTCACGCGATCTCGACGACGATCTCTACCTCGACCGGCGCGTTGCGGGGCAACTCGGCGACACCGACGGCGGAGCGGGCGTGTGCGCCCGCATCCCCGAAGACCTCACCGAAGAGTTCCGAGGCGCCGTTGATGACACCGGGCTGGCCGTCGAAGCCGGGGGCCGAGGCCACGAAGCCGACGACCTTGACCACCTTGACCACCGCGTCGATACCCACCAGGGCGTGCACGGCGGCCAGGGCGTTCAGCGCGCACACCCGGGCCAGCTGCTTGGCGTCCTCGGCGGTGACGTCGGCGCCCACCTTGCCCGAGCTCAGCAACTGACCGTCGGTGATCGGTAGCTGGCCGGAGGTGTAGACGAGGTTGCCGGTCTGCACCGCGGGGACGTACGCCGCGAGCGGTGCGACCACCGGGGGCAGCTCGATGCCGAGTTCGGAGAGCGTGGCCGACCAGCTCATTTGGGCCGCTTCAGGTAGGCGACGTGCTGCTCGCCGGTAGGGCCGGGCAGCACCGAGACCAGCTCCCACCCGTCGGCTCCCCACTGGTCGAGAATCTGTTTCGTGGCGTGGGTGAGCAGCGGCACGGTGGCGTACTCCCAGATGGTCGGTTCGCTCATGGGCAGAGCTTAGCCGCCGCCCTCATCCGCATGGTTAGCATGCAAACCATGGCGTCCACAGCAAGCGGCCCGACCAGCGTCGGTTGGCCCTCCCGGTTGACGAAAGCCCGACTGCACTTCGTCAGCGGCAAAGGCGGTACCGGAAAATCCACCGTGGCCGCCGCGTTGGCCCTGGCGCTGGCCGCGGGCGGGCGCAAGGTTCTGCTGGTCGAGGTCGAGGGCAGACAGGGTATCGCCCAGTTGTTCGACGTACCACCGCTGCCCTACCAGGAAGTCAAGGTGGCCACCGCCGAACAGGGCGGTCAGGTCAACGCGCTGGCCATCGACACCGAAGCGGCCTTCCTCGAATACATCGACATGTTCTACAACCTCGGCCTGGCCGGCCGGGCGATGCGCCGGATCGGAGCCATCGAGTTCGCGACGACGATCGCGCCGGGGCTGCGCGATGTCCTGCTGACCGGCAAGATCAAGGAATCCGTGGTGCGGCTGGACCGCAACAAGAAGCCGGTGTACGACGCCATCGTGGTCGACTCGCCGCCCACCGGCCGGATCGCCCGCTTCCTCGATGTCACCAAGGCCGTCGCCGACCTGGCCAAGGGCGGGCCGGTGCACTCGCAGAGCGAGGGCGTGGTCAAGCTGCTGCACTCCGAGCAGACGGCCATCCACCTGGTCACGCTGCTGGAGGCGCTGCCGATCCAGGAGACGGTCGAGGCCATCGACGAGTTGCAGCAGCTGGACCTGCCCATCGGCAGCGTCATCGTCAACCGCAACATCCCGGCGTTCCTGCCGCCCGACGCGCTGGCCAAGGCCGCCGAGGGCGACGTGGACGCCGACGCGGTGCGCGCGGAGTTGGCCAAGGCCGCCATCACGTTGTCCGACGACGACTTCGCGGGGCTGCTCACCGAGACCATCCAGCACGCCACCCGCATCCGGGCCCGCGCCGAGAGCGCCGAACAACTGGACGCCATCAAGGTGCCGCGGCTGGAACTGCCGGCCATCAACGACGGGATCGACCTGGGCAGCTTGTACGAGCTGGCCGAGGCGCTCGCAGCACAGGGGGTTCGATAGCCATGAGCACCACACCACCGGCACTGGACATGGAGTCCATCCTGCGCGACACCTCCAACCGCGTCGTGGTCTGCTGCGGCGCCGGCGGTGTCGGCAAGACCACCACGGCGGCCGCGATGGCTTTGCGCGCCGCGGAGTACGGCCGCTCGGTGGTGGTGCTGACCATCGACCCGGCCAAGCGACTGGCCCAGGCGCTGGGCATCAAGGACCTGGGCAACACCCCGCAGGAGGTGCCCCTGGGCGCCGAGGTGTCCGGCGAACTGCACGCGATGATGCTCGACATGCGCCGCACCTTCGACGAGATGGTGGTCGAGTACTCGGGATCCGAACGCGCACAATCGATTCTGGACAACCAGTTCTATCAGACCGTGGCGACGTCGTTGGCCGGCACGCAGGAGTACATGGCGATGGAGAAGCTGGGCCAGCTGCTCGCCGAGGACCGGTGGGACCTGGTGGTGGTGGACACGCCGCCGTCGCGCAACGCCCTGGATTTCCTGGATGCCCCCAAGCGGCTGGGCAGCTTCATGGACGGTCGGCTGTGGCGGCTGCTGCTGGCCCCCGGCCGCGGCATCGGCCGGCTGGTCACCGGTGCGGTGGGCCTGGCCATGAAGGGCATGTCGACCATTCTGGGAAGCCAGATGCTTTCGGACGCTTCGGCTTTCGTGCAGTCACTGGATTCGACGTTCGGCGGGTTCCGTGAGAAGGCGGACCGTACCTACGAACTGCTGAAGCGGCGCGGCACTCAGTTCGTGGTGGTCTCGGCGGCCGAACCCGATGCACTGCGCGAGGCGTCGTTCTTCGTCGACCGGCTGTCCCAGGAGGGCATGCCGCTGGCCGGGTTGATCCTCAACCGCACCCATCCGACGCTGTGCTCGCTGACGGTGGAGCGGGCGACCGACGGCGCCGAGGCGCTGGAGGCCGACGATCCCGATTCGCTGACCGCGGCCATGCTGCGGGTGCATGCGGACCGGGCGCTGACGGCCAAACGCGAGGTGCGTCTGCTCGGCCGGTTCACCGGCGCCAACCCGAAGGTGGCGCTGGTGGGGGTGCCGTCACTGCCGTTCGACGTCTCCGACCTCGAGGCGCTGCGCGCCATCGCCGATCAGATCACGCACTGACGCCGGCGACAGAATTAGCCAGCGCTGCGGTGCTTGCGCTGGGCGGCGAAGAAGTCAGCCCACGAAACAACCTCGGGGTGCTGCTTGAGCAGAGCGCGCCGCTGGCGTTCGGTCATGCCACCCCAGACGCCGAACTCGACGCGGTTGTCCAAGGCGTCGGCACCGCACTCGGCGATCACCGGGCAGTGCCGGCAGATCACGGCGGCCTTGCGCTGGGCGGCGCCTCGCACGAACAGCTCGTCAGGGTCGGCTCCGCGGCAGCGGGCCTGGGAGACCCAGGCGATCCGGGCCTCACCCTCGGCGCCCTGCAGCGGGCTCGGAATGGGTGCGGTCACGGCGGTGGCGGCGATCGTCCCCGATGCGGTCCGAACTCCTGACATAGCGAACTCCCCTTCGCTCAGGCCGATACCTCGGCCAGTGTCCGTGTGCAAACCGCTGTTGCGATCTACGCCACATTGCGCACTTTTCTGTTACCTGTGTCGCACTGTGTGTCTAAGTTAGGTGGTCAGGTCGCGTTTTGGCAACAGTCAGATCGCGACTTTTTTGGCACAACCGTGCAGTCCCTCAGCCAAAACTTGGTTTCGTGGGGTACGAAACCGTTTTTCTGCACGTCCCGCCGGGTACCTGCGAGAGTCGGGGCCCGCGCAGATCCCATTACTCTGTAGACCATGTCGGACCGCCCCCCGGTCGCCGTCTCGCTGATCAAGCTGGCCTGGTGCTGCCTGCTGGCCAGTGTGCTGACGGCGGCGCTGATGTTCCCGGTCGTCGGCGGTCTGGGATTGGTGTCCAATCGCGCCTCCGACGTCGTCGCCAACGGATCGTCGCAACTCGTCGAAGGTGAGATTCCCGGCGTCACCACGATGGTGGACGCCCGTGGCAACGTCATCGCCTGGCTCTACACCCAGCGCCGCTTCGAGGTTCCGAGCGACAAAATCGCCGACACGATGAAACTGGCAATCGTGTCCATCGAGGACCGTCGGTTTGCCGAACACAACGGTGTCGACTGGCAGGGCACGCTGACCGGCCTGTCGGGATACCTGTCGGGCGACCCCGACACCCGCGGTGGTTCGACCATCGAGCAGCAGTACGTGAAGAACTATCAGCTGTTGGTCACCGCCCAGACCGACGCCGAGCGTCGCGCGGCCATCGAGACCACCCCGGCCCGCAAGCTGCGCGAGATCCGGATGGCGCTGACGCTGGACAAGACATTCACCAAGCCCGAGATCCTGACCCGCTACCTGAACCTGGTGTCTTTCGGCAACAACGCCTTCGGCATCCAGGATGCCGCCCAGACCTACTTCGGCATCGACGCCGCCGCCCTGAACTGGCAGCAGGCCGCCCTGCTCGCGGGGCTCGTGCAGTCCACCTCGACGCTGAATCCGTACACCAATCCCGAAGGTGCGCTGGCCCGCCGCAACGTGGTGCTCGACACTATGATCGAGAACGTGCCCGAGCACGCCGACGCACTGCGCGCCGCGAAAGCCGAGCCGCTGGGCATCCTGCCCCAGCCCCAGGAGCTGCCGCGGGGCTGCATCGCCGCCGGTGACCGCGGGTTCTTCTGCGACTACGTGCAGGAGTACCTGGCGCGGGCGGGCATCACCAAGGAACAGTTGGCCAAGGGTGGGTATCTGATCCGCACCACCCTCGACCCGGACGTGCAGGCCCAGGTCAAGAATTCGATCAACGAGTTCGCCCCCGCCGATCTCGAGGGTGTGGCCAGCGTGATGAGCGTGATCCGCCCCGGGAAACAGAACCATCCCATCCTGGCCATGGCGAGCAACCGCACCTACGGGCTGAACCTGGACGCCGGCGAGACCATGCAGCCGCAGCCGTTCTCCCTGGTCGGCAACGGCGCGGGATCGGTGTTCAAGGTGTTCACCACCGCCGCGGCGATGGAAATGGGCATGGGCATCAACGCCACCCTCGACGTGCCCAGCCGGTTCGAGGCCAAGGGCCTGGGCAGCGGCGGCGCCCGGGGCTGCCCGCGCGACACCTGGTGTGTGCAGAACGCGGGCGGTTACCGCGGCCAGATGAGCATCACCGACGCCCTGGCCACCTCACCCAACACCGCATTCGCCAAGCTGATCTCGCAGGTGGGCGTGCAGAAGACGGTCGACATGGCGGTCCGGCTGGGGCTGCGGTCCTACGCCGAGCCGGGCACCGCCCGCGACTACGACCCGGACAGCAACGAGAGCCTGGCCGATTTCGTCAAGCGCCAGAACATCGGATCGTTCACCCTGGGACCGATCGAGGTCAACGCCCTCGAACTGTCGAACGTCGCGGCCACCCTGGCCTCCGGCGGGGTGTGGTGCCCGCCCAACCCCATCGACAAGGTCTTCGACCGCGACGGCAACGAAGTGGCCGTCACCACCTCCACCTGCGAGCAGGTGGTTCCCGAGGGCCTGGCCAACACCCTGGCCAACGCCATGAGTGAGGACGACCGCGGCTCCGGTACCGCCGCGTCGGCCGCGGCCTCGGCGGGCTGGACCCTTCCGATGTCGGGCAAGACCGGCACCACCGAGGCCAACCGGTCCTCGGGCTTCCTGGGGTTCACCAACCAGCTGGCAGCCGCCAACTACATCTACGACGACTCGACCACACCCAGCGAGCTCTGTTCGTTCCCGCTGCGCCAGTGTGGATCCGGCAGCCTGTTCGGCGGCAACGAGCCGGCCCGCACCTGGTTCACCGCGATGGCGCCCATCGCCACCAACTACGGCGAAGTGGCGTTGCCGCCCACCGATCCCCGGTACGTCGACGGCGCACCGGGCGGGCGGGTACCCAGCGTGGCCGGGCTGACGCAGGACGCCGCGCGTGAGCGCCTGCGCAGCGCCGGATTCCAGGTGGCCGACCAGGCCACACCGGTCAACAGCTCGTCGCCGCAGGGCGCCGTGGTGGGCACCTCGCCCAGCGGCCAGACCATCCCGGGCTCCATCATCACGATCCAGATCAGCAACGGCATCGCGCCGCCGCCCCCGCCGCCGCCTGCCGGTGTTCCGCCGCCCGGCGCACCACCGGAGTTCGGCCAGACGGTGGTGCAGATCCCAGGGCTGCCGCCCATCACGGTGCCGGTGCTGATCCCGCCTGCGCCCGCTCCGCCTCCGCCACCACCCCCGTAACTCGCGACGGTCCCAGGGTGCGGCAGTAGGCTGGACTCATGGCTGCCGCATTGCAGGTTCTGAAGAACACCGCAGCAGTGGCGCTCGGCACGACGGCCGCGAGCATCGGTTATGCCGCGGTCATCGAACGCAATGCGTTCGTCGTGCGCGAGGTCACCATGCCGGTGCTGTCGCCGGGGTCGTCGCCGTTGCGGGTGCTGCACCTGTCGGACATTCACATGCGTCCCGGGCAGCGCCGCAAGCAGGCGTGGCTGCGTGACCTGGCGGGCTGGGAGCCCGATCTGGTGGTCAACACCGGCGACAACCTGTCGCATCCCAAGGCCGTGCCAGCCGTGGTGCAGGCACTCGGCGACCTGCTCTCGGTGCCGGGGCTGTTCGTGTTCGGTAGCAACGACTACTTCGCGCCCACTCCGAAGAACCCCGCGAAGTACCTGTACGACAAGGGCTTCCGCACCCACGGCACGCCGTTGCCGTGGCAGGACCTGCGCGCGGCGTTCACCGAACGCGGGTGGCTGGACATGACCCACACCCGCCGTGAGCTCGAGGTGGGCGGGGTCACGATCGCCGCCGCGGGAGTGGATGATCCGCACATCGACCGGGACCGCTATGACACCGTCGCCGGACCGGCCAGCGCTGCGGCGAATCTGCGTCTGGGTCTGACGCATTCGCCGTACACCCGGGTGCTGGACCGCTTCGCCGCCGACGGTTACCAGCTGATTATGGCCGGCCACACCCACGGCGGGCAGCTCTGCCTGCCGTTCTACGGCGCCCTGGTCACCAACTGCGACCTGGACCGCTCGCGGGTGAAGGGCGCCTCGCGCTGGGGTGCCGACACCGCGCTGCATGTCTCCGCGGGCATCGGTACCTCGCCGTACGCGCCGGTGCGGTTCTGCTGCCGGCCGGAGGCGACGCTGCTGACGCTCATCGCGGCCCCCACCGGCGGCCGGGATTCCGGCCGCACGGTCGGACAGTCGCACCCCACCGCGTCGTCGGTGCATTGAGCCGAGTCGTCGATCGCGGGGGCCCGCGGCACTGGCTGGACAACGCCATCCGGCTGATCGAAGCCGACGCGCGCCGAAGCGCGGACACCCATCTGCTGAGGTATCCGCTGCCGGCGTCGTGGTGTGACGGTGTGGACGTCGCGCTGTATCTGAAGGACGAGACGACGCACATCACCGGCAGTCTCAAGCACCGGTTGGCGCGCTCACTGTTTCTCTATGCGTTGTGCAACGGCTGGGTGCACGAGGGCACCACCATCGTCGAGGCCTCCTCGGGGTCGACCGCAGTGTCCGAGGCGTATTTCGCAGCGATGCTGGGACTGCCGTTCGTCGCCGTCATGCCGGCCTCCACCAGTTCGTCGAAGGTCGCACTGATCGAAGCGCAGGGCGGGCGATGCCATTTCGTGCAGCGCTCCTCCGAGGTGTATGCCGAGGCGCAGCGGGTGGCCCAGGAGACCGGCGGCCACTATCTCGACCAGTTCACCAACGCCGAACGGGCCACGGACTGGCGGGGAAACAACAACATCGCCGAGTCCATCTTCTCGCAGATGCAGCAGGAGCAGCACCCGGTTCCGGAGTGGATAGTGGTGGGCGCAGGCACCGGGGGCACCAGCGCGACATTGGGGCGCTACATCCGCTACCGGCGGCACAGCACCAAGCTGTGCGTGGTGGATCCGGAGAACTCTGCGTTCTTCGAGTCCTACGAACGGGGCGAGGACGTCGTGACGGGAGCCTCCTCACGCATCGAAGGCATCGGACGCCCCCGCGTGGAGCCGTCGTTCCTCCCGCACGTGGTCGACAGAATGGTCAGCGTGCCCGATGCGGCGTCCGTGGCAGCGGCTCACCACGTCAGCCGCGTATTGGACCGACGGGTGGGCGCCTCCACCGGCACGAACATCTGGGGGGCATTCGGCCTGTTGGCAGAGATGGTGGAGCAGGGCCGCAGTGGATCGGTGGTGACGTTGCTGGCCGACAGCGGCGACCGCTACGCCGATACCTACTTCTCGCCTGAGTGGCTGGAGACCATGGAGCTTGACACCAGCGGCCCGGCCGCGAAGCTGTCGGAGTTCGAGAGATCCTGCTCCTGGGTCTGATCGCCCTCATCGGCGGTCAGGAAGAGCCAGAGAGCGGCCAGCGCAAAGAAGCCGCCGTAGATAGCTGCACCCAGAGCAGTCATGGCCGTCCACCTTCTCGTGTCGTCTATCTATTGCGCAGTGTGCGCTCGCTTACCGTGCACAACGTCTACGACACGCCATTTCCATCCCCATCGCGGGTTTTGCGTGCGTATCGGTCCTCGGTGGTCCTGTTCCCAGATCGCCGGATCTTTATGCGTTTGGCACCGCGGGCTACCCGTGCGATAGGCTGTCGTGGCTTCACGGGGTGTGGCGCAGCTTGGTAGCGTGCTTCGTTCGGGACGAAGAGGTCGTGGGTTCGAATCCCGCCACCCCGACTCGTGTGATCGCAGGTGAGAGGCCCTGACTGGGGAACCGGTCGGGGCCTTCTTGCTGTCCGGCGCACAGCTGATCCGCACCACCAAGCAGCGAGACGGTGGTGCGGCTGAGGTGCACACCCAGCCGTCGTTCACAAAACGTTCGCTTGCACCCTGATTCGATAGATGTCAATATCGATGAATGTCGAATCCAGTCGATGCTGCGGACGCTTGTTGCGTCACCGCGCCCCTGCTGAAGGAGCCGCTGACCGAGCGGGCCGCCGCCGAGATGGCCAGGAAGCTCAAGGCCTTGGCCGATCCGGTGCGGCTGCGGCTGTTCAGCGCCATCGCCAGCCACGCCGGTGGTGAGGCGTGCGTGTGCGACATCTCCGGAGGCATCGACGTCTCGCAGCCCACCGTCTCGCACCACCTGAAGGTCCTGCGCGACGCCGGCTTACTGACTTCCGAGCGTCGCGCCTCCTGGGTGTACTACGCCGTGGTCCCCGCCGCCCTCGGCGAGCTGTCGGATCTGTTGGCGTTCAACGCCGCGGCACTGGCCGAGGCGACAGCGTGACCGGGACAGTGGCGTCGTCAACACCGGTCGTCGCGAAGCTCTCCACCCTGGACCGGTTCCTGCCGGTGTGGATCGGCATCGCGATGGTCGGCGGCCTGCTTCTCGGGCGCTGGATCCCCGGTCTGAACACAGCGCTGGAAAGCGTTCAGATCGACGGCATTTCACTCCCGATCGCACTCGGACTGCTGATCATGATGTACCCGGTGCTGGCAAAGGTGCGCTACGACCGCCTCGACACCGTGACCGGCGATCGCACACTGCTGCTGAGCTCGCTGTTCTTGAACTGGGTGTTCGGACCGGCCCTGATGTTCGCCTTGGCGTGGCTGATGCTTCCGGACCTGCCCGAGTACCGCACCGGGCTGATCATCGTCGGGCTGGCCCGCTGCATCGCCATGGTCATCATCTGGAACGACCTCGCCTGCGGTGACCGCGAAGCCGCGGCTGTCCTGGTCGCGCTCAATTCGATCTTCCAGGTCGTCATGTTCGCCGTCCTGGGCTGGTTCTACCTGTCGGTGCTGCCCGGCTGGCTGGGCCTCGAACAAACCACCATCGACACCTCGCCCTGGCAGATCGCCAAATCGGTGCTGATCTTCCTCGGCATCCCGCTGTTGGCGGGCTATCTCTCGCGTCGACTCGGCGAGAAGGCCAAGGGCCGCGACTGGTACGAAACCACGTTCCTGCCCCGGATCGGGCCGTGGGCACTCTACGGACTGCTGTTCACCATTGTGATTCTCTTCGCACTGCAGGGCGAACAGATCACCAGCCGCCCCCTCGACGTGGTGCGCATTGCGCTGCCCCTGCTGGCCTACTTCGCCATCATGTGGGTCGGTGGGTATCTCCTCGGCGCCGCAATCGGACTTGGCTACCAACGCACCACCACACTCGCGTTCACGGCCGCAGGCAACAACTTCGAGCTCGCCATCGCGGTCGCCATCGCCACGTACGGCGCCACCTCAGGACAGGCCCTGGCCGGCGTCGTCGGCCCGCTCATCGAGGTTCCGGTCCTGGTCGCCCTGGTCTACGTATCACTGGCCCTGCGGCGACGTTTCTCCGATCAGAGCGCCGCTCCGTCAGCCCCCTCGACACAGGAGTCGTAACACCATGTCCGACAGCCCCGCCGCCTTGCGCCCGCACCGCGATCTGTCCATCGATCAACAGCACGCGCTGACAACCGCTGCCACCCGGTTGGAACGCGACTTCGGCGACAGCTTCGGCGTCGCAACGATCCAACGGTTCCTACACACCTCCTATGACCAATTCGCGGGCCGCGCAACGGTTCCCAACTTCCTCCCGCTGCTGGCCGAACGGTTCGCCCGCCAACGCCTGCATGCACTGGCCCGGGTGGAAGGCAAGATCAGCGACGGCAAACCCACCGTGCTGTTCCTGTGCACCCACAACGCCGGACGTTCCCAGATGGCGCTCGGCTTCTTCACCCACCTCGCCGGCGACAATGCCGTGGCGTGGTCGGGTGGATCCGAACCCGGCGACCACATCAACCCCTCTGCGGTGGCGGCGATGACCGAAGTCGGCATCGACATCACAGGCGAGTTCCCCAAACCCTGGACCGACGAGATCGTCCAGGCCGCCGATGTGGTGATCACCATGGGCTGCGGTGATGCCTGCCCCATCTTCCCCGGCAAGCGCTACGAGAACTGGGAGCTGCCCGACCCTGCCGGCCAGGACGTCGATGCGGTGCGCCCCATCCGTGACGACATCGAAGAACGTGTCCGGCGCCTACTCACCGACCTCAACGTCACCGCCCGACAGGGCTGAACCGATGACCGAACTCACCACGCCGTCGGTGCTGTTCGTCTGCGTCAAGAACGGCGGTAAGTCGCAGATGGCTGCCGGCCTGATGCGCCAGCTCGCCGGTGACACCGTGATTGTGCACTCGGCCGGCACCAAGCCCGGCAGCTCGATCAATGACCTGTCCGCGCAAGCTCTGCTCGAGGTGGGAGTCGACATCACCGCCGAAACGCCCAAACCGGTGGATTACGAGCTTGCCCGCGACGTCGACGTGGTGGTGACCCTCGGCCGGGAAGCGCAACTCGACCCGCTGCCCGGCATGCGGGTGGAGAACTGGGATACCGACGAACCGTCCGAACGCGGCATCGACGGCATCGAACGCATGCGCCTGGTCCGCAACGACATCGCTGTCCGCGTGCGCCAGTTGCACGCAACGCTCACCAAGGGCACCGGGATCTGAACACGGCACCCCGTGGCCTCCCCTACGGCGACGTGGCCACCGCCAGCAACGCACCCGCGGCAGCGATGGCGCCGAGTGCGACGAACATGGCGGCATAGCCGCCGAGCACGCTGGCCAGGGCCGCGCCGACGAAGGGACCGACGGCAGTGGCGATCATGATCGGCGCGTTCAGGATTCCGCTGAGATGGCCGTAATGGGTTGCGCCCCAACGCTCGGTGACCGCCGTGGCCTGCAGCAGCGTCATGATGCCGCGCATCACTCCTGCCCCGATGGCCACCGCCACCAGTGCGGCGTACGCGGTGAACACCCCGAGCAGCGCGGTGGTGGAAGCGATGCCGAGCATGATCAACATGGTGCGGGGTACGACGCCGACCCGACGCACCAGGGTTTGGTAGCCGAGGCGACCGAGGACCTGTCCCGCGCCGCCGAGGCCGAGGGCAACCGCAGCGGCGCCGGTGCTGATGCCGCGCTGCATCATCAGGGGCACCAAGTTCGCGATCACTGCGTACGAGGCCAGGCCCGCCAACGCAAACGCCGCCACCAGCGCCAGGAACGACCAACTGCGTGCGATGCGGGTCGGGGACTCCACATGATGCTCTCTGGGCACTGCGGGCCACGGCCGCCGGAGCCCGAAGAAGTGTGCGGGCACGGTGATCACCGCCAGGGCCGCCGCCAGGACGAGATAAGTGTGGCGCCAACTCAACTGGTCAGCCAGTGCGGCGGTCAACGGGGCGAAGACAGTGCTGGCGAACCCGGCCACCAACGTCAGCACCGTCAGTGCACGCACCGCATCGACGCCGAAGTACCGGGTCAACGCGGCGAACGCAGGTGCGTAGAAGATGGCGCTCATCGCGACACCGGCGAGAATCCACGCGGCGGCGAACCAGCCGAAATCGGGGGCGCCCACCACCGCCACCACGGAGATCACGCCGAGCACCGAACCGCCCGTCATGATCCATCGCGGGCCGAACCGGTCCAGCCAGCGCCCGACCGGGATCCCCACCAGCGCTGAGGTCACCAACCCGGCGGAGAAGGCCGCCGTGACCGACGGTGCCGACCAACCGGTGTCGGCGCTGATCTGCGGGGACAACACCGTGAAGGCGTAGTACAACACGCCCCAGCTGGTGATCTCGGTGACGCACAGCGTCATCAGCACCCAACGCAGCCGGTGGGCCGCGGGGGGTGCTGATGTGGATTCAGCCTTCGTCATCCGCCAATAGTATTGAGCGACAACGGTTGCGGTGCCGAGGGTGCCGGTCCGCAACATCCGCCCGCATTCTCCACCTCGGGACTGTCGAACAAGCCCGCCCCGTTGCAGACCCCCGTATCGGGCAGCGTGAGTTCCACCCGGCCGGCCGCCTCGTGGTCACCGGCGAGCTCAGCAGCGATACTGCGCACCTGTTCGTACCCGGTCATCGCCAGGAACGTCGGGGCGCGTCCGTAGGACTTCATCCCCACGATGTAGAGATCCGGCTCGGGATGTGCCAGTTCAGCGGCGCCGTGCGGCAACACGCTGCCGCAGGAGTGCATGTTCGGGTCGATCGAGGACGCCAGTTTGAGTGGGGCCTGCAGGATCGGGTCGAGTTCGATACGCATCTCCGACAGGAATGACAGGTCCGGGCGGAAACCGGTCAGCACCATCACATGGTCGGCCGCCGGGACAGCCCGCCCGTCCTCGGCTGTGATGACGGCGCGGCCGCCGGTGAGGTCGACGCGCTCGGTCCGGAAACCGGTCTGCAGTGCCACCAGTCCCGCATCGACCGCTTCCCTGGAGCGCACTCCCAGGGCGCCCCGCTGCGGCAGTTCATCGGCCGCACCACCACCGAAGGTGTCACCGACCACGCCGCGGCGAAGCACCCACGTCACCGTCGTCGACGGATCCTGACGCACCACCTCACCGAGTTGGATCACTGCGGTCATCGCCGAGTGCCCGCTGCCGATCACCACGACATGCCTACCGGCCAGGGCGCAGGCCTGACGCGACGTCGGCGGGACGTAGCTCAGCACACCCGCGGCTGCGGCTGCGCGTTCACCGATCGCGGGAACACCGTCGGCGCCAGCAGGATTCGGTTGGCCCCAGGTTCCCGTGGCGTCGATGACCGCGCGGGCCTGCACCCGCGATTCCGACCCCTGCGCGTCACGGAGGTGAACCACGAACGGCGCCTCGGCCCGGCCCGGGCTGACCAGTCGATCCCGCCCCTGCCGAGACACCGCCTCCACCCGGGAGCCGAACCGCACCCGCTCACCGAGCGCGTCCGCCAGCGGCGCCAGGTACTCGTCGATCCACTCCCGACCGGTCGGATACCCGGCATCTGCAGCGGTCCAGCCGGTCGGCTCCAGCAGGCGGGCAGCGGCGGGGTCCACCAGCTCGGGCCACGGCGAGAATGTGCGGACATGCCCCCACTGCGCGATGGCCGAACCGGCACTGTGGCCGGCCTCCACCACCAGCGGCGTCAGTTCACGTTCCAGCAGGTGCGCGGCCGCCGCCAGACCCAGCGGGCCGGCCCCGATCACAACCACGGGCAGCTCCGACATGCTCGGCTCCTTTCATCGACAATCTTCGATGCGATCGATGCTGCTCGACCCATCGATGTTTGTCAATGCGTATGTCATCATGGACGGCATGCCCACCGTGACCGCCCCGTTGACCGGTGCTGACGTGGCGGCGTGCTGCTCACCGCTGACCGGCGGCGTGCTGGACACCGCAGCCGCCGAACGCCTTGCCGCCGTGTTCAAAGCGCTCGCCGACCCGGCGCGGGTCAAGCTGGTGTCCCTCATCGCGGCCTCCGACGGCGGCGAAGCGTGCATCTGCGACCTCACCGAACCGCTCGGATTGAGCCAGCCCACCGTGTCCCATCACATGAAACTGCTGGTCGACAGCGGACTGGTCGGCCGCGATCAACGCGGGAAGTGGGCCTACTACCGCCTCAACTCCGAGGCTTTCGACCGGATTGCGGCCGCTGTCGCTACCCGCTAGACAGACGTTTTGCCTATACGGCAGCGGCTCGCGTTGTGACGATGAGCCGGTCGAGACGATCACGGGTGGCAGCCAGCTTGCGCACTTCGGCGTCGATCCGTGCGCGTTCGGCCACCAGACGCTCCACCATTGCCGGCGTCGCAGTGCCCGAATGGATGCAGGGCAACAACTGCACCACGGCATCGCTGCTGACACCCGCGGCGAAGAGTTCCTTGATGAGCCGGACCCGTTCCACCGCGTCGTGATTGTAGATGCGCTGCCCACCCGGGGTGCGACGCGACAACAGCAGTTGCCGTTGCTCGTAGTAGCGCAGCGACCGCACGCTGGCGCCGGTGATCCGGGCGAGTTCCCCGATTTTCATGTGTGCCACATCACGGCGTGCTGGGATTGAAGCTGACATCGGTGTGAGATTTTAGTCTCGAGGTATGGATATCAACAACGCGACGGCACTGGTCACCGGGGCCAATCGCGGCATCGGTGCGGAGTTCGTCCGCCAGCTGCTCGCCCGAGGCGCCACGAGGGTCTACGCCGCCACTCGACGGCCGGAGAGCCTCGCCGGCGGAGACTCCCGCATCGTGCCGATCCGTTTGGACATCACCGACGAGGCGATGGTGACGGACGTGGCCGCGGCCGCGACGGATGTCGATCTGCTGATCAACAATGCCGGGATCGTGACGATGCAGAACGTGGTGACCGGAGACCTCGACGACATCCGCCTCGAGATGGCCACCCACTTCTGGGGAACGTTGCTGATGACGCGCGCCTTCGCCCCGGTCCTGGCGAGCAACGGCGGCGGCGCCCTCCTCAACGTGATGTCGATCGGCTCTTTCCAGGTGTATCCCGGCAACGGCGCATACGCTGCGGCCAAAGCGGCGCAGTGGCAGCTGACCAACAGCACCCGGCTCGAGTTGGCGGCGCAGGGAACCCAGGTGATGGGATTGCACCTGTCGGCCACCGACACCGACATGCTCGCCGGTATCGAGATGGCGAAGAACGACCCGGCCGACGTCGTCCGCGCCGCGCTGGACGGATTGGAATCGGGAGCCGACGAGGTGCTGGCCGATGCGGAAACCAGGGCGGTCAAGGCGAAGCTGTCGGCACCGCCCGCGGAAATGTACGCCGGCTCCCGCCCGGAGTGAGTACTGGTGACAAGCTGGTCACCATGGCCCGCTGGTATCCGCTGGAACCCACCGACGCGACGGTGTTCGACACCGCTGCCCACATTTTCCGGTATGAGAGGCACTTCGACGCCGACCCCGAGACGGTGTGGATGTCGCTGACGTCGGATCGCTGCCTGGCCGACTGGGGATCCTCGGTGCAATCGGTGACGTGGACGACGCCGCGACCGTTCGGGATCGGCACCTGCCGCGAGGTCGTGCTGCCCGCCGGGGTCGCCCGCGTGCGCGAGGAGTTCTTCCGGTGGGACGAGGGGTCGGGCTACTCGTTTTTCGTCTACGAGTCCAACGCCCCGCTGTTTCGCCGGTTCGCCGAGGATTACGCGGTGACGACCGACGGTGCGGGCACCCGGTTCAGTTGGACGGTGGCCATCGATCCGAAGAGCGCGCTGCGCGTGCCGTTCCAGGTGCTGGCTCCGCTTCTGCGGGCCGGGTTCGGGCGGATGGCCGCCGATGGCCAGAGGTACTTCGCCGACAGCTAGAGTCAGCTCACCATGAGCTGGATCGGCGACCTGTTGTCCTTCGACCGTGACGGCGACGTCTTCGTGGTGACCGATCCCGCGGGCGGGCGCGGTGAGCGGCTGTTCGGCGGGATGATCGCCGCCCAGGCGCTCGGTGCCGCCGGTGCCACCGTGGAACCGGACAAGCTGCCCCAGTCGCTGCACGCCTACTTCGTCCGCGGCGGTCGGCACGCGGTGGCGCTGCAGTTCCACGTGGAACGGACCCGCGACGGCCGCTCATTCGACACCCGCCGGGTCACCGCCGTGCAGGAGGGTCAGGTCATCCTCGAGATGATCGCGTCGTTCCACCGGCCCGAGACCGGCGCCGACTGGCACCCCGCACCGGCTGCATCCCTCGAACTCGACGCTGCCCAGCCGAAGCAGCCGAACCTGTCGATCACCGAGCATCTGGAGATCCGGACCGCACCGTCGGATCCCTCGGCATTCGCGGTGCCGCCGTATTGGGTCCGATTCCGGGACCACGTCGAAGACGACCCGCTGCTGCGCGCCTGCGCGCTGACGTTCGTCACCGATCTGGGTCCGGTGCCCGCTGCGCGCCCGGAGGGCACCCCGCTGCGCCCGGACGTGGGTTTCGCAGCCAGCCTGGACCATTCGGTCTGGTTCCACCGGCCGTTCGATCCCGCCGCCTGGCACCGCTACGAGGTCCGGCGCGTCAACAACAACGACAGTCGCGGACTGGTGATGGGCTCGATGTACCGCCACGACGATCAGCTGATCGCCAGCATGACGCAGGAAGCGTTGTGGCGCGTGTGAGATGGGCCAAAAGTGGTTTTCGCCGGTACCTCCCGGGTACCTCATCACCGTGACTCTTGCGACCCCCCGCCTCGAACCCCTGCTGCCCGCCTCTGTCGGCCCCGTATCGGCCGCGGTGATCGAGGTTCTCGGTGAGAGGCCGCCTCGGCGACAACTCACGCGTATCCCTGCTCCCGTCATCGATTCCGATCCGTGGGGCCTGGATCTGCAGATGGCCCTGTACGTCTGCTACGAACTGCACTACCGCGGTTTCCGGGACGTGGACCCCGCGTGGGAATGGAATCCCGGCCTACTGCACCTGCGGTCCCAGCTCGAGATCGCCTTC
The DNA here is from genome assembly GCF_010725885.1 of Mycolicibacterium tokaiense. Taxonomy (NCBI): domain Bacteria; kingdom Bacillati; phylum Actinomycetota; class Actinomycetes; order Mycobacteriales; family Mycobacteriaceae; genus Mycobacterium; species Mycolicibacterium tokaiense. The sequence continues at coordinate 2,134,599 of NZ_AP022600.1, read as the reverse complement.
ATGGACGCGGTGACCGACGCCGTGGGCTCGGTCGACGATGCATCGGTGATCGAGGCCATGGATGAGATCTCCGTCGAGCACGCCGGTGGTACCGGCCCCTCGTTCCACATCCGCGACACCGCAACGTGGGAGCAGATGCAGGAGTACTTCGTCCACCGCTCGCTGTACCACCTCAAAGAAGCCGATCCACATGCGTTCGCCATCCCGCGCCTGAGCGGCCAGGCCAAGGCGTCCTTTGTGGCAGTGGAGTTCGACGAGTACGGCGGCGGCCGCGGTGAGAACCTGCACCAGCAGCTGTTCGCCGATCTGATGGCTGCGGCAGGGCTGGATTCCAGTTATCTCGGCTATATCGATCACGTTCCGGCGGAAGCTCTTTCGGCGGTCAATCTGATGTCCATCTTCGGTCTGCACCGTGCATTCCGCGGGGCTGCGGTGGGGCACTTCGCATCCACCGAAATCACCTCACCGCCCGGTTCGGCTCGGCTGGTCGAGGGCCTGCAGCGGCTCGGCGCGCCGGAGGAGTGCGTACGGTTCTATCGCGAACATGTCGAGGCCGATGCTGTGCACGAGCAGGTGGTACGTACCGACGTGGTGGGTGAACTCGTCTGTGCCGAACCGCAACTCGAGCGCGACGTGGTGTTCGGTATTCGCGCCCATGCGGTAGTGGAAGACCGGCTCGCCGACCTCCTGATGGCACAGTGGGCCGCAGGAGAAACCACCTTGCGGCGGCCGCTGGCCTGACACCAACGGAGAAAGCCCGCCTCGCGGCGGGCTTTCTCCGTCTCAGGTCAGCGACGCACTGTGCGACGATGACTGGTGTCGCACAACGGATATGTCTTGCTGCGGCGACAGGCACAGATCGCGACCATGAACCGGTCTGATTCCACCGTGGCGCCGTCGGGCATCTCGATGCACACCGGGCCCTCCACCATGATCGGGCCCTTCGGCACGATCCGCACGCGTCGGACCTGCCCGTCACTCACCGTTTGTCAGCCCTGATGACCACGAGTTCCTCCGTTCGCCGTCCTCCGGTCAGACGCCCCGTCTGCTCGAGCCAGCCCGCATGCGATGAGAGCACCGGACCGAACGGGATCAGCTGCCAGGCGATCACCTCGGCACTCAGACCACCGTCACGCAGCGCCTGCACAGACTGCTCGACTCCGGTGAACTCCGATTGCACCATCAGCATTGTGCCACCGTCGGCCAGCAGATCAGGCGCAATGGCACACAACGGATCCACGATGGCGCGCCCGTCGTCGCCGCCATCCCAGGACCAGGCGGGGTCGGCACCGGACGGCACATCGATGCCGGCGCCGGAAGAGGTTGGCACATAGGGCGGATTCGTGACCACGACGTCATACGGGCCGTCGGCCAGTGCGCCATCGAATGCCCCGAGGCGAACGTCCACCGCCACCCCGGCCGCGTCGGCGTTCCGACGGGCGCAGAGCACAGCCGGTTCCGAGATGTCCCAAGCGGTAACCGATTCTGCTCCCAACTCGGCTGCCGCGATCGCCACGATCCCGCTGCCGGTGCACAGATCGGCGACCCGTCTGCCCACCACGACGGTGCTGCGTTCCAGGGTGTCGATCAGTAGTCGTGAATCCTCCTGCGGTCGGTACACACCCGCTGCTGCCACGATGGGCCTGCGGGTATCGGGGAGCATAACTGTCACAGTGGGCCTCTCGACTGATGTTGTGCGCACCTGTTTCCGCGACACGTGGGTTGATTGATGCCCTGTTTCCGGGGCGTTAAACGGCTTCAGAGCCGTTTACCTCCGAAACGGCCGGACACCCACAGCCCGTGCACCTCATCGACATCGGGGGCCTGGTGTTCAAACTCGGCGCCGGACTGCGTCACAAGCGCGCGTTCATCCGGACGGGGTGACGGCCGTCGGACGAATCGAACGCACAGCCCCCGAAATGACGGGCCTGCCGGTGGCCTTCGGCGAGGTGATCGGCAGGTTGTCCCAAGGCGTAGGCCTGCCCGGCGGACTGGCCGACTTCGCCGGTCCGGCATGGCGGATGGTGCCCCAGTCGCCGGCGCTGCACCGTGGGATGTGCTGACGGTGTCCGCTGGGTCGTCGGCACTCGGCCGTGTGGTACTCCGGCCTGCCACGGCCTGGCCGCACGCCGACATGCCGTTGGGCTATGCCGGACAGCACTGGCGCTGCAGACGATTTCCGAGCAACTGCGCAACGGGCGGCCGATCCGCATCGAGATCCGGCAGGCCACCTTCGGCCAGGCTCCGACGTCCCTGGCGATCCTGACCTTCACGCATCTGCTGCCGGAGGGCGAACAGGAAACTCTCGCCTTCGACCCGACCCGGAACTCAGCGCCAGGAGTGACACTGTCGCCGGGGTGGCTGACGGCGCTGCGCCGGGGCGCGTACCGCGGCAGCCGTCAGGGACGACGCGACGATTGATCAGTCCGGCGGCTCCTGGCCCTCGGCCACGTCCGGGGCCACCTCCCGGGTGGCCATTCCACCCTCGTGACCGTGGTCGGCGGGCCCAGGACGATCCTTGTCCGGCACCCCCTTGACCTCGTGGGGGCTGGTCGCGACGTGTTGGCTGTGATCGTCGGTCATCGTCGTCCTCCGGGGTTCCTACGACGCTGCCGAACGCAGCGCCGCGAGCAATGGTTCGGCGGCTTCCTTGAAGAAAGCGTCCTGGTGGTCTCCGCCGATCTGCACCAGCGCGATGTCGGTGAATCCGGCCTCCCAGTACTCGCGGACCGCTTCCACGATCGCGTCGAGATCAGGGCCACACGGAATCGACTCCGCGACATCTTCGGGCCGCACGAATTGGGTGGCGCCCGCGAAGCCGGCGGTGGTCGGCAGGTCGGCGTTCACCGACCAACCTCCGGCGAACCAGCGGAACTGCTCGTGCGCCCGCTCGATCGCGGCGTCCCGGCTGGGGTCCCAGCACACCGGGATCTGCCCGACTACACGACCGCCGCTGGGCAGTCCCGTGCCCTGCCGCGCCTGCTGCCACGCCTTGAACCGGTCGGCGTCGGGTTGCACCTCGATCAGGTGATCGGCCAGCGTGGCGAACATATCGATGGCCCGGCCACCGCCCATCGCGATGCCGATGCCGATCGGATCGTCGGGAACATCCCAGATGCGCGCCGAGTCCACTTGGAAGTGCTGGCCACGCCAGTCGACGAGGGAGCCGGTCCACAGTTCCCTGATGATCTGAACGGCCTCGACCAACATCTCCTGACGGGTATGCAAGCTCGGCCAACCCTTACCCACCACGTGCTCGTTGAGGTTCTCACCGGTGCCCAGCCCGAGGGTGAACCGGCCGTCGGCCAGGATCTGCACAGTGGCGGCCTGCTGCGCGACGATCGCGGGGTGGTAACGCATGGTCGGGCAGGTGACGTAGGAGTACAGGTCCACCCGCTCGGTCGCGTGTGCCACCGCACCCAGGACCGCCCACGCGTTGGGAGCATGGCCCTGCGCCGACAGCCACGGCGAGAAGTGGTCGCTGGACACCTCGAAGTCGAAGCCGACCTGCTCAGCCGAAACAGCATGGCGGACAAGATCTTTGGGTCCAGCCTGCTCAGTCATCAAGGTATATCCGAACCGGGTCATGGCAAGCGGATACCCGGGGCCGCAGCGGGCAAACCGTTACAGTCGCGCCTTCACCGCGGCTGCCACCCGCGCGCCGTCGGCCTGTCCTGCGACGATGGCGTTGGCCGCCTTCATCACCAAGCCCATCTGGCGGGGGCCGGGCCGCTCGCCCACCTGCTCCGCGACCTGCGCCATGGCCGTCTCGACCGCGTGGGCGAGTTCGTCGTCGTCGAGCTGGGTCGGCAGGTACTCCTCGATCACGGCGGCCTCGGCCCGCTCATTGGCCGCCAGCTCGCCACGGCCGTTGCTGGTGTAGATCTGCGCGGCTTCACCCCGCTTCTTGGCCTCGCGGGTGAGCACGGCGAGCACTTCGGCGTCGGAGAGCTCATGGGCCTGCTTGCCGGACACCTCCTCGGTCTGCACAGCAGCCAGCACCATGCGCAGCGTAGCGGTCCGCAGGGTGTCCCTGGCCTTCATCGCCGCGGTCAGGTCGGTGCGCAGTCGGGCCTTGAGCTCTGCCATACCTGAGACGGTACGCGTGGGCGGCCCTCGTATCGTTGTCATATCGGACGACCGTCGACAGGATGGTCATCATGCACAACGACGGGGGACGCTCACTGTGACCCAGCCGCCGACCGGGCCTGGCTGGCCGCCTCCCTATCCGCCCCCCTACCCGCAACAGCCCTACCCGCAACAGGGTTATCCACCGCCCGGCTACCCCCACCAGGGTTATCCACCGCCCGGCTACCCCCACCAGGGTTATCCACCGCCCGGCTATCCCCCGCCCGGATATCCGACGCTGCCGCCGGTCGCCCTGCAGCCGGGGGTCATTCCGCTGCGCCCGCTCACGCTCGGCGACATCTTCAACGGGGCCGTGCGGTACGTCCGCGTCAATCCGAAAGCCACGCTGGGGCTGGCCGCCGCCGTCGTCATCGTCACCCAGGCCCTGGGGCTGATCCTGCAGATCGGCCCGCTGGCGGCGATGGGTGAACTCGACGCTCTGCGCGGCGAGACCGAATCCGTGGCCGGGCTGGTCGGACTGGCGGCCACCTCGGTGGTGGCGGCGCTGATGCAGGCGCTGGCAGCGGTGATCCTGTCCGGCATGCTCACCGTCGTCGTGGGGCGGGCGGTGTTCGGCTCGTCGATCACCATCTCCGAGGCCTGGGCGAAGATCAAGGACCGGATCCTGCCGCTTCTGGGGTTGGCGCTGCTGGAACTACTGGCTGTGTTGCTGCTGTTCGGCGTACTCACGCTGATCATCGTGGGCCTGGCCGTCGGCGTCTCCGGCGCGGTCGCCGCGGTGGTCGGAATCCCCCTGGGCATCGCGGCCGTGCTGGGCACGCTGTACCTGTACACCATGGTGTCCTTCGCGCCGGTGGCCATCGTGTTGGAGCGCATGCCGGTGATCGATGCCGTCAAGCGGTCTTTCGCGCTGGTGCGCCACGACTTCCTGCGCGTGTTCGGGATCCGGTTGCTGGCCGGCGTCGTCGTGGGCGCCATCGCCACCGCCGTCGCGATGCCCTTCACGTTCGCGCAGCTGCTGGTGGGCTCGGCGTCCACGGCCGCGATCGTGCTCGGCACGGTTGCGGCCAGCGTCGGCGCCATCGTCGGCCAGGTGATCACTGCGCCGTTCACCGCGGGCGTGGTGGTCCTGCTGTACACCGACCGGCGGATCCGCGCCGAAGCCTTCGATCTGGTGCTGCGCACCGGTGCTGCCGCGGGCCCCGCCGACACCCGGTCGACGGACAGCCTGTGGCTGGTGCGGCGCTAGGGACCTGATGCCGCCGATCGACATCGACCGTGAGGCCGCCCGTGAGGCCGCCGAGAACGAACTGACCAAGCCGATCTACCCGAGGGGTTCGCTCACCGACCAGTTCAATCAGTGGATCGACGAGCTGATATTCCGCATCGTGGCCAAGGGCGACCTGCTGCCCGGCGGATGGTTCACCCTCGCCGTGCTGGCCATCATCGCCGTGATTGCCGTCATCGTCGCCGTCCGCATCGCCCGCCGGACCCTGCACACCCGGCGCGGTGGCGACCCCCAGCTGTTCGGAGCGGTCGAACTCTCCGCGGCGCAGCACCGGGAGCTGGCGCAGCAGAGTGCCACCCGGGGAGACTGGGCGGCCGCCATCCGGCACCGCCTGCGCGCCGTCGCCCGCCACCTCGAGGAAACCGGGGTGCTGACCTCGGTGCCCGGCCGCACCGCCACCGAGTTGGCCAGAGATGCAGGGGCGGCACTGCCCGAGCTGACCGACGAATTGTCCTCGGCTGCAACTGCTTTCAATGATGTCACCTATGGTGAGCTGCCTGGCACCGAGGCGGCGTACCGGATGATCAGCGACCTCGACCAGCACCTCGGCCGTCGTTCGCTGCACGCCGCGATCGCCACCCCCACCGCACCATCCGGCGGTTGGGAGCACGTACGGTGACCACCCGCCGCAAGACCGTCCGCTGGGTGGGCACCGCCGTGGTGCTGATCGTGGCCCTGGCGGTCCTGACCGCCTGGCTGACCGCACCGCGCCCCGGCGGCCGCATGGACCCCACCGCCACCTCCGCCGAGGGCGCCCGCGCGTTGGTGACGCTGCTGCGCGAAGCCGGCGTCGATGTCGAGGTGGCCGACACCGTGGCGCAGGCCCGGGCGGCGGCGCGCCCCGATTCGCTGACGCTGGTGGCGCAGACCCCGTTCACCGCCGACGACGACGCCCTCGCGGAGCTGGCCGCGGCTCCCGGCGATCTCCTGCTGGTCGAACCGAACTCCTTCACCCGCGAGGCACTGGCACCCGCCGTCCGGACGGCGACCTCGACCACCTACGGCGGTGAGCCGGACTGCGAGCTGCCCGCGGCGCAGCGGGCGGGGGTGGCCCAATTCGGCCCCACCGGCACCTTTGAAGCGGCCGAGGCTTCCGGGGTGGATCTGACCAGCTGCTACTCCGGTGCACTGGTGCGCTATCGCGACGACGGCCGCACCGTCACGGTGGTCAGTTCCGCCGGATTCCTGACCAACGGCATGCTGCTCGACGAGGGCAACGCCGCGCTGGCGATGAATCTCACAGGTGAGCACCCACGCCTGATCTGGTACGCACCGCAGCGTGCCGAAGGTGAAAACCTAGGTACCTCAACCGTTTTCGATATGATCCCGCCGCAGTGGAACTGGGTGGTCTGGCAGCTGTGGCTGACGGTGGCGCTGGTGGCGATCTGGAAGGGCCGCCGCCTCGGTCCGCTGGTGGCCGAACGGCTGCCCGTGGTGGTCCGCGCCTCCGAGACGGCAGAGGGCCGGGCCCGCCTCTACCGAGCCCACCGCGCCCGTGACCGCGCCGCCGACGCCCTGCGCTCCGCGGCCCTGCAGCGGCTGGCCCCACGGCTGGGGCTGGGCGCCGGCGCGCAGGACTCCACGCTGGTCCTGGCCGTCGCCCAACGCACCGGGGCTGATCCGTTCACCGTGGGCCACACCCTGTTCGGGCCGGCACCGGCCTCGGACGCCGAACTGCTCCAACTCGCCCACGCACTCGACGACATCGAAAGGCAGGTCGCCCACTCGTGACACAGCCAGATTCCGCCCGTACGGCCCTGCTGGCCCTGCGCAGTGAGATCGCCAAAGCCGTGGTGGGCCAGGACGCCGTGGTCAGCGGTTTGGTGATCGCGCTGCTGTGCCGTGGGCACGTGCTCCTGGAAGGTGTTCCCGGCGTGGCGAAGACACTGCTGGTGCGATCGCTGGCCGCGGCGCTGCAGCTGGACTTCAAGCGGGTGCAGTTCACCCCGGACCTGATGCCCGGTGACATCACCGGTTCCCTGGTGTACGACGCCCGCACCGCGGAGTTCGAGTTCCGCGAGGGTCCGGTCTTCACCAACCTGATGCTGGCCGACGAGATCAACCGGACGCCACCGAAGACCCAGGCTGCGCTGCTCGAGGCAATGGAGGAGCGGCAGGTCAGCGTCGACGGCGATCCGCGGCTGCTGCCTGATCCGTTCATCGTGGCGGCCACCCAGAACCCGATCGAGTACGAAGGCACCTATCAGCTGCCCGAGGCCCAGTTGGACCGCTTCCTGCTCAAGCTGAATGTGCCACTGCCGCCGCGTGATCAGGAGGTCGCGATCCTCAGCAGGCATGCGCACGGGTTCGATCCGCGCGACCTGTCGGCCATCCGGCCGGTGGCCGGTATCGACGACCTGCGCGCCGGGCGGGAGGCAGCCGCCAGGGTGCTGGTCGCCGACGAGGTACTGGGCTACATCGTCGACATCGTGGGCGCCACCCGGCACTCCCCCGCGCTGCAACTCGGGGTGTCGCCGCGCGGATCCACTGCCCTGCTGGGCACCGCGCGAGCCTGGGCGTGGCTGTCAGGCCGCAATTACCTGACCCCCGACGATGTGAAGGCGATGGCGCGGGCCACCCTGCGCCACCGCATCGCGTTGCGCCCGGAGGCCGAACTCGAAGGTGCCACGCCCGACGGCGTGCTGGACGGCATCCTGGCCTCGGTGCCGGTGCCGCGGTAATGATCCTCACCGGGCGCACCGGGCTGCTGGCCCTGGTCTGTGTACTGCCGATCGCGGTGGCCCCTTGGCCGGCAACGGCTTTCGCGATCCTACTGGCGGTCTTGGCGGCCGCGGTGGCACTCGACGTGGCCTTGGCCGCCAGCCCGCGGGCGTTGCAGTACACCCACTCCGGGGACACCTCGGCGCGTCTCGGTGAGCCGGTGCGGGTGGACCTGTTGATCCGCAACGGCGGTTCGCGCACATTCCGCGGCGCGGTGCGCGACGCCTGGGCACCCAGTGCGCGCGCCACCCCCCGGGCCCACCAGGTCAGCATCGCAGCGGGCCAGCAGCATCAGGTGCACACGTCGCTGCAACCGATCCGTCGTGGAGATCAGCTCAGCGCCGCGGTCACCGCGCGGTGTGTCGGGCCGCTGGGCCTGGCCGGGCGGCAGCGCTCGCAGCGGGCCCCGTGGACGGTGCGGATCCTGCCGCCGTTCCTGTCCCGCAAGCACCTGCCCTCCCGGCTGGCCAAGCTGCGTGAACTCGACGGCATGGTCCCGGTGCTGATCCGCGGTCAGGGCACCGAATTCGATTCGCTGCGTGAATATGTCGTCGGCGACGATGTGCGGTCCATCGATTGGCGGGCTAGCGCTCGGCGCAGCGACGTGGTGGTGCGCACCTGGCGGCCCGAACGCGACCGCAGGGTGGTGATCGTCGTCGACACCGGGCGGACGTCGGCGGGCCGGGTGGGCGTCGATCCCACTGCGGGTGATCCCGGTGGCTGGCCGCGCCTGGACTGGTACCTCGACGCCGCCCTGCTGCTGGCGGCCCTGGCCGCGCGCGCCGGAGATCACGTCGATTTCCTGGCCCATGATCGAACCACCCGTGCCGCCGTGGTCAACGCCTCCCGCACCGAGTTGCTGGCGCACCTGGTCGAGGCGATGGCTCCCCTTGAACCCGAGCTCGTCGAATCCGATTCTCGCGCACTGGTGGCCGCCATCTCCCGCCGCGTCCGCCGCCGCGCGCTGGTGGTCCTACTCACCGACCTCAACGGCGCCGCCCTCGACGAGGGTCTGTTGCCGGTGCTGCCGCGGTTGGCGGCCAAGCACCAGGTGGTGGTGGCGGCGGTCAGCGACCCGCGGATCGACGACCTGGCCGCGGGGCGCACCGACGCCGCTGCGGTGTACGACGCGGCGGCGGCGGAGAAGTCCCGTAATGACCGGCGCGCCATCGCCTCCCGCCTCCGTGCGGCCGGCGTTGACGTGGTCGACGCCGTGGGCGAGGACCTGGCGCCCGCGCTGGCGGACAGCTATCTGGCGATGAAGGCCACCGGCAGGCTCTGACCCTGGGCAGCGGTCAGGAGGTGGGCACCACGTCGGGGGCGTCCTCGGCGTCGCCGGTGGCACCGGCGGCCACCGCCTTGCGTCCGAAGTAGATGACGTAGGCCAAGAAGGCGGCCTCGGCCAGCACACCGATCGCGATGCGGACGAACGTCGGGAACGGCGAGGGCGTCACCAGGGCTTCGATCAACCCGGATATCAGCAGCACCACCACCAGTCCCACGGCCACCGACACCACGGCCCGGCCCTGCTCGGCCAGCGCCTGTCCGCGCGGGCGGTTGCCCGGGGAGATCACCGTCCAGCCCAGCCGCATGCCGGCGGCGGCGGCCAGGAACACCGCGGTCAGCTCCAGCAGCCCGTGGGGGGTCAGCAGCCCCAGGAACACCTCCCCCTGGCCGTGATGGAACATCAATCCGCCGGTGACGCCGAGGTTCGCGGCGTTCTGGAACAGCACGTAGGGAATCGGAATGCCCAGCAGGATCGCGTATCCGATGCACTGTGCGGCCACCCACGAGTTGTTCACCCACACCCGCAGGGCGAACGACGCCGCCGGGTTCTCGCTGTAGTAGGAGGCGAACTGGCTGTTGACCAGTTCGTCGATCTCCGAGGGAGTTCCGATGGCGGCCTGCACCTCGGGATTGCGCATCACCCAGACACCGATGATGGCGGACACGACAAAAAAGCCGATGGCCGAGCCCAGCCACCAGCGCCAGGCGCGGTAGGCCACCACCGGGAAGGACACCGTCCAGAACCGGACGAACTCACTCCACAGCGGGGCGTGCGCGCCGGTGACCGCGGCCCTGGCCCGGGCCACCAGCGTGGACAGCTTGCCCACCAACACCGAGTCGGTCGAGGACGATCGCAACACCGAGACGTGGGTGGAGACCCGCTGGTAGAGCTCCACGAGTTCGTCGACCTCGGCGCCGGAGAGGGTGCGCCGCTTCTTGACCAGGGCCTCGAGTCGATCCCATGCCGGGCGGTGGGCCAGCACGAACGCATCGACATCCACGCCTGCCGAGTCTAGTAGCGTCGCCAACGTGACCTCGCCGTATCAACCTGCCCATGGTTCCGTGGTCACCGGAGACGCGGTGGTCCTCGACGTCGCCCTGGCTCAGCTGCCGGTGCGGGCGGCCGGCGCGCTGATCGACCTGACCGTGATGTTCGTCTTCTACATCCTGGGCCTGCTGATGTGGGCGGCCACGTTGGCCGACTACGACCCCGCGCTCACCGCGGCGGTGGTGATCATCTTCACCGTGCTGGTCCTGCTGGGATATCCGGTGGTCTTCGAGATGGCCACACGCGGCCGGTCGTTGGGCAAGATGGCGCTGGGCCTGCGGGTGGTCTCCGAGGACGGTGGCCCAGAACGCTTCCGCCAGGCCCTGTTCCGTGCACTCGCGGCGGTGATCGAGATCTGGATGTTCTTCGGGGGCCCCGCGGTGATCTGCAGCCTGATCTCACCGAAGGGCAAGCGGATCGGCGACGTGTTCGCGGGCACCGTGGTGATCAGCGAGCGCGGGCCGCGTCCGGCACCGCCGCCGGTGATGCCGCCGACACTGGCGTGGTGGGCGGCCTCCCTGCAGCTGTCCGGGTTGGGTGCCGAGCAGGCGGAGTTGGCGCGGCAGTTCCTGGACCGGGCGGCCCAGCTGGATCCGGCCATCCGTGACGAGATGGCCTACCGGATCGCCGGAGAGGTGACCGCACGCATCTCGCCGCCCCCGCCGCCGGGCACCCCGCCGCAGTTCGTGCTGGCGGCGGTGCTGGCCGAACGGCACCGCCGGGAGTTGCACCGGTTGGCCGGGCCCGTCAGTGGTGGTCCCGGCCACCCTCCGGCGGCTCAACCGCCTGCAGCACCACCCCCGGTGCGGACCCCGCCGGCGACCGGAGGTTTTGCACCACCGACCTAAAGTGAGACATTGCTGTCTCATTTTGATGATTCTGTGCTATAAATTGAGCCATGGGCGAAGTGGCTTTGATCGAGGGTGGCGCACGCGGCCGTACCCGTAGGGCGATCATCGAGGCGGCGATGACGGTGCTCGCCGACAATCCGGCCGCCCCCCTGAGCGACATCGCCACCGCCGCCGGCGTCGGCCGCAGCACGCTGCACCGGTACTTCACCGAGCGTGCCGACCTGATCCGTGCGCTGGCCCTACACGTCCACGAGCTGAGCACCGCCGCCATCGTGGAAGCGGAGCCGGAGTGCGGTCCGCCCCTGGCGGCGCTGCGCCGCGTGGTGGAAGGCCAGTTGGACCTCGGCCCCATCGTCGTCTACGTCTTCACCGAGCCGATCGTCAACGCCGATACCGAGCTGATGGCGCACCTGGACACCGGCGACGAGGTGATCGCCGAGATGCTGGCCAAGGTCTCCACCCAGCCCGACACCGCACCTCCGGGATGGGCTCGACGCGCGTTCTGGGCCCTGCTCGACGCCGGCAACCAGGCCGCCAAGCAGGACGGCACCCCCAAGCACCGCATCGTCGACGCCATCATGACCACCCTCACGCAGGGCACCATCACCTCCGACGTGTAGAGCCCCCGCTCCACGTCACCTCAGTTCGGTAGGAGTACACGCACATGTCCACGTCCATCGGCCTCGACCGCACGGTCTCGGCCTCCACTCCCCGCAGCGCCTGGCTGGCGCTGGCGGTGTTGATGCTGCCGGTCACGCTCATCGCCGTCGACAACACCGTGTTGACCTTCGCGCTGCCGCTGATCGCCCAGGACTTCCAGCCGCCGGCAGCCACCCAGCTGTGGATCGTCGACGTCTACGCCCTGGTGCTGGCAGCACTGCTGGTGGCGATGGGTGGCATCGGTGACCGGATCGGCCGACGCCGGCTGCTGATGATCGGATCCAGCGGCTTCGCCGTGGTCTCCATCGCCGCCGCCTTCGCTCCGAGCGCCGAGGCACTGGTGGCAGCGCGCGCACTGCTCGGCGTGTTCGGCGCCATGCTGATGCCGTCCACGCTGTCGCTGCTGCGCAACATCTTCGTCGATGCGTCCGCCCGCCGGCTGGCCATCGCCATCTGGGCCTCGGGCTTTACTGCGGGTTCGGCGTTGGGCCCGATCGTCGGCGGCGCACTGCTGCAGCATTTCCACTGGGGCGCAGTATTTCTCATCGCCGTACCCATCCTGCTGCCGCTGTTGATCCTGGCACCGCGGCTGGTGCCGGAGTCCCGCGACCCCCACCCGGGCCCACTGGATCTGGTGAGCGTGCTGTTGTCGTTCGCCACCATGCTGCCCTTGGTGTGGGCCATCAAAACCGCCGCCCACGACGGGTTCTCCCTGTCCATCGTGGCGGCCGTGGTGAGCGGGCTGGCCGCGGGCACCTGGTTCGTGATGCGTCAGAACCGCAGTGCCACACCGATGCTCGACATGAACCTGTTCACCTACGCCCCGTTCACGTCGTCGATCCTCGCGAACTTCCTGTCCATCGTGGGCCTGATCGGGTTCCTGTTCTTCATCTCCCAACATCTGCAACTGGTACTGGGGATGAGCCCGCTGGCCGCCGGGCTGGTGACGCTGCCCGGTGCGGTGGTGTCGGTGATCGGCGGGTTGGCGGTGGTGCGGCTGGCCAGACGGTTCACCCCGCAGGCGTTGATGGCGTTCGGGTTGGTCCTGCTGGCAGCCGGCTTCGGGTTGATCCTGCTGTTCCGCCACGACCTCACCGTGGTGGCGGTCATCGTCTCCTTCGTGGTGCTCGAACTCGGCGTGGGCATGTCGCAAACCATGTCCAACGACGCCATCGTGTCCTCGGTGCCCCCGGCGAAAGCCGGTGCGGCGTCGGCGGTGTCGGAAACCGCCTACGAGCTGGGCGCGGTGATCGGCACGGCGACCCTGGGCACCATCTTCACGGCCTTTTACCGCAACAACGTGACCGTGCCCGCGGGCCTGAGCCCGGAGCAGGCCAACGCGGCAGCCGAGAGCATCGGCGGCGCGACGTCGGTGGCGGCCACCCTGCCCCAGGGCGTGGGTGACAGGTTGCTGGAATCGGCTCGTACGGCGTTCGATTCAGGCATCGCACCCACCGCGATCATCGCCGCCACCCTGGCGCTGCTGGCCGCGGTGGTGGTCAGTGTCTCGTTCCACCGGAAACCCGAGGTTGACACCGGCGAGCAGGCATCCGACGGTACGCACGTGGTTCCGTCGTGTCCACGAACCGTGGTGACCGGCCCGCTGCGCGACCGCCTTGCCGGCGGACAACCCGATGCAGGTCAGGCGGTGTCGGCGAACCGTTGCGAGACGACGTTCCAGTCCACCACCTGCCACCACGCGGAGAGGTAGTCGCCGCGCCGGTTCTGGTGCTTGAGGTAGTACGCGTGCTCCCAGACGTCATTGCCCATCAGGGGGGTGCCCTTGACGTCAGCGACGTCCATCAGCGGGTTGTCCTGATTGGGCGTCGACGTGATGGCCAGTTGGCCGTCCTGGCCGACGATGAGCCACGCCCAGCCCGAGCCGAAGCGCTGGGTGCCTGCCGCGTTGAATTGGCTCTGGAACTCCTCCATGGAGCCGAACCGGTTCTGCAACGCGGCCTGCAGTTCGGGTGAGGGCTCACCGGTCTGCGCCGGTGCGGTCATGGTGGTCCAGAAGAAGGAGTGGTTCCAATGCCCGCCGGCATTGTTGCGCACCGCGGTGGGCAGCGTCCCGGCCGAGGCCACGAGTTGCTCCAGGGACATGCCCCCGAGGGCGGGATCTGCGCTGACGGCCACATTCAGCGCGTCGACGTACGCCTGGTGGTGCCGGTCGTGGTGGATCGTCATGGTCTCGGTGTCGATCACCGGTTCCAGGGCGCTGGGCGCGTAGGGCAGTGGCGGCAGGGTGAAAACCGGCTCGGCAGTCGCCGAGGGTGCGACAACCACGGCCGCTGCGGGCAATACAAGCGTGAGGCATGCTGCCATCGTCGCGAGGAACCGGTGTGCCACGTCATCTCCGCTCAGCCACTGCGACCGCACGGTGCGGCCGGGGAGCGGGTACCCGTTCCGACAGGAAGTTCACAGGAAACGATCAGGTGCGGAACGTGAGCGTCAGGACCACCAGGTCGACGGCCAGCAGCACCCAGGCTGCGATGGGCACCAGGATGCCCCGGGGGCGCCGGGCGGTGACGAAGGACAGCAACACCGCGACCGCTGCCACCACCGGCGGACCGTACAGCAACACGGTGAACACGCCCTCCGACGGCACCTCGCACGTGTCGGCAGTGCACGCGGCGGTCGCCATCACCTTGCCGTAGGCCAGCACCACCAGGGCGACGGCGCCCAGGATGGTGGCCAACGCCAACGCCCAGTTCAGCATGGTGGCGGCGGGGCGGGTGCGGGTGCCGAGCTCGGACTTGGCAGCAGACATGTCTGCGGCCTACCCCCGCGGGCGGCCCGCTAACCGGTTCGCGTTCAGGCCACGCCGGCTGATCAGCCGGTGATCCAGTTGCCGTGGAACCCGAAGGGCACCCGGCGCGGCAGCGCAACGGTGGCCACCGGAGCGCCGCCGAAGTCGTCGGCGGCCAGGATCACCAGGTCGCTGCCGTCGCGCGCGCGGTCGTAGACATAGCTCAGGTAGTAGCCGTTGGACTCGTCTGCCGGACCGGATGACGAGGCGACGAACACGGCCTCGCCCGGGATTCCCGCATCGAATGTATGCCGCTGTGCCGCTCCGGTTTCCATGTCGTATCGGATCAGGTCCGCGCCGGCGACCGCCACACTGTAGCGGGCGTTCATGCCGGCGAGGCGGTCGTCGATGCGGGGGAACTCCACGGCGGCGTCGTCGACCTGGCGTTCGGTCACCTTCCCGGTGGTGAGATCCAGCGTCCAACTCCACATCACGGCGTCTTCTTCGAAGCCCCCGCCCCGGCGCCACAGCTCGGGATACCGGACCGCCTGCAGCACAAGGGAATCACCGAGGTCGTAGGCGTTGGACACGTGGAAGACGTAGCAGGGATCGATGTCGAACCAGCGGATCTCGCCGAAGGGATCGTCACGGCGCAGCACACCCAGCCGGGCGCCGTAGCTGTCATCCCAGCGATACGGCATGTCGCCGTTCATCGCGATGTCCATGTTGAACACGATGGGCAGGTCCATGAAGACGACGTGGTCGGCTGTCATCGCGAAGTCGTGCATCATGGTCAGCGCCGGCACCTCGACACCGCGGTTGATCACCAGGTTGCCCTGGGCGTCGGCGCGGTGATAGGTGACGTGCGGGCTGGACAGGTTGCCGTAGCCGAAGAAGTGCAACTCGCCGGTGGTGGGGCAGATCTTCGGGTGGGCGGTCATGGAATCCATCAGCTTGCCGCCGAAGTCGTAGACACCCAGGGTCTCCAGGTCGGTGGACACCTCGTAGGGCAGCGATGATTCGACCAAGGCCAGCGTCTTGCCCGCGTGATTGACCACGTGGGTGTTGGCCACGCTGGAGTGCAGATTGCGGGTGCCGTCCGCGTTGTAGACGTCGAAGTCGTTCTCGAAGCTTTCGGTGCGCACCCAGCGGTTGCGGTACCACCCCGCCCGCCCACCCTCGAGGCGCACGCCGTGGATCATGCCGTCGCCGGTGAACCAGTGCGCATTCTCCTGACGGGGGTTCGGCCCGTTGCGCAGATACCAGCCGTCCAGCTCCGCCGGGATGGCACCTTCGACCACGGGCAGGTCGAATTCAGTGAGCTCGTCGTCGACGGGAGCGTAGTTGCCGGTGCGGAAGAACGGCACGTCGACGGACTGCTCGTCGCGCTCGGACAGGTCGGTCATGGCAGAGGCCTCCGGGGCAGGATGGGGCTGATGCCTCCACTATCACCGTCCATAACTGACATGTCAATAGTGGAATATTGCTGGAGCGCGAGATCTCGCACGTCGGAGGAAGATCGCAGGATGGCCGATCGACGACATTCCGCCGCCCTGTTCCGGGCCGTGGTGGGGCGCGACGGCAACTCCCATCCCGGTGTGGTCGACGAGCTGCGCCGGGTCATCCTCGACGGCGCCGTACCGCCCGGCACGCCCATCCCGGTGGGCGAGGTGGCCGAGATGTTCGGCGTCAGCCACATCCCCGTGCGGGAGAGCTTGAAAACCCTGACCGCAGAAGGACTCGTCCAGCACCGGCCCAACGCCGGCTATGCGGTGGCGCAGCTGACCACCAGCGAACTGGCCGAGATGTACCTGGTGCGCGAGAGCCTCGAATCCGCCGCCATGGCCGCAGCCGTGCAGCACGCCACCGACGCCGACCGGGCCCATCTGGTGGCTGTGCACCAGATGCTGGAAGGGGCGCTGAAATTCGATGATGCGCAGGCCTACCACCGGCACAGCAGGCAGTTCCATCTGGCGTTGAGCCGGCCGTCACGCATGCTGCGCCTGGTGCACATGCTCGAATCGGCATGGAACATCACCGAACCCGTGCAGTTGATGGTGCATGTGGGCGCGACCGAGCGCACCCTGCTGCACGACGATCACCGGGTGATGCTGCGAGCGTTCCTCGCCCGGGATGCCGCGGCCCTGCTGGCGGCCGCAGCGGTGCACAACCAGCGACTCAACACGGTGGTGGCCGATCTGCCCACCGACACCGGCCTGGTCATCCACGACGACTGATCAGCGAAAATATATCCTCGGCGCAACGGGCGGGAAACACGACTTTGGTCAACTTCAGCCATGTCTGACACCAGGGACCTCCCCCCGAGCGCCGTGGTCGGCGCCGGCGACCTCGTCGAAGCGTCCGGTCACCCGGTCGGCGGCGGCGTCATCAAATCGCACTACGATCCCCGCCTGACCAACGAGGACCTCGCCCCACTGGGCAAGCAGTCCTGGTCGTCGTACAACATCTTCGCGTTCTGGATGTCCGACGTGCACAGCGTCGGCGGCTATGTCACCGCCGGCAGCCTGTTCGCGCTGGGCCTGGCCAGCTGGCAGGTGCTGATCGCGCTGCTGGTGGGCATCGTGATCGTCCAGTTCTTCTGCAACCTGGTGGCCAAACCCAGCCAGCAGGCCGGGGTGCCCTACCCGGTGGTGTGCCGCAGCTCCTTCGGAGTGCTGGGGGCCAACATCCCGGCCATCATCCGCGGTCTGATCGCGGTGGCCTGGTACGGCATCCAGACCTACCTGGCTTCTGCGGCACTCGACGTGGTGCTGCTCAAGCTGTTTCCGGCCCTGACCCCGTACGCCGACCCCGAGCAATACGGGTTCACCGGCCTGTCGCTGCTGGGCTGGTGCAGCTTCGCACTGTTGTGGGTGCTGCAGGCCTGCGTCTTCTGGCGTGGCATGGAGTCCATCCGCAAGTTCATCGACTTCTGCGGCCCGGCCGTGTACGTCGTGATGTTCATCCTGTGTGGTTACCTGCTGTACCGATCCGACTGGCACGTCAGCCTCACCCTCGGCGGGGAGAAGCAGGGCAGCACCATCGCCGTCATGCTGGGCGCCATCGCCCTGGTGGTGTCCTACTTCTCCGGACCCATGCTGAACTTCGGCGACTTCTCCCGGTACGGCAAGAGTTTCGCAGCGGTCAAGAAGGGCAACTTCCTGGGTCTGCCGGTCAACTTCCTGGTGTTCTCACTGTTGGTGGTGGTCACCGCGGCCGCCACGGTTCCGGTGTTCGGTGAACTGCTCACCGATCCGGTGGAGACGGTGGCCCGCATCGACAACACCATGGCAATCGTGCTGGGCGCCTTGACCTTCACCATCGCCACCATCGGCATCAACATCGTCGCCAACTTCATCTCGCCGGCGTTCGACTTCTCCAATGTCAGCCCGCAGAAGATCAGCTGGCGGATGGGCGGCATGATCGCGGCCGTGGGCTCGGTGCTGCTGACTCCGTGGAATCTGTACAACAACCCGGAGGTCATCCACTACACGCTGGAAACCCTGGGCGCCTTCATCGGTCCGCTGTTCGGTGTGCTGATTGCGGACTTCTACCTGGTGCGCAAGCAGAAGATCGTGGTCGACGACCTGTTCACCATGACCGAGACCGGAAACTACTGGTACACCAAGGGCTACAACCCGCCTGCGGTGCTGGCCACCGTCGTCGGGGCGGTGCTGGCCGTCATCCCGGTGCTGTTCGGCAGTGCGGTGGACGCACTCGGGGTTGCCGCGCAGTACAGCTGGTTCATCGGCTGCGGCGTCTCGTTCGCCCTGTTCTATGTGCTGGCCACGCGGGGTCCGTGGCGGATGTCCGCACTGCGGCTTGCCCAGGGTGCGGAGTTGGTCGAGGGCTGAGCGGCCCGCGGTGGCCGTACCATGTGCGCGGTGAGCCTTCGGTACGCCACCCTCGGGCTGCTGGCCCAGCACCCCGCCAGCGGCTACGACCTGCTCAAGCGATTCGAAGCCTCGATGGGCAACGTGTGGCCGGCCACCCAGAGCCAGCTCTACGGCGAGCTGAACAAGCTGGCCGCCGACGGTCTGATCGAGGTGACCGCCGTGGGCGCCCGCGGCCGCAAGGAGTACGCCGTCACCGACGCCGGGCGCGCCGATCTGCGGGCCTGGGTCACCCGGACCGCGGATCCCACCCCGATCCGTCGGCCCGACATCCTGCGGGTGTTCCTGCTCAGTGAAGTACCCGGGGCCGACGCCCGCGCCCATGTCGGCGGTATCGCAGACCACGCCGAACAGGCGCTGGCCCGGTTCGAGGCCATCCGGGACTCCGTGCCATGGGACGACTCCGCCGGCGACTTTTACGCCCGCGCGGCGCTCGAGTACGGAATACGCAGCGCCACATTGGAAGCCGAGTGGGCGCACTGGCTGCTGGGCGAGATCGACCGCCGCGCTACTTCCTGACGCGGCGCACCGACCCGCCGGTGATCCGATAGGTGGCATGGTCGTCCTCGGCGCCGCCGTTGACCAGCCGGAAGCTGGCCGCGTCGGCGGCCCGCGTCACCGCGCCGGTACGTAGGCAGAACACCACCTGCCCGTCGGTGCCCCAGTCGTCGTCGAGCCTGCGAAACGTCGCGCCGTTGACCCCGGCCACCCGCAGCGTTCCGTTGGACCGGTACAGGCCATGGTCGTCGCAGGCCCAACTGTTGGTCGGCGTGTTCCCGAGGAAGCGGAAGCTCGCCGGGTCCAGCTTCTTCTTGGGCGCGCCCCACAGATACACCGTGGTGGCATCGCGTGCCCAGGCGGTGCTGAACACCTCGAAGGTGGCCGGATCCGACTTCTCGACAGCCACCAGCACATCGTCGGGATGGCCGAAAGGCCAACTGGTCCTGGTGAAGTCCCGGCGGTACACCCGGTGGGCATCCTTGCCGAAGCGCTCACTGACCATCTCGAAGGTCGCCGGATCCGCCCCGTCGACCGGGTAGCCGTTGTAGAAGATGCGCGCGCCGTCGCGGGTCAACAGCTCCGCCTCGGGTTCCGCGGGCGGCGCGATGTACTCCGGGTGCCACCAGCCCACGATGCCGGGGTGGTGCCGGTGCAGCCAGTCCCGCAACCGCGTACCGTCCTGGGCTTCCGCAGTGTCCTTCTGGTCGTCGGCCAGTGTGATCGCCGAGTAGTGGTGATAAAGGTGGTCCTTGTCGGCCAGGTACGCGCCGTTGGCCACCGCCGTTGCCGCATCGGCCTTGTCGAAGTGACAGAACCGTTTGCCGCCCTTGACATAGATGCGCCGCCGATCGCGCGCGAAGTACGGTGAGTGCTCCAGCAGCTCGAAGGTTGCCGGGTCGGCGCCCGGAATCGGGGTGTCCTCGAGGTACACCGTGGTGGCCGACAGGCCGTAGTCGTCGTCGAGCACCCGGAACTGCGTGCTGTCGCTGAGTCGGACGGCCTTGCCGGTGCGTTCGTGGAACCACCACACCCCGGCGGCGTCGCGCAGGTAGCCGGCCGTGAGCCAGCCGTCGCGGTGGAGGTGGATCACGGCGAAGCCGTCGGCGCTGATACCGCCGCGCAGGGGAGCGCCCTCGAGCATGACCACACCGTCCACCACGTCCACTGTCACGGTTCTCGAGGATAGTGGGGAACAAACGTTGCATCCCGATAGTTATCGATATATCGTAAACGTATCGGAAGCGGTTCCCGAGCTTCCCTCATCGAAAAGAGAGACACCCCATGAACACCCCTTTCACTCCCCCTACCGGCCCCTTCGGCGGCCAGCCCGGCCCCTTCGGCTTCGGCCCTGGCGATCGTCGAGCGCTGCATGAGCACCGCCGCGGCGCCCGCCGCGAATTCCGCGATCACGTCCGCGAGCACGGCGGCCCCGGCTTCGGCCCGGGTTTCGGTCGCGAGTTTCCCGGGTTCGGCCCCGGCTTCGGATTCGGGCCCGGCGGTTTCGGCGGCCGCGGTGGCCGTCGCGGCGCCAGTCGCGGCGGTCGCGGCAAGCGCGGTGACGTGCGTGCGGCCCTGCTCACCCTGCTCTCCGAGCGACCCATGCACGGCTACGAGATGATCCAGGAGATCGCCGCCCGCAGCAACGGCCTGTGGAAGCCCAGCCCCGGCTCGGTGTACCCCACCCTGCAGCTGCTCGAAGACGAGGGCCTGATCACCGCCGCCGAAACTGACGGCAGCAAAAAGCTTTTCGAGCTCACCGCCGACGGGCGCGCCGCGGCGGAGAAGGTCGAGACCGCGCCGTGGGACGAGATCAACGACAACGCCGACCCGGCCGCGCTGAACCTGCGCTCGGCCACCGGCCAGCTGTTCGGAGCCGTCGCGCAGTCGGCGCACGCAGCCTCCGAGGAGCAGCAGCAGCGGATCATCGAGATCCTCAACAACGCCCGCCGCGAGATCTACCAGATCCTCGGCGAAGACTAGGATTTGTGGAGTTTCACCGGCGCCCAGCGCCGGTGAAACTCCACAAATCACTCCACGTCCACCCAATCGAGGGTGCGCTGCACGGCCTTCTGCCACCCGGCGTACCCGGCGGCGCGCTGGTCCTCGTCCCAGGACGGGGTCCAGCACTTGTCTTCGCGCCAATTGGCCCGCAGCTCTTCGGGATCCGACCAGAACCCCACCGCCAGGCCCGCAGCGTAGGCCGCCCCCAACGCCGTCGTCTCGGCCACCACCGGGCGCACCACGTCCACCCCCAGGACATCGGCCTGGATCTGCATGCACAACTCGTTGGCGGTGATGCCGCCGTCGACCTTCAGCACCTCCAGGTGCACCCCGGAATCGGCTTCCATGGCGTCCACCACGTCGCGACTCTGGTAGCAGATCGCCTCCAGCGCCGCCCGGGCCAGATGTGCGTTGGTGTTGAACCGGGACAACCCCACGATGGCGCCCCGGGCATCCGAACGCCAGTACGGCGCAAAGAGTCCCGAGAACGCCGGGACGAAATAGACCCCACCGTTGTCGTCGACCTGACGGGCCAGGGCCTCACTCTGGGCAGCGCCGCTGATGATGCCCAGCTGGTCACGCAACCACTGGATGGCCGAACCCGTCACCGCGATCGAACCCT
Organism: Mycolicibacterium tokaiense; assembly: GCF_010725885.1. Lineage (NCBI taxonomy): Bacteria > Bacillati > Actinomycetota > Actinomycetes > Mycobacteriales > Mycobacteriaceae > Mycobacterium > Mycolicibacterium tokaiense. Next base: position 2,112,889 of record NZ_AP022600.1, on the reverse strand, counting down.
CCAGCGCATACACCGGAGCGGCGTCGCCGAAGCGGTAACACACGGTGGTCAGCAGGCCGTTGGACGAGCGGACGATCTTCTCCCCGGTGTTCAGCAGCAGGAAATTGCCTGTGCCGTAAGTGTTCTTGGCCTCCCCCGCCGACAGACACACCTGACCCACCATGGCGGCCTGCTGATCGCCCAGGGCCGCCGTCAACGCGATGCCGGACGCCGTGGTCCCATAGGGCTCCGGTGACGACGACGACCGGATCTCCGGCAGCATCGACCGAGGAATCCCGAAGAACCCCAACAGTTCTTCGTCCCAGTCCAGGGTCTCCAGGTTCATCAACATGGTCCGGCTGGCGTTGGTGACGTCGGTGACGTGAACGCCTCCGCGCACCCCGCCGGTCAGGTTCCACAACAACCAGGTCTCCGACGTCCCGAAGATCGCGTCGCCGCGTTCGGCTGCCGCCCGAACCCCGTCGACGTTCTCCAGGATCCACTGCACCTTGCCCGCCGAGAAATAGGTGGCCGGCGGCAGCCCGGCGACCCGGCGGATCACGTCACCGCGGCCGTCGCGGTCGAGTGCGGAGGCGATCCGGTCGGTGCGGGTGTCCTGCCAGACGATGGCGTTGTAGTACGGCCGTCCCGTGGTGCGGTCCCACACAAACGCCGTCTCACGCTGGTTGGTGATGCCGAGAGCAGCCAGATCGGAGGCCTGCAGCCCCGTCCGGTTGAGCACCGACGTCAGCGCCGAGGAGGTGCGCTCCCAGATCTCCACCGGATCGTGTTCCACCCACCCCGCCCTGGGCAGGATCTGCTCGTGTTCGAGCTGGTGTCGGCCGATCTCGGTGCCGCTGTGGTCGAAGATCATGGCGCGGGTGCTGGTGGTGCCTTGGTCAATGGCTGCAACGAAGTCGGCCGGCATTCGTCCATGATGAACTACATGAGCCGTGTCGAGATCGAATCCATGCCTCGCGGCGGGCCGGACGCCTCCTGTCTGGACCGGTTGCTGGAGACTGATCGCCTGGAGTACCTGGACCGCGACGACATCGACGACGCGGTGAAACGCCGCGTCATCGGCGCCCTGGACTGGACCGGCCGCGTCTTCGGCAACCACCGGCGGTTCGCCGAGATCGCGCTGGCCGAGGTCGCCGAGGTGCCTGATCCGGCGATCCTCGAGCTGGGTGCCGGGCACGGCGCGGTGTCGGCGCTGTTGCTGGAGAACCACCCGACCGCCCGGCTGACGGTCACCGATCTGAACGCGGAGTCGGTCGCGGCCATGGCCCAGCTCGCCGACGACCCGCGGGTCAGTGTGCGTCAGATGGACGCCACCGCCATCGACGCCCCGGACGGCGCCTTCGATCTGGCGCTGTTCGCGTTGTCCTTCCACCACCTCGCGCCGCCGCAGGCCGCGCAGGTGTTCGCCGAGGGCACCCGGGTGGCCACCAAGCTGGTGATCATCGACCTGCCACGGCCACCGGCCCCGTTGCACCTGATGCGGCTGGCGAGCATGCTGCCCTGGGCGCCGGTGCACCCGTTCGTACACGACGGTGTGATCAGTTCGCTGCGCAGCTACAGCCCGTCGGCGCTGCGCGCCCTGGCCGCCCACGCCGACCCGAACATCCAGGTCACCCTGCGTGGCGGCATCACCTCACCCCAGGTGGTTGTGGCGCACAGGGTTTGAATCGTGGTGCGTCAAACCCTGGTGTGCAGGGCGGCGCAACGGGCTACATAGGGCAGCGTGACCATCGCCGACCCGCCGCACGCCGCCACCGACCCCAACACGGTGCGCACCGCGCTGCTGGCCAGTCTGGTCGGCACCACCATCGAGTGGTACGACTTCTTCCTCTACGCCACCGCCGCGAGCCTGGTGTTCAATCAGGCGTTCTTCCCCGACCAGAGCTCATACGTCGGGACCATGCTGTCCTTCGCGACGTTCGCGGTGGGCTTCGTGGTGCGGCCCATCGGCGGTTTCGTGTTCGGGCACATCGGCGACCGGATCGGCCGCAAGCGCACGCTGGCGCTGACGATGTTCCTGATGGGCGGGGCGACGGCGTTGATGGGCGTGCTGCCGACCGCCGCCCAGATCGGTGTGCTGGCCCCGATACTGCTGCTCCTGCTGCGCGTGGTGCAGGGCTTCGCCCTCGGCGGCGAGTGGGCCGGGGCGGTGCTGCTGGCCGTCGAGCACAGCACCCCGCGCAAGCGCGGCTTCTCCGGCAGCGTGCCGCAGGTGGGTCTGGCGCTGGGCCTGGCACTGGGCACCGGGGTGTTCGCGTTCCTCCAGGTGGCCATGCCCGAGGAGGCGTTCCTGAGCTACGGCTGGCGGATCGCCTTCCTGGTCAGCGTCGTGCTGGTGATCTTCGGCGTGGTGGTGCGCCTGAAGGCCGACGAGACCCCGGCCTTCGAGAAGATCCGCAGCGAGGAGGGCCGCTCCGAGGTCCCCATCAAGGAGATCTTCCGCCCGCCGGTGCTGCGCACCACGGTGCTGGGCATGCTGTCGCGGTGGGGCGAGGGCGCGGCGTTCAACACCTGGGGCGTATTCGCCATCTCCTACGCCACCGCGACTCTGCACTTCGACAAGGTGCCGGTGCTGGTGGTGGTGACGGTCTCGGCCCTGCTGATGGCCGTGCTGTTACCGGTGTCGGGCATGCTGGTGGACCGCTACGGCGCCAAACCGATCTACGGCATCGGGATCACCGCCTACGGCGTGGCGGTGTTTCCGGTGTTCGCGCTGTTCAACACCGCAAGCTTGGTGGCCTACGCCATCGGCATGGTGCTGGTGTTCGGCGTCATCCACGCGCTGTTCTACGGGGCGCAGGGCACGCTGTACGCGTCGTTGTTCGACACGCGGGTCCGCTACACCGGCCTGTCGACGGTGTACCAGCTGTCCGGTGTGTACGCCTCGGGCCTGACGCCGCTGATCCTCACCGCCCTGATCGCCGCGACCGGCGGGAGCCCCTGGCTGGCCTGCACCTACCTGGTGGGGACCGCGGTGATCAGCGTCGTGGCGACGCGGCTGCTCAAACCGCGGGCGCTGTCGGAGCTGTAGTCACTACGATCAGGGGCGTGGGCGAAGAGGTCACGCAGACCGAATTCAGCGGTGCGCACCGGCAGCAGTACCGACGCAAGGTGCAGCTGTGCCTCGATGTCTTCGAGGACATGCTGGCTGCGGCCAGCTTCGACTTCGACCGGCCGCTGACCGGGATGGAGATCGAGTGCAACCTGGTCGACAATGAGTATCAGCCGGCCATGCGCAACGCCGATGTGCTGGCCTCCATCGCCGATCCGGCGTTCCAGACCGAATTGGGCGCCTACAACATCGAATTCAACGTCCCACCCCGCCCGCTGCCGGGCCGCTCCGCGCTGGAGCTGGAGAAGGACGTCCGCGCCAGCCTCAATGCTGCTGAGGGCAAAGCGAATTCCAGCGGCTCGCACATCGTGATGATCGGGATCCTGCCCACGTTGATGCCCGAGCATCTGTCCCAGGACTGGATGAGCGAATCCACCCGCTACCAGGCGCTCAACGACTCGATCTTCACCGCCCGCGGTGAGGACATCATGATCGACATCGCCGGGCCCGAGCCGCTGAGCGTGCAGTCGCCGTCCATCGCCCCCGAATCCGCCTGTACCAGCATGCAATTGCATCTGCAGGTCTCGCCGGGCGAGTTCGCCGACAACTGGAATGCCGCGCAGGTGCTCGCCGGCCCGCAGCTGGCCGTGGGGGCCAACAGCCCGTTCTTCTACGGCCACCAACTGTGGGCCGAGACCCGCATCGAGCTGTTCGCCCAGGCCACCGACACCCGACCGGACGAGCTCAAGACCCAGGGGGTCCGGCCGCGGGTGTGGTTCGGCGAGCGGTGGATCACCTCGATCTTCGACCTGTTCGAAGAGAACGTGCGCTACTTCCCCTCGCTGCTACCCGAACTCTCCGACGAGGATCCGGTGGCCGAACTGGCCGCCGGTCGCACCCCGTCACTGTCGGAGCTGCGCCTGCACAACGGCACGGTCTACCGCTGGAACCGCCCGGTGTACGACGTGGTGCAGGGGCGTCCCCATCTCCGGGTGGAGAACCGGGTGCTGCCAGCCGGTCCCACCGTCGTCGACATGCTGGCCAACTCGGCGTTCTACTACGGTCTGCTGCGCACCCTCTCGGAGGAGGACCGGCCGGTCTGGACGCAGCTGAGTTTCGCTGCCGCCGAAGCGAATTTCCTGTCCGCAGCCCGCGCCGGCATGCAGGCCCGGTTGTACTGGCCAGGCGAAGGCCAGGTGACCCCGGATGAGTTGATCCTGCGCCGACTGCTGCCCATGGCCCACGAGGGGTTGCGCCGTTGGGGGGTCGCAGCCGAGGTCCGTGACCGCTTCCTGGGGGTCATCGAAGGCCGCGCCAAGACCGGCCGTACCGGCGCCGCCTGGCAGGTCGACACGGTGCGAGCGCTGCAGGAACGAGGTCTGGCCCGGCCGCAGGCGCTGGCGGAGATGCTGCGGCTGTACTGCGAGCGGATGCACAGCAACGAGCCGGTGCACACCTGGGACGGTCCGGCGTAGCGTGGGATGTCAGTGAGTCGAGTGAGCAGAACGAGCGCAGCGAGAGATGGGAACGAGGCGAACAATTGGGCATGGAACGCGACGGGGTTTCCGAGATCGACTGGGACAGCACGTACAAGGGTGAGGCCGGCTTCGACGGTCCCCCGCCCTGGAACATCGGTGAACCCCAACCCGAACTCGCGGCGCTGATCGCAGCGGGCAGGATCCGCGGCACCGTGCTCGACGCCGGCTGCGGCTACGCCGAATTGTCGCTGGCCCTGGCCGCTGACGGCTACACCGTGGTCGGCATCGAACTCACCCCCACCGCGGTGGCCGCCGCCACCCGGGCCGCGCAGGAGCGCGGGCTGACGAATGCCACTTTCGTGCAGGACGACATCACCACGTTCACCGGCTTCGACGGCCGCTTCGACACCATCGTCGACAGCACCCTGTTCCATTCGCTGCCGGTGGACGCCCGCGACGCCTATCAGCAGCGGGTGTTCGCCGCGGCGGCGCCGGGAGCGTCGTACTTCATCCTGGTGTTCGCCGTCGGTGCGTTCCCCGCCGAGCTGGAGCAGAAGCCCAACGCGGTCGGCGAGGACGAGCTGCGGCAGGCCGTCGGCAAGTACTGGGTGATCGACGAGGTGCGTCCGGCTTTCATCCACGCCCGGATGCCCGACATCCCCGGCGTCCCCACAATGCCGTTCGACCGCGACGACGAGGGTCGCACCAAGGTGCCGGCGTTCCTGCTCTCGGCACACAAGGGCTGAGCAGCTACTCCGCGATCACCAGCAGTGCATCAGCAGGTTGGTTGTCCACCAACAGCCACCGGTGCCGCAGTGGCGAGGGATGGCTGATGAGGTCACCGGCCCCGACTCGATAGGTGCCCGCCCCCTCCACCACGACGTCGAGTTCACCGGACATCATGTACAGCGCCAACAGCCCCGGCGTCTGGAACCACTCGCCGATGTACTGGTCGCGTTCGATCCGGTACTCGATGATCTGCAGCCGGTCATCCGCGCTGAGCATCAGCACACGGCCCAGCGCCGCGTCGGCCCGGTCCGCCACCGGCAGCATCCTGCCCTCGGTGCTGCGCACCACCGTCACCTTGGCGGCGGTGCTCGTCGGCAGTAGATCACCGGGTGTGACAGCCAGGGTCTCCGCCAGCCGGTACACAGTGATCATCGACGGCATGCTCTGCCCGCGCTCGATCTGGCTGAGGAACGGCTGACTGATGCCGGCCCGGCCCGCGACTTCCCGCATCGATAAGCCTGACTTCTCGCGCACCGCACGGATCGCCGCGCCGGTGCGGGCCGCCAGAGCCTGTTCATCCAAGGCGCTCATTAACATCCTCGCAACAGAATTTTGATAGCTCTGACATATCAGAACCGCACTCTGATAGCCGTCACTTATCACCTCTCTGAGGTCATCACCTCGACGACAGGAACCAGCCGATGACCACGATAGATCAGGATCCGGCCGACGAGCAGATAGGCCGCAGCTATCAGATCGGCCTGCAGATCGAGAAACGGGGCGTCGAGTACATCCCCGACGCCGAACGCCACGGCAAACCGTGGCAACTCGGCGGCATGTGGTCCGGCCTGGTGCTCAACGTCCTCACCGTGGTCTACGGCTCACTGCTGGTGACGATGGGTCTGAACTGGTGGCAGGCGCTGCTGGCCATCGTGTTGGGCAATCTGACGTGGCTCATCGCGGGCCTGGTGTCCGTGGCAGGCCCCGCGGCGGGGACGACGACGTTCGGGGTGTCCCAGCTGCTCTTCGGGCGCCACGGCGTGCGGCCGGTGGCGTTCTTCAACTGGATCATGATGCTCGGCTTCGAGGTACTCGACCTGGTGGTGATGGTCTTGGCCACCAACGCGCTGCTGGAGCTGGCGGGTATCGCGGTGTCGCCCGCCGGCCAGGTCGCGATCGTGGCCGCACTCTCGGTGATCCAGGCCGTCTTGCCGCTGCTCGGCCATGCCGCCATCACCAGAGTGCTTCGGCTGCTGGCTGTCCCGTTCGCCGTGATTTTTGTGCTGATGGCCGTGCTGGTGGCCGGGGATGTCGAACTGGCCGACAGCGCCCCCGGCTCGTGGGCGTTGTTCCTGGGCGGCATCGCGTTGACGGCCAGCGGTTCGGGCCTCGGCTGGGCGTCCACCGCGGCCGACTACTCCCGCTATCTGCCTGCCGCGACGCCGCGGTGGCGCATCGTCACCGCGGTGACGCTGGGCGCGGGTGTTCCGCAGATGCTGCTGATGGCCCTGGGGGTGGCCATCGCGATCGCCATGCCCGATGCCACCGACCCGGTGTCGGGGCTCTCGACTGTGTTCCCGGCCTGGTTGGTGGTGATCTACCTGCTGCTGGTGATCGTGCAGATGGTGTCCCTCAACGGTGTCGACCTGTACTCCTCCGGGGTCACCCTGCAGGCGCTGGGGGTGCGGCTGGCGCGGTGGCAGGCCGTGCTGGTCGACGGCGTGCTGTGCGCCGTCGTGGGTGCCGCGGTGGTGCTGTCGGGCAGCTTCTATCAATTCGTCAGCAACTTCCTTTTGTTCATGATCGTCTGGTTCGCGCCGTGGGCCGCGGTGTTCCTCACCGATATGGCCCTGCGCCGCGGCCGTTACCCGCGCGCCTGCGACGCTGTGCTGCAGAGCTTTTCGTTCCCTGGTGTGGCAGCACAGGCCCTCGGTATGGTGGCGGCAACCCTGTGCATCAGCACCACGTTGTTCGTCGGTCCGGTGGCCGCCGCGCTCGGCGGTGCTGATCTGAGCATCTTCGCCGGACTGCTCGTCGGCGCGCTCACCTACGTCATTCTGACTACCCTCTCGACAAAAGGAGAATCCGCATGAGCACCAACAGCAGCATCCCCCTGGTCGACCTCACACTGTGGCGGTCCGGATCGACCGAGGAGCGGGCCGCCCTGGCCGCCACTGTGGACCGGGCGCTGATCGAGAGTGGCTTCCTGATGGTCAGCGGCCACGGGGTCCCCCCTGCCCTGCGCGCCGGGATACGCGATGCGGCACGCGAATTCTTCACCCTCGCCGACAAAGAGCCGTACACCACGGCCGTCGGGGGTCGCGGCTGGATTCCGCCCGGCAAGGAGGCCAACGGCTACCTGCTGGGCGGGGAAGAACTCCCGCCGGACCTCAAGGAGACGTTCGTCTCCGGCTACGAGTTCCGCAGCGGCGACGCAGACGTCGACGCCGAGTGGTTCATGCCCAATGTGTGGCCCACCGAAGTGCCTGCGCTGCAGGAGCTCTGCGTGATCTATGCGGACGCGATGCGCCGGCTTGCCGCCGAGCTGTTGGAGTTGCTCGCCACCGCGGCGGGCCTGGAGCCCACCTGGTTCACCGACCGGTGCATGCAGTCCCCGCACTCGTTCAACATCAACCGCTACCCGGCGCTGAACCGGACCGGGCCGGTGGCCGAGGGCCAGTACCGCATCGCGCCGCACACCGATTTCGGCACCATCACCATCCTGGACCGGGAGGCCGGCTACGGCGGGCTGCAGGTGTGCACCCGCGAGGGGGAGTGGATCGATGCACCGGTCATCCCCGATGCGTACACCATCAACATCGGTGACCTGATGGCCCGCTGGACCGGAGACCGCTGGACGTCGACCATGCACCGGGTGCTACCGCCGAGCCCCGATGCACCGGATGAGGAGCTCATCTCGTTGATCTTCTTTTTTGAGGCCAACCTGGAGCAGCTCATCGAGTCCTTCCCGCCCCCGCTGGGCCGTGCCCACGACTATCAGCCCGTCACCGCAGGCGACTACCTTCGCTCGCGCTACGCGGCCATCTCGGTTCCATGATCACCGAAGCTGTGGCACAGTCCATTCCGAAGGTGAGCCTGCACTGCCATCTGCTGGGCTCGGTCCCGGCCGAAACGGCCGTCCAGTTGACCCGTCGCAGTGGTATCGCCATCCCAGGTGACCCGGACGCCCACACCGTCTATGACAGTGCGGCCTACGAGGACCTCGGCGAGTTCCTGTCGGTCTACGACCTGATCGGCGCCGCGCTGCAGCACCGTGACGACTACCGTCGGATCACCTATGAATCGCTGACCGTGTTCGGTTCTGAGCACACCGTCTGGTACCGGGAGATCTTCGTTTCACCCCAGCCCAGCCCGCTGCCGTACGCCACCGCGCTGGCCGGGATCCTCGACGGGATGCGCGACGCGCAGAGCGACACCGGTATCGAGAGCCGGATCATCGTGGCGATCCATCGGGAACACACTGTGGCCGAGGCTGTTTCGCTGGTCCAAGAGGTGATCGACCACCGGATCGACGAGGTGGTCGGCATCGGACTGGACTACCAGGAGATCCTGGGCCCACCGGCGCCGTTCGCGCCGGCGTACGCACTGGCCGAACAGGCGGGCCTGCACCGTACCGCCCACTCCGAGAGCGGCCCACCGGACCACATCGAGGTGATTCTCGACCAATTACGCTGTAGCCGAATCGATCACGGTTACCATGTGGTGACAGACCCGGCCATCACCCAGCGATGCGTCGACGAGCAGGTCCCCTTCACCTGCACCCCGGTGAGCTCCGATATCGGACGCTACAGCGGCTCCGGCGACGGCAGCCATCGCCGCATTGCGCAGATGGTCGATGCCGGGCTGAAGGTCTGCATCGACTCCGACGATCCACCCATGTTCGGCACGGATCCCACCAACGACTACGTCGCGGTGGGCACGGCACTCGGCTACCACATCCCTCAGCTGGCGGCCTTCACCGCGAACGCCATCGACGCCTGCTGGCTCGACGACACCGACAAGGCGCGGCTGCGGCAGCGCCTGACCACCTGGATGCAGACCACCGGGAGCGACTTGTGAGCACGTTCGAAGTACCGGCCATCGACCTCACGCCGTGGCTGGACGGCACCGACCCCGCCGCCGTGGCGCGCGCGGTCGACAACGCCTGCCGCCGAGTGGGTTTCATGCAAATCCTGGGCCACGGCATCCCTGTCGATGTGCAGGACGGGCTGGGCGCGGCCATGGACGGATTCTTCGGGCTGGCCCCCGAGATCAAGAACAGCTACCGGATCAGCGGCGCCAACCGCGGGTACAGCCCGCCCAAGAGCGAATCGCTGAGCCTGTCGCTGGGTGTCGAGTCGGCCACCCGGATGAACGATTTCTTCGAAGCGTTCAACATCGGGGTCGAAGCCCGCTCGTTCGTCGGCCTGGACCTCGACGAGTCCGACTACGGCATCAACGTGTTCCCCTCCGAGGTGGCGGCATTCGAGCCGGCGGTGTTGACCTACTTCACCGAGGCCGCCCGGGTCGCCCGCGTACTGACCGACATCTTCTGCGCAGCACTGGGACTCGAACCCGGCTACTTCGACCGCCTCACCGACCACTCCGTGGATGTGCTGCGGATGAACAACTACGCGCTGCCGGAAGGCACGGTCACCCTCGACGGCGAACTCACCGGCATGGGCGAGCACACCGATTTCGGCATCGTGACAGTGTTGTGGGCAGATCACGTGGCGGGCCTGCAGGTGCTGGGCACCGACTCGCTGTGGCACGATGTCTCTCCCGCCGACGGGGCTCTGCTGGTCAACCTGGGTGACCTGACGGCACGCATCACCAACGACCAGTGGATGTCGACATTGCACCGGGTGAAGCCGCCCATCGTGGACGGCACCATCCGGCGCAGGCGCTCGGCCGCCTTCTTCCACGACGGCAATGTCGACGCGGTGATCAGCACCGCGCCGGCATTCCTGGATGCCGACGGCGGGTTGGCCTATGAGCCCATCACGGTCGGCGCGCACATCGCGGCCAAGCTGGCCGGTTCGCGGCAGGGCAAAGCGAATGCCTCTGCGGTGCGCGAGGCGGCCCGGGTGCACTCAGCGCGGGCGCAGGGCTAGCTCCGGGGACACCCCGAGCACCAGATCGGAATCGATGTGGTCGGGGCGGTCCCGCCAGCGGACGGGCATCACCAGGAACTCCAGGGTCATCGGCTCGCCGGTACAGGTGTGATCCATGGCCAGGCTCACACGCACCTCGGTGCGGTCCCCGTGCCAGCGTGCGTGCCCGGAGCTCTTCAGCTGCTGGAGCATCGCGCAGGGGAGCACCACCAGGCGGCCGGGATGGAATTGCACGATCGTGCACTGTGTGCGGCTCGCGCAGTGCCCGTCGACGAGGGTGACCGGCAGGACACCGTTGACCGAGCCCAGAGCGCTGCGGACGCCGGCACAGGTGTCGCCGGGTTCGAACCACAACGTGACCGGTGGATCCGGGAGCTTTCAAAGATCGGGCATCGTGCGATTCCCCTTTCGTGCCAGGTTCACGTGAGTGAGACGGGCACGCGGCGGGCAACCGCACGCGACGACGATGAGATTTTGTGTGCTGTGGCTCACACCCGCTGATGATCAGCGGTGGACGTCGGTGACCTCGACCTCGACCTCCGGGACCCGCGACGGACCCAGCACGTCGGCCACCACCGCTGCGGCGCGCCGGCGGACCCGCCCGGCCGCAGCGGTGAGATCGGCCCCGTACCGGCCGCTGATGAAGATCGAAACTCTTTGCAGCACACCGTCATCCGACGGATGCTCGATGTCGGTCACCACGTAGTCGGGGTCCCCGCGCAGCGCACGGCCCAGTGCGGCACCGAGGGCGAGGTCACTGACGCGCAGCACGCCGGATGTTGTTGCGGGGTCGGGATCGTCGACGTCCAGCGGCCACCCACCGCGGGGTGTGGCGCGTACCGCCGCCACCACAGACGACTCGATGGCCTCCCACCCGGGCTCGGGCACGGCACGCAGGATCTGCCGCGCACGCCGGTACGTGGTCTCGTGGTTGTGGTAGTCACCTACCGCCATTGCTGAAGCCTTTGCTGGAGGGTCGACCGGGCCCGGTGGTGATGCCCTCGAGCGGCGTCCGGGCTGAGATTCAATATGGTGCCGATCTGAGGGAAGGTCAACTCCTCGATTTCGCGGAGCATCCAGACGGCACGCTGCCGGGGCGGCAGTTCGGCCAGCGCGGTCTCCAGTGCGTCCAGGAATTCGGTGTTGGAGACCGTCTCGAACGGCTGGCTGGTGGCGTCCCTGCTGATCGGCTCGATCAGCCGGTCGTCCACCGGGATGGCCCGCTTGACGCGCTGGGAATCCACCACCTTGCGGGCACAGATCGAGAACAGCCACGTGCGCACCGTCGATTCCCCCCGGAAGGTCGCGATGCGGCGCCACGCGGCCACGAACGTCTCCTGCACGATGTCGGCTACCGCGTCGGTGTCCCTGGTCATCCGCCGGGCGTACCGGTACATCGCCGGGCCGTGCCGCCGGACCAGTTCCTCGAACGCCTCGACGTCACCGGCCCGCGCCGCGGCCGCCAGACCCCGATCATCGACGTCCGGCGAGGGAGCCTCGGCCACCTCGTCGTCCACCCAGTTCCTTCCTTGCCATGGCCCCGACGCCGGGGGGATTGTGTCACAGAACACACACCGGCCACGTTCGGTTCCGCAAGCGGGCACCGACCTACTCACGTACCCACAACCACGAGAAAGGACCGTGAGATGGCTTCCACAGAAAACGCCACCGTCAGCACCGCACGCACCGCGGCGCCCGCCGCCAACGGACCGCTGGCCACCAGCCACGGCCGCACCACCATCGCCGACACCGTGGTGTCCAAGATCGCCGGCCTGGCCGCCCGTGAGGTCAACGGCGTCTACGACCTCGGTGGCAACACCTCCCGCGCGGTGGGCGCGCTCCGCGAGCGCATCCCGGGTGCCACCACCAACTACGCCCAGGGCGTGTCGGTCGAGGTGGGCGAGAAGCAGGCCGCCGTCGACGTGGACATCGTCGCCGAGTACGGCGTCTCCATCGCCGACCTGGCCTCCGGTATCCGGCGCAACGTCATCGCCGCGCTGGAGCGGATGACCGGCCTGGAGGTCGTCGAGGTCAACATCACGGTGCACGACGTGCACGTCGCGACCGACGACGACGAACCCGTCGAGAGTCGCCCGGCCCGGGTCGAGTGATGACCGAGCCGAGCACGATCGCCGACACGGTGGCGGGCATCGCCCGCGCCGTGCCCGGCGTCGCCGGACTGCACTCTGGCATGTTCGGCGAGGTCGCGACGTACCTGCCCGGCCGGCGGGTCACCGGGGTGCGCGTACACGCCGACCAGATCGACGTGCACATCAGCGTCCGCGGTGACACCGGAATCCGGCAGACGGCAGCCGCAGTACGCGCCGCGGTCGCCGCGGCCGTCCCAGGGCACCGGGTCGACGTCACCGTCGCGGACCTGGTTCCCGAGTCCCCCACCGACAACCACAGCACGAGGAGAACGTCATGACCACCGCAACTGCCGGGATGCTCGCCGGTGTACTACTCGGCGTGGCGGCCGCTGCAGGCGGCCTGACCGGATTCCTGTTGGCGCTCGTGCTCGGGGCGGTCGGCTACGTCATCGGCGGACACCGTGACGGCGAGTTCGATGCCTCCACCTGGTTCCGGGGGCGGGGCCGTGGCTGACAGCGCCGCTCCCGCGCCGATGCTGGTCGAGCCCGAGGCGAGGGGTCGGCTCACCATCCGCGACCGCGCCGTGCAGAGCATCGCCACGGCGGCCGCACTGGCCGCCGACGGTGTGCACCGGCATGGCAACGGCCTCAGCCGCGTCACCGGCCGTGAACTCCCCCGCGTCGACACGGTGGTCGCCGGTGACCACGTCCGCGCCGATGTCGACATCGCCGTGGAATGGGGCCGCGGGCTCCTCGAGACCGCCGCCGCCGTCCGCAACGACGTCACCGCCGCCCTCGAAACCCACAGCGGTCTCGTGGTCGACGGGGTGACGGTGCACGTCGCCGCGATCATCGCCCCTGACTTCTCCCGGGAGCTGACATGACCTCCACCGATACCTCGGTGTCGCATCCCCGGCCGCGTGCCGCCTCCGCACCGCGTACCACCGCGCGCGCCAGCTACCTCGCGGTGATCGTCGCGCTGGCGCTGCTCGGCGCCGCCGCGGTCGCACTGCGGGACGCCGCGGTGGCCGCAGGGTGGCTGACCGGCAGCCCGTGGATCACCTCCGCCGTGGCCGCCGCCGACGGATGGACTCCCCAGGCCTGGGTGCAACCGGTGGGCGTCGTGGTGATGCTCCTCGGGATGGCCGCCGTCATCATCGCGGTCGCACCCCGGCGCGTCGACGCCCAATCCGTCGGTGCCGAGGAAGGCGTGTACATCGGGCTCGGCGACATCGCCAAGCTCGCCAGCGCGGCAGCCGAGGACACACCCGGCGTGTTGCGGGCCACCTCCACCGCCACCCGCCGCACGGTGACCGTCCGGTGCACCGTCACCGACGACGGTCAGACGCACGCATCGATCGCCGCCGCCGTGGACATCGCACTGCAGCCGCTGGCGCACCGACCGCGGGTCGTGGTGCGCACCCGAAAGGAGGGCCGATCATGAGCCGCCTCGCTTTGGTATTCGACCGAATGATGGTGTTCCTCATCGGGATCGGGCTGTTCGCTCTGGGCCTGGGCGCCGTCGCCTGGCAGCGCGGAATGCTGTGGCAGGGCGGGCCGCTGGACCTCTCGGCGCTCACCGCCGTCACCGGCACCTCGTGGTGGCCGTGGGCCCAGGCCGCAGCGGGCGTGCTGCTGGCGCTGGCCGCGCTGCGCTGGCTGATGGCCCACCACCAGGCACCGCGCCTGACCCGGCTGCCGCTGCCCGACGAACAAGGCCTCAGCGCCGACCCCAACGCGGTGGCGCACGTCGCCGCAGACCTGCTGGCTCAGCAACCCGGGGTGGTGAAGGCCACCGGGCGCGCCGCTGCCGAACGCGACTTCCCCACGATCACACTGACCGTCACCGTCGCCGCCCGCAACTCACTCGACACTGCGGTGGCCACCACCACCGACGTCGCCCGTACGATGGCACTGATGCTCGGTGACGCCGTGGCGGTACGTACCGTCCTGCGGGTGGACACCAAAGCCCGGCGACGCATACCGCTCTGACGAGGAGAATCGCTTCATGGCGCGCGACCACGCGACATCCGACGATCAACGCGGCACGGTGCTCCAGGCCGTTCGCACCGAGTTGGGCCGTTGGGGGATCGACCGTTTCGATCTCGCCGCCACCGTCGCGCGACACGGACTCGACGACCGGTACATCTCCGGCACGTGGCCGGACACCTCCGCTCTGGTGGTCGATGCGCTCACTCACCGCTCGGACGACGACGGCCCGCCCGACACCGGCTCTCTGGTCGAGGACCTCTTCCAGCTGGCCCGCGGGATGGCTCGCCTCATCAGCTCCACCGACGGACCGAAACTCCATGGCGCCCACCTGATCACCGACCCCTATCTGCAGACGGTCGACATCCGGCGGGCCGTGTGGAAGTCGCGAGCCGAGGCGCTGCGGGTGGTGTTCGACCGGGCGCAGGCCCGCGGGGAGGTGCGCAGCGGGATCAGCCCCGAGACGTCCCTGGAGATGCTGTTCGCGCCGATCAACATGCGGGTGCTCTACACCGGCGAACCGGTCAGCGACGACTACTGCCGCACTGTCGCCGATCTGGTGTGGCGGTCCATCGCCGCCGCCGGGGCGTCACCGGCCTGACCGATCGGGTAGGCCGGTACCCACCCGGTGAGCACCCGTTTTGCACCTGATCGGCGCGGGTGAGGTAGCCACCGAAACCAATAGCGTTGTCGGGCATGAACACCGCGTTCGACCCGATGGCACCCACCCGAAACGGTTGGTGGTGCGCCGACGGGATCCGGGTGCGTCGGCGCTCCGGATCGCACCGCTGCGGCGGCCACCGCCGCTGGTGCACACCACGCTTCTGTGTTCACCGTGGGGACGTCTGGCTCACCGTCGAGCACGATGTGCGCCCCGACGAACTGTCCGATGAGCTGGCCGTTCTGTTGGTCGCCGACCTGATCGACGGTGGTGCCCTGCGCGGACGCTCGGAGTTCGAAGCGGTGTTCACCGGGGTGGTGCGCTCGACCGTCGACGGGGCGCTACCGGCCTGGTTGCGCTTCTACCGCAACTCGCTGGCCCTGCTGGAGTCCGGCGCCGCGGCGTTCGCTCCGGTGCACGCGCGGGCCCAGACGCTGGTCGCCGGGAATCGGGTGGTGGACCTGGGATCCTGCTTCGGCTTCTTCCCGTTGCGCCTGGCGCGGCACGGGTTCGACGTGGTGGCAACCGATCTCAGCGGTCCGGCCATGCACCTGCTGGACCTGGCCGCAGCAGCGCTGCAGCGACCTGTGCACACCGCTCGCTGTGATGCGGCTGCGGTGCCGTTGCCCGACCACTGCGCCGACACCGTGACAGCGCTGCACCTGCTGGAGCATCTCGACGACCACACCATCGACGCTGCACTGGGCGAGGCCCTGCGGTTGGCGCGCCGGCGCGTGGTGGTGGCGGTGCCGATGGAGGACCGGCCGCGGGAGTGCTACGGGCACATCCAGCGGTTCGACCTGACCAGGCTGCAGCAGCTCGGTGCCCGGTGGTGCCCCGAGTTCCCGGGTCTCACCGCGACGGTGGACGAATTCCACGGCGGCTGGCTGATTCTCGACCTCTGACCAACGCCGAGCGCGCGTGTCTGTACCCCTGAACCCCGCGTGTCGCCGTGCCGATACGCACGCTCGGCGGTCTCAGATCAGGCCACGCTTGCTGGCGGCGTACACCGCCTCGGCCCTACGGCTGACACCGAGCTTGCGCATGATGTTGCTGACGTGGAACTTCGCGGTGGTGGCCGAGATGAACAACGTCTCACCGATCTTGCTGTTGGACAGTCCCGTCGCCAGCAGCCGCAGCACCTCCACCTCACGGTCGGTGAGCTGCTGCTGAGGCTCGGCACGTCCGGACAGCGATCGCACCACCGCGGCAGCACTCCGGGAGTCGAAGGCGCTCTCCCCCACCGAGATCGCACGGATGGCGCGCACCAGTTCGGTGGTGTCGACGTCCTTGACCACATAGCCCCGGGCGCCGGCATGCACCGCACGCAGCACCAGACTCTCATCGAGGAACGTCGTCAGCACCAGCAGACCGCACTGCGGGTAGGCCTCGGACAGCTTGGCACACAACGAGAGTCCCTCGAAGTCCGAGCCCGCGGAGAGCTTCAGATCCAGCAGCACCACATCGGGCCGCATCGCCGAAACCACCGCCTCGGCTTCCGCCTCGGAGGCCGCCTCCCCCACCACCTGCAGGTCCGGCTCGCGCTCCAGGATCGAGCGCAATCCCTGGCGCAGGATGGCGTGGTCGTCCACCAGCACCAGCCGAATGGTCGTGGTCGTCCTGGGTGTTGTGGTCACCGTCACGCCATCCCTCCTCGGGGAATCCTGGCCGCCACCCGCACCCCGCCGAGGCGGGAGCGGTACACCTCAAAGGTGCCGCCGTGCTCGCGGGCCCGCGCCCGCATGTTGGCCAACCCACGATGGCGGCCGTCGACATCAGCGGCCTCGGCGACGGCCAGGGTCAGTCGCAGCCGATCGGGATCGCCCACCCCGTCATCGGAGATGGACAGCGTCACAGCATGTTCACCGTACGTCAGCGACACGATGGCTCTGCTGGCGCTACCGTGCATCGCGGTGTTGAACAGCGCCTCCCCGGCGATCCGCAGCAGCGCATGCTCCACATCGCCGGGCAGTTCACCGGCCTGCCCCGTCACCCGCAGATCCACCCGCAGATCCTCGGGCATGTGCACCGTGGCCAGCTGCGCCAGCATCTCGATGAGGCTGGACCGGTCGGCGTCGTCGGGGTGGTTGAGTGCATAGATGGCAGAGCGCAGTTGCTCGGTGGCCGAGCGGGTCAGGTCCTTGGCCAGGTCCAGCCGGGCCGCCAGCTCCGGCGCGGCGGCCTCACTGCGGCACACCTCGATCAGCATGCCGGCCGACAGCACTGTCTGCGCCACGCTGTCGTGGAGCTCCCGGGCGATGCGGTGGCGCTCGTTGTCGAGCACCTGATGCCGCTGCACGGCGCCGAGTTCGCGTTGGGTGGCCAGCAATTCGGCGTTGCGCGCCTCGGATTCGGCCAGCAGGTTCACCGACGTGGAGAACAGTGACGAGTTCTGGAGTGCGACGGCGGTCTGGCTGGCCAGGATGCGCATCACCGCGGCATCGGTGGCGTCCAGCGTCCGCGGCGGTGCCGTCCACGCGGCGAACGCACCCATCACCTCACCGTCCAACTCGATCGGGACGTGCGCGTGGTGGCGTTCGATCACCGGGAGCCGGAACTGGGCCAGTTGCCCGCGCAGGATGTCGTTGAGCCGGTTGAGCACGGCGTCGGGCAGGTGCGGACCCGGGTCGTGCGCATCACGCAGTCCCTCGAAGGCGTAGGCGCGCCCCGCGGAGTCCAGGATGAGGTGGCGCGGATGGGCGTCGGGCAGGGCGCCGTCGGCCAGCGCCAGCACCACCCATTCGGCGTCCAGGTGGACCCGGGCCGCCTCGGCGACGGCGCGCACCAGGTTCTCCGAACCGTGCACCGTCTGCACCAGGGCGCGCGAGATGGTGTCCAAGGCCGCCACCACCCGGTCCAGACGTTGTGCAGTGGCCCGGAACTCGCTGTAGAAGGAACTCTTGCCCGAGCGCAGCCCGGTCAACCGCTCCAACTCGGTGGCGGTGGCCCGCTCCGGCATCGCGCTCACATGGCCGCCCGGAACAACGCCTGCACCTGCTGCTCGTCGACCGCCCGCGGGTTGGTGGTCATGCAGGCGTCGTGCAGCGCGTTCTTCGCCAGGATCGGCACATCGGCGTCGCTGACACCGAGTTGCGCCAGCCCCCGTGGCACACCCACCTCAGCGGCCAGGCGGTCGATGCGCTCAGCCAGCGCCTGCGCCGCCTCCGCCGCCGGCATCCCGGGCTGCGTCACCCCCAGCGCGTCGGCGATCACGGCGAAGGGCTGCGGGTCGGCCTCGGCGTTGAAGCGGATGACGTGCGGCAGCAGCACACCGTTGATGACGCCGTGCGGCAGGTCCAGCAGCCCGCCCACCTGATGGCTCATCGCGTGGGTGGCGCCCAGGATCGCGTTGGTGAAGGCCAGACCCGCTTCCAGGGCCGCCTGCGCCATCAGCACCCGCGGCGGCATGTCGGTGGGACGCTCGATGGTGGCTACCAGGTTCTCGGTGACCATCTGCACCGCCCGCAGTGCGTGGTGGTCGGTCAGCTGGTTGTGCCCCAGCGAGACGAAGGCTTCGATGCCGTGGGTCAGCGCATCCAGACCCGTTGCAGCATTGAGGTTTTCGGGCATGGTGGTCAGCAGTCGCGGATCGATCACCGTGACGTCGGGCACCAGTGCGCGCCCCAGGATGCTGATCTTGACGTTGCGGGTGGTGTCGGTGACGATGCAGAACTGCGAGACGTCGGCGCCGGTACCCGAGGTCGACGGCACCACCACCAACGGGGGGATGGGCACCTGCGCCTTGTCCACACCCTCGTAGTCCAGGATGTGCCCGCCGTTGGACGCCAGGATCGCCACCCCCTTGGCGGCGTCGATCACCGAACCGCCACCCACCGCCAGCAGGACGTCGCAGCCACGCTCGGCGTACATCTGGTAGCCGGCCGCGATCTCGTGGTCCTTGGGGTTGGGGGTCAGTCCGCTCCAGACATGCGCCTCGACGAGTTGTTCACGCAGGTGCATGAGCATCTCGTCCACCCAGCCCGCCTCGATCAGGCCGGGGTCGGTGATCAGCATCGGGCGCAGTGCGCCCAACCGCAGCGCGGCGTGGGCGGCCTCCACCATCGAATCGACACCGAAGACGATCTCCGGCGCGTGGAACTTCAGGACGCGGCCGGGCTGGCCGGTCCGTCCGGGACGCATCGTCGACTGTGATCCGGACAACATGGTGGTCTCCAGCGTACGGCCACCGCCGGTCATCGGCCCACCGCTTCCGCGGCGAATTCTGCCGCGGTGTGTTCCAGCCCGCTGAGGTCGCCGACCACCCGTACCCGGTCGCAGAACTCCGCGTATCGCGGCAGGTCACACCCGCCGAGCCCCCACGAGTACCGGGGCTCCGGGGTCAGCCAGATGGTCTCGCGCGCACGCCGGCTGATCTCCTGGAACGCCGCCAGGTTGGGGTCCTTGCCGTTGTTGCGGCCGTCGCCGAGCACCAACAACGTGGTGCGCCGGGACAACGCCGACGAGTGCTCGGCGAGGAACTCCCCGAACACCGCGCCGCAGTCGGAGTTGGCGTCCACGTCGAGGACGTCCCCGCCGAAGATCAGGCCCAGCGCCCGCTCGCTGGGATGGTCACGAAACAGCTCCGTGGTCTCCACGATCTCATCGACGAACGCGAAGGACCGTACCGCGGTGACCAGGTCCTGCAGGCCGTGCACCAGGTTCAAGGTGAACCGTGAGGTGGCCCGCACGGACAGGCTGACATCGGCGAGCACCAGCAGCCGGGGCCGGTCTTCGCCGCGCCGGACGGTGACGGGCTGGAACGGTACCCCGTCGAAACGCATGTTGCGCCGCATCGTCCGCCCCGGATCCACCCGGCCTGCGGCGGCGATCCGGCGCCGGTGGGTGAGCGCGCCGTGCAGCGTATGCGCCAGCCGGCGCAGGGAGTCCTCCAGTTCGGCGCGCTCGGTCTCGGCGATGCGGGCCACCTGGGCTTCGCGTTGCTCGCGGCGTTCGATGATGGTGTTCTCCAGCGCCAGCAGCGCTTCGAGGTGGCGCTTGAGGGCCTGCGACAGGTTCTCCAGCATCCCGGTGAGCCGGCGGCGCAGCGCCGCCGCGTCGGACTCGTCGCCCCCGCCGTCGTCCAGCCCGTTCAGCCAGCCCAGTAGGGCCTCCTGCTGGGCGATGGTGAGGTCGGCCTCGACGCTGGTGCCGGTGCCCGAGGACAGCTCGCCCGGCGGGCCGGCGCCGTGGATGCGGTCGGCGGAGAGCTCCACCCGGTATTTGTCGGCGTCGTCGCCCACCGCGTCATCGGAGAAGACGATCTGGTCGGTCAGCGCGGCCAGGTCGATCTTGTTGGCCTCCTGGTGCAGGTTGTACCGCTGCGCCAGATCTTCCTGTTTGAAGTACTCCCGGATGCTGTGCGGCTTGCCGTGTTCGTGTCCTTCCTGCGGGGTGTCGCTGGGCTCCTCGGACAGGGTGAACGAGTCCAGTTCGCCGGTGTCGACCAGATCGTCGTGGGCATGCGAATGCCCGTCGCCGGCTCCATCTTCTGGACCTACCCGCACCAGCGCGAAGAAGGCGTCGAAGATCTCGTCGAACACCGGCTCGTCGCGGTGGTCCTTGACCAGGGCCACCCGCAGCGCGGTGCGCAGCATCCCCCGCGACGTCAGCACCCCGGGTGCGGCGGCGCACCGCATCGCATCCAGCGCCTCGGGCACCGACACGCGCACCCCGGCCAGGCGCAGCAGCCGGACGAAGCGGTGCACCGTCGCCTCCATCAGAACGGCCTGCGTCGGCCCAGCGCAGCAGTTTTCGGTGTGCCGTAGTAGCCGTCGGTGAACCGCCCCGGCTGGTCCTTGGCTTCCCGGACCTCCTTGCCGTCGGGTTCATCGTGGTGGTCGTGATGGTGGTGGTGGCCGTTGTGGGAGTGGTGGTGATGCCCGGTCTCGGGCACGGTCGCATTCGGGTCCACCAGCTTCGGCAGGGCGTCGAGTGCCTTACGGACGTCCTTGTCGTACTTGACCACCACCGACACGGTGTCGGCCAGCACCGCGGCGTTGAGTTCGTCGACCCCCAGCACCGCGAGCGTGCGGGCCCAGTCGATGGTTTCGGAGATGCTCGGCGACTTGCGCAGATCCAGCTCCCGCAGGCCGCGCACCACCTCCACCAGCTGCGCGGCCAACGCTTCGGTCAGGCCGGTCTGCTTGGACCGCACGATCTCCAGTTCCCGTTGCGCCGCCGGGTAATCGAGGAACAGATGCAGGCAGCGGCGCTTCAACGCGGCCGCCAGATCCCGGGTGTTGTTCGACGTCAGAACCACATAGGGCGCATGCCGCGCGGTGAAGGTACCCACCTCGGGAACCGAGACCTGGTATTCACCCAGCAGTTCCAGCAGCACCGCCTCCAATGCCTCGTCGGCGCGGTCGATCTCGTCGATCAGCAACACCACGGGTTCCTCTGACCGCACAGCCTCCAGCAGTGGGCGGGCGGCCAGGAAGCGATCGGAGAAGAACACACTCTCCTGGCTGCTGATCCGCTCCACCGACTCCTCCAGCGTCGCAGCGTCTTCCACCAGCTGGCCGATCTTCTCCTTGAGGATCTGGGTGTACAGCAGTTGCTTGCCGTAGTCCCACTCGTAGAGCGCCTTGGTTTCGTCCTGACCCTCGTAACACTGCAAGCGCAGCAGCCGCCGCCCGGTGGCTGCCGCCAGGACCTTGGCCAGTTCGGTTTTGCCCACCCCCGCCGGACCCTCGATCAGGAGGGGTTTGTCCAGCCGGGTCTGCAGGAACACCGTGGTCGCCAGCCGCTCGTCGGCGATGTAGCCCTGCCCGGCGAGCGCCTCGCGTACCTCGTCGACCGACGCGAACATCAGGGCAGCAACTCGTCCAGGTCGCCGTTCATGCAGTGCTCGACGACGGGGCGGACGGTGTCGAACGTGCATTCCTTGGCGTTGCCGGGGGTGCACGCGTCACCGAGGACGTGGTTGGTGATGCGGTCGACGTCGGCCTTGTCGCCCAAGATCTGCGGCGCGTTCTTGTAGAACTCGGTGGGGCCCTGGCCCAGCCGGTTCTTGGAGTAGCTGTCCTGCTTGACGTCGACGAAGCGCTCGATGATGTTGACGTCGCGCAGCAGCCGGATGGCGGCCGCCAACGCGGCGTCGGCCGCCTGGACGTCGGTCATGCCGTAGGTGTCCACGCCCATGGCCACCGCGATGTCGGCGAACCGCTTGTAGGCCACCGGCATGTTGAACGCCCACACCCGCGGCAGCGCGATCGCGTTGTTGAGGCCGTGGTGGGTGTCGTAGAACGCGGACACGGCGTGGCTGATGGAGTGGATGATGCCCAGGCCGCCGGAGTTGAAGGCCTGTGCGGCAATGTATTGCGCGTACATCATGCCCTGGCGGCCGGCCAGGTCCTGCCCGTTCCAGGTGGCTTCGCGCAGGTTCTCTGCGGTCAGCTTGATCGCACGGATGGCGTTGCCCAGCGACGGTTCGAAATTCAGCCGGGAGACATACGGCTCCGAGGCATGGGCCAGCACGTCGAATCCGCACTGGGCGGTGTAGTCGACGGGGCAGTCGTAGTAGAGCACCGGGTCGTCGACGGCCAGGGTGGCCACGCACGCGTCGTCGAAGGCCACGTACTTGTGCGGGTTGCCCGGGTCGGTGGTGGTGTCGGTGATGACGTAGGCCCAGGAGGTCTCCGAACCGGTGCCCGCGGTGGTGGAGATCGCGATGTGCGGCGGGTTCTTCGGGTTCTCGCTCATGTTGAAGCCCTCGAAGTCGTTGACGTTACGACCGTCGTGGGCCACCGAGATGCGGGCACCCTTGCAGGCGTCGTGGGTGGAGCCGCCACCGATGGAGATGAAGCTGTCGCACTCGTTCTCCTGGTAGAGCTTCACCGAGTCCATGACGTTGTAGTCCTTGGGATTGGACTCCACCTGGTCGTAGACCACCACCTCCAGGCCGTGCCACTTCAACGATTCGGCCATGTTGTGCACGATGTCCGTGCCGCGCAGTCCCGAGCTCATCAGCAGGGTGCGCTTGAAGCCCATCTTCAACGCCTCCGGGCCCACCATCTCGTGGGCGCCGGGCCCCATCATGGCGCGGGGGAAGGGGTGGAACTCCTTGATGGGGAACGGCTTGAGCAGATCCTCGACCTTCATCGGTGCGTCCTCTCGGTTCTCTCCGGTGTCGGCCACCAGAGTCCGCGACGCACTGTGATCTGCGGAACAGTTACGGGTGCAAACCCGTCCCACGGCAGTGATTTTCAGCTCGACCGGGCAGGCCCGCACCTACCCGATCGGGCAGGTGCGGGCCACATATGTGCGATTTACCGAGCGACACGCCGTGGCACCGCAGCTGGGCACACATGTGTGCCGGGAGAACGGGGGCACCGGGAAAAAATGACCGAGCGCCGGTCCATTTCGGACCGGCGCTCGGTTGCTCGTGGGCCGTCAGACGCCGACGGCCTCCTTCTTGGAGTCGGCGGGTGCCGGATGGTCGTCGACCATGGTCTGCTCGTCGAACGGGGCCTTGCCGTCGAGCACGTCGTTGATCCGGGCCTTGTCCAACGTCTTGGTCCAGGTGCCGATCAGGATGGTGGCAACCGCGTTACCCGAGAAGTTGGTGACGGCGCGCGCCTCGGACATGAACCGGTCGATGCCGACGATCAGGCCGATGCCGTCGAGCAGCTCGGGACGGTGGCTCTGCAGGCCGCCGGCCAGGGTGGCCAGCCCGGCACCGCTGACGCCGGCCGCACCCTTGGAGGCGATGATCATGAACAGCAGCAAGCTGAGCTGCTCGGGGATCGACAGCGGGTTGCCCATTGCGTCGGCGATGAACAGCGACGCCATCGTCAGGTAGATCGCGGTGCCGTCCAGGTTGAACGAATAGCCGGTCGGCACAACGATTCCGACGGTGGTGGGCTGCACGCCGGCGTGCTCCATCTTGGCGATCAGACGCGGCAGCGCCGACTCCGAGGATGACGTGGCGACGATCAGCAGGTACTCCCGGGCCAGGTACCGAACCAGCTTGAAGATCGAGATGCCGGACACCATGCGCATCAGTCCGCCCAGGACACCGAAGACGAAGATCGTGCACGTCAGGTAGAACGCACCCATCAGCACACCGAGCTGCACCACCGCGGCGAAACCGGTGTCGCCGACCACCTTGGCAATGGCACCGAAGGCACCGATCGGGGCCAGCCACAGGATGCCCGCCAGGATGCGGAAGACCAGCTTCTGGATCAGACCGATTGCACGCAGGATCGGCTCACCGGCCTCGCCCATGGCCTGCAGGCCGAAGCCCACCAGCAGCGCGACGAACAGGGTCTGCAGCACGCTGCCCTCGGTCAACGAGCTCAGCAGCGAGGTCGGGATGATGCCCGAGATGAACTCCATGGTGCCGCCGGCGCCTTCGGCCTTCTCGGCCAGTTCGGCGCCTGCCGCCGGGTCAGCGGCGACATTCAGCCCGGTTCCGGGGCTGATCAGGTTGCCGACCACCAGGCCGATGGCCAGTGCAGCGGTGGACATCGCCAGGAAGTAACCCAGCGCCATACCGCCGACCTTGCCGACGGAAGCTGCTTTGCGGACCGAGCCGATGCCCAAGACGATGGTGCAGAAGATGACCGGGCTGATCATCATCTTGATCAGGCTGACGAACATGGTGCCGAGCACGCCCAGTTCGGAGCCGGTGTCCGGCGAGACGAGGCCGACGACGATGCCGCCGAGCACCGCGATGATGACGCCGATGTAGAGCCAATGGGTACGGTCGCGTTTCCGCGGAGGTGCGGTGGCGGTGTCAGCCATGTCTGCACTCCTGTGTGTTGGGGGTCACTTGCTGCAGATCACTGTCAGCCCCGCCGTGACTCAAGTCACCAATAAGTTCATTGATTTCAGTTCGCAGGAAATAAGGTCGTCACGATGACAACGGACCGCAGTGTCGATGGCGTGACTCCTCACCCGCCTCGTACCTCGCCGGCTTCGTCGTCCCGCAGTGTCGATGGCGTGACTCCTCACCCGCCTCGTACCTCGCCGGCTTCGTCGTCCCGCAGTGTCGCCCGGGAGCTCTTCCGGTGGCAGTTGGCTCTGCTGTTGATCCTCATCCTGGGCGCGGGCGGGGTCGCCGTGCTGGACGCCCGGCGCGACGCCGACGAGCTGACGACGCAGAAGGTCATCGCGATCACCGAGTCGGTGGCGTTGATGCGCTCCACCGCCGAAGCCATCGAGTCGCCCGATCCCACGGCCATCCTGCAACCGCAGACCGAGGCCATCCGCAAGGCCACCGGGGCGGATTTCATCGTGGTGATGGCACCGGATCGCACCCGCTTCACCCACACCGACGTCAACCGCATCGGCGGCCAGTTCACCGGCAACATCGACCGGGCGCTGGCCGGGACGACGTTCACCGAGACCTACCCGGGCACCCTCGGCCCGTCCATCCGGGCGGTGGCGCCGGTGCGCGACGATTCCGGAACCATCGTCGGCCTGGTCTCTGCGGGCGTCACCCGCACCAAGGTTTCCCAGAGCGTGATGGCCACCTTGCCGGCCATCGGGTTGGCGTTGGGGGTCGCGCTGGTGATGGCGCTGACCGGGGCCTACTTGTTGGAGCGACGGTTGCGGCGACGCACGCTGGGACTGTCGTTCGGCGATCTGTCCGCGCTGTACGAGCAGCGGGAGGCAGTGCTGCACGCCATCGGGGAAGGTCTGCTGGTGTTCAACGCCGACGGCCGCGCCGAGGTGGTCAACGACGAAGCGCGACGGCTGCTTTCACTTCCCGAGGGGCCGGTGACGCGCGCCGGGCTGCCGGGCTCGCTGGGCACCTCGGGAGACGAGACGCTGACCGACGAGACCCACGTGACCGCCGACCGGGTGCTGCTGGTCAACCAGCAACCGGTGCAGTGGGAGAACCGCAAGGTCGGCACGGTCATGACGCTGCGTGATCGCACCGACCTGCAGCGGGTGTCCGGCGAGTTGAGCTCACTGACGCAGTTCACCGAATCACTGCGCTCCCGCGCGCACGAGGCGGACAACCGCCTGCACACGGTCATCACCATGGTGGAGTTGGGCCGCGCCGAACAGGCCGTCGCGTTCGCCACCGCCGAGTTGGCCGTCTCGCAGCACCTCATCGACCGGTTGATGGCCACCGTCGCCGAGCCGGCGCTGGCGGCGCTACTGCTGGGCAAGATCAGCCAGGCCCGCGACAGCGGGGTCGAGCTGACGGTCACCGAGGAGTCACTGCTCGACGATCCGGACAACATCGGCCTCACCCAGGGCGAATTGGTCACGCTGGTGGGCAATCTCGTCGACAACGCGATTGAAGCCGCAAGAGTGGCCGAACCCAGCTGGGTCGAGGTGACCGTACGCGGAACGTCGGACTCGCTGACGGTCAGCGTCGCCGACAGCGGACCGGGTATGACGCCGGACGCCTTCGAGCAGGCCCGGATGCGGGGCCATTCCACCAAATCCGGGGATCGCGGCCTGGGCCTTGCCCTGGTGTGGCAGGTGATCGCCGCGCACGGCGGCACCATCACCTCGCAGAACTCCTACGGTTCGGTCATCACCGCCACCATCCCGACGGTGCGCGCGTGATCCGGGTCCTCATCGTCGACGACGAGCCACTGATCGCGGAGGCGCACCGGGCCTACGTCGATCGCCTGCCCGGCTTCGCGGTGCACGGTGTGGTGGGTACCGGCAGCGCGGCGGTGCGAACCGTGGCCGGCGCCGCTGCCGGCGATTCGCCGATCGACCTGGTGCTGCTGGACATCGGGCTGCCTGATGCCAGCGGTATCGACGTCGCCTCCGCACTCAGCGGTATCCGGCCCTCCCCGGACATCATCGCCATCACCTCGGAACGGGACCTCGAGGTGGTGCGCTCGGCGGTGGCCCACGGGGTGGCGCTCTATCTGCTGAAACCGTTCACCTTCGCGGCCTTTCGCGACAAGCTGGAGCGCTATCAGCAATACCGGGAGGCCCTCGGTGCCGGCGGCGCCGCGGCCGGGCAGCACGAGATCGATCGCGCCATCAATGCGCTGCGCACCGCCGACCAAAAGGCATCCACCCCCAAGGGCGTGTCCGCGGACACTCTGGACCTGGTCACCGCCGCGATCCGGGGTGCACCCACCGGCCTGAACGCCTCCGAAGCTGCTGCACAGCTGGGTATTTCGCGGGTCACGGCGTGGCGATATCTGGAACGGCTGGCCGACGACGGTGTGGTCACCCGGGTGACGGAGTACGGCAAGGCCGGCCGGCCGCAGGTGCGGTATCGGCTTAATTAGACACCCGATACAGTGCACTCCATGCTGTGACATTGGAGGCGGCAGTGACAGATGGGCATGACCTCGGCACCCTCGCCGGGCAGGTGATGTTCGCGGTGCAAAACGAACACTTCGACCGCCTGCACCGGGCGGGTTACCCCAACGTCGGTCCGCGCCACGGCGCCGTGCTGGCGTATCTGACTCCCGAGGGCGTCCGGGCCACCGAACTGGCCCGCAAGTGTGGCCAACTCAAGCAGGTGGTGGGTCACATCGTCGACGATCTGGAGCGCCTCGGTTACGTCACCCGCAAACCTGATCCCGAAGACCGCCGCGCCAAGCTGGTGGTGCCCACTGCGAAGGGGCGCCGGCTGCTGCGGGCGTCGCAGGCCATCCTCGCCGACATCACCCACCGCCACGCCGCGCTCCTCGGCGAGGCCGAGTACACGAAGTTCCTGGACAACCTGCAGGCTGTCGCCGACCACCAGCTCGAGATCACCGGCGAGCAGTGAATCCGTTGCGGGACACTTGACTCAGCTCGTCTCCGAGCCGGACATGGCCGGCTTGCGGTCGTGGGAGTCGTCGTCGACCATCGTCTGCTCGTCGAACGGGATCTCCCCGTCGAGCACCTTGCTCAGCCGGTCCTTGTCCACCGTGTCGGTCCACGAACCCACCAGGACGGTGGCCACGGCATTGCCCGAGAAGTTGGTCAGGGCGCGGGCTTCGGACATGAACCGGTCGATGCCGACAATCAGGCCGATGCCGTCGAGCAGCTCGGGACGGTGGGCCTGCAGCCCGCCGGCCAGGGTGGCCAGTCCGGCACCGCTGACCCCGGCCGCACCCTTGGAGGCGATGATCATGAACACCAGCAGCGAAAGCTGTTCGCCGATGGTCAGCGGGTCGCCGAGCGCGTCGGCGATGAACAGCGACGCCATCGTCAGGTAGATCGCAGTGCCGTCCAGATTGAACGAATAGCCGGTCGGCACAACAATTCCGACGGTGGTGGGCTGCACGCCGGCGTGTTCCATCTTGGCGATCAGACGCGGCAGCGCCGACTCCGAGGACGACGTGGCGACGATCAGCAGGTACTCCCGGGCCAAATAGCGGGCCAGCTTGAAGATCGACTGGCCGGCGATCAGCCGGATCAGCACCCCGAGCACGCCGAAGACGAACACCACACAGGTCAGGTAGAAGGCGCCCATCAGCACGCCCATCTGGATAACAGCTTGGAAACCGGTGTCGCCCACAACTTTTGCGATGGCGCCGAACGCACCGATGGGTGCCAGCCACAGGATGCCGGCGAGGATGCGGAAGACCAGCTTCTGCAACAGCCCGATGCCGCGCAGCAGCGGCTCGCCGGTGCGGCCCATGGCCTGCACGGCAAATCCGACCAGCAATGCCACGAACAACGTCTGCAGCACATTGCCTTCGGTGAGCGAGCTCAGCAGTGAGGTCGGGATGATCCCGGAGATGAACTCCATGGTCCCGCCTTCGCCTTCGGCCTCTGCGGCCAACTCGGCACCGGCAGCCGGATCACCGGTCGCGTTCAGCCCGTCACCGGGATGGATGATGTTGCCCACCAACAGGCCGATGGCCAGGGCGAAGGTGGACATCACCAGGAAGTAGCCCAGCGCCAGCCCACCCACCTTGCCGACGGAGGCCGCCTTGCGCACCGACCCGATGCCCAAGACGATGGTGCAGAAGATGACCGGGCTGATCATCATCTTGATCAAGGCGACGAACAGAGTGCCGAGAACGCCCAACGACGCCCCGGTGTCCGGCGACGCCAGACCGACGATGATCCCGGCCACGATGGCCACCAGGACCATGATGTAGAGCCAGTGCGTGCGGTCTTTCTTCTTGGGCTTCTCCGCCTCTGCAGCAGTGTCCGCCCCTGGTTCCCCTGCACTAGCCATCCCCGACTCCTCAGCCCCTGATCGTCACCGCCGCAGACGGGGGTTCCCCGAAGTGGCCGCGATCACACCTGGCGATCCGAGAGGGCTGCAGCCGTGCCGTCCGCAAGCGCGGCGACGAACATGTCCAGATCGGCCTCGGTGGTATCGACGTGCGGCGAGATCCGCAGCACCGGGCCGGTCAGCTCGAACGGCGCGCGGGCCTGTAGAGCCACAGTGGTGACGATTCCGCGCTCGCCGGTCAGCCACTCCCGCACCGCAACCGGGTCGACATGATCCGGCGGCACCAACGTGGTGATGGCGGTGGGCTCGTCGACGGGTTCGACCACCCGCCAGCCGGCCACCCCGTCGACCGCAATGCGCGCCGCGGTCCCCAGCTCGGCGAGCCGGGCCCGCACCGCAGCCGGACCCGCCGCCACGTACTCGCCAACGGCGAGCGAGAAACCCAGCCGGGCAGCGACATTGGCCTCGTGGTGCTCGAAGGATTCCAGCACCCCCACCGCCACATCCCAGTCGGGGGGCGGCAGCCGGCGGATCAACCGGCCCGCGAGTTCGGGCGCGACCGCCAGGAACCCGACCCCGCGGGGTCCGGCCATCCACTTGCGCGACGAGGAGTACACCGCGTCCGCGCCCACGGCACAGTCGATCTGGCCAAAAGCCTGCGCGGCGTCCAGCACCACCGGGATGCCCAGCCCCCGGCACCCGTGCACCAGTTCATGCAGGGGTTGGGCCACCCCCCGGTGACTCCCGACTCCGGTCAGGTGCACCAGCGCCGGCGGGTCGGCGGCCAGCATCTCCCGGGCTTGCTCCACGATCACCCGGCCCAGGCTGTCGACCGGCAGCGCGTGCACCTCGAATCCGTTGGCGGCCATCACCGCCAGGTTGGGCCCGTACTCGCCGGGCGCACAGGCCAGCGTCCGCCGCCCAGGCCAGGACCCCAGCAGCAGGTCCAGCGCGTGGGTGGACCCGGTGGTGAAGACGACGTCCTCGCCCGCCCGGCCCGTCAACGCCGCGATCGCGGTCCGCCCGGCGGCCAGCACGGGTTCGGCCGCCGCGGCGGCGACGTATCCCCCCAGCTCGGCCTCGTGCCGCGCGTGCTGAGCGAGCGCATCGATGACCGCGAAGCTCTGGCGGGAACAGGCCGCCGAGTCCAGGTGAATACCAGCCGGTTGCGGCCGGGCGGCACGCCACGACCCGGCCAGCTCGGTCACCGCACGGCCAGCGACAGACCGAAATCACCGGGGGCGTCGGTCCACCAGTGGGTGCGGGTAAGCCCGGCGGCGGCAAGTTCGCGGGCCACGCCCTCGGAGCGGAACTTGCACGACACCTCGGTCAACATCTCTTCACCCGCGGCGAAGTCGACGCGCAGGTCCAGCTCGCCGATGTGCACCTGCTGGGCGGTGGCGGCCCGCAGCCACATCTCGATGCGTTCCTCGCCGGCATTCCACTTGGCCACGTGGGCGAACGCGTCCAGGTCGAAGTCGGCGTGCAGCTCCCGGTTCACCACCGACAGCACATTGCGGTTGAACGCGGCGGTGACTCCCGCGCTGTCGTCATAGGCGCGCACCAGACGCTCGGTGTCCTTCACCAGGTCGGTGCCCAGCAGCAGGGAATCGCCGGGGTTCATCACCGCCGCCAGTGATGCCAGGAACTGTGCGCGCGGTCCGGGGGTGAGGTTGCCGATGGTGGAGCCCAGAAACGCGAAAAGCCTACTGCCACCGCGGGGAATCTCGCCCAGGTGCTCTTCGAAGTCCCCGCACACGGGGTCGATGTCCAGGCCGGGATACTCCGCGGTCAGCGCGGCACCTGCGGCCACCAGCACCGACGAGTCGACATCAAACGGGATGAAGCGGGTCAGCGTGCCGTGCTCACGAAGAGCATCGAGCAGCCTGCGGGTCTTCTCGGAGGTGCCGCTGCCGAGTTCGACCAGGGTGTCGGCGCCACTGGCGACGGCGATCTCGGCGGCGCGCTGCGCCAGGATGGACGCCTCGGCCCGGGTGGGGTAGTACTCCGGCAGCCGGGTGATCCGGTCGAACAGGTCGCTGCCCACGGCGTCGTAGAACCACTTGGGCGGCAACGACTTCGGGCTGGCAGTCAACCCGGTGCGGACATCTTCACGCAGAGCACGGGCGGCGTGGTCGGCGGCCAGATGGTTGGCGACGGTGATGGAGGTGTGACTGGTCATCGTGGACCTTCCTACAGGGCGGTGACGGTCACGGTGCCGTCGTGGACGTCGACGAGGTGGTGGTCGGGGATGTCCTCCCAATCCGGGTGATCGTCGTAGGGCTCACTGGCCACCACCACCCCATCGGGCCTGCGCAACATCGACAGGGTGTCACCCCAGGTGGTGGCCAGGAGACGACACCCGTTGCCGGCCAGAATGTTCAAACGCGCCAGGGGGTCGGCGGCACCCACTTCGGCGATGGTCGGGCCCAGTTGATCCAGCCCGCGCCGGAAGATCAGCGCGGCCAGCAGCGCGCTGTCCACCACCGACTCGGCACCCGAGTCCGCGGGCAGCACCGACCGGTCCACCACACCGTTGTGGGACAGCAGCCAGCGTCCGTCGGTGAAGGGCGCAGCCGCGCTGACATCGATGGGCATGCCCACAGTGGCCGAGCGCACCGCCGCCACCACACACGTGCTGGCCAGCGCGGGTGCCACCGAGGCAAACGAGCTGTCTCCCCAGAGCGGCGCGGCGCCCCGCCACCGGCGCGGGGTGTCGCCGTCGAAGAAGCCGACACCCCAGCCGTCGGCGTTCATGGTCCCGTGTTTCTGCCGGCGCGGGGCGTAGGACTGCACCAGCAATCCGTTGGGCGGTTCGAGCACCAGGCTGGACACGGACACGGCCTCACCCAGCCAGCCGAGGTGGCGGCACATCTACAGATCCCAGGCCAATCGCACACCGGAGAAGATCTGCCGCCGGATCGGGTGGTCCCAGTTGCGGAAGCTGGGGCGCAGGATGTCCGCGGCCACCGCCCACGATCCGCCGCGCAGTACGCGGTAATCCCCCTCGAAGAAGGGCTCGGTATAGCGGTCGTAGATCATCGGCGTGAACCCCGGCCACGGCCGCAGCGGGGAGCTGGTCCATTCCCACACATCGCCCAGCATCTGCTCGGCGCCGTAGGCCGACGCGCCGGCCGGGTAGGCACCCACGGGGGCGGGGCGCAGCGCCTCGCCGGTGAGGTTGGCCACGGCGGCGGTGGGCGTCGCGGCACCCCAGGGGAACCGGCGGCGACGACCGGCGGCCGGATCCCAGGCGGCGGCCTTCTCCCATTCGATCTCGGTGGGCAGCCGCGCGCCCGCCCACCGGGCGTAGGCCTGCGCTTCGAAATACGTGACGTGCTGCACGGGCTCGTCGTCCGGGATGGTCTCGAGATGCCCGAACCGGGTGCGGGTGCCGTCGGTGTTCCAGTACATCGGCGCATCGAGGCCGGCTTTCGTGCGGTGGTCCCAGCCCCGGGTGGACCACAGCTCGGGCCGCCGGTAGCCACCGTCGTCGAGGAATGCCCGCCATTCGCGGTTGGTGACGGGCACCCGGCCGATGCGGAAACCCGGGACGAACACGGTGTGCGCGGGCCGCTCGTTGTCCAGGGAGAACGGCTCGTCGGCGGGATCGACGCCGAGGACGAAGTCACCGGCGGGCACCTCGACCGACGTTCCGGCGACGCCGGGTCTGCCGCCCGGCAGCGCTGTTCCGGCGCTCAGCAGCGGCGCCCCGGTGCGCATGGCCAGTGCCTGCAGCATGGTCTCGTTGTGCTGGTTCTCGTGGCTGATCACCAGCGCAAAGCGGAACTCGTGGTCCTCGTCCGCGGCGTCGAGGACATCGAGGGCCTTGCGCCGCACGGTCTCCAGATACCGGTGTGCCTCCGCCGGGGAGAGCAGCGGCAGATCCACCCGGCTGGCGCGGGAATGCACAAAGGCGTCGTAGAGCCCCTCGATGTTGCGGGGCAGCAGGCCGGGCACCTCGAGGTTGCCGTCGCGCAGCAGCCACAGCTCCTCCTGCTGCCCGATGTGCGCTAGATCCCACACCAGTGGGCTCATCAGCGGGTGGTACTGCCGGCGCAGCTCGTCGTCCTCGAACGCCACCAGCGCGCGGGTGCGCTCACGGGCGCGGGACAAACCGTCGGCCAACAACTCTCGGGTACTCACTCAGCGCTCCTGCCACAGGTCGGCGATGGCGGCGTCGATTCCCAGGCGCACCGCGGTGTCGGAAAACTGGTCCCCGGGACTGCGGGCCTGGGCCACCAGATCGACCAACAGCTGCATCGACCCGATCAATTCCCCGGGCGCGCGCTCGGCCGCGATCTCCAGGCACCGCACTGCGGACTCCCGCAGATGCCGGTCGGCCAGCCCCGCCCGCGCCGCGGTGTCCCAGGCGGTGGCCACGGGCTCGACCGCCTCGGCCGCCAGGTCAGCGGCCACCGGGTCGTCGAGCAGGGTGGTCATGGTGTGGGCGACCGCGGGCCACAGCGTGTCCGGAAGGCTGTCGAGATAGCGGATCTCCAGCCAGCGGCGCGGACGCACCGGGGGGAACAAGGTGGTCAGGTGGTAGTCGAGGTCGGCTGTGGTGGGGCGGCGGCCGCCGAGCGGGATGCTGCCGTCGGCCCATTCGGCGAAGGGCACCCAGTCCAGGACGGGCGTCGCCTCGGCACCGTCGCGCACCAGCATCACCGGCGCTTTCAGTGCATAGCGCGCCCACTCGGCGGCGGGGTCGTCGGTGCTGTGGCCCAGAATCGGGCCGCAGCGTGCCGAGTCGAGTTGTCCCCAGACCTGTTGGCGCGAGGATGCCCAGCCGGTGAACTGGCCGCCGCGCAGCGGCGAGTTGGCGCTGATCGCGATCATGGTGGGGCCCAGCGCGTGCGCCAGGCGGACGCGCGCACCCCAGCCGGCCCGGGGGCCGGCATCCAGATTGACCTGGATGGAGGCCGTTGAGGTCATCATGGCCGCGCCGGCCTCACCGGTGCCGCTGGCAGCGAAGAACTGCTCCATGGCCTGGTAGCGAGGGCCGGGGTTGACGCGTTGCGGCCGCCGCAACGGGTCCGCCCCGAGCAGAGCCAGCCCCAGCCCGGCAGCGTCGAACGCCACGTCGAGGACGGCCCGGTCAGCGGCCATGGCGGCGATGGCCGCCGGTGCTCCCTCGAACGGCGGGCCGGACAGTTCCACGGCCCCGCCGGGTTCGACGGTGACAGCACTGCCGCCCGGCAGGGTCGGCAACCCGGCGATGACATCGGTGATCTGCTGCCAGCCGGGCCGGCGCTGCAGGTCGGCCCGGTCGAAACAATGGGCCTCGATCTCCAGGCCCACCCGGCCCAGCGGGGCGTCGGTGAGGCTGCCCTCGGCGATGTGCTGCGCGGCGTCGGCGGAATTCACCAACGCACGCGCCTGTGTTTCGCCTGCCGTGGCGGGCGGTGCGACGACAAACGTCATGTGACCATCTTGGGTGAGGTCACCGACAAAGTTCGCGGGTTCATCGGCTGACATTGTGGTGACAGTTACCCGGGCGGCCGACGGCCAACCCCGGAATTATTGGCCCAGGCTGTTCTGGATGGCCCCGGCCAGCACGTTGACCGCCGGACCACCGTTGCCCGACTGACAGACTTTCGCCTGCAGCAGAACATTCTCCCGGAGCCTGGTCTGGGTGAAACAACGCCGGTCGGTGCCCGCCTCCTGCTTGACCCAGGCCGCTTGCTGCCCGTCCGGCCCCGCTCCGCTGAAGCTCCACACCTGTGAGGTGCCGTTGCCGAAGCCCATCACCGCGGTCTGCCCCGAGCAGCCCACCGTCCGGTCGTTCAGCCGGGCGAAGGCCGCCGCGGCCGCCTCGTTGGTGGCGAACACCCCGACGGCCTGCTTGACCAGGTGCGTGACATCGGTGGCCGACGTCTGCGTGGTGGCGCCGTTGAAGGACGCCAGGTCGGGGTCGTTGAACACCTCGGGCAGGCCGATGTCGGCCCAGTTGTTGCACACCGGGACGGTGACGGTGAAGGCCTGTACGGGGGTGGTGAAGATGAACTCGCTGGTCATCGGCGCACCGACGATGTTGGCCACCGAGCCCTTGCCCATCACGGCGTAGTTGACCACGCCGGGATCGGACGGGCGGGCGGCGGCCGGGGCGGCCAGCGTCACCGAGACCGCTGCGCACGCGGCCAGCGCCACAACCCGCACGTCAGACCTTCGCGGTGAGGGTCACGTCGATGTTGCCGCGGGTGGCCCTGGAGTACGGGCAGACCTCGTGTGCCTTCTCCATCAGGTCATCGGCGACGTCCTGCTCGAGTCCTGGCAGGTAACCCACCAGGTGGGCGGTGAGGCCGAAGCCGCCCTCGGAATTCTTGCCGAGGCCGATCTGGGCGGTGATGCCGCTGGCGTCGTCGATGCTGATCTTCTCGTTCTTGGCGACCAGTCGCAGCGCGCCCAGGAAGCACGCGGAGTAACCGGCCGAGAACAGCAGCTCGGGGTTGACGCCCTCGCCGCTGCCGCCCATCTCCTTGGGGGGCCGGGTGTCGAGATCGATCTTGCCGTCCGTGGACTTCACATGACCGTCCCGGCCGCCGCCGGAGGCTGTGGACTCTGCGGTGTACACCACTTCGATGCTCATGTTTTCGATCATGCCAGCTAGGCTCGGACCGGTTCCCGTCTCCGGGCCCGCGATCTGCGCGGCACCCGGCCCGGAATCGTGCCCTGACAGTTAGGCTAGGCTTGCCTGGCCCCCAGGCGGCGATCTGTGCTGCCTCCGATGGGCGGCGCAACGGCGCGCACCACCTCGACGGCTGCGCCGTCTGCGCTGGATTTGGCAGGAGAACCTCGCTTGAGCGGTTTGTACAACCCCGACATCGAACACAGCAGCTGCGGTGTCGGCTTCCTCACCCGCAAGGACGGCGTGCAGACCCATGACGTGGTCCGCAAGCTGCACGAAGCCCTGTGCGCGGTGCCGCACCGCGGCGGCATGTCCTCAGAGGGTGTGGGCGACGGAGCGGGGGTGAACCTGGATCTGTCGCTGCGCTTCTTCTCCGAGCTGACCGGCCGCCCCGACCTGCGCCTCGGCGAGTTCGGCGTGGGCAACTTCTTCCTGCCCACCGATCCCGCGTTCCACGGCGAGGCCGAAGCGGTGATCGAGGCGGCGCTGGCCGCCCACGGCCTGGAGATCCTACTCAAACGTGATGTGCCGGTGGACAACTCGGCCATCCGTCCCGCGGCCGTGAAGTACCAGCTGCCCATCCGGCAGTGGATTTTCTCCACGGCCTCCGACCGTGCCATCCACGACGCGCTGATGGCGATCGAGGCCATCGCCTACACCCGACCGGAGCTGCTGGGTCTGTACCCGCTTTCCCTGTCGGCACGTACCCAGGTGCTCAAGGGCCGGCTGAACTCGGGCGAGGTGGTGCCCTACTTCACCGACCTGTCCGATCCCCGGATGGAAGTGCACTCGATGTTCTTCCACACCCGGTTCTCCACCAACACCGTGCCCAACGCCATGATGGCGCAACCGTTCCGGCTGATGGCCCACAACGGCGAGCTGAATACCGACAAGAAGAACCGGCTCTCCGACAACGCCATCGCCCGTGCCCGCAACCGGTCGATCGTGCGGCCGCTGGGCCAGTCCGACAGCTGCCGGCTGGACCAGACCCTGCAGAACCGGGTCTACGAGGACGAACTGGACGTGGTGTCCGCCGTCGTGGCCATGATGCCGCCGGCCTGGGAGAACGACACCACGCTCTCGCCGCAGGTGCGGGCCATGCTGGAGTTCTTCAGCCTCTACGAGGAGAAGAACGACGGACCCGCCGCGCTGATCTTCGGCAACGGCACCATCATCGGCGCGCGTCTGGACCGCCTCGGCCTGCGGCCGCTGCGCACCGTCGAGACCGCCGAGTACCTGGGCGTGATGTCCGAGGCCGGCCAGGTGTACTTCCCTCCCGAAGAAGTGCTCACCCGGGGCCGTATCGAGGCCGGCGGCATGCTGTACTACGACCACAGCGCCGCCCGCTCGTACACCACCACCGAAGCGCTGGAAATGCTTGCCGCGCGCCATGATTACCCCGCCTTGCTGGCCGAGGCCCGGGTGGACCTGGCCGACCTCCCCCCGGTACCCCCGGAAGGGCAGCTGTCCCCCGCGCGCTACAACGGCGACCTCAACCGGCACCAGCGCTACGTCGCCTACTCGCTGAACCAGGAGAGCTTCAAGTTCCTGATGGATCCGATGCTGGCCACCGGCCAGGAGAAGATCTCCGCGATGGGCTACGGGGCAGCCATCAACGCCCTGTCCAACCACGAGGGCGGCATCGCCCGGTACTTCTCGCAGAAGTTCGCGCAGGTGACCAACCCACCGCTGGACAGCATCCGCGAGGCCGACGGTATGACCCTGCGGGTCGCCCTGGGCGCCAAACCCAACAGTGGAGCCGTCCCCGCGCCCCAGATCGTGGTCCCCTCACCGATTCTCACGCACCTGGACATGCTCAAGATCCGGGACCAGAAGCAGACGCCGGTGCGCCGGTTCGGGATGCGCTACCGGATCGACCTCACCGATCCGCAGGCCAATGCCGACTCGCTGGTGCGTGCCATCGACGCGCTCTGCGACGAGGTGGAGGCCTTCGCCCGGGAGACCGGCGGCATTGCCGTGATCTCCGACCGTCATGTCGAGAGTGCCCGTGCGGCAATGCCCTTGACCATCGTGATGTCGGCGATCAACCAGCGCCTCATCGAAGAGGGCCTGCGACTGCGGGTGTCGGTGATCGCCGAGAGCGGTCAGATATGTTCGT
Source organism: Mycolicibacterium tokaiense (assembly GCF_010725885.1). Lineage (NCBI taxonomy): Bacteria > Bacillati > Actinomycetota > Actinomycetes > Mycobacteriales > Mycobacteriaceae > Mycobacterium > Mycolicibacterium tokaiense. The sequence continues at coordinate 2,074,925 of NZ_AP022600.1, read as the reverse complement.
CGCACCACGTGGCCACGGCACTGGGCTTCGGCGCGTCCGCGGTGTATCCGCTGGCGGTGCAGATGCGTGCGGAGGAGAAGTTCGGGCCCGATGAGGACAACGTCCGCAAGGCTTTCAAGCAGTTCGCCAAGGCCGCCGAGAAATCGCTGATGAAGACCATGGGCCGGGTGGGTCTGTGCACCGTCGAGAGCTACATCGGCGGCGAGTTCTTCGAGCCCAACTATCTCGACACCGGTGACCCGGTGCTCAGGCGCTATTTCCCCAACGTCGTCTCCGCGGTCGCCGGCGTCGGATTCACCACCCTGGCCGAGACGGTGGCCGAATGGCACACCCGTGCGCTGGCCGTGCACGACGAGAAGGATGTGCCGCTGCTGGGTCTGTTCAAGGAGCGTGCCGAGGGGGCCGGCCACTCGTACGGCACCACCGCGGTGCGCGGCTTCGTCGACATGACCGAAGAGTCCATCAGTTTCGACGACGAGGCCCGGCCCGACAATCCGGACATGGCCGACCCCGCATTTCTGCGCGGTCTGCCGCTGCACCAACTCGAAGGCGCCTTCGGACTCGATGACCAGGCCTACCGCAACAACAGCTTCTCCGAGCTGACCCCCCGGGCCATCAACAGCTTCGACATCACCCCCGGTTACCGCGCCTTCGTCTTCGCGATGAACGCCGAACGCACGCGGCGCCCGGCCGCGCTGCGCGATGTGCTGGCGCTGCCCGCCGATGTGAACTTCCTGCACACCGCCGACGAGTTCACCTCGGAGATGGGGCAGTTCGCCCGGTTCGGCAACAACAGCTTCCTGGTGCGCGGGCTGACGTGCGACGCCGACGGCGACGAGTTCACCCTGCGGTTGAGCCACGGCCCCCAGCGACTCGAGGCGCTGGCCCAGTCCCTGGCAGACCGTTTCGCCGACGACATCGCCGACAGTGCCGTGATCGGCGACAGCCTGCGGATCCGCGCCACCGGGTCGGCTGCGGCCTATCTGCGCCGCCTGCGCACCGCGCCGGACTCCATTCCGCTCTCGGATATCCAGCCGGCCAACGAGATCGCGGCCACTCTGGCATCGGGGGCCATGAGCCACGGTGCGCTGGTGGCGCCGGCCCACGAGGCGGTGGCACACGGCACCAACATGGTGGGCGGACTGTCGAACTGCGGTGAAGGCGGTGAGCACATCACCCGCTACGGCACCATCCGCGGCTCCCGGATCAAGCAGTTCGCCTCAGGCCGCTTCGGGGTGTGGGCGGGTTACCTGGCCGACCCCATGCTGCAGGAACTCGAGATCAAGATCGGCCAGGGCGCCAAACCCGGTGAGGGAGGCCAGCTTCCGGCGCCCAAGGTGACCGTGCAGATCGCCGCTGCCCGCGGCGGCACCCCCGGTGTCGAGCTGGTCTCGCCGCCGCCGCACCACGACACGTACTCCATCGAGGACCTGGCCCAGCTGATCCACGACTGCAAGGCCGCCCGGGTGCGGGTCATCGTGAAGCTGGTGTCCTCGGAGGGCATCGGCACCATCGCCGTCGGCGTCGCCAAGGCCGGCGCCGACGTCATCAACGTCGCCGGGAACACCGGCGGCACCGGAGCCGCGGCGGTCACCAGCCTCAAGTACGCCGGACGTTCGGCCGAGATCGGCGTCGCCGAGGTGCACCAGGCTCTGTGCGCCAACGGAATCCGGCAAAAGGTCGTGCTGCGCTGCTCGGGCGCGCACCAGACCGCCGGCGACGTCGTCAAATCCGCCCTGCTGGGCGCCGACAGCTACGAATTCGGCACCACCGCGCTGATGATGCTCAAGTGCGTCATGGCCAAGAACTGCAACATCAAGTGCCCCGCCGGCCTCACCACCAACGCCGAGGTGTTCGAAGGTGATCCGCGGGCGCTGGCGCAGTACCTGCTCAACATCTCCCACGAGGTGCGCGAGATCCTGGCCACCCTCGGACTGCCGTCGCTGCGCGCCGCCCGCGGTCGCAGCGACCTGCTGCACCTGCTCGAACACCCCTCCAGCATCGGACGTCTGGACCTGCGGGCGATGTTGGCGGTGGTCGACGAGTTCGTCGTCGAGAACCCCATCTACATGGAGAAGGACTACCGGGTCGACGACGAGCTGTTGCACGGACTCTCGCTCGACGGGGTGCAGTACCCCGCGATAGCGCTGACCAACGGCGACAAGAGTGTGGGCGGGCAGCTGGCCATCGACATCGAGCGAATGCTCAATCACGAGGGAGCACAGGGGTCGTCGGTATGCACCGATGAACGCGGCCGGCGTTACCTGGCCCCGGAGAGCGTGGTCATCACCACCACCGGATCGGCGGGACAGAGCTACGGCGCATTCTGCAACGACGGAATGGCCATGACGCACACCGGAACCTGCAACGACGGGGTGGGCAAAAGTGCCAGCGGCGGCACCATCACGGTGCGCTCTCCCGGCGGCGGAGCGCAGACGCCGGGCGGCAACGTCCTGGTGGGCAACTTCGCACTTTTCGGAGCTTCCGGCGGCAGGTTGTTCGTCGAGGGTGAGGCCGGCGACCGCTTCGCTGTCCGCAACTCCGGCGCGACGGCGGTGGTCGAGGGCGTGGGCGAGTTCCTCTGCGAGTACATGACCAACGGTGCGGTGTTCAACATCGGCGGGTTCGGCAAGGGTGTCGCCAACGGCATGAGCGGCGGCTTCCTGTACCAGTACGACCCAGCCGGTGAACTGGCGAGCAAGGTCAGCGCCGATTCGGTGGTGCTGGCTCCGATCAGCGACGCAGCGTTCCACGAGGTCGCCGCGCGCACACTGTTGGAGTGGCACGCCGAGGCCACCGGATCGGAGAAGGCGCGGGCACTGTTGCAGGGCTGGTCCACCACCCGTCAGCACGTCGTGTTCGTGATGCCACGGGCGCTGCTGCAGTACCAGGACGCCGACGCCATCCTGGCGGCCAAGACCCGCAAGGAACTGCTCGACGAGTTGGCCACCGCGTTGGCGGGCTACCAGGTGCACAAGTTCAAGCGCTCCTACCGGGATCAGACGCTGGTGCACGGCGGGTCGGTGCCCGGTTACGGGGACACCGACACCGAGGAGATGTTCGCGCTGCTGAACACCTACACAGTGCTGAACATGGCCCAGCAGCTCGCGCTGACGCGCACCCCCGGAGTCACGGACGTCACCGATCCACGCATCGGCAAGGCGGTGCGCAACCTGGTGCTCACCGAGGATTTCTTCCTGGTGAACAAGTTGCAGCGGTACGCGCGGGAAGCCATCGAGATCTTCCCCGACGAGGATCTCGCGGTGCTGATCGCCAACAAACGCATCACCGACTACAAAGAGGCACTGGCGCAGCGCAACGTCCTGTCGATGGACAGCCCCGGCACTTACGGCTGGATCCTGCACCAGAGCGCCAAGAACGTCGACAGGATCGGCCGGCTGCCGTCGTTCGAAGAACTGTTCGCGTGCAAGACGATTCCGACCGTCGCCGCGGGTCTGACTCCCGAGACGTCGGCGCAGACCCCGGTGAAAGTCCCATGAAAATCGCCTACATCCCCGAAGACGCGCCGTTCAACGAGGACCAGCGCGCCTGGATCTCGGGGTTCCTGGCCGGCCTGCACTCCCGGGTCGCCATGAACATGACGGCGCCGCCCCCGGTCGCCGCGGACTCCGACGCGCCGCGGCCGCCGCTGCGCATCCTCTACGGCACGCAGACCGGCAACGCCGAAGGAGTGGCCAACGACGCCGCGGCTGCCGCCCGGCTGCAGGGTTTCGACGTCACGGTCAGCGGGCTCGACGAGATCGAACTCGACGAGTTCGCCGGGCTCAACCACGTGCTGATCGTCACGTCCACCTACGGTGAGGGCGAGATGCCCGACAACGCCGAATTGTTCTGGGAGGCACTGTCTGCCAGCACGGCGCCGCGGCTGGAGGGGGTCTCCTACAGCGTGCTCGCTCTCGGCGACACCAGCTATGACGGGTTCTGCCAGGCCGGCAAGCTGTTCGACACCCGGCTCGAGCAGCTCGGCGCGAATCGGCTGGTGGGCCGCGTCGACTGCGACATCGACTACGAGGCGCCGGCCGCCGAATGGGTGCAGTCGGCAGTGGGCAGCCTGGTGAGCCTCACCGGCGCCAGCGGTACGCCCGCGACACCGCCGCCCAGCATCGCCGCCCGCTCCGGCTGGACGCGCAAGCATCCCTTCCCCGCCGAGGTGGCGGTCAACCGGCTGCTCTCGGGTGCCCAGTCGGACAAGGAGATCCGGCACTTCGAGTTCGCCTTGGCCGACAGCGGCATCACCTACGAGGCCGGCGATGCGCTGGCCGTTATCCCCGAGAACGACCCCGCTCTGGTGGAGGCCATCGCCGATCACTTCCGGGTGTCCGTCGACACCCTGGTGGACGGCGAGCCTCTCGGCGAACTTCTCGGGCATCGATATGAGATCAGCGCGCCGTCGAAGGATCTCCTCGGTGAGGTGGAGAGCCGCGCCGAGAACGAGGAATTCTCCTATGTACTGCGCGGCGGCGTGAAGGAGACGCTGGATCGCTGGCTGTGGGGCAAGGACATCCTCGACATCCTGCGTATCGGCGGCGACCAGCTGAGCATCGAGGAGTTCATCGGGTTGCTCAAACCCCTCCAGCATCGGGCCTATTCGATCTCGTCGAGCTCGCTGGCCCACCCCGACAGCATCCATCTGACCGTCGCGGCGGTGCGCTACCAGAGCGCGGGTCGCTCACGCGGCGGGGTGTGTTCGACCTTCCTGGCCGACCGGGGCGCCACCGCGAAGATCTTCCTGCAGCCCAACAAGTCGTTCCGGGTGCCGGCCGATGACAACACCCCGATGATCATGGTGGGCCCCGGCACCGGCATCGCCCCGTTCCGCGCGTTCCTGCAGGAGCGCGAGCGACGCGGGGCCGGTGGTGACAACTGGCTGTTCTTCGGCGACCAGCACCGCGAGCACGACTACATCTATGCCGACGAGCTGGCGAGTTGGCACTCCTCGGGGCTGCTCGATCGCCTGGATCTGGCCTTCTCCCGGGATCAGGCCCGCAAGGTCTACGTCCAGCACCGCATGCACGAGCACGGCGCGGACCTGTTCGCCTGGTTGCAGAACGGCGGGCATTTCTACGTCTGCGGTGACGCAACCCGGATGGCCAAGGACGTGGACAAGGCCCTGCACGACATCGTGGCCGAGCACGGGGCGATGGGCACCGAACAGACCACCGAGTACGTCAACGACCTCAAACGCGAGAAGCGTTACGTGCGCGACGTGTACTGACGCCCACCGTCGCCGTACCGCTTACGGAACTTCTCCACCTGACCCGCCTTGTCGAGGATCCGGTTGCCACCCGTCCAGAAGGGGTGTGAGTCGGCGGTGACGTCGACCATCACTAGGGGGTAGGTCTGGCCCTCCCAGTCGATGGTCCGGTCACTGGTGATCGTGGAGCGGGTCAGGAAGGTCTTGCCGGTGGTGGCGTCCTGGAACACCACCGGGTGGTAGTCGGGGTGGATGTCGGGTTTCATCGGTCTCCTTCGACTGAGTGGGTGCTTTCGGTGGCGAGATCGTCTGCGGCCGTGCAGGGTTCGGTGTGCCAGTCGCCGAACGGATCGGGATACTCGGCCCAGCCATTGGGCCGGTTCATCTCGTCGTCGGTGAGAAGGGCATGGTGCAGGGCGGCCGAGATCTCGGCGGGGTCGGCGCCGCACACCAGTACCGCCATCGAGGTGTGGCGGTCACCGAAGCGGTGCTCCCACATCAGATCCGCCAGCGCCCGTCGCTCCGGATCCACGTAGGCCATCTCCCCCGATGTCATTGCGGCCAGCCACTTCCCGGCATTGCTCACCCGCAGTCCCCCACCGGCGGACTCGAGATACATGGCGTGCTCGGACCGACTCGCCAGCCACAACCGCCCGCGGGCCCGAACGACGCCGTCGAGCAGCCGGTCCAGTGCCTCGTGCAACCGGGCAGGGTGGAACGGACGCCGGGCACTGAACTCCACCAGCTTCACCGGGCCGTCTGCAGCCAGCGGAGGCTGCCCGGCCAGCAACGGTCCGTGCGGGTGGTCGCTGCGTCCGCGCCGGGCGTCGGGCTCCAGGTTCGCCAAAGCCATCTCCACCCGGTCAGCATCGGCGGTGATCCGTGCCCGCGGGGCCAGGCGGCGCAGCACCGCGAGTTCCACCGGCTGCGGCCGCGGTACCACCAGCACGTCGGCGAACTCGGCCTGGCACACCGCCACTTGTGCTGCGGTGCGCCCGTCGGGCAGTTCCTCGTCACCCAGCGCCGTGGCCAGCCAACTGTCGGCGTCGACGCACACCACCACCGCGTGGATCCGGACATCGCGGGCGGCGGGTCCGTCGATGTAACCCGGGCCGACGCGCACCGGGACCCGGTTGATCGCGAAGCACACCGGTTCGGGCTCCATCTCCGACGGCAGCGCCACCACGATGCGGGTCACGTCGTCTCGGCGGTGCACACGGCGCAGCAGGATCAGCAGATCGTTACGGATGGTGCAGGCGACGCACCCGTGCGCCAGCTCCAAAGCCACCTCAGCAGTGAGGTGCTGAGAGGTCGTCAGGCTGCGACGGACCACATGGCCGTCGAAGCGATGCCGGATCAGCAGCGTTCCCGGCTGATGGGCCAGCACTTCCGAGGTCGCATCGGTGTCCCCCAGGCCCGCGACCAGCACTACCGGCGTACGCATCGCACCTCCACTATCGGGAATCATTTTCATCTAGCCGATGTTCACGCTACAGTGCGTCACGGCACTTGTCGAAAACGATTTTCATCAGGAGGGTGTTGATGTCTGCGATCTGTCAGGTCACCGGACGCTCGCCGGGGTTCGGTAACAACGTCTCGCACTCGAACCGGCGGACAAAGCGGCGCTGGTCACCGAATATCCAGATGAAGACCTACTATCTGCCGTCTGAAGGCCGAAATGTACGACTGCGGGTCAGCGTCAAGGGCATGAAGACCATCGACCGCGACGGCATCGAAGCCGTGGTCGCCCGACTCCGCAAGGAAGGACAGAAGATCTGATGGCATCCAAGAGCACCGACATCCGGCCCATCGTCAAATTGAAGTCAACAGCAGGGACGGGCTTCACGTACGTCACCCGCAAGAACCGCCGCAACGACCCGGACCGGCTCGTACTGCGCAAGTACGACCCCTTGGTACGCAAGCACGTCGACTTCCGCGAGGAACGCTGAGATGGCCAAGCGATCGAAGATCGTCAAGAACGACTTGCGCCGGGAAATCGTCGCACGCTATGCCGACCGGCGTGCAGAGCTGAAGCGGATCATCAAGTCTCCGAGCAGTTCTGTCGAGCAGCGGATCGCCGCTCAGGCCGAGTTGGCGCGTCAACCTCGCGATGCCAGCGCGGTGCGGGTCCGCAATCGGGATGCGGCCGACGGCCGCCCGCGCGGACATCTGCGTAAGTTCGGGTTGTCCCGGGTTCGCGTTCGCGAGATGGCGCACCGCGGCGAGCTGCCCGGCGTCCGGAAGTCGAGCTGGTGATGGCGCGCCGTCCCCGTCCCGCTCCAGATGCCAAGCGGCCCAAGAAGAATCTGCTCAAGAGCATGGGCCTGGAGACCGTAGACTACAAGGACACCAACGCGCTGCGGGTGTTCATCTCGGACAAGGGAAAGATCCGCTCGCGCAACGTCACCGGTCTCACGGTGCAGCAGCAGCGCCACGTGGCCACGGCCATCAAAAACGCCCGCGAGATGGCGCTGCTGCCCTACCCGGGTCAGGACCGCTAGCCGTTGCGCACCCCGTCTTCGACCTTCTTGCCGAGGTCGGGGTCCACATTGTGCCAGTATTCGAACACCCGTGACAGCACCGGCTCCCGCACTCCCTTCGAGACGTGGCCGATGATGTTGTGCGCCAGTCGGTCCCGCTGTTCGTCGTCGAGAACGTCGCGGACCAGCGTGCCGGCCTGGCCCCAGTCGTCGTCTTCGGCTCGCAGGGTGTACGCGGTGCGCACCATGTCACCGTCGGACACCCAGTGCGCCTCGGCGGCGCGGCGGGCGTCGGCCACCGGGCCACCCATCGAGTTAGGGGCGTACACCGGGTCGGTGACGTTGCGGATACGCATCGCCCCGTCCTTGCTGTAGCTGTTCACCTCGACGTGCGGCTCGTTGACCGGGATCTGCTTGTAGTTGACCCCCAGCCGGGCCCGGTGGGCGTCGGCGTAGGAGAAGCCGCGGGCGAGCAACATCTTGTCCGGGCTGAGCCCGGTGCCCGGCACGATGTTGTTCGGTTCGAAGGCCGCCTGCTCGATTTCGGCGTGGTAGTCGGTGACGTTGCGGTCCAGGACCAGCTTGCCGACGTCGATCAGCGGGTAGTCGCTGTGCGGCCACACCTTGGTCAGATCGAAGGGGTTGAAGCGGTAGGTCTTGGCTTCCTCGAACGGCATGATCTGCACCTTCAGCGACCAACTCGGGAAGTTGCCGTCCTGAATAGAGGTATACAGATCCCGCTGGTGGTAATCACCGTCCTCACCGGCGAGGCGGTCGGCGTCCTCCTGGGTCAGGAAGTCCACACCCTGGTCGGTCTTGAAGTGGTACTTCACCCAGAACATCTCGCCCTCGGCGTTGACCCAGCTGTAGGTGTGGCTGGAGTAACCGTTCATGTTGCGCCACGTCTTGGGGATGCCGCGGTCGCCCATCAGCCAGGTCACCTGGTGGGCCGATTCCGGGACCAGCGTCCAGAAGTCCCACTGCATGTGGTGGTCACGCAAGTTGGTGGCCTGCATGCGCTTCTGGCTGCGGATGAAGTTCTGGAACTTCATCGGGTCCCGCAGGAAGAACACCGGGGTGTTGTTGCCCACCATGTCGAAGTTGCCCTCGGAGGTGTAGAACTTCAGCGAGAAACCCCGGGGATCACGCCAGGTGTCTGGGCTGCCCCGCTCGCCGGCCACCGTGGAGAACCGAATCAGGGTGTCGGTTTTGGTGCCAGGCTGCAGGAACGCCGCGCGGGTGTACTTGCTGACATCTGCGGTGACCTCGAAGTGTCCGAACGCACCGCCTCCCTTGGCGTGCGGCTGGCGCTCCGGGATGCGTTCCCGGTTGAAGTTCGCCATTTGCTCGATGAGGTAGTGATCCTGCAGGAGCAGCGGGCCGTCCGGGCCGACGGACAACGAATGTTCGACGCTGGGTACCGGCGCCCCACCGTCCGTGGTTGCGATCTTCTCGGTCATGGGTGACTCATTTCCCCTTCGCTTGTGGAGGGCTGTCCACATGGTTCAGCGAGGGATTACCCCATTCGGTGGCCGGTAATCACGGACGCGCCGGCGGTGTCGGCGGTTGGCCCGGTTGGCGCGGTCCGACACCGGTCTCGGATTGCGCCGGCCCCTCACCCGGGCCTGGACCTGGCCCGGGCCCCAGCTCGGCGCGGCCCGGCTCCTGGCCGGGCCACATCATCGGCGGACCCGGGGGCGGACCCTGCCGGAAGATCATCTCGTGGTTGGGCCGTGGACCCCCGCCGGGACCTGACCCGCCGCCGGACTGCTTGCCCAGGATGAACCCGGAGAAGAAGACCACCGCGACGATGAACACCACGCCGGCGACGATGCCCACCACCGCGGCCACCTGCGTCACCCGGCTCGGCTGTCGCTCTTTCGGGACCACCACGGTTTCCCTGCGCGTCTCCTCGTGAGGAGGGACGGTGGCCGGGGTGACCGGTTCGGTTCTCGGTTCTGACGTTTCGCTCATGTCAGCGATGATCCCCGGGCTGACCACAGAGCCCGTTAGGTGTTCGCTGTGTAACGGCTATGAGATGGACGGCGCAACTCACAGCGCCAACATGTTTCAAACGCCGCCCCATCGAGGTACTCCCTGACCGGGTTCATCACGAGCCGGACTGTTCACCAGTGTCTAGGAGACCACCATGAGTGCAGAGAACAAGATCGACGACCTCGGCGGCAAGACCAAGGAAGGCCTCGGCAAGGTCACCGGCGACAAGAGCACGGAGAACGAAGGCAAGCTGGATCAGGCCAAGGCCGGAGTGAAGGACGCCGCCGAAAAGGTCAAGGACGTCTTCAAGTAATTGGTTTGCCCGCCCCCCGGGCGGCTATCCAAGCTGCGGGCCCCGCTGCTCTATCGACGCACAATCACAGAGCATGGCCCAGCAAAGCCCCGCTGCATCAGTGTTGAGAAACCAGCACCTGTGCCGCGGGGCTTTGTCTTGTTATCAGCCTGTCAGCGCAGGGGATTCACCGCGAACTGGATGACGCGGTAGGGTGCCCGCTCGCGCGACTGCGTGTTCCACTGGCTCACGAACACCCGCACGTTGTCGAGCGTTGATCCGGGTGCGATGTAGCCACCGTACGGTTGCGCCAGCTGGTTCACTTCTGGTGGCGGCAGACTGTCGGCGGGCTCCGGCCACGCGTATGCACGCACCACCGTCGTCACCGGTGCGGACCCCAGCCCGGTCGCATCTGCGGCCACCCGGACCTCCATGTTGCCGGTGCTGGCGTTGAAGTACGAGAACACCGTCATTCCATCGATCTGGCGCACACTCATCTCGCCGATCCGGTCGCCCCACAGCGGGGTCGGCGTGGTCCCCCACCCAGCTGGCGACCACCCCTGCCAGCGCGATCGATCGCTGAAGTCCGCCGGCGGCACACGGTACAGCGTCACCGGTGCGGTGCGGTCGAAGTTGTTGGCGACGATGTACACCCAGCCGGTCTCGGAGTCGGGCCGTGGGATGGGGTCGTAGAAGCCGCTGATCTGCGACTGCCCACCAGCCGCGTACCCCGCATCGCGAACGGATCCCGGTACCGTCGCCCAGTGATCCTCGGCCGCTTCGGCTTTCACCAGCCGAGAGCTCTGCGGACGCAGGCTGGCCGTGGTGGTCACCAGCAGCCAATTCTCTCGGTTGATCGACACCACCCCGGCGGGCAGCTGAGATGATCCCCGCGGGGTGGGGTCGGCCAGCAACGGTGAGAACACCCCGCTGACCCCGGTGTAGCGAACCCCGTCAGGGTTGTCGAGGGAGGCCCGGTCCACATGCAGCGCCACCGGCGAGTACCACCCGCCGAAGCCGACCCCCTGCCCGGCGAAACTGTCGCCGCACACCTGCAACAGCTCGGTGGTGAACTCCATGAACTCACACAGGTCGGTGGCGCCGATCCCGTAGTCGCTTGTCGGCGTGCCAGTGCCTGCGATCGGGCCGATGCGGATGACCTGGCCCGGCGCCAGCGGGGTGGCGTGCGCAGGCGGCGCCCACATCACCGCCGAAACCGACACAATGACGGCGCCCACCCGAACACACGGGCCCATGCGTCGATTTCGGCGCACTGGGGTCAGAGCTGGGCGGCCAGCAGTTCGGCGATCTGAATGGTGTTGAGCGCCGCACCCTTACGCAGGTTGTCCCCGGAGACGAACAGCGCCAGGCCGCGGCCGTCGGGGGCGCCCGGATCCTGGCGGATCCGGCCCACCAGCGACTCGTCCACCCCGGCGGCAGCCAGCGGGGTGGGCACGTCGGTCAGCTTCACCCCAGCCGCGTCAGCCAGGATCTCACGGGCACGGGCCGGCGAAATCGGCTGCGCAAACTCGGCATTGATGCTCAGTGAGTGTCCGGTGAACACCGGCACCCGCACACAGGTGCCCGAGACCAGCAGATCCGGGATACCGAGGATCTTGCGGCTCTCGTTGCGCAGCTTCTGATCTTCGTCTGTCTCACCGGTTCCGTCGTCCACCAGCGAACCGGCCAGCGGAACCACGTTGAAGGCAATGGGCGCAACGTATTTCACCGGCGCCGGGAACTCCAGTGCGGAACCGTCGTGCACCAATTGCTCGGCACCGTCGATCACCGCGCGGGCCTGCGTCGCCAGTTCGTCCACCCCGGCCAGTCCGCTACCGGACACCGCCTGGTAACTCGACACCACCAGCCGGGTCAGCCCCGCCTCGTCGTGCAACGGCTTGAGCACCGGCATGGCGGCCATGGTGGTGCAGTTCGGGTTGGCAATGATGCCCTTGGGACGATTGCCCGCGTCGCGATCGAAGTTGACCTCCGAGACCACCAGCGGTACCTCCGGATCCTTGCGCCACGCCGACGAATTGTCCACCACCACGGCGCCTGCCGCTGCGAACCGCGGCGCCTGCACGCGGCTCATGGTGGCGCCGGCAGAGAACAGCGCGATGTCGATGCCCGACGGGTCGGCGGTCTCGGAATCCTCGACCTCGATCTCCTGTCCGCGGAAGCTCAGCTTCTTGCCCGCCGAGCGCGCCGAGGCGAAGAAGCGGACGCTGTCAGCCGGGAAGTTGCGGTCTTCCAGCAGGGTCCGCATGACCTGGCCCACCTGGCCGGTGGCGCCCACTACTGCGATGTTCACCATGTCTAGCGTCCCGTCCCGCCGTAGACGACAGCCTCTTCGTCGCTGCCCAGGCCGAACGCCTCGTGCAACGCCGCGACGGCCTTGTCCAGCTCAGTGTCCTTGACCAGCACCGAAATTCGGATCTCGGATGTGGAGATCAGATCGATGTTGACTCCCACCTCGGCCAGCGCCTCGCAGAACTTTGCGGTGACGCCGGGGTGGCTGCGCATACCCGCGCCGATCAGCGACACCTTGCCGATGTGATCGTCGTAGAGCACGCGGGTGAAGCCGATCTCACTCTGCAGCGAGGTCAGCTTCTCCACGGCGCCGGGGCCGTTGTCCCGGGGGCAGGTGAAGGTGATGTCGGTCTTGCCGTCCTCGATCTTGCTGATGTTCTGCAGCACCATGTCGATGTTGACATCGGCATCGGCGACCGCGCGGAACACCTTGGCGGCGTAGCCAGGTACGTCGGGCAGACCGACAACGGTCACCTTGGCCTCGCCGCGATCGTGGGCAACTCCGGTCAGGATTGCGTCTTCCATGGCGATGTCCTCAATCGATCCTTTGACGATGGTGCCGGGCTTGTCGGAGTACGAAGAACGCACGTGGATGGGCAGGTCATAGCGGCGGGCGTACTCGACGCAGCGCAGCATCAGCACCTTGGCCCCGCACGCCGCCATCTCGAGCATCTCCTCGAAGCTCACGGTGTCGAGCTTCTGGGCGTTGGGCACGATGCGCGGATCGGCGGTGTACACCCCGTCGACGTCGGTGTAGATCTCGCAGACGTCGGCGTTCAGGGCGGCCGCCACGGCCACGGCCGTGGTGTCCGAGCCGCCGCGACCCAGCGTGGTGACGTCCTTGGTGTCCTGGCTGACGCCCTGGAACCCGGCGACCAGGACGATCTGTCCCTCGTCGAGGGCGGCGCGCAACCGGGTGGGCGTGACGTCGATGATCTTGGCGTTGCCGTGCGTGCCGGTGGTGACGACGCCGGCCTGCGACCCGGTGAACGAGCGGGCCTGCGCGCCCAGCGACTCGATGGCCATGGCGACCAGCGCGTTGGAGATCCGCTCCCCGGCGGTCAGCAGCATGTCGAGTTCCCGAGCCGGGGGCGCCGGGCACACCTGCTTGGCCAGATCCAGCAGGTCATCGGTGGTATCGCCCATCGCCGAGACCACCACGACGACGTCGTTTCCCGCCTTCTTGGTCTCGACGATCCGCTCGGCGACGCGCCGGATCCGGTCGGCGTCCGACACCGAGGAACCGCCGTATTTCTGCACGACGAGCGCCACTATCTGCCCTTTCACAGCGGAATTCGGTCCCACCAAGGATAAGGGAGACCGGCACGTGGTTTTTCCCTCGCTACATTGAGGCGATGGCCAGCACCCCGGACCACCGCAGCGCATCCACGTCGGTACCCATTCATCCGGATATCGCCGCCCGGTGGAGCCCGCGCGTCTTCGACCCCGGAGCCGACCTGGCCGACGAGGACCTCACCGCCGTGCTGGAGGCGGCCCGCTGGGCCGCCACGTGGGGCGCCCGCCAACCGGTGCGCTTCCTCGTCGGGCGCCGCGGAGACCAGGCGTTCACGCAGCTGAGAGAACTCCTGAGCAGGGGCAACGCCTACGCGACAGCGGCGGGCGCACTGGTGCTGGTGTGCGTCGACGACGGCGAGGACGACACCACCGCGCGGTACGCCCGGGTCGACGCCGGCGCGGCGATGGCAAACCTGTCGGTGGAGGCGGTGTCGCGGGGGTTGATCGTGCACCCGATGGCCGGTTTCGACGTCGACGGCGCCCGCGACCTGACCGGCGGACTGACCCCCCTGGCGATCGTCGCAATAGGGCGTCTGGGCGACTACGCGCAGGCACCCGAGAACGTCGCCGAGCGGGACCGCCGCCCCCGCCGTCGCCTGCCGCTGTCGGACGTGGTGCTCAACTGGCCGCTCTAGTTGACGCACGCCGCCGTGAGCTCGGCGGTCTCCTGACTGATCCGGGCGTTGAGGAAGTTCATGTCGTGGACCACGTCCGGGGTGGGGGCACCAGGGGTGTGCGTTTCCGCGGCGGCACGCATCTGCGGCAGCTTGGCCACGAACTGCGAGGCCAGATCTGCCAACCGGATCGCGGTACCGCTGAGGTTCGGGTCGTTGATCTGCTGCGCCCGCTGGGCCAATCCGTCGGCCCACTGCTGGTAGGCGGCATCGTCGGCGACGGTGGGAAGGGTGTCCGCGTCGCCGGCGTGCGCGGCGATCTGCTCGCTCTGGGCCTTGTTGAACTCCAGCAACTCGACCACCGGCCGGCATTCCTGCGACGGCCCGCGGAAGAAGACCTCCGACACCACGAACGCCACGGCCACCACCGCCACCGCGGCGATCGCCACCCACCAGCGCCGGTCCAGCGTCCTCACCGGCGCCACTGTAGCGGCGGGTTCAGCCGAACAGCTCCGCCGCCTGGTGCATCACCGATGTCACCAGCAGGTTTTCCGTGCACGGCGCTTCGCCGCTGGTGACCTCCACGCTCTGCCTGATCGAGATGTCCCCGGTGTCCACCAGGGCACCGTTGCCCACTCGCCGCTGCAGTTGCGGGCCGACGAACACCAGCGCCGAGCAGGATCGACGATCCAGGTATACGTCGTCGCCGGTGCGTTCACGTCCCTCGACGGCATCGACCAACCGGGGTCGCAGCGAGAGCGCCATCTCCACCGCACCGTCGCCGGCGTCGCGCACCATCCCGAACTCGCAGCGGTAGGGCCCGGTGCCAGGGACATTCCAGTAGCCGACGTCGCCGGCGGGCAGCGCGGCCAGGATCTCGCAGGGATCCCGCTCGGCCAGCGAGGTGGTGTACGTGGCGGCGCCGTCGCGCACCGGCAGCCGCCCGTCTGCCACTCGGGCCGCGAGCCCCGACACCACCCGGCGGACGGTCGCGCAGTCGGGTGCGGCCACCATGCTGACCCGAAGGTGGGGCTGCTCCGGCCCGAACAGGGGGGCGGCGTCGGGCAGAGCGGCCAGGTCGATCGGGATCAGGTACTCACAGGCCCCGTCGTAGGCCTCCGACACCGGCAGTCCTGAGACGCTGAGCACCTCCGGGCCCTCCGGTGCGGACAGTTCGAGGGCGGCTGAGAGGTAGCTCGGCGCAGCCCGGCCCGGCATCTTGATCTCCACATCGCATTGGTTCAGCGCGAAAAGTGAACCCAGCGTTTGGATTTCACCTATCCGGGCCAATGCTGCACGGTCTGTGAGCCCGCAGACATCGATGCGGCGCAGTGCGCGCAGGTACGTGAGACGGATGCGGTCCGCGGAACTCACCTGTTGGCCGTAGGACGCCGCAGGACCGTCGAAGAAGACCGCCGGATCATCAGGCGCCGAGCGGGGCGTCCCGTCGATGGCGCTGCACCCGGTGAGCAGGGCCGCGGCCGTCAGACCGCCCACCAGCCATTTCACGGTGACAGTGTGGCAGCCCGAGGCGGGTTTTGGCACCGCGGGCGACAGCGGTACAGTGGGCTCGTGCAGCGGGTGCTCCTCCTCGGACGCCGCGACGGGGTCTGATCCAGACTGGCCTCCCGTCGCGGGTGTTTCGCGATGCGCCGGTCTGATGTCAATCCAGACGAATCCGGAGCCATCCCATGACTGAGAACTTCAACCCCTCGACCGATGCCTTCAGCTCGGTACGCACCATCAACACTCCCGCCGGAGCTCACAACCCCGGCCAGCCTGCGTGGAACACCCAGCGCGCCACCTCGATGCCGGTGAACCGGTACCGCAGCTTCGCCGCCGAGGTGGAGAACGTGGCGCTGCCCGACCGCACCTGGCCGGACAAGGTCATCGACCGTGCCCCGTCGTGGTGCGCGGTGGATCTGCGCGACGGCAACCAGGCGCTGATCGACCCCATGAGCCCGCAGCGCAAGCGCCGCATGTTCGATCTGCTGGTCCGGATGGGCTACAAGGAGATCGAGGTCGGCTTCCCCTCGGCATCGCAGACCGACTTCGATTTCGTCCGGGAGATCATCGAACAGGGCGCCATCCCCGACGACGTGACCATCCAGGTGCTGACGCAGTGCCGGCCGGAGCTGATCACCCGTACCTTCGAGGCCTGCCAGGGCGCACCCCGCGCCATCGTGCACTTCTACAACTCGACGTCGATCCTGCAGCGCCGGGTGGTGTTCCGCGCCGACCGCGACGCGGTGAAGAAGATCGCCACCGACGGCGCCCAGATGTGCGTCGAGGAGGCCGAGAAGTACCCGGACACGCTGTGGCGCTTCGAGTACTCGCCGGAGTCCTACACCGGCACCGAGCTGGAGTACGCGGTTGAGGTGTGCAACGCCGTGGCGGACATCGTGAAACCCACGCCGGACGTGCCGCTGATCGTCAACCTGCCCGCCACCGTCGAGATGGCCACCCCCAACGTCTACGCCGATTCCATCGAATGGATGAATCGTCATCTGGCGCCACGGGATTCGATCATCCTGAGCCTGCACCCGCACAACGATCGCGGCACTGCCGTGGCCGCGGCCGAGCTGGGCTACCAGGCCGGCGCCGACCGCATCGAGGGCTGTCTGTTCGGCAACGGCGAGCGCACCGGCAACGTGTGCCTGGTGACGTTGGGCCTGAACATGTTCAGCCGCGGGGTGGACCCGCAGATCGACTTCTCCAACATCGACGAGATCCGCCGCACCGTCGAGTACTGCAACCAGCTGCCGGTGCACGAGCGTCACCCCTACGGCGGCGACCTGGTCTACACGGCGTTCTCCGGCAGCCACCAGGACGCCATCAACAAGGGCCTGGACGCCATGAAGGTGTCCGCGGACGAATCCGGCGCCGATGTCGACGACATCCTGTGGCAGGTGCCCTACCTGCCCATCGACCCCAAGGATGTCGGCCGCACCTATGAGGCCGTGATCCGGGTGAACTCGCAGTCCGGCAAGGGCGGCGTCGCCTACATCATGAAGGCCGACCACGGGCTGGCCCTGCCGCGACGGCTGCAGATCGAGTTCAGCCAGGCCATCCAGAAGATCACCGACGGTGAGGGTGGCGAGGTCTCCCCCAAGGAGATGTGGGACGCCTTCCACGAGGAGTACATCGCACCCGTGGTCCCGCTGGAGCGGATGCGCCAGAAGGTCGACGCTTCCGAGGTCGACGGCGGCACCGACACCATCACCGCCGTGGTCAAGGTCAACGGCGAGGAGCGTGAGATCGTCGGCGCCGGCAACGGACCGCTGGCGGCGTTCTGTGATGCCCTGGGCGCCATCGGTTTCGACGTCAACGTGCTGGATTACTCCGAGCACGCCATGTCGTCCGGGGAAGAGGCCCAGGCCGCCGCGTACGTCGAGGCGTCCATCGGCGGGCAGACCGTGTGGGGTGTGGGCATCGCGACGTCCATCACCACCGCCTCGCTGCGGGCTGTGGTCTCCGCGGTGAACCGCGCTGCGCGCAGTTGAGTCCGAAGTCCCTGGCCAAAGAGGCATTTCGCCCCTGACCCCAGGGAGTCTGTCCCGGGTTGACTGACGGTCGCGCAATCCGCGCGTCCGTCGTCAAGGAGCCCTCCATGTGGGATTCATTCTGGGACTACTTCTGGTCTCTCATCGTCGTCTTCGCGTTCATCGCCTACCTGATGGTCTTGTTCAACATCCTGGTGGACCTGTTCTGGCGAGATCACAAGACGTCGGGGATCGTCAAGGCCATCTGGGTGGTGTTGCTGATCGTGCTGCCGTACCTGACGGCTGTGGTCTACCTCATCGCGCGGGGCCGCGGGATGAGTGTGCGGGCGCAGGAGTCCGCCGCGCAGGTGCGCAGGGAGACCGAGGACTACATCAAGCAGGCTGCCGGGCGGTCGCCGGCCACGGAGATCGCCGAGGCGAAACAGCTGTTGGATGCCGGCACGATCTCCCCCGCAGAGTTCGAGTCCCTGAAATCGAAAGCGCTCGTCTGAGCCGACCGCGGTCAGAACAGCGCGAACTGCTCCCCGTCGACGGTGGCATCGGTGAATTGATCGATACCGGTGCCACCGACGACGCCGGTGACGCAGTCCATGAATTCGGTGTCGGAGACCACGGGCACCCCCAGTTCGCGGGCGACGAATCCCTTGCCCTGCTCGGGGGTGTCCTCGTTGCAGATCACCAGCGACGTCTCCGGGTCAACGGTGTCGCAGTAGGCCAGCCCGGCCGCCAGGATGCGCTCGACCAGCTCCTCGTGGGTGCGGCGGACCTCCGACGACAGCGCCACCCGCATGCCCTGCACCAGTGGACGCCCGCGGACGTAGCGGCCGGGGTTCTGATACGGGCACGGCATCCGCGCGGCCAGCATCTTCAACGGCCGCAGCTCGTCGTGGGTGACGCGGCCGTTGGGCCAGGTTCGGCGGGTGACCGGGCGCACCGGCAGCCAGATACCCCGCTCGCGGGCGCGGTGCAGCGCCGGTTGCAGCACCTGGGCCAGCACTGAGGCGTCGTCGAACGCGTCGTGCGGCCGCAGCTGCTGGACACCCCAGTGCCGGGCCAGGGTCTGCAGCCGGAAGTTCTCCAGTTCCAGGCCGAGCCGGCGGGTGAGCTCCACGGTGCACATGACGGTCTCGGTGGGCAGCTCCGCGCCGATCAGTTCGGCCTCAGCCGCCAGGAACGAATAGTCGAAGGCCACGTTGTGGGCGACCAGCGTGCGGCCCTTCAGCAGCTGCGCCACATCGCCCACGATGTCGCCGAAGGTGGGCTGATCTTCCAGCATCGACGAGGTGATGCCGTGCACGTGGGTGGGTCCGGGATCGACGCCCGGATTGAGCAGGCTGACGACGGACTCCTCGACCCGGCCGGCGTCATCGAGCGCGAGGGCGGCGAGGCTGATGACCCGGGCCTGGCCGGGGCTGAATCCCGTGGTCTCGAGATCCACCACCACCCAGCCCTCGGCGGCGTCTGCCGCAGGTCGGCCCCATTCATGCCTCACGCAGCCAGGATGGCACGCGGCTCTGACAATCCGGGTTCTTCGCTGCGCTGTGGAAAAGCGTGTCGATCCAGCCCGGTCGCCGATGCGGCGACGAGGGGTCCCTCAGCGGAGCGAGGGGCGAGCCGGGGAGGGCGGGCCGGGCTGCAACGGATCTAGACTCACCCGGGTGATCTCACCCCGTGGGCGCCTCGCCCTGGCCGCCGGTGCCGGCGCGCGCTGGGCTTCGAGGGTGACCGGGCGCGGCGCCGGCGCCATGATCGGCGGCCTGGTCTCGATGACCCTGGACCGCTCCATCCTGGCCCAGCTGGGCCAGGGCCGTCGTTCGGTGGTGGTGACCGGCACCAACGGCAAGTCGACCACCACCCGGATGACCGCTGCCGCGTTGGCCACCCTGGGCCCCGTCGCCACCAATGCCGAGGGCGCCAACATGGATGCGGGCCTGATCGCCGCCCTGGCCGCCGACCGCACCGCCGGCCTGGCCGCCCTGGAAGTCGACGAGATGCACGTGCCGCATGTCGCGGACGCGGTGGCGCCCGCCGTGATCGTGCTGCTCAACCTGTCCCGCGACCAGCTGGACCGGGTCGGTGAGATCAACCACATCGAACGCACCCTGCGCGCCGGGCTGGCCCGACACCCGTCGGCGGTGGTGGTGGCCAACTGCGACGACGTGCTGATGACCTCGGCCGCCTACGACAGTCCGAACGTGGTGTGGGTGGCCGCCGGTGGCGGCTGGGCCAACGACTCGGTGAGCTGCCCGCGCAGCGGCGAGATCATCGTCCGCGACGGTGTGGACTGGCATTCGACGGGCACCGATTTCACGCGCCCGACTCCGCAGTGGTGGTACGACGCCGAGTCGCTGTACGGGCCCGACGGCCTGGTGCTGCCGATGTCGCTGGCTCTGCCGGGCACGGTGAACCGCGGCAACGCAGCCCAGGCGGTGGCCGCGGCGGTGGCGCTCGGCGCAGCGCCGGCCGAGGCGGTGGCCGCGGTGTCGCTGGTCGACGAGGTGGCCGGGCGCTACCGCACCGTGCAGGTCGGCGCGCACACGGTGCGGGTGCTGCTGGCCAAGAACCCCGCGGGGTGGCAGGAGGCGCTGTCGATGATCGACAAGCAGGCGGCAGGTGTGGTGATCGCGGTCAACGGACAGGTGCCCGACGGTGAGGACCTGTCGTGGCTGTGGGATGTGCGCTTCGAACACTTCGAGGGCACCCAGGTGGTCGCCGCCGGTGAACGCGGCACCGACCTCGCCGTTCGGCTCGGCTACGCCGGGGTCGAGCACACCCTGGTCCACGACACCCTGGCCGCCATCGCCTCGTGCCCGCCCGGGCATGTCGAAGTGGTCGCCAACTACACCGCGTTCCTGGCGCTGAACCGGGTCATCTCGTGACGGTACGGATCGGGCTGGTGCTGCCCGACGTGATGGGCACCTACGGCGACGGCGGCAATGCCGTGGTGCTGCGGCAGCGGCTGCGGCTGCGTGGCATCGACGCCGAGATCGTCGAGATCACCTTGAGTGACCCGGTGCCCGCCGAACTCGACCTCTACACCCTCGGCGGCGCCGAGGACTACGCCCAGCGGCTGGCCACCAGACACCTGCTGCGCTACCCGGGTCTGCAGCAGGCCGCCTCGCGGGGCGCACCGGTGCTGGCCATCTGCGCGGCCATCCAGGTGCTGGGGCACTGGTATGAGACCTCGGCGGGTGAACGTGTCGAGGGCGTGGGGCTGCTCGATGTGACCACCTCGCCGCAGGCGTCACGCACCATCGGCGAAGTGTCCGGAACGCCCTTGCTCGCCGGGCTCTCCCAGCCGCTGACCGGTTTCGAAAACCACCGCGGCGGCACGGTTCTGGGCCCGTCGGCGCAACCCCTGGCGGCGGTCACCAAGGGTGCGGGCAACCGCGCCGGCGACGGCTTCGACGGTGCGGTGCAGGGCAGCGTCGTCGCCACCTATCTGCACGGTCCGTGCCTGGCCCGCAATCCCGAACTCGCCGATCACCTGCTGACCCAGGTGGTGGGTGAGCTGCCTCCGCTGCCACTGCCCGAGGTCGATCAGCTGCGCCGAGAGCGACTGGCGGCCCCGCGCCGGCCCTAGGCGTGGCGCCTAGGCCGCGTCACCCTTTCCCTGCCCAGACGTCAACGTGTGCGCCGTCTTTCGGCGTGTCGTCGCAGAGGCTTCAGTGTCGCGGTAGCCCCGCCGGTGCAGCGCTGTGCGCACGCGCGTGAGGACGTCCGCGTTGCCGTCTTCGGCGATCACACGAATGATGATCCACCCGGCTTCCTGCAGACGCCGCAGCCGACCGAGGTCCCGCACGTACTGTCGCCGGTCAGACCGATGCTGATCACCGTCGTACTCGACACCGACCTTGTACTGCTCCCAGCCCATGTCGAGAATCCCGATCAGGTGCCCATCGGCACCCACGGCGATCTGTGTGCTCGGGCGGGGCAGGCCGTCATCGAGCAGCAGCAATCGCAACCTGCTCTCCCGCAAGGAGGCCGCTCCCGCATCAACCAGCGGCAGCAACCCGCGCAGCTGACGCAACCCGCGCGCACCGGGGTGATGCGCGGCCAGGGCTTCTACCTTGGTCGTGGTGAAAGCGGTCGCTCGTTTCAGCGCGTCCAGGCGCCCCAACGCTTCTGCCCTGCCGTACCACCGACCCAGATCGAAGGCGGTTCTCTCCGCGGTGGTGGCGAGCACGCCGCACGAGCGCCCGATTTCCTGGGCCCGGAGCTTTTCGTTGCGGGTGATGATGCCGGTCGGCGGATTCGTGTTCGGCGAGATCAGCTCGATCGGCACGTCGTGGTCCACCCAGTCGGAACCCCGTAAGGCGGCGGCGGCCAGTCCTGCGACGACGCCACGCTCCCGGGACCACTTCCACGCCCCGACGGTGCGCACCCGCAGCGACGCCCACGTGTGGTCGGCCATGTAGACGCCGGGATAGAGCGCCACGAAACCGGTCCGCAGCTGGTACGGCGTGAGCAACCCGTCGCGCACTGCTCGACTGCCGAGAAAGACGTCGTCCATGGCGCGACTGTGCCAGCGCAGGCCGACAGCGCCTCGAGACGTAAACCTCTGCGAGAGCTGACGGCGTGTCGTCGCAAGAGGTTACGTGTCGCGTGGTGAGAAAACTGCAATCAGGCCATCGCGCGGCGGCCGGCCAGGGCGCGGCCCAGGGTCAGCTCGTCGGCGAACTCAAGGTCACCGCCCATCGGCAGACCGGAGGCGATGCGGGTGACGGTCAGGCCGGGGATGTCGCGCAGCATGCGCACCAGGTAGGTGGCCGTGGCCTCGCCCTCGGTGTTGGGGTCGGTGGCGATGATGACCTCGGTGATGTCGACGCCGTCGATGCGCTCGCCGATGCGGTTGAGCAGCTCGCGAATGCGTAGCTGTTCAGGCCCGACCCCGGACAGCGGATCCAGCGCCCCACCCAGCACGTGGTAGCGGCCGCGGAACTCGCGGGTGCGTTCGACGGCCTGCACGTCCTTGGGTTCCTCGACCACACAGACCAGCGTGCCGTCGCGGCGCGGGTCGCTGCAGATGCGGCACCGCTGCGCGTCGGAGACGTTGCCGCACATGTCGCAGAAGGTGACCCCGTCGCGGATCCGGCCCAGCACCGCGGTCAGCCGGTCGATGTCCGGCGGCTCCACCGACAGCAGGTGAAAGGCAATGCGCTGCGCGCTCTTGGGACCGACGCCCGGCAGCTTGCCCAACTCGTCGATCAGATCCTGGACCGGTCCTTCGAACAATTCAGAAGCCCGGGATCCCCAGGGCGTCGCCCATTCCGGCCAGCCCACCGAGGCGGCTCTTGGCCAGGGCGGCCACCTGGTTGGACGCGTCGGCCAGCGCGCCGACGATCAGGTCCTGCAGGGTCTCGACGTCCTCGGGGTCGACGACCTTGGGATCGATGGAGACACCCACGACCTCACCGCTGCCCTTAACCGTCACCTGCACCAGACCGCCGCCGGCCCGGCCGTGCACCTCCGCGTTGGCCAGGGCCTCCTGCGCTTCCATCACCTGCTGTTGCATCTGCTGAGCCTGGGCCAGCAGTGCCGACATGTCCGGCGTGCCTCCGGGTTGCATGACAGTCCCCTTGCATCTTGATGTCGTGTTGGTCTCGACTGCGCCGTGACGGGCTTTTGCTCTTTCAAGCCTAGACGCCCGGCCGCTACGGTGGCGCCGTGCCAGCCCCAGCCTGCCTCCGTGTCGGGGCCGCGACGGCCGCCGCTGTGCTCGTCGCCGCCTCCGTTCTGACCGCCACCCCGGCGGCTGCCGCCCCCGCCGGTCTGGCCGGCAAGATCGTGTTCCTCGACCCCGGCCACAACGGCGCCAACGACGCCTCCATCAGCAGGCAGGTGCCCACCGGTCGCGGCGGCACCAAGGACTGCCAGGCCAGCGGCACCAGCACCGACGAGGGCTATCCCGAGCACTCCTTCACCTGGGAGACCACGCTGCGGATCCGGCAGGCGCTCAGCGCGCTCGGCGTCCGCACCGCGATGTCGCGCGGCGACGACACCGGGCTGGGGCCGTGCGTGGACGAACGCGCCGCCATGGCCAACGCGCTGCAACCCGATGCCATCGTGTCGATCCACGCCGACGGCGGTCCGCCGACCGGGCGCGGCTTCCACGTCCTCTACTCGTCGCCGCCGCTGAACCAGGCCCAGGCCGGGCCGTCGGTGCGGTTCGCGCAGCTGATGGCCAACCAGCTGCAGTCCTCGGGGATACCGGCGGCCAACTACATCGGCCAGGGCGGGCTGAATCCGCGCTCGGACATCGCCGGGCTGAACCTCGCGCAGTACCCTTCGGTGCTCGTCGAGCTGGGCAACATGAAGAACCCCGCCGACAAGGCACTGATCACCACGCCCGAGGGCCGGCAAAAGTACGCCGAGGCCGTGGTGCGTGGGATCGCGGCGTTCCTGCAGACCGGTTAGGCCGGCCCTACCTCCCCGGGCTCGTCCCTCGCCCGCCTCGGCGACCGGCCTGCCGGTTAGGCCGGCCCTACCTCCCCGGGCTCGTCCCTCGCCCGCCTCGGCGACCGGCCTGCCGGTTAGGCCGGGGTCTCCACTTCCTTCTTCAGGTTGGCCAGCACCTCGGCCTGGATCTTCTTCAGGCCCAGCGGTGCAAAGGTCTTCTCGAAGAAGCCCTTGATGCCGCCTGCGCCGTTCCACGACGTCTTGGTGGTGAGCGTTGATCCGGTGCCGGCCGGCGCAACCGTCCAGTTGGTGATCAGCGACGAGTTGGCGTCCTTCTCGATGACGGTGCGCCCCGCCACGTCGACGTCGGCCTTCACCACCCGCGAACGGGACTCGGTGGCCTGCAACTTCCAGGTGACGACGGTGCCTGCACCCTGCCCGCCTTGCAGCACCTTGTATTCGCTGTAGTGGGCGGACAGGATCTTCGGCCGGACGTTCTCGTAGTCGGCGACGGCAGCGAGCACTGCTTCCGGGGTGGCGTCGATCAGGACCGTGCTGGCCGCGGTGACCTGTCCCATCAGGTGAAACTCCTCTGTGGCGGAATTGTGACGATTCGGGGAGCAGTGGTGCGCTCGCACCGACTGCCGTCCGGGACTAGCGTATATGCGTGTCCGTTCCCGCAGCCGACGCGCATTCGGATCACGCTGCCGGCGTGGACCGGTTGCTCGCCAGCTACCGCGCCATTCCGCCCACCGCCACGGTGCGCCTCGCCAAACCGACGTCCAACCTGTTCCGCGCCCGCGCCAAGCGCGACGCCCCTGGGCTCGACACGTCGGGGCTCACCGGTGTGATCGCGGTGGACCCGGCGAACCGAACCGCCGATGTCGCCGGTATGTGCACCTACGAGAATCTGGTGGCCGCGACGCTGCCCTACGGCCTGTCGCCGCTGGTGGTACCGCAGCTGAAGACCATCACCCTGGGTGGTGCGGTGACCGGGCTGGGGATCGAATCGGCGTCCTTCCGCAACGGCCTGCCGCACGAATCGGTGCTCGAGATGGACATCCTCACCGGCAGTGGCGAGCTGGTCACCGCTTCACCCCAACAGCACCCCGACCTGTTCCGGGCGTTTCCGAATTCGTATGGAACGCTGGGCTACTCGGTGCGGCTCAAGATCGAGTTGGAGCAGGTCAAGCCCTTTGTCGCACTCACCCACCTCCGGTTCCACGACGTGGCCGAACTGGTGTCGGCCATGGAACGCACCGTGTCCACCGGCACCCACGACGGCACCCGGGTGGACTACGTCGACGCGGTGGTGTTCAGCGCCGACGAGTCCTACCTGATCCTCGGAATGCGCACGGCCGCACCAGGTCCTGTCAGCGATTACACAGGAATGGACGTCTACTATCAGTCCATCCGGCACGCTGAGGGCGCCGCCCGCGACCGCCTGACCATCCACGACTACCTGTGGCGCTGGGACACCGACTGGTTCTGGTGCTCACGGGCTTTCGGTGCCCAAGACCCCCGGATCCGTCGCTTCTGGCCACGCCGGTACCGCCGCAGCAGCTTCTACTGGAAGCTGATTGGCTACGACCAGCGCTTCGACATCGCCGATCGCATCGAGAAGCGCAACGGCAGGCCGCCCAGGGAACGGGTGGTGCAGGACGTGGAGGTGCCGATCGAGCGCACCGCCGACTTCGTGCACTGGTTCCTCGACACCGTGCCCATCGAGCCCATCTGGTTGTGCCCGTTGCGGTTACGGGACAGCCAGGGATGGCCCCTGTATCCCATCCGGCCCGGGCACACGTACGTCAACATCGGGTTCTGGTCCTCGGTTCCGGTCGGTCCCGAAGACGGCCACACCAACAAGCTGATCGAGCGCAAAGTCAGCGAACTGGAGGGGCATAAATCGCTGTACTCCGACGCTTACTACTCTGCGGAGGAGTTCGACGCTTTGTACGGCGGTGAAGCCTACAAGACGGTCAAGAAGGCCTACGACCCTGATTACCGGCTGCTCGATCTGTACGCGAAGGCGGTGCAACGACGATGACCCTGTTCAAGGAACCCGCTTCCTCCCCACGGGCCGGGCGGCTCACCCTGGCCGAGATCCTGGAGATCTTCACCGCCAGCGGCGAACTGCCGCTGAAGTTCACCGCCTACGACGGCAGCACCGCCGGACCCGAGGACGCCGGGCTGGGTCTGGACCTGCTGACTCCGCGCGGCACCACCTACCTGGCCACCGCCCCCGGCGATCTGGGGTTGGCCCGCGCCTACATCGCCGGCGACCTGGACACCCGCGGTGTCCACCCCGGTGATCCCTACCCGCTGCTCAAAGCCATGGCCGACAAGCTGAAGTTCAAGCTCCCCCCGGCGCGGGTGCTGGCCAACATCGTGCGTTCCATCGGCATCGAACACCTCAAACCCATCGCGCCACCGCCGCAGGAGGCGTTGCCGCGGTGGCGCCGCGTCGCAGAAGGCCTGCGGCACAGTAAGTCCCGGGACGCCGACGCCATTCACCACCACTACGACGTATCCAACACCTTCTACGAATGGGTGCTGGGGCCGTCCATGACCTACACCTGCGCGTGTTATCCCGACGCGGACGCCTCGCTGGAAGAAGCGCAGGAGAACAAGTACCGACTGGTGTTCGAGAAGCTGCGCCTGCAGCCGGGGGATCGCCTGCTCGACGTCGGGTGCGGCTGGGGTGGCATGGTCCGCTACGCCGCCCGCCGCGGCGTGAAGGTCATCGGCGCCACCCTGTCGGCAGAACAGGCCGCCTGGGCGCAGAAGGCCATCGCCGAAGAGGGGCTGTCGGATCTGGCCGAGGTACGCCACAGCGACTACCGCGACATCGCGGAGTCCGGCTTCGACGCGGTGTCCTCGATCGGGCTGACCGAGCACATCGGAGTGCAGAACTACGGGGCGTACTTCACGTTCCTGCAGTCGAAGCTGCGCCCCGGCGGCCTGCTGCTGAACCACTGCATCACCCGTCCCGACAACAGATCGACGTCGGTTGCTGGGGGTTTCATCGACCGCTATGTCTTCCCCGACGGCGAACTCACCGGCTCCGGCCGGATCATCACCGAGGCTCAGGACGTCGGGCTGGAAGTGCTGCACGAAGAGAACCTGCGCCACCACTACGCGATGACGCTGCGGGACTGGTGTGCCAACCTCGTCGAGCACTGGGATGAGGCCGTGGCCGAGGTCGGGCTGGCCACCGCCAAGGTGTGGGGCCTGTACATGGCCGGTTCCCGCCTGGGCTTCGAAACCAATGTGGTTCAGCTGCACCAGGTTCTGGCAGTGAAGATCGACGACAAGGGCTCTGACGGCGGACTGCCGTTGCGACCCTGGTGGAACGCCTGACGAGTGCAGCGCTACACACCCACCATCAGCGCTGACACCATCGCCGACCTGCGGGCCCGGCTACAGGCCACCCGGTTACCCGACGCTCCTGAGGCGGCCGGTTGGTCTCTCGGCATTGATGTCGACACCGTGGCCGAGCTGATCCGGTACTGGGCAGACGGCTTCGATTTCGCGGCGCACAACGCGGAGCTGGCGTCCCTGCCCAGCGTGCGGGTGACGGTCGACGGCGTTGGGGTGCACGTGATCCACGCCGAAGCCGAGCGGGGTACCGATGTCCTGCCCGTGCTGCTGGCGCACGGCTGGCCCGACTCGGGGTGGCGCTACCGCAAGGTCATCTCGCGCCTGACCGAACCGTCGGCCTACGGTATCCCCGCCGGGGACCGCTTCCACGTGGTGATCCCCGATATGCCGGGGTACGGATTCTCCGACCGCCCCACAGGTCCCGCGCCCGATTCACGTGCGGTGGCCGCCATGTGGGCACAGCTGATGACCTCGCTGGGCTACCCGAAGTTCGTGGTGTCCGGCGGAGACATCGGCAGTCATGTCGCCCGCCACCTGGCCCTGGATCATCCCGACCGGGTGATCGCGGTGCACCGCACAGACGCCGGTCTACCGGTCGTCGACGATCCAACCGACCTGAGCGACGACGAACAGCGCTGGATCGCCGACGGACAGCAGTGGGCTCTCGCCGAGGGCGCCTATGCCGCCATGCACCGCACCAAACCGCAGACCGCCGCCGTCGGCCTGACGGATTCGCCTGCGGGACTGGCAGCGTGGGTGCTCGAAAAGCTTCGCTCGTGGAGTGACTGCGGCGGTGATCTGTGGTCGGTGTACACCCGCGATGACGTTCTGGCCCTGCTCACCGAGTACTGGGCAACCGAGACCATCGGATCATCGATGCGGATGTACAACGCCAACGCGGCAATTCCGCCGTCGGAACGCAACCGCTTCATCGCCACGCCCTCGGGGTTCTCGCTGTTTCCCGTCGACATCGCCACTCCACCCCGGCGTTGGCTGGAACGCACCACCAACCTGGTCTACGTCAATACACCGCAGCGGGGCGGCCACTTCGCGCCGTTCGAACAACCCGACATCTTCGCCGACGAACTTCGTGAATTTTTCCGGCCGTTCCGCGGCCGGAACGCTTAACCCTCGATCTTGCGGGCGCCCAGTTCGCTCTGCAGCAGCTCCAACGCCACTTCCTCGGGGTCCCGACGGGGACCGGCCGTGGTGTCGGCGGCTTCGGCCATCATCGCGTCTTCCTCGGCGCACACCTCGGCCTGGCGTCCGACCTGCACCTCGGGTGCGTCAGCTGGCGCCGGGGCGGGCGCCGCAGGTGCCCCCGCCGGACCGCCGGGTTCACAACGCACCCGCCAGTTGACTCCCAGCGCATCTTTGAGCGCTTCCCGGATGACGTCGGTATTACGTTGCTCGCACAGTCTTTTCGCCAGCGGCGCCGACTCGTGGGAGAGCACCAGGGTGTCGCCGTCGACGGCGCGGACGGTGGCGCCGGTCAGCATGACCTCGGTGGTGCGACTGCGCTGACGCACTTTCTCCCGCACCGTGGTCCACATGCTGCGGACCGCTGCGGCGTCAGGCTCGCCGGTGGCCGGCGGCGCAACAGCGGCGGGCGCCTCGGCCGGAGGTGGCGGCGCGGCGCGCTCGGGTTCGGGCGGAGCCGGTTCGGGATCGGGCTCCGGCGGCAGCGGAGGCTCCGGGCGCGCGGCAGGGGGCGCCACGACAGGTGGCGGGGCTGCCGGCGCAGGTGCCGGCGGGGTCGGCGGCTGCGGTGGCGGTGCCGGGGCAGCGGGCTCGGGCGCCGCGGCCGGCGCCTCACTCTGGGCGCTCTTGCGCACGAACTGCTTACCGGTGGGTGCCGGGGTGTGGCCGACGGCGGCCTCCCCTGCGGGGATGGACAGATCCAGGCGGGTTTCGATACGTTCCACCCGCTGCAGCAGCGCCGCCTCGGTGTCGCTGGCCGACGGCAACAGCAGCCGGGCGCACACCACTTCCAGCAGCAGCCGCGGCGCGGTGGCGCCGCGCATCTCGCCGAGGCCGGCGTGCACCACCTCGGCGTAGCGGGTCAGCGTCGCCATGCCGATCCGGCTGGCCTGCGAGCGCATCTTCTCCAGCTCGTCTTCGGGGGCGTCCACCACCCCGCGTGCGGCGGCATCCGGAACTGCTTGCAGCACAATCAGATCGCGGAACCGCTCCAGCAGGTCGGTGGCAAAACGCCGCGGGTCGTGGCCGGCATCGATCACCGCCTCCACCGCCCCGAACAGCGCCGCGGAGTCGTTGGCGGCCAGCGCCTCGACCGCGTCGTCGATCAGGGCGACGTCGGTGGCCCCCAGCAGCGACAGCGCGCGCTGGTACACCACGCGGTTGCCTTCGGCCCCGGCCAGCAGCTGGTCGAGCACCGACAGGGTGTCACGGGGCGACCCGCCGCCCGCCCGGATCACCAGCGGGTACACCGCGTCGTCGACGCTCACGCTTTCGCTGGCGCAGATGCCTTCGATCAGGGTGCGCATGGTGCGCGGTGCCAGCAGCCGGAACGGGTAGTGGTGGGTGCGCGACCGGATGGTGGGCAGCACCTTCTCCGGTTCGGTGGTGGCGAAGACGAAGATCAGGTGGTCCGGCGGCTCCTCGACGATCTTGAGCAGCGCATTGAAGCCCGCGGTGGTGACCATGTGCGCTTCGTCGATGATGAAGATGCGGTAGCGCGACTGCGCCGGGGCGTAGAACGCGCGGTCCCGCAGCTCGCGGGTGTCGTCCACACCACCGTGGCTGGCCGCGTCCAACTCCACCACGTCCACGTTGCCCGGCCCGTTGGGCGCCAGTGCAACGCAGGAGTCACACACGCCGCACGGCGTCGGGGTGGGGCCCTGGACACAGTTCAGCGAGCGCGCGAGGATCCGCGCCGAGGACGTCTTGCCGCACCCGCGCGGACCCGAGAACAGGTACGCGTGGTTGATGCGGCCGGCTTCCAGCGCAACGGACAGGGGCGCGGTGACGTGCTCCTGGCCCACCACTTCGGCGAACGTCGCCGGACGGTACTTGCGATAGAGAGCCACGGAAGCAGGCTACCTACCCAGACCGACTAGTTGTCCCGCGCCAGCAGCGACTCGGTGGCGGCCAGCAGCGTGCACGTGGCCAGGCCGTCGATCGCGTCGCGCAGATCCGGTTCCGACGGGAACGTCGGCGCAATCCGGATGTTCTTGTCGTCCGGGTCTTTTCGGTAGGGGAACGCAGCCCCCGCCTCTGTCACCGCGATACCGGCATCCTTGGCCAGGGCGATGGTCCGCTTGGCCGTGCCGGGCAGCACGTCGAGGCTGACGAAGTAGCCGCCCTTGGGATCGGTCCACGACGCCACCTTGGAGTCGCCCAGTCGCCCGTCGAGGATCTCGGCCACCACCGCGAACTTGGGTGCCAGTAGCTGCTGGTGTTTCTGCATGTGCAGCCGCACCCCGTCGGCGTCGCCGAAGAACCGCAGGTGCCGCAGCTGGTTCACCTTGTCGGGGCCGATCGTCTTCTTGCCTGCGTACTGCAGATACCAGGCGATGTTGCCCAGCGATCCGCCGAAGAAGCTGACACCGGCGCCGGCGAAGGTGATCTTCGACGTCGATGCGAAGACGTACGGGCGGTTCGCATTCCCGGCGGCCGCCGCGAGTCCCAGCACGTCGACTTGGCGCAGGAAATCGTGGGTGAGCGTGTGCACCGCGTAGGCGTTGTCCCAGAACAGCCGGAAATCGGCTGCTGCCGTGCGCATCTGGACCAGGCGGCGCACCACCTCCCAGGAGTACACCGTGCCGGTCGGGTTGGAGAACACCGGCACACACCACATGCCCTTGATGGCGGGATCGGCGGCCACCAGTTCTTCGATCAGGTCGACGTCCGGGCCGTCCTCGCGCATGGGCACCGGGATCATCTCGATGCCGAGGGTCTCGGTGATCGCGAAATGGCGGTCGTAACCCGGTGACGGGCACAGGAATTTCACGCCGGTACCGCCCTCGAGCTCCCTTATCCACGGCCGTGGCGAGTCCACGCCACCGTGCAACAGGGAGAACACCACCACGTCGTGCATGAACTCCAGGCTGGCGTTGTTGCCCGCGATCAAATTCTGCACCGGGATGCCGAGCAGCTCGCCGAAGATGGCCCGCAGCTCGGGCAGGCCGTGCAGGCCGCCGTAGTTGCGGGTGTCAGTGCCCTCGCCGTCGCGGAAGGTGCCGGCGCCGGGCAGCTCCAGCAGCGCGTTGGACAGGTCGAGCTGGTCGGCCGACGGCTTGCCGCGCGTCAGGTCCAGCGACAGCTTCTTGGCCTGCAGATCGGCGTAGTTGCGCTGCTGCTGTTCGTGCTCGGCAACCAGCTCGTCGCGGCCGAGGGAGAGGAACGACACCTGGGGCCTTTCGCGGCAGGACACACACATGAGGGGACCCCGCGCACCCGCTAGAGCCCGTTGACCCTTGCTGCCTTCCGGCCCTGGGGGAGTTCACAGGATGGACGCCGCGCGGGGTCCGCCACGAGTGTAATACCCGGCCCCCGCGACCAACGATTCTGGGCTTCGGGGGTGACTCCGCTAGCATGTCCGACGGAGGATTCGCCTAGTGGCCTATGGCGCTCGCCTGGAACGCGGGTTGGGTTAATAGCCCTCAGGGGTTCAAATCCCCTATCCTCCGCACTCGGTTCCGGGGTGTCACCTGGTGTGACACCCCGGAACCCAACCCAAGGAGGGGTATGCGCCGCGGGATCGCCTTGTCATGGCACGGAGTGTCGTTCCTGGTCGCCGCGGTCCTGTATTTCGTCTTCGTCCTGCCGCGCTGGTGGGAACTGATGGGCGACGTCTCCCACACCGTCGGCACGGTGCTGCGCATCGTCACCGGCATCCTGGTGGGCCTGAGCGCACTGCCTGTCGCCCTCAACCTGGTGCGGGCCCGGCGACCTGAATTCGGCAATCCCCAGCTGTCGCTGACGCTGCGGCTGTGGTCGGTCATCGGCCACATCGTGGCGGGTGTGCTGATCATCGGAGCAGCTGTCGCCGAGATCTGGCTGAGTTTGGACCAGGCCGGGCAGTGGCTGTTTGGCGTTTACGGCGCCGCCGCAGCCATTGCGGTGCTGGCCGCCGCCACCTTCCACCTGGCCTTTGTGGCAGAGACTCCGCCCCCGCCGCCGAAACCTCTCAAGGTCAAGAGGTCGAAGAAGGCCGACCAGCCTGTC
Source organism: Mycolicibacterium tokaiense (assembly GCF_010725885.1). Classification (NCBI taxonomy): domain Bacteria; kingdom Bacillati; phylum Actinomycetota; class Actinomycetes; order Mycobacteriales; family Mycobacteriaceae; genus Mycobacterium; species Mycolicibacterium tokaiense. Next base: position 2,042,250 of record NZ_AP022600.1, on the reverse strand, counting down.
TCGGAGGCCGGGACCGTCACCGAGGTCGCCAGCGAAACCGAGCAGGCCGACGTGCCCGAGGAACCGACGGATGCCGACGGCCAGACCGACGAATCGGCCTCGGACGAGCCCGATATCCCCGCCGAGGACGCGCCCGCAGAGGACGAACCCGCAGGTGGCCGGCTGCGTAACCGTCGTCCGTCGGGCAAGAGTCGCACCCGCTCACGCGGCGGGGTGGCCGTCTCCGACGACTGAGCCCACGGTCTCGCGTCGGCGGGTCCAGGCAATATGGGTGGTAACACTTCGACCCCCTGCCCCGAGAGGCAAGTGATGGCCGCATATCGCTCTCTGCTCTGGACCCTGGCTGCCCTGGTGGCACTCGTTGTCCCCCTGACCGGCGCGCCCCTGGCGCAAGCCGAGCCGCTACCGGTCGAGAACAGCCTGGTCCAGATCTCCACCCGAGCCGACTTCCAGGGCGTTGTCGGCAACGGCACCGGCATCATCCTCACCCCCGAAGGGGTGGTGCTGACCAACCACCACGTCATCCAGGGCGCCGACGCCATCCGCGCGCTGACGCTGAGCAATGGGCAGACCTACGACGCCGACGTGCTGGGCTACGACCGCAACAACGACGTCGCCGTGATCCAGCTGCGCGGGGCGGCCGGGCTGATCCCCGCCCCGATCGGCGACTCGTCGGCGCTGCGAGTGGGTGAGCCGGTGACCACCATGGGCAACGCCAACGGCACCGGCAACCCACTGACCCGCGAACAGGGTGCCGTCACCGAACTCGGTGCCACCATCAGCGCCGAGGATGAACTGACCGGCAGCTCCCACAGCCTGGACAACCTCATCGAGTCCTCGACCAATCTGCGCTCCGGCGACTCCGGCGGCGCGTTGATCAACGGCGCCGGCCAGGTGGTGGGGCTCAACGCCGCGGCCACCTACAACTTCCGGCTCAACGGGGAGTCCACGCCCGGCGGGCAGGGCTTCGCCATCCCCATCAACGACGCGATGAGCATCGTGAACCAGATCCGCTCCGGCGCGGCCAGCCCCGAGGTGCACATCGGCCCGTCGGCCATCCTCGGTGTCGGCGTGAACGCCGTCGACGAGGGCGACGGGCTGCCCATCCAATCCGTGCTGCGCGGCGGGCCGGCCGAGGTGGCCGGCGTGCGCCCGGGCGACACCCTGCTGCGCATCGACGGCGTGCCGATCACCTCGGCCAACGCGCTGACCAGCGTCCTGGACCAGCGCTACCCGGGCAACAACATCGAGATCACCTGGCGCGACCGCGCCGGAGCCGAACGTGTCGCCCAGGCAGTGCTCGGCAGCGGCGCCACCAGCTAATTCGAGGGAAAATCCGCGCTGCGGGACAGTGCCTCGCCGGACCGGATGTCGGCCAGTGCGCCTTCCAGGGTCTCGACCACGGCGTCGTATCCGCCGTTGCCCAGGACCAGCCGTTTCGGCGGGGTGTCCTGTTCCATCGCCGCGATGACCGCCCGGGCGCCTCGGTGCGGATCACCGGGCTGCTTACCGTCCATCTCCACGAAGGTGGCCTGCACCTGCTTGAGCATGTCGTGGTACTCCGCGACAGGCTCGGCGACGGGTTCGGCGGCGAAGCCGGAATAGGCATTGGTGCGGAATGCGCCCGGTTCGACCGTCAGCACCGAGATGCCCTGGGGGGCGACCTCGTCGCGCAGTGTCTCCGAGACGGCCTCGACGGCGAACTTCGTCGCGCTGTAGTAGCCGAACCCGGGCGCGGGCACCAGGCCGGCCACCGAGGAGATGTTGACGATCCACCCGTCACCGCGGGCCCGCATCCCCGGCAGCACCGCGCGGGTCACCGACAGCAGTCCGAAGAAGTTGAGCTCGAACATCGCCCGCATCGTGGACTCGTCCATGGCCTCGATCGAGCCGAACCAGCCCCGGCCGGCCATGTTGACCAGCACATCGATACCGCCGAAGCGCTCCTCGGCGGTCCGCACCGCTTCGGCGACCTGCGCGGGATCGGTGATATCCATCGGTACCACCAGGACGCGATCGCCGTACTGCTGGGCCCACTGCGCCAGCTCCTGTGGGCGCCGCGAGGTGACCGCGACACTGTCCCCGGTCTGCAGCGCGGTCTCGGCGAAGGCCACCCCGAAGTTGCCGGGCGTGGCACCGGTGATGAACCACCGCCGCGTCATGGCTCGATCACCACCCGGGTGATCAGCGCACCGTCGAGGGTGAAGCGGTAGTGCAGATCGGCGACCCCACCCGGGAAGTCGCCCTCCAGGTGCTGAGCGACGTCGTAGCCTGCGTCGGTGGTCATGGCCCCGGTGATCTCGGTGGTGTAGGTGAATTCGGAGGCCGCGTTGGCCACCCAGTTCCCGATCTCTTCGTGCCCCTTGTGGTCGTGGCCCTCATCGGTCACCACGGCATCGGCGGTCAGGGTGGCCAGCACCTTGTCCACCTCACGGGCGTCGACGGCAGTCATGAACGTTGTCACGGTGTCTGGGAGCGTGTCCCAATCTGTTGTGGTCATGAGCCAACGATGGAACTTCCCCCAACGGGAAGGTCAAGCGATGATCCACATGTCGCCGAGAGATTGACCTTGCCCCAAGGGGAGACTTCAGGATGGTCGTGCTCGATCACGACGGCAGAACACAGAGGAGGGCGCCATGGGCGCACAGGTCTCGATCGGGGACTTCGCGGTGATGACCAGCCTGAGTCGCAAGGCGCTACGCCACTACCACGACATCGGCATTCTCGAACCCGCTCACATCGATCCCTACACCGGCTACCGCTTCTACGACACCAGCCAGGTGGATCATGCGCACATCATCCGGCGGTTCCGGTCCCTGGGCATGTCCATTCCCGACATCAAGGCACTGCTGAGCACCGACGACGCCGGTGCCCGCACCGACATCATCACCACCCATCTCGAGCAGATGGAGGCGCAGCTGCAGCAGACCCGCGACACGGTGGGTGCCCTGCGCGAATTGCTCTCCCCCGTGCGCAGTCCCGCCGACGTGACGCTGCGCCACGAACCTGAGCTGGCCGTGTGGTCCGTCAGTGCCACCATCGACGTCTCTACGATCGACGAGTGGTTCGGGGAGTCGCTGACCACACTGCGTGCAGCCGTCGCTCAGGCCGCAGGCGCACCGACCGCGGTGGTGCCGGGCGGTCTCTACGACCGGGCGTTGTTCCTCGAACAGACCGGCAGCGCAACCATGTTCGTCGCAGCACCACCTTCTGCGAATCCCCCACAAGGTATCCGGGCCGAGGTCCTGCCGAAGACCGAATTCGCGGTGCTCACCCATCCCGGCGGACACGAGGGCATCGACCGCAGTTACGCGGCCTTGGGGATCCATGTCAACGAGCACCTGATCAGCAGTCAGGGGCCCATCCGCGAACATTACCTCGGTAGTACGCCCTCAGATCCCGGAGGGTTCACCGCCACCGAGATCTGCTGGCCGATCTTCAGCACGATCGCGCCGTCGACATGACAGACATGCACCAGCGTTTCGGCACCTACGGAGCGTGGCTCAATCCCGCACTGGGTGACGCCCCCCGGATCGGGTACGCACCGGCGCTCGAAGAGCTGGGTTACCAGACGATCTGGGTGGGGATCGGCGCGGATCCCGTCGGTGACATGGCCCTGCTCGAGCAGATGATCGCCGCGACCGAAACCGCAATGATCGCCACGGCCATCATCAACATGTGGAACGACGACCCGCGCAGCATCGCCCGTCACTACCACCGCATCGTCGACCGCCACGGACCCCGGTTGCTGCTGGGTGTCGGTCTCGGCCACCCCGAGAGCCGGGACACCTACGAACGGCCCTACGAGCGGATGGCCAACTACGTCGATGCGCTGCTGCACGGCGGCGTTCCGGCCGAGGCAATCGTCATCGCGGCGCTGGGCAAGAAAACGCTGACATTGGCGGGCGAGACGACCCTGGGGGCACACCCCTATCTCACCGTCCCTGACCACACACGTCACGCGCGAGAACTGTTGGGCAGCACTGCCTTCCTGGCTCCGGAGCACAAAGTGGTGCTGTGCCAGGACCGCGATCAGGCGCGCAAGATCGGCCGGTCTCTGGTGGACAACCCCTATCTCGGTCTGCGCAATTACACCGACAACCTGCTGCGGCACGGGTTCGCGCAGGCCGATATCGACCGTCCCGGCAGCGACAGACTCATCGATGCCCTGGTTGCCCACGGTTCCCCGGAGGCCATCTACGCCGAGATCGACCAGCACCTCTCGGCGGGCGCCGACCATGTCGGCATCCAGGTGCTGAGCGAGGACCCCACCGCCTCGCCGGTAGAGAACTTCCGCACCCTGGCCGAGCACCGGCCCACCCCGCAGTAGCTCAGATGCGGTTGCCCTCGTCGTCCCAGTGGGCGGCCACCTTCTTGCTCGGCTGCACCCGGGGTGGCTCGCCCGGCATCTTGGGATAGCTCGGCGGGTAGGGCATGTCGCCCAGCCCGCGCTCCTCGTCGGCGGCCACCATGTCCAGCAGCGGTTGCAGCGACTGCGCCACGTCGTCCATGCCGGCCCACGGATCATCGCGTTCTGCAACTAGTTTCGGCACGGTGGCGATGGTGTAGTCGTCGGGGTCGGCATCGGCCAGCTCGGCCCAGGGCAGCGGTGTGGACACCGTGGCGATGGGGGTGCGGCGCACCGAATACGGCGAGGCCATGGTGCGGTCGCGGGCGTTCTGGTTGAAGTCGATGAAGATGCGTTCGCCGCGCTCTTCCTTCCACCAGGATGTGGTCACCAGATCCGGGGCCCGGCGCTCGACCTCGCGGGCCAGCGCGATGCCGGCGCGCCGGACCGCGATGAAATCCCAGTCGGTGGCGATGCGCAGATAGACGTGTACGCCGCGCCCACCCGAGGTCTTGGCGTAGCCCGCCAGCCCCAGTTCGGTGAGCAGTGGTTCGAGCACCTCGACGGCCACGCGGGCGGCCTCCCGGAAACCGGTGCCCGGCTGCGGGTCCAGATCGATGCGCAGCTCATCGGGGTGTTCGACTTCCGGGCAGCGCACCTGCCAGGGGTGGAACGTGACGGTGCCCATCTGGGCGGCCCAGACGATGGCCGACGGGTGGGTCACCTTCAGGGCATCCGCCGTTCGACCGGACGGAAAAGTCACCTGGCAGGTCTGCAGGTAATCGGGATGCTTCTGCGGCAGCCGTTTCTGGTAGATCTCCTCGCCGTCGATGCCATCCGGGAAACGCTGCAGATGGGTCGGGCGGTCCCGCAGGGCGTCCATCATCGGACCCGCCACCGACACCGCGCGGTAGTACTCGACCAGCGCCCCTTTGACACCGCCGGAACCCAGTGCGGGGAAGTACGGCTTGTCCGCACTGGTGAGGCGGACCGAGGTGCCCAGGACATCGAGTTCTTGTGCCGGGGTTGCCATCTCAGGCCTGCTCCAAGACGTCGAACAGGTCGTAGTTCAGTGGTACGTCCAGCTGCTCGAAGGTGCAGCTGGCCGGTTCCCGATCGGGGCGCCATCTCCGAAATTTCACCGCATGCCGAAAACGCCTGCCGTGCACGCTGTTGCCCTCCATCTGGTCGTAGGCCACCTCGGCCACCTTCTCGGGCCGCACCGGGATCCAGCGCTTGTCGGCCGCGGAGTTCCACCGGCTCGGGTCCCCGTCTCGGACATCGCCGTCGCGCAGCGGTTCCAGCTCGGACAGCAGCTTCACCCGGTCCTTGGCCGTGAATGACGCCGCCCCACCCACCATCTGCAGTTCGCCGTCGTCGCGGTACAGACCGAGCAGGATCGACCCGATGCCCTCGCCGCTCTTGTGGATGCGATAGCCGATGGCCACACAATCGGCATCGCGCGCGTGTTTGATCTTGGCCATGTCACGCTTGCCGGGTAGATAGGCGCCGTCGAGCCGCTTGGCGATCACCCCGTCCAGGCCGGCGCCCTCGAACGTCGTCAACCACTCCTGCCCCAGCGCCGCATCCTCGGTGGTGCGGGTGACGTGGCACCAGGTCGCCGGCGTCACGGCCTCGCGCAGTACCTCCCGTCGGACGCGGAACGGCTCGCCGAGGATGGACCGGTCCCCGAGGGCCAGGGCGTCGAATCCGATGAAGTGTGCCGGCGTCTCCTGCGACAGCAGCGTCACCCGGCTCTGCGCCGGGTGGATCCGCTGGCTCAGCGACTCCCAGTCCAGCCGGACCCGGCCGTCGATCTCCCGCGGCACCACCACCTCGCCGTCGAGGACGCAGCGCGGGGCCAGCTCGTCGCGCAGGGCCACCACCACTTCGGGGAAGTAGCGGCCCAGCTCCTTGCCGCTGCGCGAGATCAGCCGCACCTCGTCGCCGTCACGGAACACCAGCGCTCGGAAACCGTCCCACTTCGGCTCGTAGGACCACACCCCGTCCTCGGTCGGCACCTTCGCCACCGCCTTGGCCAGCATCGGTTCCAGCGGAGGCAGCACCGGCAGGTCCATGCTCTTCATACTCACGTAGACCCGGGTACCCCGACAATGTCATCGATCGCGGTGGGCCCGCCGGCTACTGACCTGTCAGGCCGTGCTCGCCCGCCTTCGCGAAGGCGTCATCGATCAGTACGACGTCCATGCCGGCGCGGTCCAGCAGTGACGTTGCGATAGAGGCGCGGTAACCCGATCCGCAGTGGACCCAGACGGGTCCTTCGGGTAGGTCGCCGATTCGGTTCGGCAGCTCGTGCAGGGGAATGTTGACGGCTCCTGAAATGTGCCCCTTGTCGTATTCGTGGCTTTGTCGAACATCCAGGATGGACACCCACCCTGAGCTGAGTTCGTCGGCGAGGCGGGCGAAATCGGCGACCGGGTAGGACGCCAGCCGGCTGCCGGCGGCGAGTGTGTCGATGCGATCGGTGGCAGCACCGGTGAGCCGGTCGACGCCGATGCGCACCAATTCGCGTGTGGCCTCGGCGACGTGTTCGGCCGAGTCGCCGATGACCGTGATCGGTGCGCCCCAGTCGTAGAGCCAGCCGAAGTAGCTGACAAACGATCCGGACAGCTCGAAACCCAGGGTGCCCGGTAGGTGACCGGCGGCAAATGCCGTCCGGGTGCGCAGGTCCACCACCCATTCACCGGCGTCGATCCGGCGGCGCAACTCGGCGGGGTCGATCAACACCGGTGGCGTCAGGTCGACCGGTGCGGGCCCTTCGCGGTTGATGACCCCCATGTGGGCGTAGTACGCGGGGTAAGGCGACAGTCCTGCCAGCAGTTCGTCGACGAAGCTCTGTTCGTCCTGTGTCAATGCCGGGTTGGTACTGCGTTGTTCGGCGATGGTCGAGGAGTCTCCGGACGCCGGGGTCGCCGAGCAGAAGCTGCCGAAGCCGTGGGTCGGGTAGATCGGGGTGTCGGGCGGCAGGCGGTCGGCGAGCTTGTGGACCGAGTGATACTGGGCGTGTGAAAGGTTCTCGGTGTCGTCGGGCCCGATGAGGTCGGTGCGTCCCGTGGTGCCGTACAGCATCGAGCCGCCGGTGAACACACCGTGGACGGTGCCGGTGGCGTCGCGCAGCACATAGCTGACGTGGTGGTGGGTGTGGCCAGGGGTGTGGATCACTTCGAGGTGAATTGGTCCTGCGTCGATGATGTCGCCGTCGGTGACAGCGCGGCGGGCATAGTCGACGTCGTCGCCTGCGGGCACTGCATAGTCGGCGCCGACGGTGCGGGAGAGTTCCAGTCCGCCGGTCACGTAGTCGTTGTGCAGGTGTGTCTCCAGCACGTGGGTGATGCGGACCTGAAACTTGTCGGCCAGCGCGAGCACGCGGTCGATGTCGCGTTGCGGATCGATGACCACTGCGATGCCGTGGTGGGCGACCAGGTAGCTGCGGTCACCGAGTCCCGAGGTTTCGATGATGGAGACGTCCATGTTCTGCTCCTTCTTGGTTGGGTCAGCGGAGGATCAGGGTGTCGACGAGTACGTAGGCGGCGACGGCGAACACCAGGTAGGCGAACCAGCGCTGCAGGCGGGCGGTGTCGGTTGTGGTGCCGAAGTATCCGGCGCCCAGTGACGTGGCCATCGCGGCGGCGACGAACGCAGCGGTGATCTGCCAGTCGACGGTGATGCCGTCGAGGTGAGAGGCGATGCCGGCGACCGAGTTGGCGATGATGATCAGCAGCGATGTGCCGATGGCCGTGGACATTTCGACACCGAGCATGACGACCAGTGCCGGGATGATGAGAAATCCGCCGCCGACGCCGAACAGTCCGGTGAGGAGCCCGACCAACAGTCCGGCCCCGATCGACCGTGGTGCGCAGCGCCGCCAGTTGACCTGGCCGGCCTCGATCGTGCAGGCGGTGCCGGTGGCGCCCTGGTCGGTGAGCATGCGGACTCCGGCGACCACCATGACAACCGCAAATCCGACCATCAGCACGGACTGGGGCAGGTGAGCGCTGATGGCGCTGCCGGCAATCGTCGCCGGTATCCCGGTGGCGGCGAAGATCCCGGCCATGCGCCACCGGACTTGTTTGGCCCGGATCTTGGGAAGCACGCCGACCGCTGAGGCCGCCGCGACCACGATCAGCGAGATGGGGATGGCGTGCGCGATGTCCAAACCCATCCCATAGACCAGGGCCGGCACGGCGAGGATGGAGCCCCCGCCGCCGAGCAGACCCAGCAGCACCCCGATGAGGGCCCCGAGTCCCAGGCCGGTGACGATTGCCATGACAGTTGACCACAAGTCCTCTCAGTCGGTATCCGGGCGATCCTCGCGAGGACCCATCACGTCTCAAATTATACCCCTAGGGGTATATTCACTCCAAGGGCCATACCCCCCACGGCATGTTTCACACGCCGCTCCGGCCACAGCTGCAGTCCTTCGGCGCCTGCTCGTGGGCGTAGGGTTGCCGAACATGACCGCTGATCCCACCCCGACGGATGCCAGGTGACGCGGTTGCACGGCGCCGTGGACTCCGCGGCCGGCGTCGTCCCCTTCGGTCACATGGGCTGGGGTTTCCGGAACCGCGCCGAGTTCCTGACCCGCGCTGGTGAGTACATTGCCGACGGTCTGCGCCAGCACCAGCTGGTGGCCTACGTGGGCGAGGCCACCACGGAGCAGTTGAAGGCCGAACTTCTCTCGATGCCCCAGCTGACGGGGCTGCCCGGCCGCAACGAGATCGCGGTGTTCTCTGCCGCCGACTACTACCCCTTCGTGCCCGGGACCGACGTCTTGGACGCCGAGGAAGCCGTGCGCCGGTATCTCGCCACCGCCGAAGATGCCGTGGCCCGCGGCTACACCGGATTCCGAGCGGTGGTCGACGTGACGTCCGTGGCCCGCACCATCGTGCAGCGCGACGCTCTGACCCGGCTCGAATTCCAGGTCGATCAGCAGATGGCGGTGCTGCCGTTTTCGGCGCTGTGCGCCTACAACGTCGCAGAACTGGGTGCGGCGGCAGCGGAAGTGATCTGCCTGCATCCGTTCGTCAATGCCGCTGCCGTGGGATTCCAGGTGTTCGCCGACCCGCTGGCGGCCATATCGTTTGTCCTCACCGGGGAACTCGACGCGTCGAACCGGTCTGCATTTGCCGCCACCCTCGAGCGGATCTGGCCAACATCAAAAGGCACCACACTGCACATCGACGCTTCGGGGCTGACATTCATCGACCACCGGTCGCTGATGGTGCTCGACAACGTGGCCCGCCGCCACCGTCAGACGGCGGTGCTGCACACCGGAGCGCTCGTCCCGGCCCGGTTGATCGAGTTGCTGGATCTGACGGCCGTCAGCGTGGTGGCCGCACCGGAGCGGGAGGCAGGGGAATGAGGGCCGGAGTGTCCGCCGGGTACACCGGGCATTTCCACGAGGCCGGCTTCTACGGCAGCGATGACGAACTGCTGGAGCTGGTGGTGCCGTTCGTCGCCGAAGGCATCGAGGCGGGTGAGCCCTCGGTGCTGGGGTTCGATCAGCACAGCACCACCCTGCTGCGCCGGGCCCTGCCGGCCTCGGAGCTGGTGACCTTTGTCGACGGCGGGGACCACTACGCCACACCGGCGCGTGCGATCGCCAGCTATCGCAAGCTCTACGCCCAGCAGGTGGCCGCCGGCGCCCACCAGGTGCGCACCTCCGGTCAGGTGCCGCTGGCGGGCAGCGCCGATCAGCTGCGCGCATGGTCGCGCTACGAGTCCGCGGTCAACACCGCCTACGACGACTTCCCCCTGCTGAGTCTGTGCGTCTACGACACCAACCGGGCCTCGCCTGAGGCCCGTGACGTCATCGAGCGGGCTCATCCGAGTCTGCTGTCGGCCGGCGTCCGCACGCCGAGCCCGCGCTACCAGGATCCGGCGTCCTTCGTGCTGGCGCCTGTGGTGCCCGATCCGCTGGAGTCCGCCACCCCACTACTGGACATCCCGGATATCACCGCCGGGCAATCGCGGGAGGTGATACACCGTGCCGCGGTGGGTCATCTCGATAACGTCACCCTGCACGACCTGGTGCTGGCCACCTCGGAGGCCGTGACCAACGCCCTGGTGCACGGCAAGCCGCCGGCCGCCCTGCGGCTGTGGGCACAGGACGGGCGTGTGGTGGTCCACGTGCGCGACGGCGGCCTCGGCCCCCTCGACTGCCTGGCCGGACTCATGCCCGTAAACAGCACCCTCGGGGCCGGCCTGGGTCTGTGGCTGATCCACCAGCTCGGTATCCGGGTGGATCTGATGGCCGCCGATGACGGGTTCACCGTCCGGCTGTGCAGTTCCTAGAGCCCCATGGATCTGCCTGTGCAGCCGCCGGTGCCGCCGATGCTGGCCAAGGCGGTCACCGATCTCCCGGCCGACTGTTGGTACGAGCCGAAATGGGACGGCTTCCGATCCATCCTGTTCCGCGACAGGGACGAGGTGGAACTCGGCAGCCGCAACGAGCGTCCGCTGACCCGGTATTTTCCCGAGCTCGTCGCCGCGGCCCGGGCGGAGCTGCCGACGCGGTGTGTGCTGGACGGTGAGATCGTGATCGCCGCGGAGCACGGGCTGGATTTCGAGGCCCTGCAGTTGCGGCTGCACCCGGCCGCCAGCCGGGTGACCATGCTGGCGGAGAAGACCCCGGCGGCCTTCATCGCCTTCGACCTGCTGGCACTCGGTGACCAGGACTACACGGAGCGCCCGTTCGGCGAACGGCGGGCAGCACTGGAACAGGCGATGTCCGGCGCCGGGCGGTCCATCCACCTCACCCCGGCGACCACCGACGCCACGACGGCGCGGCGCTGGTTCCGGGAGTTCGAGGGGGCGGGACTCGATGGGCTGATCGCCAAGCCGCCGACGCTGACCTACCAGCCGGACCGCCGGGTGATGTTCAAGGTGAAGCATCAACGCACCGCCGATTGTGTGGTCGGCGGGTACCGGTTGCACAAGTCGGGCGACGACGCGGTGGGGTCGCTGATGCTGGGGCTGTACGACGCCCGCGGCCGGCTGGCCTCGGTAGGCGTCATCGGCGCGTTCCCGATGGCCATCCGGCGCTCCCTGTTCCAGGAGCTACAGCCCCTGGTCACCACGTTCGACGGCCATCCGTGGAACTGGGCGGCCCAGGTGGCCGAGAACACCGCGCTGGCCAAGAACGTCGGCTCGCGCTGGAATGCCGGCAAGAGCCTGTCGTTTGTCCCCCTGCGCCCCGAGCGGGTGGTCGAGGTCCGCTACGACCACATGGAAGGTGACCGGTTCCGGCACACCGCCCAGTTCAACCGCTGGCGGCCCGACCGCGATCCCCGGTCCTGCACCTTCGAGCAACTGGAGCGACCGGCGACATTCCGGCTCAGTGACGTGGTGCCCGGCCTCTGTTGAGCCGCCGAATGACACTGGTGTGATTCATCCACACTGTGGATAACCCCTGTGGATAACCCACCACGTCCCGCTCACGCACGCTCAGCGAGCAGGTGCACCAGGCCGGAGGCCACCGCAAAACGGGGGCCGTGGATACCGTCCACATTCGCCCGGCCCACCACCACCGGCACCGCCCGCAGCGCCTCGGTGACGGTGCGCAGCAGTTCGTCGTCCAGCGCACCACCCCCGGCGAGCACCATCACCGGCGGCGGCACCGGGAAGGCGCGCAACGCGCGGGCGATATTGGCGGCCACCGTCTCCTGCTTGACCGCCAGACGGAGGCTGCGCCACTCCTCGGCGGCCAGCCGGCTGGAGAACGGCACCAGGCCGGCACCACCCCGGGTACACAATCTGCCGATCGCGTCGGCCGGCGCTGGCGCATCGAGGAACACCCGCCTGCCGTCCTCTTCGTGCGCCACGTGCGGACCCTCCACCCGCACCGCGGGAGTGCGCTTGACCGTCTCGGCCAGCGCCTTGGGGACTCCGAGTACCCGCGCCACCGCCACGGTGATCGTCTCCCCCGCTCCGGCGGCCACCACGGTGTTCTCTGCGCCGACGAGGTCGATGGTGCCGCCGCCGATATCGCAGACCAGCGCACCCGGCGGCAGGCCGACAGTGGTGCGCGCCCCGCGCGCGGCCGCCTCGGGTTCGTCGGCCAGCGTGAGCGCGGGTCGCCCGGTGAGTTCGGCCAATGTTGCTGCGGCGTCGGTGATCTCGTCAGCGGCCAGCAGCGCCACCACGGTGCCCTGCGTATCGGCGACCCCGCGGCGCAACCACACCCCGTTGTCGATGGCGGACAGGTCGGTGAAGAACGCGTCGTGGACCGCCAACCCGTCCCGGGCCGCGGCCAGCGCTGCCAGTCGGACCTGCCGGGCGCTGCCCGGGATGCACTGGCGCAGCACCGAGTGGGCCTGCGCCGGGGTGTAGCGGGTGAGTGTCCCTCCGGTCTGTACGTCGACATAGTCCGCACCGCCGTCCGGCGGCGGGTCCGCGGCGGTGCGGGCGGTGACGGCGATGGCCGAGGCGTCGGAGAGTTCGCGGCAGAACTCCGCGACCTGCGCCAAGCGCTCGGTGGGCAGGTGCAGCGCCGCGCTCAGCGCGATCGGGTCCGCCCACGCCCGGAACGCCCGGCCGGCCTCGATGACCTCCACCGCCACCAGCGCACCTGGGGCGATGTCGAGTGCCACCTCGTCGACCACGGGGACGGCCAACGGGATCCGGTTGGCGATCAGCACCGCGTCGTCGGCAGCGACCAGCACGCCGGCGATCAGCCAGCCGCGGGCCGCCCCTGCGGTGAGTTGCGCTGCGGCATCCTCGAAATCGACACCGGCAGGCACGGAGACGATCACCGGGGCGTCGGCAGCTGGCCCGCTCAGGTCGCGCAGGGGCACGTGCACGCCCACCCCGTGCCCGTGCCCGGCCGCGGTACTGGCCGCGGCGGCGCGCAGGCTGCGCACCGGCGCGTCGGGGATGTACGCGCGGGGAATGGGCGCGGTGGCGGTGTCCACCGGCCTCAGCACCGCCAGCGCCAGCTCATCGGCCGACACACCTGCCTGCACCTCGAGGCGATGCAGCAGTGCCGCAGCACCTTCCAGCGATTCCCGGGATCCTTTGCGTCCCCGCGTCGCCGCCTGGCCGTGGGTCACCGGCGTCACGGCGGCGCCGTCGACGCGGGCCAGCACGATCTCGGTGGTGTGGTTGCCGATGTCGATGCCCGCCACCACGGGGCTCAACGCAACAGACCCCGGCGGGCATACGCCTGTGCGGCCTGCTCCACCAGGGCCGCACACCGTGCGGCACCCTGGTTCTCCAGGCTGATCCGCAGCGCTTCGAGCTCCTCGGCGGTGGACCGATGGGGGCGTAACGCTTCGTAGAGGTTCATCACGTCGTCGTCGTCCATCGTGGCCAGTTCGGCTGCGCGCAGGAAGTTCTCGGCCAACTGCGGATTGCCACCCTCGGCGGCCACCACCGCCTGGTGGGCCAGCACGGCCGGGTCCATCCGCAGATCCGACAAGCCCAGCTTGCCGTCGACGGCGTTGCCCACGCTGATGTGTTCCGGTGTCATCGTCGCACCACCTCCACGGCCACCGGCGGTTCACCCGGTTCACAGGCCTGGCGTTCCAGGGCCACCAGCGCGACGGCGCGGGCGTGGTAGCGCGCCGAGATGGACTCGTCGGTGCCCCCGGTGAAGATGGGCACCGGGGCCATGCCCTTGGCGTGACGTGCGGCGTTCTTGCCGAGGTCGCGGTACATCTGCGCGGTCAGCAGCGGGGCCACGCTGAACAGTTCGAGGTTGGCCAGTGGTGCCAGGTCCCGGCGGTGGATCAACGATGTGCCTTTGCCCTGCAATCCAATTCCGATGCCGGACCCGGACAACCGCGCCGCGGTCAGGCCGATCAGACCGACGTCGATGGTGGAGCGCACGCGCACCAGCCTCGGCACACAGCCCTCCTCCTCGAGGCCCGCGGAGATCTGCCGCAACACCTCGCCGATCGGCAGGCCGCACAAGGTGAGCCACACACTGCGACCCCAGGCCGGGGACAACCCGATGCACACCTCCCGCGGATCGGCGCTCTGCCCGGCGATCTCGCCGTCGGTGACGCTCACGTGGCCGCGGTGCTCCTCCTGATCGGCGGTCAGCTCGGAGGCACTGCGCGCCTGCCGGATGGTGTCGATCTCTGCACGGCGCTGCGGTGTCGGGGTGTACCCCGTGCCCGGCCCGGTGTAGTCGTTGGGGTCGGTCAGCTTCGACAACACCTGGAACCGGGAATCGAAGATCGCCGAGGTCTGCAGCTGGTCTCCGCGCAGGCGTTCGCGGGTGAGCCGGGCGATCGCCTCGGCTTCCTCGGCGAAGCCGGTGCGCTGCAAGGCGGCGATGACGTCGAACACCGTCAACTGTCTGGCTTCGATCGAGGCCGCGGCCTCGGCCACCATCGTGGGATGCCCGGCCGGCAGGTCGCGGGAACCGTTGGCGCACACCACGTCTTCGACGTGGGCATCGTCGTAGTCGGCCAGCCCCAGATCCCGGTAGACGGCCTGCACTGCGGTGGCCGCCCGCCGGCGCACGGCCTCGAGGTGCTCGGGTGAGACCGTGCGCAGGCCACCGTCGGCGCCCCAGTCCCGTTGCAGTACCAGGAAGTCGTCCATGTCGTCGGAGTTGAAGTTCGACAGGGCGAAGGCGTTGTCGTAGCGCGGTATCGAGCCGAAGCCGGAGAAGATGAAGTCCGCGCCGGCCAGCAGCACCGGGAGCGTGTGGGCGCTGCGGCGGATGTCGGACTCGGAGATCAGGTTGTCGTTGCCCGCGCATGACTCGAGGTCACGCATCATCACCATCAGGTTCTCGGCCAGCAGCTCTTTCATGCCCTCCGGGACCGCGGCCACCACGCCGACGCCGTCGATGCCGCCGTTCTGCACGCCCTGGCTGCCGAGCGCCCGGGCCAGGGAGACGCATCGCGACTCGAGGTAGAGGATGGAGCACTTCTCGGCCGCTCCCATCAGCACCTCGGCGCCGCCGCCGCTGGTGACCCGCATCTTCAGGCCGCGTGACGCGTACGCCGACGTGAGTACGGCCTTGCTGAAGGGGGTGTCGTCGCCGTCGACGAACACCTGCTCGGTGCCGTAGATGGAGATGGTCTCGGCGTAGCTGGTCAGCCCACGCAAGCCGAGGCGCAACTCCAGCGCCTCCTCGATGGAGCACTGTGCCATGGCGCCGGGGGTGCCGACCTGGCTGCCGATCAGCAGGGCCACCGCATTCGAGGGCGCGTCGCCGAGCACCGGCACGGTGGTCTCGACTTCGCGGAACCCGTAGGCCACGGCGCTGGCCGCGTCCGCGGCGATCAGCAGGGGGTCGTCGAGTTGGTTGGTCACGTGGGCCTGATTGCTCGGCGTGCGCCGGGCGCGCATCTTGGCCATCGCCATCTGCATCTCGACCGGCGTCATCAGGGCGATGACGCGGGCGAGTTTGGCGGGGGTGGTGCCGCCGATCAGCCGCACCACCTCCGCCCGCGGCACGTTGACGTCCACTGCCATCCGGGCCAGGGACGCGTCGTCGAGAGCCATCGCCTCCGGAGCCACGGCCAGATCGATGCCGTAGCGGGCGATGAACTCGTCGATGACGTCGAACTCGGCGGTGGTCTTGCCGTCGAGTTCGACGATCACATCGTCCTGGATCACCAGGGACGGCGCCGGGTCGTGCGGGCTGCGCATCGCCACCAGGCCGAGTTCGGCGTCGGCCACACTGAACCCGTCGAGGTTGACCGGCTTCGCGTTCAGAACCCGGAACCGGCCCAACTCCTGCGCCACGGCGCCCTCCTGAGGTCCTGGATCTGTCAGTCGCGGATTTCGCTGTCGTCGAACACAACCCGACCGATCAGCTCATAACGCCGCGGATCACGCAACTTGAAGTACAGCGCGAGCAGCGCGCCGATCACGAACACACCGACGACGATCCACGGTGTCAGCTTGAACAGCAGTGTGCCCGACGCCGCACCGGCCGCGGCGTCCTTGTGCTCCCAGAGCAGGTAGACCACGTAGAGCATGCCCATACCACCGAGCAGCGGCGCCAAGAAGGTCTTGAACCAGTGCGCACTGGAGGGATGGTTCTTGTGGAAGTGGAAGTAGGCGATCACCGCGAAGGCGCACAGCGACTGCACGATCAGGATTGCCATGGTGCCCAGGATGGCCAGCAGTGTGTACAGGTGCACGTACGGGTCCATGCCGGCGAAGAAGAACGCCAGGATCAGCACCAGGGTGATACCGGTCTGGACGAAGGACGCGATGTACGGCGATCCGTGGGTGCGGTGGGTGGCGCCCAGGGTCTTCTGCAGGCCGGTGGACAATCCCTCGCGGCCCAGGGCGTACAGGTACCGCGAGGCGCAGTTGTGAAAGGCCATCCCGCAGGCGAAGGAGCCCGTCACCAACAGGATGTTGAAGACCGTGATGGCCCACTCACCGTAGGTGCTGCGCACCGGGTTGAAGAAGATGTCACCGGCGGTGGCCGGGTCCTGAGCCAGTTCCACCGACTGTTGGGGGCCGGTGCCCGCGATGGCCATCCAGGACACGAAGATGTAGAAGATACCCACGCCCAGCACGGCGATCATGGTGGCGCGGGGAATGATTCGCTTCGGGTCCTTGGACTCCTCGCCGTACATGGCGGTGGACTCGAAGCCCACCCATGACCAGAAGGCGAAGAACAGGCCCAGTCCGGCGCTGGCGCCGGCGATGGCGGCCGGGGTGAAGGCACCGATGGGGTTCAGCGTCTCGGCCACGGCGAAGCCCTCGGGACCGCCGCCGCGGAACAACACGGCCAGCGCGCCCAGAGCCAGCATGACGATCTCGGTGATCAGGAAGACGCCGAGCACCTTGGCGGTCAGGTTCACGTCGAAGTACGTCAGCACGCAGTTGAGCACCAGCATCAGCAGAGCCGGGATGAGCCAGTGGATGGTGATCCCGAGCTGCGAGGCGAACAGGTTCTGGAAGAAGTAGGCGAAGATGCCGATCAGCGATCCCTCGAACACGATGTAGGCCATCGTGATGATCAGGCCGCTGGCCATCCCCATGACGCGGCCGAGTCCGTGGGAGATGTAGCCGTAGAAGGCGCCGGTGGCGGTGATGTGCTTGGCCATGGTGGCGTAGCCGATGGCGAACAGGCCGAGCACGATCGTGGCGACCAGGTAGCCCGCCGGGGCGTGGGAGCCGTTGCCGAAACCGACCGCGATCGGCACGTTGCCGACCATCGCGGTGATGGGCGCGGCCGTGGCCACCGCCATGAAGATGACGCCGAAGGTTCCGACGGCGTTGCGTTTGAGTCGTTGGACCCCGCCGCCGGCGTTTTCGTCGCGTGACAACACTCGATCGGTCATCGTTGGGAGTACCTTCCAGAGGGGGCAGCGACTGCGCCCGGTGTGTGGCCCAGGCCACAGTGAACTCGGTTATATTGGCACTACCAAATAGCGAGCGCAAGCGGTAGCGCCGTATCGATTTCAGATTTGGCCCGACTTTTCTGACCATTGACATAAATGGTCCTTCCATTTAGCGTGGTGCCCGACACGGCCAGACGACACGCAGGGAGACTCGTGTACGACTACGGCACCTTCTCGTTCGAGTCGAAGGCACAGGTCCTGGAACGGGCCAAGACCTTCTGGAACCCGGACAAGACCCAGTTCTGGACCGACGCCGGGGTGGACCTGGTGATCGACCGCCGCGAAGGCTACTTCCTCTGGGACATGGGGGGCCGACGCCTCATCGACATGCACCTCAACGGCGGCACCTACAGCCTCGGACACCGCAATCCCGAAGTGGTGCAGGCACTTTCGCAGGGCATGGAATTCTTCGACGTGGGCAACCACCACTTTCCCTCCGTCGCCCGCACCGCGCTGGCCCAGAAACTGGTGGAGTCCGCACCGGCATCCATCACCAAGGTCGCCTTCGGCTCCGGCGGCGGCGAAGCGATCGACATCGCGCTCAAGAGCGCCCGCCACGCCATGCAGCGCCGCAAGATCGTCTCGATCGTCAAGGCCTACCACGGCCACACCGGCCTGGCGGTGGCCACCGGCGACGACCGCTTCGCCAAACTGTTCCTCGCCGACCGCCCCGACGAGTTCGTGCAGGTCACCTTCGGCGACCTCGATGCCATGGAGCAGGCCCTGCGCGGGCGCGACGTCGCAGCCGTGATCATGGAAACCATCCCGGCGACCTACGGATTCCCGTTGCCCCCACCGGGTTACCTGGAGACGGTCAAGGATCTGTGCGTGCGCTACGACGCGCTCTACATCGCCGACGAGGTACAGACCGGCCTGATGCGCACCGGCGAGATGTGGGCGATCACCAAGCACGGTATCGAGCCCGACATCATCGTCACTGGCAAGGGACTCTCCGGCGGCATGTACCCCATCACCGCGGCCATGCTCAGTGAGCGCGCCGCCGCCTGGCTCAACCAGGACGGGTTCGGGCACATCTCCACCTTCGGCGGCGCCGAACTCGGCTGCGTGGCCGCCATCAAGACCCTCGAGATCAGCGGCAGGCCCGAAATCAGGTCCTCGGTGCACTACATCGCCGACCTGTTCGCCGCCGGCCTGGGCCGGATCCAGGCCGACAATCCAGACTGGTTCACCGGCATCCGGCAGAACGGCGTGGTGATCGGGTGCGAGTTCGACCACCCCGAAGGCGCCAAGTTCGTCATGCGCGAGCTCTACGAGAGGGGTGTCTGGGCGATCTTCTCGACCTTGGATCCCCGTGTGCTGCAGCTCAAACCGGGCTTGCTGATGGACCGCGAGCTGTGCGAGGACGTACTCGACCGCATGGAGCTGGCCATCGGCCAGGCGCGGCGGGCCGCGATGGGACGGAGGTCGGCGTGAACAACACCGTTGCAGTGGGTCAGATCCTGGAGCGTGCGCGCTGGGCCGCGGCCGCGTACGCCGAATATGACCGCGCGCACGTCGACGCCGTGGTCACCGCGGTGGCCGACGCCGCCTACCGCGAGGCCGAGCGGTTCGCCGCGGCCGCCGTCGCCGAGACCGGCATGGGGGTGGTGGCCGACAAGATCGTCAAGAACCGGGCCTGCTCGCGCGGCATCGTGGAGTACTACCGCGACGACGACTTCGTCTCGCCTCGCATCGACGCCGCCCGCAAGATCGTCGAGATCCCCAGGCCTGCAGGGGTGGTGCTGGCACTGACCCCCACCACCAATCCCGTTGCTACGGTGTATTTCAAGGTGCTGCTGGCGTTGATGACACGCAATGCGGTGGTCGTCGCGCCGCACCCCCGGGCCCGGCAGTGTTCGGTGGATGCCGCCCTGGTGCTCGCCGAGGCGGCGGTGGCGGCCGGGGCGCCCGACGGCATCGTCTCTGTGATCGCAGAGCCGTCCATCCCCTTGGTCGAGACCCTGATGGGCGATGCCCGCACCGATGTCATCGTGGCCACCGGCGGCAACGCGGTGGTCCGGGCGGCCTATTCCTCGGGCAACCCCGCGCTCGGTGTCGGTCCCGGCAACGTTCCGGTGTTCGTCGATGCCAGCGCCGACATCGACGCGGCGGCACGACGCATCGTCGACAGCAAGGCCTTCGACAACTCGGTGCTGTGCACCAACGAGTCGGTGCTGATCGCCGAGGAGTCCATCGCCGCGAAGCTCACCGCGGCAATGAACCGCAATGGTGCAGCCATTCTCGACGAGGACGCCACCAGGCGGCTGCGGCATTACATGTTCGGTGACGGCAGACTCAACACCGACGTGGTGGGACGCGACGCCGCGTGGATCGCCGAGCAGGCGGGCATCCGCGTCACTGCGAAGACCCGCGTGCTGGTGGCGCCGTTCACCGATGTGCTCGCCGAGGAGATGTTGACCCACGAGAAGCTCTCGCCGGTGCTCGGGATGACGACGGTGGCCGACGCCGACCGTGGCATCCGCGCCGCGCGCGCTGTCATCCGCATTGCCGGTGCCGGCCACTCTGCGGCCATCCACAGCGAAAACGCGCGGGTGATAGCGGATTTCGCGGCACAGGTTCCGGTGCTGCGGGTGTCGGTGAACGTGGGCAACAGCACCGGCAGCTCCGGTCTGGAGACCAACCTGGCACCGTCGATGACGATTGGTACCGGCTTCGTCGGGCGCAGCTCCATCGGGGAGAACCTGCAGCCGGGGCATCTGGTCAACTGGACCCGCATCGCCTACAACGCCGATGCCGGGGTCACCATGCCGAACTTCGCCGGGGTCTCGCCGTGGCGGTCGCCGGCCGGTCCGGTTCCGGCCTACCCCCGGGCCTCCAATGACCTGGGTGCGGTGCCCGCGGCACCCGCGCCCAGGGCGCACCCGCCCGCCCGCTCGGGCGATCCCGGCATCGAGGCGCTGCGCGCCGAATTGCGCGCGCTGGTCGTCGAAGAACTCGCCCAACTGATCAAGAGGTGATTCGTGGCTGAATTGCGTTCGTTCATCTTCATCGACCGGCTGCAGCCGCAGACGATGTCGTATCTGGGCACCTGGATCAAAGGTGCCCTGCCCCGTGCCGACGTGGCCGCTCAGATCATCGAGGTGGCGCCGGGTCTGGACATCGAAGCCGTCACCGACGTGGCGCTCAAGCACGCCGAGGTGAAGGCCGGGGTGCTGGTGGTGGAGCGTCAGTTCGGCTACCTGGAGTTCCACGGCGAGACCGGAGCGGTCAAGGCCTCCGCCGACGCCGCGCTCGACGAGCTCGGCGGCAACGCCGGGTCCGCGCTGCCGCCGAGCATCCTGGCCTCGCGCATCATCTCCAGCATCGACCAGCAGCACGCGTTCCTGATCAATCGCAACAAGATCGGATCCATGGTGTTGGCCGGGGAGTCGCTCTACGTCCTGGAGGTGGCGCCGGCCAGCTACGCGATCCTGGCCACCAACGAGGCCGAGAAGGCCGCCGACATCAAGGTCGTCGACTTCCGCATGATCGGCGCCACCGGGCGGGTGTACCTCTCCGGCACCGAGGCCGACGTCCGCCAGGCTGCGTCCGCGGCCGAGGATGCGCTGCGCCGGAGTGTCGGATGATCGACCGCGAACAACTGCGACTGCTGGTCCGCGAGGTCGTTCGCGATGCCGTCAGGGACGTCAAACCACCCGCTCCCGCAGCCGCTCCGCACCCGCCACACCCCCACCCCCGCCGGCTGCCACCGTCGTCCCCACCGGTCCGCTGGCCGCCGACGAGAAGGCCCGCACCGACACCGTCCGGATCGCCACCGACGTCGATCTGGACGGCTTCGTGCGCACCCTGCTAGCGCTGTTCGAGAACCCGAAGACACGCGCCGACCTACGGCAGGGGCGGCTGAAGTTCCGGCTGGCCCGCACGGCGACCACCGGCGCAGGTAGCCACCGTATCGACCGCGGCGCCGTCACCGAACGCCATATCGCCGACCTCGCGGGCACCGGCGCCACCCTGGTGCTCGGGCCCAGGGCCGTGCTGACCCCGCTGGCCCGCGAGAAGGCCAGAGCCCTCGGCATCACCGTCTCGAAGGAGCGCTCATGATCACCGGCACGGTCACCGGCCACATCTGGTCCACCCGCTGCGTGGACGGCATGCCCGCCGGGGCGCTGCTCGAAGTGGAGACCGACGGCAGCGGCAGCAAGCTCATCGCGTTCGACGTCCTGGGCAGCGGGCTCGGCGAGCGCGTCCTGATCACCCAGGGCTCGGTGGCGGCCGGCTGGTTCGCCGGCACCCCGCCGCCCATCGACGCCCTCATCGTCGGCTCGATCGACCCCGGCACCACCGAATAGCAGTTCCCAGCACCCCGGAAGAAGGAGAAACATCATGGCCAGCAATGCGATCGGGATGATCGAGACCAAAGGCTACGTCGCCGCACTCGCCGCGGCCGACGCGATGGTGAAGGCAGCCAATGTCACCATCACCGACCGCCAGCAGGTCGGCGACGGCCTGGTGGCCATCACCGTCACCGGCGAGGTGGGAGCAGTCAAGGCCGCCACCGAGGCCGGCGCCGAAACCGCCTCGCAGGTCGGCGAACTGGTGAGCGTGCACGTCATTCCGCGCCCGCACAACGAACTCGGCGCACACTTCTCCGTCACCACGCAGTAGTGCGCCGATGGCCGTGACCGAGCAACCCACAAGCACCGGCACCCGCACCGACATCCGGGTCTATCTGCCGGTCGAGGACCTGCAACCGCAGTTCGCCGCCTACCTGGGAACACCCACCCGGGCGCGCGGCTATCCGCCCTACGCCGGGGAACACGCCCTCATCGTCGAGGTCTCCCCCGCGCTGGCCATCGAGCGCGTCATCGATCTGGCGCTGCGCGAGGTGCCCGGTATCCAGCCCGGAATCCTGTACGTGGAGCGGCAGTTCGGTGTCCTGGAGATCCACTCGGGCGAGCTGTCCGACATCCGCCGCGCCGGCGACGCCATCTTGACCGGCACCGGCAACGCCGCAGCCGATCAGCTGCGGCCCCGGGTGCTCTACCACGACATCATCGAGGACATCACCGACCAGCACGCGGTGATCTTGAACCGCAACCGACAGGCCTCGATGGTGCTGCCCGGGGAATCGCTGCTGGTGTACGAGATGACGCCGGCACTGTTCGCCGCGGTCGCCGCCAACGAGGCCGAACGGGCCGCCCCCGGGCTCAACCTCGTCGACGTCCAGATGATCGGGGCAGCGGGCCGGCTCTACATCGGCGGCAGCACAGTCGATGTCACCACCGCCCGTGACCGCATCACCGCGGTGCTGGCCGGTATCGAAGGCCGCGACCACTGATGGCCGCGGCCGGGTTCATCGGCGACGACCTGGCGGTCGCCGAACAGGCGCTGCAGAACTACGACCTGCCGCCCACCTCGACGCTGCGTCTGCTCAACCTCTCCGAGAACGCCACGTACGCGGTCGAGGACTCCGAGACCGGGGAACGATCGATCCTGCGGGTGCACCGGCGGGACTACCACCGGGCTGCAGAGATCGAGTCCGAGCTGGACTGGCTGGCGGCCCTGGACTCCGGCAGCGACGTCACCGTGCCCACTGTGCTTCCGACCCGCGACGGGCAGCGGGTGGTGACCGTCGAGCATGAGGGCGTGGCCCGCCATGTGGTGCACTTCGCGATGGTGCCCGGCGCCGAGCCGGATCCGGAAACATTGGCGGTGACCGACTTCCACACGTTGGGGCGCATCACCGCGGCGCTGCACGACCACGCCCGGACGTGGACCCGCCCGCCCCATTTCGCACGGTTCTCCTGGGACTGGGAGCACTGCCTGGGAGACCGGCCGCGCTGGGGCCGCTGGTCCGACGCGGTAGGTGTGGGCCCGGGTGAGGCCGCCGTCCTGAAGCGGGCCGAGCAGCTGCTGCGGCGCCGGTTGTCCGAGTACGGCACCGGCCCCGACACCTTCGGGCTGGTGCACGCCGACCTGCGGCTGGCCAATCTGCTGGTGGACGACGACACCATCACCGTCATCGACTTCGACGACTGCGGATTCGGCTGGTATTTCTATGACTTCGGCACCGCGGTGTCCTTCATGGAGGATGACCCGGCGCTGCCCGAGTGGCAGGACGCGTGGACCGCCGGCTACCGCACCCGCGCGCCGCTGGCCGCCGAGCACGAGGCCATGCTGCCGTCGTTCGTCCTGCTGCGCCGGCTGCTGCTGCTGGCGTGGATGGGCTCGCACAGCCACAGCCGGGAATCCCAGGCCATGTCGGTCACCTACGCGGCAGGTAGTTGCGTACTGGCCGAGCGTTATCTCACCCACGACGGCCGACGACTGGCCTGATCAGAAAGGCACACATGTTCGCATCACTGCAGGGCCGGTCGGCGATCGTCACCGGCGGCAGCAAGGGAATCGGGCGGGGCATCGCCGAGACCTTCGCCCGGGCCGGCATCAACGTCGTGCTCACCGGACGTAACCAGGCCGACATCGACCGTGCCGTGACCGAATTGGCGGACACACCGGGAACCGTGTCCGGGGTGGCCGCCGACGTGGCGAACCCGCAGGAGTGCCGGCGGGTGGTGGACGAGGCCGTCGAGCGTCACGGCGGGCTGGACATCCTGTGCGCCAACGCCGGTGTCTTTCCGTCGAACCGCCTGGAGGACATGACACCCGAGGACCTCGACCTGGTGATGGGGGTGAACTTCAAGGGCACGGTGTTCAGCGTGCAGGCCGCGTTGCCGGCGCTCACCGCCAGCGGGCACGGCCGGGTGATCATCACCTCGTCGATCACCGGACCCATCACCGGCTACCCGGGCTGGTCGCACTACGGCGCCAGCAAGGCCGCCCAGCTCGGCTTCCTCCGCACTGCGGCCATGGAACTGGCCCCGAAGAACATCACCGTGAACGCGGTGCTGCCCGGCAACATCGCCACCGAGGGCTTGATCGACCTCGGTGAGGAGTACATGGCCACGATGGCAGCGTCGGTACCCGCGGGCCGGCTCGGCAGCGCCGCCGACATCGGCAACGCCGCCCTCTTCTTCGCCACCGACGAAGCGTCCTACGTCACCGGTCAGACGCTGGTGGTCGACGGCGGGCAGATCCTGCCCGAATCCGCCGAGGCCATCGCCGCGATGTGACGCGGTGTAGTATTTGGTACGACCAAATGACAGGGGGCCGCGGTGGCATCGCGAGTGGAAGAGTTGCGGCGCCAGCTCGTCGCCGATGTCAACGCCGGCACCCCGGGCTCCAAGCTCGGCAGTGAACGCGAACTCGCCGAACGGTATTCGACCAGCCGGTCCACCTTGCGCCAGGTGCTGGCCGCTCTCGAGGAAGCCGGTCTGGTGGAGCGGGTGATCGGACGGGCCGGGGGCATCTTCATCAGCCACGTCCAGGTGCAACGCAGCCTCACCGACGTCGTCGGTGTCCCCGCGTTCCTGGCCAGCCAGGGCTATGTGGCCGGCACCCGGGTGCTGTCGACCAAGATCGCCATCCCCGACCGGACCACCGCCCAGGCCCTGCAACTGCAGGAGGGCGAATTCGTCGTCGAGATCCAGCGGGTGCGGCTGGCCGACGGCTCGCCGATCTCGCTGGAGCGCGCGCAACTTCCCGCCGACCGGTTCCCCGGTCTGCTCGAGCAGCAACTCGGCGGGTCCATCTATGAGGTACTGGAGTCGCAGTACGGGCTGGTCACCTCGCGTGCCGACGAGCGCATCGAGGCGGTCAACGCCACCTCCGAGGAAGCCACCCTCCTGGGAATCAAGAAGAACTCCGCGCTGCTGCTGATCACCCGCACCGCCTACGACCAGGACGGCGCCCCGTGCGAGTTCTCCCACGATCTGTTCCGGGGCGATCGCACCCGGTTGGCGGTCACCGTCAACGGCCGCGGCATCGGCGTGCCCGCCGCCGACATCGCCTCGGTGACGCTGCAGAGCAGCACCAAAGCCAGCTGACATCGACCTTGACCTCAAGTGAGGTTCAGGGTGCAGCCTGGGTTCCACCGCTCACGAGGAGGAACCCATGCGGCGCATCCGCCACGATCTCTGGGAGACCCAGGTCGACAGCCCGTTTCCCGGCCTGACCACCCACGCCTATCTCTGGACCGGCGGCCCGCACGGCAACGTGTTGTTCTACTGCCCGGCCACCGACGCCGATTTCAACACCCTCGACGAGCTGGGTGGGGTGGCCCATCAGTACCTGTCCCACCAGGACGAGGCGGGTCCGGCACTGGCCCGCATCCAGGGCCGGTTCGGCGCCCGACTGCACGCCCCCGCGGCCGAGCAGACCACCATCGGCACACACGCGTCCGTGCACGTCGCGCTGTCGACCCGGCACGTCGACGACAACGGCATCGAGGTGATCCCCACCCCCGGTCACACCGTCGGCAGCACCTGTTACCTGGTGACCGCCGCTGACGGGACCCGGATGCTGTTCACCGGCGACACCCTGTTCCACGGTGCCGACGGCCGCTGGGCGGCAGGCTACCTCCCGCCGATGAGCGACGCGGCCACGCTGCTGCAGAGTCTGACCACGCTGGCGGCGCTGGCTCCCGACCTGGTGATCTCCAGCGCCTTCCCCAGCGACGCTGCCGTGCACGCCGTCGATGCGGAGTCCTGGAGCACCTGTATCGCGGCCGCCCGGGAGGGCCTGCGCGCGGTGGTCTGAGCGTGGACGCGGGCAGGCACTAGATTTCCAGGGATGACCCGCCCCGCCCCCGCAGGCCGGTTCGCCCCCAGCCCGTCGGCCGACCTGCACATCGGCAACCTGCGCACCGCGGTGCTGGCCTGGCTGTTCGCCCGCTCGTCGGGGCGGCGCTTCCTGATCCGGGTCGAGAACCTCGACGACCGCACCTCCCCCGACATCGCCGCCCGCCAGATCGCCGACCTGGCGGCCATCGGGGTGACGTGGGACAGCCCGCCCGAATACCAGACCGCTCATGCAGCACGCTACGACGGCGTCATCGCGGAACTGCAGGGTCGTGGACTGGTCTACGAATGTTATTGCAGCAGAAGGGAAATCCAGCAGGCACCGCGTGCGCCGCACGCACCCGAGGGCGCATACCCCGGGACCTGCCGCGACCTCACCGACGCGCAGCGCCGGCAACGGCGCACCCGCCCACCCGCGCTGCGCCTGCGCTCGGACACCTACAGCTACACCGTTACCGATCTGCTGTACGGCAACTACACCGGTGTGGTGGACGACCTGGTGCTGCGCCGCGGCGACGGAGTGCCCGCTTACAACCTGGCCGTCGTCGTCGACGATGCCGCCCAAGGAGTGGACCAGGTGGTGCGCGGTGACGATCTCCTGTCCTCTGCGCCGCGGCAGGCGTACCTGGGGGCGCTGCTGGGCCATCCACAGCCGGCGTACGCCCATGTGCCGTTGGTTCTCAATGCCGAGGGCAAGCGGCTGGCCAAGCGCGACGGCGCGGTGACGCTGGCCGAGATCGGTGTCGAGCCGGCGCTGGCGAAGATCGCCGATTCCCTGGGTATGCGGGCGCGGCGGCTCGAGGGCATGCTGGCTGAGTTCGACCCGCAGCGCCTTCCGCGCGAACCGTGGGTATACCTGCCCGCGTGAGCAGAAGCCTTGGCCGCAGCGGCCCCAGCGGTTACGTTGCGCCGGTGAGCCACCATCTCCGTCGCGCCCTGCTGGCCGTGTTCGTGCTGGCTGTTCTGGTCACCGCGGCGTGCGGCGGGTCCTCAGGCGGCGAATCCGACCCCATCAAGTCCGCCGGTGTGCTGCGGGTGGGCACCGAGGGTGTGTATGCGCCGTTCAGCTACCACGACCCCGCCACCGGCGAACTCGTCGGTTACGACGTCGACGTCGCCAAGGCCGTCGGCGAGAAACTCGGGGTGCGAGTCGAGTTCGTCGAGACACCCTGGGATTCGATCTTCGCCGCGCTGGAGGCCGGCCGCTTCGACATCGTCGCCAACGAGGTCACCATCAACCCCGAGCGCCAGGCCAAGTACGACCTGTCGCAGCCGTACTCGGTGGGTGAGGGCGTGATCGTCACCCGCGCCGACGACAACTCGATCCGATCGCTGGCCGACATCGCCGGCAAGACCGCCGCCGAGAACGCCACCAGCAACTGGTCCGAGGTGGCCCGCCAGGCCGGCGCGAACGTCGAGGCCGTCGAAGGCTTCACCCAGGCCATCACCCTGCTCAACCAGGGCCGCGTCGACGTGGTCATCAACGACAGCATCGCCGTCTACGCCTACCTCGCCGAAACCGGCGACACCTCCGTCAAGATCGCGGGCACCGTCGGGGAGAAGAGCGAACAGGGCTTCGCCGCCCGCAAGGACAGCGGATACCTGCCCGAACTCAACGGCGCGCTCGACGAACTGCGCGCCGACGGCACCCTCGCCGAGATCTCGCAGCGCTACCTCAAGGCCGACGCCACGGGGGCACCGGCGTCCACCCCCATCCGGGACGCCGGTGTGCTGCGCGTCGGCACCGAGGGCACCTACGCGCCGTTCAGCTACCACGAACCCACCACCGGCGAGCTCACCGGCTATGACGTGGACGTGGCGCGGGCCGTCGGCGACAAGCTGGGCGTGCCGGTCGAGTTCGTGGAGACCCCGTGGGACTCCATCTTCGCCGCACTGGAGGCCAACCGCTTCGACGTGGTGGCCAACGAGGTCACCATCAACCCGGAACGGCAAGCCAAATACGATCTGTCGACGCCGTATTCGATCGGCGAGGGAGTGATCGTCACACGCGCCGATGACGACTCGATCACCTCACTGGAGGACCTGAGCGGCAAGCGCACCGCGCAATCGATCACCAGCAACTGGGCCCAGGTGGCGCGGGACTCCGGTGCCACCGTCGAAGGGGTCGAGGGTTTCGCCCAGGCGATCACGCTGCTGAACCAGGGCCGGGTCGATGCCACGGTCAACGACAGCATCGCCGTCTACGCCTACCTCGCCGAAACCGGGGACACCTCGGTCAAGATCGCCGCCGAGACCGGCGAGCGCAGCGAGCAGGGTTTCGCCGCCCGCAAAGACAGCGGCTTCCTGCCCGAACTCAACGGCGCCCTCGACCAGCTGCGCGCCGACGGCACACTCACCGAGATCTCGCAGCGCTACCTCAAGGCCGACGCCACGGGCACGGCGCCAGCCGCCCAGGACCAGGGACCACCGCCGACGCGGTCGGCTTTGGACCTGGTGCGCGACAACCTGTGGCCGTTGGCCAAAGCGGCCATCACCATGACGATCCCGCTGACCATCATCAGCTTCGCGATCGGCCTGGTGCTCGCGCTGGCCGTGGCGTTGGCCCGGCTCTCGTCGAATGTGGTGCTGACCAATGTGGCCCGCCTCTACATCTCGATCATCCGCGGCACCCCGCTGCTGGTTCAGTTGTTCATCGTGTTTTATGCGCTGCCCGAATTCGGGGTGAGGATCGATCCCTTCCCGGCCGCGGTCATCGCGTTCTCGCTGAACGTCGGCGGTTACGCCGCGGAGATCATCCGCTCGGCCATCCTGAGCATCCCGAAGGGGCAGTGGGAGGCGGCCGAGACCATCGGCCTGGACTACGTGGGTGCGCTGCGCCGGATCATCCTGCCGCAGGCCGCCCGGGTGGCGGTGCCCCCGCTGTCGAACACCCTCATCTCGCTGGTGAAGGACACCTCGCTGGCGTCGACCATCCTGGTCACCGAGCTGCTGCGGCAGGCGCAGATCATCGCCGCCCCGACATTCGAGTTCTTCGCTCTGTACGGCACCGCCGCGATCTACTACTGGGTGATCTGCCTGGTGTTGTCGTTCGGCCAGAGCCGCCTGGAGCACCGGCTGGAAAGGTATGTGGTCCGATGACCTCCGATGAGATCGATTACCGCGTCACCGCTGCGGGTGTGGAGAAGGCGTTCGGCGACAACAAGGTGCTGCAAGGGATCTCGTTCACAGTGCAACGGGGCACGGCCACTGCGATCATCGGGCCATCCGGGTCGGGCAAGACCACCCTGCTGCGCACCCTCAACGCACTGGACCGCGCGGACGCCGGCGTCATCCGCATCGACGACATCGAGATCGACTTCGCCGAACCGGTGTCCAAACAGCAGCTCCGCCAGTTCCGGTCCCGCAGCGGCTTTGTGTTCCAGTCCCACAACCTCTTTCCGCACAAGACGGTGCTGCAGAACATCATCGAAGGTCCGGTGGTGGTGCAGAAGCAGCCCAAGGATCAGGCGATCGCCGACGCCATCACGCTGCTCGAGCAGGTGGGGCTGTCCGAGAAGAAAGACCAGTACCCCTATCAACTCTCCGGTGGTCAACAGCAACGGGTCGGCATCGCCCGGGCATTGGCACTCAAACCCAAACTGGTGTTGTTCGACGAACCCACCTCCGCGCTGGATCCGGAACTGGTCGGCGAGGTGCTCTCCGTCATCAAAGATCTGGCGGTCGAAGGCTGGACCATGGTGATCGTCACCCACGAGATCCAGTTCGCCCGCCAGGTGTCCAACCAGGTGCTGTTCACCGACGGCGGCGTCATCCTGGAGCAGGGCCCGCCGGAGAAGGTGCTGGGCGATCCGCAGGAGGACCGCACCCGGCAATTTCTGCAGCGGATCCTGAACCCCTTGTAGCAGGATGGCGGGATGCCCGCCATGGAAGCAGATGTCGTCATTGTCGGAGCCGGCCTGTCCGGGATGATCGCCGCCCGCACTGTGCTGGCGGCAGGGCTGCGACCGCTGGTACTCGAGGCCGATGACCGGGTGGGCGGACGCATCCTCACCGAGGAGGTGCTGCCCGGGGTGCCGGTGGAGATCGGCGCCCAGTGGATCGGTGACACCCATCAGCGGATGTTCGACCTGGCCGCCGAACTGGGTGTCGAGACCTACCCGCAGTACGACGAGGGGCAGACCTCCTACGAGCTGTGCGGCACGGGCGTGCTGGGCGAGAACGAGTTCCACACCCGGTTCGCCGACGAACTGGGCGAGCTGGAGCGGGTGCTGCGGGTGCTCGACGAGCTGGCCGCGGAAGTACCCGTGCAGGCGCCGTGGGACGCCCCGCGGGCACTGGAGTGGGACGCGATCACCGCCGGCTTCTGGTATGACAGCCAAGGGCTTTCACCGGTCGCGCGGACGCTGCTCGAAATCTGCACCGTCGGCATCCTGGCCGTGCCGACCGCCGAGGTGTCCTTCCTGCACCTGCTGTTCACCATCCAGACCTGCGGTGTGACCTCGGAGCTGTTCGCCGAGTCCGAAGGTGGCGCGCAGACCACCCGGTTCGTCGGCGGCACCGGCGAGATTCCGCGCCGGCTGGCAGCGTTGATCTCCGAGCACATCGTGTTGCAGACTCCGGTCCAGCTGATCGAGCACACCGCGGACTCCGTCACGGTGACGTGCCGCGGCGGAACCGTGGCACGCGCCCGCCGGGTGATCGTGGCGATCTCCCCGACGCTGGCCGGGCGCATCATGTACGACCCTCCCCTACCCGGTGTCCGCGACCAGCTGACCCAGCGCATGCCCAACGGCTCGGCCATGAAGGCGTTCTTCGTCTACGACCAGCCCTTCTGGCGGGCAGACGGTTTCAACGGCCAGCTGATCTCCGACATCGGCCCGGCGCGGATGTCCAACGACACCTGCATCCCCGGGACCGACCACGGCGTCATCCTGATGTTCCTCGAAGGCGACGAGGCCCGTACCTACGGCACGCTGCCCCAGCAGCAGCGCCGCGAACTGCTCACCGATGAACTGGTACGCCATTACGGCGCCGCGGCTGCGCAGCCGCTGGCCTACGTCGACGGCGAATGGTCCAACCGCCAATGGACCCGCGGCTGTTACAACGCCAACCACGGCCCGCACGTCTGGACCACCTACGGCCCGGCCCTGTCGGTGCCGATCGGTGTGATCCACTGGGCCTCCACCGACACCGCCACCTACTGGAGCGCCTACATGGAGGGCGCGGTGGACGCCGGCGAACGCGCGGCCCGCGAGGTCATCGAGGCGCTGGATCAGACGCGAACAGCCTGAGCGGCCAGGCCGCGCAGCGTCAGATTCGGCTTGTACTCCGCCGACCCGTCCAGGCGGGCGTCCGGGAATCGGGCCGTCACCATCGTCAGCGCCAGTTGTGCCTCCAACCGGGCCAGCGGGGCGCCCAGGCAGAAGTGCGGGCCATGTCCGAACGCCAAGTGCCTGGTGACCGCCCGGTCGGGATCGAACACATCCGGGTCGACGAACGACGCCGGATCCCGTTGCGCTGCAGCGATCAGCAGGATGGCCGTGTCCCCCCGCGGCACGGTGACACCGTTGATCTCCAGATCGGCCGCGGCCACCCGGCTGACCAACTGCACCGGCGGGTCGTGACGCAGGGTCTCTTCGATGATGGCCGGCGCGTGCGTGGGATCGGCGCCCAGGGTGGCCCAGTGGCGCGGCTCGCGCAGCATCGCCAGCACCGCGTTCGCGATCAGGTTGACGGTGGTCTCGTGACCGGCGATCAGCAGCAGGTTGCAGGTGGCGACGATCTCCTCTTCGGTGAGCTGGTCGCCGTCCTCCTCGGCCGCGATGAGCCGCGACATCAGGTCCTCGCCGGGGTCGGCGCGACGCCGGTCGATGAGGTCGTGCAGGTACGTGCGCATCCACAACCCCGCCTGCATCCGCTCGTCCATGTCGTCGGGGATCTCACCGGTGAACGTGATGAAGGGGTCCAGCGAGCGCGCCAACAGCGCTGAGGCGCGGGAGAATTCGGGTTCGTCCTCCAACGGCACCCCGAGCAGGCGGCAGATCACCGCAACCGGCAGCGGATAGGCCAGGTCGGTGATCACGTCGAAATGCCCTACCTCCTCCACCTTGTCGAGCAACCCGTCGACCAGCAGCGCAATGTCAGCCTCCAGCGCCTTGATCACCTTGGGCGCAAACGCTTTCTGAGTCAGCTTGCGCAGCCGGGTGTGATCGGGCGGGTCCAGGAACAAAAAGGCCGGCGTGCCCAATGGCCGGGCCGGTTGACCGTCGGCGATGGCGCGCTGCGCGGCCGTGGACTTCAACCGGTCGCTGGCCGAGTCCGGGTGGCGGAGCACGTCGAAGCAGTCGTCGTAGCGGGAGAAGACCGCCAGGTTCATCCCGGGCAGCAGCAGCGGCCCGCACTCGCGGA
The DNA here is from genome assembly GCF_010725885.1 of Mycolicibacterium tokaiense. Classification (NCBI taxonomy): domain Bacteria; kingdom Bacillati; phylum Actinomycetota; class Actinomycetes; order Mycobacteriales; family Mycobacteriaceae; genus Mycobacterium; species Mycolicibacterium tokaiense. Next base: position 2,009,530 of record NZ_AP022600.1, on the reverse strand, counting down.
TCTCACGGTAGAGCGGGTACGGATCGGCACGATTGGCCGGATCGAGCAGCCGCACGAGGAGCTCCTGGGGATCTGCAGGCGCACCAGTCATCTTCTTATTGTGCACGTGTGGAAAACCGCGCAGTTCAGGAGCGGTAGTAGCGCCCCAGGACGTGCTCACGCAAGTCGTCGAACGTCCCGTCGGTGATGGCCGCGCGAATCTGGTCCACCAGCCGGATGATGAAGCGCTCATTGTGGATGGTGCTCAACATCGAGGCCAGCATCTCCTTGGCCTTGAACAGATGGTGCACATACGCCCGGGTGTAGTGCGCGCAGGTGTAGCAGTCGCACTCGGGGTCCAGCGGGGTGAAGTCACGTTTGTAGCGGGCGCCGGTGATGTTGTAGCGCCCCGTCGCCGAGTAGATCGCCGCATTGCGGGCGACCCGCGAGGGCGACACACAGTCAAAGGTGTCCGCACCCGCCTCCACCGCGGCGAACAGATCGTCGGGCTCACTGATGCCCAGCAGATGGCGCGGCTTGTCCTCGGGCAACTCGTCGGTGACCCAACCGACGATGGTCGCCAGGTTCTGCTTCTCCAGGGCCCCACCGATGCCGTAGCCGTCGAAGCCCCGGCCCTCGGCGTCGCGCAGCCCGACCAGCCCCCGGGTGGCCTGGCGACGCAGATCCTCGTACTGGGCACCCTGCACCACCCCGAACAGGGCCTGGCTGGGCTTGTCGTCGCGCTCGTTCTCCAACCGACGGTGCTCGGCCAGGCAGCGGATGGCCCACTCGTGGGTGCGCTGCACCGACGACTCCTGGTAGGCGCGGGTGTTGACCAGCGTGGTCAACTCATCGAAGGCGAAGATGATGTCCGCACCGAGCTGATGCTGGATCTGCATGGACACCTCCGGGGTGAACCGGTGGGTCGAGCCGTCCAGGTGTGAGGTGAAGGTGACGCCGTCGTCGTCGACCCTGGCCAGGCGGTCCTTGCCCGCGGCGATGACGTCGTCGGCCTGCACGCGGGTGGTGTCCATGGCCAGCACCTTGCGGAAACCCGACCCCAGTGACAGCACCTGGAAGCCGCCGCTGTCGGTGAAAGTCGGCCCGCCCCAGTTCATGAAGGCACCCAGTCCGCCGGCCTCGTCCACGATGGCGGGCCCGGGCTGCAGGTAGAGGTGGTACGCATTGGCCAGAACTGCTTGCGCTCCAAGCGACTTCATGGTTTCCGGCAGTACGGCTTTGACCGTGGCCTTGGTGCCGACGGCCACGAACGCGGGGGTCTCGATGTCGCCGTGCGGGGTGCGGATCACGCCGGTTCGGCCACGTCGGCCGGCCAGGACGTCACGTACCGAGAAGAAGCCGTCTCTCACAACAGGTATTCAACACGCACCCGTCACGCTACATTCGTCGGGTGAAAAGCGCGGCGTGGGGACTGGCGTTGCTGTTGACTGCGGTGGGCTGCTCGTCGGGCCCCGAGCAACAACCGCTACCTCAGGGGGCGTTGACGCCCGGCACCGCTGCCATCACCATCAACGACCGCGACCTCGGTGAGGTGGACTCGGTGGCCTGCACCGCCGCCGGGCCCCTGATGACCATCGAGACCGGGGACGAGACCTCGGGCAGCACCTCGGTGGTGTCCAATGCCGACGGCCTGTCCGCACAGTCGGTGTACATCCGTGACCTGGGCGGTTTCACCGGCAGCTACAACCTCGACCTCGGGGGCCAGGCGCGTGTCGAGCTGTCCGGCAGCACCTACCGGATCAAGGGCAGCGCCGACGGGTTTGCCACCGACAATCCCAGCTTCCGCACCGAGGGCACGTTCGAGATCAGGGTCGCGTGTTGAGGCTGCACGCGTAAGACGGCGCATTTTGGGCAATCCCCGTGACCGAAAATCGACAGCGACCCATACTGCTGACAGGCCCGTCAACGTCGACGGGTCCCGATATGAAGGAGAACCCTGGTGAAGCGTGAATTGGGACGCGGTATCGGACTGGCGGTCAGCGGTGCCGCCATCGCGGTCGCCGGCCTGGTCGGCTGCTCTGGTGATCAATCCGCCAACGAGACCATGTCCTCGGCGTCGGAGACCGTGGAGAGCGGAGCGAGCTCGGCCACCAGCGTGATCACATCGGCCACCGATGCCGCCAAGGGCAACCCGCCGCCCGGGTCGGCCACCGTCACCATCGACGGCCAGGAGCAGAACATCGAAGGCCAGTCGGTCTGCACCAACCTCGGCGGCAACATCCAGATCGCCATCGGCAACGCCACGCAGGGCATCGGCGCCCAGGTCACCGAGGCCGATCCGCCGGTGGTCAAGCAGGTCGGCCTGGGCAACGTCAACGGTGTCGCGATCGGGTACACCGAAGGACTGCCCGGCGGCGAGGCGACCGCCGAGAAGGACGGCAACACCTACAAGATCACCGGCAGCGCCACCGGCGTGGACATGGCCAATCCCATGCAGCCCATGACCAAGACCTTCGAGATCGCGGTCACCTGCCCCTAGCGGTCGTCAGGCGACTGCGGTGAGGAGCCGGTCCAGCAGCGGCAGTTGGCTTTTCAACAACTTCACCCGAGCCTCCTCGATGGAGACCCAGTCCACCCTGTCCACCTCCGGAAACTGCTGGAGTTTCCCGGAGCGTGGCGGCCACTCCATCTCGAAGGTGTTGCTGCGGGCATCGGTGATGTCGAGATCGCCTGCCACGGCATAACCGGTGACCACCTTGCCGCCGGACTGCCGGACCTCGCCCAGCTCCAGGCGCGGACCGTCCGGCGGCTGGACACCCAGCTCCTCGGTGAACTCACGACGCGCGGTCTCCCACGGATCATCGCCGGCGCTGTACTCCCCTTTGGGAATCGACCACGCGCCGTCGTCTTTGCGTGCCCAGAACGGCCCTCCCGGGTGCGCGATCAGGACCTCGAGGCCGGCGTCGCCGGTGCGGTACAGCAGCAGCCCGGCGCTGAGTTTAGGCACCGACCGATCGTTCCAGATCCTTGAGAGAGTCCTCGAGGTGGCCCAGCAGGCGCTGCAGATGGGGCACGCTGCGTCGGCAGCCCACCAGACCGAAATCCAGGTTGTCCCCGTTGTTGGCCATCGTGATGTTGAGTGCCTGGCCATCCAGTGCGATGGACAGCGGGTAGTTACCGTCCAACCGGGACCCGTTCCAGTACAGGGGTTTCCGCGGACCGGGCACGTTGGAGATCACGATGTTGAACGGTGGTCTTGTGGTACCCACGAATCCCGGCACCATGGCCAGCCCGAGGGCACTGATGTTGACCGCCGAGAGCGCCAGGGCCTGCATCTTCGGCAGCTGGGAGAACACCTTCTTGTTGCTGCGCATGGAGTCGCCGATGACGCGCAGGCGTCGCTCGGCGTCCTCCACATCGGTGCCGAGATTGCACAGGATGGCGCCCACCTGGTTGCCGCTGGTGTCGTCGTCGTCGCCGCGCATGCTCACCGGGACCATGGCGATCAACGGGGCGTCGGGCAGCGCATCCTGCTCCTGCAGGTAGGCGCGTAACGCGCCCGCGCACATCGCCAGGATGGCGTCGTTGACCGTGACCCCGGCGGCGGTTTTCACGCGCCGGATCCGCTCCAGCGGCCAGGACTGGGCGGCCACCCGCCGGGCTCCCCCGATGTTGACGTTGAACATGGTCTTCGGTGCGGCGAACGGCAACGTCAACTGCTGCTCGAGCAGCGCCGCGCGTGCCAGCCCCAGGGTCGAGGGCACAAGAGCGGCAAGCGATCCCGCGCCGGAGAGCAGATCCGGCAGCCACGCCCGCTCGGCGCGCGCGGGCCGGGTGCGCCGGGGCAGATCCCATGGCACCCCCACCTCGGTGTCTCCCGGGTCCTCACTGAGCGAGCGCTCCACCAGCTTGAGTGCCGACACCCCGTCGATCAGCGCGTGGTGGCACTTGGTCAGGACCGCAAAGCGTCCGTCCGACAGGCCCTCCACCAGGTAGGTCTCCCACAGCGGACGGTGCCGGTCCAGCAGGGTGCCGTGCACCCGGGAGGTGAACTCCAGCAGATCCCGCACCCGGCCCGGCTGCGGCAGTGCCGAGCGGCGCAGGTGGTAGTCGATGTCCATCTCGTCGTCGAAAGTCCATGTCAGATTGGCGATTCCGCCCAGGATGGTCGACGGGTGCTTGCGGAACATCGGCGCGAACTCGGTGTGCGCGATCATCTGCTGGTGCAGCGTGCGTACATACTCCGGGCCGGCGCCCTCGGGCGGACGGTAGAGCTGCAGACCGCCGACGTGCATGGGGTGCTCGCGGGATTCACCGACGAGGAAGATCGCATCGGTCGGTGAGATGAGTTGCATAACTCACAGTAGAGCGTTCAGGGGTGCGACAGCAGCAGCATCGCGACAGGCGTCACGATCACCGTCACCAAAGTCAGCGACAGCACGAGCTGCCGGCACAACCGGGTGCCGGCGGGAGCCGGGTCGGCCAGGCGCCACGCCCGGGCCACCATCGCGGTGTCACCGGCGGCCAGCGCACCACCGGGAACGCGCGGGGCCCTGGTCAGGGCGACCAACCCACGCAGCAGTGCGGCGCTGCCGTGGCTGCGCGCGGCCGTGTCGTCGGCGCACATCTCGACCAACCGTGCCACCGCGCCGGTCGCCCGGCGTACCAGCGGTACCCAGGGTAGGGCGCCGTGCAGGGCGTTCAGCAGCATCAGCAGCTGGGGATGACGCCCACGTAGATGCGCCCGCTCGTGGGCCAGCACCGCGTCGAGTTCAGCGGCATCCAGACTCGAGACCGCACCCGACGTGACCACGATGGCCGAGGGCCGGCCCGCCACGCAGTAGGCGGCACGGTGCTCGGAAGTCACCACCACCACCCCGTCGCGGGCTCCCAGCATGTGTGCGGTGGAGGCGTGTTCGCAGCTGCGGGCCGACATCCGGTGCATCGCGGCCACGATGCGCCGGGCGGCCAGCGTCGTGCCCGACACCCCGGCGACGGCCACCGCGATCAGCACCACATCGCCGACCCACCCAAACCGGTGTACCGCCAGCAGAACGTCCATGCAGTAACGCACGGGATCGGCACCGCTGTGCAGCAGGACGACATCGAGGATCAGCCCCGCGCCGGCCACCACCCACACGACCGCGACGACGGCGATGGCCGACAGCCACACCGCGACCGACAGCCGCGGGCTCACCCCGCTGCGGGTGATGCGGTCCAGCGACCCCGGCCCCAGCCATGCCAGCGCGGCCCCGTAGAGCAGCATGCAGGCGGCGCCCGTCATGACACCGGGCGCCCGCGTGAGATCTTGCGCAGTGCCGCCCGGAGTCGGTCCGATTCCTCGGCGTTCATCGTGTCCAGGAAAAAACTCAACACCAGGTCGGTGTCTCCGCCGGCATGGAACGCCTCCGCCATCAGGTTGGCCGAGCGCTCCTCGCGCGACATGGCCGCCCAGTACCGGTAGGCCTTGCCGTCACGCTCGCGCTCCAACCAGCCCTTGCGGTGCAGGTTGTCCATCGTCGACATGACTGTCGTGTACGCGATCTCGCGTTGTGCCGCCAGTTCGACGAAGACGTCACGCACGGTGACGGCGCCGTCGCCTGCCCAGACCTGGTCCATCACCACGGCTTCGAGATCGCCGAACCCACGCTGTTGCACGGTGTGAGGCTAACGGTTGGCGAGCTGGTGCAGGGCGCTGCCGGCCAACCAGGTATCCCAGGGCACGCTCCAGTCGCCGTTCTGCCATTGCTGCAGGGGGGCGCCGCCGGTGTTGCGCACTTCCACCACGTCGCCGGGTTGGGCGAGTTCGTAGAACCATTCGGCGTTCTCGGCCGAGAGATTCAGGCAGCCGGCCGATACGTTCTGGCTGCCCTGGGCCCAGACCGTGCCTTCACGCTCGTGCAGATAGATGCCATCCGGACTGATCCTCACCGCGTGCGCGACGCTGACCTTGTACCCCGACGATGCCGAGGTGGGCAGACCGTAGGTGGACGAATCCATCAGCACCGGATTGGCTTTCTCCTGCACGGTGTAGATGCCGGGCTGGGTCCAGAACGCGATGGTGTTGCCCCCGACGGTGGTGGTGCCGCCCCGGCCCATCGACGTGGGCATGGTGCGCACCAGCTTGTCGTCGACGAACACGCTGACCTGTTTGGTGGTGTCGTCGGCGATGCTCACACGTTTGCGGCCGATGACGAAATCGACTGCGCTGTCCTCGAGTCCGTAGACCCCGTCGCCGAGGTCGACTCCGTAGATGTCCGCGTTGACGCTGACCTTGGTGCCCGCGGGGAAGTACTCCCTGGGCCGCCAGTGGGCCTTGCGATCGTTGATCCACATCCAGGCTCCCTGCACAGCAGGCGTGGTGGTGACCTTCAGCTGCCGCTCGGCGGCGGCGCGGTCGGCGATGTCGGTGTCGAACTGGGCCACCACGACGGTGCCGACGCCGTAACTGGCGCCGTCGGTCAGCCGGGATCCGAGGGTGGTGCGCAACGAGACGGAGGCCTGTTGGTCCGGAACGGCCGTGGAGAAGGTCGATGTCCGGGTGACCAGGCCGGCGTCGGCCCCCCGGGCCGTCGCGGTCAGCGTGTAGGTTCGTCCGTATCCCAGTGGCTCGGCGGGTGTCCACCGGTCGCGATCGGGACTCAGCACGCCGTGCACCTGCCGGCCGGATTCGTTGATCATCACGACATCGGCGAGCGTGCCGGAGGTGGCGGTGACTAGGACTTCGTCCGCGGGCGCCACATCACGCTGATCAGGTCCTGGCGCGATGCTCACCGACACCGGCTTGGGCGCCTCGATGACCTCGGGTATCTCCGTGACCTGCGGCGCGGCCACGGAATCGACGAAATGTGTTGCCGAAGAACCAGTTTGGAGCGCGGCGACGACCACGACGAGCAGGCCGAGGCCGGCGGCCACCCGGTTCCGGCGGTGATCGAAGAACAAAGGCACAACTCCGGGCTCGAGGTCGGGGACGCGCAGCGCGTTCTACGCACCAACATAGTAGGTGCAAATCGATACTCGCGCGCCGCCGTGACGGGACCGTAGCCTGACCGGTATGAGTCCCAGACGGATCCTGTGTTTCGGCGATTCACTGACGTGGGGGTGGATCCCCGTCGACGAGGGCGTGCCCACCCTCCGCTACCCGAAAGACGTCCGATGGCCCGGCGTGTTGGCCGCCCAGCTGGGCCCGGACTACGAGGTGCTCGAAGAAGGTCTGTCCGCGCGCACCACCACCGCCGAGGACCCGGCCGACCCCCGACTCAACGGATCCACCTATCTACCCGCATGCCTGGCCAGCCACCTACCGCTGGATCTGGTGATCCTGATGCTGGGCACCAACGACACCAAGGTGAACCTGAACCGCACCCCGTTCGACATCGCCGCCGGCATGGGCGTGCTGGCCACCCAGGTGCTCGCCAGCGCCGGCGGGGTGGGGACGGCGTATCCCGCGCCCGCGGTCCTGATCGTGGCCCCGCCACCGCTGGCCGCGATGCCGCACCCATGGTTCGACCTGGTCTTCTCCGGAGGGCAGGAGAAAACCGCGGAGCTGGCGCGGGTCTACAGCGCGCTGGCGTCGTTCATGAAGGTGCCGTTCTTCGACGCCGGATCGGTGATCAGCACCGACGGCGTCGACGGTGTCCACTTCACCGAAGAGAACAATCGCAACCTCGGCGTCGCCCTCGCCGAGCAGGTGCGCAACCTGCTCGGCTGAGGGCCCGCCGCCGAAACCGACGAACAGCCCGGAGTCACTCGCACTTTCGGGCCGGTGCGTCGGTTTCGGCGGGCTCGGGCAGGGGTTATCCGGCGATGCGGATGAGCTTCTTGTTCACGAATTCGTCGATGCCGAAGCGCCCGAGCTCGCGGCCGAAGCCCGAGCGCTTGACGCCGCCGAACGGCAGCTCCGCGCCCTCGGCGCCGACGGCGTTGACGAACACCATGCCGGCCTCGATCTTGTCGGCGACCCGCTTGGCCTGCTCGGAGTCGGTGGTGAACACGTACGAGCCCAGGCCGAACGGGGTGTCGTTGGCCAACTCCACCGCCTCCTCCTCCGAGGCCACCTTGTAGACCGTGGCCACCGGACCGAACAGCTCCTCACGGGCCGACGGCTTGTCCGGCGAGACCCCGGTCAGCACGCCGGGCGGGAAGAAGGCACCCTTGCGCTCACCTTCGGAGGTCAGCGTGGCGCCATCGGCCACCACCTTCTTGACCTGATCCTCGAGTCGCTCGGCGGCGGCCACCGACGACAGCGGCGCCAGCCCCTCACCCTTGGCCAGCACCTTCTTGGTGAACTTGTCGACGAACTGGTCGTAGATGTTCTCGGTGACGATGATCCGCTTCGCGGCATTGCAGGCCTGGCCGGTGTTCTCGAACCGCCCGTCGACGGCCGCGTCCACCGTGGCATCCAGGTCGTCGGAGGACAGCACGATGAAGGGGTCCGAGCCGCCCAGCTCCAACACCACCTTCTTCAGGTTGCGTCCGGCGATCTCGGCGACAGCGGCACCGGCCCGCTCGGATCCGGTGAGCGAGACGCCCTGCACGCGGGGGTCGGCGATGGCCTCGGCGATCTGCTCGTTGGTGGCGTAGACGTTGACGTAGGCGCCCTCGGGGTAGCCGGCGTCGAGGAAGATCTGCTGCAGCGCCGCGGCGGACTCCGGGCACTGCGGAGCATGCTTGAGCACGATCGTGTTCCCCAGCACCAGGTTCGGGCCGGCGAACCGCGCCACCTGGTAGTAGGGGTAGTTCCACGGCATGATGCCCAGCAGTACACCGACCGGGCTGCGCCGGATCAGCGCGCTGCCCTCGCCGTCCAGCAGGTCGATCGGCTCATCAGCCAGGAACTTCTCGGCGTTGTCGGCGTAGAACTCATAGATCGATGCGCTGAATTCCACCTCACCGATCGACTGATCCAGCGGCTTGCCCATCTCTCGCTGGATGATGGCCCCCAGTTCGTCCTTGCGCTCGTTGTGCAGGTCCGCGACCTTGCGGATCAGCTCGGCGCGCTGGGCCACCGTCGTGGTCTTCGACCAGTCCTTGAAGGCCTTGGCCGCCCCGGCCAGCGCTGCCTCGATCTGCTCGTCGGTCGCGGTCGGATACTCCTTCACCACATCACCGGTCGCTGGATCAACCACCGCGTACAGACTCATGCCCTGCCCTTCGTTGTCATTTCCGATTTTCAGCACGGATTCGGCGCCCCGAACAGCGGTTGACCGCAGAATCCGTCTGGCCTCCATCCTTCGCCGGAAAGCCCCGCAGCGCCAGCGCTTGGCCAAATCAGGAACAATCGCCGCATGCAACTGGTCACCGTCGATGACATCCGCGCCGCCGCCGGGCGGATCCGCCACCAGGTGGTGCGGACACCCCTGACGCCGGCGTTGTGGGCCCCGGGACTGTGGCTCAAGCCGGAGAGCCTGCAGGCCATCGGTGCATTCAAGGTGCGCGGCGCGTTCAACGCGATCGGCAGTCTGGACCCCGATACCAGGGCGCGTGGCGTGGTCGCCTACTCCAGCGGCAACCATGCGCAGGCCGTGGCCTACGCGGCCGCGCAATACGGCATCCCGGCGCACATCGTCATGCCCGAAGAGACGCCCGCGATCAAGGTGGCAGCCACCCGCGATCATGGTGCCGAGGTGGTGCTGTGCGGCGCCGGTCAGCGCGAAAAGGTGGCAGCGGAGGTGGTCGAGCGCACCGGCGGTGTGTTGATCCCGCCGTTCGATCACCCCGCGATCATCGCCGGGCAGGGCACTGCAGGTCTGGAGATCGCCGAGGACATGCCTGACGTCGAGACGGTGCTGATCCCGGTCAGCGGCGGCGGGCTGGCATCCGGCATCGGCACCGCGATCAAGGCACTGTGCCCTCGCGCCAAGGTCTTCGGGGTCGAGCCCGAGCTGGCGGCCGACACCGCCGAGAGCCTTCAGCAGGGGCACCGCGCGGACTGGCCCATCGAGGATCGCAACCGCACCATCGCCGACGGCTTGCGTTCACAGCCGTCCGACCTCACCTTCGCCCACCTGCAGCAGGTGCTGGACGGCATCATCACCGTCACCGAGGACGAGATCCGCTCCGCGGTCCGCGAATTGGCGCTGCGCGCCCACCTGGTGGCCGAACCCAGCGGAGCCGTGTCGCTGGCCGCCTTCCGCAAGAGCTCCACCCCGCTGGGCCGCACCGTCATCGTGGTCTCCGGCGGCAACATCGAGCCCGCGATGCTGCGCGACATCCTGGGGTGAACCTCCCTTCCGGAGTGTGATCTTCGTCATAGATGCCCGGCGGGGACGCGGCGGACAGTGGGCCGGAGGTTGCAGTGAGGTAAACGCGGCATGACGGTGTGATCTACACCACTTGCCGCCGCGGGTTATCGGTAGGTTTACCTCGCGAACGTCAATTGATCTGCGTCAATATTGCCGCGTTGAATTTTTGGCAATCTTTACCTAGTGCAACTAGAGACTATTGAATTGACGTTTCCGTTCGTTTGCTAGCCGAACGAAAAGCCCGAGCTAGGCATCGGAATCTGATCCGTTGCATTCACCTCAAAAAACTCTTAAGCAGCAATTTTGCTAGTTTCCTTAACGCAACCTGAGATCAGGCTTACGATCTCTCACACAGCCCATCCGTAACCAAGGGGAGCCCCGATCATGCAAATCTCACTTCGGTCGTACCTGACAGCCGGTGTGTCGCTAACTGCAGCCAGCGCCATCGTGCTGACCCCCCTGGCGATCCCTGCAAATGAGCGCGCCGTCACCATCCCGAACGTCACCATGTCCGACATCCAGCTGACGGTGACGCCCGCCGAGATTCAGGCCTTCTTCGCCGAGCTGCAGACCCAGCTCGAGGAGTTCAATCAGGGTGTCGCCGAGGCCATCGCCCTGCCCGGCGCCACTCTGGCCGGCGGCCTCGAGATCGCCATCGAGCTGAACACGGACTTCTACGACACCCTCAAGGATCTGACCAGCAACGCAACGCTGACCGCGCTGCTCAATGCCCTCGAGACCAGCTCGAACAACGGCCTCGGTTCGCTGCTGACCGCTGTCGAAAGCGCCACCGAGAACGTCGCGATCACCACCGGCGAGTTGGCGGATCTGCTGGCCAGCACCATCACCGGCTCGCTGTCGAACGTGCTGTCCTCCTTCGTCAACGTGCTCAACAACCCACTGGACACCGCCGCCTACGCCGGTCTGCTCAGCCTGGGCCTGGTGGACACCATCCAGGACGCCGCCCTCAACGCCGGAGCCGCCGTCGGTGTGGCGGTCAACTCGGGCTTCGGCTTCGTCAACACCGGCCTGAACCTGTTCCAGAGCCAGATCAACAACGCCATCGGAACGGTGAGCTCGCTGATGAACGTGGCCGCCGACGCCACCGGCAGCGACCTGGTGGAGGCCGTCAACACCGCGATCCAGAGCATCACGCTGTTCCCCGCACTGGTGGTGAGCAATGCCGTGTTCGGCCTCAAGACGGTGGCCATCGGCGGAGTCCAGGAGGGCTTCAACGACATCCTGGCCGGCGCCGGCGCGCTGATCGCCATCACCGGCGGCTCCCTGCAATTCGCGATCAACACCATCGGCGCCAACCCGCTGAACCCGCAGAACTACCTGGTGGCCACCGGCGGACTGATCGCGGGCGGGTTCGACGGCTTCAACACCACCGTGAACACCGTCGGCAGCGTGGCAGAGATTCCGTTCAATCGGGGCATCACCATCGCCACCGGCGTGGGCGCCACGCTTGCGGGCCTCAACACCAACTTCGCCGCGGCCTTCGCCGGCGTGTTGGAGGCACTGGGCCTGCCAGACGACATCGTTGCGCTGCCGGGTCTCATCGCCGGCCAGATCAACGAGGTGATCGGCGCCGGTACCGAGATCGTCGTCGGGGGTCTGGAGTTCGGCGAGGAAATCGTGGCGGGTACCACGGCCACCGTCATCCAGGTGTCCAACTCGATCGAAGAGGCCATCTTCGGCGTGCTGCCCCCCGTTGGCGCCGGTGCCACCACGCTGGCCGTGGAGACGGAAGCTCCCGCGTTGCGGGCCGCCTCCGAGCCCGCCGGAGACCCGGTCGGCGACGTGGTGCCCGTGGCGAGCGAGTCTGAGGAGGCCCCCGCCGAGGAGGCCCCCGCCGAGGACACCCCTGAGGAAGAAGCTCCGGCCGAGGAGGCCCCCGCCGAGGACGCCACTGAGGAAGAAGCTCCGGCTGACGACGAAGCCGCCGATGACGAGTCGGCTGCCGATGACGAGGCCGCCGAGGAAGATTCGGCGGCTGACGAGGATGCCGCCGACGACAACGCTGCCGATGACGACGCTGCGGACGATGACTCGGCCGACGCCGACTCGACTGCCGGCGACGACAGCGACGCCGACAGCGGTTCGGACAGCGGCAGCGGTTCGGATTCCGACTCCGGTAGCTCTGACAGCGGCTCGGATTCGGGCAGCGACACCGAGTAACACCCACACACAGAACGGGCCCACTCTGGGGGAGGAGTGGGCCCGTTCGTGTGAGTGCCGCAACGGCGTCGTCGCATTGATCTCGCGAACGTCAATTACCCTGATCGGATTCCAGCCAGATGGGAACCGGCAATGGTTGCCACATAGCGCAGCCCAGCGACGGCAGCTCTACTGTTACGTTTGCTAAAGAGTTCGATTCATCTACTTGCAGCTGTGCGCGAATACTGATTGAGTACCGGTAGAACTGCGCATTTTCAACTTCTTTGAAAGAATTCTGCGAGCTACCCTACACTCGTCAAGTCTGTCGACCGTTAACCAGAAAGACGTTCCAGTCATGCAGATCACGGCTCGCTCGTCCCTCACCGCTGGCGTGTCGCTAACTGCAGCCACAGCCTTGGCGCTCTCTCCCATCGTCGTCCCTGCAAACGAGCGGGTGACCAACCTGCCGGCGGTGACGACGGCGGACATCCAGCTGACGGTCACCCCCGGTGACGTCACCGCGTTCTTCGACAACATTCAGGCCGAGATCGAGTCCTTCAATTCCGCGGTCGCCCAGTTCGCCCTAATTCCGAGCCAGACCGTGGTCCAGGGCCTGCAGGCCGCGATCGAGCTGAACAACCAGATCTACGACTCGTTGATCGCTGCCACCAATAACGTGACGCTGCGGGCGATGTTGGAGACACTCCAGGTCAGCGCCGACAACGGGCTGCAGAGCCTCGCCTTCGCCGTCGGCGACAACGGTGAGACGGTGGTGTACTCCCACCAGCAGATCGCCGACCTGCTCAGCGGCATCGTGACCGGCTCGCTGTCCAATGTCATTGCGGCCGCGGTCGGGGTGCTCAACAATCCGCTGACAGTCGGCAACTACGCCAACCTGCTGTCCTCGGGCGTCGTCGCCTCAGCGGCCCTGGTGGGCACCAACACCGGTGAGATCATCCGCAGCGCCGCGCATGTCCCTCTCGAGCTCACCCGCACCCAGCTGCACCTGGCATCCAGCCAGATCAACAACGCGCTGTTCGCGGTGGGTCAACTGATCACCGACGTGGTGTCGGCCAGCGGCAGCGAGCTCATCGGTGCGGTCGCCACCGCGATCGAGAGCATCACGCTGATCCCGGCGCAGCTGGTGCTCAACACTCCGTTTCAGTTGGCGAACAACACCATTGGTGCGGTCGACGAAGGCCTGAACATTCTTCTGAACGGCATCGTCGGCAACGTCGCAAGCGTTGGCCCAGCCGCCCTCGGCCTGATCGGTATCGCCTCCACCGTGCTGCAGTTGGCCATCAACGAGGTCGGCGCCAACCCGCTGGACCCGGCACGCTATCTGGAAGCCTCCGGCGCTCTGATCGCCGGAGGCTTCGATTCCTTCAACCTCAGCGTCGCCACCGCCGGTGACCTCGCCCGAGTTCCCCTGGACCTCGTCTACCGGGTCGTCAACCCGGAGCCGGGGACCGGAAGCCTGACATACTCGGTGATCCGGATGAACGAGATGATCGGCACCGCTCTGTCCGGGTTGCTCGTCGAACTCGGCCTGCCGGAGGAGATCTCGAACCTGCCCCGGGTGGTCGCCACGCAGCTCAACACCGTCATCTCCGGCGGGGCCGATCTGCTGGTCGATGGCCTGGGCTTCGCCGACGAGGTGATCGGGGGCACCACCGGGTTCCTGATCGACGTGTCCGCCGACATCGAGAATGCGCTGCTCGGCGCGAATACGCCGCCCGCCGACGATCCTCAGGTCACCGCACTGGCGGTGTCGGAGGACAGCGGGGACTCCGGGGTCGATGACTCGGACGATGAGACTGCTGCCGAAGAACTCCCGGCGGAGGACGAGCCGGCGGAGGACGAGGTCGCAGACGAGGAGCCGGCAGACGAGGAGACCCTCGAGGATGCGGCCGCGGACCCGGCCGAAGACGAGCCCAGCGAGGACGCCGACACCACAGCCCAGGACGCCTCCGAGAGCGATGAGATGCCGACCGAGAAGACCAACAGCACAAGCACTTCCGCCCCCGCCGAATAATCAGCCACATCACGGAACCAGGACCCGCCACCATGCAGATCTCTGCTCGTTCGTATCTCACCGCGGGCGTCTCGCTGACCGCAGCCGCCGCCATCGCCCTGACCCCGGTCGCGGTGCCCACCCCCGATCGCACCGTCACGATCCCGAAAGTCACCGTCACCGACATCAATCTGACGGTCACTCCCGCCGAGATCGTTGAGTTCATCAACAACGTGCGCCTGCAGATCAACGCGTTCAACGCCTCGGCGGCCAAGGCAGCAGCGATCCCGGGCCAGACGGTGGTGGACGGCATCACGACTGCGATGACGCTCAACGATCAGTTCTTCGATTCGCTGGTCGATGCCGTCGGCAATCCGACGCTGCAGGCACTGCTGGAAACCGTCGAGATCACCAACGACCGCGCGCTGCGCTCACTGGCCGCATACATCGACCAGGGCAATCAGACAATTGTGCTGGCTGCCGAAGACATCGCCGATCTGTTGACCGACACGATGGCATACGCGCTGTCGAACGTCCTGGCCGCGGCCGTCGATGCGCTGAACAACCCGTTGGCGGTCGAGAAGTATGCGCATGTGCTGGCGGCAGTGGTCGGCGACGGCTTCCTGTTCACCAACGGCGGCAGCCTGATCGCCCAGAAGGCCGGCAACGCCGCGTTTGATCTGACGTACGGCACGCTCGAATTCATCCGGTCCGAGGCCACCACCGCGTTGGATGCCGCACGCCGGCTCGCGTACGTGGCCTCCGGAGCCACCGGTAGCGAGGTGGTCCAGGCCGCCGTGTCCGCCTTGGGCACCATCGGGCTGGCGCCGGCGTACCTGGGTCTGCGGCTGCCGATCAGCCTGGCCGAGCAAGCTGTGCTGTCCTCGCAGTCGGCGTTCAACACCCTGTTCAGGGGCATCGCCGGTTACCGGGACAGCGACGGAGAGTACGTCTTCGGGGCCGTCACCGCCCTGGGTGAGGCCGTGCGTAGCTCCATCGACGAGATCGGTCACGGTCCACTGGACCCGAAGCGCTACCTGGCTGCCACGGCACTGATGATCGCCGGCAGCTTCGACGCCGCCAACATCGGCATCAACACCGCGGGCGCGCTGGCTCAGGTTCCGTTCACCTTCGGCATCGATCTCATCAACCCCGACGGCGTGCGCAACAACCTGACCTCGATCCTCACCGTGGAGGCCTTCCAGATCGGGAACTCGCTGTCCAACTTGCTGAGCGCGGCCGGCCTGCCCGACGAGATCGCCGAGATTCCGCGGACGTTCGCGATTGAGGTGAACAAGGCGATCGTCGGCACCGCGGTCACGGTGGCCGACGGTCTGGCGAACGTCAACGCCGCCATCTCCGGAGGCACCGACCTCATCATCACCGTGTCCAACGACATCGAGAACGCCATCCTCGGGGGCCTGTCCGGTGGGCAGACCGACCCGCCCGCTTCGGGTGGCGACGATGACGAGCCCGCTGACAACGAACCCATCATCGTGCCGCCGATCGACGACGACACCGACGACGACACCGACGACGAGGACGACACCGATCCCGACGATCTCATCGTCGACGACGGGGGCAACACCGACTGGGACGACGACGAGTTCGACGATGCGGGCGCGTCCACCGAGACCGAGGACGAGGTGGCCGACGACGAAGCGGCCGATGAGGAGGTGGCCAGTGATGAGCCCACTTCCGAAGCCACCGAGTCCGCGGAGAGCTCCGAGGACGGCGCATCCGAGGACACCAAAACCTCCGCGTCCGCCGACAGCTCCGACAGTGCCGCCGCGTAGCCACTGACCGACAGACCGTGCCACGGCGTCGGCGCCGGTGGCACAGTGGTGGCCGTGACCTACCTGGAGTCCAGCGACCACCCCGACCTGTTCGTCGACCACGCGTTCCCTGAGCAGTTGGTGGACCTCGGCGAGATCCGGATGAACTACGCCGTCACCGGCGACGCGGCGCATCCGGCTCTGCTGTTGATCCCCGGGCAGAGCGAATCATGGTGGGGCTACGAAGAAGCCATGGCGCTGCTGGCCGACCGCTTCCAGGTGTTCGCGGTCGACCTGCGTGGGCAGGGCCGCTCCACGTGGACGCCGGGGCGCTACAGCCTGGACGTGTTCGGCGGCGACCTGGTGCGATTCATCGACCCGGTGATCGGCCGCGAGGTGGTGGTGTGCGGGCTGTCCTCGGGCGGGGTGATCGCGGCCTGGCTGTCGGCCTTCGCCGCTCCCGGGCAGGTGCGCGCCGCGTTCTACGAAGACCCGCCGCTGTTCTCGTCGCAGACCACTCCCGCGGTGGGACAGTCGATTCGGCAGGGCATCGGCGAGATCTTCCGCGTCTGGCACAAGTGGCTGGGCCCGCAGTGGAGCATCGGCGACTATGCGGGCATGCAGGCTGCGATGGGCCGCGAACTCCCCGAATGGATGCGCGCCATGCAGCTGGCCGCCGGGGCGTCCCACGATTCCAACGAGCCGCCCCAGAACCTGCTCGAGTACGACCCGGAATGGGGTGACGCCTTCGTCTCCGGCCGGGTGGCGCTGACCTGCGACCACGAGGCCATGCTCCGCCAGGTCAAGGTCCCGGTGCTGTTCACGCACCACTTCCACGTCGAGGATCCGGACACCGGAAACCTGCTGGGCGCCATCAGCGACCACCAGGTCAATCACGTCCGCAAGCTGGTCGAAGGCGCAGGCAACTCGTTCACGCTGCGGGAATTCCCCGAGATGCCGCACTCGATGCACGGCGCCGCCCCGGCGACGTATGTCGCAACGTTGACGGAGTGGCTGGCCGGGCTCTAGACAAAAATGGCGGTGGCGGAGGGATTTGAACCCTCGGACGGGGGTTACCCGTCACACGCTTTCGAGGCGTGCTCCTTAGGCCGCTCGGACACGCCACCGTGTGGCAGCTTACCGGTCTCCTGCGCCGCGCCCTAATCGCGCGCTGATCAGGCATTACCGCTGCCGCGCGAAGAACTCCTCCAGCAGGGCGGCGCACTCGTCGGCCAGTACCCCGCCGCGCACCTGCGGGCGGTGGGTCAACCGGCGGTCGCGCACCACGTCCCACAGTGACCCCACCGCGCCTGTCTTCGGTTCCCACGCCCCGAACACCACCCGCGCCACCCGGGCCATCACCAGCGCGCCGGCGCACATGGTGCAGGGCTCGACGGTGACCGCCAGCGTGGCGCCCTCCAACCGCCAGCCGTCCCCATGGGCCACCGCCGCGGCCCGCAGGGCCAGGATCTCCGCGTGAGCGGTCGGGTCACCGAGGGCTTCGCGGGCATTGGCCGCGCGGGCCAACTCGATGCCGGCGGCGTCGAAGACGACGGCCCCGATCGGCACGTCCAACGGCCCCACCTCGGATGCGGCGTCCAGAGCTGCGGCGATGGCCTCGGAGTCGGCGATCACCGATCGAGTTTGTCCAGCACCGCCGTGAGTTCGTCGGCGAAACCCATCTCCCGGGCGATCCGCATCAACTGCTCGTCGGCGTACAGGTCGTTGTCGGCCAGGATCACGCCCAGCACGGCACCCGGGAGCCCGAGATCGGCCAGCACCCCGAGGTCACCCTCTTCGTAGGGGTCGGACTCCTCGAGCTCCTCCTCGTCGACATCGACGTCCAGTTTCTCCAGCACCTCGTAGGCCAGGTCGTAGTCCAGCGCCGCCGTCGCATCCGAGAGCAACAGCCGGATGGTGCCGGGTGCCGGGCGCAGGATCACGAAGAATTCGTCGTCGATGTCGAGCAGGCCGAAAACAGCTCCGCTGCTGCGCATCTCACGCAGCTCGGTCTCCGCAGCGGTGATGCTGCCCAGGGCTTTGGCCTTCATCGGGGTACAGCGCCACTTGCCGTCCTCCCGGACGACGGCCACGCCGAAGCCGTCCGCGGCGTCGAGCGCTTCCGGTACATCCTGCTTCGACGCTCGCTGCGGTCCCATAGTTGCTAACGCTAATACGCACACACCGCAGTTGACCAGGGCAGCACCGGCCGCCGCGGGCGGTGTGCAACGCTGGCAGCGTGAGCGGTCCAGCAGTGTGTGTCCTCGGTCTCGGCCTGATCGGCGGTTCGCTGATGCGCGCCGCGGCCGCGGCCGGCCGGACCGTGTACGGCTACAACCGATCGGCCCAGGGAGCCGAAGCAGCCACCGCCGACGGCTTCGACGCGACCACCGACCTGCATCGGACGCTGCAGCGCGCCGAGTCCCAGCACGCCCTGATCGTGATCGCCGTGCCGATGCCTGCGGTTGGGCAACTGGTGGACGCCATCGCTGCGACCGCGCCAACCTGCCCGCTCACCGACGTCATCAGCGTCAAGGGCGCGGTGCTGGCCGACATCGACCGCGCCGGTCTGCTGGCCAACTACGTCGGTGGACATCCCATGACGGGCACCGCATTCTCCGGCTGGACCGCCGGGGACGCCGGCCTGTTCACCGGAACCCCGTGGGTGGTGTCGGTCGACGACCACGTCGACCCCGCGGTCTGGGCGGCCGTCGCCGAACTCGCCCTGGACTGCGGGGCGTTTGTGGTGCCGGCGCGCGCCGACGAACACGACGCCGCCGCCGCAGCGATCTCTCATCTGCCCCACCTGGCCGCCGAAGCCATTGCCGCGACGGCCGCGAGCACCCCGCTGGCCTATGCGCTGGCCGCCGGGTCATTCCGGGACGGCACCCGGGTGGCCGCCACCGCGCCCGATCTGGTGCGCGCGATGTGTGAGGCCAACGCCGAAGACCTGGTGGTGATGTTGGACCGTGCCCTCGAGCTGCTGAACCAGGCCCGCAGCTCCCTGGCGGAGCACAAGTCCGTGCAGGCTCTGGTGGAGGCCGGCTACGCCGGGCGCACCGCCTATGACGCGTTCGATCGGCCGGGAATCGAGTCGGTCACCGTCGGCGCCGACGGATGGCGCGATGCCCTGGCTGCAGCCGGTCGCGCCGGCGGCGTGATCAGATCCGCTCTGCCAGTCCTGGGTAGTCCACGATGAAACCGTCGTCGTCCACGGTGATGGTGGTGTTGGCCACGGGTGAATCCAGCTTGATCCCGTCGGGGCCGCTGGCGTAGGTCACCGCCGCCGGCGCCACCTCGAGCTCGGGGATGCGCACGTAGACAACCTGCAGGTTGACGGTCTCGGCCGCTTCGTGGAGGCCGGCGCGCCGGATGGGCAGGGTGTTGAAGAAGGGGCTGAACACCACGTCCACGTCCAGGGCGCCGTCGAACTCCGAGCGTGACGTCTGGCCCGAGTGCTGCTGGATCACCCACATGTTCTCTTCGTCGCGGGCGATGGACAGCTGGCGTTCCCGCTCAGCCGAGGTGACGGTCAACGACAGCCGTTTGGTGGCACCTTTGTCGTCGGTCACGAGGTCATAGGACGCGCTGAACGCCGGGGTCGTGTCGTCTGCGGCGGACACGATCCGGCCGTATGCCTTGATTCGCTTGCCCGACAACTGCACCCGCACCGATTCCATCCGTGTCGCGCTGTGGGCGCGCCATGTCAGGATCTGCGGCCAGGCACTGTCGTCGTGAGCGGTGGCTGCACTCATTCCTCTACCGTAGGCGACGGGCCCCCGCGATCGTAGCCCGGTCGGCCAGTTGTATTGATCGGATGTGACGGCGGCCGGGATTCGAGGGCAACCTCGTCGTCGATCAGGGGCTGCGGTACCCGGCGGAACCGGCCCGTACCAGGCACCGACGCCCACACCGCCAGCGCCAGCAACCCGTCGATGATGAGCGCCAGCAGCGTGACCATGAGCGCGCCCACCAGCGCGAGATAGAACTCGCGGATCTTGATCCCGTCGATCAGGTACCGGCCCAGGCCGCCGAGGCTGGCGTAGGCGGCCACCGTGGCGGTCGCGACGATCTGCAGCGTCGCGGTGCGCAGACCGCCCAGGATCAACGGCATCGCGTTCGGTGTTTCCACCCGCAGCAGGATCCGCGTCTCGGTCATGCCCATGGAGCGGGCCGCGTCGACGACGTTGCGGTCCACGTTGGCGATCCCGGAGTAGGTACCGGCGAGCAGGGGTGGGATGCCCAACAGCATCAGGGCCACCGTGGGCGGGACCAGTCCCAGCCCCCAGAGCAGCACCCCCAGCAGCAGCACGCCGAGGGTGGGCAGGGCGCGCAGCGCGTTGACGCCGGTGACCACCAGGAAGGTGCCGCGACCGGTGTGGCCGATCAGCATGCCCACAGGGATGGCCACCAGCGCGGAGAAGAACACCGCGACGACGGTGTACTGCAGGTGTTCGACGATGCGGGCACCCAGCCCGGCCGGGCCGCCCCAGTTGGCCGCGGTGAAGATGAAGCTCAGCGCGTCGGTGAGGAACGCCATGGGACCCATCAGGCACCTGCCTTCGCGGTGCGGGTGGCGCGCGCCGGGCGGGCCCACGGCGTCGCCAGCTTCCCGGCGAACATGATCAGGGTGTCGATGATGATGGCCAGCACGAAGATCGCGATGATGCCGGCGATGATCTGGTCACTCTTGTTGGACTGGTACCCCTCGGTGAACCAGGTGCCCAGGCCGCCGATGCCGATCACCGAACCCACCGACACCATCGAGATGTTGGTCACCGCAACCACGCGCAGGCTGGCCACCATCACCGGAACTGCCAGCGGCAGTTCGATTTTCAGCAGCCGGGTCAGGGGTTTGTAGCCGACGGCGGTCGCGGCGTCGAGCACCGCAGGCGATACCGCGTCCAGCGCCTCGGGCACCGCCCGCACCAGCAGCGCCACCGTGTAGAGCGTGAGAGCCACGATGACGTTGGTCTCATCGAGAATGCGGGTGGGGATGATCAGCGGCAAGACCACGAACAGCGCCAGCGACGGGATGGTGAAGATGATGCTGGCAGTCACCGTTGTCAGCCGCCGCAAGGCGGTGTTGCGCCGCACCAGCGCACCCACGGGCACCGCGATCAGCAGTCCGATGACGATGGGCACCAGGGACAGCCGGAGGTGGATCACCGTGAGCGTCCATAGATCGTCGAGGTGGGTGAACAGGTAGTTCACGGCTCAGCTCCGACTCGACCGCTGGGACTCCAGGGCTTTCAACACGTCGTCGGCCTTCACCCCGCCGGCCACCTGACCCGAGGCGTCCACAGCAACACCGAGTCCCGACGGCGAGGACAGCGCCGCGTCGAGCGCCTGCCGGAGGGTGTCGTCCGGGCGGAACAGCGAGCCACCAGCAATGGTGCTGTCGTACAACGAGCTACCGCCGCGGTGCAGCTTCACGCCGTCGGCGTCGATCCAGGCATAGGGGGTGCCGTCATCCCTGGTGACCAGAGACCATTCCCCGTCGGCCAGCGACAGGGCGTCGATGCCGCCCTCGGTGACGTGGGTGAGCGGATGCAGGGGGATTCCGGTGGCGCCGAAGAACTGCAGCCCCCGGTAACCGCGGTCGGCGCCGACGAAGCCGGCCACCGCATCGTTGGCCGGATTGGACAGCAACCGGGAGGGTTCGTCGTACTGCTGGAGTACGCCGCCGCGACCGAACACCGCCACCCTGTCCCCCAGCTTGATCGCCTCGTCGATGTCGTGGGTGACGAACACGATGGTCTTGCGCAGCTCGCTCTGCAGCCGCAGGATCTCGGTCTGCAGGTCCTCGCGGACCACCGGGTCGACGGCCGAGAACGGTTCGTCCATCAGCAGGATCGGCGGGTCGGCAGCGAGCGCACGGGCCACCCCGACACGCTGCTGCTGCCCGCCGGAGAGCTGCGCCGGATAGCGGTTGGCCAGCTTGGGATCCAGGCCCACCCGCTCGAGTACTCCGTAGGCGGCTTTGCGTGCGCTTCTGCGGGATTCGCCGCGCAGCACGGGCACTGTGGCGACGTTGTCGATCACCCGCTGGTGCGGCATCAGCCCGGCGCTCTGGATGACGTAGCCGATGCCCAGGCGCAGCTTCACCGGGTCCACCTTGGTGACGTCGTTGCCGTCGACGGTCAGCGTCCCGGAGGTGGGGTCGATCATCCGGTTGATCATCCGCATCGATGTGGTCTTGCCGCAGCCGGACGGACCGACGAACACCGTCAGCGTGCCTTCCGGCACTTCGAGATCGAGCGTGTCGACGGCGACGGTGCCGTCCGGGTACTGCTTGGTGACCTTGTCGAAGGTGATCATCTACCCGCCGATCGGTGTGTCGAAGCCATTGTCCTGCACCCACTTCTGCGCGGCCTCGTCCGGATCGACACCCTGGTTGCCTTCCACCGAGGTGTTGAGGTCGATCAAATCCTGGGTGGTCAGCTTCGCCGACACCGCATCGAGGATGGTCTTCAGTTCGTCGGACATCTTCTGTGAGCTGACCACCGGCACCACGTTGGCGGCCGGGAAGTTGTTCTTCGGGTCCTCGAGGACCACCAGGTTGTTCTGGGGGATGGCCGGAGAGGTGCTGAAGATGTCTGCGGTGGTGACGGTGCCGTCGACCAGGGCCCGCACGGTGGCCGGACCGCCGCCGTCACTGATGGCGATGAAGTTGTTGGGGGCGATGTCCAGGCCGTACTTCTCTTTCAGACCCGGCACGCCTTCGGCGCGGTTGAGGAACTCCGAGGGCGCACCGAGTTTCACCTCGGGTGAGTACCGCGCCAGGTCCTCGATGGTCTTGAGGTTCCACCGCTGCGCCGTCTCGGCTGTGACGGCCAGGGTGTCGACGTCCTCGGCCGGTGACGGCGTGAGCATGGACAGCGCACCCGGCAGCGCCCGGTGTAGGGCCAGCTCGACGTCTTGTGGGGTGGTGGCCGTGGTCTCGGGATCGAAGTACTTCAGCAGGTTGCCGGTGTACTCCGGAACGAGGTTGATCGAAAAGTCCTGCAGCGCAGGGATATACGTCTCACGGCTGCCGATCCCGAATTGGCGCGAGATGGTGAAGCCGTTGGCTTCGAGGGCCTGTGCGTAGATCTCGGCGATGATCTTCGATTCCGGGAAGTCCGCGGAACCGACGGTCAGCGTCTTAAGGTCGCCGGATATCTCCCCGCCCCCGAGTGGGTTGGAACTGCCGCAGGCGGTCAGCGCGAGCGCCGTCGCCATCACTGTCAGCAGGATCCGCATGCGGGCGCGCAGCCTGGTCATCGAACCGACCCTAGCGTGACTGTTTGCTTCCGTCGCGCAAAGGGCAAAGATGGGCCTATGAGCACCGACCCGACCGCCGCGTCGCCGGAACCGTTTGATCCCGTCGCGGACCCTGCCCCGACCAGCTCTCCACCGCCTCCGGAATCAGCGGTCAAATTCACCCGCGCTGCCGCCCTGTGGGGATCACTCATCTTCGGTTTCCTGATTCTGATCGTGCTGCTGATCTTCATTGCACAGAACACGGAGTCCGCCGAGTTTGCGTTCCTCGGCTGGCGCTGGAGCCTGCCGCTTGGGGTCGCGATTTTGTTTGCCGCTGTGGCGGGCGGGCTGTTGACCGTGGCGGTGGGTGCGGTGCGGATCTTCCAGTTGCGCCGAGCCGCCAAGAAGAACCTCAAGGCGGGTGTGCCTAGGTGATCGACACCAACTGATCCACCGAATCCTTCGGAAGGTCCCCGTCCACCACCGCGGTGACGGTGGCGTTGTTGAGGGTGATCGATCCCTTGTGGTTGTCCAGGAACGCGGTATCGGCGGCGTCGCGACCTGTCGCGATCCGCACCATGGCCTGACGCGGAGCGAGGCATGTGGCGTCTACTACCCGCCAGTGACCGTCGACAAACGCCTCGGCGACGGCGTGGAAGTCCATCGGCTCGCAGCCCGGTGCATACACCGCGACCAGCCGGGCCGGGATGTTGACCGCCCGTAGCAGCGCGATCGTCAGGTGCGCGTAGTCCCGGCACACCCCAGCACCGGCCAGGAGCGTGTCGGCGGCGCCGTCGATCGGGTCGCTGGAACCCGGTACATAGGACAGCCGGGTGCCCACCCACGAGGACACCTTCTCCAGAATCGTGACCGAGTCGGCGTACTTGCCGAACTCAGTGGCGGCGAAACCGAAGAACTTGTCGGCCTCGGCGTAGCGGCTGGGCCGTAGGTAGGTGGACAGGTCGATGTCGGTCACCGGTGCCGGTTCCGCGCGGCCGACGACGCTGGCCGAGTAGCGCGCCTGCAGCAGGCCGGTGCCCGCGTCGAACTTGTGGATCCGGTTGCCGTGCTCGCCGGTGATCTCCTGCGCCCGGATCTCTGTGCCGTCCAGCGTGAACGACAGCTCCTCGGTGACCTGCGCCCCGGGTTGTGGAGCCACCGCGATCTGGAACTCGAGGGTGGTGGGCGCGGTGATCGCCACGT
Source organism: Mycolicibacterium tokaiense (assembly GCF_010725885.1). NCBI lineage: Bacteria > Bacillati > Actinomycetota > Actinomycetes > Mycobacteriales > Mycobacteriaceae > Mycobacterium > Mycolicibacterium tokaiense. Next base: position 1,984,949 of record NZ_AP022600.1, on the reverse strand, counting down.
CCAGTTCGGCAGCGACGTCACGTTTCATCCGGCAAAGCTACCTTGTCCGGCTGCTCAGCGCCGATTGCGAGGCAACAGATCCCAGACGTGGTCGGTGCCGTTGACCGCCACGACGGTTGCCGAACCGGTGCGTGAGTAGAGCAGCCGGGTCACCGACACATAGTCGATAGGGAAGGACAGCAGCCGTCGCGTGCCCAGGATCTCGTGCAGCAGGACGTTGATCACGCCGCCGTGACTGAACACCGCCACGGTGTCCTCGTGCTCGGCCTCGGCCACGATGTCGGCGACCGCGGCCCCGATCCGGGCGCGGAAAGCGTCCTCGTCCACGCCGCCGGGCAGGTGACCGTCGGCCATCCTGGCCCAGTCCTCGGGACGCTCGGACCGCAGCAGCTCCACCGGCACGTAGGCAGCCATGTCGCGGTCGTACTCGGCCAGCCTGTCGTCGATGTCGACGGGCAGGTCACGGGCCGCGGCCAACGGCTGCGCCGTCTGCACGGCGCGGCGCTGTGGGCTGCTGACGAGCCTGGCCAGCGGGTACCGCTGCAACGCCTCGGGGAGACGCTGGGCCTGCTCCATCCCCTCCGCCGCCAGATCCGGGTCGGAGCCCTGTCCCTGCTCGGTGCGGTGCGGCAGTGCATGCCGGATCAGAAGCAATTGCATGCAGGCAACCCTATGGGCTTGCCCTGGGCAACTCTCAGGGCGTGACGATGTTGAACGACGGGTCCGGCTTGTCCAGCACACTGACCAACTGCTGCAGCACCGCCGGATCACCGCCCACGTCCAAGCCCGGCGAGGTGAAATCGCCGGCCGCCAGTGCCAGGATGCGCACCTTCGCGGCCAAGGTCAACGTTGCCCCCGCGGTAGCTGGGTCGGCCGCGGTCTTGCGGTAGACGAGCACCCCGTTGCTCAGTGTCAGCCGGTAATTGGACCCCAGATCAGTGAATGAGATGTCCACCGCCAGCTCGAGTTCCCAGGCCCGCGGGCCGTTGACGCTGATGGCCAGGGCATCGAAGATCTGCTCCGGGCTCAGCTGCTCCAGCAGGGTCGGCGAGGAGGTCTCCCCCGGGGTGCCGAAATTACCCACCCGCAGTTCGGTGGCGCCGGCCAGGAAGAAGTTGCGCCAGGTGGCACATTCGGCACCGTAGGCCAGCTGGTCCAGAGTGTCGGCGTAGAGCCGGCGGGCGCCGTCGTGATTCTCATCGGTGAAGATCACGTGATCCAACAGGGTTGCCGCCCAGCGGAAGTCACCGTCGTCGAAAGCCTGCTGCGCCACTTCCACCACCCGGTCCGGGCCACCGATGGCCGCGACGTAGCGTGGACCCAGCGCCTCGGGCGGGTGCGCCCACAGCCGGGCGGGATTGCCATCGAACCACCCCATGTAGCGCTGGTACACCGCTTTGACGTTGTGGCTGACCGAGCCGTAGTAGCCATGGGTGTGCCAGGCTTTCTCCAACGCGGGCGGCAGCAAGAAGTTCTCGGCGATCTCGATGCCCGTGTACCCCTGGTTCAGCTGCCGCAGCGTCTGATCGTGCAAATAGGCGTACAGATCGCGTTGCAGCCCAAGGTATTCCACGATGCGGTCCGCACCCCAGGTGGGCCAGTGGTGCGAGGCGAACACCACGTCGGTGCGGTCGCCGAAGCTGTCGATGGCCTCGGTCAGATAACCCGACCAGCCGTGGGGGTCCCGTACCAGCGCGCCGCGCAGTGTCAGCAGGTTGTGCAGGTTGTGGGTGGCGTTCTCGGCCATACACAGCGCGCGGAAACCCGGAAAGTAGAAGTGCATCTCGGCGGGCGCCTCGGTGCCCGGGGCCATCTGGAACTCGATCTCCACGCCGTCGATCACATGCGTCTCACCGGTGGTGGCGATGTCCAACGTCGGGACGATCACCGCCACCTCGCCGCCGGAGGTCGTCTGGCCCAGACCGCAGCCCACCTGCCCGAGCGGCCCCTTCTCGAGAGCGGCGCCGTACATGTAGCCGGCGCGGCGGGCCATCGCGGTGCCGGCGTAGACGTTCTCCTGAACGGCGTGGGCCAGGAAGCCCTCCGGTGCGATCACCGCGACCGTGCCCGCGTCGACGTCGGCCTGGGTGGTCACCCCGAGTACACCGCCGAAGTGGTCCACGTGGCTGTGGGTGTAGATGACGGCCGTGACGGGACGCTCTCCGCGATGGGCGCGGTAGAGCGCCAACGCCGCGGCGGCGGTCTCCGTGCTGATCAGCGGGTCGATCACGATGATGCCGGTGTCACCCTCGATGAAGGTGATGTTCGACAGGTCCAGACCGCGCACCTGGTAGATGCCCTCGACCACCTCATAGAGGCCCTGCTTGGCCGCCAGCTGGGACTGCCGCCACAAACTGGGGTGCACGGTCGTCGGCGCCTCGCCCGCCAGGAAGTTGTACGCGTCGTTGTCCCAGACCACCCGCCCGTCGGCCGCAGTGACCACACAGGGCTGCATCGCGGCGATGAAACCGCGGTCTGCGTCGTCGAAATCGGTGGTGTCCTCGAACGGCAGAGTGGCCAGGTGCGCGGTGTGCGCATTCTCGATGGGGGCAGTCGGCGGCTTCACGGCCATCACAGTAGTGCGCTCAGCCCTTAGCATGGTTGAACATGGAGCGAACGAGTGACTTCTGGACTGACGTGGATCGACATGTGCTGCGCTACGGAGTGCCATTCGTCCCTCGAATCATCGCGCGGGGCAAGGGAAGCTACGTGTACGACGCCGAGGACAATCCGATCCTGGATTTCACGTCCGGGCAGATGAGCGCGGTGCTGGGCCACGCGCACCCCGAGATCGTGGCCGCGGTGTCCGGGGCGGTCGGCACACTGGACCATCTCTACAGCGGCATGCTCAGCGCACCGGTGGTGGATCTGTCGCGCAGGCTGGCCGAGACGCTGCCCGATCCCCTGGCGAAAGTGCTGCTGCTCAGCACGGGTGCTGAGTCCAACGAGGCGGCCATCAAAATGGCCAAGCTCTACACCGGCGGCTACGAGATCGTGTCCTTCGACCGGTCCTGGCACGGGATGACCTCAGGGGCGGCGTCGGCCACCTACAGCGCTGGGCGCCGCGGGTACGGACCGCCGGTGCCCGGCAACCTGACTCTGCCGACGCCGAACGCCTACCGCTCCCCCTTCCGGCGCGCGGACGGCAGCCACGACTGGGAGTCCGAGCTGGCCTACGGTTTCGCTGCCGTCGACGCCCAGTCCGCCGGGAGCCTGGCCGCCTGTCTGATCGAGCCGATCCTGTCCAGCGGCGGGATCATCGATTTACCCGAGGGTTATCTGCGCCGGCTGAAGGAGTTGTGCGCCGAGCGGGGCATGCTGTTGATTCTGGACGAGGCGCAGACCGGGATCGGGCGCACCGGGTTGATGTACGCCTTCGAGCGCGACGGGGTGACACCGGATCTCCTGACGCTGTCCAAGACGCTGGGCGCCGGGTTGCCGGTGGCGGCGGTGGTCACCAGTGACGAGATCGAAAGCGTCTGCCACGAACGCGGTTTCCTGTTCTTCACCACTCACGCCTCCGATCCCTTGGCGGCGACCGTCGCGCTGACAGTCCTCGATGTGGTCGAGCGGGAGAAACTCGTGGACCGCGCCGCCGATCTGGGTGAGCAACTGACCGCGCGGCTGATCGGGCTGCAAGAGCGTTTCGAGCAGGTGGGCGACGTCCGCGGACGCGGCCTGTTGCAGGGCGTCGAGTTGGTGGCCGACAAGACCTCGAAGGCACCCGCCGACGCCCTGGGTGCCGCGGTGACGGCGGCCTGCCTGCAGCGCGGTCTGCACATGAACATCGTGCAGCTGCCCGGGATGGGTGGGATCTTCCGCATCGCCCCGCCACTGACCATCACCGATGACGAACTGCATTCCGGCCTCGACATCCTGGAGTCCGCGCTGGCCGACACGGTGTAGGCGCCGAGCGTGCGTGTTTGTACGGGGGCGCGCCGTGGTTTGTGTGCAGTGTGCGCACGCTCGGCACGGGTGAATCCTGCTCTGCCACTGGGGGTGCCGGCTTCTCGAGTGTGGAGTTGAGACCCACTTTGGGGGGTTCGGTGGGGGTCAAGTCCACACTCGAGATTCGGTAAAACTCATCTGTCACTGCTGTTTTCGGCGGCCAGTTTTTGTCGGACCCGGTCTATATCGTGGGGTCATGTTCGCAGGGTTGCCCGATTGCGCAGCGCGGTCGCAGATGACCGGAGCTTGTCAAGACTTTTGTGTATGAGCCGCGTTGGTTAGTACGCTGGTTAGTAAATGTATGGCTCTAGTCGGTCTGGGTAGGCCAGGACCAGGGCGCCTAGTGCGTGCTTCCACCCAGTGACGATGGCGCCTTCGACGAGACGGTTACTTTGCTTGTACCGCTGGGGCGTCGTTCGGTCGCGGTGACGAACGCGTTCTCGGGAGCGTTTGTCTTCGATATCGCAGATCGCAAGCCACAAAAGCTTCACTGCCGCTTGATCATTCGGGAAATGACCACGATTCTTGATGATTTTGCGGAGTTGATAGTTCAGCGACTCGATGGCGTTGGTGGTGTAGATAATTTTGCGGACGGCCGGCGGGAACGACAGAAACGGAATGAAGCGGTCCCAGGCTGCCTCCCAGGCTCGAACCGTAGTCGGGTACTTCTTCCCCCAAGCGGACGCGGCGAACTCGTGCAGAGCGATTTCCGCGGCATCGATGGTGGGTGCGGTGTAAATGAGGCGCAACGCAGAGGCCACCTGTTTGCGATCGCCGTAGGCAACAAAACGCATCGATGACCGAAGGAGATGCACCGTGCATGTTTGCACGATGGTCTGCGGCCACGTCGCGGCAATCGCGTCGCCGAAGCCGGTTAGCCCATCCACACAGGCGATGAGCACGTCCTTAACGCCACGATTGGCCAGCTCAGCGCACACTCCAGCCCAGAATTTCGCTCCCTCGGTGGGCTGGACCCAAATCCCCAGCACGTGGCGGATCCCGTCCATATCGACTCCGACAGCGATGTGAGCGGACTTGTTTCGGACCTGATGACCGTCGCGGATCTTGATCACCAGAGCGTCCAGATAGACGATCGGATACATCGGATCCAGCGGCCTGCGCTGCCACTCCAGGACCTCTTCGAGCACCGCGTCGGTGATCTTGCTGATCGTCTCCCGCGAGATCTCGGTGCCGATCGTGGTGGCCAGGTGATGCTCGATGTCGCGGACGGTCATCCCGCCGGCATAGAGGCTGATGATCATCGAATCCAGTCCACCGATGCGCCGCGAGCCCTTCGGAACCAGCATCGGAATGAAGCTGCCGTCACGGTCACGTGGAATGGCCAGGGTGACGTCGCCGACCTCGCTAGAGACTGTCTTGGCGCTGAAACCGTTGCGGGCGTTGGGAAGTACCCGCCCAGCGGGATCGCCCTTGTCGTAGCCGAGATGGCCGGTCAGCTCCGTCTGCAGGCCGCGCTCCAGGACCGCCTTGACCATCTCCTGCAGAAAGCCACCTTCGCCAGTCAACTGCAGCTCACCCGCGTCGATCTTGGCCAGCACGTCGTCGAAACCGCCCGAGGCCTTCAACGCCTCGAACGCCTGCCGGCCTGACTCCAGCCGGTCTACTTCCTCGCCGTTATCGCCGTCACCGGCCTGACTGTCCTGCCGAACAACCATGGACATCATCGTGCTCCATCTGGCTCATGCAGCTCCTACACAAACCATCTGACACGCCCGATGACCGACGTGCAACTCGACGATGCGATCACCACCTACACCGCCCTGGCCGCCACCGTCGCCGCGCACCGGTTGTTGTTCATCGCGGAGAAGACCAGCCGCACCTACACCGACGACTACGACACCGTCGAGGACACCGAAGCCGCCTGGAAATCCGCCGCCGCCGAGATCTCGTTGGCCAGCGACACCAGCCACGGCCGCGCCTCCAACGACATGGAAATCGGGTTGGCGTTGGCGACTCGGTTGCCGAAGGTCGCTGAGTTGTTGTTGGGCGGGCAGATCTCGGAATACATCGCCCGACGCATCGTGCACCGCACCACCAACATCATCGACCCCGACGTACTCGCCGTCGTCGAAACCCACCTCGCCGAGGCCGCCACCACCTGGGGTGCCCTATCGGTCAAGAAACTCGATAACGCCATCGACATCTGGGTCAACCGGTACGACCCCGCCGCGGTGCGCCAGGTCCGGGTGCGGGTCCGCGACCGCGGTGTGGAGATCCTGGAAACCAAAGACGGGGTCACCGAGGTCCTGCTGCGCCTCACCGGTGCCGATGCCGCTCTGTATTGGCAGCGGATCACCGCGATGGCCAAAGGGGTCTGCACAGACGACCCCCGGACCCTGAATCAGCGCCGCGCTGATGCCCACGGGGCGCTGGGAGCCGGGTCCTTCCACCTGGCCTGCCAGTGCGGGAACCCGGACTGCCCCGCCGCCGCCGACGATGATGGCCGGGCCTCGCAGGTGGTGGTGCACATCTACACCGAAGCCGAGACTTTGGCGGCGCAGCCCGATCCGTTGATGGACGGCGATGCCCCGCTGCCGCCCGACCCCGGCCAGCCGCGCAGTGACATCACCCTGGTCTACCCCGACGGCACCCGCGTGCACCTCGACGGCACTCGCGAACCCGCCCGCGAGAACCAGGCCTCCCACGACGGCCCGGCTGCCGAATGCCGACCCGCAGCAGAAAATGAGCCCGAGACCGAGGACCAGCCCGAGGTCGACCAGACGACCACACCAGCACCCTGCGTGCCCAATCCGCCGCCGGGCATCCTGGTGGGCTTCGGCGCGATGCCGGCGCCGCTGATCGCCGCGCTCATCGCCCGAGGCGCACCAGTCCGCCACCTCACCGCACCGGGGACGGATCCCGAAAGCCGCTACCGACCGTCAACAGCCCTGCAGGAGTGGACCACCGCCCGCGACCTGACGTGCCGGTTCCCGAACTGCGACCGCCCCGCCCAGTTCTGCGAATGGGACCACACCACCCCCTGGCCGGCCGGCAAAACCCATGCCTCCGGCGGCAAGATGTACTGCAAACTGCACCATTTCGGCAAAACCTTCTGGACCGGGTGGACCGACAGCCAAGCCCCTGACGGCACCATCACCATCACCACCCCCACCGGACAGACCTACACCAGCAAGCCCGCCAGCCGCCTGTACTTCCCCACCATCAACACCACCTCAGCTCCCATCAACACCCCGCCGCCGACACCCACCCCGCCCGGCAAGATCAACCACATCCCCACATACCGAAAACGCAACCGAGCCAAGCAACGCATCTACCGCATCAACGCCGAGCGCAAACTCAATGACGGCCGCGCGGCCGAAGCCACCCGGCCGCCACCGTTCTGAGCGTGGTCAAGGGTGCAGATCGTAAACCGTTGTGCCGTCGATGGTCTGCGCGGTGAAGTTGTCCTTCACCCACTGCGTGATCTGCGCGGCAGAGCTGTCGGTATCGCCGCCGCCGCGACCACCGGGGCCTCGGTCACTCACCAGGAAGTAGCCGATCTGACCGTCGGCCACATACTGCTGGAACTGCGCCAGCGTGGGTGCGGGATCCCCGCCGCTGAACCCGCCGATCGCCATCACCGGGCGCCCGGTCTCCAACTGCAGGCGCCCTGACGCCATCGAGCTGACAGCGGCTGCAGCCCAGTGCTCGCCGCTGTCGCGCAACAGGTTCTCCACCTCCTCCGACGAACCACCGGGGCCTCCTGGGCCTCCTGGGCCTCCTGGGCCGCCCGGACCACCCGAGCCTCCCGGACCACCGGGACCGAAGAGCCCGACATCGCGCGCGGGCCCGGACAGCGGAATCCCGCCGCCGCTGGTACCACCCACCACGGTCTGCACCGTGTAGGCACCGGTGGCGCCCAGCCCGAACAGCACGCCCGCCAGCGCCAACGCCGCGGTGTAGCGGCCTAGCTGGTGTCCACCGACGGCGAGCACCGCGGCCGCCACGATGGCCCCGACCAGCACCACCCACCGCAGCCAGGGCAGCCAGTCCGGGGTCCGGTTCAACAACACGAAACTCCACACACCCGTCGCGGCGAGCATGAGTGCCAACGGGATTCGCGCCGGCAGGTGGGCACGCCCACGCCACAGCTCGACCACGCCGATCGCCACGACCGCGGCGACGCCGGGTGCCAGCGCAATGGTGTAATAGGGATGCATGATCCCCTTCATGTAGCTGAAGATCAGCCCCGTCACCACGGTCCAGCCACCCCACAACAGCAGCGCTGCGCGCGTGCGGTCGGTCCGCGCTGCGCGGCGGGTGAACCACAGCCCGGCCACCAGACCGATCAGTGCCGCCGGCAACAACCAGGAGATCTCCGTGCCCATGGACTGACCGAACATGCGGGTGATGCCCGGATCGCCCCCGAACATGATGTTCATGCCACCACCCGGAGGGCCGCCCACGGCCGAGCCGTTCTCGGCTCCGCGAGTGGGATTGCCGTCACCGCCGAACACCCGGCCCAGGCCGTTGTAGCCCAGCGCCAACTCCAGCAGGCTGTTGTTCGTGGAACCACCGATATAGGGCCGGGAATCGGCCGGCCACAACGCCACCAGCGCGATGTACCAGCCTGCCGAGACCACCATCGCAATGAGCCCGCATGCCAGGGCAACCAGCCGTCTACGGACACTGACCGGCACCGCCACCAGCACCACCAGCGCCAGCACCGGCACGATCAGGAACGCCTGCAACAGTTTGGTCAGGAAGGCGAAGCCCAGCGCCACCCCGGCCAGAGACGTCCAGAGCACCGCCCTGCCGTCCAGCGCACGCACGATGCAGTAGGCCGCGACGACCAACAAGAGAACCAGGAGCGCGTCCGGGTTGTTGTACCGGAACATCAACGCCGCCACGGGGGTCAGCGTCAACACCAGCCCGGCCAACAGGCCGGCAGCCGGTCCCGACGTCCGCTTCACCGCCGCGTAGAGCAGCGCCACCGACGCCACCCCCATCAGGCCCTGCGGCACCAGCATGCTCCAGGAGCTGAATCCAAATACCTGACCGGCCAGGCCCATCACCCACAGGGAGGCAGGTGGCTTGTCCACGGTGATGACATTGCCCGGGTCCAGCGACCCGAACAGCAACGCCTTCCAGTTCTGCGACCCGGCTTGTGCTGCGGCGGCGTAGAAGTCATTGGCCCAACCCAGCGAACCCAGCGCCCACAGGTACAGCACCGCGGTACCGGCCAGCAGCACCACCAGTGCGGGCCGCTCCCAGCGGGCAGTGGGCACGCGATGGGCTTCGACACTCACCGGGGCGTCGTCGATGACTGTCACGAGGCGCTCCTGCCGGAACGGAAGACCCAGCCGCGCAGCAGGACGAACCGCACCACAGTGGCCAGCAGGTTGGCCGCCACCAGGACCGCGAGTTCGACGGCGCGGGCCGGCTCGCCGAAGTAGTGCAGTACCGCCAGCGAGCCACTGGTCAGGGCCAGCCCGATCCCGAACACCACCAGTCCTTCGAACTGGTGGCGCACCACCCGGGCACGCCCGCGCACGCCGAAGGTGAACCGGCGGTTGGCTGCGGTGTTGGCCACCGCGGTCACCAGCAGCGCCACCAGGTTGGCACCCTGGGCGCCGAGCGGTCGCAGGGCCAGGAACAACACCAGGTACGCCAGCGTGGACAGCACGCCGACGGTGGCGAAGCGAACCACTTGCCGCAACAGTGACGGTGGTGGCTCGGCGGCCGGCGTCAGCTGCGCGCCGATGGCGCCCACGGGGATCGAGCCGCGGGCGAAGCCGCCGAGCAGCCGGGCGATGCCCTTGAGGTCGGCGACAGCCGTGGCGACGATGTCGACGCGGCTGTCCGGATCGTCCACCCAGTCGACCGGCACCTCATGGATCCGCATGCCGCTGCGCTGCGCCAGCACCAGCAACTCGGTGTCGAAGAACCAGCCGGTGTCGTGCACGTGCGGTAGCAGCTGTGCGGCCGCGTCCGCGCGGATGGCCTTGAAGCCGCACTGCGCGTCGGAGAAACGCGCCGCCAGGGTCGAGCGCAGAATCAGGTTGTAGCAGCGGGAGATGAACTCGCGCTTGGGCCCGCGGACCACCTGCGAGCCGCGGCCCAGCCGGGTGCCGATGGCCAGATCCGAATGCCCGGAGATCAGTGGCGCCACCAACGGCGCCAGGGCGGCCAGGTCGGTGGACAGGTCGACGTCCATGTACGCGAGCACGGGCGCGTCCGACGTCGACCACACCTCATGCAGCGCGCGACCCCGGCCCTTGAGTTCAAGCCGACGCACCCGCACCCCGTCGAGCTCACCGGCGAGCCGTTCGGCAATGGCGAGCGTGGCGTCCACGCTGGCGTTGTCGGCGATGGTGATCCGGAAGTCGAACGGGAACTCCGTGCACAGGTGGCGGTGCAGCCGGCGGATCGAGTCCGCGAGTTGCTCCTGTTCGTTGTACACCGGGACCACGACGTCCAGGACAGGCACGCCGCGCTCGGCGGCGACGAGGGCGGCATTGCGGGCTTTTGCTCGCGGCAGGTCGATTGTGGTCATGTCTTGATACTCGGTGTCGGCCGTGGGTTGGACATTGGCGTTTCCTGTGCTCGGGCTATGAGTCATGCGGTCAGGTCGAAGACGGTGACACCGGCGATGTTCTCGCTGGGGAAGTGGGCGTGCACCCAGTCCGCGATCCGGTGGGCGGCGTCACTGCCGCTGGACTGCGACCCCATCATCCGCAGGGTGGTGGAGTCCATGAAGTAGTGGATCTTCTTGGCTGCCACCAGTTTCTGGAACTCCGACAGTGTGGGAGCCGGGTCGGTGCCGTTGTAGCCGCCGACGGCCATCACCGGCAGGCCGGTGCTCAACTGGTAGCCGGCGGCATTGTTGGAGCCCACCGCCGCCGCCACCCAGGTGTAGTCCGCCCCGTCCTGGCGCAGCAGTGTGATGAGCTCATCCGGGGGACGCTCGGCGGTGAGCAGGCCGGGCGGCCCACCGAACCCGGACACCGGCCCCGACGTGGGAATGGCGCCGCTGTGCGTGGTACCCGCGGTGGCGACGCTGTAGGCCGCTGGTGCGGCCAGCACCGCGACGCAGGCCAGTGCACCCACCGCCGTGGCGGCGCGCGGGGCCAGCTTGCCGACGACCAGTAGCAGCAGCCCGGCGGCCAGCCCGGTGAACAACACCGTAGGACGCAGCCACGGTTGCCAATCCGAATGTCGTTGCAGCAACAGGAACGCCAGGATCGCGGTGATGATCACCGCACCCGAGAGCACCATCACGATCCGGATATCGGTGCGGCGGCGCCAGAGCACCGGCGCCCCGATACCGAGGCACGCCGCGATCGCCGGCGCCAGAGCGACGGTGTAGTACGAGTGCATGATGCCGTTCATGTAGCTGAACACCAGCGCGGTGGCCACCAGCCACCCGCCCCACAGCGACAGTGCGGCGCGCACCATACCTCGGGCACAGCACAATCCGGCCACCAGCACGATCACGGCAGCGGGCAGCAGCCAGCCGATCTCACCGCCCATCTGAGCGCCCAGCAGCCGCGCCCAGCCGACGTCGTGGTTCATGTTGCCCAGGCCGCCCACCTCGTCGCCGGTCAATCGGCCCAGGCCGTTGTACCCCAGTGTCAGTTCCAGGATCGAATTGTCCTGCGAGCCACCGATATAGGGCCGCAGATCCGCCGGCCAGAGCTCCACCAAAAGCAGGTACCAGCCGGCCGACACCACCAGGGCCAGCCCACCGAGGAACAGCCGCCGAATGCGCTGCGCCACAGACATTTCCGCAGCGATCAGAAACACCAGCGCGAACACCGGTGCCACCAGCAGGGCCTGCAGCATCTTGGCCAGAAACCCCACGCCCAGCGCGGTCCCAGCGGCCACCATCCACCACGCCGAACCGTCCAGTGAGCGCTGCACACAGTAGGCCGCCACCACCAGCGCGAGAACCAGCAGCGCGTCCGGGTTGTTGAACCGGAACATCAGGGCGGCCACCGGCGTCACCGCCAGCACCGTCCCGGCCAGCAGGGCACCAGGGACACCGACCACCCGGCGCACGGCGACGTACAGCACGGCCACCGTGGCCACACCCATCAGCGCCTGCGGCACCAGCATGCTCCAGCTGCTGAACCCGAAGAGGCGCGCGGACAGGCTCATCACCCACAACGCGGCCGGGGTCTTGTCCACGGTGATCGCGTTGGCGGCATCGCTGGACCCGAACAACAACGCCGTCCAGCTCTGGGAACCGGCCTGCACCGCAGCGGTGTAAAAGCTGTTGGCCCAGTCGGTGGCGCCGAGGTTCCACAGGTAGAGCAGCGCGGTCGCCGTCAGCAATGCCGCGACGGCCAGCGGTTCGCGCCGCGCGAGGAGAGTCACCCTGCCAGAGTGCTGGGCCCGTGTGGACAGACCCTTGGTATCGGCTATGTGCCGGCTGTGAAGGGGAGCGTCACGACGAACCGGGTGTCGCCGGGCCTGCTGGCCAGCTCGATGCGGCCGCCGTGCGCCTTGACCACCGCGGCCACGATGGCCAGGCCCAGCCCGGTGCTGCCACCTTTGCGCGAGCGCGACGAGTCGCCGCGGGCGAACCGCTCGAACACCTCGGACTGCAGCTGCGCCGGGATGCCGGGCCCGTCATCGGCGACGGTGAGCACCGCGTGCCGGTCGGCGGCTGTCAGCGACAGCGTGACCGTGGTACCCGGACCGGTGTGGGTGCGGGCGTTGGCCAGCAGATTGGTCAGCACCTGCTGCAGCCGGGCCGCATCCCCGGTCACCAGCACCGGCTCATCGGGCAGGTCCAGGTTCCACTCGTGATCGGGTCCGGCGATGTGGGCGTCACTCACCGCGTCCACGGCCAGCTTCGACAGGTCGACCGGTTCCCGCTCCAGCGGGCGGCCAGAATCCAGCCGGGCCAGCAGCAGGAGGTCTTCGACCAGATGTGTCATCCTTTCGGCTTCGGACGCCACCCGGCCCATGGCGTGGGCGACTTCGGCGGGCACCTCGTCGCGGCGGCGTTGCGCCAGCTCGCTGTACCCGCGGATGGCCGTCAGCGGGGTGCGCAGTTCGTGGCTGGCGTCGGCGACGAACTGCCGCACCCGGGTCTCGCTGGCCTGCCGCGTCGACAGCGCCGCCGAAATGTGGTCCAGCATCCGATTCAGTGCCGAACCCATCTGTCCCACTTCGGTATTCGGATTGGCGTCACGCTCGGGAACACGGACCGGCAGGGCCACCTCGCCACGATCCAACGGCAGGTTGGCCACCTGCGCTGCGGTGGCCGCCACCCTGTTCAGCGGGGCCAGCGCCCGGCGGATGATCACCACCCCGGCAGTGGCGGCAACGGCCACCGCCACCACGGTGACCACCGCGAAGATGAGCAGCACCCGCAACAGGGTGCCGTGTACGTCGGACAGCGGCAGGCCCACCGCCACGGTCTCACCGAACCGGTTGTAGGTGGCCACGGCACGGTAGCTCCCCAGTCCGTCCAGATCAATGGTGATCGCCCGCTGGTGCGGCGTCACCGAGACCAGCTGTTGCTGGGCGACCACCCCCAGATCGGCCCGCTCGCCGAAGGTGGTCAGCACCCCGGCGTTGACCCTGCCCTGTTGGCTCACCACCGCGGCCACCATCCCGACGGGCTGGCCCGGGGCGTCCAGGAAATCCGGGCCGGGACCCGGCCGGGGTCGCGGCCCGATGCTGCTGCCGGGCATGCCACCGGGAATCGGCGGGGGTGGCGGCAGACCCGACATCATCGCCGAGCGGCCGGTGGCCTCGACCAGCTGGCTGTCCAGCTGGTGCACCAGATACTGGTACAGCGCGAGTTCGGTGGCCGCCCCGATACCGACGCACACCAGTGCCAGCATCAGCAGCTGTCCGAGCAGCAGACGGGCCTGCAGTGACCAGCTGCCCGGGGCCCGGGGCGCGTTACTTGGTGGGTTTGAGGACATACCCCGCCCCGCGCAGCGTGTGGATCATCGGCTCACGGCCGCTGTCGATCTTCTTGCGCAGGTAGGAGATGTAGAGCTCGACGATGTTGGACCGGCCGCCGAAGTCATAGCTCCACACCCGGTCCAGGATCTGCGCCTTGGACAGCACCCGTTTGGCGTTGCGCATCATGAAGCGCAGCAGTTCGAACTCCGTGGACGTCAACGTGATCAGCTCACCGGCCCGGGTGACCTCGTGGCTGTCCTCGTCGAGCACCAGGTCACCGACCACCAACTGCGCGCCACTGTCCTCGGTGGTGACGCCGGTGCGCCGCAGCAGCGCGCGCAGCCGCAGCACCACCTCCTCGATGCTGAACGGTTTGGTGACGTAGTCGTCGCCGCCCGCGGTCAGTCCGGCGATGCGATCCTCCAGCGCGTCTTTGGCCGTCAGCAGCAGCACCGGCAGCTGCGGGTTCTGTTCACGCAGCTTGCGCAGCACCTCGAGTCCGCTCATGTCCGGCAGCATCACATCGAGAACCACCACGTCGGGCCGGTTGGCACGGGCGGCGCTGACGGCGGCGGCCCCGTCGGCGGCGGTGGTGATGTTCCAGCCTTCGTAGCGCAGGGCCATCGAGACCATCTCGGCGAGCACCGTCTCGTCGTCGACCACCAGCACGGTGATCGGGTTGCCGTCGGCTCGGCGCATGACGACACGTTCGGCAGCTCCAGACATCATGGCTCCCAGTATTCGGTTTGCCGATGGGCCGACCCTGTGTCGATCCTATGCGCCGGCTGTGAGCCGGCGGCGCATATCGGGCACCGAGATGCCGCACAGCGGGCACACAGCGTAGCGGGCCACCGTGGTGGCATGGAGACCCAGAACGACCACGTGTGGGGCGCGCCGCAGACCGAGCCCGCCCACTGGTCGATGCGGAAGACACTGGCCGCCGTCGCCGTCGCAGCCGTGCTGGCCGCCGGGGGCGCCGCGGTGATCTACGCCGCCGCGGGCACCACCGAGCACGGCGGCGGCCCCGGTTTCGGCGGCCCACCTCCCGGCGGGTTCGGGCCAGGCCCCGGGTCCGCTGCGACCGCAGCCCTGCACGGCGAGTTCGTCGTCGACGACGGAATGGGCGGGTACACCACCGAACTCACCCAGACCGGTGTCGTCACCGACATCTCCGCAACGGCGGTCACCGCCCGCAGCGCCGACGGCTTCACCCGCACCTACACCATCACCGCGCAGACCCGGCAGGGCCGTGATCCGGTGCAGCCCGGGGACACCGCCACCATCCGCGCCGTGGCCCAGGGCGGCACTGACACGGCAACGGTGATTTCGCCCGCGGAGTGACACCGGGTGCGACGATGACGCCATGACGCTGGTCTTCGTGCACGGCAATCCCGAAACGGCCGCCATCTGGGGCCCACTGCTCGAGGAACTCGGGCGCCAGGACGTGATACTGCTCTCCCCGCCCGGTTTCGGAGCGCCCGTGCCCGACGGATTCGGGTGTACCCAATTGGAGTACCGGGACTGGTTGGCCGACGAACTCAGCCGACTCGACGGACCGGTGGACCTGGTGGGCCACGACTGGGGCGGCGGTCACGTGCTCAATGTCGTGATGCACCGCCCCGAGTTGGTGCGCAGCTGGGTCAGCGATGTGGTGGGGCTCTTCGACCCCGAGTACGTCTGGCACGACCTGGCGCAGGTCTGGGCGACCCCGGGAGCCGGCGAGGAGCTGATCGAGGCGATGCTGGGCGGCACCGCCGCCGAGCGCGCCGAACGCAACGAGGGTCTGGGCATGCCGCCGGCGGTGGCGGCCGAGGTGGCCGCCGGTCAGGACGAGGCGATGGGCCGCGCGGTGCTGGCGCTGTACCGGTCGGCCATTCAACCGGCGCTCACCGACGCGGGCCGGCACCTGGATGTCGCCGCACAGCGGCCCGGTCTGGCCATCGTCGCCACCGAGGACCACTTCGTCGGTACCGAGGAGATGCGGCAGCGCACCGCGGCCCGCGCCGGCGCCCGGGTGGAGGTGCTCGAAGGGCTGGGGCACTGGTGGATGCTGCAGGACCCCGTGCGCGCCGCGGGGGCACTGAGCCGCTTCTGGGCAGACCTGGACCCCGGCGCGTGACCTTCATCGAGGGGGTCGAACTCGTCGGCACGGTGATCGACGGGGTCGGCGTGGCGGTCATCGCGGTGGGTGGCGTCATCGCGGCGGTGTTCGGCGTGCGCCGGCTGCTGCGCCGGGAGCCGGGCACCTACTCGAAGTTCCGCGAACAGCTGGGCCGATCGATCCTGTTGGGACTGGAACTGCTGGTGGCGGCCGACATCATCAAGACGGTGGCCGTCACGCCCACGTGGGAGAGCGTGGCGGTGCTCGGCGGCATCGTGGTGATCCGGACCTTCCTCAGCTGGTCGCTCGAGGTGGAGATCAGCGGACGCTGGCCCTGGCAGAAAGCACCCCGGAAGACCGAGAGCGCCTGAGCCGTGCGGTCCTTGCTGCCGCTGTACGCGGCCGGTTTCGTGACCGCGTTCGGCGCCCACAGCATTGCGGCCAGCCTCGGCGGTTTCACGGGAAACCAGAATTTGCTGACGCTCGGACTGCTGCTCGCGATCTACGACGGGGCCGAGGTACTGCTGAAGCCCGTGTTCGGTGCGCTGGCCGACCGGGTGGGTGCCCGACCGGTCCTGCTGGGCGGGCTGGTGGCATTCGCCGCGGCGTCGGCGGCATTCGTGATCGCGGGCGACCCGGCCTGGGTGGGCCTGGCCCGCTTCGGGCAGGGCGCCGCCGCAGCGGCCTTCTCCCCCGCCGCCTCGGTGTTGGTGTCGCGGCTGACACCCGCCGCCGCCCAGGGCCGCGGGTTCGGCCACTACGGCGCGTGGAAAGGACTGGGCTACACCCTGGGCCCGGTGCTGGGCGGGGTGCTGATCCACCTCGGGGGCTTCTCGTTGCTGTTCTGCACCCTGGCGGTGCTCGCGACCCTGATCGCGGTGTGGGCGCTGGCGGTGGTGCCCGCGGTGGCGCCGCTGCCCCGCACCCGTCAGACCGTGGCCGATCTGGCCCGGCGCCTCACCAGCCCCGGATTCACCCGTCCCACTGCGGCATTGGCGGCCGCGACCGCGGCGCTGTCCGTCGGGGTCGGATTCCTGCCGGTGGTCGGCGCCGACCGCGGCCTGGGCCCGCTGGCCACCGGTCTCGTCGTCTCGGTGCTCGCGGCCGCCACCTCGCTGGTGCAGCCGCGGATCGGGCGCCTGCGCGACGACGGCCGGATCCCGGATCGCGCCGGCATGGCGGTGGGGCTGGTGCTCACCGGCGCCGGTTGTGTCGCGGTGCTGCTCCCCGGCGCAGGTGGCCTGGTGGTCTGTGCCTTGGCGATCGGCGTGGGCGTCGGCGTGATCACCCCGCTGGGCTTTGCGCACCTGGCCGCGACGTCGCCCGCCGAACGGCTGGGCCAGACCATGGGATCGGCCGAGGTGGGCCGGGAGCTCGGCGATGCGGGCGGGCCGCTGCTGGTCGGCGGGCTGGCCGCGGCGACGGCCCTGGCCCCCGCACTCGTGGTGTTCGGCGGATTACTCGCAGCCACCGCTGGGCTCCTGGGACGCCAGCCACGCCTGCGCCCGCCGGTGGGAGGCCCGGGATAACCAGGCGTCGGCAATCAATTCGGTCAACTCCGTCACGCCGATCTCACCGATGCGGCTGGTGCGCAGCAACACCGAGGGGTGTCCGTCGAAACGGTCGGTGGTGAAGAAGAGCCGGCGCGGGTCTTGGAGCAGCGCGAGCTTGTCGCGTTCGTCCTCGACCCACAGCATCAGCACATCCGGGTACTTGGCACCCGTCTCGGGGTCCACGGCGTCGGGTTGAGGTGTCCGGAAGAACACGAACGACTTTCCGCCGACCTGGTAGACGGCGTTTCCTTTAGGGCCTTCGATCCGGGTGGTGTGTGGCATCTGCGCGGCAATCCGATGGACGTCGGTGACGCGCGCCCGCCTGTCGGCCATGCCGTTCAGGTTACTGAGCGACAATCACCGGCTATGAGCGATTCTCCGGTCACGCGGGCGCTGCACCCGTTCCGCAAGGCGGCACCGCGCCCGCTGGCCCCACCGGACACCTTCGACCTCGCCGACATCGCCGACATGCTCCGCGAGCTGGGAATCGCGCTGGTGGAGGTGGAGCAGCCGACCAATCAGATCGCGATCCGGCTGCGGCAGATCGCGGCGATGTACACCACGGAGAAGGTCAGCGTGGTGGTCCTGCCGACGGTGCTGATGATCCAGCTGGGCACCGCCGCCTACGAGGTGGATGTGACCACCCGGATCACCACGCAGCTGAACCTGGCGGGCAAGGTCGATGCGATCGCCGAACTGGCCGACGCCGGGGCCATCTCCCCCACCGAGGCGGTGGCGGCGGTGTCCGCCGCCCGCCAGACGCCGTACCGCTTCGGCCCGGTCGCCGGGGTGGCCGGGTATGCCGTCACCACACTGGGTTTCGGTCTCGTGATGAACCCGACCTGGGCGTCGCTGTGGGGATATGTGTTCCTGGGCACGGTGGTGGGTGTCATCGTGATCGCGGCGCGGCCCTTTCCGTCCCTGAAGCCGGTGGTGCCCCCGCTGTCGGCATTGGTGGTGACCCTGCTGGCCACCTGGTTTGTCGCCGACGCGGCCAACGACGGGCTGCTGCGGGTGATCACCCCCGCGCTGGTGGCGGTGCTGCCCGGCATCGCGTTGACCATCGGCGCCTTGGAGCTGGCCAGCTCGGCGATCATCGCCGGCACCGCCCGGGTGGTGTTCGGCGTGACGCAGCTCGGATTGATGGTGTTCGGGCTGGCGATCGGTATCCACATCGCCGGACCCCTTGCGCCGCAGCAACCGTCGGCGCAGATGGGCTCCTGGTCGTTGTATGTGGCGATCGTGGTGATCGCGGTGGGTCTCTACCTCTACCTGTCCGGGCCGCCGGGAACGCTGATCTGGCTGATGGCCGCGGTCGCGGTGGCACTGCTGGGCCAGCAGATCGGCGGGCTGTTCCTCTCCCCCGCGCACTCCGCGGCGGTGGGGGCCTTCCTGGTGGTGCCGTTCGTGATGGTGGTCCGCCACATCAAGGGCGGACCACCCAGCATCGTGATGATGCTGGTGGCGTTCTGGACGCTGGTGCCGGGTGCGCTGGGGTTCGAGTCACTCTCGGAGGTCACCACCCACGTCGATCCCGACGTCACCACCCTCGGTGTGACGGTGGCCGCCATCTTCTCCATCGCGCTGGGCACGCTGATCGGGTGGAGCGTCTTCCACGCCCGGCTACGCCGCCAGTAGCGTCACGCGGGCGCGAGGTTCAGCAGGGCGTTCTGCAGCACCTCGGTCAGCGCCGGATGGATCCAGTAGGGCTTGGTGGCCAGCGATTCGGCGTCGATGCCGAACTCCATCGCGATGACGAACGACTGGATCAGGGTGGCGGCCTGGGCTCCGATCAGGTGAGCCCCCAGGATCTGGCCGGTGGCGCCGTCGGCGATCACCTTGCAGCGGCCCACGCTGTCCTGCAGCGCCCACCCGTAGGCCACGTCGTCGTAGCTGTACGTCGACACCAGGTAACCCGGGTGGTCGCGGCGGGCCTGCTCCTCGGTGATGCCCACCGACGCCATCTGTGGGTGGGTGAACACCGCCGACGGCACCCGGTCGCGGTCGAGCGTACGAAGCGAATCCGGGTGACGCAGATTGTGTTTGACGGCGTCGGCTTCCCGGTTGGCGACGTGTTTGAGCGGGATGCCGACGCTGATGTCCCCGAGCGCGAACACCCCGTCGGCGCTGGTGCGGCCGTACTCGTCGACGATGATGAGACCCGAGTCGTCGACCTCGATACCGGCGGCGGCGACGGCGAGTCGGTCGGTGTTCGGAACCCGCCCCGCCGCCACCAGCAGCATGTCCGCCTCGACGGTGCTGCCGTCGTCGCAGTGGACTACGAGATCACCTGCGGTGCCGCTGATCCGGCCGACGTCGACACCCAGGCGAAGGTCGTGACGGGCGCGCATCAGGTCGGTGAACACGGTGCGGATCTCGTCGTCCTGCGGACCGCCCAGCAGCAAGTCGTTCTTCTCGATGATCGTGATCGCACTACCGGCCGCGGCGAAGACGTGCGCCAGCTCGGCGGCGATGTACCCGCCGCCCAGCACCGCCAGCCGGCGCGGCGGCGTGTCGATCCGCATGACGGTGTCCGACGTCTCGTAGGGCACCCCGCTGCCGGACACCACCTGCGGGACCGCGGGCCGGCCGCCCGCGGCGATCACGATCTGGGTGGCTTCGATCTCGGTGTCGCCCACCCGCAGCCGCTTCGGCCCGGTGAAGACCGCGCGCTCGGTGTAGACGGTGACGAAATCGGAGTCCTCGCGGCCGCGCTGCCCCTGCGCGGCGATGTCGTCGGTGCGGGTGAACACCCGGTTGCGCACCTGCGCCCAGCGCAGTCGGCGCAGGTCGGCGTCGATGTCGAAGTCGGCGGCACCGGCGATGTTGTCGGCCAGTTCCGCGGTGTAGGACAGCAACTTCGACGGAATGCAGCCGTAATTGACGCAGGTACCGCCGAACCTCCGTTCCTCGATGATCGCGACGTCGAGGTCGGAGAAGGAGTCGTCGACCACCATGTTCCCCGACCCGCTCCCGATGATCACGAGGTCGTGGCGGCGCATGGGCTGTTCTGTGCCCGAAGCACCGGTCGGGTAAACCCGTCAGCGAACTTCGATCACCACCTGCCCGCCGTGCCGGTCGGCCCGGTCCAGCAGGCTCGACGGGATGCGGAACACCCGGCCGGGCGCCGCCGGCCAGGGCAGCCGCCGACGCCCGATCTCGACGCCGCGCTGCCGCGCGGTCACCGTCGGGAACCGGACCAGCTGATCGGTCCACGCCAGCAGCCGGTCGCGCGACGGCGCCGGATCACCGGGGCGCAGCAGCGTGGGTGAGACCCAGCGCAGAGGCGCGGCCACCTCGATGCGGATGCCGTCACCGGCGGACCGGCGGCCATCGAGGTGGTCGCGGACCTGCCGGGCGACATGCCGGCCGTCCAGGGCGGCGATGTCGGCGGTGTCGACGGGATGGCACAGGTTGCCGATGGCGAACACCCCCGGCCGGCTGGTGCGCAGGGCGGTGTCCACCGTCGGCCCCAGCGTGCCGGGATCGAGGGCCAGACCACCGGCGCGCACCAATTCGTGGTCGGGGATCCAGTCCCCGGTGAGCACCACGGTGTCGCAGTCGACGGTGCGGCGGGCGCCGGTGTCGATGTTCTCGATCTCGACGGCCCGGACGGTCGGGCTGCCCAGGATGGCGGTGACGCGGGTGCGGGTGGCCACCCGCGCGCCCAACGCGGGCGTGCGTCCGGCCGCATTGAACACCGCGTAGGACTCCGGCCTGGCGTGCTCGCTGGTCATCAGCACGGTGGCGCAACCGGCGTGCTTGAGGGTGAGCACCGCCGAGTAGCTCACCAGCTCGGCACCCACCACAACCGCGCGCCTGCCGACCGTCCCGTGCTTGAGATGCACGACGTTCTGCAGGTGCCCGGTGGTGTAGACACCCGCGCCGCGGTCACCGGGGATCAGCCGCGCCGGGCGGGGTCTTTCCCGGGCGCCGGTGGCCAGCACCACCGCGCGGGCCGTGAGCTGTTCCCGCCCGCGCGGCGACGTGATCTCGAGCGTGCGCTCGCCGGCCCAGCCGGTGACCATGGTGTCGGTGCGGATCTCGGCGCGGGCGGCCTGGTCCACCAGCCGGCGCGCGTATTCGGGGCCGCTGAGGAACCTGCGCAGGTCCCGGATCCCGTATCCGGGATGGTCACTGTGCCGCGGGATACCGCCGGCCACACTTTCACGTTCCAGCACAACAACATTCAGGTCATCGGCCAGTGCGGTGGCGGCGGTCAGCCCGGCCGGGCCACCGCCGACGACGGCGACGTCGTAGGTCATGACCGGTTCCCCTCCAGCAGCGCCTGCACCTCGGCGCCGCAGAAGAAGGCCTGGCAGCGGCCGTTCATCACGCGAGTGCGTCGGCGCAGCCCCTCCAGGGTGGTGGGGGGGATCACCGAGTGGCAGGCGTCGCGGACCTCGCCTTCGGTGACCCGCTCGCAGAAGCAGACGATGCGGCCGTACGCCGGGTCGGCGGCGATCCGGTCGGCCTGCTGGTAGGGCCGCGGGAAGGCCTCACCCAGGTTGGGCATGGCGGGCGGATCGGGCAGATCGGTCCGTGTCACCAATTCCATTCCCGCTGAGAGTAACTGGTCACGGACATGCTCGGCCACCGCCATCCCGGATGTGAGTCCCGTGGACCGGATGCCGCCCACCAGCAGGTACTGCTGTTCTGCGTCGGTGTCGATCAGGTAGTCGGGGTGGTCGATGGCCGCCCGCAGCCCGGCGTAGGTGGCCGTCACCTCTTCGGCCAGCAGTTCCGGCATGAGGACGCGTCCCTTCTCGAGCAGGAACTCGAACCCGGTCTCGGAGGTGGCGGTGGCGGAGCGGTCAGTGAGGTCCTCTGACGTCGGACCCAGCATCACGTTGCCGTAGATGGTCGGGCTCACCAGGACGCCCTTGCCGCGCGACGTGGGCACCGGCAGCACGATCTTGTCGACCAGGGCGCGGGCCAATTTGTCGTACACGATGAGTTCCCCGCGCCGCGGGGTGACGGTGAAGCGGCGGTGGCCGAACAGGGCGTCGACCTTGTCGGCGCCCAGCCCTGCGGCGTTGACCACCCAGCGGGCCCGCACGGTCCCCCCGGTGGTCCCCAAGGTGGTGAGATCACCACTGCGGGAGACGGATTCGACCCGGTGCCCGGTCAGCAGCGTTGTACCGCGGTTGACGGCATCGGTGGCCAGCGCCAGGTTCACCGTCCAAGTGCAGATGATGGACTCGTCGGGGACCGTCAACCCGCCGAGCGCGCCGGGACCGAGGTGAGGCACCTGGCGGTACACCTCGGCAGCGTCGACGATGGCGCAGCGGTGGTAACCGTTGGCCTCGGCTTTGTCCCGCAGTCCGGCGAGCGCGTCGAGTTGCTCCTGGTCCCAGGCCACCAGTAGAGCGCCGGTGTGTTCCACCGGAATACCGGTCTGTTGCGCGTAGTCGGAGAGCAGTCGGTAACCGCGGCGCACCAGTTCCGACTCCAGCGTGCCGGGCGTGGCGTCGAACCCGGTGTGCAGGATCGCCGTGTTGGCCTTGCTGGTGCCGTCACCCACATCGTCGCGGGCCTCCAGCAGGGCCACCGACACCCGGTGCCCGGAAAGCTCCCGGGCGACGGCCGAGCCGACGATGCCGGCGCCGATGACGGCCACATCATGAATCACTGGAACGTCCTATCAGCTAAAAATCGCCATTGCGAACGGAATTCGGTGGCGCGGTCACCGCTCCACGCCGGGTCGAAGGTCGCCGCCGGTGACCAGTCCGGGATCACGCTGCCCAGCGGGCGGTCCGGGTGCAGGCTCAGTGTCGCCAGGCCGGCGGCACCGAGGGCGGTGGCATGCGGCGAGGGATACACGTCCACCGGCACCTGGATCAGATCGGCGCAGGCCTGCATCAGCACGCTCGATCGGGTGAGCCCGCCGTCGACCCGCAGCCGGGTCAGCGGTGCGCCGGTGTCGGCGTTGATGGCGGTGACCAGTTCCGCGATCTGCGCGGCGATGCCCTGCAGCACCGCCAGCACCAGATGTCCACGCTCGGTGGACAGCGTCATGCCGGCCAGCGTGGCGGTGGCGTGCGGCTTCCACCACGGCGCGGCGAGCCCGGCGAGGGCGGGGACACACATCACCGACCCGGCATCCGCGGCGGCCACCCGGTCCATTTCCCCGGCATCGGCGATGACACCAAGGGCGGTCAGCCATTTCACTGCCGAGGCCGCGGTGTAGACCTGGCCGTCCACGCAGAAGGTGTCCCGGCCGGCGATCCGCCACGCCACCGATGTGGTGAGGCCCGCGCTCGAGCGCACCCCGGTGCCGCCGGTGTTGGCCAGCAGGAACGCCCCGGTGCCCAGCGTGCACTTGGCGGTCCCGGGGTCCAGGCAGGATTCGGCGAGCAGGGCGGCCTGCTGGTCCACCACGACGCCGCCGACGGGTGCTTCGTCTCCGAACGCCGCTGTGGTGCCGATGATCTCGTCGTTGCCCACGATCGCGGGCAGGCGTTCGTCGGTGAGTCCGAACAGCGCCAGCAGATCATGGCTCCACCCGGGCACGCCGAGGTCGGTCAGCAGAGAGCGGCTGGCCGTGGTGGCGTCGGTGACGAAGGCCCCGGTGAGCTGATGCAGCAGCCAGGTGTCGGAGGTGGTGACCACGCCCTCGGTGGTGACGGCGCGGCGCAGCCAGGCCATCTTCGGCGCCGAGAAGTACGGGTCGAGCACCAGACCGGTCCGCGCGGCAAGTTCGTCACCATGGTCCTGCACTGCGGCACATACGGTTTCGGCGCGCCGGTCCTGCCAGACGATGGCCGGGCTGAGTGGGCTGCCGGTGTCGGGATCCCAGGCCAGCACCGTCTCGCCCTGATTGGCCAGCGACACCGCGTCGATGCGCCGGCCGGCCTGCGCCACGGCGGCACGGCCGGCGCCGAGCACGGACTCCAGGAGCTCACCGGGGTCCTGCTCGACACCGCCGTCGGCGAGATAGACCGGATGCACCGGGATCTCGGCGAGCCCCACCACGGCCCCGGAGTCGTCGACCACGATGGCCTTGGTCCCCGAGGTGCCCTGGTCGATCGCCAACACCGTCAACGTGAACCCTGACTGTCGAGCTCGGCGTCGATGGAGTGCATGTCCGGCATGCGCAATCCGTCCTTGCCGCGGGTCACCAGCAGGTAGCCCAGATAGCAGGCGCCGATGGCCACCATGACCAGCACGTACAACCACGGGTCGCGGAATGACGCGTCGCGGAACAGCGACAGCGCGAACACCAGCCAGATCACCGCGACGGCCATGATCGGCACCTCCCAGCGGCCCAGGTTGAATCCGGCGCTGGGCGGCAGCTTACGGCGGGTGGCGATATAGAGCACGACGGTGATGGCGTAGATGACCGCGGGCAGCAGCGTCGCGGCCCCGAACAGCTTGAACAGGGCGTCGGTGCTGGTGGAGAAGATGCCGAGGATGACCGCGGAGATGGTGGTGAGCGCGATGGTGGCGTTCAGGGGCGTCTTGGTCCTGGCGTTGACCTTGTTCAGGGCCTGCCAGCCGGGGAACCGTTGGTCACGCGACATCGCCCAGACCAGGCGCACCCCGGACAGCAGGATCACCAGGCCGCACGCGAAGATGGCGATGGCCACCAGCACCAGCAGCGCAGTGCCCACGAACGAGCCCAGGATGTCGCGGATGACGTCGGCGATCGGGGTCCCGGATTCGGCCAAGGCCACCGGGTCGTCGACGGCGGCCGTGACCACCAGCAGGAACAGAAACCCGAGCACGCCGGAGGCCAGGACGGCCTGCCACATGGCCCGCGGCACCACGATTTCCGGGCGTTTGGTCTCCTCGGCGAGGTTGGCCGCCGACTCGAACCCGACGATGGTGAATGCGCCCAGCAGGAAGGCGAGCATCCACGGGCCGGCGGCGGTGGCGGTGCCGAAGCTCCAATAGCCTTCGGCGGGAACAGCTCCGGTGGAGAACAGGTTGTCCGCCGAGAGCTTGTGCGCGGCCACTCCCACGATGAACAGCAGTACCACCAGGGCCACCATGCCGATCAGTTCGGCGGTGACGGCGAAGTTGTTCACCCGTTCGGTCCACTTCATGGACAGCCCCACCAGCAGTGCCTGCAGCAGCAGCACGCCCGCGGTGATCAAGAATGCGGTAGCCGCGGTGCCTTCGAAGTCGAACAGGGCGGGCACCACGGTGGAGGCGACGGTGTAGTCGACCGCGACCACCACGATCGCCAGGAAGGTGAACGAGATCCACCCGGTGATCCAGCCGAGGATCGGGTTGGCCAGCCGCGACACCCATTGGTAGGCGTAGCCGGTGACGGGGATGCGGGCGGCCAGCGCGCCTAGCAGCAGGGCCACCGCCAACTGCCCGACGATGACGATGGGCCAGGTCCAGATGCCCATCGGTCCGGAGCTGCCCAGCACACTGCCGTAGGTGGTGAAGATGCCGGTGGCGATGGAGACGAAGGCGAACGCCACGGCGAAGGACGCGAAGCGACCGGTGGAGCGTTCGAGGGATTCGGTGTAGCCGAACTGGGCCACGCCGTCGGGTTCGGATTGTCTGGAAGAATGGGTCATCGGATCGGGCTTTCTGACTGGCTGTGACTGTGCGGTCGAGTTGGTTCGGTCCCGCGGGCGGCGCTGCAACGCCGCCCGCACCCGTCTCACGGACGTGCTGAGAGCACCACCCCTCCCGTCTCGGCGAAGGCGGCGGCCACCCCCGCGTCGGTGTCGGTGTCGGTGATCAGGCCGGTGACCGAGCGCAGCGGGCACACCCGGTAGGGCGCCACCTGCCCGACCTTGGACGAGTCGGCCAGGATGTAGCTGCGCGCGCTGTTGGCGATGATGGTGCGCCGCACGTCGATCTCGTCGAGGTGGAAGTCGGTGAGGCCGGCTTCGGCATGTACCCCGCCGGAACCCAGCAGCGCGATGTCGGCGTAGATGTCGGCGAAGAACGCCTTGGCGTGGGCGCTGGAGCAGGCCAGGTCTCCCGGGCGGACCCGCCCGCCGGCAAGCAGGACCTCGACCCCGGCGCGCTCGGTCAACTCGATCGCGACGGGCAACGACGGCGTGACGACGGTGCCGGTGAAACTGCGGGGAATGGCCTGCGCCACCGCCACCGCGGTGGTGCCGATGTCGATGACGACGGTCTGTCCGTTCTCCAGCAGGCCGGCTGCCAGCCGCGCCAGCTGGGCTTTCGCCTGGTGCCGGATCATGGACCGCTCGGTGTAGGACGGCTCGATGACGCGCCTGCTCTCCACCGGGGCGGCGCCGCCATGTACCCGGCGCAGCGCGCCCTTCCCTTCGAGCAGGGCCAGATCGCGCCGCACGGTTTCCGCCGACACCCCGAGTCGGCGGACCAGCTCATCGGTGCTGACCGCTTGCGCGGCGCTGACCGCCTCCACGATCGCTTCGTGACGTTCGACCGGCAGCACGTCAGATGCCCGCCTGTGTGGGTTTCTGACTGCGCATGACTGTCAGTGTGGGGTGTTGTGGATCACTCGTCAACCGGAGCAGCGGAATCGAGGCAGTCCCGATCGTCGACCAACCGTACGGTAGGTTCGCGACTGTGGAAGCCCCCGAAGCGCTGGGCCCGTGGATGACCGAACACGGGCTGGGCGACGGCCCGCTGACCGCCGTCACGCCCATCACCGGCGGCACCCAGAACGTGATGCTGCGTTTCGAGCGCTCCGGGCGCCCATATGTGTTTCGGCGCGGCCCGCTGCACCTGCGACCGGTCAGCAACAAGGTGATCCTGCGCGAGACCACGGTGCTACAGGCGCTGGCCGACACCGACGTCCCCCACCCCCGCCTGATCGCCGTGTGCGATGACACCTCCGTACTCGGGGACGCGGTGTTCTACCTGATGGAGCCCGTCGACGGCTTCAATGCCGGTGCCGCGCTGCCGGATCTGCACGCCGGCGACCCGCAGATCCGCTACCGGATGGGCCTGTCCATGGCCGACGCGCTGGCCCGACTCGGCGCCGTGGACCACGTGGCGGTCGGACTGGCCGACTTCGGCAAACCGGACGGATTCCTGGAACGTCAGGTGCCCCGGTGGACCGCAGAACTGGAGTCCTACAGCAGCTTCGACAACTACCCCGGTGCGCAGATCCCCGGCTTCGCCGAGGTGTCGACCTGGCTGCAGACACACCTGCCCACGCACTGGACGCCGGGCATCATGCACGGCGACTACCACTCGGCCAATGTGATGTTCTCGCCCACCGGGCCGGACGTGGTGGCCATCGTCGACTGGGAGATGTGCACCATCGGCGACCCACTGCTCGATCTCGGCTGGATGATGGCCACCTGGCACCTACCCGGCGAGAGCGAGGTGCTGGAGCACGCACTGATGAAGGCCGGCGGACTGGCCACCCCCGCCGAGATCGTGGAGTACTACGGCCGCAACAGTTCCCGCGACCTGTCGAACATCACCTGGTATGCGGCCATGGCGTGCTTCAAGCTCGGTGTCATCCTGGAAGGCACCCACGCCCGCGCGTGTGCCGGCAAGGCCCCCAAGGAGATCGGCGATCTGCTGCACACCGCGACCCTGCGGTTGTTCGACCGCGCACAGACATTCATGGAGGGCGGATTGTGATCGACTTCGAGATCCCCGACGAACTGGCGGCCCTGCGCGACAAGGTGCGCGCCTTTGTGGCCGACAAGGTCGTGCCGTACGAGACCGACCCCCGCGTCACCCGGCACGGACCCAACGAGGATCTGCGCACCGAGTTGGTGGGCCTGGCCCGCGACGCGGGTCTGCTCACCTTCCAGGCGCCCCGCCGACTCGGCGGCCGTGAGCCCTCCCATGTAGAGCAGGCCGTGCTCTTCGAGGCGGCGGGCTGGTCGACGCTCGGTCCGGTGGCACTCAACTGCGCTGCTCCCGATGAGGGCAACATGTTCCTGCTGTCGAAGATCGCCGACCCCGCCCAGACCGAGGAGTTCCTGGTGCCGGTGGTCGAGGGGCGACAGCGATCGGTGTTCGCGATGACCGAACCCGAGGGTGCCGGGTCCGACCCCAATCAGCTTGCCACCGAAGCGATCTTCGACGGCACCGACTACGTGATCAACGGCCGCAAGTGGCTGATCACCGGTGCACGCGGTGCACGGACCTGGATCATCATGGCCCGGGTGGCCCCCAACTCCTCCGGCGCCGACGGCCCCACGTTGTTCCTCTGCGACGGCGACACCCCGGGTATCGAGATCGAACGCATCATGGACACCATGGACCGCAACTACGTCGAGGGCCACGGCGTGGTGGTGTTCAACGATCTGCGGCTGCCCGCCTCGGCGGTGCTCGGTGAGATCGGTCAGGCGTTCCGCTACGCCCAGCTGCGGCTGGCGCCCGCCCGGCTGACCCACTGCATGCGCTGGCTCGGCGCCGCGTCCCGCGCCCACGCCATC
Organism: Mycolicibacterium tokaiense; assembly: GCF_010725885.1. NCBI lineage: Bacteria > Bacillati > Actinomycetota > Actinomycetes > Mycobacteriales > Mycobacteriaceae > Mycobacterium > Mycolicibacterium tokaiense. The sequence continues at coordinate 1,956,099 of NZ_AP022600.1, read as the reverse complement.
GCCGTCGAACATGCCCGCACCCGAACGGCTTTCGGTAAGCCGCTGGGTGAGCACCAGGGTGTGGGCTTCATGATCGCCGACAACGAGATCGCACTGCAGCAGTGCCGGCTGGCGATCTGGTGGGCCTGCTGGACCCTGGACCAGGGCGCCAAGGGCAGGCACGAGTCGTCGATGGTGAAGTCGATGGTCTCCGAGGAACTGTTCAAGGTCGCCGACCGGTGTGTCCAGATCCTGGGCGGCATCGGCATTTCCGACGAAACCCCGGTGGGGGCCATTTTCTCCGACATCCGCGCCTTCCGGCTCTACGACGGGCCCACCGAGGTGCACAAGTACGCGATCGCCCGGCAAGCACTGAGGAGTCCGTCATGACCATTCTCGACACGTTTCGGCTCGACGATGCGGTGGTCATCGTCACCGGCGCATCCTCCGGACTCGGCGTGGCCTTCGCGCAGGCGTTCGCCGAAGCCGGCGCCGACGTCGCCCTCGGCGCCCGACGCGTCGAAAGACTCTCCGACACAGCGGCTCTGGTGACATCTGCCGGCCGCCGCGCGATCACCGTCGGCACCGATGTCTCCGATCCCGATGCCTGCCAGGCGCTGGTGGACGCCACCATGGAGGCGTTCGGGCGGGTCGACGTGCTGATCAACAACGCAGGGATCGGCACCGCTGTCCCCGCCACCCGGGAGACCCCGGACGAGTTCCGCAAGGTGGTCGACGTCAACCTCGACGGCTCGTACTGGATGGCGCAGGCGTGCGCCCGGGTGATGCAGCCGGGCAGTTCGGTGATCAACATCGCCAGCGTCCTGGGCATCACCACCGCTGGGTTGCCGCAGGCCGCCTACGCCGCGTCGAAGGCGGCCGTCATCGGCCTGACCCGCGATCTGGCCCAACAGTGGGGCTCCCGCAAGGGGATTCGGGTCAACGCCCTGGCCCCCGGATTCTTCAAGACCGAGATGACCGACGAGTACAAGCCCGGTTATCTGGACACCCAGATGGCGCGTGTGGTGCTCGGCCGCACCGGCGACCCCGCCGAGTTGGCCGCCAGTGCGGTGTGGTTGGCATCGCGAGCCGGCGGCTACGTCACCGGCCAGACCATCACCGTCGACGGCGGCTTCACCATCACCTGAGGCGTCATTCAGGCTGCAGCGTCATCCAGTTCAGCCGCGCCGCGCGGCCGGCGCCCTCGGCGTCACCCGCCTCCGCCAGAGTGATGATCTCGGAATGCTGGTCCACCGACGAGCGCCCGACCAACGCGGAGAAACGCGCCCGTTCCATCCGGCGCAATACCGGCATGTACTGGTCCAGCACCGCGGCGACCGCGGCGTTGGCACACAGATCCACTGCCACAGCGTGGAACTCGTCGTCAGCGGCGATCGCTGCGTCCACATCCTGAGCGCGCAGCGCGAGGCTGAATCGGTCATTGGCCAGACGCATGGCCTCGATGTGCTCGTCCGTCATAGCCGGAACCGCGTCGCGCACGGCCAGCTCCTGCATGGCTGCCACCACCGACTGCGCGTCCTGCAGCGCCCGGATGTCCAGCGGGCTGACCATGGTGTAGCGACCGGGGCGGGTCTGCACCAGCCCGGCAGCCTCCAGCCGGGCCAGTGCTTCCCGGATCGGAGTGCGGCTGACGCCCAGCCAGGCGCTGAGTTCGGTGTCGATCAGCTTTTCTTCGGGCTCCAGCGTGCCGTCGACGATGGCCGCCCGGATGGCGTTGAACGCGTCATCACGGAGCAGCTGCCGCTTGGGCGCGGTCTTCTGGGGTACCGGCATACAGCATTTCTGCCTTTCACAGGGGATTTTGTCAAACAGGATAGTGCGATATATTGCATTTCATGGCACTCTCCGATTTCCCACGATACCCACTGACCTTCGGGCCCAGCCCCGTGCACCCGCTGGAGCGGCTGACCCGGCACCTCGGCGGGGCGCAGATCTGGGCCAAACGGGAAGACTGCAACTCCGGCTTGGCATACGGGGGCAACAAGACCCGCAAACTGGAGTACATCGTCCCCGACGCGCTGGCCCAGGGCGCCGACACCCTGGTCTCCATCGGCGGCTACCAGAGCAACCACACCCGCCAGGTGGCCGCGGTGGCCGCCAAGCTGGGCCTCAAGGCGCGGTTGGTACAGGAGAAGTGGGTGGACTGGGACGATCCCGTCAACGACCGGGTGGGCAACATCCTGCTCTCCCGCATCATGGGCGCCGATGTCCGGTTGGACCCCGCCGGCTTCGACATCGGCATCCGCTCCTCCTGGGAAGAGGCCCTGCGCGAAGTCGAGGAGGCCGGGGGCAAGCCGTACCCGATCCCCGCCGGCGCCTCCGAACATCCCCTCGGCGGCCTGGGTTTTGCCAACTGGGCCTATGAGGTGGCGCAGCAGGAGGCCGAACTCGGCGTCTTCTTCGACACCATCGTCGTCTGCACCGTCACCGGCTCCACCCACGCCGGCATGATCGCCGGGTTCGCCGGGCAGGATCGGCCGCGGCGGGTGCTCGGCATCGATGCCTCCGCCACCCTCGACAAAACGCGGGCCCAGGTGGAGCGCATCGCGCGGCACACCGCGTCGCTCATCGGTCTGGAGCGGGAGCTGCGCGACGACGAGATCACCGTGCTCGAGGGCTGGGCCGGCGACCTCTACGGCATCCCGGTGCAGTCCACGCTGGACGCGATCACGCTGACCGGGCGGCTGGAAGGCATGATCATCGACCCGGTGTACGAGGGCAAGTCGATGGCCGGGCTGATCGATCTGGTGAAAGACGGCACCATCTCCCGGGATTCGACGGTCCTGTACGCACATCTGGGTGGCCAGCCCGCGCTCAACGCCTACTCGGGAGTGTTCTCCTAGATCATCGGTACCGTCGAGACCGTGTTGATCTGGATCAATGGGGCCTTCGGCGCGGGCAAGACCCACACTGCCCACGAACTGCACCGTCGCCTCCCGGGCAGCCACGTCGCCGATCCCGAGCTGATCGGGTTCGCGATGCACAAGATGCTCCCGGCGGCGGCGCGGGACGATTTCCAGGACCTGCCGGGGTGGCGCGCGGCGGTGGTGGCAACGCTGCGTGCTACCGAGCAGGCGGCCGACGGGCCGGTGATCGTGCCGATGACGATCGTGCGCGCCGACTATTTCGACGAGATCGTCGGCGCCCTGCGCACCGAAGTGGACCTGCGGCACGTCACGCTGGTGGCCTCTCCGGCGACGCTGCAGGCCCGCCTCGGGACGCGCCTCGAGGCACTCGGCAGCCGGGTGTTCGGCGGCGACGGCACCTGGGCCATGCGGCAGATCGACCGCTGCGTCACCGAACTGGCCGACCCCCGGTTCGCCACCCACGTGCCCACCGACGACCGGACACTGGACCAGGTAGTGGAGGCCGTTGCCGACGACGTCGGACTGAAGCTGGGTCGACCGCGGCTGTCGCCCATGCGTTTTCAGCTACACCGGCTCTCGGTGGCAGCCCGGCACATCCGGGTGTGACCTAGGCTGCCGGGCGGGTGATGACCACATAACCGAGGTCGCGCAGGATCCCGACCATCACCGGGCTGAGCACGCGGGCGCCGGGCCCGCGGTCTACTCCGGCGTTCATCACCTCGTCCAGGTCGTCACTGACATGCGCAACATTGCTCGCCGTCCACGGACCCCGGACATACAACGGAATCGGTGATCCCTGCGCTGCAACAGCATTGGGTCCCGTGAAGTACAGGCCACCGTTGCCGCCGGTGAGATTCGGGTCCAGCGCCGAATTCCAGGTGAGGTCGGCGCCGACGGCCCGGGTTCCCGCGCTGTCCGAGATGAAGCTGTCGTACACGGTCCAGTACCTGCCGGTGTTGGCGCCCGCTGCCTGCACCATGGTTAGGAGCCCGAACGAATGCATGAGTTCGTGGATCACGACCGTGGTGAAGTCGAGTTCGTCGGGTGCGACCGTGGCGCCGATGGCCCAGGGGTAGGCGAAGTTCCAGTTGATGACGCCGTCCGCCGCAGCACCATTGGGGTCGACTCCGGTGCGCAGCTTGCTCTGCACCCACGTCTCCAGGAAGTCGTCGTCAGGCACGGTCAGTCCGCTGCTCGCGCTGGCCAGGACGCCGGTGCCGGCCGACTCCCAGCCGGTGACCTCGTAGTCCAAGCGCACCCGCTTGCGCACCACGAAGTTGTCCGCGAAGTGCACTGCCGCGGAGGTCAGCGCGGCTCGGCGGTCAGCGGTCCAGTGCTCGGCGCCGGTGGTGTAGGAGAAGTCGAAGGTGACGGCCCCCTGGTTCACCAGCACCGATGACCGGGTGCCCGGTGCCCAGAAGACGTCCAGAAGGTTGATGTGCGAGCCGGTGTCGTCGGCGACGATGACGAACGTGTCGACTCCGTCGAAGCCGACCCCCGGTGTGTACGTCCAGGCGCCGTCGGCGCCGAGGACCACACTGCCCGCCGCCGGGCGTGCACCGAGCCGGTAAACCACCCGGTCACCCTCGGGGTCCACCGCCTCGACACGGCCGGTGATCACCTCGCCGGCGGCCCCACCGAGCATCACCTGGCCGCCGACCTCCGGCGCCTCGTTGAACAGCGACCGGCGTACCGGCGTCGGCAGTCCGGCCACCAGGGAGCGCACCAGGTTCTCGACCGGGTCGCGCCGGGGCGCCGGCGCCTGCACCGTCGCCCACGGCCGCTCGGAGCCGGACACCGCCGCGGGCGCAGCCTCGACGGGTGGGGAGTCTTCCTCTGCGACGTCGGTGTCGTCCTCGGCCTCGACGGACTCGTCCGCGTCGACAACGGCCGGTGCCTCGGGCTCCTCGTCACGGTCACGGTCACGATCGCTGGACTCAGCTTCGACGTCGTCCTCGTCGGTTTCCCGTTCCTCGGCGTCAGAAGGCGCCGAGGTGTCCGATGCGCCGGACTCCGACTCCGACTCCGACTCCGACTCGGATGGCTCCGACTTCGCGGGGCTGGATTCGGTATGGGTGGCGCTGGCGGCCGATGGGCTCTCGGTGTCCGCGGCCGCGAAGCCCGCGACGCCCACCCCCAGCAACGCCGCGCCCAAACCGGCCGAGGCGGCGCCCAACTGCAGCCAGCGGTGATGACCGGTCCGACGCGCCACGCTGTTGACCCCTCCGCCAATTTCAGGAGAGCTCAAGATAGCGCACCGGAAACGCCGGAACAGCTAACTGATTGATGCCCGGCGAGCCGCCGGAGAAAGATGCGTGGTGCGCCCGAAGGGATTCGAACCCCTAACCTTCTGATCCGTAGTCAGATGCTCTATCCGTTGAGCTACGGGCGCTGGGTACTACCTATTCAGTTATGTGGCGGAGGCGAGAGGATTTGAACCTCCGGTCCGCTTTAAGACGGACAACTCATTAGCAGTGAGTCCCATTCGGCCGCTCTGGCACGCCTCCTTGAACGTCCTTGGAGATTACCGGACCGTCTTGGTAGCACCGGAACCGCCGAGGGAGAAGCGTACAGGTACTCACATATGCTGACCAAATGACCGCCCGACTGCGCCCGTTGATGGCCGATCTTCCGGCGTACACACCGGGCAAAACCGTGCCCGGCGCCATCAAGCTGGCCAGCAACGAGACTGTTGACGGGCCGCTGCCGAGCGTGCGAAAGGCCATCGAGAACGCCGCTGACACCCTGAACCGCTACCCCGACAACGGATACGTCGAGCTGAGAGAACACCTGGCCAAACACGTCGGGTTCGCGCCCGAGAACATCGCGGCCGGCTGCGGTTCGGTGAGCCTGTGCCAGCAGTTGATTCAAATCACCGCGACGGTGGGCGACGAGGTGATGTTCGGCTGGCGCGCATTCGAGGTGTACCCGTTGCAGGTGCGGGTGGCCGGCGCCACCCCGGTGCAGGTTCCGCTCAAAGATCACACCCACGACCTCGACGCGATGCTGGCCGCCGTCACCGACCGCACCCGGTTGATCTTCGTCTGCAATCCGAACAACCCGACGTCGACGGTGGTGGATCCGGACCAGCTCGCCGCGTTCGTCGAGGCGGTGCCCAGCGACATCCTGATCGCAATCGACGAGGCCTACGTGGAGTACATCCGCGACGGCCTGGTGCCCGACAGCCTGGGCCTGGTGCGCAACCACCCGAACGTGGTTGTGCTGCGGACCTTCTCGAAGGCCTACGGGCTGGCCGGCGCACGGGTGGGCTACGCGGTGGGCGACCCGGACATCATCACCGCGCTGGGCAAGGTCTACGTGCCGTTCACCGCGACCAGCCTCAGCCAGGCCGCGGCCATCGCCTCGATCCAGGCAGCCGACGAACTGATGGCCCGCACCGATGCCGTGGTGGCCGAGCGAGCCCGGGTGAGTGCCGCGCTCCGCGACGCGGGATATGAGCTCCCGGAGTCGCAGGCCAATTTTGTGTGGCTGCCGCTGGGGCCCCAACGCACCGCCGACTTCGTCGAGCAGGCCGCCAACGCCCGGGTGCTGGTGCGCCCCTACGGCACCGACGGCGTGCGGGTCACCATCGGTGCGCCGCACGAGAACGACGTCTTTCTCGACTTCGCCCGCGGCTGGATCTAGGGTTTCCGCCCGGTGAAGGCCAGCAGCTTCGCGAAATCGGACGCGTCGTCGCCGACCTGGACCGGCTGGTCGAAGCCGACAGCCGAACGGCCCTCCGGGGTGATGATGTCCCGCGCGGCGTCGAGCACATAGCCCGCCAGGGTGTCGGGCACCTCGAGGTCGCGGCCGGCGGCGCGCGCGTAGTCCCACCCGTGCACCAGGAACTCCAGCGCCAGGATGTTGACCGCGGAGCGGGCCGGGAACGCCCCGGGGCCCAGGTCCACCGTTCCCTCGAGGCCCCGCCGGTGCCAGGCGTCGAGCGCAGGGCGGGCCGCCATGACGAGCCGGCGGTCCACCGCATCGTCCGGGGAGTCCTGCGGGAACTCGGCCCCGGCCGCGCCGCCGAGGGTGGTGATGGAGGACATCAGGTGGTCGGTGAGCGCGGCGACGTCGAATTCCGAGCACGGTGTCGAACGTGACATGTCGTCCCGGGCGAGTGGACGGACCGCGTCGTGCAGCACGGTGAGCGTGGCTTCGGCGCACGCCAGTTCATCGACGGGCGGGGTGAACGTCTGCGTGTACGTGGGATCGGCCATGGTGTCACGTTATGCCCGCTCCCCGACAGGCACTAGCGTCGAACCGATGAAGCGGTTCCTGCTCGCGCTGCTGGCCGCGGTCGCTGTCCTCACGGGCTGCGCCACCACCGTCGACGGCGTGGTGGCCCAGACCACCGAACCGGTGCGGGTGGACGGCATGACCTGCGCCGAGTTCGCCGATCTCAGTGAGAAGGACCGCCGGGCCGTCATCGACGAGATCCTGGCCGACGAGAACGTCCAGCAGCCGGTGTTCGTCTTCGGGCTCGCGCAGGTGATCTGCCAGGCCATCCCCGAAGCGGATCTCAAAGAGGTTCTGCTCGGATTCGCCGGACCCTGATCCGCAGCGCCCAACCAACCAGTTAGCCTGGCGGAATGGGTGAGGTGTACGAATCGCTGTCGGTCGACATCACCGACCACGTGGCGCAGGTGACGCTGCTGGGGCCGGGCAAGGGCAACGCCATGGGCCCGGCCTTCTGGAACGAGTTGCCCGTGGTGTTCCGCGCGCTGGATGCCGACCCGCAGGTGCGGGCCATCGTGCTGACGGGTTCGGGCAGGAACTTCAGTTACGGGCTGGACCTGGCCGCGATGGGTGACACGTTGGGCCCCATGATGGCCGACGGCGCCCTGGCGCGGCCCCGCGCCGACTTCCACGCGCGACTGAAGACCATGCAGGACTCCATCACCGCGGTGGCCGACTGCCGCACCCCCACCATCGCTTCGGTGCACGGGTGGTGCATCGGCGGGGGCGTGGACCTGATCAGCGCCGTGGACATTCGCTATGCCAGCGCCGACGCCAAGTTCTCGGTGCGCGAGGTCAAGCTGGCGATCGTGGCCGATGTCGGGAGCCTGGCCCGGCTGCCGCGGATCCTGTCCGACGGCCACCTGCGGGAACTGGCGTTGACGGGCAAGGACATCACCGCCGCCCGCGCCGAGAAGATCGGTCTGGTCAACGACGTGTACGACGACGCCGACGCCGCACTGGCCGCCGCCCGCGCCACTGCGGCCGAGATCGCCGGCAATCCCCCACTGGTGGTCCAGGGCATCAAGGACGTGCTCGACGAGCAGCGCACCGCCGACGTCGCTGCCAGCCTGCGCTACGTGGCGGCCTGGAATTCGGCGTTCCTGCCGTCGAAGGACCTGACCGAGGGCATCTCCGCGATGTTCGCCAAGCGGCCACCGGAGTTCACCGGCGAATAGCAGCCGATGCAGCACAACGCTTTTCGACCGGGCCGAAGAGCGGTGGCGGAGGGATTTGAACCCCCGGACGGTGTTAGCCGTCTCTCGCTTTCAAGGCGAGTGCATTAGGCCGCTCTGCCACGCCACCGCCGACAAGCGTAGCGGCTCAGGCCCGGCCGAATTTCCCCGGACGGTCGACGTGTTTGAGCGCAGTGCTGATGCGGCGGCAGTTCTCGCCCATCGCGGCCATCTGCGGACGCGAGAGCTGGCCCAGGAAGTGCGTGCGCACCCCGTTGCAATAGGTGACCATCGCCTCGCGGACCACCCGCCTGCCCTCGTCGGTGATGGCGGCCAGCACCCCGCGGCCGTCGTCGGGACTGGCCATGCGCCGCACCAGCCCCTGCTTCTCCAGCCGCCGGATCTGCCGTGTCACTCGACTGGGCAAGGACAGCAGCGCCTGGGCCAGGTCGCCCATGCGGGCGGAGCCGCTGGGCGAGCGGTCCAGGATGTCCAACAGGCGCACGTCACTGAGCGTCAGCTGGTGTGAATCCGTGAGCCCCCGGTTCAACGCGGCGTACATCCGAAGCGCCGAGTCGAGGAAGTGTTGCCACGCCCTCTCTTCCGCGATGTCGAGCCCTGGCATATCGCTTGCGGTACGCCCGGCAATCATCCCCTCCATCAGCTGATGGTAAGCGATATCGCCCGCCCAGGTAGCCCGAACTTCCAGGTAGTAGGTTGACAAATATGCGTGCCGTTGTCGTGGAACCGTCCGGTGAGCTGACCTGGGGAGAGGTGCCCGATGTGGCACCTGATCACGGGGAGATCCTGATCAAGGTCACTTGCGCGGGCGTCAACCGCGCTGACCTGCTGCAGGTCGCGGGCAAGTATCCGCCGCCACCGGGTGCGAGCCCGGTTCTCGGCCTCGAGGTGTCCGGCACCGTGGTGGGGCTGGGTGACTCGACCACGGGCTGGCAAATCGGGCAAGAAGTCTGCGCTTTGCTGTCCGGAGGTGGATACGCGGAGTACGTTGCAGTGCCCCGCGGTCAGGTGCTCCCCCTGCCGCGTGGGATCGGACTGCAGGAAGCCGCCGCGCTACCGGAAGTGGCCTGCACGGTGTGGTCCAACCTGGTGATGACCGCGAACCTGTCCGCCGGCCAGTGGGTGCTCATCCACGGGGGCGCCAGCGGGATCGGCACCCACGCCATCCAGGTGGCGCGAGCCCTGGGCGCCCACGTCGCCGTCACCGCCGGGTCCCCCGAGAAACTACAGCTGTGCCGGGATCTGGGCGCCGAACTGACCATCAACTACCGCGACGAGGACTTCGTCAGCCGGGTCAAGGAGGCCAGTGGCGGCGAGGGCGCGGACGTGATCCTCGACATCATGGGGGCGTCCTACCTGAGCCGCAACGTCGATGCGCTGGCCCTCGACGGGCAGTTGATCGTGATCGGCATGCAGGGCGGGGTCAAGGGCGAGCTGAACCTGGGCGCGCTGATCACCAAGCGGGCCAGGGTGATCGGGACTTCCCTGCGCGGGCGACACATCGGCGGCGCCACCGGGAAGAGCCCCATCGTGGCGGCCGTCGCAGAGTCGGTGTGGCCGATGATCGCCGACGAGCAGGTGCGTCCCATCATCGGTGCCACGGTGCCGATTGCGGAAGCCGGGCGGGCGCACCGGCTCCTGGAGTCCGGCGAGGTGACCGGGAAGGTGTTGCTGGCGGTTTAACCGAGGCTGGCCAGCGCACGGACCAACTGGTCCACCTCGTACATCGTCGAGTAGTGCGCCAGACCCACGGTGACAGCTCCGCCGACGTCGTTGACCCCGATGACGTCGAGCACGCGGGAGTTGGCATTGGGAATGGCCAGCACACCGTTGTCGGCCAAGCGCTGCACCACCCGCTCGGCGGGTACGTTCTGCACCGCAAAGCTGACCACTGGAATGCGGTCCTCGGGAGCGCCCAAGACCATCACCAGCGGCAGCGAGCGCAGCGACGTCAACAGGTAGTCGTAAATCCGGTCCAGGTAGGCGGACGCGGATTGCATTGACACGGCCAGTCTTTCGCGCCGGCTGCCAGTGGCCGACTCGTCCAGACCGGCCAGGTACTCGATGCTGGCCACCACACCGCCGAGCAGGCCGTACTGGTGCACCCCCATCTCCAGGCGGGCCGGGCCCGTCGCGTACGGATTCATCGACACCGAGCCGAATGTGTCGATCAGGGCGGGATCACGGAACACCAGCGCACCGATCGGGGGGCCACCCCAGCCGACGGCGTTGAGCGCCACCACGTCGACGTCGGATTCCTGGATGTCGACCAGGCGATACGGGGCGGCCGCCGTGTGGTCGACCACCACCAGCCCACCGATCTCGTGGGCGAGCTTGCTCACCGGGTGCAGATCCACGACGCTGCCCAACGTCGCCGATGCCGACGCGATGGCCACCAGCCGAGTGGGCTTGGTGATCAGGCCTTCCCACTGCCACTCGGGCAGCTCACCGGTCTCGATGTCGACCTCGGCCCACTTGACCTTCGCGCCGTAACGATTGGCGGCGCGCAGCCAGGGCGAGATGTTGGCCTCGTCATCAAGCCGGGTGACCACCACCTCGTACCCCAGACCCGCTCGGGACGACGACGCATCCGCCAGGGACGTCAGCAGCACCGCGCGATCGGCGCCCAGCACCACACCCTCGGGGTCGCCGTTGACGAGATCTGCGACCGCCTGCCTGGCGGCGTCGTGCAGGGCGGCGCTGCGGCGGGCCGAGGGATGCGGACCGGCCGCGCTGGCCATCGAGGTACGAAATGCCGTGGACACCGTGGTGGACACCGAATCGGGGACCAACATTCCGGACTGGGCGTCGAAGTGGACCCAGCCGTCGCCCAAAGATGGATGCAAACCACGCACCCGGGCGACGTCAAATGCCATGCGAGCCACCTTAGAAGGTCGTCAGAAGTTCTGGGTATCGGTCCGGTGGTAGACGGGCGGCGCTCACCCGCACCGCCGCTGACCGAACCGGGTCACCTCGCGAGCAATACTAGTCCAGTGTCCTCGCACTGCGGAGCGCTAACTGGATGAAGATTGCCAACAGGTCATCTGTGGTGCAAGTGTGCCTTTTCCGATTTGCTGACAGCGCGATGCTGCTAGCCGGCAGATGCGCGTGCGACGGTCGCAGCACGGCGGTGTGGGTGCCACGGACTAGTGTCGCTACACAACAGCGGCAGACCAATGGCGCAAAGGAACAGTGACGACGTGAGCACGGACGACGACAACATCGAGATCATCGGGGTGGACCCCGGCCTGGCTGGAACCGACGAGGACAAGTCGGTTACCGATCTGGTGCAACAGCCGGCCAAGGTCATGCGGATCGGCACCATGATCAAGCAACTGCTCGAAGAGGTGAAGGCCGCTCCGCTGGACGATGCCAGCCGCAACCGGCTCCGCGAGATTCACAAGACCTCCATCGCCGAACTCGAGGAGGGGCTGGCCCCCGAGCTGCGCGACGAGCTCGAGCGCTTGGCGCTGCCCTTCGGCGACGACGCCGTGCCGTCGGACGCCGAGCTGCGAATCGCCCAAGCCCAGCTGGTGGGTTGGTTGGAAGGCCTGTTCCACGGCATCCAGACCGCACTGTTCGCCCAGCAGATGGCCGCCCGGGCACAACTGGAGCAGATGCGCCAGGGTGCGTTGCCGCCCGGTGTGGCCGTACCCGGCCAGCAACGCGGTGGACAGCACCCCGGCACCGGGCAATACCTGTAGCCACCGCCGTGAGTTCACCCACTCGACCACACATCGAGACCCGTGACGCCTGGGTCGAGTTCCCGATCTTCGATGCCAAGTCCCGGTCGCTGAAGAAGGCGTTTCTCGGCAAGGCCGGCGGGACCATCGGACGTAACGACTCCAACGTCGTCGTCATCGAGGCGCTGCGCGACATCACGCTGTCGCTGGAGATGGGCGACCGCGTGGGTTTGGTCGGCCACAACGGAGCCGGGAAGTCCACGCTGTTGCGTCTGCTGTCCGGGATCTACGAACCCACCCGCGGCTCGGCCACGGTGCGCGGCCGGGTGGCGCCGGTGTTCGACCTCGGGGTCGGGATGGACCCGGAGATCTCCGGGTTCGAGAACATCATCATTCGCGGCTTGTTCCTGGGACAGACCCGTAAGCAGATGCTGGCCAAAGTCGATGAGATCGCCGACTTCACCGAGCTCGGCGAGTACCTGTCCATGCCGCTGCGCACCTACTCCACCGGTATGCGGGTGCGCCTCGCAATGGGCGTGGTGACCAGCATCGACCCTGAGATCCTGCTGCTGGATGAGGGCATCGGTGCGGTGGACGCCGAGTTCCTCAAGAAAGCGCAGACTCGGTTGGCCGCCCTGGTGGAGCGGTCCGGGATCCTGGTGTTCGCCAGTCACTCCAACGAGTTCCTGGCACGGCTGTGCAAAACCGCGATGTGGATCGACCACGGCACCATTCGGATGTCCGGCGGGATCGAGGAGGTGGTGGGCGCCTACGAAGGCCCCGACGCCGCCAGGCACGTGCGCGAAGTCCTCGAAGAAAACGCCCGGGATCGAACGTGACCGACACGGTGTACGCCGTGGTGGTCACCCATCGTCGTCCCGAGCAGTTGGCGACATCGCTGGGCGTGCTGACCACCCAGAGCCGGTTGCCGGACCACCTGATCGTCGTCGACAACGACGACGACGACGCGGTGCGGCAGCTGGTCGAGGGGCAACCGGTGCCCACCACCTACCTGGGATCACGCCGAAACCTGGGCGGGGCAGGCGGTTTCGCACTCGGCATGTTGCACGCATTGGCTGGCGGTGCCGACTGGATCTGGCTGGCCGACGACGACGGCCGGCCCCTTGGTCCCGACGTGCTGGCCACACTGATGGCCTGCGCCCACAAACACGGGCTGGGCGAGGTGTCGCCGATGGTGTGCGACCTCGACGACCCGAGCCGGTTGGCCTTTCCCCTGCGCCGCGGGCTGGTCTGGCGGCGCCGGGTCGAGGAGCTGCGGACCGACGGCGGCGATCTGCTGCCGGGCATCGCCTCACTGTTCAACGGCGCGCTGTTCCGGGCCGCCACCCTGGAAGCTGTTGGAGTGCCGGATCTTCGATTGTTTGTTCGCGGCGACGAGGTGGAGCTGCACCGGCGACTGGTGCGCTCCGGCGTGCCGTTCGGCACCTGCCTGGAAGCGGTGTACGTCCACCCCCAGGGCGGCGACGAGTTCAAACCGATTCTCGGTGGACGGATGCACACGCAGTTCCCCGATGACGCCACCAAGAGGTTCTTCACCTACCGCAACCGCGGCTACCTGCTGTCGCAGCCCGGCTTGCGCAAGCTGATACCGCAGGAGTGGGTGCGGTTCGGCTGGTTCTTCCTGGTCTCCCGGCGCGACCCCGCCGGGCTGCGGGAATGGATCAGATTGCGGCGGTTGGGCAGACGGGAAAGGTTCGGGCGATGACGTTCGTCGACGCGGCGGCGCAATCCAAGACGTTCTATCGGGCGCGACGCGACCTGGTGGACGGGTTCGGTAAGCGCGAGCTGTGGCTGCACCTGGGCTGGCAGGACATCAAACAGCGCTACCGGCGCAGCGTGCTGGGCCCCATCTGGATCACCATCGCCACCGGCACCATGGCTGTGGCGCTCGGCGGGCTGTATTCCAAGCTGTTCAATCTCGAACTGGCGGTGCACCTTCCGTATGTGACGCTGGGCCTGATCATCTGGAACCTGATCAACGCCGCGATCCTCGAAGGGGCGGACGTCTTCGTGGCGAACGAGGGGCTGATCAAACAGCTCCCGACGCCGCTGTCGGTGCACGTCTACCGATTGGTGTGGCGGCAGGTCCTGCTGTTCGCGCACAACATCATCATCTTCGTGATCATCGCGATCATCTTCCCGCAGCCCTGGACCTGGACCGATCTGATGTTCATCCCGGCACTGGCGCTGATCGTGCTCAACTGCATCTGGGTGGCGCTGTGTTTCGGCATTCTGGCCACTCGCTATCGCGACATCAGCCCGCTGCTGTTCAGCCTGGTGCAGTTGCTGTTCTACATGACGCCGATCATCTGGAACGACCAGACACTGCGCGATCAAGGCGCGGGCGGCTGGGCCAAGATCATCGAGTTCAATCCTCTGTTGCACTACGTCGACATCGTGCGCGCACCTCTGCTGGGTGCTGACCAGCAGCTGCACCACTGGGTGGTGGTCATCGTGTTGACCATCGTCGGCTGGACGGTCACCGCGTTCGCGATGCGGCAGTACCGGGCGCGGGTCCCCTACTGGGTCTGACCCGGTCATCGGAACGGCGACCGGACCGGTGGGCCGTGGTCGAGGGCGCGGAGTAGTGCGTTGTGTTCGCGTTCGGTGGTGATGCGTTGTGCGCGATCCTGTTGGCGGGTGCGTTGGCGGGTGGGCATGGGTGCGGTGGGTGTGGTGGTGCGGCGTCGTGTGTTGGGGTGGATGAACGGCATGGTGCTGGTGGTGAAGTCCCAGTTCGGAAACAGGATGCGGCTGCGGGGTTCGGTGAGGTAGGAGTGGCCGGTGGGGGCGGTCCAGTAGATGTCGCCGTTGGGCAGTTGTTCGTCGGTCCAGGTGCCGGCGGTGGTGGGGAAGGTTTTGGCGAGGTGGTGTTCGCGGCAGAGGAGTTTGCCGTTGGAGGGGTGGGTGTGGCCGTGGTCGGCGTGGGCGATGGTGTGGTCGATGTCGAGTTTTTCGGCGGTGCGGGTGCAGCCGGGGAAGCTGCAGCGTAGGTCGCGGAGCTTGATGAAGCGGCGCAGTTGGTCGGAGAACTGGTAGTGCGGTTCGGGCTCAGCTGCGGGTGGGGGTAGCAGTTCGATGGTGGCGCCGGTGCGGATGAGTTCGGCGAGCAGCAGGGTGGGGATGATGTGTCCGCCGGTGCTGACTGCCGGTGGGCAGGTGAGGGCGGCAGGCGAATCCGCGGTGCCAAGGTGACGGGCGTCGGGGGTTTCGGGGGTCGCGGGGTCTGACGCGTCGCCGTCGCTCTCGGCGGTGTCGGGGGTGGCGGCGGTGCCGTTGTCTGGGTGATCCGGTGGCGGGGGTGGTGGTGTGCCGGGTCCGGGTGCGGCCCACGGGGGATCCTCGCCGTCGTTGTCGCCGTCATCGCTGTTGTCGACAGGTGGGGTGAGGTAGACGTGGTATCCCGTCTCGGGTGGCGGCGGGGTGTCGTGGCTGTCGCCGTTGCCGTTGCCGTTGTCGGGAGTAGCGGCGTCTGCGTCGCGGGCGATTGCTTCGAGGTCGACCGTCGGAGCGTCCGGGTCGCTGTTGTGGTGGAAGTGTTGGGCGGCGGCGACTTCGGCCAGGGCGGCATCCAGGGTGCCGGCCTCGGCGAGGATGTGCACCACGATCGACGTCACCTTCGACGGAATGCTCGCGGCGAGGCAGTCGGGGTTGCCGCACTGGCAGACCAGGCGGTCGTGGCCGCGGAACACCGCCCCGAAGCCGGCGTGGCGCAGTTCACCTTTGGTGCGAGGGTCATGCTGGCACACCGTGGCGGCCATGGCGTCGAGCACGCGGGCGGCCAGTTCGGCGTCGGTGGCCAGGATCCGGCCGAACACCGAGGCGGTGCCGGTGACGTCGTCGGGTTTGCCGAACTGCACATCCAGGCTTTTGGTGGCGTCGCGGTAGCGGCGGACGGCGTCGGGGTCGTGCTCTTCGATGATCGCATCGACCGCCAACTCGACGTCGTTATCCGAGTAGGTGGTGTACAGGGCGGCACGGTTGGCGATCTCGGCGTCGATGACAGGTTGGGCGGTGGGGGTGACCAGCTCGGTGCGGTAGACGATGCTGGCAGCCACGCGGGGGTCGATCATCCCGCGTTCCAACAATTCCGCGACTTTGGGTAGCCGCAGGGTCAGGGCTTCGGCTATGCGCAGCTGCCCCGAGGCTCGCCGGGGACTCAGGCCCATGGCGGCGGCGACTTCATCTCGGGCTCCGGACCAGGGGTCATAGACCCAGAGTTTCTCTTCGTCGGCGGCCTCGGCTTCCCGCGCGGCCACGAGTTTGGCGGTGAACGCCCAGACGCGGGCGGTGCTGGTGGCCACCGCGATGTGGTACTCCCGGATGGCAGAGACCAGCTCCATGGGGGTCAATTCCCCGCAGGTCGCCGGATCCGGAAGTTCTTCGAACATACGTGCGATTATGCCAGCGGGGTGTGACATTGAGGCAGGGGCCGGCTCCTGAGACAGAGTCATCCCGCCGTCGCCGAAAGACGCCGAGATGGTCACCTCAGCGCCACCGGGAATTGGGGTACGGACCGTTCAATGGGCGCATGGGCGAGACCGACGAAGCGGAGTTCCAGGACGAGGACGAACGCGACACCGTGCTGGTGCGAGGGTTCCTCGAGCGTCAGCTGATCGCGTGCAGGACGTTGAGCGCGCAACTCACCGACGCGGCCACCGACGTCACCGCCGCGCTGGTCGAGTCGCCCGCCGCCGTCATCCACGCGCTGCGGGACGGGACCACGCTGCCGAGTGCGTTCGGCCTGACCGGCGACGCCCTGGCCGACGCCGCGATCGAAGGCGGCAGCCGCATCCGGGCCGCGGTGGGCTCATACGTCAACACGCAGTCGGCCCTGCCGGACGCAGTGATCGTGAGCACCGCCGAACTCGCCGGCTCGGCGATCCGGGCGCAGGGCGCCGTCGCGGCATCGGCTTTCGACGCCGCGTTCCTGGTCGCGTCCACCGCCGCCCGGGGTGAGGACGTGCGCGAGGTGTTCGACGAGGAATGGCACGGCGTGCTGGCCACCGTGTCGTCGGTCCGCGGCCAGGTCGAAGACACCGTCAGCGCCGCCCGGCACCGAGTGCGCAGCGCGTTGCCGCCGGCACTCCACGCGGGCTGACGTCAGTCCGGCTCAGGCCCGAAAACGAAACGCCTGCCGGTGATGTCACCCGGCGTCACGCGGACGAACCGGAGCTTTTGCGTGGCGGTCCACGGATACAGACCGGCCTGCTCGGCGTCGGCGATGTCGTCGGCGGCGAACAGCACCTTGGCGGTGCCCCGCACGATCACGCTCCAGCCCTCGGCCACAGTGTGATCGTCGGCCTCGAACAACACCTGGTCATTGGTCACCGCGCCGAAGAGCTTGGTGCCCTCGGCGGTGCGGAACAGGATGGTGCGGCGCTGCACCACGAAGTTCACCGGGAAGATCTCGGGCCAGCCCTCGATGACGGTCACCAGCCTGCCCAGGTGCACACCCGAGATCAGGTTCCAGCTGGTCTCGTCGTCGAGCGCGGTCACCGCATCATCCATGCCGCCATCTTCGCCCACCAGCCCTGCGACCGGAAGGGCCGCGGGGCTTCTCAGGTGAGGCCGAAGGTCAGTGCCGGTGCGGCGGCGCCACCCGGGTGCTGACGCTGATCCGGTTCCAGGCGTTGATGACGGTGACCATGGCGATCACCTGACCGAGCTCTGCGTCGGTGAAAACCGATGCGGCCCTGGCATACACCGCGTCCGAGACGTGCGCGCCGCGGGTCAGGTCGGTCATCTCCTCGGTGAGCGCCAGCGCCGCCTGCTCCTTTTCGGTGTAGAGGTCACCGGCTTCCTCCCACGCCGAGAGCAGATAGATGCGCTGCTCGGTTTCGCCGTTCTTGCGGGCGTCGTGGCTGTGCATGTCGAGGCAGAACGCGCAGTGGTTGAGCTGGGAGGCGCGAATCTTGATCAACTCGGCCAGCCGCGGATCGATGCCCTTCTGCGCTGCCGCCGAAATGGTCATCATCGCTTCGAAGAATTCGGGTGCGACGCGGTTGAGGGTGATGCGGTGTTGTTTCTCGGTCTCCAGTACCTGTGTCATGCCTCGACTCTAGGACCGAAAAAGCCCGCGATGGTGGTTCAATTCATACATGGATTCGTGGGCCAATTCGCGAGACCTCCACCTGAACCTGACCCTCACACCGGGTGCCCGGGGAGTGCGCGACCAACTGCTGGGTGCGCTGCGCGAGTCGGTGCGCTCGGGGCGACTCTCGGCCGGCACAGCGCTGCCCCCGTCCCGCACACTGGCTGCTGACCTGGGCGTCGCACGCAACACCGTCGCCGATGTCTACGCCGAACTGGTGGCCGAAGGCTGGCTGGCGTCCAGGCAGGGCGCGGGCACCTGGGTGCTGGACTCGCCGCACCGGGGAGCGCCGCAACCGGCCCGCCCCCGCGGAGCGTTGCCACCGCCGCGGCACAACCTGATGCCGGGCTCCGGGGACGTCGCCCAGTTCCCCCGGGCGGCCTGGCTGGCCTCGACCCGACGCGCTCTGGCGGCCGCCCCCACCGAGGCGTTGCGGATGGGCGACCCGCGGGGACGTCTCGAACTGCGCGAAGCGCTCGCCGGCTACCTGGCCCGCGCCCGCGGGGTACGCGTCACCCCGGACTCGGTGGTGATCACCGCGGGCACCCGGCACTCGGTGGAGATCCTGGCGCGGATGTTCGGCCCCGAGCGCGCGATCGCCGTGGAAGCGTACGGACTGTTCATCTTTCGTGACTGCATCGCCGCGATGGGCGGCACCACGGTGCCCATCGGTTTCGACGACCTCGGTGCGGCGGTCGCCGACCTGAACGCCGTCGACACCCCTGCTGCGCTGGTGACGCCGGCACACCACTACCCGCATGGGGTGCCACTGCACCCGAGCCGACGCACCGCCATCGTGGAGTGGGCCGGGCGCACCGAAAGTCTGGTGCTGGAAGACGATTACGACGGCGAGTTCCGATACGACCGGCAACCGGTGGGTGCGCTGCAGAGCCTGGACCCGCAGCGGGTGGTCTACCTCGGGTCGACGAGCAAGAGCCTGACCCCGGTACTGCGCCTGGGCTGGATGGTGGCACCCACCGCCCTGGTGGACGAGGTGGTGGCCGCGGCGGGCGGTCAGCAGTTCTACGTCGACGGCATCACCCAGCTGACGATGGCCGACTTCATCGTTGCGGGCAACTACGACAAGCACATCCGGCGGATGCGCGCCATCTACCGGCGTCGCCGCGACGCGCTGGTGCGCCGTCTCGCCCCGCTGGCACCCGCGGTGACCGTCACCGGTTTGTCGGCCGGGCTGCACCTGCTGCTGATGTTGCCCGACGGTGCGGAACCAGAGGTGCTGCGGCGCGCCGGCGCGGCAGGCGTGGGTATCGCGGGCCTGTCCCGGCTACGACATCCGTTGGCGGACAACAACATTATCCGCCCGGACGGCGTCGTGGTGAACTTCGGAACCCCGGGGGAACACGCCTTCCCGCACGCGGTGGAGGCGTTGGCAACCGTCCTCGAGCAGACCGTGGTCCGCTCAGCGTAGCGTCGCGAGCTCGGCGTTCATATTGGCCACCGCCTTGGCCTCCCAGTCCCGCCGGCCCAGCGGGGTGCGATAGAGACCGGGCCCGGCCAGCAGCGACTCGATGATGCGCGTGCGACCGGCGCGGAAGTCGGCATCGGAGACGTGGCCGTACTCCTGGCGAATCAGCGCCGAGTTGCGCTGGTACAGCTCCGCGGGCAGGGCCAGGCCGGCCAGGTCGGCGTCGGAGAGCGCCTCGCCGTTGGTGTCGCCGGCCGCGGGGTCGTGCTCGATGGTCAACCGGACCAGCCGCCCCACCTCGGCCACCAGCTCAGCGTCCACCCCGAGGGCCGTCAGATCGGCCTCGGCCAACTGGGCGCTGAGCTCCTCGTCGTCGGAGCGGCCGTCGTACACCGCATCGTGATACCAGGCAGCCAACCGCACTGCGTCGAGATCGGTGGCGTGATCTCCGAGCGCCTCGACCGACGCCAGGATGTCCCGCAGGTGCGACAGCCCGTGGTACCGGCGGTGCGGCTCCGACCAGCGGGCCAGCAGCGCCTTGCCGGCAGCGGCGGCGGCATCGCTGTGACTCGTGTGCCGCGCCAGCAGCGCGTCCCACACCTCGAGCAGATCCTGCACGCAGCCATTGTTGCAGCCCCACCCGCTAGGCTTCCCGCGATGGCCGAGCCCCCTATGCCGCCCAACCTGAGCCTCGGCACCCAGGTGTGGCGATTCCTCGTCACCGGCGGGCTGTCCGCCGTGGTGGACTTCGGTCTCTACCTGCTGTTCCTGCAGCTGGGGTGGCACGTGAACGTGGCCAAGACCGTGAGCTTCATCGCCGGAACCACCACGGCATACCTGATCAACCGGCGCTGGACATTCCAGGCCACCCCCAGCCGGGCCCGCTTCATCGCGGTGATGGTGCTCTACGCCCTCACCTATGCCGTGCAGGTCGGGATCAACTACCTCTTCTACACCGGATGGGACGACAAGCCCTGGCGGGTGCCGGTGGCGTTCGTCATCGCCCAGGGCACGGCGACCGTCATCAACTTCGTGGTGCAGCGCGCGGTGATCTTCCGGCTGAGGTAAGGGCGGTACCCTCGTCTCGATGTTTGTCACGACCACACGCCAGCTCAGCGGTTGGGGACGCACCGCGCCCTCGGTCGCCGAAGTGCTGTCGACCCCCGACGTCGATGAGATCGCCAAGGCCGTCAGCCAGGCCGGCCCCCGCGGCGTCCTGGCCCGCGGGCTGGGCCGCTCCTACGGCGACAACGCCCAGAACGGCGGCGGGCTCGTCATCGACATGCCCGCGCTGAACCGCATCCACTCCATCAGCGCCGACGAAGCCACAGTGGACGTGGACGCCGGGGTGAACCTGGACCAGCTGATGAAGGCCGCGCTGCCGTTCGGGCTGTGGGTGCCGGTCCTGCCGGGCACCCGGCAGGTCACCGTCGGTGGCGCCATTGCCTGCGACATCCACGGCAAGAACCACCACAGCGCCGGCAGCTTCGGCAACCACGTGCGTTCGATGGACCTGCTGACCGCCGACGGCCAGATCCGTCACCTGACGCCGGACGGCGAGAACGCGGCCCTGTTCTGGGCCACCGTCGGCGGCAACGGCCTGACCGGCATCATCCTGCGCGCCACCGTCGCGATGACGCCCACGGAGACGGCGTACTTCATCGCCGACGGTGACGTGACCGCCAGCCTGGACGAGACCATCGCGATCCACAGCGACGGCAGCGAAGCCAACTACACCTACTCCAGCGCCTGGTTCGACGCCATCAGCGCACCCCCGAAGCTGGGCCGGGCAGCGATCTCGCGCGGGTCGCTGGCCAAGCTCGACCAGCTGCCGGAGAAGCTGCAGCGCGACCCGCTGAAATTCGATGCCCCGCAACTGCTCACTTTGCCTGACGTGTTTCCCAACGGGCTGGCCAACAAGTACACCTTCGGACCCATCGGCGAACTCTGGTACCGCAAGTCGGGCACCTACCGGGGCAAGGTGCAGAACCTGACGCAGTTCTACCACCCGCTGGACATGTTCGGTGAGTGGAACCGCGCCTACGGACCGGCTGGATTCCTGCAGTACCAGTTCGTGGTGCCCACCGAGGCGGTCGACGAGTTCAAGACCATCATCACCGACATCCAGGGCAGCGGACACTACTCGTTCCTCAACGTGTTCAAGCTGTTCGGCCCGGGAAACCAAGCGCCGCTGAGCTTCCCGATCCCCGGGTGGAACGTGTGCGTCGACTTCCCGATCAAGGCGGGCCTGAACGAATTCGTCACCGAACTGGACCGCCGGGTCCTGCAGTTCGGCGGCCGCCTCTACACCGCCAAGGACTCGCGCACCACCGCCGAGACCTTCCATGCCATGTACCCGCGGATCGACGAGTGGATCGCGGTGCGTCGCAGCGTCGATCCCGACGGTGTGTTCGCCTCCGATATGGCCCGACGTTTGGAGTTGCTCTAGATGGTGTTCGACGCAGTTGGCAACCCGCAGCGCATCCTGCTGCTGGGCGGCACTTCCGAGATCGCGTTGGCCATCGGCGCGCGCTATCTGCGTGATGCCCCCGCCCATGTCGTGCTGGCAGATCTGCCCGGACATCCCCGCAAGGACTCGGCGATGGAGCAGATGCGCAGCGCCGGAGCCAAATCCGTCGAGTGGGTCGATTTCGACGCTCTGGACACCGACAACCACCCGGCTGTGATCGACGGGGCCTTCGCCGCGGGTGATGTCGACGTCGCAGTGGTGGCCTTCGGCCTGCTCGGCGACGCCGAGGAACTGTGGCAGAACCAGCGCAAGGCCGTGCAGATCGCCGGGATCAACTACACCGCAGCGGTTTCGGTCGGGGTTCTGCTCGGCGAGAAGATGCGCGCCCAGGGCTCGGGCCGCATCATCGCGATGAGCTCCGCGGCCGGCGAGCGGGTCCGTCGCTCCAACTTCGTCTACGGCTCCACCAAAGCCGGCCTGGACGGCTTCTACCTGGGCCTCGGCGAAGCACTCAAGGAGCACGGCGTCCGGGTCCTGGTGATCCGGCCCGGGCAGGTGCGCACCACCACGACGATCGAACACTGGAAGGCCACCGGCGCCAAGGAGGCTCCGCTGACCGTGGACAAGGAAGACGTGGCCGAGCTGGCCGTCAGCGCGTCGGCCAAAGGCAAGGACCTGGTGTGGGCGCCGGGGGCATTCCGGTTCGTGATGATGATCCTGCGGCACATCCCGCGGCCCATCTTCCGCAAGCTGCCCATCTGACATGAGGAACGCGCTGGTCAGCATCACCCAGATGGTGCTGGCGGCTCTGCTTGCCGCTGTCGTGTCGGTGGTGGCGCTGGTCGCGATCGGCCGCGTGCAGTGGCCGGCGTTCCCGTCGTCGAACCAATTGCACGCGCTCACCACGGTGGGCCAATTCGTCTGTCTGGCAGCCCTGTTCGCCGCCGGCTGGGTCTGGGTGCGGGGACGCCAGAGGCTGGCCTACGGCACCGCGCTGGTGGCCCTGCCCGCCTTCGTGGTGGCCACCCTGGGCATGCCGCTGGGCGCCACCAAGCTGTACCTGTTCGGGATCTCGGTGGACCAGCAGTTCCGCACCGAGTACGTGACCCGGCTGACCGACAGCCCCGCTCTGCGTGACATGACCTACGCCGGGCTGCCGCCCTACTATCCGCCCGGCTGGTTCTGGATCGGCGGCCGGGCCGCGGATCTGGCCGGCGTGCCCGGCTGGGAGATCTACAAGCCCTGGGCCGTCACCTCCATCGCCATCGCGGTGGCGCTGGCATTCGTGTTGTGGTCCAGGCTGATCCGCTTCACCTACGCCCTGATCGTCACCACCGCCACCGCCGCGGTGACCATCGCCTACGCCTCCCCCGAGCCCTACAGCGCCATCATCACGGTGCTGCTGCCGCCGGTCTTCGTGCTGGCCTGGTCGGGACTGAGGTCCACAGGGCACGGCTGGGCCGCCATCGTCGGCACCGGCATCTTCCTGGGCGTCACCGCCACCTTCTACACGCTGCTGCTGGGTCTGGCGGCGATGACGGTGACGGTGATGGCCTTGCTGCTGGCCGCGGCCCGGCGCAGCATCGCGCCGCTGATCAAGCTGGCGGTCGCCGGCGTCATCGCCATCGCCATCGCGTTGATCACCTGGGCGCCGTTCCTGCTGCGCAGCCTGCGGGAACCGTTGAGCGACACCGGCAGCGCCATGCACTACCTGCCCGCTGACGGCGCCGTGCTGACCTTCCCCATGCTGCAGTTCACCCTGCTGGGCGCACTCTGCATGCTCGGCACCATCTGGCTGATCGCCCGGGCCCGGTCCTCGGTGCGCGCCGGCGCGCTGGCCGTTGGCGTGCTGTCGGTGTACCTGTGGTCGCTGCTCTCGATGCTGACCACCCTGGCCGGCACCACCCTGCTGAGCTTCCGGCTGCAGCCGACCCTGACGGTGCTGCTGGCCACCGCGGGCGTCTTCGGATTCCTCGAGGTCAGTCTGGCGGCCGCCGCCCGCTGGGGGCGCAAGCTGGTGCCGGTGGCCGCGGTGATCGGGCTGGCCGGGGCCATGGCGTTCAGCCAGGACATCCCCGACACGCTGGGCCCTGACATCACCGTCGCGTACACCGACACCGACGGCGCCGGACAGCGCGGTGACCGCCGCCCGCCCGGGGCCGAGCAGTACTACGCCGAGATCGACGCCGCCATCACCGAGCAGACCGGCCGCCCGCGCGACGAGACCGTGGTACTGACCGCGGACTACAGCTTCCTGTCCTTCTATCCGTACTTCGGCTTCCAAGGCCTGACGTCGCACTACGCCAACCCGCTGGCCCAGTTCGAGGCGCGCTCCGCCGAGATCGAGAGCTGGGCCGACCTGGACACCAGCGCCGAGTTCACCGCCGCCCTCGATGCGCTGCCCTGGCAGCCGCCGACAGTGTTCCTGATGCGGGGCGGCGCCGCGTCCACCTACACACTGCGGTTGGCGGAGGACGTCTACCCCAACCAGCCCAACGTCCGGCGCTACACCGTCGAACTCGATGCCGCGCTGTTCGACAGTCCAGAGTTCGACGTGCAGACCATCGGCCCGTTCGTGCTGGCCATCAGGAAGTCGCCGTGACGAGCGGGCAATTAGCATCAAGCTCCGTGTCGGGATCGAGCTACCGGACGGCCAAGCTCGTCGCCGTCGTCACCGGGCTGCTGGGCACGCTGATGGCCCTGGCCACGCCGTTCCTGCCGGTCACACAGACCACCGCGCAGCTGAACTGGCCGCAAAACGGTGTCCTGGACTCCGTGACGGCACCGCTCATCGGCTACGTCGCGACCGACCTGCAGATCACCATTCCGTGCTCGGCCGTCGCCGGCCTGACCGGTCCCGGTAGCGCCGGGCGCACCGTGCTGCTGTCCACAGTGCCCAAGCAGGCCACCAACGCCGTCGACCGTGGCCTGCTCATCGAACGCGCCAACAACAACCTGGCGGTGGTGGTGCGCAACACCCCGGTGGTCGTCGCACCCCTGAGCGCGGTGGAGAGCCCGCAGTGCCGAGAGTTGGTGTTCAGCGCACAGGCCGACCGCGTGAGCGCCGAATTCGTCGGCCTCACCCAGGAGGTCTCGCCGTCCTACACCGGCGACGAGCCCGACTCCCCGCTGCGCGGTGAACGCAGCGGCTACGACTTCCGCCCGCAGATCGTGGGCGTCTTCACCGATCTCACCGGACCCGCGCCGCCCGGGCTGGAGTTCTCGGCGACCATCGACACCCGCTACAGCACCGCGCCATCGACGCTGAAGCTGGTCACGATGATCGTCGGGGTGCTGCTCACCCTGACCTCGCTGGTGGCGCTGCACCGCCTCGACACCGCCGACGGGGTACGCCACCATCGGTTGCTGCCCCGGCGTTGGTGGTCCATCGGCTGGCTGGACGCGGTGGTGGCCACGGTGCTGGTGTGGTGGCACTTCGTGGGCGCGAACACCGCCGACGACGGCTACATCCTCACCATGGCCCGCGTGTCGGAGAACGCCGGCTACCTGGCCAACTACTACCGGTGGTTCGGTACCCCGGAGGCGCCGTTCGGCTGGTTCTACGACGTGCAGGCGCTGTGGGCGCACGTGTCCACGGCCAGCATCTGGATGCGCCTGCCGACGCTGCTGATGGCGCTGGCCTGCTGGTGGATCATCAGCCGCGAGGTCATCCCCCGCCTCGGGCACGCCGTCAAACGCAGCCGCGCGGCGGCGTGGACCGCGGCCGGCATGTTCCTGGCGGTGTGGCTGCCGCTGAACAACGGGCTGCGGCCCGAACCGCTGATCGCGCTGGGCATCCTGCTGACCTGGTGTTCGGTGGAACGCGCGGTGGCCACCAGCCGGCTGCTCCCGGTGGCGGTGGCGTGCATCATCGGCGCGCTGACGCTGTTCTCCGGCCCCACCGGCATCGCGTCGGTCGGCGCCCTGCTGGTGGCCATCGGGCCGCTGCTGACCATCCTCAAACGTCGCTCCAAGCAGTTCGGCCTGGCCCCGCTGCTGGCGCCCATCCTGGCCGCCGGCACCGTGTCGATCTTCCTGACCTTCCGTGATCAGACGTTTGCCGCCGTGGCCGAGGCCAGCTCGTACAAGACGCTGATAGGCCCCAGCCTGGCCTGGTTCGACGAGCACACCCGCTACGAGCGGCTGTTCATGGCCACCCCGGACGGCTCCATCGCCCGCCGGTTCGCGGTGCTGGCCGTGCTGCTGGCGCTGGCGGTCGCGGTGGCGATGTCGCTGCGCAAGGGCCGGATCCCCGGGACCGCGGCGGGCCCCAGCCGCCGGATCATCGGTATCACCATCATCTTGTTCCTGGCGATGATGTTCACCCCCACCAAGTGGACCCACCACTTCGGTGTGATCGCCGGGCTGGCCGGCTCGCTGGGTGCCCTGGCGGCCGTCGCCGTCACCGCCCACGCCATGCGCTCGCGACGCAACCGCACCGTGTTCGCGGCGGTGGTGTTGTTCATGGTGGCGCTGTGCTTCGCCAGCGTCAACGGCTGGTGGTATGTGTCCAACTTCGGTGTGCCGTGGTCGAATTCGTTCCCCGAGTTCCGCTTCGGCGTCACCACCATCCTGCTCGGCTGCTCGGTGCTGACGCTGATCGTGGCCGCGGTGATGCACTTCTCCGGCCGCGGCGAGAAGCCCTGGCGCCCCACCCCACTCGGGCGGATCCTGCACTCGCCGTTGGCCATCGCCGCCTGGGCGCTGGTGATCTTCGAAGTGGTGTCGCTGACCGCCGCGGTGGCCATCCAGTACCCGGCCTGGACCGTGGGCCGCTCGAACCTGCAGGCCCTGACCGGGAAGACCTGCGGCCTGGCCACCGACGTGATGGTGGAGCAGGACCCCAATGCCGGCATGCTGACGCCCATCGACGAACCCGTCGGGGAGGCACTGGGCGCCGTGAGATCGGTGGGCTTCTCCCCCAACGGGATTCCCACCGACGTCTCACCGGATCCGGTGAGCGACGCTCAGACCAGTGACAACTTCGCCGACACCGACGGCAGCAGCAACGACAGCGGCGAGGCCGGCACCGAGGGCGGCACCACCGCCACCACCGGGGTCAACGGCTCACGGGCACGGCTGCCGTTCGAGCTGAACCCGGCCACCACACCGGTGCTCGGCAGCTGGCGGTCCGGGGTGCAACAGCCGGCGTTCCTGCGCTCGGCCTGGTACGCCCTGCCGCCCCGCGACGAGGCCGGGCCGCTGCTGGTGGTCTCGGTCGCCGGCCGCTTCGACTCCAGCGACATCGCGGTCCAGTGGGCCGATTCCGAGGGCGAACCCGCCGGATCGGTCGGGTTCGCCGACGTCGGCGCCGCACCGGCCTGGCGCAACATGCGGGTACCGCTGAGTGCCATCCCGTCCGACGCCACCCAGATCCGGCTGGTGTCCACCGAGGACGACCTGGCCCCCGATGCGTGGATCGCGGTGACCCCGCCGCGCATCCCCCAGCTGCGCAGCCTGCAGGACGTGGTGGGCTCCACCGACCCCGTGCTGCTGGACTGGCTGGTGGGGCTGGCATTCCCCTGCCAACGGCCGTTCGGGCACAACCACGGTGTCACCGAGGTGCCGCGCTGGCGGATCCTGCCCGACCGCTTCGGCGCCGAGGCCAACTCACCGGTGATGGACTACCTGGGCGGCGGGCCGCTGGGGATCAGCGAACTGCTGTTCCAGGCCGAGACGGTACCCACCTATCTGCAGGATGACTGGTCCCGCGATTGGGGAGCGCTGCAGCGGCTGGTGCAGTTCTACCCGGATGCGCAGCCCGCCCGACTGGAGCTGGGGACCGCGACACGCAGCGGCCTGTGGAGCCCGGCGCCTCTCCGGTTGTCCTGACTCCGGCCTGGCGACGCGGACCACAAAGGTACGTCGCCTACCATCGAGCCTCGTGCCCGCACACCGCTTAGCCCGTCTCATCGCTGTTGTGGCGGGTATCGCCGGGCTGATCCTGTGCGCGTTGGTCCCCCTGCTGCCCGTCCGTCAGACCACGGCGACCGTGCTGTGGCCGCAGGGCACCGGCACCGACGGCAACATCACCGACGTCACCGCGCCCCTGGTCTCCGGGGCCCCGCAGTCCCTCGACATCTCCATCCCCTGCCTGGCCGTGGCCAGCCTGCCGGCCGACGGCGGCGTCGTGGTCTCCACCGTCCCGGCCGCCGGCATCGACGCCGGCCGCAACGGGCTGTTCGTCCGCGCCAACGCCGGTTCGGTGTTCGTCGTCGTCCGCGACACCGTCGCCGCCGTCGCGCCCCGAGCCGCCGTCGAGAGCGGCGCCTGCAGTGTCATCCGTATCACCGCGAACATCGGCGGGGTCAACGCCGACTTCGTGGGCATCCCCGGTGCCGCGGGCAACGAACCCGCCGAGAAGCGCCCACAGGTGGCCGGCCTGTTCACCGATCTGGAGGTGGCCCCGCAGGACGGGCTGTCCGCGCGGGTGGACATCGACACCCGCTTCATCACCACCCCCACGGCGCTGAAGTTGATCGCAATGGTGCTCGGCGTCGTGTGCGTCCTCGCGTCGGTGATCGCGCTGATCCGCTTGGACCGCCGGGTGCCGCGGGTGCGCCGCAAGTTCTTCAAGGCCGGCCTGACCACATGGATCGCGGACATCGGAGTCATCGGCACGCTGGCGGTGTGGCACATCATCGGCCCGCAGTCCAACGACGACGGCTACAACCTGACCATCGCCCGCATCTCGGGTGAAGCCGGATACTCCGCCAACTACTACCGCTACTTCGGCGCCACCGAGGCGCCCTTCGACTGGTACCAGTCGGTGCTCGCCCACCTGGCGGCCATCAGCACCGCCGGGGTGTGGATGCGGCTGCCCGCGCTGCTGGCCGGCATCGCGACCTGGCTGATGCTGAGTCGCTGCGTCATCCCGCGCCTGGGCCGCAGCCTGGCCGCCAACCGGATCACCGTGCTGACCGGTGCCGCGGTGTTCCTGGCCAGCTGGCTGGCCTTCAACAACGGCCTGCGTCCCGAACCGTTGATCGCCTTCGGCGCCGTAGCGGTCTGGATGCTGATCGAGAACAGCATCGCCACCCGCAGGCTCTGGCCCGCCGCCCTGGCCATCCTGGTGGCCGTGTTCAGCGTGACGCTCGCGCCGCAGGGACTGATCGCCATCGCGCCGCTGCTGGTGGGTGCCCGCGCCATCGCCCGGATCATCAGGTCCCGCCCGCACGGGGTACTGCCCCAGCTCGCGCCGCTGCTGGCCACCGGCTCGCTGCTGTTCGTGGTGGTGTTCCGCGACCAGACCCTGGCCACCGTCGCCGAATCCGCGCGGATCAAGTACGTGGTGGGCCCGACCATCGCCTGGTACCAAGACTTCCTGCGGCCCTACTTCCTCACCGTCGAGGACAGCATCGACGGGTCGCTGACCCGCCGCTTCGCCTTCTTCATCCTGATGTTGTGCCTGTTCGGCGTGCTGGCGGTGCAGCTGCGCCGCGGCCATGTCCCCGGCGGTGCACGCGGCCCGGTGTGGCGACTGCTCGGCACCACCTTCGTCAGCCTGCTGCTGCTGACCTTCACCCCGACCAAGTGGGCCATCCAGTACGGCGTCTTCGCCGGGCTGGCCGGGGCGCTGGCCGCCGTCACCGCGTTCGCGTTCTCCCGGGTGGGGCTGCACAGCCGACGCAACCTGGCGCTCTACATCACCGCCCTGCTGTTCGTCCTGGCCTGGGCGACGTCAGGCTGGAACTCCTGGTTCGACGTCGGCAACTACGGGGTGCCCTGGTTCGACCGTCCGCCGGTGATCGCCGGACGACCGGTCACCACGATGTTCCTGGTGCTGGCCATCATCGGCGCCCTGATCGCGGCGTGGCTGCACTTCCGGATGGACTACTCCGGCCACACCGAGGTCAAGAACAACAAGCGCAACCGGGTGTTGGCGTCCACGCCGCTGCTGGTGGTCGCGGTGATCATGGTGGTGCTCGAGGTGGGCTCCATGGTCAAGGCCGCCGCGCAGCGCTACCCGGCCTATACCAATGCCAGCGCCAACGTGGCCGCGCTGTCGGGCAACACCTGTGCGCTGGCCGATTCCGTGCTGGTGGAGCCCGACCCGAATGCCGGCATGCTGGAGCCCGTCCCCGGGCAGCCGTTCGGTGAGTACGGCCCGCTGGGCGGCGAGGACCCGGTGGGCTTCACCCCCAACGGTGTCAGCGACTCGCTGGACCCGGTGGAACCGGTGTCGATCAAGCCGGGCACCCCGAACTCCGACGGCTCGCCCAACAAGCCGAACATCGGCGCCGGCTACCAGGCCGGCACCGGTGGCGGCTACGGCCCCGAAGGGGTCAACGGCTCGCGGGTGTTCCTGCCCTTCGGCCTCGACCCCGACACCACCCCGGTGATGGGCAGTTTTGACGAGAACACCGTGGCCGCCAAAGCCACCTCGGTCTGGTACGAGCTGCCGCCCCGCACCGAGGACCGCCCGCTGGTGACCGTCGCCGCGGCGGGCGCCATCTGGAGCTTCAACGAAGAGGGCGAATTCAGCTACGGCCAGGACCTCAAGGTGCAGTGGGGGGTGCGGCAGCCGGACGGCTCGTACACCGAACTCGCCGAGGTGGGCCCCATCGACATCGCCATGCAGCGCGCGTGGCGCAACCTGCGGTTCCCGCTGGCGTGGGCGCCGCCGGAGGCCAACGTGGTGCGCATCGTCGCCGACGACCCCAACCTGAGCGAGGACCAGTGGTTCGCGTTCACCCCGCCCCGGGTCCCGGTGCTGGAGACCGCCCAGGACTTCCTGGGCGACGACACCCCGGTGCTGATGGACATGGCCGTGGCCGCCAACTTCCCGTGCCAGCGCCCGTTCGCGGAGCGTCTCGGTGTGGCCGAACTCCCGGAGTACCGCATCCTGCCCAACTTCTCGCAGATGCAGGCGTCGTCGAACCTGTGGCTGTCCGCCGAGGACGGCGGACCGTTCCTGTTCATCCAGGCGCTGCTGCGCACCTCCACCATCCCGACCTACCTGCGCGACGACTGGTACCGCGACTGGGGCTCGATCGAGAGCTATGAACGTGTG
Organism: Mycolicibacterium tokaiense; assembly: GCF_010725885.1. Classification (NCBI taxonomy): domain Bacteria; kingdom Bacillati; phylum Actinomycetota; class Actinomycetes; order Mycobacteriales; family Mycobacteriaceae; genus Mycobacterium; species Mycolicibacterium tokaiense. The sequence goes on along the minus strand of NZ_AP022600.1, from coordinate 1,925,090 downwards.
GTGCCCGCCGACGTCGCGCCCGACGCCACCATCGAACAGGGCACCACCCAGGTGTTCGGGTGGAGCCGGCCCGGACCGATTCGAGCACTGCCATGACCGAGGCTCTCAAAGGCGGGCACGTCGCCCAGGACGTCACGGTGGCGCGCTGGGTCGCCATGATCGCGGGCCTGCTGGGCTTTGTCTTCGCCGTCGCCGCCCCGCTGCTGCCGGTCACGCAGACCACCGCGAACCTCAACTGGCCGCAACTGGGTCAACTGTCGAACGTCACCGCTCCCCTGATCTCGCAGGTGCCGGTGTCGATGACGGCGACGGTGCCGTGCTCGGTGCTGCAGTCCATGCCGGCCGACGGCGGGCTGGTGCTCGGCACCGCCCCGGCCGAGGGCAAGCAGGCCGCACTCAACGGCCTGTTCGTCAACGTCACCGAGGAACGCGTCGACGTCACCGACCGCAATGTGGTGGTGGCCAGCGTCTCCCGCGAGCGCGCGCGAGGATGCTCCGAGCTGCAGATCACGTCGTCCGAAGAGGGCACCTTCGCCGAGTTCGTCGGGCTGACACAGGTCACGGGCCCCGATGCGGGCCAGCCGCAGCGCACCGGCTTCGCCGACCCCAATCTGCGCCCGGCCATCGTGGGCGTGTTCACCGATCTGACCGGGCCCGCACCGCCCGGGTTGAGCTTCTCCGCCGAGATCGACACCCGCTTCACCACCTCACCGACCACGCTGAAACTGCTGTCGATGGTGCTGGCCATCGTCTGCACCGTGATCGCGCTGCTGGCACTGTGGCGGCTGGACCGCATCGACGGTCACCGGATGCAGCGCCTGATCCCCACCCGATGGAAGACCTTCACCCTGGTCGACGCCGTGGTGATCGGGCTGTCCGGGCTCTGGTACATCGGCGGGTCCAACTCCTCCGACGACGGCTACATCCTGCAGATGGCCCGGGTGGCCGAGCACGCCGGCTACATGTCGAACTACTTCCGCTGGTTCGGCAGCCCCGAGGACCCGTTCGGCTGGTACTACAACCTGCTGGCGCTGATGAGTCAGGTGAGCACGGCCAGCATCTGGATGCGGCTGCCGGACCTGGTGTGCGCGCTGGTGTGCTGGCTGCTGCTCTCGCGCGAAGTGCTGCCCCGACTCGGACCCGCGGTGGCCGCCAGCCGGCCCGCGCTCTGGGCGGCCGGGCTGGTGCTGCTGGCGGCGTGGATGCCGTTCAACAACGGCCTGCGCCCGGAAGGCCAGATCGCCACCGGCGCCCTGATCACCTACGTACTGATCGAACGTGCCGTCACCGGGCGTCGCCTGCTGCCCGCCGCGCTGGCGATCATCACCGCGGCGTTCACCCTCGGGATCCAGCCGACCGGGCTGATCGCCGTGGCGGCCCTGCTGGCCGGCGGCCGGCCCATCCTGCGGATCATCGCCCAGCGCCGCCAGCTGGTGGGCACCTGGCCGCTGCTGCTGCCGCTGCTGGCCGCGGGCACGGTGATCCTGCCGGTGGTGTTCGCCGACCAGACCCTGGCAACAGTGTTGGAGGCCACCAGGATCCGCACCGAGATCGGCCCCAGCCAGGAGTGGTACACCGAGAACCTGCGCTACTTCTACATGATCCTGCCGACCGTCGACGGCTCGCTGTCGCGGCGGTTCGGGTTCCTGATCACCGCCACCAGCCTGTTCGCGGCGATGTTCATCATGTTGCGTCGCAAGCGCGTTCCCGGGGTGGCCCGCGGGCCGGCCTGGCGCCTGATGGGCATCATCTTCGCCACGGTGTTCTGTCTGATGTTCACCCCCACCAAGTGGGTGCACCACATGGGCCTGTTCGCCGCGGTGGGCGGCGCCATGGCCGCACTGGCCACGGTGCTGGTCTCTCCCCTGGTATTGCGCTGGGCCCGCAACCGGATGGCGTTCCTGGCCGCGCTGCTGTTCATCCTCGCGCTGTGCTGGGCCACCACCAACGGCTGGTGGTATGTGTCCAGTTACGGTGTGCCGTTCAACAACTCGATGCCGACGATCGGGCCGGTCTCGGTCAGCACCATCTTCTTCGCCCTGTTCGCGGTGACGGCGCTGTACGCGCTGTGGCTGCACTTCGCCCCGCGCGACCGCGGCAACGGCCGCATCGCCGCGGCCGTGACCGCAGCACCTATCCCGGTGATCGCCGGCTTCATGGTCGCGGTGTTCGTGGCCTCGATGGCGATCGGCGTGGTGCGCCAGTACCCGACCTACTCCAACACCTGGTCGAACCTGCGGGCGTTCACCGGCGGCTGCGGCCTGGCCGACGACGTGCTGGTGGAGCCGGACAGCAACGACGGCTTCCTGGCGCCGCTGCCGGGTGACTACGGGGCGCTGGGTCCGCTGGGCGGTGTGGACCCGGTGGGCTTCGCCCCCGACGGAGTACCGGATCGCATTGTCGCCGAAGCGATCCGGCAGCCCTTCCCGATGCCGGGCACCGACGCGGACTGGGACGACCCGGTGCGCCTGGACACCCCGGGTGTCAACGGCTCCACGGTGCCGCTGCCCTACGGGCTGGACCCCGCCCGGGTTCCGGTGGCCGGCAGCTACACCCAGGGCCCGCAGCAGCAGAGCACCCTGAACTCGGCGTGGTACCAACTCCCCCCGCGTGACGACGCCCACCCCCTGGTGGTGGTGACGGCTGCAGGAACCATCACCGGCAACAGCGTGTTCAACGGCCGCACCGAGGGCCAGACTGTCGAATTGGAGTACGCCACAGCGGGTCCCGACGGCGCCCCGGTGGCCGGCGGAAGGGTGGAGCCCTACGACCTGGGCCCGATCCCGTCCTGGCGCAATCTGCGGTATGACCGCGCGGAGATTCCGGATGACGCCACCGCCGTGCGCATCGTGGTCGAGGACCTGTCGCTGACCCCTGGCGACTGGGTGGCGGTGACGCCGCCGCGGGTGCCCGAGCTGCGCTCGGTGCAGGAGTACGTGGGCTCGCAGCAGCCGGTGCTGATGGACTGGGCGGTGGGCCTGGCCTTCCCGTGCCAGCAGCCGATGCTGCACGCCCACGGCGTCACCGAGGTGCCGCGCTTCCGGATCACCCCGGACTACAACGCCAAGCGCCTGGACACCGACAGCTGGGAAGACGGCATGAACGGCGGTCTGCTGGGCATCACCGACCTGCTGCTGCGGGCCCAGGTGATGTCGAGCTACCTGTCCCGCGACTGGGGCCGGGACTGGGGTTCACTGCGCCGGTTCGACACCATCGTCGATGCTTCCGTGGCGACCCTGGACTTCGGCACCACGACACACTCGGGGCTGTACTCACCGGGCCAGATCCGGATCGGTCCCTAACCGAGGCCGTCACGCAAGGCGTCGAACAATCTCTCGACGCGCGCGCGGTGGTCGGCCACCAGGTCCGGTGCGCCCGCGATGACCTTGCGGGCGGTTTCGGTCAGGACGGTGGCGTAACCGGCGATCACGAGGGCGGCGAACAGCGCGCTGTCGCCGTCGAAGGCGGCGTCGCGGGCGAGTTCTGCGCGCAGGGTGGCTTGCAGCTCGGCGGCGATCTCCCTGCTGCGGGCGAGCAGGGCGGGCGAGTCGGCGACGGTGCGGAAGAAGGGCGCCGAGTCGGGCATGGTGCCGGACAGCGCGTGCTGCTGGTCGGCCAGGTGCAGCGCGGCCGCCCGTAGGGAGGTCAGCACGTCGGAGCCCGGCGCCCGGTCCCGAACGGCGCAGCGCAGGATCTCGGCGGTCTCGTCGGCGCGGTCTAGCAGCAGATCCTCTTTGCGCGGGAAGTGATTGAACACCGTGACGCTGGAGACGCCGGCCGCCTTGGCGACCTGCGCCACCGTCACCGCGTCGAAGCCCTGCTCGATGAACATCCGCGTGGCGATGTCCGAGATCCTGGCCCGCGTCTGCGGACCACCGCGCTCACCCGTGCGTGGCACTGCACCCTCACTATCTTGTGTCACTAACTTTAGTCAGTTAATTTACTCCTATGCTCTCTACATCTTCGCGCCCGCCCCGCTCGCTGCGGGACGCCTGGCCCGCGTTGCTCGGCCTGAGCGCGGTCTTCCTGATCGAGATGCTGGACAACTCGATCCTCACTGTCGCCCTGCCCACCATCGGCCGCCACCTGCACGCGTCGGCCACCGCCCTGCAATGGGTCACCGGCGCCTACGCCGTGGTGTTCGGCGGACTCATGCTGCTGTTCGGCGCGGTGGCCGATCGCTTCGGTCGTCGGCGGATCATGCTGGCGGGGCTGACGCTGCTCGGACTGGCCAGCCTGGCGACAGGACTGGTGTCCAGCACCGGTGAACTGATTGCGGTGCGGGCGGCCATGGGCGTGGCGGCCGCGATGACGACACCCGGCTCGATGGCGCTGGCGTTCCGGCTGTTCACCGACGACGGCCTGCGGGTCCGCGCGCTGACCCTGATCTCGACGGTGGGGCTGGTGGGGCTGGCGGTCGGCCCCACCGTGGGCGGGCTGGTGCTGGCTGTCGCCCCCTGGCAGGCGCTGCTGCTGGTCAACGCGCCGGTCGCACTCCTGGCGATCGTCGGGATCCGGTACGGAATTCTCGCCGATACCGAGCTGCATCGTGCTCCGCTGGACCTGACGGGCGCTGCCCTGGCAACAACGGCGATTGTGCTGGCGCTCGTTGCACCGACGCTGTTCGTCGCCGGCACCCCGATGTCCTGGGTGGTGCTCGCAGCCGCCGTCGTCGCCGCGGTGCTGTTCGTGCTGCGCGAGCGGCTGGCCCGCCACCCGCTGGTGGACCTCGGCCTGGTCACCCACCCGCTGGTGTCCAGCGGCCTGGCATTCAAGGCCGCAGCCGGACTGGCCACCGCCGGCCTGGGTTACCTGGTGACGCTGCAGCTGCAGCTGGACTGGGGCTGGCCACCCGCCTTGGCCGCGCTGGGGATGCTGCCGCAGGTGGTGGTGTTGCTCGCGGGCGGACTGTTCGTCAATCCGCTGGTGCAGCGCCTCGGGCTGGAACGGGCCGGCTATCTCAGCGCCACCGCGGTGGTGGCGGGACTGGCGGTCTACGCGGCCTTCGGCACACTCACCTACGCCTGGGTGGCCGTCGCGCTGGCCCTGGTGGCGGCCGGACTGCGAGTGGTGGGTGTGGTAGCCGCGATGAACGTGATGCGCGGCCTGCCCGAGAGCCGGACCACTCTCGGCGCCGCCCTCACCGATACCGTCACGCAGGTGACCTCCGGTGCCGGAGTCGCCGTGTCCGGCACCGTGCTCGCCGCGATGTTCGCCGGCAGCCTCACGGCATCGGCGTGGACACCGGTGCAGACCGGGCAGTTCCACGCCGCGGTGACTGTTGCGGGTATGACCCTGACGGTGCTGGCGGCGATCCTGGTCGGGTGGGGATTCCTGCGGACGCGGACTGCTGACACGATCCCCACCCCGTCCTAGAGTGCGTGGTGTGCATCGCTGCTGCGCACTGGGCCTGGCGGGAGTTCTGCTGTTGTCGGGTTGTGCGTCGGCACCCGGCACCGCCGTGTGGAGCGGCAGCCGGGTCGACGACGCCGACCTGCCCGCGCTGTTGTTGACCGCCGACCAGGTCGGGGAGATCACCGGTGTCGAGCTGCCCGAGGCGTCGGTAGCCGACACCTACCTCACCGAGGGGGTACCCGCCGATTGCAGGTGGGCCTGGGAGCCCGCGGTCGAAGACACCTATGTCGATGCCGCGCCGACCGGGGTGGCGCACGCGGTGCTGTACACACCGGACGGGTCCGGGCTGCAGGTGCACCAGGCGCTGGTGACGGTGGCCAACGAAGCAACCGCCGACACATTCCTTGCCGCACTGCCGGATTCGTGGACCGCGTGCGCGGACGCCGTCATCGAGACGGGCCCGCGGCGCCGGGTCACCGGTGTCGCCCCCGGCTATCAGTTCGGTGGGGTGGTGGTGGACGAAGTCGGACGTACCGTGTCCATCTCCCGTACCTCGCTGTCGTCCGGCTCCGAGTGCCAGCGGACGGTGACCACGCGGACCAACGTGATCGTCGATGTCAGCGTGTGCGGAGACACCGCGGCGGGGCAGCTCGAGACCATCGTGGAGCGACTTGCGGACAACGTGGAAACCTAGCCCCGCGCAAGCCATTCGCCGATCCCCCGCGGATCGGCCACATGGTCGGGCTGCAGTACCCGCAGCGCCGCGGTGACCGCCACCGGCGCCTCACAGGTGGCCGGGTCCTGGATCACCACCCGGCCCCCAGCCGCCTGCACCGCCGCGCATCCTGCGGCACCGTCCTCGTTGGCGCACGACAGCAGCACGGCGGTCACCGGATTCGGCAACTGCGCCGCACTGAAGAACGCCACGTCCAGTGACGGCCGCGAGTAGGCCACCTGAGCATCGAGCGACAGGTGGGCGCGCACACCGCTGGCCGGCTCGTACAGGCCGACCGGTGTCTGCGGTTCGCGGGACAGCCGGCGGCCCGGGCCCAGCAGCAGGTGATAGCCCGCGGGAGCCACGACGATGGCGCCGCGGGGGCACAGCCACGGGCTCTCCGGCGGCTCCCACATGGGGATCTCGGTGTGGGTCTGCAGCACCTCGGTCAACGGTGAGAAGTCGGGCGCGCGGTGCAACACCACCACCCCGATGCGGTCGCCGAGGTGCGGCAGCGTCTCCAGGATGCCCCGCAGGGCCTTCATGCCTCCGGCGCTGCCGCCGATCACGATGACCTCAGGGCCGGGCATGTTGGCGCTGGTTCGTCGAGAAGATCCCGAGTCGGCGGTCCAGCGGGGTGAACAGCGTGGCCCCGTGGCTGGTGAGTCCCTCGCGGGGCCCGATCACCAGGTTGCCGAACGGCGCCAGGCTGTCTCGGAACATCGCCTCGGCCCGGCGCTGGAGGGTCTCTTCGAAATAGATGAACACGTTGCGGCACATGATCAGGTTGAACTCGCCGAAGGCACTGTCGGTGGCGAGGTTGTGGGAGAAGAACTCCAGGCGTGAGCGCAGGTGCGGGCTCAGGATGCAGCGGTCATATCTGGCGACGTACCAGTCGGAGAACGGCCGCTGCCCGCCGCTGGCCTGGTAGTTGCGGGTGGCACGCACCATCGCGTCCGCCGGGTAGATGGCCGAGGTGGCCACCCGCAGCGAGTCGCCGTCGATGTCGGTGGCGTAGATGGTGCTGCGTTCCAGCAGACCCGCCTCGTCCAGCAGGATCGCCACCGAATAGGCCTCCTCGCCGGTGGCGCAGCCCGCGACCCAGATCCGGATCCGCGGGAACGTCGCCAGACGCGGCAACACCTCCGTGCGCAGCTTCGCGAACACCGTTGGGTCGCGGAACATCTCGGTGACATTGACCGTCATCGACGACAGCAGCGCGGCCAGCAGCGCCGGCTCGCGCAACACCCGGCCCTGCGCCTGCGAGATGGTACCCAGCTCGTAGCGTTCGACGAATGCGGTCAGGCGACGGTTTCGGGAAGCGTCGCTGTAGTGCCGGAAGTCGTAGCCGAGATATTCGAAGACCGTGTAGAAGAACGCCTCCGCCTCGATCAGCGTGAGTTCCCGGGCCCTGGCCGACTCTGGTTGGGGCGCAGGTTCATTCATCAGCGCTCAGATGTCTGCTGCTGGCTGCGCGGCCGGCTTGCCAGCCAGACCCGCAGCACCGACGTCAATTGATCCATGTCGACGGGTTTGGTCACGTAGTCCGAAGCGCCTGCGTCCAGGCACTTCTGCCGATCACCCTTCATGGCCTTGGCCGTGAGCGCCACGATGGGCAGGTTGCGCCACCGCCCGTCGGCCCGGATGCGCCGCATCGCCTCATAGCCGTCCATCACCGGCATCATGATGTCCATCAGCACCAGACCCACCTCAGGGTGCGCGGCCAGATTGTCCAGCCCCTCCTGGCCGTTGCGTGCCGGCACCACGGTGATGCCGTACCGCTTGAGCGCACTGCCGAGAGAGAAGACATTGCGTACGTCGTCGTCGACCAACAGCACGGTGTTGCCCTCCAGGGACTCGTCGACCCGACGCGGGTTGGACAGGATCTCCCGCGCCGTGTCCGGCATGTCGTTGGCCACCCGGTGCAGGAACAGCGCGGTCTCATCCAGCAGTCGCTCAGGTGATTTCGCGTTCTTGAGCACAATGGCCGAGGCCAGGGCCTCCAGCCGCTCGGTCTCCGCCGACGTCAGCTCACGGCCGGTGTGCACGATCACCGGCAGGCTCTTCTGCTGCAGCTGGTCTTTGATCCGCTCGATCAGGTCGATGCCGTCGATGTCCGGTAGACCGAGGTCCAGCACCAGGCAGTCGTAGGACGTCGGGCCCGCCAGCTCTGCCAGCACCTGAGCCCCGGTGCCTACCGTGGTGATGTCGATGTCGTCGCTCTCGATCATGTGCTTGACCACCTGACGCTGGTTGGCGTCATCCTCGGCCACCAGCACATGGCGCGGACCGGGTTTCAGGAAGTCGGCAATGCCGGCGAACATCGACCGCAGCTCCGAAAGGGGGGCCGGCTTGTGCAGGGTCTGGATGGCCCCCATCCGCCGGCCCCGCCCCTCGTCATCGGCGCCGGAGACCACGTTGACCGGAATGTGGCGGGTGGCCAGATCATGTTTGAGGACGTCGAGCACCACCCACCCCGCCATGTCGGGCAGACCGATGTCCAAGGTGATGGCCGCCGGCCGGTGTTGTTTGGCCAACGCCAACGCCATCCGGCCGCTGGGAGTCACCACCGAATCGAACCCGGCCTCGGACGCCAGTTCGGCGAGCATCGTGCCGAAGGTGGGATCATCTTCCACGATCAGCAGCACCGGCTTGCCGCCCGCGGGCCACGCCACCGCGGAGATGTCCACTTCCCCGAAACGGGTGTCGGCGTCCTCGACCGGATCGGTTGCCGGAAGCGGCGCAATGGGTTTCGGTGCGGCGGGCCTGGGTGCCGGGACGGCGGCCGGGGCCTGCTGCACCTCGCCGACGGGCAGGTGACAGGTGAACGTCGAGCCGTCGCCCAGCGCGCTGCGCAGCGTGATGTCACCGCCGAGGTGGCGGGCCAGTTCGCGGCTGATGGCCAGTCCGAGGCCGGTGCCGCCGTATTGCCGCGCCGTCCCGCGCCCGGCCTGCTGGAACGACTCGAAGATGAGATTGTGATCCTTCTCGTCGATCCCGATGCCGGTGTCGACGACGGCCATCGAGAGGAACCCGGTACCCGGACTCCCCTGCGCGTCGGCGCTTCCGGAGAAGCGGACGGTCACCGCGCCCTGGTCGGTGAACTTGACGGCATTGGCCACGAGGTTCTTGGCGATCTGCTTGACACGGGTGTAGTCGCTGGTGATCTGGCGCGGCGCTGTCTCGTCGACCGACACCCGGAACCCGATGCCCTTGTCGGCGGCAATGGGGCCGAACGTGCGCTCCAGGAAGCTCACCAGCTCGCTCACCTCGATCAGTTCCTCTTCGAGGTACATCGATCCGGACTCCACCTTGGCCAGGTCGAGCACCTCGTCGATCAGGTTGAGCAGGTCCTTGCCGGACTGCTGGATGGTATCCGCGAATTCGTGCTGCTTGTCCGACAGCGGTTCGTCGGAGTCGGTGAGCAGTCCGGCCAGGATCAGGATGCTGTTGAGCGGGGTGCGCAACTCGTGGCTCATGTTGGCCAGGAACTCCGACTTGTAACGCGACGAGACCGCCAGCTCTTCGGCTTTGGCCTCCAGTGAGCCGCTGAGCCGCTCGAGCTCGGTGTTCTTGGTCTCCAGCGTCTGGGCCTGGGCTTCGAGCCGCTCGGCGCTGGCTCTCAGCTCCTCCTGCTGGGAACGCAGCTCCTCGGTGGTCTCCTCGAGTTCGGCGTTCTGGGCCGAGAGCAGATCTTCACGTTGCGACAGTTGCTCGTTGGCCGCGCGCAGCTCCTCCTCCTGGGTCTGCAGCTCCTCGGTCTGCGCCTGGGACACCCGCAACAGTTCACGGGTCTTCTGGGCTGCCTCGATGGCGCTGAGCGCCACACCGGCGCCCAGGGCGATGCTCTCCAGCAGCTCGGTGTCCTCGTCGGTGAACAGCCGCAGCCCGGCCAGTTCCAGCACGCCGAGCACCTGTGTCTCGAACTTGATGGGGATCAGGATCAGTGAGACGGGTTCGGTCCTGCCCAGGCCCGAGACGATCTCGACATAGTCGCCGGGCGCTCCGGTGACCTCGATCCGGTTGCCCTCCAACGCACATTGCCCCACCAGTCCCTCGCCCAGGCCGAACGAGTTGGGCAGGCCCTTGCGGCGGTGGAAGGCGTACGACGCGGTGAGGGCGTACCGGTCGGGATCGTCAGGCTGCTGCAGGTAGAGGGCGCCGTGCTGAGCGCCGACGGCCTGCGCGGTCCGGGAGATGATGATGCCGCAGGCATCCGCCAGCTCGGACACCCCTTGGATCTCGGTCATCAGGTTGGCCTGGATCTCTTTAGAGATGCGGGCCTTGTCACTCAGGCCGGCCTGCTCGGCGAGTCGCTCGTTGGTGACGGCCAGATTGGCCCGCATGGTTTCCGCTGCACCGGCGAGCACCGCGATCTCGCGCGGGCCGAGGCGCCGGATCGGGCGGTCCCAGGCACCCTCGGCGACCGCGGTCACGTCCGCGAGCACGCTGTTGACCGGACGGGTCAGCAGACGGCGCGACAGCCAGGCGGTGGTCCCCACCACGGCCAGCAGCAGCACCACCGACACCCCTTGGGCGATGTTGGAGAAGCGCTGGGCAGCGTTCACCCGATCCAGCTGCGCGGCAATCAGTTCCCCGGTCCGGTCCTGCAGATCGGACAGCTCTGCCCGCAACGCGTCGAACAACTGCTTGCCCGACGCGGTCATCGTCTCGGCCTGCTCCGCCGTCAGAGGGCCCGCGCGCCGGGCCTCGATCTGCGGATCGCCGGCCTGGATCGCCCACTCGGAGGCGGCGTCCACCACGGCATCGAGTCGGCGGGTGCCTTCGGGGTCGTCGGCCAGCTCGACGCGCAGTTCGGCCACCAGCCGATCGGCGACCTCTTTGCCCTCCTGGTACGGCCCGAGGAACTGTGGGTCACCGGTGAGCAGGAAGCCGCGCTGGCCGGTCTCCTGGTCCACGTAGGCGGTGCTGAGCTCGGCGACATTGTCCTGTGCGGGCAGCATCCGCTGGCTGAGTTCGTCGACAGCACCTGCCACCGTCATGCGCCCGGTGATCGTGACCGTCAGCGAGATCACGAAAACGACAGTGATCATGCCGAGCAGCACCCAGATCAGCTGTCGCACCGACAGCTTGGCGCCCGTCTCACTTACGGTCATGCAGCTCTACCCCAGGACTTCCAGTCGGGTGGCCAGATCCGTGGCCTCGATCGGGTGGGAGTACAGATATCCCTGCTGCAGAACGCATCCGGCCTCCCTGAGCCAGTCGGCCTGCTGCTGTGTCTCGACACCTTCGGCGATGAGGTCCACCTCCATGGTGGCCGCGACCGCGATCTGGCTGCGCACCAGCCGTTGCATCCGGTCGTTGCCGGGGACTTCGGCGACAAACGAGCGGTCGATCTTCAGCCAGTCCACCGGGACGTGCATCAGGTTGGTCATGCTGGAGTGCTCAACGCCGAAATCGTCGATGGCCAAACTGAATCCGAAGTCCCGGGCGCGCCGTAAGGCGGCGTGGGCGGGGGCCGGATCGCGGGAGAACGCGCTCTCGGTGAGCTCGAGACACACCCGTTGCGGCGGGATCGCATTGTCGCGCTGGGCGCCGATGAGGTGGTCCAGGAAGCCGGCGTCCAGGACCTGGTCCGGGGAGAGGTTGACGTGCAGGCGCAGATCCCGGCGCCCCAGCGCGACGAAATCCGCGAAGCTGCGGGTGACGACCCAGCGGCCCAGCGGCCCCACCTGACCGGCATCCTCGGCGAGCGCGATGATCTCGGTGGCCGGGATCTCCTCGTCGCCGACCCGCCACCGCACCAGGGCTTCCAGCGCGAACAGTGCCCCGGTCGTGGAATCGACGATCGGCTGGTAGGCCATCCGGAAATCCGAGCGCGCGATGGCATCCGAGACCTCAGCCCGCAGATACACCTTGCCCTGGTGTTGCGATCCGATGCGCGCGGTGTAGAGCACGCACTCGGTGGATCGGGTCTGCTTGGCCTCGAACATCGCCATATCTGCCTGGGTGAGCAGTTCCTCGGGGGTGTGGGCGCTGGCGCCGAGGCACGCGACGCCCATGCTCAGCGAGGGCTGGATGGTCACGTTGCCGCAGTGCACCGGCGTGGACTGGGTGTGCGCGAGCACACGGTTGCCCATGGCCACGGCCGCCGCCGTCGACGACACCCCCTCGAAGACCACGATGAACTCGTCTCCGCCGACCCGGCAGACCAGGGTGTCCCCATCCACGGCGTCACGCAACCGGGCCGCCAGTTCCACCAGGAGTTCGTCGCCGGTGTCGTGACCATAGGTGTCGTTGACGGCCTTGAAGTGGTTGACATCGACGTAGAGCATCGCAACCAGCGCCGACCCGGTATCCCGGTGCCGCGCCAGGTGGGCCAGACGTTCGTTGAGCTGACGGCGGTTGGCCAGATCGGTCAGCGGGTCGTGGCTGGCCAGATGGCGGATCTCGGTCTGCGCCTGCTTGATCTCGGTGAGGTCGTGGACCACCGCTGCCACGTGCAGGTCCACCGACTCGCCGATGGGCGACAAGGTGATCGTGACATCCACCCGGCGGCCGTCGAAGGCCGTCAGCGTCATCTCCAGCGAATGCTCCCGCAGGGTGGCCATGGTGACGTCCAGCTGTTCACGCAGGTGCTCGCGATCGTCCTCGGCAGCCAGGTCCACGATGGATCTGCCGATCAGCGCGTCGTGCTCGCCGCTGAACAACGCGGTGGCCGCCTTGTTGCAGCTGCGGATCTCACCGGACTTGTCGACGGCCAGGATGGCGTCACCCGTGGCCTGCATCACGGCGGCGTACTCGGCGGCCACCCGGTAGAGCGTGGCGTTGGAGATGGCCAGCGCGGCGGCCACCGACACTCCCCGGAACAGGGCGGCGTCGGTCTCGGTGAACGCCTGCGACCTGCCGATGCACAGTGCACCGACCCGCTGGCTGCGGGCCGTCATCTCCTCCACCAGCACCGCAGGATGTGGTGCAGCGCAAGGCCGTCCGGCCAGATGCTCGTCGAGCCAGCCCTGCAGCCGCGCCGGATCACCGTCGGATTCCGACAGCGAGTAGTGCCAGTCTCCGTCGGTGGTCGGCAGCCGGAGCACACAGTCGGCGTCGAACATCGCGCTCAGCTCGGTGACGACGGCCTGCTCCAGCGAGGCGAGATCGATGCTGGCCTCGGCGAAGATGTTGGTGAGTCGCTCGCGGCGGCGGGTGAAGGCCAATTCGTCGCGCTGGCGGATCTCCGCGGCGCGGGCGACCTGCAGCTGCTGCTCGTGCAGCTTGGCCGCGGCCTCGCGCAGCCGCACAAAAGACCGGTCGAGTTCGAGCAGCGCTTTCACCTTGGCGTAGAACACCTGCCGGGAGACGGGCTTGACCAGGAAGTCGACGGCGCCGAGGTCATATCCGCGATGCAGATCGGCGGCCTCGGCCTGGCCGGTGAGGAAGATGATCGGTTTCGAGGCGAGCTCTTCGACGTCGCGGATCAGCTGCGCGGTCTCGAAGCCGTCCATTCCGGGCATGTTGATGTCGAGGACGATCACCGACACCCGGCGCTGCAGCAGCAGCGTGAGCGCTTCCTCACCAGATGCGGCCTGAACGATCTCACAGTTCAGCGGCGTCAGGACGGTGGCCAGCAGATCACGCAACCGGGCATCGTCGTCGACCACCAGGACAACCTGGCGATGCAACTCCGCAGGGTCGGTCTGCGGGCTCGTCAGAACTTCACCTGCCGCCTCCGGGACAAGCACGCCGACTTCCACCCGCCTTGGTTGTCTACGGGACCCCCCACCCGCAACCCGCTAATTCGAGCCGATGAAGTGATCGCGAGAAAGAGCATAGTGCGAAGTTGCCCAAAAGGCAGGCGACCTGGCCAGAAGAACCGGAATCGGGTCGTCACCGCGCCGCCGCACCGAGGTGGGCCAGCGAACTCTCGACGACTAGATCGGGATCAGGCCGTGCTTGCGCTGCACGCGCTGGATCTGCTTGTCCCGCAACAACCGCATGGCGCTGCGGAGCTTGAGCCGCGTCTCGTGCGGCTCGATCACGGCGTCGACGTAACCGCGCTCGGCGGCGATGTACGGGGTGGCCAGGTTCAGGTTGTAGCCCTCGATGAAATCGGCCTTGATCTTCTGCACCTCGGGGGCGTTGGGATCGGGGAACCGCTTCACCAGCAGCTGCGCGGCACCCTCGGCACCGATCACCGCGATGCGGGCGGTGGGCCAGACGAAGTTCATGTCCGCGGTCAGCTGCTTGGATCCCATCACCGCGTACGCACCGCCGTAGGACTTGCGGATGGTGATGGTGACCTTGGGGACGTCGGCCTCCACCACCGAGTACAGGAAGCGCCCGCCGCGCTTGATGATGCCGTTCTTCTCCTGCTGTACGCCGGGCATGAACCCGGGAGTGTCGACCACGAACACCAGCGGGATGTTGAACGAGTCGCAGAAGCGGACGAAGCGCGCGGCCTTGTCGGACTCCTCGTTGTCGATGGCGCCGGCGTTGTACATCGGCTGGTTCGCGATCACCCCGACGGTGCGCCCGTCCACCCGGGCGTAACCGGTGATGATCGCCTGCCCGGCTTGGGCTGCCACATCGAGGAATTCGCCGTCGTCGAAAATCCGGATCAGGATCTCGTGCATGTCGTAGCCCATGTTGTCGGCGTCGGGCACGATGGTGTCGAGCTCGAGGTCGTGCGGGGTGACCTCCGGTTCCAGACCGGGATTCACGATGGGCTCTTCGTCGAAGGTGTTGGGCGGCAGGAAGCTCAGGTAGTCGCGGACGTATTGGAACGCCGCCTTCTCATCCTCGACCACCTGGTGGATGTTGCCGTAGCGGGCCTGCTGATCGGCACCGCCGAGCTCGTCGAGGGAGACGTCCTCACCGGTGACGTCCTTGATCACGTCGGGACCGGTGACGAACATGTAGCCCTGGTCGCGCACCGCGACGATGAGGTCGGTCTGAATGGGCGAATACACCGCGCCACCGGCGCATTTGCCGAGGATGATCGAGATCTGTGGCACCAGACCGGACAGCAGCTCGTGGCGGCGGCCCAGTTCGGCATACCAGGCCAGCGAGGTGGCGGCGTCCTGGATCCGGGCACCGCCGGAGTCGTTGATGCCGATGATCGGGCAGCCCACCATGGCCACCCACTCCATCAGCCGGGCGACCTTGCGGCCGAACATCTCTCCGACCGTGCCCTGGAACACCGTCTGGTCGTGGCTGAACACCCCGACCGGGCGCCCGTTGATGGTGGCGTGCCCGGTGACCACACCGTCGCCGTAGAGCGCGTTGGGGTCACCCGGCGTCTTGGCCAGGGCGCCGATCTCGAAGAAGCTGCCCGGATCGATCAGGTCATAGATGCGGGCGCGGGCGCTGGGGATGCCCTTCTTCTCGCGCTTGGCAACGGCTTTCGCGCCGCCGGGCTCCTTGGCCAGCTCCAGCTTCTCGCGCAGATCGGCGAGTTTCTCCGCCGTGGTCGCAGGTGCCTGCTTCACCGGGTTCTCGTCCGTCACGGGGCGCTCACTTTCCCTGGTTGGCTTGGATCTGGTTGATGGCCTGGCTCATGTGTGCGCCCACCTTGGCGATGTAGGGCTCGTCGATGGCCTGGATGTGCTCACCACCGATGTTCACCACCTCGAGGTCGGACACGTACTCACCCCACCCGCCGTCGGGTTGGCGGGTGGCGTAGGCGGGTTCGAAGGTGATGGCGTCGTCGTGGTAGCGGTCGGCCATGTAGAGCGTGACGTGCCCGTCGTAGTTCTTGATCTCGGCGACATCGAGAGCACGCTGGTCCAGGTACGACGTGCGCTGATGCTCGATGATGCCGCCCGGGATCTGCACGCCGGAATCCTTGACCGCGTTGAGGACGAACTCGACCTGCCCTGCGTCGTCCAGCTTTTCGAGCTCCTCGTACGGGATCTCCGGGATCTGGACGTTGAACGTCTTCTCCGCGAACTTCGCGTAGCGGTCCCAGCGGGCCCGGGTGCCCTCGGTGGACGTGTCGATCGGCACGCCGGGACGCACGCAGTCGATGAGCCCGACGAAGCGGACGTCCGCGCCGGCTTCCTTGAGCCCGATGGCGCAGGCGTAGGACAGTGCCCCGCCGAGGCTCCAGCCGGCCAGGATGAACGGCTTGTCCCCATTGAGCTCGAGGAGCTTGGGCACGTACACCGCGGCACGTTCCTCGATGGTCCCCTCGACCCGTTCCAGACCGATCATCGGGGTGCTGGCCGGCAGGCGGTTCAGCAGCGGCTCGTAGACCACCGTGGATCCGCCCGCGGCGTGGAACACGTAGACCGGGACCTGGTCGTCGCTCTCGGCCTTGCGCAGGGTGCGCACGAAGCCGTCGAGCTCGCCGGCTTCGAGAAACTCGCGCACCGTGGTGGCAAGCGCCTCGATGTTCGGCGCCGACGTGACGTCCTCGGCGGTGATGGTGCCTTCGGCTCGCTCCGACAGCCGCTGCGCCAGTTTGGCCGCAGTGTCGGCATCGAGCTGCGGCAGCTCGTTGAAGATGCCGCCGGGGCTCTTGCCGGTGACGATGGCCCAGGTGGCGAAGGTCAGCCGCTCGGCCGCATCACGCGGTGGCACATCGGAATTGAGCGCCTCCGCGATGGCCTGCTGGTTCAGCGCTGCTGCCGCTGCAGCCAGGTTGGGCTGCGCCTTGCCCTCTTCCCGGTTCTGCCCGGTGGGATCGGTGGGCGGGGGCGGCAACGGCGTGTCACCCAGAGGGTTGGTGGGTGGGGGCGGGATGTCGGCGGGCGTGGTGTCCGCCGTGGCCGCCGCCTTCTCGTTGAGTTCCTCGGCCTCGGCCGCCACCCCGGGATCGGCCAGCGTGGCCAGCCGCTCCTCGATCTCGGCGGCCGTGGAGGCCCCGCCCAGCAGTTCGGCCTGCGCGGCGGCCACCTCTTCTTCGCTTGCCGTGCTCTGGAACTCGTGCAGCTGCGCCACCTCGTCGCGGTGCTCGATCGCGTAGGCGATCAGCTTCTCGACGTTGTAGAGGTTGGCGTCGCGCACCGCGGTCAGCTGGATGGGCGGCAGGTCGAAGTCGTACTCGACCCGGTTCTTGATGCGCACCGCCATCAGCGAGTCCAGGCCGAGCTCGATCAGCGGCACCTCCCACGGCAGGTCCTCGGGCTCGTAGCCCATGGCGCCACCGACGATGGCGCCCAGGCGGTCGCCGATGCTCTCACCTGTTTCCGGCGACCACTTGGCGAAGCCGGCGGCCAGACCTGCACCGGCGGTGAGGTTGTCGCTCAGGATCTCGGCGTCGTCCTCGACCACCTCGGGCTCGGGCTCGGCGAACTGGGTGGTGGCCACACCGACCGCCGCCGCCACCGGTAGTGCCCCACCCTGCCCACCGCGGGACACGATCGCGTCGTACACCAAGGTGAACGACTCGTCGATCCGCGCGTGCACCTGCACCGACGCCCCACCGGGATGCCGGGTGAGGGTGGTGACCAGCCGGGCGTTGTCACCGGGCACCGCACGCTGTTCGGAGGCGGTGAGCTGGGCATCCGGAAGCACCTGGACCGCAGCGGCTTTCACCAGAGCGGCCAGATCGGTCTTGCCGCGCGGGCCGTACTCCCAGACGTGCCTGCCGTCGGGCAGCGACACGTGGGCACCCGGCAGCACACCGGAGTTGTCGCCGGAGAAGTGCACGTCCAGCCAGTGCGGCTTGCGCCGGAACCGGGTGGGCGGGATGTTCGCGAAATCGCCCGCATCAAAGAGAGTTCGGATATCGAGATCGTGGCCGTGCACGAACAGGTTCGCCATGGCCGTGGTCATGGAGTCGACCTCGTCCTGCTTACGCGCCAGCGTCGGGATCAGCTGACCGTCATGCAGGCCCGCGGAGGCCGTCGTCAACCCGACTTGCATGAGCGCCACCGGGTTCGGCGCCAGTTCCAGGAAGGTGGTGTGGCCGTTGTCGACGGCGTTGCGGATGCCCTGGGTGAAGTAGACGCTGTGGCGCAGCCCCTTCTTCCAGTACTCCACGTCGTGGATCGGCTCGGCCCCGGCACGGATCAACTGACCTTCGTGCACGGTCGAGAAGTAGGCCGTCTGCAGCGGACGGGCCTGGATGCCCTGGATCTCGGCGGCCAGTTCACCGAGCAGCGGATCCATCTGCTGGGTGTGGCTGGCTCCCTTGGTCTGGAACTTGCGGGCGAAGCGGCCCTCGGCCTCCGCGCGGGCGATGATGGCGTCCACCTGCTCCGGCGGACCGCCGATGACGGTCTGTGTGGGTGCGGCGTAGACGCACACCTCGAGGTCCGGGAAATCGGAGAACACCGTTTTGATCTCGTCGACGGAGTACTCGACCAGCGCCATCAGGCGGATGTACTCGCCGAACAGCATGGCCTCGCCCTCACCCATCAGGTGTGAGCGCGAGCAGATGGTGCGGGTGGCGTCCTCCAGCGACAAGCCGCCGGAGAAGTAGGCCGCGGCGGCCTCGCCGAGCGACTGCCCCACCACCGCACCGGGTTTGGCGCCGTGGTGCTTGAGCAACTCACCGAGGGCGACCTGGATGGCGAAGATGACCACCTGGGTGGTCTCGATGCCGTAGTCCTGCGAGTCGTCGAGGATCAGCTCGACGATGGAGTAGCCCAGCTCGTCCTGGATCAGGGCGTCGACGGTGTTGATCCACTGCGCGAACACCTCGTTGCGCAGGTACAGGCTCTTGCCCATCTTGCGGTGCTGGGCACCGAAACCGGCCAGCACCCACACCGGCCCGTTGGTGACCGGTCCGTCGGTGGACAGCACCAGCGGGCTCTGCTTGCCCTCGGCCACCGCACGCAGGCCCTTGACCGCCTCGTCGTGATCGTGGGCCAGGACCACCGCGCGGGACCGGCCGTGGTTGCGCCGTGACAGCGAGCGTCCGATGGCCTCCAGCGAGGTCGCGCGGCCCTCCTCGCTGTCGATCCAGTCGGCGAGCTCGGCGGCGGCCAGCTTCTTGCGGGAGGTCAGGAATGCCGAGATGGCCAGCGGCACAATCGGTGTGACGGGTTCCTGGGATTCGAGTTCCTCGCGGGCGACGGCCAGCAGGCGCAGCGCCTCGTCGGTGAGGCCGGGCAGCTCGTGCTCACCCTCGCCATGAGCGGACTCGTTGCCGTAGAAGTCCAGCGTGCCATCGGCGTCATCGTCGTCGTGGATGAACTCGCCGTACTCGTCCATCCGCACGCCACCGACGTAGACGGCGTTGGCGTCGGCGTTGTCTGCCTGCGGCGCAGCGGTTTCCGGCGCCGGCTCCGGCTCCACCAGATCGCTGGGCAGCACCTCGCGGACCACGATGTGGGCGTTGGCGCCACCGAACCCGAATCCGGAGACACCGGCGATGGCGTGACCGCTGTAGCGGGGCCAGTCGGAGACGGTGTCGTTGACCTTGAGGTGCTCCCGGTCGAAGTCGATGTAGGGGTTGGGCCCGGCGTAGTTGATCGACGGCGGGATCTTGTCGTTGTGCAGCGACAGCGCTACCTTGGCCAAGCTGGCCGCACCGGCGGCCGACTCCAGGTGTCCCACATTGGATTTCACCGCACCCAGCAGCGCGGGCTGCTCGGGGGACCGGCCCCTGCCGACCACCCGACCCAGAGCGTCGGCCTCGATGGGGTCACCCAGGATGGTGCCGGTGCCGTGCGCCTCGATGTAGTCGACGTTGCGCGGGTTGATGCCGGCGTTCTTGTACGCGGTGCGCAGCACCTCGGCCTGGGCGTCCGGGTTCGGCGCCAGCATGCCGTTGGAGCGGCCGTCGTGGTTCACCGCACTGCCGGCGATCACCGCGAGGATCTCGTCGCCGTCGCGGCGCGCGTCGGCGACCCGCTTGAGCACCAGCATGCCCGCACCCTCGGCGCGGGAGTAGCCGTCGGCGTCGGCGGAGAACGATTTGATCCGGCCGTCCGGGGCCAGCACACCGCCCACCTCGTCGAAGCCGATGGTGACCAGCGGGGTGATCATCGCGTTGACACCGCCGGCCAGCACCACGTCGGCCTCTCCGGTTCGCAGCGCCTGGACACCTTCGTGCACGGCCACCAGCGAGGACGAGCACGCGGTGTCGATGGCCATCGACGGTCCGCGGAAGTCGTAGAAATACGACACCCGGTTGGCGATGATCGAGCTGGTGGTTCCGGTGATCGCGTAGGGGTGGGCCGTAGCCGGGTCGGCGACCGCCATGAAGCTGTAGTCGTTGTTGGAGGCGCCGATGAACACGCCGACCTTGCCGCCACGCAGCGCCGAAGCCGGGATGCGGGCGTGCTCCAGCGCCTCCCACGTCAGCTCGAGCGCCATCCGCTGCTGCGGGTCGATGTTGTCGGCTTCCATCTTCGACAGCGCGAAGAATTCGGCGTCGAAGCCCTTGATGTCGGAGAGGTAGCCGCCGCGGGTGTGGGCCTTGGCGACACGCTCGGCGATGCGCGGCTCGGCCAGGAATTCCTCCCACCGGCCCTCGGGCAGATCGGAGATGCCGCTGCGGCCTTCCAGAAGCGCCTGCCACGTCTCACCCGGGGTGTTCATCTCTCCGGGGAACCGGGTGCCCAGACCGACGATCGCGATGTCGTATTCACCGTCGGGCTTGCCCGGCGACCGCGACCAGTCCTCGTCGTCGTCGACGTCCTCGTCCTCCGGCTCGCCCTCGACGATCACCGTGGCCAGCGCCTCGATGGTGGGGTGGCGGAACGCGGTGGTGGCGCTGACGGTGACCCCGGTGAAGTCCTCGATGTCCGAGGCCATGGCCACCGCATCGCGCGAGGACAGGCCGAGCTCCACCATGGGCGCGGTCTCGTTGACCGAGTCCGGAGACTGGCCGGTGGCGTTGGCCACCCAGTTGCGCAGCCAGGTGCGCATCTCCGGAACGCTCAAGTCAGGCTTGCCGGGAGTGTTGTCGCTCATATCGTCAGGGCCTCACTGCGCTGGAAGAGAATAGGGGTCAGTCCGTCTCGTCGGGGAAGGCGTTGGCCACCTTCCCGCTGCGCAGACTGCCGTCCAGGTATGCCGCCCGGCAGGCGCGCCGGCCGATCTTGCCGCTCGAGGTCCGCGGGATGGCTCCCGCGGCCGTCAGCAGCACGTCGCGCACCGTGACACCGTGGCGCACCGCGATGGCGGCACGGATGTCGTCGTGGATGGGTGCCTGATCGAGCTTGTGGGCGCCCGGAGCGCGCTCGGCGACGATCACCAGCTGCTCCGAGGTGTCGTCGGGATCCCGCTTGAGTCCGGCGTGGGCGTTGTCGAACACCTCGTCGGGCAACTGGTTGGCCGGTACCGAGAAGGCGGCGACGTACCCGGTGCGCAGCGCCTTGCTGGACTCCTGTGCCGAGTACTCCAGATCCTGCGGGTAGTGGTTGCGGCCGTCCACGATCACCAGGTCCTTGACGCGGCCGGTGATGTACAGGTCGCCCTCGTGAAACGCGCCGTAGTCGCCGGTGCGCACCCAGAAGGCGTCGTCGTCGGCGCCCTCGGCGTGCGACGGGGTGGTGCGCGACTTGAGGAGGTTCTGGAACGTCTCCTGGGTCTCGGCTTCCTTGCCCCAGTAGCCGGTGCCCATGTTCTGGCCGCTGATCCAGATCTCACCGATCTGCCCGTCGGGCAGTTCGGTGGCGGTGTCCGCGTCGACGATGACGGCCCACTCGGCGACGCCGACCTTGCCCGCCGACGCCTGCGCGACGGCCTTCGGCGAATCGCCGGGCACCTCGACGAAGCGGTGGTTGTTCAGCTCGTCGCGGTCGACGGTGACGATCTTCGGATGCTCACCGGCGGGCGTGGTGGAGACGAACAGCGTGGCCTCGGCCAGACCATAGGACGGCTTGATGGCCTGCGGCGGGAAGCCGTAGGGGCCGAACGCCTCGTTGAAGCGACGCACGGTGGCCGCCGAGATGGGCTCGCTGCCGTTGAGGACGGCCTTGCAGTTCGACAGGTCTATCTGCGGGTCGCCCTCCTTGGGCACCCCGCGGGCGGCGGCGTGGTCGAAGGCAAAGTTCGGGGCCACCGAGATGATGCCGCCGGTGTCCTCGGGCTTGCGGGCCATCTCGTTGATCCAGCGCTGCGGCCGGCGCACGAAGGCCGCCGGGGTCATGAAGGTGAAGTAGTGCCCGATCATCGGCGAGATCATCGCCGTGATCAGACCCATGTCGTGGAAGAACGGCAGCCAGGAGACACCGCGGTCGCCCTCTTCGCCCTCGAGGGCTTCGATGACCTGCACGACGTTGGTGGCCAGGTTCAGGTGGGTGATCTGCACACCGGTGGGGATGCGGGTGGATCCCGAGGTGTACTGCAGGTAGGCGATGGTCTCGCGGTCGATATCCACCGGCTCCCAGGTGGCACCGACCTCGACGGGAACCGCGTCGACGGCGATCACACGGGGGCGGTCCTTGGCAGGCCGGCTGCGGAAGAACTTGCGCACACCTTCGGCCGATTCCGTGGTGGTCAGGATGGCCGTCGGCGTGCAGTTGTCCAGCACGGCGTGCAGGCGGCCGACGTGGCCCGGCTCCGACGGGTCGAACAGCGGCACGGCGATGCGGCCGGAATACAGCGTCCCGAAGAACGCCACCAGATACTCGAGGTTCTGTGGGCAGAGGATGGCGACCCGGTCACCGGGTTGGGTGACCTGTTGCAGCCGGGCGCCCAGCGCCTTGTTGCGGGCGCTGAACTCGGCCCAGTTCAGGTCGCGGGCGACGCCGTCGCGCTCCACGGAGTAGTCCAGGAAGCGGTAGGCGAGCTTGTCGCCGCGGACCTTGGCCCAGCGCTCGATGTGGCGGACCAAGTTGCCATTGTCCGGAAAGGTGATGCGCCCGTCCTTGATGAATGGGTTGTGGAACGGCATACAACTCTCCTTTTAGAACATCTGGGCCGAGGCAGGCGGCGGCATGCACTGCCGATCTCGGCCCCCACCTCAAACCTCACAGATCGTACAGATCCGCGAATGCAAGTCGACGGACCGCAACGCGTGCAGGTCTTATTTTTTCCTTAATGTTACGGTCCGCTGACGCGGGCCGCCAAATCTGTGTGTCCCGTCAGCCGTGGGGTGGCTGCGGTGCGTTCTCGATCAGGCCGCGCGCCCAGTTCTGCGTCCACACCGTCGCCGGCTGGCCGTCGAGCTGCCAGAACTGCGGGGTGGCGTACAGCGCGTGCACGGGTTGACCCGCCCCGCCGAGCAGCACGTCGATGGTGGCCGGCAGGTTTACGATGCTGAACGCCTGCTCCGGAGCGGCGCAGATCAGGTCGCCGGACGCGCAGATCTGGTTGGTGCGGTCGTTGAGCGCACCGAAGCCACCCGGCCGCGGGCCCGTCATCGCCAGCCCCAGCGTGGACAGGGTCGGCACCTCGTGCAGCGTGATCTCCGCGCCCTGGCCCGGCGGGTTGGGCCCGACGTCCACACCGACACCGTCCTGGCGGCGGCCGTCGGCGATCAACGTCACACCGAGCACCAGGTCCTGGTCGACGGGACCGCGACCGTTGCCGATGTCGCTGGCGATGTCACCGGCGATCACCGCACCCTGGGAGAACCCGGCGATCACGTAACTGGTCAGCGGGCAGCGGGTGTTCATGTCGGTGATGGCCTTGATCGCCGCGCGGGTGCCCTCGGCACGGCTGTCGTTGTAGGACATCTGGCCGTCAGCGGAGAACGGATTGTGGAACTGCGCGGTGTACGGGACGGTGTAGACCTGCACCCGCTCTGCGGGGAACGACCCCGCGATGGGATTGGTGACGCCCAGCATCAGCGACCGCGGGAACTGGGTGGGGTTCAGCGGGTCGTCGGTGGGCGAGGACTCCCAGGTACCCGGGATCGAGATCATCTGCACGTCCGGGCAGCTGGCGTCCTGGAACGCAGGGCGCGGCTTCGTGCCCGGGGTGGTCTCCGTCGGGGGCACCGCCGTGGGCGGCACCGCGGTGGGCGGGCTCTCCGGCTGGCGCACCACGATGACCACGATCGCGACGACGAGGGCGACGGCGAGGGTGACGACGACGGCGGCCACCAGACCGAGAATCCGGTGCCTGCGCCGACGGGTATTACGGGACTTCTTGACCATGGGTAAAGGGGGGCTCTTCCGGTTAGCAGAGGCGGTCGGTGGCGATACGGATGTACTGCGCGGTGGTCTCGTCCACCTGGGCAGCGATCGCCGTCACCGCGGTGTTGGGGTTCATGTCGTGGATCTCGCCGCGCACCAGCGGGAACACGAAGTCCCAGACGCCCTGGTCACTCTGCCCGGCGTTACGCGCCTGGCAGACGTAGCTGCCGATCGAGAGCGCCATCAGGTCGCTGGAGCGACGCACACCGGAGCCGTTGAGCGCCTCGAGGTAGTCGTGCTGCCGCGGCGTGATGGACAGGTCGCGGGTGTTCGGAGCGCTGGGCAGCGTGGCATCCGAGCCGTTCGGGGAGGCCGGAGCGTCGGCCCGCGGCGGAGCCATGCTCGTCATCAGGTCCTCCCCCGACGAGCAACTCGAGATCACAGCCGCCGCCAGTGCGGAGAGCAGCGCCGTCGCCAGGATCGCAACGGACGCGCGCCGTCGTCGCGTTCCCGGGGTCAGCTGCACCCTTCCACGGTACCGGCTCGGTCAGGCGATAGCTGCGACGATGTCCGACGACATCGCGCCCAGTTGCGGCGCCCAGGAACCCCACCCGTGGTCACCGGAGGTGGGGAAGTCGAAGTGGCCGTTGGCGCCGCCGACGCTGCGGTAGTGCGCGTAGAACGTGCGGTTGCTGCCCTGGGCCTGGTCGGCGTAGCCGATCATCGCTGCCGGGTCGCTGGCGGTGGAGGTCTGCGGGCTGTAGACCCAGATCCGGGTGTTGTTGTCCACCAGCAGCTGGGTGTGCACGTCGGGGTCGTGCCACTTCCACCGCCCGAATTGTGCGGGGCCCCACATCAGGTTGGTGTCGGCGCCGCCGAAGCGCATCATCCCGTCGTGCAGTGCGCCGTTCATGAACGTGTTCGACGGAGTGAGGAAGCCCGACAGCGATCCCGCGTACCGGAACCGGTTGGGGTAGAACTCCGCCAGCGTGATCGCGGCCGTGCCGCCCTGGGAGGCCCCGACGATGGCGTGGCCGTCCGGTGCGAGGCCCTTGTTGGCCGCCAGCCAGTTCGGCAGTTCGGTGGCCAGGAACGTCTCCCACTGCTTGCCGCCGTCCTGCTCCCAGTTGGTGTACAGGCTCCAGGCGCCGCCGGCCGGTGCCACCACCGACACCCCCTTGCCGGCGAAGGTGTTCATGGCGTTGCCCGCCGTCACCCAGTTACTGACATCCGGTGCGGCGTTGAACGCGTCGAGCAGGATGACCGCGTGCGGGCCGCCGCCCTGGAAGGCGACGGGAATCGAGCGCCCCATCGCCGCCGACGGCACCTGCAGGTACTCGACCGTGTCGGCCTGCGCCGCGGGGGTGGCGGTGGCGAGCGCACCCATCAACACCAGCCCGCTCAGCATTGCCAGCAACTTGTTGATCACGAAAGGCAGTGTTGCACATCACGGGGTGCCGACAGACGACAACGGCGGTGACCCCGTGAGGTCACCGCCGCTGTTGACGAACTGCGAACTAGCCGCCCATGCTCGCCGGCTCGGCAGGCGCAGGAGCCGCCGCCGCCGGGTCGAAGGGCACTGCACCGAGCACGCGCTCGATGTCGGGCTTCATCATCTGCAGCTGCTGACCCCAGTACGGCCAGTCGTGCGTGCCGCCGTCGGGGAAGTTGAAGACGCCGTTGGTGCCGCCGGCAGCGGCGTACTCGTCCTTGAACGTCCGGTTGGTGCGGATGGTCAGGCCCTCGAGGAACTTGGCGGGCAGGTTGTTACCCGCGACGTTGCCGTTGACCTCGGCAGGCACACCGTCGCCGCAGTACACCCAGATGCGGGTGTTGTTGGCGACCAGCTTGTCGATGTTGACCATCGGGTCGTTGCGCTTCCAGGCGCTGT
Organism: Mycolicibacterium tokaiense; assembly: GCF_010725885.1. Classification (NCBI taxonomy): domain Bacteria; kingdom Bacillati; phylum Actinomycetota; class Actinomycetes; order Mycobacteriales; family Mycobacteriaceae; genus Mycobacterium; species Mycolicibacterium tokaiense. The sequence goes on along the minus strand of NZ_AP022600.1, from coordinate 1,899,190 downwards.
TGGGGTCCTCGGTCTTGCCCCACATGTCGTTGGCCTCGTAGCCGCCGGCGTCACCCATCGAGATGTTGATCAGGAAGGGCCACCAGCCCTCGGACGGGTTCAGGTAACCCGACAGCGAGGCGGCGTACTGGAACTGCTGCGGGTGGTAGATGGCCAGCGTCAGCGCCGACGATCCGGCCATCGACAGGCCCACGGCCGCGGTGCGGCTGGAGTCGACGCCCTTCTGCGAGGCCAGGTACGCGGGCAGCTCCTGGGTCAGGAACGTCTCCCACTTGTAGGTCTGGCAGCCGGTCTTGCCGCACGCCGGGGAGTACCAGTCCGAGTAGAAGCTGGACTGACCACCGACGGGCATGACCACCGACAGGCCCGAGCCGTAGTACCACTCGAAGGCCTGGGTGTTGATGTCCCAGCCGTTGAAGTCGTCCTGCGCGCGCAGACCGTCCAGCAGGTACACCGCGGGAGAGTTCGGGCCGCCGCTCTGGAACTGCACCTTGATGTCGCGGCCCATTCCGGCCGACGGCACCATCAGGTACTCAACGGGCAGCCCCGGACGCGAGAACGCGCCGGCGGTAGCCGACCCTCCGGCGGCACTCACGAGCCCCGGCAACACCGCTGCAGCGGCCACGGCCGCCATCAGCTTCCGGCCCCAGGTGCCGCGCACCTTGTCGACCAACTTCATAGACTTACCCATCCCATCCTTGGTTCTGCCGCACGCCATCGGAGGCTTCACGACTGGGCGACATTGCCCGGTCAGTCAACCACACCTTTGGTGATGCTTCTGCTTTCGTTCTGGTCAAACTGTGGCCTGACAGCACATTTCAGCTGTTCAGAGTGGCCAGTAGGTCCGGTTTCATGGCTTGGAGCTGACCGCCCCAATAGCCCCACGAGTGGTTGCCGGCGGGCGGGAACTCGAAGGTGGCGTTGCGGCCACCGGCCTCGGTGTACACCCGCTGGAAGCGCAGATTGCTCGCGATCGCCAGCGCCTCCAGACCGGTGGCGCTCAGGGCCTGGCCGGGGTCGCCGTTCACGTCGTCGATGGGCGTGGAGCCGCCGGGTGCGCAGTAGATCCACAGCCGCGTGTTGTTCGCGACCAGGCGTCCCACCTGGGCAGTCGGGTCGTTGCGCTTCCACGCCGGGTCCCACGGCGCGCCCCACATGTTGTCGACGTTGTAGCCGCCGGCGTCGAGCATGGCGATGCGGATGGCCTGCTGCATGAACGGCGTGGACGGGTTGAGGAAGCCCGACAGCGACGCCGCGTAGCGGAACTGGCCGGGGTGGTAGGCCGCCAGGATCAGCGCCGAACCGCCGGACATCGACAGGCCCACCGCGGCGTTGCCGGTTCGCGAGACACCCCTGGTCTCGAGGAAGGCGGGCAGTTCCTGGGTGAGGAATGTCTCCCACTTGTAGGTGTAGGGCTGGTTGTTGAACGTCGAGCGGCCGTACCAGTCGGTGTAGAAGCTGGACTGCCCGCCGACGGGCATCACGGTGGCCACACCGGTGTCGAGGAACCACTCGAAGGCCGCGGTGTTGATGTCCCAGCCGTTGTAGTCGTCCTGGGCGCGCAGACCGTCGAGCAGGTACACCGCCTTCGCGTTCGGGACGTTCCCTGGCTGGAACTGCACCCGCACATTCCGGCTCATCGCCGCGGAGTACACATCCAGGTACTCCACCGGCAGGCCGGGGCGCGAGAAGGCAGCGGCGCTGGGGGCCGCCACGAGCGCGGCACAGGCCATCACTCCGGCCAGGAGCGCAGTCGCCAGGCGCACGATTGCCGTCACGAGGTCACACCATCCGTTCGTTGTTCGGGTGGCACAGCTCGCGGGTGGTCACCACACATGACTGGGTATCGCTGCAACAACACTTCAGCGTTACCGAAAAGGGTCCGGTCGGCGAACACTGCGCCGACACACGTCATGGACCCGTTGCCGGTAACCCAGTGTAGGGGGTCTCGTCCAGGGCCGGCTCCGGCAGCCCGCAGCGCAGCAACTCGTACTCGGGCACTCGGTTGATGCGGTACTGCGTGTACAAGTAGGCGTTGAGCACGTTGGAGGCGAACCGGCGCGCGCCCAATGGATCCCGGATGGACTCCAGCACCGCCTCGGTGGCGGGGCACTTCAGCGCTGCCTCGGCCTGGATGATCCAGTTCTCGTCGATGTAGGACGGGATCCACTCGTCGGTCTTGAGGAAGGGCCCCTCGGCGATGGCCCAGTCCGCGTACAGGTTCTTGTCGTGGCCGATGCGGCCGTTCTCCAGGCGCTGGGTGTGCGCGGCCAACGGGTTGGCCAACCCGATCTGGTCGATGACGCGGACGTCGAGGCCGACGTTCATCGCCGTCATGCCCATGTTGGTGAAGAACACGGTGTGCGGGCCGACGTAGTTACGGCGTTGTGCCGCAGTCAGATCCGCGGGCGGCGGCACCGCAGGCACCACGTCCCACATGTCGTAGTTGCCCGAGGGCAGCAGCAGCGCACCGTCGGGGGTGTTGTTGATGGCCACCAGCATGGCCCGCATCCGCGGGTAGTCCAGATAGTCCGCGGCAGTCAGCGGATGCGCATGCCCGGTGGCCTGGGCGTAGAACCGCCGCTCGTCGACGATCCCGGAGTAGGTGACCTTGGTGGCGTCGGAGCCCATGCCCGGTGAGTTCGCCGCCCACACCGACCAACCGACCACCCCCACCCACAGCACGGTGGTGGCGCCGGCCAGCAGGTACCCGGCCTGCCGTAGCACCACCGGGATCACGGCCACCGGGGCCAGTAGGCAGAACAGCGGCGTGAGCAGCACCCGGCCGTGCATGAAATCGCCGCCCTGGCGCACCCAGTACACGCCCTGCAGCAGCCCGCTGACCACGAAGAACGCGACGATCACCGACGGGCGCTGCACAGCGCGGGCCAGCCTGCCGTAGCCGGCGGGCACGCTGAGTTCCCGCGGCGCGCGGCCCGCCACCACGGCGATCCCCAGACCCACCAGCACCACGGCCGGGATCCACAGCAGGTACGGCGCATTGAAGTTCGTCAGATAGGTCCAACCCTGGCCCCACTTGGCGCCGGAGGCGTCCTTGGCCACCGCGGTGCCCGGCACGATCAGCGCGTAGTAGCCCATCCGGAAGATCTGATAGGCCACCGGGAGCAGACCGCCGGCCACCAGGATCAGCGCCCGGGTGCGCCAGCTGCGCGCGGCGATCAGCATCAGCACCAGCGCCAGTCCGCCGATGAGGGCGAGCTCGGGACGCACCAGCACCGACAACCCGCCGACTGCGGCCAGGGCCGCGGTGAACCAGCTGCCGGTGGCGTCACCGGCGGTGCGGCCGCGGGCCGCCGCGGTGGCCGGTGCCTGCGCCCAGCACACCAGCATCCACCAGAGCAGCCCGAGATAGCTCAGTACCAAGCCGTTCTCCAGCCCGGAGGTGGCGAAGTCCCGCGCCGGCGGGATGGCGATGTAGACCAGCACCCCCGCGGGCAGCAGCAGCGCCTGCCTGCCGCGCAGTCCCGGGGCGTAGAGCCGCGCGGTGCCGAGCATGACCAGCACCACGCCGATGATGCTGAGGCCGTATGCCAGTGTGAGAGCGATGTATTCGAGGCGCACGGGTCCGCCCACCAGTGCGCCCACGTAGTTGAGATAGGTCCACAGCGTTGAGGTGTTGGACTCCACCCGTTCGCCGGCGTTGAACACCGGGCCGTTGCCCGCCAGCAGATTACGGACCGTGCGCAGCACGATCAGGCCGTCATCGGCGATCCAGCGCCGCTGCCAGGCACCCCAAGCGAACAGCGCGGCAGCGGTGAGCACGCTGCACGCCAGGCTGATCCGCACGGACCAGGTCAGCTGCTGCAGTCCCCCCCGGGGCTCACCCGAGAACGACGGCCGCACTGATGGTCCCGATCCACGCCACCGCCAGCAGCTGCAGGACGCGGTCGCGCAGGGCGATCTCCTCCGGCTCCCCGGCCATCCCGCCGTCGACGTCCACCGCGTAGCGCAGCACCGCCACCGTCAGCGGCACGATGGTCACCGCGAACCAGCCGGCCGAGGCGCCGTCGCGCTGGAAGGCCCACAGGCTGTAGCAGACCACCATGGCCGTCGCCGACAACGTCCACACGAAGCGCAGGTAGCTGGTGGTGTAGCTCTCCAGCGACTTGCGGATCTTGGCGCCGGTGCGTTCGGCCAATTGCAGTTCGGCATATCGCTTTCCGGCGGCCATGAACAGTGACCCGAACGCCATCACCAGCAGGAACCACTGGCTGAGTTCGACTCCGGCGGCCACCCCGCCCGCGATCGCGCGGATCAGGAAGCCCGAGGACACGATGCAGATGTCGAGCACGGCCTGGTGTTTGAGGCCGAAGCAGTAGGCCAGCTGGATGCCGATATAGACCGCCATCACCAGCGCCAGGTCCGGGGTCACCCACCAGGAGACGCCGAGGGACACCACGATGAGAACCGTTGCCAGCCCGTAGGCCAACTGTTGCGGCACCACCCCGGCCGCGATGGGCCGGAACCGCTTGGTGGGGTGCTGGCGGTCGGCCTCGACGTCGCGGGCGTCGTTGATCAGGTAGATCGACGACGCCGCCAGGCAGAACACCACGAACGCCACCACGACGTTGAGCAGCACGGCCTGGAAGTCGTAACCGACCCGCTCGTCACCGAGGGCCAGCACCACCGGCAGGAACACCAAGACGTTCTTGACCCACTGCCGGGGCCGCAGCGCCTTGACGATGCCGGCGGGCAGATTCTTGGGCGGCGCCCCGACCGGTGCGGCTTCTTCACTCACGACCGCGACTCCCTGTGCTCGAAAGCCTTCTGGACGACCTTGGCCGTGACGGCGCCGACAACCGCGCCGGTGGCCACGTCGGTGGGGTAGTGCACGCCCAAGACCATGCGGGACAACAACATCGGCGCCACCAGCACCACCGTCAACCGGCGGCCGGTGACCCGGCTCAGCAACATCGCCGCGGCCGTGGTGGAGGTGGCGTGCGCCGAGGGGAAGCTCAGCTTGCTGGGTGTTCCGACGTTGATCGCGACCGCCGGGTGGTGTGGGCGGGGCCTGCGTACCACCCGTTTGATGACAACGGCCGCGGCGTGGGCGGTGAAGGCACCGACCCCCACGGCCAGCCACTGCCGCCGCCGCGACGGCTGCGCCACGGCGCCGGCAGCGGAGACGGCGAGCCAGCCCAGGCTGTGTTCACCGAAGTGGGACATGGCCGTGGCCACCGGCAGCACGCCGGGCCGGTGCGCCAGCGCGGCCTGGACCGCCACCAACACGGCGTCCTCGCCGTGGGGCGTGTCAGCCATGGACCGACGATTCGAGCAGCACGGTCTCCCACTTCGGCGTGCTGGTGAGCGTGGGCACCGCAGCGCGGTAGACCTTGCGCATCCGGTTGAACCGGCGGGCCAGCAGCAGCTGGCGTTTCAGCGATTCCCGTAGCAGGGCGAACATCTTGTCCCGATCACGCTGCCGGTAGACGACGCCGCGACCGTCGGCGGTGGTGACCGTCACGCCGTCGACATTGCACAGCGAGAACCACCGGGCGTCCTGGGTGGCGACGTTGATCTGCGGACGCTGGTGATGTTGCGGGTCATGGGGTTTGAGCTGGTGCAGCAGCCCGCGGCCCAGCCGCCAGCCGATGGGCACCGGGCCCACCGGAATGGTCACCTTCTTGCGCCAGCGCTTGTCCGACGGGGCGGGCAGCGCGGTGGCACTCGGCAGCACCACCGCGTCCGGGAAGGTCTGGCGCATGGCCCGCACCTCGGGCAGCGCCGACTCCAGGATGGAGAAGATGTGCTCGGGGCCGGCCAGGAAATCGTCCATGGCCTTGTTCTGGATGGCGACGGTCGAATACTCCAGGCACAGCAGGTGTTTGCAGGTGGCCTTGAAGTGACTGGCGATCAGGCCCCGGATGTTGCCGTCCCAGTGGATGGCGGCCACCACCAGGCGATTGCGCAGGTGGAAGTAGGCCTGCCAGTCGATGGCATCGTCCTTGTCGCTCCACGCCATGTGCCAGATGGCCGCACCGGGAAGGGTGACGGTGGGGTAGCCGCGCTCGCCGGCGCGCAGGCCGTACTCGGCGTCGTCCCACTTGATGAACAGCGGCAGCGGCTGGCCCAGCTCCTGCGCCACCTGGCGCGGGATCATGCACATCCACCAGCCGTTGTAGTCGACGTCGACGCGCCGGTGCAGCAGCCGGCTGCGTTCGGATTCCTCGTCGGCCAGCGGGTACTTGGCGAAGTTGTGGTCGTACTCGGTATTGATGGCGTTGGTCCACATGAAGTTCTGCGCGGCCACCATCTCGCCCATCACGTGCAGGTGGCTGGGCTCCTGCAGGTTGAGCATCTGACCGCCGACCAGGGTCGGGGTCTTGGCGAACCGGCTCAGCGCCAGGGCCCGCAGGATGGAGTCGGGTTCGACGCGGATGTCGTCGTCCATGAACAGGATCTGCTCACAGTCGGTGTTCTTCAGTGCCTCGTACATGACCCGGCTGTAACCGCCCGACCCGCCCAGGTTGGGTTGATTGTGGATGCTGAGCCGGTCGCCGAGGGCGGCGGCCGCCGCGGCGAAGTCGGGATGGTCGACGGCCTTCTTGTTGCCCTGGTCGGAGACGATGACCGCACTGATCACCTTGTCCACCAAGGGGTCCGAGGTCAGCGCCGCCAGAGCGTTGACGCAGTCCTCGGGCCGGTTGAAGGTCGGGATGCCGACGGCCACGTTGGCCCGGCCCGGCGCGGGCACCGGGGCGTACCAGCCGGCGTGGTGCAGGGTGGAGCCGGCGTCGGTGGTGATGTCGAACCAGATCCAGCCGCCGTCTTCGAACGGCGTCAACTCGACGTCGAACTCCACCACCGCAGGCGCGTCGGCCGTGCCGCCGGAGACCGGGGCGCCGCCGACGGTGATGCGGGCGCCGGTGGCCTTGGAGCGGTAGACGTCCACGCGGGCGCTGCCGGTCAGTTCGACCCGCAGCACCACCGACTCCAGCACCGACCAGCGCCGCCAGTAGCTGGCCGGGAAGGCGTTGAAGTAGGTGGCGAAGGACACCTCGGACTCGGCGCCGATCTCCAGCGTGGTGCGGGTGGGCGCGTGGGCGCGCCGGGCGTTGGTGTCCGACTCCTCGATGTAGAGCTTGCGGACGTCCAGCGGTTCACCGGGGCGCGGCAGGATGACGCGCGAGAGCAGGCTCACGGCGCGCGACTCGTCGGCGGCCAGTGCGCCGGAGGGGATGTCACTCATGGATTCTCTGTGCCTGTCTCACGCAGCGGCGCACCGTCGACGAGGTGCGGCGCCAGGGTGTTGTCGTACATGGTGAGTGCACTGGCGATGGCCATGTGCATGTCGAGGTACTGGTAGGTGCCCAGCCGGCCCCCGAAGAGCACCTTGGCCTGCGCGGTCTCCGCGACCGCGCGTTCGCGGTAGGACGCCAGCAGCGCGCGATCGGCCTCGGTGTTGATCGGGTAGTAGGGCTCGTCGTCGTTTTCGGCGAACCGGGAGAACTCCCGCATGATCACCGTCTTGTCGGTCGGGTAGGTCCGCTCGGGGTGGAAGTGGCGGAACTCGTGGATGCGGGTGTAGGGCACGTCGGCGTCGTTGTAGTTCATCACCGGGGTGCCCTGGAAGTCGCCGGTGTCCAGCACGTCGACCTCGAAATCCAAGGTGCGCCAGCCCAGTCGACCGTCGGCGTAGTCGAAGTAGCGGTCCAGCGGGCCGGTGTACACCACCGGGGCAGCGGGGTTCTGGGCGCGCAGTTGCTCGCGCACGTCGAACCAGTCGGTGTCCAGGCGCACGTCGATGCGCTCATCGGCGGCCATGTTCTGCAGCCAGGCGGTGTACCCGTCGACCGGCAGGCCTTCGTAGGTGTCGTTGAAGTAGCGGTTGTCGAAGGTGTAGCGCACCGGCAGCCGGGTGATGTTGGCCGCGGGCAGTTCCTTCGGGTCGGTCTGCCACTGCTTGGCCGTGTAGTCCTTGACGAACGCCTCGTACAGCGGGCGGCCGATCAGGGAGATGGCCTTCTCTTCCAAGTTCTGGGCGTCGGCGGTATCGATCTCGGCCGCCTGTTCCCGGATCAGGGCGCGAGCCTCGTCCGGGGTGAAGTAGCGGCCGAAGAACTGGCTCACCAACCCCAGCCCCATCGGGAACTGGTAGGCCTGCCCGTCGTGCATGGCAAATACGCGGTGCTGGTAGCCGGTGAAGTCGGTGAACTGGCGCACGTAGTCCCACACCCGCTTGTTGGACGTGTGGAACAGGTGGGCGCCGTAGCGGTGGATCTCGATCCCGGTCTCGGGTTCGGCTTCGGAATAGGCATTGCCGCCGATGTGCGGGCGCCGCTCGACGACGAGGACACGTTTGTCCAGCTGCGTTGCGACGCGCTCGGCGATGGTCAGGCCGAAGAATCCGGACCCGACTACATACAGGTCGTAGGTCATCGGCAGTCAGGGTATCCGACCGCGGCGCACGTGCCGATCACGCCGCGGTGGAGCACCGGCTCGCAAACCCACCGTTACCCGACCGTTGCGCACCTGGCCCGGCGGGTGCGCCCGGCACGCCGGGGTGACCAGGCGTGGCGCCGGATTGCGCGCCGGCAACGGCACGGTGAGTCCAGGTCGCGATTCGTTCACAGTTCGGTCTCATCACTCTGGTCACACCAGTCACACCCCTACCATCGGAAGCGTTGCTTATCCGAAAGCACTCGTAGTCCAGATATTGAGGAGACTTCCGTGCCGAACCGACGTCGACGCAAGCTCTCGACAGCCATGAGCGCAGTCGCCGCCCTGGCAGTCGCGAGTCCATTTGCCGTTGTTGCCGTTACCACGCCGTCGACCCCCGAGGGGCCCCAGACGCGTGAGTTCACCCAGGCCGCCCTGATCACCGACCTGCCGAACGAGCTGATCTCTGCACTGTCGCAGGGTCTGTCGCAGTTCGGGGTCACGCTGCCGACCAGCCTGAGCCCCACCGGAGCCGGCCTGGGCAGCCCTGCGCTGGCCTCCCCCGGTCTCACCACACCGGGCCTGGCCACCCCCGGGTTGACCACGCCCGGTCTCACCACGCCGGCGCTGAGCACCCCCGGCCTGACCACGCCGGCGCTGAGCACACCCGGCCTCACCACGCCCGCGCTGAGCACGCCGGGATTGGACGTGCCGGGCCTGAGCACACCGGGGCTGACCGCACCGGGGGCCACCGTGCCCGGGGTGTCGGTGCCGGGCGCGTCGCTGACCGATGCGGGACTGACCAACCCGGCGCTGACCAGCCCGGGCCTCGGGCTGCCCGATCCCAGTCTCACGGTGCCGGGCGCACTGCCGGCGTCGTCACCCGGCCTGGGCCTCGGCGTGCCCGGCGAGGTGCCGATCAGCGCTCCGATCGGCCTGGACCCGATGGCGGGCACCTACCCGATCCTCGGTGATCCGTCGCTGGGCCTCGGCGTGCCCGCCGCCCGGGTGGGCGGTGGCGGCCTGATCAGCGATCTGAGCGCCGCGGCCAACTCACTGGGCGCCGGCCAGGCCATCGACCTGCTCAAGGGCGTGGTGATGCCGGGCATCATGGGCGCCATCAAGTCGGCCCAGCCGGCCGCGGCCGCCGCACCGCTGCCCGCGCCGCCGGCATAACTGGAGAAGCCTGAAACCAAACGGCACCGCAGGGGTGGGCTCACCCCGTCCCCTCGAACGAGCCCACGACAACCCTGCGGTGCCGTTGCATGTCCCCGGGAAAGCAAGTCACAGAATTCCCAATAGTGCCGTGTCGAAACATCAGTAACACGTGGCACATACGTAACATCTGGGCCGTGCCGCGTCGTCGTCCTGCACCACTTCTGCTCCTGACCGCCATTGCGGCGTCGGTGGTACTGGTCCCGTGGGCCATCGATGGCGTCCCCCCGGGCGCCGACGTACCGCAGGCCGCCGACACCAAACTGGTCGAACAGCCGCTGGCCGGGCTCGGCGGCGGGGAGACCGTCCGCGAGCTCAGCCAGGCCACCCCGTTCTCGATGGTGGCGCTGACCGGCGACGACCTGACCGGCACCGAGGTGAAAGTCCGCGCCAAGCACGGAGACGGCCGCTGGGGGCCGTGGTACGACGCCGAAGAACTGCAGACCGAACCCGGTGACGTCGGCCCGGGCGGCACCGACCCCGTCTTCGTCGGACTCACCAACACCGTGCAGGTCTCGGTGACCCGCCCACCGGGGGCGCCCGTCACCACCGCCCCACCCGCCGACACCAGCGGTGAGCTGGGTTACCGCCCCGCGAGCACCGAGCGCAGCCTGGCCCAGAACATGTCGGCCATCCTCATCACACCGCCGCAGGCGCCCGTCGACCTGCAGTTCACCCCGCCCACCGGGGTGCTGGCACCCGGCCAGCCGCCCAGCGTCATCAGCCGGGCCCAGTGGGGCGCCGACGAGTCGATGAAGTGCGGCGGTCCGCGCTACGACAAGGGTGTCCGCGCGGCCGTGGTGCACCACACCGCGGGTTCCAACGACTATGCGCCGCAGGATTCGGCCGCCATCGTGCGGGCCGCGTACGCCTATCACACCCGCACCCTGGGCTGGTGCGACATCGCCTACAACGCCCTGGTGGACAAGTACGGGCAGGTGTTCGAGGGCCGGGCGGGCGGCTTGGACCGGCCCGTCGAGGGCGGTCACACCGGCGGCTTCAACACCGACACCTGGGGGGTGGCCATGATCGGCGACTTCCAGGTGACCCCGCCCACCGACATCCAGCTGCGCACCACCGGCCGGCTGCTGGGGTGGCGGCTGGGCCTGGACCACGTGGACCCCAAGGGCTTCGTGAAGCTGACCTCGGCCGGCGGCCAGTACACCCACTTCCCCCGCGGAACCACGCCCACGCTGCCCACCATCTTCACCCACCGCGACGTCGGCAACACCGAATGCCCCGGCGATGCGGCGTACGCGGCCATGGACCTGATCCGCGACATCGCCTCCCGGTTCAACGAGCCCGTCGGGCCGATCACCCTGGAGGACCGACTGCGCGGCGGCGCCATCCACACCAAATGGAAGCGGATGGGCGGCGAGACCAGCCCGCTGGGCGCACCCCGCGGCCCCGAGGCCACCGCGACCGGCAATACCCGGTACGTCGCCTTCACCCGCGGCGCCATCTACTGGTCACCTGAGAGCGGAGCTCAGCCCATCGGCGGTGCGATCTACGACGCCTGGGCGGCGCTGGGCTACGAGCGCGGCCTGCTCGGGTTGCCCACCAGCGGCGAGATCCAGGAGCCGCAGTGGATCAAGCAGAACTTCCAGCACGGCACGCTGAACTTCGACCGGGAGACCGGTCTGGTAACCCGGGTGGTTGACGGCGTGGCACAGGAACTCCCGCCGCTGGGTCCCGACGGCCCGCCGATCCAGCTGGAGCGGTTCACCCCGATCTCGCTGGACTGACCCTCAGCTCCAGAAGCGTTCGAGCACCAGGGCCAGGCCGTCCTCGGAGTTGCGCGCGGTCACCTCATCGGCGGCGGCCACCGCCTCCGGATGCGCATTGCCCATCGCCACCCCGTGCCCGGACCACCGCAACATCGGGATGTCGTTGGGCATGTCGCCGAACGCGATGATGCCCTCGGCGCCGATGCCCAGCGGGGCCGCCACCTCCTCGACACCGGTGGCCTTGCTGATGCCCAGCGGCACCACCTCGATGAGGCCGTTGTTGGTGCTGTAGGTGATGTCGCCCTCGGTGCCGATGTGCTTCTCCAGCTCCACCGCCATCTCGGCGCTGGTGGCACCGGCCTTGCGGATCAGCAGCTTGACCGCCGGCGCAGACAGCAGGTCCTCGATGGACACCTCGGTGTTGTCCGGGTTCAGCCAGGCGTGTTCGTATCCCGGCGAGCTGACGAACTGCGGGGTGGCGGCGTCATGGGCGCTGCGGCCCACCCGTTCGACGGCCAGACCGGCCCCGGGGATCACCCGTAGGGCGATGTCGGCCAGTGCGGCCAGCGCATCCGCGGACAGGGTGCGGGCCGACAGGATCCGATCGGTGGCCGGGTCGTAGACCACTGCACCGTTGGCGCACACCGCCAGCGGTGCGAAGCCGAGCCCGTCGACCACCGGCGGGATCCACCGCGGCGGCCGTCCGGTGGCCAGGATGAAGGTCGTGCCGGCGTCGACGGCCGCCCGCACCGCGGCGCGGGTACGCGGGCTCACCCGCTCGTGGTCGTCGAGCAGGGTGCCGTCGACGTCCGTGGCGATCAGGGCCGGTGGGGTGGTGTCGGTCAACCTCCGTCCGCCTGCCTGCGGGCACGCTCAGCCTGGTCGAGCAAGGTCGCCTCCTCAGGAGTCGGGGCAGTGCCGCCCAGTCTGGCGGGCAGCCAGTGAGCGCCGGGCGGGCGGGGGTGGTGGCGCTGCGCCTCGGTGAGAACCGCAGACATGGCCGCTCGCATCGTGTCCTCGAGCTCGGCCGCACTGCCGACCGGCGCCAGCGCGGGCCCCGCTTGCACAGTGACGGGAAACTTCCTGCGGCCCAGTTGTTTCGGATGTCCCTTGGTCCAGATCTGCTGCGTACCCCAGACGATCAGAGGCACCACGGGCACCTGGGCCTCCAGCGCCATGCGCGCCGCACCGGACTTGAAGTCCTTGAGCTCGAAGCTGCGGCTGATGGTCGCCTCCGGATACACCCCCACCAGCTCACCTTCCCGGAGCCGTTGCACGGCAACCGCATACGCCTGCGAGCCGTGAGAACGGTCCACCGGAATCGTCCTGGTCCGCTTGATCAGGAAGTTCACCACTTTCACCTGCTGCATCTCGGCCTTGATCATGAACCGCATCCGCCTGCCACGTCGTTTGACGGCCAGCGCCGCCGGCAGCCAGTCGACGTAGCTGGTGTGGTTGATCGCCACCACCGCCGGACCGGAGGCCGGGATGTTCTCGAGCCCGCCGAAGGTGATCTGCGTGCCCGTGGCTGCAACCAGGGACTCGGCGGTCACTTCGAGGAATCGGTACACCGGCTCCATCCGCGGCTACCCCGGGCCCGGCCGTTCGGTCCTGGCCTGCGCCCGCCGGGCGGCTTCCTCGGCGTCGAGGAGGGCGGCCTCGGCCAGCGACGGCGCTCCCCCGCCGAGGCGGTGCGGCACCCAGAACTCCCCGGGCGGGTGTGGACCGTAGTGCTCCTGCACCCGCTCGAGCAGATGCTGCATCCGGTGGCGCAGCAGTTCGGTCAGCTCGGGCGCGGGCAGCGTCGGCGCGATGGGTTCCCCGACGGCGACGCTGATCGGCACCTTGGGCCGCAGCAGCTTCTTGGGGTGGTCCTTGGTCCAGATGCGCTGGGCACCCCAGACGATGTGCGGGACGATCGGCACATCGGCGGCGATCGCCATGCGCGCGGCGCCGGACTTGAAGTCCTTGATCTCGAAGCTGCGGCTGATGGTGGCCTCGGGGTAGACGCCCACCAGTTCGCCCGCCTGGAGCCGGCGGACCGCCTCGGCAAACGATTCGGCGCCGGCCTCGCGGTCGACGGGGATGTGCCGGAAGCTCCGCATCATCGGGCCGGTGATCTTGTGGTCGAACACTTCCTTCTTCGCCATGAACCGGACCTTGCGGTGCAGGCCCTGGCGAAATGCCGGCAGCCCGGCGAACGTGAAGTCGAAGTAGCTGGTGTGGTTGATGGCCACCACGGCACCGCCGGTGCGCGGCAGGTTCTCCACCCCGGTCACGGTGAAGGTCAGCCCTTGGATCTTCCAGGCCAGCCGCGACAGCGCGATCACGGTGGCGTATGCCGGTTCCACAACTGTGAAGCCTATCGCCCGGCCGCGGTGGCAGACGGCCGTGGGCCACCGCGGCCGCTAAGCTCGAAGCGGCGCCTCACTGCTGCTCGAGCGAGGCCCGAGTGTCACGAGAGGTGTTTGTGCAGGTCACCAGCGTCGGCCATGCCGGCTTCCTGATCGAAACGTCCGCGGGCGACATCCTGTGTGACCCGTGGGTGAATCCGGCCTACTTCGGGTCCTGGTTCCCGTTCCCGGACAACAGCACGCTGGATTGGGACCGGCTCGGCGATTGCGACTACCTCTACGTGTCGCACCTGCACAAGGATCACTTCGACCCGGAGAATCTGCGCCGCCACGTCAACAAGGACGCCGTGGTGCTGCTGCCGGACTACCCGGTGCCGGATCTGCGCCGCGAACTCGAGACGCTCGGATTCCACCGGTTCGTCGAGACCGTCGACTCCACCAAACACCGGGTCAGTGGCCCCAAGGGCGACCTGGACGTCATGATCATCGCGCTGCGCGCGCCGGCCGACGGGCCCATCGGCGACTCCGGGCTGGTGGTCTCCGACGGCGAGACGGTGGCGTTCAACATGAATGACGCCCGCCCGGTGGATCTGGACGTGCTGGCGGCCGAATTCGGGCACGTCGACGTCCACATGCTGCAGTTCTCCGGGGCCATCTGGTACCCGATGGTCTACGACATGCCCGAGCGCGCCAAGGCCGCCTTCGGCACCCAGAAGCGTCAGCGTCAGATGGACCGCTGCCGGCAGTACATCGCGCAGGTGGGAGCCACGTGGGTGATCCCCTCGGCCGGACCGCCGTGTTTCCTCGACGACGCGCTGCGTTTCCTCAACGACGACCAGGGCGATCCGGCGAACATCTTCCCGGACCAGATGGTGTTCCTGGACCAGATGCGCACCCACGGCCACGACCGCGGGCTGCTGATGATGCCCGGCACCCGGGCGGATTTCACCGGCTCGACGCTGAACTCACTGGTGCATCCGCTGCCCGTCGACGAGGTGGAGGCCATCTTCACCACCGGCAAGGCGGACTACATCGCCGACTACGCCGAGCGCATGGCCCCGGTGCTGGCCGAGCTGAAGGCCGGGTGGGCGCCCGCCGAAGGCCCGCCGCTGCTCGAGCCGCTGCGTCAGTTGTTCGAGCCCATCATGATCCAGTCCGATCAGATCTGTGACGGCATCGGCTATCCGGTGGAGCTGCGTCTAGGCGCTGAGACCGTGGTGGTCGATTTCCCCAAACGTGTTGTGCGCGAACCCATCGCCGACGAGAAGTTCCGCTACGGCTTCGAGATCGCCCCGGAGCTGGTGCGCACGGTGCTGCGTGACGGTGAGCCGGACTGGGTGAACACCATCTTCTTGTCCACCCGGTTCCGGGCGTGGCGCGTCGGCGGGTACAACGAGTACCTCTACACGTTCTTCAAGTGCCTGACCGACGAGCGCATCGCCTATGCCGACGGCTGGTTCGCCGAGGCCCACGACGACTCCTCTTCCATCACCACCGACGGCTGGGAGATCCAGCGGCGCTGCCCGCACCTGAAGGCCGATCTATCGAAATTCGGTGTGGTGGAGGGCAACACCCTTACCTGCAATCTGCACGGCTGGCAGTGGAATCTGACCAACGGCCGCTGCCTGACCACCAAGGGCCACGAACTGCGGAGCCGTAAGTTGTGAGCGCCCCACCCGGGCAGTCCTACGACGACGGCTTGGTCGCGCTCGACCGCTCGGCGATCACGTTGCGGCGCTATCACTTTCCGTCGGGTACGTCGAAAGTGATTCCGCTGCGCGACATCCGGGGCTACGACGTGGACCAGCTCGGCATGTTCATGCAGCGGTTCCGGATCTGGGGCAGCTCGGATCTGCGGCGGTGGCTGCCGCTGGACATCCAACGGCCGCTGAGATCCACGCTGGTGACCCTCGACGTCCCCGGGCTCAAGCTGCGCCCGGCGTTCACCCCGGCGCGCCCCGAGGAATTCGTGGCGGTGCTCGATGGGCTGCTGCAGCGCTCATGAACCAGCGGGCGGACGCCCGTCGAAGCCCACCAGCTGTTCCACGGTGTGTGCCACCCGGAACGCCATGGCCTCGTCGTACGGGTGTCCCACCACCTGCACGCCGGTAGGTACCCCGCACCCGGACATGCCGCTGGGCACCGCCAGCACCGGGCACCCGTTGGCCACATTGAACGGCGCCGTCATGTGCGCTTCCCAGTAGTGCTGCAGGTGACGGCCGTCGACGTCGATGCCGTCGAGGTAGTCGCCGTCGGCCCGCAGGGACGTCACCGCCGAGGTGGGACACAGCAGCACGTCGACATCGGCCATCGCGGCGGCCAGCTCGCCGCGCATGCGCGCGTCCATCGCCAGCGAATCCACCAGGGAGGTGTCGGCCGCGCCCGCGGCGGCGTCGGCGATGAACTGCTGCAAGTATTTCGACGTCCGCGCGCCCGCGCTCTCCCGCGCCACCGCCGGACCGAGAATGTGGCCGAAGTGGGCGAAGATGGTCCGGCGCATCTGCGCGGTGGTCCAGGGCAGGTCCACCTCGACCACCTGCGCCCCCGCGGCGGCGAGCTTGTCGGCCACCGTGCGGGTGTTGGCGGCGATCTCGGTCGCGACGGGGAAGTCCCCGAGCCGCACCGAGACCCCGATCCGCAGCCCCTCGACACCACCCCCGAGGGCAGGCAGCTCGCCGGTGGGTCCCCAGGAGTCGTGGTCGCTCGGATGGCGGCCGGAGAGCACGGAGGTCAGCAGCGCGACGTCGGCCACGCTGCGGCCCATGGGTCCGTCGCCGCGGTACCAGTCCGCAGCCAGCGGGGGCAGCCCGGGGATCCGGCCGAACGGCGCCTTGTAGCCGACAGTGCCGGTGAATCCGGCGGGGATGCGGGTGGAGCCGGCGATGTCCGAGGCAGTAGCCAGCGTGGTGAACCCGGCAGCCAGCGCCGCTCCGGAGCCACCCGACGAACCGCCCGGCGAGGTCTCCAGGTTCCACGGGTTGCGGGTGACGCCCCACATCGGCGAATGCGTCACGGTGGCACAGCTGAACTCCGGGCTGGTGGTGCGCGCGTGGATGATGCCCCCGGCACCGCGGATGCGCTGCACCACAGGGTGATCGGCGTCGGCAATGCGGCCGCGGTGCGCCAGCAGGCCCGACTCCAGAGAGCGGCCCGCGATGCCGTGCTTTTCTTTGGTGGCGACCGTCAGACCCAGCAGCGCCGGCGGTTGCTGCCCGGACTGCGCACACCGGGCGTAGGTGTCACCGGCCCGCTCGGCCGCCGCCCTGGCCTCCTCCAGCAACAGTTCGGTGCAGGCGTTGACGTCCGCGCCGCGGGTCTGCATCTCGGCGATCTGCGCCTCGAGCACCTCCGCGGGAGCCAGTTCGAGACGACGGAATGCGCCCAGGAGCTCGGTGGCGCTCAGGAAGGCGATGTCGCTCATCGACGCACCAGCGCCCCGTTGACCATTTCCCAGGCCACCTGGGTGAGGGCGTCGACACCGGCGGTCATCTGCTCGTCGGTGCTGAACTCCCGTTCGCAGTGACTCACCCCGTCCACCGACGGGATGAACATCATCACCGTGGGCACGATGCGGTTCATCGGCACCGAATCGTGGCCGGCCATGGTGCGGATGGGCCGCACACTGAGACCCAGATCCGCGGCGACCTTCTCGGTCAGTTCCACCCCGGCCTGGGGGAACCGCTGGATGTCGCGGACGTCGAAGTCCCGGACATTGATCGTGATGTCGTGCGAGCGTGCCACGTCGGAGATATCCGCCAGCAGGCTGGCTCGGGCTTCGGCGACGATCGCCGGCGACGCCGAACGCAGATCGGCCACCAGGTGCACGCGCCGGGCCACCACGATCGGCGAATTGGGCTCTACGGTGAAGCGGCCCACCGATGACACCAGCGCCTCGGCTTCGAAGGCTTTTGTGACCTCGTGCACCAACAGCACCACCTTGCTGGCGGCCACCAGCGCGTCGTGGCGGTCGGCCATGGCGGTGGCCCCGGTGTGCGACTGCTCCCCCAGCACCTCGATGTCGAGTTTCTGGGTGTACCAGGAGAAGTCGACTGCACCCAGGTCGATGCCCTCGCGCTCGAGGATGCGGCCCTGCTCGATGTGGATCTCGGCGTAGCCTGCCACGTCCGGGCGCGGGTCGGTGCCGCGGTAGCCGATGGCGTCGAGGGCCTCGGCCACCGACACCCCGGCCAGGTCGCGCACCGCCAGCATCTCGGCTTCG
Source organism: Mycolicibacterium tokaiense (assembly GCF_010725885.1). Classification (NCBI taxonomy): domain Bacteria; kingdom Bacillati; phylum Actinomycetota; class Actinomycetes; order Mycobacteriales; family Mycobacteriaceae; genus Mycobacterium; species Mycolicibacterium tokaiense. The sequence continues at coordinate 1,881,275 of NZ_AP022600.1, read as the reverse complement.
TCCATCAGCCCGGCGAACACCGAGGAGCCCATGATGGACGGGGGGAACCGGCCGCCTTCCTCGTTGAACCAGTTCACCACCGCCAGATTGAAGGCAGGTGAGCCGTTCTCGTCCGCCACCCGCGTCGCGATGCGCTCGGCGGCGTGCAGCGCGGCGATCACCCCGTAGGCGCCGTCGAAGCGGCCACCGAGCGGCTGGGAATCCAGGTGTGAGCCGATGAGCACGTACGGCGCGCCCGGGGTGAGCTCGACCAGCGCGAACATGTTGCCGATGCCGTCCACCCGCAGCTGCCAATCACGCTGGGCGACAAAGGCAGCGAACCAGTCGCGAGTGAGTTTGTCCTCCGGCGTCGCGGCCTGGCGGTCGACACCGTTGTTGTCGGTGGCGCCGAAGGTGGCCACGTGGTGGAAGTCGGTGAGGAATTCGTGTGCACCCATGAGGGGACTCCTTGTGTGTCGGGTGGTTCAGCCGACCCGGTGGCGGGTCTCGGGCACCTTGGTCAGCACCAGGAACAGCCCCACCAGGACGGCGGCGCCGGCCATGTAGAACCCGGGTGCGGAGTCGGTTTCGGTGCTCGACACCAGCCAGGTCCCGATGAACGGGGCGGTGCCGCCGAAGGCGGCGTAGGCCACGTTGTAGCTGACGGCTGCGGAGGTGAAGCGAGTCTCGGTGGTGAAGATCTCGACGAAGAAGGTGTAGCAGCCGCCGCCGTAGATGCACAGCGGGAGGACGAACAGCAGCTGCCCGGCCAGCGCCAGTACCAGCGAGCCACTGGTGACCAGCATGAAACACGGTATGGACAACACGGCCAGGGCCGCGGCGCCGGCGATCAGCATGGGTTTGCGGCCCACCCGGTCACCGATGATGCCGCCGACGGGCAACAGCAGCGCGTACATCGCCATGGCCACGGCATTGGCGCCCAGGGAGGCCTCACGGCTGAGGTCGCCGGTGACCTGGACGTAGGAGACGAAGTAGCCGGTCAGGAAGTAGAACCCCATGGCGGTCAGACCCATCACGCAGATGACCTGCACCATCCGCATCCGGTTCTCCTGGAACGCCGCGCGGATGGGGCTGTACTCCTTGTGTTCGTGCTTGCGCAGCACCTGCTTGAAGGCCTCGGATTCCTCGGTCTTGGAGCGGATCCAGAGCCCGAAGAACGCCAGCGGCAGGGCGAGCAGGAACGGGATGCGCCAGCCGTAGGAGTCGAATGCCTCGGGCGTCATCGTGGTGGAGAGCACCAGGATCAGCGTGCCGCCGACCACCGACGGCAGTGCGGTGGCGGCCAGCGTGACGTTGATCCAGAATCCGCGCCGCTCCAGAGGAGCGTGTTCGAACACGAAGGCCGGCGCCCCCACCGATTCACCGCCGGCAGAGAAGCCCTGGATGAGCCGGCAGAGCACCAGCAGGATGGGTGCGAACACCCCGATGGTCGCGTAGGTGGGCAGCAGCCCGATCAGCGTGGTGGCCAGGCCGATCGAGAGCAGGGTGACGAACAAGACCTTGCGCCGGCCGATCCGATCGCCCAGAGCGCCGAAGAACAGCCCGCCGAACGGGCGCGCCAGGAACGCGACGCCGAAGGTGGCGAACGTGGCCAGCAGCCCCGCCAGGGCGTTCTCGCTGGGAAAGAACAAGTGCGACAACGTGACCGCGGACAACCCGTAGAGGGTGAAGTCGTAGAACTCGATGAACTGGCCGATGCTGCCGCCGGCCAGCACTCGCTTCTGCATGCCGGAACTCGTATTCGGCGCGGTGGCGGTGGACGCGGCCGCAACGGCGTCGTCGTCGTGTGTTTGCACGACCTCAGTGTCACGGGCAGCCGTCGAACGAGTCCAACGAAAAAGAGTGGTCACACTGATCGACAGAATCGATCACCTGTTAGTAATCCGCCAGCAGCTCGATGCAGATCTCCTGGAAGGCGAGGGATTTGCGGGTGGCCCGCCCGCCGCGCAGCCGCACCAGCACCAACTCGGTGGGCGGCAGGTCGTCAGCCAGCTCGAGCGACACCACCCGACCGCCGGCATAGGTGACATCGCGCGACAGCCGCCAGTTCAGCAGCGAGTAGCCGTGGCCCATGCTGACGTAGGAGCGCACCGTCTCGTATCCCGACACCAGATGCCGGATCCGCGGCCGGATCTGCAGCCGTTTGAAGATGTCGAGGTAGTACTCGCGGCTGTGTTTGAGGTCCAGCAGGATGAACGGCTCGGCCTCGAAATCCCGCAGGTGCACCGGCTGATCGGGAGTGGCGGCGCGGGGGTGGTCCTCGGCGACCAGCAGGTGTGGCGGCACCCGCTGCAGCACCTCGTAGGCGTACTCGGTGCCCAGCCCCAGGTCGTACATCAACGCCGTCTCGCAGGTGCCCTCGGCGAGCGCGCGGATCAGGCGCTCCTGATCGACCTCCAGAAAGCTCAGCTTCACCTGCGGATGGCGCCGCTCGAATTCGGTCAAAATGCGGGGCGCCAGAAACGGTGCCAGCGGCGAGAAGATGCCGGCCACCAGGTCACCGGCCAACTCCTCGCGCTCGGCCCGCACCGAGTGGTACAGCAGATCGGCGTCCTCGAGCACCGATCGGGCCCCCACCAGCAGTCGCCGCCCAGCCGGGGTGAGCCGCAGTCCGCGGTTGGACCGGCGGTGGAACAGCTGCACCCCCACCTCGCGCTCCAGTTGGCCGATGGCCGCGGAGAGGGTGGACTGAGTGACATTGAGTTCGTAGGCCGCGGCCCGCATGTTCTCCAGCCGGGCGACCACGGTGAAGTAGCGCAGCTGCACCAGCGTGAACGACTTGGCCATGGTCAGCTCTGCCGTAGGACCGTCTTCTCCAGCACCCACTGGGCGCGACGGACCGCAGCCTTGCCGGCCGCCGACGCCGCGGCCCGCAGCGCCCCCGGAGGCTGCGGCCGGCGCACCCGCAGCTCGTCGCCGACCTGCAGCAGCCCCGCTGCGGTCACGTCGGCGTACACCCCGAGGAAGCGGTTGGTGCGCTCGGCCAGCTGCCGGGTCAGTGCCCGGTCGGTCTCCAGACCCGGTTGCGGGCGGGTGGGCACCACACAGCGGATGGTGGGGACGGTGACGGACACGGTGGCGGTGCCGATCTGCACCGTGGCACCCACCCAGGCCGTCTCCGGGTAGTCGTCATCCGGCTCCGCAACGGCCACCAGCACGGTGGGCCGAAACCGGCGGACGTCGTAGCCGGCACCGTCGGGCGACAGCGATGCCAAGCTGGTGGTGCTCATCAGGTGCATCGCACTGAGATCGACGAAAGTGCCCGGCGGCGTGGAGAACCGGGCCAGGGTCAGGATCTGCTTGGTGGTGAACACCGACGTGTCGGGCAGCGCCTCGGAGTCGTCGAGGCCGAAGTCGCGGCGCACCTCGGCAGCGGCGAAGTTCGCCTTGCTCTGCCGCACCGAGAGCCGGTGGGCGGTGGTATCCGACAGCGGCGGCAGCGGCATCAGCCGCACGTCACGGTCGACGAACTCCGAAAGCCGTTCGTGCACAGTGGGGTCACTGCTGGAGACGTCCTCGCCGCCGGGCAGGGTGATGACCACCTCAGGGGCATTACCGGGCCCCGCATCCGGCCCCGGCTCGGCGGTGTAGCGCGCCACCGCACCCAGCAGCGCCGGGATCCGCCGCGCCGAGGCGGTGATGTCGTTCTCGAGATCACGCACCGCCCAGAGCCGGTCGGCGTGGGCGCCGCGTCGGTCCACCCGCAACCGGGTGACCTGGTCACCGCCCATGGATTTCACCGGGAAGCGCCACAGCTGCGACACCGTTGTCCGCCCTGCCATCGCTACCTCCCGCTCGCCGATGTATTTCCTACGAACCGGCCGCCGACACCGTCTGCCGCAGTTCGGAGAACGCCTCGGAGGCCGTGTCGTAGACCCGGACGATGGCCTGGTCGCCGGGTTGCAGGAACGTCGACTCGCCGAGTTCGGTGTAGCGGGTGGCGCCGATGCCGATCAGCACGTTCTCGGGCCGCCCCGCCGCCACCATCAGCGCGCCGACATCTTCCAACGGCGTCTCCGGTGAGCCCTTCTGGTTCGCCAGTCGCTCAACGATCCAGTCCAGGAGCACTTCGCCGTAGTAGGAGTAACCGAGCAGCGGGCTGTCCACGCCGTAGGCGTGCTCCTCGCCCGAGGAGTCGCGCAGGTGGCACACCAGCCGCAGGGTGGCGGTGGGTCCGTCCGGGGTCAGGTCGGAGATGTCGAAGAACTGTGCGGCAACGCCTTTCGACGCCGGGCCCCAGTTCTTCTTGTGGCTGATCTTGGGTGCCCCGGGCCGGCGGATCGAACAGTCGTTGAAGGCACCCAAGGCGAACGGCTGCAGCGTCACCACGGTGTCACCCTCCCAGACCACCCGGCACGCCAGTCCCACCTCGGGTTCGATCTGGAGGTTCAGTGGCTCGTCGCTGGCGGGCAGCACGATGGCGTCATGGGACAGCGGGAACTGCGACAAGAACCCGTCGACGCCTGGTGCGTACCACGGGAAGATCCCCTTGGGCGCGTCCCCAACTGATGCGACGGTCACGAAATCGGCTGCCTCCCCGGCCTGTTCGAGGTGACCGGCGAAGTTGCCCGCCACGCCGAAACCGAACCAGGAGCGCAGGTCGTCCAGAGCCAGATCGATCATGCTGTCAGAACCTCCGTGCCGACGTAGGGGACCAGGGCCGCCGGCACACGCACACTGCCGTCGGGTTGCTGATGGTTCTCCAGGATGGCCACCAGCCACCGGGTGGTGCCCAGGGTGCCGTTGAGGGTGGCCGCGATCTGGGGCTTGCCGTTGTCGTCGCGGTAGCGGGTGGACAGCCGGCGGGCCTGGAACGTCGAGCAGTTCGACGTCGAGGTCAGCTCGCGGTAGGTCTGCTGGGTGGGCACCCACGCCTCGCAGTCGAACTTGCGGGCGGCCGAGGAACCCAGATCACCCGCGGCGACGTCGATCACGCGGTAGGGCACCTCGATCTTGGCCAGCATCTCGCGCTGCCACCCGAGCAGGCGCTGGTGCTCGGCCTCGGCGTCCTCCGGCTTGCAGTAGACGAAAGCCTCCACCTTGTCGAACTGGTGCACCCGGATGATGCCGCGGGTGTCCTTGCCGTAACTGCCCGCTTCGCGGCGGAAGCACGACGACCATCCGGCGTAGCGCATCGGCCCGCGCGACAGGTCCAGGATCTCGTCGGAGTGGTAACCCGCCAGCGGTACCTCCGAGGTGCCCACCAGATAGAGGTCGTCCTCCTCCAAGTGATAGATCTCGTCGGCGTGGGCGCCCAGGAACCCGGTGCCCCGCATGATCTCCGGACGCACCAGCACCGGCGGGATCATCAGCGTGAAGCCGGCCTCGGTGGCCACCCGCACGGCCAGCTGCAGCAGGCCCAGTTGCAGCAGGGCGCCGCGTCCGGTCAGGAAGTAGAACCGCGAACCCGAGACCTTGGCGCCGCGCTCCATGTCGAGCAGGCCCAGCGTCTCGCCGAGTTCCAGATGGTCCTTCGGGTTCTCGATGTCGGGCGGTGTCCCCACGGTGTCGAGCACCACGAAGTCGTCCTCGCCGCCGGCCGGCACCCCGTCGATCACCACGTTGGAGATCGCCATGTGCGCGGTCACGAAGGCCCGCTCGGCCTCGGCCTGCTCGGCCTCGGCGGCCTTGACCTGGGCGGCCAGCTCCTTGGCTTGTGCCAGCACGGCAGGACGCTCCTCGGGCGAGGCCGCCCCGACCCGCTTGCTGACGGCCTTCTGCTCGGCACGCAGATCGTCGGCGGTGGAGATCGCCGAGCGCCGTGCGGCATCTGCGGCCAGGAGCGCATCGACCAGGGCGGGATCCTCACCACGGCTGGTCTGAGAACGGCGGACGAGATCGGGGTCGTCGCGCAGCACCTTCAAGTCGATCACGCCCGCCAACCCTACTTTTGTCGGGGAGACCCGGTCAGGGCGGGGCGGTTGGCATCGGCACGCCCCGACACAACCACATAACGTTACATTCGCATCACTTGTCACAGCACCTGACACGCCTGTCACAATGGAGCGGATGTCCGAAGTATCCGACGCGCCGGAAGCGGCCCCTGACCAGCCCCAACGCAAGCGGTTCGATTGGCTGCGCACTCTGCAGGCCCGAGCCACGCGGCGGGCGCTACTGCTGACCGCGCTCGGCGCACTGCTGATCGCCGGCGTCATCACCGCGCTGCCGCTCAGCGGGTCCGGCAACGGCCTGGTGGGCTACCTGGACTCCGACATCATTCCCATCGCCGGTTCCAAGGGCACCAAGACGTTCAACGAGGCCAACCCCGGAGACTGCCTGAACTGGCCCAACACCACCCCCGATGACGCCGAGGTGGTGGACTGCGCCCAGGAGCACCGCTTCGAGGTCGCCGAGTCGGTGGACATGAGCACCTTCCCGGGCTCCGAGTACGGCCCCGACGCCGCGCCGCCCTCACCGACGCGCATCCAGCAGATCAGCCAGGAGCAGTGCCAGGTGGCGGTGCGCCGTTATCTGGGCCCGCGGTACGACCCGAATAGCCGGTTCACCATCGGCATGCTGTGGTCGGGTGACAAGGCCTGGCGGCAGTCCGGCGAACGCCGGATGTTGTGCGGTCTGCAACTGCCGGGCCCGGACAACCAGCAGCTCGCCTTCCAGGGCCGGGTCGCTGAGGTGGACCAGTCGAAGGTGTGGCCGGCGGGAACCTGTCTGGGGATCGACCCGGCCACCAACCAGCCCACCGACATCCCGGTGGACTGCGCGGCGCCGCACGCCATGGAGATCACCGGGTCGCTGGACCTGGCGCAGCGGTTCCCCGGACCGGGACTGCCGCCCGAGGCCGACCAGGACGCCTTCATCAAGGAATCCTGCACCACGATGACCGACGCCTATCTGGCGCCGATCCAGTTGCGCACCACCACGCTGACGCTGATCTACAGCACCATCTCGATGCCCAGCTGGACCGCGGGCAGCCACCAGGTGTCGTGCAGTGTCGGCGCCACCCTGGGCAACGGCGGCTGGGCGACGCTGCTCAACAGCGCCAAGGGCCCGCTGCTGATCAACGGCCAGCCGCCGGTACCGCCGCCGGACATCCCGGCCGAACGGCTGAACCTGCCGCCCATCGAGTTCACCGAGCCGACGCAGCAGTACTACCCCGACGACTCGAGCTCCTACGGGGGCTCGGATTCGAGCAGCAGCGGCACCACCGCCACCACCACCGAGCGCGACCCGAGTCAGCACATGCCGGGTCAGGTCACCGAGACAACCGCCCCGGCCCCGCCGCCGTCGGGCAACGTCTTCAACCCGCCGCCCCCGGACGCGCCCGCCCCCGCACCCGAAGTCGTGCCGCCGCCGGCCGCACCGGTGCCGCCGCCCGCGCCCGCGCCTGCGCCTGATCCCCTGGCTCCGCCGCCGGCCCCCGCTCCGGTGGAACCCGTTCCGGCCCCGCCCGCACCGGTCCTGCCGCCCCCGGCCTGACGCCGATGGCAGTCCGGATGAGCCGCAAGAGGTTCGACGAGTTGGTCTCCGATGCCCTCGACCTCATTCCGGCGGAGCTCGCCGCGGCGTTCGACAACGTGGTGGTGCTGGTAGAGGACCGCAACCTCGAAGAGCCCGACCTGCTGGGGCTCTACGAGGGCGTCGCCCTGACCGAGCGCGACTCCTTCTACGCCGGCTCGCTGCCCGACACCATCACCATCTACCGGGGCGCCCTGCTGCAGATGTGTGACAGCGAGCAGCAGGTGGTCGACGAGGTGGCGATCACCGTGATCCACGAGGTGGCACACCATTTCGGCATCGACGACGAACGGCTGCATGAACTCGGCTGGGCCTGAGGGGCGCGCCGCCACTGTTCTGTCAGGCCGTGGTGGTAGGAACTGAAGGCATGGAAGCAGACTGCACCGGCACGTTGATCGTGCACGCACTGCTCCGCTCGGATTGCACCGAGGACCAGTGCACCACACCGGAGATCATGGCGCATGCGTTCGTCGTCGACTGCGACGCCGTGGGCTGCGAATGTGCTCAGCCCATCGGGTCGGCGGCCGTTCGGGCTTCCTGAACCGCGTCGGCGTCCGGTTCCGGATAGAACGGCGGGGTCAGTGATCCCCACTGCAGGCAGCTCCATCGGCCGTCGGTGATCGGCGCCAACGCCACGAACTCGGTGTTGGCCAGATGGTTGTCCAGCGCGAAGCCGCCGTCGACGCCGGCCAGCACCGCGCCCACCAGCCGGATGGCGGCACCGTGGCTGACCACCACGATGTCGTCGGTCCAATCGTGGTTGTCCAGGTAGCGCATCCGCAGGTCCGTCACCACCGGGACGTAGCGGGCCAGGACATCGCTGCCGCTCTCCCCGCCGGGCATCGCCGCGTCCAGGTCCCCCTCGTGCCAACGCTGATAGACCTGGCCGAACTGCTCGATGGCCTCGTCGTCGTTGCGGTTCTCCAACTCCCCGACCTGCACCTCGTGCAGACCGTCGCACTCGCGGGGAGCCACCTGCAACAGCCCGCCGGCCTCCCCGGCGGTCTGACGGGCGCGGGTGGCCACCGAATGGACCAGCAGGCCTGGCGGGTCCTGGCGAGCGCGGGCGAAGGCGCGGGCCTGGTCGCGGCCCAGCGGGGTCAGCTCGGCGCCAGGCGGCCGGGTGTCCAGCCGTTTCTCGACGTTGCCGTAGGTCTGGCCGTGCCGCAGCAGGATCAGCCGTCCGCTCATGCCCGGCCCTCCTTGAGCCGGGCCAGCCAGGCGGCGGCCTCGTCCAGTCGGGGTGGCAGGGCTCCTGCGGCCGATCCGGTCGGCCATGATCCGAGATATCGCACATCCGCACAACGACGGTGCAGCGCTGTGAGTGCCGCTGCGACGGCGGAATCCTCGATGTGTCCCACACAGTCCAGGAAGAAGACGTAGGTGCCCAGCTCGACGCGGGTGGGGCGCGACTCGATGCGGGTCAGGTCGATGTCGCGGACGCCGAACTCGAGCAGCGCGCTCACCAGGGCCCCGGGCACGTTCTCCAGGCGCAGCACCACCGAGGTGCGGTCGGCTCCGGTACGCGCCGGTGGCCGCCCGGGGGCGCCGACGAGCAGGAACCGGGTGCGGGCAGTGGCCTCGTCGACCACCCCGTGTGCCAGTGCGCTCAGCCCGTAGAGGTCGGCAGCCAGCGCCGTGCTCACCCCCGCATCGGCGCGTCCCTGCGAAACATCTTCGGCAGCACCGGCATTGGAGATGGCCGGAACCACCGCGGCCTGCGGCAGGTGTTCGGCCAGCCAGCGGCGCACCTGGGCGGCGGCCACGGGGAAGGCGGCCACGGTACGCACCGCCGCGGCGTCCATGCCGGGCGCGACGACGATGCTGAAGGACACGTCCAAGGTGGTCTCGGCGTACACCTGCAACGGCGAGCCGATGGCCAGGGCATCCAGGGTGGGTAGCACCGACCCCTCGATGGAGTTCTCGATCGGCACGCACGCGTACTCCGCTGCGCCGGTGCGTACCGCATCGAGCGCGGCGGGTGTGCTGTCCACCGATCGGGGTTCGACGCCGCCGTTCTCAGAGTTCAGGTCGGCACCGGGAATCAGGCCGGCAGAGGCCATCTGGTTCAGCGCCGCCTGCGAGAACGTCCCACGTGGACCCAGGTATGCGACTCCGACCACTCCCCGAGCCTATCCGGTGGGGCTTGCCACGATCGCCAAATGCTAGTTAAGTTAGGCTTACCTCAGTTGAAGACACGCTCCGAAAGGCGCCCGATGACCGCAGTGACCAGTTCCGGACCCACCACCGCCGAACGCGTCCGCAGTGCGTGCGTGCGGGCCGGGAGTGCGCTGCTGGCCCTCGAAGGCGTCGACCCGGAATCCACGCCCGTGCACCATCTGATGGCCGACGGGTCGTTCGCCACCCTGGTCCCCACCGGCAGCGTCGCCGCCGCCCGGGTCTGCAGCGCGGGTACCGGCGGGGTGCAGGCCGTGCTGGAGCTCACCGACTACGCACCCCTGCCGCTGCGCGAACCCGTCCGCTCCCTGGTCTGGATCCGGGGCCGGCTGGTCCCCGTGCCGCCGAGCACCGTCCGCGCGACGCTGGACCTGATCGCCGCCGAGCACCCCGCTCCGGTACTGCTGCAGGTCGGCACCGACTTCACGCTGCTGCGGCTGGAGGTCGAATCGGTGGTGGTGGCCGACTCCACCGGCGCCGAGGCCGTCGGGGTGAGCAGCCTGCTGGCGGCCGAGCCGGACCCCTTCTGCAGCATGGAGACCTGCTGGCTGCGCCACATCGACAGCGACCACCGCGACGTGGTGGCCCGGCTGGCGGGCCGGCTGCCCGGACCGATGCGCCGCGGCCGCGTCCGTCCCCTGGGCCTGGACCGCTACGGTGTCCGGCTGCGCGTCGAGGGCGACGACGGCGACCACGACGTCCGGCTGCCGTTCGCCAAGCCCGTCGACGACGTGACCGCGCTGAGCCAGGCCATCCGGGTGCTGATGGGCTGCCCGTTCGTCAACGGTCTGCGTGCCCGGCAATCCTGAGTTGACCGCGGCTACCGTGTCGGGGTGAGCGAACCCGGCCCACTGCCCGCGCCCGAACGCCGGGCCATGAAGATCGAGATCGCCGTCGTCCTGGCGGTCACCTTCGGCCTCAGCGCCATCACCGCGACCCTGCGGCTGACCGACTTCGTGCTGCGCGGACTGGCCGATCAGTCCGTGGCCCTCAACCCCCGCCGGTCGTACTTCGACCTGATCGACATGGCGCTGAACCTGGCTGCCGTCGCACAACTCGTGGCCTGGGGCGCGCTGGCGGTCTACCTGCTGTGGCGCAGCGGGTTCACCCCGGCGCGCATCGGGATCGGCCGCTTCCGGCTGCGTCCTGATCTCCTGGGCGGGCTGGGGCTGGCCGCGCTGATCGGCATCCCGGGCCTGGGTCTGTACGTGGCGGCGCGCGCCCTCGGCGTGAGCGCCGAGGTGGTGCCGACGCAACTGTCCGACACCTGGTGGCGGGTCCCGATGCTGATCGCAGCTGCCTTCGCCAACGGGTGGGCCGAAGAGGTCATCGTGGTCGGTTACCTGCTCAACCGCCTCGACCAGCTGGGCGTCAACCCGGTCAAGGCGGTGGTGGCCTCGAGCCTGCTGCGCGGGGCCTATCACCTGTACCAGGGCTTCGGCGCCGGTGTCGGCAACGTCGTGATGGGTCTGGTGTTCGGCTACGCCTACCGGCGTTGGGGCCGGTTGTGGCCGCTGATCATCGCGCACGGGGTGATCGACGTGGTGGCGTTCGTCGGCTACGCGCTGCTGGCCCAGCATCTGGGCTGGCTGGCGCCCGAGCGCGACATAAGCTCTCTGAGGTGAACGACGAGCGGCGACCGCCTCCTCCGGTTCCGCCGCGCCGGCCACACCCCCAGCAGCTGCCGCCGATCCGGGAGCCCTCGCAGGTGATCCGGCGCGAGCCCGCCCATCGCCCGCCACCACCACCGCCACCCCCGCAGCAGCGCCGGCCGCCACCACCGCCGCCTCCGCCCCGCCGGCCGCCACCGCAGCGCCCGGTCGCGCCGCCGCCACCGCAGCGCCCGCCCACCGCCAAGCGACGCCGGCGCATCCCGATCGTGCGCCTGCTGCTGACGCTGGTGCTGGTGGCCGTCCTCGCGATCGCCGGGGTGGGCTTCTGGGTCGAGACATCGCTGCACCGCATCCCGGCGCTGGCGGACTACCCCGGCCGGCCCGACGCCGGGCGCGGCACCAACTGGCTGCTGGTGGGCTCGGACAGCCGGGCCAACCTGTCCCCCGAGCAGCAGGCCACCCTGGCCACCGGTGGCGACGTCGGCAACGGCCGCACAGACACCATCATGGTGGTGCACATTCCGGGCCTGGGTTCGTCGGCGCCCACCACGATGGTGTCGCTGCCGCGCGACTCCTACGTCGAGATCCCGGGCTACGGCAGCGACAAGATCAACGCGGCGTTCGCCGTCGGCGGGCCGCAGCTGCTGGCGCAGACCGTGGAGCTGGCCACCGGGCTGCACCTCGATCACTACGCCGAGGTGGGCTTCGACGGTTTCGCCGACATCGTGGACGCGCTCGGCGAGGTGACGGTCTGCCCGCCCGAGCCCGTCGACGACCCCCTCGCGGGTATCAACCTGCCCGCCGGCTGCCAGGCGGTCGACGGCGCTCAGGCGCTGGGCTATGTCCGCAGTCGCGCCACCGCCCGCGCCGACCTGGACCGGATGACCAACCAGCGCCAGTTCATGTCGGCACTGCTGGCGCGGGCGGCCGCGCCGGCGGTGTGGCTGAACCCGTGGCGCTGGTATTCCGTACCGGCCGCCGCCGTCGGAGCACTGACGGTCGACGACAACGATCACCTGTGGAACCTGGCGCGGCTGGGCTGGGCGCTGCGCGGCGACACCACCACGCTGACCGTTCCCATTGGCGAGTACACGTCCAACGGTTCCGGCGACGTGGTGATCTGGGATCAGACGGCCGCCCCGGAGCTCTTCGCGGCGCTGGCCTCGGATGGGGCGATACCACAGTCCGCGTTGGACACCCAGCCCTGACACGCGCCGCCGAGCAAAGGCCACCCAGTGGTGAACCAGATCACACGGCGAGGGCGGCGCAACTTAGGAAAGGCTGCCCGCGGTAAGGCTGACCTTGGATGAAAATTGCTCTGACCTGCACTATCGTCAACGTCATGACTTCACCTGACGCGCAGCACACCAAATTCCTCGGGCTGCTCACCGATCAGATCCGCAACGAGTTCACCGCCTCGCAGCAATACATTGCGGTGGCGGTCTACTTCGACGACGCCGACCTGCCGCAGTTGGCCAAGCACTTCTACCGCCAGGCCGTCGAGGAGCGCAACCACGCCATGATGCTGGTGCGCTACCTGGTCGATCGCGACATCCACGCCGAGATCCCCGGCATCGACGCGGTGCGCAACGATTTCGCCACGCCGCGCGCCGCCATCGAGATGGCCCTGGCGCAGGAGCGCACCGTCACCGAGCAGATCACCAACCTCGCGGCCGCCGCCCGCGACGAGGGCGACTACCTGGGCGAACAGTTCATGCAGTGGTTCCTCAAGGAGCAGGTGGAAGAAGTGGCGTCGATGACCACACTGCTGCGTATCGCCGAGCGGGCCGGCGACAACCTGTTCCACCTCGAGGACTTCGTGGCCCGGGAGATGCCCGCAGCAGACGGCGCCGATGCCACCGCGCCGGCCGCCGCGGGCGGAGCGCTCTGAGCTGTCGGGTCAGTTGTCCCGACCCGCCCCGGTCAGCCCGTCCTGGAGCCAGGTCTTGGTGCGGCCGGGGTGGTTCGTCGCGATCCACGCCACCCCGACATCGCGGCAGAACCCCACGTCCTCGTAGTGGTCGACGGTCCAGCAGTACAGCGCGCGGCCCTGGGCGGCCGCCCGGTCCACCAGCTCCGGGTGCTCACGCAGTGTGGTGATCGACGGCCCTACCGCCGTGGCGCCCACCGTCGTCGCCGCGCTGCCGCCGAGGTAGCGCGACGTCTCCCCGAGCAGCACCGTCGGTAGCAGCGGCGCCGCCCGGCGGATCCGCCACACCGCGGCGGCCGAGAACGACATCACCACTGCTCGGGACCGGTCGGCCGAGGCCGGTGCGGCGATGCCGTAGCGGTGCAGCAGGGCCAGGACCTTGCTCTCGACCAGAGCGCCGTAGCGCACCGGGTGCTTGGTCTCGATGAACAGCTTCACCGGGCGGTTCCAGTCCAGCACCAGCGACACCAGATCATCGAGGGTCAGCAACCCGGTGTTCGCGTGGGCGCCGTTGCTGTGCCAGGAGCCGAAATCCAGTTCTCGCAGCTGGGCCAGTGTCATCTCACTGACCAGGCCGGTGCCGTTCGACGTGCGGTCGATCCGCCGGTCGTGCACACAGACCAGATGGCCGTCCTGGGTGAGCCGTACATCGCACTCCACGCCGTCGGCGCCTTCCTGCAGCGCGAGCTCATAGGCGGCGAGAGTGTGTTCGGGCCGATCGGCGGAGGCACCGCGGTGGGCCACCACAAACGGGTGCCCACCGACGTCCCCGCCGTCGTGCACCTCATCGGCCGACCTCATACCGCTATGCTGCAGGCTCCTGGCCGGTTGACTCAACCGCAGGCTCTTTTTCCCGGCCGCGGCCCTGGTCAGGACCCTGCGTGTCGGCGGCGACGATCACCCAGCGGTGCGCGGGACGCTCCACCGGCTTGCGCTCGAATCCGAAGTACACGCGCATCAGCGCGGCCACGGTGGCGGCGCTCAACAGGTAGGCCACCGTGGCGGTCACGGTGTTGTCCGCGATCCCCTGCGCATCACTGGTGAAGCTGGTGGCGATCGCGAACACCGACACGGCGGTGCACAACAGCCACAGCACCCACCACACCAGGATCGGCTTCCGCAGCCGGGGATAGGCCTCCTCGGCCGTCGCGGTCTCGATCACGAACACCGGTGCCCAGACCAGATTGACCACCGGGATCAGGGTGCCGAGCCACAAGGCCCGCCGCGACCGCGGATCGTCGTGGCCGCGGTGGGCATACACCGCGGCGCGGCGGCGGATCAGCCATCCGGCCATCACCACCGCAGTGCCGATCACGGCGAAGAGCACCGCGACGCTGAGCAGCACCCCCAGCCACACCGCGGTCCAGGCCACGAACGGCGGCAGCAGCGTGGTCCGGTTGATGACGAGCAGGAGATAGCGGACGGCGTGCAGCACCGCGGCGGCCATCATGATGCCGATCGCGGTGTAGAGGGTCAGCCGTACCGCACGCGCCGACGGTCCGGTGCGCGTCGGCTCCGCCGGTGGGGGCAGTTGCGCGACCGGGTCGAACAGGCCCCACCGGGGGATCACGTCGTAGCGGGGCGTAGGTCCGAGCCGTCTGCGTTGTCGTGGCGCCGACGGCGCTGCACCGGGGCGCACGGCGATCCAGCGGTAGCCCGGCGGCAGCCGGTGCGCCTGGTTCGGCGCCTCTGCGGGCCGGTGCCATCCCGTCTGCTGCGGCCCCGGCGCGGGTTGGGCCATGGCGGACGGCGGAAGCAACGAACCCTGGCATCGCGGGCACCACTGACGCTGCTTGTCACGCACGTTCCAGCGGGTGCCGCACACGGAACACACCTGGATCACCGGACCAGCCTAACTGCGCGCGGCGAGTGTCCGGGGGTGAGGATCAGACGGTGCCCGGCCCGCCGTCGTCGGTGACCACGGGACGGCCGGCGCCCGCCCAGGCGAGCATGCCGCCGCTGACGTTGACCGGTTCGTAGCCCTGGCGCTGCAGGTACTGGGCGACACGCTGCGATCGGCCGCCGGCATGACAGATGACGTAGAGCGACTTGTCCGCGTCGATCTCGTGGATGCGCGCCGGCACGTCTCCGAGTGGGATGTGCTGGGCGCCGGGCGCGTGGCCGCGCTGCCACTCGTCGTCTTCGCGAACGTCGAGCAGGATCGCGTCCGCGCTGAAGTCGGCGGGAAGCCCTGGGACGTCTGCCTGGGGAACCGAGTCGTCCATGACGCCATCCTGTCACGCACCGGGCGGGCCCAGCCATCCCCCAGCCACCCCCGGAGCAGCGGAGCACACGCAGCAATCGCCGCTATCCACAGTTTCCACAGCTCTGTCCACAGGCCGTATCGATTGCCCAGCACGCTGTCCACCGCATACAGCCACTCCACAGCGCCCGGCTGTGGATAACCCCGCTCAGCGTCCAGCCATGATCAACAAGCTCCGGCAACTTCCGAGCCCGACCGGGCGCCGACTGCGCGGTAACCGGGCGCTCGAGAGCGTTTTCGCACCACGCGCAGCTGGCGTTATGCTCTGAATTTCCTGGTGGCCCGTTGGCGGTTTATGATCGCCGTCACAGGGCTATTCGTGTGATTCATCTCACGTGGGGCGGTATCGATAGTGCAGGTCAGGTGTCTGTGATGGCAACGCAACCGATGGGGTCGCAGTCCGCGGGTCAGCCGCCGCACTGGTATGCGTCGTCGCCCACGTTCAATCGCTCCTATCTGTTGGCGGCCCTGCGTGCCGGCGTCATCGCATTGATCCTGCTCGGCGTCCTGGTCCTGGTCGTCCTGACCTGACCGTCCACACCACCACGTAGGAACCGGCCACCGGCACCGGTCCGAACTGCCGGGAATCGACCACCCCCGCGGCGTCGGCGTTGTCCGACACCGCGTCGAAGGCACCTCCTCCGTGCACCGCCCCGACGCGCTTGATCAACCAGCGCGACGGCAGCCCGGGATCCGGAAAAACCCGCACCTGACCGGACCGCACCACCCCGCACCGCACGGCCAGCACCCCGTCGCCCGGCGCCAGCGCCGGCAGCATCGACTGCTCGACGACGAGGAACCGCCGGACCGGCCAACGCCGCTGCGGTTTCGCCCCGGTCACGACCCGGCAGTCGAGGTTTTGGCGCCGCAACGCCGGGGGTAGGTTGAGACCATGCTGCATCGACTTTTCACCAACGCCACTCCCGCCCATGCCCATTGCGACCTGTACTGCGGTGTCTACGACCCCGCGCAGGCCAAGATCGAGGCGCTGTCCTGCCTCAAGACCATCCAGAAGTACCACGACTCCGACGACGAGCACTTCAAGGCGCGCGCCGTCATCATCAAGGAGCGTCAGGCCGAAGAGGTCAAGCATCACCTGATGGTGTTGTGGGCCGACTTCTTCACCAAGGACCACTTCGAGCAGTTCCCCAACCTGCACACGCTGTTCTGGGAGGGCGTCCACGGCGCGGGCGACGTCAAGAAGTCGCTCGACGCCGCGGTCGCCGAGAAACTGCTGGCCACCATCGACGAGATCTCCGACATCTTCTGGCAGACCGACAAGGGCAAGCAGATGGGTGTCTATCCCCCTGCCTGATCTCTTGTGAACAGTTCACCCACTGGGGCGTCGCGCACTGCGCGGCGCCCCGTTGTTCATCAGATGGTCGTTCCGCGTTAGCACTCGTGTCCTCTTGCCTGCCAAGGGGTCTGTGGCTCATCCTGTCCGATACCGACCCGCCGTCGTGTCGCGCGTTCCGTCCGAGCCGAAGTTGCGGAGGGCACATGAGTTCAGGGTCCGGGCGAGCCATCGAACTCGCCCCCTTCCATTCCGGCGGTGCGCTCAAAGGTTTTGTGGTGTCGGGTCGCTGGCCGGATTCCACGAAGGAGTGGGCGCAACTGCTGATGGTGGCTGTTCGGGTGGCCTCATGGCCCGGCCTGCTGTCCACCACAACGATTTTCGGTGTCCGCGAGGAGCTTCCCGAGGCGCCTGCCCCGGGCACCGTCGGGCTGGTGCTCGCCGAGGGCACCGTAGTCGGTGACTCCGCGATCTCGCCCGGCCACTTCGCTGACCAGTTTCCCCCCGCCCTGCTGATGCTGCACCCGCCCTCGGAGACCACGCCGACGCTGCCCGAGTGCAATGGGGCCGCTTCCGGCTGTGTCCTGCTGCCGGGGCTGCCGCACCTGGGCCTTGAGCACCGCGCCGCCTGGGTGGAAGCCGAGTACGACGGTACGGTCACGTCCATGGTCAGCCGGGTGGGCGTCGACCCGATCAGCCATCCCGACACCGCCATCCTGGCGATGCTGCTCGCCGCCTGAGACCTTCGCTGCGTCCGGCCGACGACGCTGTGGCAATCATCACAGCTCGACGTGCAGCGACCCCCCACACCCACTCTGGCTATCCTCATGCCGCGTCACCTCAACTGCCTTGCGCCCCAACCTGACACGTGTCGAGTCAATGGTGCCGGCAGGGCACTGAGGTGACGGAATCCGGAGTGGTTACGGAAGATCATTACCGCCGGTAAACGACACGGGAGAGCCCCAGAGCGAACCCCGTGGTGTCAAGATGGTTCGGATCCCGTAGTGACATCGCGCGGTAGCAAATCTGAATTCAGCTCAGCTCACGCTCAGGAATCGTTGCCCGGTAACGCGGACGAATCGGCTGCCACCCCCCGATGGCAGCGTTTACGCGGTACGCGAACGAACCCGGCTATTTTCGGGCCAGACACTTCTGTCCTGCGCTTCAAATCACCATTGACGCCCTGATCAGGGCTCCGGAGCGGGTTCTACCGGGCGAACCTGTGAATACGGGCGTTAATTTGTCAGGCGTTTGCACTTGGTACTTGTCACAACTCTCGCTACGATGATCAGCAAATACGGCCACGGATATAACGCGATGTCCACCTGTGGAGGTCCCAAGAAATGAGCACGACGTTCGCTGCGCGATTGAATCGCCTGTTCGACACGGTGTACCCGCCGGGTCGCGGACCGCATACGTCGGCGGAAGTCATCGGCGCACTCAAGGCGGAGGGCGTCACCATGTCTGCGCCCTACCTGTCTCAGTTGCGCTCCGGCAACCGCACCAACCCATCCGCCGCAACGATGACGGCCCTTGCCAACTTTTTCCGCATCAAGCCGGCGTACTTCACCGACGACGAGTACTACGAGAAGCTCGACAAAGAGCTGACGTGGCTGGCGAACATGCGCGACGAGGGCGTGCGGCGGATTGCCGCCCGCACCGTCGGGTTGTCGCCGGAGGCGCAGCAAGATCTGGTCCTCAAGGCGGAGGAATTGCGCCGCAAAGAGCACCTGGACGATTAGTCCGCGACTCTCAGACGCGCACTGACGCGTCCCGCAGGACATCGCGGTACTGCCGCGCGATCTCGATGATCCATTCCCGGTCCGAGTAGTTGTCGGGCTGCCGCAGCGTGTCCAGACCGGGAAATGCCCGGGGCCCCTGGTGGATCCAGCGGGCGATGGCTCGGGCCTGCTCCGGCGCTGTGCCGTCCTGTGCTTCGGCGCGGTCACCGCGCGGGTGGTCGCGGTCGGACTGCTGCACGGACGTCGCCTCGAGGAACAGGGCGTCGGAGATCAGGGACAGCTGCTCGGCCACCCGGAACACCAGGGGGCCGCGCGGCCGCTCCCCGATGCCGATGTCCGGTTGCCGTCGTTCCAACTCGGCCAGCAGCGGTTCGATCAGGCGCAGTTCACGCCGGGCGGCGACCCAGTCCTCGACGGTGGGCAACAGCGACCCGGCCGCGACCACCACCATGGCGGTGGTCAACAGGGTCACCGCGGTACCGATGCCGACCAGATGCGTGGTGCCGACCGCCTGAATGGTGAAGAAGGCGCTGGCAGCGAGGATCAGCACGATGCCGACGGTGAACACGAACAGGGCGCGGCCCCGCCGACTGCGGCTGGAATTGCGCAGTCCGGCCCAGGAGACCAGCGTCAGCGCCAACATCACATAGAGCAGGGGCGGCAGCCAGGAGGTCGACACGCGGGGCGTGGCAAGGGTGCGGGTGAGGTACTCCTGCGGCGACATCTCCGGCCGCTGGCCGCCGGCGAAGAACAGCACCAGCGTGACCATCGCGATCACCGCAGCCACGCCGTACTGGATCAGCGCGATGCGCCGAACCGTCGTCGGTCTGCGGGTGGACGCGGCGGTGGTGATCATGACGCAGCTGCCCGCCGCGCACCCGATCAGCGCCACCTGACTCAACGCCATCGAGATGTTGGGCCAGTGCAGCACCGTGTCCAGGAACAGCGTCAGGGGCGGCCAGTTCAGCGCAGCCACCGCGGCCAGGCTGCCCAGGGCGATGATCATCGCGGTGCTCACCAGGGATTGCTTGTTCACCAGAGCCCAGCCGATGCGCACTCCCGTCGCCAGGCTGAGCAGCCCGGCGATCACCCAGACGGTCAACCAAATGCCTCTCCGAGCCGCACCTGGACGATCGAGGACCGGTCCGACGGCATCCGGCCCAGCCGGTAGATCAGCAGCGCGGCGAAGTCCTCGGCCTCCTGTTCGGCGTCGGCGCCGCTGGGGCCCATACAGCCCGTGCGCTGGTTGAGCATGTACCCGATGAGGTCCTCGCCGGCCAGTTCGGTGGCTTGGCGCGCCGCTTCGACCACCGGGATGCCCTCGTGTCCGAGCACCAGGTGTCCGAGCTCGTGGGCGAGGGTGCGCTGCCAGGTCGGCAGCCCGTGCTGGATCAGGAACACGTCGCGGTCGACGTACTGGCGCCACTGTCCGCACACACCTGCGGGCAGGTCGGCGAGCTGGATCTCGATGGGGCGGCCGCGGTCCGCGCTCACCGCGCTGACCAGGCGCGCCAGTGACACCTCACCGCGCCGCGGCGCCAACTCGAGCACGTCGTTGACCGCTTTGGTCACGTGTCGTCCCGCAGGCATGTCCCCCCTCCCACGTCCTCACTCCAGGAAGCGCACCGTCCCCGCAGCGCGGATGATGTGGCCTGCCTTCGCCTGGCGATATCCGACCAATCCCCCGATCGCCGTCAGGGCAACTATGCCCGCTACGCCGGGAAGTGCAATACCTGCGATATCGGCGAGTTTCGCCGAGCGAAGGTACTGCGGGTAACCGGCGCGGTAGCTGTCGGGCATGAGGTTGCGCACCGGGCCGGCACCGGGTGGCGGTGCGGCGGGACGTGCGGGCTGGGGCGCAGCCTGCTGGGCGGGCCGGGGTGCCACCGGTTCGGCCGCGGGCGGCGGCGGCGCCGCGGGGCGGGCGGGGGCGGCCACTGCCGGAACGGGAACGACGATCACCGGCGGCGCGATCGGCGCCAGCGCCGGTGCACCGGCCGCCCCGGCCAGGCCCCCGAGCCCGCTGCCGAGGACTTCCGGGCCGGCACCGGGGTCGCCGATGTCCGGCAGCGACGGCTGTGGGCCGCGTGGCACGTCGGGGAACCCGTCGTAGCCGTCATGGCCGCCGCCACCGGCCGGCGGATTGTCCGGCCCCGGGCCCTGGGGCGGGCCCGGGCTGCCGAGCGGCGGACCACCACCGGGGCCTTCTCCGGGTTCTTCGCCAGGTTCCCCGCCCGGGTCCTCCCCGCAATTCTGTTCCGGTTCTGCGGGTTCGTGGTCTTCGCGCGGACCCTCGTGCCCGTGCCCTTCCCCGTGATCGGGTCCGTGGCCGTGCCCCGGCCAACCGTGGCCGTCGGGGCGATCCGGTCGTTCGGGCTTGTCCGGTCGGTCCGATCGGTCCGGTCGGTCCGGTCGATCCGGCTTGTCCGGACGATCAGGCCGATCGGGTCGGTCCGGCTTGTCCGGACGATCAGGCTTGTCCGGCCGGTCGGGGCGGTCAGGCCGATCGGGTCGGTCCGGTTTGCCGGGTCGGTCGGGGCGGCCCGGCTTGTTCCCATCGCCACGGGAGTCCGAGGAACTGCCGTGTCCACCGGGCTGCGCCTGGGCCGACGGCGCCAGACCACCGGCGGCGCCGCCGAGCAGCAATCCACTGGCCAGCGCAGCGCTGATCGCGGCTGCACGCACTCGCGACCCGTCCACGTTCATCCCGATCGTCACGCCTGCGCCTGTTGGCGGCGCTCGCCACCCCCGGCGTTCGCTTCGAACTCTGGCCCATTCTCGCATATCCGCAGGTCGGAAAACCCGGCCTCGGAGTAGGCGATAGGGTTTACCCGGACTCGCGGACATCGGCCGCGACATGCGACGACAGCACCGGGAGGCGACAGGTATGGGCCTGTTCACCAAGCGAAAGAGCCGTGCCACGCGAAAGGCCGAGGCCAAGGCCATCAAGGCCAAGGCGAAGCTCGAAGCCAAGCTCGACGCCAAGAACGAGAAGCGCCGGATCAAGTCGGCCATGCGGTCCGAGACCCGGTCGCTCAAGGCGCAGCTGCGGGCGCAGCGGGACAGCGACCGCAACGCCCTGCGCGTGGCGGAAGCCGAGCTGAAGGCGGCGCGCGAGGGCAAGCTGCTCTCACCGGCCCGCATCCGGCGCACACTGACCGTCACCCGGCTGCTGGCACCGATCCTGGTGCCCGTCGTCTACCGGGCCGCGACCTCGGCGCGGGGTCTGCTCGACGAACGCCGCGCCGACCGGCTCGGGGTGCCGTTGGCCCAACTCGGCCAGTTCTCCGGAGATGGCGCGCAGCTCTCGGCCCGCATCGCCGGTGCCGAGCGGTCGCTGCGCACCGTCGCCGAGAAGAAGCCCAAGGACGCCGAGACCAAGCAGTTCGTCTCCGCGATCAGCGACCGGCTGACCGACCTGGCCGCCGCGGTCACCGCCGCCGAATCCATGCCCACGGCTCGCAGGCGGGCGGCACACGCAGCCATCGCCGAGCAGCTCGACGGCATCGACGCCGACCTGATGGCGCGCCTGGGCGTGCTCTGACCCACCTGCTGCTGTGTCCGGTTTCCGTGCTGTCACCGCCGCCGCGTTCACCGCGGCGCTCGCGGTCGCCGGACATGCGCTGGCCGGTGGCGGCTGGCCCACCGGCGCGGCCGCCGCACTGCTGACCGCCGTCGCCGTCACCACCGGGCTGGTGGCCGATGGCCGCACGCGACTCTCCCTGGTCGGCATCCTGGCCGTCGGGCAGATGGGAGCGCACCTGGCGTTGGCCGCCGCCGGACACGTGCACCAGACGCCGAGTGCTTCGTGGCAGCTGATGCTCGCCGCACACACCGCCGCGGTGCTCGTCGGCGCGGCCCTGATGACCGTGGCGCAGAGGTCGGCCGAGGTGCTCTCCAGGGTGGTCCGCCGGTGCGCGGCGGCGCCGCAGGTGCCGGCCCACCCACCACGGGTCCCGCGCATCCCCAGGAATCCGCAACCGCGGCAACATGTTCGGTTACTCGCAGCGTCGCTGTCGCATCGGGGTCCACCCGCGGGCGTGTACTGACCCCGCCTTCGAACCCACCGACCAGAAAGTCCGCATCACCATGACAACCGCATCGCGGTCACTCCTGCGCGCATCGAGTGCCGCCGTCACCGCAGTCCTGCTGGCGGGTGCGCTCGCCTTCCTCTGCGCCCCCGCCGCGTCCGCCCACGCCGCGCTGGTCTCCTCCGACCCGGCCGCGGACACCGCGGTGCCCACGCCTCCGCCACGGGTCACCGCCACCTTCAACGAAGACATGCAGCCCGCTTTCGCCGCCATGACCGTGGTCGGCCCCGACGGCGCCCAGTGGGGTGACGGCGAGGTCACCGTCACCGGCGCCGACCTCGGCATCGCGGTGCGGGCCGGGGGCCCGGCCGGCGTGTACACCGTGAATTACCGAGCCACGTCTGCCGACGGCCACGTGGTCTCCGGTTCGTGGTCGTTCACCGCCACCGAGGCCGCGCCGCAAGCGGCAGCGCCGGCCTCCACCCCGGCCGCCTCGACGCCCACCCCGGCGGCCGTCGAGGGACCGGTTCCCGCACCGCAGGAAGACGGCGCCCCGGTGTGGCCGTACGCCGTGGGGGTCACCCTGGTGGTCGCCGGTGGTGCGCTGTGGGCGGTCCGGCGCCGGTCGTGACCGTCGTCCGTCCCGCCGCGGCGCTCACCGCGCTGGTGGCGGTGGTCGTGGCGGTGGCCTGGCTGCTGGCCCAGCCGCTGCTGTCGCCGTCGGCGGCAGCGGTCCGTGCGGTTGCGGACGTCGCAGCGGTCGCGGTCCTGGGCCTGGCCGCGGTGCATCTGCTCGACGGGCACCGGTTCCGCGACGAGTTGATGGACCGCGCATCGACACCGCTGGTCGCCGCCGCAGCGCTGTGGCTGGTGGCCGAGCTGGTGCGATTGCTGCTCGGCGCGGCCGAGGCGTCCGACGTCGGCATCGGCCGGCTCAGCGCGCACACCGCCTGGGAATTCGTCACCCTGACCGCGGCGGGGCGCTCGGGCGTGCTCAGCCTGCTGGCGGCCACCGCCATCGCCGCCACCGCGATGTTGATGCGGCCTTCGCAGGCGGTTCGCCTGGCCGCGGCCGGTGCCGCAGCCACCGGGTTGACCGCGCGTGCGGTGACGGGGCACCTGGCCGAGGGCACTCTCAGCGCCACGGCCGTGGTGGTGCACGCGCTGGCCGCGGCGGTGTGGTGCGGGGTGCTGGCAGCGCTGGCGCTGACGGTGCGCTCCCGCGGCCAGTGGGCGCGGGTGCTGCCGCGGTACTCCCGGCTGTCGCTGGTCTGCGTGGCGGTCCTGGTGCTGGGGGGCACCGCGAGCGCGGTGCTGCGGCTGTCGGAGCCGGCCGCCCTGTTCACCACCGGGTACGGCCGGATCCTGCTGGCCAAGCTCCTGGCCACCGCGGTGCTGGTGGCACTGGCGGCGCGCTACCGCAGCAGCTGGGTGGCCGCGGCGGCCGCGCATCGGGTCACGGCGGCGCAGTCGCGCCGCAGGTCGGTGGTCGAGCTGACCGTCATGGTGGTGGCCCTGACCTTGGCCGCCGCTCTGACCGTGACCGGCTGAGCCGCGGTGGGTACAGCCCCACCTGGCATGATGGGGCACTTGCGGTCGACGATCGTGGTGATGCGGCCGGCAAGCAGATGACGTGAAGGAGCAGTGCGATGGCAGACCCGCAGGAGCCGCCCGAGAAGCGCCCCGACGCTGCTCCGGAGCCCCCTGCCCAGCCGGCGCCTCCGGCGAAGAAGGCTGTTGCCAAGAAAACTCCGGCCAAGAAGACCCCGGCGAAAAAAGCAGCCCCGGTCAAGAAAGCGGTCGCGAAGAGGGCTCCGGCCAAGAAAGCCCCGGCCAAGAAGGCTGCCGCGCCAGAAGCCGTTCCGCCGCAGGCACCGCCGCCGGTCGAGTCGGTGGTCGTGGGTGCCAAAGAGGCTGCGGCACAGGCCAAGTCGACGGTGGAGAAGGCCTCCGACAGCGTGGCCGCGCCGGTGGTGGTCCCCGTGGAGCGGGGACGCTCGCCACTGCCGATCGCGGTGGCCGTGCTGGTGAGCCTGCTGGCGGTGCTGGTGGTGCGCCAGCTGCGCCGCAACACCCCCGGCTAGCATGCACCGGTGACTGTGACTCCCAAGGCCACCGCTGACCTGGTCGACGAGATCGGCGCCGACGTGCGCAGCTGCGACCTGCAGCTGCGCCAGTTCGGCGGTCGCGACATCTTCGCGGGGCCGGTGGTGACGGTGCGGTGCTTCCAGGACAACGCGCTGCTGAAGTCCATCCTCTCCGAGCCCGGTGGTGGCGCGGTGCTGGTGATCGACGGCGACGCCTCGGTGCACACCGCTCTGGTGGGCGACCTGATCGCCGAGCTGGGCCGTTCCAACGGGTGGGCCGGGCTGATCGTCAATGGCGCCGTCCGGGATGCCGCCACCCTGCGCACCCTCGACATCGGTATCAAGGCGCTGGGCACCAATCCGCGCAAGAGCACCAAGACCGGGGCCGGCGAGCGTGATGTACCCGTCAGCTTCGGCGGGGTGACCTTCCATCCCGGCGATATCGCCTTCAGCGACGACGACGGGATCGTCCTGGTCGCGCCCTAGGCCGGTCGACGACCCCGAGGCACGAGGGGGAGAGAGGGCCGGCCGAGTTCAGCGGGCTACGAAGCCCCCACCGGCGCACGGTGCTTGGTGAAGTGCAGTGCCGGATCATCGACCCGGCCCTGCCGGATCACCCGTAGGTCCACCAGGTAGTTCTGCTTGAGCCGCCACGGAGCATCCGAGCCGGACTTCGGCAGCCGGTCGATGGCCCGCAGGATGTAACCCGAGGACAGGTCCACGAACGGGCGGCGCTCCACCTGCTCGCCCGGCTCCTCGGGGACCACGGTGTCGTAGCCGTGGGTGTCCATGTAGTTCAGCAGCTTTGCCACGTACTCGGAGGTGAGGTCGGCTTTCAGCGTCCACGAGGCATTGGTGTAGCCGAAGGTGAACACCATGTTCGGCACACCGGAGAGCATCATGCCCTTGAACGCCACCGACGTCGACAGGTCCATCGGCACGCCATTGCGCAGCACCTCGGCACCGCCGAAGAAGCGAATGTTCAAACCTGTTGCCGTGACGATGATGTCGGCGTCCAGATGCTCACCCGAGGTGAGTTGGATGCCTTTCTCGGTGAACCGTTCGATGGTGTCGGTGACGACGTCGGCGTTGCCCTTGCGAATGGTCTTGAACAGATCGCCGTTGGGCGCCAGGCACAGTCGCTGGTCCCACGGCTTGTAGGCGGGCCCGAAGTGCTTCTCGACGTCGAAGCCCTCAGGCAGCCGACGCGCCGCCATGGTCAGCAGGGTCTTGCGCATGTATTTCGGAAAGCGTTGCGACAGTTGGTACTGCGACGTGCTGAAGATGATCGCCTTCCATCGGTTGATGACGTGGGCGACCTTGGCCGGCAAGTACTTGTTGGCCTTCTCGGCCACCGGGTCGACGTCGGGCAGGGCGCCGATGTAGGTCGGGGTGCGCTGCAGCATCGTCACGTGTCCGGCCCCCGAATTGACCAGTGCCGGAATGAGCGTCACCGCGGTGGCGCCACTGCCGATCACCACCACCCTCTTACCCGCATAGTCCAGATCCTCGGGCCAGTGCTGCGGGTGCACGATGGTGCCCGCGAAGTCTTCGGCGCCCGGGAACTGCGGTGAGTAGCCCTCGTCGTAGTTGTAGTAGCCGCTGCAGGCCAGCAGGAATCCGCACGACATCGTGGTGCGCTGCCCGTTGGCCTCGACCGTCAGGTTCCAGCGGTTCTCGGTATCGGACCAGTCGGCGGCCACCACCTTGTGGTTGAAGCGCATGTGCCGGTCGATGCCGTTCTCGGTGGCCGCCTCTTTCAGGTAGGCCAGGATCGACGGGCCGTCGGCGATCGACTTGGCCGAGGTCCACGGCTTGAACCGGAACCCCAGGGTGAACATGTCGGAGTCCGACCGGATGCCCGGGTACTTGAACAGGTCCCACGTGCCGCCCATGTCGGCACGTGCCTCCAGAATGGTGAAACTCTTGCCGGGGCAGCGCTGCTGCAGGTGCCACGCGGCGCTGATTCCGGAGATTCCCGCCCCGACGATGACGACATCGACAAATTCACTCATATGTCAAACGGTATCAACGCTGTGTCGAAGCAGTCAACACCCTGTTGATGATTTCGACACCCTGTAAAGTCTGTCCGGTGACCACTGCCAGCAAGCCACGCGGCCGGCGCTCCTCCCGGCCCTCCGCCGAGGACCGGGAACAGGCCATCCTCGCGACCGCCGCCCAGCTGCTGGCCGAGAAGTCCTACGCCGAGATCTCCGTTGATGACCTGGCCCGCGGCGCCGGTCTCTCGCGACCCACCTTCTACTTCTACTTCCCGTCCAAGGAAGCGGTGCTGCTGACACTGCTGGACCCGATGATCCAGCGCGCCGACACCGGATTCCCGGCGATGAAGACCCTGCCCACCGAACCGCGCCGGGCCCTGCGCGCCGGCATCGGGACCTTCTTCGACGCCTTCGCCTCCGACCCGGTGCTCGGCAAGGCCTCCGCCGAGGCCATCGGTACCGGCCCCGAATTGCGCGCGCTGTGGTCGAGGTTCATGGATCGCTGGATCGGTCAGACCGCCGAGCTGATCGAGGCCGAGCGTGCCCGCGGCGCCGCCCCGGTGACCATCCCCGCACGCGACCTGGCAACCGCGCTCAACGAGATGAACGAGCGGACCATGGTGGCCGCGCTGGCCGACGAGGACCTGGCCGTGTCCCGGGACCGCCTGATCGACACCCTCACCCACATCTGGCTGAACAGCATCTACGGCCAGGTGCCCTGATCTGTCGGCCCCGAATGCGAACATGTGTTCGTGTCCGGTGACGCCACCATCCTGCATGCCGATCTGGACTCGTTCTATGCGTCGGTGGAGCAGCGCGACGATCCCACGCTGCGCGGGCGGCCGGTGATTGTCGGCGGCGGCGTGGTGCTGGCCGCCAGTTACGAGGCCAAGGCGTACGGCGTGAAGACGGCGATGGGCGGGCGCCAGGCCCTGCAGCTGTGCCCGCAGGCCGTGGTGGTGCCCCCGCGGATGTCGGCGTACTCCGATGCCAGCGCCGCGGTGTTCGAGGTGTTCCGGGACACCACACCCCTGGTGGAGCCGGTCTCGGTGGACGAGGCGTTCCTCGATGTCGGCGGGCTGCGCCGTACCGCCGGCGACCCGGTGCGGATCGGCGCCCGGTTGCGCTCCCGGGTGCGCGACGAGGTGGGGCTGCCCATCACGGTGGGCATCGCACGCACCAAGTTCCTGGCCAAGGTCGCCAGCCAGGAAGCCAAACCGGACGGGCTGCTCCTGGTACCGCCCGGCCGCGAACTGCAGTTCCTGCATCCCCTGCCGGTACGCCGGCTGTGGGGCGTGGGCGCCAAGACCGAGGAGAAGCTGCGGGCCCACGGCATCCACACGGTGGCGCAGGTCGCCGAACTCGGCGAGTCCACGCTGGCGGCCATGGTGGGCGGCGGCATGGGGCACCAACTGTTCTGCCTGTCGCACAACATCGACCGGCGCCGCGTGGTCACCGGGGTGCGGCGGCGTTCGGTAGGCGCCCAGCGTGCGCTGGGCCGCCGCGGGAACACCATGTCCGACAGCGAGATCGACGCCGTGGTGGTCAACCTCGTGGACCGCATCACCCGACGCATGCGCACCGCGGACCGGACCGGGCGCACCGTCACCCTGCGGCTGCGGTTCGACGACTTCGGCCGCGCCACCCGTTCACACACCCTGCCCAGGGCCACCGGCAGCACCGAGGCCATCCTGGCCGCCGCCCGTGAGCTGGTGGCCGGTGCGGCTCCGCTGATCCGCCAGCGTGGGCTCACCCTGGTCGGCTTCGCGGTGTCCAACATCGAC
Source organism: Mycolicibacterium tokaiense (assembly GCF_010725885.1). Taxonomy (NCBI): domain Bacteria; kingdom Bacillati; phylum Actinomycetota; class Actinomycetes; order Mycobacteriales; family Mycobacteriaceae; genus Mycobacterium; species Mycolicibacterium tokaiense. Next base: position 1,852,880 of record NZ_AP022600.1, on the reverse strand, counting down.
ACCGAGGGGGCGCAGCAGCTCGAGCTCAACTTCGACAGCGCACCGGATCTGCTCGCGGTGGACTCGGCTGTGGACCGGGTACGGCAGAAGTTCGGCAACTCCTCGTTGACCCGCGGCGTGCTGGTCGGCCGCGACCCGGGGCTGGAGATGCCTACCCTGCCGTGAACGCCAGCAGCTTCTCCACCGGCCAGGTGTTGATGATGCGCTCGGCAGGCACCTCGTTGTCCACCGCCCGCTGGGCGCCGTAGCCCAGGAAGTCCAACTGCCCCGGCGCGTGCGCATCGGTGTCGATGGAGAAGTGGCAGCCGATCTCCAGGGCGAGTTTCAGCAGTCGGGTCGGCGGGTCCCGCCGTTCCGGGCGCGAATTGATCTCCACGGCCGTGCCGTGGTCGCGGCAGGCGGTGAACACCGTCTCGGCGTCGAACTGCGATTCGGCGCGCGTGCCCCGTCCCCCGGTCACCAGCCGCCCTGTGCAGTGCCCCAGCACGTCGGCGTAGCCCTCGGACACCGCCCGCACCATCCGGCGGGTCATGGCCGCGGCGTCCATCTTGAGCTTGGAGTGCACGCTGGCCACCACGATGTCGAGGCGCTCGAGCAGCTCGGGCTCCTGGTCCAGCGACCCATCGTCGAGGATGTCGACCTCGATCCCGGTCAGGATCCGCAGGGGCGCGAACCTCTCCCGCAGTTCGTCGATGACGTCGAGTTGGTGGCGCAGCCGCTCCGGGGACAGACCGTTGGCCACCGTCAACCGTGGTGAATGGTCGGTCAGCGCGCAGTACTCATGTCCCAGCCGCACCGCGGTGGCCATCATCTCGTCGATCGGCGCCGACCCATCCGACCAGTTGGAGTGCACATGCAGATCCCCCCGCAGCGCCGACCGTATCTCGCCGCCGCCCAGATCACCTGCCGCCGAACGCAATTGCGCCAAGGTGTCCGGCTCGCGGCCGGCCCAGGCCTGGGCTATCACCGTCGCGGTCTTGGGCCCGATCCCCGGCAGGGTCTGCCAGCTGTTGGCCTTGCCGTGTTTCTGGCGCTGGGCTTCGGTCAGGTTCTCGAATATGTCGGCGGCGTTGCGGTAGGCCATCACCCGCCGCGACTCCTCGCGGGCCCGGTCTTTGTAGAACGCGATCTCCCGCAGCGCCGTCACAGGGTCCATGGCTCCAGTCTGCCCCGGGTCAGGGACACCACCGCGGATCGCGACCGCTGCGGCCGACGATCCGGTCCAGCACCGGCGCCGCTGCGTCGACGGCCACCGCGGGCCCGAACAGACCCTCGGTGCCCGCGGTGTCGAAAGCCGCGAGGTGCTGCAGGCACGCCCGTGCGGTGGCGTCGTCCACGTCGTAGTGGCGGCCGATGCTGCGGGCCACGTCCCAGCCGTGGATCACCACCTCCGCCAGCGCCACGGACCCGGCCACGTCCCCCGGTAGGTCCACCCCACCGGCCCGCGTCATCCCTTCCCACGCGGACGGGTCCTGCCACGCCCGCGCCAGGTCCGCGAGATGCTCGGGGTAGGCGTGGCGCCAGTCGGGTGTCAGCTGAGCGGGCTGGTCATCCGGGGACGTGTCGGTCAGCGGCCCCAGATCTTTACGCGCGGCCGCCGCGAAGGCCACCGCCAGCATTCCGACATGGGCCACCAGGTCGCCCACGGTCATCTCCGGGCACGGTGTGGGCCCGTCGAGGTGGTGGTCTGCGACATCGGCCAGCACGTCGGCGGTGCGGCGGCAGGCGTGCGTGAGATCGATCATGTGAGTACCGACCCCGCCGGCCCGGTTATCTCATCGCGCACTGCCAGAAAAGAGGACTAGCGTCGGTGGACGTGCGATTCGCCTTCAAGACCTCCCCACAGAACACCACCTGGGCCGAGATGCTGTCGGTCTGGCAGGCCGCCGACGGTATCGACGTCTTCGAGTCCGGGTGGACCTTCGACCACTTCTATCCGATCTTCTCCGACTCCACCGGCCCCTGCCTCGAGGGGTGGGTGACGCTGACCGCCCTGGCCCAGGCCACCGAGCGGCTGCGGGTCGGGGTGCTGGTGACCGGCATCCACTACCGGCATCCGGCGGTGCTGGCCAACATGGCCTCGGCCCTGGACATCGTCTCCGGCGGCCGCTTGGACCTCGGGATCGGGGCCGGCTGGAACGAGGAGGAATCGGGTGCCTACGGCATCGAACTGGGCTCCATCAAGGAACGCTTCGACCGCTTCGAAGAGGCGTGCGAGGTGATCACCAGCCTGCTGAGCAACGAGACCACCGATTTCGCCGGCACCTTCTATCAGCTGCGCAACGCCCGCAACGAGCCCAAGGGCCCGCAGCAGCCGCATCCGCCGATCTGCATCGGCGGCAACGGCGAGAAGCGCACGCTGAAGATCACCGCCAAGTACGCCCAGCACTGGAACTTCGTCGGCGGGACACCCGCGGAGTTCGCCCGTAAACGCGAGGTGCTGGCGTCACACTGTGCTGACATCGGTCGCGACCCCGCGGAGATCATGCTCTCGGCCCACGTGCGCCTCGGCGAGGACCGGGACTATCAGCGGGTGGTCGACGAGGCTGCCGCCCTGGGCGCCGAGGGCCTGGACCTGGCGATCATCTATCTGCCGCAGCACGACCCGGCCATCCTGGAGCCGCTCGCCGAGGCCCTCCGCGGATAACAATCCGATAACAACGAGCAAAGAAGGGCTGGCCGCCGCTCACGAACGGCGCGCGCTCGGGGTCAGACGCCGTAGCGCAGCAGTTCGTCGGCGGTGACCAGGCGCTCCCGCTTGGCGGGGAATTCTCGGCTCTTCACGGGATGGCGGAACAATGACCAGGCGATTCGCCCCACCCGCGACCGGGTTATCGGGTTGACGTGCATCGCTATCACTCCTGCGATCGGGAATAGCTGAACCGGGGCTCATGCTACCGCAGGCCCCTCCGCCAGAACATCAGATCACGCGAATATGGCAAACACTGACAGGCGCGCCGACAGATTCATCTGATGTTTCTGCCGGTGCGCCTGTGACCTGTGTGGCGAACGCTGTGCGGGTTACCGCTGCGGCGCCGCCGTGGGAGTGATCGGTGCCGGCAGCGCCGTTTCGCCGACCAGGAACGCATCCACCGCGGCGGCGGCGGCCCGCCCCTCGGCGATGGCCCACACGATCAGCGACTGCCCCCGGCCCATGTCGCCGGCGACGAACACGCCCGGGACCGTGCTCTGGAAGTCGTCACCGCGGCTGACATTGCCGCGCGCGTTCAGTTCGACGCCCAGATCGGTCAGCAGACCTTCCCGCTGCGGCCCCACGAAGCCCATCGCCAGGAACACGATGTCGGCTTCGAGTTCGAAATCGCTGCCCTCGACCTTCTGGAACTTGCCGTCGACCATCTCGACCTCGTGCACCTTCAGGGCGCGGACGTTGCCGGACTCGTCACCGAGGAACGCCTCGGTGTTGACCGAGAACACCCGTTCGCCGCCCTCTTCATGCGCCGAGGACACCCGGAACATCAGCGGGTAGGTGGGCCACGGGGTCGAGTCGGCGCGCTCCTCCGGGGGCCGGGGCATGATCTCGAACTGGTGCACACTGGCGGCGCCTTGACGATGTGAGGTGCCCAGGCAGTCGGCACCGGTGTCGCCGCCGCCGATGATCACGACCTTTTTGCCCTTGGCGGTGATGGGCGGTTCGCCGTCCTCACCCAGAACCGGATCACCCTGCTGCACCCGGTTGGCCCACGGCAGGAACTCCATGGCCTGGTGGATGCCGTTCAGTTCGCGGCCGGGGATCGGCAGATCCCGCCACGCCGTCGCGCCACCGGACAGCAGCACCGCGTCGAAGTCCTCCTGCAGTTGCTCGACGGTGACGTCGACACCGACGTTGACGCCGGCCCGGAACTCGGTGCCTTCGGCTTCCATCTGCTCGAGGCGCCGGTCGATGTGCCGCTTTTCCATCTTGAACTCGGGGATGCCGTAGCGCAGCAGCCCGCCGATGCGGTCGGCGCGCTCGAACACCGTCACCTGATGTCCGGCGCGGGTGAGCTGCTGGGCGGCGGCCAGGCCGGCCGGCCCGGAGCCCACCACGGCCACCTTCTTGCCGGTCAGCGTCTCCGGGGGCAGCGGAACCACCCAGCCCTCGGCGAAGGCGTTGTCGATGATCTCGACCTCGACCTGCTTGATGGTCACCGCATCCTGGTTGATGCCCAGCACGCAGGAGGCCTCACACGGCGCTGGGCACAGCCGGCCGGTGAACTCGGGGAAGTTGTTGGTGGCGTGCAACCGTTCGATGGCTTCGCGCCAGCGATTCCGGAACACCAGGTCGTTCCACTCCGGGATCAAGTTGCCCAACGGACAGCCGTTGTGGCAGAACGGAATCCCGCAGTCCATGCACCGCGACGCCTGCACCTGCAGGGTGTCGTGACTGAACTCCTCGTAGACCTCTTTCCAGTCCTTGAGGCGCAACATCACCGGTCGGCGCGACGGCGTTTCGCGAACGGTGTGCTTCAGGAAGCCGGCCGGGTCACCCACGAGCGGCCGCCATGATCGCCTCGGACACGTCGCGGCCCGACTCCTGTGCCTCGGCCATCGCCTGCAGCACCCGCTTGTAATCGCGCGGCATCACCTTCACGAAATTCTCCTGCTCTGCCTGCCAGTCGGCGAGGATCCGTTTGCCGATCGACGAGTCGGTGGCCTCGACGTGGGCGCCGACGGTGTCGTGCAGCCACGTGCGATCCGCCTCGTCGAAGGCGTCGAGTTCCACCATCTCGGTGTTGAGGTTGTCGCCCAGCTCGCCCGCCGGGTCGTAGACATAGGCCACCCCGCCGGACATACCGGCAGCGAAGTTGCGTCCGGTCTTGCCGAGGATCACCACCCGACCGCCGGTCATGTATTCACAACCGTGGTCACCGACGCCTTCGACCACCGCGTGCGCGCCGGAGTTGCGCACGGCAAACCGTTCGCCCACCACTCCGCGCAGGTAGGCCTGGCCGCTGGTGGCGCCGAAGAGGATCACGTTGCCGCCGATGATGTTCTCCTCGGCGGCGTAGTCCGCCGGCACTGTGTCCGACGGGCGGACGACGATGCGGCCACCCGAGAGTCCCTTGCCCACATAGTCGTTGGCGTCGCCGTGGACCCGCAACGTGATGCCCTTGGGCAGGAAAGCGCCGAAGCTGTTTCCTGCCGACCCGTCGAAGGTGATGTCGATGGTGCCGTCGGGCAGGCCGTTGGCTCCGTAGGCCTTGGTGACCTCGTGTCCCAGCATGGTGCCCACGGTCCGGTTCACGTTGGCGATGGTGGTCGAGAAGCGCACCGGCGTCTGCGAATCCAGCGCCTCGCGGCACTGCACGATCAACTGCTGATCCAGCGCTTTGTCCAGGCCGTGGTCCTGACGCGAGCTGCAGTACAGGTCCTGGTTCATGAACGCAGACTCGGGTTCGTGCAGCACCGGCGACAGGTCCAGCTTGTGGGCCTTCCAGTGCTCGGCGGCCCGGGTGGTGTCCAGGGCGTTGACCTGGCCCACGGCTTCGTTGAGGGTCCGGAAACCCAACTGCGCCATCAGCTCGCGGACTTCTTCGGCGATGAACATCATGAAGTTCTCCACGAACTCCGGCTTGCCGTTGAAGCGCTCGCGCAGCAGTGGGTTCTGGGTCGCCACGCCCACCGGGCAGGTGTCGAGGTGGCAGACCCGCATCATGATGCAGCCGGACACCACCAGCGGCGCGGTGGCGAACCCGAACTCCTCGGCACCCAGCAGGGCAGCGACCATGACGTCGCGGCCGGTCTTGAGCTGACCGTCCACCTGCACCACGATGCGATCGCGCAGACCGTTGAGCAACAGCGTCTGCTGCGTCTCGGCCAGCCCCAGCTCCCAGGGCGCACCCGCGTGCTTCTGCGACGTCAGCGGCGTCGCGCCGGTGCCGCCGTCGTGGCCCGAGATCAGCACCACGTCGGCGTGCGCCTTGGAGACGCCGGCGGCAACCGTCCCGACGCCGTTCTCCGACACCAGTTTCACGTGAATCCGTGCTTGCGGGTTGGCGTTCTTCAAATCGTGGATCAGCTGCGCCAGATCCTCGATGGAGTAGATGTCGTGGTGCGGCGGCGGGGAGATCAGCCCCACGCCGGGGGTGGAGTGCCGCACCTCGGCCACCCACGGGTACACCTTGTGCCCCGGAAGCTGTCCGCCCTCACCGGGTTTGGCGCCCTGGGCCATCTTGATCTGGATGTCGGTGCAGTTGCTCAGGTAGTGCGACGTGACACCGAACCGTCCGGAGGCCACCTGTTTGATGGCGCTGCGCCGCCAGTCGCCGTTCGGGTCGGCCTCGAAGCGGGCGACGTCCTCGCCGCCCTCACCGGAGTTGGACCGTCCGCCCAGGCGGTTCATCGCGATCGCCAGCGTCTCGTGCGCCTCGGCGGAGATCGAGCCGTAGCTCATGGCGCCGGTGGAGAAGCGCTTGACGATCTCGCTGGCGGGTTCCACTTCGTCGAGCGGGATGGGTTCGCGCACACCGTCTTTGAACTTCAGCAGGCCGCGCAGCGAGGCCATCCGCTCGCTCTGGTCGTCCACCAGCGCGGTGTACTCCTTGAACACCTTGTACTGCCCGGTGCGGGTGGAGTGCTGCAGCTTGAACACCGTGTCGGGGTTGAACAGGTGGTATTCGCCCTCGCGACGCCACTGATACTCCCCGCCCACCTCGAGTTCGCGGTGGGCGCGCTCGTCGGGTCGCTCCAGGTAGGCCAGCTCGTGGCGGCTGGCCACGTCGGCGGCGATGTCGTCGAGGTCGATACCGCCGGTGGGACAGTGCAACCCGCTGAAGTACTCGTCGAGCACCCGCTGGTTGACGCCGACGGCCTGGAACAGCTGGGCGCCGGTGTAGGAAGCCAGCGTGGAGATGCCCATCTTGGACATCACCTTCAGCACTCCCTTGCCCGCGGCCTTGACGTAGTTGGCCTTGGCCTGGTCGCTGGTGAGCCCGGTGATCACGCCGCGGTCGATCATGTCCTCGATGGACTCGAACGCCATGTAGGGGTTGATGGCCGCCGCGCCGAAGCCACAGAGCATGGCCATGTGGTGCACCTCGCGGGCGTCGCCGGACTCGACCACCAGACCCACCTGGGTGCGGGTGCGTTCCCGGACCAGGTGGTGGTGGGTGGCGGCCACCGCGAGCAGCGACGGGATGGGAGCCAGCCACTCGTTGGACTCGCGGTCGCTCAGGACGATGATCCGGGCGCCGTTGCGGATGGCCTGGGACACCTTCTTGCGGACGTCCTCGAGCGCGCGCCGCAGCCCGACCCCGCCCTCGGCGACCGGGTACAGACAGCTCACCACGGCTGCGCGCATGCCGTGTTTGCGGCCGCGGATCTCGTGGTCAGGGTCGACGTTGACCAGCTTGGCCAGCTCGGCGTTGCGCAGGATGGGCTGCGGCAGCACGATCTGGCGACAGGATTCGGCGTCGGGGTTCAGCAGGTCGCCCTCGGGACCCACGGTGCCCTGCAGGCTGGTCACCACCTCTTCGCGGATGGCGTCCAGCGGCGGGTTGGTCACCTGCGCGAACAGCTGCTGGAAGTAGTCGTAGAGCATCCGCGGCCGCTTGGACAACACGGCGATGGGGGTGTCGGTGCCCATCGAGCCCAGCGCTTCGGCTCCGGTGCGCGCCATCGGCGCCACCAGCAGGTTCAGCTCCTCGTAGGTGTAGCCGAAGATCTGCTGGCGCGCGACCACGCGGTGGTGTGGCATCCGGACGTAGTTGCCCTGCGGCAGGTCGTCGAGGTGGAACAGTCCGGCGTCCAGCCACTCCTGGTAGGGGTGCTCGGCGGCCAGTTCCGCCTTGACCTCCTCGTCGGAGACGATGCGGCCCTGTGCGGTGTCCACCAGGAACATCCGGCCAGGCTGCAGCCGCATCCGGCGCACCACCTTCGACGGCTCCAGGTCCAGCACGCCGGCTTCGGAGGCCAGCACCACCAGGCCGTCGTCGGTGACCCAGATGCGCGACGGCCGCAGGCCGTTGCGGTCCAGCACCGCGCCGATCACGGTGCCGTCGGTGAAGCAGACCGAGGCCGGGCCGTCCCACGGTTCCATCAGAGAGCCGTGGTACTGATAGAACGCCCGGCGGGCCGGGTCCATGGTCTCGTTGCGCTCCCAGGCCTCCGGGATCATCATCAGCATCGCGTGGGCGACGCTGCGTCCGCCCAGGTAGAGCAGCTCGAGCACCTCGTCGAAGCGGGCGGTGTCGGAGGCCCCGGGGGTGCAGACCGGGAAGATCTTGTTCAGGTCGTTGTGGTACCCGAAGACGTCGGTGTGGATCAGCGCCTCGCGGGCCCGCATCCAGTTCTCGTTGCCGTTGACGGTGTTGATCTCACCGTTGTGGGCGACCATCCGGAACGGGTGCGCCAGCGGCCAGGACGGGAAGGTGTTGGTGGAGAAGCGCGAGTGCACGATGCCCAGCGCGCTGGTCATCCGCTGATCCTGCAGATCCAGGTAGAAGGCCCGCAGCTGCGGGGTGGTCAGCATGCCCTTGTACACCAGGGTGTTGCCGGAAAGGCTTGGGAAGTAAACGGTTTCGCGTCCGGGGCCGTCCTGGCCGGGTCCGCGGGTGCCCAGTTCGTGCTCGGCACGCTTGCGGATCACGTAGGCGCGCCGTTCCAGCTCCATGCCCGATTCCCCGGCGATGAACAGCTGACGGAAGGTGGGCATGGCGTCGCGGGCGAGCGCACCGAGCGACGACTCGTCGGTGGGCACGTCGCGCCAGCCGAGCACCTTGAGACCCTCGGCCTCGACGATCTTCTCGACGGCTTCGCACGCCCGGGTGGCGTCCTTGCGCGACTGCGGCAGGAACGCGATGCCGGTGGCGTACTGGCCGAGCGGCGGAAGCTCAAAGGCCTCCTTCTCCTGCACTACCGCGCGCAGGAACTCGTCGGGCACCTGGATGAGGATGCCCGCGCCGTCGCCGGTGTTGGGTTCGGCGCCCTGGGCGCCGCGGTGTTCGAGGTTGAGCAGTGCGGTGATCGCCTTGTCCACGATGTCGCGACTGCGACGGCCGTGCATGTCGGCCACCATGGCCACACCACAGGAATCGTGCTCGTAGGCGGGGTTGTACATCCCCTGGGGTCCTCTTGCCACCGGCGGTCCCACCTGGCCCTTCATGAAGAGAGACGGACTATGTGTACTGCTTGCGGTGGTTGTCCACGCTCACCGCAACTCGAGAGGCTTTTGGCTGCGGCCCCTCGGTTCGCTCCTTCGTGCTGTCGTGACCCGCGGCTTCCGTGCAGCGCTGAACGGCGGCCCATCACGGGGTCATGACAAAGTCGTAAAACGATATGCCAAACGGGGGCTGACATGCCAACTTAGCGCACCCTAACTTTTGTTTGCGGGGCCGCCGCGGCGATTGTGTCCATCGCCGCGGCTGCAAGGCCAAATCGGCTGCGGAACAGCACCTTTGGACATTGTGCAGCTAGATGGGCGAGTGACCCCGGTCACCCCGTGCCCCACATCAATTGCTTAGGTAATTAGCTGGAAGCCCCCGTCCGGCGGCTGCCCTGCGGATTTCGTCGCGGCGCGACGCCCTGACCGGCGGCGGAACAGGTTGTTGTGCGCGCGCGTCGCCATCACCAGCAAAGACCCGGTTTGCGCGAGATCTGACGCAATTCTTAGACAGCACCCGAATGACCGGAACCATGGCGACCCCTCGCCGGCCCCCTGCGCCGCCTGCCATGGTTCCGGTCCGGCCGTGCGAGATCAGGATGCCCGCGGATCGGTACACCGGCGCGCGTAGTGCACTACCTGTCTGGATCGACGTCTGGCGCCAGGCCCAGATCCTCAGGGCGCAGGCGACGCCGCTTGCGCACCGGGTAGCCGCCGCGCTGAGCCAGCGAGGTCAGCTGCTTCAAGGCGAAGGTGCGCCCGCGACCGGCTTCCGGGAGCAGGATTCCCGCCCAGATGCCCTCGGCACCCGGCGTTTCCACCGCGTCCCGCGCGCACAGCCAGCGCCGGGCGCAGCCCCGGCAGATCGCTTTGGCCAGATCGGCGGACGGCCCGTCAGTGGCCGACATCCAGCGGTCGGGGTCGGCACTGCAGGCGCCGACGATCTCCGCGACAGAATCACCGTGGTGCAGGGCACGGGTCATGGCCAATCCTCCCCAGGCGCGCAGCGCCGATAAAACCGTAGCGCCCGTTTCCGTAGCACTGAAACGGTAAGCAGCGGTGTACCCGATACTTTGCGTGAGTAATCACTTCGCTCCTGCCGGTCAGGCAACCCGGTTGGTGAGGTCGCGGCAAGTCACCCCCGGGGAGCAGACGTCTGCTCAGAGCAGGGGCAGTTCCCTGAGCTGCCGGCGCGAGGTGATGCCCAGCTTGCGGAAGATGTTTCGCAAGTGGGTTTCGATGGTGCGTGGGCTCAGGAAGAGTTGCGCACCGACTTCCCGGGAGGTGGCCCCGGTCGCGACCAGCCGGGCGATGGTCAGTTCCTGGGCGGTGAGCGCATCGGTGGGTTGGGCGGTGCGCTTACGGGCGGACTCGCCGGTGGCGCGCAATTCGCGCGCCGCACGGGCGGCGAAGGCTTCTGCACCCATGTCGGTCAGGAGCCGGTGTGCGGTGCGCAGTTGTTCGCGGGCGTCATGACGGCGGCCTTCACGGCGCAGCCATTCGCCGTAGACGAGGTGGGAGCGGGCCAGGAAGACGCCCATCCGGCACTGTCGCAGCCGGTCGATCGCCTCGCGGTAGTGCTCTTCGGCATCGGCTTCCGCGGTGATCAGCGCTCGAGAACGCGCCGCGACGCCGAGAGCCCAGTCGGTGCCGCTGGCGTGAGCATGCCCGCCGAGCTCGTCGGCGGCGCGCCGAGCGGTGTCTGGGTCGCCGGCGCGGGCGGCCGCCTCGACGAGCTCGTGCAGTGCCTGACTCCTGATCGACAGGTCGTATGTTTCGCAGGCTCGCGCCGCTGCGTCCTGCGCTGCCGGATAGTTGCCGCGGCTGTTGTGCAGCACCGCGAGCCCACCCATGGCCACGGTGGTTTCGATACCCCGCGGGCGTGGTGTTGCGGCCGTGATGTTCTCCATGTCGCGGCCGCGCCAGGCGCCCAGCAGGGTGTGGGCATAGCTCAGCGGTACGACGCCCAACGCGTGGGATATCGCCGCGGCCTCGTCCGCCAGCTCGGCGGCGCGCGAGAGCTCGCCGGTGTAGATGCGCGCACACGACGCCGTGACCAGCGCGGCGGGCAGCGTGGCAAGGGCACCGGCTTGGCGGGCGAGTCGTACGTACCGGTCGGCCAGGACAATGACCATCTCGTCGTCGAAGAGTGCTGCTGCAGTGCGCGTGGCGAGCCACAGCCAGTTGCCGGCGTCGCCGGCGCGGACCGTCTCGACCGAGAGCACCTGCTCGCGAAACGCATCGAGCGCCTGCCGCAGGACCGGCGCCCCGACTGCGAATCCGCGCCTGTGCACCACCACCAACCCGCCCAGCAGCAGGTCTGCCGGACCTGGCGCCTCGGTGGGCGCAGGTGCCGCGCCGGCAGCTCCGGCGATCTCGAGCAGGCTGGGACCCGACCCCGAGGCGCCGGTGATGGTGGCCGCATCGAGGGCCTGCAGGTAGGTCTCCCGGGCCAGCGCGGGGTCCAGGGGATCCAGCAACCGAGCGGCGCCCAGCAGCATTCCCGGAGCTTCGCTGCCGTGGGTGAGGTGAAACGTGATCTGAGCGCGCAGCAGTTCCAAGCGGGCGCGGTGCAGCGCATCCAGCTGACCGGCGTCCAGACTCTCCAGCAGCGTCAGCGCGGCGTGCGACGCACCGGCGCAGTGCTGGGCATTGGCAGCATCCAGGGAACGTCGTGCCCGTAGAGCGGGGTCCGGCGTCAGCTCGGTTGCCCGCCGCAGGAATGCCGCGGCGGCACCGAACCCGCCGCGCGCCAGGGCGCGATCAGCCGAACGTTCCAGGTCGGTGGCGGCCTGTTCGTCGGTGCCCAGGACCGACTGTCCGCGGTGCCACGCGCGGCGGTCCGGATCGGTCTGCGGATCGGTGGCGGCCGCCAGGGCGAGGTGGGCACGTCGAAGCTCCGGTGCGGTGGCAACACGGCAGACGGCCGAACGCACCAGAGGGTGGCGGAACCGAACTCGGGTGTCGATCTCCAGCAGCCCGGCAGTTTCCGCGGGAGTGATTGCGCCCCAATCGATTCCCAGATGGTGCGCTGCGCGCCAGAGCAGCCCCACATCGCCGGTCGGTTCAGAGGCGGCCACCAACATCAGCTCTTGTGTGTCAGCGGGCAGACTGCTCGAGCGGCGCGCGAATGTGTCCTCGATCCGGCGTGGCACGCTCATGATGTCGGGGCGTTCGAACCCACCGGCCATCTGCACGCCGCTGGGCAGTTCCAGCAGGGCCAGCGGGTTGCCGCGCGCCTCGGCGATGATGCGTTCGCGCACTCTGCGATCGAGCGGTGCGCACACAGTATTGCTCAGCAGGACCCGCGCATCGGCGTCCGCGAGCCCGTCCAGGCGTATCTCGGGTAGTCCGGCCAACAGGTCCGCACCGCTGTTGCCCGGCTCGCGCACCGAGAACATCAGCACCAGCTGTTCGGCCGCCACCCGCCGCGCCACGAACGCCAGGACCTGGGCCGACGCCTGATCCAGCCAGTGCGCATCGTCGACGAGGCACAGCATCGGCCCGTGCTCGGCGAGGAGGTTGAGGATGGCGAGTCCGACCAGGAAGCGGTCCGGTGCGGGACCCGGCTCACGGCCCAGCGCCACACCGACTGCGGCGTGCTGCGGCGGTGGGAGGGTGTCGATTCGGTCCAGCAACGGTCCGCACAATTGGTGCAACCCCGCAAACGCAAACTGCGTCTCGGATTCCACTCCGACCGCGGATTCCACCCGAATACCCAGGGGGACAGCGGTTGCGCGCGCGTACTTCAGGAGCTCCGTTTTGCCGATGCCCGCTTCGCCGCGCACCACGAGCACGCCGCTGCGCCCCGTCGGAGCCGCAGTCAGAAGGGTGTCGACCGCAGCGCGTTCGGCGCGTCGACCCAGCAGGCCGCAGGGCGCAGCGTCGTCCTGCGAAGTGCTCAGCCCGACGGACACGAAAGAGTCCTTCCTGAGGCGGGGTCAAAGAAACGATACGAGACGGTCCGCACCGAGTCAACAGCTGCCTCTGGGCACGAGGCCGGCGATGTCGGTGCTCGTCTAAGTTCTTGCTATGCCGGCCAACCGCAGCGAGCAGTCGCGTCGCGCCATTCTCGACGCGTCGATGTCCCTGATCGGCGAGCTCGCGTACGACAACATCTCGATCGAGGCGATCGCCCGGCGGGCAGGCGTGAGCAAGCAGACCATTTACCGCTGGTGGCCATCCAAAGGTGCGGTGATCCTCGAAGCGGCGACCGAAAGCCTTGGCAGCGTGGTATCGCTGCGCGATACCGGCAACATCGTCGCCGACGTCCGGACCCAACTCACGGCGATCCTGGAGCTGATCACGACCACCGACTTCGGCGGGGCGTACCGGTGTCTGATCGCTGCCGGGCAGTCCGACTCCGACCTCCGGCACGCGCTGTTCGATCAGATCATCGCACCGAACATCGAGGACTTCGGCGCGCGTGTCGCCTCGGCGCAACAGCGCGGCGAGATGAGCGCCGACGCTGACTGGCAGGCCATGCGCGACCTGCTCTACGGGGTGATCGAGTACCGGCTGGTACACGCCATGCCACTGGAACCGGCATACATCGACCGCATCCTGAGCATCGTTTTCCAGCAGGCTCGCTGACCCGCCCGACGGACCGCGTACGGGATTCTCACCGACGCGAAGGGAAGGCTGACCCTGCGAGTCTGTGTTTGTGGACGACATCCCCCAGGGGCTTTCGGCATTCCTGGCCGCGCTGCAGGCCGGCGATGCCGTCGGCGCAGCAGCGCACATCGCCGAGTACGTCATCCTCGAGACCCCCATCGATGCTGCGCCCATCGTCGGCCGCGACAAGGTGGGAAGCATGCTTGCTGCGATCTTCGAGGTCGTCGATGATGTCACCGTCACCGAAATCCTGATCGGGGACGGGGATTTTGCGGTCGTGACGAACGCCAGGATGGGTTCTGAGGATCTCGACGGTATCGACCTGATCGGCATCAACGCTGAAGGCAAAGTCGCCTCGATGACCTGCCATCTGCGGCCGATGCGCGCCATCGTCGCACTGCAGAACCGCTTGGCAGCCCTGAGTGGACGTCCGGCGCTGACGCTGATCGAAGAGCCGTAGGAGATCATCATGAGCAACCTGCGAAGCGCTGCACGTCTGCACAGCGCAGACCCCGACGGTACCGACGCCGAACTGGCCGCACGGTTCGAGCGTGAGGTGATGCCGCTCATGGACACGCTGTTGGGTGGGGCAATGCGGATGACCCTGCAGCGTGCCGACGCCGAAGACCTGGTGCAGGAGACCATGGTGCGGGCGTTTGCGGGTTTTCGGACCTTTCAACGAGGAACGAACCTCAAGGGGTGGCTCTTTCGCATCCAAGCCAACGCCCACATCAGTGGTCACCGCAAGCGGATGTGCCGGCCTGCCGAGGTCCCCATCGACACCGTCGGCGACCGGCAGCTGCTCGACGGCGCACCGGGAGCGTTGCGCTCCGCGGAGGTCGAGGTATTGGAGACGTTGCCCGACGTCGCCATCGTCAGAGCCCTGGATGCCCTGCCCATCGAGCACCGGATGGCGGTGTACTTCGCCGACGTCGAGGGCCTGAGCTACGAGCAGATCAGCGCGATCATGGGTACCCCGGTGGGCACGGTCACGTCCCGACTGCACCGCGGTCGATCCCAGTTGCGCGTCTTGTTGCGCGCCCTCGTCGATGATCGTGGGGACCGCGCGTGACACGCCGATCGCTCTACGCGATGGCCGTCGGTGCGGCGGCAGCCGCACTGTTCATCGCCGTGACCCCGGGACGGGCAGAGGGAGAGCCGGCCGTCTCGATCACCGGCTGTTCTGATGTCGAAGTTGTCTTCGCGCGCGGCACGTTCGAGGGTCCCGGTGTCGGGAGGGTCGGCGAGGCTTTCATCGAGGCGCTGCGCCAACGACTACCCGGCCGCTCCGTCGGCGTGCACGCCGTGCGTTACCCCGCATCCGCTCAGTTCGAGCTCGCGGCGCAGGGCATCGCGGATGCGAGCAATCGACTGCGTGACCTCGCAGCCACCTGCCCCGGCACCGAGATCGTCCTCGGCGGCTACTCCCAGGGCGCGGCCGTGAGCGGGTACGTCACCAGCGAGACCGTTCCCGCCGGATATGCCCTGACCGCGCTGTCCGCGGACGTCGCCGAGAGCGTCGCCGCTGTGGTCCTGTTCGGTAAACCCTCGCCGGAGATCCTGCGGTTGCTGCGGCACGACGCGCCACCCATGGCGATAGGTCCCGCTTTTCTCGACAAAACCCTGGATCTGTGTGCACCGAAAGATCCGGTGTGCGAGCCGGGTGCGTTCGACCGCAGCGCCCACAGCGCCTATGTGGTCAACGGAATGGCAGGCAGGGCAGCCGATTTCGCTGCCGAGCGGCTGCGCAGCGGTTGACCGAACCACCCTGTCCACGAACCACCCACGAGATGAGGAATCGCACATGAGCACGAGCATGATGACCGCCGTCGTTCTCACCCGCTTCGGCGCTGCCGACAGTTTTGAACTGCGCTCCGTCGCTGTTCCCGAGGTCGGGCCCCGCCAGGTCCGGGTACGCGTTCATGCGACCGCGGTCAATCCGCTTGACTACCAGATCCGTCGGGGTGACTACGCAGACCTCGTGGCACTCCCGGCGATCATCGGACACGACGTCTCCGGGGTGATCGAGGAAGTCGGATCACACGTCAGCGAGTTCCACATCGGCGATGCGGTGTACTACACGCCGAAGATCTTCGGCGGTCCCGGCTCGTACGCCGAGCAGCACGTCGCCGACGTGGATCTGGTCGCCCGCAAACCGGACAACCTCAGTCACCTCGAGGCGGCGAGCCTGACCCTGGTCGGTGGAACGGTCTGGGAGGCCCTGGTCGACCGCGCCGGACTCACCGTGGGGGAGACGATCCTCATCCACGCCGGCGCGGGTGGAACGGGGACGATCGCGATACAGGTGGCGAAAGCAATGGGCGCGCGGGTGATCACCACCGCGAAAGCCGCCGATCACGACTTCGTCCGCTCCCTCGGCGCGGACGCGGCGGTCGACTATGCCTCGGCCGATTATGTCGATGCCGTAGCCGAGCTGACCCGGGGTCAGGGAGTCGATGTCGTCTTCGACACGATCGGCGGTGACACCCTCACCCGAAGTCCCTTGATACTGGCCGATTTCGGGCGTGTCGTCAGTATCGTCGACATCGCCCAACCCCAGAATCTCCTCGAGGCCTGGGGCAAGAACGCCGCCTACCACTTCGTCTTCACCCGGCAGAATCAGGCGAAGCTGGACGCGCTCACCGCGCTGGTGGAGCGTGGACTCGTCAAGCCGGTCATCGGCGCAACCCTCGAGCTCGCTCGAGTGGGCGAGGCGCACGAGATCTTGGAGAATCGGCGAGCGTATGCGCTGCATGGCAAGGTCGCCATCGATGTCGCGGGCGACACCGTCGATGTCCCGCCCCGGGTCTCCCGGTAACAATGGTGGCTGTCGCTCATTAGTCGCTCAGAGGCGGGCACATCGAGACTAGGTACTCGGCGCTGATGGCGGCGTTGCCCACTTTCAGCCACTCCGACACCCGACACACAGCGCCTCGCCGACACTGGCGGTGCGCTTCTGCGTTCGGATTCGCCACCGCCATCGCCGCGGGCGTGCTCACACTTTTCGGATCTGCGCCCCTCGCGATGGCCGCCCCCACCTCCGACAACCAGTTCGCCCCGGTGAACACCAAGGCCGTGTACGTCGACGTCCGCTGACCGAACGCATCACCGTGCCGCCCCGCGTTATCCGGGGCGGCATCTGGTGTCTCAGGGATTCTCACGGACGCGAAGGCGGCACCCGCTCCGCGAGTCTGAAGCTCTCGACGACAAGGAGTTTCCATGACGAGCCAAGCCATTCGCGACCCGAAGTTCGACAACCTTCTGACGCCGGAGAATTCGGCTTTTGTCATCATCGACTACCAACCGATTCAGGTCAGCTCCATCCGCTCGATTCCGCAGGATGAGCTGGTCTTCAACATCGTCGGCTGCGCCAAAGCAGCCGTGAATTACGGGCTACCGGTTGTGCACTCGACAGTGAATATCGAGACGGGGCGGAACAAGCCGCCGATACAGCCCCTCATGGACGTCCTGGGCAACTACCCCACCTATGACCGCACGTCGATCAACAGCTGGGAGGACGTGGAGTTCAGGCGAGCCGTCGAGGAGACGGGCCGCAGGAAGTTGATCATGACGGCACTGTGGACGGAGGCGTGTCTGACGTTTCCTGCCCTGGACGCCATCGATCAGGGTTACGAGGTCTACATCCCCGTCGACGCGGTCGGCGGCACCTCGGTCGCGGCGCACCGAGCGGCACTTCGCCGTGTCGAACAGGCGGGCGCCACACTGATCAGCCGGGTGCAGATGTACTGCGAGCTCCAGCGCGACTGGAATCGCGACGAAACGTTGACCGGCTTCATGGACGTATTCGAGAGTTCTGACGGCTTCAACCCCGAGAAGAACATCCAAGGCTGAGGTCCCGTGCGTCGTCACACCCTGGAGGACATCATGATCGAAAGCCTGCGCGGCTACACCTCACCGTCGATGATCACCGACACAGCTGTTCGGGATTCGCTCAACGCATTCATCACAGAGACTTTGGCCGGCCTCTCGACGCCGGGATCGGATGTGGCGAAGCTCTTCGCGTCCCCCGACGTGGCCATCTCCGGATCCGGTCTGGACGAGTACTTCATGGGCCCGGACGCGGCACAGAGCGGCATCTCCCTGGTGACCACCTCGAAGGTGCGGTGGGAGCCGCGCGTCGTGGTGTCATGGATGCGCGATCAGATCGCCTGGGCGCAGATTCGCATCGACGCCCACACGGTCGAAAACGGAACGCCGGTGGTCGTGCCGTACGTGACGATCGGCATCTTCGAACGCAACGGGGACGAGTGGGGCTGGTTGTACTGGGGTGGCGGCGAACCACAGCAGCAACCTCGCCTGTGATGGGTGGGGGACGGCTTGTGTGACCACACGGCCCTGGGCGGATACTGAGGTCAAGAAGCCGTTACGCACGAGGGAGCCACGTAGTGCCGGACCGCGAGAACCTGCCTCGACCACCCGCGGGCGGATGGCCTCCACCCAGGCCCGCCTGGCATCCGCAGCAGGCTCCGCCCTACCCGCCGTCTCCCCAGGCGCCACCACGCCAGGCGCCCGCACCCCTTCCCCAGCAGCCGCCTCGACAGCAGAAGCCGCGACCGGACTCGGGCTGGCGGCGGGTGGTGCACCGGCTCACCTTCGGCCTGGTGAATCCCGGGCCGTCGGCGGACCAGCGCCGCCAGGCCGAGTTGGCTGCCGTCGTGCGCGCCCCGTTTCGCGGCCCGCTGAAGATCGGGGTACTGGGCAAGGGCGGCGTCGGCAAAACGTCCGTGGCCGCCAGTATCGGGTCGATCTTCGCCGAACAGCGCCCGTCGGACCGGGTGGTGGCCATCGACGCGGACACCGCCTTCGGCCGGCTGGCCAGCCGGATCGATCCCCGGGTCCAGGGGTCCTACTGGGAACTGGCCAACGACCGGAACCTGCACACGTTTTCCGACCTGCAACGCCGGCTGGGCCACAACGCCACCGGCCTGTACGTGCTGGCCGGAGAGCACCCGACCACGCGGCGCCGCGTGCTCGATCCTGCCGTCTACCGCGAAACCGCCCGAAGACTGGACCGGCATTTCACCATCTCCGTGATCGACTGCGGCTCGACGATGGACGCGCCGGTCACCCAGGAGGCACTCAGCGACCTCGACGCGCTGATCGTGGTGTCCTCGCCGTGGGCCGATGGCGCAGCAGCAGCCGCGCAGACCATGGAATGGCTGGCCAATCACGGACGCGGCGAGCTGCTGCGGCGAACCGTGGTGGTGCTCAACGACTCTGACGGACACTCCGACAAGAAGACCCGCTCGTCGCTGGCCTATCAGTTCACCAGTCGCGGGCAGGTGGTGGTGGAGGTGCCCTTCGATCCGCACCTGCGCCCCGGCGGCGTCATCGACGTCGCCGGTGAGATGTCGCCGACCGTGAAGTCGCGGTTCATGGAGATCGCCGCGGCCATCGCGCGGCACGTCGTGCGTTAGAGCTCGATCGGCACGTGGCGAAGCAATCGCCGGCCAGGCTGTGGTTACTGCAACATAGCGACTCATTGCTGGTGCTGCGGGTTTTGGATCGCTGGTTCAGCTTTTTTGCTCCTGCAGCGCCACTCTGAGGCCCGACAGGCCGTCAGGAACATCATGCAACATTCGCCGACACCCTCAGCCGCAATCCATCGAAGCCGGTACATCTGTATTTACGGTCTGGTAAAACTATGCTCGCGCTGTGAGCGCCGCCCGGCAGGCCATGCCGAGCGAAGTGGTTCAGCGCCCCTCGGGTGCCTGAGCCGGGGGGAAGGCGAACGCGATGGCGGGTAAGCACCGGGCGAAGAACCGTGCGTCAAAGGCGTCGGTGTCGACGAAGCGCAATCGTCGCATCGGCCAAGAGCGGGGCTCCGTCACGTGGCTTGGTGCTGGGGCTGTCACGCTCGGCATCGGCGCCGCACTGGCGTGCGGAGCCACCGGCACGGCTCACGCCAATAGTGATACCGACAGTGGTCAATCCACCCGTACCGGCTCCGAAACCGCCTCCGGTACAACACCGGCGCCCGCCAGCAGCGAGAAGCCCGATTCCAAGGTCGCCTCCTCCGACACCACGCCTACCCGATCGTCGCAGCACGACTCACCGGAGTCATCCGAAACAGAAGACACCCAGGACGACACTGATTCCACGTCGACAGATCTGGAAGATCTCGATGACGACTCGGACTATCAACAGGAGAAGGAATCGGATAGTCCCGACGAAGACCCGTACATGGTTGGAGACGAGGACGATTCGGAAACCAGGCACGAGGACGAACCGGACCTTGCCGAAACGGACGTGAGCGCGCCAGCACTCCCTGTTGACCAGATCAACAAAGACGCGCCCGAATCTGAAACACTCTCCACCGCAGCATCAGTCAACAATTCGAGTGAGTCTGATAAGCCTTCCAGGGCCGTGACCGCACAGCCGGGGCCGCCCTCCTTCCAACAGATCATCGAGTACACGTTCTTCAACAAGGCTCCGAAGGCCGACCCGCAGCAGGCCCCTGGCCAGTCCGAACTCGGCGTGGTGACGGGAAACCTGAACGTCACCGCCTCCAACGGTGCGACGTTGACCTATAAGGTGAGTGATCAGCCGAGTAAGGGCACGGTAGAGATCTCGGGCGACGGCACCTACACCTTCACTCCCGACGCTGACTTAGCCGCACTCGGGGGCAGCGACATCGCCACCGTGACTATCGATGCAGGCAGTAGATTTCGCCTGACCGGCATTGCCGGTGCGATCCAGGGAGTGCTGCATTCGCTTGCGATGAGTTTCGGCTTGGCACAGCGGGACACCATCACGGTGACGGTCCCACTGACCGTGGCGGCCATCGGACCGGACCCCGTCATCACGGGTTACACCGCCTCGGAGCCCGGCGCCGGCGGTGTCGTAACCGGGACAGTCAGCGCCTCAGACCCCAATGGAGACACTCTGACTTTCAGTGGGCCTGGAACCAGTTCGGGGGGTGGCATCGTAACCGTCAACGAAGACGGGTCCTTCTCGTACAAGCCCACTTCCGAGCAGCGCCATGGCGCTTCGGCCCTCGATGCGTCGGCAGGAGCCAAGGTCGACGGCTTCGTGGTCACAGTTTCGGATGGGAACGGCAATACCGCCACTACCACGGTGAAAGTCGCCATCAGTCCGGCCAACGGCGTGCCTGCCATCGAATCTGCCACCGTCGGTGTTCCGAACGAATCCACAGGAACCGTGACGGGCGTCGTCACAGCGACAGACCCCGACGGTGATGCACTGGAGTTCCGGGGCAGCACCACAACCGACAAGGGCATACTCACCGTCGCAGCCGACGGCACCTTCACCTACACCCCGACTGCCGCTGCTCGCGACAAGGCGGCGCAGGCCGGCAGCACCGACGCCGATCTCATGGACATCGTTTCCGTGACAGTCGTTGATGGCCATGGCGGAACTTCATCGGTGCCCCTGAGCATCCCGATCAGTCCGAAGGCCATTGTGGTCATCACCGTGGCGTTTGACGGGTCGGTCTACTCCATCGACGAAGGCAACAGCGGAATCACCACAACGCCGGTCAGGGTCAAACTGTCCGAAGCCTCCACCGAAACCATCACCGTCACCTACAAAGTGGAACGCGCCTACCTAACCAACAGTGCCACCGCAGGAACCGACTTCATCGAGGAAACCGGCACCCTCACCTTCACCCCCGGTCAAACCATCGCCACGCTGCCCGTCCAGGTCTACGGCGACACCACCTACGAAGACAACGAGTACATCCACATCGAGCTCACCGGCGCCACCGGAGCCATCCTCAGCCTCGACGGCAGCACCTCCGCATATCCCACCATCAGAAACGACGACGCACCCAACGCCATCACGGTGTCGTTCGACGGGTCGGTCTACTCCATCGACGAAGGCAACAGCGGAATCACCACAACGCCGGTCAGGGTCAAACTGTCCGAAGCCTCCACCGAAACCATCACCGTCACCTACAAAGTGGAACGCGCCTACCTAACCAACAGTGCCACCGCAGGAACCGACTTCATCGAGGAAACCGGCACCCTCACCTTCACCCCCGGTCAAACCATCGCCACGCTGCCCGTCCAGGTCTACGGCGACACCACCTACGAAGACAACGAGTACATCCACATCGAGCTCACCGGCGCCACCGGAGCCATCCTCAGCCTCGACGCCAGCACCTCCGCATATCCCACCATCAGAAACGACGACGCACCCAACGCCACCACGGTGTCGTTCGACGGGTCGGTCTACTCCATCGACGAAGGCAACAGCGGAATCACCACAACGCCGGTCAGGGTCAAACTGTCCGAAGCCTCCACCGAAACCATCACCGTCACCTACAAAGTGGAACGCGCCTACCTAACCAACAGTGCCACCGCAGGAACCGACTTCATCGAGGAAACCGGCACCCTCACCTTCACCCCGGTCAAACCATCGCCACGCTGCCCGTCCAGGTCTACGGCGACACCACCTACGAAGACAACGAGTACATCCACATCGAGCTCACCGGCGCCACCGGAGCCATCCTCAGCCTCGACGGCAGCACCTCCGCATATCCCACCATCAGAAACGACGACGCACCCAACGCCAACTCGGCCGCCGTGACTCGCCGCGATCTTTAGTAGTCAGAGCTCGATCGGCACGTGCTTCTCGGCGCAGGCGTCACGCATGGCCGCGACGATATCGGGCGTCCGGATGGTCTCGAGGTCCTCGATGGTGACCGACCCGCGGTCGGTGCGGTTCTGCGCGGCCACTCGTGAATCACGTAGTCGCTCAGCCCGTTCCACCACATTGCGGGCAAAGCGGCCGTTCTGCATCACGTCGATGCCGTGCTCACCGTCGGCCGCGCGATAGGCACGCAGCACCCGGCACCCCGCGTTGAAGGCTTCCTGCGCGGGCGGCTCGATGACGGTGGCGCGCGGTCGGCCGTAGCGCAACGCGATCTCCACGAGCTCGTCGGGACTGTAGGACTCGAACCGCAGCTTGCGGTTGAAGCGGCCCGCCAAACCCGGGTTCACCGTGAGGAATTCGTCGACTTCCTTCTCGTATCCGGCGCCGATGAAGCAGAAGTCGAACCGGTGCACCTCCAACGCCACCAGTAGCTGATTCACCGCTTCCATCCCGATCATGTCGGGCCGGCCGTCGTGGTGGCGTTCCACCAGGGAGTAGAACTCGTCCATGAACAAGATGCGGCCCAGCGATCTGCTGATCAGCTCGTTGGTCTTCGGCCCGGATGAGCCGATGTGTTCGCCGCAGAAGTCCGCGCGCTTGACCTCGATGATCTCGGGATGTCGCACGATGCCCAGACCGGCGTAGATCTTGCCCAGCGCTTCGGCGGTGGTGGTCTTACCGGTGCCGGGGGGACCGACCAAGAGCATGTGGTTGGTCTGGTTGTTCACCGGCAGCCCGTGCGCCAATCGTAGTGCGCGCACCTCGATCTGGTCCTCCAGCTCGGCCACGGCTCGCTTCACGTCGGCCAGACCCACCTGGTTGTTCAGCAGCTCGCGCCCCTCGGCCAGCAGCTCGGTGCGCCTGCCCTCGTTCTCCAGCTCCTCGCGGTCGGCCTGGGACTGCGCGGTGCTGGCGTCCCACTTGTTGGTGCGGCTGTTGATGGTGTCCTCGTCGGTGATCACCAGCTGCAGCGACGGATCCGCCAGGGCCTGCTGCGCGGCGGGCATGAGAGCGCCGTTGATGGTCGCCTTCGACAACAAGATCTGTGCCCGGTCCTCCTCGCCCAGCTGGCGGTGCGCCATGCCCCGGACGTAGGACAGGTCTGCGGCGATCAAGGGGAAGTCGGCGGGGTCGATGGCGGCCACCATGGCCGACGTCAGATCCCGGCGCCGGTTCTCCGACGGGGTGTTGGCCGCTCGCAACTCCACCCGGTCGGCCCAGTCCAGTGCCACCCGGGCCTGCCCCAGGTGTGCCGCCGCGTGCGCGGCCAGGGTGTTGGTGGCAGCGGTCACCGCGGCCATGATGATGGCCTGGGGCGGCAGCACCGTGGCGGCCACCGAGATGACGTCGGGCCACCGCTGCGTCGAGAGCATCAGGTACGCC
Source organism: Mycolicibacterium tokaiense (assembly GCF_010725885.1). Taxonomy (NCBI): domain Bacteria; kingdom Bacillati; phylum Actinomycetota; class Actinomycetes; order Mycobacteriales; family Mycobacteriaceae; genus Mycobacterium; species Mycolicibacterium tokaiense. The sequence continues at coordinate 1,829,146 of NZ_AP022600.1, read as the reverse complement.
CGCAGGTACTGCTGCCACTGGTGGTTCTCCCAGGTGTCCAGCAGTGCCGAATCCTGCAGCAGCCCATCGGCTTTCTCGAACTGGCCGTCGTCGATCAAAGCAGAAGCCAGCGCCAGCCCGGCATGCGAGGCCTCGGTGACGGTGATGGCGAGATACGGTCCGGCCTTGATGTGCGCCGACAACCCCGCACCGAGCCGATTGGTCTCCCGGTGCAGGCGGCTGCCGTAGGCATGCAGCTGCTGCAGCGTGGTCATGGAGTCGTCGCCGGCGGCGATGCGCCCCAGCCACGCGTCGGCCATGGTGGGGTCGATCTGCGTGGCCTCACCGAACCGGCTGCGCGCCTCGGCGGGATCGACCTCGAGCAGCGCCATGCCCTGATCGAACTGCCGGCGTGCGGTGGCGACGCTGCTGGTCATGATCTACGAGCCCCTGCTTTCGTTCACGAGTTCCCGGTCGACGGAGAGATTGACCGGTTCGGTTGACACGTAACGGTTCTCGGCGCGGAACAACTCCACTTCCACGTGGTACATCCGGCCCGCTGCGGTGACGTCGACGTGCGCGGGACCGTTCTGCATGATCACCACATCTGCACTGCCCCGCGCCACCTGGCCCGGCGCGCCCACCGAGATGATGGTGTTGGGCCGCGGCGCCGGGGAGACGGTGCCGTCGACCACGCTGAGCGTCGTGCCGGCGATCGGCCGGGGCCGGTCGGTGACGGCGATGTCGGGCATCCGCACGCTGGCCCACCGGGCCAAATCCTTGGTGTGCACCGTGACCCGGTCGCCGGCGCCGGCCGCCCGGATCACCAGTCGTTTGGCCAGCGCATCCTCTGCGGCCAGGTGGATCCGGCTCAACTCCCCGGGATCACCCAGCGGCAACAGCATCCGGTCACCGGCACCCACCTTGCCGAGCAGCACCCCGGAGGCACCCACCGGGATCCGCAGCGACGCCGGCAGCGGGGCTCGTCGAATTCCCCGCAGCCACTGGGTGGGTCCGCACAGGCTGGCGGCCACCGCCGCGGCCTGCTCGCCGGGCAGGCCTGTGAGGATCACCGCCGGCGGCGCTGTGGGTGGCTGCGCAGTCACCAGCGTCACGGTGGCGGTGGCGGTGCCGTCGGGGAACAACGTCACGTTCTGCACCAAACCGTCCGCGCGCAGCGCCCAGGCCTGTTCCAGGATCTCGGTGGTGATGTACTGCCGGCGGTACCAGTAGGTGGTCAGCCAACCGCTGTCGGAACGCACCGAACGCCAGCGCTGCCGGCCGGCGCCGAGCGCCGAGGCCCCGAAGCGACGTTCCATCTCCACCATGTCCGTGGCCGTCGCGACCCTGGCCCGGATGCCCTGCTGCCGCAGAGCCGCGCTGATGCGTTGTGCTGCCGCCAGTGCCGCGGTGCCCACCGAGATGCGCCACTGCACCGCGTCGGCATTGGCCAGTGCGCCCAGGCGCGCCACCAACCAGGTCTCCCGTTGACCGGCGTACGGCGGCGTCCCGATCAGGGTGTCGTAGACACGCGGGTAGTCGCCGGAGGCGCGTCGGCGGGATCCGGCACTGACCACGCTCAGCGATTCCAGCGTCAGGCCCAGGCTCTGGTGCAGCAGGGGCGCCAACTCGGCGATGTCGAGAATGTTGTGGGTGCGGGTGGCCGTCGACCCGATGAAGAACGTCGGTGCGTGGGCCCGCCCGAGCACCTGGATGGCGACGATCGCGGTGTCGTCCTGATAACGGACCCCGCCCCCGGCGCGGTCGTTGGCCACCGTCACCGGCTCGCTCCAGGTGGTGGCCCGCTTGCGCCGCAAGTACAGACCCAACCAGGACCACGGCGGCTGACGCCAGTACCGGACCGCTCCCAGCAACGATCCGACCACCACACCGATTGCAGCACCGGGGTATCCGGCCGCCCACCAACCCAGCAGACCGCACAGTAGGATCCCGACGATCACCGCCAGACGCACCGGGGCCGTCATCGGGCCCGCCTGGCGCGTCCGACCAGCAGGGCTATGAGCACCACACCCAGCGTGCCGCCGGCGAACGCCAGCGCGACGTTACGCGCCCGGTGGTCCGGGGGCGGGGCGGGCGGTGGCGGAACGATGATGCGGCTCTGGGATTCCGGCGCCACCCGCGGCCCAGGCGGGACGTCGAAGGTGAGCGCGGCGACGGGATCGACGACGCCGTAACCCACTTGATTGTCGACGCCCCGCGGCGGGTTGTGCGCCGTCTGCAGGATCCGGTTGATCACCTGGTTGGCGGTCAGCTCCGGGAACTTGGCACGGACCAGCGCGGCCACCCCGCTGACATAGGCCGCCGAGAAACTGGTGCCCCAGAAGGGCATGTTCGGATCACCGGGGCGTGCCGGCGGGTAGGCATTCACCGGGGTGCCGGCCTGCGGTGACAGACCCATGATGCCGACGCCGGGTGCCGCGGCCCGCACCCACGGTCCGGCGAGACTGGCCGGCAGGGGTGCGCCGGCGTTGTCGACCGCTCCCACCGACAGCACGTAGTCGGAGAACCACGACGGCGACGAGACGGTCTTCACCTGGCTCCAGTCCCGCGGATCGGCGGTGTTCAACGGATTGAACAACGGATTCTGCGCGCACCCGTCCTCGCCCTCGTTGCCCGCGGCGGCCACCAGCACCGCGTCCTTGACGGTGGCGGCGTACCAGACGGCGGCGCCGAGGGAGCGCTGATCCATCGGGTCGGCCGCCGACAGGCAGGACGTCACACTGAGATTGATGACCTTGGCGCCCATGTTCGCGGCGTGCACGATCGCCGACGCCAGGGTGGCGATGGTGCCCGCCTTGCGTCGTGCCTCGTTGTCGCCGGGCTCCGGGTCCTCGTATTCGTAAGCCCGCGATGACTGCCGGATCGAGATCACCGTGGCATGCGGCGCCACTCCTGCCACCCCGTCCGGCGCACCCGGAGGCGGCGGCGGGACGGGCGGGTCCTCGCGGCCGATGGTGGGGCGCCCCGGCGCATTGGCCGGGGCCACGGGCGGCGGAGGTGGGGGCGGCGGTGGTGGCTCGGTGCGGGTTTCGGTGATGGTCACCGGCACCGGCGGTGGGGGTGGCGCCGGCGGGGGCGGTGCTCCGCCCGGCGGGGGCGGTGCGTCGGTCACCGGAGGCGGGCCGGCCGGCGGCGGGAACGCCCGCCGCGGCGGCATCGGTGCGGGCATGGGACGGCCCTGCGGAGCCGCGCTGATCAGCGAGGCGATGATGGTGCCGTGGGCGTCGCAATCCATCAGACCGTCGCCGCCCATGATGTAGTCGCCGCCGGGGACCACCGGCAGCCGCGGGTTGGGGTTGACCCCGGTGTCGATCACCGCCACCGGCACCCCGTTGCCGGTGGAGTACTCCCACGCCCGCTCGATGTTGAGCATCGTGAAACCCGGTGCGGTGACGGTCACGCTGGGTTCGGCCACCGTCATGGGCTGGGCGCACATGTTGCTCTGCCGCATCGGCCGTTCGGGCCCCGGTTCGCCGTCGGGCGGGACCAGCGCCGGATCCACCTGGGGCGGTGGGATAGCTTGTGCGACAGGGGTATTGGCGCTGATGCCGATGAGCATCAGGACAGCCAACGCTGATCCCGCACGCCGGACGGCGCTGGCAGCGCTCATCGCATCCGCACCCATTCGAACAATCCGCCGATCCACGCTGCCAACGGCAGCGCCGCCACGATCGCCAGCAGCTCCAGCCATTCGGTGATCATCCGCACCAGCGGAGTGAAGCGCGTGACAGGGATCAGCAGCGCGGCAAGAAGTCCGGCGAACCCGAAGGCGGCCAGGGCCAGCGTGCCCCACAGCACCGCGGCGCCCGACTCGGCAGGCACGGTCAGGACGTATTTCGCGACGCCCAGGCACACCGCGGCCGCGGCGCCGCACACCAACGCGACCGCCTGCCGCTTGTCGGCGAATGTCCTGGCCCGGCTGATGAAGATGAGCACGAACAGGCCCGCCAGGATCGCCGCCGCGGTGGCTTTCTCACGGCCGGGCATCAGCGTGAACCACACGGCGGCGGGCAGGGCGATGGCTGCGGCGATGCAGATGCCGGTCAGCACGCTGTTGGCGCGCCGTGCGGCGTCAGCGATCTGGGCACCGCGCGGAGTGTTGTCCGGGTTGGGCTCGGCCTGGTCGCCGTCCGGGTCCTCGAAGGCGTCGTCGACGGGGGCCACGGCGTCGATGGGCAGTCCGTCGCTGCGCCGGAACAGATCACGCCCGGTGATGGACCCAAAGTGCGGCGGCCGGATCCTGGCGGCCCACAGGGCAATGGTGGGGCCCAGGGTCAGCAGCAACAGCAGTGCGATCAGCGCGCACATGCCCAGCCACTGCGCCGGTACGGCGCGCCACATGCGCACCAGCGCAACGATTCCGCCGAGTGCGCACAACGTCACGATGACGGCGGCGACGGTCAGGTGTCTACGCGTCAGTGCGGTCAGCGCACAGGTCAGGACCACCACCGTCAGACCCGCGATGAACAGGTGCGCAGCGCCCAACTCCCCGGGCGCCGCGGCGCCCGCCGCGACGGCCAGCAACGGTACCGCCAGCCAGCCGAACCCGCTCAGCAGGTCGCTGCGGGCAGGCCACCACCTGGCGACGGCGCCCGCACCGCCGAGGGTCAGCAGGCCCAGCGCACCCGTGACGATGGCAGCCGCGAGGGCGTCGGTGGTGACGCGGTTGCGCAGACCGAACACCAGCACCGTGGCTGCGACCATGGCCAGGATGGCGATCGCCACGTGCGCGGCCGTCGCGGCGGTCACGGGGGCGAACAACCTCTTGCCCACCCGGGCCAGCCCGGTCGACAACGATTCGTACTGCGGCTCGAACGAATCCCCCTGGACGGCAGGTACCAACACCAGCGTGGCGCCGTCCTCCACCCCGAGGTCGTCCAGGGTTTTGGTGACGTCCAGTCGCACGCCGTTGGCGCGCTGGAGTTCGTAGCCGATGCTGGGCTCCAGCCCACTCAGGCCGCGCCGGCGCAGCTCCTCGTTGAGGAGTTCGACGACATCATCGACAAACACCTCGATCGGCACCGAGGCTGGATACACCTGCGAGACGAGATGTTCCCCGCACACCACCGCAACAGCGCACCGCGCCGGGAAGCTGACCTTCGCCATCACTGTGGCCTGTCGGCGTCCGGGGTGTACTTGTCAGCCAGGGCCGCGGTGATCTCGAACAACCGCAGCCGGGTGTTCTTGTCGAGTTCGTGCTGGGTGTCGATGATCCCGCCCTTGGCCAGATGCGGGTCGTAGGGCATGAATTCGACGCTCGCGCCGGACTGCTTGTACCGCTCCGTCAGATAGGTCAGCGCTTCTTTGTCGTACTTGTTGCGGCTGTCGTTGATGATGACCATGCTGCGCGAGACCAACTCGTGGTAGCCCATGGCGCGCAGCAGGTCGATGGATCGGGTGACCGGCAGGGAGGTGTCGGCAGTGAGCCCGGAGACGAAAACGATGGTGTCGGCGGCGTCGTAGACGGCTTTCATGACGGGATGCTCGAGATCGTCGGCGGTGTCCACGATGATCACGTTGTGGGTGCGACGCAGCCGCGAGAGCACGCCGGTGAACATGGTGGGCACCAGCGGCCGCGGCTGGTCGGAGGCGCGGTTGCCGGCCAGGACGTCGAGCCCGAGCGCGTTCTGCCCCAGGTGTTCCCGGATGTCGGCATAGCCCTGCACGTCAGTGTCGTTGAGCACCGCCGAGTAGTCTCCCGGCGGGGCTTCGTCGATGCGCCCGGCCAGCGTCCCGAAACCGGGGGCCGCATCGATGGCCACCACATTCTCGGGTCGACACTCCCGGAACACCGCGCCGATGGAGGCCGTCATGGTGGTCTTGCCGACACCTCCCTTCCCGGAGATGACCGCGATGACGTACTGCTTGCGGATGTGGCGGCGGATCCGGTCCTTGAGTTCGCGGTAGTGCCGCTCCCGAGGCGACTCACCCAGGTTGATGGCGTGAAAGGTGGCGCGGTACAAGAACTTGCGCCAGCCTGACCCCGGCGGGATCTTCCGCGGCGCCACCATGTCGGAGATCCGCAGTGTCTGGGAGACCGAATCCTGGTACTCCTGCCGTGCACCGGGGACGTCGCGCTGCGCATGGCGACGCGATTCGGGTGCTCTGGGCGGTTCGTTCCATGGGTTGGTCACGAGCTACACCACTTTCCGGTACGCGTGCCAGTCCGCCGCGGCGGGGAGGCGTCGCACCATGTCGTTGACCGCTGCGGCGATGTTGGACAGCGAGCCGGGCGCCATGATCATCCAGCGTCGACCGTCGCGCTCGAAGTGCTCGGCGATCACGCGGCCCTCCGGCGTATCGATGACGGTGACCACCGAGCCCTCTACGCGCACACGGGTTTCCGAGCCGGAATCGACGCCGGTCTGCAGCGCGATGATCGACGCCTGGGCGGAGCGCCCGGTGTCAGCGGTGGTCAGTAGGATGTGCATCTGATCGGCGTCGAGTTCGCCGGTGGACATCAGGAACCGGCGCAGGCTGTCCCGGTCCTTGACCTCACCGAGGATCCGGTCGGTGGCGACCGTGACGGGCTTGAACGACGCGGGTGATGCCGGGCCGCACAGCCGCTCCAGCTGGTTGCTGATGACCTGATTGGCCGCACCTTCGGAACTCGAAGTGCCCGCACCGCCGAGGCGGACCACGATGTCGCTGCGCTCCAGCGAGACCCACCACTGGGCGAAGCGGGCCAGCGTCACCTGGGTGGGAACGGGTTCGGCCTCGCCGGCGACCGGTCGAACGGCCTGCAGCCAGAGGGCCATGTCCCGGCGGGCCAGGACCGTGAGCCATTCCACCACCGCGGGATCCACGGCGCCGTGCTCGTCGATGACACCTTCTGCCTTCAGCTCGTCAGCGACGGGATGGGCCAGCGCCATGTCCTTGGTCTCGACGCTCGGCAGCACCGGACGCAGCCCCAGCTCGGGTGCCACCACCTCGATCCCCGTCAGGATCTGCAGCACCCACAGACCGTCCAGCGTCGTGGTCAGCATCGTTGTCTTCCCCCGGGCGAGCGGTGGGGCGCACATCTCGTGCGCCCCACCGGATTTGACGTTGTGTGTGGTGCAGCGGCCTAGCCGAAGAGGCCTCTCATGGCGAGGTCGGTGCCGTGGGCAGAAGCCCGGACTTCCTCGATGGTGTGGCCGTGCTTGGCCATCACCTCGATGAGGCCCTGGAAGCCCTGCAGCATCATCAGCTGGCTCTCGCGGAACGTGGTGGCCGCTTCGCCCTCGAAGAACTCCGCGATGGCCTCCGTCTGGTTGCGGATGTCGTCGTGGATGGACTGCAGCTGTGATGCCTGGCTGTTGACGGTGGAAGACAGCGCGCTGACCGCGCCGTGGTCATACTTGATCTGATCCATGATGTCTCCTGAGGTGGTTTCGGGGGTGAGAGGTCAGGAACCGCTGAGGTTGCCGGAGAAGCCGTTGAAGGTCTGTGCGGCATCGGCCTCGTGCTGGTCCATCAGGTCGGCAGCGGTGGCGAGGCCGGTGGACAACCGGGTTCCGGCCTCGTTCGCCTGCGCCAGATCGTGCTCGATCTGCACAGACGTGTTCATTGACGCTCCCGCGCCCCCGCCGGCCCACGCGGCGTTCATGATGTTCTCGTGCTCGGCCAGATACTGGTGCGCGATGGAGCGGGCCTGTTCGAGCGCGGTGGTGATGGAGTTGGACACCGAGCGAAGGTGCTCGCTGGTGACGACGATCTGCGACATTTGCTCTCCCTTGCTGTATGTCCCCCGAGCGAGGGGTCTTCATTCGAGTGTATGGGTTATGCGACGGCTGTCACTTCACCAAAGAGCAAACCCCGATGTGCCCCTGTCACAGCCGCCCCTTCGTTAACTGCTGTTCGCGGCAGCCGCATCAGGTGCGGCGCCGCTCCTGCTCGGCGTCGAGCACCACCCGGGCATAGTTGGCCTCACGTTCCCGCTCGCTGTCGCCGCCCTGGCCACGCTGCAGCATGCCCGGGGACATCGGCATGCCACCGCCACCCATGCCGCCCGTCGTGGGACCCCGTACCTCGGCGGCGTCCAGGAAACCGGTCTTCAGGCCGGTGGCCCGACCTGCTGCGGCGGGGTCGAAACCGCTGGTGGGACGGGTGAAACTGGTGAGCCCGGCACCCGGGTGCGCACCGCCGACGCCGCCACCGACCGCACCGCCGGCGCCTCCGCCCGCGCCACCCAGTCCGCCGCCCGGTGCACCCGCGGCCGCTCCGCGCACCGCCTCGGGCACCGCTTCGCCGCCCTTCATGTTGCCGAACATGCCGGTGAGCTGGCCCATCATGCCCTGTGCTGCGCCGAAGCCCTGCTGCGCCATCTGCATGGGCATCTGCATCAGACCGGTCAGCGGCTGCATCATGCCCTGGGCCTGACCCACCATCGAGCTCATCTGGCCCATCGCATCCGTGCCTCCGCCGATGCCCTGGACGGACTGGTTGGCGCTCTGCGTGCCCGCCTGCATGGCCTCCCCCGCGGCCCGGGTGGCCCCCGCCTGGGCGACCGCACCGGCAGCGGCGGCCGGCGCGGCCGGCGACGCACCCGGCGTTGCCAACGGAGGGGGCACAGCCAGCGCCGCGGTCAGAGCGGCCAGCGCCGCCCCGTACACCACGCCGGCCCGCGAGTTATTGGGCCACATGACGCCGTGATACTCGAGGTTCAGCTCGGCGATCCGCGGCGTGAGCATGCCCCAGACCGACGGGTTGATGCCTTGGCAGGTCGCCTCGTCCACGCGGTTGGCCACCGCGACCGGCGAGGGAACCATGGTCGACACCGCCGCCTCGTACGCAGCTACCGCGGCGTTGGCCAGCGGCGGCTTCTCCGTCACCCACCCCGCCAACAGTTGCAGGGCGGTGTTCAGGCTCATCCCGGTCTGGGCAGAGCCGGTGGCACCCTCGCCCTGCCAGCTGGCCATGGTGGCGGCACTGTTCATCATCGACATCCCGAAGGACATCTCGTGGCTGGCCAGCTGACTGATCCAGGCCGCCATGTTGGCCAGCGTGGTCGCCGTGCCGGTGCCGGCCGTCAGCCGGGTGTAGTTGTCCTCGGGTCGAAGAACCGGCCAGAGCGGATCCATGCGACCTCCATTTACGTCAGGAACGCGCTCTTGGTGATCACGTCGGTGGCGGTGTAGGTGGCCCCGGCCAGCGACTGCGCACCGGAGTACGCGCTGCGCTGGCCGGCGTGCTCGGCCGCGGTCGCCAGGTAGGCCGCACCAGCAGCGTTGAGCGCGGCGGCGAACTGGGCGGAATCACCGTCGGCGCCCATGGGGGTGGCACCGAGCAGCGCGGCCGACGCGGCCGACGCGCTGGCTGACATCGAGGCGGTGATCCCGGCCTCGGTGGCCGACGACAGTCCGACGGCCGCCGGTTGTACGTCCATCATGTGAACCCTCCCTGTGGTCCAGGTGCAACGAAGGCAGACGGTGACCGTCTGCGTGATGTCTCGAGTCTAAGGTGTGCTGCGCAGTGCGGTCGACACCAGTTTTCACAGCACCCAGCGAATCGGGAGCGAACGATCACTCGGGGCTGCCCACCAAGACCCCCTCGATGTCGCCCTCGGTGGTGACGAGCATGCCGCGCCCCGGCGGCAGTTGCTGGGCGCTGATCCTCGCGAACACCTTGACCGTTGCGGGGTCGTTGTCCATGAAAAGAGTGGGAGACCTCGAACCAGTCAGCTTCTGCATGAACGGATTCATAACTGACACTCCTGCCCAATTGCCAGGCAGGCGAGCGGCGATCACATGCAGGCCGATCTCACGGCTGCGCTCGATCAGGCCCCACAGCGGCGCGGTGGCCGCCTGCTTGCCCAGCACACCATTGGGCCGCAGCTCCTGCTCGTCATCGATCAGGATGAAGTGGTGCGGGCCGTCCCAGCGCTGCCGGTTCAGCAGTTCCTCCTGGGTCAGGCCCGACGGCGGCAACCGTGTGTAGAGTTCGGCGGCCAGTTCACCGATCACCTGGTCGATGTCATCCACGGTGTAGGCGTAGGCCCGCACGTGCGGCCCCTGGATCTTCCCGATCAGCGTCGTCTTCGGGTCGATGATGGTGATCTGCGCCTGCTCAGGGGTGTACAGCCGGGTGACGGCCTGGCCCAGCGCGGCCAAGGTGCTGGTCTTGCCGCACTGCGCGCGGCCCACCACCAGCATGTTGGGCGTCGTCCGGGCCGGCAACACCACCGGCTGCAGCCCGCTCTCCCCGATCGCGAACGGGATGTTCAGCGGCTCGGCAGCTCCCGGGGTGGCGGCGTAGGCGTCGATCACCTGGCGCAGCGCCACCTTCTCGGGCAGTCGGGCCAGCTTCTCCACCTTGTCGGTGCCGGTGCTGCCGGCGATCATCGCGCCCACCTGGCGCACGGGGATCACCTGGCCGGACGGTCCGACGATTTCCGGTATCCCCACCAGGATCTCGTGGCCGTGGCGGGTCAACCCGAAGCCGGGCCGGTCCAGAGTGTTGCGGGCGGCGCGGCGGTGTTCCATCCCGGTACCCATCTGGGTTTCGTCGGGATTGCTGAGGCGCAACTGGATTCGCGCATTCGAGACGTTCAGCAGTGCCTGTTTCTGCCCCACCAGCCAGGCGCTGGCGCTGGTGATGACGTGGATGCCGTAGGACAATCCCTGCCGGGCGATCGCGATGGCACGGTCCCCCAACCCGTAGTCCTTTTCGTACAGCTCGCCGAAGTTGTCGATCACCAGGAATACGTCGCCGAATTTGTCCGACGGATCCGTGCCCGCTCCCCCGGCCGGGCCGAAGCGCCGTTCGCGGAACTCGGAGATGTCCATCTGATACTGCTTGAACGACGCCTCCCGGGCCCTGATCAGCCCCTCGATGGTGGCGATGGTTCGCGATACCCCCTCGGTGTCGGTCAGACTCACCACACCGGCCACATGTGGGTAGTCCTCGACGGGGTACAGCGATGCGCCGATGCAGAAGAAGGTCACCCGCTCAGGCCGGTACATCAGAGCGGCCGTGGTGATCAGCGTCATCAGCGTGGTCGACTTCCCACGCTGGGCGGTGGCCACCACCATGACGTTGTCCATCTCGGCGTCGATGACGTGCACCCGCTGCAGGTGGTCTTCGGGGATGTCCTCGATGGCGATGGGGAACACCAGCCCGGGATTGTCGCCGTAGTCGACGTGCCACGGCTTTCCGCGCCAGCGGTACACCAGGTCGTCGGCCCGCGAACTCACCTCCAGCGGCGGCAGCCAGATCTGGTGCGGAGCACGTGCCGGGTGCGCGCGCAGTGACTCGCGGATGACGTCGAGCAGCTTCTTCTTTTTGAATCCATCGTCGTGGAACAGGAATTCGTCCGGTTCTTCCGGCTCATCGGCGACGGCCAGCGCCGCGCTGTCCTCCTCGGAGAGCGGCTGGTACTCCCACGTCAACGAGCGGGGCTGGCGGAAGCTGACGTCGACCGTCTGGTTTAGGTCGACGTTCTTCTTCGGCACCACGAACGGCGCCGAGACGTAGAAGCACCGGAACTGTTCCAGTTCACGGGGACCCACCTTCATCAGCGCGTACCCCGCCTCCTTCGACGGCAGGTGCAGGGCGGCGTCGCTGCCGATCACGTCACGGGAGTCCTCGGCGGTCTCGGCGCGCAGCGCGACGCGGAACGAGATGTTGCTCTTGGCCTTGCTCAGCGACGACAGGTCCAGGCGCTGCCCGCCGAGAGTGAAGAAGACGTTGCAGCCGCGCCCTTCCTGTCCGATGTGGATCACCAGGTCGATCCATTCGGGGTGATGCTGGAACAACTCCAGGTACTCGTCGATGATGACCAGCAGGATCGGCACGGGTTCGAGATCGCGCCCGGCCAGGCGCATCTCCTCGTACTCGTTGGCGTCACGCGCACCGGCGTTCTTGAACAGGGCGTAGCGACGGGCGATCTCCCCGTCGATGGCCTTGCGCATCCGAGCGGCCAGGTGCCTGTCGTCCTTGCCGAGGTTGGACAGTGAGCCCGCCACATGCGGAAGCCCCTCGAGGTCCTGGGCGGCCGATTCGAACTTCATGTCGACGAAGATCACCGTGAAGGTCTCCGGCGAATGTGTCAGCGCGATACCGTTGCACAACGACAGGAAGTACTCGGACTTGCCCGAACCCGACGTGCCGACGACCACCGAGTGGAAGCCGAAGCCACCAAAATCCTTGGCGCGCAGAACCACATACTGCAACTCGCCGCCCGGCTTGACGCCCACCGGCACCATCGCCCACTTGGGGTCGCCGCGGCCGCGGCTCTCGGCCCAGAGCCGGTCGACATCGAGGTTACGGGGATCGTTGATACCCAACGCGCGCAACAGCTCTCCGCCCTGGCTGTCCATCTCGGACAGCTCTCCCGCACTCATCGGCGCCCAGCGCGCCAAGGCTCGGGCGTAGCGGTCGGCGGTGGTGTCGGGAAGCATGTCCGCCACGGCGTAGAACGCGCCGCGATGCGCCAGCCGCCCCTCCCGCAGCTCGAACTTTTCGTCGTCGGAGCTGAACCCGATGCCGGAGCCGGGTCGGGTCGCCAGTCGCAGCACGGTGATTCCGGCCCGGCCCTTCAGGCCGGTCACGCCCTCCCACTGCTCGGGGGTTCCGGTGTTGTCATCGATGATCACCCAGTGCGGGCCCAGTGCCGACCCACCGGCGGCCGCCTCCATCGGCGACGGCATGGACAGCGGGCTGCTGCCGGCCGGGGGCGCCCACGGGCCGCGGCCCTTGCGGTGCAGTTCGGAGTCCAGAGCCTCTTCGAGTTCCATCGGCGAGGAGAACATCAGTCGCCGCAGGCCGCAGGCGTCGAACATCTCGTCGTGCTGGTTGTGCGGCAACCAGACCATCCACTGCCACGCTTCCGGGTGGCGGGTGACGACCATCAACTTCACTTCACTGGGGCTGTGGTACACCGCGAGGCTCGACAGCATCGCCCGCAGCAGGGCCCGGCCCTGGTCCACCTCCTCGGCCAGGATGCTGAAACCGGGCCGCGACCGCAGGCTCAACACCTTGCCGATGCCACGAATCTTGCTCTGCTCCAAGATGAAATCGCGTAGCGCGCCGCCGGTGACGGGCTCGAGTTCTTCGCCGACGGGCACGTCCGGCCACTGCAACGACACCGCGGAGTCCGCGGCCTGCTGGACCCCGAGACCCAGCCGGACATCGAGGAAGTCCTGGTCGCTCGGGCGCCGCTCCCACATCCTGGGTCCGCCGATGACGGTGTCGAGCTGGTGCGGGTCCCCGTGCACGAACAGCTGGCTGCGGCGCTGGTCCTGCGCGGCGCGCTGCACCTCGTCGCGGTCATCGTCGAGCTGGCGCAGATACACCCGGCGCTGCTTCTCCTGCTCGCCCCAGCTGATCTTGCGGGCCCGGCCGAACCGCCCGCTGAACATCATGGCCGCAAAGCCGATCAGGCCGATCATCGGGAAGATGCCGGACCGCAGCGACCGCACGCCCGAGGTGTACATCACCACCAGGGTTCCGATGATGCCCACCAGCAGCGCCGGGATGGCGATCATCAGCAGGATGTTGCGCGGTTCGCGTTCGGGCAGCTCCAGCGGCGCGGCCACCGCCACCCGCGCCGGCGGCACCGTGGGCACGGGAGTGCGTGGACCCCGGACGAATCCCCGTTTCGACATCCCTAACCTCCCGCTTGTGCCGCATCGGGTATCAGCGCCACCTGACCGCCCCCCGGTAACGTGTCGCGCGCGAGCAGCGCCGAGTCCCGGCTGATCGCCGGTCCGGCGGCGAACGTCCGCACGATCGGCCAGGGCGCCTGCGCGGCGCCGGCCGGATTCAGATTCAACGCGCGCAGCGTCGCTTCGTCCCAGCTGATCCCGAATCGCACACCCTGGGGTGAGAGCCAGTACAACGACTCCCGGGTATCCGAGGTCACTACACCGCTGGTGGTGGCGACGAAGTTGGCGGCGCCGGGCAACACCAGGGTCTGATCGGCGACCACGGAATCCGGCGCCCGATCGTCGCGCACCAGCTTGACGATGTTGACGTCCATCGCCGGGGAGACCGGTAGCCCACGCCCGCTCAGCACGGTCACCGTCGCCTGCCGGTCGGTGGACATCTTCGACCATCCCACGCAAGTCACCGGGTTGGCGGCGGTGTCGATGAAGTTCAGGGTTGTTTCGGGGTAGTAGTCGACGTTGAGGATGTCCACATCCGGGATGTCCACCAGCCGGTCCGGCGAGATCAGCTGCGGGGTGGGTGAATCCTGGCTCTGCGATGTGCGGATCAGATCCGCGACGAATCCGCTGATCTGCTGGATCCCCTGCGGCAGAAGCACATAGAAGCCGTTGACGGCTCCGCCGGCATCACGGGACTCCAGCACCGAGCCCACCGCTGTGCCGGGCAGCCACCGCGACGGTGCACCCACGTCGGGAATCTGCGGCACCACCAGGGGTTCGGTGGCAGGCAGGGCGTCGAACAACGCGTTCGACATGGCCACCGGCGACGTCGCGCCCGGATCGAGACCCAGGTTGAACGTCAACGACCGGTCCCCGGCATCGATCAACGACCGGTGCCCGCCCCAGATGACATAAGTGTCCTCACCGTGGCGCGCCAGCACCGCCTGGTCGGCCGCCATGGCAGCCGCCCGGCCCCCCGCCGACAGGGGGCCCGCGATCGAGGTCACCACCGGAGGCCCACTGCTGCCCCGCACCGGCGCGGTGTCGCAGACCGTCCACGCGGAGGTGCCGCCGGAGATCCGCAGATCGCTGGGGATGCCCGGGATTCCGACCATGGGACCGGTGGGGTACTTGGCGATCTCGTCGGCGCTCACCCAGGCGGGCGCATTCGAGCTGCCCGTGACCAACCGCGCCGATGTCAGGTTGAGCGCCGGGTAGAGCCTGCCGTTCATCTTCGCGTACACCGCGCCGGTCTCGCGGTCGCCGATGATCGATGAATCGCCCACCAGCCCCGCGGGCTTGAGCACATTCAGCAACGCCATCCAGGCGATGCCGATGAGGACGAAGACGATGCCGAGCGCGACGGCGGCCTGTTGCTTTCTGTCATCGTGTTTCATCCGGACGGAGAACCGGGTGATGGCGGCTTTCAATCTGCGGTTGTAGAACAGGTGACCCGAATTCTGGTCGCGATTGGAGAGATTCAGTGGCACGCCGAATGCCCCTTCCGCACGCCGCGTCCCACCGTCTGCACGTTTTCACGATAAGGGCGGTTGTGGCGCACCGGTGACACCAATTCCGTGGTTGCCGAGGTACGGCAGCGCCGGAAGTGGCGGATGTTGCACGACGTACTCATCGCAGTTCGCCGCCGTATCGTGCCTCGTTGTCGGCCCGCGCCTCCTCGCGCAGGGCGGCAAAGGCGGCATTGAGCCGATCCGCGAGTTCACTGTGGTTGTATTCGCGGGTGACGCGCGGATGCAAAGTCAAGTGCAGCAATTTGCCGTCGGAATTGGCCACTGCCTGGACATCCCCCAAATCAACGCTGTAGGTGATCTTCTCCGCCTCGGCGACCAATTTCTCCCACCGGTCTGCAGCAGCATTCAATTCTCGGAGCACGTCGTCGACCAGAGCGCGGTCATCCATCGGCGACCGCCCCCCGGCAACGTCGTGCGCCTCGGCCCGACCCCGACATTCCGCCAGTATGTCCACGCGCGGCGAACCCCGTCAATTCATTGCGGCCGCGTTCAGCAACCTCGGGTCACGGGCCAGGCGGGTGATTGCCAGTGAGCTCGTGAAACCAGGCGAAGTGGTAGTTGGCGACGGTGTGGTCGCCGGCGGCCAGCGCGGTGGTGGCCGCGAGCAGCAGACAATTCAGCAGCAGTGCGGAATCCGTTGCCGGATAGCGCGCCAGCAGTTGATATCGCGCCGTATCGAGGTGAACACGCAAGACATCCAATTCGGCCTCGGCCACACCGGTGCCCGCCACTGCGGCCTCGGCGAGGGTGTGGGTGAGGCGGGGCAGCCCGTCGCGAGAGCGGGTGGCCTCGCAGAGCTGCCGGCCCAGACTCTCGACGGCGGGTGCTTCCACCGCGCCCGGTGGGTGATCGGGCTCAGCCGGGCGACCGCGCTCGAACGGGTCGCCGGGGTTGTAGCGCGCCGAGGTCTCGGTGTCGGCGAGCAGCCCGCGCAGGCCGGCAGCGCGCTGCGCGGGGGACGGCGTCACAGTGCCGGCCGGCAGCACGATCCCCGGCGGCACCCAGCCCTGCGCCAGATCGGTGACCACGACAGTGCTGCCGTCGGCTCGTACGCCCACCGCCCAGCGCAACCCGGGTTCCTGGCGGGCAAGACTGTCGACCATTCTGCGCAGGCGCTGCTCGACTGTCTCCGCCGGCGTTTCCTCGGGTTCGGCGGGCATGATCGGTGCGGCAAATGCCAGCGTCGGCGGGTCCAGCTGCGGCAACACCTGGGTGTCGGCGTCGTTCTGCTGACTCAGCTGCCGCAGGGTCGAGGCCACCCGCTGCACCGCGAAAGCGCGGGCAGCGTCGACCACCCGGTTCTGCTCCGCCGCACGGGCATGCGGCGGCATGACCGTCTCGTTGAGCACCCGCAGCTTGTGGTTGGCCGAGTCCGCGATGCGCTGCAGATCCCGCCTCAGGTACTCCGCCAGCGGCACCGTGTCCGCAGTGAGGTGGTCCAGCTCAGCCGGCCACACCCCGCCCAGCACCCACGGCGTGCAGTCGTCGGGCATCCGGAATGTCGGCACCGACAAGGCTTGTTCGGTCGCCCTCTTCAAGCGCTGACGCGCCGAACGCCGCCCGAAAACTGCCACTGGCCAAGCGTACCGGCGGCCGGCCACCCCGATACCGGGTGAATTGTGGGGCCGCGGCGCCGCCGGTAGCGTCGCCGTGGTGACGGACTCCACGCTGCAGGCCCAGCTCGACGAGGTTCGCGCCCTGCTGGCCCGGGCCAGGGAGCTGTTCGGCGACGCCCCGGTGGCACCGCCGGTCGACATCGCTCCGGCGCCCGACGCGGTGCAGACCTGGGTGCGCTGAGCGCACGCTACTCGTGCAGTTGATGCTCGGCCAGCGCCGCTGACGCGGCGGCCAGCTCGGCTTCGGTGGGCACCTCGTCCGACGGGGTGTGCCCGGCCGCGATGATCTCCGCACGAACCTCCATCAGCGCCCGCAGGTAGGACACGTCGGCGGTCAATTGGATAGCAGTGGCGAGGTTTTCGGCATCAGCAGACAGCACCGCCTCGGACAGCAGCACGCTGTGCAGGTACCCGCCGCGGCAACTGCGGAACAGCACCTGGCCGCTGGGGTGCATCGTGTCGAAGTCCGGGTTGGGTTCCGTCATCTGTCCTCGTCGAGCAGCCCGCGCATCCGGGTGGCGCTGTCTGCCTCGTGCTCCTCCCACATCGTGGCTGATTGCGCCAGATTATCCGCCATCTCGGCGTGTTCGTCGGCTTGGCCGTCGTAGCAGAGGCGGCGCTGTTCCAGCAGCTCGCGGGCGGCGTCGCGCAGTTCCGCGAAGATCGGGCCCAGCGAATCGAGGCTCTCCTGAATGGCGTCATGGGTACCGGGAACGGTCCGCAGGTACTCGGCAGCCTCGGAGTGGCGCCGGGCAGCCTCGCGGAGGTTCTCCGGATCGATGACGATGTTGTCGTCCATGGGTTCTCCTAGGTGGCGGGGGTGGTTGCCGGGCGGGTGGGGGCCGGGGTCGCAGCGGGTGTGGGCGCAGGCATCCAGCCTAAAAAGCTCGGTCCGCTGACGTCGGACAACGGGCCGACCTGCCCGCCGTGCAGGACGCGGGTGCGGTCCAGTGCCACCGCCAGGCGGTCGGTGAACATGCCGACGGCACCGGTGTCGACGTCGGCTGGGTCTACCGGGTCGGCCACCGGCGTTCCCGGCGGGGGAACACGCAGGCCGTTGTCATGGAACGCGTCGCCGATCGGGGTACCGGCCAGGGCGCTGGTGATGGCCTTGGCCAGCTGTGGGCTCGCGGCGGTGACCACATCGCCGTCGGGCAGCCTGACCTGGGTGGATTCCTCGGCCGCGACGTCGTCGTCGGGCTCGTTCTCCGGCTCCTCGGTGCCCGGATCGTCTTCCTCCGGTGGTTCGTCACCGGCGTCGAGGCCGTCGGAGAACTCCTGCTGCAGAGCGGCGTCGGCATCGGCCAGCAGATCGTCCAGAGTGGAGGTCTCCGCCGCGCCGCGGCGCTCCGACGCTATCGGAAGTTCCTCTGCCCGTGGCCATCCCGCAGCCGACGGCGGCATCGCGCCGCCGGAACCCCCCAGCGTGGGCAGGCCCGGCAACCCCAGGGGCGGTGCAGCCGCCTGCGAGGCCGGTGGAGGTGCTGGCGCGGCGGCAGCGGCCGGTGCCGAAGCGGGTTCGGCGGCGAGCAGCTGCTCGAGCAGCGGATCCGGACCAAGCTCGGCACCGTAGGCGGGCAGAGCGTCCAGGGCGGGCGCCGGGGCAGCGCTCTGCGCGGGCCCAGGTGCTGCCGGCTCCGCCGCCTTCGGCGCAGCCGCGGACTCATACAGCGCGGTCCAGGCACTGGCCAGCACGGCTTTCGACGTGTCGTCCAAGCTGGCGTTGTGCACCACGGCGCCGATCTCGCGCAGCTTGCCGATCAGGTAGCGCTGGAAGTCCCGCGCACCGGCAGGGGTGTCCAGATCGGTGCGCACCTGCACCGCGTTCTCGATCTCCGATTGCAGCCGACGCAGCTCGGCACCACCGTGGGCGGTGGTGCTGTGCGCGTTCAGCACGGCCGCGATCACCAGCAGGTCCAGCTGCGCGGTCGCCGAGTTCTGATGGGCCAGATCGGTTTCCGCTTTTTTGATGGCGGCTGCGCCCACCCCCCGCTGTTCGTCCGCCGAAGGCGGCACCGGCGCGGTCGGCACCACCGGCGCACCGGTGCGGGTGTCGAACAGCGTCGGGTGGTTGGCTCTCACCTTGGCCAGTACGGCGGCGACCTCGGCCTCGGGCGCCACCACCAGCCCGAGGACCGCGGCCTCGGCCGGCGTCAGCCCCTGTCTCCACGCGTGCGCGTCGCCGGTGACACGGTCGATGTGCGCCACGGCGTCGAGGAGGTCCTGCTGTGTCGTCACCCGATCCCCACCATGGCGCGGACACTACCGAGGGCCCACAACGCCGACAATTCACATGTGCACAGGTGAGTTTGGTTTTCGGCGGTGGGGGTAAAAACCAGGCAGTTTCCCGGAGTCCTGCGACCAGGAGTGCATACCGATGTCCGACCGTACGCCCGCCAACGGCACCTACGCCGAGGCCCGTAGCGCTACTGCGCTGTTCTTGACCCTCACCGCGGTCATCGCAGGGGCCATCGCGCTGGCTTCCGGCCTGGGCGACGGAGATACCGGGTTCGCCGTCGTCGCCGGCGTCATCGCCGCGATCAGCTTCATCATTGCGGTGTTCTGCTTCAGTGCGGACGCCGAACCGCTGCCTGCTGCGGAACCGGCGCCGACGGCCCTGGCCACCGCGGACTGACGTCAGCGGTAGCGGTCCACCAACTGCTGTACCTCGCGCACCCGCGCTTCGGCTGCCGTCACCGCGTCGGTGACCACCGTGGTGATCTCGCGGTGGCGAGCGAGCAGAAACAGCTGGAACTCCCGGACACCCGCAGCGGTATCCAATGCCCACGAGTGCTGCTGCGCCACCGCATTCTCGATGTCGGCACCGATGGCATCCAGGCGCCGCCGGGATTCGACGGTGAGATCGTGCGCGCCGGTGACGGCGGCCGCCAGCGCTTCGTCGGCGGCGACCAAGCTCTGGTGGCGGTCGGACAACTCACCCTGCCTCGCCACGATCGCGGACACCTGGGTGCCCGGATCGTCTGACATGCTGCGAAGGTACCCCCGCCGGGGGGCGCAGACAATTCATCGCCGGCCTCATGCAACCCGGCGGATCACCACGTCGGAACCCAGCCGGCTGATGCGCACGTTCGCACCGGAGTACGGCGCTTCGACCACCATGCCGTTGCCGATCGCCATCTGAACGTGCCCGGAATGGGGGAAGACCAGATCGCCGGGCTGAATCTGGCTGCGGGACACGGCAACACCCTGATGGATTTGGTCGTAGGTGGTGCGGTCCAGGTTGATGCCGGCGTGCTGGTAGGCCCACTGGACCAGCCCGGAGCAATCGAACCGGTCGGGCCCCGTCGCCCCCCACACGTACGGCATTCCCAGACGTGACAGCGCCGCGCGGACGGCGACGGCGGCCCGCCCGCCCGACTCGGGCGTGCCCACCGGCCCCAGGCCGCGCACACCGCGGCCGCGCCGGTAGCGCAGCAGCAGAAGCAGTGCGAGACGGCGACGGGCACGGCGACGGGCCGCCAGCACGTGGTCCTGCTGGGCCCGCAGCCGGGCGATGCTGCGTCGGACGGCCTCCCGCTGGGCCACCGGGGAATCTCCGCCGGCGCCGAGATCGGCGCGGGCGGCCTCCAGCACCGCTCGGGTGAGCCTGCGGGCCACGACGTGGTCGTGGCGTGCGCGCGACACCAGTTCCGCGAACTCTGCGTCCGTACCGGCAGTGCGGCGCAGTAGTTCCCGCGCCGTCTCCACGGTGGCCCGGTACGGCCCCATCCCCTGGCCGCTGTTCAACTCGGCGGCCCGGCGCAGAGCCGCATCGAGATGGCCTACGTCCCCCGCGGGCGGGAGGTCGCGGCCCGCTCCGGAGAACAGGTGGTGTGCGCGGCTCAGGATGTCCAGCTCGCTCATGGCGAGCCGTCAGGCCGCGGTGCGCGGGGTGAGACGCAGCAGTGGCAGATGGATGACGGCCGCGGCCATCGGAACCGGCTCTGCTTGACGGCGTTCGAGCAGCGCGGCGTTCTCGGGCAGTTGCCGCGCACTGATCTCACCCGCGGCGATGCTGCGCAGGGTGTCGTGCGCCGCGGCGAGCTGGTGGCGCTTGCGGTACTGCCCGCCGGGCAGCTTCACCCCGGCCCAGACACCGTATTCCTCACCGTGCTCGACGGCGCGTTGCGCGCACATCCGTTGCTGGGCCAAGGGACACCGCCGCAGGCAGAGGGTGCGCGCTTCGATCGATGCGGTTTCGTAGGCGCGGGCCTTGGCGGCACCGTCGGCGCCATCGTTGTCGGAATAGCCGAACCAGAGGTCTGGATTCGAGGCGCAGGGTCGGTCCATGTGAGCGTCTCCTTGGTCTGAAGCGATGACAAAAGCGTATAACTCCCACGATCCGTTGGCAAGAAACAAATACAAAAACATATAGAAAAGCGGAGACGCCGGCCGCTGCTACCATCCCTGCATGTCCGGAACGCAGGCGTGAGCCGGGAGGCAGCCGGCGCCGCACTCCGCGCGCTGCGGGAGTCGCGTGATTTGTCCCTGGCCGACCTGGCCGCGGCCACCGGTGTGAGCATCATGGGACTGAGCTACCTGGAGCGCGGGACCAGGAAGGCACACAAAGGTACTGTTCAGAAGCTCGAAAATGGTTTGGGCCTGCCGCCGGGAACCTACGCGCGGCTGGTGCTGGCCCCGGATCCGGCTGCCGAGTTGGCGGCGGTGGTGGATGCGGGTGCGGCCCGTCCACGCCCCGCAGCGGCATCGCCGATCGTGGTCACCCGACGGGCGGACACCGAGGTGTTCGAGGGGTTCGCCGCGGCGCAACTGGAGTCCATCAATTCGGTGATCAGCCGCCTGCCGGCACCCACGTCAAGCGAATACGAAAACGTAGTCCGCTCGGTCATCGATCAATGCGTCAAGGCCGAGCTGTTGGCGGCCAACTCGTGGCGGGTGGCCGTTAACACCGGCGCCGACCCACACGGCCAGCTGATGGATCTCATCAAGGCGCTGGAGAGCACCCGCACGCAGCTGATGGCCAAGCTGCCCGAGAGCCTCGGCGCGCGCTTCGACCGTGCGTGCCGCGCATCCGAGCTCCCCGAGCACGTCATCTCCGAACTTCTCGACATCACCGCCGAGCAGATCTGGTCCATCCGCAACCACGGGGTGATCCCGCCCGGGACACTCGCCCGGATCCGGGCCTTCGCCGACGCAAACGACGCGGGACTCAGCGCAGGCGGTCCTCGATCAGCTCCAGCGTCGCGAGTTCGCGAATAGCCCGGCAGCCCCGCTCCAGCATGGTGGCCACCATGTCGTCACCGCGTTCGGTGGCGGCGGAGAAGGCAAAGCCGAAGGTGGTGATCAGCGGGATCTGCGGCATGCCGAGGCGGTAGTCCTGCCAGCAGGTGTCCAGGTCGTAGGCGGTGACGCCGTGGGTCAGCAGTTCGTCGTGGTAGTCGGCCACCAGGCCGCGTTCGGCCGCGGCCCGGTCGTCGGGCAGCAGGCTGGTACCGGCGAAGTAGGCCAGGTCGCGCGCGGGCAATCCCACCGTCAACGTCTGCCAGTCCACCACGGTGACCCGTGTGCGGTCCGGGTCGAACAGCAGGTTGTCCAGTCGGTAGTCACCGTGCAGCAGACTGAACCGGTCCGGTTCCAGCAGCAACCACTGGCCCACCAAAGCTGCGGTGGCGGAGAGCGTTTCGCGGTCCTGCGTCGACACCCGGTCCCCGAGCCGGCTCAAGGTGGTGTCGGCGGCCATCACGGCGAGTTCTCCGAGGCCGCGGGCGAAGTCGGCGTCGGGCCGCGGCATGGTGGCGCCGGTGAAGGTCAGCCACGCCGGGTCGCACCACCGGGGACCGTGCAGCCCGGCCAGGGCGCGGGCGGCCAGCTGCGCCTCGGCCACCGAACAGCCCCGCAGCTGATCCCCCTGGACGGCGGGCGCCAGATCCGCCAGCAGCATCACGAAATCGGCGCCGTCGCGGTCGATGTCGCAGTGGTAGCAGTGCGGCAGCGCCACGGCCAGGGTGTGGGCCACCTCGGTGTAGAAGGCGTGCTCGGAGCGGTAGCCCAGGGCCACCCGTTCGCGGACCGCCTCGTCCTGCGAGGGCAACTTGACGATGAGGGTCGCCGGCAGTTCCGTGGCCGTGGCGTAGTCCAGCGCCACCCGGTAGGTGGCGCCGGTCTGCCCGGTTCCGACCGGGCTCACCGTGGCGGCGACGACCTCGACGCCGAGCACCGACGAGAGCCAGTCGCGGGTCACCTCGGCGGGACCGGCCGGGATCGTGGCAACAGTGGCCATGGGCACCTCCTGGTCTGTGCAAATTAGAACACGTTCCAGAACCAGAACTTGTCGGACCCCGCTTCTACCGTGACCTCATGACCGCATGGATCAACACCATCAGCGCCCAGCACGTCGCGCGCGGCGTCGCGGGCGGCTTCACGCAGGCCGATCACGGCAAGTCAGACCGGCTCAGCCGACTCGCCCGGGGCGACTGGATCGCCTTCTACTCCCCCAAGACCGACTATCCGGAGGGTGAGCCGCTACGGATGTTCACCGCGCTCGGTCAGGTGGTCGACGACGCGCCGTATCAGGCCGAGGTGACGCCGGACTTCCGGCCTTTCCGCCGCCGCATGGAGTTCGTCACCTGCACCCCGGTGCCCATCCGCCCCCTGATCGAGCACCTCGAGTTCATCGAGGACAAGCAGCACTGGGGCTTTCGGTTCCGGTTCGGCCTGTTCCGGGTCAACACCCACGACTTCGAGCTCATCCGCTCGGCATTGACCCGGCGCGCAGCCGCGTGAGAGCCACTCAGTAGATGTTGGACGGCCGCACCATGCCCTCGGCCAGATCCCCGAACCCCGGAGCCATGATGGCGCCCGGGTGGCCCACCACCTGTTCGACGATGGCCGTCTCGGTGGTGATCAGCAGCGCGGCAATGGATGCCGCACTCTCCAGCGCCGCACGGGTCACCTTCAGCGGATCGATCACACCCTCGTCGAACATGTCGCCGTACTCACCGGTCAGGGCGTTGAAGCCGTGTCCCAGCGGCAGGTCCTCGACGATCTGCACCACGTCGTCGCCCTCGAAGCCGGCGTTGGTGGCGATCCACCGCAGGGGCTCGGCCAGCGCCCGGCGCACCACCTGCACCCCGATGCCCTCGTCACCGGGCAGATCCAGCTCGGTCAGCGCACGGTGGGCCTGGGCCAGCGCGGTGCCGCCGCCGGCGACGATGCCGGCCTCGGCGGCGGCGCGGGTGGCGGCCAGCGCGTCCTCGACACGCAGCATGCGCTCCTTGAGTTCGACGCTGGTGGCACCGCCCACCCGGATCACCGCCACGCGCCCGGTCAGCCGGGCGATGCGCAGGTCGAGGGTGTCGCGGTCGGCGTCGATGCGGGCCCGTTCGCGCTGCGCTTCCAGCTGACCGACGCGGGCGGTGACGCGAGCGGGTTCCCCGCGGGCGCCGACGATGGTGGTGGCGTTCTCGGTGACGGTGATCCGGTCACACGAGCCCAGGTGTTCCCCGCGGACCTCGCTCAGTTCGAGGCCGGTGTCCTTGGCGATCACGTGCCCGCCGAGGGCCACCGCCAGATCTTCGAGTTCGGCGATGCGCCGGTGCCCGAACCCCGGGGCCCGCACCACCACCGACTGCATGGTCTTATGCATGTTGCCGCCGACCAGCAGCTGCAAGGCCGGGCCGTCGACATCCTCGGCCAACACCACCAGCGGACGGTCGGCCCGCTTCGCGGCTTCGATGGTGGGCATGATGTCCTGCACCGCCGAGATCTTGCGGTTGGTCAGCAGGATCACCGGGTTGTCCAGCACCGCCTCCATCCGGTCCGGATCGGTCACCATGTAGGCCGAGATGTAGCCGTGGTCGAATTCGATGCCGTCGACCACGTCGACGCGCAGGCCCAGGGTGTCGCTCTCCTCGGTGGTGATGACGCCCGGTTCGCCCACATGCTCGACGGCGGTGGCGATCACCTCGCCGATGGACTCGTCGTCACTGGCCGCCAGCGTCGCGATGCGCAGCAGGTCGCTGCGCCCGCCGAGCGCCACGGACTGCTCGGTCAGGCTCCGCAACACCACCGGCACGGTCTTCTCGATGCCGCGGCGCAATCGCATCGGATTGGCGCCGGCGTCCACCGCGCGCAGGCCTTCGCGCACCATCGCCTGCGCCAGCACCGTGGCGGTGGTGGTGCCGTCGCCCACCATGCCGTTGGTCTGCATGGCCACTTCCTTCACCAGCTGTGCGCCCATGTTCGCGAACGGGTCACTCAGCTGAATTTCCCTGGCGATGGTGACGCCGTCGTTGGTGATGGTGGGCGGGCCGGTCAGCTTCTCCAGCACCGCGTTGCGACCTTTGGGCCCCAGCGTCACCTTGACCGCATCGGCCAGGGCGTTGACGCCGTACTCCAGGCGGGCCCGGGCGTCGCTGTTGTACCGCAGCTCCTTTGCCATGGTTTCTGTCCTCTCGTGAAGCGTTCTGTCAGGGAATCGGATTGGCGTGCCCGGCGGTCAGCGGGCGGCCGTCCTCGCCCACCATCACCCGGCTGTTGGGACAGGTGCTCAGCCCGATGCTCATCCGGCGACGCAGCAGCGCCACCTTGCCGGGGCCCGGGGGCAGATCGCGCAGCGTCAGATGGCACAGCTCGCTTTCCGGAACGCCGTCCCGGCGGACCAACTCGGTGACGCAGCGTTGCATCGCGGCGGTGTGCGCCTTGACCGCGAAGGCGCGGTCCAGATGGTCGTGAACGTGAACCTGGTGGTGATCGTCGAGCAGCATCCTCACCTCGCCGATCTCGGCATCCCGCACTGCGTCCAGCGCATCCGAGACCACAAGATAGGCGAAGTTCGGCGAGCGATCCGCTGTCGGCAGCCGCAGGTGCACCGCCACACCCTCGTCGTCCACCAGGATCGAACGGACATACCCCAGTTCGGTGATGGGTCGGTCCACCTCGGGGTCGGTGACGGTGTGCAGGGCTGTCAGCACCTCGTCGCGGATGCCGGCCACCGTCAGGGTCACAGGGGAAAACATGCTCAGCTGTTCCTGTCGCTTGCGGGGGCTAACGGGAGATGACGACTTTCAGGGCGTCGTGGGTGTCGGCGTTGGCGAAGACGTCGTAGGCGTCGAGCATCTGGTCCAGCGCGAACGCGTGTGTTCCGAATGCGGAGGCATCGATCTTGTTGTGCGCCAGCAGATCCAGCAGTTTGGGCACGGTGGTGCCGTTCACCAGACCGGTGGTGATCGAGATGTTGGAGATCCACAGCTCATCCAGGCGCAGGGTGACGGGCCTGCCGTGCACTCCCACGTTCGCGACGCGGCCGCCGGGGCGCACCAGTTGCGTGCACAGCTCGAAGGTCTCCGGGATCCCCACCGCCTCGATGGCCACGTCGGCGCCGTGCCCATCGGTGAGCTCCATGATGCGGGCCCGGACATCCTCGCGTCCGCTGTTGACGGTCTGGTCGGCGCCGAAGGCGACCGACCGCTTGAGCCTCGAATCCGACAGGTCGACGGCGATCACGGACGCGGCGCCGAACAACCCGGCGGTGGCGATGGCCGAGAGCCCCACCGGCCCGGCGCCGACCACCACCACCGAGTCTCCTGGGCGCACCGCGGCGTTCTGCACACCGATCTCGAACCCGGTGGGCAGGATGTCGGCCAGGAAGATGGCCTCGGCGTTGCTGATGGTCTCCGGCAGCCGGTGCACGCTGGTCTCGGCATAGGGGACCCGGACGTACTCGGCCTGGGTGCCGTCGATCAGATGGCCGAAGATCCAGCCGATACCGCCCACCGAGGCGCAGTGCGACGGCATGGCCACCTTGCACGGCCCGCACTTGCCGCAGCTGGTGATCGCCGGCACCAGCACCCGGTCACCGACGCTGAGATCGCTGACCGCAGAGCCGACTTCGGTGATGGTGCCGACGGCTTCGTGCCCGAGCACCCGGCCTGCGGTCACCGCAGGCACGTCCCCCTTCAGGATGTGCAGGTCGGTGCCGCAGATGGTGGTGGTGTCCACCCGGACCACGATGTCGGTGGGGTCCACCAGTCGGGCGTCGGGCACGTCGGTCCAGGACTTCTCTCCGGGGCCGTGGAACACCAGCGCTTTCATGAGCGGGCGGTCAGATCGAAGCCGATGTATTCGGCGGCGTCCTCGGGGCTGGCGAACAACATGGTCTTGTCGTCGAGGTGCACCATGCGGCCGTAGTGCGTGGAGCTGATCTCCTCAAAGATGGACCCGTCGAACTCCTGGCCGAGGGCGTCGGTCAGCTCTGCGTAGTCGAACTCGATGAGGCGGGTACCGTCCACCCGGATCATCGACGGGTACTCGGTGAGTTCCACGCCGTCTTTGGCGCCCATCACGTCGGCGACCACCCGCCCGATGGGGGTGTTCATCAGCGTGACGCCGCACTTGTTGGAGAACTCGGTGGCGGATCCGAATTGCATGGTCACTTGGTGTGCTCCTCGAGTTCGATGGATTCCAGCAGGGAGGCGAACTTGTCTTCGGCGGCGGCCAGGCTGTCGGCGAAGGTGACGGCCTTCTCGGCCGGCTGACTCCACAGCGGCTGCAGGGCGCGGGCGGCGTCCAGGCAGCGCGGCACCCAGACGTCGAGCCACTGGCCGAACAGTTCCTTGTTCGCCGACCCGTGCTGCTCGTCGCGGGTCAGGATCCGGAACAGGTTGCGGGTGTAGGCCAGGTCGCGGTCGTAGTCGTGCTCGCCGGTGCCGACGATGGTGGGGGTGATGTAGTCGCCGTTGCGCGCGGCGATCTGCATCACGAGCTCACTGCGGAACAGCGAGCCCACCAGCTGCTCGAAGACGATGTTGGTGGCGAACAACAATTCACACCAGTCTCCGACGGCGGTCAGCCGCTCGACCACCTCGCGGGTGGGCTGCCATTCCGGTGCCGACTGCCACACCTGCTTGTGGGCCGAGCCGTCGAACCCCTCGCCGACCTCCTCGGACAGGTCGAGGTTGAACAGCGCCAGATCCTGGGCGAAGCGCATCTTGTGTGCGGCGTTGACGGCGACGGCGGTGTTGATCATGTTGGTGGGCCCCGAGCGCTGGATCGAGGTGAACACGTGCAGCGCGAGCCCGTTCTCCGCGTGCATCCACGCTCCCAGGTTGTTGGCCAGGAAGCGCAGCCAGGCGGAGTTCCAGCTGTCGTAGGCCCGGGCGCGTTTGGCGTTCTTCAGGCACAGTTCGACCTGGCGCACCACCGCGGAGTTGTTGCGGTAGATGGTCTGGTCCCATTCCTCATTGGGGTCCAGAAAGGCATGCCAATTCGACGATTTCGCGGCCGTCCACTCCTGCGGATAACCGCCGGGCCCGTCACCGAAGCCGTAGATCCAGCCCTGCGACAGGTGCCGCTGCGGGTCGGGCTGCACGTCGACGGTGACGTCTTCGTACATGGTGGCCCGCAGCTTGGCCGGCTTGTAGTAGGAGTAGGCGCGGCTGCGCGAGCTGGGGAACTCCTGTGCGCCGGCTTCGGAGTCGGTGAACTCGATTTTCGGGAAACTGCGCTGTTTCGCTGGAGCGGACACGTGATCCTTCTTTCTGGGGGGCCGGTCAGTCGAATGCGGGGCTGGTGAATTTGTCGTAGAACACTTGATCGGTGGGCACCGAACGGGAGTCCAGCAGTGCCAGCGCGGCGTCCACCATCGGCGGCGGGCCGCACAGGTACACCTCGGTGCGGGCAATGTCGGTCTCATGTGCGGACACCACGTCGGTGACATTGCCGGCCACCGCCGCGTCGGGCGCCTCGGCCAGGGACTCCGACAGGCACGGGGTGAAGGTGAAGTCTCTCAATCCGGCTCCCACCCGGGCGATTTCGTCGAGATAGAACAGGTCGGCGGCGGTGCGTGCGCCGTAGTAGAAACGCACCGGCCGCGTGCACCCGGTCTCGCTCATGTGTCGCAGCAGCGACAGGATGGGCGCCATGCCGGCTCCGCCGGCGACGCACACCACCGGCAGCACATGACCGTCTTTGAGGGTGCTCGTCCCGTACGGCCCGGTGATGCTCAGTTCGTCGCCGACGGCCAGACCGTCCTCCAGCAGGGCGGCGAACCGACCGCCCGGGTACTTCTTGATCAGGAACTCCAGCTGCCCGGGGGCAGCCTGGGTGCCGGCCATCGAGAAGGACCGGTGCTCGTCGCTGCCGGGCAGGTGGATGTCGACGTACTGTCCCGGCTTGAACTCGAAGGCCGCCGGCTCGATCGCCTCCAGCCGCAGGGACACGATGTCACGGGTCATGCTGTGCAGGGCCGTGATCCGGGTCCGGACGTTCTGGATCGGCAGCCCGCCCAGCAGCTCGTCGGTGTCGAAGTTGAGCAGTTCGATGGTGGCGTCGCTGTAGGCGTGGGTGCGGCACAGCAGCACGAAGCCTTCGTCGGCCTCGGCGTCGTTGCACGCGAACGTCGAGTGGCCCGCCATCTGCACGTCGCCGTCGAGGACAAACGACTTGCACGCCGAGCAGCGGCCCTCCCGGCAGCCGTGCATCAGGTGGATGCCTTGGCGGAACGCGGCGTCGAGGATGTTCTCGTCTTCGCGAACCTCCATCTCGATGTCGACGGGTTCGAAGTTGATGCGGTGAACGTCGGCCACGCTGTGTCCTTTCTCGTGGATCTCGGCGCGCTCGTAACCGCTCAGCGGTCGCGAGCGCGCCGAAATCGCAACTAGCCGGCCCGGTAGGCCGCGACGTGGGCGTCCCGTTCGGCATCGCTCATCTCGTTGAGCAGCACGTTGGGGCTGTTGAAGACGTTGCCGCGCACGTCGTCGAGGGTCCACATCTTCTTGGGATCCAGATCCAGGTGCGGCTGCGGGATCAAGGTCTTGCCGTCGTCGCGTACATAACCGAGGTCGGCGACGATGTCGGCCAGGTCCTTGCCGTGGTGCAGGGTCTCCCACTCGCGGAAACCGGTGAGCCGGCCCATGTTCGGCGTCGGGCGGCCCTCGTACTCAGCGCGGAAGGCCACCGCGTCGGTCCAGTAGCACGTCTCCGAACAGTAGGTGCGCCACTGGTCGTCGACCTTCTCCACCACCATGTCCTCGCGGATCAGCGCCGGCACCATGCAGGTCCAGCAGCGGTGCGGGTACTGGTAGCCCACCTCTTCGAAGGCGATCGGCTTGTTGCGGCCCGGGTAGGCCAGCCGGTTGTAGTCCTCCCACCAGCGGCCGAACTTGTTGTACCAGCCGGGGTACTTCTCCTCGAACCACTCGAAGTCCTTGTCGGTCATGGCGTCGATGCGCCAGTAGTTGACCGGCCAGCCGGTGGCGAAGAAGCGGGCCACCTCGTGCACGTAGTGCTTGTCGACGATGCGCTTCCACGCCTCCTCGACCAGGTCGTGCGGAATGGTCAGGCCGTACTTCTCCAGCGGCAGCAGGTAACTGCGGTAGTAGTCGTCATAGATCCAGCGCCGCCACATCTCGGCATAGCTCTCCCGGTCCTTGCGGCGGTCCTTGGTGCCGTACTCGATGAAGGTGCCGATGGCCGCGTCCACCACGCAGTGGTTGTTCCACCAGGCGTAGCGCAGGTCGCGCTCCAGCAGCGGGCGGTTGCGCTCATCGGCCAGGGCCATCAGCAGGATCGAGTAGCCGTTGGAGATG
The DNA here is from genome assembly GCF_010725885.1 of Mycolicibacterium tokaiense. NCBI lineage: Bacteria > Bacillati > Actinomycetota > Actinomycetes > Mycobacteriales > Mycobacteriaceae > Mycobacterium > Mycolicibacterium tokaiense. Next base: position 1,798,865 of record NZ_AP022600.1, on the reverse strand, counting down.
TGGCGGGACTCATCGGATTGCACCGAGTGGAACACCGTCGGCAGCAGGTAGTCGCCGTTGGCCGCGGCCTCGTCGGGCATGGCCACGAAAAGGGTGTTGGTGAAAGCGGTTTCGGCCACCACGGTCAGGTAGATGTTGGCGGCGGTGATCGCGTCGCCGGTGATGAAGCCCTCACCGAACTGGCGGCCGATGGTGCCGGCGTAGTTGTTGGCGAACGCCTTTTCGGTGATGTCGAAGCCGGCGGGGTCGATGTAGTTGTTCATGTACAGCTTCTTGAGGTTCATCTGGATCGTCGAGTGCCGGACCTCGTCGATCATCTGCACCGCCAGCCCGTTGTGGATCTCGGGATTGGGCACGGCGTCGATGGCCATCGGCATGGCCCGCGCCGCGGAGATCTCCGGGAACGGAATGATGGACAGGAACAACTTCTGCCACTCCAGCCAGCGCTGCTGCACCTGGCGGAACATGTTGCCGCGGATGGCGCCGTCCATGGCGCCGTAGACGCGGTTGTCCTTCTCCTCCTCCATCGGGAAGTAGGAGCGCATGATCTGCTTGAGCGGGTCCTTCTTCGGGGCCTTCTCGAAGGTGTAGTCGGTGCCGAATCGGGTGGCGGGCGTGGCGAACGTCGGTTCCCACGACAGCTCGGTGATCTTCGCGTGCGCCTTGGTCAGGCTTTGCCTACTCAACGTGTGCCTCCTGGGCTGCAATGCCGGCTGGATGCCGGCGACGGGACCGATACAACCGTGTGTTGCAGCACACAGGCGTCTCACTCTGAGACACAGCTCACATTGTTGGCGGGTAGGCCGATATTCTCAGATTGAGACGCCGGACCCCGATCAGCCGCCTAGGCTCCGGTTCCACAGCCCCAGGACCGAGGTAGCGCCACCATGGTCAACAACGTCGACGTCGCCCGCGAACAGTTCCTGACCGCGGGTGCGCTGCGCACCGACGCGGTGGCGCCCGACGTACTGAACTCGTGGCGTCGCTCCCGGGATCTGCAGGTGCATCCCGACCGGGTGGAACTGCCCTACCTGCGCGACCCGGACACCGACACCCCGTTGACGCACGCCGCCGCCCCGGTGTTGCGCCGCATCGCCGACGATCTGTCCTCCCAGGCGGTCAGCGTGGTGCTCACCTCGGCCGACGGTCTGGTGCTCGACCGCATCGCCGCCGATCCGCGCATCGCCCGGACCCTCGACGAGGTGCGGCTGGCGCGGGGTTACAGCTACGCCGAGGAGTTCGCCGGCACCAACGGCATCGGCACCACTCTGGAGACCGGGCAGCCCGTGTTCATCCGCGGCAGCGAGCACTACGTCGGCACGCTCGGTCAGCTGGCCTGCGCCGGTTCGCCGATCCGCGACCCGGTCACCCGGCGCATCCTCGGGGTCGTCGATCTGACGTGCTGGGCCGGCAACTCCGATCCGTTGCTGTTCGTCCTCGCCAAGAGCGCAGGCAGTCAGATCGAAGACCGCCTCCGTGCGATGAACAACGAGACCGAGACCGCGCTGCTGGACGCCTATCTGAAACAGACCCGCCGGTATCCGGGCGGTGTGCTCGCCATCGGCGGTGACGTGGTGCTGATGAATCCGTACCTGCGCCAGTCGCTGGATTCCGCCGACCAGGCCGCGCTGCTCGATCACGCCGCCGAGATGGCGCGGGCCTCGTTCCGGACCACCGCCGTGGCCGCGCTGCCCAGCGGCACCAACGTCAAGATCTCGGCAGCCGAGCGCATCTCCGCCGGTGTGCGTGCCGACAACGTGGTGTTCCATGTGGCCCTGCACCTGGCGGAGAGCTTCCCCGCGAGCACCGGGGTGCAGTCCATCCCCCGGTTGGCCGGGCGCAGCAGCTCATGGCGGCGCTGCTGTCAGCAGGTCGAGCGGTGTTACCGCGACCGTGACTGGGTGGTCATCGAAGGCGAAACAGGCTCCGGGCGCAGCCGATTGGGCCAGGCGGTCGCCCAGTTCGTCACCCCTGAACGCACGGTGCGCATCCTGCGGCCCGTTTCCTTCGGCAGCGCCGAGCAGTTCGTGGCCGAGTTCGACGCCGAAACCGACGGTGACGATTTTGCCGTGGTGATCGCCGGGGTCGACGAACTGTCCGATGCCGCCCTGCAGCCGCTGGCCGCTGCCATGCAGTCGTGCGCAGGTCGCGGGTGGATCGCGGCGACCATGGGCACCGAACGGCGCTCGCCGTTGGTGGACATGCTGGTCCTGCCGTTTTTCACCCACACGGTGACGGTGCCGGCCCTGCGCCACCGCATCGAGGACCTCGAGGAACTGGTGCCCATGCTGCTGGCCGAGCTGACCCGCGGCGCCGATGTGCGCATGGACTCCGCAGCCATGCGCCAGCTGAGCAAGATGGCCTGGCCCGGCAACGTGGCGCAGTTGCGCGGCGTGCTGGCAGCCACCGTGGCCCGGCAACGCTCAGGGGTGATCGGCGTGGACAAACTGCCCGCCGCGTGCCGGTCGTTGGCCCGGCGCAAACTCACTCAATTGGAAGCCCTGGAACGCGACGCCATCGTGCGCAGCCTCGCCGAGAACGGCGGCAGCAAGGCCGACGCCGCCGAGGCGCTGGGGATGTCGCGGGCCACCATCTACCGCAAGATCAAGGACTTCGGCATCGCCTGACTAGGGTGGCCAGGGTGAGCAACGACGCCCCGATCATGCTGTCACGCCGCCACACCATCGACGGGATGCTGCGCCGCTCGGCGGCGCGCACGCCCGCGCGGACCGCACTGCAATTCGCTCAGCGCAGGTGGACCTACCGCGAGCTCGACGACGGGGTGTCCCGCGCTGCGGCACACCTGCTGTCGCTCGGGTTGCGGCCGGGTGACCGGGTGGCGGCCTACGGGCTGAACTCCGACGCCTACGTCATCGGATTCCTGGCTTGTGCCCGTGCGGGTCTGGTGCACGTGCCCGTCAACTTCGCCCTCAAGAACGACGAGCTCAGCTATCTGATCTCGCAGTCGGGCGCGCGGGCGGCGCTCGTGGATCCTGTTCTGGCCCAGGACTTCTCGACGGCCGCCGCAGTGGAGCACGTCGTCACGCTGCGCGACGGCGCGGGGTCACTGGCCGAGGTCGCCGCCATCGGTGCGGTACCCGAGATGTCGTCGGCGGCGGATGCCGGTGACCTGGCGCAGCTGCTCTACACCTCGGGCACCACCTCACGTCCCAAGGGGGCGATGATGACCCACGAGGCGTTGGTCTACGAATACATATCCTGCATCGACGCACTGGATTTCGACCGCGATGACAATCCCTTGGTGGCGATGCCGCTCTATCACTCGGCCGGCATGCACGTCTTCATGCTGCCCTACCTGTCGATCGGGGCCACCGTGCACCTGATCGAGAAGCCCGACATCACCGAGATCCTGCACTGCATCCAGGACCGGCGCATTGGGTCACTGTTCCTGGCCCCCACCGTCTGGGTGCCGCTGGCCGGCCGCGACGACCTGGAGTCCTTCGACCTGTCCTCGCTGACCAAGGCGCAGTACGGTGCGTCGATCATGCCGGTCACGGTGCTCGAGCGGCTGCGCAGCCGCTACCCGGACATCGGCTTCTACAACTGCTTCGGCCAGTCCGAGATCGGCCCGCTGGCCACCGTGCTGCGTCCCGAGGAGCACCGCGACCGGCCGGCGTCCTGCGGCACCGCCGTGTTGTTCGTCGAAGCCAGGGTGGTCGACGAGAGCGGTGCCGACGTCGCCGCCGGGCAGCCCGGTGAAGTGGTCTACCGGTCTCCACAACTGTGCTGCGGGTACTGGGACAACCCCGAGGCGACGGCGGAGGCGTTCCGGGACGGTTGGTTTCACTCCGGCGATCTGGCCACCCGCGACGAGCAGGGCTACCTGACCATCGTCGACCGCATCAAGGACGTCATCAACACCGGCGGCATCCTGGTGGCCTCCCGCGAGATCGAGGACGCCGTCTACACCCACCCGGCGGTGGCCGAGGTGGCGGTGATCGGCACTCCCGACGAGAAGTGGATCGAGGCGGTGACCGCGGTGGTGGTGCTGCGCGACGATGCCGCCGACGTCGGCCCGGACGTCATCGTCGAGCACGTGCGGGACGTCCTCGCCTCGTTCAAGGTGCCCAAGCGGGTGGTGTTCGTGGACTCGCTGCCCCGCAACCAGAGCGGCAAGCTGCTCAAACGGGAACTGCGGGGCCGGGTCTGAGGGGGCGTGACCTATCGTGACGATGGTGACCGATGCTTTTTTCACCAGCGACGGCGACACCTTCGTCCCGACCGCAGCCGCCCAGGGCCCATGGGGCGCCACCATCGGCGGCCAACTCGTCAGCGGCCTGCTGGGCTGGGGCGTGGAGCGTGACGCCGGCGACCCGGACTTCCTGCCCGCCCGACTGACCGTGGATCTGCTGCGACCCACCTTCATGGAACCGGTGCGACTGCAGACGACGGTCCACCGCGAGGGCAGGCGTATCAAGGTGGCCGACGTGACGCTGATCCAGCGCGACACCGTGGTGTCCCGGGCCAGCGCGGTGTTCCTGCGCCGCACCGAGGAACCCGACACCCGAGTGTGGTCGCCGGAGCTGAGCATGCCGCCGCTACCAGAGGAATCCGAAGAACTGCCGCCCGGTTCGCCGATGTTCCTGCGGGCCTACGGTTCCCACCCCGAAACCGGTGAGGCCGGCCTGGGCGCACACGAGTGGCAGCAGGCCGAGCACCAGAAGTTCGCCTGGATCCGCCAGGTGCGACCGCTGGTCGCCGGAGAGGAGGTCACGCCGTTCACGCGGGCGGTGATGTGCGGTGAGGTCACCAGCCCGATGACGCACTGGGGCACCGGCGGGCTTCGGCACATCAACGCCGACTACACCCTGACGCTGAGCCGACTGCCCGAAGGCGAGTACATCGGACTGGCCGCCATGAGCCAGCATAGCGCCGCGGGCATCGCCACCGGCACCACCACGGTGTTCGACACCAGCGGGCCCATCGGCACGGCCGTCGCGATCGCGCTGGCCCAGCCACCGGACGCGTTCAACCCCCGCACCGATACCACCTAGGAGGCACCCGTGGATGTCCTGATCTCGGTAACCGAACTGGCCGAGCAGCTTTCGGAGGTCCGCGTGCTCGACGTCCGCTGGAAGGTGATGGCACCCGACGGCCGCGACGACTATCTGGCCGGGCACATCCCGGGCGCGGTCTTCGTGGATATGGACACCGAACTGTCCGATCACTCGGTGACCGGCCGGGGTCGCCATCCCCTCCCGGGTGCTGCGGCGCTGCAGGAAGCCGCGCGCCGCTGGGGGATCTGCGCCGGGGACACCGTGGTGGTCTACGACGACTGGGGCGGGCAGGCCGCTGCGCGCGCGTGGTGGCTGCTGCGAGCAGGCGGCGTGGCCGACGTGCGGTTGCTCGACGGCGGGTGGGCGGCCTGGCAGCGCGCCGGCCTGCCCACCGCCACCGGCGAGGTGGTGCCCGACGCCGGTGACGTGACGATCACCGAACTGACCGGCCTGCCGACGGCCACCGCCGACGACGTGGCCGCGGGCGCCGGGGTGCTGCTCGACGCCCGGGCCGCGGCCCGCTACCGCGGTGACGAGGAACCCCTGGATCCCCGCGCCGGGCACATCCCCGGTGCGGTGTCGATGCCCACCACCGACAACCTGACCGCCGAGGGCACCTTCCGGCCCGTGGCCGAGCTGCAGGCCCGCTTCGGGACGGTGGGAGCGACACCGGTGACGGTGTACTGCGGTTCCGGCGTGACGGCCACCCACCAGATCGCCGCGCTGGCCCTCGCCGGCATCGACGCCACGCTGTATCCCGGGTCGTGGTCGGAGTGGTCGAACGATCCGGCACGGCCGGCGGTGACGGGGCCGGAGCCGCGCTGACTCAGTAGTCCGGCAGCCGGTTGACCCACTCCCGCAGCAGCGACTCCAGTTCGTCGGTGTCCAGCCGCTGGGTCTGCCGGTAGCGGGCGATCTGCCGGATGATCTTGGCGTTCAACTCTTCCCGCTCGGCCGACTCGGCGTAGGTCTTGAAGAACCGGACCCAGTGGCCGGCTTCGATGCCGGCCACCCGCTCGGCCAGGATCTCGGTGACGTAGCCGTCGATCAGGCCCTCGGCGCGCGCCACCCGGCCGAAGTTGCCGCCCGAGTCCTGCTTGGCCTTGTCGGTGATGTTGGTCTTGGGCAGCGGATACGGTCTCGGGTCCGGCGGCGGGGTGATCGCGTAGTAGTCGTCGCTCTTCTCGTGTCCGCTCAGCGCATCCTTGGCGCGCCGTCCCACCGACCAGTAGTGGTTGCGCATGTCGGCGGCGTGACGGGCGGATTCGACAAACGGCCGGTAGACCACGGGATGCCCGGACAGCACGTTCTTCAGATGCCAGGGCACCACCACCAGCAGATCGTGCACGTCGCACACCTCGCGGTTCACGGCGTAGCGGAACGACGGTTCGGCCTCGCGGCTCAGCAGGTACCACCCCTTGAGCTCGATGCCCATCGCCACGCCGTGACCGGCGGCGATCAGGGTGGCGTTGTTGGTGACCAGCCGGACATCCGGGAACGTCTGCGCCGAGCGGACGAACTTGTACTCGGCCCACGCCCCGTCGGGATCCCACACCGCGCGCAACCGGTTCAGCGTCTCCACCACCTGGATCTCGATGCTGCCGCCCAGCATCGAGTTCAGCGAGAACAGATCGCCGGCCTCCAGCCCCTCGATGAAGGTCTGCGAGCTGAAGTGCACCGGCAGGGCCGCCAGCGCGTCGCGGACGTCGCCGACCAGGGTGCCGCGCGGGGTTGCCGGGTCGGGCTCGTCGCGCACCGGCGGGGTGGGCGCGTTGTAGCCGCCGAACAGGGTCATTCCGAGCCCTCGATGGCGTCGGTCTCCGCGGCGATGTGCCGGTTGGCCACGGCATCGGAGAGCCGCTCGTGGGCGATCTCGGCGAAGTGCGGATCACGTTCGGCGACAAAAGCTCTGCGGCCCAGCGCGACGGCGGCCACCGAGGCCGAGGCCAGGCCCCCGAACGGTTCCCACACCACGTCACCTTCGCGGGTGACCGCGTGCACCAGGCGCTCCATGAACTCCAGCGGCTTCTGGTTCAGATGAGTCGATGATGCCCGCGTGGGCTTGTAGACCCGCGGAGCCGAACGGCGCATCGACCCCTTGAGCCGCTCACCGTCATGCAGTGGACCGCGGCGCCAGACATTGGTGAGGCCATGGGTGTGCGTCCACGGGTAGCGCATGGCATCCCACTGTTCGGCCGTCACCGACGCCGACCCGTCGAGGGAGAAGTACGGCCGGCCCGACTCGAAGCCGTGCTGGTTGCAGTAGGCGGCCATCCTGGCCACCATGAGACCCGGCGGGAAGTACCACAGCCAGTCGCGGGTGAGGTATTTGCGGGTGGCGGCATTACGCACGCCGCAGGCCTCGTTGGAGAGGTAGAGCGGCAGACCGGAGCGCATCCACTCGTGGCGCAGCCAGTCCTGCACCCCCAGCACCTCCCCCTCGACGGGCACCTCGAAGCGCCGCTGGTAGAGCGCGCAGACCTCGGTGACCACGGGGTACTGCCGGATGGTCTTTCCGTTGACGTTGCCCGCGATGTGCGACAGACCCTTGTCCCAGACCACGGTCTGCACGTAGTCCCAGCCGCGGCGGTTCAGTTCGCCGTGCACGGTGGCCCAGCCCACCTCGGTACCCCAGAACCACAGTGTGGTCCCCGGGTGTGACGCCTGCGTCCACGCCGTGATGTGCTCGTCGTACCAGCTGATCAGCCCGTCGGAATCGATTGTGTCGCCGTGGAATCCGCGCACCCCGTAGGCGCCGTCACTGATGATGGTGTCCGGCGCGGGCCAGCCGGCGTACGCCTCGCGCGCATCGCCGCGGTGCAGGGTGAACGGGGCCCGGGTGCCACCGACCACCCGCAGCGGGTGGGCTGCCGTGCGGGAGCGTGCGGCGCGGGGTGGCATGTGCTGGGTCCTGTCGTGGAGTCGGTCTAGTGATCCTAGGCAGTGCAGACCTTCGCACAGCGCACCGACAGGGCCTACCTACTTCAGCGCCTGCCCGTAGACCCGCTGCACCGCCAACGCCATCAGCACCCGTTGTTCGCCCACCACCACCGCCCGGTATTCGTCCCAGTCGGGATGCTCACCGGCGAATCGTCGGTAGTGCTCCACCAGCACGTCCACCTCGGGTGAGTGCGGATCGCTGCCGGGTGTGCTGAGGGTGACGGTGCCCTCGGCGGTCGCCCAGGCCCACCCGTCGGCGCGGGTCACCTCCAGGGCGGCCCTCGGGTCGCGGCGCAGGTTGGCCGTCTTGGCCCGTCGTGCGCTCATCGAGACGTAGACGACGCGCTCATCCGGGTCGTAGAAGGGGGTCACGGGCGAGAGCTGCGGCAGCCCGTCGGCCTTGATGGTGGCCAGCACGCCGAGGGAACTCTGCGCCAGCAGTGCGTGGGGATCGAACGTGGGGGACGTCACGGAAATGATTCTCGCGCAGCGTCCTCGCTATCGTGCAGGGAGGAGGAAACCGATGCACACCGTCACCGCAGGTTTGCTGGGGGGCCGTCGATGCCGCTGACCGGCGGCGAACAGTTTGCCGGGTACCGGATCTTGAAGATGATCGGTTCCGGCGGCATGGGCGAGATCTACCTGGCCCAGCATCCGCGTCTGCCCAGGCAGGACGCGCTCAAAGTGCTGCCCGCGCACATGTCCGGCGACAGCGACTTCCGGGACCGGTTCATCCGGGAAGCCGACCTGGCGTCGTCGTTGTTCCACCCCCACATCGTCGGGGTGCACGATCGTGGCGAGTACCGCGGCCAGCTCTGGATCGCGATGGACTTCATCGACGGCACCGACGCCGGCCGGCTGGTCCATGAGTTCCATCCCGGCGGACTCCCGGTGGGTGACGTCATCGAGATCGCCACCGGCATCGCCGAGGCGTTGGACTACGCACATGCCCGCGGGCTGCTGCACCGCGACGTCAAACCCGGCAATATCCTGCTGGGCAACCCGGTGGCGGGCAAACGCCGAATCCTGCTGGCAGACTTTGGCATTGCGCGGTCGATGGCCGAATCCACCCAGCTCACCCGCACCAACATGGCCCTGGGCACGGTGCACTACGCCTCGCCCGAACAGTTGCGCAACCAACCGCTGGACGGCCGCACCGACCAGTATTCCCTGGCCGCAACCACATTCGAGCTGCTCACCGGCCGGGCGCCGTTCGACGATCCCAGCCCGGCGGTGGTGATGAGCCAGCACCTCACCGCGCCGCCGCCCTCGCTGGCCGCGGTGCGCCCCGATCTGGCGGCACTCGACGTTCCGTTCGCCGTGGCGCTGTCGAAGTATCCGGGCGACCGCTACAGCCGGTGTGAGGACTTCGTGCATGCCCTGCGTGCGCATCTGCAGCACGGCCACCGCGGCACCAGGGCGCTGGTGACGCCGCCGGCGGTGGCACCGACGCCACCGCGGGCGCGCACGACGAAGCCCCCGGCCCTGCTGTGGCCCTTGGTGATTGCCGCGGCGGTGGCCGTGGCGGTGCTGGTGGCATTGGTCATCGACGCCAACTCCGGGCCCGAACAGACCGCCGCGCCGGTCACCATCCCGCCGGTCGCCGGCTCCACCGCGTCGTCGTCGACGACGACGACGGCCACCACCGAGACCTCGGAGTTCGACGCGATGCGGGACGTGGTCACCGAGTACTACGGCCTGTTGCCGGAGGACACCGACGATGCCTGGCAGATGCTGTCGTCCGGCTATCAGGCCCAGACCGGCGGCATGCGGGAGTACCAGCGGTTCTGGCGATCGATCGATGCGGTGAGCGTCGGCGCGGTGTCTCCCCGCGACGCCACCAGCGTCTCCGCCCAGCTGACCTACACCCTGTCCAACGGCCGGACCAGTTCGGAGACACGCTGGTTCGAGATCGAACCGGCCGACGGCACGATGCTGATCACCGACTCCGGGCTGGGCTGAGCAGGCGGCTACCGCAGCCGGACCACCACTTTGCCCTTCGCGGTGCGGTTTTCCAGCGCAGCGATGGCCTCGCCGGCACGCTCCAGCGGGTAGATCTCCGGCTCGGGGGCGGTGACCGCGCCCGATGCCAGCAGCGGTGCGAGCTCGGCCCACTGCTGGGCTACATAACCCGGGTGGGTCATGGTCCAGGCACCCCAGCCGACGCCGACGGCGTCGACGTTGTTGAGCAGCAACCGGTTTGTCTTGATGGTGGGAATGTCTCCCCCGGTGAAGCCGACCACCAGGAGCCGCCCGCCCGGCGCCAGCGAGCGCAGCGAGTCGGTCACGCGGTCACCGCCCACCGGATCCAGCACGATGTCCACACCGCGGCCGCCGGTGAGCTCTTTGACCGCGTCTTTGAACCCGTCGGCCAGCACGACGTCGGTGGCCCCGGCGGTGCGGGCGATCTCTTTCTTGGCCTCGGTGCTGACCACGGCGATGGTGCGCCCGGCACCCAGCGCGGGGGCCAGCCGCAGGGTCGAGGTGCCGATGCCGCCGGCCGCCCCGTGCACCAGCACGGTCTCCCCGGCGGCCAGGCGCCCGCGCTCGCGCAAGGCGAACAACACCGTCAGATCGTTGAACAGCAGCCCGGCACCGGCCTCGAAGGACACCGCGTCGGGCAGGGCGAAGACGCGTTCGGCGGGCAGGGTGACCACCTCGGCCATGCCGCCGCACAGCATGGTCAGCCCGGCCACCCGGTCCCCCGCCGACACGTGTGCCCCGGCGGGAGCGCTGCGGACCACCCCGGCGATCTCGCCGCCCGGGGTGTAGGGAAGTTCGGGCTTGTACTGGTAGAGCCCACGCGACTGCAGGGCATCTGGGAATGCCACTCCGGCCGCGTGCACCTCGATCACCACACCGTCGGCGGCAGGCTCGTCGATCTCGACCACCTCGGCGGCCTCGGGTCCGTCCAGTCGGGCAATCTGTATGGCACGCATGGGGTCCAGTGAACCAAACCCGTCATCGCCAGGTATGGCCGAGGTGAACCAACTGCCCGCTGCCCGCGGTCAGCGCCGCCACAGCCGCCTCGAGCCGGGCGGGCCCGTCGGCGACGACGGTCAAGGCCGCCCGCTGTGCATAGGTCACGTCCGCCACCTCGAAGCCCCGGCCCCGCAACTCGGCCTCCAGCCGGCCGGCGTCGGCGTGGTCCACCTCGAGCCGGTAGCGCTCGCACCGGATCCTGGGTCGCAGCACGGCGGAATCCAGTGCCGCCGAGACGGTTCCGGCGTAGGCGCGGACCAGGCCACCGGTGCCGAGTTTGACGCCGCCGAAGTGCCGGGAGACCACGGCGGCGACGTTGACCAGCTCGCGGGCGTGCAGCACCGCCAGCATGGGTGCACCCGCCGTGCCGCCGGGTTCCCCGTCGTCGCTGCTGCGCTCGGTACGCACGTGGGCCTCGAGGATGTAGGCGAAGCAGTGGTGCCCGGCGCCGCGCTCCTGTGTGCGCGCCTCGGCGATCAGGTCCGCCACTCCCCGCTCGTCGGTCACCTGCCGCAGCCGCGCGACGAACCGTGATTTCTTGATCAGCTGCTCCGCGTGGGGCCGGTCATCCGGGTCGAGCGTGAGCGGCATACCGGGAGTGTAGGCAACCACCTCGTCACCGCCGGTGCGGCAGGCTATCCTCTCTGGAAAGCCCTTTCCGCACCCACAGGAGGCACCGTGAGCAGCACCGGACGTGTCCTTGTGGTCGGTGCCGACTCACCTGCTCCGGTCTTGCCGGAGCAACGCTGTGTCCAGTGGTTTCATTGAGCCCACATGCGCTGAGGCGGGGAAAGGTCCGTGTCATGAAAGCTGACCGTCGGGGCCAGGTCACCCTGGAGGACGTGGCCCGCCACGCCGGGGTGTCGCTGGCCACCGCGTCGCGTGCGCTCAACGGCAGCGAGCGCAAGGTGCGCGCCGACCTGCAGGAGCGGGTGCTGGCCTCGGCCGCGGTGCTGAACTACACCCCGAATGCGCAGGCTCAGGCCATGGCGCGGGGCCGCACCAACGTCATCGGGCTGATCGTGCACGACATCGCCGACCCGTACTTCGCCAGCATCGCCGCGGGCGTCATCGACACCGCCGACGCCGAAGGCCTGCTCGTCACGCTGGCCAGCACCGGCCGCTCACCGCAGCGCGAGGTCCAGCACGTGGCCAACCTGCGGGCGCAACGGGCCCAGGGCGTCATCATCGTCGGCAGTCGCGAGTTCAACACCGACCGGCGCGGGCCCCTGGGCCAGGAGATCGGGGCCTTCGAAAGCGGGGGTGGCCGCGCGGTTCTGGTGAGCCAGCACCGGCTCGACACCGACACCATCGTGGTGGAGAACCAGTCCGGTGCCCGCGATCTGGCCGGCGAACTGGTCAAACTCGGCTACCGCAGGCACGCGATCCTGACCGGCCCGCCCACCCTGCTCACCGCCTCCGACCGCGCCACCGGATACCGGCGCGGACTGACCGGCGCCAAGATCAGCGTGCCCGCCGAGTTCGTGGTGGAAGGTGACTTCACCCGCGACGGCGGCTACCGGGCTGCGGAGAGACTGCTCGACCACCTCGACGACATCGACTGCATCTTCGCCGTCAACGACGTGATGGCCGTCGGCGCCATGGCCGCCCTGCGCGATCACGGTGTCTCGGTGCCCGCCGACGTGGCCCTGGCCGGGTTCGACGACATCGCCACCCTGCGGGATCTCACCCCGGGCCTGACCACCGTCCGCATTCCGCTGACCGAGGTGGGCGTGCAGGCCCTGCGTCTGGTGCTGCAGGAACCGGGACCGCAACCGCGGATCCGACGGATCAAGACCACCGTCGTCCTGCGCGACAGCACCCCGGACCGGGCGGCCGGGCGGTAGCGCTACGGAGACCATTCGTCTCACGTCCCAGGTACCCTCGCTGTGTTCAGGTCGGCGCGGGGGGGTGAGAGGCAGTCGATGCCAGACGGGCTGCAGCGGTGGTGGCACCACCCCGACCATTACTACTGGATGACGGCGTACCTGGCCGCCCAGGGTGTTCAGACGGCGACCTGCCGGGTCGTGGCTCTGACGACCACGGTGATGGGCCTGGTGCCGTTGGTGATGCTGACCAGCCCGGTCGGGCCCCAGGATGTGCTGGGCCGCAGCGCTTCGGTGTTCATCACCGTGGGCTGTCTGATCATGGCCGGCTTCTGGCTGCGGCCCACCTGGCCCAGCCGCGGCGCTTCCACCGCCTTCGTGATCTGCTCCAGCCTGCTGATCTCGCTGACCTGCCTCACCGGCGGCGACGTGCTGGCCAACACCACCGCCGTGGCGGCGTTCGCCATCCTGGGCGCCTACATCGGGCTGTTCCACGCCGCTCGGCTGGTGGTACTGAACCTCACGATCGCGCTGCTGACGTTGATCATCACTGCCGTCCAGCTGGCCTACGACCGCGACATCGTCTTCGCCCTGGCCACTGCGGTGTTCATCGTCTTCGTCAACATCGCCGTGCCGGTGTCCTGCCAGACGCTGGTGCACATGCTCGAAGTGGACGTGCTGACCGATGACATCGACACCATCACCGGGCTGCTGAACAAGGACGCCTTCTACGTCCAGACCAGTGAACTGCTGGGTGCGCGCAACCGCGGCGACGATCGTTATCTCGTCATCGTGGTCACCACGCTGGACCAGTTCCGCGCCCTCGGCGAGGCCAAGGGCAAGGTGGCCACCGACCGGGCCCGGGTGGCCGTCGCACAGACGCTGCGGGACGTGACGCGCCGCGGCGCGGTGGTGGCGCACGTCGGCGAGGAGGAGTTCCTGATCGCCGACGCGTTCCAGACCACCGATGTCAGCCCGCTCACCGACCGGCTCAGCGGGGCCATCGCCTCCAGCCCACCCAAGCTGACCGCCAGCATCGGGGTGGTCAGCACCCCGCTGCGCGCACTGTCCAACGCCCCCTCCTACGACGTCCTCGACGAGCTGGTGACCATCGCGACCGTGGCCATGTTCGACGCCCGCCTGGCCGGGGGCAATCAGGTGCGCTACGTCGAATGCCCGCCGCTGCGGGTGATCAACCGGCCCGACGACTGACGGGTCGACGAGGCGGCGACGATGGGGGTCCCCCCAGCGAAGCGAGGGGGCGAGCCGGGGAGTCAGGGCCCGGCAGTATGTAACTGACGGGTCGACGAGGCGGCGACGATGGGGGTCCCCCCAGCGAAGCGAGGGGGCGAGCCGGGGAGTCAGGGCCCGGCAGTATGTAGCTGACGGGATCAACCGTCATACGTGGCGGACCTGGTTGCCGCCGGATCGCTTGGCGATGTACATGGCGGCATCCGCTTTGGTGCACAGATCTTCCACGACGTCCTGGCGCACGCGGTCGCTGAGGTGATCCACCCGGCTCACCACCGCACCCACGCTGGCGGTGATGGGGAACGGTAAGGCCGCCACCGCGTCACACACCTGCTGAGCCAGCGGCGTGCGCTCCTCGGTGGCGGTCAGCTCGGCGATCATGAACTCCTCGCCGCCCACCCGGCCGGTGACCACCCGGCCGCGGGCGATCTCGGTCAGCGCCTGGCCCACCGCGATCAGGGCCTGATCGCCGACGGCATGGCCGCGGGTGTCATTGAGCAGTTTGAACCGGTCCAGGTCCACCATGATCATCACCAGGTAGCGCGGTGACACCCGGCTGCCGTAGAGCATCTCGTCGATGCGGTCGAAGAACGAGCGCCGGTTGAGCAGGCCGGTCAGCGGATCGTGGCGGGCCTGCAGCAGATCGATGCCCAGCACATGCACCACGGCCTGGACGCCGAAGGGAACTCCCGTGTTCATCAACAGGACGAACAGCAGCGCGGCCACCACCTCGGCGGCGTCCACCCCGAATCCGTGCCGGAACACCTGCAGCGCACACAGGTACACCGCCACCGCGAAGTTGTAGGCCATGAAGCCGGCGCTGTGGAAGCACGCGATGTACCCACCGGGGATGGCCAGCGCCACCACACCGACCAGGCCCACCATCGGATCCGACTGCGCCTGGATCAGCACCGCGATGCAGAGGTTGAACACCAGCAGGAAGGCGATGGATTGCCGTTTGGTGGGCCAACCCCGGATCCACAGCGCGGTGCAGCCCAGCAGGCCCACGATCGCGGTCCAGGCCAGGGCTCGCAGCCCGGTGCCCTGCACTGCGGTGGGGCTGGCCATCAGCACCGCGCCCACCACGGCCACCATCGCGGTGATGGAGGCGATGAGAGCGCGGCTGATGGTGAACATGCCGCGGTTGCGCAGGTAGCTGCTGATCCAGTTGTACGAGTCTGGTTGCCGCCACCAACGTTTCAGTGAGGTGACTATCGGAACCTCTGCAACCATGTGGTGTGTGCCCCCGCTCGCCCACGATCGGTGCTAGCAGAATACGCACAGGTCGTGCGGATCGGCGCTGGCCGCCTCAGCCCGTCACGGGACGAAAGCCCCGGCGGTGACGTTTGTTCGTGCACAAGGACGCCGTCGGGTCGACGGTGACGCGACCGGAAGATGGTGCACAACGTGACAGGCAAGCTGATCGTGGGACTGGGGTTGTTTCTGGGTCCGACTCCCATCACGGACTACATCGACGATTCCCACCGCGCTGCCGAGCTCGGCTTTGACGTGATCGAAATCGCCGATCACCTCGGAATGGTCGCACCGCTGCCCACCCTCGCGGCCATCGCGACAGCGGTGCCCGGGGTGCGGGTGACCAATCTTGTTCTCAATGCGTCGTTCTACCGCCCCCACCTGCTGGCCCGGGACATTGCGGCGGTGCACCAGCTCAGCGGGGGTCGGTTCATCACGAGTCTCGGTGCGGGTTACGCCGAGCAGGAGTTTGCGACCGCTGGGATTCCGTTCCCCTCAGCAGGCCAGCGCGTGCGCGGGGTCGCCAGGACGGCAACAGCCATCCGTGAGATCCTTGCCGACCCGGCCTTCGTCACGCAGTCCGACATACCGGCACCACCCATCCGAATTGCCGGCAGTGGGGACCGGCTCTTGGCGTCCGCGGCTCACTACGCGGACATGGTGCTGATCAATCCAGGTGTCACCGAACCCGTCCTCGCCGAGCGCATCGACTACACGCGAGCCCAGGCTGGCGGGCGCGCTGATGACATCACGTTCTGCCACTCCTTCACTGACATCGCCCTGGACGGCGCAGCGCCCGACCTCGGTCTCTTGCGCGCGGTCCGGCCGGACCTGACCGAAGAAGAGCTGCTGGCCTTACCCGCCGTGCTCACCGGTTCGCTCGACGAGGCCATCGCGAAGATCCGGCGTCTGCGCGAACTCGGGATCGACTACCTGACCTTCGACCGCGCCCCCAGCGTCGACTGGAACACCCTCGAACGTCTCATCACCGCCGTCAGGCAGGACAGTTGATGTCTCGGGAAATTACTTGGTCGCCACAGCCACATTGGCCACGAACTTCAGCGTCGCCCGTCCATCACCGAGGTCCCGGAAACCGGGCGTTGTGCGCAATTCGTCGATGACGATTCCTGTTGCCGCGTCCCAGTTCTCGATGTCAGAGGTCAGCCACCCCGATTCGGATGTGCCGCCGATGAACGACCACAACATGGTGGCGTAACGCCTCAGCTCCGGCGTGGTGACCTCCACATCGGCCTGACCGAGCACAACCCGGTTCCCGGTGAAGCCCCCACGAACGACCACGTCGTACAGGAAGTCGGGGTCCGACCACTTGTCCATGCCTTCCCGGGGCACGGGCGTACCGGCAGGTCTGGTGACGCGGGCCGCGGTCTGCACCGGCGCGAGGTTGGGAACGTAGTGCCAGGAGTTCACGACCAGCGTTCCGCCGGGCTGCAGGCACCGGTGAGCTTCCTGCACGGCGGATATGCCGTCGCCGGGCAGGACGAACACCAGGGCGTTGGCGACGGAGTGGGTGAACGTGTTGTCGGCGAACGACAAGTGCTGGGAATCCATCCGGCTGGCAGTCGCGGGCCAGCCCCGAGCCGCGATGGTGTTGCGGTAGATGGTCAATGCCGCATCGTCGACGTCGGTCCCTTCGATGGTGACCTGCGCGCCGGCACGGTCGGCGAGGCGCATGACGGCAGTGGTGGCCGCGCCGGTACCGCAGCCGTTGTCATGGACAACAGCACCGGAGGTCACGGCGGGCGCCAGCTCCAGGCTTGCCGTGGCCAGCTTCTCCATGGTGTCCCCGACCATGAGGTCGGAGAGCTCGGGGGTGGGCGCAAGCGCCTGGGGCGGCATGAACTGGTGGCTACTGCGCGAATCGTTGAAAGTCACCGGGTATACAACGTCGCCGCGGACCCAACCGTTCGCAAGGCATCAATTCCTGGAGTTTCACCCCGCGTGCTGATGACGCCCCCACGAGGAACGTCACCAGCTGAAGTGGTGCGGAGAAGAACGGGGAGTGGTCCGTGTCGAGCGCCGAGGTTCGTCGACATGGCTGCGCGGCCTGCATACGGCGTTGGGCCGATAGGGAAATGGCGTTGTCGCGTAAACATTCGACGTAATCGGGGGGAAGCCGATCGAACCGGTGGTCGCTGATCGTGACTGCAATGCTCACGGGAGTTGCTGCAACCGGTCGAAGACAGCAGAAATGCGGCGACGTAGACCAGCGCCTCGATGCGTTCGGGGCGGTGCTCGGCCACTTCGCTCATGACAATCCACCTCGGCTGTGACCGACCAGCACTACCGGATCAGGTTGTGCATCAACGATGTTGACCACGTGGTCACGCCACACCTGCAGCGACACCTCGGTGATCGGCGTCGTGTCGCGCCCCAGGGAGGGAAGGTCAACCATGACGGCGGTATGGCCGCCCGCTTCCAGTAGGGGAGCCGCTTTGTGATCGGCAGCAGTTGCCTCAGCAGAACGCACCCGGCTGCTGAAGTGTTCGACGTGGTGCCGGCGAGCGGCGCGGCTGGCCAGGGAACGGATGCGGCCCCACCGACGTTGATCCTCGGCGTGGATCGTGACCCTCTCGAGCGCACAGTCAACGGCGACGGACGAGGCGCCTGAATGCCCTCGGAGCACGCTCGGGTGCAGCGCGTCGCCGCGGTGGTGGCGCTCACCGTGGCGAGTTACGGGCTGCCCTTCGGCGCGCTTTCCGTTGCGGCTGGGCTCAATGTCTGGCAGACGTGCTTTCTGAGTCTGGTGATGTTCACCGGGGCCTCGCAATTCGCGCTGATCGGGATCATCGCGACGGGAGGCGTGGCAGCGGGTCCCAGTGCCATTGCCAACGCTGCATTGCTGGGTATGCGCAACGCGTTCTACGGAGTGACCCTCGCTCCCACCCTGGGAGTCACGGGGTGGCGGCGGTGGGTGGCCGCGCACCTCACCATCGACGAGTCCACCGCCGTGGCCGTTGCCCAGTCGACGACGGCGCTGCAGCGCCACGGGTTCTGGCTCACGGGCGGTGGAGTGTTTGTGGTGTGGAATGTCAGCTCCCTGCTGGGAGCCTTGCTGGGCGACGCCATTGGTGATGTCGAAGCCCTCGGGTTGGACGCGGCCGCGCCGGCAGCATTTCTCGGACTGCTCTGGCCGCGCCTGCGACGGCGGCAGTCGCTCGTGGTCGCCGTGGCGGCGGCGGGGTTGGCGGTTGCCGCGACTCCCTACCTCGCCGCCGGCGTCCCCGTCCTCCTGACCGTGGCGGTCGCCGTCGTCGTCGGTGTCACCAACGTGTTCGGTGAGAAGGGCCGGGCAGCGTGAACTCGTGGACCGTCGTGGTGCTCGCCTCGCTTGCCTGTGTGGCGGCCAAGGCCATCGGCTACGTCATGCCGGAGAAGGTCCTCGAATCCGGGCCCGTGCGGCGCAGCGCGGACCTCGTCCCGGCCGCGCTGCTTGCCGGACTCATCAGCACCGGCATCGCCACCGACCAGGGGCACCTCGACATCGGCCCGCCGGCCGCCGGCCTGCTGACAGCTGCGGTGCTCTTCTATTTCAAGGTGCCTTTTCTGCCCACCGTGATTGCGGCCGCGCTCGTGACCGCCGTCTTGCGCATGTAGCCGCGCGGCGCTGGTCGGCGCGGCTCGACGCGAACAAAGGTTGTCGCAGGCCGGTATTCGTCGATCCGTGCGTGGCGGGCCCTGGTCGCCCGTAGACAAACTAGGAGGCCTCGCGGCCGAGTAACGCCAGCAGCTGCACCGCGGGGTCGTCGCTGGTGCATGGAATCGGCGGGTCGATGATCCCCAACCCAGCGAACTGGCCGATGTTGTCCCGCGCGTAGCCCAAGGCGAGCTCGACCGCCTCCGGATCGAGCGACTCGTCTTGGCCGGAACCGCGAGCCAGGTCCCACTGGTGAACTGTCAAGTCGACGAGTATCTGATCCGCGTAGGTCGACAGTGGCACATCTGCGTAGGAGAGATGCACCGTCGACGAGGCCTCTGCTCCCGCCCACGCCGGGCGGGAGCGGTTCGCTGCGCGTTCCCAGGCGCTGACGGGGTCGGTGCCGACCATGTCACCGTCGTAACGGGCGCCCACCTGATCGAGAGTCTCGCCCGCCAGGACATGCGGCACCCAGAGGTGTTCGAAAACCAGGTGATTGACGAGATCGCGGACCACCCATTCGGCGCATGGTGTCGGGTCGTTCCAGCGATCACCGGGGACGGCGTGCACCAGGGACCCGAAGCGGTCCATGGCTTCGGGAATCAGAAGCAGCGCCGAGGATCGCATGCAAGCAAGCTACCTGGTTTTACAACGACCACGGATGGCCACATTCCCCTGGAACGGGCCCAGCGACGGGAGCCCGGCGGAGGCAACGTCGGGATCCGTCCACGATCGGGCGCGCTACGCCGCCTCCACCCGCCGGCCGAGCACCGGTTGATGACGCCGGCCGTGGGCCCAGCGGGGCTCCCAGGGGAAGCGGCCACGGTTGTCCGCCCACACCAGTTGCAGCGCACGGATTCTCGGGCCGTACAGGTTGACGGCCATCAGCAGGTGCACATCTGGATGATCGACGTCGACCACTTCCAGGAGAAGCTCGGCGTCGTCGTCGATGACTGTGGCAGCCTCGACAGGCTCGCCGTGGTCGACCATCAGGTGCGCGGTCTTGGTGAGCAACCGGTGTGCCACCAGCGGGGGCAGGCCGGTGACCACGAGTTCGGGTAGCCCGCGTTTGTGCAGTCCCACCGTGTAGGCCAGCGGCCGTTTGTCGTCCTCGACGCACTGCACCGCCCAGCGGTGATCGGCGATGATGCCGCGGAGGTGGTCCAGATAGTCATCGAGGGTGCTTTCGGGGTGATCGCATTGCCAGCACATGGGCGGCCTTTCTGTCCTGTCGGAAGTTGTGGTCAGCATGCGCCCGGCCACCGACAGGTTCGCGAGCCCGGAATCCCGCTGCGTCCAGGGCCGTCATCAGCGCCGGTGCGAGCTCGGCCGAATCAGGGGAGCCGAGCCGGCATGTCCGCGCGTACAGCTCTGCGGCGCGCTGACATTCGTCGGCCATCACGCCCGGGGAGTCATCGGCCTGGCCGACGATGGTCTACAGCGCGGTGAGTGTGTACAACAAGGCCGGACGCGCCATGTCCGCGGACCCGTCGTCGAGGTGGGAGTGCAGTTTGTCGATCGCCCGGAAAGCCGTCTGCGCAACCTCAGAGGACTCGCGGTGGTCGATGAACCCCTGTGCTCCAGAGTGTTCCGCACGAAATGCTCGAGCTCGACTTTCGCATCCCGTCAGGTTCCCGTCGCGATGCGCGGCGACGCGCACCATGGCCCGGGGTCGTCGATGGACAGGCCGCACCAGTCCGGTTCGACCTCGTAGACCCGTCTTGCCGCTACGGCAGCGGCGGCACCCTGCCCAGTGACCCTCAGACCCCCACATAACGGACGCAGTACTCGCCGGGACGAAACACACTGGCTCCGGCGGCGGCGAGCTGCGTCTCCCCGGAGAGCCGCATCGGGCACACCGAACCATCCTCGGGGCAAGACGCTCGCAGAGGCGGCGGGTTTCCGGGCCGGCGCTGAAAATCCCCAGCGAAAAGCACAAAGCCGCGAACTCCGAAGAGTTCGCGGCTTCCGCTCACTGTGGGCGAAGGGGGACTTGAACCCCCACGTCCCGAAGGACACTGGCACCTGAAGCCAGCGCGTCTGCCATTCCGCCACTCGCCCAAAACAACCGGGAGAGACTAGCACGCACAGCCCCTCAGATCCCAAACTGAGACCCCTGACAGCCCGCTGACCTGCCCTCTTGGCATCAGGAGAGGGCAGATGGTGCCACTGCCGCCGTTACTGCCGATACCATGCAAGAGGAATGACGCAGGGACGCGACACGTCCCTGCGCCGGATCGTGGGCGACAACGAGAACAGGTGGGCGGTGACATGGGGCTGGTGCAGCGATTCGACCGCAAGCTCGAGTCCACTGTCGGCGACGCCTTCGCCCGGGTGTTCGGCGGCTCGATCGTGCCGCAGGAAGTCGAGGGCATGCTGCGGCGCGAGGCCGCCGACGGTGTGCGTTCTCTGCAGGGTGGCCGGCTTTTGGCGCCCAACGAGTACGTCATTACGCTCAGCACCTCAGACCACCAGAAGGTGGTGGCCGACCGTGAGCTGACGGCAGACGCGTTCGCCAAGCATCTGGCCGGGTACATCAGCGATCAGGGGTGGCAAACGTATGGTGACGTGGTTGTGCGGTTCGCGGAATCGTCGCAGCTGCACACCGGTCAGGTACGGGCACGCGGGGTAGTCAACCCCGACGCCATCCCGCACGCGCCCGCCGGCCCCGCACCCCGACACCGCACCGCCGAGCCCGCCCCGTCAGAATCAGACCAGGCGTTTACCGCAGAACCAGGAGTACCAGCGATGACCGACAATCCCAGTTACCGCGGCAGTCAGGGGCAGGGGCAGTCCGGCGACGAGTACTACGACGACCGTTACGGCCGTCCCCAGGAAGGTCGCCCCCAGGAAGGCCGTCCGCAGGACGATCCCCGCGCCCAGGAGCCGGGTGGCTACCCGCCGCGCGAGCCCAACTACCCGCCGCGGCAGGGCTACCCCGAGCAGGGCGGCTACGGCGAGCAGGGCGGATACGCGCCGTCCTACGACCAGCGCCCGCCCGCCGGCTACGGCCCGCCCTCGGGTGGTTACGACCCCGGCTACGGTCGTGGCCCCGGCGGCTACGGCCAGCCGCCACAGGGCAACCCGTACGGTCCGCCCAGCGGTGACTACGGCCGGCAGCAGCCTCCCGGCCGCGGCTATGACGACTATGGCCGCGGCGGCTATCCCGACCAGGGTGGCTACCCCGACCAGGGCGGCTACGGCCAGGGCTACCCGGATCAGGGCTACGGCCGCCCGGCACCCGGCCAGGGCCCGGACTACGGCCGCGGCTACCCCGACCAGGGTGGCTACGGCGAACCGCCGCGCGGCGACTACGACTACGGCCAGAAATACGAAGGCCAGAAGTACGAAGGCCAGAACCAGGGCTACGCTCAGCCGGATTACGGCCAGCCCGGCTACGACCAACCCGGTTACGACCAGCCCGCCCAGGGCGGCTACGACTACGGCCAGGCCGGCCCGGCGGGCTACGCCGGTGGCGCCAACGTCACCCTGCAGCTCGACGACGGCAGCGGCCGCACCTACCAGTTGCGCGAAGGCGCCAACGTGGTGGGACGCGGGCAGGACGCCCAGTTCCGGCTGCCGGACACCGGGGTGTCGCGTCGCCACCTGGAGATCCGCTGGGACGGCCAGGTGGCCCTGCTCTCGGACCTGAACTCCACCAACGGCACCACCGTGAACAACGCCCCGGTGCAGGAGTGGCAGCTGGCCGACGGTGACGTCATCCGACTCGGACACTCCGAGATCGTCGTCCGGGTTCACTGAGGTCTCGCCGACACACGCGACCAACTCCCCCGGCACACCGCGGTGCGCTTCCCGCTCGTGTGGGTGGGTGCCCAAGTATCGTGACGGTGCCGGGCAGCGGGCTCGATACGGGTGCGACGGGAAGGACGTCAGATGCAGGGACTAGTGCTGCAACTGACGCGCGCCGGTTTCCTGCTGCTGTTGTGGCTGTTCATCTGGTCGGTACTGCGCATCCTGCGTAACGACATCTACGCCCCCACCGGGGCGGTGATGGTGCGCAGGGGCATGGCGTTCCGGGGCGCGCTGCTGCCGTCGCGGCAGCGTCGCACCACCCCCCGCTACCTGGTGGTCACCGAGGGCGCGCTGGCCGGCACCCGGATCACCCTGGGCACCCAACCTGTGCTGATCGGCCGCGCCGATGACTCCACGCTCGTACTCACCGACGATTACGCCTCGACGCGCCATGCGCGACTGTCCCAGCGAGGCTCGGAATGGTACGTCGAGGATCTAGGATCGACCAACGGTACATACCTCGACAGGGCAAAGGTGACGACGGCGGTACGAGTTCCGATGGCAACGCCGGTGCGAATCGGCAAGACGACGATCGAGCTGCGCCCGTGACGTTGGTTCTGCGCTACGCCGCCCGCAGCGACCGCGGCCTCGTTCGCGCCAACAACGAGGACTCGGTGTACGCCGGGGCGCGGCTGTTGGCCCTGGCCGACGGCATGGGCGGGCACGCCGCCGGTGAGGTGGCCTCCCAGCTGGTGATTGCCGCGCTGGCCCACCTGGATGACGACGAGCCCGGCGGCGACCTGCTGAGCAAACTCGAGTCCGCGGTCCACGACGGCAACGCCGCCATTGCCGCCCATGTCGAGATGGAACCCGAGCTCGAGGGCATGGGAACCACGCTGACGGCAATCCTGTTCGCCGGCAATCGACTTGGCCTGGTGCACATCGGCGACTCCCGCGGTTACCTGCTGCGCGACGGTGAGCTCACCCAGATCACCAAGGACGACACCTTCGTCCAGACCCTGGTGGACGAGGGTCGCATCACCGCCGAGGAGGCACACAGTCACCCGCAGCGCTCCCTGATCATGCGCGCGCTCACCGGCCACGAGGTGGAGCCCACGCTGATCATGCGCGAGGCCCGCACCGGCGACCGCTACCTGCTGTGCTCCGACGGCCTGTCCGATCCGGTGAGCTTCGAGACCATTGCCGAAGCGCTGCAGATCGAGGACGTGACCGCCAGCGCCGACCGGCTGATCGAACTCGCGCTGCGCGGCGGCGGACCCGACAACGTCACCGTCGTGGTGGCCGACGTGGTCGACTACGACTACGGCCAGACCCAGCCCATCCTGGCCGGCGCAGTGTCCGGCCAGGACGACGACGGCCCGGCGCCCAACACCGCGGCCGGCCGGGCCGCGGCCTTCAACCCCAAACGCGCTGCGGCCGCCAAACGTGTTGTCCCGCAACCGGAGCCGCCTTCCAAAAGACCCCGATCACGGCGCAGACTGATCCTCGCCATCACCGTGATCGCGCTGCTGGTGCTGGCCGGGTTGGTGGTCACCCGCCAGATCATCCGCAGTAACTACTACGTGGCCGAATACGACGGCACCGTGTCGGTGATGCGGGGCATCCAGAGTTCGTTCCTGGGCATCCCGCTGCAAGAACCGCACCTGCTCGGCTGCCTCAACGACCGCAACGAGCTGTCCCAGATCAGCTACGGGCAGGCCGGCGACAATCTCAACTGCCGACTCATGCAGCTGCAGGACCTGCGCCCGTCCGAGCGCACCCAAGTGGCCGCGGGCCTGCCCGGCGGATCGCTCGACGAGGCCATCGACCAGCTGCGTGAACGGGCCCGTAGCTCGCTGCTGCCGCCGTGCGTCGTCCCTGCCCCGCCGACGCCCACCACCACCCGCCGGCCGTCGCCGTCGCCGTCGGCAACCTTGCCCCAGAACCCCTCTGCCACACCGGGAATCGGGCCGTCGCCCTCGCCGTCAGCCCAGCCGTCCCCGTCGGCCACGCCGGCACCCGCCACCACCACGCGGCCCGCGGCCCCGCAGGACTCCGAGCCCACCGCCTCCCCCACCGCGGCCACCCCACCCCCGCCGCCGGTCACCACCTCGCCGTCACCGACCGCCACCGCGCTGCCCACCGCGGCGCCGGAGCCGGGCGTCAACTGCCGGGCGGCGACGTGACCACCGCGCCTCAGTCGCCGGTAGCCGTCACTCCCCCACTCCCCAACCGGCGCAACGCGGAACTGTTGTTGCTGTGCTTCGCCACCGTGATCACCGCGGTGGCGCTGCTGATCGTGGAAGCCAATCAGGAACAGGGGCTGAGCCTGGACCTGATCAGCTACACCGTGGCCTACCTGGCGCTGTTCGCCGGTGCGCACCTGACCATCCGCCGATTCGCCCCCTACGCCGATCCGCTGCTGCTGCCGGTGGTGGCGCTGCTCAACGGTCTCGGTCTGGTGATGATCCACCGCCTCGACCTGGCCATCGGCGCCGCCGAGGTGTCCTCGGGTCCCAGCGCCAATCAGCAGGTGCTCTGGACGCTGGTGGGGGTGATCGGCTTCTCCCTGGTGCTCATCCTCCTCAAGGACCACCGACAGCTCTCACGCTACGGCTACGTGTGCGGCCTGGCCGGAATCATCCTGCTCATGATCCCCGCGGTGCTGCCCGCCGCCTACTCCGAGACCAACGGCGCCAAGATCTGGATCCGCTTGCCCGGCTTCTCGATTCAGCCCGCCGAGTTCTCCAAGATCCTGCTGCTGGTGTTCTTCGCCGCCGTGCTGGTGGCCAAACGCGACCTGTTCACCAGCGCCGGCAAGCACGTGCTGGGCATGGACCTGCCGCGCCCACGCGACCTGGCGCCGCTGCTGGCCGCCTGGATCGTCTCCATCGGCGTGATGGTCTTCGAGAAAGACCTGGGCACCTCACTGCTGCTGTACGCGTCGTTCCTGTTGATGGTCTACATCGCCACCGACCGGCTGTCCTGGGTGATCATCGGGCTGTCGCTGTTCGCCGCAGGAAGCATTGCGGCATACAACCTCTTCGGCCATGTCCAGGTCCGGGTGCAGAACTGGCTGGACCCGTTCGCCGACCCCGACGGCGCCGGTTACCAGATGGTGCAGTCGCTGTTCAGCTTCGCCACCGGCGGCATCTTCGGCACCGGCCTGGGCAACGGCCAGCCCGGCACCGTGCCCGCCGCCTCCACCGACTTCATCATCGCCGCGGTGGGGGAGGAGCTGGGCCTGGTGGGCCTGGCGGGTGTGCTGATGCTCTACGCCATCGTCATCATCCGCGGGCTACGCACCGCGATCGCCGTGCGCGACAGCTTCGGCAAGCTACTGGCCGCCGGGCTGGCCTGCACGCTGGGCATCCAGCTGTTCATCGTGGTCGGCGGCGTGACGAAGCTGATCCCGCTGACCGGGCTCACCACGCCGTGGATGTCCTACGGCGGGTCGTCGCTGGTGGCCAACTACCTGCTGCTGGCGCTGCTGGTGCGCATCTCGCACGCGGCGCGCCGCCCGATCATGGGGCCCGGTAACCAGCAGCCCATCGCATCCGCGGGCACCGAGGTGATCTCGAAGGTATGAACACCTCTCTGCGCCGCGTCTCGGTGACCATCATGGCGTTGATCGTCGTGCTGCTGGCCAACGCCACCCTGACGCAGGTCTTCACCGCCGACGGTCTGCGCGCCGACCCGCGCAACCAGCGGGTGCTGCTCGACGAATACTCCCGTCAGCGCGGGCAGATCTCCGCAGGCGGGCAGTTGATGGCCTACTCACAGTCCACCGACGGCCGCTACCGTTTCCTGCGGACGTACCCGAATCCCTTTGTGTATGCGCCGATCACGGGGTTCTACTCGCTGAGCTTCTCCAGCACCGGTCTGGAGCGCGCCGAGGACACCGTGCTCAACGGCTCCGACCAACGACTGTTCGGCCGCCGGCTGGCCGACTTCTTCACCGGCCGCGACCCGCGCGGCGGCAACGTCGACACCACCATCGTGCCCCGGGTCCAGCAGGCCGCCTGGGACGCCATGGAGAAGGGGTGCAACGGCGGCCCGTGCGTCGGCGCCGTCGCGGCGATCGAACCGGCCACCGGCAAGATCCTGGCACTGGTGTCGGCCCCGTCCTACGACCCGAATCAGCTGGCCACCCACGACATCACCAAGCAGAACGCCGCCTGGGAGCAGCTGCGCGACGACCCGGCCTCGCCACTGACCAACCGCGCCGTCTCCGAGCGCTACCCACCCGGATCCACCTTCAAGGTGGTGACCACCGCCGCCGCGCTGGAAAACGGCATCGACGTCGGTGACCAGTTCACCTCGGCGCCGTCGATCCCGTTGCCGGACAGCACCGTCACCCTGGAGAACTACGGCGGCAACCCCTGCGGCTCCGGACCCACGGCCACCCTGCAGGAAGCGTTCGCCCGGTCCTGCAACACGGCGTTCGTCCAGCTGGGTCTGCGGCTGGGCTCCGAGGCGCTGCGCAACACTGCCGAATCCTTCGGCCTCGACGACCCCCCGCCGACCATCCCGCTGCAGGTGGCCGAATCCACCGTCGGCCCGATCACCGACAGCGCCGCCCTGGGCATGTCGAGCATCGGTCAGAAGGACGTGGCGATGACGCCGCTGCAGAACGCCGTCGTCGCCGCCACCGTGGCCAACGGCGGCGTGACCATGACCCCGTACCTGGTGGACAGCCTGAAGGCGCCCGATCTGTCCAACATCAGCACCACCGCACCCACTGAGCAGCGGCGTGCGGTGTCTGCGCAGGTCGCGACTAAACTGACGGATTTGATGGTCGCCGCCGAGCAGAACACACAGCAGAGAGGGGCGATTTCCGGCGTGCAGATCGCATCCAAGACCGGTACCGCCGAGCACGGTACCGACCCCCGCAACACCCCGCCGCACGCGTGGTACATCGCGTTCGCGCCCGCCAAGGATCCCAAGGTGGCCGTCGCCGTGCTGGTCGAGAACGGCGGCGATCGCCTTGATGCCACCGGTGGCGCCGTGGCGGCACCCATCGGACGCGCGGTGATCGCGGCAGCATTGCAGGGAGGGTCGTAGATGAGTCCCCGCGTTGGAGTGACGCTCTCCGGCCGTTACCGCCTGCAGCGCCTGATCGCCACCGGCGGCATGGGCCAGGTCTGGGAGGCCGTCGACAGCCGGCTGGGTCGACGCGTCGCCGTGAAGGTCCTCAAGGCCGAGTACTCGTCGGACCCGGAGTTCGTCGAGCGGTTCCGCGCCGAGGCCCGCACCGTCGCGATGCTCAACCACCCCGGGATCGCCAGCGTGCACGATTACGGTGAGACCGAGATGGACGGCGAAGGCCGCACTGCCTACCTGGTGATGGAACTGGTCAACGGCGAACCGTTGAACTCGGTGATCAAACGCACGGGGCGGCTGTCGCTGCGCCACGCCCTGGACATGCTGGAGCAGACCGGTCGCGCGCTGCAGGTGGCCCACACCGCCGGGCTGGTGCACCGCGACGTCAAGCCGGGCAACATCCTGATCACGCCCACCGGGCAGGTGAAGCTCACCGACTTCGGCATCGCGAAGGCCGTCGACGCCGCCCCGGTGACGCAGACCGGCATGGTGATGGGCACCGCGCAGTACATCGCCCCCGAGCAGGCCCTGGGCCATGACGCCACCGCCGCCTCCGACGTCTACTCGTTGGGAGTCGTTGGCTACGAAGCGGTTTCGGGCAAGCGTCCGTTCACCGGTGACGGCGCCCTGACCGTGGCGATGAAGCACATCAAGGAGACCCCGGCACCGCTGCCGGCGGATCTGCCGCCCAACGTGCGCGAGCTCATCGAGATCACCTTGGTGAAGAACCCCGGCATGCGTTACCGCAGCGGCGGGCCGTTCGCCGACGCCGTGGCCGCCGTCCGCGCGGGCCGGCGTCCACCGCGTCCCAACCAGGCTCCGACCATCGGCCGCGCTGCGCCGGCGGCCATCCCCGGATCGTCGCCCCGGATCCCGGCCGGCCCGCCCACCAATGCCCGCGCGGCCGGCACCCGTGCGCGGCCCGCCTCCGGCAGCCACCGGCCGCCGCCGGCCCGGCGCACCTTCTCCAGCGGCCAGCGGGCCCTGCTGTGGGCGGCGGGTGTGCTCGGCGCGCTCGCGATCGTGATCGCGGTGCTCATCGTGGTCAACGCCCGCGAGAACAACCTGGACCAGAACGAGACGCCGCCCACGGTGACCGACACCGTGACACCCCCGCCGCCGGGGGAGCCCGACAGCACCGAACCGGCCCCCGCCACGCCGTCGAACTGGACTCCGGACGCGCAGATCGGTAATCCTGGTGAAAAGCCAGGGCAGCCCTTCCTGGTGACCGACCTGCTCTATGAGCCTCACGAGATAGTGCGATGACCACCCCTGAGCTGCTGTCCGGGCGTTACGAGCTCGGCGAGATCCTCGGCTTCGGCGGGATGTCCGAGGTGCACCTGGCCCGCGACACCCGTCTGCACCGCGATGTCGCCGTGAAGGTGCTGCGCGCCGACCTGGCCCGTGACCCCAGCTTCTACCTGCGCTTCCGCCGTGAGGCGCAGAACGCGGCCGCGCTGAACCACCCGGCCATCGTGGCGGTCTACGACACCGGCGAGGCCGAGACCGCAACTGGTCCGCTGCCGTACATCGTCATGGAGTACGTCGACGGTGTGACGTTGCGCGACATCGTGCACAACGACGGCCCGATGCCGCCCAAGCGGGCCATCGAGGTGATCGCCGACGCCTGTCAGGCACTGAACTTCAGTCACCAGCACGGCATCATCCACCGCGATGTGAAGCCGGCGAACATCATGATCTCCAAGACCGGCGCGGTGAAGGTGATGGACTTCGGCATCGCCCGCGCGCTGGCCGATTCCCACAGCGTCACCCAGACCGCCGCCGTCATCGGCACGGCCCAGTACCTGTCACCCGAGCAGGCCAAAGGCGAGTCCGTGGACGCCCGCTCCGACGTATACGCCCTGGGCTGCGTGCTCTACGAGGTGCTCACCGGTGAGCCGCCGTTTGTCGGGGACACCCCGGTGGCCGTGGCGTACCAGCACGTTCGCGAGGATCCGGTGCCGCCGTCGGCCCGCCGTTCCTCCATTCCGCCCGAGCTGGACGCCGTGGTGCTCAAGGCGCTGGCCAAGAACCCGGACAATCGCTACCAGAGCGCGGCGGAGATGCGTTCCGACCTGGTCCGCGTGCACTCCGGGCAGCCCCCGGAAGCACCCAAGGTATTCACCGACGCCGAGCGCACGTCGTTCCTGACCTCCCCGGTGGCACCCCGCGACCGCGAGGCCACCGATCAGCTGTCCCGTGCCCAGGCGCATTACGTCGAGCCGCCGCCGGAGGACCGCTCGGGTGGGTCGGTGGCCAAGTGGGTGGTGGCCGTCGCGGTGCTGGCGGTGCTGACCGTGGCGGTGACGCTGGCGATCAACTTCCTCGGGGGCGAGACACGTGCCGTCCAGGTCCCCGACGTGACCGGTCAGTCCGCCGACGACGCCATCGTGGTGCTGCAGAACGCCGGGTTCCGCACCCGGACCCAGAACCAGCCCGACTCCGAGGTCCCCCCGGACCGGGTCATCGGCACCGATCCGGCTTCCGGAGCGTCGGTGGCCGCAGGCGATGAGATCACCGTGAACATCTCCACCGGCCCCGAGCAACGGTCGGTGCCGGATGTCTCCGGGCTGTCCTACAACGACGCCCGGCAGCGGCTCAACGAGGCCGGCTTCGAGAACGTCACGCGCAGCGCGTCGGTATCCACCCCGGAGCTCAAGGACCGGGCGCTGCAGACCAACCCGCCGGCCAACCAGACCTCGGCCATCACCAACCAAATCACGGTGGTCATCGGTTCTGGACCGGGCAGCCGCGTGGTGCCCGACTGCACCGGGCTCAGCGTCGACGACTGCCGGACGGTGCTGACCCAGACCGGCTTCACCAACATCACGCCGGTGGACGTCGACAGCACCCGGCCCGCGGGCACCATCCTCGGCACCAACCCGGCCGCGGGGCAGAACGTCCCCGTCGACACGGTGGTCCAGATCCAGGTGTCACGCGGCAACCAGTTCACCATGCCGAACCTGCGGGGCCAGTTCTGGGACGACGCTCAGCCGTTGCTGCGCTCACTCGGCTGGACGGGCACCATGATCAAGCTGCCGAATGCGCAGAACAGCGGTGTGCCCACCAATGGGGTCGTGACTCAGGACCCCGCGTCCGGGGAAGCGGTCAACAACGACGCCAACATCACGCTGAGCTTCGCGCAGTAGCCGCAGCTACTGCGTCGGCCACCTCGGTCTCCAGCCGGGTGACCAGGCCCTCGTCGGGGGCCTGCCCACACACCGCGAGCCAGTTGGCCAGCATGCGGTGGCCGCCCTCGGTGAGGATGGACTCCGGGTGGAACTGCACGCCGTGGATGGGCAGCTCGGCGTGCCGCACGCCCATCACCACTCCGCTCTCGGTCCGCGCCGTCACCTCGAGCTGATCAGGCACGGTCTCGGGCAGGATGGTCAGCGAGTGGTAGCGAGTGGCCGTGAAGGGGTCCGGCAGGCCCTGGAAGACCCCCACATTGGTGTGGAACACGGTGCTGGTCTTGCCGTGCAGCAACTCAGGTGCCCGGTCCACGGTGCCGCCGAACGCCACCCCGATGGCCTGGTGACCCAGGCAGACACCGAGCAGGGGAGTGCCGGTGTCCGCGGTCGCACGGACCAGGGGAATGGAGGCGCCGGCCCGCTCCGGGGTGCCCGGGCCGGGGGACAGCAGGATGCCGTCGAAGTCGGCGGCAGCCTGGGCGATCAGGGCATCGGTGGCCAGCCGCTGGTCGTCATTGCGCCAGACCTCGGCCTCGACGCCCAGCTGGCCGAGGTACTGCACGAGGTTGAACACGAAGCTGTCGTAATTGTCGACGACGAGGACACGCACGGAAGACAGGCTACCTGGCCTTTTGGTGGCGGGGTCTTCAGTAGCCGATCGGCCCGATCGGCTGGGCGTAGCGCATCCGCAGCGGCGCGGTGTGCCCGACGATCTCGAGGTCGTCGCTCACCTGCTCGGTGTAGCCGAGGCCGAAGCGCACCACGTACTGCTTGTAGAGCGTGACCAGCGGGGCATCGGCCAGCGCGGCCTGCATGGCATCGACGTCGCCGATGGCGGTGACGGTGTAGGGCGGGCTGTAGGTCCGGCCGTTCAGCAACAGGGTGTTGCCGACGCAGCGCGGTGCCGAAGTGCCGATGATTCGCTGGTCCTGCATCTGGATGGCCTCCGCGCCGGCCGTCCACAGGGCGTTGAGCACCGCCTGGATGTCCTGCTGGTGCACCACCAGGTCGTCGGGGGAGGCGTCGCGCGGGAAGCGCCCGTTGGCGTCGCGCTGCGCGTCGGTGAGGGTGACCACCAGGCCTGGGCCGTGTACCGGGTCCACGCTGGCTTCTTCGGACAGCTCCGCGGCCCGCTGCTCCATGGCGGCCAGGGCGCGGTCGGAGGACCCGCCGTGGGTGTTGTCGACGGCCGCGGCGAGTTCGTCGCGCTGGGCGCTGAGGCGGTCCACAGACCGCTGGGATTGGCGCACCAGGTCCACCAGGCGGGGAGCGTCGCTGCGGCGGATCTCGTCGCCGCCGGACACGCCGTGCGTGGCCGCCAACAGCAGACCGGCCAGCAGGCACACCACCGGCACACCCCAGCGCCACACACCGGCGCGGGTTCGGGTGGGCTGCGATTCCATGGTGTCCTTCGGCGGCGAGATTCTCGGCAAGCGGGCCCCCTGGGCTACGCTCGTCGTTGGTCCGTATCCATCGTCGCACCCGTTTGACTGCCCACGAAGGTAACCATGCCCAAGTCCAAGGTTCGCAAGAAGAACGACTTCACCGTCAACCCGGTCAGCCGCACCCCGGTGAAGGTGAAAGCCGGGCCGTCACCGGTGTGGTTCGTCGTGTTTTTCATCAGCCTGATGCTGATCGGCCTGGCCTGGCTGCTGGTGTACCAACTGGCCTCGTCCGAGCTGCAGTGGATGGCGGATCTGGGGCCGTGGAACTACGCGATCGCTTTTGCTTTCATGATCACCGGTCTTTTGCTGACGATGCGGTGGCGGTGACAGTTGAGTGGGCCTCTTTGAATTCAATTGTGCGCGTGGGATATTGACGGCCCGGCAACCATGACTTGCTCAATCACACGCGTGTGATTCATCCCCATTGTGGATAGCACCTGTGGATAACTCTGTCTGTGGTGGTGAGGCGCTGTATGACTTCTGCCCAGCAAACTAGTTGGGGACCCAAACCAATCGGCGTCGCAGCTCTGGGTGCCGTGGGTGTGCTGATGGCTATCGCCGGTGTGACTGTGGTCACAGACCCGCCGGGCCGTCTTCTGGTGGGGGTTGCCGCACTGGGTCTGATTGTGTTTGCAAGCTTCTCGTGGCGTGCACGGCCCAAGCTGGCTATCACCGAAGCTGGGCTACAGATTCGCGGCTGGTTCTCGGCGCGGGTGCTGGAGCGCGCTGACATCTCGTTGATCCGCATCACCGAGTTCAGGCGGATCGGCCGCAAGAATCAGTTACTCGAGATCGAATCCACCGACGACCGGCTGCACGTGTTCACGCGGTGGGACTTGGGGACCAGCCCGCTCGAGGTGCTCGACGCCCTCACCGCGGCCGGTTTTGGGACTTCGGCGCGCCCGTAACCGGTCAGCGGTTACGGGCGCGCCGAAATCACATCAAGAAATGGTGATCGATTCGATGACCACCGGCTCGTTCGGGCGGTCGTTGCGATCGGTGGCCGTGGTGGCGATGGCATCCACCACCTTCTGCGACTCGGGATCGACGACCTCACCGAAGATGGTGTGCCGACGGTTCAGGTGCGGCGTCTTGCCGACGGTGATGAAGAACTGCGAGCCGTTGGTGCCCGGCCCGGCGTTGGCCATGGCCAGCAGGTACGGCTTGTCGAACTGCAGCTCGGGGTGGAACTCGTCGGCGAACTGGTAACCCGGGCCGCCGCGGCCGGTGCCGGTGGGGTCGCCACCCTGGATCATGAAGCCGTCGATCACCCGGTGGAACACCGCCCCGTCGTAGAACGGTCCGGACGTGCTGCCGGAAGCGTTCTCGCGCGAGTACTCCTTGGTGCCCTGAGCCAGGCCGACGAAGTTGGCGACGGTCTTGGGGGCGTGGTTGCCGAACAGCGCGATCTTGATGTCGCCGCGGTTGGTGTGCAGCGTTGCAGTGGCAGTCTGTATGGAGCTAGTCACCTTTCCCAGTCTGCCACTCGCCGCATTTCGCTCTGGCGGCACCCGCAGTGCGCCGCTTTCGGCCCGTGTGCCTACGGTGTCATGGCAGGCTTGTGTTTCCCTCCAGAGAGGCACCCCGATGACTTTCAGAACCGACGCTCGGTTGACTCCGCGCCAGCGCCTCGGCCGCGGACTAGCCCACACCGCGGCGGGGCCGGTCGACATCGCCCGTGGCAGTCTGGGCCTGAGCGCACAATCGTTGTGCGCCACCGCATCCGGGATTCGGCGCCAGTACGCCAAGAGTCAGCTGCGCCGTGAATTGAAAGCCGCCCAGGACGTGGTGGCCCGCGAGCTGGCGGCCGCCCAGGACGTGGTGACCAGCTTGCCCGAGGTGATCGCCGATGCCCGCAAACCCAAGCGGTCCCGCCGGCTGCTCAT
Organism: Mycolicibacterium tokaiense; assembly: GCF_010725885.1. Lineage (NCBI taxonomy): Bacteria > Bacillati > Actinomycetota > Actinomycetes > Mycobacteriales > Mycobacteriaceae > Mycobacterium > Mycolicibacterium tokaiense. Next base: position 1,764,561 of record NZ_AP022600.1, on the reverse strand, counting down.
CGTTGTCTCCGGCGTTGCGGTGCTCGGCCTCGGCGCCATCACGTTCTCCATCCTGCGTCGCTCACGCCAGCCTGAACCGTCTCCGTTGCCCCCGAGCGTGCAGGTGGACCCGGCACCCTGACCGGCGCTCACCAACCGCGTTCGGCGGCCGGCACCTCGCCGGCTGCGATCGCGGTGACCAGGTCGGCGTGATCGGCGTGGGTCTGCGCGGCGTAGGCGCGCGCAAAACCGATGACGCCCGACGCGAACGCGTCACCCTTGCCGATGTAGCCGTCGATCGCCTCCGGGTGGCCGCTGCGCGCATGTGACTTGGCCAGCGCCTGCCCGCACACGGCGGCGAACTGCGGCAGGTACCCGGCGATCTGCTTGCCGCTGGGGATGATCTTCATGTCCCGGAACTGGCGTGAGTAGTAGTCGTTGCCATCCACCCGCATGTGGCCCAGGAAGATGTCGCTGGCCGATTGCATCAGGCGCTGACCCACCACCACCCGCTCGCCGTGGTTGGCGAACTCACTGGGGCCGAGGAACTCCTCGTACACCGACGCAGTCGCCTGCTTGACCTGGAAGAACACCGGCTGGCGGCCGCTGTCGCCCTCCATCAGGTGCAGCCACACGCGCATTCCGACACTGCCCACCCCGACGATCTGGCGCACAGAGTCGACCCGCTGGAACCGTTCGACGAGTCGGCGCAGGTGCGGCGGGATGGAGGCCAGGTAGGTGTCGTACACCTGCTCGTAGACCCGGATCCGCTCTTCGGGGGTGAAGCCTTCATCGAAGCGCTTCATCGGGTCCAGGCTGATCCGCCGCTGCCCATCGACCTCGACGACGAGCTGGCGGGCCACGCCGTGGTGGGTGCGCTTCTCGGCGTGCTTGTCGAGGTTGCGGACGGCGGACTCCGCGAACTCCGACGTCAGGTCACCCAGCGGCACGCTGGTGTCGATCTTGTCGTACCAGATATCCAGTTCACCGAGCTGCGCGTACCTCTTGATCGCCGCCCGGTACCCGGCCACCACCGCCGCACCGGCGTCCGAGGCGCACACCCCGCCCAGTCCTTCAGCATCGGCCAGCACGTAGATGCTGGTCACCAGACGCTTGAGATCCCATTCGAACGGGCCCGGCAGGGTCTCGTCGAAATCGCGGGCATCGAACAGCAACTGGCGCTCGGGGGAGGCCCAGAGGCCGAAGTTCAGCACGTGGGCGTCGCCGCACATCTGCACGGTCAGATCGGAGTGCGGCGCGGCCGCCAGATCCGCCGCCATCACCGCCGCCGCACCCCGCAGGTACGCCCATGGCGACGACGCCATGCGCGCGTACCGCAGGGGGAGCAGCCGGGGGTCACGGACCGCCTCCTGGGCGCGTAACCGATCGAGTGCACGCACCTGGCGGACTCCGGCGTCCCAGTGCGCGGCCTTGCGGCGGGGAGCCTGCTGGCGGGCCTGCTTGCCGTGATGGGCGCGGGCGACGAAGTACTCCGACGAGCGCACCCGTGGCACCGGTGTCACCGTGGTGGAGTCATCGGCCATGGGACAACCCTAGGGTGCCGGCCGGGAATGGACTTCTTGTGGAGCCTAGGAGATTCGAACTCCTGACATCTGCCTTGCAAAGGCAGCGCTCTACCAACTGAGCTAAGGCCCCTTGTCGGAGGTGGTGTCGTCGACGCTGTGCCAGACCTCGACACCGCGGCGGGACCGGATCACCGCCAAGCCCACGATCACGACCGCCGACAGGAACAGCAACCGTTTCACGGTGCATCCCTCCTGCCGGCCGTCCGCGGGCTCTGGTGGGCCTAGGAGGACTCGAACCTCCGACCTCTTCGTTATCAGCGAAGCGCTCTAACCGCCTGAGCTATAGGCCCGTACTCGGTACGACCGAGCAGCGAGATTACCGCACCGATGCCATCCCGACCAAAACGGCGTCAGTCCCGGTCAGCCAGGGTGACTTCCACACCGCCCACGATGTCGGTCGTCAGGTTGTAGATGAACGCGCCGACGGTGGCCAGCGCAGTCAACAGCACGATGTTCACCAACCCGATCAGCAGCGCTCCGCCGAAAATGGTGCCGCTGGACACCAGTTCGCCGCCCGTGCTGCCGCTGGTACTGGTCAGCAGGTCACCGACGTTGCTGTTGAGCTTGGTCCATACACCCATCCCGCCGAGCACCAGGTACAGGAACGCCACCGCGATCATCCACACGAAGAACAGGGCGATCGACAGCAGCAGCGAAACCTTCAGCGCGCTCCACGGGTCGATGCGCCGGATCTGCATGCTGGCCCGCACCGGACCGCCGCTCCTGGTGCTGGGGGCCACCTGCACCCGGCCGCCGCCCGAGCGCTGCGCCGCAGCCGGCTCGGACGGCTTGCGCGGTGAACGCGGTGCCGGTCCGGAGAGGTCCGGCAGTTCGCTGGCGTACTCCTTGGTGCGGACCTGGTCGGCATCGGTGCTCTGCTGAGCGCCCGGCGCCGCGGTCCCGGCGAGGTAGCGCGTGGGCCGCTCCGGACCGGAGGCCGGCGAGCGTGGCTTCTCCGCTGGACGCTGCTGTTCCACCGGACGCGCGGGGCCGGACTGTTGCGGACGGCCGGCGCCGCGTTGCCACGGCGGTGCCTCGGCGCCGCCCTCACCCGCGCGAGCGGGCGGGCCGGCCGGGCGGGTGCCCGCTGCGGTCCGCTCGCCCCCATGGCCGTTGGCAGGGCCTTCCCCGGGTGCGGCGTGGCCCGGGTCCTTCGGTGAACTCACTGTGCTCCTCGTGCGGGGACGATCAGGCTTCGGTCTCGTCGCCGCTCTCGACGCCCGGTTCGGCATCGGTCACGGCCTCGAGTTCCTCGGCGTCGGAATCCTCGGCATTGCGTGCGATCGCCAACAGCGTGTCGCCTTCACCCAGGTTCATCAAGCGGACGCCCTTGGTCTGGCGTCCTGCCTTGCGAACCTGACGGGCCGCGGTCCTGATGACCCCGCCGCCCGAGGTGATGGCGTACAACTCCGTCTCGTCATCGACGATCAATGCACCGACCAGACTGCCACGCTTGCGGTCGTACTGGATGGTGAGGATGCCTTTGCCGCCACGCCCCTGCACCGTGTACTCGTCGATGGCGGTCCGCTTGGCGTAACCACCGGCCGTCGCGACCAGCAGATACGTCCCTTCGACCACCACGTTCAGCGACAGCAGCCGATCGTCCTCGTTGAAGCGCATGCCCTGCACACCGGAGGTGGCGCGGCCCATCGGTCGCAGTGCCTCATCGGTTGCCGAGAACCGGATGGACTGGCCGTTGGCCGAGACCAGCAGCAGATCGTCCTCGGCGGAACACAGCACTGCGCCCACCAGTTCGTCGCCGTCGCGCAGGTTCACCGCGACGATGCCGCCGGAACGGTTGGAGTCGAAGTCCTCCAGCTTGGATTTCTTCACCAGGCCGTTGCGGGTGGCCAGCACCAGGTACGGCGCGTCCTGGTAGCTCTGGATCTGGATGACCTGGGCGATGCGTTCCTCGGGCTGGAAGGCCAGCAGGTTGGCCACGTGCTGACCGCGCGCCGTGCGTGACGCCTCCGGCAGCTCGTAGGCCTTCGCCCGGTACACCCGGCCCTGTGTGGTGAAGAACAGGATCCAGTCGTGCGTCGAGCACACGAAGAAGTGCGCGACGATGTCGTCCTGCTTGAGACCCGCACCCTGGACGCCCTTGCCGCCGCGCTTCTGGCTGCGGTAGAGGTCGGTCTTGGTGCGCTTGGCGTAGCCCGTTTCGGTGATGGTGACCACCACGTCCTCGCGCTGGATCAGATCCTCGTCGGTGACGTCGCCCTCGCCCCCGACGATGCGCGTGCGACGGTCGTCGCCGTACTTGTCGGCGATCTCCTTGAGCTCGTCACGGACGATGGCGCGTTGGCGTTCCGGCTTGGCCAGGATGTCCTCGAGGTCGGCGATCTCGGCTTCGATCTTGGCCAGGTCGTCGACGATGCGCTGACGCTCGAGGGCGGCCAGGCGACGCAACTGCATGTCGAGGATGGCCTGGGCCTGGATCTCGTCGACGTCCAACAGCTCCATCAAGCCGGTACGCGCGACGTCGGCGCTGGCCGACGCCCGGATCAGGGCGATCACTTCGTCCAGCGCGTCGAGGGCCTTGACCAGACCGCGCAGGATGTGGGCCCGCTCGTTGGCCTTGCGCAACCGGTACCGGGTGCGCCGGTTGATCACATCGAGCTGATGCGCCACGTACAGGCGGATCATCTGGTCCAGCCGCAGGGTGCGCGGCACCCCGTCGACGATGGACAGCATGTTGGCACCGAAGCTGGTCTGCAGCTGGGTGTGCTTGTAGAGGTTGTTCAGCACCACCTTGGCCACGGCGTCGCGCTTGAGCTCGACGACGATGCGCAGACCCACCCGATCCGAGGACTGGTCCTCGATGTTGGAGATACCGGTGAGCTTGGCGTCGCGGACCTGCTCGGCGATGGAGGTGATGAAGTTGTCATGGTTGACCTGGTACGGAAGTTCGGTGATGACAAGGGAATTGCGGCCCTTGCTGTCTTCCTCGATCTCCACCACGCCGCGCATCCGGATGGAACCGCGTCCGGTGGTGTAGGCGTCGTTGATGCCCGAGGAGCCGACGATCAGGCCGTGGGTGGGGAAGTCGGGCCCCTTGACCCGTTCCATCACCGCGGCCAGCGTGGCCTCCTCGTCGGCCTCGTGGTTCTCCAGGCACCAGTAGACGGCCTCGGCCAACTCGCGCAGGTTGTGCGGCGGGATGTTGGTGGCCATACCGACGGCGATACCGCCGGAGCCGTTGGCCAGCAGGTTGGGGAACCGGCTGGGCAGGACCGTGGGTTCCTGCACGCGGCCGTCGTAGTTGGGGATGAAATCGACTGTCTCCTCGTCGATTTCGCGCAGCATTTCCATGGCCAGCGGGGTCAGCCGCGCCTCGGTGTACCGCATGGCGGCTGGCGGATCGTTACCCGGCGAACCGAAGTTGCCCTGCCCGTCGACCAGGGGATAACGCAGCGACCACGGCTGCGCCATGCGCACCAGGGTGTCGTAGATCGAGGAGTCGCCGTGCGGGTGGTAGTTACCCATCGTCTCGGCAACCGAGCGTGCGGATTTCGCGTGCCCGCGGTCGGGACGGAAGCCCGAGTCGTACATGGCGTAGAGCACGCGACGGTGCACCGGCTTGAGGCCGTCGCGGACCTCCGGCAGGGCGCGGCCGACGATGACGCTCATGGCGTAGTCGATGTAGCTGCGCTGCATCTCCTGCTGGATGTCGACCGGTTCGATCCGGTCGCCTGCTTCACCCTCGGGCGGCATGGTGTCAGTCATTCAATTGATCCTCAGTCTTAAACATCAAGGAAGCGAACGTCTTTGGCATTGCGGGTGATGAAGCTGCGGCGGGCCTCGACGTCCTCGCCCATCAGGATCGAGAACAGCTCATCGGCTGCGGCGGCGTCGTCGAGGGTGATCTGACGCAGCACCCGCACCGACGGATCCATCGTGGTCTCCCACAGTTCCTTGGCGTCCATCTCACCCAGACCCTTGTAGCGCTGGATGCCGTCATCGACGTTGATCCGCTTACCCGCGGCCCGGCCGGCTTCGAGCAGACCGTCCCGCTCCCGGTCGGAGTACGCGAACTCGGGTTCGCTGCGTTGCCATTTCAGCTTGTACAGCGGCGGCTGTGCCAGGAACACGTGGCCGTTCTCGATGAGCGGGCGCATGAACCGGAACAGCAGGGTCAGCAGGAGCGTGGAGATGTGCTGGCCGTCGACGTCGGCGTCGGCCATCAGCACGATCTTGTGATACCGCAGCCGGGCGAGGTCGAACTCGTCGTGGATGCCGGTGCCCAGAGCGGTGATGATGGCCTGGACCTCGGTGTTCTTCAGCACGCGATCGATGCGCGCCTTTTCCACGTTGATGATCTTGCCGCGCAGCGGCAGGATGGCCTGGAACATGGAGTCGCGGCCGCTCTTGGCCGAGCCGCCGGCCGAATCGCCCTCCACCACATACAGTTCGGACTTGCTGGGATCGGTGGAGCGGCAGTCGGCCAGCTTGCCGGGCAGACCACCCAGGTCGGTGGCACTCTTGCGCCGCACCAGCTCGCGCGCCTTGCGGGCGGCCATCCGCGCCTGCGCCGAGGACACCGCCTTGTTGACCACGATCTTGGCTTCCGCGGGATTCGCGTCGAACCAGTGCTGCAACTCCTCGTTGCAGATCTTCTGCACGAACGACTTGACCTCGGTGTTGCCCAGCTTGGTCTTGGTCTGACCCTCGAACTGGGGCTGAGACACCTTCACCGAGATGACCGCGGCCAGACCTTCGCGGATGTCGTCACCGGTGAGGTTCGGATCCTTGTCCTTGAGCAGCTTCTTGTCTTTGGCGTACTTGTTGACCACCGTCGTCAGGGCGGCGCGGAAGCCCTCTTCATGCGTTCCGCCCTCGTGGGTGTTGATGGTGTTGGCAAAGGTGTGCACCGACTCCGAGTAACCGGCGTTCCACTGCATCGCGATCTCGACCTCGTGGCCGGGGCCCTTGCCGTCGAAGTCGATGACGCTGCCCTGGATGGCGGTCTTGGTGCGGTTGATGTGCTTGACGAAGTCGACCAGGCCACCGGGGTAGTGGAAGGTGCGCTTCTTGATCTTGTGCGGCGCAGCCGATTCCGCGGCTTTCTCCTCCGCGGTCTTGGGTGCCTCGGCGGTGTCGCTGACCACCTCGTCGACCACCTCGTCAGCGGTCACCCGCTCATCGCTGAGGTTGATGGTCAGCCCCTTGTTCAGGAACGCCATCTCCTGCAGGCGGCGCGCGACCGTCTCGAAGTCATAGGTGGTGGTCTCGAAGATGTCGGGGTCGGCCCAGAACCGGATGGTGGTGCCGGTTTCCCGGGTCTTCTCACCTTGGCGCAGGGTCCCGGGCACCGAGCGCTCGTAGGTCTGGAACCACTCGTGGCCGTCCTTGCGGACATCGGCCTCCAACCGGGTGGACAGGGCATTCACAACGGAAACGCCCACGCCGTGCAGACCGCCGGACACCTGGTAGGCACCTTCTTCGAACTTGCCGCCGGCGTGCAGCACGGTCATCACCACGTCGATGGTGGGAATGCCCGTGGAGTGCATGGCCACCGGGATACCGCGGCCGTCATCGGTGACCTCGACGCCGCCGTCCTCGAGGATGCGTACATCGACCTTGGTCGCGAAGCCGGCCATGGCCTCGTCCACGGCGTTGTCGACAACCTCCCAGATGAGGTGGTGCAGTCCTCGTTCACCCGTGGAACCGATATACATGCCGGGCCGTTTACGAACTGCCTCGAGTCCTTCGAGAACCTTGATCGAATCGGCACCATACTGGTCTTGGGCAGCCACGTCGGACGCGTCTCCTTGGGGTTGTGCATGCGCGGCCGAGCACCGCTGCAGGTGTTACTGGTCGATTCTACCGCTTGCAACACACAGCACCGATGCTCAGGGCGCGTTTCCAGCCAGCTAGTCGCGCCGTGCACAAGATTTCTCGGATATGGGAGCGTCACGACGGCGTGCGGGCGAGAATCTGCGCTTATTGCGGCTCTCAGCCGTAGGTGTCCCGAGGCCCCCGTCCGGCGATGTGCCGGGGGCCTTTGCGCCACGACGGAGCGGTCGGGCCGGTGATCTTCAACGACGTCACCACACCGTCGCCGACCGCCGCGGCGATCTTGGCCAGCAGCTGGGACTGCACCATCCGCAGCTGGGTGGCCCAGGCGGTCGACTCGGCCGCCACACTGAGCACGCCCTCGCGCAGTGTCGTCGGGGTGGCGTGGGAAGCGATCTGCTCGCCCACCACCGACTCCCACTGCCCGAACACCGCACCTTCGGACACCTGCTTGTTCCAGCCGCGCGTGGCGGCCAGGTCCTTGACCGCCGCAGCCAGTGTCTGCGGATCCCGGCGGTCCGGGCCCGGACCCGACCAGGTCCGTCTGCTGCGATTGCCGGCGATGCGCTTGGGTGCGGGGGAGCGACCCCCGCGTCCGGTGTCCTTGCCCTGGCTGCGGGCGGCGCCCCGGGCTTCTTCCAGGGTGCGGCGCACCAGATCCATGCCCGACAGATGGGCCAGATGGGCGGGCGGCTTGACCGGGCCGTCGTCCTCGTCGTCGCTCACTGCCTCACCACCGACATCCGGCCCTGCTCCGACTCCTGCAGATCGATGTGGATCCGCCGCACATCCCACTCCGGCGGCACGTCGTCCTCCACGGCCGCGGTCACCAGCACCTGCTCGGCGGAGGCCGCGACGGTGGCCAGGGCGCGCCGGCGCGCGGTGTCGAGTTCGGCAAAAACATCGTCGAGCAACAGCACCGGGTCGCCACTTTCCTGCCGCAGCAGCTCGTAGGAGGCCAACCGCAGTGCAAGCGCCATCGACCACGATTCGCCGTGGCTGGCATAGCCTTTGGCGGGCTGGTCACCCAGTATCAGGTCCAGGTCGTCGCGGTGCGGCCCGACCAGGCACACGCCACGCTCCAACTCCGCGTCGCGGCGCCGGGCCAGGGCATCCAGCAGTGCGGCTTCCAGAAATTCCACATCCTCCGCGGCGCCGGCTTCGCGCACCTGCTCCACCGCGCTGCGGTAACTGATCGCGGCCGGACGCGACGACGGTGCCAACACCTGGTAGGCCTTCTCGACCTCCGGGGCCAGCGCGGCCACCAGCTGCAGCCGTGCGGCGATCAATTCGGCGCCGTGGGCGGCCAGGTGCCCGTCCCAGACATCCAGGGTGTCCAGGACCGAACCATCCCGGCGATAACGGCCTCCGGTCGCGGTCTTCAGCAGCGCGGTCCGCTGCTTGAGCACTTTGTCGTAATCGGCACGCACAGCGGCGATCCGAGGACGGCGGATGGTCGCGAGATCATCGAGATACCGCCGGCGCTCGCCGGGTTCCCCGCGCACCAGCGCCAGATCCTCAGGGGCGAACAGCACCGCATGCAGCACACCGAGGACTTCCCGGGGGGTGCGCACAGGGGATCGGTTGAGCCGGGCCTTGTTGGCCCGGCCCGCCGCGATCTCCAGATCCACGGCCAGTTCCCGGCCGTCGTTGACCACGATGGTGGACACCAGCGCACGGCCGGCGCCCGCTCGGATCAACGGAGCGTCAGTGGCCACCCGGTGCGAATTGAGCGTCGACGAATACCACAGTGCCTCAACGAGATTGGTCTTGCCATAGCCGTTGGGCCCGATCAGGACAGTACGTCCCGGTTCCAGATCGAGGTCGGCGGTCTCCCACGAACGGAAATCGCGTAGCCCGAGGTGGCGGACGAACAAGGTCAGCCGGACAGCCCGACCCGCTTGACCGCGTGGCCGCCGAACTGATTACGCAGCGCAGCAACAGCTTTCATGGTCGGGGAGTCGTCTTGACGGGACAGGAACCGGGCGAACAGCGAAGCGGCGATACTGGGAACCGGCACGCGGAGCCGGATCGCTTCCTCCACCGTCCAGCGGCCCTCACCGGAATCCTCGGTGTACCCGCTGATCTGAGCCAGCTCCGGATCTTCCTTGAGTGCCTTGGCCAGCAACTGCTGCAGCCAGGAGCGGACCACCGTTCCGTTGGTCCAGGCCTGGTACACCGCTTGCGGGTCCTTGACCAGGTCCTCGGCTGCCAGCACCTCGTAACCCTCGGCGTACGCGGTCATCAACGCGTACTCGATGCCGTTGTGCACCATCTTGGTGAAGTGCCCGGCGCCGACAGGTCCGGCGTGGACAAATCCGTCTTCGCGGGGGCCGGGGGGGCGCAGCGTGTCGAAGATCGGCATCACGCGTGCGATGTCGTCGTCGCTGCCCCCGACCATCAGGCCGTAGCCCTCGGTCAGGCCCCAGATACCGCCGGACACGCCGGCGTCGATGAAGCCGATGCCCTTGTGCGCCAACAGTTCTGCATGCGGCTTGTCTTCGGTGTAGCGGGAGTTGCCGCCGTCGATCACCAGGTCGCCCTCGCTGAGCACGTCAGCCAGTCCGACGATGGTCTCGCGAGTGATCGGCCCCGACGGGACCATCACCCAGACCACCCTGGGCCCCTGCAGGCTCGCCGCGAGTCCGGCGAGATCCGGCACGTCGCTGACCTCGGGACGGGGGTCGAAGCCCACTACCTCATGGCCACCTTCGCGCAGTCGCTCGCGCATGTTGAAACCCATTTTGCCCAAACCCACGAGACCCAACTGCATGCAAAAACCTTCCTCTACGGAACTCGGACGACGGTCAGCCCGGAAGTCGGACCGGCATCAGCAGATACACATAGTCTGTGTGCTCGGCCGGGAACGGACCGTTACCGGTGGGTGTCGCGTCGGCGTCATCTCCGGACGCCGGGCGCAGCACCGCCGGCTTGCTCGGGGTGGTGAACCCGAAGGACACCCGCTCCGAGTGCAACGAGCTGAGCCCGTCGGTGAGATAGGTGGGATTGAAGGCGATGGTCAGGGGTTCCCCGGCGAACTCCACGGGCAGGTCTTCCTCGGCCCGCCCGACATCGTCGGCGCCGGCGGACAGCCGCAGCACGCCGTCACCGAATTCCATGCGCACCTGCGCACCGCGGTCGGCAACCAGGGCCACACGCTTGATGGCTTCGGTGAGTTCGGCCACCCCGATGGTGGCCACGGCGGTGTGCTCACTGGGCAGCAGCTGCCGGAACTTCGGGAACTCCGCGTCGAGGAGTCGGGTGGTGCTGCGTTTGCCGCTGCTGCGGATACCCAGCAGACCCTCCTTACCGACGCCCGCGCCGGAGCCCAGCGACAGGTGCACATCGGCACCCCCGGTGCCCGTCTTGGCCGCCTCGGCCAACGTCTTGGCCGGGACCAGCACCGCGGCCTCGGTCTCCGGGCCGGTGGTCGACCAGGTCACCTCGCGGACCGCCAGCCGGAACCGGTCGGTGGCGGCGAGCACCACGTTGTCGCCGGAGATCTCCACGCGGATGCCGGTCAGCATCGGCAGGGTGTCATCGCGGCCGGCCGCCACCGCCACCTGGCCGATGGCCTCAGCGAACAGATCCGAGGGCACCACCCCGGTGTCCTCGGGCAGGGTCGGCAGGGTCGGGTAATCCTCGACAGCCATGGTGGGCAGGGAGAAGCGGGCGCTGCCGCAGGTGAGCGACACCCGGGTGCCTTCCACGCTGACGTCCACCGGCTTGTTCGGCAAGGCCCGGGTGATGTCGGAGAGCAGCCTCCCGGAGACCAGAACTGCACCAGGAGAGGCGATTTCGGCGGCAACCTGGACTTCGGCGGACACTTCGTAGTCGAACCCGGAAATGGTCAGGCCCTCATCGGACCCGGTCAGCAGCACTCCGGCCAGCACCGGCACGGTGGGACGGGACGGCAGATTGCGCGCCACCCACGCCACGGCGTCGGCGAAGTCGTCTCGAACCAGGCGGAACTTCAAGTCGGTCAGTCCCACGGTGGTGGCCACGGCCATAGCGTCCCTTCAATCACACGATCACGTCCAGCACAACGACCGTAGCCGCAGTCGAAGACTCACCGTAGAGCTTTCTCCTGGAACTTGAAAGCTAACCGATCGGGCCGACACCTGCGCTGCATGCCGCCGTTGGGCCGGTGAGACGACGATGTCCCCAAGCCCCTTCTGTTGGAAAGAAGATTAGAGATAAAGATAAGCAACAGTATTAGGGGCTGTGCACATTGGGGATGACAGGGTTCCGGTGCTGACCAGACCGCTGCGGGGGTGTGCAGAACCGGTGGATGGTTGTGCGCACAACATCGGGCAGCTGTGGAGAACGTGTGGTTGTGCGCGACTGTCCCGGATTTCATCCCACCGGCAACCAGGTTGTACACAGGGGCGTCCACATGGTGGCGTGGGACCGCTGGGGTCACTGTGACGAAATATTGGCGACGGCACGCAGGGGGCGACACGCCGACATGGTCGGCGGAGCGGGTCGATCGGGGTGTGCTTCAGCGCTTGGAGCGCTGGCGGATCCGCGCGGTGAGCTCTTTGACGTGATCGAAGACCTCTCGGCGGTAAGCCATCTCGTTGAGGATCTTCTTCTGCGCGTACATCACCGTGGTGTGGTCGCGGCCGAAGGCCTGACCGATGCGGGGGAGGGAGAGGTCGGTCAGCTCGCGGCACAGGTACATGGCGATCTGGCGGGACTGCGCCAAGGCCCTGGTCTTGCCGGGGCCGCGCAGTTCCTCGACGGTGGTGTCGAAGTACTCGGCTGTGGCGGCCATGATGGTGGCCGCGCTGATCTGCATGGTGCCGGCGTCGGCGATCAGGTCGCGCAGGACGATCTCGGCCAGTGCCTTGTCGATCTGCGTCTGGTTCAGCGAGGCAAATGCCGTGACGCGGATCAGCGCGCCTTCGAGTTCGCGGATGTTGCGTTCGATGCTGCTGGCGATGAGCTCGAGGACGTCGTCGGGCACATCGAGGCGTTCCATCTGCGCCTTCTTGCGCAGGATGGCGATACGCGTCTCCAGCTCCGGCGGCTGGACGTCGGTGATCAGACCCCATTCGAAGCGGGTGCGCAGCCGGTCCTCCAGGGTGGCCAGCTGTTTGGGCGGGCGGTCGGACGAGATCACGATCTGTTTGTTCGCGTTGTGCAGGGTGTTGAAGGTGTGGAAGAACTCCTCCTGGATACCTTCTTTGCCCTCGATGAACTGGATGTCGTCGACCAGCAGCACATCGATGTCGCGGTAACTGCGCTTGAACGCGACCTTGCGGTCGTCGCGCAGCGAGTTGATGAAGTCGTTGGTGAATTCCTCGGTGGAGACGTACTTCACCCGCATGCCCGGAAAGAGACGCTGGGCGTAGTTGCCTGCGGCGTGCAGCAGGTGGGTCTTGCCGAGCCCGGATTCGCCCCAGATGAACAGGGGGTTGTAGGCGCGCGCGGGCGCTTCGGCGATGGCCAGCGCGGCGGCGTGGGCGAAGCGGTTGGAGGCGCCGATGACGAAGGTGTCGAAGGTGTAGCGACGGTTCAGGCTGGCACCTTCGGCGGCCGGCGAGGGCTGGGTGTTGCGATGGCCGTTGAAGTAGGACGGCCAGCTCTCGTGTGCGCTGGCCAGCGCCTCACTGTCCTCATCGACCTCGTCGGACTCGGCGGGAGTGTCGGCCATCTCGGGGTTGAGATCGGTGACCAGAGCCAGACCGTCGTCGTTGTCGTCGGGGGGCGCGATGCGGACGCCGAGTTCGACGCGTTGACCGAGCCGGCGACTCAGGGCGTCGGTGATCTGGATCCGCAGATGCCGTTCGATCTCGTTCTGCACGAAACTGCTGGGCACCGAGAGCAGGGCGAAGCCCTCCACGATGGTCAGAGGTTTGACGAGCTTGAGCCACGCCCGCTGTTGCGGTGTGAGGGGACGAACCAGGCTCTCGCCGTTGGTGCCGTTACTGGGGAGGTCACCGTTGAGTTCGGAGACGACGTCGCTCCACATGGTCGCGAAGCCGGTCCCGGGGTCATCAGTCAACGACGGATCCCCCTGATTCGAACTGATTTGGTACACAACCGACGGGTCGAGTCCAACCATCCACAGAGTTATCCACAGGTGTGGACAGTGTCGGCGGTTGGTCCTCGCCTGGCAGTCTAGCGGCGACGCGATGTGGGTTCGATTCGCAGATGGTGCAATCCGCGGAGGCTCTCGACCCGGCATCCTCGCTTGGTTGTCGTGGCCGTCCCGGTCGGAAACGGCATTGGCAGAAGCTAACAGTTTTATCTCGGGGTGCCAACCGTTCGACAACATTCCGTAAAGCTTCCGGCGGGCGCTGGGCGGGCTCACGACCGTTGCCGCCGGTGACCCGTCTGAGGTTGAGGTTTCCGGCGCTGGCGCAGGCGGGAACAAGCAGGTTTGACCCAGCGCAACCGCGTCAGTACCCTCGAACAGTCGCCCGAACGTCGGCGGCACGGCAGCGAACCCGGATCAGGTTTGTCGATCCGTGTGAACCGCGCCGGTTTCGAGCAAGACGCAGTGAGCTTACCAACGGCCATCGCGCTCGCCTGTGAACTGCAGGCGCAGTGTCGCTGGCCAAACGCAACAAGGAGAGACAGCCGTGGCCAAGGGCAAGCGGACCTTCCAGCCGAACAACCGGCGCCGCGCACGGGTGCATGGATTCCGGCTCCGGATGCGCACGCGCGCGGGCCGCGCGATCGTGACCGGCCGGCGCCGCAAGGGGCGTCGCTCGCTGACTGCCTGATTCACACAGGCAGTCTCCGACGTTGCTCCCCGCGCAGTATCGGATGACCCGGTCCGCCGAGTTCGGTACCACTGTCAGACGTGGCGCCCGGGCGGCGCAGTCTGATCTCGTAGTCCATCGACATCACGACGAGGGACATCCTGACGGTCCCCGTATCGGGCTCGTCGTCGCCAAATCCGTGGGTACGGCGGTGGTCCGCCACCGGGTCGCCCGCAAGTTGCGGCACGTGGCTCGCGCTGTCGTCGACAATCTGGATCCGTGTGACCGGGTGGTCATCCGGGCACTTCCCGGCAGTGCGGCGGCGTCCTCACCCGTGCTGGACCGTCAACTGCGGGCGGGTCTCGACCGCGCTCACCGTTCACCGGGTGCACGCCGATGAATCGGCGATTCCCCACCCGCGCGCTGATCTTCCTCATTCAGCTCTACCGCCACACGGTCTCGCCGCTGCGCCTGCCCACGTGCCGATTCACCCCGACCTGTAGCCAGTACGCCGTCGATGCGCTCACCGAGTTCGGTCTGCTCCGAGGCTCTTGGCTGACAGTGGTTCGCCTGGCGAAGTGTGGACCATGGCATCGGGGAGGATGGGACCCGATCCCCGACCGTCCCGACAGGACTCCAGATACAGATGCCGTGAGCGGCGGCAGAAACGAGTCGTATGTTTAATTGGTTCAGCCTGGACTTCATCTACTACCCGGTCTCCGGGATCATGTGGGTCTGGTACAAGGCGTTCGCTTTCCTGCTCGGGCCGTCGAATTTCTTCGCGTGGGCGCTGGCGGTGATGTTCCTGGTGTTCACGCTCCGCGCGATCCTCTACAAGCCGTTCGTGCGGCAGATCCGCACCACGCGGCAGATGCAGGAGTTGCAGCCGCAGATCAAGGCGTTGCAGAAGAAGTACGGCAAGGATCGCCAACGCATGGCGCTGGAGATGCAGAAGCTGCAGCGTGAACACGGCTTCAACCCGATCCTCGGCTGTCTGCCGATGCTGGCGCAGATCCCGGTGTTCATCGGCCTGTTCCATGTGCTGCGCTCCTTCAACCGCACCCAGGGCGGTTTCGGTCAGCTGCAGTTGTCGGTGGCCGAGAACGCACAGACAGCGAACTACTTCTTCAGCGCCGCCGACGTCCGCAACTTCCTGGATGCCAACCTCTTCGGTGCGCCGCTGGGCGCCACCATGATCCAGACCACCGGTCTGGACGCGTTCACCGAATTCGACCGGGTGGCCGTGATCCTGGTGGGTGTACCGGTGATGATCGCCGCCGGTGTGGCGACCTATTTCAACAGCCGCGCCTCGATCGCGCGGCAGAGCCCTGAGGCGGCTGCCAATCCGCAGACCGCGATCATGAACAAGCTGGCGCTCTACGTCTTTCCCCTGGGCGTGACCGTGGGTGGTCCGTTCCTTCCGCTGGCGATCATCCTGTACTGGTTCGCCAACAACATCTGGACCTTCGGGCAGCAGCATTACGTCTTCGGCAAGATCGAGGAAGAAGAAGAAGCCAAGAAGCAGGAAGCCATCGAGCGGCGGGCTGCCAATGCCCCGGCCCCCGGTAAGAAGCCGAAGAAGAAGCCCGGCACCGGTACGGCCGCCACCTCGTCCACCGAGGACGAGGCACCGGTCGCTGACACGGCGCCCGAGACTCCGACGGCGAAGACCAATGGCGCTGCCGCCCCGACGAACACGCCGCGGCCCGGGGCCAAACCCAAAAAACGCAAACGCTGACCGCACGGCAGGCGCGGGTAGGGAACCCAGAGCCGCCGCCAAGTGAAGACCGACACTGTTGTGCCTGACGACCTCCGGGTTCATCGGCACGGTGTGGAAGCCACAGTGTGACTGAGAGGGATGGAAATGACTGAAGCAGAGACCACCGAACAGCCCGTCGAGGTCGACGAGACGGCCGTCGTCACCGAGGACCAGGCTGAGTCCACGGGCAAGCCGGGTGATCAGGAAGACCGATTGGTGGCCGAAGGCGAGATCGCCGGTGACTACCTCGAAGAGCTCCTGGACATCCTGGACTTCGACGGTGACATCGATCTCGACGTGGAAGGGTCCCGCGCGGTGGTGAGCATCGACGGCGGTGAGGACCTGGTGAAGTTGGTCGGTCGTAAGGGCGAGGTGCTCGATGCACTCCAGGAGCTGACCCGGCTGGCCGTGCACCAGAAGACGGGGGAGCGTAGCCGGTTGATGCTGGACATCGCCAGCTGGCGTCGTCGCCGCCGTGATGAGTTGGCGGCGCTCGGGGACAAGGTGGCCCGACGAGTGCTCGAGAGCGGGGAGCGCGAGCAGCTGGCTCCGATGACGCCGTTCGAGCGCAAGATCGTGCACGACGCTGTGGCCGCGGTTGCGGGGGTGCACAGCGAGAGTGAGGGTGTGGAGCCGTCTCGCCGTGTCGTGATCCTGGTTGATTGAGCTAGTTACATTGATGTAGTTCTCGTCGATCGGGGAGGATGTTTCACGTGAAACACGACCACGCGGCGAGTGTCCCAGAAGCGGCCGCCGACGTGTTCGGCGGCCGTTTGGCGTTGGCGCAGCGGTATGTCGAGATTCTTGCGACGGACGGAGTGGAGCGGGGTCTGATCGGACCTCGCGAGACCGAGCGACTGTGGGATCGCCATGTTCTCAACAGCGCCGCGATCGCCGAGCTGATCCCCGAGGGACAACGCGGTGCGGACGTGGGAAGCGGTGCGGGGCTGCCCGGTATCCCGCTCGCGATCGCCAGGCCGGACCTCGACGTCACGCTGATCGAGCCGATGCTGCGCCGCACCGTGTTTCTGGAGTACGTGATCGATGAGCTTGCGCTGGACGGAGTGCGGGTGTCTCGGCATCGCGCGGAGGAGCCGGCCGCGCGCGAGGGCGCAGACTTCGATTTCGTCACCTCTCGCGCGGTCGCCGCGCTGGACAAGCTGACGCGCTGGACCGCGCCGCTGCTGAAGGCGGATGGGCTGATGCTGGCGCTCAAGGGTGACCGGGCGGAGTCCGAGATCGCCGAACACAGCGCCGCCATGGCATCGTTAGGTGTTGTAGACCCGAAGGTGATGAGATGTGGCGTGGAGTATCTAGAGCCGCCGGCGACCGTCGTAGTGGCGCGTCGCACGGCGGAGTCGAGACAGCGGCAGCGCAAGCCGTCGGGCAGGAGGGGTCGATGAGCGTGCCACCGCGGGGGGCCGATGTTTCACGTGAAACTGTTTCACGTGAAACGTGGACCGGGGGGAGCGGCTCGGACACCCCGATCGGTGCGGCCGCCGAGCGTGCCATGCACGTACTCCACACCGCCAATCTCTTACCACGCCCGCTGCATCGCCGGGTCTTCACCATCGCCAACCAGAAGGGCGGCGTGGGTAAGACGACCACGGCGGTCAACATGGCTGCGGCCCTGGCGGTCCAGGGCCTGAAGGTTCTGGTGATCGACCTCGATCCCCAGGGCAATGCCAGCACCGCCTTGGGCATCGAGCGTCGCCAGTCGGGGACGCCGTCGTCCTATGAGGTGCTCATCGGTGAGGTCACCTTGCATGAGGCGGTCCAGCAGAGCCCGAACAATCAGCGCCTGTTCTGTGTGCCCGCGACCATCGACCTGGCCGGTGCGGAGATCGAACTGGTCTCACTGGTGGCACGGGAGAACCGGCTGCGCAATGCGTTGACTGAGCTCGCCGACTCCGACTTCGACTACGTGTTCATCGACTGCCCACCGTCGCTGGGACTGCTCACGTTGAACGCGTTGGTAGCGGCACCGGAGGTGTTGATCCCCATCCAGTGCGAGTACTACGCACTCGAGGGTGTGTCCCAGCTGATGAACAACATCGAGATGGTCAAGGCGCATCTGAACCCCACTTTGAATGTCACCACAGTGCTGTTGACGATGTACGACGGGCGCACGAAGCTCGCGGACCAGGTCGCCGACGAGGTGCGCCGCTTCTTCGGTGACAAGGTGCTGCGGACGGTGATACCGCGCAGTGTGAAGGTGTCCGAAGCGCCCGGTTACGGCATGACCATCATTGACTACGACCCCGGTTCGCGGGGTGCCATGAGCTATCTCGACGCCAGCCGCGAACTCGCCGAGCGCGGTGCCGCCACACCGAAGGGACACGCATGACGCAAGCATCGCGACGCAAGGGTGGCCTCGGACGGGGTCTCGGTGCGCTGATCCCGACCGGACCGGCCGACGGTGACACTGGTTCGCTGAGTCCGAAATTGGGCAGCGCTGCGGCGGACGTCCTGATCGGCGGTCCGCCGCCGGCGGTGAGCGAAGTCGGCGCGGTGTACCGGGAGATCGATCCCGCAGCCATCGAGCCCAACCCTCGTCAGCCGCGTCAGGTGTTCGACGAAGAGGCGCTCAACGAGCTGGTGCACTCCATCAAAGAGTTCGGTTTGATGCAGCCCATCGTGGTGCGTGCGTTGCCGAACACCGCCCCAGGAGCGCCGGCGCGCTACCAGCTGGTGATGGGGGAGCGGCGGTGGCGCGCGTCGCAGGAAGCGGGATTGGCGACCATTCCGTCGATCGTGCGCGAGACCACCGACAATGACATGCTCCGCGACGCGCTGTTGGAGAACATCCACCGCGCCCAGTTGAACCCGTTGGAAGAGGCTGCGGCGTACCAGCAGCTGCTCGACGAGTTCGGGGTCACCCACGATGAACTGGCGTCGCGTATCGGTCGGTCCCGCCCGTTGATCACCAATATGATCCGACTGCTCCGGTTGCCCATCGCGGTGCAGCGCCGGGTGGCCGCCGGGGTGCTCTCGGCCGGGCACGCCCGGGCGCTGTTGGCGCTGGAGGCCGGCGCCGAGGCTCAGGAGGAACTGGCCGCGCGCATCGTGGCCGAGGGTTTGTCGGTGCGCGCCACCGAGGAGGCGGTGACGCTGGCCAACCGCGGGGACGGCAAGGCCCCGTCGGCCCCGCGCCGCAAGCCGATCCAGATGCCCGGGCTGCAGGATGTGGCCGAACGGCTGTCCGGTGCGTTCGATACCCGGGTGACGGTCAGTCTGGGCAAGCGCAAGGGCAAGATCGTCGTGGAGTTCGGGTCGGTTGATGATCTGCAGCGCATCGTCGACATGATGGACCGAACCAAGCCGTGATGATGCTGTTTTCCGGTGACCAGGGACCCGGGGGAGAAACGTCACTGTGACGCCAGCGGGTTTCGGCAGCGCCACATTTCCCGAGCAGTGGGCAAATCAGTTGTACCGCAACCTGTTTCGCGATCAACGGGCCGGGGTTCCCGCAATGGCGATGGCTCATGGCCGGGTGCGGCGATTTTCTCCTATCCTGGAGGGGCTCGCACCGCAGAAAGGCTCGGGAAGCTAAGTGTCTGCTCGTATATCGCCGCTCCGTCTCGAAGCGTTCGAGCAGCTGCCCAAGCACGCGCGCCGGTGTGTGTTCTGGGAGATGGAACCGGAGACGGCCGCCGGCGAGGATCACCTGACCGATCCGGAGTTCGAGAAGGAAGCGTGGCTGTCGATGGTCATGCTCGAGTGGGGGTCATGCGGTCAGGTGGCCACCGCGGCGGGGACCGGTGACGAAGACGACTCCGAGCTGCCCTGCCTGGGCTACATCCTCTACGCGCCGCCCTACGCCGTGCCACGCGCTCAGCGTTTTCCGACCGCTCCGGTGAGCGCCGACGCGGTACTGCTGACGTCGATGGCAGTCGAACCCGGTCCCGATGCCGAAGGCCTGGCGCACAGCTTGGTGGCGCAGGTGGTCACCGAGATGGTGCGCCGTGGCGTCCGCGCGCTCGAGGCCTTCGGCCGTACCCCCGACACCGTCGAGCTACTGGATCCCGCAATGGCCGACCCGACCCTGGACCCGGTGGTGCAGGCGTTGGGAGACTGCGCGGTGGAGCAGTGCATGATCGAGGCCGACTTCCTCCAGGAGGTCGGATTCGTTGTGGTGTCTCCACACCGCTACTTCCCCCGGCTGCGGTTGGAGCTGGACAAGGGGCTGGGCTGGAAGGCCGAGGTGGAAGCGGCGCTGGAGCGACTGCTGGAGAGCGCGCAGATGCAGGTGCCCGTGGGCGCCGGTGCCGGTGCAGGCCGGGTTGCTCAGGTGGGCCAGCGGATGGTCAGGAACCGCTGACGCGAGCTGCCGCCTGACCCATGGCCGCTTCGTGGGCCAGGAGCTCGGCGAACGTGAAAGTGCCTGTGGGACGGTCGTTTTTGCCCAAAAGATACAGCCGCTTCACGGCCGCGAGAATGCCTTCGGCGATGGCGTCGCGGGTCTGTGCGGACACCAGCATCGCCCGGTCGCGGGGATTGGTGATGTAGCCGATGTCCACCTGGACCGTGGGCATCCGCGTCAATCGGAGCAGGTCCCATGTCCGACCGTGAGTGCGGCAATCGCGTAAACCGGTGCGCGCCACCACTTCACGCTCGATGAAGCTGGCCAGATTGCGGCCGATGGTGGACACCGAGCCGTGTGAGTTGCCGAAGTGGAAGGTGGCCACACCGTTGGCGGCGGGGCTGGCCTGGGTGTCGCAGCGCAGGCTGATCATCAGATCGGCGCCCACCGCGTTGGCGGTCGCCGCGCGCTCGGCGTCCGAGGGACTGTGGTTGGCGGGCCGGGACAGGAACGTCTCCATGCCGATGGCCGTCATACGGCCTTCGAGCCGACTTGCCAAGTCCCACAAAATATCTGCTTCGCTGATCGGACCATCGGGGCCCTGGGTGATCAGACCGTGATCGGCACCGCCGCGGCCCGGATCGATGATGATGCGCTTGCCGGACAGCTTGGGCCCGGAACGCCGCACCTGTTCCTCTTCGTGGATGGCATGCGGCGAGCCACCGGTGACCCGGGCGCCCAGGAAGTACAGCGACCGCAGAGTCTCCGGACCGCAGATGCCGTCAGAGGCCAACCCGTACTCCCGCTGATACGAACTCAGCGCAGTGTGGGTTTGCAGGCCGAAGTGGCCGTCCACCATGCCGGTGTAGAAGCCGAGATCCTGCAGGCGGGCCTGCAGGGTGGCGACGTCGTCGCCGTACATCGGCGCTCCGAATTGGTGATGCAGTGTGCGCGCACCCAGTCGGTAGGACGCTTCCTTCAGGGCGCGGTAGGTCGCCTCTCCGACGATGCCATCCACCAAGAGGCCGCGGCGCTGCTGGAAATCGCGCACAGCATGGTCGAGATCGGAGTCGAAGACGTCGGCCGCGACGTGGCGGCCAGTCGTCAGATCGTCGTCGGGGTTCTGGATCAGACCCAGTGCGCCAAGTGCACCCCTGATCTCGGCAACCGCGACACCACGATCGCCGAGACGCAAGGCGTCACCGGCTTCTCCGCGGGGCGGACTCGACATGTAGGGCCCTTCGGTCACGGTGGTAGGCGGCCGAAGAAGCAGCCAACCAGGGCAGGAAGACTAGTCAGTATTGTCTCAGACCGGCGCCCGTTTCCGGAAAACGCCAGGCGAGCGCGCGTGCCGCCGGGGCACGCGCGCTGCCGACAAAAATGAATTCAGGAAACGACGTCGCCGAGTTCGCGCAGCAGCGCGGCCTTGCCCTTGGCGCCCACGATCCGCTTCACGGCCTCGCCGTTCTGGAACAGGATCATCGTCGGAATGGACACCACCTGGAAGTCCCGGGCGGTCTCCGGATTGGCATCCACATCGAGCTTGGCCACCGTCAACTTGCCGGCCTTCTCGCTGGCGATCTCCTCGAGCACCGGGGCCACCATCTTGCACGGCCCGCACCACGTCGCCCAGAAGTCGACCAGTACCGGTGTGCTGCTGGCCAGGACGTCGTCGGCGAACGAGTCGTCGGACACGGTCACGGTGTTGTCGCTCATTGAGGTGCTCCAATCAGGTCGGTGGATTCTTCGCTGGGGGCCGGGGTGTCGGTGAGCCAGCGTTCGGCGTCGATGGCCGCCGAACAGCCCATCCCGGCAGCGGTGATGGCCTGCCGGTAGGTGTGGTCCACCAGGTCACCGGCGGCGAACACCCCTTCCACCGAGGTGGCGGTGGTGCGGCCCTTTGTCAGCACGTAGCCCTCGGGGTCGAGGTCGACGACGCCCCGGACCAGCGCCGAGCGGGGATCGTGGCCGATGGCGACGAAGACGCCGGTCACGGCCAGGGTGGACTCCTCCCCGCTCACGGTGTCGCGTACCCGCAGGCCGCTGACGGTGCCCTCACCCTCCACGGCCACCACGGCCGTGTTGGTCAGGAAGCGGATCTTGTCGTTGGCCTGGGCGCGTTCCAGCATGATCCTGGAGGCACGGAACTCGTCGCGGCGGTGTACCAGCGTCACGCTGCGGGCGAACTTGGTCAGGAAGGTGGCTTCCTCCATGGCCGAGTCGCCGCCGCCGATGACGGCGATGTCCTGGTCGCGGAAGAAGAATCCGTCGCAGGTGGCGCACGCGCTGACGCCGCGCCCCAGCAGCTCCTGCTCCCCGGGCACACCCAGGTAGCGCGCTGCCGCGCCCATGGCCAGGATGACCGCGCGGGCGCGGTACACCTCACCGCCGGCGGTGGTCACGACCTTGACGGGGCCGGTGAAATCCACCGACTCGATGTCTTCCATCTGCAGGTCGGCGCCGAACCGCAGCGCCTGCTCCCGCATCTCGTCCATGAGCTCGGGGCCCATGATGCCGTTCTTGAAACCGGGGAAGTTCTCGACTTCCGTGGTGGTCATCAGCGCGCCGCCGAACGACGTCCCCTCGAACACAACAGGGGACAGGTTCGCCCTCGCGGTGTAAACGGCCGCGGTGTAACCGGCGGGGCCGGAACCGATGATGATGACGTCGTGGATGGACTTGACGTCCTTCTGGGACTCAGTCATGCGGGCCTTTCTCACACATGTCGACGATGCGCGCATCGGTGGCGAATCGTCTGGTTCTGTAACAACAGGGTAGGCGGGGCTGTTCCCCGGTGCGCCGCGACGTCCGGGTCATGGTGCGGGTACCCGGCGCACCGAGGTCTCAGCAAACAGACCGGTATCCGCGGCGCTGCACTGCGGTGACACCGCCAGCGCGGCCGCCACGGCGGCGTCGTCGCCCGGCAGCAGCAGGACCACCGCGGGTCGGCCGTTGATCTCGACAGGGCGCGCACCCAGAACGGCGGTGCCCGAGCCGTACCCCAACCCGTCCAGACACGATGACAGCCGTGGGGCCGCCCCCAGGGGGCCCAGCTCCGCCGGGGTGCCCAGCAGCGCGGCCAGCTCGTCCTCGGACAGCGGCACGCGGTTCTGCGGCACCGTGACCGTCAGTGACCGCGCAGTGACCACGGTGCCGGCGGCCGGTGCCGGATCACCGCCCAGCGAGGGCACCGCCACCGCGACCGCGACGGCGATGGCCGACACGCCGGCCAGCACGCCGGCGGTCCGCAGGCGCGTGCCCGGCGGACGGACGGCGTGGGCGGGTGGCTCCGACTGCACCCCCTCAGTGTCCCGCACCGGCCGCCTGAAGCAGGGCCGACAGCTTGGCGCGCCCCCGCGCGCACCGGCTCTTGACCGTGTTGGTGGGAATCTCCAGCAGCCGGGCGGCATCGGCCACCGGGTAGCCCAGCATGTCCACCAGCACCACCGCGGCCCGTTGATCCACCGGCACCAGGCCCAGGGCCAGATGCACCAGGTGAGCCGTCGGGATGGCCTCGGTGGGGTCGATGACCAGCACCTCAGCGGGGTCCACGGTCAGCCGGCGCAGGTCGCGGCGGCGCAGGTCGATGCACTTGTGCGACACGATCCGGAACAACCAGGTGCTCACGGTGGCGTGACTGCGGAAGCCAGGGGCGCCGCGGTGCACCGCCAGCATGGCCTCCTGCACGGCGTCGGCGGCGTCCTCGGGGCTGCGGCAGTGCCTGCGGGCGAAGCGGGTCAGCGGCGCGTGGTAGCGGTGGAACAGCACGGCGAAGGCATCCGGGTCGCCGGCGGCGTGGGCGGCCAGCAGGTCGGCGTCGGCGCGGGCGTGGTCTGCGGTGGAGCTGGGCACGCCAGGGACGCTAGGACCCCGGCCGGCGCCGGACACTTCACCGGGGCGCCGGCCTGTGCACAGCTCAGGAAGCGGCCCTGACCACGATGTTGTTCAGGTCGGTGCGGCTCTGACCGTCGGTGGTACCCATCTTCGAGATCCACACCACCAGATACGTGGTGGGTGCCTCGGCGTTCACCTCGATGGTGTTCTCGCCGGTCTGCATGGTCTGCGGCTGGGTCAGCACCGTGGTGTCCTCCAGCGTCGCCGGGGAGGCCGTGGCCGCGGAACGGATCTGGATCTGGGTTCCGGTGCTCGGTACCTCGAGTTCCACGGTGGCCACCCGGGTGGGCGAGGGCAGCGTGAGGATCAGCCCGACGCCGTTCTTGAAGCTGGGGAAGGGGTCAGGGTCGGAGTAGGTGTCGGTCGGCCAGCCGGTGGCACTGTCGCCGTCGATGGCCGCGGATGCCTGGTCGGGGTTGTCGGCGCCGCCGGCCGGGGAGAAGACGGTGGCGGACACGGGTTGGACGGTCTGGCCGGGAGCCGCGGCGGCCGAGGTGCCCGAGGACTCCTCCGACGGCGGGTTGAGCCCCAACTGGTCGCCGATGCTGGGGCCGCCGACGTCGCCGAAGATGCGGCTGAGCACCGTGGCCAGCAGCACCAGCGCCACCACGATCACCACTGCCGCCGCACCGACACCGATCAGCACCCCGCGGCGCCTGCGGCTGTTCGGCGCAGGTTCGGTTTCCCGGGCCCGACCCGACGGCCGCGGGTCAGCGGGTACCGGATCCAGCAGATCTGTCCGGTCGGCCTCCGCGGTGGCCTGCTGGAGAAGGTTCAACAGTGTTGCGGCGCTGCGAATCCCACCATTGGGCTGCACCGAGCGGACCGCTGCCGCCGAGATGGGGAAGGGGATGTCGCGGTCCACGGTTGCCGGTTCCACCGCGTTGCCTGCGGGGTCGGTGTCCGCGGCGCTGAGTCCGCTGGGGGTGCCGCGCTCGGGCAGGGGCCAACGGTTGATCAGCAGCGCGTAGAGCGCCGCTCCGATACCCCGGATGTCCGCCTCGGGGCTGGCATCCCGCAGGGTGGCCGGGAATGCCAGCGCCACATCGCCTTCGATGCTGACCCGCACGCGGCTGGGATGGTCGATGGCCAGTGCCACCCCCGCCTGGTGGGCGGCCTCCGCCGCCGCAGCCAGCGACTGGATGGCCCGTGCACCGCCGATGGCCGACGGGGCGGTGTCGGCCACCTCCTGCAGCGACCCGCCGCGGATCCACTCCGAGACCACCAGCCCACCCGACCCACTGCGGGCGACGTCCAGCACACGGGCCAGGCCGGGCAGGTCGATCCCGGACAGCTTCAGGGTGCGGCTCAGAGTGGCATCGAGTTCGTCGCCGGGCAGTGTGCCGTCCGGATCGATGAACGTCAACGCCACCTGGCGGTCCAGTGCGGTGTCCAGCGCCTGCCAGAACTGAAGATGCGGCGGCCCGCCGTGGAACACCAGCAGGCGGTACCGGCCGCCGGCGATGCTGGCGCCCGGGATCAGGTGGACGTCGTCGTCGTTGTCGGCGCCGTCCATGGCAGGCTCGCGCGGGGCGTCGAAGGCCATGGGCTCGCGGGTCGGATCGCCGGCGAAGTCGGCGTTGGGTCGATTAGGGGGTTCCGGCTCCGGGACGGAACCCACCCGCGCCGTCTTCGGCTCGACGTCGGCGGCGAAGTCGGGCTGGAAGTCATCGGCCGATTGCCGGGGCAACTTGGTCGTCGGGGCCCCAGTGTCGGGGTTGCCCGAGTTCTCGTCGCTCGCCATCGGTTCTCTACCCATTCCGCTGTGCTGTGCCGGCGCACGGTCAGACCGTGCGCCCGGCAGATTCCTGTGCTCAGGGTACGGGACCGCTGCCGGCGTGGATGCGGGGTCGAGGCGGTCGGTACCGGGTCTCATTCGGCGCAACACCACCGCCATCGCTGCCATCGCTTCCGGGACCTTCGCCCACACCAGCACCACCGCCACGATTCCCAGCATCACCACGGCCAGCAGGAACAGCCGCAGCAGCGAACCCGCCGGACCGGCCCGTTCGGTCAGCGACTCCAGCCCCAGCAGCTGATCGGCCACCACGCCCACCAGCGCGGCCAGCAACGACGCTGTGAGCGTGACCAGGATGGTGCGCACCACCGGCAGCTCCAGCAGCCGCTGCCGGCGCGGGACCAGGGTGCGGCGCAGCAGCACGTGGCCCAGGACGGCGCCGGCCAGGAACCCCAGACCGTTGGCCAGGCCCAGATAGCCGGCGACCAGCTCCTGATCGTCGGTCAGGTGCGGGGCGGCCAACGACGCGGCGATCTTGACCACGGTGATGAGAACGATGACCGCGATCGGGGTCCACGGCTGTTCCCTGGCGTAGAACACCCGCAGCTGCAGCAGCACCAGCGCATAGGGGATCAGGGTGAACGCCGACATGGCGATGGCCAGGCCCAGGTAGTTCGCGTCGACCTGCCCGAAGTTGCCGTAAGCGAACAGTGCACTGCC
Organism: Mycolicibacterium tokaiense; assembly: GCF_010725885.1. Classification (NCBI taxonomy): domain Bacteria; kingdom Bacillati; phylum Actinomycetota; class Actinomycetes; order Mycobacteriales; family Mycobacteriaceae; genus Mycobacterium; species Mycolicibacterium tokaiense. The sequence continues at coordinate 1,738,073 of NZ_AP022600.1, read as the reverse complement.
GATCGCCGTGCCGCCCACGGTCATCACCGCGACGATGGGGATCAGGGTGATCATCGTCAGCCGGGTGGCCAGCGACAGGTCGGCCAGCACGGCCTTGGTGTCGTTGGCGGCGGCGTTGCGGGAGAGTCGGGGCATCACCACCGTGAGCACTGTCACGCCGATGATGCCGAAGGGCAGTTGCAGCACCAGCCACGTGTAGCTGTAGATGGCCGGCCCGGAAGCCGCTGCGGTGCTGGCGATCTGGTTGCCGATCACCAGGCCGACCTGGCTGATCAGCACGTAGAGCACCATCGCCGAGGCCATCGCGCCGAAACGCTTGAGGCGCTCGTCGATGCCCCACAGCGGCCGCAGGCTGATCCGCTGCCTGCGGATCGCGGCGTACAGGATCGCGGTCTGCGCCACCACGCCCAGCGTGGTGCCGATACCCAGGACCAGGAGCTTGGCGTTGCCCATCTGCACCGGGTCCACCGACAGCTCACCCGGTACCAGCAGATACACCCCGAGGGTGGCGATCGCGACGACGTTGTTCACCACCGGTGCCCACGCGGGGGCGCCGAAGACGTTGCGGGTGTTCAGGATTGCCATGAACACCGAGGCCAGACCGTAGAAGATCACCTGCGGCAGGAGCAGATACGCGAATGCGGTGGTCAGCGGTTCGTTGACCTGCGGGTCGTCGCCGAGCATCAACCGGACCAGCAGCGGCGCGCCGAGCACCGAGAGCACCGTGGTGGCCAGCAGCAGCGCGGTGGCCAGGGTGACCAGCCGTCGGACGAACGCCGCTCCACCGTCGGGATCGTCGCGCTCGGCACGGGTGAGCACCGGCACGAAGATCGCGGTGAAGGTGGCTTCGAGCACCAGCGCGGCGATCATGTTGGGCAACTGGTTGGCCACGGTGAACGTGCTCGACAGGGCAGCGCCCAGGATCGCGGCCAGCAACACGATACGGATGAAACCGGTGATCCGGCTGATCAGCGTCGCGAACGCCATGCCCCAGGACCGCGAGACCACCGCCGCGTCGGACAGTTCGGCGCGCACCGCCTTGGTGGCGGGGGTGCGTTTGACGTAGACGGGTTGGGGGCGGGCAGGCTGCGGGGGCGGCGGGCGGCGGGGCGGCTCCGGCCGCGCCGGGATCCGCTGGGGTGGTTGACGTCCGGTGGTGCTCACGGGCGGCCCGGCTCGGGACGGTCGAGATCGGCGCGGTCGGGTTGGCCGCGGAACCGGTGCCACAGGCGGCGTCCGGTCAGCAGCGCCAGCACTGCGCCCGCGGCCAGGGTGATGAAGAACAACACCTGTCCGTAGGCGTTCGAGTTGACCGACAGGCGCACCGGTTCGCCCAGCGGCAGCCCGCCGGGCGTGCGCAGCGAGGCGTCGACGGCCACCCGTTGGGTGAAGTGCACTTCGATGGGCACGCGGATCGGCAGGAAGCCCGGCGGCAGTTCCTGCTCACCGATGTCCTCGACCGTCATCCCCGGGGGCACGGCCAGATCGAGGCGCACCCGGATGGGCACCGCGAGGTCGTTGCGCAGCGCCAGCGGCAGCGGACTGCGCTCGGTGGCCAGGGTGTAGGCACCGCCGGGATTGACGATGGTGACGGCGCCGAACAGGTCATCGATGGTGCCGCCGACCACGCCGAGGCGCCGCCGGGCCAGGTCGTTGCGCGACGGCGCGGGCTCGGACTGGCTCAGCGCCCGCAGCATGTCCTCCCGCAGCGGGGCGGTGTAGGCCACACCCGTCAGACCGGTCTGGGTGTTGGTGGTCAGCGCCGCCGTCAGGCCCCAGAGCCGGCTCAGCTGGCCGGAGAGTTGGCCCACCACCGCGTCGTCGATGCGGCCTTGCACGTTGTTGTCGGCCGCGGCCGATACCGGCTGCAGTGGGCCGTGCACGGCGTCGGCCTGGGCGATCACATCGGCCAGCGGCGCGGGTACCGCCAGGCCTGAGCGGATACTGGTGGCCAGGGTGGTCAGTACGGCCTGGGCGTCGCCGTCGTCGGGGTCCCAGTTCAGTGGCGGCACCAGCACCTGGGCCCGCGGCGCGATCTCCGGGTTCAGGCTGCGCCACAGCATGGCCGCGAGGGCATCCTGGCGACGGGACACCTCGGAATCGTTGTCGACCGGGACTGCCAGTGACGAGTCCAGGTACGACGGTGACGTCGGCTGGCTGCCGACGGCGGCCAGCGCGGCCCCGACTGTCGGGTCGAACGGGACAGCCACCACCTGACCCGACAGCCGTCGTGGGGCCAGGTCGGCGGTGACGCCCTCGCCCGTGGTCTCGTCGGTGGCGAGGCTGTCTGCGGCGGCGATCGCCACGGTCGGGCCGTGCTCGGTGAGCAGCTGAGTGGCGCGGGTGGTCAGCGGACCGTCGCCCACGACTGTGACCCCACGGGTGGAGGTGACCCCGAGGATCTGGTCCACCAGATCGAAGACAGTGGTGGTGGCGAAGGCGCCGAGGTTCGGGTCACCCACGCGGGCCACGGCGTCCAGGTCGGCCTGGGCATAGGGCATGGCCGTCACGCACATCCGGCCGGCCAGTGCCCGCAGCCGATCCAGCCAGGCCGACGCCGCAGCCTGTCCACTGCCCGGCTGGCCGGGCGGCGTCAGCGGATCGGCGGCGCTGCTCACCACATACCCGCCGGTCATCGCGTTGACGGTGACCAGCAGGTCGGGATCCACGGCCAGACACAGGGCCCGGGTGATCTCTCCGCCGGGGTCCACGGTGGGTCCGGTGGCGAACTCGGCGGCACCCAGCAGCATGTCCAGCCGCCCACCGGGTGCCAGCGACGTGGCCAGTGAGTCGTCGGACAACCGCACCGGGGTGGTTCCGCCGGGAACCCCGGGCGCCAGTTGGGGTCGGTCGGCCAGCGGCCACAGCATGGTCACCGGAACCGGACGCGAGGTGTCGGGGGCCACCACATCGGCAACGTCACCACCGAGTTCCGCACCGACCGGGGTGTCCTCCCGGGGCAGCCCGAGGACCGGCAGCAGGAAGCGGGCGTCGTCCAGCCGCGCAGCGGCACCGTAGTCCGGGGTGCCGTTGACGTTGACCAGCAGGGGATAGATGCCCGGGGTCTGGATGTCGAGAGCGGGTTCGGTGGCTGAGCGCAGGGGATAGGACAGCCGGAAGGGCGCCTGCTGGCCGCGCTGCAGCTCGGTCGAGACGTCGATGAATTCTCCGACCGGGCTGAACTGGGTGTTCTCCCCGCCGAGATCGGTGCGCAGGCGGCTGGAGTCGGTGACCGCCGGGGCGCGTTCGAGCCGGGCCACGACGTCCCGAACCGGACGATCGCCGATGTTCTCCACACTGCCCGTCACAGTGACGGTCGGCGGGCCCGTGGTGGTGACGGTGTCGGGGGTGATGAGGTCGACATGGATCACCAGGAACCGGGCCTCGCCGGGTTCACCGGCGGCGGCCTGGGGCAGCGCGGCCGGCAGCACGAGCATGGCCAGCAGGATCATGATGGTGATGAAGCGGGGCGCCGTGATCGAAAACGTGCGCAAGCGGCGCCGCCGCGGCGTCACGGGCCCTGTCCGCAGCCGCCCGCCCGGCCGGGAGCGGACTCGTCGGGACCGCGGGACTGACCCCGCCTGCGCGCCCGGGAATGGGTCTGCGGCCGGCGGCGCGGAGCGCTGCGCGGCAACGGCGGCAGGGCCGACGGGCCGTCGGTCTGCAGTTTCTGGATCAACTCACCGGCCACTTCGGCAAGCTTCCGCTCGTCGGCGTAGGCCAGCCGCGACGGCAGCTCCCGCACCGGCACCCACGCCACCTCGGTCACCTCGACGTCCTCGTCGGAGAGTTCGCCGCCGGAGAAGCGCATCAAATAGTGGTGCACGGTCTTGTGCACGCGCCTGCCCTCCGTGACGAACCAGTAGTCGATGCTGCCGAGCGCGGCCAGCACTTTTCCCTCGATCCCGGTCTCCTCGGCCACCTCGCGGATGGCGGTCTGCTCGGCCGTCTCACCCTGTTCGATGTGTCCTTTGGGCAGCGACCACAGCATGCGGCCGCGGCGGTCGATGCGCCCGATCAGCGCGGCCACCTGTTCTTCGAACGGACCGTCGAGCCCGTCGATCACCAGGCCGCCGGCGGAGGTCTCGTGGACGGTACGCAACCGGCCCTGGTTCTTCTGATGGGGGCGCGGGCGGCGGGGCTTGGCGGGAGCCTGGTCCCCGGGTGGCGCCGGAGCGGCCTCGGCGGCGGCGGCGGCTTCGGGGGCGTTCTGCGGTGGTCCGGCGGCACGACGACCACGACGGCGACCGCGGCGCCGTCGGGGTTTGGCCTGCTCGCCGTCCGACACCCAAGCGATAGTAGCTGCCGTCAGCTGTGCCTCTTGCCTCACTCGCCGGTCGGTGACCGATGGGCGCCTGCGGCCATCTAGGCTCGGTGAACGTGTCCGACGCCCTGACCGAAGCCGAACTGCTGGCCCGTGCCGCGGTGACGCTGAACGGCCATGCGGATGTGCTGTGCGCCCTCGGAGCGGCGTTTGACGCCGCCGGCCGGCAGCTCTACCTCGTGGGTGGGCCGGTGCGTGACGCGCTGCTGGGCCGGCTGCCGCAGCCCGGCGACGGCGTGGCCTACGACCTGGACCTCACCACCGACGCACCGCCGGCGGACATCCAGAAGATCCTGCGGCCGTGGGCCGACGCGGTGTGGACCACCGGAATCGAATTCGGGACCATCGGTGCGGCGCGCCGCGGCGTCCGGGTCGAGATCACCACCTTCCGCGCCGACAGCTATGACCAGGTGTCGCGCAACCCGCAGGTGCGGTTCGGGGACAACCTCGCCGATGACCTGGTGCGCCGTGACTTCACTGTCAACGCCATGGCGGTGCGCATCACCGGAGCCGGGCCGGGGGAGTTCCTCGACCCGCTCGACGGGATGTCCGCCCTGCGCTCCCGGCTGTTGGACACCCCGTCGGCGCCGCAGACCTCGTTCGGCGATGACCCCCTTCGGATGCTGCGCGCGGCCAGGTTCGTCTCGCAGTTGCGTTTCGACGTGGCGCCGCGGGTGCGGGCGGCCATCACCGAGATGGCTCCGCAGATGGCGCGGATCACGCCGGAGCGCATCAGTGCCGAACTCGACAAGCTCATGCTCGGCGCCGATCCGGTGGCCGGGATCCAGCTGCTGGTGGACACCGGGCTGGGGGAGCAGGTGCTGCCGGAGATCGGCGGGATGCGGATGGCGATCGACGAGCACCATCAGCACAAGGACGTCTACGAGCACTCGTTGACCGTGCTGCGGCAGGCGATCGACCTGGAAGACGACGGCCCCGATCTCGTGCTGCGCTGGGCGGCGCTGCTGCATGACATCGGCAAGCCGGCCACCCGCAGGCACGAGCCCGACGGCGGGGTCAGCTTCCACCATCACGAGGTGGTGGGCGCCAAGATGGCCCGCAAGCGGATGCGTGAGCTTAAGTACTCCAAGCAGATGGTCGATGACGTGTCCCAGCTGGTGTACCTGCATCTGCGTTTCCACGGCTACGGGGACGGCAAGTGGACCGATGCAGCGGTGCGTCGCTACGTCACCGACGCCGGTCCGTTGGTGTCGCGGCTGCACAAGCTGGTCCGCGCCGACTGCACCACGCGCAACAAGCGCCGGGCCGCGCGGCTGCAGGCGAACTACGACCATCTGGAACACCGGATCGCCGAACTCGCCGAGCAGGAGGATCTGGCCCGGGTGCGGCCCGACCTGGACGGCAACGCGATCATGGAGCTGCTCGGCATCCCGGCCGGCCCCGAAGTGGGCCAGGCCTGGCGTTACCTGAAGGACCTGCGGATGGAGCGTGGGCCGCTGGAGCACGACGAGGCGGTGGCCGAGTTGTTGGCGTGGTGGAACCGGAGGGGCTCGTCCGCCGACTGACAGGTATGGATTACTGCCTGGGTGCCGATGACGGCACCGCTTCGATGTGGTCGGGCACGCCGGACGTCGACACCGACGGTGACGGCGTCTTCGACGGGGTGGCGCTGGACTTCGATCGCGACGGTCTGCTGGACGACGCGCTGGCCGACCTGGACGGCGACGGCCTCGCCGAGCACGCGGTGCTGGATCTGGATGGGCAGGCCACCTGGTTCACCGACGACGGCACCGGGACCTGGACCGTGCCCGCCGATGCCTCGAGTCGCCCCCTGCGGTGGCTGACGCTCGACGGCCTGGAGTCCACCGGTGGCCCGAGCGTCGACTTCGACAGCGACGGGGAGGCCGACGATCTCCTGGTCGACAGCGACGGGGACGGCGCCGCGGACCGGGTGTTCGGCGACGACGGCCGGGTCGGGTACGTCGACACCGACGGCGACGGTCGCTGGGACGTCAAGCTGGTCGACACCGATGGTGACGGCGCGGCCGACGACGCCCAGTCCCTCTGACGCCGAGCGTGCGTGTTCCCGGCCGACACGCCGGCGAAAGTGTGCAGAAAGCGCACGCTCATCGGCCGCCGCTCACGCTGATGCGGCGGGGCTCCTCTTCGCGCAAGCGCTCATCGGCCCCCGCTCAGGCTGATGCGGCGGGGCTCCTCTTCGCGCAAGCGCTCATCGGCCCCCGCCGGGTGGCCCCGCAAACGCCTGCGCGATGGTCAACCACGTCTGCGCCTCGGAACCCGTTGCGGTCACGTCCAATTCGCCGGGCGGGCGCCGCTGCGTCACCAGCAGGCAGAAGTCCTCCGCCGAGCCGCTGACCCGCTGGGCCGCGTCGTCGGGACCCCAGGACCACCGCTCACCTGCGGGTCCGCGTAGTTCCACGTGAAACAATTCCGCCGGCGGTGTCAAGCCATGAACGGTAAAGGCAAAGTCACGAGTTCGTACACCCAGGTGCGCGATGGACCGCAATCGTGAGGTCGGCGCCCGGCGCACCCCGAGCGCGTCGGCGACGTCCAACCCGTGCGCCCACGTCTCCATCAGCCGCGCGGTGGCCATCGATGCCCCACCCATCGGCGGACCGAACCACGGCAGCTTGCGGCCCGCCGGTACCGCGCGCAGCGCGGCGGCCAGCGTCGCGCGGGTGGATCGCCAGGACGCGAGCAGCTCGGGGGAGGCGGCCACCTCCTCGGCACCCGCATCGACGAATCCCAGAGGATCGGCGGCCGCCGAGGCAACCAGCTGCGCGAAGCCCGGCTCGTCTGTGGCGGCCAGCACAGCCGCCCGGTCGGTCCACAGCAGGTGCGCGATCTGGTGGGCGATGGTCCAGCCCGGCGCCGGCGTCGGCATCTGCCACTGCGCCGGGGACAGGTCGGCCACCAGCGCGTCGAGCTCTTCGCTCTCGGCCGTGAGCTCGTCGATCAGCGGACCGGCATCAGCCATGGCGTCACCCTAGTTGGCCGCGCCGTCCCAGGACCGCGTTCGCCGCCAACCCCAGCAGATAGAACCCGGCTCCCGCCACCACCAGCCCCGACGAATGGCCGTCATCGGGAATCACCGCGGCGGCCAACGCGATCGCCGCGATGAACGACACCCAGAACAGCGAATCCTGCACCGCGAACATGTGCCCGCGCAGCGCGTCGTCGACGTCGATCTGCATCGCGTTGTCGACGCACAGCTTGACCACCTGGCCGGCCGAACCCAGCAGGAATCCGCACACCACCATCACCGGCAGGTGCAGCGGCACCGCCGCCAGCTGGATCACCGCGGCCACCGCCAGCGCACCGTTGACGCTGGCGTAGCGCCCCCAGCGCCGCACCAGCAGCGGGGTGAACAGGTTGGACAGGAAGGCGCCGAGCCCCGTGGCCGACAGGAACAGCACCGCCGTCCCCAGGCCCGCCACGGCCACCTGCGGGGTGTCGGTGTGCCGCACGATCACCAGGACCAGCAGGCTGTTGATGCCGAACGCCATCCGGTGCGCGGCCAGACCCAGCAGCGACGCCGCCACCGACGGCACCGCGGCCGCGGTGCGGAAACCGTGGATCCAGCCCGTAGCCACCGCGTAGAAGACCGACCCGTGGATCGCGCGGATGGTGTCGTCGGGGCCCAGCACATGGGCCGGGAAGCGCAGCGCCAGGACCAGCGCAAGCCCCACCGGGATGGTCACCATGAAGATCACCGCGGCGGCCCCGGCGTCGTCGGCGCCGATCAACCAGCGCGGCAGCAGCATGAAGTCCGCACCGAGGAACGTCGCGACCGCACCCGCCGCAGTGGCCACCGAGTTCATGGTCACCACCTGCGCCCGGGGCACCACGTGCGGCAGTGACGCGGACAGTCCGGAGGCGACAAAGCGGGTGAAGCCGTTGACGATCAATGCGCCACACAGGATGGGTAGGTCCCCGGCGCCGATTGCGAGCAGCACGCCCACGGCGATGATCGAGACCAGCCGTCCCACATTGGCGCCCACCAGGACCAGCCGACGGTCCCAGCGGTCCAGCAGCGCCCCGGCGAACGGGCCCAGCAGCGAGTAGGGCAGGAAGAGCACCGCGAACGAGCCGGCCACGGCCCACGGGGTGGCGGCGCGGTCGGGGTTGAACAGCAGTGCCCCCGCCAGGGCTGCCTGGAACAGGCCGTCGCCGAACTGACTGGCCAGTCGCAGCTCCATCAGACGGCAGAACTGCGGCAGGCCCCGCACCGAACGCCACAACGCAGCGGCGCCACGGGCGTCGACCACGAGACCACTTCCCTTGCACGCGGATGGACGCCTCTGCGCCACGACAGACGACCAGCCTACAAATATCCGTCACACCGATGTTGTTCGCCACCACAGCGTTGTGCTGGTGCCATGATGGGTGCGTGTCCCCGTCCGAAGACCCCGAGGATTTCGTCGCACCCGCGGCCCACCGGGTACGCGCGGGGACGTTGCTGCTGGCCAACACGGATCTCCTGGAGCCGACGTTTCGCCGCAGCGTCATCTACGTCGTCGAGCACAACGACGGCGGCACCTTGGGTGTGGTGCTCAACCGTCCCAGCGAGACCGCGGTGTACAACGTGCTGCCGCAGTGGGCCAAGCTGGCGGCCAAACCCAAGACGATGTTCATCGGCGGACCGGTCAAGCGGGACGCCGCCCTGTGCCTGGGCACCCTGCGGGTCGGTACGGACGCCACCGGCGTCCCCGGCTTGCGCCACGTGTCCGGCCGAATGGTGATGGTGGACCTCGACGCCGATCCCGACTCCCTGATCCCGGTGCTCGAAGGGGTGCGGGTGTTCGCGGGCTACTCCGGCTGGACCATCGGTCAGCTGGAAGGCGAGATCGAACGCAACGACTGGATGGTGCTGTCGGCGCTGCCGTCGGATGTGCTGATCGAACAGCGGGTCGATCTGTGGTCCAGGGTGTTGCGACGGCAGCCGATGCCGATGTCGCTACTGGCCACGCACCCCATCGACGTCAGCCGGAACTAGCGCGCTGCTGCACGACAACGTGCACGAGCCGCAGCTGCTGCCGCAGTCGGCCGCCGGCTGCGGGCGCGTCGCAAAGCGGGCGCCCTGCCATGACCCGGCGAGGATGGTGCCGACGGCACCGACCACGCAGACGATGAGCACCACCAGCCCGGTGGGTGCCGGGACCGCGACGGCGACCACGCCGCCGGCGGCCAGCATCACCGCAGCTGCCAGCTGCACAGGGGCCACCGCCCGCAGCACCTGCTGCGTCAGATCGGCACTCTTGGGTCGGGTCAGCGTCCACACGCCCGAGGCCGCGGCGGCCAACGCTGCGCACAGGCACACCACACCGGCAATCAGCATGACCTCACCATACGAGGTCAGACCGGTCCTCAGAAAATCTCAGGGCGCGGTGGCGGGAGGCGCGGCCGGGACGGGTCCGGTGACCTTGAAGCCGTTGACGATCGCCTCGGTGGCGTCTGCCGCGGCCACCGCCTGGGTGACCGAGGTGGTCACCGACAGCGACACCAGGTAGTTGTCGGCACCCGAGCGGGCCAGCACGTGCCGGCGCGACGTGTTCAGCCCCATCTCGTTCTGCCGGTAGGTGCCTTCGATCAACGACGAGGGGAACCCGCCGAACGGGGCCAGCGAGGCGTCGGTGGTCTGCCAGCTGGTCAGCTGCTGGCTGTCGATGAAGCCATGGGTGATGGCCTCGGCCGGATCGAAGGCACCCCCGGCCAGCCGGTAGATCACCACCTGCGCGTTGGAGGTGTACAGCCCGTCACCCCCGACCCGGTCGGCGATGACGGCGAACGCATCGGGCACGTTCGGGTCGGGCACCTGGGTCCAGCCCGACGGCATCGGCAGCGTGATGTGCAGGGCGTTGAACGTGCGTGGGTCCTGCGGTTCGAGGGTCACCCCTTTGCCGGCCAGGAACTCCCGGATGGTGCCCGAGGTGGCCGGCGTCAACGTCGGCTGGGCCGGCAGGGCCGCCCGCTGTAGTTGCGGCGCGTACTGCGTCTGCGGGGCCAACTGTGCCTGCGGCGCGATGGGAGCAGCGGCCGGTTGTGCCGGGATGCCGGGGGCCAACGGGGAGACACCCGCCTGCTCCACCATGGGCGCAGGCGCTGGCGGCAGCGGCAGTGTGGGCTCGGCGGCTGCCGGCGACACCGCGAAACCCATCACAGCGGCGATGCCTGCGACGACACCACCGGCGAGCACTCGGCCGGTGACAGAGGCGAACATGCCAATCGGTCCTTTCTGTTTCCGCGGTTGACGTGGCACTCCCGACAGTGCGCGCCATCCCAGGTCAGGCGCCGACTGTATCCCCGCCCGCCCGGTGTTTCCCAGAGCTGGAACCGACCTGCAACCATGCGCTGACTCCCCCGCAACGCAACCGAGACGCCCCCGTGATCCCGGTGCCGGCGCGCAGCGCGTTTTTGGCGCTCGGAGGTGCCCTTATACCCTGTTCAGCGTGACCGACACGACCACCTCCGCCGCCGACTCCGATACGCCCGAGTACCGCTATTCGGCGGATCTCGCCGGGCGGATCGAGCAGGCCTGGCAGCAGAAGTGGGAGCGTCTCGGGACCTTCCACGTGCCCAACCCCGTCGGCAGCCTGGCACCCACCGACGGCGCGGCCCTCCCGGCGGACAAGATGTTCGTCCAGGACATGTTCCCGTACCCGTCGGGGGAAGGCCTGCACGTCGGCCATCCGCTGGGCTACATCGCCACCGACGTGTACGCCCGCTACTACCGCATGCAGGGCCGCAACGTGCTGCACGCGCTGGGGTTCGACTCCTTCGGCCTGCCCGCCGAGCAGTATGCGGTGCAGACCGGCACCCACCCCCGCATCCGCACCGAGGCCAACATCGTCAACTTCAAGCGGCAGTTGGGCCGGCTGGGGTTGGGCCACGACGCCCGTCGCAGCTTCTCGACCACCGACGTCGACTTCTACAAGTGGACGCAGTGGATCTTCCTGCAGATCTTCAACGCCTGGTTCGATCCGGCGGTCAACCGGGCCCGCCGCATCGACGAGCTGGTAGCCGAATTCGATTCCGGTGCAAGGACTCTGGATGACGGTCGGGACTGGTCCAGCCTGACCTCCGGTGAGCGTGCCGACGTGATCGACGGCTACCGCCTGGTGTACCGGGCAGATTCGATGGTCAACTGGTGTCCTGGTCTGGGTACCGTGCTGGCCAACGAGGAAGTGACCTCCGACGGCCGCAGTGACCGTGGCAATTTCCCGGTGTTCCGCAAACGGCTGCGGCAGTGGATGATGCGCATCACCGCCTACTCCGACCGTCTGCTCGACGACCTCGACTACCTGGACTGGCCCGAGAAGGTCAAGACCATGCAGCGCAACTGGATCGGCCGCTCCGTCGGTGCGTCCGTGCAGTTCGCCTCTCCCGCCGGCGACATCGGCGTGTTCACCACTCGCCCCGATACCCTGTTCGGCGCAACGTATCTGGTGCTGGCACCCGAGCACGACCTGGTCGACGCCCTGGTGTCGGGGCAGTGGCCGACGGACACCGACCCGCGCTGGACCTACGGCGCCGCGACTCCGGCCGAGGCGGTGGCCGCCTACCGCGCGGCCATTGCGGCGAAGTCGGATCTGGAGCGTCAGGAGAACAAGACCAAGACCGGGGTGTTCCTGGGCGTGCACGCCACCAACCCGGTCAACGGCGCGCAGGTGCCGATCTTCATCGCCGACTACGTGCTGGCCGGCTACGGCACCGGTGCCATCATGGCGGTGCCCGGCGGCGACCAGCGGGACTGGGACTTCGCCACCGAGTTCGGGTTGCCCATCGTCGAAGTCGTGTCCGGCGGGGACGTTTCCGCGGCCGCCTACACCGGGGACGGCACCTTGGTGAACTCCGACTACCTCGACGGCATGGACGTCGCCACTGCCAAGGCCACGGTCACCGAGCGGCTGGAGGCCGACGGCCGCGGGCAGGGCCGCGTGGAGTTCAAACTGCGCGACTGGCTGTTCGCCCGGCAGCGGTACTGGGGGGAGCCGTTCCCCATCGTCTACGACGCGCAGGGCCGAGCGCACGGGTTGCCGGAATCTGCACTGCCTGTGGAACTCCCGGACGTGCCGGATTACGCACCGGTGTCGTTCGACCCTGATGACGCCGACAGCGAGCCGTCGCCGCCGCTGAACAAGGCCACCGAGTGGGTCCATGTCGAGCTGGACCTCGGCGATGGTCTGCAGACCTACACCCGCGACACCAACGTGATGCCGCAGTGGGCGGGCAGTTCCTGGTACGAGCTGCGCTACACCGACCCGCAGAACCCGGATGAACTGTGCGCCAAGGAAAACGAGGCGTACTGGATGGGTCCGCGACCCGCCGAGCACGGTCCCGATGACCCCGGCGGGGTCGATCTCTACGTCGGCGGCGTGGAGCACGCGGTGCTGCACCTGCTCTACTCCCGGTTCTGGCACAAGGTGCTCTTCGATCTGGGGCATGTCTCCTCCAGCGAGCCGTACCGCCGGCTGGTCAACCAGGGCTACATCCAGGCGTTCGCCTACACCGATTCCCGCGGTTCCTATGTGCCTGCCGCCGAGGTGGTCGAACGCGACGGCGCGTTCTACTACGAGGGCCAGCAGGTCAACCAGGAATTCGGCAAGATCGGCAAGAGCCTGAAGAACTCCGTGTCGCCGGACGAGATCTGCGACAACTACGGCGCCGACACCCTGCGTGTCTACGAGATGTCGATGGGACCCCTGGAGGCGTCACGGCCCTGGGCCACCAAGGATGTTGTTGGGGCGCACCGCTTTCTGCAGCGCGTGTGGCGCCTGGTGGTCGACGAGGCGACGGGAGCCGCCCGGGTCACCGACGGCGAGCTCGACGATGCCACACTCAAGGTGCTGCACCGGACCATCGACGGCGTCACCGACGACTACGCGCATCTGCGCAACAACACCGCCGCGGCCAAGTTGATCGAGTACACCAACCACCTCACCAAGGAGGTGGTGAGTGCCCGCGCGGCGCTGGAACCCCTGGTGTTGATGGTCGCTCCGTTGGCGCCCCATCTCGCCGAGGAGTTGTGGCAGCGGCTGGGTCACGAGGGGTCTCTGGCCCACGGCCCGTTCCCGGTGGCCGACCCGGCCTACCTGGTGGAGGACACGGTCGAATACCCGGTCCAGGTCAACGGCAAGGTGCGCGGGCGCATCACGGTGCCCGCCGACGCCGACAAGAGTGCGGTGGAGCAGCTGGCGCGGGCCGATGAGAAGGTGCTGGCGTTCCTGGCCGGCGCGGAGCCGAAGAAGGTCATCGTGGTGCCCGGCCGTCTGGTCAACCTGGTGGTGTGAGACCCGTCGCGGTCTGCTCTCACTCTCGCGCAGCATCGGTGCGTGCGTTCATGGCGTGCTGGGCGCGGTCGGTTTCGCCCACGTTACGAATTCGGGCAAACCGTTGTTCTATTTCGGACGTCCGTCTAAAGTAACTTTCACGGCTGCGGCCCGCACTGCGGGGCCGGGCCGGCGGGCCTGTGCCGTCGACGATGAGCGGCCGGACCCGAACCGTGTCCCCGGCCGCTTGGCCATCCCCGTACGCTGCAAGTTCCCCTGGGAGACAACACATGTCACTACCCACACCGAATGCTCAGACTGCACCGGGCCAGCCGCAGTTCCGGGCCAACATGGGACCCATCAAGGTCTCGCTGCTCGTGGTGGCCTGCGCCGCCCCCTTGGGCTCCATGATCGGCAACACCCCGATCGGCTTCACGCTGGGAAACGGGGCGGGGCTGCCCATCATCTTCCTGGTCGCGGGCCTGGTGCTGGGGTGTTTTGCCGCCGGCTATGTTGCCATCAACCGGGCGGTGCCCGGTGGCGGCGGGTTCGCCCGGTACGTCCACGCCGGCTTCGGGCCCGGCGCCGGGTTGGGCGCGGCTTACGCAACCACCTTGGCCTACGGCTCCGGAACCATCGCAATCACCACAGCTGCAGGCTATTTCGTCGATGTCATCGCCCTGGACTACGGCGTGGACCTGCCGTGGTGGGTGTACTCGGTGGCCGCATTGCTGATAGTCGGACTACTCGGCAGACACGCGGCCGATCTCAGCGCCAAGGTGCTGTTGATCCTCATCTTCGCCGAGTTCGCCATGCTGGTGATCCTCGACATCCTGATCCTCGCGCACAGCGGACTGGCCGCGCTGCCCCTGGACATATTTGCGCCTGAACAGGTGTTTTCCGGCAGCATCGGCCCGGCCTTGATGATCGCCTTCACGTCGTTCATCGGGATCGAGTCCGCCGTCATCTACGCCAACGAGGCACGCAATCCAGGCAAGACGGTGCCGCGCGCTATCTATCTGTGCGTCGGCGTCATCTCCGCGTTCTACTTCTTCACCGTGTGGCTCATCGTCGGCTCGGTGGGAGTGAACCAGATCGTTCCCACCACCGAGGAGACCCAAGGTGATCTGCTCTTCGTGCTGTCGGGGGAGCAGGGTGGCGATTGGCTCACCGCGCTGATGCAGATCTTCTTCTGCACCAGCCTGCTGGCATCGCTGGTGGCCCTGCACAACGCGACCACCCGCTACCTGCAGACCATGGGATCCCAGGGAACCATGCCGAAAGCGTTGGGGGCCCTGCACCCCCGCTACCAGGGCCCCGCGCGGGCCAGTGAGGCCATGTCCATTCTGACGGCCGTTCTCCTGGTTGTTTTCGTGGTGGTCGGCGCCGACCCGTACCTCGGCATCTACACCAGCCTGGGCGGCCTGTTCACTGTCGGTATCGTCGCCATGCAGGGCGTGGTCGCGGTGACCGTGGTGGTGTTCTTCCGCCGGCGTAAGGACGGTCATGTGTGGAAGACGTTGGTGGCACCCGCTATCGGTGCGCTGGGGCTGCTGACCGCCACCGGTCTGATCATCGCCAACTACTCGGTGCTCACCGGCACCGAAGACGTGATCCCCAACTTGCTGCCGTTCCTGATTCCCCTGGCCTTCGTCGCCGGGTTCGTGGTCCACCGCATGAGACGGGACGCGGTGGTCGACTTCGACCCCGCTCCGGCGCCTTCCGTGCAGGGGTGAAAGTCGATGGGCCAGAACGACTCCACCATCCTGGGCACTGTTGCGGTGCTCGGTCCGCACATCGTGGACATCCTCGGCCGACCGGTATCGGGCATTCCGGAGGGGCAGGGCAGTGTCGTGCTCGACGAAATCCGGGCCACCGTGGCCGGAACCGGTGGCGGGGCGGCCGTCGACCTGGCCAAGCTGGGACATTCCGTCTCGTCGTTCGGCGCCATCGGCGACGATCTCCTGGGTCGCCTGCTCGCCATGCAACTGCAGTCCCACGGCATCGACACCACCGGGCTGGTGCCACGTTCGGGCGCGGTCACCGCGTCTACCATCCTGCCCATCCGCCCCAATGGTGAACGACCGGCCCTGCACGTTCCTGGCGCGATGGCCACGCTGAGCGCTTCGGAGGTCGATTCCGCTGCTCTCATGGCCGCCGACGCCGTCCTGTTCGGCGGCCCGGAAACCACTCCGCTGCTGCTGAATTCAGATGGGCTCGACCTGTTCGAGGCCGTCGGTGCGGCAGGCACACCGATCTACATGGACCTGTTGTATCCCGGCAGGCCGGACACGCTGGATCTGCTGGCTCCGGTACTGCCGCTGGTGGACTGGTTCCTGCCCAATGACCAGCAACTGCGCGGGCTCACCGGGATCCACGACCTCGTCGCCGCAGCGCACAGCCTGCTGGCGCGGGGAGTCGGTGCCGTCGCGGTCACGGTCGGTGCCGAGGGCGCGATCATCGTGATGCCCGACGCTGCGCCCGTGTCGGTGCCCGCTCTGCCCACCACCGTCGTCGACACCACCGGCTGCGGCGATTCGTTCAACGCCGGCATGATCACCGGCCTCCTGGTGGGCTGCGATCCGGCCGACGCTGCGCTGATCGGCTGTGCCTGTGGGGCTTTGGTCGCCACCGGGCTGGGCTCGGATGCCGGCATCGAGAACCTGGACGGTGTGCTGAGCGTGCTCGCAGCCGTCGACACCCCGGCTGTGCACCGTATCCGTGAGCGCCTCGAGAAGGAGAACCTGTGACCACCGATCTGAACGTCGGCACCGACCTGCGACAGCGCAGTGCCGACAGCGAGCTGCGCCGGCGCGCAGGTGCCGTCGTGCCCAACGGGATGTACGGCCACCTCGACATGCGCGCCTTCCCGGCGATTCCGCAATACATCGCGCGGTCCCGCGGTGCACGCCTGTGGGACGTCGATGGCAACGAGTACGTCGACCTGATGTGCAGCTGGGGACCGGTGATTCTCGGCCACCAGGACCCCGCAGTCGAGGCAGCCGCCGAACAGCAACGGCGACAGGGTGATTGCGTGAACGGTGCGGCGCCGGTCATGGTCGAGCTGGCGGAGACGCTGGTGCGCACCGTCGCGCACGCGGACTGGGTGATGTTCGCCAAGAACGGTACCGACGCCACCACCATGTGCTGCACCATCGCCCGCGCCCACACCAGCCGCGCCATGATCCTGGTGGCCAGGGGCGCGTATCACGGTGCTGCGCCGTGGTGCACGCCGTTCCCGGCCGGTGTCACCGCGGCCGACCGGGCGAATCTGCTGGAATACGACTACAACGACATCGCCTCGATCCGCGCCGCGGTAGGGGAGCACGCCGACGACGTTGCCGCCATCATCGTCAGCCCGTTCCGGCATGACGCCGGGTTCGACCAGGAACTGGTCGAACCGTCGTTCGCCCGTGAGGTGCGGGCCTACTGCGACACCATCGGCGCGGCCTTGATCCTCGATGACGTCCGTGCCGGGTTCCGTCTGCACCACGGCGGCAGCTGGGAACCGCTGGGGGTGCACCCGGATCTGACCCCCTGGAGCAAAGCGATCGCCAACGGCTACCCGCTGGCGGCGGTCACCGGAACCGATCGTTACCGCGACGCGGCAGGCAGCATCTTCGTGACGGGCTCCTTCTGGATGGGGGCGGTGGCCATGGCCGCCGGGCTGGCGACCATTACCGAGCTCGGCAGTCGCGATGCGGTGGCCCGGATGCGGGAGGTCGGGTTGCAACTGAGCTCCGGCATCGCCGACAGTGCGAGCAGGTGGGGCTTCGACATTCACTACACCGGACCCGCCCAGATGCCGAACCTGTTGTTTGTCGACGACACCGATTACCAGCTGGCCACCGCATTCAGCGCCGAGGCGCAAGCGCGGGGGGTGTACGTACACCCCAAGCACAACTGGTTCGTGTCGGCGGCCACGACGCCGGACGATCTGGACATGGCGCTCACCGGTCTCGACGGTGCCTTCGCCGCACTCCGGCAACGTCATCCGCGTGCCTGACCGGAGTGCGCGTGCCGAGGTGGCCGCACGGTGCCGCGAACTCGCCGGCCACGGGGTGGCGCTGGCGGGTGCCGGCAATGTCAGTGTCCGCACCGACGACCTGGTGCTGATCACCCGCTCGGGGCTGCGCCTCGAAGACGCCGTCGCCGAGGACATCACGATCGTCACCCATGCCGGGGAGGTGCTGGAGGGGGCCAGACCGTCGTCGGAGATCGGGCTGCATCTGGGTGTCTACGCGCGCACCGGTGCGGGCGCAGTGGTGCACACCCACGGCCGCAGTTCTGTGGCCGTCGGCCTGGTGTGTGACCAGATGCCGCTGGTGCACTACAACCTCCGCCGCCTCGGTGGCCGGGTGCCGACCGTGCCCTACCTGCTGTTCGGCTCCGACGAGCTGGCCGTGGCGGTCGGCAACGCCGTCGCCGACGGGTTCGGCACCGTGTTGATGCGCAACCATGGTGCGGTGAGCAGCGCCGGATCCCTCGGGGAGGCCGTCGAACATGCCTGCCTGCTCGAGTGGCTCTGCGACGTCTACCTGGCGGCGAACACCCTGGGCACACCGGCGCTGCTGACCGACGGTGACCTGGACGCGGTGGCCGCCCAGGCAGCTGCGCTGGCCTACGGGCAGTGAAAGCCGTTGGGTGGCGGCCGGTGCGGTGCACACTGAGGACGTGACTTCGGCCAACCCCTAGACTCGGTCCAGCCGATCAGCAAGGGGATGTGATGCCGAAGATCGTCGACCACGACGAACGCCGGGCGGAGATCTTGCGCGCCGCGATCCGTGTGATCGACAGCGTCGGCCTCGACAACACCACCACCCGCGCCATCGCGCACGAGTCCGGCTACTCCAATGGCGTGCTGAGCCACTACTTCCAGGACAAGGACGACATCCTGCAGTCCATCCTCGTCAAGACGCACCGGGAGTTCCGGAACCGGGTCGAGGACAGCATGCGGGGCAAGGACGAGTTCGGCCGGCTCTGGGCGATGTTGATGCAGAATCTGCCCCTCGACGGCGACCGTAGTGTCGAGACCACGATGGAGATCACGTTCTGGCCGCGGGCGCTGTCCAATCCTGCATTGCGCGAGTTCCAGCGCGAGGCTGCCGATGAGCTGCTCGCTGATCTCCGCGGCCTGGTCGCGGGCGTCCGGGGTGTCGGCCAGCTGACCAGCGACCTCGCCGACGGTGACATCGCCGAGTTGCTCATCGCCGCCATCGACGGCTTGTCCGTGCACGCGCAGCTGTTCCCGACCCGGCTGCCGGCCGGATATCAACAAGAGCTGATGCGGGCGCAGCTGACGGCGCTGGGCTTTGCCGTCAGCGAGGCCTGAGCACCACTTCGTGGGTGTGTCCGTCGGGCGGGGTGGCCACCACCTGGGCCACCACCGCCGCGACGGTCTCGGGCCGCAGGAACGTCGACGGATCGTACTCTCCGCCGTGGTATCCGACCAGATCGCGCTGCATGTCGGTGTCGACGCGGCCGGGGTGGATCGACGTCACGCGCAGGCCCGGTTCGTCGGCCCTCAGGGAGTCGGCGAACGCCCGCAGGGCGAACTTGCTCGCCGAGTAGGACGCCATCCCCGCTGACACGTTGCGCCCCGAACCGGAGTTGATGAAGATCACCTGGCCGCCTGCGGCCCGCAGGGCCGGCAGCAGGGCCAGGGTGAGACCAACGGCGCCAATCAGATTGACCTCCATGGTGGCCCGCCATTCGTCCACGCTGGATTCGCCGACCCGACCCGGGTACATCACGCCGGCGTTGTGCACCAGCACGTCCAGTTCGGTCAGCACCTCACTGCTGACCTCCAGGGACTCTTCGTCGGTGAGGTCCAGGGGCCAGGTGGTGGCGCCGTGTTCGGCAGCCACGGCGTCCAACTCGGCCGACGGCCGCCCTGCGAGCAGCAGCGTATGGGTGGGAGCCAGGGCGGCGGCGATCGCCGCACCCAGGCCGCGGGAGGCACCGGTGATGAGCGCGGAAGGCATGCGGCCCACCTTAACGAGCGCCCTGCGCGCCCGGAACGCAGAATGGACCCGTGGCACCCGACCCCAGCTTCGCGCCGACCCAGCTCGCGGCCCGCGCGGCCTATCTGCTGCGGGGCAACGATCTCGGGGTGATGACCACGGCGGCCCCCCTGCTCTATCCACACATGTGGAGCTGGGATGCGGCGTTCGTGGCGGTGGGTCTGGCCCCCCTGTCGGTGGAACGGGCTGTGGTCGAACTCGACACGCTGCTCTCGGCGCAGTGGGCCAACGGGATGATCCCGCACATCGTCTTCGCCAACGGGGTGGACGGTTACTTCCCCGGCCCGGCGCGCTGGGCGTGTTCGGCGTTGTCGCCCAATGCCCCGCGCAACCGGCACACCTCGGGTATCACGCAGCCGCCGGTGCACGCCATCGCGGTGCAGCGCATCCTGGACCATGCCCGTACCCGCGGGCGGTCCACCCGTGCGGTGGCCGAGGCGTTCCTGGACCGCCGCTGGGCGGACATGGTGCGCTGGCATCGCTGGCTGGCCGAGGCGCGCGATCAGGAATCCCGCGGGCGGATCACCGTGTACCACGGCTGGGAGTCCGGGATGGACAACTCACCGCGCTGGGACGCCGCGTACGCCAACGTGATTCCGGGTCCGGTGCCGGAATACCAGCGCGAGGACAACAAGATCAATACCGACGCGACGCAGCGGCCGTCGGACACCGAATACGACCGCTATCTGTGGCTGCTCGAGGAGATGAAGGCAGCGCGCTATGACGATGCGCTGCTGCCGAAGGTGATGAGCTTTGCGGTCGAGGACGTGTTCGTCTCCGCCGTCTTCTCGGTGGCGTGCACGGTGCTCGCTGAGATCGGCGAAGACTACAAGCGCCCGCACTCCGATGTTCGTGACCTGTACTCCTGGGCGGATCGGTTCCGTGCCGGGGTCATCGATGCCACCGATCAAAGGACCGGGGCGGCAAGGGATTACGACGTGCGGGCGCAACGGTGGATCGCCACCGAGACGGCGGCGCAGTTCGCGCCGTTGCTGTGCGGCGGGTTGTCGCACGACAAGGAGCGCGCCCTGCTGCGGCTGTTGGAGGGACCGCGGTTCTGCGGCCATCCGGATCTGGAGTACGCACTGATTCCGTCGACGTCACCGGTGTCGCGGGACTTTCGCCCGCGCGAATACTGGCGCGGACCGGTGTGGCCCGTGCTGACCTGGCTGTACTCCTGGTGCTTCGCCCGCCGCGGGTGGGCCGAACGGTCGAACAGCTTGCGGCGCGAAGGTTTACGGCAAGCCAGCGACGGCACCTTCGCGGAGTACTACGAACCGTTCACCGGGGAACCGTTGGGCAGTATGCAACAGTCCTGGACCGCGGCGGCAGTGCTGGATTGGCTGGGTTAGTTACACCCCGGCTCCTTCGTCGCCGCATCGTCGGCCGGGCTGGGTTAGACCTGGACTTTCTTGGTGGCCAGCTTCTCCAGCGGTTCCAGAGCGCGTTGCAGCGTCTCGAGTTCCTCATGGGTGAGCCCGCGCAGCATCGAGGCCAGCGCGGCATAGCGGTTGGTCAGCGCTTCGCGGTGTTCGGCATGGCCTTTGGGGGTGATCTCGACCAGCACAGCGCGCAGATCAGACGGATCCCGGGTGCGCTTGACCAGACCCAGCTTCTCGAGGCGGCGGATCGCCACGGTGGTGGTGGGCGTGCGGACCTTCTCGTGCGCGGCCAGTTCGGTCATCCGCATGGGACCCTGATCCAGCAGCGTGACCAGAATCGAGAGCTGAGCGAGTGTCAGGTCGTCGGCCGGGGTGGCGGCGGTTTTGTCACCGCGGCGCAGCACGGTGAACAGCTTCGACAACGCACGGTGCAGACCCTCGGCAAGGTCGGTGACGTCAGCTACGTCCGCGACGCCGACTTCGCTCTCTGTCATAGTTCGCCAGTCTAACCTCTCGACGCCCGTCGTTCGCTCCGGCCGACGGAATTGCAGGCGAAATTCTCGCAGGTCAACGCGGTGGCCGTGAGCCTCACAACACCTGGGACAGGAACCTCTGCAGACGGTCGGTCTCGGCGGCCTCGAACAGCCGCTCAGGCGGCCCCGACTCCACCACCGTGCCGTGGTCCATGAACACCACGGTGTCCGCGGCCGAACGAGCGAAGCCCATCTCGTGGGTCACCACCACCATGGTCATGCCGTCGGCACCCAGTTCGGCGATCAGCGCCAGGATGCCCTTGACCAGTTCCGGGTCCAGGGCCGAGGTGGCCTCGTCGAAGAACATCACCTGCGGTGACATCGCCAGCGCCCGCGCGATCGCCACGCGTTGTTGCTGTCCGCCGGACAGGGTGCCGGGGCGTACTTCGGCCTTGTGCCGCAACCCCACTCGCTCCAGCTGGGTCAGCGCGAGCTCGCGGGCCGCCTCGGTGGACATCTTCTTGAGCTTGCGGGGCGCCAGGGTCACATTGTCGAGCACGCTGCGGTGCGGGAACAGGTTGAACTGCTGGAACACCATGCCGATCCGCTGGCGCAGCGCATCGGGGTCGTCGTGCAGCACGGATCTGCCGTCCAGCAGGATGTCGCCCTGGTCGGGTTCGTAGAGCCGGTTCAGGGTCCGCAACAGCGTCGACTTGCCGGAACCGGACGGGCCGATGACGGCGGCGGTGGTGCCGGCGGGCACGTCGATGTCGACGCCGCGCAGTACCTTGGCGGTCCCGAAGGCGAGGTGAATATCGTTGGCTTGCAACGACACCGGCGACGTCATCACACCATCTCCCGGCCGGTCGACGGGGCCAGCGGATCGTCGGCCTCGGTGGGTGGTCGTCCGCGTCGCAACCGGTCGTCGATGTAGTTCACCAGGTGTGTCAGCGGAATGGTCAGCGCCAGATACAGTAGTCCGGCCGCGACCAGGGGTGACAGGTTACCGGTCTGGGCGTTGAGGTCGCGCCCCACCTGGAAGAGCTCACGCTGGCTGGCGATCAGGCCCAGGAAGTACACCAGCGACGAGGCCTTCAGCAGCGAGATGAACTGGTTGACCAGCGCCGGCAGCACCCGGCGGATGCCCTGGGGCACCACCACCAGCTGCATCGAGGACCGGTAGCTGAAGCCCAGCGCGCGGGAGGCCTCCAGCTGGCCCGCCTCCACGCTCTGGATGCCCGAGCGCAGGATCTCGCCGATGTAGGCCGCCGCCATCAGCCCCAGCGCGGCGATGCCCAGGGGGTAGGGGTTGTTGCCGGTGAGCCCGCCGACCACGGGGCCGAAGCCCAGACCGATCAGCAAGATGATCACCACCTCGGGCAGGCCGCGGAAGATGTCGGTGTAAATCCTTGCCGGCCAGCGCAACCAACGCGAGCGGGAGATGCCGGCGACCGCCAGCACCAGTCCCAGCGCCAGGCCGATCACCGCGGCGCTGACGGTCAGTATCAAGGTGTTGGGCAACCCCGTTTTCACCAGGTCGGGAATGGCCTGCCGATAGAGGTCCCAGGAGAAGAACGCGTCACCGAGCTGGGACAGCGTCGACTTCGGGGCCACCGCGGCCGGGACAGGTCCGGTGGGCTGATTCTCCGCGGCGATCGCGGCGAAGTCCGGCAGCTGGGGTACCTGCGCGGCTTTCGAACCGGGTTTCCAGCCGGGCGGCAGGGCACGGGGCACCCAGTCCGAGTACAGCCGCGACCACGTCCCGTCGGCGATCACGGCGTCGAGCCCGGAGTTCAGGGCGTCGATCAGCGGCTGGTTGTCCTTGGCCACCGCGTAGGCGATGAAGTTGTCGAGGCTGAAGGTGTTCTCGATGATCTCGGCGGGATCCCCGGGGCGCACCGTGCCCACCGCCTGCTGGGAGGGGGCCACCCAGGCATCGATCTGGTTGGTGCGCAGGCTGGCGTAGACGGTGTTGTAGTCGGGGAACTTCACCGGGTCCAGGCCGAGGGTGTCGACGACGTAGGCCTCCTGCACGGTGCCCTGCACCACGCCGATGCGTTGGCCCGGTGCCAGATCGGAGAACCCGGTGATCGGCGAGCCGGTGGGAACCACCAGGGAGAAGTAGCCGAAGTCATAACCGTTGGTGAAGCCGACCGTCTGGCGGCGGGCGTCGGTGGTGGTGATCGACGAGGACCCCACGTCGAAGCGCCGGGTGGACACCTGGGCCAGCAGCCCGGAGAAGTCGGTGCCCACGAAGTCGATGCGCAGGCCCAACTTGTCGGCGATGGCGCGCAGCAGCTCGTTGTCGAAGCCGGTGAACTGCCCGGCGGCGTTGATGCAGATGCTCGGCGGAGCATCGGACAGCGTTCCGACGGTCAAGGTGCCCGGAGTGGTCAGACCCAGGGCCGCAGGGTCCACCGAATCGAGCGGGACCACCGAGGCGGTGGTGTACTGGTCCGCTTCCGGTCCGGTGCTGGCGGCGGCGAGGTTGTTCGGCAGCGCGCTGGCGCTGGTGACCCCGGGCGGCGCGCATTGATCGGCGGCCGACGCGGGGGCGGTGGACACCCACCCCGCGACGATCAGCATGACGACGGTGATGGCCAGAACGCGGCCGGCAAAAAACCTCACCGTGAGCAACCTAGTGGTCGAACCCCTGCCGAACAGGAGTTCGACTCACTCAGACCGCAAGGATGGCGGCTGACCCCAGTACGCCGCGGCGGCGCAGATCGTCGAGCATCACGCGGGCCATCAGGTTCGCCCGCTCGAGGTTGACCGCCCGGGCCGCGTCGACGTCATGATGGCGGATGGCTTCGGTCTCCTGCTCGTAGAGCGGCAGCAGCTCCTCGGCCACCCCCAGGTAGGTCACCCAGGATTCGCGCGGGATGAACGCCTGCGAGGCGCGGATGTTGGCCAGCAGCCGCGGCCCCGCGTACTCCTCGGTGATGATGCGGCGGAACTCCCACCCGGCCTCGGCGAACGCCGGACTGGAGTACGCCGTGCGCAGGGTCGGCAGCAGGGCGTCCAACCGTTCGATGATCCGGCATTCGGGGTCGGCGGCCGCCCGCGCCGAAGCGATCCCGTTCAGCATGCCGTACACCTCGTGGTACTCCATCACGACGGCTTCGTCGAAGCGTTCGACAAAGGCCCCCCGGTGGTAGCGGGTGCTGAGGATGCCGTCGTGCTCCAGCTGGACCACGGCCTCCTGGATGGGGACCCGGCTCAGGCCGAGGGTGTGGGCGATCTCGTTGCGGTCGATGCGATCCCCCGATCGCAGCTTGCCGGTGAGGATCAGGCTGACCACGTGGGCCACCACCAGATCCTTCTCTTTGACACCGTATTTCTTGGGCATCTGCACCTCCCGCACCCCGGCTCTCGTGTGGGGCACGTGTGAAATCTGCCGCTGTTTCGACAGGCGTGCCAGCTGGTTCACCGGGTCTACACAGCCGAGACTAGCCGCTTTGAATCTGTTTGGGCACGTCAAGGCCAAGACAATTACATCTTCACAGGAAACTCACCGGAAACTGACCGTTCATGTCATCTGTGAAACCTGTGTGAATGCCGTCAGTCGGCGCGCTGATCGCGCCACCTGACCAGGGCCTCGGCCGCGCTGAGGTCGTAGTCGGGTCCATTGACCCCGATTGTCAACAGTGACACTCCCAGCTCCACCAGCGCGTCGGCTTCGGCAAGCATGTCGTCGACGTTTCGTTCTGGCACACCAGAGGACCGTTCGATGGCCTCCGGCGCCCTGCCGACAGCGGCGCAGTGACCGTCGAGCACCGCGGCCTTGCCCGGATAGGTGCTGCGATCGGTGAAGCCATGCCAGATGTCGGCGTACTCCGCCACCAGTCGCAGCGTCTTCTTCTCGCCCTGGCCGCCGATCAGGATCGGGATGTCACGCACCGGCGACGGGTTGAGCTTGCCCAGCCGGGAACGGATCCGGGGCAGGGCAGCGGCCAGGTCGTCGAGCCGGCTGCTCGCGGTACCGAAGTCGTAGCCGTACTCCTGGTAGTCCTTGTCTTTCCAGCCGGACCCGATGCCGAGAATCAGCCGACCGCCGCTGATGTTGTCCACGGTGCGGGCCATGTCGGCCAACAGGTCGGGATTGCGGTACGAGTTACAACTCACCAGCGCCCCGAATTCGATCTTCGAGGTCTGCTCCGCCCAGGCGGCGAGCATGGTCCAGCACTCGTAGTGGGCGCCGTCGGGATCGCCGTAGAGCGGGTAGAAGTGGTCCCAGTTGAAGGCGACGTCGACGCCCATGTCCTCGCAGCGGCGGACCGCGTCGCGGATCAGGCCGTATTCGGGCGCGTGCTGGGGCTGGAGTTGGACACCGATACGGATGGGATGAGTCATGTTCCCAACGTAGCCATTTCGGCGCGCTGGTAACCGCTGTGCGGTCACCAGCGCGCCGAAACCCGGGTCAGACGCCGATGTTGCCGCCGTCGCGCCACACCGCCACCACCGAGGGCCGGGCGGTGCCGTTGTCACCCTCGGGCCACCGCGACAGCGGGTCGTCGATGCTGTTGTCGTCGTTCTCGCCGGGGTGCTGCACGCACACGGTCACCAGGTCGTCCATCACGATGGGCCCACAGGTCTCCGCACCCAGCGGCACGGTCAGGAACTGCTTGGTCTCACCGCGGTTGGGACCGTCCAGCGCGACCGCGAACAGCCCGTCGTTGGAGTCCAGCGCGTTGCCGTCGGTGGAGATCCACAGGTTGCCGTGGCTGTCGAAGGCCAGATTGTCCGGGCAGGAGATGGGGCTGACCTTGGTCTTGTCGAAGCCCCCGAAATAGGTGTCGGCTGCGGCCGGATCACCGCACACCAGCAGCAGGTCCCAGGTGAACGAGGTGCCGGCGTGGTCGTCGGTGAGTTCGAGCACCTGGCCGTTCTTGTTGTCGTTGCGGGGGTTGGCCGCATCGGGGCCGGCTTTGCCCTCGGCGCCGCGGTCGCTGTTGTTGGTCAGTGCCACGTACACCTTGCCGGAGACCGGGTTGGCCTCGAAATCCTCGGGCCGGTCCATCTTGGTGGCGCCCACCTTGTCGGCGGCGAACCGGGTGAAGACCGCGACCTCCTGCGGGCTGATGCCGTCGACCAGCGACTCGGCTTGCCCGCCGGGCCCGGACCGCAGCAGCGGGATCCAGGTGCCGGTGCCCGCGAAGGAACCCGACGACGGCAACTCACCGGATCCGTCGATCTCGCTGTCCGGGATGTCGCTGGTGAGCTGCGCGACGTAGAGCGTGCCCTCGTCGAGGATGGTCATGTTGGCCGCGATCGCCTCGGGCGAGGTACCCGGCTGGATCTTCTTCGACGAGACGAACTTGTACATGTAGTCGAAGCGCTCGTCGTCGCCGGAGTAGGCGACGACGGTGCCGTCATCGGTGACGAAGATGTTGGCGGCCTCGTGTTTGAACCGCCCGAGAGCCGAGTGCTTCACCGGAACCGATTCGGGGTCCCACGGGTTGACCTCGACGACGTAGCCGAACCGGTTGACCTCGTTGGGGGAGGCGATGACGTCCCAGCGGGGGTCGAAGGTCTCCCATTTACGTTCGGTGGGTTCGACTTTCACGCCGTAACGGTCCAGACGGTCGGCGTCGACGGGTCCGGGTGCGGGGGCGCCCTCGGGGGCGCCGAAGTAGCTGTTGAAGTTCTCCTCGCCGGACAGCACGGTGCCCCAGGGCGTCACCCCGCCGGCGCAGTTGTTGACGGTGCCCAGCACGGTGCGACCGGTCGGGTCGGCGGCGGTCTTGACGAAATCGGTGCCGGCGGCGGGGCCGGTCAGGGTGAAAGGGCTGTCGGCGGTGATGCGCCGGTTGTAGCGACCCATGACCGGCTTGAGGCCGTCGGCGGTGCGTTCCACTTCCACCACTGTCAACCCGTGTGCGGCCACGCCGATCTCGAACTGGTCCCTGGTGGGAGCGTCGGCGTCGTAGCCGGTGTGCATGAACTGCTCGGTGGTGTATTCGTGGTTGACCACCAGCAGGAAGCGGTTGGGTGAGCCCTCGATGGGCAGCAGTCCGGCGAAGTCGTTGTTGAAGCCGAACTGTCCGCGCTGCGCGGCGGCGGTCTGGTTGGCGACGTCGAAGGCCGGGGCGCCGGGCAGCACCGGGTCACCCCAGCTGATCACCACACCCTGGCGATATCCGTCCGGGATCACCACGGCGTCGTCGCTGTTGGGTGCCACCGCGGCAAAGTTCATGCCGGGCAACGGCTCCAGTTCGGCCGGGGCGGCACTGCTGGATGTGCTTGCTGCGGTGGGCGATTCGTCAGTAGAGCAGGCGGCCAGCAGCGAGCCGCCGCCGACGGCCAGCACGGCCACACCGCCGGCCTGCAGCACGGAGCGCCGCGACATCGCCTGGCGCACCACGTCGCCGAAATAGGCGTTGTCGGTCTTGTTGGGAGCGGGGTGGGCGCACTGGTCGCCGCACTTGTAGCGACAGGTGATGCGTTGCCGGGATGACTGCCCGTTGTGATTGACGAACAGGTTCAACGGCACGATCGCCATGGCTGATGGTCCTTCCGCAGACAGATACCGGCCGGGGCTGAGGCCGGAACAGGGCGGAAAGTTACGGGAGCTGGGCAAGCAGTTGTCAATCACAAGGTGAACAACGGGCAACGACATCCCCGGGTCGGGTCACAACACCAGGTCGACGGCGCGCAGTATCTCGCGGGGCAGCGCCAGGGCCTCCAGCCGTTCCAACGGGTCGGCCGCGGTGTAGGAGGCCAGATCCAGGCCGGTGAGCTGCGCGATGGTGGCCACCGGCACCTGGAAGGTGCGGTAGGCGCTGAAGGAGAAGGCCTCCCGGCTCACCACCGAGTCCAGCAGCGCGGCCTGGCTGAGCAGGTACCCGGTGCACGACAAGGTGCCGTCGGCCTTGATCATCGACACCACCTTCCAGTACTGCCGCGGCAGCAGCACGCCCCGGTAGGGCGGGTCGTCGTCGGCCAGCACCGGCCCGATCAGCACGCTGACCGCCAGCCGATGGTTGTCGGCGTTGGTCAGCACGTAGTCCTCCAGGCCCAGCCATTTGGTGGCGCCGGCGTTGAAGTCGTGGTGCTGGGGTGCGCAGTTGGTGAAGTGGAAGGTGTCGGCGTTGGCGGTCTCGGCATCCGGGCCCCAGGCGGGGTCCAGCCGGCGGACCAGGTGCCCGCGATCCAGGGGGTTGTCCCGGTACACGGCCTCGCCGGTCTGCTGGTCGGCGGGCAGGCGCGGGTCGAGGATCCAGCGGTCCCGCTGCCGCTCTATCCGGGTGATCGGCCCCTGGATGTTGACCGCGGTGTAGGCGGCCAGCCGACGTGCGGTGTTCATCCGAACGCTGAAGTGCAGATACTTCAGCTCCGGGGACAGCGCCACCCCGGGACCGGGCGACGGCAGCGGCAGCGTGGGGCCCAGGAACTGCGGATCGTAACCGCCGCGGTCGGAGTAGTCGGTGCGCTGTGCTTCCACGGCCGGGGCCACGTCGGGTTTCGGAGTGCCGATGGCGCGCACAATGGTTCCGTCGTAACGGATTTCGATGGACATGGCCGTCATGGATTCGGGTTTGGGCAGTGTCACCGCAGACGGTCGGACCGGTTCGGGCGAGGTGTGCACCGGCAGATCGGTGTCGACGATCGCGCGAAGGTCCGGTGCCAGTTGCGCCTGGGCCAGGAAATGCAGGATGCGGCTGATCCGCACACCTTCATTGACGAACTTGTACGTCGGGTTGGTGGGCGTGGCGACGCTGGCGTGGTGCAGCGCGATCACTTCCCACTGGTTGTTGAACACCGGGGAGCCCGACGAGCCCGGCTGGGTGTCGGCCTCGTAGTGCACGTGCAGTTCCGGGATGTCGATGGTCTTGTTCTCGCGCAACACGATCTGCTTACGCTCCCCACCGGGGTGCTGCACGATCGTCACGGGCTCGCCGATCGTCACCGTGCCTTGCGCGGCGGTCAACGGGTTGTAGCCGAACTGCGTCAGCTGCTCTGCCGGGGCGTCCACGGCCACCAGCGCGAAGTCCAGGCCGGCGTCGGCGACGAAGAACACCCCGGGGGCGAACCGCAGGGGCACGGGTTGCAGGGGGAAGCCACCGGGCCCGTCCTGATAGTTGAACTCGACGTAGCTGCGCTGCGCGGTGACGGCATCGGGCAGCACGTGGTGATTGGTCAGCATCAGCCGCGGTGACACCATGAACCCGGTGCCGAAGCCGCTTGGCCCGGTGGCACTTCGGACGTTGATCCGGCCGATGGCCCGCGCCGCGGCCACCCCGTCCTCGAGGTAGCGCACGCTGAGGAAATCGGCGGTTCCCACCACCTTCTCGAGCGTCGCCGGGCTCACCTCGGCGACGGGCAGCAGCGACTGGGCACGGTACTTGCTCATCCGCTGACAGCGGCGTTCCACCCGCAGCGGATCGTTGGCGCGGGCGATGCCGTCGGGGCCCTGCAG
Organism: Mycolicibacterium tokaiense; assembly: GCF_010725885.1. Classification (NCBI taxonomy): domain Bacteria; kingdom Bacillati; phylum Actinomycetota; class Actinomycetes; order Mycobacteriales; family Mycobacteriaceae; genus Mycobacterium; species Mycolicibacterium tokaiense. Next base: position 1,708,201 of record NZ_AP022600.1, on the reverse strand, counting down.
CGCCTGCTCGTTGGCGGCGCGTTCGGCTTCGCGGTGCCGGATGCGTTCGGCGGCCGCCTCCTGTTGCTCGCGGTGCAGTCGGTCGAACTCCGATTCCGCCTGCGCCTGTGCGGCGGCGTCTTCGATGACGGTCATGGCTTCCCCCTCGGTGTGCCGTGCGTCGAACCTGTCACGCGCACAGGGGGAAGTCGTGCGTAGTGCGCTACCCGAGTACGTCGCGCAGGATCTCGACCAGGCGCAGCGGTTGATCGCTCTGCACCGAGTGCCCGGAGTTCTCGACGACGATGGTGCGCTGGAATCCGGGTGCCTCGGCGGCGAACTGGGCGGCGTCGTCGTCGTTGACGAAGAACGAGTGCGCGCCGCGGACCAGGGTCGTGGGCATGGTGATCGACGCGACGTCATCCCACAGGCCGTCGAATCCGTCCGCCTTGCGGAAGGAGTCGTAGCGCCATGTCCAGGTGCCGTCGTCGAGACGTTTGGAGTTGTGGAACACCCCGCGCCGCAACGAATCCCGGTCTCGGTGTGGTGCGGCGGCCACCGTCACCTCGAGCATGGCGGCGAAGCTGGGGAAGGTGCGCTCACCTTGGACCAGCGCCACGGTGCCCTTCTGGGCGTCGGTCATCTGGGTGTGTCGTTCCGGTGCCGACGGGGTGACGTCGACCAGCAACAGCTGCGGCACCAGGTCGGGAGCGGTCGCGGCGATGCGCAGCGCGGTGAGTCCGCCCAGCGACATCCCGACCACCAGGGTTGGGTCCGGAGCGTGCTCGCGCAGCAGGGGGATGATGCTGGCGGCGGCCAGCTTCGGGCCGTAGTCGCCGTCCTCGCGCCAGGCGGAGCGGCCGTGCCCGGGCAGGTCGATCGCCAGCGCCGGTTCGCCCAGGCCCAGGATCACGGTGTCCCAGGTGTGCGCATTCTGCCCGCCGCCGTGCAGGAACACCACGCGAGGCGGGCTCTCGCCGAACTTGAGGAAGCTGATCGCCCCGGCGGCGAGGCGTTGCACCGGCGGGACGGTCGGGACGCCGGCCTGGGCGGCGTTCTCCGGCAGCAGGGCGAACTCGTCGAGACCGGGCAACTCGTCGTCAGAGACCACGCCTGCGAACCTATACGTTGACACTGCGTTCACCGCGACGAAGTGCGAGTAATCGTCGCGGTGAACGCAGAGTCAACGAGAAAACTCAGCCCTCGATGAAGTTCTCGAGCTGCGCGCGGGCGATGTCATCGGCCAGCTGCTTGGGCGGGCTCTTCATCAGGTAGGCCGACGCGGCTTCGACGGGGCCGCCGATGCCGCGGTCCTTGGCGATCTTGGCGGCGCGCACCGCGTCGATGATGACGCCGGCAGAGTTGGGGGAGTCCCACACCTCGAGCTTGTACTCCAGGTTCAGCGGCACGTCACCGAAGGCGCGGCCTTCGAGGCGGACGTAGGCCCACTTGCGGTCATCGAGCCAGCCGACGTGGTCGGACGGGCCGATGTGCACGTCCTTGGTGTTGAACTCGCGCTGCAGGTTGGAGGTGACGGCCTGGGTCTTGGAGATCTTCTTCGACTCCAGCCGCGAGCGCTCCAGCATGTTCAGGAAGTCCATGTTGCCGCCGACGTTGAGCTGCATGGTGCGGTCGAGCTGCACGCCGCGGTCCTCGAACAGCTTGGCCATCACGCGGTGGGTGATGGTGGCGCCCACCTGGCTCTTGATGTCGTCGCCGACGATCGGCACGCCGGCGTCTTCGAACTTCTTGGCCCACACCGGGTCGGAGGCGATGAACACGGGCAGGGCGTTGACGAAGGCCACGCCGGCATCGATGGCGCACTGGGCGTAGAACTTGTCGGCCTCTTCGGAGCCGACGGGCAGGTAGGACACCAGGACGTCCACCTCGGCGTCCTTGAGGGCCTTGACCACATCGACGGCTTCAGCGTCGGACACCTCGATGGTCTCGGCGTAGTACTTGCCGATGCCGTCCAGGGTCGGGCCGCGCTGCACGATGACGTCGGTGGGCGGCACGTCGGCGATCTTGATGGTGTTGTTCTCCGAGGCGAAGATGGCCTCGGACAGGTCGAAGCCGACCTTCTTGGCGTCCACGTCGAAGGCGGCGACGAACTTCACGTCGCGCACGTGGTAGCGCCCGAACTTCACATGCATCAAGCCGGGGACGCTGGCGTTCTCGTCGGCGTCCTTGTAGTACTGCACACCCTGCACCAGCGAGGACGCGCAGTTTCCGACGCCGACGATCGCGACCCGGATGTCCTGGTCAGTCATGGACGTATCCCTTCAATCAGATAACTGCTGTGTTGTGACGTTGTTTACGGCTGGTCGGTACGGCCGTTGGCGACGCGCTCGGCGGCGATGAGCTCGTTGAGCCACTTCACCTCGCGCTCGCTGGATTCCAGCCCGAGTTGGTGGAGCTGACGGGTGTACCTGTCGAACGAACTGCTGGCCCGCGCGACGGCTTCGCGGAGACCTTCGCGGCGCTCCTCGACCTGGCGGCGGCGGCCCTCCAGGATCCGCATCCTGGCCTCGGCCGGGGTGCGGTTGAAGAAGGCCAGGTGCACACCGAATCCGTCGTCGGTGTAATTCTGCGGACCCGTGTCGGCCACCAGCTCGTTGAACCGCTGCCGCCCGGCATCGGAGAGCTGGTAGACGCGGCGGGCCCGCCGCACCTTGGTGGTTCCCTCGGGAGCTGCATCCTCGACGATGAGCCCGTCGGTCTGCATCCGGCGCAGCGCCGGGTACAGCGAACCGTAGGAGAAGGCGCGGAATGCACCCAGGAGTCCGGTCAGCCGTTTGCGGAGTTCATAGCCGTGCATCGGTGATTCGAGCAGGAGACCGAGAATCGCGAGTTCCAACACCCCAATCACCTCCCTGTTCGTCCGTTACGGCGGTTCGACACCTCGGCAAAGTGTATCGCGCCGATATATACACCGCTACATCGGGAACACGCCCAATCGATCGAATGGGCCCGGAAGTGCGAAAACGAACCGGCGAAACGTCGGTCTCGGCGCCTACGAACTGGGGTACGAGACCCGCTTGATCTGCCCGTCGCCACCCAGCACCAGATAGCCGCTGTTTCCGAACTCAGGGGACACGTAGATGCTGATCTCCAGAGCGTCGGGGCCGGCGGTGATGTCATCGCTGGGGCCAATCGTCATGTAGACGGTCTCCACCTCGGCCGGGTCGATGCCCAGGGTTTCCGGGGCGCCGCGCAGGATGCCGACAAAGGTGGGGATGTCGAACGCCGCCAGGTCCACCACCCGGGCGTCGCTGCCCATGCTGGTCTCCGACGGGTCGTCGAAGCCACCCCGGTAGGAGTACCTCAGGGCCCGCCGCGGCTCGGCCGGGTCGGCCCGCTCCAGCGAGGCGTAGTCGGAGTAGATCGTCAGGTCGTAGCCCATGGTGTCGCCGAACGTCTGGCGCATCTGCTCGAACAGGCCGGTCAGCCCGCCCAGGGAGTGCAGTTGCCGCGGCGGCGTGAGCACCGTCGCGGGCACGCCGTCGGACTTCGCCCCGGGGTCGGTCTGAAAACTCAACGGCGAGCTGGTGTTGCCGTACAGACCCCACCCGATACAGATGCCCAGCACCACCAGCACGCCGGCCACCGCAGCGCGCAGACCCCAGCCGGCGCCCGGTCCGACACCCGCGCTCACGGGCTTCTTGAGGTCGGGCAGTTTGACAGGCGAATTCTCGATCTGCAGATCGGCGACCAGTGCCTGCAGCTCGCCCAGGGTGGCGGCGGTGGTGGCCGCGGCCACTCGTTGTCGGTGCTCTTCCATCGAGAGCTGACCGTCGGCCAGCGCGCCGTCGAGCACGGTGCAGGTGTCGTTGCGATTGGTGTCTTTGGCCCGTGTACCAGCTGTTTGACGCGTTGCCACGCGATGATCGTAGGAGACCCCGACAGCAGGCGTCAGGTGTTGCGGTGACGGTAAGACGATGCCCGGCCCCGGCCCGTCCCGCCTCGATGCCCGAGGGCCCGACGTACTCTTGTGATCGTGCGATTACAGCGACAGGTGGTGGATTACGCGCTTCGGCGACGATCCCTGCTGGCCGAGGTGTATTCCGGCCGCACGGGCGTCTCCGAGGTCTGCGACGCCAACCCCTACCTGTTGCGCGCCGCCAAGTTCCACGGCAAGACCAGCTCGGTGATGTGCCCGATCTGCCGCAAGGAGCAGCTGACGCTGGTGTCCTGGGTGTTCGGTGACCACCTGGGGCCGGTGTCGGGATCCGCTCGCACCGCCGAGGAACTGGTGTTGCTCGCGACCAAGCACGAAGAGTTCTCCGTACACGTGGTGGAGGTATGTCGAACCTGCAGCTGGAACCATCTGGTCAAGTCGTACGTGCTGGGTCTGCCCCGCACCGAGAAGGCGCCGCGCACCCGGACAGCGCGCAAGGGCGCGCGAACGGCCAGTGAGTAACCCGGGACGGCACGACAGGTCGGCTTCTGAGAACCAGCGCGGGTCAGGGGCCGGTCCTGCGCACGCCAGATCCGAGCGTGAGACCCGTCGTCTGCCATCGCCCCCGCAGCACCGCCAGGACCAGCGGCCCACGTCGGTCATCCCGCCGGTGCGCGACGTCCCCGATCCGCGCCTGCGTGACCCGATCGATGTGGTCAAGGCCGCCCTCGACGGCACCCCGCCGCCCAAGCCGCCGCACGGCGGCGGCCGGCCGCCGGGTGGCGGAGAGCCGCCGCAGAAGAAGCCGTTCCAGATCAACTGGAAGTGGGTGCGCCGCGGCGCGGTGATCTCGGCCGCAGTGCTGATCCTGTTGCCGATCATCACGTTCGGCATGGCCTACTTCATCGTCGAGGTGCCCAAGCCCGGCGACATCCGCACCGCCCAGGTCTCGACCATCCTGGCCAGCGACGGCTCCGAGCTGGCCCGGATCATTCCGCCCGAAGGCAACCGGGTGGACGTCAACATCGACCAGATCCCGGTGTCGGTGCGCGACGCGGTGATGGCAGCCGAGGACCGGGACTTCTACTCCAATCCGGGCTTCTCCTTCACCGCGTTCCTGCGCGCCGCGAAGAACAACCTCACCGGCGGCGATCTGCAGGGAGCGTCCACCATCACCCAGCAGTACGTGAAGAACGCGTTGGTCGGTGATGCCCGCTCCGGTATCGGCGGTGTGATCCGCAAGGCCAAAGAGCTGGTGATCTCCACCAAGATGTCCAGCGAGTGGTCCAAAGACCAGGTGATGCAGTCGTATCTGAACATCATCTATTTCGGTCGCGGCTCCTACGGAGTGGCCGCGGCGTCGCAGGCCTACTTCGCCAAACCCGTCGAACAGCTCACCGTTGCCGAGGGGGCGCTGCTGGCCGCGCTGATCCAGCGGCCCTCGGCCCTGGACCCGTCGGTGGATCTGGAGGGCGCGACGGACCGGTGGAACTGGGTGCTCGACGGCATGGTCGAGATCGGGGCGCTGTCCCCGCAGGACCGCGCGGCCCAGGTGTTCCCCGCCACCATTCCGCCGGATCAGGCGCAGACCGCCAACCAGACCACCGGGCCCAACGGCCTGATCGAACGTCAGGTGATCGCCGAACTGCTGGATCTGTTCGACATCAACGAGCAGCAGCTCAACACCGAGGGTCTGCAGATCACCACCACCATCGACCCGAAGGCGCAGGCCGCCGCCGAGGCCGCGGTCACCGAGACGCTCGAGGGCCAGGACCCCGACATGCGCTCGGCGGTGGTGTCGATCGATCCGAAGACCGGAGCGGTGAAGGCCTACTACGGCGGTGCCGACGCCAACGGCTTCGACTTCGCGCAGGCCGGCCTGCCCACCGGCTCGTCGTTCAAGGTGTTCGCCCTGGTTGCCGCCTTGGAGCAGGGCAAGGGACTGGGCTATCAGGTGGATTCGTCGCCGCTGACGGTCAACGGCATCCAGATCGGCAACGTCGAGGGCGGTAGCTGCGGCACCTGCAACATCGCCGAGGCGCTCAAGCGATCGCTCAACACCAGCTACTACCGCCTGATGCTGGAGCTCGAGAACGGCCCGTCGGATGTGGCCGACGCCGCTCATCGCGCCGGGATCGCGGAGAGCTTCCCCGGGGTGGACCACACCCTCAGCGAGGACGGCCAGGGCGGCCCGCCGAACAACGGTGTGGTGCTCGGCCAGTACCAGTCCCGGGTGATCGACATGGCCTCGGCGTACGCGACGCTGGCCGACTCGGGGGTCTACCACCGGCCGCATTTTGTGCAGAAGGTGGTCAACTCTGCGGGCCAGGTGCTCTTCGACGCCGCCAACCAGGACACCGAAGGTGAGCAGCGCATCGACAAGGCGGTCGCCGACAACGTGACCGCCGCCATGCGGCCCATCGCGGGATACTCCAACGGACACAATCTCGCCGGTGGGCGTGCGTCGGCCGCCAAGACCGGCACCAACCAGCTCGGCGACACCGGCGACAACCGGGATGCCTGGATGGTGGGGTACACGCCGTCGCTGTCGACCGCGGTCTGGGTGGGCACCACCGACGGCACCAAGCCGCTGGTGAACCAGTGGGGTTCGCCGGTGTACGGCTCGGGTCTGCCGTCCGACATCTGGAAAGAGACGATGGACGGCGCCCTCGAGGGCACCGACGACGAGGACTTCCCGCAGCCGACGGAGATCGGCGGCTATGCGGGCGTCCCGGCCGCCCCGCCGCCGCGGCCCACTCCGACGGCCCCGCCGACGCCGCCGCCCGGCACCGTCATCCAACCGAGCATCGAGCTCGCGCCCGGCATCACCATCCCGCTGGGCCCGCCCACCACCGTGCCCGCGCCCGCGCCGGGTGCTCCGCCGGTGCCGGGTGACCCCAACGCGCCGGTCCCGCCGCCAGGTGACCCCAACGCGCTTGTCCCGCCGCCGGGTCCGCCGGCTCCGTGACGGAGCACGTCTCCCCGCAGCCGGTGGCTGCGGATACGCGCAGTGCCGACGACCGTGACCTACCCACCCGCACCGATCCCATGGTCGCGGCCATGTCCGACGTGGTCGGCGGCCCGGTGGGACGGCACGCGCTGATCGGCAGGCAGCGGTTCTTCACGCCGCTGCGGGTGATCTTCGCGATCGCCCTGGTGTTCATGGCGTTGGGCTGGGCCACCAAGTCCCCTTGTCTGCAGACCGTCGGCACCGGCACATCGGACCAGCGGGTGGCCAACTGGGAGAATCAGCGCGCGTACTACAGCCTCTGCTATTCCGACACCGTGCCGCTGTACACCGCGGAACTGTTGAGCCAGGGCAAGTTCCCGTACAAGTCCAGCTGGCTGGAGACCGACGAGAACGGCCAGCCCCGAACGCAGTACGACGGCACCGCCGCGGTGCGCTACATGGAGTATCCCGTGCTCACCGGGGTGTACCAGTACGTGTCGATGGCGCTGGCCAAGACCTACTCGGCGCTGTCGCGGGCGGTGTCGTGGCCGGTGCTCAACGGCGTCGCCGAGGTGGTGATGTTCTTCAACATCGCCGCCTTCGGGTTGGCGCTGGCGTGGTTGACCACGGTGTGGGCCACCGCGATGCTCGCCGGCCGGCGCATCTGGGACGCCGCGCTGGTGGCCGGCTCACCGCTGCTGATCTTCCAGATCTTCACCAACTTCGACGCGCTGGCAACGGCTTTCGCGATGGGCGGGCTGTTGGCGTGGGCCCGCCGAAAGCCGGTGCTGGCCGGTGTGCTGATCGGCCTCGGGGTGGCGGCCAAACTGTATCCGCTGCTGTTGCTGTTGCCCATCGTGGTGCTGGCGCTGCGGTCCAACCGGCTGGCCGAGGCGGGGAAGACCGTTGCTGCCGCGCTGGCCGCCTGGCTGGTGGTCAACCTGCCGATCATGCTGCTGTACCCGGCGGGGTGGGCCGAGTTCTTCCGGCTCAACAGCCGACGCGGCGAGGACATGGACTCGCTGTACAACGTCTTCGGCAGCTTCACCGGCTGGCCCGGTTTCGACACCGGGCTGGGGTTCTGGGAACCGCCGATCATTCTCAACACCATCACCGCGGTGCTCTTCGGGTTGTGTTGTGCCGCAATCGTCTACATCGCACTCACGGCGCCGCAGCGGCCCCGGCTGGCGCAGTTGGCGTTTCTGGTGGTGGCGGCGTTCCTGCTGACCAACAAGGTGTGGAGCCCGCAGTTCTCGTTGTGGCTGGTACCGCTGGCGGTGCTGGCGTTGCCGCACCGGCGGCTGCTGCTGGCCTGGATGACCATCGACGCCCTGGTGTGGGTGCCGCGGATGCTGTTCCTGTTCGGCGAGCAGAACAAGGGGCTGCCGGAGCAGGCCCTCACCACCACCGTGCTGCTGCGCGATCTCGCGGTCATCGGCCTGTGTGTCCTGATCATCCGCCAGATCTACCGGCCGGCTGATGACCTGGTGCGCAGCGGCGGCCGGCTCGACGATCCCGCCGGCGGGCTCTTCGACCGGGCCCCCGATGCCGCCCCGTCATGGCTGCCGTCCTGGTTGCGCCCCCGATCGGTTACTGTCAGCACTGTCGGCTCAACCGCCGACTCCGATGGGCAAGCAGGAAGCCGGTGCGAATCCGGCGCGGTCCCGCCACGGTGACCGGGTGACAACCCGGAAGTCCGATACTGCCCCCACCGGACAATCTGCCCTGGGACGAGGACATCCCGGATGGAGTCAGTGTGTCTGTGCGCTTCTGCGTTGCCTTTCTCATCACCACGGTGCTGCTCGCCGGCTGCGGTTCACCACCGGCCGATAGCGCCACAGCATCGGCCATCGACAACTGCGGGGTCGAGGTCGTCGTCGACCAGCCACCCACCCGGGCTGTCGGGTATTACCAGCACGCCACGGAGCTGATGCTCGCACTGGGCCTGCAGGATTCGATCGTCGGCAGGGTGTACCCGGACAATCCGCCGCTGCCCCGATACGCCGCGGCCTATGAGGCGATTCCGGACATCTCGGACAAGGACGCCTCGTTCGAACAGCTGATCGCGGTGGATCCCGACTTCATCTACGGCGGTTACCGCAGCGCCTTCGACGACGCGCAGGGCCGGTCCCGGACGGCGTTCGCCGATGCCGGCGTCACCACCTACCTCAACCCCGAATACTGTGCCACCGCCCCGATCACGATGGACGACGTCTACGCCGAGGTCGCCCGGATCGCCGAGATCTTCGGGGTGCCCGAACGGGCCGGCGCCCTCACCGACGAGATGAAGACCAGCGTCGCCCGCGCCAGTGCTGCCGTGCAGGACGTGACCCCGCTGCGGGCGTTCGTCTACGACTCCGGTGACGACACCGCATTCACCGCCGGCGGTCAGGGGATCGGTAACCAGATCCTCGAACTGGCCGGTGCCACCAACGTTTTCGCCGACCTGGACGACACGTTCGCCGACGTGTCCTGGGAGCAGGTCATCGCGCGGGATCCCGAGGTCATTGTCATCTACGACTACTTCGGCACGCCGTCGGTGGAGGAAAAGAAGGCGTTCTTGACCGGCAGGCCGGAACTGGCCGGGGTCACCGCGATTCGCGACCGTCGATTTGCGGTCCTCACCCTGCAGGACGCGGTGCTCGGCATCCGCGCACCGCAGGCGGTCGGGGAACTGGCCGCTCAGTTGCACCCGGACAGCTTCCGGTGACCCTGGCCGCCGCCCTGTCCCGGGCGGCCCGCTACGGCGACTACTTCGCCACCCACGACAGCGGCGCCATCCCCGCGTTCGACATGGATGCCGCGGTGCGCGCCACGGCGGCGCGGCTCGGCGCCACCGAAACCCGGGTGGCCGCCTCGGCTCTGCAGTATGAGTTCGCCGAACGCCTGTGGACGGTATCGCTGGGGACATGGGCCATTGCCCGGCAGGTGCTCGATCTGGGGTCGCTGCGCTATGGCAGCGTTCACGACGGCAGGCTGGCGGTCGGCTTCACCACGCTGTCAGGCACCTCCGCCACCACCGCCGAGGAGACGGCAGAGTTGTTGTTTCACAACGTCGTCGACATCCAGCTCGCGGCGTTTCACCGGGAGCTCCGATCAGCGGTCAAGATGGCTGACGGACTGCTGTGGGGCAATGCGGCCACCGCGCTGGTGCTGGCCACCCGTTCGGCCAGCCGGGTCCGGTCCTCGTACGCCGCGACAGCCCTGCTGTTGCAACGAGCGCCGCTGGCGGGTCGGCTCACCGGCCCCATCGCGACACCGAAACGCCGCAGCTGTTGTCTGTACTACCGGACTGCTGCCGGACGCACCTGTAGCGACTGTCCGCTGCCGAAAGTGCCTGCGTGAGAGGTCATCCGCCGTATGCCGTGGTGATCCTGGTGCTGGTTGCGCTGCTTGCCGGCTCGGTGGTGGCGGGATTGGCCGTCGGTTCGGTTGCGGTCCCGCCGGGAGAGGTGCTCAAAGCCCTTCTGCAGCAGCCGGTTGCGCCGCAGTACCAGAGCATCGTGATGCAGGCCCGTGCACCCCGGGTGCTCCTGGGCGCGGTGGTGGGTGCGGGCCTGGGCGTCGTGGGCATGGCGTTGCAGGCGCTGGTGCGAAATCCGCTGGCCGACCCGTATCTGCTGGGGGTGTCGTCGGGTGCGTCCGTCGGAGCAGTGGCCGTGATCCTCACCGGCGCCATGGTCTTCGGTGCCGCGTCCACGTCGGTCGCCGCCTTTCTCGGTTCCCTGGCAGCCCTGGTGGTGGTGTACCTGCTGTCGCGCGCCGGTGGCCGCATCACCACCACCCGCCTCGTCCTGGCCGGGGTGGCGGTGGCCTACGTCCTGTCCGCGGTCACCAGCCTGATGCTCATCCTGGCCCGCACCGGGGACCAGGCCCGGCAGGTGCTCACCTGGCTGCTCGGCGGCCTCGGCGGTGCGGACTGGCGGTCACTGTGGCTGCCGGCCGCCGCGGTGACCGCCGGCGTGGCGGTGCTCCTGGCACAGTCGCGCACCCTCAACGTGCTGTTGGCCGGCGACGAGGCCGCCGTCACGATGGGCGTGGACACCAACAGGTTTCGCGTGCAAATGTTCATCCTGACCTCCCTGATCACCGGAACTCTGGTGGCCGTCAGCGGTCCCATCGGCTTCGTGGGGCTGATCCTGCCGCACGCCATGCGCCTGGTGGTGGGCAGCGACCACCGCCGGGCGCTGCCTGCCACCGCGCTGGCGGGCGCGTCGTTTCTGGTGCTCGCCGACCTGGCCGCCCGCACTCTGGCCGCACCGCAGGAGATTCCAGTGGGTGTCCTCACGGCGCTGTGCGGGGGTCCGTTCTTCCTGTGGCTGATCCGGCGCGACGCGCGCCGGGCGGTGGCGGCGTGACCGCGGCCCGCATCGAGGCCCGTGGGGTGTCTGTCCGGCTCGGCGGCCGGGTGGTGGTCGACGACGTGTCGGTGGTGGCAGACCCGGGCGCGATGGTGGGCATCGTGGGTCCCAACGGGTGCGGCAAGTCCACCCTGCTGCGGGCGCTGGTCCGGATCCTGGCGCCGTCGGCCGGGCAGGTGTTCCTGGACGGGGTGGACGTGGCCGCTCTGTCGAGTCGGCAGTTCGCCCGCAGCGTCGCGGCGGTACTGCAGGACAGTGCAGGCGATTTTGATCTGCGGGCCAACGATGTGGTGGCCATGGGACGTGCTCCGTTCAAGAGGGTCTTTCAGCGTGACGATGCCACCGATGACCGTCTGGTGGCCGAGGCACTGGGACTGGTCGGGGCGGGGCACCTGCGTTGGCAGCCGTTTGCCCTGATGTCGGGCGGGGAGCGCCAGCGGGTGCTGATCGCGCGGGCTCTGGCCCAGCAGCCGAGGTTGCTCGTGCTCGACGAGCCGACCAACCATCTCGATATCCGCCACCAATTCGACGCACTGGCGTTGCCGCGGCGCCTGGGGGTCACCGCTGTGGTGGCGCTGCACGATCTGAACCTCGCCGCGCACTACTGCGATGTGGTGTACGTGCTCCAGCAGGGCCGGGTGGTGGCATCCGGTCCGCCCGAGGTGGTTTTGGCTCCGGACCTGCTCGCCCGGGTCTATGACGTCACCGCCGCCGTGGCACCCAATCCGGTGACGGGGCGCAGCCAGGTGAGCTTCGACCCGGACCGGTGACGGTAGCGATTGCTGGGGTGACGCCGCATCGCGGAATGGTCCTGTCAGAGCTACCTGTGCAGGGTGTTGCGATTGTGCGAGCGGCGATGGTGGCGCTAACATCTGCTAGCACGGTGAGCGCCTGAGGAGACGAAGACTGTGGTCGGGACCGACGGCGAACTCGAAGCGGTGCTGCGCGCATCGGCTGCGGCGGCCCCGGCGGCCCGCCGCGCCCCCGCGAAGACCAGGGCTGCTTGGCTCAACGCCATTGCCGACGGTCTGGACGCCAACGCTGAGTACCTGGTGGCGATGGCCGCTCACGAGACCAGGCTCCCCATCACCCGGCTTCGAATCGAACTGCGCCGCAGCGCATTTCAGGCCCGCCTGTTTGCCAAGCGGTTGCTCGCCCGCACGCTGTTCGACGTCCGCGTCGACCACGAGGACCCGGACTGGCCGCTGGGCCCCCGACCGGATCTGCGGCGCGGGTACGTCGCAGTGGGCCCGGTCCTGGTGTTCGCCGCGGGCCACTTCCCGTTTGCGCTCTCGGTGGCGGGCAGCGACACCGTCAGCGCGCTCGCCGCAGGCTGCCCCGTGGTGGTCAAAGCGCACCACGGGCATCCGGACGTTTCGCGGGCAATCGCCCGGGTCGTTGCTGAGAGGTTGGCCGGCATCGACGCCCCTACAGGGTTGTTCGGACTGATCGAGGGTCGCCGGGACGGCGCGGCGGCGTTGCAGGATGCCCGGATCCGGGCCGCGGCATTCACCGGGTCGAGGGTCAGCGGACGCACACTCTTCGATCTGGCGATGTCACGGCCGGACCCCATCCCGTTCTACGGGCAGCTGGGCAGTACCAATCCCGTCCTGGTGACCCACGCGGGGTGGCGGGAGCGCGCCGACATCATCGCCAAGGAGTTCGTCGACGCCTTCACCGTCGACGCCGGGCGCTTTCGTACCCATCCCGGGGTGGTACTGGTGCCTGACCTGCGGGATTTTCTTGCGCGGCTTGATATCCCGGAGATCGGGCCGCCGCTGGGCCGTGGTGTGGGTGACGGGTTTGCGGCCACTGCCGACGCCGCGGCGCATCACCCGGGGGTTGAGTTGGCCATCATCGGCCCGGCGGCCAAGAGCGCGCCCGGCGCCCGGGTCCTCGCCACCACCGCTGGGCAGGTGCTGGCCGATCCCAGCATCATCGGCTCCGAATTCTTCGGTCCCGCTGCGCTGTTGGTGGGCTACAGCGACCAGGCCGAGGCGCACCGCGTGCTCGAGCTGTTCGAGGGCATCTGGGCGGCCACCGTCCAGGGCGGTGCGGAGATCGACGCGCAGGCGGCGGTTGCGCTCGATCTGTTCGCCGAGCGGGCGGGCCGGGTGATCTGGAATCAGTGGCCCACCGAGGTGGCGGTCACCGACGCCCAGCAGCACGGCGGACCCTGGCCCGCCGCCACCGTCCCCAGCGCCACCGCGGTGGGCACCGCCGCTGCGCTGCGGTTCGTCCGCCCGGTCGCGTTCCAGAACATGCCGCCGGCCGGACTGCCGGTCGAGCTGCAGAGCTGAACTGCGGCGATTTCAGTTCACCAGGTGTTTTCCTGTAACCTGGCCCGGTTGCCGACGCAGGCGACCCTCCTGCCACGGACACGCCGTGGCCGCAACGACCATAGGAGGTGATGGGTTCCTCATGCGTCCATACGAAATCATGGTCATCCTCGACCCCACACTCGACGAGCGCACTGTTGCTCCGTCGCTGGAGACGTTCCTCAACGTCATCCGCAAAGACGGTGGATCGGTCGACAAGGTGGATATCTGGGGCCGGCGTCGCCTGGCCTACGAGATCGCCAAGCACGCCGAAGGCATCTACGCCGTCGTCGACGTGAAGGCAGAGCCCGCCACGGTGTCCGAGCTCGACCGTCAGCTCAGCCTGAACGAGTCGGTGCTCCGCACCAAGGTGATGCGCACAGATAAGCACTGATAAGGAACGTGTGCGTCACAGCGCTGCCGTAGGTTGGCCTGCGACCGCGTTGTGCGAACATCGATCCAGCTTGGATCCAAGGGACCTGGAGGACACCAGTGGCTGGTGACACCACGATCACAGTCGTCGGAAATCTGACCGCCGACCCGGAACTGCGCTTCACCCCGTCGGGTGCTGCCGTCGCCAATTTCACGGTGGCGTCGACTCCCCGCATCTACGACCGTCAGAGCGGTGAGTGGAAGGACGGAGAGGCACTGTTCCTGCGCTGCAACATCTGGCGGGAAGCCGCCGAGAATGTTGCCGAGAGCCTGACCCGGGGGTCGCGTGTCATCGTGACCGGCCGGCTCAAGCAGCGCTCGTTCGAAACCCGCGAGGGTGAGAAGCGCACCGTGGTCGAGGTCGAGGTCGAAGAGATCGGGCCCTCGCTGCGCTACGCCACGGCCAAGGTCAACAAGGCCAGCCGTTCCGGCGGTGGCGGCGGCGGTGGCTTCGGTGGTGGCGGCGGCGGGAGCTCCCGTCCGGCGGCCTCGTCCGCTCCGGCCGAGGACCCGTGGGGCAGCGCCCCCGCGTCGGGTTCCTTCGGTGGGGCCGACGACGAGCCTCCCTTCTGAGTCCAGAACTCAACACAAAGTTTGAATCTGAAAGAGAAACACTATGGCTAAGTCCAGCAACAAGAGGCGGCCGGCGCCTGAGAAGCCGGTCAAGACCCGCAAGTGCGTGTTCTGCTCCAAGAAGGGCGGGGCGAACATCGACTACAAGGACACCAACCTGCTGCGTACCTACATCAGCGAGCGCGGCAAGATCCGTGCCCGCCGGGTCACCGGCAACTGCGTCCAGCACCAGCGCGACGTCGCGGTGGCCGTCAAGAATGCCCGCGAGGTGGCGCTGCTGCCCTTCGGGTCGGCCACGCGCTAAAGGGGAACCAGGATCATGAAACTCATTCTCACCGCAGAGGTGGACCACCTGGGTACCGCCGGCGACACCGTTGAGGTCAAGGACGGCTACGGCCGCAACTACCTGCTGCCGCGCGGGCTGGCCATCGTGGCCACCCGGGGCGCGCAGCGTCAGGCCGACGACATCCGTCGGGCCCGCGACACCAAGGCCGTCCGCGACCTGGACCACGCCAAGGAATTGAAGACCGCCATCGAGGCGCTGGGCACCGTCCAGCTCACCGTCAAGACCGCCGGTGCCTCGGGCAAGCTCTTCGGTTCGGTCACCCAGGCCGACATCGTGTCCGCCATCAAGAAGGCCGGTGGACCGGCCCTGGAGAAGCGGACCGTGCACCTGCCCAAGGCCCACATCAAGGCCACGGGTGCGCACAGCGTCGAGGTGCGGTTGCACAGCGACGTCACGGCCACCGCGTCGCTCGACGTGGTTGCCGCCAGCTGACCCGCTGACCGTCTCAGCGTCATCCGCCCCGGTGCGAGCCATACCAGCTTGCACCGGGGCTTCGCTGTCTTTGTGGCGAACTGATCATGTTGCCGCTTCGGCAGCGAACATAACGTGCTGTTAACCCGGGCCTCAGGCGCACGCAATACAACACGCCCGGAACCGCAACCGGCGCCGACACGCCGTGAAGTTTTCCATCCACAGCGCCGCGCCCGTTCTATGGTGCGTTTATCTGCAACAACCGGGAAAAACTCGCGCGTTCTCCACAGGTTCTCCCCAACCCCTCAACATCGTTGTCCACGTCTATCCACACACCGTCCACAGGTCTATCAACAACCGCCATTGGACCAGGCTCCAGCAACCGTCTAGCGTCATGCGGGCGCATCGCGGGGCCGGGTTTTGTCGGAGCCTTGACCTAATCTGCGGAACCATGGAATCGAACGTGAGTTCGAGAACGTCTGGGAGGAGGCGGGAGCGCGGTATGGCCGTTGTGGATGATCTCGGGCACTCCGAACGCGATGCACCCCCACCAAGTGAAGACTTCGGTCGTCAGCCTCCGCAGGACATGGCGGCTGAGCAGTCCGTGCTCGGTGGGATGCTGCTGAGCAAGGACGCCATCGCCGATGTGCTCGAACGACTCCGGCCCAACGACTTCTACCGCCCGGCGCACCAGAACGTCTACGACGCGATCCTGGACCTGTATGGCCGCGGCGAGCCGGCTGACCCGGTCACGGTGGCCGCCGAGCTGGATCGCCGCGGGCTGCTCAAACGTATCGGTGGGGCCCCCTACATCCACACCCTGATTTCCACGGTGCCCACCGCGGCCAACGCCGGCTACTACGCCGACATCGTGGCCGAGAAGGCGCTGCTGCGACGTCTGGTGGAGGCCGGGACCCGGGTGGTGCAGTACGGCTATGCCGGTGCCGAGGGCGCCGACGTGGCCGACGTCGTGGACCGGGCCCAGGCGGAAATCTACGAGGTGGTGGAGCGCCGGTCCTCCGACGACTTCGTGGCCTTGGAGCATCTGCTCCAGCCCACCATGGACGAGATCGACGCCATCGCCTCCAACGGCGGCCTCGCCCGCGGTGTGCCCACCGGGTTCACCGAGCTCGATGAGGTCACCAACGGCCTGCACGCCGGGCAGATGTGCATCGTGGCGGCCAGGCCTGGTGTGGGCAAGGCGCTGGCCCTCGATACACCGTTGCCGACGCCGACCGGCTGGACCACCATGGGTGAGGTCGCCGTGGGTGACGAGTTGGTGGGCCCGGACGGCCTTCCGACCCGGGTGGTGGCCGCGACCGAGGTCATGCTCGGTCGACCCTGCTATGAGGTCGAGTTCTCCGACGGCACCGTGATCGTCGCCGACGGTGAGCACCAGTGGCTGACCGATACCCGCGCCTCGCGCAAGTCGGCCCAGGCCGCCGCTGCGGGCTACAACCGCTCTCGCAACCAGCGCACCCTCGCCGCGGTACGCACCACCGAGGAGATCGCGCGGACGGTGCGCTGCGCCACCGCGGATCGGCGTCTCAACCACTCGGTGACCAATACCAAGGCGATTCGGCTGCCGGCACAGGACCTCCTGGTGCCGCCGTACACGCTGGGCGCGTGGTTGGGCGACGGCACCACTGCCGCTGCGCAACTCACCTGCGCCGATCCCGAAATCATCATGCAGATCGAGGCCGAGGGCATCGAGGTAAGCCGGTCTGCCCAGGCTGCGTTGCAGGCCCGCCTGCGCACGGTAGGGGTTCTCGGCAACAATCACATCCCGGTCGCCTACCTGCGGGGGTCTGAGGCGCAGCGGCGCCGGCTGCTGGCGGGTCTGCTCGATACCGACGGAACGGTCACGGCCGGTGGCAGCGTGCAGTTCTCGGTCACCGACCAGCGGTTGGCAATGGATGTACGGGAACTGGTGGTGAGCCTGGGATACCGGGTCCACGTCAGCACCAAGCGGGTCCACGGTCGACGTGAAACCTCGTCGACCGCCTACACGCTGACGTTTGCCACCGACGACACGGTGTTCGGCCTACCGCGAAAAGCTCTGCTGCACAAAGAACGACGTGCCTCCGCAAGCGAGGTGCGTTCCGGTAGCCGATTCATCTGCGACGTCCGGCGCATCGAGTCCGTCCCGGTGCGCTGTGTCGAGGTCAGCAACGAGTCGCACATGTACCTTGCGGGCGAGTCGATGGTGCCCACCCACAATTCGACTCTTGGGCTGGATTTCATGCGGTCCTGCTCCATCAAGCACCGGATGGCCAGCGTCATCTTCTCGCTGGAAATGAGCAAGTCCGAGATCGTCATGCGCCTGCTCTCGGCCGAGGCCAAGATCAAGCTGGGCGACATGCGCTCCGGGCGGATGACCGACGACGACTGGACCCGGCTGGCCCGGCGGATGAGCGAGATCAGCGAGGCGCCGCTCTACATCGACGACTCGCCGAACCTCACGATGATGGAGATCCGCGCGAAAGCCCGGCGCCTGCACCAGAAAGCGGACCTGCGGCTGATCGTCGTGGACTACCTGCAGCTGATGAGTTCGGGCAAGAAGATCGAGTCGCGGCAGCAGGAGGTCTCGGAGTTCTCCCGAAACCTGAAACTGATGGCCAAGGAGCTCGAAGTTCCGGTGATCGCGATCAGTCAGCTCAACCGTGGCCCCGAGCAGCGCACGGACAAGCGTCCCCAGGTCTCCGACCTCCGTGAGTCAGGATCGCTGGAGCAGGACGCCGACATGGTGATCCTGCTGCACCGGCCCGACGCCTTCGACCGAGACGACCCGCGCGGCGGTGAAGCCGACATCATTCTGGGTAAGCACCGTAACGGTCCGACGAAGACGATTACCGTTGCGCACCAACTGCATTTCTCGCGGTTCACCAATATGGCGCACGGGGGATAGCGGGCGGGCCAGCCGCCAGGGTGTGGCTTCTCAGGTTTGATGTCCAATTCTCAAGTAAAAGTCCAGACGATGTCCAATTGGTCGGGGAGGTCCCGATCATCGTCGCCGAGAACGGCATCACTACCGACGACGAGGCCCAACGGATCGCGTTCACCCGCGAGGCGCTCGACACGATCAGATTCGCCGAGTTAGGTGACTTCGCGGGCCAGCCAGCCGGTGATCAGTGCGATCGTGTCATCCCATTTGGTGACCACGCAGTGCGTTTCGCCGTCGGCCATCACCACCAGGGTGTCGCGGCGTCCGGAGAAGACAAGACTGTCTTCGA
Organism: Mycolicibacterium tokaiense; assembly: GCF_010725885.1. Classification (NCBI taxonomy): domain Bacteria; kingdom Bacillati; phylum Actinomycetota; class Actinomycetes; order Mycobacteriales; family Mycobacteriaceae; genus Mycobacterium; species Mycolicibacterium tokaiense. Next base: position 1,689,700 of record NZ_AP022600.1, on the reverse strand, counting down.
TCGGTACCAGTGCGTCGGCGGTGCCGTTGATGACGAGCATCTTGCAGTTGTCGTCTTTGTCGAGCAGTGGCCGCAGGGAGTGGGGTCCGACCTGGTGGGCCAGCTCCTGCGGTGTGGGTTCGCGATCGAAGCCGAAGAGATTTCCGATGATGCCGATGGCGCCTTCTGCCCAGGTCTTGCCTGGCGCGAAGGCTGCCTCGACGGGGCCCCCGCAGTTGACCGCGGCGTCCACAAGTCCGGACAGCCCCGAGTAGGCTGCGAAATACCCGCCCATCGACAGTCCGAAGTGCACCACCCGTCCGTTGCCGAGTGACCGGCAGAAGCTGACCAGCCCATCGATGACCTCCCGACTCTCGGGGGTCATCGCGATCTCGGACTCGCCGGTACCGGGAATGTCGAAGGCCACGATACGGGCCTTGGTTCCCTGCGCGAATCCCATGAACATGTGGTGGATGTCGATCTTGTGGCCGTCCGCTCCGCCGCTGGCGAGAATGACCGGCGTATCGGCCGGCAGGTCCGGGGCCGAGAAGATGTGCACTGCAACAGCAGTAGTCGAACCCTGATAGGGGATGTCGAGCACACGGCGTTCGAAATCCACCGGGAACGAGGGTGCCGCAAGCACGTACTGGTGGATCTGGTGCTGTAGCGCGGTGCGTCGGGCATCGTCGGCGAGCACGGGGAATTTGGCGTATCCGTAAGCCAAAGCTGCCAGGGTCGGGTTTCCGTCGTCGGCATATCGCGCGCCCAGTTTCGACCATTCGGTGACCCAGCCACCGGGCCCGTCCGACCACATATCCAAAACCGACTCGCGCACCGACTCGACATCTGCGGCAGGCAACCCGAAATTCACCATCTGTGCGTACCGGGCAGGCCAGATGACCTCCGGTGACAGTGACCACTTGTACGTCATGTGCTGCTCTCTTCCTGTTGATATCCACATGGCCGTATGCGGCCAGAAACGGTGCTGCTCAGTTGATTTCGAGTGCGATCTTCCCGTAGGCGCGGCCGCTCTCCAGCCGCTCGTGGGCGGCGGCGGCCTCCGTCAGGGCGAAGGTCGAATCCATGGGGGGAGCGCCGAGTAGTCCCTCGGTGACGAGACGAAACAAGCTCCGAAAGTCGGTGGGACTGCCGATTGTCGTACCGAGTAACGAATACTGGCCGAAGAAGAAGGTTCGCGCAGCCAGCGTCGACTGTTCGGACTGCGAGGCGCCGAGCACCACCAGTCGTCCGCCGGGGCGAAGTGTCTTCAGCGACTGCGCCCACGTACCGATGCCGTCGAGCACCACGTCGTAGCCGTCGCGCGACGGGCTCATCGCCCGCGCCTGATCAATCCAGTCCTCGTCGGTGTAGCGCACCCCGTCGACTGCCCCGTGCGACTGCGCAGCCGCGATCTTTTCTCGGCTGGAGGAGGTGACGAAGGGTAGCGCGCCGATCGCTTTCGCCAGCGCCGTGGCGCCGGGTCCGATGCCGCCGCCGGCGCCGAGAATCAGCACGGATTCGCCTGCCACCAGCTGAGCACGCGTCACCAGTGCCCGAAAGACGGTGCCGCCGACCAGGGCCAGGGCTGCTGCCTCCACCCACGAGAAGCCGGCGGGCCTAGGTGCAAGGCACTCGTCTGGTACCGACACATACTGGGCGTAGGTACCAGGGCGGGCGTCTCCGAGAAGCTCCCAGCCGGGTGCGGGTGCCGCCTCCCGCGAGCCCCAGAACAGCGCGGGCAGAACAACGACCTGCTCTCCGGCGAGAGTGGTACCGGCGCCATCGGCGCCGGGCACGTGCGGCAGCGGCGAGCCGTAGAGCCCACGGCGCACCAGAGTGTCGTGCCAGTTCAGCGCGGCGGCGTGCAGGCGCACGGTGGTCCAGCCCGGCCGGCTCTGGGGAAACGGCGCCGCTGCGGGACGCAGGACGTCTGCAGCACCGAAACGCTCCATCACAATGGCCTCCATCAGCGCCCGTCTGCTGAACGACTGGTGCGGCTGAGGGGGATGAGCTCCTGCGCGGCAGTCACTGTCGCTGTGATGGAACCGAGTTCGGCAATCGTCAACTCGACGACATCGTTTTCGACCAGATACGGATACCGCTCGGCCCCGTGCACCCGCGACAGCTCGATGATGCACCCCGTCCCGACCGTCCCGGCCCCGACGACATCGCCTGGCACCAGGGTGGTGCCGCGGGAGGCATAGGCGATCAGATCCGCGAACGACCAATACAGCGACGACCAGTTACCACTGCTGTACTGCACCCCGTTCACACTCGCCGTCATCGCCAGGTCGAACCCTCGCTCGGTCGCGTACGGCGCCAGTTCGTCCTTGGACACCAGATACGGTCCCAGGCTGGTAGCGGTGTCCTTGCCTTTCGCGGGTCCGATCTGGAAGCTCATCTCGGCTTCCTGGACATCACGGGCGCTCCAATCCGACAGGATGGTGTAACCGGCGATATGGTCCTGCGCCTCGGCGGGGCTGATATTGCTTCCGGGGCGACCGATCACCGCGGCGACCTCGAGCTCGTAGTCGAAAGCCGTGCTGCCGGGGGCCATTCGGACGTCTTCGGCGGGACCCTGGATGGCGGCAGGGTTGCTGAAGTAGAAGACCGGTTGCTGGTAGTACAGCGGGTGTGTCGGCACACCGAGCGCTGCCATCGACGTCACGTAGTGGTTCTCGAAGGCCATGAAGTCCCGCACCGACGGTGGGCGCGGGATCGGCGCCAACAGTTCAGCGTCGCCGAGTTCGGCCACGTGGAACGGCTCGCGTATCGCGCGTTGTGCGGCGGCGGCCTGACCGGCGTCGCCGTCGGCGATGACGTCGATGAGTGTTTCCGGCGGCGGGAGCGCGTACAGCGCCCCGTCTCGGAGCAGACCCACCAGAGGTGTTGTGATATTTGATGTCTGAAAAGTTGCCCAGCGCATGATCGTCTACCTGTCTGCCATCTCGGACCAGTGCACCAGTGGGAGCCCCGCAACGGGAGAGCGGAAGTGGGGAAGGCGCGTCTGCCGCAGGCTGCCGACGTAGACGTCTTCGAGGTCTCGACCGCCGAAAGTGATCGATGCGCACCACGTCGCCACCGGTCCGCCCATCGAGAGCAGCAGATCCATGTCGACAGTGCCAGCGCGGAAGCGGAGATCGAAGCTGTGTATCTCCTCCGGGGTCGAGTCCTCGAAGAGAATGCGGACGTCACGCTCGGGCGTGATCGCGAAGATCCCGTCGGTGAAAATATAGGTGCCCCAGAGGTTCCCAAATTGGTCGAACGCGATGCCGTCGATGAATCGTCCGTGGTCAGCGGGTCCGTAGATCTCGCGATCTGAGAGGGTGCCGTCCTCGTGGACACGGAACCTCAGAATGTTGCGCCCACAGGTCTGGACGACGTAGATGTACTCCTCGGCTGCGTCGAGCTTGCATTCGTTGGCGAAGCGGAGGCCGTCCGCGACGACGCGCAGGCTCCCCTGGGTGTAGAGCAGGAGCTGTCCGTCTTCGACGTCAGGTGTCATCTGGCGGCGCCAGTCGTGCGCTTTGGTGGACACCGTGACCCACACGCGGTCGCGGCTGTCTCGGCAGACGAAGTTAACCTTTCCGATCGGTAAGTCGTCGAGCGTCTCGGCGATGGGCGTGGTCCTGCCGTCGCGCGTCATGTGTTCCAGCCGATCGGTGCCAAAGTTGGAGATTAGGAAATTGCCGTCGCGATCGAAGGCGAGACCGTTGGGTAGTGTGCCGTCGACCAGCCGAGCTCCGGCATCTCGGTTCGCGGCATCGGCAGGCCCGGCGGGGGTTTGCGCGATCAGCTCTTGGGTGCCGTCCACCGCTATCCGCATGACACCTCCTCGGGCATCTGCCGACCACAGCGTGCCGTCGGGTTCGGCGAGCACGCACTCGGGCCGATGGAGATCGTCGCCGACGTAATCGAAGTCGGCCCGGGTGATGGAGAAGCCATCTAGGGGGTTGGTCAGACTAGCCAAAGTAGTACCCTCCGTTGATATCTAGATGCGTTCCGGTGACGTAGGCGGCCTGTTCCGACGCCAGCACGGTGACCATCGCGGCGACTTCCTCGCGTTGACCGAGCCGTCGCATCGCCGCTTGACCAGCCACCCTGTCGGTGCTGCTGGTGTCGTGATTGTTCAGCAGCATCGGGGATTCGATCATCCCCGGATTGACGCAGTTGACGGTGATTCCGGACGGGCCGGCGGTGAGTGCCATGGACCGTGCCATCCCACCGAGTGCAGCCTTGGATGCTGCGTAATCGGCGCCCGCCCCGAAGCCACCCATCTGTCCGGAAACCGAGCTGATCAGGATTACCCGACCCCAGTGCTTCTTCGCCATGATCGGAATCGCCGCCTGAGCAGCAAGAAAGGACCCGCGGAGGTTCACGTTCAAGGTGTGATTCCAGTCGTCCGGGGAGATCTCGCTGGCGGCCGATCCTGCCTCGGCGGTGAAGACACCGCCACGCGCTGTGCCGAAAACCCCTCCGGCACAGACCAAGATGTCGATTCCGCCGAAGTGCTCCACGGTACGAGCCACCGCGCGGGCGGGTCCTTCCGGGTCGGCCAGGTCGGCGACCACGGACCTGAACCGACGGGGATCGCGGGCTTCCAGGCGTTCGAGGCCATCCTTGGAGATGTCGGTGCCGACCACCAAGCAACCCTCGACGGCGAGCGCCACAGCGCAGGCCTCGCCGATACCACTGGAGGCACCCGTGACAAGTGCGACGCGATCAGTGATGCCCAAGTCCATGCGGGCCTCCTCTACGATGATCATTAACGCAAGGCGACTTGCGTTTGTAACCGTACAGAGGGTTCGAACGGCCCGCAAGCGGCAAAATGAGCGGAGCTATCCTCGGGTGGTGGCGGAATCCAATGTTCGACGCCGGGTGAATGGCCGCTCAGCACGAGTGCGTCAGTCCGTAATCGAGTCCACGCTCGAGCTCATTCGGGAAGGCGGGATCGATCAGCTCACTGTCGCGCAGGTGGCGTCGCGATCCGGTGTGCACGAAACGTCGATCTATCGCCGTTGGGGAAGTCGCGAAAAGCTCCTCGTCGAAGCCATTCTCGACCTGAGTGAATCAGATCTGCCGGTTCCCGACTCCGGCTCGTTCCGCGAGGATCTGACTATCCTGGCGACGGAGTTGTGTCGTTATCTGTCAACCCCTCTGGGGCTGGCAGTCGCGCAGTTGCTGTCGTGGCCTGTGAAAGATCTTGCGGTGGCAGAGATGCAAGGTGGGGTGTGGCGCGAACGTACCGCCGCGGCTGCCGTGGTTGTGAAACGGGCTATCGATCGCGGAGAAGTACCTGAGAACACAGATCCCAGATTGGTGATCGAATTACTGGTAGCGCCGATTCATTGGCGGGCTTTGGTGTTGAAGGAGGAACTCGGACCGGACCTGGCTGTCACGCTGGCGAAGGCGGTCTTCGACGGAGTGCGGTGTAGTCGTCCTTGACGGGTGCACTGACGCGGGCGCTGGACGGCCCTTCAGCCAGCGACGAGCGCAGCAGGGCAGCCGCGCCACCGCGACGGTTGAGGAGGTGCAACTCGTCGAAGTACTGAGCCGATCTGGTGGGATGACGAGCCGTCTGATATCCGGAGAGTTTTTCTGCAACCGGAGGAACTCGACGCGACGGCAGATCGTCGGGTGTTGGCGCCATGGTTGACATGCTCCCGTCGCCGTCGCCCGCGACCCGCCGACACTCGTTGCCATCACGCGAGCGAGGGTCTAGTCGTGAACGAAGTAGTGATCGCGATTGAGCTCTTCGAGTAGCCCGTTCCTGTGCGGTTGCCAGCCAGTGATCTCCCGTGTTCGAGCGCTCGAGACAGGGCCGTCTGTCGCCAGAAGTGTGCCAAGGAACCCAAAGTGGTTTTCTACCTCGTCGTCGGCGACAGGACGAGCGGGCACGCCGAGCCGGCGACCGATCGCGTCCGCGATATCGCGGACGCGGACGCCTTCCTCGGCGACCGCATGCAGAATCGAGCCAGGAGGTGCCTTTTCGACTGCAAGGCGAAACAAGTTTGCGGCATCTTCGACGTGCACTGCTGACCAGCGTGCAGTTCCATCGCCCGGATACCCCGAGAACGCTTTCTCCCGAGCGATCCGAATCATGGTGGGCATGAACATCGCGTCTCCCACGCCATGGACGGTCGGGGCAAGCCGCACCACAGATGACCGGATACCTCGGTGGGCGAGGTCGAGGATCGCGTCAGTGGGCGGTTGACGCTTGAGCCCCAAGGCGTTGGGGCGCGACGTTTCGGTTGCGGGCGAACCGTTCTCAGCCTGCAACCCCAGAGCGGCCCCGGCAATCGTCAACGCCCCTGCAGGGGGCAAACCTCGGGCGAGGGCATCGATGGCCGCCAAATCCGAAGCCACCGCGTGTCCAAAATTGCCTGCAAGTGCCACATCATGACGAAACGCAAGGTGCACAACAGCATCGACTTGTCCTGCAGCCGATGACAATACACCGAGATCCTCGATCGACCCACTTACGGTTTGAGCGCCCAACTCCTCCAATGCTTCGGCGGCCTGACGCGAACGCGCAAGCCCGAGCACTTCATGCCCATTCCTCAGCAAGTCGGCTACAACGACCCGACCGATGAATCCGGAACCACCAGTAATGAGAACTCGCACGATACAACCCCGCTCCTCGTTCATAGGCTGCCATGACCGCTGTCCGAGCCCAGCGTCTGGCAGACCCGCATTCATTCTGATTCCGCGATCTGCTGCACGGGACGCGTCACCGTGAGGTCACGGTATCCGGGCAGGCCAATTAACGCAAGTACGCTTGCGATAAATTGCTGGCCGAGGCTGCCGGCGACGAGCGCCCAGCCCGCCCGTCGCAATAGAGCAATGCGCGCCGCTTCGGTGGCCAGTCCCTTCGACCAGAAGTCGGGGTGTAGAACGTAGCCGATCTCGCCCCGGCGGTGTTCAGTGCTGGTGATGGCTAGGGCTGCGCTGCTGATCAGCGCCCGCGATTCGACGTCCACCACCGCAAAATCGAAACTGGTACGCGACGGTGTGCCTGCCTGTGCGATCGCCTCACGGAGGACGGCTCGAGTGTCCTGGAGGCTGTGGGGTCCACAGGTCATGAACCGCGTTTCCAACACCGTTCTCGTCGGTGTCGACGAATCCGCGCAGGATGAGCCTGTGGCCGACCAGGCGAATCGCGGAATCGCTCATAGAAGCCATTGCGCCGCAGCTGGGCTCGAATCTCGACCCGTTTTCGGGGCAGGGTATCGGGCAGCGCTGAACTCAAGGCCGTGGTGTCGATATACGAGGACTTCCTTTGTCCCGCCTGCAGGAACTTTGAGATGGAGTTCGGCACAACCATCAACGACCTCATCGATAGCCACCCTGGCGTTGGTAACCGATAGCAAGGAATTACCTCTGGGGCCGCACGGGGTACTGCTCGAGCAGTTGTCGCTGTCGGTCGGCCAGCAGGCTCACGAAGTGCTCCAGCAGGGTCGAGTCCTCTTCGATGCGCACCGCGGCTTCGCGCGGACGGGTGGCTTCGTTGAGGATGCGGTCGAGCGGCCCAAAGGCTTCGCGCAGGTCTGCCCATACAAGACACTGCGCGAGGGTGCGTAATCGTTCGAGGTGTTCGGCCATCTCCACACGGAAGCCGCGGTATCCCTCGACCTCTTCGAGGAGGCGGTTGGCTGCCTCGAACTGTTCGTCGGCCGGAGTGTCCGAGTCCACCCGAGACAGTGCGTATCGGAACGCGCTGAGTCGTCCCAGCGCACTGATCAGAACGTCACGAAACTCCCGCAGCGACATCAGTTCGGCGTCGCGGCGTCGCTGGGCGGCTTGGAGTTGGGCTGCGTAGCGGGTGGCGCCCCGCGCCACCAGGGCGCCGGTGAGGACGACGACGGCTCCGATTACTGCGGTGAGCAGGGGTGTTCCCGTCATCGCGGTGGCATCAGAGCGTGGTGGGCTGCGTGGCGCCGGCGAAGCGCTCCGGCAGCTTGTCGGCGAGGGCTTGGAACCATGCGGCCTCGGCCTCGGGGAACGGCTCGGGCATCAGGATCCCGGCTTCCATCGCCCACCCGTTCGGGGTGTCTGACACAACGATCAACACGTGGTCTTCGGGGCTGCCCGTGGTCTCGACGGCTAACTCGTGCAGCCGCTGCATGATCCGGCGGCGCGTTACTTCGCCGCGGCCGTAACGGATTCCACCGGTGATGATGATCGACGGTTCGACCTTGCCTGCGGTGTACATCAGGCCCAGCGGCAGCGGCTGGAACGCGACGCGGATGAAGGGCTCCGGGGCGTTGGTCTCTTCGTGGTGGATGGTGGTGATACCGGTGGCAATCCGCTCACGCTGGTTCTCGGTGAGATCGATTCCGGCGGTGACGCACTGGTAGACGGGCATGACGGCTCGCTTTCCTCTCTGGTCCGCACCGGGGCTCGGTGGCGGTGTGTCCTCACAGTGGCAGCGGCCGCTCCAATATCGCTCCAACCGCACTCCACCCGCTCACGGCTAGATTCGAGACCATGCGCGTGCGTGATCTGGGCTCGTTGACGGTGACCGTCGACGGGATCGATCGTCCGGTGGCCGGCTCGCGGGCGGCGGCGATCCTCGCGGTGTTGGTGATCAATGTCAATCGGCGGGTATCGGTGCAGGCGTTGCTCGAGGCCACGTGGGGCGAGCGCGCCACCGACGCGACGGTCTCGACGCTGGAGTCGCACATCTGGCGGCTGCGACAACTGCTGGAACCCCACCGCGCGCAGCGGCAACCGCCGACCGTGCTGATCAATGAGAACGCGGGCTACCGCCTGGTCGCCGACGGTCACACGATCGACTCGCTGTCGTTGGCACACATCGCCCGCGACGCCGGCGACCTGTTGGCGGCCGGGCGAGCCGACGCCGCGATCACCCGCGCCGACGAAGCGCTGCAGCTGTGGCGCGGAAAGCCCTACGGCGCGCTGGGTGACGAGACCTGGGCGCAGCCCGCCGTCGCGCGCCTGGAGGAACTGCGCCGGCACACCGCCGAGATCCGCCTCGACGGGCTCATTGCCACCGGTCGTGCTGACCAGGCGCTGGCCGACCTCGAGACGATGGTCGCCGAGGCGCCGTTGCGGGAGCGGCTGCGCGCCCAGCAGATGTTGGCGCTCTACCGCAGTGGACGCGCCGACGAGGCGCTCGCGGTCTTCCAGCGGACCCGAGCGACGCTGATCGACGAACTCGGCACCGAGCCTGGCCCTGAACTGCGCGACCTGCACGCACGGATACTCGATCAGGACGTCAGCCTCGACAGTGCACCGCGGACCGCCCCGATCGCGGTGTCCACCAACAAGGTTCACCTTCCGGTGAGTCTGACTGCGCTGGTGGGACGCGACCGTGACCTGGCCCGGGTGAGCGCCCTGCTGGAACCGAACGCACTGGTCACGCTGACCGGGGCTGCCGGTGTCGGCAAGACTCGCCTGGCTGTCGAGGTCGGCCGCGCCACGGCCCACCGCTTCGCAGATGGCGTCTGGTTCGTCGACCTGGCCGCCGTCACGGACGCCGCGCTGGTGGTCGAGGCGGTGGTGTCGACCCTGGGGATCACGTCGTCGCCGGCCGCCACCTCACTCGAGGGCCTTGCCCACTATGGCCGCGGCCACCGTCTGCTGTTGATTCTCGACAACTGCGAGCATGTCGTCGAGGCGGTGGCGACCCTCGCCACGGCGTTGTTGGGCCATGGTCACGGACACAGCACGCTGCTGGCCACCAGTCGCACCCCTCTGGACGTCGACTCCGAGGTGACGTGGACCGTTGCGCCCCTGTCGCTTCCGGTTTCCGGCACGACCGATCGCGGCGGTGACGCGGTGCACCTGTTCCTCGATCGGCTCAGCCGGGTGGACCCGAGCCTGACGATCAACGACGAGGTGCGCGGAGCCGCTGCCGACATCTGCGTCGCCGTCGACGGCCTGCCCCTGGCTATCGAGCTGGCCGCGGCCCGCGCCCGTAGCCACAGCCTGCACGATATTCGTGAGCAGTCGCAGGCCGACGCCGGCGCACTGGGCCGGCCTGGCCGGCGCGACACCGTGCGCTCGGCGATCGAGTCCAGCTACGCCACGCTCGACTCGTCAGCGGCGCTGGTCCATCGCCGCCTCGCGGTGCTGCCGGGGTGGTTCAGCGTCGCCTCGGCCACGGCCGTGGCCGGTGACCTCGCCACGGCCGAGGTCAACGATGCCCTTGCTGCGCTGGTGCACTGCTCCATGTTGACCTCGACAGCCACCCAGGCGGCCGGCGGCCGTACCGCGTTTCGCCAACTCGCCACAGTGCGCGCCCACGCCGCGCACACGCTGCAGGGACAGGACGACCCCGCCGCCGCCACGGAGCGCCGCGACCGGTGATCGCGTCGCGCCCACGGCTCGGCAGAGCCGACGAGAACGCCTGGTTCGCCGCGCTCGACAGCGACGAGGCGACAGTACGGGCCACCCTGGCGGCCAACCTGATCGACCGCACAGATCCCCGGGCCGCCGAGCTCTGTACGCCGCTGGGCTTCTACTGGTACTTCCGCGCCCGGGTCACCGAGGGCGCGCGGTGGTTGGGACTGGCCCGCGACGCCGCGGCCGGGCACGACCCCGCGCACTGGGTGGCGGCCACGGTGGTGCTCGCATCCGCGCTTGCGACGCAAGGACGTGTCGAGACCGCCCGGCCCTTGGTCAAGGAGGTGCTGGGCCGGCTCGCCGGTCTTGAGGACGAGGCCCTGATCGTCGTCGGCGAGGGACTGATCGCTCTCGGCGGCGCGCTATGGGTGCATCCCGACGCCGCGCTGATCACCGACGTTCACGCTGGGCTACAGCAGATCGCGACGCGTAGCGGAGATCCCGATCTCCAGCTGTTCACCGACATCCAAGGATGCAGCGTCACGGCGCTAGCGGGCCGGCTCGCCGAGGCAGCGACACGGGCCGAGGAACTCCATGACGAGGCCATCGCCGCCGGCAACGACGCTGCAGCCTGGCTGAGCGCCGCCACGCCCATGACAGCCGCGCTGCTACACGACGACCCCGAGCGTGGAATCTTCTGGGTACGCAAAGTCATGCGCGCCCACGTGGCCGCAGGCGGAACGTCGTCGGCGGGGATGTTCATCGAGAACCGCGCCAATTACGAAACCCAGCGGGGCTCACACCGGCAGGCCGCCCGCCTCTACGCCGCCGCCCACACCCACACCCGACGGGCGCCATGGTCTGGCCACGCCGCCCTCTCACCGCCGACCTGCTCAGACGCACACGGGAAACTCTGTCGCGCAAAGCGTTTGAGGACGCATGGCGCGAGGGCGAGGCTTGGGAACTACCCGACGTCCTGGCCGTGCAGTGAGAGCCCTATCCACAGCTCCGGTACCGGATCGGCCTACACAGGGCTCAGAGCAATCCGGCAACACACCACAGATACCAATTCGCTGAGTGCCTGTGGCTCTCGCCTCAGCTCACAGCCCCTGAGGGCAACTCGGGTCGGCGCTAAGCGTGGACATAAAACTGAGAATTCCAGAGATGGACATCCAGTGAGAACGTGCGTATCAGCGCAGGTCGCGGCAACAGGCGTGGTCATCAGACGTGAGAAGTCACACCGCTGCTGCGTGTGGCTTATCCTGTCGCTATCCAGTGGGTTCAACACTGTGACACCGCAACGGTTCACACATGTCCGTTCCGTCCTGCGTCGCGTTGGCCGGTGCAGGTGATGTCCGACTGGGACGTCTGACGGTGATCGCGGCGCTGATCGCCGCCGCTGCTGTCATCCCCCCGGCCGGGAAGGCGTCGCGAAGTCCTGGTACGAACTGATCGTCGACGGCGCCGGCGGCGTATACCGACACCGCCACGCCGACGCCGAGGGCTCCTCCGATCTGCTGGACCATCTGCAAATTCGAGGACTTCCTCGGCCGAGGGCTCGAATTCCCCACTGCGCAGCCCGAGATGCTGGCCGATATCCACTGGGACGCCGCGCACGCTGCGACCGCCTCGAAACCAGCGTGCCGTCACCGTGGCCCCCCCGGTGAGCGCCCGGACATCACCGCCTCGAAACCAGCGTGCCGTCACCGTGGCCCCCCGGTGAGCGCCCGGACATCACCGCCTCGAAACCAGCGTGCCGTCACCGTGGCCCCCCCGGTGAGCGCCCGGACATCACCGGCTCCGACGCCACGGGTCCGTAACCGCGGACGTCACGGAGACGGCGGACCCCTCTCCGGGCTCCGCAGGCTCCGCCGAAGTGCCCGCGCCGGGACCGCGGGGAGTACCGTCCGCATCATGGTGTCAGCCGGTGAGTCGTCGCGTGACCTCGGAGCGTTCCTGCGGGCCCAGCGCGCGCGGGTGTCTCCCCAGGACGCGGGGCTCCCGGCGGCACCGGGCCGCCGTGTGGCCGGGCTGCGGCGCGAAGAGGTCGCGGTGCTGTCTGGGGTGAGCGCGGACTACTACACCCGGCTGGAGCAGGGGCGGGAACGCAGTCCGTCTGCCCCCGTGCTCGATTCGATCTGCGAGGCGTTGCGGATGACAGTGGATGCCCGCGACCACGCGTTCCGCCTGGCCCGGCTGGCGCCGAGGGTGGACCGTGAGGACGAGATGATCAGCCCCGAGTTGTTGCAGACCATGGAGGCGTTTGCGCACACCGCGGCATACGTGACCAACGCGTCGTTTCGGGTCCTGATCGCCAATCCCATTGCCGCAGCGCTGATCGCGCCCCTGCAACGACGCAACAGCAGCATGCTCGCGGCGATCTTCGTTGACCCCGTGGCGCGCGACTACTACGTCAACTGGGATGAAGTGGCCCGCGCTGCGGTCAGCGCGCTGCGCCTGGCGCAGGGCTTCGTTCCACCGGTGCCCGAGGTGGACGAGCTGGTGGAGCGTCTCCATCAGCGCAGTGAGGCCTTCCGGACGATGTGGGACGACCAGCGGGTGGCCGGGTTGTCGGCGACCCGCAAGACGATCCGCCACCCCGATGTGGGGCTGCTCGAGTTGAGTTTTCAAACCTTCGACGTCAACAACGCTCCGGGGCAGCAGTTGACGGTGGCCACCGCGGCCACCGGATCGGCCAGCGCGGACGCGCTGGCACTGTTGGGATCGCTGGGCGCCACCCGCCGCCAGGAGCACGCGCAGCACGACCGCTGATCCTGGGTGTGGCGCACCCAGGAAGTCCCGCCCTTCTTCACTATGCGCGTGCGGCGTTGACTCATTTCCGTCAGCCACAGGACGGAAGGAACCACAGATATGACGATCATCGTCGTCACCGGCGGAAGTCGCGGCTTGGGCGCGGCCACGGCGCGGGCCTGCGCGAACCGGGGCATGGGTGTCGTGCTCACCTACAACGCCAGCCCGGAGTCGGCGATGCGCGTCGTTGACGACATCACCGCAGGCGGTGGCACCGCCGTGGCGTTGCCTCTCAACGTCGCCGACGTCGCCTCGTTCGGCGAATTCCGGGATTCTCTGCGCGCGGCGCTGAGTGCGACGTGGCAGCGTGAGGAGTTCGACGGGCTGGTCAACAATGCCGGCTACGGCGAGTTCACGCCGATCGCCTCGGTGACCGAGGCGCAGTTCGACGGCCTGTTCAACGTGCACCTCAAGGGCCCGTTCTTCCTGACCCAGACGCTGCTGCCCCTGCTGGCCGACGGGGGACACATCGTCAACATGACCAGCGCGACCACTCGGGTGGCGACGCCCGGCGTGGCGCCGTACGCCAGCTTCAAGGGCGGCCTGGGCGTGCTGACCCGGTATCAGGCCAAGGAGTTCGGCGAGCGCGGAATCCGGGCCAACGCCATCTCGCCGGGACCGATCCGCACCGAGCTCGGCGGCGGCCTGACAGACGAGTTCGAGGCTGCACTGGCCGCCCAAACCGCACTGGGTCGCGTTGGAGAACCCGACGAGGTGGGCACCGTGATCGCCAGCCTGCTGTCGGACGACAACCGGTGGATCAACGCGCAGACCATCGAAGTCGCCGGCGGCTACATCATCTAGAAGGGGGACTCCCAAGTGCTCGACCACGTTTTCCTCACCGTGTCCGACCCGCAGGCGTCGACTGCGTTCTACACTGTCGCGCTGGCCCCGCTGGGAATCACCACCCGACTGGACTACGCCGGCGAGGACGGCCCACCCGGACACCCCGACCTATACGGGCTCGGTGACGCCGACACCGGACGGATGATCTTCTGGCTGCGCCGCGGTACAGCTGACGGCGGCGCCGCCCACATCGGGTTCGTCGCCGACAGCGAGGCCGAGGTGGACGCCGCCTACGCCGCGGCGATCGCCGCGGGCGCCATCGACAACGGGTCACCGGGTCCGCGGTTGCACTACGACCCGCGTTACTACGCCGCCAACGTCCTCGACCCCGACGGCTACAGCCTGGAATTCGTGTACAAGAGTTGGCAGCACTGACGTGGGCAAGTTATTGATATACGGCGCAACGGGTTACACCGGCACGATGGCCGCCGAGCATGCCCGCGATCTTGGCTTGAACCCGGTGCTCGGTGGTCGCAACGGCGAAACGATCGCCGTTGTCGCCGACCGATTGGGTTGCGAAAACCGGGCATTCGCTGTCGACGACAGAAGCGCGGTCGACGAGGCTCTGAAGGGCACGACGGTGCTGCTGAACTGTGCCGGTCCCTACCTGCGCACGGCGCGGCCGCTGATGGAGGCGGCGATCCGCACCAGCACCCACTACCTCGACATCGCCGCCGAGTTGGACAGCTACCGGCTAGCCGAAACCCTCGACACCGCCGCGACCGCCGCGGGCGTCATGCTCCTGCCGGGCAGCGGCGGCAGTGTGGCCATGCTGGGATGTCTGGCCGCGCACACCGCCGCCCGCGTCGAGGCGCCGCAGCGGTTGCGGATCGCTCTGCACGTGGCGGGGTCGATGTCGCGGGGCTCGGCCATCAGCGCCAGCGAGAACCTCACCACCGAGACCCTGCACCGCGTCGACGGACACCTGGTCACCGGGGACCCGAAGGCGGTGCGGCACTTCGATTTCGGGTTCGGCGACGTGGAGTGCACGCCGATTACGCTGCCGGACTTGATCACCATTGGGCGGGCGACCGGTATCCCGAACATCGACACCTACGTGTACGCCTCCGGTGACGCGTTCCCCGACGGGGCGCTGGCCGACCTGCCCGACGGTCCCAGCGCGCAGCAACGCGATGCAAACCGCTATCACGCGGCCGCGGAGGCCACCGGACGCGACGGCCGGATCGTGCGCTCAGTGCTCGACACCGTGAACGGCTACACCTTTACCCCGCTGGCCGCGGTCCATGCCGCGCGCCGGGTGCTGGAAAGCGAGGTACGCCCAGGCTTCCGCAATCCCGTCGAGGTGTTCGGCGTCGGGTTCGCCGAAACGGTCGCCGACACCCGCATCACCGACCGCTGACGAACACACAGGAGACGAACATGGACACAGCGAGCGGCTTTTTCGCCGACTTGGGCGCCGGCGACATCGAGGCGGCACTGGCACGCACGACGCCGGACTTCACCTGGACGGTGCCCGGTAGGCCCGGCGGGCGGTTCGCCCTGGCGGGCACCTACGACCGGGAGCAGTTCCCGGCGATGCTCGGCCGGGTCGCGACGGCTCTGCCTGACGGGCCGCGGGTCGACGTCACCTCGGTGACCGCAACCGAGGAGCGGATCGTGGTGGAAACTCACACCACCGGCCGATCGGCGACCGGCGTGGACTACGACAACCGCATCGTGTGCGTATTCGACCTGCGCGACGGGCTGATCGCGGCCGTGCGCGAATACCTCGACACCATCCACGCCGCCGACGTCTTCACCCCGTAGCCGGGCAGCGAGACGGCTGTGCTGCACGCCGATATACGAACAGAGGAGAACCGCTGATGAGCAACGGAGACACGCCGACACTGGAGGTGTCGATGGTGACGGTCGACTGCACCGACCCCGAAGCGCTGGCGGCGTGGTGGGCCCGCGCCCTCGACGGTCGGGTGACCGTCGCGGCGGCAGGTGAATTCGTGATGGTCACGCTGGCAACCGGTCTGCGGCTGGGCTTCCAGAAGGTGCCCGACCCCGCACCGGGGAAGAACCGACTGCACCTGGACCTGCACTCGCCGGACAAGGACCGCGACGCGGCCCGTCTGATCGCCGCGGGCGCTGTGGAGGTGGGCCGGCACACCGCCGGCCCGGACTTCGGGTGGGTGGTGCTGGCCGACCCGGACGGCAACGTGTTCTGCGTGGCCGGCGCGCCATAGCGGCCAGCTAGGAGACTGCGGCGTTGGCGGCGTACTCGGCCACCGCGTCGCGTAGCACGTCGGCGATCGTCGTGTTCTTCAGCGTGCTGCACAGCGAGGCGGTGGCATCGGCGTACACCCGCGTCAACACGGGTTGGATGCCGAACCCGACGTAGCACTCGGCATCCGGCGGGGTGGTGTGCATCGCGAAGATCGGCTCACCGCCCACGGCCAGATAGACGTCGAGCAGGGTGATGTCGGCGGCATCGCGGGTCAGGGTCCATCCGCCGTCGCGACCACGCGTGGCCTGCACCAGGCCCGCCTTACGCAGTTCTCCCAGGCTGCGCCGGATCACCACCGGGTTGGTGTTGACGCTGGTCGCGATGCGCGCCGAGGTGGCGATCTCCTTGTCGGTCCCGCGGCGATCGAAGGCGATCCACGTCAACACGTGCACCGCCAGACTCATCCGGCTGTTCGCGCTCACCTGCATCTCCTCACACCATTTGACTGTAACCACCATCATTACATATGGTCTGATGTAACAGTGATAGTTACATATGCTGGCAACCGCTGACGCATGCGGTGACACCACCGGAATGGAGCGAAACATGGCCGAGCCGTTGACAATCGACGAACGTCCTTCCGATGACGCCATGAGGCGGGTGCAGTTCACCCACCTCGGCGGCCCCGAGGTGCTGGAGATGGTGCCGCTGAAGCTGCCGGCACTCGAGCCCGGGCACGTGCGCGTCGCGATCCACGTCATCGGGGTGAACCGCTTCGAGGCCCTGTTCCGGCGAGACCACTACGTCATCGCCCCCACCCTGCCGGCGACGCTCGGGGTCGAAGCCGTGGGCACCGTCGTCGACACCGCACCCGACGTCGACGGATTCGCCATGGGCCAGCGGGTGGCGATCCTGCCGATCCAGTCCCCGACGGTCGGTACCGGCACCTACGCCACCCACGCCGACGTCCCCGTCGGGGCCCTGGTCCCGGTGCCCGCTGACCGCTCCGACGAGCAGGAGGCCGCGACATGGATGGCCGGCCTGCAGGCCTACACCCTGGCCACCAAGGTGCCCATCGGCGCCGGGGACGCCGTGATCGTCACCGCCGCAACATCGTCGGTCGGTACCGCGTTGATTCAGATCGCACGCGACTTCGGCGCCACCGTCATCGCCACCACCCGCACCGCCGCCCGCAAGCCCGAACTGCTGGCGCTGGGAGCTGACCACGCCATCGCCACCGACGACGAGGACCTCGCCGCCGTCGTCGCCGCGATCACCGCCGGGCGCGGCGCGACGGTCGTGTACGACACGGTGGGCGGACCCCTGCTGGCTCAACTGATCACCGCCACCGCGCCGTTCGGGCACGTGTTCTGCTACGGCGCGCAGACCTCACCGGACATCCGCGCGGCCCGCGTCGACGTGCCCCTGGTCGCCCTCGACCGCAAATCTGTCGCCTTCGTCGACCTGTTCGAACTCGTCGAATCCCCCGACCGTCTCGCCGCCGCGAAGGCCTACATCGCCGACGCCGGCAGGCGCGGCGCATTGAACATTGGCATCGACAGGGTGCTCGACTTCGACGACGTGCGGGAGGCGCACCGCATCCTCGACACCGGCCGCTTGGCGGGAAAACTCCTGCTCCGCGTCGCCCGGCCCTGACCCACCACCTCACCCCATCGACGACGGGAAGACGCACACCATGAGATTCGGCCTGCTAGGCGTGAACAGTTTCTACGGTGCTCACCCCGCCGCTGCCGCGAGCACCGCTCGCCTCGCCGAAGAGATCGGGCTGGACTCGGTGTGGGCGATCGACCACGTGGTCGTCCCCGCCACCTACGAGACCACCTACCCCTACGACGAGAGCGGCAAGATGATGGGCGGCGAGGTCGAGTTCGACCTCGCCGATCCGCTGATCTGGTTGGCCTACGCCGCCGCCGTCACCGAGCGCGTCATCCTGGCCACCGGTGTTCTCGTTCTCCCGCAACGTAATCCGCTGGTCCTGGCCAAACAGGCCGCCTCCCTCGACGTGCTCTCCGGTGGGCGCGTACACCTCGGTGTCGGTGTCGGCTGGCTCGAGGAGGAGTTCACCGCGGTGGGGGTGCCGTTCGCGGACCGCGGCCGCCGCCACGACGACTACGTGACCGCGCTGCGCGCGCTGTGGCGCGACACCAAGGCCACCGTGGACACCACCTACGCCACCTTCACCGACGCCGTCAGCCTGCCCCACCCGGTCAACGGCGGCGTCCCTATCGTCATCGGCGGCGGCTCCGAACGCGCGGCGCGCCGTGCCGGACGCATCGGAGACGGTTTCTTCCCCACCGTCGCCGGGCCTGACGCGCTGCAACCACTGCTCGCCATCATCCGCACCGAAGCTGACGCCGCCGGACGTGACGCGGACGCCATCGAGGTGACGGTCCCCTACGGCGGGGACCTCACCGGCCTCGACGACGGCACGCGGCGCCGGGCGATCGTCGACGAGCTTTCCCGTACCGCCGACGGCTACGCCGCCATCGGCGTCACCCGCATCCTGATCCCCGCACAGCCCGCAGACGCACTGCGCGCACTGGCGGCCGACCTGTCCGACCGTTACGGCATCACCGACGCGACCATCGGGGGTGCCGTCGCAGCGGTGTGATTCGCGGTGCGACAGCCGATGCCGCCCAGCAACGGGGCGTGAGCTGTCGCCACCCGATCCAGACGATCACCGCATGCCGAAAGAGAGTGCGGCACAACACCAAAGAAAGGTTCACCCATGTCCGGGAAACTCGAAGGCAAAGTAGCCGTCATCACCGGCGGTTCCAGCGGCATCGGTCTGGCCACAGCCACGGAGTTCGTCGCCCAAGGCGCCCACGTCTACATCACCGGTCGCCGCCAGACCGAACTCGACAAGGCGGCCACCGAGATCGGGCACAACGTCACCCCGGTTCAAGGCGACGTCGCTGAACTCGACGACCTCGACAGACTCTACGAGGTGGTCCGGCGCGAGAAGGGCAGCGTCGACGTCATCTTCGCCAACGCCGCCGTCGGCGGTCTGGCACCCGAAGGAGCCTCCGCGACACCCGAACACTACGACAAGGTCTTCAACGCCAACACGCGCGGCGTGTTCTTCACCGTCCAGAAGGCCGTCGACCTCCTCAGCGACGGCGCCTCGATCGTCCTGACCGCCTCCAACGCCCACTATCTCGGCATTCCGGGCTTCGGACCCTACTCCGCGTCCAAGGCGGCGGTCCGCTCGTTCGCGCGAACCTGGGCCGCCGAATTCAAGGACCGCGGCATCCGCGTCAACACGCTCAGCCCCGGGCTGATCGACACCCCGATCCTGCACACCTCGGGGCGCACCCCCGAGGAGGAGCGAGCCTTCGAACAGCAGATGATCGGCATGGTGCCGCTCGGCCGGATCGGGCGCCCCGAGGAGATCGCCAAGGCCGTACTCTTCCTGGCCTCCAGCGACTCCAGCTTCATCACCGGCATCGATCTCGTCGCCGACGGCGGCATGACCCAACTCTGAACATCGCCTCGTCGGCACCCCCGCCGACGAGCCGCACGGGCGGCTGCACCCCACCGCCACCGTCGTGGATCGGCGCATCTCCGACTTCGAGTACGCCGACCACACGTTCTGCAGCAATCCCGCGAGCACTGACTGAGTGCGCGGAGTTGTTGTCTCACAGTGTCCTCGTCACGGTATGGCGTCCCATGCCTATTAGATAGTCGAGACGGAGGTTCTGCCCAGTGTGGCTGCGGGCCGCCAGCCGATGCCACGGTTGTATCCCGGTCTCTGGCGCGGTCCCGCGTGGACGGGTTGAGAGGTGTGCGCCAAGCGCTGCGGTTGCGTGGCGTGCCGGTCTGCCGGGGCGCGATCCATCTACGGGTTGACCCGACGATGTCCTGCAGGCGTTACGTGCCCCTGATGCCACCGAGCGGCCTACCGTTGCCGCATGGCGGCCTCACCTTCACCCGTTCCCGGTTCCCAGCCGCAAGCGGCAGCCCGCCGTAGGCGCAAGCTCATCGTGCAGGTTGGGCTCACCGTCGCCGTGGTCGTCGGCGCGGTGGTGCTTGTGCTCGCCATGGTGATCGGCGGTGAGGACACCCCCGCTGGCGGGGAGACCACGGCAATCCGCGCGGTGACCGACACCGTGATCACTACACCGGGCAGCGCTGAACCCAAGGCCGTGGTGTCGATATACGAGGACTTCCTCTGTCCCGCCTGCAGGAACTATGAGATGGAGTTCGGCCAAACCATCAACGACCTCATCGACAGTGGCGCGGTAGCCGCTGACTACACCATGGTCGCGATTCTGGACCGTCCGACCAATCAGAACCACTCGTCGCGGGCCGGGGCAGCCGCGTACTGCGTGGCCGATGAGGACACCACGTCCGACAAGCCGGCGTTTCGCCGCTTCTACGCCGCATTGTATGCCCAGCAGCCCAGCGAGACGGACACAACGTTTCCCACCGATGACCAACTCATCGAGATCGCGCGTCAAGCGGGCGCCGACAGCAGCGTGCGCGAGTGCGTCACCAGTGGGCAGTATCTGAACACGGTGAAGGGCACGGCTGCCGCGAGCGAGGTCAACGCAACGCCGACGATCCGCATCAATGGCGAGGACTACACACCCACCACGCCCGCTGCGCTCATCGCAAAAATCAGATCCATCACGGGATGACCGATCCCGGCCTAGGGCCGTGCATCCTCCACGACGGACACGGGCCGGCAACGAGACGGCGCTGGCACCGCGAGGCGTAGCTGCCGGTGCTCGAGGAGCGTCAACCACAGACTGACATCTCCGAATCTGTCAACATAAACTTGACGCATGTCGGGATCGTCAGTCGCGGTGGCCGGTCAGAAGCTCCATCGCCAACTCGCTCAGCTCCTCGCCGCGCCGCTCTTGGCGAGTGACCACGATCCGCTCGATCTGGTGCGCGACGCCGCCCACATCCGCAGTGGGGCTGGGGCATTGATGGCTGCGGCGGTGCAACAGGCCCGGGACGCGGGCAGCACCTGGCAGGGCATCGGTCAGGTGCTCGGCGTCTCCCGTCAGACCGTCTTCCAGAAGTACGGCAAGCCCACCGACCCCCGAAACGGAGAGGTCATGAACACCAGCCCCCTTCTGGACGCCATTGACTTGGCCCGGTAAGTGCTCGATGACCATGCGCACGGCCGATGGGCAGATATCACCGAGCGCTTCGATTCGACGATGCGCGCAGGGTTGACCGAGGAGGGGCTCGCCGAGGCGTGGGCCTATCTCGCCGGGATGCCGGGTTCCTCTGAGAGCCAAGGCGACCGAGGCCGTGCGCGCCGGCGACTTCACCATCACCATCACCAACACACCTTCGGCGTTCGAGGCCGGCGATTTCGTAGCGCGCATCACCTTCCGCGACGATCGAACAATCGCCGGGCTAGTCTCAACCCCGAGACTGCCGCCGCCAGCCAAGCGTCACCGGGCGTGTAGCCTCGCACAACACGCTCAGCTAACCGATACCGGCCGGAGCGATCGCATCCTGGAGCAGTGCCACATCCCTAAACCGGTACAGGTAAATCGATCGCAACGCCGGATGTCTTCCACCCGCCGGCATAGAGGTGAAGTCGCAATGAGCTTCAGGCCTGTTGATCCCGAAATGGCTGCAGTGCATCAACTTTCAGAGTTGCACGGCCCCGCGGAGGAGATGTCGTGACGTTGCATCACAGTGACGAATTGAGGCCTGGTGCGCGGGATTCGCGAGCTATGGGTTTGCAGGACCGTGTTCACGTCAGTGACGGTGTGGACATGAAAGTGAGAATTTGCGGTGTGGACATCGACTGAGAACGCCACCGACGATGCAGGTCAGCGGCGCGGTGATGGACATGAAACGTGAGAAGCCACACGAGCTGTGGCTTCCCGCGTTTGATGTCCATTTCCCAGCTCAAATGTCCAGGCGATGTCCAGTTGGACATGAAAGTGGGATTTTTCGGGTCCCCAGATTCGCTAGCGAGTACGCGCATGTAGTGCCGGGGTCCGCGGATGACTTCTCCGGAACGACTAGGCGGACACGTGTCTTTGGGATCTCCAAGTACGTGACCGCTCCTCGCAAGGAGAGCGTCCGACGGAGCCGGGCCACGACCCGGCTGGACAAAGCACGGAACGACTTCACGGCGGACCTCAAGATGTTTACTTTGAGGACGCAGCTAGAGAGGCTAGAAAGCTAGGCTACTCAGCTCTTTACGATGGCGCCGTCGCAGAGCTCCAACAGGTCGACTCCACGACCATGAACTGGATCAGGGTCAGCTCCGAAGTGGAATACCCATAGATTGTCCGTCTCGGGGAGCTCGGCGGCGGTCGGGTCCGCAGTGCGACGGACACAACGACGGGAGATACGCCTTCCACCACGCCAGTCTTTCCGGGCCCGGCGTCGATGGCCGCTGCGATCATCGACTACACCGAAAGCAGCACCCCTAGCTACGCTGAGGCTACGGGTTCGTCCGGTCAGCTTCTGCGACAGGATGACTGGCAGTGGCTCAGACATAGATCGAGTACACGACGGCAAGATTTCCGCCAGAGTCCGCCTATCCGCAATGCGGCCTATTCCGCCGTGACCACGCGGGGAAACTGCAGGTCGTCGCGCACAAGGTTGCCTGGGAAACACGGTGAGATCGCCGTCAATGTCGGCGGGTACGAGGGTGGGTTCGACACCTCGATCTGCAACCGGTAGCCGTCAGGCCCGTAGCCAAACTGGTTGGGGCTCTTGAAGTCATCACGCTGGTACACGTACCAACCCCAGCTGCGCCACGTCTGGCCCGCGGCCGAGATGATCTCTTCTGGAGCCATGCCATCGGGAACCTTGATATCGCCCAGCGCCTGCAGCCGGACCGGCGCCGTCGCCGGATCATCCGGTTGGTCATCGCACCAGGGTGTCGCGCCCGAACCCACGAACGCTCCGCTATCGAACGTCGTGCCTGGCGGTAACGCTGCGAGCGTCTGCTTCACATAGGTGAGGAGACTGCTGTGCGCCTCCTGCTCGCTGCTTGGCGTCACCTCATTGAGGTGCCATCCGGGTGGTGGTGGGGGTCCAGATGTCATGGGCGACCCTTCTAGTTCGGTTGCTCCCGTCGGAACTGCGGGCCCCAGCGGCGGTGACTCGCTGCAGCCAAGAACGGCACTACCGACGATGCCGACGGCAGCGACCCAGCGCGCTGCGGCCCGGACAGCTAGCCACTCCATCGCTGCCCCCTCATCCGTTCGGCACAATCTGCGGCGGTGTTTGACCGGCGATGACGGCCCCCATATTGAGCAGCGCCGGGTTGCCCGGGTCCCAATAGCTGCTGTGCGCCGCAACCGACGGCAAACCCAGGAACTCAGGCCCCCACGTCGGACCGGGCGCCGCCGCCAACTCGACGGCACCGAAGCCGTCCCAGGTCGGATTCAGCCCTAGAACCGCGCCCGACACGAGCTCGATGATGTCGTTGTCGGCGCGCATGGCATACACATTGCCACCCGCATCAAGGCTGAGCTCCGAGGCATGGTTGACCAGGATGCCGGGACTGCCGACGGCGATGACATTCTCGGCCGCAAGGTGATGCCCATCGGCGCCGGCCGCACCGACCAGGGTTGAGCCATAACTGTGTCCGATCACAGTATCGACTGCCTGGGGGCCAACATGAGTGACCTCAAGACCCGCCATGTAGGCGTCGAGCGCTCCAGCGCCGTTGCGGGCATAGTCCGCCGATCCCGCCTCCATCAGAGTCATCGGACGGTCATAGCCCATCCACGTCATCACCGCCAGTTCGCCGCTGAGACTTCGATCAGCCCGGATTGCGGCGTCATACATCGCCGCTGACTTGAACGAAGCGCCCTCGAACGCCGTGAGATCTTGACCGGTCCCCGGTACCAGCGTCGCCGTGCGTGATGCTGTGTCCGGGTTGCCAATTGATACGGCAGCGTGCCCCTGATCGTCGATCACGCCCAGGAGTCGCGGAACGCCGTCCGGTGATTGCAGCGCCGAGTTGACCGACTTGTAGCCGTTCAGCGCGTGATGCGCCTTATCCCACTGCTGCCGCCAGGTCTCCCACCCGGGCGGTGGATACCCCGGCATGCTGAGCAGTGCAGGGTCTCGGGCCCACTCGGGATGCGCAGCTGTGAGGCGGTCAATGTCAGCTTGAGCGTCGGCGGTAAGCGACTCCAGGTGCTGCCGGTTGTAGAAGTCTTTGCCCGGATTTTCCGCGCCACCGCCCCACGGCATCCCCGGGTGATTACCGATACCCGGATCCTGCTCAAACAGCCAGTCGCGCTGCTCTTTGTTCAGCTTGTCCCACAGCTCGTTGAACTCGCGTGGGTCCTCTGGCATCGGCTGATTCAGTGCGGCTTGAATCTCGGGATCGTTGGTATGCGGCGACGCAGGAATCGGCGTGTCTCCGCCGGCCATATCGATGGCGTTGGCCAGCGCCATATCCACCTGGTTGGCCTCGGCGATGAGCTTATCTACGCGTGGCTGGAGCTGCTGCTGCTTGAGGAGTACCTCCATGGGGTGGCCGCTGACGCCCGGTCCGGCCACCACTTGTCCCGTTACCGGGTCGATCTCCATGCCGAGCGCAGCCGCGTCAGCTTTGAGGGTGGCGAGCTCGGATTTGATGCGGTCGATCTCATCGGCCGCACTGCGGGCGGCATTGGCAACGGCGAGTGCTTCTTGCCCGTGAGCATCGAGGTCGGCACGGGTCTTGCCGATCGCTTCCTTGGCGGCTTCCGCCGCTTCGCCGCCCCAAGTCGTGAAGGCGGGTAGCTCCGCTAGACCGTCGGCTGCGTCCTGGACGGCCTGGGCGCGGCTGCTGGCAGCGTGAAACACCTCGCGGACGTCGCCGGCATCCCAGCGCTCAATGTCTGCGAAGGTGAGGGTCACGGCGAGCCGCTACATCCGTGCGGCGATGGTATCTGCTTGCTGTTCTCGTACTTTCAGTGCCTCGGCGTGCCGTTCTTCCATCGACCAGAACTCCTGGCCTTGCCATCCGCCCCGGGCGCTCTCCATGCGGCTATCCGCCGCGCAGTGCTTCGTGGCCACCTCTTCG
Source organism: Mycolicibacterium tokaiense (assembly GCF_010725885.1). Taxonomy (NCBI): domain Bacteria; kingdom Bacillati; phylum Actinomycetota; class Actinomycetes; order Mycobacteriales; family Mycobacteriaceae; genus Mycobacterium; species Mycolicibacterium tokaiense. The sequence goes on along the minus strand of NZ_AP022600.1, from coordinate 1,664,552 downwards.
CCGTGCCCGGTGACCGCCACCCCAGAGGCCGCCAGATCCTCAATGGTCACATCCAGTGCCATAGCGCCCTCCCGACGTTGGTACTGCTAGGACATGCTTAGCAGCAAATGGGACGCGGGGGTAGTCATCGCGACATGCGAGTAACCGTCGCCTGCTGCCTGTTCAGGTACAACCGCACGGGCTGCGAAAAGCCTGAATGACGTTACTCGGCCGTGAAGTCCTTCAGCGAGAGAGCCTTTACTGGACGGTGCTGTTGTTCCACGAGCTGAGGAACTGCAGCGCTTGGTGGGTGGGGCTGTGTGGGGGTGCGGTCATCGTCATCAGGCGTTGGCCAGGGTCGGCGTCGCTGGCGAAGATGTCCCAGTCCAGTGTGAGCTCGCCGGCGACCGGATGGCGCAGGATTGTGGTTCCGCGACTGAAATTGACCACCTCGTGCACTCCCCACCAGGTGCGGAACCTGTCGTCGCGGGTGCGTAATTCGTCGACCAGTGCGAGCAGACGAGGGTCATCCGGGTTCTGGGCGGCAGATCTGCGCAGTGTTGCAACGCAGGTCCGGGCGACGGCATCCCAGTCGGCGTAGAGCGCGCGGACGCCGGGGTGGGTGAAGACCAGGTGTACATAATTGCGCTGGCCAGGCGGGATGGTACTGAAGTCGACGTAGACCGCGGCGGCCAACGCGTTCCAGGCCAGGATGTCGAATCGACGATCAAAAAGGAAGGCGGGAACCCCCGTCATCGCGTCGAGGAGGCGTTGAACTTGTGGCCGAAAGGGATCCGATGTGGGCGCACGGCGGTCAAGGACGGGCTTGCCGGCGAGTTCGTAAAGGTAACTACGTTGCTCGCTGTCGAGTCGCAGGACATCGCAAAGAGCGTTCAAGACCGCAGGCGAGGGCGCAACGCGGCCCTGTTCGAGTCGGGCGTAATAGTCGTGGCTGATGGCCGCCAGCTGAGCAACCTCCTCACGGCGCAGACCGGGAACGCGCCGACGGCCCCCCGGCGCAGGTAACCCCACCTCACCGGGGTCCAACTCGGCGCGCCGCGCCCGCAGGAAGCTCCCCAGGGAACCGGCGGAATCCGAACCACTGACCATCTCCCCATTATTCCCGCCATTACGGTCCAGGGGAGGGAAGAATTTGTCCTAGGTTGCCTGCAGTCGGGGCTAAGACTGGACGTTCCCCGCCGCGGATCCATTCGGCACGCTGAACGGCATGACACAAGCACACAGCACCAACAACACCACCTCTTCCGCCACGGACCCCAGCGCTGTGTTCCGCGAGTTCTTCGGACGCTGGAGCATCTCCAAAGCCGTCGCGATGGCAGCCTTCGACGAATTTTTCACCCCAGAGACCGTATGGGAGAACGTCGGCCTCGTCACCACGGTGGGCATCGAAGAGGCTCAAGCTCTCGTCGCCACCGAGCCACCAGGGTTCGAAACGATGATCGTCGACTTCAAGTTCATTGTGTCGCAGGGTCCTTACGTGTTCACCGAACGTGTCGATGACTTCTACAGTGCCGCCGGCGAATTACTGATGTCTGCGCGCGTCGCCGGCGTCGCCGAGATCCGTGACGGGCGCATCATCGTTATGCGGGAGTACTTCATCCCTCCCGCCGCGACTTCCGGGACGTCTGGCGCGGCGACCAACGCCTGAAACGTGCCGAAAATGAACGTGTGTGTTGGGGTACCACAGATCGAGGCAAAGGTGATGGTGACGGGAGCGACTCCGGCCAAGATCACTGAGCCCAGACTCCGCGGCAAACGGCGCCGAGACGATCCTGCACGCCATCTTCGCAGTCGACGCCGACACGCGGGCAGAGAAACCCGGGCGGCCCCGGCATGCGCCGCACTCATCGTGGGGTTCTTCGCACTGAGACAACCATTGATGAGTCACCCGGGTGGGCTCCCGTAGTGCGACGCTGAGTCCGCAGAGCCTTTGCGCCGTCAGTTGTCGGTGCAGCGCGTGACTCGAGTGCACTGACACTGGCTCTCAGTGCTGCGCGCATGTACCGCGCCCACAGTGGCTTGAATGGGCCGGCGATGATCCAACGGCGGCCCGCAAGCGGCTTGAATTCGTAGCTCCACCGGATCAGGGTTCCTTCTCCATCGGGTGTGAAGGTCCACTCGCCGCGAACGCCCTCGGCGAGTTTCGAGAGCGCGTTGGTGAAATTGGTCAGTTGATAGGCGAAGCTCGTGCCCTCGACCCATTCGGTCAGCTGCTCGTCGACCTGAGATCCGTCGGTGAACTGCGGATTGCGCGACGGCCCAGAGTGATCCCACGCTTCGATCTGGTTCTCGACACCGGCTACACCGGGAAACGGACACAGCGGTTTGAAGATCGTCGTGAGGTCGATTGGCGCGATGAACGCCATCGCATCGGCAGGTTTCATGTGGGAGCGGCGCTGCACGGTGATCGGTACCGTGCGGTCGGCCCCCACGATGAGAAGGGCTGGATGTGAGTGTGTGGTGGGCATGCACCCGAGCTTGCCGCCGTGGTATGGCGATTGCCAGAGACCAGCAGTACCACCCAGCTGCCATTCTCGGTGGAGGATGCAGAGCGGCGAGGTCATTTCGTCCGCCGGTGTGTCGGTTATCCGGTCCCCGTCCACCCGGCTGCTCGCAGCGTACGGCGACGCGTGTCCTCTCACGTAGCTCAGCTGCGAAATCTCCTTCATCTCAGGGGAGAAGACACCCAACGCGCGCAGCACTATGGGTCTCAAGCCGCGCACCTGCACCTGCGGCCGCCCCGCCATCTCGAGAAGCTGGCCGATCATTTCTTTTTGCGTCTTCGCAGGGTTGCTCGGTACGTGCCAGGTTCGGCCGTAGGTGTCCGGCGTCGTAGACGGCAACGAGCAACCGCGCGACATCGTGCACGTCGGTGAAGGTGTGGGGAGTGTCGACACGCCCCACCATCCAGACAGGTTTCCCCTTCAAGGCTCGGGGTAGGGCCTGGCCGATGTGACCGGCGATGCTCTTGCCACCGATGTAGTCCGATCCGCGAACTTCGAACGCACGGATTCTTCCGGCCCGGTGGGCATCGAGTGCGGCAGCCCAGATCCGGGCACGAAGCCGGCCCTTGTGGTCGACGGCAGCGTCTTCCATGTTCTCGGTCATCGGCACATCGACAGGCCCGAGTGGGTAGAGGTTCCCTGCCATCGCATACACCGACCCGGTGCGTTCAGTGGCGGTCAGAAGTGCCGATGACATTGGGGGCCAGAGTTTCTCCCACACCGGGTATGGTCCCGGATTTGCGGTGTGAAAGATGGCGGCGGTTCCCTCGGCGGCACGGGTCAGCGCCTCGGCGTCCGTCGCGTCCAGCGCTATGTAGTTGGCGCCGCCGACTTCTGGTCCGTGGTCGGTCCGGCTGCCGATCGTCACGTGGTCGCCGCGTGCGGGGAGTAACGCCTCCGGGACTCGTCTCTTGATAAACGCGACGGCGCTCTTCGAGCGGTCGACGGGTCGCAAGGCCCGCCGGTGCTGGAAAGAATGTGCTAAAAGCCAAGGCGGCCAGTTCAACCGGAGAATTCAACTCCGAGAATGTGGCCTCGGCGGGTCGTCTTGCCAGGCCGCGCCGAATTCACCCAACCTCTCCGTCCGGCTTGATCGGGGAGAACACGGCTGCAAACTCTGACGCAGATGGGTGGCGGCGGGTACGTGGCTCAGGCGTTGATCTCCTCGTAGAACTCTACCTTGAGCGGTCCGTCAAGAAGCTCGCCGAATCGCGCCATGACATCGGCGCTGGTCTCGGTTCGCCATGCGGCGTAGGCCTCTTGATCCGCCCTGTCGTCCCATTGCTCGATCAGCGCGAATTCGGTGTCGTCGTCGGCGCGGCGGACTACCCGTACTCCAATGCAGCCGGGCCGAGAGCGGGTGGCGGCGAGGGTCTCGCGGTAGAAGTCGACCACATCGTGACTGCGCCCAGACTTGGCTTTGGCATGCAGGAGGACGGTAAAGGCCATGTGGAACTCCGGTATCTCGGTGGGTTGGAGGTGGCCGCTCGGGCTCACTGCTGGTCATTCCCCGCCGCAGTGAGGGCCCGCGGGGTCTTGGTGTCCTGTCCAGCGTGACGGCTTGTCCCGGGATTGTGAATCATTCAAACGCCTGAATTCCTTCGCCAGAGTCCTAGGTTGGGGTGTGTGGACCTGGTTGCTGATCTTCTCGAAATTTCCCGCGCGCGATGCGTGCTGTCCGGCGGTATCTCCGGATCAGGCAGATGGTCGGCCCGGTCCCCGGCCCCGGGCCGGATCAAAATCATGGGAGTGGTGAAAGGGCCCCTGTCGTTTCGACTCGCTACGGATCCTGCGGGCCTGCAGGTCGCCGAAGGCGAGGTACTGGTGGTCGACGGACGCACGCCTTTCGACCTGGGAAGCGACGTCGACAAACCACCCATTCGTCTCCGAGAGACCGATCCGGTCCGTCCGATCGATCGAGACGACGACCATGTATGCCTCACCGCGCACATCGAGTTGTTCGAGGCCGGCGATGACTTCCTTCGGGACGCCATTCCACCCGTCCTGCACCTGCGTGGCGAAGCGCGGGAAGCCACGACCGCGCGCTGGCTCCTCGAAGAGCTCTTCGAGGAGTTCACCTGCGAACGTGCTGGAAGCACCACTGCCTCAGCACAGCTGACGCAGCTGCTCTTCGTGCAAGTTCTCCGGGCCTGGGCGGCAGCAGCAGATGAACTGCCCTCAGGATGGGTCCGTGCCGCCGCCGACGACCGATTGAGGCCCGCGTTGCAGCTCATGCATGCCGACGTGGGTAGAGACTGGCATATCTCAGAACTCGCTGCGGCGTGCGCAATGTCGCGGAGCAGCTTTGCCGGTCGGTTCACCAAGATCGCCGGCGTTCCCCCTCTCACCTACCTGTTCAGATGGCGAATGCGCCGAGCCGAACGAGCACTGGCCGGTGGATCGGCGTCGATCACCGAACTCGCAACGTCGCTCGGTTACCGGTCCGAAAGCGCATTCAGCGTTGCGTTCAAGCGCTGGTCCGGAATCGCGCCGAGTCGATTCCGTCAGCGAGATCCCGGAACTTGTTGAGCCGGAACGGCCTAGATTCGAGACGGGATCGGGGTGCCTGTCAGAGGAATCCACCCCAGCAGGGTGCGCCTATGCGTCATCCAAACTCGGCCGGTAGCCCGCCACCTCGGCTTCAGCAGCGAGCAACGCACCCAATTCGCCCTCCTGCTGGGCGACAAACACACCGACCACCTGCCGGCACACCTCCGGCACGCTGACCCCGCGCAAACCAGCAATACGTGTCAACCCGGCCAGCATCGACGTCGACACGTGAAACTGCACGGCGAACTGACCGCACGAACCATCCTCGGGCGGTGACCCCGGACCAACGACCACCGGATCATCTGACCCGAATTCGTCAACATCAGCACGGCGAGCCCTCTCGATGGCCCCGCCACCAGCGCCACCGGCCACGCCCTCGTCCGGGTCGCGGAACTCTTCATGGCTGAACAAACCCATTGCGTAAACGCTAGACCTTGCAGAATGCCGAAGCCGCCAAGGCGGCGGCGAGGCGCCGCTGAGCTGGTTCCCGCGGGATCGTCGAACAACGCGAGAACGGATCCACAACACCACACCCGATAGGACCGCCGTTGCGGCTGCATCCGTCCCAAGAAGCGGCTTTCCTGGTGATCGTCCCCGGGACGGCGACGACGCCCGGCTGGCAAACCTGACAGTCACCGGAATTTCGCCGCACGTATTGTCCTCGTCAAGCGGAATATTGCCAGAGTGGGCCGCCTGCCGAGATACCATGTGGCCTCGCTGCAGGAGGCGCAGTGAGGGTGTTGCCGCGACTGCTTTGACACGCGAGGGGGCTCATGTCGGACATCGGATTCCCGGTACCCGAGAACGAAGACCAGCGGATGCGAATTCTCGCCGATTACAACATCCTGGACTCGCTGCCGGAGCAGGCGTACGACGACTTCGCGAAGCTGGCATCGGCGATCTGCGGCACACCGATCGCGCTCATCACGTTGTTGGATGACCACCGGCAGTGGTTCAAGGCGAATGTGGGCCTGGGTGTCAGCGAGACACCCCGGTCACAGGCGTTCTGCGCGCACGCAATCATGGATCCCGGCGTCGTGATGACGGTTGAGGATGCCACCTTGGATCAACGTTTCGCCGCGAATCCTCTGGTCACCGGTGACCCCGGCATCCGTTTCTACGCCGGCGCACCGCTCGTGGCACCGACGGGCGAGGCGCTGGGCACGCTCTGTGTAATCGATCGCGAGCCGCGCAGTCTGAGCGAGACTCAGCGAGAGGCGCTTGAGATTCTTTCCCGCGAGATCATCGTGCAGCTCGAGCTTCGTCGGAGTATTGCAACACTCGAACAGGCCGTTCTGGACCAGGAGAAGTACGTCGAACTCCTCCAGGAGTACCAGCGTGATATCGAGAAGGTGAGGGTGCACCTGGAGTCGCAGTCGGTCACGGACGTGCTGACGGGGGTGAAGAATCGGCGTTCTTTCGATCTCACGGTCGAAGAGGAATTCATGCGTGCGCAATCAAGACGCACGACTTTGTCGTTGCTCATGATCGACGTTGACCACTTCAAATCCTTCAACGATGAATTCGGTCATCCTGCTGGAGACGAGGTGCTCCGGTCACTTGCGCACCTGTTGCGATCAGAAATGCGAGAGTCAGATTCTCTGTTCCGTTATGGCGGAGAGGAATTCGCGATCGTGCTGCCTGAGACCACATGCAAGGGCGCGTTTGTGCTCGCGGAAAGGTTTCGGCGCGCTGTGCAGAGGGCGCCGTGGCCGAAACGCGCGGTCACGATCAGCGTCGGTGTTGCCGCGATCGACTCGGACACCGTGTCCCCGCGCGACCTTCTTCAATCCGCGGACCGAGCGCTCTACAGCGCCAAGCAGACCGGCCGCAACAGGGTGACGATGGCCAGCAGTTCGTGAGTTCCCGCGTCAGAATGACCACGGTGATTCTAGGGGTTGTCGAAACACGGCGTCACTGCGACCTGTCGATCACGCGACTGGCAGCGAATGATGCTCCCTGGCTCGCCAGATCGCCGATGTAGTTGGCCGAGTTGTGACCCGCGAAATTGAGCCCATCCGAGCACACAGGATCGTCGACGGCGCACAGCGCGCGGGTCTTGCTCTCGTACAGCGGGCCGATCGTCACCGGCGGCTGACCGAGGAAGTTCGTGGCACGACCGTTCGGCAGGGCGAACAGCACGACCGCTACGACGTGCTCGGCGACGTCCGGGGCCAGCGGTTGGGGGACCGTCGTGGGATCGACACCGGCGGGCACGGCAGAAGACGTCACGAAGCCAGCCACGGCGGCTCCCTGCGAGTAGCCCGCAAGCACCGTCTGGGTTTGTGGGCAGGTCTCCGCCATCAAGACAACCCGAGCGGCGGCATCCCGGACGCCGTCAACGCCCGTGGCCCATTGGTCGGTTGCAGGGTACTCAACCGGATAGACCTCGAGTGATCGTTCGCCGATCTGCGGGCGCAGCGCGTCGATGAAAGCCTGACCCGCCGCCCCGGTACCCGGCGGCTCATGGGTTCCTCGAGCGAAGATCACCTCGACATCGGGGCATGGCGCGGCTGACGCGGATGGCACGACGGCTGCCGACAGCGCGGCCGTAACAAGCGTTGCCACAGCGGAACTGGCCAAGAATTTACTGGAGATCACTACCTGCATCCTTTGCGCTCTGATTGAACTGAAGTGGCGGTTGGTCTGTGGCCTGCTCGCTCGTCGGTAGACATCCGCGGTGCGAGCCAACGGTCGATGTCGCCGAGAGAAGCTGTGTGCCTAAAGGCCGCTCGTGGTCAGCCGAGCCGGTGTTGGAGCCGGATAGATTTGGTGTTACGCGCATAGCGCTCGCCGTCGTCGCCTCGGGCATGCTGAAGACAGCATGAGGTGCCCAGCCCCGGCTCGTCACTCCCGTTACCGATCGATTTACCGGAGCGACCCGCCCGACGGCATTCAAGCATCTCTCCCCCCTTGCTGTATCGACCAATACAACAACTGTACTCGATAGTACACTTCCGCGGGAAGTGAGCTGGTGTGCGCTCTCGGCGGCGAATGCGGGGTGGTTCTCGCGGTGTGCAATGATCACCGACAATGCGCCGATCTGGTCGAAGTTCCTCTCCAACAGCACGTCTCGCTTTTGCGTGGACTGATCGCGTTCCCCAGAACGCAGCAGGCATCGCCAAACTGCACTTCGCGAACCAGCGTGGAAAGGTGTCGTCGTGATGGACAGATTCGCGGTGCAGGTGATCCGGCGGCGATCATCGCCCACCCAGGTACCCCGAAGATGCCAGGGGCCACGAAGAGGAGTTCGCTACAGGTAATCCTCCAGTGCACTCTCACGCGTGCTCGGCCGCAGCGCGGCTCGGATGACGAACTGATCGGCGCGCGGTAGCGGGTGAGATGCCCTCACTGTCAAATCGGCTTGCGGCACTTCGGATGGCGATGACTGTCGTCAAGGCAGCTTCCCCTCCTGCGAGAATGCTCACCCGGCGGGTCAGTGTGTTATCGGCGCAGCAGCAAGCGATCTGGCTAGGACCTCGAACGCAAACTGCTCGGTCTGCTCTACATGCTCGCTCGCAACGCCACTTGGACAGTCGAACTGGACGGTGACGTGTTCATAGCCGTGGTCGGCCAAGCGTTCGAGATCGTCGACGAGCCGAGCTGGCCGCCGCACAACCCGTCATCGCGATCATTTTCACCGACGCGTACGACGCAATTGGCAAAAAATTGTTGTCGCAGAGGCTATTCGAGTGGGCCCTTGTGGCTTCACGTCACTGTGCTGAATCAAAGCGGGATGTGTGAGTCTCTGGGCAGACGTCGGCCCACTCCCGCCGAAGCTGCGTGCCGGCCTCGCTCAGCTGGCCGACAGGTGCTTCCAGGTGCGGACCAGGTGGCTGAATTCCTTGACCTGCACCAGAACGTGATCCCGGGCGGCGTTCTCGGCGGCCCCCGCGTCGCCGCTGGCGATGGCGTCAGCGATGGCACGATGCTCGGTCAGTGAACGCCGCATGCGGTCTGGCACGCGCAGTTGCAGGCGTCGGTACGGCTGCAGCACCCGCTTCAATGCGTAGGCCTGCTGGCGCAGGTACTCATTTCCGCACGAGTCATTCACGATTCCATGAAAGCGGGCGTTGGCGTAGTAGTAGGCGTCGGCATCGCCGCTGATCGCGTGCCTCTCGCATTCCCGCAGCGCGTCTTCGAGCTCAGCGAGCGATTCCCGCTCGATGCGTCCGGCGGCCAGCCTGGCTGCCATCCCTTCCAGTTCTGCCATCACTTCGAAGCGCTCCGCTACTTCCGCGATGCTCATCTCAGTGACGTAGGTGCCTTGCTTGGGCCGAATCTGCACCAGGCCGGAGCGTTCCAGCGCCTGCAGTGCCTCACGGATCGGGGTACGCGAGCAGCCGAACTCTCGTTCCAGCTGAGCCGGATCCAAGCGGTCGCCGGGGCGGTAATGACCGTCGAGAACGGCGGTCTCCAGCGCGTCTCGCACCCGCTGCGATTCGGGGATTCGACCCATGTGCACCTCCGCAGCCCAGGTTATCGCTGAAGGGGGTGGCGCAGCTCACTCATATACGCTATCGTCGCTGTTATATATATCACGGTCGCAGATAGATATGACGGCCGCCACGTCCATTCGCCCGCCTGATCCACGCCCGGGAAGGGCCGCCACATGGGACGGAAAGACAGCATGTTGGTGACGACAACGCCCCCGGCCTTCGAACACGACGGCGCGGACACTGCACTGGCCAAAACCATTGCCGCTTGCGAGATCCTGATGAGCGATATCGGAGAAGCGTCGATGCGCACGGTCGCGGCACAGGCCCTGGACGCCTACTCCCGGCTGGACGGCGGCGGCAAACTCAGCTTCTTCAGGCACGTCACAACTGCCTACGACGTCGACCCCGACCAGGTCCGCGCGACCTTCCACCGGTGGGAACAATTGCGCAACAACGGGTCTGACGCTGGCGAGGAACTGACCCGCCTTTTCGCTGCTGTCGAACCGGCCCGCCAGCAACTGCTCCGCCTGCTCAACCACGCTCCCGGCGCCACGCTGGCGCTGGTTGAGATGCGCTCCGACCTACGTCGGCTGATGCGCCACCGCCCCGAGCTGCGGCCCCTCGATCACGACTTCCACCACCTGCTCACATCCTGGTTCAACCGTGGCTTCCTGCGACTTGATGAGGTCACCACGGATTCGCCACCACAGCTTCTTCGGCAGCTGCTGCAATACGAGACCGTCCATCCGATGGCCACCGAGGCCGAGCTCAGTCGCCGGCTGCAACCCCCAGACCGCCGGGTGTTTGCGTTTCTGCACCCCGCCACCGGGGAGCTACCGCTGATCTTCGTCGAGGTCGCACTGGTTCGTGGCATCCCCGACCGCATCGCACCGCTGCTCGCACCTGGTCCTGCACTTGACCCGGCAACGGCGGACACGGCGGCGCTCTACTCCATCAACAACGCCCTGGACGGGCTGGCCGGCGTTTACTTCGGCAGTTTCCTCGTCAAACAGGTCATCGAGCAGGTCAGCATGCAATTGCCCCATCTCCGGCAGTTCGTCACGCTCTCACCGATCCCGGGCTTCCGGCACTGGTGTGAGGCTCGTGCGCTGGACGACACCGCCGTCGGCGTGCTCGTCGACGAGCTGGCGACCATCGACGACGTGGACCAACTCGACGCGGCGCACGCCGAGCGGATCCGCGCCCGGTTGCTTCCGATGGTGGCCCGCTATCTCGTCGACGAGCGGCGCGAGGACGGGCGCCCGATCGATCCGGTCGCACGCTTCCACCTGGGCAACGGGGCTGCCGCCTGGCGGCTGAACTGGCCGGCGAACCCATCGCCGGAAGCCTGGCGGCAGTCCTACGGAGCGATGGTCAACTACCGCTACGAGCCCGAACAGCTCGAACGCCGCCACGAGGACTTTGTCCGGCGGGGCAGCGTGGCCGTCAGCGGTCCGCTTCAGCGCCTGCGCGCATCTTCGTAACCGCACGTCGACAACACAGACGACAAGAAAGGAGCTTGCCGGTGGCGCCCTTCACCACCATCTACCGGGCCTTCCACCATCAGGTGGATCAACGACCGGACAAACCGCTCTTCGAACTGGCCGGCGGTCGCACCGTCAGCTACCGCCAGACCGCCGAACTCGCGTACCGGATCGCCGCCCGTCTGATCGCCGACGGGGTAGAGCCCGGTGATCGGGTGGCCATGCAGGTCTCGAAATCGCCGGAGGCCGTCGCACTCTACCTGGCGACGCTGCAGATCGGTGCCGTCTTCCTGCCGCTCAACACGGCCTACACCGGCGCGGAGATGCGCTACTTCCTCGGCGATGCGCAGCCTCGAGTGCTCGTGTGTGCGCCTGAGCGCCGACCCGACTACGCCGAGTACGAGTCCACGCTTGTCATCGAAACACTCGGAGAGACCGGCGACGGCACCCTCATGCAGGGTCAGGACCGCCACCACCAGGTCCATGACGCCGCGGCCGAGGATCCGGCGGCGATCCTCTACACCTCCGGCACCACGGGACGCTCCAAGGGAGCGGTGCTGACCCACGGCAACCTCGCGTCCAATTGTCAGGCGCTGCTCGGAGAATGGCAGTACACGGACGAGGACCGACTCATTCATGCGCTGCCCATCTTCCACATCCATGGGCTCTTCGTCGCGGCGAACATGACGCTCTGTTCGGGTGCGTCGATGTACTACCTGCCCAAGTTCGACGCCGACGCCATCCTCGACCTGCTGCCGCGGGCGACGGTGCTGATGGGCGTGCCGACGTTCTACAGCCGTCTCCTCAGGAGTGCGCGGCTCACACCGCAGCACTGCGCGGCGATGCGGCTCTTCGTATCAGGTTCGGCGCCACTGCTCGCCAGCGATCATGAGGCATTCGCAGCGCGCACCGGCCACCAGATCGTCGAGCGATACGGCATGACCGAAACGGGAATGAATGCCACAAACCCGTACTCGGACGGCCCCCGCAAACCCGGAACGGTGGGAAAGCCGCTGCCGGACATCGCTATTCGGGTGGTGGATCGCGCCACCGGGCAGACTGTGCCAGACGGTGAGGTGGGTATCGTCGAGGTCCGCGGACCCAACGTGTTCTCCGGCTACTGGAAGATGCCCGAGAAGACGGCGTCCGAGTTTCGGTCGGACGGCTACTTCATCACCGGCGACCTCGGTCGTATCGACGAGGACGGCTACCTGTGCATCGTGGGGCGGGACAAGGACCTGGTGATATCGGGCGGCTACAACATCTATCCGAAGGAAATCGAGGAACTACTCGACTCCCATCACCAGGTGCTGGAATCCGCGGTCATCGGCGTACCCCACCCCGAGTTCGGTGAAAGCGTCGTCGCCGTCGTGGTCCCTACACCCGGCGAGCAGCCCCAGGAAGGCGAGTTGTTGAGCTTCGTCGCCGGCGATCTTGCCCGCTTCAAACAACCTCGCGCGGTGCGCTTCCTCGAGGAGCTCCCACGCAACGTCATGGGGAAGGTCCAGAAGGCCCAACTTCGAGAGCGCTACGCCGGCCTGTTCGAGGGCGCGGATGCCTCGACCGAAGTTTCTACGAGTTAGGAGTACACGATGGTTATCTACGGAGTGGCAGCGCTGGCACTCTGCCTGCTGGCAGGCACGCTCATCGGCGAATTCCTCGGCATTGCAATCAATGTCGACGCGAATGTGGGCGGAGTGGGCTTCGCCATGATCATGCTGATCGTCGCCACCGACTGGCTCCGCCGGCGAGGCAAGTTCCCCGAGGTCAGCGAGCAGGGCGTGCTGTTCTGGAGCGCGATGTACATCCCGATCGTCATCGCGATGGCCTCGACGCAGAACGTGGTCGCGGCCGTCACCGGCGGACCGATGGCGATCCTGGCCGGTTTAGGCGCCCTGGTCGCCGGTGCCGCCCTGGTCCCCGTGATGGCACGAATCGGCGAACCCGCCGAACCGCTGCCGCCGCTGGACGAAGAAGCGAAGCAGGAGGCCTGACATGGACGTGATCAGTTCCGTCATGGAGAAGAACGGCCTCCTCGTTGCCTTCGTCGTGGTGGGTGCATTGATGCTGCTGTCGGGGTGGCTGTCGAAGACGTTGACCCGCGGCAGGTTGCACGGTTCGGCCATCGCCATCATCTTCGGACTCGCCCTCGCCTATTGGGGCGGTGCGGCGACCGGGGGTGAGAAGGGGCTGGCCGACTTCGCCGTGTTCTCCGGCCTGGCGCTGATGGGCGGTTCGATGCTGCGCGACTTCGCGATCGTATCCACCGCCTTCGGCGTTGACCTCAAGGAGATCAGGCGGTCCGGCCTGGCCGGCGCGCTGTCGATCCTGCTCGGGGTGGTGGTCTCGTTCGTGGTCGGAGCGTCGGTCGCCGCTGCGTTCGGCTATCGCGACGCAGAATCGTTGGCGACCATCGGGGCCGGTGCGGCCACTTACATCGTCGGACCGGTGACCGGAACCGCGGTGGGAGCGTCGTCGGAGGTGATCGCGCTGTCGGTGGCCGCCGGTCTGGTGAAGTCGGTGGTTGTGATGGTGGGAACACCGATGATCGCCCGGCTGATCGGTCTGAACAATGCGAAGTCGGCGATGGCGTACGGCGGGCTGATGGGTACCACGTCCGGGGTCGCCGGCGGTCTGGCCGCCACCGACAAACGGTTGGTGCCCTACGGCGCCATGACCGCGACCTTCTACACCGGCATCGGCTGTCTGCTCGGCCCGTCGGTGTTCTACGTGGTGCTGCGCGCCATTGTGGGAGGGTGACGCGGTCAGTCATGGCGGCCATCCAAGGCTTGGTGTAACGCCCCGGGGATGACGCGACACAGTGGAAGACCACACTTCACGGGAAGGGTGCCACTATCAACGCTGCACGGCACGACACCCCCATCGCCACTGAGGTAGCCAAGCTCCGCGAACGTGTCTCGGTACAGGCTCCGGCAGATGTCACGGCCGTCTTCGATGCCGACGAGCGCAGGCTCGACGCCGCAGGCCTTCCCCCGGGTATCGCGCGGCCGCCGATTCCGTTCCCCGACATCGATCTTCACGACATGAGCGGGAACGTCGTGTCCTCGGCAACCATTCTCGCGGGCCGCACTACCGTGGTCGTCTTCTACCGCGGCACATGGTGTCCGTATTGCAACATCGCCTTGCACGCCTATCGCCAGCTGATGCCGGAGCTGAGCGCCCGGGGAGTCTCCCTGATCGCGGTGAGCCCGCAGAAGCCAGAAGTACCCAGCGAGGTGGACGCCGGCGACCCGCCGTTCCCGGTCTTCTGTGACCCCGGCAGCAAGCTGGCCGACGCGCTGGGCATCATGACGACACCCACCGAGGCCGTTCGGGATGCCCAGACACAGCTGGGGTTTGACCTACGCGCGTTCAATGCCGGTCACAGTGAAGCGATCCCGATGCCGACGGTCGCATTGGTTGATTCATCGGGCGTCTTGCGATGGATCGACGCGCATCCCAACTACACGAGACGCACCGAGCCGGCTGAGATCCTCGCCGCTCTCCACTTGGCAGCTGGAGGCCAACCGTGAAGCGTGTCCTCATCACTGGAGCAACCTCCGGGGTAGGAAAAGACCTGGCTCGCCGGCTGGCGGTCGAAGACGGGTTCGATCGAATTCAGGTCGGCTGTCGCGATATCGCCAAAGGCCAAGCTGCGGTGCACGACCTGCAGATGGCGACCGGGAAGCAGGTCTTCGACGCCGTGGTCGTCGATGTGGCCGATCTTTCGTCGGTCAGTACTGCAATCCGCACCCTCGACGGACCGCTGCACACCGTTGTTCTGAACGCCGGCGGCACTGGGGGTGCCACCCCCATGAAGCTGACAGTCGATGGGGTCACCGAGATCTTTGCCTCCAATGTCCTCGGACACGTCGCCCTCCTCGAACGGCTGCTGGCCGAGGGCACTCTCACGCACGCAGCTGTGATGACCGGGAGTGAGGCTGCCCGCGGAGTGCGGCAACTTCGAATTCCACGGCCGACGTTCGCGGCCCACTCCGCCGACGAGTTCGCCTCGGTGATTGACGGTTCGATCTTCGGCGAACGACCGAACGCGATGGCCGCCTACGGCCAGGTCAAGTACCTCGGTGCCCTCTGGCTGGCCGCGACGGCAAGGAAATTCCCTACGCTGCGCTTCGTCACCATGAGCCCGGGAAACACGTCCGGCACCAATGTGATGCGCAACCTTCCGGCCCCGATTCGAACACTCGCCCAGCGTTTCGTCTTCCCCGTCGTCCTTCCGGCCTTTGGGTTGGCTCACCCGTTGGCGACGGGGTCCCAGCGACTTGCAGCGGCAGTCTCCGACGATTCGCTGTGCGGCGGAGTCTTCTACGCCAGCGCGGCCGGCAAGCTCACCGGGCCCGTGGTCGACCAGGCGTCGATCGTCCCAGACTTTGGCGACCCCGAAATCCAAGACCGCGCAGACGAGGCGATTCATCGGTTCCTGCCCAGTGACTTTGACGAACCCTCGACCAACACCTGAAGGCCCGCAGTCGTGCGCCGGGAGGCGCGGACTCCCACTCGGTCGGCAAACCAAGACAACACACCGAGGATGGGTATTCACCACACGACCGGCATCCCACGCTTTCCGTGTCGGATGCGGTTGGGTGATCGTCGCCGTGGTCACCCCGGCCGGCAGCAGCCACACGACCACGCCTGGAATGCCGAGCACGAACATCGACAATTTCGAGTCGAGGATAGTCGCACTCGACGCCGGCACCCGGGTAGCGACGGCTCGCTCATCTGCGCGCGGGCTACCTTGATCGTGATGAGCCCGCGACCTGCGCCGCAACCTGACGATCTCGACATCGTTCGCGATTCGTATGACCGCGCGGCGGACGACTACGTCGAGATGGTCGCAACCACCGGTATCGGCGATACCCGCACCAACCCGTGGCTCAAAGCAGCCATGGACGCATTCGCCAGTACCGTCGCGCCGATCGGCCCTGTCCTCGACGTCGGCTGCGGGCCAGGCACGGTCACCGCCTACCTTGCCGAGCGCGGGATCGAGGTTTCCGGGGTCGATCTCTCGCCACGCATGATCGACCACGCACGGCGCCTGCATCCGCACTGCACGTTCGCGGTGGGCTCGGCGACCGATCTCGATCTACGCCCGGCATCGCTGGGCGGAATCCTGGGCTGGTGGTCTCTGTTCAACCTGCCGCGCGACGTCCTCCCGTCGGTTCTGGCCTCGTTCGCCGCGGCTCTGCGCCCGGGCGGTCAGCTGATCATTGCTACCCACGTCGGTGACGATGATGTCGAGCGCACCGAGGCGTACAACGGGGTGCCGGTTCAGTGGACGACCTACCAATGGCAGCCAGAACAACTCATCGCTCTGGTGCAACAGGCCGGGTTGCGGCCTGTGGCCGACCTCCGACTGGCCGCTGACCCGACCAGCGGACCTACGACAGTCGTTGTTGCACAACGAGACAACTGAGAGCCGGGGAGCACGACCGCAACCAGCGTGAGTCCGTCTGTAACACTTCGCCACTCAGCGGACACTGGTGCATTGCCGGCGCAGACCGCGCCGCAAGACGCTCGCGACCAGTGGTCGGGCCACGAGACATCCACCAAGCGTTAGGAGTTCCATGATCCGGAGCCTGTTCGCGGTACTTGTCACCACGGTCGTGCTGCTGGTGGGGTGTAGTTCGACGCCGGAACTCGGGCCCAGCGCGGCAGCGGCGCCGGACAACGGATCGGTGCCCTCCGAGCTGCAGTTCACTACGCAAACGCTTGCCGGAGAGAACTTCTCCGGCGACAGCCTGCTGGGTGAGCCGACGGTGCTGTGGTTCTGGGCGCCGTGGTGTCCGGTGTGCCAGCGTGAGGCCCCGATGGTTGGCACGGTTGCGCAGGCCAACCCGGGGGTGAGGTTTGTGGGGGTAGCCGCCCAGGATGAGGTGTCGGCGATGCAGGAGTTCGTCGACACCTACCCCGTGGGGACATTCACCCACCTGGCCGACACGGACGGAGCAGTCTGGTCGAGGTTCGGGGTCACCTACCAACCCGCGTATGCGTTCGTCGACCCCGCCGGCGGCATCGACGTCGTCAAGGCGTCGCTGTCTGAGGCGGAGCTCAATGAGCGCGTCAGCGCGCTCTCTGCCCGATGATCGATACCGCGGCGCTGGGCTTCGCGTTGGGAGCCGGTTTGGTCGCCGCGTTCAACCCGTGCGGGTTTGCGTTCCTCCCCGGTTACCTGGGGCTGATCATTGTCCGCGGCCAGGACGCGTCGCGTGCGGCGGCGCTGGCCCGGGCGGCGGCGGCCACCGTCGCCATGGCGGCCGGCTTCCTCACCGTGTTCGGCCTTTTCGGGTTGCTGGTCTCGCCGCTGATCGCCTCGGCGCAGAAGTATCTCCCGTTCGTCACCGTCGTCATCGGCGTGGCACTGATCGGGCTGGCGGTCTGGCTGTTGGCAGGCAGGGAATTGACCGTTGTCATGCCCAGAATCTCCGGTGATGCGCCGACTACACACCTGGGCACGATGTACACCTACGGAGTGGGCTACGCGATCGCCTCGTTGTCGTGCACGATCGCACCGTTTCTTGCCGTCATCGGCACGACCTTCAAGCAGGGGTCCATCCTCACCGGTGTGCTGGCGTTTGTCGCCTACGCCATGGGCATGGCCATCACTGTCGGCGTTGCCGCGTTGGTGGTCGCCCTCGCCGGCGCGTCAGCTGCCGGCGCTTTTCGCCGCATTCTTCCGCACGTCGGCCGAATCGCCGGTGTGATCGTGTTGCTCACCGGGCTGTACGTAACGTATTACGGGTTCTACGAGATCCAGTTGTACTTCCAGGGCGCCGACCCCAACGACCCGATCGTCACTGCCGCCGGCACCATCCAGACCTGGTTGGTACGACACGTCGACAACCTGGGCGTGTGGCCGTTCCTGGGTGTACTCGCTGCGCTCGCCGTCGGCGCACTGGTGAGGCGTCTGCGCGCACGCCGCCATCAACGCACCACAGCACGTGGTGCCAGCTGAGATGTCGCGGGCAACGGACACGCCGCGCTGCAACCGTTTTCGATGTTCTTGCTCGTGAGAGGCATACGTGATCAGCTTGCCGACTGTCGGCGGGTGGTGACGGCCTTGCCCAATCGGCAAGATTGTTGGCGCAGGACCTTTCAGCGGCGACACTGAGGTCGAGGAGGTTGTCGTGATAAAGCAATACTCGGGGCCTTTCACTGCCGAGAACGAAGCGCGTGTATGCGAACTCGCCACCAGAGCAGAGCGGCGCCACGGACTCACCCATGAGAGACCCAATCCGAGGAGGGTGATCGACGATCCGTGTCGTGGGCAGAATCAACATCTCGAATAGTCCGAACCGGCCCCCGGATGCTCAGGGCTCACAGAACGATGGTCACGACGTGAGATTGAACGTTCTACGCATCGTAGCGTCGCCGCCAAGTGCATCGATCACGGCCGAGGGGTTCCAGTAGTCACGCTGGCGAACGATCTTTCCGTTGCCTTCGGTATAGACCCATACGTAGTGAATTCGGTAGGGCCGGCCGGTTGCGGTGACCCGGCCTTCGACCTCCGCCTCCACGACAAGTGTGCTGGGGTCCTGGGTGGGATGAACTGTGATGTCGAGAAACCTTTGCAAGTCAATGTGTTTCGCGTAGTCCTTCACGTATTCGTGTATCGCCGCCTTGCCGACGAGGCGCTGCGGATAAGCCGCCGGTGCGAAAGGTAGTTCGAACACGGCATCATCGGCAAAGGTGTCCGACCACGCCTTCATGTCCTTGTTCAGTAGATGTCGGACTTGGTGTCGATGAAGCTCCAGCACGGCGGATGTCGATGTGTCGGGGGCGTTCCGGTGGTGGACCTTGTGCGGTGCGATCTTGACGATCACCCGTTGCTCGCCGGGCTGCCGATGAGCGAACGTGTCCGTTCCGAGGTAGCGCCGGGAGAACTCGTCGATGCCTTCGTCAGCGCCGTGATCGGTGATGTCGACGACTTCCCCCTGGATCTGCACGCTCTCGTAGGGATTCGATTGCCCCACGATCGAGACCCCGACGCGCGGGTTGGCCCGCATGTTCCTCGTTTTCACCAGACCTTCGGTGGTGTTGATGATGACGAGGTCCCCGTCAAGATCGACCCACACTGCCGATACTTGCGGCGAGCCGTCTGAGTTGATCGCGGCCAAGTGTGCAAAGTCCCTGCCTCGGAACAGGTGTCGTGCCTCTGCGGGTATCGCGACCATGCGGCGGTGTCCTCTCGTTGTGGTGTCCTGGAAGCGATCGTCGTGTTCAAGCTTCGTAATCGGCGCCTCGTACACGCCGTCGAGGACGCACGCAACGGCGCGACCACCCTCTACGTCACAGCGCAGTACACCGAGATGCTCGATCTCATCGCCGACTCCCTGACGCACATGGAGTGGCCGCGTGACGTCGTGTGGACCGCGCATGCCCTGCTGGCGTTGACCCGCATCGATCTCATCGACCACTGGGCGACGAAGGAGAACATGTCAGCCACGCGCATCGTCAGCGAAGTGCGCAGCTTCACCGATCGACTTCTACGACGCTGAACCGCCCACCATCGGACCCGACGACCGCGCGTGAGATCACTCAAAGAGGTCAGGCAGGCGGTGGCGCCACCGATGGTTTCCCCACCACCCGCGATACCAGGCAGGCGGCCAGCGTCAGCATCAAAGTTATTGTGAGCCAGGGCGCCGCGCGGCCCGCGCCGGTATCAGGTACCGCATCCACGACAGCGCCGAGTGCCGCCGATGCCGGCAACACCAGGATTCCGCCGATGGAGGCGTACATCCCGTAGTAGGACCCCAGATGTTGTTCCCTGGCCAAGCCCGGAATAGCCGCACGAGCGGCCGGCGAGATGATCATCTGCCCCAGCGCCATCAACAGCACGAACGCCGCGGTCCCGGCCAGGACCGCGGGACGCCCGCCGACCGCCGCCGCGGCGGCCGCCGTCAGGGCGCCGGCCGCGGTCGCCAGCAAGCCGGTCCGCAGCGCGCCACCGACCGGCCGACGGCTTGTCCAGGCCGCGACCCGCAGCTGTAGCACCACGACGGCGACCGAGGAGAGCGCCAGCAGAACACCAAGGGGTTGTTGGTCGCCCCACCCACGGTCGAGTTCCAGCGGCAGTAGCAGGTAGAGCTGGTTATAGGCCACCAATTGCACGGCCAAGACGCTCCCGAACAAGAGAAACGCACGGTTGGCCATGATGCTCGTCAAACCGTGCAGGACAGCGCGATCGATCGGTGATGGGCGCTCGTCGGGCAGCCACCGCAGATGAGCCAGGCCGATCACGATGAACACCACCGCCCCGGTGATCGCTACCGTCGCGAAGTTCACGTCCATCAGCAGTGCTCCGACGAGCGGACCCGTGAACGCACCGATCTGCCCGAACGCGTTGAACAGAGCGAACGCGTCCAGCCGCGATGTCGACACGGAGTCCGGATCGCCGGGTGACGCCGACGCCCGCGCCAGCGCTGCCTCCACGGCCGGTGAGAACAGGGCAGCGGCGAAACCGGTCAGAACCGCACCTATCGCAGCACCGGCCAGCGACGTGCTCAGCCCCAGGGTGAGCAGGCCTGCCACGCGGATCGCGCAGCCGGTCAGCGTGGCCGGTTTGGTGCCGATCCGGTCGGCGAGCGCCCCGCCGATGAAGAACATGCCTTGTTGCGAAGCGGTCCGCAGTCCGAGCACCACCCCCACCACGGCAGTGGCCTGTCCGAGATCGGAACTCAGATGCACCGACAGGTACGGCAGCACCATGAAAAACCCGACATTGAAGGCGAGTTGTGTCATCACGAGCAATCGGACCGCCGGGCTGGCTCGGGTGAACTCCCGGATCAACCCGGTTCGACGTGCAGCGGCACCGGTCATTCCGATATGCCGAGTGCACCCGGTAGGAACTGGATGTTCAAACCGGTCGGGGTCTCGCTGACCTGGGCACGGACGCGGTACACCTCGGCGATGAGTTCTTCGGTCAACACCTCATGTGGGGTGCCCGCGGCGACGACGCGACCTTGCTGCAACACCATGAGGTGGTCGCAGAACATCGCGGCCAGGTTGAGGTCGTGGATGGCGACGATAGAGGTGACCGGCAACCGGGCGATCAAGGACATCAACTCGAGCTGATGGTGGATGTCGAGATGGTTGGTCGGTTCGTCGAGCAGCAGTTCGCGTGGTTCCTGCGCCAGCGCTCGCGCGATCTGGACCCGTTGCTTCTCACCGCCGGAGAGCCTGTGCCACAGCCGATCGGCCATCTCGGCAAGGCCCGTTTGGGTGAGCGCGGCGGCGACGGCCGCATCGTCGACGGCCCGGTCTGCACCGAAGGTGCCGCGATGCGGCAACCTGCCCAGCCGGACGATCGCACCGATGGTCAGATCGACGTCGGTGTCGACCTGCTGTGCGACCACCGCCACTCGGCGGGCGACCGTGCGACGGCGCAGGTCCGTGATGTCCTGTCCGTCGAGTTCGACCACACCCGACGTTGGGGCGACGTACCCGGAGAGCAGACGCAGCAGCGAGGACTTGCCCGAGCCGTTGGGTCCGAGCAACCCCACGGTCTGCCCCTGCTGCGGGCGCACGCTGACTCCGTCGACGACGAGCGTGCCGCCACGGTCCCAGCTGACCCGGCTTGCATGCAGCGTCATGCTCTGCCCCTCCGGGAGAACATGATTGCCACGAACGCGGGGACACCGATCAATGCCGTTCCGACGCCGAGGGGAAGCGGTGTGGGATGGAACGCCAACCGCGACAGCGCATCCACCCAGACCAGAAAGATCGCTCCGAGCAGAGCGCTGACCGGTACGAGCCGGGTGTGCCCCGGTCCGACCAGAAACCGCGCCGCGTGCGGAAGCACCAATCCGACGAACCCGACGGCACCGGCGACGCTGACCAACGCCGCGGTGACCACCGCAGTCAGCACCAACAACCCACCGCGAACCCGCGCCACCGAGACCCCCAGCGAGGCGGCCACCTCGTCGCCGAAGCTGAACGCGTCCAGCGCCCGCGCCGCCGCCCAGCAGCAGGCCAGGCTCACCACGGTGACCGCCGCCGTCAGCCAGGCGTCATCCCAGCGGACACCCTCGAGAGACCCGAGCAACCAGAACAACACGCCGCGGGTCTCGTCGGAATCGGCAAAGGCGAAGATCACGAACGACGTGAGCGCAGAGAACAATTGCGTCATCGCGATGCCGGCAAGGATCACGCGGTCGGTGCTGCCGCCGGCGAGTTGGGCCAGCAGCAGCACTGCACCGAAGGACACCAGGGCCCCGACGAATGCACCGCCTGAGAGACCGATCGCCGAACCGCCGAGGCCGAGGATCCCGATCACGACGGCGCCGGTGGACGCGCCCGACGAGATACCGAGCAGGAAGGGGTCGGCGAGCGGATTACGCAGCAGCGATTGCAGGATCACGCCGCAGATGGCCAGCCCGGCACCAACTGCAGCAGCGACCACCGTGCGAGGCATCCGGTCTTGCCAGACGATCACGTCCTTGTACGGCAAGACGTCGATGTCGGTGAGCTGGAGGTGATTGCCCAAGATGTCGCGTACGTTGACCAGGCTGATTCCCTCTCCGCCGAGGGATACGGCGGCCAGCATGGAGAACACCAGCAGTCCCACGCCGAGGACGAGCAGCGCAACTGTCGTCAGGCCGGGTCGCCGGTCGACCACGGTACGAAGAATCATCGGCGCGGCAGGCTACTGCCGATTCTCGGCAAGCCAGCCGGCCAGCTTTTCGACACCGTCGACGATACGGATCGACGGGTTCATCTCAGCTCCGTGCAGAGCGACGTAGCGCTGATCGGCAACGGCCGGCATCACGGCGGTGACGGGGTCTGTTGCGAGGAACTGTTTCTTGTCTTCGAGCCGGTCGCCGGGGAAGCGGTTGCGGGCGAGGTCGCCGAGGACGATGACCTGCGGGTTGCGCTCCACCAGCGAGGTCCAGGTCAGGGGGCTCCAGTCGTCCTTGATGTCCCGGAAAGGATTCTGCGCTCCGACGATGTCGGCGAGCAGGTTCGTCGCCCCCATGCCACCACCGATGTAGGGGGTCTTGGTGTCGGCGAACCAGAACGCGACCGTCCGGTTCGAGTCCGCTGTCGCGGTGGTGGCGTCGGCAACCCGCTGTTTGAGCTCGTTGACCAACCGCTCACCGCGGCTCTGCACGTCGAAGACGGCGGCCATTTCGGTGATCTCCTGGTAGAGCGAGTCCATCGTGAGGGGCGTCGAGCGTTTGCCTCCGCCGTTGATGGACTGTGCACCTTCACAGTCGGTGGGCGACAGGTAGGAATTGATCCCGGTTTCGGCGAACCGGTCACGGGTCGCGACACCACCCTGCTCTTTGAGGTGGCGCCCGAACGATGCGGTGACGAAATCCGGGTTGGTGCCCATGACCGCCTCATAGGTGGGGGCGTTGTCGGCCAGTCGAGTGACGCCGGCATTCGCCTCCGCGAGGTTCTCCCGCACCGGGTCGGTCCAGGAAGCCGTTCCCACCAGGTGATCGGCCAACCCCAGCGAGAGCAGCAACTCCGTCGAACCCTGATCCAACGACACCACCCGGGACGGCACCGCATCAAAGGTCTGCGCCATCCCACAGTTCTCTATGGTCAGCGGGTATGTGGTACGACCCTCACCAGATGCTTCGGCGGACTCTTTTGGGACGGTCTCCGATGCGCCACACGCGGCGGTCAGCAGCGCGACCGCACAGCAACTGAGTGTGCGGGTGAACAACGACACGGTCATCCCCTGTCTCGACTCGGCTCGGACCGCCCCGCCGGCCACTTGAACGAAGGCTTACCTTACCTTCCGGCGAGAGCGTTCCGTGGTCGACGGTCGTCAGGGGGCCGAAGGGGGGGTCAGCGGCGCGCCAGCCAGTCGACCAGCCGCGTGGTGCCTAGCTCAGCCTCATCGTCGGTGACAAGGGTTGTGAAGTCGATGTTGAGCCCGCTGTACGTTGCCGACGGGTCGTCGACGACGTTGAGTGTTCGGCTCTGGTGACGCAGGACGGCCCGGGCCATGTCGGAGAAGGACATCTTCTGCGGGCCGCCGACGTGGTGGATGGTGTTGAGTGGCCCGCCGACGGCGATGCGGGCCAGGATCGCGGTGACCTCGGCGGAATCGATGGTCTGGATGAGCGCTTCCGGGGCGCGCACCTCGTTGCCGATGATCAGCGATTCGGTGATGGGTTCAGCCAGTTCGTGGAACTGCGTGGCCCGCACCACCGTCCAGGGAACCCCCGACGCTGCGGCAGCGTTCTCCTGGGCGACCTTGCCTCGGATGTATCCAGATCGGGGTGCCATCT
Organism: Mycolicibacterium tokaiense; assembly: GCF_010725885.1. Taxonomy (NCBI): domain Bacteria; kingdom Bacillati; phylum Actinomycetota; class Actinomycetes; order Mycobacteriales; family Mycobacteriaceae; genus Mycobacterium; species Mycolicibacterium tokaiense. The sequence continues at coordinate 1,640,313 of NZ_AP022600.1, read as the reverse complement.
CGTCGGCGCCGACGATGGACAGCACGACGTAGTGTTCGACGCCGGCCCTGGCGACGGCAGCGGACAGGTTGGCAGCGGTCTGCTTGAAGAAGGCTTCGGCGGAGTCTTCAGGGGTGGCGGAATTGATCACGTCGATGACCACCTCAGCGCCGGCGAGGGCATCGTCAAGCCCCTGCCCGGTGAGCAGGTCGACACCGGAGTTGCGGGAGGCTCTGGTGACCTCGTGGCCGCGGCTGCTGAGCAGAGAGACGAGCTGGCGGCCGATCAGCCCGGTAGCGCCGATGACGGCCATGCTCTTCGTGGGTTCGGCCATTGCTGTGCTGCCCTTCTTTCAACGTCAAACGGTTCGAACGCGTTGTGAGGAGTCCGCTTTCGCCGGGATTGTCAGCGCGCTGCCAGTCCGGTATCGATAGCGGCGCGGTGGCCGGTGGTGATCACGCAGTCGTCTCCGGCGAAGAACGCGATCGTGCGGGCGACATCGCCGGGCAGTACGGGTCGGGCCTCGGTATTGGCCGTCCCGAGAACCCAGAGTTCGTCGTCGGACCACTTCGCACCGTGTGCATCGATACCGGCGACGTTGCCGGGGGCTACGACGTTCGCGGTGATGCCGTGCGGAGCGAGTTCCTGGGCGATGTGCCGGACGAACTGATCGAGTGCGGCCTGGGCAGTCCCCTCGATGATCCGCAAACCGGCCGGGCTTCGGGAGTGTGCGGTGCTGAGGTAGACCAGCCGTCCGTAGCCGCGGGCTGTCATCGCAGGATTGACGGCTTTGGTCACCAGATAGGCTGCCCGAAGCTCCTGAGCCACAGCGTGTTCGAGCTGGTCGAGCCGGATCTCTGAGAAAGCGCCGCGCACGTGGGGTAGCCGCGCGGCGTGTACCAGAACCTCGACGGTGCCCCAGCGTCGGGTGATGGTCTCGACCATTGCGCTGACCTCGCCGGGCACAGCGAGGTCTGCGCTCACCGTTAGGGCGTCACCACCGTAATCGGCGATACGGGAGGCGATATGGTCGGCTTCTGCAGGGCTCCGATCGTGATGAACTGCCACGCGGTACCCGCGCCGGCCGAGTAGCAACGCGGTTGCGGCGCCGATTCCGCAGGTGGCGCCGGTGATCAGAGCAACGCGTCTCTGGGTGGACCCACCCACGTCCGGAGTGGCTGCGGCGGTCTCCGCGGAGTGCCCCGTGTCGGTCCGTGCGGGCTTCACGCTCGTCACCTCATCGCGGGCCATATTCTCAGACCTCCCATGTATCGGTTGTGCGGATGCCAGGAAGGATCATGCCGAGCTTTATCCAACCCATCGGCGTGCCAACGCCTTTCACAGGCGAACCAGGACGTCGTGCGAGTGGTGCGATCGATACGGCGAACCCCTTGCTGATGGGATCGAGCTGGTCGGTGGACACGCGTCAACGCTGCCAGCTGGGGTTCGATGTGCGCCCCCTGGAAAACCCCTGGGTTTTGAACACCTGCTCCACGGTGTCATCCGGCAGCGATATTAGAGTCGAATACGGCAACTCGCCGGTGTCTGGCGTCGTCGGAGGTGACCTGTGAGCGAGGGCGTCCTGTATGGGCGAGTCGCGGAGGTGTCCCGCTTGAAGAAGCTGTTGGAGTCCGCACGCGCCGGGCACAGCGCGGTGGTGGTGTTGCGTGGCGAGGCCGGCGTCGGCAAGACCGCCCTGATCGAAGACCTGGTGTCCGCTGCAGCCGGGGTCCGAGTGCTCCGCACCGCGGGGGTGGAGTCAGATATGGAGCTGCCGTTCGCTGGTGTGCATCGTCTCATTTTGCCGCTGGTCGCGGACATACAGGCGCTGCCGGATCCGCAGCGACGGGCATTGGAAACCGCATTCGGTCAGGTCTCGGGACCGGCACCGGATCGCTTCCTGGTCGGCCTGGCGGTTCTGGCTTTGATCGCTTCCGCGTCGCTGGACTCTCCGGTGTTGTGCATCGTGGACGACACGCAGTGGCTGGATCGGGTGACGGCGCAGACGCTGAGTTTCGTGGCACGGCGTCTTCTGGCCGAACGTGTGATGGTGTTGTTTGCCTCGCGTGAGCCGGTTGACGAGTTGCGTGGACTCCCCGAACTGGTGGTCTCGGGACTCGCGGTGCCCGACGCGCGTGAACTCGTCGACGCTGCGGTTCTGGGACGCATCGACTCGCGAGTGCGTGACCGCCTCGTCGCCGAGACGGGCGGTAATCCGCTGGCACTGCTGGAGTGGGTGGGCGATCTGGCGTCGGCTGATCTTGCCGGGGGTTACCACCGGCCCGACGCACATTCGATTTCCGCAACAGTGGAGTCCCGGTACCTGCAGCGCATGTCGTCGCTCAGCGCCGATGCCCGTCTGCTGTTGACCCTGGCAGCCGCTGAGCCCGTCGGTGATCCTGCACTGCTCACTCGTGCCGCAACGCGTATGGGTGTGGAGGCGCCGGCGTTCACCGCGTTGCGCGCCACCGGAATGATCGACATCGACACGCGGGTGCGCTTCCGCCACCCACTCGTGCGCTCGGTGGCCTACCGTGACGCCGACGCACATCTACGACAGCGAGTGCACGCCGCGCTGGCCGACAGCATCGACGCAGATGCCGATTCCGACCGGCGCGCCTGGCATCGCGCCTTCGCAGCTTCCGGACCCGACGAATCGGTCGCCCAGGAACTGGATCGAGCCGCTGACCGCGCAAACCAACGTGGTGGGATCGCCGCCGCCGCAGCGTTTCTCACTCAGGCGTTCGAATTGACACCGGATACGGCGCAGCGCGGTAGCAGGGCTTTGAAGGCGGCGCAGGCCAAGCGGCGCGCAGCAGACTTCGACACCGCCACCGAGCTGGTGGACGCAGCGGCACTGTCACCGCTCGGCGACCTCGATGATGCCCGGCGTCTGCATCTGGCAACCCAGCTGGCCTTCCACCGTCGCCGGGCCGACCAGTCCGGTCCTCCGCTGGCCGTCCACGCCGCATCGATGGCCGAGGCAGCTCAGCGGCTGGCGCCCCTGGACGCCGCAGAAGCCGATCAGGCGTTCTTGGAAGCCCTTTGCGGACTGGTCTACATCGGACGTGGGTGTGAGCCAGCCAGATTGGCCGAAGTCGCTTGCGCGACAGTGCAACACCGCGACGGCAGCGGCGTTGCGCCACCGGTAGGGCTGTTGGCCCGGGGACTCGCGCGACGGGTGATATCCGACCCGGTGACGGCGGTGGCGGCGATGCGCACCGCGGCATTGGCGATCGACGAGCACAATTGGCAGTGGGAGGCCTTCCCACTCGCGCTGGATGTCACCGTGCACGAGACCTGGGACGACGAAGCCTGGGAGCGGCTCTCGGCAACAGCCGTGCGCCTGGCCACCGACACGGCCACCCTGCAGGTGCTTCCCACCGCGCTCGTCAGTCGAGCCGGAGCGCTGGTGATGGCCGGTGATCTGGCAGCGGCGCGGCTGTCGATCGCCGAAGCCGAGGACATCTCGGCAGCAATCGGGTATACGCCCTTGCTCTACCACAAGTTGACGTTGGCGGCGTGGGCCGGAAACGAAGCCCAGACCACCGCGATGGCCGCAGCTGCGCTGCGCGACGGTCTGCAGCGCGGCGAAAAACGAGTGATCGCGTTGGCGGCGTACGGCCGCGGCGTTCTCAACAACGCGCTGGGGCGGTACGAAGACGCCTTGGCGGCACTGCAACCAGCCTGCGAGTACGACGATGTGGGCATTGTCGGTTGGAATCTCAGTGAACTCGTCGAATGCGCTGTCCGCGCGGGCCGCCATGACGTGGCCACCGGCGCTCTCGCAAAACTGCAAGCCCGAACGGACGCCGCCGGCACGCCGTGGGGACTGGGCGTTGGTGCCCGCAGCGCGGCCCTGCTGGCCGACGATCACGCCGCCGAACCGCTCTACCGCGCTGCAATCGAGCATCTGGGCCGCAGCCGAATCAAGGTGCAGCTCGCGCGCGGCCACCTCCTCTACGGTGAGTGGCTTCGACGGCAAGGACGCCGCAACGATGCTCGCCAACAACTGCGTCTCGCCCACGACATGCTCACCGGTTTCGGGGTGCATGCGTACGCCGCCAGGGCCCGCCGCGAGCTGTTGTTGGTGGGGGAAAATGCCACCAAACGCACCCGCAGCGGCACAGCGTTGACCCCTCAGGAGACCCAGGTTGCCGAACTGGCCGCCACCGGCCTCACCAACACCGAGATCGGAGCGCAGCTCTTCATCAGCGCCCACACCGTCGAATGGCATCTGAGCAACGTCTACGCCAAGCTGGCCATCAAGTCTCGCCGCCAGTTACGCAACGTCGACCTACGCTGATCTGTTGTCACGGACGGACATATGGCTGTGTGTTCTCGACGACACGGGCAACCCGGCGGCGTGGCCACCCATCATTCCGGCACTCGGCCGCCACCGGCGAAGTCCCACACCCATTGCGGGTAGGACCGGCCCGGGTCGCTGACCTTCCCGAGGTCGGCCATGTCCTGGGCCGACAGCACCAGATCGGCTGCCCCGACGCTGTCGGCCAGCTGGTCCGGGCGTTTGGCACCCACGACAACGCTGGTCACCGCCGGCCGGGACAGCACCCAGGCCAAAGCGACCTGAGCCGGGCTCACCCCGTGCCGGTTGGCCACCGAGCGCAGCACATCCACCACGTCCCAGGCGCTGTGGGGGTCGACCGGCGGAAAGTCGGGGTAGTCCGCGGCGGCCCGGCGGGCGCCGGGCTCGTCGGCACCGGAACGGCCGTACTTGCCGGACAAGATGCCTCCTGCCAGAGGCGCCCACACCAGTAGCGACAGGTTCTGGTCGAGAGCCATCGGCACGATCTCCTGCTCGACATCACGGCCGAGCAGCGAATAGTAGGACTGAGACGCGACAAACCTGGTCCAGCCGTGGCGCTCGGATGCGGCTTGCGCCTTCATCATGTGCCACGCAGCCAGGTTGGAGCAGCCCACGTAGCGGACCTTGCCCTGGCGCACCGCGTCGTCGAGCGCGGCCAGCGTCTCCTCGATGGGAGTGACCGGGTCGATGCTGTGCAGTTGGTACAGATCGATGTGGTCGGTTTTCAGGCGGCGCAGGCTGTCCTCCAGCGCGCGCATCAGGTGCAGGCGTGAGGCACCGATCTGATTGGGTCCCGTGCCCGTTCGCGCACTGAACTTGGTCGCCAGGATCACGTCGTCTCGACGAGCCCCGAGCGCTGTGCCCAGCAGCTCCTCGGACTCGCCGCCGGAATACACATCGGCGGTGTCGATCAGGTTGACGCCGAGGTCGAGTGCCTGTCCGACAACGGATTCGGCGGCACGCAGGTCGAGGCCACCCAGAGCATCACCCAGGGTGGTGCCCGCTCCGCCGAACGTCATCGTCCCCAAGCTGACCACGGACACATAGACACCGGTACTTCCGAGCATGCGGTATTTCATGTGCTCGACGGTAGGCTGCCCATGTCGGAGTTTCTATAGCAGAATCGCTGGTTTTTATGCTCGATCGTCTGATGTTGACGATACTGGTGTGATGGACCCGTTGTCGGACATCGTCTCCATGGTCACCGTCGACGCGGCCGTCACCTCCCGGCTGGAGACTTCGGGCAGATGGGGGCTGCGGTTCGCCGCGGTGCCCTACGCCAAGTTCGGTGTGGTGCACCGGGGTGAGTGCTGGATCGCCGCCCCGTCCCACCCTCCTGTACGTCTGGCGGCCGGCGACTGCTACCTGTTCACCGCCGGTGGCCAGTACACCATGGCCAGTGCCGCCGACACCCCCGCCGAATCAATGGAGGACGCCGAGGCGCGGTACGCCGCCGATGCGGTGGACGGTTGGCTACGGCTCGGCGGAGCCGAGGACGTCCCCGACGTCGTCGTCACCGGTGGTCGGTTCGTGCTCAACGCCGATCACGCGGCACTGCTGCTGGATTTGTTGCCGCCGGTTCTGGCCATCTCCGCAGGCTCACAGTCTGCACCGGCATTGCGGGCGGCAATGGACCTGTTGGTGGCCGAAACTGCCGCAGGCGCGCCGCAGCCCGGTGGCGACCTCGTGCGGACGCACCTGGCGCACATCGTCGTCACCATGGCACTCCGTGCCTATGCCACCGGACCCGATGTGCGCGGTTGGCTTGCGGCGCTGGGGGATCCGCAGCTGGGCCCCGTGTTACGCGCCGTACATCAGGACCCCGCACATCCGTGGACCGTGCAGGAATTGGCCCAGCGGGCCCATCTCGCTCGCTCCACCTTCGCAGCCCGATTCCGCGAGCACGTCGGGGTGGCCCCGCTGGAGTATCTGCTGCGTCTGAGGATGCACCATGCCGTCGGGCTGCTGCGCCGACCGGACGCCTCCGTCACCGAGGTGGCAGAACAAGTCGGCTACGCCTCGCACAGTTCGTTCTCCCACGCTTTCACCCGTGTGATGGGTGCACCGCCGGGCCGCTTTCGGAGCACGACCTCCACCCACATCGTCAGCCGATGAACCCGTTGATCTCGTAGACCAGCGCCGGCCAGGCCGACTCGTCGGAACGTATCAGGTGGTTGTCGCTGTCCAGGCCGACCAGCCTGGCGTGGGGAATCAAAGCGGCCAGCTGTCGTGCGGACTCGAACGGGACACGTCGGTCGCGGCGGGAATGCAGAACCAGAGTGGGGCACGCGACGCGGCGGGCGTCGGCTCGGACGTCGACCTCGGCGAACTGCTCCAGGAACCTCACGGCGTTATCGGCAGTGGTTGTGCGGAGCAGAATTTGACCGAATGCGTGCCAGTCGTCGACATTCCCATGGGGGAGGAACTGGGCGGCGAACACCTGCAGGAATGCAGGATCGTTCTGACCCCATGCTGCTGCAGCCAGCTGGAAGTCGAGTTCGGCAAGAGCTCTGTCGCCTCGGCCGCCCGCGCGCGCCAATCGGCCTTGCGCGTAGCTGCTCACGAGGATCAGCTGTGAAACGCGCTCCGGGTGGCGGGCCGCATACGCCGCAGCAACAGCGCCGCCCTGCGACACACCCAGCAGCGGGAATGTCTCAAGGTTCAACGCATCGACGACGGTCTCGAGGTCGGTGAGCCAGTCCTCGAAGGTGAATGGGCCGACATCGCGTTCGGAGAGTCCGCACCCGCGCGCGTCATAGCGGATCAGTCTGTTCGTCGTCGACAGCTCGTGTATCCAATGCCGCCACAAGGGGGAACCGAGGTCATGGCTCAGATCAGTCATCCAGTCTGCGGATCGCATGAGTACCGGTCCCGACCCCGTGAGGCCGTAGGCCAAACGCGCACCGTCGTGTGTTCGCACAAAGTCGATTCTCTGATCAACTGTGGCTTCGTTACCTGCGGCGGCCCCGGCTGGGTCCACGGGAACAGGTGTCGGTACGAATCGGTAACCCCGCTGTCGCACGGTTCGGATGTAGTCCTGAGACTGCCCGTCGTCGCCCAGCACGTGTCGGGCTGCTTTGATCCGGGTCGACAGCGACTCGTCGCTACCGTAACCCTGGCCCCACACCGCTTTCAGCAGCTCGGCCCGCGGCACCACTCGTTGATGGTGTCTGACCAGGTATGCCAGGAGGTCGAACACCTGGGGCTCTACCGTGATCAGGCGACCGCGGTGATGGAGTTCATGGCGGTCGAGGTCAAGGTCGAAATCACCGAACTGCCAACGTGTTCCGGGAGTGGACGCGGCTTCACCCGTTGTGGGCATCGTATCTCCGTGGCAAGTGTTCTGCGGCCGCTCAGAAAAGGGGCACACCAGGGTCCAGTCCGAGGCGGGCTCGTCCGGCTGCCTCCATGAACAGGGCCGAATGGTTGGCGTGCTGCAACGTTGCCATTCCATCGCGAAAGATTCGCTCGAGTGGATGTGATCGAAACAGAGCTGTGGAACTTGCCAGCTGGTAGGCGCTTACCAGCGCTTCGCGGCTCACCTCTGCAGCGTGGGTCATGGCCGCACGAAGCGCAGCTCGTTGCGCCAACGTCACGGGTTCATGCCGGTTGGCCGCCCCTTCCAGTTCGCCGACCGCCGCGTGCAACAACAGGCGCGCTGCGGCGACCGCCGACTCGTGTTTGGCAATCGCATACTGGACTCGAGGCGAGTCGGCCAGGCGTCCGGTCATGGAGGGCTTATTCCCGATCAGCGCAACAGTTTCAGAGAGCGCCCGGCGCGCAACTCCGAGTGCGACTGCGGTACATCCGGGGAAGACCAGAGCGGGGATGAAGCCTTGATACAGATCTCCGTCGACGCGGACGGGGTCGTCGAAGCCGAAGACAAGCTCGCCGGGAACCAGGACGTCTTCGACTGTGATCTCGTGGCTACCGGTGCCGCGCAGGCCCGTGACATCCCATGCCTGATGGATGGTGATCTGATCGCGATGCACAACAGCACCTTTGACCAAAGGTGTACCGCCGGGGCCTGCGACGATGACCACCAGGACTATCCAGTCGGCGTGGTGCACTCCACTGACGAGCCGCCAGCGTCCATTGATCCGGTAACCCTGGTTGTCCGGTGTGGCGGTGCCCGGCATACCGGAGTTGGCGAATACGGGCGCGGTGCTTCCATCCCAGATTCGTTGCGCACCAAGAGGTGAGAGCAATGCCCCGATGAAACCGAAGTTGGCGTTCCAGGTGACCAGCCCGACCGAGGCGTCGATGTGAGCGAGATCTTCGTACACCGTCAGTGCGCTGGAAAGAGGGGCCGCCAGACCTCCGTATTCGCGAGGGGTCAGCATTCGGAACACGCCGGCTTCACGCAGCTCTGCGTGCAGATCCTGGGGAATTTCGGCATGTGCGTCCATGGACGCCATGTGAGACTCGATGCTTGCGCGCAACGCCGCAGGTGCTGTGGCGATGTCGTGAATGGTGGTACTGACGGAGATCATGACGGCCTTTGTGTCGGAGGGGGAATCAATGCGGCGCGAGGTGTTACGTCCGTTGACGATTGAGCGTTCTTTGCGTGGCGTCGTCTGCGGGACACGAGCGTCACCTCTCCAAAGATAGCGCACATCGTGTGCGTTATGAGACTAATGGGTCGCGCAGTCGTCTGCAATGCACGCACGGCGATTCTGCTCGTGGAGTAAACGACCTCAAGGCGTGGATGCGATCGCCGCTGTGCTGTGGCGTCGTTCCCACGGTCTGGATGCGGTCAGCCTACATGTCGGAAAACTCCCAGAGCACTGAAGAATTGAGCGAGATTACCTTGGAGTTGACTGTCCTCTTCCGCCTGAGGGCTAGAGGTGGCTGTGGCGCCGCGAAACTTCACGAGATCTCCAGCTCTTCTTCAGGCGCAGACGGCTGCACCACGGCATCATCGAGGGCGTGCGACAGCAGTGATGTCGCGAAGGGTGACGCTATTGCGGTGTTCTCACAACAGCTTCCACAGCGCGTCTCTTGCTCACGCAGCAGAACTGAACATGCGGCTGTGTCATCGCCTGCGGTCCTGAACCAAACCCCACTTCACCGTCACCCACCTGTTGCCACCAAGGAGAGAACGACGTGACAATGCTCGAGCAGAGTTCAACCCACTCGGCCATCGAGGCGGTCCCGGTCCGGGTACTTCTCGATCGCGTACAACAGCTCGGCCCGCTTCTGCGGCGTCACGCTGCGGACGCGGAGACTCGGTGCCGACTTGCAGATGAAGTGGTCGAGGGGCTGCGTGGAGCCGGGTTGTTTCGGTTAGGAGCACCGAAAGGCCACGGCGGCTACGAAGTCGATCTGACCACTGCCGTGGCGGTGATAGGTGAGGTCGGGCGTTTCTGTGCGTCCAGTGCATGGATCGTCGCGGTCACATACTCACTGCAGCAGGCTCTGGGGTCACTTCCCTCGCATGTTCACCGAGACATCTGGAACGCAGGGTCGGATGTCGTCATGTGCGGAGCTTTCAGAGCGGACTCTGCTCAGTCAGTCGCGGCGGATGGGGGCCTCCTCGTGTCAGGACGATGGTCGTGGGCCTCCGGATGCCATCACGCGGCTTGGGCGTGGTTGGCAATCCCGTCCGCGCCTACCGCCGACGGATCGGCGACCGAAGCTGTCATGGCCTTGCTGCCCGTAGGCGCCCTGACCGTGGAGCGCACATGGAACATGGTCGGAATGCGCGCCACCGGAAGTGACACCCTGGTGGCGCAATCGGTGTATGTCCCCCGCCACCGCATCCAGGGAATGGCCCAGGTCTTCTCCGGTCATGCGGAGTCCGGTGCAGCGCCGCTGTACCGGGTGGGACTCGGCTCGATGGCCTTGGCCCTCGCGGCTCCCATGCTGGGCGCAGCGCGAGCAGTGTTCGACGACGTGATCGCCACGATCCGGTCAGGAAAGCCCATGGCGATGTCGGTGTACCGTAGTCTCGCCGACGCTCCCACCGCGCAGGCAGCTGTTGCCGATGCTGCCAATCTCATCGATTCCTCCCAGTTGCACCTGAATCGGTCGGCGGAGTCGATGTCGGTGTGCGCGGCATCCGGTGTGGCAATCCCCTATGCCGAGCGCGCGCGGCTTCGCATGGACATTGCGCACGCTTCGGAATCTCTGCGAAGGGCTGTCAGCGTTCTGCTGTCCACCGGCGGGGCCAGCAGCTTCTCGTTGAGCGCTGCCGCGCAACGGCATTGGCGCGACCTGGAAACTGCGGCGCGTCATCCGATGTTGAACCCCGATCTTTTTCGGTTGGTGTACGGGCGGGCACTTCTCGGCAACGAGGAGCCCCTGGCAACGTTGGTGTGAGTACTACGCCGACAGCACGCCCACCGGCAGGAAGACGGCCGAGGTGTGTTCGGTGTCGTGAAAGATCTCGACGCGGGCCTTGTGGGGCGTCGTGGCGGTGGCCGGCGGTTCGCCGCCGCCGAGGTTGCGCGCGAATCGTGGGAATGCGCCGCCAGAGACCTGGACGCGAATGCGGTGTCCGGCCTTGAAGACATGTGCTGTGGGCGAGAGCTGCAACGTTACCTTGGTGATGCCGTCCGCGGTGAAATGCACCAGCTCATCGCACAAGTTCACCGACCTGCCCTTGTCGTCGACGTCGCAGAGGCGTACGAACACGTCGCCGTCCGGCCGGTCTGTGCGCACCCAGGTTTCGGCGCGGACGTCGCCGATCACCTCCAGGTCCGCATCCAGGTCCGGTGAGGTGAAGGTGAGGACGTCGGGTCGCGCTTCGAGCGGGCGGTTGTCCACCGGGCCTGCACCGGCCGGGTTCAGTTTCGGACCTCCCAGCGACGGGGTGGGGTCGGCGGGGTCGTAGATCAACGGTGTCGGCTCCGCCGCCCCGGCGACCGTCAGCCCGAGCTCACCGCCGGATAGCAGATACCACGGCTGGTGCCGGTACCCCGATGGCGGCCACTGATCGAAGTCACGCCACTGCTCGATACCCATGACGAACAGCCGTACCGGAGAGCGGGTCTCGGGCTGCTGTCCGCGCGCGACCGCAGCTGCCCAACCGACTGTCTCGGCGACAGACGCAGCCATCCCGCGCGGATCGGCATGCCACCACGGACCGATGGTCAAGCGTGGGTCGCGGCCAGCGGCGGCGAGGTTCGCGTAGTCACGCAGCTGATCAACAAGGAAGAGGTCGTACCAGCCGCCGACCAGGCTCACCGGTATCTGAACGGTGCTGACATGGCTGCTGAGGTCGGTGCCTGTCCAGTGGGGATCACCTTGCCGGTACTCCAGCATCTCCTGGTACAGCTGGGAGCCCCGGCCGAGCAACGTGGTGTCGACATCCTTGAGTGGCAACGTGTTCAAGGCGCTGTCGACGTGTCGGCGATCGGCGCCGAGCAGTGCGCGCAGGAGGTAGGTTCGGCGCTCCTGTGAAGCAGGACGTGGCCGACCGTGACGCCGCTGGGGGGCGGTGTTCCAGGAGAAGCCGACGATGGTCTCCAGCTCGAAGCGACCGGGCTGGTTGAGGCCGAGCGCCAAGCGCGACGAGGTGATGTGCGGAACCATGGCCTTGACGATGGGCGGTGCAACATCGGCGACGGCCCACTGGGTGTAGCCGAAGTAGCTGGAGCCGGCCAGGATGACGCCGGCTTGCGCCCACGGCTGCTCGGCCAGCCACCGCAGTGTTGCCAGACCGTCTTTGCGTTCGTTGCGCATCGCCAAGAACTCACCGCCGGAGCCGAAGGTGCCGCGTGAGCTCACGATGAGTGCCTGCACGCCGCGTTCGGCCAACGCCGGACCGTACAGCCAACCCAGTGGTGCGCCGCGACCGTAGGCGGTGCGCACCAGGACAACTGGCATCTGTTCCTGCGGCGTGTCGTTGTCGGGTTCGGGTGCCCAGCGGTCGGCGACAAGTGTGATGCCGTCACTCATCGGTATCCGAAGATCCCGCTCGACAGTGACCGTGCGAGTGGTCGCCGGCGGGAGTGGGGCCAGCCTCTCGGCAATCCGTCCGATCACGCTCACGGCGCGGTCGCAAGGACGAAACGGCCGGCGAGGTCGCGGCTTTCCATCCGGGTGTGTGCCAGCGCCGCCTCGTCAAAGCTCAGTACTTCGATGTCGGCGTTGCCGAGTCCGGCAGCGACGGCGGCACGGGCCGCCCTCAGGGCGGGGCGCACCACGTGCGGGTGGGCAGGCAGGAAGGCACCTGCGCTGAAACCGGCGATCGTGATGCTGCCCATCCAGAGCTGGCTGTCGGTGATGCTGTGTTCCCAATCCCCGCTGGCGTTGCCCGCGGCGATCAAGCGCGCGCCGGGTCCCATCAGGGCGAGGCTCTGCGATCGGATGGCACCGCCCACCGGGTCGATCACCACATCGAACTTCTGGTCGCCCAACACGTCGAGGAACTGGGTCGAGTCGACGATCTGGTCGTAGGGCAGTCTGGTCTCGTTGGCGGCGCGGAGCTTCCCCGGCCGCACAGTGCCGACGATGCGGGACGCCCCCAGGCGCTTCGCGACGCCGGGAAATGCACTGGCGAGTCCTCCCAGAGCGCCGTGCACCAGCACGCTCTCACCTTCTTTCAGATGGGCAACCTCGGTGAGGGCCGCGTGTGCCATTGCGGCATTGGGAATCATCGAGACCGCGAGAGCAGGATCGATGGCGAATCCGTCGATCGAGACGACAAACGATGCGTTCGCCACGTACACCGACGCGTAACCGCCGGTGCCGGTCTGCGACATCGCCACCACCTCTTCGCCGACGCGGAAGTCGGTGACACCCTGGCCGAGCTCGCGGATCGTCCCGGTGACTTCGAGTCCCGGAACGAACGGGGGCTGCGGCATACCGGGACTCTCCGAGAAGGCCCCCTGCCGGAAGAAGAGGTCCACCATGCCGACCGCCGCATGGGTGACGTCGATGGTGACTTCGCCCGGCCCTGGGGCGGGGTCGGGTAACTCGCCGACCGAAAGAACGCTCGGATCGCCGAAGGCGGTGGCGGAGACGGCACGCATGTGGAGGGTCCTCTGCTCGATGTATTGGCTTGATTAACGCACCATGTGATGCGTTAACGGAAACATAGCATGCGCGGACGTTTTACGCACCACGTGATGTGTTAACGATCGATGTGACCGCGCGCTAGCCTGATTCCGTGCGCGAGAGAGCCCGCTCAGTCGAGGACAAGGCCAAGAGATCGGAGGATCTCCTGGCCGCGGCCGAAGCTGTCGCCCTCGAACTAGGCGGGGTCCGCTACGTCACGGTCGCAGCAGTCACCGCCAGGGCCGGTCTGCATCGGACCGGCGTCCGGCGCTACTACTCGAGCAAGGAAGAGCTTCTCCTGGAACTGGCCGAACGTGGGTGGGGTCAGTGGCGTGATGCGGTCGAGACGGCAACAGCAGGTCGCCGGGATCTCGGGCCCGCTGACATTGCTGAGTTGCTGGTGAAGACCATTTCTTCTCTGCCGGTGTTCTGCGATCTGCTGGCGCACGTGGCGATGACGCTCGAAGATGACGTCGAGATCGACCGCGCGCGCCAGTACAAACTGATCGCGTTTGCCGCCCATGATCAGCTCGTCGGCGCGTTGCAGCGGACCACCACGATGCCCCCGGACCACGTGCAGACCCTGGTGACGACGACGGTCGCGTTGACGGCGAGCCTGTGGCAGACGGCGCACCCGTCGCCGACCCTGGCCAAGCTCTACGAGCAGGAACCCGACTGGGGCCACTACGCCCTCGACTTCGAGCCCAGGCTCACCCTGATCCTGCAGGCCACGGCGATCGGACTCGGGGAAGTTCTGCCCGGCCAGAAATGATCACGGTGGGCCTCGGGTGTCAGCTGGTGAGATGTGTCGAGACGTCCCACAGACGCTGGGCATTGTCACGGTCCAAGGCATAGGGAGCCACGCCCGTGATGCCGAATTCGTCGCGGTGATCAACGACCGTGGCCTCGCGGCAATCCTCGAAGTACCGGCCACTGACACCGTCGACGTGCGGTGAGCCGGCCAACAGCACCGAGGTGGCCGCACCTTGCTCGGGGGTTTTGATGCGGCTGCCGGCGCGGCGGAAGCGTTCCTCGGCGCCGTCCTGGAATTCCGTACCGAGGTGACGTTGCAGCGCGGTCATGATGCCGCCGGGCATCAGCGCGTTGGCGGTGATCCCGTCGTCAGCCCACCGTTCGGTTATTCCGACCGCGAAAAGAACGTTGGCAGTTTTGGATTGGCCATAGGCGCTGAAGGGATCGTACTCGCGGAACCGGAAGTCGATGTCGTCGAAGACGACGGGTGAGCGCAGGTGTCCGCTGGAGCTGACCGAGACCACCCGCGCCCCGCCGGCGGCGGCCAGTTCGCTGTGCAGTCCGGTGGTGAGGGCGAAATGGCCGAGATGATTGGTGGCGAACTGCATTTCGTGCCCGCCCGATGAGAGTTGCCGATCCTGGATGGCCATGACACCGGCGTTGTTCACCAGGATGTCCAGCGGCCCGTCCCAAGCACGGACGAACGCGGCGACGCTGGCGGGCTCGGATAAATCCAAGGGTGCCACCGTTGCCCCCTTCCCGATGTCGGCGGCAACCTTCTCACCTGCGGCGGTGTTGCGCACGGCGAGAGTGACGACGGCACCTGCAGAGGCCAACGCGCGGGCAGTTTCGATACCGATTCCAGAAGCCGCGCCGGTGACGAGCGCACGCTTTCCGGACAAGTCGACTCCGGTGAGTACCTCGGCGGCAGTGGAGGTGGCATCAAATGGGGTGGTGGTGAGATCAGAGGAAGTCACGTAAACCGTAGACGTCTCAGACAGACGTAAAATTCCCCTGGGCGGAGACGCGCGGTGCGCACTTCGACGGTCTTCATTCGTTCTTCATCCGTTCTTCACGCAGCGGCGGACTGCTGTGCGTCATGCCCGCCCGAAAACAGCTTCGCACCCGATGGCTACGGCGGATCTGGTCGTTATGCACAGGTGGTGCTAGCGGTAACGACTACCGGGAACCGCGGTGGCATGCTCGACGTATGTCACCTGGCGTGCGGAAACCGATTCCGGCAGAACTGTTGGAAGACACCGGGTCCGGGCTGGACTATGGCACCAACCCTGTGAACATGCTGTCGGACATCACGCCGGTTGACAGATTCTTCCTCCGCAGTCATGCGCCGACACCACAGATCGAGTCGCGGACCTGGGCTTTGCGAATCGACGGTGATGGAGTTCACCGCGCCGTCGAGTACAGCTACGACGACCTGACCGACGGCTTCCCGGTGATATCGGTGGTACGAACCCTCGAATGTGCGGGCAACCGGCGCGTGCTGTTCGGCGAGGAGATCGGACGGACCTTCGAGGGCACCCAGTGGGGACGATCGGCGATCAGCACTGCCGAGTGGACCGGCGTCCGTCTGCGCGACCTGTTGGAGCCGGCTCAGCTCACTGAACGAGTCGTTGAGGTGATGCCCGAATCCCTCGACGCCATTCGGGCGCGCCGACCTCTACCGTTGGCGAAGGCGTTGGCGGACGACACCGTGGTGGCCTTCGCGATGAACGGGGAACCGTTGCCGCCTGACCACGGCTACCCGGCCCGCCTGATCGTGTCGGGATGGCTGGGGGCCGCGAGTATCAAATGGCTGGGCCGCATCGAGGTCTCCACCACCGCCCTCTACACGCCGTGGAACACCGAGGATTACGTGTTGATCGGGCCGCAGTATCCGGCATCCGGGTACGCGCGTGGCCCGGCGATCACCGAACCGGCGCTGTCGAGTCTGGTCGAGCTGCCCTGGCCGGCCGTGCTGGCTCCGGGGCGCCATCTGATCCGCGGTCGCGCGTATGCCGGTGAGGGTCAGGTGGTGGCGGTCGAGTACCGAATCGACGACGGCGCGTGGCAGCAGGCGGACATCACGTCACCGGGTGTCGCCGGGCTGTGGGCGCGTTGGCAGCTGCGCTGGGACATCGAACCCGGAGACCACGAGTTGCGGGTTCGTGCCCGCGACGACCGGGGTAACGTGCAGCCTGATTCCACGCCGCCGAACGAGCTCGGCTACAACCACCAATCCGTGCTCGCGCACCCCATCAGGTGCGTCTAGGTACGGTCGCCGAGTGTGGAGTTCAACTGCGCGTAGGGCTGCGGTGACCGAGCTCTGATGAGATAGGCGCCGATGATGCCGATGGCCAAGGAGGCGAACAGCATTGCGGTGAACGAGATCTGCAGCCACCCTCCGCCGCCGAGCAGGACGTCCATGCCGGTGACGGCGTACCAGAGGAACGGCAGTAGTCCGGCGATGCCCAGCAGTGGGGCGATGAAGGTGTTCCAGGGCCGTTTGTCGACATCCGAGCGGCGGAAGAAGACGAAGATGGCGATGCTGGCGATGGTTTGCAGCAGGATGATTGCGGCGGCGCCGACGCCGGTCCACCAGGTGAACAGCGTGGTGTAGGGATCCAGACCGAAAAGGGCGAAAATCGCGACCACCACGGCAACCATACCGATCTGGACGTAGCAGGCCAGGGCGGGTGATTGGCGGGTTGGATGCGTGGTGCCCAGCCGTGCCCAGATGACGCCTTGGCGACCCAGCGAGTAGAGGTAGCGCGCGACATTGTTGTGGAAGGTCAGAATGGCGGCGAACAGGCTGGTGATGACCAGCAGCTGGAACGCCTCGGTGCCGATGCGCCCCAGAACACTGTCGCTGACCGCGAAAACCAGGTTGCCACCCTCGGTTTCGGCCAACCCGACGACCTTGCCGACGCCGACCGCGTTGACGATGAGAAAGGCGGTGACGGCGTAGAACACACCCATGAAGATCACCGAGGTGTAGGTGGCCCGCGGCACGGTGCGCTTGGGGTCCTTGGCTTCCTCGCCGTAGATGGCGGTGCCCTCGAAACCGATGAACGACGCGTGGGCGAACATCAGGGCGACGCCGAGAGCGCCGGCGAACACTGCCGACGGGGCGAACGGCTCGAAGGAGTAGTCGCTGATCGGCGTTGGCGAGTTGACCAGGATGCCGATGTTGAGCACCAGGATGACGCCGGTTTCCAGTGTCAGCAACACCGCCAGCACGCGGGCGCCGGCATGGATCTGACGGACGCCGAGGAACAGCGAGGCCGCCATCGCCAGGAACGAGAACACCCACCACGGGATTGCGGTATTGGTGTGCTTGTTGACGAATTCCGCTGCGTAATAGCCGAACCCGCCGATGACGCCGAGTTGGATGGCGTTGTAGGCGAAGATCGCCAGCGAGGCCGAACCCAGACCCATCGGTCTGCCCAGCCCCCGGGTGATGAACGCGTAGAAGGCGCCGGCGTTGGTGATGTGTTTGCTCATCGCGACATAACCGACCGCGAACAAGGTGAGGACAACAGCGACGACCACAAAGGCGCCGGCGATGCCCACCCCGTTCCCGGCGCCGATGATGACCGGGAACAGGGCCACCACCACCGTGAGTGGGGCGGCGGCGGCCACGACGAAGAACACGATACCGAGGACACCGATCTGGTTGCGCGCCAGTCCGGTTGATCCGTCTGGGGCGTCTTTGACCGTGGCCAGCGGTTGAGGATCATCTTGATGAAGCATGGCGGGTCCTTCCTCGGGCGGGATGTGAGGAGTCAGCGGATGGTTTTGCTGCGAGCGGCGAATTGCACGACCCTGCGAAGCGCCGGGGTGGTGGCGACGGTGTAACCGAGCTTCTTGCCGGTTTTGGTGTCCATGACGGTCTCCATCGCACGGTCGATGACGCCGGCCTTGGGGGCAGGACCGACACGTTGTGCGGTGGGGGCTGGTGTGCCGTTGAGGTCGGCGATGACGACCTGGGCGGCGTTGTGGCCATTGGCACCCATGACCCCGCCGCCGGGATGCGTACCCGAGCCGCAGAGGTAGTAGTTGTCCACCGTGGTGCGGTAGTCGGCCAGTTCCGGAGTGGGGCGATTGTTGAAGAGCTGATCGAAGAACATCGCGCCGTGGAAGATGTTGCCGCCGGTCAGTCCGTAGTCGCGTTCGAGATCTTTCGGAGTGATGATGACCCGCTGCAGGATGTGCCCACGCAGATTGGGGGCGTAGCGGTACAGCACTTCGAGTACCTTGTCGGCCCACTCGTCGCGGATGGTGTCCCAGTCGGTGCCGGACAGTTCGAAGGGAAGCTGCTGCACACCCAGGGTCACGGTGTGCTTGCCTGCGGGCGCCAGCGTCGAGTCGTGCGTGGACTGGATGACGGCCTCGATCACGAAGTCGTCGGGAATCTCGCCGCGGCGCTCGGCTTCCCAGGCCCGCTCGAAGTTCTCGATCGACGCGCCCATGATCGCCTGCGCCTGGTGCTGGGGGCCCTGCACCCCGTTGGGAAAGCCGATGTAGTCGGGTAATTCGTCGATCAGGAGGTGGATGCGGGCCATCGAGCCGCGGGCGTCGTAGTCCTGCAGTTTGGCGGTGAGTTTTGTGTCCACAGCCCCCGCCGGCAGTAGTTGCAGCATGGAGCGTTGGGGATCGGCGTTGGAGATCACCGTGCGTGCCGAAATGGTCTCGCCGTTGGCCAGTTTGACACCGGTGGCCTGGCCTTTGGTGATGACGACCTGCTCGACCGGTGACTGCAGCCGGATCTCTGCGCCGTGTGCTTCGGCGCTGCGGGCCATCGCCTGGGTGATGCCGCCCATCCCGCCTTTGACGAAGCCCCACTGGCCGAGTGTTCCCTTGAACTCACCAACAGAGTGGTGGCCGTAGACGTAGCCGGTTCCCGGGGTGGACGGACCACCCCAGACGGAGATCATCCCGAAGAAAGTGAACAGGCCCTTGATGTGCTCGTTTTCGAAGTATCGATCCAGCAGGTCCTTGGTCGAGAGCAACACCATCTCGTTGAAGAGATCTTCGGCGCCGGCGGCCTCGAACGCGGCCAGGACCTGGGAACGGCTCGGGGCAGGGGACAGCAGGAACGGCGTGAGGATGGACGCGAACTTCTTGACCCGCAGCCCGAACTCGAGGAAGGCGCCCGCGTCGCGCTTGGAGAACTTCTCGATCTCCTTGAGCGTCTTGTCCATGTCTTTCCACACGAACAGGTGGCTGCCATCGGGGAAAATGCTGACCTCGTTGGCCTCGGTCTGGTACATCTCCAGTCCGTAGCGCTCGAGTTCGAGGTCGGCGATGATCTCCGGGCGCAGCAGGCTGGCGATGAAGGCGCAGGAGGACCAGGTGGAGCCTGGGATCAACTCTTCACTGGTGCAGGCGCCACCCACCACATCGCGGGCCTCCAGGACCAGGACCTTCTTTCCGGCGCGGGCCAGGTATCCGGCCGTGATCAGTCCGTTGTGCCCCGCGCCGATGATGATGGCGTCGTACCGGGGGGTGATTGTGCTGGTGGTGCTCATCGTGGCTCTCCCGAGATGGCGTGGGTGAAGTAGGTGCGGACCGTGGCCGGGTCGACGAGTTTGTCAAACCCCTCGATGACGGGCTTCATGCTGGGATGGTTGTCGCGCAACTGTTCCCACTCGGCCCAGTCGGTGACTTCCATGACTTCGAGGATGTCGGCGGGAGCCCCGTCGGGAGCGTTGTTGACGCGGAACACGTCGAAGCGCCGAACGATGTGGTGGTGGGCCAGACACGTCGGTCGGTCCACCTCGGTGGAGAACCGTTCGAATTCGGCCGGGTCCACACCGGGCAACATCGAGAAGAGATTCACTGCCACCACCGGGCGGTTGGAAAGAGTCATCGAATAGCTCCAATTGCCTTGTACAGGCGAGATTGTGGTCAGGACTCGAGATTGATCATGATGTGCTTGATCTCGGTGTACTCCTCGACGGAGTAGATGGACATGTCGTTGCCGTGGCCGGACTGCTTGAACCCGCCATGCGGCATCTCCGACACGATCGGGAGGTGATCGTTGATCCACACGGTGCCGAACTGCAGTTTGCGGGCAGCGCGCATGGCTCGTCCGACATCGCGGGTGAACACCGATGCAGCCAAGCCGTATTCGACATCGTTGGCCCAGGCGAAGGCCTGCTCTTCGCTGCCGAAGCGGGTGGTGGTGACCACCGGGCCGAACACTTCCTTCTGCACGATCTCGGAATGCTGCTCCGCGTCGATGACCAGGGATGGTTTGTACCAGAAGCCCGGGCCCGATCCGAGACCGCCGACGGCCAGCGAGGCTGGGCCGGAGGCGGTGGCCCGATCGACGAAACCGGCCACCCGGTCGCGCTGGCGCTCGGAGATCACCGGGCCCATCTCGGTGGACTCCTCGGCGGGCTCACCCATGGCAACCTTGCTCACGGCACGGGTCAATTCGGTGACGAACTCGTCGTAGATGCCGTCGGCGACGTAGACGCGGGAGGCGGCCATACAATCCTGGCCGGAGTTACCGTATCCGCCCTCGCAGATCTTGGTGATGGCCAGCTCGGCATCGCAGTCGTCGAAGACCAGCACCGGGGCCTTCCCGCCCAATTCCAGGTGCAGACGCTTGAGGTTGTCGGCGCCGGCGCGGGCGACGACTTTGCCGGTGGCAGTGTCACCGGTCAGTGAACTCATCCGTACCCGCGGGTGGCTGGTCAGAGCCGCGCCGACGGTATCGCCATGGCCGGTGACAACGTTGAACACTCCCGGTGGAAACAGGTCGGCCGCCAGCTCGGCCAGGCGCAGGGTGGACAGCGGCGTCAGCTCACTTGGCTTGAGCACCAGGGTGTTTCCGGTCATCAGCGCAGGGCAGATCTTCCAGATCGCCATGACCAGCGGGAAGTTCCAGGGTGCGACGCTACCCACCACGCCCAGCGGATCGCGTCGGATGATGCTGGTGTGCGTGGGAGAGTACTCGCCGGCGGCGCGGCCCTCGAGTACCCGGGCGGCGCCGGCGAAGAACCGCATGTTGTCCACGCCGAACGGAATCTCTTCGCGCGCCACGGAAATCGGCTTACCGACGTTCTGCGATTCGAGCTGGGCGAACTCCTCGCTGTGGGCTTCCAGCCGGTCGGCGAGCTTCAGCAGCAGCTCAGCGCGTTTGCCCGGTGTAGTGGCCGCCCAGTCTTCGAACGCCTTGTCCGCGGCGGCGACCGCGCGGTCGACGTCGGCGGCATCCCCGAGGGCAACCGTGGCGAGGTGTTCACCGGTGGCGGGATTGATGACCGCTTCGGTCGCTCCACTTGCGGCGGGGACATGCTCACCCGCGACATACATGAGCTGGCCGTCTGCCATGAAGGATTCTCCAAGTCACATCGAGAGCCAGATCCGGCGGTGAACGCGTCTGCTCAAGTGTTCAACAGTTGACATGGAGAACTTAAGCACAGGGCGCGGGGGTGCGCAAGGGAAACGCGGACCGTTCTTCGAAGGTGGTTGATCCGCGAGAGCGGGCAGTCGGCAAAGCGCGGACCTGCGGACCCGACTCAGGCGACGGTGCGAGCGGCGAGAATCCTGCGCACCTCGTCGCGATTCTCGGTGATGATCTCGGCGATGGTGTCGCGTGCCAGGTGTGGATCGCGCGAGGCAAAAGCGGTGACGATGCGCTGGTGCTCGTCCTCCAGTCCCGAATCGGCCTCGTACTCGTGGTGATCGAGCGACAGTACGAGCAGGAAGTAGCGCAGGTCGCCGAGAAGTTCGGCATAGAACTTGTTCAGGCGCGGACTGTGCATCAAGCCGACGATGGCGCGGTGTATGTCCAGGTCCTTGTCCACGATGGTGCGCGGATCCTGGGTCGCCATGGCCTCTTTGAGGGCCTCCATCGCGTCGGTCAACGGGGTGAGGTCCGTGTCCGGAGTCAGAGACGCCGCCGCCGCGGTCTCCAGGTGCAGTCGCGCCTGGTAGATGTCGAGAACCTCGTCATCGGAGGGATTCCAGACGGCCAGGCCCCGGTTGAAGGTGTAGCGAACCAACCCCGTCCCTTGCAGCAGGCGTACCGCTTCGCGGACGGTGTTGCGGGAGATGCCCAGGTCATCAGCGATGACGCTCTCCCGAATGCGTTCGCCCGGTTTGAGTGCGCCTTCGAGGATCATGTCCATCAAGCCGTCGGCGATCTGTTGCGCGCTGCTGCGCCCGACGATCTGGATGCGGTCTGCTACGGACATACCGGCATCGTACAACTGTTAAACAACAGCTCAGGAACTTCTGGTTGCGCCTGACGGGGTAGGCAGTGGACAGCGCCTGCCCTATTGTTCTACAGTTCAGCCACCTTGCCTTGGAGTGTGTGCAGGTGGCGCGGGCGACGGGTGTAATCCGCTGCGCGGACCAACTTTTCCGTAACAGAACAGGACCTTCGGATGTCGAACGCCTTCGACGACAATGCACTCGCCACCACCATCCGGTCCGGCGTGCGCGGCGAAAACGTATTCGCGGGTTCGGCGACGCTGGATCGCATTGTGCGGGAGAGCGCTCTGGACACGTCGATGGGCGAACGGTTTCCCGAGCATCGAGTGGAAGCTGAGCTGCGACGTCAGTACGACCTGACCGGTCAGTTGAGCCGCATTCCCACAGAAAAAGATGACACGTTCCGCCTGACCACCGACGCGGGCCGATTTTTGGTCAAGGTCGCGCCGGCTACCGAGAGCGTCGAGATCGTCAACCTCCAATCTGCGGTCATGTTGCACCTGGAAAAGGCCCGGCCGGCAGTTCCGATCCAGCGGCTGATCCGCGGCGTGCACGGCCAGGTGGAGTCCACGGTCGTCGACTCCGTCGGCAACCCCCGAATCCTGCGGGTCATGAACTACCTCGACGGCGATCTGCTGTCCTCACTCACCCCGACAGCCTCGCAGGCCCAGCAGGTCGGCAGCGCGCTGGCGCGATTGGACGGGGCGTTGACCAGCTTTCGCCACGCCGAGGAATCACGGTTGCTCATCTGGGATTTGAAGAACTTCCTGCACATGCGCCCGCTGTTGCAGCTGGTGAACGAACGCGACGACGTGTCCATGGCGACGTGGGTGTTCGACCAGTTCGAAGCGATCGTTGCGCCCCGCATGGCCACGCTGCCAACGCAGATGATCCACGGCGACTTCAGCCCCTTCAACGTGGTGGTCGACCCCGCAGCTGACGGTTTCGTGACCGGCGTCATCGACTTCGGCGACGTCGTGCGCAGCCCCGTGGTGTTCGAACTGGCCGTTGCCGTGGCCAATCAGATCGGCGCGAACGAGCGGCGCCCCTGGGGCAGTGCCCTGGACATCGTGCGCGGGTACCGCGCCGTACGACCGCTCGCAGACCGTGATGTGGCGCTGCTGGCGGTCGCCGGTCCCGCTCGGCTTCTCCTGCGCGCACTGATCTTTGGCTGGCGTGCGTCCGTTGATCCGCACAGTCGCGACTACGGGTTGTCTCATTCAGCGCGAGATTGGACCCGGCTGCGGTGCGCGTTGTCGGTGGCGATGCCCACCATCCAGACACTGCTCTCGGACACCGGGGCGCCATCGTCACAGACAGGAGAACAGTGAGCATGAACAAGGCCTTCACCACGAAAGCGTCCGAGCCCATGGTGAACGGGTTCGACCACGCGCGCCTGCGCGAGCTGCCGCCGCGCACCCGCGCCCAGGTCGAGACCCGGGACCGCCTGCTGGGGCCTGGCTACCGGTTGTTCTACGAAAACCCCGTCGAGATTGTCCGCGGCGAGGGGACGCTGTTGTTCGACGCAGACGGCAACGACTATCTCGACGTCTACAACAATGTCGCCAGCGTCGGCCATTGCCACCCCTACGTCGTTGACGCGGTGCACCGGCAGCTCTCGACGCTGAACACCAATACCCGCTACTTACAACAGTCGATTCTGAGCTACAGCGAACAGTTTCTCGCAACCATGCCGGCCGAGATCGGGCACGTCATGTTCACCTGCACCGGCTCCGAAGCCAACGATCTCGCGATGCGAGTAGCCCGGTACTTCACCGGAAACCAGGGCATCATCGTCACCTCCGGCGCCTATCACGGACTGACCTCCGATGTGGCTGCTTTCTCGCCCTCACTGGGTGTCGGCGTGCCACTCGGGGCGCACGTCCGTACCATCAGCGCTCCAGATCGCCTGCGCCACGGCGGAAACGACAATCTCGTAGCCCACATGCGCCGCGAGATCCGGGAGGCGATCGCCGATCTGGAACGCCACGGCTTCGGCGTGGCAGCGTTCATTGCGGACATGATCTTCTCCTCCGACGGCATCTACGCGGACCCGGCAGGCTTCCTCCAGCCCGTCATCGAGGAGGTCCACAACGCCGGCGGACTGTTCATCGCCGATGAGGTGCAACCCGGCTTCGGGCGCACCGGCGAGTACTGGTGGGGTTTCCAGCGGCACAACCTGGTTCCCGACATCATGACCACCGGAAAACCCATGGGAAATGGAACTCCCGTCGCCGCCGCCGCCTTTCGCCCCGAGCTGCTCGCGGAGTTCGGCCGCAACATCCGGTACTTCAACACCTTTGGCGGCAATTCCGTTTCCATCGCCGCCGCGCAGGCGGTACTCGATGTGATCAACACTGAAGAACTGATTGCCAACGCCGCGACCGTCGGGGACTACATCAAGGCCGAGATCAGCACGTTGGCGGCATCGTACGAGCAGATTGCCGAAGTCCGGGGTGCCGGCTTGTTCGTGGGTGTCGATATCGTCACCGATCGGCAATCCAATACCCCGGACGGCGACGCCGCCCTACGGGTGGTCAATCACATGCGCCGGCGTCGAGTGCTCATCTCCGCTTCCGGACCCCGCGGCAGTGTCCTCAAAGTGCGTCCGCCCCTGCCGTTCTCCATCAGCGACGCCGACCGCATGCTCGAGAATCTCGAGGTGGTCCTCACCAAGGAGCTGCACTGACATGACCACAACAAGTCTCGCTACCTCCCACCCCGGCATCTCCGGAATCCCGACGGGCCTGCTCATCGGTGGAGACTGGCGTGATGCGATGGACGGCAGGGTCTTCGACGTGGAGAACCCCGCCACCGGTGAAGTGCTGGCAGCTGTCGCCGACGGCGGTCCCGCTGACGCCGACGACGCCCTGGCGGCCGCCGTTGCGGCGCAGGGATCCTGGGCCCGCACTGCGCCGCGGTATCGCAGCGAGATCCTGCGCCGTGCCTACGATGCGGTGATGACTCGCCAGGACTGGCTGGCAGAGGTCATGACGTTGGAAATGGGTAAGCCGCTGCAGGAAGCCAGAGGCGAAGTTGCTTATGCCGCAGAGTTCTTGCGCTGGTTCTCAGAAGAAGCGGTGCGGATCTCGGGTGATCACACCACCACGGGTGACGGGGCCAACCGCATCATCGTGACCCGTGAACCGGTGGGCCCCTGCGTGCTCATCACGCCGTGGAACTTCCCGCTGGCCATGGGTACGCGCAAAATCGCCCCCGCGGTGGCTGCGGGCTGCACGATGGTCCTCAAGCCGGCGCCACAAACCCCGCTGACGTCGCTGGCTCTCGCCGCGATCCTGCAGGAATCGGGCCTCCCGGAGGGAGTTCTCAACGTCGTCAACACCACCGACGCAGCGACCGTGGTGCAGCGGTGGATGCGCAGCGGTCGAGCACGAAAGATCAGCTTCACCGGTTCCACTGGGGTGGGCAAGGTGCTGCTGCGCCAGGCCGCCGATACGGTGATGCGGTCCTCGATGGAACTGGGCGGCAATGCGCCGTTCATCGTCTGCGCCGACGCCGATATCGACACCGCCGTCGAGGGCGCGATGGCGGCGAAGATGCGGAACATGGGGGAGGCCTGTACCGCCGCGAACCGGATGTATGTGCACCGCAGCATCGCCGGTGAGTTCTCGCAGAGGCTTGCAGCCCGAATGGCGGAGCTCAGGGTCGGCAACGGACTCGACGACGGTACCCAGGTGGGACCCCTGATCGATGCGGCTGCGCGGTCGAAAGTGCAACGGCTGGTGGACGATTGCCTCTCTCGAGGCGCCACCGCGCTGACCGGTGGCCGGCTTCCGGACGGGCCGGGCTACTTCTATTCGCCCACCGTGCTCGCCGATGTATCACCGGATTCGGAACT
Source organism: Mycolicibacterium tokaiense (assembly GCF_010725885.1). Taxonomy (NCBI): domain Bacteria; kingdom Bacillati; phylum Actinomycetota; class Actinomycetes; order Mycobacteriales; family Mycobacteriaceae; genus Mycobacterium; species Mycolicibacterium tokaiense. Next base: position 1,614,166 of record NZ_AP022600.1, on the reverse strand, counting down.
CATGACCACCGAGGTGTTCGGCCCCGTGGCGCCGGTGATCCCCTTCACCGACGAGGACGAGGTGGTCGCCCATGCCAACGACACCGATTGGGGCCTGGTGGGATACGTGTTCACCCAGGATATCGACCGGGCCTTCGACCTGAGCGAACGTCTGGAGGTGGGCATGGTGGGTGTCAACACCGGTGTGGTGTCCAACCCCGCCGCACCCTTCGGTGGAGTCAAACAGTCCGGCCTGGGCCGCGAGGGTGGCAAGGTCGGCATCGACGAGTTCCTCGAGTACAAGTATCTCGCGGTACCGCGCAGGGGGCCGCGTTGAGGGGCTGGAGACGACGCGCGCAGATCTGACCTACGGCGTCAGGACGATGCGTCCAAAGAACTCTCCGGCATCAGCGTCACCGTCAGATCAGTTGCTCGGGTGTGAAGGTGACATCGACTCCGCCCACCGTCATCGTCACCTGACCTTCCAGCACCATCACCTGCGCCGCGACGCGCCGGTTGACAGTCTCGGCCAGTCGCTGCACCGGATCGTGCGGTATCTGCACCACGGTCAGGTTCGACAGTCCCGCCACCTTCGGGCCGACGGTGCGCCACCAGGTGGGCACACCGGCGGCGAACGGGAACAGCTTGACCTGCTCGGCCTGCCCGGCCGCCTTGCTCAAGGCGCGTTCATCGGGCTGGCCGACGTTGATCCACTCCAGGATCCGTCCGGTGTAGTCGGCGAGCCGCAAGTCCGGCACGCCGGGGGTGGACAAGCCCGCGCCGAACGTCAACTCGCCGTCGATGTCGCTGAGCCGGTGGGCCCGCAGCCCAAACGCCAACAACCGCAACACCATCCGCTCATCGGTCTCGCTGGGATGGCGGGCCACGGTCAATGAGTGATCGGCGTAGTAGCCGTGATCGACATCGGAGACGCCGAGTTCCACCTTGAACACAGTTGCAGAAAGAGCCACGACCTAGTGTCCACCCCGACGATCCTGCTCAGCCAGGCGGTGGTGTCGGGGGGCGGTCGGGATGGCTTGGGCACTAGCACGGCTGTGCTAGTGTCGGCGTCATGTCACCCGTGAATCATCACGAGCGGCGGCGGGAGATCGCCGAGGCGGTGTGGCGGCTACTGCAGAAGGGCGGCGTCGAAGCGGCGTCGGTGCGGGGCGTCATCGCCGAGACCGGGCTGTCGTCGGGGTCGATTCGCTTCTTCTTCTCCACCCAGGCCGGCTTGCACCAGTTCGCCATGGCCAGCCTGGCCGAGCGCGTCCAGGAACGCATCCAGCTGGCCGCGGCGGAGCCCGACCTGGGGCAGCGGGCGGTGGCGATGGTCAGTGAGCTGATGCCCTTACGTGATGACACCGAGCGGGAATTGGGCATCTGGTTGGCGTTCGTGGCCAAGGCCCGTCATGACCCGGGTCTGGGCCGGATCGTCGCCGAGCAGGCCACTGCGATCCGGGAATTCCTGACCACCGTCATCAACGATCTGACGACCGCGGGCCTCCGGCCACCCACAACCGATATCGCGTTCGAGGTGATCCACCTCAACGCAGTCATCGACGGCCTCACCTTCGAGCTGCTGACCGCGCCGGGCCTGATCAGCCGCGATCAGGCCACCGCCGCGCTGCGACAAGCACTGCTGCCGGCATGATCGCGGCGATCGTCACCGCCGAGGTCGCGTTCTGGGTGCTGCTGCTCAGTGGGCTCGCACTGCGCTACCTCGTCCGTGCACGGCGGCTGAGCGCCGTGGCGCTCGCCGCCGTACCGCTGGTCGATCTCGCTCTGCTGGTTCTTGTCGCGGTCGACGTGGGCAGCGGTGCCCCACCAACCCGACCGCACGCGTTCGCGGCTTTGTATCTGGGCGTCACGGTGGCCTTCGGCCACCACATCATTGCGCGCACCGACGCGTGGTTCCGCTACCGCTTCGCGGGCGGACCCGAACCCCACAAGCCCCCTAAGGGCTCGACTGCGGAAGTGCGCGCGATCTGGCGTGAATGGTTCCGCGTCGTCGTCGCCGCAGCCATCGGCGCGGCCTGCCTGCTCGTCATGATCGCTCTCGAAGGGTGGCACGTTCCCGCCAGTGTCGATGAGGCTGCCGACCATCCCTATTGGGCCACACTGCTGCTTCTGCCGACCATCACCGTGGTCTGGTTCCTGGCCGGGCCTGCCTTCGCCGGACGCGGTGACCCCACCCGGGATGGGTGAGTCGCTGCACAGCAACACGATTGGGTGTGCAGCCGCGGTGCGCGACATCGGGACGAGGCGCACCATCGCGACAGCCGCTACATCAGCCTATTGCTATTCCGGTTGTTTTGTCTGACGAAATCACTATGACAAAGCTACTTGACTCTCTATCGAAGTTCGGACAGGATCAGACCGCATCGAGTGCTCCGCACCCTGGCGGACCGACCTGTTCTCTGAAGGGGGACCCGTGCGCGTTGCCGTCATCGGCCTGGGGGTTATGGGACTTCCGATGTCGCTCAATCTCGTCGCTGCCGGCTTCGACGTCGTGGGATACACCCGCACGCCGGAACGTGGCCGTCCGTTGGCCGAAGGTGGTGGGACCCTGGCGGATTCACTCGCGTCAGCGGTCGCCGGCGCCGAGGCTGTGGTCACGGTGCTGCCGGACTCGCCGGATGTGGTCGAGGTGTACACCGGCCCCGGTGGCGTGCTGGAGTCCGCCGCAGCCGACACCCTGCTGCTGGACATGAGCACCATTCGACCCGATGTCGCCCGTGATCTGCACGAGCGGGCCGCGGCGGCCTCGATGGTGATGCTGGATGCCCCGGTGAGTGGAGGCCAGGCAGGCGCGCAGGAAGGCGCCCTTTCCATCATGTGCGGCGGCAGCGCCGACGCCTTCCAGCGGGCCCAGTCTCTGCTCGAGGCGATGGGCAAGACGATCGTCCTCGTGGGCGGCCCCGGCAGCGGCCAGACCGTCAAGGCCGCCAACCAGTTGCTCGTCGCCGGCACAATCGAACTCGTCGCCGAAGCGCTCGTTTTCCTCGATGCACACGACGTTGACCTCACCCCTGCCGTCGAAGTCTTGGCGGGTGGCCTCGCCGGCAGCACTGTGCTCAATCGCAAAGCAGCGTCGATGGTCTCCGGACAGTTCGCCCCGGGCTTCCGGGTAGACCTGCATCACAAGGACCTCGGCATCTACCGCGAGGCCGCGCGCCAGCAGGGTGTCTTCTCGCCCGCCGGTGCCCTCGTCGCCGAGTTGATGGCGTCGTTGCGCGCCAGCGGAGGAGGCAGCCTCGACCATTCCGCGCTGCTCACCCAGGTCGCGCGCCTGTCCGGGTCGACAACCTGGACCGAGTCGTGAGCGCCGAGAACGCAACGACGACGGAAACGCTGGCCCTGGTTGCGAACGTCTCGCTGCTGTTCACCGAGGCGCCCTACCTGGAACGCTTCGAGCGCGCCGCCGCAGCAGGTTTCACCGCGGTCGAAACGTGGTGGCCGTGGCCCGCGGCGGTGCCCGGCGATGCAGAGGTGGACGCCTTTCTCACCGCCATCGGTTCCGCAGGGGTGGCGCTGACCGGGCTCAACCTCTTCGCCGGCGACATGCCCGGTGGCGAGCGGGGGATCATCTCGTGGCCCGAGCGCAGCGGTGAATTCGCCGTGAACCTCGACCTCGTCGTCGACATCGCACGACGCACCGGTTGCGCCGGATTCAACGCCCTCTATGGCCAGCGCCGCGATGGAAGCGACCCCGCGACGCAGGATGCGGTCGCCCGCGAGCGGCTCGGCGTCGCCACGTCCCGGCTCAGCGAGGTCGGCGGTACGGTGCTGGTCGAAGCTCTGGGGCGGGGTCTCAACGGTGCTTATCCACTGGAGTCCGCGGCCGACGCGATAGCTGTTGTGCGCCAGGTGCGTTCGGACACCGGACTGGCCAACATCGGGCTGCTGTACGACACGTTTCACCTGGCGACCAGTGGTGACGACCTGATCGGCGATGTCAAGGACTTTGCGTCGCTCATCGCCCACGTGCAGATCGCTGACGCGCCCGGGCGTGGCGAGCCCGGCACAGGCAACATCGACTTCACGCATGTGCTCGATGAGCTGTGGGCGTCGGGTTATCGTGGCTCGGTCGCCTGCGAGTACAAACCGACCGTACCGACCACGGATTCACTCGGCTGGATCGAAGGAATCCCGCGGCTGGCTGCCTTGCGCCCGATCGTCAGCTAGATGGCGAGAGCTGTTGCCGTGCAGGAGATCAGGTGCCGCGTACTGCCGCTACATCAGCCAGGAGCATGTCCCGGCAACCGTCGAGATCGACCCGCAGTGCGGCTTCGGCGGCGTCGGGTTCCCCCTTGGCGATGGCGTCGAGAATCGCGGCGTGCCGAGCAGTCAGCTCGGTCAGGTCGGTCGACGCGTTGCGCCGTACCTGAGCAATGCACAGCTGCGCCTCGCCCATCACCGAGGCGTGCATCCGCTGCAGCCGCTGGCTTGCCGTGGCAGCCACCAGTGCACGATGAAAGGCCACGTCAGCCTCGGTGTGGTCGGCGTGCGCCGACTGCTCGGCCGCCAGGCGCATCAGGTTCAGCGCCCGCTGGGCGTCGGTCGGTGCGGTACGGGAGGCCGCCAGTGTCCGCACGGCCAGCGTCTCGACCGGCTGGCGGCTGAAGTAGATGTCGGTGATGTCGTCGGCCGACAGTTGCGGCACCACGGAACTCCGGCGGGGGCCACGGCGGAGCAGCCCTTCGGCGCAGAGCCGGTCGAGCCCGGCCTTGGCCGTCGGACGGGCCACGTCGAACCGTTCGGCCACCCAGGCTTCGGTGAGCCGTAGACCTGGGGGTACCTCGCCCTTGAGGATCTGCGCGCGCAACGCGTCACTGAGTGACTCGGTCAGTGATGTGGCTGCAAGCACCGGCGACACGGCACACCTCGGGTTCTTCTGGCTGACGTCGTGGGCCAGTCTAAGTCAGCACGTCGCTTCGATGGAGCTCGCGCCGACCCGGCCGGACCAATATGGATAATTGTCTAACAAGTTGTGCCTGTCAAGTATGTACTGGGTAGGGAGGGAGTTGGGCGGACGCCGTGGGCGCCGCCGAGCGTCGACACGCCATGCCCAGTTCCTCAAACCGACACTCAGAGAATAGGATTGGCTATCGTGGCCTCCAACAGGACCCTTGATGAACGACTATCGCAGCTATGGGCAGACCGTGTGGTGGCCGTTGTCCGGGCAGCTTCAGTGCCCGATCCGGCCGGATTGTGTGAGGCGCTGCGCCGCGGTGGGATTCGGACCGTCGAGTTCACCTTCACCATCTCGAACATCGAGACATGCCTGGAATCGGCTGTCGCGGCGGCAGCCGGCACCGACACGGTGATCGGTGCCGGAACCGTGTTGACCGCCGATCAGGCGCAGCGTGCCATCGATCTGGGGGTGCGGTTCTTCGTGACCCCGTGCCATCAACCCGACGTCGCCGCACTGGCGAACGATCACGGGATTCCATTGCTGGACGGCGCCATGACCCCCAGTGAGGTCCACGCAGCCCACCGCCACGGGGCGGCCGCGGTGAAGATTTTTCCGGCAGGCGCCGTCGGACCCAAATACCTCAAGGATCTGCACGGTCCGTTCCCCGATATCGCGTTGGTGCCCTCCGGCGGTATCGACGCGAGCAACGCGCACACTTACCTGAGCCACGGCGCCGCCGCAGTCACCGCCGGCACCAGCGTCGTGTCGCCGGCGCTGGTGGCCGAAGGTCAGTGGGATGAAATCGAAGCTCGCGCAGCACACTTCGTGACCAGCCTCGGGCAGGCGTCATGACAGACGCCGAGTCCGGCGGCGGGCTGGTCACTTTCGGAGAGTCGATGGGGTTGATCAGCGCGCTCGACATCGGTCCGCTGGAAACGGCTCGCGGATTCCGATACGGCATCGGCGGTGCAGAGTCGAACGTCGCCATCGGCGTCGCACGTCTGGGTGGATCGGCCACCTGGTTCGGGCGTCTGGGCGCAGATGCCACCGGCACGATGATCGCCCGTCGCCTGCGGGCGGAAAACGTCGAGGTCCGGGCCATCGTCGATGATCAGCGCCCCACCGGACTCATGGTCAAGCATCACCGCTTCGCCGATGCCGCGCATCTCGACTATCACCGAGCCGGCAGCGCTGCAACAGCATTCACCCCTGAGGATCTGCCCACAGCGGTTATCCAGAACGCTGAGATCCTGCACGTCACCGGTATCACACCGGCACTGAGCGCGTCAGCCGCCGACACCGTGTTCACCGCAATCGAACTGGCCCGCGCGGCGGGCACTGTCGTGTCTGTCGACGTCAATTACCGAGCCAAGCTCTGGAGTCCCGAAGCTGCCGCACCTGTCCTTCACCGGCTTGTCGCGGGAGCAGACATCGTCTTCGCCGGCCCTGAGGAAGCCCGCCTGGTCCTCGGACCCGACGCGCCGACCTCCGACGTCGAACTCGCCCTGGCGCTGTCGAGATTGGGCCCCACAGAGTCGATCCTGAAGAACGGTGCCGCAGGAGCTGTGGCCGTCGTCGGTGGTGACCGGTACCAGCGTGACGCGCTGCCGGTGAACGCGATCGACACCGTGGGTGCAGGTGATGCGTTCGTCGCGGGTTACCTGAGTGAACACCTGCGCCACTGCACCCCCGATGTCCGGCTCGGCACCGCCATTCACGTCGGGGCGCTCGCGGTCACCGTCCCCGGAGATTGTGAGGGCCTGCCCTATCGCAGCGACCTCGAGGTGATCGACAGCTCCGACGACATCCGTCGTTGACGCTGTGTGGATATGGAGCTCAGGTGTTGTTCGCGGCAGAAGGTGCGGGAGAGCACCCGAACTCCTCGCTCGTCTGCCGGGCGGCGCGCACAACAGCTGCGGAGAACTCCGCCGACCGCGGGTCCACGCGGAAGCTCGGCCCGGAGATGCACATCGCGGCCAGCGGTACGCCGCCGCTGTCGACGATCGGCGCGGCGAATCGGGTGACCTCATCTCCTGCGTCGTGGCCCGCCCAGCCCCGATCGCGGGCTTCGTCGAGTTCGCGCTCGATCGCCGCGAGATCGGCAGCGGAGAACTCGATGTTCGCCGCAGCCGCCGACAGTGTGAGTGCGCGCTGTCGCTCGTCTGACCCCAGGAGGGCGATCGCCGCGCGTCCTGCCGCGGTCTCATGGACAAGACGTTCGGATTTCGAGAGATTCGAGCGGACCACCCGAGTGGAGGCGATGTAGTCGACGAAGTGCATGTGGCCGCCGTCGAGCACAGCCAGGTAGATCTCTTCGTCGAACTCGGCGTGCAGCTCTTCGAGATGAGGTCGCGCGACCAAGATGAGGTCCTCGATGTCGGAGTATCCGGCCGAGAGTTGACTGAGTTTGTTGGTCAGCCGGTACCGGCGGTAGCCGTCCTGGCGGATGTAGCCGGCATCCCGCAGAAAGGCCAGGATGCGTGATGCGGTCGATTTGTCGAGAGCCGTCTCGATTGCGATCTCGGTGACGCCGATGCCCCGTCGACTGGACGATCGTGCGACCGCTTCCAGGACAGTGAGCCCGCGCAGGAGCATGTTCGAGGTGCCCGCGGCCACTGGTTGCCGCTCCTCCACCTTTGTCATCGCATCGCCGACCTTTCTGAAAATGGGGTGTTGACAGCCTTCCGGCGGTGAGATTACCGTCGTCTCACGACATGCAACAGTGTTCCACATCACGATACAAACGTCATGTGATGTCACCTACTCATCTGCAATCCGAAGGAGTGCCGCCGCATGCGGGAAGAGCGGACCACGACGAGCGAGGAGCGCACGGCGCTCGCCGACGGCAACAGCATCCCGACGATCGGGTTGGGCGTCCTGCGGGTGCCTTCCGATGACGCGGAGCAGTCGGTACGCACCGCACTGACGGCCGGCTACCGCTCGATCGACACGGCGGCGACCTACGGCAACGAAGACGGCGTCGGACGCGGCATCCGCAACTCCGAAGTGCCCCGCGAGGAGGTGTTCCTCACGACCAAGGTCTGGAACACCGACCACGGATATGACCGGACCCTCGCCGCCTTCGACAAGAGCCTCGCGCGGCTGGGTCTCGACCACGTGGATCTCTACCTCATCCATTGGCCCATGGCGCATCTCGGCAAGATCCCGGAGACGTGGCGGGCCCTGGTCGAGCTGAAGGCCCAGGGACGTGTCAGGTCGATCGGGGTGTCGAACTTCCTCGTCAAGCATCTGGAACTGCTCGCGTCCGAGTCCGATGAAACCCCGGTGGTCAATCAGATCGAGTTGCACCCGCACATGCAGCAGCACGAACTGCGCGAATACCACCGCAGCAAGGGCATCGTGACCCAGGCGTGGAGCCCGCTCGGCCAGGGCCAGGTGCTCAGCGACCCGACGCTGGTGGAGATCGCTCATCGGCACGGCCGCTCGGTCGCGCAGATCGTGTTGCGCTGGCACATCCAGCTCGGCAACGTCGCCATCCCCAAATCATCCAACCCGGGACGGATCGCTGACAACCGCGACGTTTTCGGCTTCGCCCTGACCGAGGACGACATGGCGGCGATCGGGACGCTCAACGCCGATCGCCGGATCGGCTCGCATCCCGACTCACCGCCCAAAAACCCGCTGCCCTACGACGATTGACGCCTCCCCGGCCCCGCCGTGTGAACCCATCCGATGCACAAAGGAGTGCTGCGTGACCCACCTTGTCAACGACGCTGCGCGGTTCGCCGGCGAAGCCCTCGCGGGTTTCGCCGCAGCGCACCCCGAGCTCGTGCGACTGGTCCCCGGCGCAGGCGTCGTGCGGTCCGCCGGTCACGCGGGCGTCGCGGTTGTGATGGGCGGCGGCTCGGGCCACCATCCGGCCTTCGCCGGGTGGGTGGGCCCCGGAATCGGCAGCGGCGCGGTCGCGGGCAACGTCTTCTCGTCACCGTCGGCCTCCCAGATCGTCGACGTGACGGTCGCCGCCGCGGGCGGAACCGACGTTCTGTTCGTGCCGATCAATTACTCGGGCGACATGTTGCACTTCGGCGAAGCTGCGCGTCGGCTGCAAGCGCAGGGTTATGACGTCCGCACGGTGGCGGTCACCGACGACATCGCCACGCCCGTCGACGTCGAGGGCGGCCGCCGGGGTATCGCCGGCAGCTTCATCGTGCTCAAGATCGTCGGTGCCGCTGCCCAGCGGGGCGACGACCTGGACGGTGTCGAGCGGATCGCCCGAAAGGCCGTCGGGGCGACCCGAACGCTGGGCGTGGCGTTCACGGGATGCACCCTCCCGGGGGCGACCGCACCGGGAGTGCAGATCGCCGAGGGTGTCATGACGGTAGGGCTGGGGATCCACGGCGAGCCCGGTCTCGAGTCCCGCCCTCTCGAAACCGCAGACGCGACAGCGGATCTCCTTGTCGATGCGCTTTTCGGCGAACGTGCGCCCGAGGTCGGCGGGCGTGTCGCCGTGCTCGTGAACGGACTCGGCGCAACCACACCCGATGAGCTGTACGTCGTCTTCGGCCGCGTGGCGCACCGCCTCCGCGACGCAGGCATGACGCTGGTAGCGCCCGTTGTGGACGAGCTGGTGACGAGCCTCGACATGGCGGGTCTGTCGCTGTCGTTGACCTACCTCGACGACGAGCTCGCCGAGTTGTGGCAGGCCCCGGCACGGACCGCGGCCTTCACCCGGGGAGAAATACCTGCAGAAACCGGCCCCGTGGCCGCGTCCGGGATCTCGCACGGTGCGCCACCCGAGCGCGAGCCGCAGACACCCACCCGGCCCGCGAGTGTGGAATCGAAGCAGCTCGCAGCCCTGATCTGCGACCGGCTCGGCGACATCGCCGAGAGTCTGACCGCACACGCCGCACAACTCGGAGAGCTCGACGCCGTTGCGGGCGACGGCGATCACGGGGCGTGCATGCAGCGCGGGTCGTCGGCCGCACTGACCGCGGCGCAGACGGCTGTGGCCGCGGGGGCCGGCGCGGGCAGCGTGCTGGCGGCCGCCGCAGAGGCATGGTCCGACGTCGGCGGGGGAACCTCCGGAGCCCTGTGGGGTGCGGGACTGCAGGCGGCGGCCACCGTCGCCAGCGACGATCAGCCGTCGTCCACCGCGCTCGCGGTAGCGGCAGTTCATGCGTTCGTCTCGGCGATCGTCGAACGCGGCGGCGCGCAGGTCGGCGACAAGACGATGGTCGACGCGCTCATCCCGTTCGCCGAGACGCTCCGGGAGCGCACGACCGCGGCCGACCCCCTCGACACCGCTTGGATTGCGGCCGCCGACGTCGCACACGCCGGCGCGCAACACACCGCGACGTTCACCGCACGGCGGGGGCGCTCCCGCACCCACGGCGATGCCTCGATCGGCACGCCCGACCCCGGTGCCGTCTCGTTCGCGATTGCCGCCGCCGCGGCGGGGCGGGCAGCGGGCCGGCCGACGACAGGAGATCCCTCATGAACGCGGTGGCCGTTCACGTCGGGCCGACGCCGCTACCTCCGCTGGTCGCAGCAGTCGAGGCCGCAGGCGCAACCGTCAGCGACGATCCGGCCGGCGCCGACGTCGTGGTCTGGCGGGGATCCGATCATCGGCGGCTCGGCCAGGTGCTCGAACAGGGGCCCCAGGTGCGATGGGTTCAGTTGGGGGCCGCTGGCACCGACGCGTGGGCACCCACCGGCATGTTCGACGACGGCCGTATGTGGACCAGCGCCAAGGGCGCCTACTCGGAAGCGGTGGCGGAGCACGCGCTCGCGTTGACCTTCGCCCTCACCCGCGGGCTGGCCCGCTACGCGCGAGCGACGACGTGGACCGGTGCCCAAGGCCGGAATCTGTACGGATCAACGGTGCTGCTCCTCGGCGCCCGCGGTGGGATCGGGCGGGAGTTCATCCGGCTCGTCGAGCCGTTCAAAGCCCGCATCCTCGCCGCTGGCCGCGGCGGCGTGACGGACATGTCGACCGGCAAACCGATGGTCCGCGAGGCTGCGATCGAGCAAGCGGACATCGTGATGGTCGCCGCCCCCCTCACCCCGAGCACCCGCGGCCTCATCTCGCGGGAGTGGTTGGACCTGATGGCGCCGACGGCGATTCTGGTCAACGTGGGCAGGGGAGCGATCGTCGATACAGCCGCCCTCGTCGAGGCACTGCAGGAGGGCCGCATCGGCGGGGCCGCGCTTGATGTCACCGACCCGGAGCCGCTGCCCGACGGCCATCCGCTGTGGACACTGGACAACTGCCTCATCACGCCGCACTCGGCGAACCCGCTGGACATGCTGATGCCCCAACTCGTTCATCGCGTCACCGACAACCTGATCCGGTTCGCCGAGGGCCGGCCGCTCGTCGGGGTCGTCGATCCCGCCAAGGGTTACTGAAAAAGCTTGACCTGCAACAACCCCCACCAGGCAAAGGAATGAAGTCAATGAAGAGTTCATCACCCCCCGTAACTCTCCGAGGGATGAGGAGGATCGGCGCGCTGCTCGCTGCGGCGACGCTCGCCGTCGGGCTCACCGCGTGCGGCGGCACCGACACCACCGGCGGCGCCGGTGGCAGCGGCGACGACTCGACCGTCTCGATCGGTTACGCCTTCGCGACCGAGACCTACGATCCGCTGTACGCGATCGCGGGTGCGCAGGCCAGCGCGCACATCCACGCCCTGTACGGCGCACTCATCGAACGTGACGCCGACGGGAACGAGCGCCCGGGCATGGCCGAATCGTGGGAATGGGTGAACCCGACCACGCTCACCTTCAAGATCCGCCCCGACATGACGTTCACCGACGGTGAGCCCTACGACGCGGCGGCGGTCAAGACGTGGCTCGACTACGCACGCAGCGCCGAGGACGCGCCCTACAGCAACCTCAGCGCCGTCGAGAACGTCGTCGTGGAGGATCCGCTCACCGTGACGCTCGAACTCAGCCGTCCCGATCCGCGTCTGACCAAGTTCTTCGTCGGGCACATGGGCGCCGTTCCCAGCCCGAAGTCGATCGAAGCGGGCGACCTCGGCATCAATCCGGTCGGAGCGGGCCCCTACACGCTGGATCCGGGACGCACCGTGATCGACAACACCTACACCTACGTGAAGAACCCGGACTACTGGAACGCCGACCGGATCGAATTCGACACCCTCGAGCTGAAGATCTACACCGACGCGAACGCGATGTTCAACGCGGTGGTGTCAGGGCAGGTCGACGTCGGTTACGGCAACGGCAGCAACTTCGAGGCAGCGGAGTCGAATGGTGATCTCGAGATCCTCTCGCGCCCACAGAATTCCAACGGAATCTCGTTGTGGGACATCGAAGGTGTGAACGTCCCCGCCTTTGCCGACGTCAACGTGCGCCGGGCGCTCAACTACGCCGTCGACCGGCAGAGCATCATCGATACCGTCTTCCAGGGTCAGGGCACCCCGAGTGCGCTCGCGTTCACGCCCGGCAGCGGGCCGGGGTACGACGAGTCGCTGCTGGACTACTACGACTACGACCCTGAGCGGGCTCGCCAACTGCTGGCAGAAGCGGGTTACCCGGACGGGTTCACCTTCGATGCAGTCACTCTGGGAAAGGACCAGCCCCTGGCAGAAGCTGTCGCGGGCAACCTCTCCGAGGTCGGCGTCACGATGAACCTCATCGTCCGCCCGCCCGGTGAGACGGCAAACACCGACATCGGTAAGTACGACGCCGGCGCAACGGCGTTGGGCCTCGCGGACTCCTTCGCCACGCCCGCCAACCTGTGGCTGGGACCCGCGAGTGCGACGAACCAACGCGGCTACGAGGTCCCCGAGATCCGCGCTCTCTACGACCGGATGGTGAACTCCGGTGGGCAGGAGCAGGTCGACCTCATGAACGAGATCGCGCGCATCTCCGTCGAGGACGCCTACGGCCTGCGGGTCGGTTACGTCAACTCGCTGACGTACTACCACCCCGACCGGGTCGCCGACATCACGGTGCTCCCCGGCCACGGGGGCCCGTACATCCTCGAAGGCCTCACCAAGCCTTGAGCCGTCGCTCGGCTGTCCGCGCTGTCACACAGTCGGACAGCCGAGCGAATTCCTCCCGACCATCCGGAGAGAACGGATCACCGATGCTCCTCTACGCCGTGAAGCGCCTCGCGTACTCGGTGCCCATGCTGTTCGGTGTCTCGTCACTGGCTTTCCTGCTCCTCAACTCACTTCCGGCGGACATCGCGCAGATGAAAGCCGGGGAGGACGCCACCCCCGAGACCATTGCCGCAATCCGCGAAAGCCTGGGGCTCGACCGCCCGCTTGTCGAGCGCTACCTCGACTGGTTGGGTGCGCTCCTGCAGGGCGACCTCGGAACCTCTTGGCACAACGGCCAAACCGTGCTGTCGGGCATCCTCGCCTCGGCGCCGGTCACGCTGTCCATTGTTGTTCTCTCCCTGCTGCTCTCGCTGCTGGTAGGCGTGCCCATTGGCGTCATCGCCGCCGTGCGCGGTGGGCGGTTGGATCGCGTGCTGGTCAGTAGCACGGTCGTCGCGCTCGCGATCCCGAACTTCTGGCTCGCACTCATGCTCGTGCTCGCCTTCGCCCTCACGATTTCGCTGCTGCCCGCCACCGGTTACGTCCCCCTCGACGCCGATCCCAGTCTGTGGCTCCAGCACCTCTGGTTGCCCGTCATCGCCGTTGCGACCGTTGCGATCTCCTCGATCGCCCGGCAGACGCGCTCGGCGATGATCGAGAACCTGGGACGCGACTACGTCCGGACGTTGCGGGCGGCGGGCATCCCCGAGCGGTCGGTGATCTACAAACACGCGCTGAAGAACTCCGGCGTGCCGATCCTGACGACGCTCGGCATCCAGTTCGTCAACCTCTCGGGGGGCTCGATCATCGTGGAGCAGGTGTTTGCGGTGCCGGGTCTCGGGCAGCTCACCATGACCGCGTTGGCCCGCAACGACGTTCCCGTCGTGCTCGGCGTCCTCGTCGTGACCGCCGTCGCCGTCGTCATCATCAACCTCGTAGTGGACCTGCTGAACTCCGCCGTCAATCCAAAGGTCAGGGTATGAGCACCGAGCCCGATGTCACCGCACCCGTGGCAGATCCGATCGACCGTCGCGGGCCGGGAGTCACCCGACGCCTACTGCGCCAGCCCGGTGCCGTGCTGTGTCTGGCCTGGACCGTCCTCGTGCTCGTCGGGAGCATCCTGTTCCGGGCCTTCGACATCGGGCAGCCGCTCGAGCAGGACCTGTCGAACGCACTGCAGTCGCCGAGCTTCGAGCACCTGCTGGGAACCGATGGACTCGGGCGGGACGTGCTGGCGCGGCTTCTCTACGGAGGGTGGGAGACCATTCTCGGCGCGACCCTGGCCGTGGTGATCGCGATCGTGCTCGGCACGATGTTCGGCCTCCTCGCCGGGTACGTAGGCGGCGTCGTCGACGCGGTCATCAACTGGATCCAGGACATCCTCATCACGCTTCCCACAATCCTCGTGCTGCTCGCGGTCGCGACGGTCATGGGCAACAACATCTGGGCGGCGATGATCGTCCTCGGTGTTCTCATGTCTGCCGCCTTCATCCGTCTGGTTCGTGCCTCCACCCAGGCCGTGCGCGAGGAGTTGTACGTCGACGCCGCGAAGGTCGCCGGTCTGTCGTCGACTCGGATCCTCTGGCGCCATGTGCTGCCCAACGTCATTGCACCCGTAGTCATTCAGGGATCGGCCGCACTGGGAACCGCTCTCGTCGTGCAGGCGGGTCTGGGCTTCCTGGGTCTGGGCGCCCCGCCGCCCGCACCGAACTGGGGCGGGATGATCTCCGAGGCGGCTCGTGTCATGAGCATGCAGCCGTGGCTGCTCTTCCCGTCGGGTGTCATGATCATCCTGACGGTCCTGGCGTTCAACATGCTCGGGGACTACCTCCGCGACGAGTTGTACGCATCACGGTCGAGCGCCCCGGACTCCCGGCCGGCACGCCGGCGACGTCAGGCCGCTGCGCCCACCGGTCCCACCACCGCCATTCCGCACGAAGATGGGGTTCTTGCGGTAGCGCGCGACCTCACGGTCTCCTTCCCGCGCGACGGCGAGATGGTGCCGGTCGTGAGCGGTGTGTCGTTCTCGATCTCGCGTGGGGATGTCGTCGCACTGGTCGGCGAGTCGGGCTGCGGCAAGACGATGACGGGACTGGCACTCATCGGGCTGGTGCCCGAACCCGGTGTGGTCTCCGGGCAGCTCGCCATCGACGGCCAGGACGTCACCGCAGACCCCAAAGCCTTCAACCGACTTCGGGGAAAGACCGTCGCGCTGATCTCGCAGGAGCCCATGGTCGCGCTCGATCCCAGCTTCACGGTGGGCAGCCTGCTGCGCGAGGCGCTGCGCAGCCACGGGTTCGGACGTGCCGCGGCGCGTAAGCGCTCGGCCGAACTGCTCGCCCTGGTGGGGATTCCGCGCATCCCGGAAGTGTTGCGCTCCTTTCCCTTCCAGCTGTCGGGTGGCATGGCCCAGCGTGTCGCGATCGCCATCGCCCTCAGCGGTGATCCCGACCTGCTCATCGCCGACGAGCCCACGACGGCGCTGGACGTGACCGTGCAGGCGGAGATCCTCGATCTGTTGCGGAGCCTGCAGGAGCGGATCGGGATGGGCCTGCTGCTGATCACCCACGATCTCGGCGTCGTGGCGGACATCTGCACCAAAACGATTGTGATGTACGCAGGTGAGATCGTCGAGGAGGCCGACGTCGATCCGCTGTTCGAGGCGCCCCGACATCCCTACACGGCCGCGTTGATGGCATCGACGCCGGTGCTCGACGCCGTGAGTGAGCTCCAGGGCATACCCGGCCGTGTGCCGCTACCCGTCGACTGGCCGGAGCACTGCCGGTTCGCGGCGCGCTGTGAATTCGCGACCGATGCATGCCGAGCGGCGCCGATCCCGCTGCATACCACCGCCGCCACGCACGCTGTGCGGTGCATCCGCAGCGACGAGCTGGAGTTGCGTCCGCCTGTGCTGGCCGGCGCGGGTGCCGCTGTCGGTGCGTCGAAGGAAGTGGGTTGATGAGCGAACAGTCCCGTGCCGATCTGCTGGAGATCGACGATCTGCGGGTCGCCTACCGCGGCCGCGGCCGCCGGTGGAAACGCGTGATCGACGGTGTCGACCTCGCGGTCGGGCAAGGCGAAACCGTCGGGCTCGTCGGGGAATCCGGATCGGGCAAGTCGACGATCGGGCGGGCGGTGCTGGGGCTCGCGCACGTCGAGACCGGGTCGATCGTCTTGGAAGGGCGCGACATCGCGCACCTGTCCCGCAAGAACCGCGCGCGGCTCGCCGAAGACCTCCAGGTGGTGTTCCAGGATCCCTACAGCTCGCTGAACCCCGCCATGCCGATCGGGCGGATCCTGCAGGAGCCGCTGCAGGTGACGAAGCGGATGTCCGAGAAAGAGGCCTCGGAGCTGGTGCAGGACCTGCTCTCCCGGGTCTCGCTGCCGCGGGATGCGGCGGGGCGCTACCCCAGTTCGTTCTCCGGGGGACAGCGGCAGCGGATCGCCATCGCCCGTGCACTGTCAACCGGCGCGAAGCTCATCGTCTGCGACGAGTCCGTCAGCGCGCTCGATGTGTCGACGCAGGCGCAGATCATCAATCTGCTCAAACGACTACAGCGCGAACTCGGTGTCGCGTACCTGTTCATCTCGCATGACATCGCCGTCGTCCAGAACATCTCCGACCGCATCGTCGTGCTCTATCGCGGCCGCGTCATGGAACAGGGGCCCGCCGACCGCGTGAGCCGCACGCCGCTGCATCCCTACACGCGCGCTCTGCTGGACGCTGCGCCGATACCCAATCCGGCGCTGCAGCGGCAGAAGCGCGAGTCGCGGCTGCATGCCACCCCGACGCAGGGCACCGACAACCCCGACGTGGCGGTCGACGCGTGTCCGTTCTCCGCGCGCTGCCCGTTCGCGGAGGCCGTGTGCTCGGAGAGGCGCCCGATCGCCGTCGAACGCGACGGCGTCACGGTCGCTTGCCATCTGTACGACCCGGAGGCGGGTCACTCCCGCGCCGGTACACCTGTCGCCACCCCGCGGCCCATCACGGAAAAGGAAAAAGAACATGCGCATCGAACCGTCTGAGGCCGAGGCCCGGGCATTGACACCGCTGTGGGAGGGAGAGCGCTTCGCCAACGGGCGCCCCCGCGTCAGCGACGAGGTGCTCGAACGCCTCCGCGGCATCAGCGTCGAGCAGGCGTGGAAACCACTGCGGCACGCAGGCTACGAGCTCCAGTTCGTCGGCGGCTTCACCGAGACCAACCCCGGCCGGTCGTTCGTCGGCCGCGCCGTGACGGCCCAGTTCCTGCCGTTCCGTCCGGACTTCGATCAGGTGGTGCTCGACACCGGCCGGGGGGAGGGACGCTCGGGCGGCGAGGTCGTCAAACAGAACTGGTGGGTGGTCGAAGAGCTGCAACACGCAGACGTGATGGTCGTTGACCTCTTCGACAAGATCGAGGGTGGCACGTTCGTCGGCGACAACCTGGCGACGGCGGTCGCAACGCGGACCGGGACGGGCGCGGTGATCCAGGGCGGGATCCGCGACGCAGCCGGCATCTCCGAACTCGACATCAACGTTCTGCACCGCGGATCCCACCCCACAGGCATCGCCGATCTCACGATCGCGGGTCTCAACATCCCCATCCGCATCGGCGGCGTCACGGTGTTGCCGGGAGATGTGGTGCTTGCGACGGGTCACGGGGTCATGTTCATCCCGCCGCACCTCGCCGAGACGGTCGCCGCGCACAGCGAGGACACGCGGCTGCGTGACATCTTCGGCAAATCCCGGCTCGCCGACCGTACCTACACGAGCGCCGAGATCGACATCCCGCGCTGGGGACCCGCTGTGCAGGCCGACTTTGAGGCGTGGAAAGCGTCCGAACAGCATGCGATCCGTTGACGAAAACCACACTGAGGAAAGGGAACTGACATGATCGACGCCGAGCTGGAGAACTTCGTCAACACCGGGGCGCGCTCGAGTGCCCTACGGATCACCGATGTCCGGATCGCCAAGCTCGCCGGTGTCCCGATGCGGCACACGATCATCCGCATCGACACCAACCAGGGCCTGGTCGGATGGGGTGAGGCGCGCGACCAGTCCAGCGCGAGCTTTGTCCTGATGCTCAAGAGCCGCCTCGTGGGTGAGAACCCGTGCAACGTGGAGCGGGTCTTCCGCCGCATCCGGCAGTTCGGCGGGCCCGGTCGCCAGGGCGGCGGCGTGTCCGGCATCGAGATGGCCCTGCTCGACCTGGCAGGCAAGGCGTATGACATTCCCGCCTACATGCTCGCGGGCGGTAAGTACCGCGACGAAATCCTGGTCTACGCCGACACGGTGTCTGATCCCGACCCCGAGGCGATGGCACGCACGCTGCTGGAGCGTCAGGCGCGGGGCTTCAAGATGCTCAAGATGGACATCGGGCTGTCACTGATCTGGGACGTTCCGGGTGCCGTCATCGCGAATCCGCGTGAGCGCAAGCGGCATCCGAAGGATCTGCCGTTCACCATGCACCCTTTCACGGGCACGCACATCACCCCGATCGGCGTCGACTACATCGCCGACTACGTACGACGCGTCCGCGACATCGTGGGCTACGAGCTGCCGATCGCCGCCGACCACTTCGGCTATATGGATGTCGACTCGTGCATCCGGCTCGGACGCGCCCTCGAACCGTACGCACTGGAATGGTTGGAGGACATGATCCCGTGGCAGTTCACCCAGCAGTGGCGCCAGCTCACCGAGTCGGTCGCGACGCCGACGTGCACCGGTGAGGACATCTACCTCGCCGAGGGCTTCAAGCCGCTGCTCGACGCCCAGGCGATCCGCGTCGCCCACCCGGACCCGGCGTCGGCGGGCGGCGTCCTGGAGACCAAGAAGATCGGCGACCTGGCCCAGGGATACGGGATTCCGATGGCGTTGCACCTCGCAGCGACGCCGATCGCGACAATGGCCTGCGTCGCGATCGGGGCGGCGACCGAGAACTTCCTGGCACTGGAGTTCCACGCCGCGGACGTGCCGGACTGGAGCTCGCTGGTCACAGGGCTCTCCGATCAGATCATCGTCGACGGTTACATCCCGGTGCCCGATGCGCCGGGTCTCGGTTTCGGCGACATCAACGAGGAGATGTTCATGCGCTACCTCGATCCCGACGATCCGCAGTTCTTTCCGGAGAGCAGCGCCTGGGACCGCGAGTGGAGCTACGACCGCCCGTGGGGATGACGGTGTGAGGATCGCCGAGATCCTCCCGCTCGACCGGGCGGAGACGCACTTGTGGCCGCTCATGCGGCAAGCGGGAATCACCGACGCCGTCGCGTCGTTCGGGCGCACGGTGGATGGCCGCGCCCGCGACGGGGCGGCGCCGGCGTGGGAGTACTCCAGCGTGTGCGCACTGCGGGACCGTTACGCCGAGCAGGACCTCGATGTCGGGGTGCTCGAGTGGCGGCCCCCGCTCAACCTCACCAAGCGCGGGCTACCCGGTCGTGACGAGGAGATCGCCCAGGTCATCACCATGCTCACGAGCATGGGACGGGCCGGGATCCCCGTCTGGTGCTACGAGTGGATGACCGACTTCAACTGGGCGAGAACGGGAACATCGGCCTCGCGCGGCGGGTCGGTCGTCACACGCTTCGACCTCGGCGAGGTGTCACCCGAGACCACCCCGCAGGGGCCGATCTCGGACGACGAGCTGTGGGACAACCTCGAGTACTTCCTGCGCCGGGTGATCCCCGCCGCGGAGGACGCCGGCGTGCGCCTTGCGATGCACCCCGACGATCCGCCGCTGTCGCCGCTGCGCGGGGTGGGACGCATCATGTCCAGTCTCGGCGCGTACCGGAGATTGATCCAGCTCGCGCCGAGTGAGATGAACGGAATCACGTTCTGCCAGGGTAACTTCCGGCTGATGACCGACGACATCCCGGCGGCGATCCGCGAATTCGGCGGTGCAGGGAAGATCTTCTTCGTGCACTTCCGTGATGTCGACGGTGTGGCGGAGCGCTTCACCGAGACGTGGCATGATGCGGGTCCGACGGACATGTACGCGTGCGTGCGGGCCTACCGCGACGTCGGCTTCGACGGCCTGATGCGCTCGGATCACGTGCCCACGCTCTACGGCGAGGACCCGGCCGAGGTGGGCTACGGCGTCCTGGGACGTCTGTTCGCAGTCGGCTACATGCGCGGGCTCATCGAGGCCGCGACCGCGGAGGCCACCTGACTGCTGAGATCCAGGTTGACGTCTGAGGCGTCGCGAACCCGGGGCCAGATCCGCGACGGTCACTGCGTCCTCCGTGCCCGTTCTGCCCTGGTTGCATCGGCAGCCACCGCTGCCGGCGAGCCGCGGAGTATCACACCGTAGTCGCGCTGGGCTCCTTCACGGCTGACCTTGCCGTCGAGCACATCGTCGAGCACCCGTTGGGGGTCACGGGACAGGGGGTCGCCGTACCCGCCGCCCCCGGCGGTGACCTGCCGGTGGCGGTCCCCGGCGACGACGCTGCGGTGGAACTTCGAGGGTAGAAGCTCCTCGTGATCGGCGCCCACGTTGAGAACATTGAGGGAGGACGCACCGCTGTGACCGCCGGCCAGTCCGTAGGGCGCTGACGTGCGTCGGTCGGACCGAACATGGATGGTGGACTGGTCGTACAGAACCGTCATGTCACGGAAGGTGGACAGCCCACCTCGAAATAGGCCTGCCCCACCGGTATCGGCGAGGTAGCCATAGCCGTCGATGCGCAGATGCCCGGTTTGTTCGAGCTCCTCGATAGGGGTGTTGGCCAGATTCGCGCCGAGAGGGCTGATGGCGTCGTTGCCGTCACCGGCGGGGGTCGCTCCCCAGGAACCACAGAGAATGTCCCAGCGGACCACCGAGGTGCCATCGGGTTCGGTGACGCCGAGTGCCACCCAGTTCGGACCGCCGTCGCCGGCGGCGGGAACGCGTTCGGGGAAGGCCGGAGCGAGTGCGCCCAGCACGGTGTCGATGATGCGATAGGCGACCAACCCACGGGCGCCCCTGGCGGCAGGACGACGGGCGTTGAGAATCGACGCCTCCGGGATGGTGAAGGTGAAGGGTCGGTAGAACCCCGAATTGGCCGGGATGTCGGATCCCAGCGCTCCCTGCAGGGAGGCGTAGCACGCGGATCGGGTGAATGATGCGGTGGCGTTGAGTGCGGACGCGACCTGGGGGGAGGACCCGGTGAAGTCAAAGGCGATGTCGCTGCCGCGGATGGTCACGGTGACCTCGAATGGGATGGGACCGGATCCCAGGCCGTCGTCGTCGATGGCGTCCCGGAACCGGTATTCGCCGTCGGGAGCCTTTGCGATCGCATTGCGCACCAATAGTTCTGAATAGTTCAGTAATTCGTCGACCAGACGGTCGTACTCCTCGATGCCGTATCGCTGCACCAGCGCGCGGATACCGTTGCTACCGGCGTGACAGGCCGCCAGCTGGGAGTCCAGATCGCCGCGTAGCAGTTCCGGCTCGCGCACGTTCCGCAGGATCACATCGTAGAAGGTCTGGTTGACCACCGAGGCCTCGATCATCCGCGACGGTGGGATCTGAACGCCCTCGGCGAAGATGTTGGTCGATTGCACGGCCATGGAACCGGCCGCCCACCCGCCGACGTCGGCGTGGTTGACAACAGTCACCACGAATCCGATCAGCCGGCCGCCGGGGCCGGTGAAGACCGGCGCGATCGCGAAGATGTCGGGAAGATGCATACCACCGCGGTCGGGATCGTTGAGCAGATAGACGTCGCCGTCACCGAACGCCTCCCCGAACTCCTCGAACACCGCCTTGATGGCGTCCGGAATCGAGCCGAGGTGCACCGGACAGGTGTTGGCCTGAGCGATGATCCGGCCCTGTGCATCACACAGTGCGGCCGAGAAATCCATGCTCGAGGCGACAATCTGCGAGTGCGCGGTGCGCAGGATCGTGATGGCCAGTTCGTCGGCCAGCCCCGATACGGCGTTACGGAACACCTCGAAGGTGGCGGCGTTTCGGATGGTTGTGTTCATTCGGCTGCCTCCCAGGTGATGAGGATGTTGTTGAACATGTCCAGGTGTGCGGAGGCGCCCGGTGGCACCAGCGTCGTCGAATCCATGTCTTCGATGACCAACGGACCGGTGCGCGGTCGGTCCGACAGATGGAATCGCGAGATGACGGGGGTGGCAATGTCTTCGGTGAACCGGCAGACGCGTGTCGTCTCGTCGAAGCCGGGAATGCTGTCTGCGGTGAGCGCCCGGTCGATGGTGACGGGGTTGGGGACGAAGCCGCGGACACGCAGGTTGACGATCTCGATCATGTCGTCGGTGCCGGAGCGGCCGTAGGTCCTGCGGTGTTCGGCATGAAACGCCTGGAACGCCTCACCGAGAAGATCGTCGTCGACGGGGCCGTCCGGTAACGGGATACGCAGATCGAAACGTTGCCCGCGATAGCGCATGTCGAGGATGCGCTCGATCTCGACGGTGGTGCAGTCGAGCTTGGCCGTGACCGCCGCAGACAACTCGTCGAACGCCTCGGCGAGCTGTCCGGAACGAAACGGGGCCACCAGCTGGTATTCGGTGTCGGCGACCAACAGGCCGAGACTGCTGAACAGGCCGGTGTGGACCGGAACGATCACGGTGCGGATACCCAGTTCTCGGGCCAGCGCTGCGCCGTACAGGGGACCGGCGCCGCCGAATGCGACCATGATCGACTCCCGGGGGTCACGGCCACGTTCGCTGGTCACCGCCTTGACGGCCTTGGTCATGCTCGAGGTGGCCACCTCGAAGGCGCCGCGTGCCGCATCACGGATGTCGCGGTTCATCTGCTGCGCAACGTGTTCCAACACCTTATCCGCGAGGTCGGGCTGGATGCCGACGCGGCCGCCGGCCAGGGCGTCGGGATTGAGGTAACCGAGGGCGACATTGGCGTCGGTGAGCGTGGGCCGGTCTCCGCCCAGGCCGTAACAGGCGGGCCCGGGCCGTGACCCTGCGCTCTCCGGTCCGACGTGCAGCGCCCCCGCCTCGTCGACCCACACGATGCTGCCGCCGCCGGCCCCCACCTCCGCAATGTCGATCGAAGGCACTCGGACCGCGTATCCGGCGCCTTTGCCCATGCCGCGGCTGATGTTCATGCCGCCGCCCACCTCGTAGTCGTTGGCGACGAACGGTTGCCGGTTCTCGATCAGTGAGGCCTTGGCGGTGGTGCCTCCCATGTCGAAGGCCACGACGTTGTCCAGCCCCATTAGCTGCGCCAGTTTCTGCACGGCGATCACTCCGGCTGCCGGTCCGGATTCGACGATCTGTACAGGGCGCTCCACCACTGTTTCGGCGTCCAGGAGCCCGCCGGAGGACTGCATGATGGAGAACGGCGCGGCAATGCCCTGCGAGCGCAGACTGTGCCCCAGCTCGGTGACGTAGCGGTGCACCACCGGGCCCACGTAGGAGTTGACCACCGCGGTACTACTGCGCTCGTACTCGTGCATCTCTGGCGAGATATCCACCGATGCAGTCACATACACGTCGGGCAGCAGCGTCCGGAGTTGGCCGGCGACCTCGCGTTCGACCTGCGGAGCCGCGTAGGAGTTGAGCAGGCAGATCGCAACCGCGCCGATATCGTCGGCACGAAGTCGCTCAGCCAGCGCCGCCACCTCGGCCGCGGCCACCGGGCGGGCGATCGTGCCGTCGGCCAGGATCCGATGATCGATTTCGTAGCGGTGGCGCCGCCTCGCCAGGGGCGTTGGCTTGGTCCATGAGAGGTCGTAGAGCGTCGGTCGTCGCAGCCGGCCGATCTCGAGTACATCGCGGAATCCCCGGGTCGTCACCAACGCGGTTCGTGCGCCCCGCATTTCCAAGATGGCATTGGTGGCGACGGTGGTGGCGTGCAGCACCGCGGCGACCTGCCCAGGCTGCGCCTCCGACTGATCGAGCGCGGCCGTGGCGCCCGTGATGACGCCGGTGCCGAAGTCCGGTGGGGTGGAGAGCACTTTCATGGGCACGATCCGGGTGTCGGGGCCGAGGGCCAGGACATCGGTGAACGTACCGCCGATGTCAGCCGCAATCAGCCATCGCGCGTCCGAGGGGTGGGTAGCGGTCATGTCTCTCCTGCTCAGGTGGGGGCGGCGGTTGTACGGGCTGTGGCGAGGTCAGAAACGCCCGACCGCATTCGATGCCGGGCTGTTAAGATATTCAAATGCTGTTGTATGGATACTAATGCGGCGTTAGCCTCATCACAACGGTTCGCCGAACAAGGAGTTGCGATGCTCGACCGTATGCCGGCTCTGGTTCTGGCCGAGCGTGCGATGGCCGCCGAGCGCAGTGGACACGAGATGGTGGCGATGCGGGGGGTCCCCATGCTGCCGATGCCGCCGCACGTCGTGGATGCGGTGGCCCGCGCTGCGCCGGACGTCTTCCCGCGTGACAGCCGAGGCTCGGTGATCCTGAAAACCTCGATCGCCGACCATCTTCGATTCGCTTTTGATCTACAGGTCGACCCGGAACGGGAGCTGTTGATCAGCTTCGGCGCGCAACACGGGCTCAGCGTCGTGCTCCGCGCGCTCCTCGAACCCGGTGACGAGGTGCTGATACCCGCGCCGACTTATCTTTTCGACGGCACGGTTCGGCTGGCCGGGGCGCTGCCGTCTTATGTTCCCTCGGCGGAGTCCGACGGCTGGCGACTGCCGCTGGAACGGTTGGCCGCCGCAGTCACCCCCCGCACCCGCGCGATCCTGCTGTGCAACCCGAACAACCCCACCGGCAACGTTCCCATCGCGGCGGAGCTGTCGGCGGTGCTGGACCTGGCCGGCAGATACGGGCTCTACGTCGTGGCCGACGAGTCCTACGAACGCTACGTCCATGACGGTCCGGGCTATGTCCCACAGATGTCGCTTGTCGATCACCACGACCGATTGGTCACCGTGACCAGCCTCAGCAAGAACTACGCGTTCACCAGCTGGCGGGTGGGCTACATCCACGCCCGGCCGGATCTCATCGACACCATCCACGCCGCGCTGGAATGGGATGCCATCAATGTCGCTGACATCCCGCAACTGGCTGCCGCTGCGGCGATTTCCGGACCCCAGGAGTGGCTCGAACGCGAGTTCCGCACATTTCGCACACGTCGTGACATCCTCTGCGCGGCGGTGGCCGAGGCGGGTCTCTCGGTGATCACGCCGGAGGCGGGAATCTTCGCTTTCGTCAACATGTCCCGGGTCGGAATAGGCGGCGTCGCGCTCGAAGACCGGCTGTTCGAGGCGGGGATCACCGCCCTCAACGGGCAGCGATTCGTCGGCCCCGGTACGCATGCCCGCCTGTTGTACGGCGGGACCGAGGCAAGCCTGGCCCACCTGGGCCGGCAGCTGCGGGCGCTCGTCGGCTAAGGACTCGTCGGCGCAGGAGAGGTGGACAGCTTGGGGACCCCGATCTCCACCGAGGTCACCGAGGGGCTGGTGATCAGTGCTGCGAGGACCTCACGGCGCGCGGATTGGGTGCGTGCCGTCATGGCTGCGCGAGCGGCATCCGGGTCCCGGGCGAGGATCGCGTCGACGATGGCCTTGCGTTCTTCGGTCCGAAACGGCGACATGCTCGGTTCGAGCATGTTCGCCAGCCGCACGACCCGTTCCAGGTCATCAAACACCGCGACGATACTGGCCGCCAGCCTCTCGTTGCCGCACCCGTTGGCAATGATGCTCTCGAATTCGTAGTTCTGGCGCAGCCTTTCGTCGAGATAGGGCCCGGCGAGCTGCCCATAACCGTCGTCCACGGCCAATTCGGTCAGGCGGACCTGATCGGTGTCAGACAGGCCCTTTGCCGCGGTGCGCGCTGCTGCCTCACCCTGGAGGAGAGTCCGCATGTCGCACAGGTCGGCGGCGTCGTTGAGGGTGATGGCCGATGCCACGTACCCGGCCCGTCGGATGGGGACCACCAGACCGTCACGGTGCAAGCGCGCCAATGCTTCTCGTACCGGTGTCTTGCTCAGGCCCCACGCGGCAGCCACCTGATGCTCGGTGAAATGTTCTCCGGGTTTGCGCTTGAGTTCGATGATGTCGCGTTTGAGACGCTGATAGGCCTGTTCCATCAGGTTGGCACCGTCGGGAGCGGACCTGATCAGGGCTGGCTCGAACTTCACTCGGATCCTCCGCTCGGTGCAGATAGTAGACAGCAAGCATATCGAAGGCTGAATCAAGCCCCTAGTATCCTAAGTTGCCCTTGAAAATATCTTATGTCGGTTCTACTCTGTGGCACAGACCTCAGCCGGTTTCCGCTGCCAGCCGCTCTCCACGAAAGGCCGGGTCATGACTGATGACGGTGTTGCCGCAACCCTCGACGAGGAGGCCGAACGCCGAATGTGGCGCAAGGTCGGCTTTCGCATACTTCCCCTGGTCGGTGTCGCCTACATCGTCAGTTACATCGACCGCGCCAATCTCGGCTACGTTGCCGAACCCCTGGGCGAGGACCTGAGCATGACCACCGCGCAGATAGGTCTGGCTGCCAGCCTCTTCTTCATCGGCTACATCCTCATCGAAGTGCCGAGCAACATGATGCTGCACCGCGTCGGGGCGCGACTGTGGATCAGCCGCATCATCGTCACCTGGGGAATCGTCACCGCACTGACAGGGGCGGTGCACACCACCGGTCAGCTCTACTTCGCGCGGATCATGCTCGGATTCGCAGAGGCGGGGCTGGCCGCAGGAATTCTGCTCTATTTGACTTTCTGGTTCCCCAAGAAGCAACGCACGTGGGCGATGTCGACGTTCTTTCTGATGATTCCACTGTCGGCGATCATCGGTGCCCCAATCGCCGCCGCGCTGCTGACCTGGGGTCAGGGACTGCTCGGCATTGCAGGCTGGCGGGCGCTGTTCGTGGTGGAGGGCGCTGTCACCGTCGTCGTCGGCATCGTGATCCTGCTGTTCCTGCCGGACCGTCCGGCGAAAGCAGGGTGGCTCAACGTCAATGAGCAGGCGCACATCGAGAGCGTGATTGCGCGGGAGAACGCGCGCAGCGCCGGTCGCGGCGGCCTGACCGGGGTCCGGCAAGCGCTGCTCGACAGGCGCGTATGGGCGCTCGGCTTTGCGTTCTTCGCAATCGTCTTCGGCCTCTACCCGATCGCATTCTTCCTGCCGACCATGATCTCGAACCTGACCGACACCATCGATTCGGCCGGCAACGTGTCGAGCGTGCTGCTGGCCGCGATTCCCTCGGTGGCGGCGATCATCGTGATGCTGCTGTGGGCGCGGTATGCCGCCAGGAAGTCGATCATCTTCTCCACCACGGTGCCCATGGCGTTCGGCGCCGTAGGGTTGGTGGCGGCAACCTTCACCCACAACGGCGTGCTGTTCATCATCGCCGTATGTGTTTCCGTTTCCGGTATCTACACTGCCATGCCGCAGTTCTGGCGATTGCCGGCGTTGACCATGTCCGGTGCTGCCGCTGCGGCGGGGATCGGGCTGATCAACTCGATGAGCAACCTCAGCGGTTTCATCGGTCCCTACGTAACCGGCGCCATCGAGACCGCCACCGGGAGTTACACCTACGCCCTGTTGACCATCGCCGTCATCATCTGCCTCGGCATCGTCGTCCTGCTCACCGCTGGTCGACGTGCCGAGCGCCTGGGCCAGGGCGGTGAGTACGAACATCCTGTCCCGGAAGTGTTGCGAGACAGCTAGTTCGAACGTCCTGAGGTGTCAGGTGCCAGCGCCGCTGTCGAGCAGCCAGTGATAGCGCATGTGCATCGCACGTTCGGCGGCGGCGGCCGCCGCACCGAAACCCAACGCCAGGTTGAGCCACCCCGGAAGGTGCAGGGGTGACTCGAACGAGCCGATCATGCCTGCGATATAGGGGATCTCAGAGATCGGCTCCGCAGCCTGTAGCACGTTGAGCACCACTGCGGTGAGCAGTAAGAGCACAGAGACCACACCGAGGAGTCCGCTCAGGGCGGGATGCTCGCGACCGAAACGCATCCGCCGGCCCTCGGCAGACTTCGGATGGGGCTCGAGTGGCCGCTGCGAGCCGTCGTGCGCGACGAGGTGGCACCGTCGCAGCCCCAGCTGGCTGGTGCGGACCTCGATGTGTCCGTGTGCGACGGGGAAGCGAGCGGGCACGCGTGACCGCGCCCGCAGGTGCCCATCGAGATACAGGCCTGCCCGGACGACGCCGCTTTCGGCGTCTCCGCCGTGTTTCACGTCAACCGTGTATGACCTGTCGGCCGTCCACCGGCAGTGCGATGGACAGGACCGACCGACGCGTCATCTGCCACCAGCGAAACGGTTTGAGCAGCCGTCCGTCACCTGGCTTCACACGCTTGACAAGCCGACGTTCGTTCCAGCTCGCGCTCACTGCTGCTGTCCCGTCACCGGCTCGACTATCGCAGTACGCGCAGGGCCACTCGCGCGGGTCATCCACCACACCGCGGCGGTGATGACGATCAGCGCGGCGCTGGGCACCAGGTTGGTCATCGAGCCGACCGCTTCGCCCCGGTTCGCAAGCTGGGCGCCGATGTCTTGGTGCAGGGTGGTCGCGAGCACGAGGAACATGACGTTGTAGACGCCGTGGAGGACGACGGCCACTTCGAGGCCACCGGTGCGCCAAGTGACTATGGCCGTCGACGAGAACAGCACCAGGTATGACGTCAGCAGGAACGGGTCCACCGTGCCGTGTATGAGCGAAAACAGCACGGTCGTCACGACGATGCCGAGGATTGCCCCGGAACGCGCGCCCGGCGCCCAGCTGCCGAGCACCCGGAACATCACACCGCGAAAGCCGTACTCTTCACCCGCTGCAGCCAGTGGTGTGAGGGCCATGCCGATGACGAAGAAGGCCACCAGATCCGGCGTCGTCCATGCTGCCGAGCTGTGCTGGTCCAGAGAGGCGACCGCAACCGCGGCCAGAACCAGGGGCCCGAACGCGAGCAGTGCTCGACCGAACACCCCGTAGCGGAATCGGCCCGCCACAGAGTGCAGCGTCCCGGGCGGCACCCCGTAGAGCACCCGCTGCAGCAGCATGCAGTACGGGATCAGCGCTGCCAACGACAGCGCACCGGCTGCCTGCCTCAATGGTGTCGACGGACCCGAACGGCCGAAGAATTCCCGGTCGATGATCACCGAGATCTCGGTCAGGAGAACCGCAAAGCCGACAAATCCGACCATCAGCAGCGCGAGGGCCACGATGCCACGCAGGACGACGCGTCGTTGTCCTGCGTACACCCGGTGGTATTCGACGCCGCCGGGGATCCGCGGTGTCGGGTGGGGATCATCGCCCTGCAGAATCCAGGGCCGGGTCAGGGTGTTCATCGTCTGCTCCTCGATAATCTCGACGGGTGGCCGCCGGCGCCCAGCGCTGACGCAGATGCGGATCCGCCTGGATTAGCACGCTGTACTAGTGGATCGGGGTTGAAACTAGCACAGTGTGCTAGAGCGGAGGAGGAGGTGCCGTCCCGATGGGCGTGACGAGGCAGAGCACTCGCGACAAGATCCTGATCGCCGCTGCGACGATGCTCGGTGAGGATCCGACCTCTCGGCTGAGTGTGCGCGCAGTCGCTGCGCGCGCCGGGGTCAGCGTCGGCTCGCTTCGCCACTTCTTCCCGACCCAGCGGGCCTTGGTCGACACCGTGATCGCCGGAATCTACGACTTGGACCTGCCCGACGATCCGATGCAGGACACCACCGGCGATCCCGGCGAGCGTCTCGTGGCCTGCCTTCAGTTGCTGCTGTCACAGGTGGGTACCGGCGAGCGGGCCCGGGAGCACTGGCGCTCCCTTCACGACACCTACGTCGCAGCAACGCCATCGGCGGATGCCACCCATTCTTTCCTCGCGCTCGAACGCCTTGCGGTGCACCGCATCGCGCGATGGCTCGGGCTCCTGCGCGACGAGGGCGCGCTGGCTCCGGGCGATCTCGACGCGCAGGCGCGGTTTCTGAGCACGGTGGTCAACGGGCTGTCCTTCGAGCGTGCGCTCCCGGGGGACCGTGAACGGCTCCCCTTCGAATTACAGACGCTCCGCACCGCCGCTGAGGGCATCCTGCGGCGCACGAGGTGAAGCGCCGGGCCCGGAGTCCTGGGCCGGTCAGCCGGTGACCGGCGTGCTGGTCGGTCAGGCTGTCGCCGGCACGGCTGTCATCCCAGGAAGGGGCTCCACCGCTGCGCGCCGGAACACCAGCCGCCCGTCACGCCACAGCGCGGTACCCACGTGCGCCGGCCGCTCGGGAGAATCGGTGTGAAACGGTCGCACCCGCCGTAGGGACGCGGTGAGCACGGTGCCGACCTCGATGGTGGGCGACACCAACCCCAGTATCTTCGCCGGATTCGTCGACACGAGATCGATCCCGTGAGACAGCGACACGCCGTGAGCGCGGGCCAGTACGTGCGGTGCGGAATGCATTGCGATCGGCAGATAGTCCGAGCAGAGCACGTCGCACACTCCGGCCTCGATGGCTTCTGCCGCAAGCACGTTGCCCGTCGACGTCGAGCGGCCCCGCAGGGCGTTGGGAGCACCGAGCACCACTGCCATCCCGAGCTCGTGCGCTCGGCGCGCCGCCGCCATGCTCAGCGGGAACTCGGCAACCCGGGCCCCGAACGCGAACGCTTCGTCGATGTGTTCCTCGGTACGGTCGTCATGCGTGGCCAGCACGATGCCGCGGCTCGCGGCGAGTGCCGCCACCGCCTGCCGACGCTCGGCGATGCGGCTCAGCTGATGCGCGTCGACGGTGAAGATCTGCGCGACCTCGGCTTCGGACACTCCCCAGTCCTGCGCGTAGAAGGCCTGGGTCTCGGCCAGTGACGAGAACCTGCTGCGGGCCACCGAGGTCTCCATCATGGAGATCAACGCCACCCGCGACGACGCCGCGAGCACGGCATGCAGCGCGTCCACGGCGCCCTCGTCGGTGAGCTCGACCCGGGCGTGAATCCGCCAGTCACAGGCCAGCATCGGCGCCAGCTCCTCCAGCACCGCGGCCAGCACGGCCGCATCGGCGATCGCGATGCCCTTGCGCGGAGAGTCCTCGCAGCGGGCCGCGATGCAGACGGTGCTGATGCCGGCGGCTGCACATTCTGCGTCCAGCACCGGGATGATCGCCGCGTGCTCGAGTGACACGGTGGCTCGCGGGCGGCGGCGCTGCAGCAGGTTGTCCAGGTGCAGGTCTACCGCGCCGGGCACGAGGTAGAGGTCGTCCCCGGCAGCCGCGTCCGGCGTGATGTCCTCGACGCGGCCGTGTGCGTCGAGCGTCACGATCGCATTCGGAATTGCTTCGCGCCCGCCGCCGGGAACGACGGTGACGCCCTCGATCACACTGTCTGCCATGTTATTTCTCCTTGTCTGAGTTCGCCGACCGCTGAGGCGATCGACGCGAGTGGGCTGTCGGCCGCGGCGGTCACGATGACCGCCGCGCCGGCGGTGGTTGCTTCGAGCAGCCAGGTGGCAAGGGCCCGGTGTGGGGCGTACTCGTCGGGTCTGTCGAGAACCATGAAGGCTCGGTCGGCGAGCAGGGCGGCTGTCAGCGCCACCAGATGGCGTTGGGGCGAACGCAACCGACCCAGTGGTGTCAGCGCCACCTCAGCGGCATCGAGACGGGCCAGCCCGGCCGCGGCGATCTCGGAACTGCAGCGCGCTGCCCGGGCGACTGCAGCCTGGGCCGGCAGGGTGGGGGCGGTGGCCAAAGGGCCGTCGAAGGTGGCGATGTGGTGGGCGCGCAGCCACGCCACCGCGCGGGGGTCCGCCCCGGTGAGGTCCGCCTCGCCGCGGTCGCCGAGGCGGAGCGTCACCTCGCCGGCGTCCGGCCGGTAGACCCCGGTCAGGCAGCGGGTCAGGGTGGTGCGGCCCGAGCCGGCGGCCCCGCGGATCAGCGTGAGCTGACCACCTGCCGCGTTCAGTACCGCGCCGCGTAGGACGTCGGCGCCGTTGTCGAAACGCTTGGACAGCCCGGCCGCCGTGATGGTCGTCGTCGCGACGGTAGTGGTCATGTCAGCCTCGAAGACACGAGAAGTCGGGTGTAGGGATGCTGGGGATCTTCGAGCACTTGCTCGGTGATGCCCTGCTCGACGATGCGCCCGTGGTGCAGCACGAGCACACGTGAGGCGAGGATGCGCACCGCTGCCAGATCGTGGGAGACCACGATGGTCGCCGAACCCAGTGAATCAGCCACCCGCGCAACGGCTTCGAGCAGGTCAGCTTGTACGGATGGGTCGAGTCCGGTGGTCGGCTCGTCCAGCAACAACAGTTGCGGCGGGTCCACGAGAGCGCGCGCGAGTTGTACACGTTGCTGCATGCCGCCGGAGAAGGTCATCAGGGCATCGTTGTGCCGTTCCGGTCGCAACCCCAGCTCGCCGAGCAGTTCTCCGGCCTGCGCTTGGGTGTCGGCGAAGTGGCGCGCACCGCCACCGAGTAGCCGCTCGGCGACATTGGAGGCGGCCCCCAACCGCGGGTAGAGGCCCGCCGCCAGCGCGTTCTGGTGCACCATCACCACCGTCGATCGCTTCAGCGCTGCGGTATGACCGGCCCGGCCGAACAGGTCGCCGTGTCCGGCGACCGCCATGGAACCGGCCTCGGGGGTGAGGTCGAGGTTGAGGCACCGGAGCAGAGTCGTCTTGCCCGATCCCGACTCGCCGACCACACCGAGGACCTCATGCGGGCCGATCTCGAACGAGGCCTGGTGCACGGCCACGACGGCACCGCAGTTGCGGCATCGATTGGTGCCGGCCTCCTCCCCGGTCAGCTCGATGCAGCGCTCGCACCCCGCTCCGAAGCGGTGAGATACGCCGCTGACGGAGACCACCGCCGCCGGTGGCTGCAGGGCGGCCGCCATCGTGGTGGTTGCGGTCATGGCGCGGTCTCCTCACGACGGCTCCGGCAGGCGTCCTCGTCACTGCAGCACCACACCAGGGTGGCTCCTGGTCCGTCGGTGGGCACCCGGTAGGACGTCGTGCTGTCACAGCGCCGACAGGGGCCGCCGGCCGCCTCCGGCTCCAAGGCGACGTCATCGAAAGCCAGTGGTACCACCGGGGTGTAGGGCGGCAATGCCGTCAGCCGGGCCCGCCGGCCGGCGCCGAGCAGGATGGGATGTGGCCGCCGGTCGAGCCGCAGGACGTCGTGGCGCGGGATCGGGCTCGGGCTCATCAGGCGGGCGCCGTCGACCAGGACGGGATGGTCGGCGCCGGTGCGCGGGCCGCCGAGTCGGGCTTGGGCGTCGTAGAGATCCAGCCAGGCCGGCGTGTAATCGCCTTCGGCGTGGCGCGCCAGGGCCGCGATGTCGTCGGACACCACCCGCCGCAGCGGCTCGGGGTGGGGCACCTGGAGTACCAGGAGTTGGTCGGCCCTGAGTTCGATCTCGGGGATGCGGTGCCGACTCTGGATGATGGTCGCCGCGGCGGTGCTGGTGGTGGCCTGGCACTGTGCGGATGTACTGATCAAAGTGCGCATGCTGACCGCGTTGACCGACATGTCATCGCCCTGATCGATCACCTTGACGGTATCGGTGGGCCCGACCACTGACAGGGTCACCTGCAGACCGCCGCTACCCCAGCCGCGCGCCACCGGCATCTCGCGGGAGGCAAACGGCACCTGCCAGCCGGGGATCGCCAACGCCTTCAGGATCGCCCGCCGCACATTGCGTTTGGTGTCCTCGTCGAGATAGGCGTAGGCCTCCCGACGGGCGTGCTGTGCGGCCAGCGAGGCCACCGTCACAGGTGGGGACGTCATCGTGGCTCCTTGGCGGCTGCTTGGGCGAGATAGGCGGTGAATCCTGCGTAGTGGGGGAGGCGGAGGTGCTCGACGAACCCGATGGTGGCGGGGCCGTCGGTGGCGGCGATGACGGTCTGCTCGTCGAGCAGCAGTGGTTCGGCAAGCTCGCCGTCGGCCAGCATGGCCGCGTCCAGCAGCGCCAGCGCGATGGCGCGACGCTCGACAGTGCCCAGCGTGGCGCCCCACCCGAGGGCAAGACCGGGCCGCCCGTCGACGTCAGCATCCAGCACCACCTCGACCTCGGTGATAGGCACTTCTCCCACGGCTACCGCAATACCGCTGCGAGGGTGAGGGATTCGCAGGCTCACGGTGGCCACGCTGAGTTCCACCAGCACCGCCTCTTGCCGGCGGCCCAGGATCATGGCGGCCAGCGACACCAGAGCGCCGGTTTCGCCGCGGGCCAGCATGGCCAGCCGGTTGGGTCTGGTGTGCGGCGCCACCAAAACGGAGCGAGCGGGGTCGTCACCGGGCCCGTCTGCCGGAGCCGACTTGGTGGGTGCTCCCTGGATGAGGTCTCGTACCCGTACGGTGTCGGCGCGCCGGGGGGCGTCCTCGGTGGCCGGATCAGGCGTCCCCGGTGTCGGGTGCGCGGGAGCCGGCGGGGCCTCACCCGTGTCGTTGTGAGTTGTCCAATCCAGCTGGCGGGTGGTCAGTTCCGGTGCGAAGCCCAGCCACTGACCGCCTGGAATCTGCGGATAGGCCGACGACAGCCGGCGGGTCAGCACCGTATCGGTGGATTGTATGGTCAGGGTGTCGACATGTGGTTGGGCGGCCGCCCAGACCCGCAACATGGAGACCGCGTGTGACGGGTCGCCGTGCGACTGGTCGAGCGCTCGCCGCGCGGCGGCCGGCTCCCACAGCCCGGCCTCGGCGCAGATCTGTTCCTCCAGCATGGCGGTGTTGACCTCGTTGCCACGGCGTGAGGAGCGCGCGATGGCGCGGGCGGCGTCCAGCGCGGGGTTCTCGTGCATGCTGGCATACATCACGCCACCGCCTGGAGGCTGACGCTGCGGGGAAGCCCGATCAGACAGTCCGGGGTGACGATGAAGATGTCGAGCCCCATCGGAGGGTTTTGATTCGCCACCACCAGCGCCTGCTGTGCCAGCTCGTCCAGCGGAATTCGATGCGTCACCGGCTCGCGTAATCCCGGACCGGCCAAGCGCACTGGTCGGGTCGGCCCGGTCGAGGCGATCACCAGCGTCGCGCTGCTCTCGGGATTGGTAGGGGTGCCACGCCGTGCGTGCACGATGGCGGGGGCCGGCGGGCCATCTACCAGAACCCAGTCGGCGGCACCCAGGTCGGTCGAGTCGGCCCCGGTGGCGGTGCGCGCTGCGGCAGCCACCTGTGCGGCCGCGTCGCCGCCGTGAATGGCAAGTCCCAGGCCTCGGTCGAGCAGGGCGAGCAGAACCGCTGCGGCGCGGTCGAGTTCGGGCCGGTCGGTCATGTCGGGTGTCTGAGGAAGCTCGAACGGTGTCCCCGGTGAGCACAGCGCGTGCATGCAGGCAAGGAAGGTGCTTCTGCTGTCGTGCACCGGGTCCCACGTCATGACTGCTCCAATCGGGTCGACGACACCAGGTCGGCACGCCTGCGTGCCCGCACGGCCCGCTCGTGCACAGCATCGCGGCACAGTTGTTCGACCTGCTCGCGGTGCGGTCCGTCGCGTTCGTACTCCGCGTCACAGATCGCGGCGGCGGCGGCCACCGCCGGGTCATAGCCGGTTCGAATGCCGTCGCCGCGGGTACCTGCCAGTTCGACGGTGCAGCGGGTCAGGGCCACGTGGCCCAGCACGGTGGTGGCGTCGTCCGTCCCCGGGATGGGCACCCGAACCGCGGCGGTGACCGATTCCGGCCCGGTGATCACCGCCACCGGCACGGCCGTGGCCAGGATGTCGTCGGCCAGCTGTTCCAGCGTCTGCGGGTCGGCGAAACTCAGTGCCTCCATGCGTTCTTCGGGACTCATCCGAGATCCACCGTAAATTGGACCTGGTCGCCGCGGAAGCGGTGTTGCACTGCGGCCACCGGGCTGCCGTCCTGGTCGATGTTCAGGCCGCGCATCTCCAGAATTGCTGCCCCGACCCTGATCCGGAGGTGTTCGGCTTCCTCGGGTTCGGCCAGGCTGGCCGCAAAGGTGCGTGGTGCCCGGCGCATCCGTACTCCGTAATGGTCGAGCAGATGGTCGAACAGTGAAGTGTCCCCGGCCCACTGCTGGGCCAACTGCGGGAACCGTTCGGTGGGCACCGAAGTCATCGACATCGACCACGGCTCGCCGTCGACGAGCCGCAGTGTCCGGCACACGAACAGGGGCTGCGCGGTCTGGAGCGCGTCGCTACGCTCGGACGTCTCGACGATGCCGGTGGACAGAACGGTGATGTCCACCCGGTGCCCGAGCTCGCGCATGTTGCGGGTGAAGCTTGCGTCGCTGCCGGCCGACATGTCGTACCGCATCCTGGGCGTGGCGACGAAAGAGCCCTTACCACGGACGGTTTCAATGAGGCCACGCTGATTGAGTTCGTCGAGTGCCCGCCGCACCGTGAGGCGGTTGACATCGAACTCCCGGGACAGTTCGGCTTCGCTGGGCAGCTTGTCGCCGGGCTTGGCCTGCCGGGTGAGGCGGGTTTCCAATACGTCGCTCAGTTGGCGGTAGAGCGGCTGCCCCGCGTACCTGTTGATCATGTCCTGATGGTTGCTGATCACCGTCCGTCACTTCCCAGGACGCGCCGACGTATCGCCGCAGCGGCCCTCTCGAATGCCACCACAACGACAAGGATCGCCAGGATGATGGTGGCGGCTTCGTCATAGCGCAGCAACGTCATCGAGGTCGCCAGTTCAATGCCGATGCCGCCGGCGCCGACCAGTCCGAGGACCACCGAGGATCGTGCGGAGGATTCCAGGGCGAACATCGATGTGGTGACGAAGGACGGTGTGCAGGCGGGAAGGACGCCGCCGGCGAGCACTCCGAAGCGGGGTGCCCCCAGCGCGTGCAGGCCTTCGATGCGCCCGGGGTCGATGTCCTCGATGCTCTCGGCGAAGAATCGGCCGCAGAAACCCATCACGTCCACCGCGATCGCCAGCACACCCGCCTCGGGCCCGAGTCCCACCGCGATCACGAAGATCAGACCCCACACCAGGTCGGGGATGGTCCTGCTGACGGTGATGATGCCCCGGCTCAGCGCATACAGCGACCAGTGCGGTGAGGTGTTGCGCGCGGCGAGTACAGCCAGCGGTACGCTCAGGATCACCCCGACGACGGTCCCGAGCAACGCCATCTCCACAGTCACGAGCAGCGCCTTGAGGATGGGGCCCAGCCGGTGGGTGTCGGGGGGAACTGCGTCGGACAGGAAGTCGCCGAGGCGGAACACACCGGAGGCCAGTGAGTCGGGATGCAAGGCGGCGCCCTGGGTCCAGCCGTGAACGAGCAGGCCGCCGACCACGAGCACGATCACCAGCGAGAACAGGCTGGGCCGCCGTAACCGCGGTGGTGACACCGTGGTGTCGCCCGGTGGCGGCATCGTGGCGCGGCTCATGAGACACCGCCGGCGAAGACCGGAGCCAACTGCGCTGCATCGCAGTCCGCGGATAGTTGATCGAACTCGACTGTGCCGCCGCGTAACCCGACCACTCGGCTGGCGTAGCGCAGGGCCAGATCCATCTGGTGTAGGGCCATCACCACAGTGACGTTGCGTTCGGCGGCGATCGAGGACAGCAGCTCCATGACCGTGGTCGCCGAGGCCGGGTCCAGGCTGGCCACCGGTTCATCAGCCAGGATCAGCGTCGGTCGCTGCATCAGCATCCGAGCGATCGCCACGCGCTGCTGTTGGCCCCCCGACAAGGTGTCGACCCGCTGGCCGGCCATCCCGGCCAGGCCCACTTGCTCCAGGCTCTCCATGGCCTCGCGACGCACGTCGGCCGGGCTGGTCAGCGGCCAGGCGCAGCGGGTGCCGTGCCGCCCCATGGCGCCGTGGACGACGTTGTGGAACACCGTGAGACGAGGAATGAGGTGGAAGCGCTGGAAGACGAAGCCGACGTCGCGCCGGATGCCCCGCAACGCACGCTTCGGCGCGGCGGTCACGTCCGTCCCGGCCAGAGCCACTGTGCCGCTGGTGGGTTCGATCAACCGAACCAGGCAGCGCAACAGAGTGGACTTGCCCGCACCGTTGGTTCCGATCAGAGCCACCGTCTCGCCGTGCCCGATCCGGAGATCGACCCCCGCGAGGACGTCTGCGTTGCCTCGTCGGAAGCGCATCCGGAGATCCCGGACCTCGATTGCCATGTCGGCGGCGGTGCGGGCAGGGTTGAGACCCGGCAGGCGGGAGGACGTGACCACCTCAGTTCCCCAGGAACTGGGAGAAGTCGTTGACGCCGACCGCTTGGTACATGGACCGAACACGGTCGTAATCCCGGTCGGTTACTTCGACGAGTTCCGCGCCGGCGAACTTGGCGTTGTCCTTGCCTTCCAACATTGCGGTCAGCAGCTCCGGAAAGTGTTCCTGAAAGGCAGTTTTGAGTGCAGCCGAGGTCTGTGGGTCGAGGCCTTGACGGCCGACCAGCAGATCCGGCGGCAGGTTCTCGCCGCGCTCGATCACCCGGAACTGGGTGGCGTCGTCGGTGGCCATGGCCTCGTCATAGTCATGGCATCCGACGCCGGCAGCGTCGACATCGCCCCGCTTGAGCGCCTGGTGCACGGCGTCACCGACGGTGAGGATCTCGACGTCGGCGGTCGGTTGCAGGCCCGCGTCCATCAGGAGCTGCGAGGGGCCGAGATGACCGCTGGTGGAACCGACGTCGGTCATGGCGACTTTCTTGCCGCGCAGTTGGTCGAGACTGGTGATGTCGCTGTCGGCGCGGGTGTAGATGCAGGAGCGGTAGTTGTCACGGTCGATGGCGACGATGGGCTCAGCCCCGGTGCGTTCGTGGATGACGACGTATTCGGCGGGCCCGGTGAACACGACATCCACCCGGTCGGCACCCAGGGCGGCCGCGGCAGCGGTGCGGTCGTTCACTGCGACGAACTCGATGTCGAGTCCGGAGTACTCTTCCAGCGCTCCCTGGAATGCGCCGAATTCGCGTTGCAGTTCCTCGAGACCCTGCAGATCCGTGACGGCAAAGCGGACGGTGCCGGCCTGTTCCTCGTCGGTGGGCGCACTGCTGCAGCCGACAGCGAGCATCGCCGCGGACAGTGCTACGACAGCGCCTGCGCTGAATCTGTGTCCGAACATTGGATTTCCCGTTCTGTTGCTCTCCGGCAGTTGGTGTCTACATGTCTAGATAAGTAGTTCTAACTGCCGGTTAACGGGGTCTGTCGGACGGCGCAACGTATCGCGGACGGACGGAGGAACGGAGGGACGCGAATATCTCAGAGTTGGAGTACGTCGAACATGACCGCCGAGCCGTGCGGGTCCGCCATGTCGACATACCAACTGGTGACCGTGCCGGTTCCGGTGTCCAGCGCCTGGAACACCACGAGATTGTCGTCGGCGATGAAGGGCAGCGGTCGGCCCAGGGTGTCGGTGACGGGTGCCGTGGTCGGCAGTGCAGGCCGGAGGCCGCCGGGATCACCGTGCACGCAATAGTTCTCGGGGTTCCAGGGCGCTGGAGGTACCCGGCGCTGCCTGCCCGATGCGGGGTCGAAGGCGCCGAAGCTGTTGCCGGTGTTCGACCCCTCGAGGTAGTTGACACCCGTGGGAGAGACAAATCGGTTCCACAGGTGGTTGTGGCCGTTGAGCACGAGGTCCACTCCCGCGGCTTCGAGCAGAGGCGCTACGTCATGCAGCAGGATGTCCTCGGCAGCCGGGTAGTCATAGCGATATCCGACCACCGTCCCGCGGGCGTCACGGTCTTCGGTACGCAGCGGGTGCGCGAACGGCGGCGTGGCGTTCTCGCCCAGACTGTGCGGGCCCTCGTGCAGCATGACCACGGTGTACCGGGCGGCGCGGAAAGCCGGGGACTCCAACTCCTCTCGTAACCAATCATATTGGCGTGAACCGACACCGAGATCCTCGAAGAGAAGCGCACCGTGTCCGCGCTCCAGTGGATCGTCCACAGAAGTACGGCAATCCTGGTATCGCGTGGTGGCGGTGCGCATGGCCGGATCCGGATCGGCACCTTCACCGCGCCAGGCCCGGGTGGCGAACAGCACGATGAGCCGGACGTCGCCCACGGTGGTGGCGTAGTAGGGCCTGCCGCCGGGCAACGAGAAGATCTCCTGGAACGTGGTGGTGGAGAACGAGTTGTCCTCGATCCACGAGGCTTTGACACCCGGGTCATCACCCGGATTGATCGCTGCGGCGTTGCGGTGGTACTCGGCCTCGGCCACAGCGCGGGGGACGGGATTGCTGAACGACGCGGCCAAGGTGCTGTGTCCAGCGCGTCGGCCCTGCACGTCGTGGTTACCGATCGCCGGATAGATGGGCGCGTGCTGGAGGATCTGACCGCCGCGGTAGACCCTTCCGTCGGTGCCGGTGCGGGCGCCCCGCGCCTGCATCGTGGGAAAGAAGCCCGAGCCGCTGTCATCGTCGAACCACTCCGACGCCCGGTCAGGCACGTTCACCAGGTCGCCTGCGGCGAAGACCGCATCGATGGCGCCGAGGTGCGAGGTGATGGTGGCGGCGGCGAAGTGCAGGTTGGCCGCGGTGTTGACGGTCAGCTGGTGGTCGGAGGTCAGCATGATCACCGCGGGCTCGCCGGGCCGGAGCGGCCCGCGGACGGTGAAGCTGTCGGAAACGGCGATTGCCGCACCGGTCACACTGGCCACGCGGTACGGGGTTCGGACGC
This sequence comes from Mycolicibacterium tokaiense, assembly GCF_010725885.1. Classification (NCBI taxonomy): domain Bacteria; kingdom Bacillati; phylum Actinomycetota; class Actinomycetes; order Mycobacteriales; family Mycobacteriaceae; genus Mycobacterium; species Mycolicibacterium tokaiense. The sequence goes on along the minus strand of NZ_AP022600.1, from coordinate 1,573,836 downwards.
CTGCGGGTACGTCGATCAGGGCGTGATGCCGATGGACAGCTCTGGCGACGATGCCCTGCGCCGGTCTGCGGCCCGGCGGCAACCGCGACTCAGCGTCCTCGGCGACCCGCGACAACGTGGTGGTGTGGGCGCTGACCACCCGCACGCCCGGGGCAGACTCGCCTGCGATGAGCCGGTGTACCTGCTCCGCCGACATCGCTGCCACCGGTTCGCCGACGATCACGTGGTGTGTACCGCCGCCGAACTCGGTGAACCACGCCACTTCGGTGACATCCGGGTGCGGCCGCTGCAGGAACGGGTCGGTGAGCAAGGTGATCGGTGGGGCGGGCCGCTTCACCCGCACAGTGTGCAGGATGTGAGAGAGTCCGGGCCAAGACAGCCCCGAGCCGCGGACAGGCTCGGGGCTGTGCTGGTCGTCTACTCCGCGGCGGAGTCGTTGGAGGAGGCGTCACCGCCGTCGTCGGACCCGCTGGAGTCGTTCGACTCGGTGCTGTCGGTCGATTCAGAGCTCGGCTCCGACTCCGGACTCGACTCCTCGGTCTCGCTGCCCTCGGCGCTGTCCTCGTCCTCCGCCGAGCTGTCTTCGTCAGCGGCCGCGCTCTCCTCGGTCGACTCGTCCTCGGTCTCGGTCACGGGCTCGTCAGCTTCGACGTCCTCTGCGGCCTCGTCGTCGGTGGCGGTGCCACTGTCGGACCCCTGCGGTTGCGCGGGTGTGGAATCGCCCTCGCCCTCGATGTCGGCAGCCGGGGCCTCGGCCGCCGGATCCGCAATCTCTGGGCCCGACGCCGGCGCCGCCGTCGGCAGGTCGACATTCACCAACGCCGCGTTCTTGCTCGGCGTCGCAGTCACGGCGTCGACCTCGCTGGTGGCCGGCTCGGGCGTATCCAGCGGCGGGGCAAGAGGATTGCCGGTTCCATCCCAGCCGAGGGCCTTGGCGATCTGCTGGGCCATGCCGATCAGTGAACCGAGCGCACCCGGGCCCACGCCGATGGGGCCGCTGCCGTCGCCGAGGTCGATGGTGAGGGCGTTGAAGATCGATCCGCCCGGGCTGAGCAGGCCGCCGAACACCAAGTCGGCGGAGAAGGTCAGGCCGGGAAGGGGAGACTCGACGCCGACAGCGTTGAGCAGGGGGGTGATGTCGATGGACTGGCCTCCGTTGAGAAACGCGTCCACCATGGCGGCCGGGGTGTTGATCACGGTGTTGAGCGCGGCCTCGATGTCGGGGGCGCTGCTGGTCAGGTTGTCGACCACCGACTGCAGGCTGCCGCCGAGCGCCAGCACGGGGTTGATGATCGGGCCCACCAGACCGAGCAGGACACCGCTGAGGTAGGTGGTGCTGAACTCCACCAGCGGGGTCAGGTTCGCCGGCACCACCGGGTCGATGATCGGCGGCAAGCCGTTGAGCAGCAGGTCGTAGATGATGGCGTGCAGCGAGTCCAGCGTGCTGAGGTCCTCGGCGAACGGCGCCTGAATGGCTGCAACGGTGTTCTGCGCGATCTGCTCGGCAATGGCCGGGAAGTCGGGGAGCTGGCTCAGATAGCCGATCTGGTTGGCGATGATCTGCTGCAGTACCGGCGCCGGTGCCTCCAGCCAGGCGGCGGCCAGGTTGGCGAAGTTGATCTCGGCGTCGTTGAACGTTTCCAGCCACGGGGTGATCGGGTCGATGGCCGCGCTGAGCTGGACCGACGGGCTGACGGCCTCGCCGCGCAGCACCGGCGGATGTACCGGGCTGACCGCAATTGCACCGGCGCTGACCAGCGCGACACCGGCGGCGAGAGAGGAACGGGCAGCAGCGTGCATGGGCTTTCCTTTACCTGAATGTGACCAACAACAGACGGAACCTACTCGGAAGTAAGTTGAGCTGTCTGCGGAATCGTCAATTTTGATTAGGAAAACAAAATATGTCCGGCGCCGAAGCGAACGTCAGTGGCCGGATTGCGAAAGCCGTTGGCTTGGAGGCTACTCGGGCACACTCGCCATGAGTGCGTCGGCGATGGTCGCCAAGGCCTTGACCGCAGCAGCTGCCCCACAGGTGTACTGGGCGTGCACCACTGCGCCGTCCACAGCTACGCCCAGAGCCTGGGCCGTGCGGGCGCGGTGCGGTCCCGGCGGCAGGGTGTCCCTGATCGCGGCAACCATGTCGGCCTTGTGCCTCGCCGCGATGTCGTGCACCTCGGGTAGGTCGCCGCCGAGCTCGTTGACACTGTTGATGAAGGCGCATCCGCGGAACGACTCCGCCGTGAGCCACTCCTCGACGGCCGCGACGACCGGCGCGCGCCTCTGCCTACCCGCGGCGGCATGCCGCGCCAGCGCCTCCCGAAACCACTGCATCCAGCGGTGGTGGCGGAGTTCGAGGAAGGCGATGATCAGCGCATCCTTACTGGGGAAGTGGCGGTAGAACGTCACCTTGGTGACCCGGGCCTCGGCGATCACGGTGTCGATTCCGGTCGCGCGGATTCCGTCGCGGTAGAACAGCCGATAGGCAGTGCTCAGAATGCGCTCACGCGCAGACAGGGACGACAGGTCAAGCGGGGGATCCAGGATGTCGGTCACGCTCACAGCCTTAGTGTAGACAGATCTGTCTACACAAGCTACCGTCACTCATGTAGACAAACCTGTCTACCAACGACGACCCGCCCGAAAGTGAGACGACATGACCACGTCGACAGAAGTGAAACTCCCGGTCCCGCCCTTCACTGACGAGTCCGCCACCCGTAAGGTCCGGCTGGCCGAGGATGCGTGGAACACCCGCGATCCCCAGGTCGTGTCCATGGCCTACTCGCTGGACAGCCGCTGGCGAAACCGCTCGGAATTCGTCACCGGCCGGGAGAACATTGTCGAGTTCCTCGCCGGCAAGTGGGAACGTGAGCACGAGTACCGCTTGATCAAGGAACTGTGGGCGCACAGCGACAACCGCATCGCGGTGCGGTTCGCCTACGAGTATCACGACGGCTCCGGCGCATGGTTCCGTGCGTACGGCAACGAGAACTGGATGTTCAACGAGTCCGGTCTGATGACTCACCGGCATGCCAGCATCAATGACGTGCCGATCCAGGAGAGCGACCGGAAATTCTTCTGGGACCGCAGCGGCCCGCGCCCTGCCGACCATCCCAGTCTGTCCGGCCTCGGCCTGTGAACTAGCTCAGCGCCCCACCATCGCTCCGGTGAGACCCGAGGCGCCACCGCCGTCGCCGGTCGGGTCACGTCGCAGGATCAACGCCACGATGCCCAGCACCACCAGCGTGAGTGCGAGCATCAGGGTCGACATCGCGGCAATCTCCGGCCGCAGGGACGCTTTGAGCGAGGCGAAGATGTACACCGGCCACGGCGTGGAGCCGGCCACCGACACGAATGAGGACACCACGGTGTTGTCGAGGCTGAGAGTGAATGCCAACAATGCCCCCGAGATGACGGCGGGACTGATCAACGGCAGCGTGATGTCGGTGAACCGCCGCAGTGGCGTGGCGTACAGGTCGGCAGCCGCTTCCTCGAGAGCCTCGTTCATCCCCGCCATGCGCGCACGCACGATGAACGTGACGACAGCGCTGGCGAACAGCGAGTTGGCCACGATGAGACGCACCTGCCCGACGTTGAAAAATGCGACACCCCAGTCGGTTCCGAGGCTGACAAACCAGGGCAGCAGCGAGATGGCGCTGACGATCTCGGGAGTCACCATCACCAGACCCAGCAGGACGAGCAGAGCGGGCGCCCACCATCCTGGCCGGCGGGTGAGTGCGATGCCGGCCAAGGTGCCGAGCACCGTGGACACCACTGCTGTCCCGGCGGCGGTGACCAACGACACCGAGATGGCGTTGGTGATGGCGGGATTGGCCAGCGCGTCGAGGTAGGGCTGGAGGCTGAAGCCCTCGAACGCCTGCAGCGTACGGCCGGAGTTGAACGAGAACACCACGATGACCACGATGGGGAAGAACAGGAAAGCCAGACCCAACAGACCCCATGCCGTCAGGGCGGCGTCGCCGAGAACAAACCTGCGCCGGCGCCGCGCCCCCGCGATCGTCATGAGGTCTCCTTCGTCGACAGTGACAGCGATGTCAGCGCAGTCATGATGCGGCCCAACACTTTCAGCACGCCACCGACCACCGCACTGGTACCGAAGATGGCCATCATCAGCAACACCGCCATCGCCGACCCGAGGGCCCAGTTCTGCGCGCTCTGGAACTGCGCGGCCACCATCTGGCCGACCATGCTGCCGCTGGCGCCGCCGAGCACGGTGGGGGTGATGTAATCACCCATCAGGGGTACGAAAACCAGCAGCAGCCCCGCTGTCACACCCGGCACCGCCAGCGGAAAGGTGACGTGCCAGAACGTGCTCCACGCCGTTCCACCCAGATCACGGCTGGCTTCCAACAGCTGGGGATCCAGGCGCTCGAGGGCGACGTACAGCGGCAGGATCATCAGCGGCAGGTAGTTGTACACCACGCCCAGCTGTACCGCCGCCGAGGTGTACAGCACGTGCAGCTGGTCGTCGGTGAGGTGAGCCCACTGCAATATCTCGGAGACGAAACCGGTGGGGCTCAGGGAGATCTGCCAACCGATGGTGCGGACCAGGAAGTTCGTCCAGTAGGGGATGAGCACCAGGGCCAACACCACTCCGCGCCATTTCGACGTCAGCTTCTGAGCCATCCAGTACGCCATCGGGAACGCGATCAGCAGGCAGAGCACCGTTCCGGTCGCCGCGATCTTCAATGTCCGGACGAAGATCGCGAGGAACGTCGGCGACGCGGCCTCGCTGTAGCGATCCAGGGAGAGGATGTCGTTGGCGTGGGTGGAGTAGATGCCCGGCTTGTATCCGAAGCTGTACCAGACGACCAGGCCGAACGGCAGGATGAAGAAGAACAGGATCCAGGCGCCGAGCGGCAGGGCGCCGAGACTGCCGGGCAGCCGTGGTCGGCTCCGCGGTGCTGCCTCGGCGGTCACCGGGGCGTCCACCACCGTCACTGGCCCGCCGCTGCCTTGAGTTCGTCATAGATGGCGATGATGGTGCCGTCCATCGACGTCATCTGGCTGTAGACGAGCTTCGACATCACCTCGTCGCTGATGAACACCAGATCGGGCCGCTCGATGCCGGCCTCGGTCGCCGCCTGCTCCACCCCGTCGATGCCGGTGTTGTAGCCGATGTAGGTCAGTTCCTTCAGGGACACCGCAGGGTCCAGGACGTAGTTGATGAACTGGTAGGCAGCTTCCTCGTTGGGCGCACCCTTGACGATGGCCCAGTTGTCCTGCCAGAGGTTCGCCCCCTCGGAGGGCCACACCCATTTGTAGCGCTCGGGTTCGGGGTTGTTGAGAAGGCCCAGCCGGGCGTCGCCGTTCCAGCAGTGGATCAGGGCCCGGGCCGAGGTGGAGATCGACGTGTTGGTCGAGGACTCGAAAGCCTGGACGTGGGGGGCGATCTTGTCGATGATGAACGTCCGGTATGCCTCGATGTTGGCGGGGTCGGTGGTGTTCGGGTCGATACCGTTGGCGTAGAAGTAGGTGAACGCCACCTCCCCCTGATCCTCCAGCAGCGACAGACTGCCGGAAGCTTCCTTCTGCGCGGCGTCCAGGAAGTCGGCCCAGGACGTCAGCTCGCGGTTGATGACGGTGGTGTCGTACACGTAACCCGTTGAGCCCCAGTCTTTGCACACGCTGTACTTGTTGCCCGGATCGAAGGGGGTGTCGACCACGCTGGCATTGAGGTTTTTCATGTTGGGCAGCTTGGCGTGGTCGAGCTCGGCGAGCAGGTCACCGCTGACCATCTGCTGGATCGCCGAGTGTGTGGGGACGCAGATGTCGTAACCCGAGGTGCCCTTGGCGGCACTGAGTTTGGCGATCATCTCCGGATTGGAGCCGTAGGAGTCCAGCGTGATCGAGGGACCGTTGGCCGCGGTGAACTCCTTGAGCACGTCGGGATCGTCGTACTCGCCCCAGGTGTAGATGTTCAGTGTGCCCGACGCAGAGTCACCTCCCCCGGAGGACGACGAGCAGGCGGCCAGGAATGCGCCCGCGCCCAGTGCCGCGGTGCCGCCCAGGAACATGCGGCGGCTGAGGGACTTCTGCAGTGCGGCGGGAACGAGCGCGCGCACCGGCTCTTGCTGTGCCATGGGGGTTTCTTTCCGTTGCAGGGGTCAGGAGGTGAAGATCCGGACGGCGTCGGCGGACCAGGAGCAGGTCACCGGCGATCCGAGTTCGGTGGGCGGATTGGCGGCCCGGGGCAGGCGGGCCAGTAGCTGATCGTCGCCGCCGGTGTGCACCACCAGCTGCAGGCTGTGGCCCAGCTCGGAGACCCCCAGCAGGGTTCCGGAGACGGAGTTCACCGGCGGGTCCGACGCGGCGCTGCCACTCGATGACTGCGCGGAGCTGACACCTACGGACTCGGGCCTGATGGCCGCCGTCACCTGGGCGCCGGCGGCTGCCGGCGTTTCACCTTTGACCGGCCGCGAGGAGTACAGCGACAGGCCCGCGGTCGTGACGCTGACCCCGGCACTGTCAAACGACGAGATCGTGGCGGAGAAGGAGTTCTGGCGACCGATGAAACCCGCGACGAATGCGGATTCTGGTGCGTCGTATACCTCCGAGGCTGTGCCGATCTGTTCGATCCGTCCGTCCTTCATCACGGCCACCCGGTCGCTCATCGACAGGGCCTCTTCCTGATCATGGGTGACGAAGACAAAGGTGGTGCCGAGTTCGCGCTGCAGCAGCTTCAACTCGACCTGCATCTCCTCGCGCAGTTTGCGATCGAGTGCACTCATCGGTTCGTCGAGCAGCAGCACGGCCGGACGGTTGACCAGTGCCCGCGCCAAGGCGATGCGCTGTTGCTGGCCACCGGAGAGCTGAGCCGGTTTGCGGTCGGCGTACGCCGTCATCCGCACCATATCCAGAGCGCGGCGCACGCGTCCGGCCATCTCGCTTTTCGCCACCCCGGACCTGCGTAGACCGTAGGCGACGTTGTCGGTCACCTTCAGGTGGGGGAACAGGGCGTAGGCCTGGAAAACGGTGTTCACCGGACGCTTGTGCGGGGGGAGATTCTCGACGTTGCGCCCGGAGATCTGGATGGATCCGTCGTCGGGGAATTCGAACCCGCCGATCATGCGCAGCGTGGTGGTCTTGCCGCATCCGCTGGGGCCCAGCAGGCTCAAGAACTCACCGGGTTGCACCTGCAGGCTCAGGTTGTCCACTGCCACGGCAGGCCCGTATGCCTTGGTCAATGAACGTAATTCGACCGATGCGGGAGTAGACGTGGGTGTCGCGATATCGTGCGCGGTCAGGTCGGTGGCGCTCATGCCGTTACCAGAGCCGAATCCGCATGGTAGACGACCTCGCCGCCGATGATCGTGTAAACCACTCTGGCGGAACCGATCTCGGCTACCGGGGCGGCGAAGATATCTCGATCGAGAATCACGATGTCACCGGTCTTGCCGATCTCGATGCTGCCCGAACGGGTTTCGTCGTGATTGAGGTACGCCGTGCCCAGGGTGTGCGCGATCAAAGCGTCGGCCAGTGACAGGGCCTGCTCACCCAGGAAGGGCAGCGCCGACGGCCCGGTGGCGCCGGCAGGCGCCCGGTTGACGGCGGTGTGCAGGATTTCCAGAGGGTTGGCGGTGCTCACCGGCCAGTCGCTGCCTGATGCCAACTTCGCACCGGCGCGGTGCAGCGAGCCGAATGGGTACTGCCAGGCGGCCCGGCGCCGACCCAAAAACGGGATGGTCAGCAGATCCATCTGGTCTTCGTGGCGCGCCCACAGCGGCTGCATGTTGGCCACCACGTCGAGTTCGGCGAACCGGGGGATGTCGTCGGGGTGGATCACCTGGATGTGGGCCAAGGTGTGGCGCAGGTCGTTGTCGCCGTTGGCATTTCGGGCCGCCTCGATAGCGTCCAGTGACTCGCGGACCGCCCGGTCGCCGAGGGCGTGGTAGTGCAGCTGGAAGCCCAGAGCATCCAGCTGCACGGAGATGTCCTTGAGGCTGGTGGGGTCGACGAAGCTCTTACCCATGTTCTCGCCGGGGCACCCGCAGGCGTCCAGATAGGGCTCCAGCATTCCCGCGGTGAAGTTCTCGGCGACTCCGTCCTGCATGATCTTGACGGTGGTGGCGGCAAATCCGGCGGCCAGCGCCCGGGCGCGCTTGTCCACCAGCTCGGGGATCTGCTCGAGTCCGCGGTTTCGGTCCCACCAGAGGGCGCCGACGACGTGTGCTTTCAGCTCGCCGGAAGCCGTCGCCCGCAGATAGGAATCAAGGGGATCCGGGGTGTCGTTGGTGGCGCCCACGATGGCGTCCTGCCAACCGGTGACGCCCCAGGCGAAAAGCTGCTGCTGGGCGACCCGTAGGGCATCGTCCATGTCGTCCTGCGTGGGCAGGGGAATGTGCTTGGCCACCAGGCCCATTGCGCCTTCCTGCAAGGTCCCGATGGCGTGTCCGTCGGCGTCTCGCTCGATCCGGCCGTCGAACGGGTCCGGTGTCGAGTCATCGATGCCGGCGATCTGCATGGCCTTGGTGTTCACCCAGCCGCCGTGGCCGTCGCGGTTGGGGAAGAAGGCCGGCCGGTCGGCGACCACCGCGTCCAGAGCTGCCGCCGTCGGAAGCCCGCCGGGAAAGGAGTCCATCGACCAGCCACCGCCGGTGACCCATTCGAGCTCGGGATTGTCGGCGGCGTACTCCGCGATCCGGGTGAGGTAGCCGTCGGCGGTGGAGTAGGGAGTGAGATCGCAGGCGTTCATATCAAGGCCGGCGTGGTACGGATGGATGTGGCAGTCCTGAAAGCCGGGCGAGACCAGGCCGCCGGCAGCGTCGATCTCGGTGGCGCCGGTCTCGGCCAGTGCGTCCGGACCGATCGCGGTGATGATGCCGTCGGTGATGAGCACGGGCTCCTCGACGATTCCGGCGGGGGTGAAGACGTGGCCGCCGGTGATCAGCAGGCGATGGGATGTGGCCATGGGTCAGTCCTTCATCTGGTGTGCGGGAGCTCCCGAGAGGGGGTTCGGGTCACGTGGTGGCGTGTAGTGGGACGTGATCCACATGGCTTGGGCGACAACGGTACCGACGTTCACCGCCCGGTGTGGAACCGAGGACAGGTATTCCACGCTGTCGCGGGGGCCGAGCGTGAGGGTGTCAGGGCCGATCGAGAACTCGATGTGCCCGGTCAGCACGTAGAACAGTTCGTGGGCGTTGTCGTGGGCGTAGGGTTCGGGACCGGTGGACCCGCCCACCTCGAACGTGCCCTCGTAGACCTCCAGTTGGTGAATCGGCGGGCGGGACAGCAGCAACTTCTTCAGCCCGCCGTCGCTGGAGAACACTGGGCGTTCGTGTGCACGCAGAACCGCTCTGGCAGAGGGTGTCTCGTCGGCCAGCAGCTCTGCCACCGTTACCCCGACTGCTGCGGAGAGCCGTTTGAGCACACCAACCGAGACACCGCATTTCCCGTTCTCCAGCTGGCTGATGAAGCCCGCGCTGACCCCGGCGCGGGCGGCGGCGTCGCGGGTGGACATCCGTGCGCGTTCCCTGGCAGCCCGCAGCCGTTCGCCGAGGACGGTGCGGGCCGCTACGTCCACGTCGGTCACAGCAATGGCGGATTCAGAAGGCATGTTCTCTGTTCGCTCAAGAGTGCTTAACAAATCGCTTAGTGGCGAAAAGTAGACCTGCCGGGGCGGGTGCGCAAGACCTGGCGCCGCTGCGACCGAAGTCGTAACACGCGCGAAATAGCAGCCGGTTGCTCCGGATCCGGTTCAGGCGGCGGTGGCCTGGCGGATCTGGTTGCCGCCGGCGCGCTTCGCTTCGTACATCGCCATGTCAGCCGAGGCGACCACGCGCTCGATCACTGTCCCCGGATCCGCTTCCAGGTCGCGGACGGTGATGCCCGCGACGCCGAGGCTGCCGGTGACGCCCCAACGGTTGGCGGCGATGGCGACGCAGAGTCGGCGTGCGAGCAACTCCATGTCACCGGGGGGCGAGGCCTGCGCGACCACGAATTCCTCGCCGCCGACGCGTGCGGTGATCACCCCGGGGCCGCAGACCTCCCGCAGCGTGGCGGCCACCGTGACCAGCACCTCGTCGCCGACGGCGTGCCCCAGCGTGTCGTTGAGACTTTTGAACCCGTCGAGATCGACCATCACCACACTGAAACTGCTCGAACCACGACGGGCAGCCTCGGCGATCATGGTGCGTGCCGACCGGCGGAATCCCCGACGGTTGCTCAGCCCGGTCAGCGGATCGGTGGACACCGCGTCGTTCCACACCAGTCGTACCAGGATCTGCCCACCGAAAGCCACCGTCAGCAGCCCACCGGTGGACAGCAGAAACACAGCCACAGCGAGCGGTGCGTCACCGGCCAGTCCGGTGCGCAGGGCACACGCGGCGACGGTTCCGAGCGAGACGCCGACGGTGAAGGTGAGCAGCTTGGGAGTGTGGAAGGACGCGACGTAGGCGGCGAGTCCGACAAAAGCCCAGCAGGTCAACAGCCCGGTGTGCGGGTCAACAGGGGTCAGGGCGGTCACTGCGATGCCCAGGCTGCCGGCGATGCTCAGAGCCGTCGATTGCCGTGCGGTGGGCCAGCGTCGGGCGTACAGGAGGGCCATCCCGGCGAACCCGGCGCCGATCACCCAGACGACCGCTTGCGCGGGTCCGGGCTGGCCGGCGGGACTGAACGGGATCAACACCACCGCGACGGCCAGGATCAGACTGACGACGGTCATGACGGTGCGTGCGGCGACGAGTAGTCGACGCGTCGCCAGATACTCGGACAGCCACTTATAGCGGTCCGGCTGCCGCCACCATTGGCCGACGTAGTTCACCCGTGGCCCCCGATGTTCGCCTGGGGGGATAGTAGCGAGTTGGCCCTGGGCTCATCGATGGAATCGACCGTGTGAGGGTCGATGACCTGATCCGGCCGGGGGTCCTACCAGGGTGCGGTAGTACCAGGATGGGCCCGTGGTGCGGACCTAAGCTCCGGTTCATGGGCACCGACGGTCTGGGCGAGTATCTGCGAGCTCGCCGCGCCGACGTATCCCCGGGGGAGGTGGGGCTCCCCAGCGAGGGACTGCGCCGGGTCAGCGGGCTGCGACGAGAAGAGGTGGCGCTTCTCGCCGGCGTCAGCGTGGACTACTACACCCGCCTGGAGCAGGGCCGGGAACGACGGCCCTCGCCACAGGTCATCGACGCGTTGGCAGCAGTCTTGCAGCTGTCGGATGACGCCAGAGAGCACCTGTTCCGGCTGGCGGGGCTGAGTCCCCAGGAACGGGGGAGCGTCAGCACCCGCGTCGACCCTGCACTGCTCGATCTGCTCGACATGTGGCCGTTCAACCCCGCGCTGGTGTACAACCGGGCGTTCGACGTGCTGGCCAGCAACCGGATCGCCGATGCCATGTTCATGCAGTGGACTCGCTCGCGGAACTTGATGCACACGATCTTCACCGATCCCGAGGCGCAGACGTTCTACTGCAACTGGTCGGTGGTGGCCGAGGACGCGGTGGCGAGCTTTCGGCACGGCTTCGGACTTGCCCCTAACGACGTGCGCCTGCGCACCGTGCGCGATGAACTGCTGGAGCGCAGCCCCGCTTTCGCTGCGCTGTGGATGCGACACGATGCGCGGCGGAAAGCACTGCAAAACAAGACCTTCCGCCATCCCGAGGTCGGTGTGATGGCATTGACGATGCAGACCTTCGACGTACGGTCCAGCCCGGGGCAAGAGCTGGTCGTCTACCACGCAACGCCCGGTTCCCCCAGTGCGGAGTCCCTGTCGGTGCTCTGCGCGTGGGCAGCCACCGAGTGAAATCGCCTTTGTCACAACATCAACAACAGAAAGCGAGAGTGCATCTATGTCCATTCTGATGGTCACCTATGTTGGCGGCGCCGACAGCCGCTTCGACCGCACAACCTATGACACGCACCATATCCCGCTGGTCGAGCGAACCTGGGCTCCGTTCGGCCTGCAGCGTACCGAGGTGTTCTACGCCGTGGATCCCGCGACGGGGCCGGATGTCGTGGCGATGTGTCTGTGTCACTTCGCCGATCGGGCAGGTGTGGATCGGGCGCTGGCGGCACCCGAGTCCGCCGCCGTCGCTGACGACATCCCCACCTTCACCGACATCGCGCCCATGCGGACGGTCATCACGGCCGCCCCTGCGTGATGTTCCTGGGTGTATCGCACCCCTTGTGAGCGTGCCCGCGCTCACTAATCTTCGAGATCTCGGCGCCATCCTTCGGAAAGGATTGATCGTGAAGCGAACCACTCTCGGCAGTTTGGACGTGTCGGCCCAAGGCCTGGGCTGCATGGGTATGAGCGAGTACTACGGAACATCGGACTGGGACACCAGCATCGAGACAATCCACCACGCCATCGATGTCGGTGTGACCCTCTTCGACACGGCCGACCAATACGGCTCCGGACACAACGAAGTCCTCGTGGGCCGAGGCATCGCCGGCCGTCGCGACGACGTGCAGATTGCCACCAAGTTCGGTATCGACCGCAGCAGCGGTGACGAAAACCGGGTCCACCGGGGTGATCCGCCTTACGTGAAGCGCTCGTGCGAAGCGTCGCTGCTGCGACTGGGTATCGACCACATCGACCTCTACTACCTGCACCGCCCGCCGGAGAACGCCGAGATCGAAGACACCGTGGGCGCGATGGCCGAGCTGGTGAGGGACGGAAAGGTCCGTTACCTCGGCCTCAGCGAGGTCAGTGAAGAGCTGCTGCGCAGGGCGCACGCGGTGCACCCGATCACGGCAGTGCAGAGCGAATACTCGCTGTGGACAAGGGAAGTCGAGGAGATCACGCCGGTGATGGCCGAACTGGGGATAGGCTTGGTGCCCTATGCTCCGTTGGGCCGAGGCTTCCTCACCGGGTCGGTGCAGACGGCGAAGCTCGACGCCAATGACTTCCGGGCCCGCAATCCGCGGTTCACCGGCGAGGGCGGTGAACAGAACCAGGTCATCGCCGATACCGTCCGGTCAGTCGCCGAACGGTTGGGTGTGCTGCCCGCACAGGTTGCCCTGGCCTGGGTGTACGCGCAGCAGGAGCGTCTGGGCGTCTCGGTGGTGCCCATCCCCGGAACCCGCCATGCCAACCGGCTCGACGAGAACGCGGCCTCCCTGGACGTGAAACTCGACGACGATGCGCTCGCCGAGCTGCAACCCCTCAGCGATCTGGTCAAGGGCGGGCGCTACGCCGATCACGGCGTGCGCTGAGACGGAAGGGGCAGCAACGTGAATCAGCGTCTCAAAGGCAAGACCGCAGTGGTCACCGGGGCATCAAAGGGCCTCGGGGCGGAGATCGCCCGGCAGTTCGCCGCCGAGGGTGCCTCGGTGGTGGTGAACTACTCCCACAGTGAGGGAGCGGCCACCGATCTGGTCGACGACATCACCCGCGCCGGCGGCACGGCGGTGGCCATCCACGCGGACATGAGCAACGAAGAGCAGGTCCGGCAATTGTTCGTCGACACCCAGAACGCCTTCGGCAGCCTGGATATCCTGGTCAACAACGCCGGCGTGTATGATTTCCAGCCACTGCAGAACCTGACCCTCGAACTGTTCCGGCGCCACTTCGAACTCAACGTCTACGGCTACCTACTGGCGATCAAAGAAGCCGTGCACTACATGTCAGCCGGAGCGAGCATCGTCAACATGGGGTCCACGGTCACCATCTTCGGACCCACCGAAGCGTCCGTCTACACCGCCAGCAAGGGCGCCATCGACGGGCTGACTCGCGCGTTGTCGAATGAGTTGGCGCCACAGGGTATTCGGGTCAACGGAATCAAACCGGGCGTGGTCGACACCGAGGGCGTGCAGGCCGGCGGCTTTCTCACCAGCGGATTCGGCGACGCGCTCATCGCCGAGACGCCGCTGGGCCGCCTCGGTCGTTCCGAGGATGTCGCCCCGGCTGCGGTGTATCTGGCATCCGATGAGAGCGCTTGGATGACAGGAGAGTTCATCATCATGTCCGGCGGACAACGATGACCGAGAACGCAGCTGAGGAGACGACGGCCGGTGCCGTCGTCCGGAATTACTTCGACGTGTTCTTCAGCCACGACATCAACAAGACGTTGGACTGCCTCACCGAGGACGTGGTCTGGCACGTCCAGGGTGCGCCGGATGTCCCCACCATCGGTACCCGGCACGGTCGAGACGAGGTGAGGGAATGGCTAGAGCTGTTCCCCAATCACTTTCACCCCGTCAGCTTCGACATCACCCGGATGTTCGAGGCTGATGACCAGGTGGTGGTGATCGGTCGGTTCACCCACCGCATCCTCGACACCGGCAAGGAGTTCGACAGCGACTTCGCCACCATCTGCACCGTCCGCGACGGCAAGCTCGCCGCATACAACTTCCTCGAGGACTCCTACGGGCTGTGGGCGGCCTTCCAGCCCCAGAGCGCCGGCGGCTGAGGGTAGCAGGCACCATCGTGGACCGCTGCAGGCACGGCGTGCTGATTGTCGTCATCGGGTTCGCCGCTGCCTGGGCGGTGGTGGACGGCCCACGCGATCCCGACGCCGCCTATCGGTATCTGAGCACCGAGAGCCCCTTGCCGGAGCCGCTCCTGGCGTGCGATGGGCAGACGGTGGACCCGAACGCCGCCATCAGATACCGGACCCAGGCAGTGATTCCAGCTCCACTGCAGACGATCTGGGATCTTCAGGTCGACGTCGCGCGATGGCCGTCGTGGCAGCCCGCCGTCGCGGACGCGACGGTGCTGACGGAGGGCCCGCTGCGCCCGCAGTCCCAATTCCTGTGGACAACACCGGTTCCGGCAACAGAGGTGACTCCGGCTACCACGCTGTACGTCACGTCGACGGTGCAGCAACTCGAGGAGCTTGCTTGCATCCGCTGGAGCGGACCCGCCAGGGGTGAGGGAGTCGACATCGACCGCGGTGTGCATGTCTGGACCTTCACCGAGATCGAGGGGGGAGTCCTGGTGAGCACCGAGGAGACCTGGACGGGCAGGCAGGTGGACGCCACCCCGGAGTTGTCGACCACTCACCTGGGGCTGGGCTTGCAGGCCTGGTTGGAGGATCTCCGCGCGGCCGCGGTGGATCCGTGACCTCGGTGTCCGGTCAGCTCCACGACCGCGTTGGTGTCGATACGGCGTAGGAGCCGGTGACGACCCCGTTGTTGACCGTGTAATACCCGTCCTGCACGTACAGGGTGTAGGTGCCGGTGAAGGTGACCAGGGCGCCAACGCCACTCTGTACATTCTCGGTGCCCGAGGTGAACCCGCTGGGCGCAAAGTACCCTGCGCCACCGCCCGAGGGGTTTCGGGTGGTTCCGATGGTGTCCCCGTCGGCGTCGGTGAACTTGATACCACTGACAGTCTTCAGACCGAAGAGGTTTGCGACGCCGCTGCTGCTGACGAAGGTGGGTGCGCTGTTGACCGCAAACGTCGACATCGTCACCGTGGTGTAGGCGACGCTGCCGGTGAAGCCGTCCGTCACTGCGACGGTGAATGTGTCGTTGACATCCGCCGCTGCGGCACCGACCTTGGCGGCGGCGTGGAGGTACGACTTGTTCTTGGTGATCGTGTACGTGTATGAGCCGTCGGCGTTGAAGACGACGGTGCCCCCGTCGGTGGTGGTGGACACCGCGGCGTGGGTCACCGGATCCACGAGCGAGTACGTGAGCGTGTCGCCGTCGGCATCGGTGGCGGTGATCTTGCCCGTGGTCGTCTGGGTCCGGTTGTCGCCACCGGCGTTGTCCAGCCGCCACTTGCTGGGATCGCTGCTGCCCTTGTCGGTGGTTGTCGTGACCACGACGGGAGCGTTGTTGACCACGGTGGGCTTGACCGCCATGCGAAGGGTGACGGTGCGGCCGTTGGCGTCGGTGGCGAGAACGGTGACCACGTCGTCGTTCGCCCCCGTCCGGCCCGCACTCGACGTGTAGGTGAATGCCCCGGTGGCCGGGTTGAAGGACGTCACGGTGCCCTTCGACGGTGAGGAGCCGAGCGCGTAACTGGTGAACACCCCAGGGGAGTTGGTCGAGCCGGGGACTGTGCCGGTCACGACGTACGGTGTCGTGGTGTTGACGTTGGCCGGGGTGACGGTCGTGGTGTTGGGCACCGCGACCGTCCTGATGACGCTGCCGTTGTGACCATCGGACACCCGAACCTGGAAACTCTGGGACGCACCGGCCGTGGACGTCGAGACGTAGGTGAAATCGCCGGTCGTCGGGTTGACAGTGACGATCCCGCCGCCGGTGGTGTACGCGGAGTTTCCGGTCAGCCCGTTGACCGACGAGCCCACCAGGGAGTAGGTCATGGTGTCGCCGTCGGAGTCGCTGCCGGTGACCTTGCCCTTCACCACGCCCAGCGCGTCGGTGCTGCCCACTGTGTGGCCTGCCGTCGGGTTGGCGTTGCTTCCGCCGACGATCTCGATCTTGAAAGTGAGCGTGTAGGTGACCCCGTCGGCGGACTTCACGGGGATCTTCACCGTGTCGTAACGGTCTTCGGGATTCTCCGACGTCGACCGGTGCAGGAAAGCCGCACTCTGGAACCACGGTGTGTAGGTGAAGCCGCCTTGGGCGGTGTTGATCGTGACTGTCGCTCCGCCGATCTCGGAGATGTACGTTCCGCCTTGCGACACCCCGAAGAAGTCAACGCTGTTGCCGTCGGGATCAACTGCATGGAAGGTGCCCGCCGCGTAGAGGCCGAATCCCGGCGTGGCGTAATGCCAGCTGTCGTAAGTGGTGTTGGTGGTGAACGTGGTCAGGACGGCCATCTCCTGGAAGCGCTTGTACATCGCGACCACGGCGATGTAGGTGACCACCGTGAACGGATTCACTTGAGCGGCAGTCCAGGTGGGCAACGTCAGATTCAAGGCGCGTTCGGGCTCGTCGAACGCGCCGCCGTCGCCGCCGAGCAGAGCTGCTGCCTGTGCTGCGACGACTTTGCCTGACAGGCTGCCGAAGTCGCTGAGGTCGGACACGGTGGCGTTCGCCCCGGTGGTCGCCTTGATGACGTGGATCGCCCACTGAGCGGGGTCGTAGATGCCGTTGAGCATGTCCTGCAGCACCGTCGCTGTTCCGACTACGGCTGCACCCATGATCTTGTACGGGGTGATGATGCCGAAGGTGCCTGCGCTGTCGACGATCCGGAACGGCGGAACCACGCGGTTCACGAAGTCGCCGATCGTGTTGAGCGTGTCGGTGAACGTGAAATTCGGCAGCGCGGGCTTGACGAACAGGCCGACGATGTCGAGCAGGTCAGGCAGCCAGCGGGCCGGTCCGCCCGGCACGGCACCCCAGATCAGGGCATCGAGCTGATCGTTGGCCGCATCGAGGGTGTGGTCAGTCTGAAAGTTGGTGATGTCGGTGAAGTTCCGTGGCAGCCCGGGCCAGGACCCGAGACGCCCTAACGCCCGCTGCAGTACGGCCCAGAAGTGCTCATTTGACCCCGGCGCGGGCGGCGCGGCTGCAGCAACGGCCGCCATCGCGACCGGCGCGGCGCCGGTGGCCGGTTTCTCGGACTGCACGGGCTCGATCGTGTCCGGCGTCGGTGCTCGTGGTGCGGTGACGTCTGTGGGATCGGTCTGCTCGACCTGCGACGGAGGTATTGCCGGCTCGCTGGGCTCCGTGGTGTCGGACTCGTCGGACGGGACATCAACAGGCGGCGGTGACTCCTGCGCTACCGGGTCGGCCGGGGACTCATCGGACTCCTCGGTGGGGTTGTCATCCGGTGCCGGGGCATCCACGTACTGCGGATCCGCCGCCGTTTCATCGGGCACCTCACTCTGTTCATCCCCGTCGAGGTCGGTCTCGGTCGCTTCCTCGTCGTCCTCTTCGGTGTCGTCAGTGTCGGTCTCATCGTCGGTGTCGGTGTCGGTGTCGGTGTCGGTGTCGGTGTCATCGGCATCGGCGGTATCGGCGCTGTCATCGGTGGTATCGCTCGCGGGTTCTGTCTTGGTGTCGGCACTCGTATCGGTGTTTCCGGCGGTCTCGGAACGCGAGGATGCTCCGCTGGAGTTCGCGGAGTCATCCGTGCTTGCCGAGGCGACGCCCGAGCCTGCCGCGATCGCCGCGGCGAGCCCGGTGCCAACCACCCCCACGCGTAACCAGCGTCCGCAGTCCGGCGCGGGAAAGGTGGAGGGCTTGCGGTGACGGCCTCGGGCGCGACGCGGCTTGCGGGGGCTCGAGGCGGCCACTGGTGCTCCCTTGCTCTCGAATTCACCGAGGACAGCTACGTTGGCTGTATCTCAGTGCAAATTTCGACACCCATGGCTACCTTCACTTCGGGCGTCGAGACCGGTCACCGTGATACAGAACACCGGGACACTAGCATCCACGTCAATTGGCGGGGGGCGAGTCCGCCAAAAGGTTCAAGACTGGCTTCGACGTGCTTGTTGAAGGCCAGCTTCTTTCCCTGGATCGGAGGCAGTCGGCCCTGCGTACGCCATGCTCGCTCGCATCGATGGTCGACCAAGGACGAGTGTAAACGCACCAGGTGAAAAACATCGCAAATGCTTCCGCAAACATATGAATCAGACAGCCGCGGCGTGGTACTGCCCCGCGAGGTCATCGACGACGAGGCGGGTTTCAGCGGTTGCCGCGACGGACGGTCGGAGATGTCTGTGAAAGCCGCTCAGTGGTCGGGGCCGGTGGTGATGATGCGGGCCGCGATGGTGACGATGGGGGTGTTGGATTCCTGGGAGAGGTGGCGCATCAACTCGAACGCCCGCACGGCATCGACGCCGAATCGCTCCATCAGCATTCCCTTGGCCTGGCCGATGGCGTCACGGCTGGCAAGTGCGGACTGGAACTGCGCTTCGCGGTCCTGCGCGATGAGCGCGAGGGCGGCATGCGTTGCCAGCGTGGCCGCCAGCGTCTGGGTGTCGCCGTCGAAGGCCGACGCGGTGGTGCTGAACAGATTCAGGGCCGCGCGACAGCTCGGTCGTTTTTGGTGGGTGTAGAGCTGGAAGGACAACACCCCGTGCGCACCTGCCATCACGGCCTCGGTGGTGAAGTCGGGCCAGCGCGCGTCCTCCCGCAGGTTCTGCGACAGCACCATGGTCTCGCCGACGGCCGCGTCCACGCAGGGCCCCTGATGGTATCGCTGCTGGACCTTGCTGAGAGCCTCGGCCAGCGGGGAGGTGGCGGCAGTGGAGCGGTAGTTGTCGTCCGGGTCGATGAGCAGGACGTCAGCGCTGTCCACGGTGTCCAGCAGGGCCACCGCGGCGGTGGTGACCGCGCTCAACGTCGCATCGACATCGGTGGGGCGGGCAAAGCGGCGAGTGACTTCGGCCATCGCGTCGCGCACCGTGTCGGTGAAGTCGGTGCCGGCCAGAGGCGAACCGTTTCCGTTGCTGTCGATCACGGCGGCCATTTTCCCACGTTCGCGCCCGACCCGGGCGTTTTGGCAGCTCACTGCGCTGGCACGGCTGCCACGCCGGGGAGATGTATTGATTTGTCTGAGAGTGGGAACAGAGTTCTTCGGGCACGCTGCACCGTCCGTCGAGACGGACATCGATCAGGCAGCCGACCCCAGGCAGGGCCCCCGATGGAGATGTTGAGCAGACAGCATCTTGGCTTCGAAGGCTCATCGGGGGCCCTGACCTCACTGACGGTAGTCATGACCACCGACATGCCCAATCGTAACTGGACTAGGTGTTCAGTAGTGGCCGGCGGGTCATGCGCCGGTCGACACCGAGTCGTCGGAACCCGCCCGCTGCCCCGATCCCTGTTCCCGTGGGGGTTGTGACGCGGTGAGGCACTGCTGGAAGTGCAGGCACACCGTGGTGCCGTCATCGGTGCCGTTGACGGTGAAGTCGTCGCACAATGCCTGCATCAGACGCAAGCCACGGCCGCGCGTCGTGGTGGGTTGTTGTGTCTGCGGATCGACCCACCGCCCTCCGTCGGTGATGCACACCCGCACGGTCTCTTCGTCCAGGGTCACCTCCAGCGTCATGGCTCCGGTGACGTCGCAATCGCGGTAGGCGTGATCAGCGCAGTTGGCCAGCGCCTCGTACGCCGCCAGTACGATGTCTGAATGCCGCTGCGTGTCCACCGGCATCGCGTCGAGCCACCGGCCGACCTGCCTCGTCAGGTCCGAAACGGCAGCGGGCGTCGCCTGCACCGTGACGGTGAAGCCAGCGTCGCCGAGCTCGTGGCGGGGGTGGCATGCATCAGTCATCGCGATCCGTATACCCAGCTTGCGCGAGTCCGAGACGGGGCAATCCTGTGGATTGCGCGCGCCGACAGCGGGGTACACCTGCACCGCACGGGTCGATGTGGGGAGGTCAGCGGTGAGGTCAACTGTCGAACGCGGGACGGCGCGATGCCCCCGCTGTGGTCGGTCCGCCGAATACGCCTTCGCCACTGCAGAATCCGGGACGCTGTGGTACGAAGTCCACTGCAGTGGATGCGGCCACACGCACTGCGAAGAAGCCGGCATGCTGGACGCCGCCGCATAGGCAACATGGTTCGGCGCCGTCGTCCTGATTCACCTGAAGTCAGCGACCACGTGCTCGGCTGCGCTGGCGCCACTCGCGATGGCACCCTCGATGGTGCCCGGCTGGCTGGAAGATAGATCGCCACCGGCGAAGTAGAGCGGCCCCGGGTGGTTACGCAGCGCCTCGAGCGTCCCCTCCTGGCCGGGGCGGGCGGCCATCCAGGTACCTCGGGAATGTGGGTCGGCGTTCCAATCGTGGGCATCGACCCCCAACACCCGGATGCCGGGTATCAGCCCGCTGAGCGCGTGTTCGACCGCAGCAGGGTCCATCGACGCGGCACCGTCGCGGTCACTGAAACCCACCAGCAGCGCGGTGCCGTCCTCGAGCCGCCGCACCAGGCGCACGTAGGGGAACGGGCCCGTGTCGCTGAGCAAACGCGGGGTGCCGGGGACGTCGCGGGCCACGATCCACAGTTTGGTGGAGTGCCCGGCGTGGCCCGCTGTCGCCAGCGCGGTGACGGCCTCGATGGCGGCCTCGAAGGTGATGGCGCCCAACGTGTTCGCCGGAACAGTGATCACGGTGCGGCGGGCCGTCACCCGCGCGCCGTCGTCGAGATCCAGCGCAACCGATGAGCCCATGTCGGTGACCCGGCGCACCGCGGTCCCCAGCCGCAGCTCACAATCCGCGTCTCGGGCCAGAGCCGTCACCAGAGCATCAGTGGTTCCGGCGATCTCGTGTGTGTAGTGGTCGGGCCGGGCCAGATCGCTCATCGGATAGTCGGCCAGTGCGAGTGCGCTCACCTCATCGAGTCCGGCGCCGTTGAGATACCGGAAATGGGCCTGCAGCCAGGCGTAGCCCGGCGGCGACACACCGTGCCGTCGAACCAGTTCACCGAGTGAGTCCGATTCGCGGCCAGTGGCTCTGATGGCCTCGAACACCCGGGTGAGGTCCTCGAGCGCCGCGCGGTCGAGGTCGCCTCTCGGGCGTACCGTGCCGCCGAGGTCGCTGGCGAACCAGGTGGGTTCGGGAGTGGCCACCGTGTCGATGCCGTAGCGATCGAGTTCGGCGAACAGCGCCGGGTGCTCTCCCGGTATCACCCAGGTTCCCCCGAAATCCACCCGCAGCCCGGTTGCCGCCAGTTCGCGGGCAAACACCCTGCCGCCGAGCCGGTCTCGAGCTTCCAGTAACACAACGCGCCGTCCTGCACGGCGCAGGTTGCGGGCGGCGACGAGGCCGGCGAGCCCACCGCCGACGACGACCGCGTCGACGTCAGTCACCGTGTCGCGCGCAACCGAATGTCGTCGTCATCCATCTCGTCCTCTTCCACCCACTGGTCGATGCGCTGGCGATACTTGCTGACCAGCGGGACGATACCCTTAGGCACCGCCACCACCATCACCAGCAGGATGAGACCCAGGATGATCAGGCGGGCGTCCGGCCAACTCTGCAGCCGCGCCTGCACAAAGGCAATGATGACCGTGCCCACCACCGGACCGGTGACTCTGCCGAGGCCGCCGACCACCAGCATCGTCACCAGCAAGGTCATCGGCGCAAGTCCCATCAGCGTCGGCGCCACCACACCGAAGGCGAACGCGTACAACGCGCCGGCCACACCGGCGAAAAACCCGGATACTCCGAACGCCACCATCTGCATGACCCGGGGACTGACCCCCCGCGCGGCTGCCAGGGAAGGATTGTCGCGCAACGCGATCAGCGCGGAGCCCAGTGGGGAGCGCATGATCGCGAAGATGACCAGACCGGTGACGATGGCGACGGCCATGGCGATCCAGTAGTGCGCGCGGTCGCGAGACAGTGAATCCAGGTGGTCGAGACCGAAGCCGCTGAATCCGGACAGTCCGTAGGTTCCGCCGGTCAGCCCGGTGCCGTCGGCGATGATCAGCAACCGGATGACCTCGCCGAAGCCGAAGGTCATCAAGGCGACGTAGATACCGCGTAGCCGAAGTGCGGGCAAGGACAGCAGAATCGACACCGCGGTGGCGGCAGCGCCGCCCACCAGGATCGACAGCACTGCGGGCGTATCGGTGTGCAGGCTGAGCAGCGCGGCGACGTACGCGCCGATCGCGTAGATGGCCAGCTGGCCGAAGTTCCACACGCCGGAGAATCCGAGGACCAGGTTCCAGCTCTGGTTCAGCGTCAGCCAGACCGCGCCCAGGATTGCCACGCTGAGCCAGCTGCGGTCGGGGACCACAAAGGGAAGGACGACCGCGAGCAGCAACGCGGCTACGCACGCGATCCAGCGGGGGCGTGGCCATCCCATGTCGCGCGCGGACCAGTTGCGCAGGGCGCGCGAGGGTATCGGCGGTGCTGTCTGTGTGCTCACAGCCTGGCCTCCTGGGGCTTGCCGTCGATTCCCCAGGGACGCACCAGGAGAACGACGAGGATGAACGCGTACAGCACCGGCAGGGCGAACGTCGAGCTCCAGTAGATGGACACCGCGGCCTGAACGAACCCGATGATGTACGCCGCGATGATGGTGCCGCGGATGCTGCCGAGCCCGGCGAAGATCGCCACGATCATCGCCTGCAGCAGCGGCAGGTCGCCGGCGTTGGGGTAGACGAAGTACACCGGCGCCAGCAGTACCCCGGCGATGCCCGCAAGGGCGGCCGCGATACCGATCGTGAGCACGTACACCGCGGACGCCGGGATGCCCATCAGACGCGCAGCGTCGATGTTCTGTGCCACCGCGGTGATGGCCAGGCCGTAGCGCGACCGGGCCAGGAAGGCGCCGAGGGCCACCAGCACGGTCACCGCCACAACAGCCATCAGGATCGAGTGGTAGGTGATGGACACCCCGGCGACAAGATCGACTCTGCCGGAGACCAATTCGGGAAACGGCTTCTGGCGGGGCCCGAACATCGCGAGCACGATGCTCTGGACGATCGTGGCGATCGCAAACGTCGAGATGAACGCCGTCATCTCGAAGTCGATGCCCAGCCGGCCCACCAGAGGCCGCACCGCGCTGTAGAAGGTGAGCACACCCAGCGCGAATGCCACCACAGCCGCGAACAACAGCGAGGCCCAGACCGGCAATCCCCATTCTGCGACAAACACATACGCGGCCATCCCACCCACCATGACCATCACACCCTGGGCCATGTTCAGCACCCGCAACGTGCCGTACACCAGGCTCATCCCGATGGTGATGAGCGCCAGGATGGAGCCCTGGACGATGGTGCTCACCAGGGTCTGCAGAGCGAGGTTCACGAGTCCACCCCCAGGTAGGTCGCCGCGACGGCGGGATCGCTGAGCACGTGGGCCACGGTGCCCGCAGCGCGCACGGCGCCGTTCTCCATCAGGGTGAGGTGGTCGGCGAGATCCTTGATGCGTGAGAAATTCTCCTCGACCAGCAGGATCGTCATGCCGGTCTGATGGATGCGTGCGATCTGGGCATACACCTCGTCGACGAGCACCGGCGCCAGGCCGAGACTGGGCTCGTCGATCATCAGGATGTTCGCGTCGGCCATCAGCCCCCGGCCGAGGGCGAGCATCCGCCGCTCCCCGCCGGACAGGGTGCGGGCGCGCTGTGCAGACCGCTCGGCCAGTCTCGGGAAGACCTCGTGCACCTCGGCGAGTCGGCGTGCCCGCCCGGCCCGGCCGTCCTTGCACAGGAAGCTGCCGAGGGTCAGATTCTCCAACACCGTCATGTCCGGGAACAGCAGATCGCCCTGTGGGATGTGCACCAGGCCTCGCCCGGCGATACGTTCCGGTATCCAGCCGGTGATGTCCTGCCCGTCGAAGGAGACGGTGCCGGTGCGCGGAGTGACCAGACCGCTGATGGCGCGCAGAAGCGTGGTCTTGCCGTGGCCGTTGGGCCCGATCACCACGGAGAACTGACCTCGGCTCACCCGGAGATCGACGTCGTGCAGGACGGGGGCGGACTCGTAGCCGGCCGACACACCGGTGATGTCGAGCAGGGTCTCATTCGTCACCGGAATCCCCTGCCCTAGTCACCGATTCGCCGAGATACACCCGCACCACGTCCTCGTGGGCCATCACTTCCCGCGGGCTACCCTCGAACAGGACCTTGCCCTGGTTGAGGATCAATACGCGGTCGGAGAGAGTCATCAGTGCCCGCATGACGTGTTCGATGAGCACGATCGTGACACCGCGTTGCCTGATCCGGGTGAGCAGCTCCATCAGCGCGTCGATCTCCTGCAGGGTCAGGCCGCCGAACGGTTCGTCGAGGAACAGCATCACCGGGGAGGTGGCCAACGCCGAGGCGATCATGAGCCGCTTCTTGTCGAACACCGGCAGTGGGCCCGCCGCGGAACGGGCGTGGTCGGCCAGGCCGACGAAATCCAGTTCGGCCCAGGCGGCGTCGAGAGCGGCCCGGTCTTTGCGCAGGGCGTGCCACCAGCCGCGCCCCGAACCGAACTGGGCACCGACCACCGCGTTGGCCAGCACAGTCTGGGTGTCGAAGACCGAAGGATGCTGGAACGTCCGTGCGATGCCGCGGTGACAGATCTGATTGACGCTGGCGTGCGTGATCGTTTCGCCGCGAAGTCTGACCTCTCCGGAATCGATGCGCACCAGTCCGGTCACCAGATCGAACAACGTGGTCTTCCCGGCGCCGTTGGGCCCGGCGATGCCGAAGATCTGCCCGTCCTGCACGGCCAGGGACACCTGGTCGACGGCGGTCAGGCCACCGAAAGACTTGGTGATCGAGCGGGTTTCGAAGACCGGCGTCGTCATCGACCGGCCATCCACGGCGGGAGTGCAAACTGGCCCTGGGTGTAGGGATCGGGGGACAACAGCACCTGCTTGCCGTCTTGGATCTGATACGTCAGATGTGGCATTCCCAGGCTGGGATCGTTGACCTTGTCCGGGTACGGCACTGCCGTCAGTTCTGTCGGGTCGAAGGCGTAGGTGCCCACCACACCGCGGAACACCGTGGCTGCGAGAAACTGGTTCACCCGGTCGAAGTCGTCAGGGTTCCCCGCCTGGGCGGCCGCCCGGGCCCAGAGTCGCACGGCGTCATACTGTGCGCCGGATTGGCTGAGCCCGGCCGGGGCGCCGTACTTGCTCTGATAGCGCTCCCGGAAGCTGGTGCCGATGTCGTCGGGTAGCGTGCCGATGGTCGTGGACCACAGCACGCCGTTGGCGGCGCCTTTCGCCAGGTCCAGATACTCTGGGACACTCGGCCCGTACTGCTGGTACAGCAGTGAAGGTGTTGGGGCGCCGGCAAATTGGGTGGCGAAGCTGGCGAGGTCACCCGCGAGGTAGTCGGTGATGAAGATGAGGCCCGGCGGGTTGGCCCTGATGCGGGCCAACTGGGGCCCCCAGTCTGCGTTGGGCGCGGTCACCTCGTCGTAGAAGGTGATGTCCCAGCCCATTTCGCGCAGACCCTCTTGGAACACGGTGGCGATGGAGATGCTGTAGGAGTCGTTGCTGGCGATCACGGCCGCGGTGTTGGAGCTGGGCGTCCAGGTACCTGATTCGATCCACTGGCGCATCAGCTGCAGGAAGCCGGCGGCATACCAGATCTCGGTCGGGCACACCTGGTAGATGCTGGTGATGCCGTTGTCGACCACAAAATCGGTGTTCGACTGCAGAGTGTTGGCGTGCAGCATCGGCACCCCGGCATCACCGTAGATCTGGTACTCCGCGGACGTGGTGGTGGTGTAGCCGCTGAACACCGCGGACACCCGCTCCTGCGATACGAGCCGTTGTGCCGCCTGGATGAAGTTCTCGGGCGCTTGGTCGCTGATGTCGGCGGTCACCAGCTCGACGGGCCTCCCGGCGACACCGCCCGCGCCGTTGATGTCGTCGATCGCCATCTCCGCACCGCGCACCATCTCCTGCCCGTCCCCGGAGTAGGGTCCGGTCAGCGGTGCGACGCTGCCGATCTTGATGGGATCGCCCGCCGCTGCGGTGCCACCGATACCCGAACCGGCCGGCTTGGCCGCCCAGGCGGCCCCGCCGCCCACCACGACGCCCCCGAGCCCGGCGATGCCGAGACCGTTGACGAAGTTGCGGCGAGAAACTCCGCGGGGTCTGGCTGGGGGTGGGGTATCCGGCATGAATTCGCTCCTCGGCGCTCCACATCGAGGGGCGGTGCGGCCCCGGTGTGACATGCAGTACAGCCAATCGGCGCCCGGGGTGCATCCGTCAGATGACGGACGTCAGGCCGACAGGTCGGTGGCGCACCACGAGGGCATCCGGAATCGGCGGCAGGATCCGAATGGCTCGGGAGCCAGCGCGCGGTGCGTGCCACCTTGGATCTGGTAGACCATGTGGGCCTGGCCCATCGACGCATCCGGAGTCAGGTCGGGGTACGAGAGCGTCGATTGGCTCGTGTCACCGAAGTAGTAGACACCGTTCACGCCGCGGTGCGGCCAGCGTCGCAGATACCGCACCACGTCGTCGGTGTGGCGGGTGCCGGTGGCGCACCAGGCCGCGGCCAACAGGTTCACCTGGTCGTAGGCGGCACCTGCTTGCGACCACCCCGGTGCGCGCCCGAACCGTGATGCGTACTGGTTACGGAACCGCTGTCCCAGCACGTCGTCGTACGTGCCGGTGGTGGTGGACCAGATGATGCCATCCGCTGCTCCGCCCACTGAATCCTGGAACCGCGGAATGGATGGCCCGTACACGCAATACACCAGGGCGGGAAGGCCCGCGGCCACGAACGCCTGCTGGAACGCCGCCAGCTCCTGGTCGAGGAAGTGGGTCACCATCACCACCTCCGGATCGGCGGCGGTGATGCGGCTCATCACCTGGTTCCAGTCCGTGGAGGGGACCGGTACCCGGATCAGGTCCGTCAGCGACCAGTTCGCCTGAGCGGCGGTGGCCAGGAAATGTTCGTTGGTCACCCGGGTGCTGGTCGTGGCGGCTTCGACGCTGACGATGCGGCGTGAGCGGGGGCGCCACACCTCGGCACCCTCGAGTTCGGTCAGCAGCCTGATGAGACCCACGCCGTAGAACGTCTCTGACGCGCAGGTCTGGAACACCGCGCCGTACCGGCTCGGATCGGACTCTGCCTGTTCCACCTGAGCGGCGAAGGTGGCGGTGTGCAGGAAGGGCTTGCCGTAGTCGGCGACGGCATCGATCACCGCCGAGTTCTCGGCGCTGGCGTAGCTGGTGGTGATGGCGTCGACCTCATTGGCGAACAACCGGCTCAACCCGCGTTCGACACTGGACCAGTCGAACAGATCCACATCGGCGGTCACCAGTTCGACGCGCCGGCCCGCCACACCGCCGGTGGCATTGATCTCCGCAACGGCCAGCATGGCGCCGTGTCGGACCTCGACCCCGTCCGCGGCCGCGGCTCCGGTCGGGATCAGTGAGCCGACCACGAGGGGACGGGTCCGGGGGTACGCGGGCCGCAGCGGCGGCACCGGGGTTCGGGGGACCGCGGTGACGACGGATTCGAGTTCCACCACCCCGATGCCCGGTGTGCCGTCGACGCCGCCCGGGATCGGCAGTCGGAGCAGGCCGGAGTCCACGGCCAACGCCGCCAGG
The DNA here is from genome assembly GCF_010725885.1 of Mycolicibacterium tokaiense. Lineage (NCBI taxonomy): Bacteria > Bacillati > Actinomycetota > Actinomycetes > Mycobacteriales > Mycobacteriaceae > Mycobacterium > Mycolicibacterium tokaiense. The sequence continues at coordinate 1,545,995 of NZ_AP022600.1, read as the reverse complement.
CCACCGCGGGTGCACTGATCCAGCTTGGTGAGCAGCCGCTCGATCTGGGTCGACACCGTCCGGGCGCTGGTGCCGAGGCGCTCGGCGATTCCCACGTTCGTCAGGCCCAGCGCGAGCAGCGTCAGCACATCGACTTCGCGCAAGGTGATTCCGCGGGGCATCTCGACTTCGGCCACCTGGACCACCACCTTTTCGGTGGAGCCGCGGCGGGACCCGATCACTTCGGGGTCGTATCGGCGGCGTGTCAGGTGAATGGCCAACCAGGCATCGTCGTGGCGCCACAGGAACCGGAGGGAATCACGACTGGTCTGGAGGAAGCCTTCGGCGTAGTCGAGCACCCGTGGTGGCACAGCGGGGTGGGAGGGGCGGGTCCGCGCGCCCGCCTCGATGATCAGCTCGGCAAGAACCCTGGACATCGAACTCCCTTGACGCCGTGCCGCAGGGCGCGGCAGTGATGGACTCTACGCCCACACCTGCGCGTACTCGCGTGTCAGCCACTCTCCGCGACACGGGTTGCCCACCGAGATGTGGGCCCGCCGGTCCGCGGGTTCGAAGATCGCCCCGGTGGCGGTGGTCCACTGATCCATGCTGTGGGTACCCGGGTCGGGGTGACAGCAGATGCCTGCCGGCGACCCCGCGTGGTCGGAAAGAATGTTCTTCCACTGCTCGACGCCGCACTGCGGTGACTCCCGCGCCAGCCGGCGCACCCGCTGCAACCGGAACAGCGAATCCGCCATCAGCATGGCGCCGACATCGTTGACGGTGCCCGCGGGTGCGACCGTGAAGTGGTTGGCGTGCAACAGCAATCCATCGTCATCGGGGACGCCCCAGGAGATGTCCGCGTAACTCCCGGGCCGCGTCTCGGCGTCGACGACCAAGCCCTCCCCGGTCCCGAACAGATAGTTGGCCGAAGACGAGCGGTGCGCCGATTGCAGCAGCGTCGCCGCCTCGGTGGGCGTACGGCAGTCCAGCAGCGCCCGCAGCATGACGTGGTACGGGATGCCAGGCCTGCCGGTGTCCGCCGCGGTGACCAGTGCGTTGGTGGCCAGCGCCAGGCCCGCGGAGTTCATGCCGAGCTTGGCCAACAAACCGGCCTCGACGACGGTCATGAACGCCGGCCCGTTCTCAGGTGTGGATTCGACGAGCACCACGGTGTCGGCCGAGAACGTCAGCCAGTCCCACGTCTGTCCGATCAATTGGGCGCCCTCGGAGTTTCTGGCGGCGAAGGAGGTGCATTCGAGCATCGGCGGCAGTTCGGCACCGCTGGCGCGTACCTTGGCGGCGAACAGGATCTCAGTGCGCAGGTTCATCGCCAGGACGTCGACGAACTCGAGCCCGGCGCCCTCGGCGATGCCGGCCATCTCATCGAGGGAGTCGGGGTGGAATGCCCGGATGGGGTCGATGAAGGCCTGTGCCTCCTCACGCACCCGATCCCACTCCCAGGTCGCGAAGTGGGCGTAGACCTCGGCGTAGGCCGAGCGGGTGCGCTGTACCCGGTCGGCGGCCTGGCGGCCGTACTGCAGGCCGCGTTCGTGTGCCGCACCGCCGACGGTGATGACAGGCAGCTCTGCAGTGGTCATGAGACGAGATACCCTCCGTCGACGACGATTTCGGTGCCGGTGATGTACGACGATTGTGCACCGGCCAGGAACATGCACGCCGCGGCCACCTCGTCGGCACGCCCGAGCCGACCCAGCGGCAGGCGCTGCAGCAGTGCTTCGGTGGCGGCGGCGTCGCCGACGATCGTGGTCATCGCGGTGTCGATCACGCCGGGGACCACGCTGTTGACCCGGATCCCGGCGCCGGCCCACTCCACGGCGAGCTGTCGGGTCAGAGCGCCGACAGCGCCCTTGCTGGCGGTGTAGGCGGCGCTCGGTTCGAGGCTGTCCCCGCGCATCGCGGCGACCGACCCCAGCAGTACCAGAGAGCCCCCGGTGCCGCCGGCGATCATGGCCGCGGCAACTGCCCGGGCCATCAGGAAGCTGCCCCTGGCGTTGATGCCCACGGTGTCGTCCCAACCGTCGGCGTCGAGGTCGGCGGCGGCACGTACCCGGTAGACACCGGCGGCGTGAACCAGCGCATCCGGAGCGCACCCCCAGCCCTCGACGACACGGCGCAATGCTGTTGTCACCGAACCGGACTCGGCGACATCAACGGCGAAGCGATTGTCGGGTGCATCGGAGGCCGGATAGGTCCGGTCCAGGCCGGCCACCGTCCAGCCGAGTGTTTCGGCGTGATGGACCACTGCGGCCCCGATACCCGAGGCGGCGCCGGTCACGACCAGATGCGGCATCAGCTCACCACTATTCCACCATTGACCCCGATGGTCTGCCCGGTGACGTAGCCGGCATCCTCGGACAGCAGCCATACCACCGCCCCCGCGACGTCCGCGCTGCACCCGTGTCGGCCCAAGGGCACCTCGTCGCGCAGCCGGCCCTCGATCTCGGCGGCGTCCACACCGGCGGCGCGGGCCCGCAGTTCGATCTCCTCCTCGTGCATGCGCGTCATCATGTAGCCGGGGGCCACCGTGTTCACGGTGACGTTGAAGGGGCCCAACTCTATTGCCATGCACTGTGACAGAGCGTGTACTGCCGCCTTGGACATGATGTAGGCACTGCCGTTGCGCACGGGACGCTGGGCGAACACCGAGCCTATGTTGACGATCCTGCCGAAGCGTTGCGCCTTGAGGTGGGGGATCGCAGCCTGGGACAGTCGCACCACCCCCAGCAGGTTGACATCGAGCGTGCGCTGGATGTCGTCGACGGCCACCTCGTCGAGGTGCCCGCCGGGCCCTCCGATTCCTGCATTGTTGATCACGGCGTCGATGCGGCCGAACGAGGCCATGGCGGCATTGACCAGCGCCGCGGCGGTGTCGGCGTCGGCGATGTCGGCCACCGCGCTGCGCACCCGCCCGTCGAAACTGCCTGCGCTGAAACGCTCTTCGACCGCTGGATCGATGTCGGCGGCGACCACACACCAGCCCTCATCGAGCAGCCGGGTGGCGACACCGGCGCCCAGCCCGGTGGCGGCACCGGTGACCACTGCACAGGACAACGTGTCCGACGCGGCGCTCACGGGACCCACTGGGCAACCTCGCGGGCCGGGGCGATCCAGGCACCGGACTCACGCATGTCGGTCAGCAACCGGTCCAACAACTTCAGCCGTGACGGCCGACCGATGAACTGCGGGTGCATGGTCAGCATGAAGTGCGCGCCCAGCTCCGCGATACCGTCGAGTTCGTCGCGCCACAGCCGGTACACCTCGTCGACGGTTCTGATGGTCTTGGACCAGTCCGCCCCGGAGAACCAGAAATGGGGTGCGTCGTCGAGCAGCCAGGACACCGGGATCTCCACGATGCCGCCCGGGTGGCGGTACGGCCGGATGTCGTCCATCAGATTCGATGAGTACTGCAGTCCGTGTTCGGCCAGCAGTCCCAGGGTGTGCGGGCTGAAGTCCCAGGAAGGCGACCGGTATCCGACCACCTCGGCACCCAGTTTGCGCAGGCTGTCGAGGCCGTGTACCAGTTCGGCCTCCTCCTCCTGCGGGGTGAGGTTCACCGGGGAGCGGTGGGTGTGGCCGTGGTGTGCCACCTCGTGGCCGGCGGCCAGGATCTCGCGCACCCGGTCGGGGTGGCGGTCGGCGTCGCGGCCGCAGATGAAGAACGTGGCGGTCACCTGGTGGCGGGCCAGCAGCTCGAGCAGCAGCGGCACCGCCACCTTGGGGCCGTAGGTGCCCTGGGACAGCACACCCGGGCGGCCGGCATTGGCGGGGTCCTCGCCGATCCACACCTCCTCGGCGTCGAAGTCGAAGGTGATACTCGCGCCGTAGCGGGCGCCGTGGGGCCAGGCCGCCTGCGATTCTGCTGCCACCCCCCGATTCTGGCCGGTGCCGACGCCTCCGGCATCCGCCATCTGACGTAGAGGGCGTCCGTCGATTGACGCATGACGACGTGTCCGGCCCGGCGGTGTACTGAGCGTCGAGCGGATACGGAAGGGATCGACGTGGAACAACGCAACTGGACGGTCAGCATCGATGCCGGCGGCACCTTCACCGACGCGGTGGCCCGGCACGTCGATGGGCGGGTGCTGGTCGCCAAGGTCGCGTCCACGCCGGAGGATCCGTCGCAGGGCCTGGCCAACGCGGTCACGTCACTGGTCGAGCAGGGCATGCCGGTTGACCAGGTGGCCCTGTTGTGTCACGGCACCACCGTCGCCACCAATGCCGTACTCACCGGAAACCTTGCCCCGGTGGCGCTGTTGACCACCCGCGGGTTCCGCGATGTGATGGGGTATCGGCAGTCCAGCAGGCCGAGCGTGTACAGCCTGACACCGGCGCGACCCGCCGAGCTCGTCGAACGTCACGCCCGTCTGGAGGTCGACGAACGTCTCACCAGCACCGGTGACGTGCTCACCGCCCTCACCGATGACGAGATCGACAGGGTGGTCGCCGAGGCCCGGGCACTCGACGTGCAAGCCGTCGCGGTGAGCCTGTTGTTCAGTTATCTCGACGACACCCACGAACGGCGGCTCGGCGCGGCACTGCGCGCGGCCCTGCCGGGAATTCCGGTGGCACTGTCCAGCGAGGTGGCCCGGGAGTTCCGCGAGTACCCGAGGACGGCCACCACGGTCATCAGTGCGGCGTTGCGTCCGGTGATCGGCGGGTACATGCAGCGCGCGGTGACCACTCTCGAGGGGGTCGGGCTGCGGGGGTCGTTTCTGGTGATGCAGTCCAACGGTGGCAGTGTGCCCGCGGCGCGGGCCGAGGACGCCGCACATCGCCTGGTGCTCTCGGGTCCGGCGGGCGGGGTGGCCGGGCTGGTCGCGGCCGCCGGGCGGCACGGCCTGCAGGACGTCATCAGCCTCGACATGGGTGGTACCTCCACCGACGTGTGTCTGGTTCGCGCGCAACGCATCCCGTTCACCACCTCGCAGGTGGTCAGTGATCACGTGTTGTTGGCGCCGACGGTCGACATCCACACGATCGGGGCGGGTGGCGGCAGTGTGACGTGGACCGATCAGACCGGCCGGCTGCGGGTCGGCCCGCGCTCGGCCAAGGCAGTGCCGGGGCCGGCGAGCTACGGGCGCGGCGGCGTCGAACCGACCATCACCGACGCGCACGTGGTGCTGGGCACGCTGGGCACCGACGAGTTGGCCGACGCGCTGGTGCTGGACCGCGATGCGGCGCGCGCCGCCGTCGACCGCATCGGCGCGGTGGTCGGCATGTCCACCGACGAGGCAGCCGAGGCGATCCTGGCGATCGGCTTGGCGCACATGGTCCGCGCGGTGCGCAAGGTCAGCGTGGAGCGGGGGCTCGATCCGCGGCGGTTCACCCTGGTGCCGTTCGGTGGGGCGGGACCGCTGCACGCCGGGCTGCTCCTACGTCACCTCGGTCTGCGGGGAGTCCTGGTGCCGCACTGGCCCGGCCTGTTCTCCGCCGACGGTCTGTTGGTCGCCGGGCTCCGCCTCGATGACTCACAGACCGTGCTGACGGCCTTCGGCGACGAGTCCGTACCCCGTATCGCCGACTGGTTCACCAGCTCCGCGGCGGCGGCCACCGGGCAGCTGCTCCGCGACGGCGCCAGCCGCGACCGGATCACGGTCACCGCCTCGGTCGACTGTCGTTACCTCGGGCAGGGGTATGAACTCAACATCGCGCTGTCTGACTGGAATGCCGAGCAGCTGAACCAGATTCCCGATCTCTTCCATGCTGCGCATGCCGAGCGCTACGGCCACGCCAACCGGTCCGAGCCGGTCGAATTGGTGACCGTCCGGATCGCCGCGGTGGGTGCGTATGACCGTGGCTCCAGCGGGGGCCAGATCCCGGCGGGTACCGGGCACCCGGAGCGCGCGGTGGTCACGCACCGCGAGGTCCGCATTCCCGGTTTCGCATCCGCCCGGGTCCCGATCTACGAGCGCAGCCTGCTCTGTCATGGCGACCGGATCATCGGGCCGGCGATCGTGCGGCAGATGGACTCCACCACAGTCATGCTCGAAGGTCAGTGCGCCGAGGTCGCCGAGGGCGGCGATCTCCTGATCACCGAATCAAAGAACGGAGGCGACAGATGACCACGTCGGCGCACCAGGTGGACACGGTCACGTTCGAGGTGGTGGCCGCGGCTCTCCAGTCGGCGGCGGAGGAGATGGGCAATGTACTCAAGCGGTCGAGCTACAGCCCCATCATCCGCGACATGGACGACTTCTCCTGCGCCCTGTTCACCGCGGATGGGCAACTGGTGGCGCAGGCCGACTACATTCCGGCGCAATTGGGCGCGATGTCGTTGGTGGTCAAGGCCATCATCGGCCGCTGGGACGGCCGGATCTGCGACGGCGACGTCTTCATCTCCAACCATCCGTTCATGGGCGCGATGCATCTGCCCGACGTCAACGTCATCGCTCCGGTGTTCCTGGACGGACGACTGGTGGCGTGGGCGGGCACGGCCGCGCACCACATCGATGTCGGTGGGGTCAATCCCGGCAGCGAGGGACCGGAACTCGAAGACATCTTCGGTGAGGGACTGGTGCTGCCGCCGGTGCGCCTGGCCGTCGGGGGTGTCGAGAACGAGGACCTGGTGGCGGTGATCACGGAGAACATCCGCGATCCGCGCAGCACCGTCAGTGATCTGCGCGCCCAGCGGGCGGCGTGTGCGCTGGGCGGCGAACGGGTAACCGAGCTGGCCGAGATGTACGGGGTGGGCGCACTGCTGGAGGTCATGGACCGCATGCTCGATGCGGTGGAGCGCGGTGTCAGAACAGCGTTGACGGCCCTGCCCGACGGTGCCGGCGAAGCGGAGGGGTTCCTCGACGACGACGGGCGCGGCGGGCCGCCCACCCGCATCCACGTCCGGGTGTCGAAACGCGGCGATCATCTGTCGATCGATCTGACCGGCTGCGATCAGCAGGTGGCGGGCGCGATGAACGTGCCGTGGGCGAGTTCTCGCGCCGGAATTGTCTACGCGGTGCGCGCCGTGGTGGCACCGGAGCTGGGCGCCAACGACGGATTGTTGCGCGCTGTCGACGTCGACGCTCCGCTCGGGATCGTACTGAACCCCGAACCGCCCGCCGCTGTGTCGGTGCGGCACAACACATGCCAGCGTTTCGCGGACACGCTGATCCGGGCGATGGCGGACATGTGGCCGCAGGCCGCGGTGGGTAGCAGCACAGTCAGCTTCTTCTGCTGCAACATCGGATCGGTCAGCCCTGTGACCGGCCGGCCGTCGGTGATGGCCGACGTGGTGGGTGGCGGCACCGGAGCCACCGCGATCGGTGATGGTATCGACGGAGTGGACACCTACATGTCCAACGTCGGTGTCATGCCCACCGAGGTGGTCGAGACCAACTACAGCGTGCGGGTTCTCAAGAGCGAGTTCATCCCCGGTTCCCAAGGGCTGGGCGAACACAACGGTGGTCTGGGGTTGCGGCGCGAGTACCAGATCATCGATGTGCCCCAACGGGTTACGTTCTACTCAGAACAGACGCATCCGGACTTCGCCCCCCGCGGCGCCAACGGCGGCGGCGACGCCAAAGCCACCACCGTGACCGTCGTCGGCCCGGACGGCCGTGAGATCACCGGTCTGGCGGACAAGGCGTCGCTGACCCTGGAGCCGGGCACCGTGCTGCGCGTGGAGACTGCGGGTGGCGGCGGGTACGGCAACCCGCAGGCGCGTGCCGACGCGGCGCGGGACTACGACCGGCGCAACGGGAGGTTGTGACGGGGCTGGTCAGCGCACGGCGTCGATCGCGTCGAGGGTGATCATGAACGGGCCCTGCTGTTTGTCCAGGATGTAGATGCCCAGCTGATCGATAGCGGCAGGGTCCAGGGTCGCCGGCGCTTCGGGCGCGGGATCCAGGCGCATGCCGACCGGCTCGAAGTTGGCCACGGGCAGATCATGGGTCTGCTGGACGCCGGCCTCGGTGGGGAAACGCTGGATGTAGGACCACGGCTGCCCGGCGATCCCCACCTTCAGCAGATAGGTCTTGCCATCGCCCACCGCTTGGACGCGCAGCGCCGTCGCACCCGCCGCCCGCTGCCCGATTTCGGGGTCTTCGGGGCTGCGCGTGGACGCGAAGCCGCCGTTGTTCTCCAAAGAGAGGTCACCGGAGAACACCAGGGCGTTGTCGCCGAAGGACACCGAGGAGGTGGACCTGCCGCCCATGACCGGATCGTTGACCGTGGTCCACCCGGCGACCTGTTGCGCGTCGGAAAGATTGACGAGTGCAGTGACGGAGTCCTCGGCCGCCGCGCTGGCGCAGGGCACCATGGCCAGAACCGCACCGGCACAGGCTATTCCGGCAAGCCAGCGTTGCTCGTGGGTCATCAGCATCCTCCCGACTCTGCGCCGGTTTCGCGACTGCGCATCGGCATACCATCGATCACCGTGTAGACGAGGCCCAGCTCTGGCACCTGGTCCACGCGGTACTTCTCGCCGCCGTCCTTGCCGATCAGCACCGCGGCGAACGCATTCGGATCGACCGCGTACCGGTCAGCCAGTCGCTGCGCTTCCTCGGCGGTGATGGCTTGCCCGTCGAGCGTGCTGGGGCCTGCGGCCACCACCACGCCGAGCACCATCTGACGGTCGTCGAACTTGCACCGTGTGGCCTCGATCCGGCTCACCGTCTCGGTGAGCCGCGGGTCCTGATTCGTCGGCGCGAAGAGCAGCAGCGGGCGGCGCTCCCAGAGGTAGTCCCCCAGGTCGGCGGCGGCCGGGGCCGACCCGAAGACCCCTGCGGTCACCAGCACGGTGACCAGGAACGTCGATCGCCGGATGCCGCGGGTGAGTGCCATGGTGATTCGACTGTACCCACCGGCGCATCCTGCAAAAACGGGTCAGCGCACCCGCTCGAAGACGATGGCGATTCGGGTGCCGTCCGGGCGGGTGAAGTTCTCCGTCATACGGTCGCCGTCGACGATGATGCGCAGATCATCGGTCGTCCTGACATCGCCGACCCAGTTGGGAAAGGTGGAACCCTCCACGCGATTGCCGCTGAACTGGCCGAACTCGTCGACGGTGTAGGTGCCGAACAGTCCGATGCTGCCGGCCATGGCGGCCCGGTTCTCGGCGTCGGTGCCTTCCCCTCGTGCATCGGAGGCAAAGGGCGGGACGGATGCATCGGTGAGCACCTCGACGAAGCGCATGTCCGGGGTGAAGGCCAGCATGCCGTTGGGCTGCTCACCGTAGGCCGGGGTGGAGACTCCGTCGCGTTCGATCTCCGCCGAGACCATCCGCCACGTTCCCACCACCTGGTTGGGCGCGGCGGCCGCCTCGGTGGACAGACCGATCGCGGCCAGGATCGCCATGACAGCAGCGAGGAGAACACGCAGGATCATGGCACCGAGTATGCCGCCGCACGAGGCGGCAAGCCTGGGACGGACAGTCCCTTGCTAACGCCGGCGCTGGACGCAAGCCGGCGCCGGCGAGAACGTCTTGGTCAGGACAGCCCGGCGGCGCGCACCGCGTCATGGATCAGCGAGCGTTCGGCGGGGGACACCGGCAGCACGGGAGGCCGAGAGTACGCCTCGTCGATCCTGCCGAGTACCTTGAGCCCCTCTTTCATTCGATTGAACTGATCGATCACCGGGGCTGCATAAAAGACCTGTGTCAGCTCGTAGATCCGATCCGCTGTGTCGCGGGCAGCCTTGAGATTGCCGCTCTCGACCTCGCGGAAGAGCTCTACCTGCACGTCGGCGATCAGTGAGCCGTGGCCGCTGAGGATGCCGTCGGCACCGAGAGCCAGCGTCGGCAGCAGCGCTCGGCTGAAGCTCGTCAGCATCGACACCGGGCGGTCCAGGCTTCTCACCGCACGGAGGTTCGCCTCATAGGCCAGGATGTCGACGCTCCAATCCTTGATACCCGTGATGTTCTCGTTGGCCAGGCACAGCTCCGCCAACAGGGGTGCCGGAACGTTCTTCGCCGAGGTGGCGGCATCGACGAACAACACCATGGGCAGGTCGGTGCTCGACGCTATCTCGCCGTAGAAGGCGTGGACGACGTCGGCGCGTAGACGCGCACCGTGTGCGAAGAACAGCGACGGGAAAACCAGCAGGCCGTGGGCCCCGGCGTCCTGGGCCATGGCGGCGGTGCGGACAGCCGCGGCCGCACTCGGATCCGCGACGCCACAGAGAACCCGCACCTGGTCGCCGATTTCGTCGACGGCAACCCGCACTGCGAACGCCTGCTCCTCGGGTGACAGTGAAAGCACCTCGCCCGCATCGCCATTGACGGCAACGGCAGTCACACCGTCGGTTTCTGCCAGATGGCGAAGGTGTCGTCGGAAGTTGTGCTCGTCGATCTCGAACGAGGCGTCGAAGGGCATGACCGCGGCCGGGATGACACCGCGGAATACTTCGTACATAGCTGCTCCTGATCTCTGGGTCGGACTCGGGTGACGGCTCGGCACATGTCCTGCACTACTGCCGCGCGAGGAACGCCGTAAAATCCATCGAACGTCGGTCGCCATCGCTGGGTACGAATTCGATGACGGTGTACTCGGCAATGCCGTTGTGAACGAAAGGGTCTGTGCTGAAGAGCGTCTCGACACTCTGGCGGTCTGGCCCGACCAGGATTGTGGCGCCGCCGCGGGCCGGAATCTGGCGACCCGACACGAGAATCCTGCCCTCGGCGTAGCGCTGCGCCACCCACCGCGCGTGTTCCGGGAGGAAACTCTCTACCTGCTCGATCGGCACGAGGTAGCGGGACAGCGCGATGAAGACGTTCAGGGGTGTCATGTCCTGTTCAGCGCGGCTCACTGTACGGACTCGTTGACGCCTCGGTAGTTCTTGATCGTCACGAGGGTGGCGAGGCTGATCACCGACGCTGCAATGAGGTAGTAGGCCGGCGAGGCCGGAGATCCGGTGGTCTCGCGCAGGAATCCGGCCACATAGACCGCGGTCCCGCCGAAGATGGCGGCGCCCAGGTTGTAGGCGAGCCCGAAGGTACTCATGCGCACAGCCGCGGGAATGAACTCGACGAACATCGCGGCGGGTGGGCCGACCACCAGCGAGACGCCGAATGCCATGACGATGACACACACGATGGCCAGCGGGAGGCTTCCCATTCCCAGGACCGTCAGCAACGGCCAACTCATCACGATCATGAAAACCGCACCTGCCATGCAGATCTGCTTGCGTCCGGTGCGTTCTGACAGAAGACCGACCAGCGGGAAGAAGATGACGTTGGCGGAGTTGGCGATCACCGTCAACAGGACCACCTGGCCGGACGAGTAGCCGTCTGCTCGTAGCAGTGAGGGCAGGTACGCGAGAAACGTGTAGGTCGAGACGAACAGGAACGCCGACAGTCCGATCGTCTGGAAGAACACCTTGCGGTTTGGCCCACGCATCGAATCGCGCAAAGGCGTCTTGGTCAAGCCGCCGGTTTCCTTCAGGTGCTCGAAGACGGGGCTTTCTTCGAGTCGAAGGCGAACGTAGAGACCGACAATGCCGATGGGAAGTGAGAGCAGGAACGGGATGCGCCACGCCCAGCTTTCCATCGCATCTGGGCCGGCCGCTGCCTCGGTCAGGAACACCACCAGGGTGCCGAGGAGGAACGCGGATGCCGAACCCGCCTGCAGTAGGCAGGAATACAGGCCGCGCCTGCCCACGGGTGCATGCTCGTTGACGAAGGTTGCCGCTGAGATGAACTCCCCGCCCGCAGAGAATGCCTGGCCGAGTCGCAGCAACACGACGATGATCGGAGCGGCGAGCCCGATCACGTCGGCGCCGGGGGTCAGGCCGACCAGGACCGTGCATCCAGTCATGATCACCAGCGATCGAATCAGGACCGCACGTCGACCGACCCGGTCCCCCATGGGACCCAGGATGGCGCCACCCAGCGGGCGCGCCAGGAACCCGACCCCGAAGATCGCGAAGGCGGCGAGGAGTTGGGCGCCGTCGCTGGCTTCCGGGAAAAAGGCCCTGCCGATGTACACCGCCAGTAGCGCGTAGAGGCCGTAGTCGTAATACTCAACAAGCTGGCCGACGACGCCGGCGGTGACTACCCGCCGCACGTTGGCCGGGTCATCCACAGCCGTGGACGTTCTGTTGGCGACGTTTTCTGTCATGGTGATCTTCCTCGTTGAAGGGTGCGATGGGACCGGCTACGGCATGACCCCGCCGCCGTTGGGCGACAGAGTCTGGCCTGTGAAGAATGTGGCTTCGGGACTCAGGAGATACAGCACTGCGCCGGCTACCTCGTCCGCCGTTCCGAACCGGCCCATGACGGACTTTCCCACCTTGCGGGCAACCCACTGCTGATCGGACATGTACGGGGTGTTCATCGGGGATTCGATCGGTCCGGGCGCGACCGCGTTGACGCGGATCTTCGGGGCGAGGTCGTGAGCGAGCGCTCTGGTCAGGCCCAGCACCCCACCTTTGGATGCCGCGTAGGCAGCCACATTCGGCGCCCCGGTGTAGGCCAGCTGTGAGGCGATGTTGACCACCGAACCGCCTTCGCCCGCAGACAGAGCCTGACGCAGGGCGTGCACCATCCGGAAGGTGCCGGAGAGATTCACATCGATGACCCGCGCCCATGTCTGCTCGTCCAGGTCCTCGAAGGATCTCTCGACGAGCACGCCGGCATTGTTCACCAGGCCCTCGATGCCAGTGCCGTACCGCGTGATCTCCCGGGCGAATGTCCTCACCGATGCGGTGTCGGCCACATCAACCGGTAGGACCAGGGATTCGGGTATGTCGGCGGACAGCGCGTGGCCCTCCGCAAAGGTGGAGGGGTGGCAGGCCAGCACCGCGACACCGCCGCGGCGGTGGACCGCCCGCGCGATCGCAGCACCGATGCCACCTGTGGCCCCCGTGATCACGACCATCCGGCCCGGGGTCACCACGCTGGTGTCTGCCTGGTCGACTCGGCGCCGACCACCCCGGAGTGCCGCAACGCGTCGATCTGGGCGCTGTCGAGTCCGAGTTCGGCGAGGATGGACTGGTTGTGCTCTCCCACCATGGGTGGAAGCAGGCGCACAGTTCCCGGCGTGCCGCTCAGCTTGACGGGCATGCCCACCAGGCGCATGGCACCGGCTACGGGATGCTCGAGCTCGAGAATCATGTTGTTGTGCAGCACCTGTGGATCGTCGAAGAGCTCGTCGTAGTCATTGACCGGTGCGCTGAGCAGGTCTTGCTTCTCAAGCCGGGAGACGCATTCGTCGCGGGTGAAACGGGAAGCCAACGCTTGTACGACCGCGTGCGAACGCGCCGGATCGGCCTTCATCGACTCGGTTGATGCCATCAGCGGATTCGCAGTCTCGGCTTCGTCGGCATCCAGTGCCTGGCAGATACGTGACCACGGCTCGTCGACGAAGACGTCGGCGACGAGCACGAACGACTTGCCGTCGATTCCTGTGTAGATCCCGTAGAGGCCGGTGCTGCCGCTGTGCGCTATTCCGCCGGGGGAGCGGGGAAACGCCTCGCGGCGGTTGAGGAATTCGCTGCCCTCCTGCAGATGCATGGCGATGGACGAGTTCAGCAGGGAGACATCGACTACCTGCCCCTGCCCGGTGCGATCCCGGGCGGCGAGCGCCAGCATCATCCCTTGGGCCAGATGCATTGCGGCGAGGTAGTCCACCGCATAGGTACCGATCGCACTCGGCTGTTCCGGGGAGCCGGTGAGTGCGATGATGCCGCCCATGGCCTGCGCCGCCAGGTCCTGTCCGCGGCGGTGGCGGTAGGGCCCGGTGCGGCCGTACCCGGACGCGTACGCCGAAATGATCCGGGGATTGAGTTGGACGAGATCCTCGTGTCCGAGGCCGAGTCGCTCCATGACACCCGGCCTGAAATTGCTCACGACGATGTCGGAACGCCGCACCAGTTCATCGAGGATGGGGCGTGCCTGGGGGTCTTTGACGTCCAGGCTCAAGCTGCGCTTGTTGCGGTTGTTCGCCGCCCAATGCGGACTCCAGCCGTTGACTCGAGTTCCATTACGGCGACCTATCTCTCCGATGTCGGGCCGTTCGACCTTGATGACCTCGGCGCCGAAGTCAGCCAACACCTGGGTGCCCGACGGCCCCTGCTCCAGCTGGGTGAAGTCGAGGATTCGTACGCCCTCATACACCAGTTGCGTCTGATTCTCGGATCCGTTGTGCGACGTCATCGTCCGACCTCCTCCAGCGTGCGCATCAGGATGGCTTTGGTGCCGCTCTGCAGCACCTCGCTGCGCTGGTTGCAGACGTCCACATCGAATGTCACGATGCCCTGGTCATCCCGGGAACGCCGCAATCTCAGTTCGCTGATGCGGTAGTCGACGTGGATGGTGTCGCCGATGAAGATGGGTGCCTTGAATTTCCAGTCGGATATACCGAGGAAGGCGAGAGCGCAGTCGCGGAACAACCCCGAACCCATGATCAGGCCGTGGGCATAGGACAGTCCGAGTAGACCGTGAGCGATCCGCTGGCCGAATTCGGTTGCCGCGGCGAATTCCTGATCGAGGTGGACAGGAGAACCGTCGCCGGTGAGACCCGCGAAGCCCACTATGTCGTATTCGGTGATGGTCCGACCGCCGCTGGTGAATGCGTCACCGACTGCGAGATCGCTCCAAATGAGACTGCCTGCTGTCATTGGCTCCGATGCCCTTTCGCTCGGCGCTAACCGTAGGTTCGGCGATCTGCCAGGGTCAATGAGTTCGATGCAACAAAGATGGGTAATTTATGCATTAAGTGGCAACATACTGGTATAAATGCTGGATGCCGGCCCCGAACAGACGCACGGAGTGGCCTCGCGATCGCCTCACCTCGATCACCCTGCAGCAGCTCCGGGCATTTCAGGTGGTCGCTGACGCGACCAACTTCACCAAGGCTGCGCGCCGGCTGCAGACGTCCCAGTCCGCTCTGAGCCGTAGCATCCGCCAGCTCGAGACCGGAGTCGGCGCTCAGCTGTTCAGTAGGAGCACGCGCTCTGTCGAGCTCACGCCGGAAGGCGAAGAGCTGCTTCGAATTTGCGGACCCATCACCGTCTCGTTGATGCACGGGATCGACGGGTTCGGGCACTTCGTCGCCGGACGGGCGGGACGGCTCTCGGTGGCCGCGATTGTCTCGTACGCGTCGGTACTGCTACCCGGGTTGCTCGCCGCGTTCGTGCGAGACCGCCCGCAGGTCGAGATCCGGGTCGAGGATGGCTGGGCCAGCAACGTCCTCGACGACCTCGACCGCGGCGGCTCGGAAGTCGCCATCACCGCCGACGACGTCGACCTCGAGCGTTACGAGATACTGCCCCTCGCATTGGAGCGTTTCTACGCCATCGCTCAAAGAAGTCATCCCTGGGAAGCGCGAAACGAGATCCTGTGGAAGGACTTCGCCGACCAGCAGATGGTGTCCGCGCGGTTCGGGACGAGTGTCCGGTCCATCGTGGACCGACATCTGACGCAGTCCGGCGTCTCGATCGAGGACCACATTCAGGTGTCCAACATGGGCACCCTGGGTGGGCTGGTGCGGGAAGGCTTCGGGGTGTCAGCGCTGCCGGCCATGGAGTTCGCCGGTTATCGGATCGACGACGTTGTGAAGGTGCCGATCCAGGGAGCAACCCGCACCGTCGGCCTGATCACCCTGCGCGGTCGATCGCTGTCGCCCGTGGCCCGGACGTTCTGCGAGCTCGCCCCTGCGTTGGTGGCCTCGATGCCACTTCCCGACGGGGTGTCTGCGGTGTGAACCCGCGGCGCTGATCAGGAGTTGGCGGCAATCTCGATGTCGGAGAACAGGACTCGCACGCCGCCGGTCGACAGCCTGCCCATGGCCTCGAAGAACGCCCCCGCCTCGGGTGTGGTGACTGCGGCGCTGGCAGCGTCGTAGTCGGTGTAGTACAGGTCGATCATGCGGTAGGCCGGTGTGGGGCTGCCGTCTTCTTTGGGCCACACCCGCGAGGTCTCCATACGCACATAGCCCGGAATGGCGCGGGCGAGATCGAGCTGCTCGGTCTGATAGGCAGCGTCGAAAGCAGCGGGGTCGGTGGGGTTGTCATAGATGACGGTGATCTTTGTTTCGGCCACGGTTGGCTCCTCCCAGGTCCTGCGCGGCAGCGCGCGACAATTAGCTTTCCACGACGGTGCTGCAGAGGCATGCCGAAACCGGGGCCGGTGGGCCGACGCGATGAGTGACGCGCAGCGCACGAGACCTATCCAACACATGCTTTTGCTCCGCCCACAGCCCGTTTCTTCTAGTCTTTGCATTCAATGCAGGTCGCTCGATGACCTGCGTGCTGGTCGCGAGGAGCCGCGTTGCGCAGGTCAGGAATCATCGCAGCGGCGGCGCTGGCGGTGTTCTCCGCGTTGCTGCTCAGCGGGTGGGGCGGCCCGGCCGTGCTGCAGCTGGTGAGCAACCTGGGCTCGCTCTTGTTCGGCGGGGCTGCTCTGGGCTGCACCGCCGCCGCGGCCCGGTCGAGCTCCGGACCGCAACGCCGGGCCTGGGTGGCGCTGGCGGCAGGCCTGGCCGGCTGGGTGGCCGGCGACGTGATCTGGGCCTGGTATGAACTCGTGCTGCGCGAGACCGAGGCCCCGTTCCCGAGCGTCGCCGACGTGGGTTATCTGTTGTTCCCCGTTGCAGCGTGCGTCGCCCTGATGACGTTCCCGGTCGGGTACACCCGCCAGTCGCGACTACGGCTGTCTCTGGACGGGATCCTCGTCGCCGGGTCACTGTTCGTCCTGGCCTGGGCTCTGGGCCTGGGGGAGGTGTTCAGCACCAGCGTCGAATCGGTGTCGACGTTCGTGGTGTCGCTGGCCTATCCCCTGAGTGACCTGGTGCTCCTGACCACAGCGCTGCTCGTCCTGGCCACCGCGCAACCAGCACAACGGGCCTCGATCGGACTGCTGACGGCAGGGCTGGTCTGTATGGGTGTGTCCGACAGTGCTTTTGTGTACCTGGTCGCCGAACAGGATTACGTCAGCGGCCACCCCATCGACATCGGATACGCAGCGGGGTTGACGCTGATGGCGCTGGCGGCGTTGCGGCGGGTGCCGAATCACCAGGGCAAGGTGGTCGCGTCCCTGTCGGCAGCGGCGTTGTGGTTTCCCTACCTGCTGCTGCCCATCGCCATCGGCGTGGGTCTGGTGGCCTCGGTGGAGGAGGCCAACGATCTCCCGACATTCGTGGCGCTCGCGATCGTGATCGCGGCGGTTCTGGTGCGGCAGTTCCTGGTGCTGGCCGACAACCGCCGCCTGCTGGAGACCATGGCGGCGCAGGCCCTCCACGATCCGCTGACCGGCCTCGCGAACCGGACCCTGCTGCGCGAGCGGCTCTCAGCTGCCATGGCGGCGGACCGAGCCGGTGACCGTTCACTCGCGGTGCTGTGCATCGACCTCGATGACTTCAAACTGGTCAACGACTCGCTGGGGCATGCCGCCGGCGACGCGCTGCTGGTGGAAGCAGGGGCTCGCATCCGGGGTTGCGTGCGGGGCACGGACACCGTCGCCCGGCTGGGTGGCGATGAGTTCGCGGTGCTGCTCGAGGATGCCCCGGACCTTCCCATCGAGGTGGCGCACCGTATTCGACAGGCCTTCGACGCGCCGTTCGTGCTCGAAGGGCAACCGTGGGTGGTGCTGCCCAGTGTCGGAGTGGCCACCACCGCCCACGCCGCCACGGCCGACGTGATTCTGCGCAACGCCGATCTGGCCATGTACGCCGCCAAGCGGGACCGGGGCGCGGGCGTGGCCACGTATGCACCGGACATGGCGCTGATCGAGCGTGACGAAACCGACTTCGCCCGGCTGCGGGGCAACGCGGGGCCGGCGTCCAGCCCGGTACTGTTCGACGAGTTGCGCCGCGCTCTGGAGGCCGGCGATCTCGGGGTGGTGTACCAGCCGAAGTTCGCCTGCCCGTCGGGCGAGGTTGTCGGCGTGGAGACACTGGTGCGCTGGTCACACCCCCGCCTGGGGCCTCTGCCTCCGGAGGTGTTCCTCGCGGTGGCGCGCACCAACGGCCTGATGGGTGCACTGACCGAGTTCGTGGTGACCCGCGCCGCCGTGGACGCAGCGCAGTGGCGCAATTGTGGCCGGGAGCTGGGGATCGCGGTCAACCTGTTTGCGCCCAAGCTCACCGATCCCGACTTCTCGAAGCGGGTGCTGGCCATCCTGCACGCCTACGAGATCCCCCCCAGCTGGCTCACCATCGAGACCACCGGCGAGATCGTGCTCGAACACCGAGCCAGGGCGGTGGCGGTGCTGCGGAGCTGGCGAGAGCACGACGTGCGCATCGCCATCGACGGCTTCGGCGACCGGCACTCCGCGCTGAGCAGCCTGCCCCACCTGGAGGTGGACGAACTCAAACTCGATCACACCCTGATCGCCGCGATGTCGTCGAATGCCGGCGCGCAGGTGGTGGTGACGTCGGCGATCGATCTGGCGCACGCCCTGGGGATGTGTTGTGTCGCCAAGGGCGTCGAGGACGCCATCACGGCCCGCCTGCTCAGCGATCTGGGTTGTGATGTGATTCAGGGGAATCACTGCAGCGCACCGGTTCTCGCGGCCGAGGTGCTCGACGTCGCGCCACTCGATCTCACCGCCAAGCCTGTGTCCCGTGACTCGTGACGGCGACCGGCGGGTTGCGATTCGATGACGGTGCGCCGGTTCACGCTCGGCCCGCCCAGCGGCCCACCACGATCGATGCCATGACCGAGACTGTCGTGGGGAACGTGCCGGATGACTGCACACAGGTGATCGTGGTCTATGCCGACTCCTTCGAGAGCACCGACGGGGTGCTCTTCTGCTACGAGCGTGAGTCCAAGGACTCGCCCTGGGTCGAGCGCGCAGGCAGCGACAAAGGCGACGGCCTCCTTGTGTACCTGGGCGAAGGTGCCATCGGTGGGGCAGGGGACAACAGTTTCGAGACGCCCATCGGCTCGTTCCCGCTGGGCGTCGCGTTCGGCCACGAGCCCAACTTCGGCTGCGACATGGACTACTTCGAAGCTGTCGACGGAGTCGACTTCTGGGATTCCGGATTCGAGTACTGGTTCGACGACTATTCGCAGAACCTGCCGACGACGTACAACACCCACATCACCAAGGATGCGATTCGGCCGCCGAAGGATGGCGTGACCCACGAAGTGGAGTCGCTGGGCACCGAACCCGCCTACGATTACGCGGTTTTCGTCGACCACAACCCGAGCCGGCGGCCCGGTTGGGGGTGCGCGATCTTCCTGCACTGTAAGGAAGATGATGACGACGACAGCGACACCGACCAGCTCACCGAGGGCTGCATCGCCGCTGACAGCACCCTGATGCGGTGGATTCTGCAGTGGCTGCGCAAAGCTCGGCACCCGCACCTCAGCGTGATCACCGGACTCGACGAGTGAGCGGGCGTCGACTCAGGTGTGCAGGTTCCACTGGCCGACGTCCTGGGCCAGGACGTCGTTGACGTCGACTTCGTAGCCCCCGACCAGTGGGCCGGGGTTCGAGGCGGTGGCCACGATGCGTTGGTAGAGAACGGCATTGGGATGCACGCGACTGCCTGACCAGGCCTTGGTCTGCCACGCCCACACCCGGCCGGGGGTGCGGGAGTTGCCGATCACACCGGACACCGCCGCCCAGTGGCACACGTCGATGCCGCCGTACACACCGGTGCGCTGCACCCCGAGCACAGAGTTGATGCCGTAGAACCAGGGCAGCGCCACCGTCTTCCAGGTGTCGAGGCTGATGTCCTCGTCGATGGAGAAGTAGATGGGGGCGTTGCGGGTCCCGCCCGCTGCGGTGTGCAGCTGCCAGGCTGTCTTGGCGTCGGCGACTCCGCCGGCATAACCGCGGGTGAAGTCCGAGGGGGCGCTGCCGCCCGGCTTGCCGTACTGGTAGTTGCTGACGATCACCAGTCCCGCCTGGGCCAGGGACTCGGCGTAGGGCCGCGTGATCGGTTTGGCGCCGAAGTTCGTACCCGGACGCGACAGCGATACGTAGTTCACGACGCCGGCGTAACCGGCGGCCTTGATGTCCGCGGCCGGTATCTGGTGCGCGGCGTAGTCGATCAGCATCGGCCCCGCCGCAGCGGCTGTGGGGCTTCCGAGCGCCGCCGCCCCGGCGCCGAGGCCGGCGACGGCTGTTGCCGCGGCGGCGTACCGCAGCGCGTCACGTCGGGTTACCGGGCGCGACGGCCGAGTGCCGAGGGTGTCCGGTGAGTCCTGCACGGCCCGATGTTAACGATGGGGCGGATGTTAATCGGGAAGCCTCGCCGAGGAGGCCCGCTGCCCGCGTGCTGGGCGGGCGAGGGCTCTCTTTTCGCTGGCGCGTCGACAGCGGGTGGCCGAGCGGCGGTGACGGTTAGCTGGTCGCCGGGGACCGCTTGGGGTGGGTGGACAGCGCCGATGCCGGTTCGTAGCCTGTCCGGGACAGTGCAGCTGGACCGGGGTCGGTCCGTGGGACGAAGGGGCGTGAGAGTCCGGATGGCCGTTCGCCCACCACTTCGGCGAACGATCTGCGCTTCGGTGGCGGCGGCACTGGTGGTCGCTGGCGCGGTGAGCGAGGTGCGCGCCGACCCGGCCGCCGATGCACTGGCCCGGCTCAACGAGCTGTCCAGCCAGGCACTGCAGAGCCGCCAGGCCGTCACCGCCGCCCAGAGCGATGTGGAAGCCAAACTCGCCGCCCAAACCGCCGCCGAGGAACGCCACCGCGCCGACCTCGACACTCTGCGCGTCGCCAACGCCCGCCTGGAACCGTTCCAAGCTGCGATCGATCAGGTGGCGGTGATGACCTACATGAGCGGGCGCACCGGTCAGCTCACCGCGGCGCTCACCGCGGAGTCGCCGCAGCAGCTGATCGACGGCTTGGCGGTCCAGCGAGCGGTGGCCACCGAGGCGGCCGTGCAGCTCGACGGTCTGCGTCAGGCGCAGGCGCGCGCCGGCGCCGCCGCTCGGACCTCAGAGCGCTCTGCCGCGGAGGCGCGCACCGCGGCGGAGCAGGCTGCGGCGGTCCGCGCCGAGCTGCAGGCCGCCCTCAACGAGATGCTGCGCCAGATCTCCGCCGCGGAGGCTCAGTACGCCGCACTGACACCGCAGCAGCAGGCGGCCGTCGACATCGCAGCCGCGCCGCCGCCCCCGCCCTTCGCCGCGATGCCCGGTATGCCCGGCGACGTCGCTGCCCCGGCCGCCCCACTGCCGCCGGTCCCTTCCGCGGCGCTGAACCCGGAGGCGTTGCCCGTCGGGGTGGCCTCGGAGGTCGGCCTACAACCCAATACCGTGCTCGCGGCCCGGGCGGTCAGCGCACAGTTCCCGCAGATCTCCGAGATCGGCGGGGTGCGACCGGACTCCAAGCCCTGGCATCCGAGCGGCCTGGCGATCGACATCATGATCCCGAACTCGGGTAGCCCCGAAGGCATCGCACTCGGGGACCAGATCATGAACTTCTTCCTGACCAATGCCGCCCGGTTCGGCATCCAAGACGTGATCTGGCGCGGCGTCTACTACACGCCGTCCGGTCCGGCGGGGTCCGGCTACGGTCACTTCGACCACGTGCACCTGACCACGACGCCCCGCCGCTAGATCAGAACTGGCTGGCGCCGCCGTCGACGTACACCTCGGAGCCGGTCATGAACGAGCTGCGGTCGGAGGCCAGGAAGGCGACCACACTGCCGATCTCGGCCGGGTCGGCCCGGCGCTTCATGGGCACGGTGGCGGTGAGATCATCCAGGGCGTCATCGGAGCCGGCGAACAGGTCAGCCAATCCCGGGGTGTGGGTCAATCCCGGCGCGACGACGTTGACCCGGATCTTGCGGTCCAGCAGTTCCGCGGCCCAGCTGCGGCCGAGGGAGCGGATCGCGGCTTTGGATGCGGCGTAGATGCTGGCACCGGGCGCCGCCTTGATGTCCCCGTTCGAGCCGCAGAGGATGATCGACGCGCCGTCGTTGAGCAGGGGCAGAACGGACTGGACGGCGAAGACGATGCCGCCGACGTTGACGTCGAAGATGCGGCTGTGCAGCTCGCGGGTGATCTCGCCGAGGGGGGCGAACTCGTTGATGCCCGCGTTCGCGAACACAATGTCCAGTCCGCGTCCCGCCGCCTCGATGGTGGACGCGACGCGGTCCAGATCAGCCTGATCGGTCACGTCGGCACGGATCGAGGTGGCCTTGTCTGACCCGATATCGGCCACCGCGTCGGCCAGCGCCTCCTCGCGGCGGCCGACGAGGAAGACGTGGGCCCCCTCGCCGGCGAGCGCCTGCGCTCCGGCCAGGCCGATGCCCGAGGTGGCTCCGGTGACGAGAGCGGTTTTGCCGATGAGAGTCGACATGTGATCCTCCAGATTTGTACCAGTCGGTTGGAAACTTGACCATAGCAGTTTTGTACCGATCGGTTAAAGCGGCTGGATGACGGTTAGGATCGCGGCCATGGGCGAACGACATGCCGGAGGGCGGCCGCGCACCTTCGACGAGGATCGCGCGCTCGAGCGTGCCATCGATGTGTTCTGGCGACTCGGCTACGAGGGCGCCTCGATGGCAGAGCTGACTCATTCGATGGGCATCAACAAGCCCAGCCTGTATGCCGTCTACGGCGGAAAAGAAGATCTGTTCACCCGTGCGCTGGAGCAGTACGGTCGCACCGCCCACCGGAACCTCGCGGCCGTGCTGGCGCGCCCCACCGTGTACGGCGTGCTGGAGTCCTATCTGCGCGCCACTGCCGAGGCGGTACGGGCGGGAAGCGAGCCTGGGTGCCTGTCGATCCAAGGTGGATTGTCGTGCGGTCCCAACAACGCCCGCGTGCCGCAGCTACTGGCCGACTACCGCCGCGGCATCGAAGAGGCAGTGGCAACGGCCCTTGCGGCCACTGAGGACGCGGCCGCGGTGGACACCGCTGCCCTGGCGCGATTCGCCGTCACCATCGGGCAGGGGCTCGCGGTCGACGCGGCCGGGGGCACATCGCAGGACAAACTCGACACCGCGGTCGATGTGGCGCTCGCCGGTCTGGCGAGTCTGCTTGCGCCGCAGAGGGACTAGATCCGTCCGCCTGGGAACATCGTCTCCACCGCCTGGGTGATGTGCTGGCGCGCAGCTGCTTCGCCGGTGGGGTCCAGCGAGCTGATGGCCATCACGTACCGGCGGTCCGGACCGATGATGCCGGTGGACACATGCAGCTGATTTCCGCCGTTCCAGCAGCAGAACCACCCTTGCTTGACGGCCACCGACTCGGCGAACAAGCCCTCGGGGATGCCGAACCTCTGGGGGTAACCGTCCAGACCCGTAGGGGTGGACTGCGCGAGGTTGCCGACGATCACCTCGGTCTGCTCAGGCGGCAGTCCGCCGGCGCCGTCGAGCAACATGTCGTAGTAGCGCACCAGATCGTTGGCAGTGCTCTGCGTCACATCCCAGCGCCCGTTGTAGGGAGCAGTGGTGCCGCCCAGGCCGTAGCGCTGCTTGATCCGCGCGATCACGGCGCTACCGCCGCTGCGGTCCCAGAACATCTGAGCCGCACTGTCATCCGACGCGCGCAGCATGCTCTCCAGCGATTTCCGGTCCGCCGCAGACAGTTCCGTCTCGCCGCGTGACTCCTGGAGCAACAGGTCGTCGGCGATGAACAGCTTCACCACCGACGCGATGGGGAACGCCTGGTCGGCGCGGTCGGAGATCAGCTGCCCGGTATCGCGGTCCAGCGCGGCCACCGTGATGTCGGCGCCTTCGGCCGCGGCGTCCGCAGTCGCCTGCAGGGTGCGGGCACCGAGACCTTCGAAGGGTGCAGGCACATCCGCGGGCGGCGCCGCAGGCACCTCGGAGACCGTTGCCTGCGGGGGTGTCTCGGCACCCGCGGGAGGCATGCCCGAGCTGTGTGCTTCACATCCGGAGAGGAGTACCGCCGCCATCACCGCGGCTACGCCGGTGCCGGCCCATCTCGACAGCGCCACCATCAACCCCTTCTGGAACAGCCGGCCCAGAGCGGGCCGTGTAGACGATCTGACTGGAATGCCCAGATCAACGGATGTGTAACAGTTTGTTACCCGAACGGTTGCAATGTCATTCGGGTGTGGAGACCGGGCTGCGCAACGCCCTAGGTTCGGTGCAGTGCGCCGCCGAACCGTCCTTCAACTCTCCGCCCTCGCGGCAGTGGGCGCAGCACTGGGGCATTCTCCCACTGCAGCGGCGGCCACCGCACGCTGGAGCGCTGAACAGGCCAATTCCTGGTACCGCCAGCAGGGCTGGTTGGTCGGTGCGAACTACATCACGGCGACGTCCAGCAACCAGCTCGAGATGTGGCAGGCCGGCACCTACGATCCGCGGCGGATCAACGGGGAACTGCAGGTGGCTCGACAGATCGGGTTCAACACCGTCCGGGTCTTCCTGCACGACCAACTGTGGGCGCAGGACCGGGCCAACTTCCTGCGCCGGGTGGGCCAGTTCGTCGACATCGCCGCCAGTCACGGGATCAAGCCGCTGTTCGTCCTGTTCGACTCGTGCTGGGACCCGCATCCACGGCTCGGCCCGCAGAAGACGCCGACCGCCGGTGTGCACAATTCGCGGTGGGTGCAGGGGCCGGGCGCCGAGCTGATCGACAAGCCGGAGTACCAGCCGGTGATGCGGGACTACGTCACCGGCATCATCGGAGCGTTCCGCAACGACCCCCGGGTGCTGGGCTGGGACCTGTGGAACGAACCGGACAATCCCGCACCGCAGTACAGCGACGTCGAGCGCAGCGACAAGGCCGAGGTGGTGGCGGCGCTGCTGCCGCAGGTCTTCGAGTGGGCCCGCTCCGTTGGTCCGGCCCAGCCCCTGACCAGTGGCGTCTGGCGCGGATCGTGGCGCAACCCCACTGGCATCATGGCCACCCAGCTGGACAACTCCGACATCATCACCTTCCACAGCTACGCCCCGCCGGAGCAGTTCGAGGAGCGCATCGACGAACTCGCCCCGCTCGGGCGGCCGATCCTGTGCACGGAGTACCTGGCGCGCGGCGACGACAGCACCATCGAGGACATCCTTCCGATTGCCAAACGGCGCGGTGTCGGCGCCTACAACTGGGGTCTGGTCGCCGGACGTACCCAGACCTACTTCCCGTGGGATTCCTGGGAGCAGCCGTATGCCACCGTGCCCGAGAAGTGGATGCACGATCTGGTCCATCCGGATGGCCGGGCTTTCCGGACCAGTGAAATCCAGACCATCCAGAAGCTGGCGCGCGGTGCCTGAGGCGTGAACAAAATGTGCACAACCTTGGCCTGAGGACCGCTTCCCCCCACCATGGAGGCCATGAGTCTGGTTTCTTCGCAGCTGGCCGAGCGTGTCCGCAAGCCGCACTGGTCGTTGGCACGGACGTGGCTGCTGCAACCGGGCCTGCCGGAGGGCTCCGACGCGTTCGACGCCGCCGATGCGAGCACCGCCGATGTGGTGGTTCTCGACATCGAAGACGGGCTGCCCGATGCGCTCAAGGATGCCGGCCGACGAACGGTGGCCGAGTACCTGCGCGACGACCGGTCGGCCTGGGTGCGGATCAACTGCGTGAGCAGCCCGAGGTGGAGTGAGGACCTGGCGGCGGTGGCGGACGCGCCCGGCCTGGCCGGGGTGATGTTGGCCAAGACGGAATCCGCCGACGACATCAGCGCGACCGCAGCCCGGTTGCCCGTCGGCACACCGGTGGTCGCGTTGATCGAGTCGGCCCTGGGCATCGAGTGCGCCCTCGAGGTCGCGCGCACTCCGGGCTGCTCTCGAATTGCCTTCGGCGTCGGCGACTTCCGTCGCGACACCGGGATGAGCGCTGAGCCCACGGTGCTGGCCTACGCGCGAGCCCGACTGGTGATCGCCAGCCGCGCCGCCGGGTTGCCCGCGCCGATCGACGGTCCGACGTTGCGTTCGGCCGCCCAGGATCTGGCCCGCGATACCGACGTGGCCAAGAGCGCCGGCATGACCGCTCGCCTGTGTCTGGACGCCGCGCACGCCGACGCCATCAATGCGCTGCTGAGCCCCTCGCCGCTGGACATCGACGAGGCGCACCGCACCCTGGCCTGTCTGGACGCACCCACCGGCGTGTACGACGGCAGCGTCGGGCCCACCCGGGCGCGTGCCGAGGCGGTGCTGGATCTGGCGGCCAAGCTCGGGCTGGACTGAGCGTCAACCACTCTTACAGGTTCTCCACGACCACCGGCTCGATGTGCTCGTCGGCCGGCAGATCGAACCCGAAAACCTGTGCATAGAAAGACAATTCAGAGTCCAGCGCGCGTCGGATGTTGGCCGCCTGCCGGAACCCGTGTTGCTCACCGTCGAAGGCGACGTAGGCGACCGGCACACCTTTGGCGCGTAGCGCGTCGACGATCATCTCGGCCTGATTCGGGGGCACCACTTCGTCCTCGAGCCCCTGCAGCACGATCAGTGGCCGGTCGAACCCGTCGACGTGGTGGATCGGTGAGCGCTCGATGTACAGGTCGCGGCGTTCGGGATAGGGGCCGATGAGGCGGTCGAGGTACCGGCTTTCGAACTTGTGTGTCTCGGCGGCCAGAGCCTCGAGGTCAGCCACCCCGTAGTGACTGGCTCCGGCGGTGAACGTGTCACGGAACGCCAGCGCGGCCAACGTGGTGTATCCGCCGGCCGATCCACCACGGATGCACAGCCTGGCCGGGTCCACCCGGCCCTGCTCGGCCAGCCACCGGGCGGCGGCCTCGCAGTCATCGAGATCGACCACACCCCACTGGTTGCGCAGCTGGTTGCGGTAATTCCGTCCATATCCGGTGGACCCGCCATAGTTGACGTCCACCACCGCGAAACCCCTACTGGTCCAATATTGCGTGCCGAGCTGCAGCAGGGACCGGGCGGCGCTGGTGGGGCCACCGTGGATCAGCACCAGCAGGGGCGGCAGTTCCCCGGGTGTCGATTGCACATCCGGGTTGGTGGGCGGGTAGAACAGGGCATGCGCGGTGCGGCCACCGCTGGTGGGGAACGAGATCGGCTCAGGCACCGAAAACCAGGCCTGATCCAGCCCGAGTTCACGTGGTGCGCGCAGGATTCCGGAGTCCACTACGTCGCCGTGCTCCCCGACCGTCAGTGCTGCAACGGCCGGCTCGGCCACGGACGACGCGCCGATGAAGACGACCCGGTCGCCTTCGGCCTGGATCGAGCCGAACGACGTGTACGGCAGGTCTACGTCGACAACCCGACCGTCGGCGAGCCGGATCGCGAGGAAACCGAGACCGTTGTGCGACGACGCGAAGACTGTGCGACCGCCGGACAGGAACGCATAGCTCGACTGTCCGAACACCCATTGCGGCCCGCCGATCTCGGCATCCATGGTCACCATGGGATCAACCCGGTCACCCCCGGGAACCCAGCGGTAGAGGTTCCACCAGTCCGACCGGTCGGAGATGAACCACAGGCTGCCGTCACCGGCCCACCGGGGCTCGCTCACCGACTCACCGTCCGGGCGCCCCGCGACCACCCGCACCTCACCCAGGGTGGGGCCGATGTCGCTGTCGGTGAGAGCTGCTACACACAATTCGGTTCCGTCCCAGGGCATGTCGGGATGCGACCACTGCAACCAGCACACTGCGTCACCGCCGGGGGATACGCGCGGGTCGGAGACAAAATCGGGCCCGGTGACCAGCACCCGTGGAGCCAGCTCACCGGCGGCGTCGAGCACGACGATCTCGTTGACCACGTCGACGGGGCCGCCGCCGGGCCGGTGATGTTCGCGCACCACCAGGGCCCACCGGCCATCCGGGGTCACGCAGCCGTCGGCCCATCGATCACCACGCGGCACGTCCGGCTCGGGGGTCACCGGTACGGGCGCTTCGGCTCCGATGACGGTGTAGAGCCGTTGGTCTGACCAGTTGGTGAACCACACCCGCTCACCGGCCAACCACCATGCGCCGCCGCCGTACTCGTGCACCGCCGTGCGGGCGTTGAAGCCGGGTGCCAGCACATCGGAGGCTTCCCCGGTGCCGAGGCGGCGGACCAACTGAGTACGTCCGCCTTCGTTCGGTCGCTGCTCAGACCACACCACGGCTTCGTCCTGGATCCGGACATCACCGAGACCGGCGGCCGTGCGAACCACGAGTTCAGAGGTCACCGGGGTGGGCCAGGAGCCGAAGGTTGCCATGGGACCCCAGGGTAGGCGGTTCAGTTCACGCGGTGCGGGCGGACCACTCCGGGGTTCGTTCACGTGATGCCTGAGCCAGCGCCGCGATGGTCTTCGCTACATCGAAGTCTTTGCCGTACACCGGTGTTCCCGGCTGTTGGCGCCACGACTCGGCGATGGACCCGGCGTTCACCGGATCAAAACCGAGCTGATCTACGAGGTCGTGCACCAGGTCGCGCCCCGCGCCGTCCTCGCCCGCGACGGGAAGGGCGATCCGCCCCGCCGCGCCGGGCGGCTTGCCGCCTTCGAGCAGGTGCTTCCACCAGATGCCGTTGAATACCTTGTAGACGGGTGCACCGATCTGCTCGGCCACCCACGCGCTCTCGACCTGGCCGTCTTCGATCGCGGCGATCTCACCGTCACGCTGCTGGGGGTAGTAGTTGTTGGTCTCGATCACCGGCGCGCCCGATGTGCGCGCGTCGACGATGCCGTCCGCCAGATCGGGAACGTTCTTCTGCGGAATACTGACGATCACCAGATCGGCGTCGGCCGCCGCATCCTTCGCCCACACCGCGGTGGCTCCGGTCTCGGCGGCCAGCTCGGCGAGCGTCTCAGGCGAACGCGAGTTGGCGACGGCCACCTCGTGACCGAGGTGGCGTAGTCGCCGCGTCAGCGTCCCGCCGATGAGGCCTGCTCCGATGATTCCGATCCGCATTGCGCGCCTCCCGGTGTGTAGGTCCAACTCCGTCGCGCAACGCAGCTCCGGCGAGACCTATTCCGCAGATGCGGGGGATACCCCCACCATCACTAGGGGAGATGCCCCCGTTGTCCCCGGAAGCGGCAGGCGGTCAGATGGAGATCATGCGGTCATCGACACGACGAACCGGAATTCTCAGCTATATCGCCCTGTCCTTCGGACCCGCATGGGTGGCGTGGGCCGCGGTCGGCGCGATGGGATTGGGCCTGGACGATCCGGTGATCCAGCTGATCACCGCCGCATTCATCCCCGCAGCCGCAGCGGTGATCGTGCGGCGCTGGATCACCCGAGAGGGCTTTGCCGACGCCGGACTGCGGCTCGGGCTGCGCCGGAACTGGCGGATCTATGTCTTTGCTTCGGCATTACCGCCCCTGATCCTGGGTATCGCGCTGCTCATCGCCTGGGCCGGTGGCCTGTGGAACCCGGCGGCCACCGACTGGTCACAGCATCTGCTCTTCATCGCCGCCATCCCGGTGATACCGCTGCTGGCGATGCCGATCTTCTTCGGTGAGGAGTTCGGCTGGACCGCGTACCTACGGGATCGGCTGCTACCGGGCAGGCCGGTGGCCACCACCTTTGCCACCGGCCTGATCTGGGGAGTCTGGCACTGGCCACTGCCCTGGGTCGGCTATTTCGGCGCGCAGACCTCGGCGTGGGACGCGGTCATCGCGATGGTGCTGTGGATCCCGCTGTCCGTCCTGCTGGAGTTCCTCATCGGCTTTGTGTGGGGCCGCAGTGGATCGGTGTGGCCCTCGACGATCGTGCACGGCGGAGGCAATCTCGTGGTGGCGGCCGGACTGGACACGTTCACCGGTTCCGCCATGTCGATCACCACCAGCACGGTCGTCTACCTTCTGGCCATGACACCGGTGGTCGCAGCCACCCTGCTGTGGGGACGGTGGCGCACCGTGCCCCCTAGGCCGCACAACGCTGCTGTGGTTAGCTCGGCTGATGCCGGATCCCGGGCGCACCACCGCTGAACTGATCGTCGAGTGTCTGGAGAACGAGGGCGTCACGCACGTCTTCGGGATACCGGGTGAAGAGAACATCCGATTGGTCGACGCATTGTCGAGATCCTCGATCGACTACGTGCTGACCCGCCACGAACAGGGCGCGTCGTTCATGGCCGAGGTCTACGGGCGCCTGACCGGCAGAGCTGGGGTGTGCTCGGCGACCCTGGGCCCCGGCGCAATCAACCTGCTGCTGGGCGTTGCCGACGCGACCACGAATTCCACTCCGGTGCTCGCGCTTTCGGCGCAGGTCGGGATGCAGCGTAACTACAAGGAATCGCACCAGAGCGTGGATCTGGTTTCGATGTTCACCCCGGTGACCAAGTGGTCGGCCCTGATCGCCACTCCGGGCGCGGTACCGGAGATGGTGCGCAAGGCATTCAAGCTCGCGCAGACCGAACGGCCCGGGGCCGTGTATCTCGCGGTGCCCGAGGACGTCGAAGAAGCAGACGCCCCCGCCGGTGGCTTCCCGCTGCCGATCAACATGCCGCGGCCCGATGATCCGGCCGCCGCGCAGATCGCACGCGCCGCCGAAATCCTGCAAGGGGCCCGGAATCCGGTGCTACTCGCCGGCCACGGTGCAGTGCGTGGGGAGGCCGCCGCGGCGGTGCGCCGATTCGCCGAGTCACTCGGAATGCCGGTGGCGACCACCTTCCACGGCAAGGGCGTGATGCCCGACGATCACCCGCTGGCCCTCGGCGCGGTCGGCTTCATGCGCCACGATTACGTGAACTTCGGATTCGACCAGGCCGACGTGATCGTCGCCGCCGGTTATGAGTTGCAGGAGTTCGACCCGGTACGCATCAATCCCCGGGGTGAGACCAGGATCATCCACATCCACCGGTTCCCGGCAGAGGTCGACGTGCACTACGACGTGGCGGTGGGACTGCAGGCCGACATCGGTCGGTGCCTCGACGCGTTGGCGGCGGCGGTGACGCTCGATGAGCCGTATTCCTCGGGCAGTGAACGGATCCGGGACCTGCTCGCCGAGGAACTCGACCGCGGTCGGGTCGACGACAGCTTCCCGCTGACCCCGGCGCGCATCGTCGCCGACACCCGCCAAGCCCTGCGGCGCAACGACATCGTTCTGGTGGACACCGGTGCGCTCAAGATGTGGATGGCCCGGCTGTACCCGACCTATGAGCCGAACACCTGCCTGATCTCCAACGGCCTGTCCACGATGGGTTGGACGGTGCCGGGCGGGATCGCCGCCAAGATTGCCCGGCCCGAGGCCAACATCCTGGTGGCCACCGGTGACGGATCGTTCCTGATGAACTCCCAGGAGATCGAGACCGCGCTGCGGGTAGGCACCCCGATGGTGATCCTGGTGTGGGTTGACGACGCCTATGGTCTGATCAGCTGGAAGATGGACCTCGAGATCGGCCACAACGTGGACACCCGGTTCGCCAACCCCGACTTCGTTGCCTACGCCGAGAGTTTTGGTGCCACCGGGTACCGCATCACCTCCGCCGCCGAGTTACTGCCGACGCTGCAGCGGGCGCTGTCGGACGCCACTGTCAGCGTCATCGCCTGCCCGGTGGACTACGGCGCCAACAGTGCCCTGATCGCCAGCCTCGGTGAGCTGGACGAGTCCTGGTCATGAGCGCCGGGCCGGCCACCGACGGTGCACCTTCGGAGAAAGGGCTGGCGCGCGTCGCCCAGTCGCTGGCCGGGTGGACGGAGAAGTGGTTCCCGGACGCGTATGTGTTCGCGCTGGCCGGGGTGGTCGTCGTCGCCGTCGCCGCGCTGGCCAACGGTTCCTCACCGCAGACGGTGGTGACTGCGTTCGGTGACGGGTTCTGGGACCTGGCCACCTTCACGCTGCAGATGGCGATGGTGGTGTTGACGGGATACGTGGTGGCCACCAGTCCGCCGGTGGCTCGCATGATCGACCGCCTGGCGATGGTGCCGCAGAACGCCCGTAGTGCCGTCAGTTTTGTTGCAGTGCTGGCCATGTCGGTGTCGTTCCTGAACTGGGGTCTGAGCCTGGTGTTCGCAGGATTGCTGGCCCGCGCCATCGCGCGGCGCAGTGATCTGCGGGTGGACTACCGCGCGCTCGGCGCCGCGGCGTTCATGGGTCTGGGTGCCGTGTGGGCGCTGGGCATGTCGTCGTCGGCGGCGCAGCTACAGGCCACCGCCGGCTCGCTGCCGCCGGAACTGCTGGCCATCACCGGGGTCCTGGACTTCGGCGCCACCATCTTCACGTGGCAGTCGCTGCTCATGTGCGCGGTGATCATGGTGATCACCGCCGTCATCGCGCATTTCTCCGCACCCCGCGGCGTGGCCATCAGGACCGCCGAGGCGATGGAGATCGACCTCGACGATCAGCGCGACGAGGTGCCGCCCCGGTCGCGGCCCGGCGAGTGGCTGGAGTACAGCCGCATCCTGCCGATCGTGGCCGGGCTGATGACATTGGGCTGGTTGATCTCCCAATTGGTCACCAAGCCGGTCCTGACGGTGGTGAGCAGCCTCAACGGGTACCTGCTGGTGTTCTTGATCCTCGGTCTGGTGCTGCACGGGACGCCGCGGCGGTTTCTGCAGGCGGTCGCCGGGGCGGTGCCGGCCACCGGCGGAATCCTGGTTCAGTTCCCGCTGTACGCCGCGATGGCCGCCATCCTCACCACAGCCGAGGGGCGCAACGGCCACACCGTCTCCGATCTGCTGGCGCAGGCGTTCACCACCGTCGGCGGTGGATGGTTCGCGGTGGTGATCGCTCTTTACACCGTGGTGCTCGGTCTGTTCGTGCCCTCCGGCGGAGGGAAGTGGTTGGTCGAGGCGCCCTACGTCATGCAGTCGGCCACCGATGTCGGGATGAACCTGGGCTGGACGGTGCAGATCTACAACGTGGCCGAAGCGCTACCGAACCTGATCAACCCGTTCTTCATGTTGCCGCTGCTCGCAGTCCTCGGTCTGCGGGCTCGTGATCTGGTGGGATTCACGTTCCTGCAGTTCGTTTTCCACCTGCCGGTGGTGCTGGCTCTGGTGTGGCTGCTGGGGATGACGTTCGACTTCGTGCCGCCTGTGCTGCCGCGCTAGCGTTTTGCACTGCGTTAACGCGACTGGGCCGGAACCAGAAATGGTCCTCGTCAACTCTTCTCTCCAGAGGGGCCGATCACAGGAGAGGGCGACATCGATGATCGATCTGACGGGTCAGACGGCACTGGTGACGGGCGGGTCCCGCGGTATCGGCCGGGCGGTGGCGCTGAGGCTGGCGCAGGCGGGCGCGCGGGTGGTGATCGCCGACCGCTCCGACCACACCGCCGCCCCGGCCACGGCCACCTGGAAAGCGATCGAGGACGCTGGTGGGCGTGGCGAGTCAGTGGCGCTGGACATCGCCGACGTGGCAGCCGTGGAGGCCGTGTTCGCGGACGTGGAGGCGCGGTACGGGCTGGACATCCTGGTCAACAACGCGGGAGCGCTGCTGGCCGGCTCCCTGGTGGACACCGACGACGAGATGTGGCGTCAGCAGTTCCGTATCAACGTCGACGGAACGTTCTTCTGCATGCGTGCCGCGGTACGTGCCATGCTCGCGGCCGGGCGCCGGGGCAAGATCGTCAACGTCACCTCGATCAGCGGTCTGCGCGCGAACCCCGGGTTTGCGGCGTACTGCTCGGCCAAGGCCGCCGTGGTGAACCTCACCCGGCAAGCCGGCATCGACTACGCCGCGAGCGGGATCAATATCAACTCGGTGGCTCCGGGTTTTGTGGAAACCGACATGACGGCCATCTATGACCGATCCATCCGCACCGCGCTGGAGGCCCAGACCCCCAACGGGAAGTGGGCCAGCGCCGCCCAGATCGCCGACGCGGTGCTGTTCCTGTCCTCGCCGTTGGCCGATCAGATCGTGGGGGAGATCCTGGTGGTCGACGGGGGCTGGATGGTGGGTACCCCCGTCGTCACCGGGTAGGGGTTGCAGCCCGGCGGAATCTTTCCGCGGCCGCCTTGGTTGCAGCAACCGTCGCAGGTACACAACCCGTCGACGGAATTGCACAGGAAGAGGCGAGACCGATGACGAAGATCGGAATGGCAGGAATCATCGCAGGCGTGCTGTCCGCGGTCGTGGTGGGCTTCGCAGCCCCGGCCCAGGCGGACGACGACCACGGTTTCGGCTACAGCGGCCGTGACCGCGACCGCGGCTACTACAGCGGTGACAGCAACAGCCCGTGGGCGGGCCAGCTGGTACCGGTGGTGAAGGTGCCCCGTGTCGACACCAGCGTGCGCAACTGAAAATCGTGACCGCCAGCTCGTAGCACAGAACAGCCTGTGTCCAGGCCCGCTGATGCCAGCGGGCCTGGACCACAGGCGAAGTCAGATGAACGTCCCGCGCCCCAGCGCCGACCTCCTCGCCCCGCCGTTCGCCGCCACCGCATTGAGTGGCTGCTCGCAGGCTGCCCCCGCAAACGTCAGTGCGGCGGGATCAGTACCGTCCACAGTTCGGTGATCTTGCCGTCCTCAACCCGCGCGGCGTCGAATCCCGTCATTTGCACCTCGCCGGTGGCCGGGTTCACCAATCGCCAAGCCAGGTAACCGAATCCGGGTAGCTCGTGGATTGGTCCCTCGGCTTCGAATTGCAACTCGCCCAGGCCCGACTGCAGTCCGATGCATTTGGCCTCCAGCGCATCGAGTCCTGTGGTGGTGCCTTCGGCATCGGTCCACCGGACTCCGGCCGCGTAGGTGCGTGTCTGCGCAGCCTGCCGCTTGCTCTGGTCGCGCTCGTTGAACACGGCGAGCAGATTGTCGTTCATCAGCGTGGTGACGGTGTCGGACATGGGGGCTCCTGCCGAGTCAGCGTGGCGGGCTTGCGCCATCGGTTGTATGACGATCCCTACAGAAGTGATCGTAACCCGGTGGCGCCGTTGCGTCGTTGCCTGGGCTCCGAGATCCGTCCGGTTGAGGTGGCTGCCGCGCTGTCGGGCCGACACGGTGATGCTGGCGTACCGTTCGAGGTGGTTCGCGAACTGGTCGAGCAAGTGTCCGACTGGAGCAGCGCATCATTGTTGACGCTGCCAATGCCATTGGCTACAGCAGTTTCTCGGCTGCCGACCTGGGTGGGCAGCCATCGTCGGATCTGGTGGCGGAGTGGACCCGCAACCCCAGGGGGTCAAGGCCTCCGGCAACACCTGGGCCAACGTGCTGGCTCGCGACCCCGATACCGGAGCGGGTCGCAGAGTTGCGTTCCTGCCCCGCAACAGCCCTGCGGCCAATGCCGAAGTCGGCAGGCTCGCTGCGCAATTCGTTATCAAACCCATTGATCTCGGGCGTAACGATGCCTGTGGAATGCGGCACGCGTTCGGCGACCCGCCGGCTGCTGGACGGAGCCATCGTCGACTGTGAGAAACGAGGACAGCCACGGGGATGCCTTGGTCAACACCGACCCACTGCTGGTCGGACGTCGTGATTCAGGCCGGGCCGTGGTGGCCGGGCGGCTCCGAGGAGGCATCGCCGACGGCGACCTACCTGCGTGGGCCGAGCCGGAAACGCTTGCCGATCTCCTGATCATCGTCATCAACGGACTGTCCACCCGCGCGCGTGACGGAGCTTCCCGCGCGCAGTTGCGGCGGGTGGCCGACGCCGTGTTGGCATCCTGGCCCCGCCGCGATGACGGCATCGGTGAACGCGGGGAGTGAAACCTCACCCTTCGCGGGATACGCCCTGCGCGGCAGGGGCGCCAAGGTGGGTTGCACCCGATCCCGAGGAGCCTGATCATGGCCGACGTCGACACCACGACAACCCAGGGGCGCGGCGGACGCACCGCTGCGATCCTGAGACCCGCCGAGATCACACCACGTGCCCGGGCCGGCGGTGCGCGCACACTGCCCATGGTGTCGGCCCGGGTCGGTGCCCGGGACTTCCTGAACGGGATCACGATGTTCCCGCCCGGCGCGGCCATTGCCGAGCACTTCCACAACTGCGACGAGGCGGTGCTGATCCTGCGCGGCAACGCTGTCGCCCATGTCGCCGGCGAGCAGCATCCCGTGGTTGCCGGGGACGTGTCCTTCATTCCCGCCGGCATTCACCACTACTTCGAAAATGTCTCTGACACCGAGGAACTCCACATCTTCTGGACCTATGCCTCGCTGGACGCCGACCGCACCATCGTCGCCACCGGCGTCACCACCCGGATCGATCAGGAACTCGATCTCTGACGAGTAAGTGACCGCGGGGCCGCCACCGTTTCAGATCTGCGGCCACGGGGCATCATGCGTTCTCCATCGAGAAGAGGGGACCGCATTCTGTCATGACCGGACACGCCGTCATCTCGGGCGCCGGTGTCGCCGGCCCCGCTCTGGCTCATCAACTGGCGGCCCGCGGGTGGCGGAGCACGGTGATCGAGCGGGCGCCCCAGCGTCGCGAGGAGGGGCAGAACGTCGACATCCGCGGTGCCGCGCGTGAGGTGGTGCGGCGGATGGGCATCGAGGATGCCGTCCGCGCGGCGGGCACCGGCGAGATCGGAACCCGTTTCGTCCGATCGGACGGGTCGGTGGCGGCAGAGTTCCGGGTGGCCGAGTCGGGTGCCCCCGATGGCCCCACCGCCGAACTGGAGATCCTGCGGGGCGAGTTGTCTCGCATCCTGATCGACCGTACGGCCGCCTCCGACTACCGGTTCGGCACCCAGATCGCCGACGTGACCGATCACCGCGACCACGTGACCGTGACCCTGCAGGACGGCGCGGAGGTGGAAGCAGACCTGCTCGTGGTCGCCGAAGGCCTGTACTCGCGAACGCGGCGCTTCGTCGATCCCGTCGAGGTCACGCCTCTGGGCATGTACTTCGCCTATGTCACCATTCCTCGTATCGATTCCGACGGGCCATGGTGGACCTGGCAGCACGAGACCGAGCACCGCGCGGTGCATCTGCGCCCGGACAACCTGGGCACCACCCGTGCAATTTTGACGTTCCTCTCCGACGTGCGGGGACTGGCGGAACTGGATCGGGCCGGTCAGGCCACGATCCTCGACCGGACCTTCGCCGGCGTCGGTGGCGCGGCACCGCGCATTCTCGCCGCGATCGCGGACGGGGCGCCGATGTACTTCTCGACGGTCGGGCAGGTGCGTCCGGCGTCCTGGAGTCGCGGACGCATCACCCTGCTGGGCGATTCCGCCTTCTGCAATGCCACGTTCGGGGGCGCCGGCACCAGCCTGGCGCTGATCGGTGCCTACGTCTTGGCGGGGGAACTCGCTGCCCCCGGGGATGTCTGGGATGCGCTCGGCCGCTACCACCGGACGATGCAGCCGTTCATCGCGACTGCACCCACTGTCCGGGCCGGTGCGCTGAAGGTGGCGAACCCGGGCTCCCGTGCCGGAATCCGGGCACTGCACGCCGGGGCTGCCATCGCGGCAGGCCCCCTGGGCACAACGGTGTCAAAGTTGGTGGGCATCGCTGATATCGGCGGGCGTGATCTCGACCTTCCCGACTATCCCGACGGTTCGATTGCCTAACTACCTACTAGAAGGTAGGCTCGCGGCATGCCTTCGATGTCTACCCCCGACGCGATCCTCGACTGCGCCCGCGCATCGATCGTCGCCGGGGGATACAACGGATTCAGTTACGCCGACATCGCCGCCGTCGTAGGCATCCGCAAGGCCAGCATTCACCACCACTTTCCGACCAAGGTCGACCTGGTGCGCACCCTGGTGCAGCGCTACCGCGCAGAGGCGGAGGCGGGGATGGCGGAATCGCTTCGCACGGTGGCAGATCCAGTGGCACGGTTGCACGGCTACACCGATTACTGGGCCGCCTGCATCGGGGTGCCCGACACCAGTTATTGCCTCTGTGCACTGTTGGCCACACAGATTCCGGTTCTGCCCGACGAGGTGGCTACTGAAGTCCGGGCCTACTTCCGGTCCCTGTCGGACTGGTTGACGGCTGCACTGGAAACCGGCGCCGCGCAGGGGATCTTCTCCTTCACGGGCTCACCACGCGCAGAGGCTGAGGTGTTCATGGCCACCGTGCACGGCGCCATGCTCTCGGCGCGGGCGCATGGCGATCCCGGGGTTTTCGCCGCCATCGCCGACAGCGCAATCGACAGGCTCCGCGCACACACCTGACCCACCCGCAACCGGGCACGTCCACCGCTCGCAATACGCGAGGGGTTGATCCGTCGTGCCCGAATCACAACAAGGAGTGACTCCATGACCGATACGCTCAGCGCGCCCGAGGTGGACCACGGTGCTGACCGCTGGCTCACCCGCTACTACCTGGTGCGCGCAGCTTTCAACGTCGCGTGGGTGGCTGCGGCCTTTCTGACCCCCGATGCCGCGCCGGCTCTGGCCGTCCTGTTCCTGATCTACCCGGCCTGGGATGCCGCAGCCAATGTGGTTGACGCACAACGCAGTGGCGGTGTCCGCAACAACCCGACGCAGGCGGTGAACGCGGCGGTCAGTGTGCTCACCACCGGCGCCGTCGCCGTCGCGCTGACTGGCAGCATGAATGCCGTACTCGGCGTATTCGGCGTCTGGGCAGCGGTGTCCGGGTTGCTGCAACTGGCCACCGGATTGCGTCGCCGCCGCAGGGCCGGTGGGCAGTGGGCGATGCTGCTCAGCGGTGCGCAATCGACTGCTGCGGGGGTCATGTTCGTGATCGCGTCGACCTCGACCGAGGTTCCGGACGCGACCGCGGTGGCACCGTATGCCGCGTTCGGTGCCTTCTACTTCGTGGTTGCGGCGGTGTGGCTGACCATCGGTGCCGCCCGGCGATCACGCAACGCTTAGCTGGAACAGCACCTGCTCCTTCGAATTCGCTGTGAATCGGTTGTATTCGGTACTGGTCAGATTCGCTGTTCCAGTTGTGCAGGGGGGTCGGGTGACGTAGCGTCTACCGAGTTGTTTAGCTTCACTATAGAAATGTGCTTGCGCCTGTCGCCGCTCACAGAAGGGGTTGCGGATGCCGCGGGTGTCGGTCAGCAAGGTGCTGCAGCGGCGATGGATGGCCCTGGTCGCGGTGGTGGTGGTCGTGGCGGCCGG
This sequence comes from Mycolicibacterium tokaiense, assembly GCF_010725885.1. NCBI lineage: Bacteria > Bacillati > Actinomycetota > Actinomycetes > Mycobacteriales > Mycobacteriaceae > Mycobacterium > Mycolicibacterium tokaiense. The sequence goes on along the minus strand of NZ_AP022600.1, from coordinate 1,507,321 downwards.
CTTTGCGGTGTACCGGCTGCGTGGCATTTTCGCCTCCGAGGACGTGGTGTCCACGCCCAGCGGAGCCGAGAACGACATCGTGCCGTTCAATCCCAAACACGTGCTGTTGGAGGTCTTCGGTCCGCCCGGCGTGGTGGCGACGGTCACGTACACCGATGTCGAGGCCCAGCCCCAGAAGGCGGAAGGAGTCGCGCTGCCGTGGGTGTACGACACCACGACCACGGATCCGGCCGTCTTCGTCAACATCGCGGCGCAAGGCGACGGCGACTGGATCGGCTGTCGGATCACCATCGACAATGACGTCAAGGACGAGCGTTCGGCGCACACACTGAACGCCTTCACCTACTGCCTGGACAAGTCCGGATGAGCGCGCAGCGGATTCCGGATCTGATCCGGCGGTACTCGGTGCTCATCGCGCTGTTCTGGCTGGTGCTGGCGGTGCTCACCAACGTTTTCGTTCCGCAGCTCGAGACGGTCGCGGAGTCGCACAACGTCTCGCTGAGTCCGCAGGATTCGCCGTCGCTGCAGGCAAGCAAGCGAATCGGCGCGGTATTCGATGAATTCGATTCCGACAGTTCGGCGATGATCGTTCTGGAGGGCGACCAGCCGCTCGGTGCCGATGCCCATCACTACTACGACGGGCTGGTCCAGAAGCTCTCGGCAGACACCAGCCACGTCCAGCACATTCAGGACTTCTGGGGCGACCCGCTCACGGCCGCCGGATCGCAGAGTTCGGATGGCAAAGCGGCGCTGGTCCAGCTGTACCTGGCGGGCAACCAGGGCGAGTCGTTGGCCAACGAGTCCGTCGATGCCGTGCGCGCCATCGTGAACGACAACCCGCCTCCAGAAGGCCTGCGGGCCTACGTCACCGGCGCGGCGCCGTTGGTCACCGACCAGTTCGAGGTGGGTCGGCAGGGCACCTTGAAGACCACCCTGATCACCCTCGGGGTGATAGCGCTGATGCTGCTCTGGCTGTATCGCAGGCTCACCACGGTGTTCATGGTGCTCTTCACGGTGATGATCGAGCTGACTGCCTCACGCGGCGTCGTGGCGGTGCTCGCCAACGCCGGCATCATCGAATTATCGACCTACTCAACCAATTTGTTGACGCTACTGGTGATAGCGGCGGGCACCGACTACGCGATTTTCCTGCTCGGGCGGTTCCACGAGGCGCGCCAAGCCGGCGAGGACCGGATCACCGCGTTCTCCACGATGTACCACGGCACGGCCCACATCATCCTGGGTTCCGGGTTGACCATCGCCGGGGCGGTGCTGTGCCTGACGTTCACCCGGTTGCCCTACTTTCAGAGCCTCGGAATCCCAGCGGGCATCGGAGTTCTGGTGGCAGTGGTGGCGGCGTTGACCCTCGCACCGGCGCTGCTGGTCATCGGGCGGCACTTCGGCCTCTTCGAACCCAGCAGACCCATGCGCACCCGCGGCTGGCGCCGGATCGGTACGGCAATCGTCCGCTGGCCGGGACCGATCCTGGTAGCCACGGTGGCGGTCGCCTTGATCGGGCTGTTGGCGCTGCCCAGCTACGCCACGAGCTACGACGCCCGCCCCTACCTGCCCTCCGACGCGCCGGCGAATGTCGGTTACACCGCTGCCGAGCGGCACTTCTCGCAGGCCCGCCTCAACCCCGAATTGCTGATGGTGCAAGCCGATCACGACCTGCGCAACCCCACCGACATGATCCTGCTGGAACGGGTGGCCAAGGCCGTCTTCCATACCGACGGCATCGCGCAGGTGCAGTCGATCACCCGGCCGCTGGGCACACCTCTGGACCACACGTCCATCCCGTTCCAGATCAGTGCGGGCAGCGGCTCGCAGATCAACAACCTGCCCTTCCAGCAGGCGCGCGGTGCAGATCTGCTCAAGCAGGTGGACGTCATCAACAACTCCATCGAAGTCCTGCGACAGCAGTATGCGTTGCAGCAGCAGTCCAGCGCGGTCACCGACGAACAGACCAGGGCCTTCCAGAACACCGTGGCCACCGCCGAGGACCTGCGAGACAAGATCGCCAACTTCGACGATTTCTTCCGACCGTTGCGCAATTACTTCTACTGGGAACCGCACTGCTATGACATCCCGATCTGCTGGGCGCTGCGGTCACTGTTCGACGCGCTCGACGGCATCAACGCTTTGACCGATCAACTGGCCGATGTCGCGGGCAGCATCGCCAAACTCGATGAGCTGCAACCGAAGCTGCTGGCATTGATCCCTCCACAGATCGCCAGCCAGGAGACCAACCGCGACCTGACGCTGACCAACTACGCCACCACCTCGGGGCTCAACGACCAGGCCGCGGCGGCACTGCAGAACGCCACTGCGCTGGGGCAGGCCTACGACGCCTCCAAGACCGACGACTCCTTCTACCTGCCACCTGAGGCCTTCACCAACCCCGAATTCCAACGCGGACTGAAGCTGTTCCTCTCACCGGACGGCAAGGCGGCGCGGATGATCATCACCCACGAGGGGGATCCGGCCACCCCTGAAGGTATTTCGCACATCGATGCGATCAGGCAGGCCGCCAAGGAAGCTGTCAAGGGAACCCCGCTGGCGGGTTCACAGATCTACCTCGCCGGAACTGCCGCAACCTACAAGGACATTCAGGACGGTGCCAAGTACGACCTGATGATCGCGGCGATCGCGGCGCTGTGTCTGATCCTGCTCGTGATGATGTTCATCACCCGCAGCATCGTCGCAGCGTTCGTCATCGTCGGAACCGTCGCCCTGTCACTGGGTGCGTCGTTCGGGCTGTCGGTGTTGATCTGGCAGGAGATCTTCGGCGTCGACCTCTACTGGATCGTGTTGGCGCTGGCGGTGATTCTGCTGCTGGCGGTCGGCTCGGACTACAACCTGCTGCTGATCTCCCGCTTCAAAGAAGAGATCGGGGCCGGGCTCAACACCGGCATCATCCGGGCGATGGCCGGATCGGGGGCCGTCGTCACGGCAGCGGGTCTGGTGTTTGCCGCCACCATGGCCTCATTCCTGTTCGCGGACTTGCGGATCCTGGGACAGATCGGCACCACCATCGCCCTGGGTCTGCTGTTCGACACACTGATCGTGCGGTCCTTCATGACCCCGGCCATCGCGGCATTGCTGGGTCGCTGGTTCTGGTGGCCGCTGAACGTCCGCCAGCGCCCCGCGCCCCGGCCCTTCGGCGGCCGTGACCGCGACCGTCAACTGCGGTTGTGGGAGGACGGGGACCCGGTGCTCACGCAGCGCTGACGGCCGGCAGTTTGCGCTTCAGTCCGGCGACCCGGCGCAGCTGGGCAGCCATGTTCATCGACGTCAGCATGGGGATGCCGCCGATGAAGGTGCGAAAGGAGGGATCGCCGCCGTGGACGTGGAGCATGAACAGACACCCGACGACGTAGAAGAAACCGATGGTGAACAAGGCGGCGGGGATGGCGTACGCCAGTGGTGAACGGGCGTCCGCCACCAGCTCGGCTGCGTAGTCGACTTCCTCCGGCGTCATGGGTGCGCCCTTGCGTACTTTGGCCAGCACCGCCTTGTGGGCGCCCACCTGGTCGCCCAGGGGATGGGACCGTCGCCTCTCCAGCCGGGAGACGTAGACGAAGACACAGCTCGCGAAGACGATCTCCAGCACCGCGGCCAGGACCGTCAGATCACCCCAGATGCCGAGAGTCACCCCAGCGACGCTACCGGAACTTAGGGGTTCTATCTATACGGTTCGATGCAACCACGGGGGCATGGCGGCACCGAGACGACGACCGCGCTCGCGGGGGATGGGCAAGCGGGCGTGGCAGTGCTGCTGGCCGCCAACCACATCTCGATGATCGACGTGTTCGTCATCCTCGGGGCGCTGCGCCGCGAGGTACAGCGGCGGATCACGACACTCGAGGTGCCGGTCAGCGGAACCTGACGTGCATCGTCGCCAGTCCGAAGATCTTCTTGCCGGCCGACTTTGCGCCGATCAGCAGCACTCCGTTGCGGGTTTCAGGGTCCAGTGACCGCACCTTGCCGCTGTATTCGATGTCGGCGCCCTCAGCGGCGGACACCACGGCCGGCTGCGACAGGCGCACCGTGTACCGGGTCACCGCTCCGGGATCACCGGTCCACGTGGAGGCGAAGCCCGCGCCCAGGCCCATGGTGAGCATGCCATGGGCGATCACGTCGGGCAGTCCGGCGAGCTTGGCGATGGCTTCATCCCAGTGGATCGGATTGGCATCGCCGGCCACGCCGGCGTAATTGACCAGGTCGCCGCGCGACAACCGGGTGTGGTGCACCCCGAGGTCGTCACCCACGGTGATGCTGTCGAAATCCGGGGTGCCCGGTGTGCGGCCGGAACCGTCGGCGATGCGGATCTCCGTCTCGGGGCGCAGCGTCTTGACGTAATCGGCGTCGTCACCCCCGATGTCGAGGATGTTCATGTCGTGCATCATCGCCTTCTGCACGGCTGTCTTGACCCCGGCGTCGATGTCGTCGGCGGTCACACCGACGACCGTCGTGTGCAGGGTGTGCACCCGCTCGCCCGCGGTGTCGGTGAAGGTGTTGGTGACGGTGATGAAGTCCCGGCCGGCGGTCCGGCGCACGGCGGTGAGTTCGACGTCGATGGTCAGTTCGTCGCCGGCGACGATCGGGCGGTGCTGCTCGAAGACCTCTTCGGTCTGCAGGTAGGTGTCATAACCGACCACGATGGACTCGAACATCCGGCGATTGCACTGCATGCCGGGTGCCGAGGTGAAGGTCAGCGGGGCGATGACGTCCGCGTAGCCCAGTTCGGCAGCGGCCGCCACGTCCCAGTGCGCGGGGTGGTAGTCCTGCACCGCCCGGGCGTACTCGCGCAGCTTCTCGCGGCCGACGAGGTAGGTGCCGTCCATCTGGTAGTGGTGGCCCAACCGGGCTTCGAGAGGAGACGTTTCTGCTGCTGCGGTCACCCAAGCACCCTAACCGCCGTCACCTCCTGCCTCCGCAACGCCGACTCGACCGGATTGTTCTTCGGCGCCCCGTCTCCGACGCTGCACCGGTGGGGGCGGATTGGCGCTCACCACCGGCCGCCACTAGTTTCGGGACGTGATCTCCTCAGTCCTGCGTTGGACCAGCCCCTTCCTGGCCGCGGCCGTTGTCGCCGGGCTCGGTGCGGTTTCCCTACCGGACGCCCCCAGCACGGCGCCGCAGGTGCACCTGGTCAGCGAAGCCAACCCCCTGGTGGGCCGGCCGTTCTACGTGAACCCCAACTCGAAGGGAATTCGCGCCGCCGCCGGCAACCCCAGCCCGCAGCTGAACGCCGTGGTGAACACCCCCACGGCGTACTGGATGGATCACCTGTCCACCCCGTCGGTGGACGCCAAGTACATCGCCGACGCCCAGGCCGCGGGCACCATGCCCATCCTGGCGCTCTACGGGATCACCAACCGCGACTGCGGCAGCTACGCCGCGGGCGGATTCGGCTCGGCGGACGCCTACCGGGGCTGGATCGACGGCGTGGCCGGCGCCATCGGCGGCGGCCACGCCGCAGTGATCCTGGAGCCCGATGCGCTGGCCATGGCCGACTGCCTCTCCCCGGCTCAACAGGAGGAACGCTTCGACCTCATCGGCTACGCCGTCGACGTGTTGACCCGCAACCCGGGCACGGCCGTCTACGTCGACGCCGGCCACTCCCGCTGGGTGCCTGCCGATGTGATGGCGGCGCGGCTCAACCGGGTGGGCGTGGCCAAGGCCCGCGGCTTCAGCCTCAACACCGCCAACTTCTTCACCACCGAAGAGTCGACGGGCTACGGCGCTGCGATCTCGGGGATGACGGGTGGCAAGCCATTCGTCATCGACACCTCACGCAACGGCGCGGGCCCCGTCGAGGGTGATCCGCTGTACTGGTGCAACCCCAGCGGTCGCGCACTCGGTGTCCGGCCCACCACCGACACCGGCAACCCCCAGGTGGATGCGTTCCTGTGGGTCAAGCGCCCGGGTGAGTCCGACGGATCCTGCCGCGGCGCCCCGAGTGCGGGCACCTTCGTCAACCAGTACGCCATCGACCTGGCCGCCAACGCGGGCTGGTAGTGACCGCCACGCTCGTCGCCAAGGCGGTGGCCGGCGGCTACGCACACCGGACTCTCTTCGAAGGCGTGGACGTCACGGTGGCGCCCGGCGACGTGCTGGGTGTGGTGGGCGCCAACGGCGCCGGGAAGAGCACGCTACTACGCATCCTGGCCGGTGCACTGCCACCACTGGCCGGCTCGGTCAGCCTCGCTCCGGCAGACGCATTCGTGGGCTGGCTGCCGCAGGAACACGAGCGTGTCCCGGGTGAGACCGTCGCCGCATACATAGCGCGGCGCACCGGGTGTGCTGCCGCCACCGAGACGATGGAAGCAGCGGCGGCGGCGCTGGGTGAATCCGACGCCGCCGCAGACGCCTACTCGGTGGCGTTGGACCACTGGCTGGCCACCGGCGCCGCTGACCTCGAGGACCGGGTGCCTGCGGTGCTGGCCGATCTCGGGATCGACGGTGTGACGCCCGAGGTGACCGACATGACGTCGCTCTCGGGCGGGCAGGCCGCGCGGGTGGGCCTGGCGGCGCTGATCCTGTCCCGGTTCGACATCGCCCTGCTCGACGAACCGACCAATGACCTGGATCTCGACGGCCTCGACCGGCTGGAGCAGTTCGTCCGTGAGCTGCGCGGCGGTGTCGTGCTGGTCAGTCACGACCGGGAGTTCCTGGCGCGCAGTGTGACCCGGGTGCTGGAGCTGGATCTGGCGCAGAACACCACCACGGTGTTCGGCGGCGGATACGACAGTTACCTCGAAGAGCGTGAGGTCGGCCGCAGGCACCGGCGCGAACAGTATGAGGAATTCGCCGAGAAGAAGGCGGATCTGGTGGCGCGGGCCCGGGTGCAGCGGGAGTGGTCCAGCCAGGGGGTGCGCAACGCGATCCGCAAGGCCCCGGACAACGACAAGATCCGCCGCCGCGCGGCCACCGAATCGAGCGAGAAGCAGGCACAGAAGGTCCGGCAGATGGAGAGTCGTATCGCCCGGCTCGAAGACGTGGCCGAACCCCGCAAGGAGTGGACGCTGCAGTTCACCATCGGATCGGCGCCGCGCTCCAGTGCGGTGGTGGCCACCCTGAACCAGGCAGTGGTGCGCCAAGGCGATCACGTCCTGGGTCCGGTGAGTGTGCAGGTGGATGCCGGAGACCGCATCGGCATCACGGGACCCAACGGGGCGGGCAAGTCCACCCTGCTGCGGCTGCTACTCGGGCGCATCCTGCCCGACGAGGGACGCGCCAGCCTGGGCGCAAACGTGTCGATCGGCGAAATCGACCAGGCCCGAGCCGATTTCACCGGCTCGGGCACACTGGTACAACGGTTCGAGCAGCGCTTGCCGGATTGGACCACCGCCGACGTGCGTACGCTGCTGGCCAAGTTCGGGCTCAAGTCAGACCATGTGGAACGCCCCGTCGACGCGCTGTCGCCCGGTGAACGCACCCGGGCCGGCCTGGCGCTGCTCCAGGCGGTCGGCACCAATGTGCTGGTGCTCGACGAGCCCACCAATCATCTGGACCTGCCCGCGATCGAGCAGCTGGAGCAGGCGTTGGAGACTTTTACCGGCGCACTCCTGCTGGTGACGCATGACCGCAGGATGGTGCAGAACGTCCGGCTGGATCGCCGCTGGCTGGTCGAACGCGGGCAGGTGCGGGAGCTGTGAAGGTTCGGTGGCGAATGTCGCTGCTATATACCCCCTTTCACTCTGCGTCGACGGTGGTCCGCTCGATCGGAACTGCTGAGCCGGTGTGGCTGACCTCGATCTTGCGCGGCTTGGCCTTCTCGGCCACCGGGATCGTGACGGTCAGCACGCCGTTCTCGTACGTCGCCGAGATGGCAGACGTGTCGATGTTGTCCCCGAGCGACAACTGACGGCGATAGCTGCCGGAGAACCGCTCGTTGGCCAGCCACTGGGCGGACTCCTCGGAACGGGCCGTGCGGTGCGCCGAGATGGTCAGGGTTCCGCCGTCCACATCGACGTCGACGGAGCCGGGGTCGATGCCAGGCAGGTCGGCGGTCAACACGTAATGGTCGCCGATCTTGCACAGGTCCATCGGCATGAACCGGGGAACTCGGCTGTTCGTCGACTGATTCGCGAGCAGTCCGCGGGTCAGGGAGTCAATGTCACCGAAGGGATCAAAACGAAGCACAGCAACCCACCTCCTCGACACTAGGGGCCCGCCACCCTGGCGGGCGACCAATCACTGTGCACCGCCGAGATTAGCACTCGGCGCCGGAGAGTGCCAGATTTTTTCAGAGGATTTTTCGGCCCGGGTTTCCGGCGCCGGAGGCGTCTTGGCCACGCGCAGTGCGTCTTTCGGGACTGCTGAACGGCCACACTAGACTGCTTACCTCGTGACCTACATCTTGCAGCTCGACTCGTCGGCCAACCTCACCTCGTCGGCGTCACGACAGTTGGCGACAGAGTTCGCCCAGCGGTGGGCGGCCGCGGCGCCCGGCCGGGAGATCCGTCGCCGCGACCTGCACACCGAGCAGTTGCCGCACCTGCACACCAACGCCCTGCACTTCACGGCTGAACTGCAGCCCGACGGCAGTGTGACCCCGTCGCCGGAGGCCCGCCGGTTGCAGGACGAGCTGCTCGCCGAGCTGAGCGATGCGGCCGCGGTGGTGGTGGGTGCGCCGATGTACAACTACTCGATGCCCTCGACCCTGAAGGCGTGGCTGGACAACGTCCACGTCATCGGTGCCACTTCGCCTGCGGCAGAAGGCATTGCACCCTTGCGGGGAAAGCCGGTACTGGTGATCTCGGCGCGCGCGACCCCAACGGGAGCCGACGTGGAAACCGACTTCGTGATCGGGCCCTTCTTCGGCATCCTCGGCGCCTTCATGGGGATGCAGGTCCAGGGCGTGGTGGTGCACACCGAGCCTCCGGCGAACCCAGGTGACTTCCACCGGCCCATCGCCGAGGTGCGGGCCGAGGTGGCCGCCGTCGCCGACGGCTGGTCCTGACCCGCCTCGTCCGACTCACATCGCGTAGCCGCTCACCTTGTCCGGGTGAATGACCACCCGCAGCCAGTTCTGGGCCGACATCTCGGCGAGCTCCGCGGCGCGGCGGGGGTCGTCGAGGTCCCAGTAGCGCGCCGCCAGGCGGTGTAGCAGCTCGTCGGCCCCGTCGCGTTCCACGGTGGCCGGGCCGGTGACCGAGACCCAGTGTTCATGTTCCCCGACCGGGGCGGCCACCACCAGCGAGGCCCGCGGATCACGCTGCAGCTGGCGAACTTTGGCGGTGTCAGGGCCAGTGAACAGCTGGATGGTCCCGTCGTCGGCCGCCTCGAACCACACCGGGCGGGGCTGGGGCGGCTGGGGCCCTCCGGCGATCGTCAGGAATCCGTGCAGGGGCCGGCGCAGCAGGTCGAGATCCTGCGCACGCAGTGAGGTGCTCATCGGTCCCACGCCCCCGCCGCCGCGGCCCGCAGCACATAGTCCTCGAACGTGTGGGCCGGGCGCCCCAACAGTGTGGGCACCGTGTCGGTGGGTGCACTGAGTGCACCGCGCTCCATCATCACGAACATCTCCGCGACGTGGTGCGCATCGTCCTCGCTCAGGCCCTGCGCCACCAGGCCGGCGCGGTACTCCTGCGGCGACACCGCGGTGTAGTGCACCGGGCGTCCGGACGCCGTGGCGATCAGCTGTACGGCCTCGGCGAAGGTGATCGATCGCGGACCGCTCATCTCGTAAATCTGTCCGACGTGCGCGCCGGGTTCGGTCAGTACCGTCGCCGCCACGTCGGCGACATCCGCGATGTCGATGAACGGCTCTGCCACCGTGCTGGGCAGCGCAAGCTGCCCGGAGACCACATCGTCGCGGAAAACGTCCTCGTCGAAGTCCTGCGCGAAGTTGTTGGGACGCAGGATGGTCCACTCCAGGCTCGAGGCCCGCACGGCGTCCTCGGCGGCACGCATGTCCAGTCCGAAAGTCGAATCGCCCCAGGTGTCCGCGCCCCGGCCGGAGAGCACGACGGCCCGTCGGACCCCGCGCTGCTCGGCCAGTGACACGAACTCCCGCACGGGCGCAGGGTCGCGTGGCGGCACCAGATACACCGCGGCGACGTCTTGCAGGGCCGCGGACCAGCTGTCGCGGTCAGCCCAGTCGAACCGGATCCTGCTGGACCGTGATGCCGGCCGCACGGGCACTCCGCGCAGTCGCAGACGGGGGACGAGCCGGCGGCCGGTCTTGCCGCTGGCCCCCAGGACCAGGGTGTTGTCGGTGGTGTTCATGGCTCCAGTCAACCCGGGGTTGTTGGACTTTCCCATGGGTGAGAAGCCGGAATGCCTGTCCATTCGTCTAGCCTGGGTGGGTGGACGCTTTCGCTGATCTGTTCCGCGGGGTGCGGGCGCATGGGTCGCTGTTCGGCAGTACCGCCTTGTCAGCGCCGTGGTCCCTGCATTTTGTCGACGGCGCGCCCCTGACGCTGTGCACCATCCTGAACGGCTCCGGGTGGATCGTGCCCGAACACGGGGAGCCCGAGCCGCTGAATTCCTACGAGACCGTGGTGGTGCGTGGACCCGGGATCTTCTCGTTTGTCGACGCCCTCGATACCGAGGCTCAGCCCGTACAGTGCGGCCGGTTCTGTGCAACGCCAGAGTTGGGCGGCACTCGCCATCGGTTGGGCTGGGCCGACGCCGACGCCGGCGGCCCGACACTCATCGTCGGTGCCTATCCGGTGGGCGGCGAGATCAACCGCCGGCTGCTCGAGGCGCTGCCGGTGGTGCTGCGGGTCGAGGCCGGGGGCACCGGTGATCCGGTGGTGGACCACCTGGCCGCGGAGGTGGCCGTCGACGCGCCGGGCCAGCAGGTGGTCCTGGACCGGTTGTTGGACTGGATGCTGGTCTGCACGTTGCGGGAGTGGTTCGACCGGCCCGGCGGCCAACCCCCGGCGTGGTGGGCGGCGCAGCGCGACCCGGTGGCGGGTGAGGCATTGCGGCTGATCCACGGGGAGCCGGCCGAGCCGTGGACCGTGGCCGGACTGGCGCGTCGGATCGGGGTGTCACGCTCGACGCTGGCCAAGCGTTTCACCGATCTGGTGGGCGAACCACCACTGACGTACTTGACCGGGTGGCGCATGACGCTGGCCGCGGACCTGCTGGTGGAACACAGGACGGCGACCATCGCCGAGGTCGCGGCACGCGTGGGGTACGCCGATCCGTTCGGGTTCAGCGCCGCGTTCAAACGCGTGCGTGGAATGAACCCGACCGAATTCAGGCGCAGGCGTTTAGGCCTGACTCCGGCTGGTTATGTAGAGCGGCAGGCACATTTCCCACAGCAGGAGGACGGCCAGGAACCAAGCGACCGGTTTCTTCAGTTGCAGCGAACCCACTGACGAGATGATGGGGCGGCCGCGCTCAGCGGATGCACTTGCGTCGTGGTAGACCCAGATGGCGCTGATCAGCATGATCGCGACGACTGTCGTCAAGACTGTCATCAGTGCGCCGGTGGTGCTGCCCGTCGGAACTGGAAGAAACATCACAACCTCTCTGCCGCCAACTGTCGCTGAAGATACCGGTTGGTGGCAGATTTGTCGTTCGCCGGAGGTCAGGCCGTCATCTGGTAATCGGCCCGACCCACGTAGACGACGCCGGACGAGTTCGCGACATTGGTCGCGTTGACCACCGCTGCAGCCATGTCGCGGCGATCGGTGAGGTCGCCGGAGACCACAGTGAACTGGACGCCGGCCCGGGCGAACTCGGCCCGCAACGCATGCAGTGCGGTCTCGCCGGCGCGCATGCTGGCCGCCGCGGCTGCGTAGCCCTTCGGGACGGCCTTGGCGGGATAGAAGTGCGCCTGATGGGTGGTGGCGAACACGATCCGGGCGCCCGCGGGCATGAGGGGGACGGCCTGGCGGGCCAGTCGCCGCTGCGCGTCCGGGCTCAGGCCCACCGCGTCGGCGGGACTGGAATCGATGTCGAGACCGCAGGACGCGTTGATGATCACCCCGTCGAGACGGCCGTGCTCGGCGGCGATGGAATCGATGACGGTGGAGATGCTGGCCTCATCCCAGCGGGCAGCGGTGATCACATGGGTGCCCGCCGCGGCCAGGAGTCGGGCCGCTTCGGCGCCGACGCCTCCCGCAGCGCCGGTGACCAGGACGATTCGTTCGGGCTGATGTCCCATGTCGAGTTCCTTCCGTGGCGTGCTCCGGTGCCGATCCCCCACCGTACCGCAGAACTTAAGGAAAATAAGGGCTAGATAAGGTCACAGTAAGGCGATGATCGGGACTCGGTGTGGGGATCAGACCGGCGCCGTCGCCGGTTGGAGCGCTGTCGGCAGGCGAATCTCGAACGTGGTTCGACCCGACCTGGACTCGGCGGTGATGGTGCCGCCATGCGCCTCCACGATGGATGCCGCGATGGACAGTCCGAGCCCGAAGCTTCCCGATTCGCGGGAGCGGGACTTGTCGGCGCGGACGAACCGCTCGAACAGGTGCGGCAACAGCTCGGCGTCGATACCGGTGCCGTCGTCAGAGACCGTCAACTCCGTGTAGTCGGCCCCGTCCTCGGTCCGCCCGGTCGTCAGAACCGTCCGGACGGTGGTCCCGTCGGGAGTGTGCACACGAGCGTTGGACAGCAGGTTCGCCAGCGTCTGGTGCAGCCGCGCCTGATCGCCGCGCACCCACACCGGCTCGTCCGGCACCGCGGTGTGCCACAGGTGACCCGGCGCCGACACCGCGGCGTCATTGACCGCGTCAACCACCAGTTCGACCAGATTGACGTCCGCCCGGTCCAGGTCTTGGCCCTCGTCCAGCCGGGCCAGCAGCAGCAGATCCGACACCAACGAATTCATCCGTTGGGTCTCGGCTTCGATGCGCGCCAGCGAATACTCCGTCATCTCGGGCAACACCGAGCTGTCCTGCCGGGTGAGCTGTGCGTAGCCGCCGATTGCGGCCAGCGGGGTGCGCAATTCATGGCTGGCGTCGGTGATGAACTGCCGCATCCGGCGATCCGAGGCCGCGACATCACCGAGGGCCCGCTCGACGTGGTCGAGCAACCGGTTGAGGGTGTCGCCGACCAGGCCAACCTCGGTGCGCGGGTCCGTGTCGGCCGTGGGCACACGAGGGGTGATGGCGTGGTTGTCGCGGTCCAGTGGCAGGGCCGCCACCTCGGCGGCGGTGGTCGCCACCCGGCGTAGCGGCCGCAGTGCGAACCGCACGATCGCGATGGTGGACAGCGCGGTGAACACCAGGGCCAGCGCCGTCAGCCCGGACACGATGGCGGTCTCCCGCACCATCGCATCCCAGGCCGGCGCCCGCGACACCCCGGTCACCAGGATCTCGTTGCCATCGCCGGCGACGCCGGACATGCGGTACCAGCCCAGCCCAGGGAGTTCGATGCTGCGCAGGGGCTCGCCGAGCCAGGACAGCTGCGCGATCTTGTCGACGGCGGCTGCCGGGGCCACGCCGGCCTCACCGTCGGAGAAGTAAGCGGAGTCGACGACGCGGCCGTCCTGGATCAGCGCGACGATGTTGCCGGGAGCCTGCCCCACCAGATTGACCAGTGGCTTCATCGCCCCCGGCTGCGGCAGCGCACCATCGGGCCCCGGGGTGTTGCGGTACTTGGCCACCGAGCTGACGTAACCGTCCGAGGCACCCGCGAGTTGGGTGTCGATGATCCCGAGCACCGACGCCCGCAGGCTCACCACCGTGGTGACACCCACGGTCACCAGTGCGACCATCACCACGGCCGATACTCCGACGACCAGCTGTCGCAGTAGGGTCCAGTTACTCCAGATGCGTTTCACTGCCCGGGCGTCTCCGGTGGACGCAGCATGTATCCAACGCCGCGCACGGTGTGAATCATCGGCTCGTGACCGGTGTCGATCTTCTTACGCAGGTACGACACGTAGAGATCGACGATGCTGGTCTTGCCGCCGAAGTCGTAGTCCCAGACCTGTCGCAGGATTTCCTTGCGAGTCAAAGCCTTTCGCTGATTGCGCATGAGCACGCGCAACAAGTCGAACTCGGTGGAGGTCAGTGACACGGCGACGCCGGCCCGGGTGACCTCTCGGCTGGCGGCTTCGAGTACCAGGTCGGCGACCTGCAGTGTCTCGTCCTCGGCGGGGGTGAGGAACGCCGTGCGCCGCAGCAGCCCGCGCAGCCGCGCCACCAACTCCTCCAGGGAGAACGGCTTGGTCATGTAATCGTCGCCGCCGGCAGTCAACCCCGTCACCCGATCGGAGACCGAGTCCCGTGCGGTCAGGAACAGGGTGGGGGTGTACGTGCCGGATTCCCGGACCTTGGCGAGCACACCGAGACCGTCGGTACCCGGCATCATGATGTCCAGCACCAGCAGATCAGGGGTGTTGGCCTGGTACTTCGCGAACGCCTCGTCGGCGTCGTGGGCGACGTCGATCTCCCACCCCTCGTACTGCAGGGCCATCCGGACCAGGTTGGTCAGTGCGCGTTCGTCGTCGACGAGCAGTACCCGGATGGGCGAGCCGTCGGCACGGTACATCCGGGGCAGCTGGCCCAAGATGGCCTTGCGGGGCTGCTGTTTCTCCATCGGAGCAGAGGTCACCGGTCCATTGTCGCGGTGACGGGCGCGCGACACGCGGAGTTCATAGACATCTCATAGAGGGGCCCCGTTGCGTTCATCGGATGTGGCCTGCATCGCAGCACCGACCATCTCAAAGTTGGCTCACACCTGCATATCTCATATGTGAATCGGCTATGAGAGTCGCTGCCTCGAGAACTCACGGGCTGACGATGAGCACACCGAAACCCGACGAAAGGTAGAGAACGCATGTCCACGATCACCGCCACCTCCGCACCGATCGAGACCCGGCTGGCGTCCAAATCCGACCTGGCATTCGGAGTGTTCCGCATCCTCGCCGCGCTGATGTTCGCCATGCACGGCACCGTGAAGCTCTTCGGGTGGCCGACGGGGCAGGCTGCCGCCGTGGGGGCGTGGCCGATGTGGTGGGCCGGCATTCTCGAGGTGGTGCTCGGCGCGATGATCGCCGCCGGCCTGGCCACCCGGGTGGCGGCGTTCATCGCCTCCGGCATGATGGCCGTGGCCTATTTCTGGGTGCACTTCCCGCGGAACTTCTGGCCCTACGTCAACGAGGGTGAGACCGCGGCGCTGTACAGCTTCTTCTTCTTGACGCTCGTGTTCACCGGTCCGCGTGCGCTGGCCGTGTCGCAAAGATTCTGAGCGCCAACGTATCTCACCGACCGGTGCTGCCGTCGACGAGTTCGCGCAGGATGTCCAGGTGTCCGGCGTGCCGGGCGGTCTCCTCGACCATGTGGGTGAGCGCCCACCGCATGGTCACCCGCGTCCGGCCGGGGCGGGCGGCAGGCGACGCCAGATCGCCGCAATCGGCGATCACGCGGTTGACCTCCCGCACCGCCTGCTGATAGGCCGCAATCAGATCGTCGACCGTCTCCTCGGGTGCGGCGTGAAACGTTGCCGGCCAGTCCGCAGCCTGTTCACCCAGGAACATGAACCGCTCCACGTGTGTCAGGTGCTTCAGCAGGCCCAGCAGATTGGTGCCCGAGGCGACGCCGGGTTCGCGTACCGCAGGCTCGGGCACGCCCCTGACCTTCTCGACGACACACTGGCGAAGGTAGTCGAGGAACCCCGTCAGAACGTCCTTCTCGCTGTCACCGGTACGGGGTGGGCGGGTATCCACACGGGTCATGCCGATCATCGTGACGTGCGCACCGATGAATGCCAAGGCTCATTGCTCATGGGGCAAGCAATGAGTCGCCCCGGGATGTCGAGAATGGGGTGACGGCACCGTCCCCTGGATACGTTGACCGTCCCGGTCGCGGAATCCGACGAAGGAGTACCCATGGCGAAGTACCTGTTCCTCAAGCACTACCGCGGCGCCCCGGCCTCGGTGAACGACGTGCCGATGGATCGTCGGACGCCGGCCGAGATCGATGCCCACCTGCAGTACATGAACGACTTCGCCGATCGGCTCAAGCAGTCCGGTGAGTACGTGGACAGCCAGGCCCTGTCCGCCGAGGGCGCCTGGGTGCGTTCCGACGGCCCGGGGCGGCCGCCGATCACCGACGGCCCCTTTGCCGAGACCAAGGACCTGATTGCCGGCTACATGATCGTCGACGTCGACTCCTACGAGCGCGCCGTCGAGTTGGCCGGGGAACTGTCCGCGGCGCCGGGCGCAGGCGGTGAGCCCATCCACGAATGGCTCGAGGTACGCCCCTTCATGGCCTCGGCGCCGACCGTCACCGAATAGTGGCGTTCGACCCGGACGCGGTGCGTGGTCTCGTCCCCGGCGTGTTGGCGGCACTGGTACGCCGCGGGGCGGACTTCTCCGGTGCCGAGGACGCCGTGCAAGAGGCGTTGGTCCGGGCCTGGGAGACGTGGCCCCACCAACCGCCCGACGATCCCGCGGGCTGGTTGGTCACTGCTGCGTGGCCCCGTTATCTCGACAGCACCCGATCCGATGTCGCCCGGCGCAGGCGTGAGCGCGAATCGGCGAGCACACCTCTGCCGGGCCCCTCGGCCGCCGTCGACGACACCCTGGCGCTGTACTTCCTGTGCGCCCATCCGAGCCTGAGCCCGGCCTCGGCGGTGGCGCTGACGCTGCGGGCGGTCGGCGGTCTGACCACGGCTCAGATCGCCAACGCCTACCTGGTCCCGCAAGCCTCCATGGCGCAGAGGATCAGCCGCGCCAAACGGACGGTGAGCACCGTTCGCCTGGACCGGAGAGGCGACCTGCGCACGGTGCTGAAGGTGCTGTACCTGGTGTTCAACGAGGGCTACACCGGTGACGTCGATCTGGCCGCCGAGGCGATCCGGCTGGCCCGCCAGCTGGCGGCGCAGACCGACGATGCGGAGGTGGCGGGTCTGCTGGCCCTGTTCCTGTTACACCACAGCAGGCGCCCGGCGCGCCACCGTGCCGACGGCAGGCTGGTGCCGCTGGCCGAGCAGGACCGCACGCTGTGGTGTACCGACCTGATCGCCGAGGCGGTGGACGTACTGCAGAGCGCCCTGGCCCGCGGCAGACTGGGCGAGTACCAGGCACAGGCGGCCATCGCTGCCCTGCACGCCGACGCCCCGAGCGCGGGCGAGACCGACTGGGTGCAAATCGTCGAGTGGTACGACGAACTGATCGCTCTCACCGACAGCCCGATCGCCCGACTCAACCGGGCGGTGGCACTCGGTGAGGCGGACGGTCCGGGAGCCGGGTTGACCGCGTTGGCCGATCTGGATCCAGCACTGCCTCGACACACCGCGGCGCTGGCGTATCTGCACGAGAAAGACGGGAATCTGGGGGTGGCGGCGCACCTGTACGCCGATGCTGCCGCGCGCGCCCAGACCGTTCCCGAGCGGGACCACCTGACGATGAAGGCGGCGTCGCTGCGCCGGGCGGACTGATCGCTGCAGCTCAGTGCTGCTTGCGCAGTTCGGCCTTGGCGATGGAACGCAGATGCACCTCGTCGGGCCCGTCGAAGATGCGCATGGACCGGTGCCAGCCGTACATCGCAGCCAGAGGCACGTCGTCGCTGACGCCGGCACCGCCGTGCACCTGGATGGCCCGGTCGATCACCTCCAGGGCGACCCGCGGCACCGACACCTTGGCCTGCGAGATCAGCTGTGCCGCAGCGCGATTGCCATGCAGATCGATGGTCTTGGCGGCAAACTGGCACAGCAGGCGCGCCTGGTCGATGGCGATGCGTGACTCGGCGATCTGCTGCTGCACCGTGCCCTGCTCGGCCAGCGGCTTGCCGAAGGCCACCCGCGACGTGGCCCGCGCGGTCATCAGACTCAGCGCGCGCTCGGCCGCACCGAGGGCTCGCATGCAGTGATGGATGCGGCCAGGACCCAACCGGGCCTGGGCGACGGCGAAGCCGGCGCCCTCCTCGCCGAGGATGTTGGTCACGGGCACCCGCACGTTGTCGTACACCACCTCGCAGTGACCGTGCTGGTCGTGGCGACCGAAGACCGGCACGTCGCGCGCGATGGTGACCCCGGGGGCCGACGTGGGCACCAGCACCATCGACTGCTGGCGGTGCGGCGCGGCATCCACATCGGTCTTGCCCATCACGATCAGCAGCGCGCAGCGCGGATCTGCGGCCCCGCTGGTCCACCACTTCCGACCGTTGATCACGTACTCGTCGCCGTCGCGGTCGATGCGGGTCTCGATGTTGGTGGCATCAGAGCTGGCGACGGCCACTTCGGTCATGGAGAACGCCGAGCGAATGGAGCCCTCGAGCAACGGCGCCAGCCACCGGGACTTCTGCTCGTCGGTTCCGAACAGGTGCAGCAGCTCCATGTTCCCGGTGTCCGGGGCCTGGCCGTTGGTGGCCTCCGGGGCCAGATGCAGGCTCCACCCGGTGATCTCGGCCAGACCCGCATAATCGAGCTGACCGATACCGGACTCCGCGGGCAGGAACAGGTTCCACAGCCCGCGGGAGCGGGCCTCGGCCTTGAGGTCCTCCACCACCGGCGGTACCACGTGATCATCCGGTCCGGCAGCCTGGCGGTACGCCTCGTATTCGTGTTCAGCCGGGAAGACGTGTGTGTGCATGAAATCGACCAGCTCGGAACGCAACTCGCGGGCCCGGTCGGACGGGCGGAGGTCCAGTGCCGCGGGATCGGTCTCCGGCGGGAGCGTCGGTGCGACGGCGGGCAGGGCGGTGGCGGTCATGAATCCTCCGATATCAGCGGCAGATGGGTCAGCGCGCCAGAGCGGCGACGGCGGAGCGGGACGCCCGCTCCAGGGCGCGGTCGAGCAGTGGGTCCACCATCGCGCCGACGCCGGCGAAGTCCTCACCCTCGGTGTGCCCTTGGAGATGCCGGGCATGGATACCCTCGAGGATGACCGCGATCTTGAAGTCGGCGAACACCAGGTACCAGTCGATGTCGTCGACGTCGATGTCGCGGGCAGACAGGTATGCGGCCACCAGTTCGTCGCGGGTGGGGAAGCCCGGCAGCGCAGTGGCGCCCGCGGTGATGGGGTTGTGGAACTCGCCGGCGTGGTCCCAGAACGAGCAGAGGATCCCCAGGTCGGTCAGCGTGTCACCGAGGGTGGACATCTCCCAGTCCAGCAGACCGATGATGCGCGTGGGATCGTCGGCTGCGACCATCAGGTTGTCGATCTTGAAGTCGCCGTGCACGATTCCGGGATAGTCACTCGCCGGCAGCGCACCGGACAGTCGCCGG
Organism: Mycolicibacterium tokaiense; assembly: GCF_010725885.1. Classification (NCBI taxonomy): domain Bacteria; kingdom Bacillati; phylum Actinomycetota; class Actinomycetes; order Mycobacteriales; family Mycobacteriaceae; genus Mycobacterium; species Mycolicibacterium tokaiense. Next base: position 1,488,172 of record NZ_AP022600.1, on the reverse strand, counting down.
TGCAGTTCCTCGATCTGTGGGCGTTCCCTGGTGACCGACGACTGCCACTGACGCATCCACCGGCTCAGCTGCCGCTCGAGATAACCGTCGGGCCTGCCCCAGTCCGCCAGTCCGACCTGCGCGGGGTCGATCCGGTGCAAGTCAGCCAACACCTGTATGGCATTGCGGGACAAGTTTTCTCGCTGCTGTTCGGTGAGCCTGGCGGTGTCCTGCGCAGTGCGCAGGGTGATGCCCTCGAGCTTGTCCATCACGTAGAACCGGGCACCGATCACCGTGGTGTCGTCACACAGGGCGACGGTGCGGGGCACCGGCACGGCGCTGCCCTGTAGCGCGGTGAGCGCCCGGTACTCGCGTCCCATGTCGTGGGCGGTGGGTAGCACGTGCCCCACTGGCGGACGCCGCAGGATCCAGGATCGCCGGCCGTCGGTGAGTTCGTAGGTGGGATTGGAGCGACCTCCGGCGATCAGCCGGGCATCCAGGTGTTCACCCACCGGCTGGGTTTCGGCGTCCGCGAGCCAGTGCCGCAGTCGGTCGATGTTGTCGATCATCGTTGTGCTCCCACTGTTCCCAACGCCAGGTCGGCGTAGCGCCGGGCGATGTCCTCGGGGGACAGATCGCCGTCGGGCCGGTACCAGCCGGCGATCGAAGATCCCATGTTGATGATGGCCCTCGCGGCCTCGTGCGGGTGCGCGGTGGCGAACACGCCCTCGGCAACGCCGCGGTCGATGATCACCCGGAACATCTGCTCCTGCTGGTCGCGCAGCGCCACCACGATGCGGTGGCCCACGTCATCCAGGCTGCGGATCTCGGAGGCGCCGATCAGTGCCTCAGCCCGACGCTGGGTGTGGAACAGCACCCAGGCCTGCACGAGCGCGTCGAGTTGCTCGGTCGGGGAGTTGCCCGACTGGAGCAGTGCCGCGTTGGTGGCCGCGATGACGTCTTTCATCACCGCTTCCATGATGTGTTGCAGGATGCGCTGTTTCGACGGGAAGTGGTGATAGATGGACGCCGGGGTCATCCCCGCGTCCCGGGCGATGTCGCGGATGGAGGTCCCGTGATACCCCCGGGCCTGGAAGTTCTGCACCGCGGCGTCGAGGACCACCTGGCTGCCACCACCGGTGGCCGGACGGACCCTTCGGGTGGCGGTATCGGGCATGCTCCGATGCTCCCAACCGAACGATCGTTTGTCAACAGCGAGAAAGATGCAGGTGAGCCGCAAACGCACCGTTCGAACGTTTGAATGTCCTCCGCTGGGCCGGTGACCTGAATGTTCGGTGACTCGCTGCTGGGCACACCCTGAGAGTGGCTGCCTGTCAAGCTAATTCGCATATCTATGCTGTTGCGGGGCGAACTGCCGGTGTAACACGCCGCCGCCCCGCAGCGACGGACTGAAGGTAGTGTGGGTGCCGCGCGGCGGGGGGCCGCAGTGGTGAGGCCACGGAGCTGTGGCGGTCTGTGCCCGAATCGATGCCAAGCTGGCAGGGGGATGCACTGTGGTGCCTGTGGTCGGTCGGCGAACTGCGCTCAAGATCCCCGTAGTCGCTTCTGCGGCTGCAGTATTGACGCTCACGCAGACGCCGCGTGCGCTGGCGGCGCCGGTGCGGTGGAGCCCCCAGCGGGCGCATACCTGGTATCGGGCGCAGCAATGGTTGGTGGGCGCAAACTACATCCCCTCCAATGCCGTCAACCAGTTCGAGATGTTCCAGGCCGAGACGTTCGATCCCTCACTCATCCAGAGTGAACTGCGCTTGGCCCGGTTGATCGGCATCAACACCGTGCGGGTGTTCCTGCACGATCAGCTGTGGACCCAGGATAGGGTGGGGTTCCTGCGACGACTCGACCAGTTCCTCGGGATCGCGGATCGCAACCGCATCAAACCTCTTCTGGTCCTGTTCGATTCGTGCTGGGATCCACTGCCCCGCGCGGGCAGGCAGCTCGCCCCGCAACGCGGCATCCACAACTCGCGCTGGGCGCAGAGCCCGGGAGCCGAGCGGCTGGGTGACCGGCGCTACACCCTGGTGATGAACGACTACGTCCGAGGTGTGCTGACCCAGTTCCGCAACGACGACCGCGTGCTCGGCTGGGATCTGTGGAACGAACCCGACAACCCGGCGCGGGTCTACCGTCGTGTGGAGAACCCGGACAAGCTGGACCTGGTGGCCCAGTTGCTGCCCCAGGTGTTCCGCTGGGCCCGCGAGGTGAACCCCAGCCAACCGTTGACCAGCGGCGTCTGGGAGGGGGAGTGGGGAGATGCGGCCCGGCGGACCGAGATCGCCGGCATCCAACTGGAGAATTCCGACGTCATCACCTTCCACAGTTACGCCCCGCCGGGGGAGTTCGATTTCCGGATCAACGAGCTGAGCCCATGGCAGCGGCCCCTGATCTGTACCGAGTACATGGCCAGGCCGGAGGGCAGCACCATCGAGGGCATTCTGCCGGTTGCCCAGCGCCGCAACGTCGGAACGTATACCTGGGGACTGATCGCCGGGAAGACCCAGACTTATCTGCCGTGGGATTCCTGGGACCGACCCTACGTGGCCGAACCGCCGCGCGAATGGTTCCACGATCTGCTGCACCGCGGCGGCAGACCGTACCGCGACCGCGAGATACACACTCTTCGCACGCTCACCGGCCGGTTGGACGGCGCCCCGTCGCGCCACCCCGACTCGCAGTGGCGGCCTCGCAGGGCGCGCATCGTGACGCGCTAGGTGACCGATTCCAGCGCCGCCAGCAGTCGGTCCACCTCGGCGTCGGTGTTGTACGGTGCCAGCCCGATTCGCACCCCGCCGGCCTCGCCCAGACCCAGCCGACGCGAAGCCTCATAGGCGTAGAAGCTGCCGGAGGGGGCGTTGATGTCGCGGCGGGCCAGTTCGGCACTCACCGCAGCGGCGTCGGCGCCCTCGAAGGTGATCAGCAGCGTCGGAGTGCGTCGCGCAGCGCGGGAATGCACGCTGATCCCGCGCAGGTGCGCCAGCCCGGCCTCGATCCGTTGCCGCAACGCCAGCTCGTGGGCATCGATGGCGCCCATGGCCGCTACCAGGCGCTCGCGCCGGCTGTCGCCGGCGGCGAGGCCGGCCAGGACGTCGACCGCTGCCGTGGTGCCTGCCATCAGCTCGTACGGCAGGGTGCCGTGCTCGAAGCGTTCCGGCACCCGATCAGGGGAGGGCACCAGCTTGTCCGGGTGCAGTTCGGCCAGTAGCTCGCCGCGTGCGGCCACCACACCGCAGTGCGGGCCCAGGAACTTGTACGGCGAGCAGGCGAAGAAGTCGGCTCCCAACGCGGGCACATCGACATTGTGGTGAGCTGTGTAGTGCACACCGTCGACGTAGAGCAGCGCTCCCGCGCCGTGCACGTGGGTGGCGATGGCGGCGATGTCGGGCATCGTGCCGATCAGGTTGGACGCGGCGGTGACGGCGACCACCCGGGTCCGCTCGCTCAGCTGCGCGGCCACGTCCGCGACCGACAGTTCAGCGGTGGCGGGGTCGAAGTCCACCCACCGCACCGTCGCTCCCGCCGCGTCGGCGGCCAGCACCCACGGCCGGACGTTGGCGTCGTGATCCAGCCGGGTCACCACGATCTCGTCACCCGGGCGCCACTGCCGGGCAAGGGTTCTGGCGAAGTCGAAAGTCAACGCGGTCATGCTGCGGCCGAAGACCACCTCGTCGGCGGCGACACCCAGCAGATCGGCCAGCGCGTCGCGGCAGCTCAGCACCAGGTCCTCGGCATTGCGTGCCGCCGCGGTGACACTACCGCGGTTGGCCAGCGGCGCCAGCAGCGCGGACCGGATGGCGTCGGCGACCGGGACCGGGGTCTGCGAACCTCCGGGGCCGTCGAAGAACGCAGTTCCCGAGTCGAGCGCGGGAAACTGGCCGCGGAACGTCTCCACGTCGAATACGGGTGCCGTCACCGGCGAAATTCTGTCATCAGACCCGGTTCGGCGGCACCCCGGTCTCGGCGAAGGCCAGCAACTGGGCCAGCGCCACCTTCCATCCGCGTTCAGCGGCTCCGGCGGTGCTCCCGGCCACGTGCGGCGTGACCAGCAGACCGGGGGCCGACCACAACGGATGACCCGGGGGCAGCGGTTCGGGATCGGTGACGTCGAGCGCCGCGCGCAGCCGTCCGGACCGCAGTTCGACGAGCAGGGCGTCGGTGTCCACCGCCGGACCCCGACCCGCGTTGACCAGGACGGCACCGTCGCGCATGCGGGCCAGGAAATCCCGGTCGACGGTATGGCGGGTGGACGGGTCGTCGGGCAACATCGAGACCACCGCGTCGGCCTCGGGCAGCAGGGTGGCGACGTCGGACAGGGCGACGACACCCGGCCGCGCCGTGCGTCCCACCAGCGTGACGTCGGTGTCGAACGGTGCCAGCCGCGCCGCCAGATTGGTGCCCAGATCCCCGGCCCCGAGCACCACGACCCGTTTACCGATCAGGGTGTCGGTGTCCTGCTGGCGCCACACCCCGGCGTCCTGCTGCCGGGCGAACATCGGCAGCTCACGGTAGATGTTCAGCAGCACCGCCACCACCCACTCGGCGGTGGAACCACCATGGGCGCCTCGGCCGTTCGACAACATCACCCCCTCGGGGACGAACGGTCGCCACTGCTCGTAGCCGGCGTGCAGCGTTTGCACCAGTCGCAGCTGGGGGAGGTCGCCGAGGCGGTGCCCGGTGGCTTCGGCCTCGGTGAAGTCCACCACCACCGCTTCGGCGTCCAGGTGTTCTTCGGGCCAGGGTGAACCGGCGGTGTAGCGCACCGGCACCACTGGTGGCGACGATCCCAGCATCCGCATGCCGAGGTCATCGGGAACCAGCACCTTCACTAGACGTCCGAGCTCTCGCGCCACAGGTCGATACCGGAATCTGTTGCATAGCGGTCGATTTCGGCCAGCTCGTCGTCGGTGAAGTCCAGGTTGTCCAGCGCCCCCAGGTTCTCGTCCAACTGCTTCACACTCGATGCGCCCACCAGCGTGGACGACACCGCGGGATCGCGCAGCACCCAGGCCAGGGCCAGCTGAGCCAGCGACTGGCCGCGCCGCTGGGCCACGGCAGCCAGCCCCCGCAGTTGCTCGCGCACCTGGTCGGTGACCAACTCGTCGTCGAAGGTGGGCCGGGCGGTGGCACGGCTGATCTCATCGGCGGGCTGCTCGAGGTAGCGATCGGTCAGCAGACCCTGGGCCAGGGCGGTGAAGGCGATGGCGCCCATGCCCGCCTTGCCCAGCTCGGCGGTCAGACCACCTTCGATCCAGCGGTTCAACAACGAGTACGACGGCTGGTGGATCACCAGCGGCGTGCCCAGCCGCGCCGCGATCTCCGCGGCCTCGGCGGTCTTGCTCGGCGAATACGACGAGATGCCCACGTAGCGGGTCTTGCCGGCGCGGACCGCGGTGTCCAGGGCGCCGATCGTTTCCTCCAGCGGCGTCACCGGGTCGATGCGGTGTGAGTAGAAGATGTCGACGTAGTCCAGACTCATGCGGTCCAGCGACTCGTCGAGGCTGTTCAGCAGGTACGTCCGCCCGCCGAGTTGACCGTACGGACCGGGCCACATGTCCCAACCGGCCTTGGTGGAGATGACCAACTCGTTGCGGTAGGGCTTGAAGTCGCGCCGCATCATCCGGCCGAAGTTCTCCTCGGCCGAACCGTAGGGCGGGCCGTAGTTGTTGGCCAGGTCGAAGTGGGTGATACCGCGGTCGAACGCGTGGCGCAGGATCTCGCGCTGGCCGTCGAAGGGCCGGTTGTCTCCGAAGTTGTACCAGAGCCCCAGCGAGATCGCGGGCAACAGCAGTCCGGAGGTCCCCACGCGCCGGTACGGCATGGTCGCGTAGCGATCCCGCGCCGCCGTCCAGGGGTCGTGGGTGAACGGGACATCGGTGATCGCGAATTCGTCGGCCATGACACTCACCCTAGGACCTTGCCGGGGGCCGAACCTGTCAGTCCAACCGTCCCGCGTCCACCAGGGTCAGCACCGGTTCCCCGGCCTCGTCGGACGCCTCGAGGTCCACCTCGACGTCGAAGCCCCAGTCGTGATCGCCGGCCGGGTCGTCGAGGATCTGGCGCACCCGCCACCGTCCCGGATCGCGCTGGATGATCAGCAGCGCAGGCCCGCGTGCGTCGGCGCCGGTACCCACGTCGTCGTGCTCGTCGAAGTAGTCCTCGCCGACGGCCTCCCAGCGCTCCACCGGCCAGCCGGGGTGCAGGTCGCCCAGCTCGGCCCAGCGTCCGCGGGCGAACAGTTCGACCCGCCGGAACAACGCATTGCGCACCATCGCGGTGAAGGCCCGCTCGTTGCCGGTGAGCGGGCGCGGGCGGGCCGGCACCGGCACCGGGACATCGTGCGGGCGGTCGGGGTCGGTGAGCTGCTCCCACTCGTCGAGCAGGCTGGAGTCCACCTGGCGCACCAGCTCACCCAGCCATTCCACGATGTCGGTCAGATCCTCGGTCCGCGCCGCCGCGGGCACACCGGACCGCAGCGCCTTGAACGCGTCCGACAGGTACCGCAGCACCGCCCCCTCGGACCGGGTGAGGCCGTAGACACTGACCAGTTCCTTGAAGGTGAGGACACGCTCCCACATCTCGCGGACAACGGATTTGGGGGACAACTGGCCGTCGGCGGCCCACGGGTTGGACTGCAGGTAGACCTCGTAGACGTGGCCCAGCAGCTCTTCCAGCGGCTTGGGATAGCTGACCTCATCGAGCAGCTCCAGCCGCTCCTCGTACTCGATGCCCTCGGCCTTCATGGCGGCCACCGCCTCGCCTCTGGCCTTCTTCAGCTGCGCGGCGATGATCTGGCGGGGGTCTTCGAGCGTCGCTTCGATCACCGAAACAACGTCCAGGGCATAGGTTTCCGAGTTCGGGTCCAGGACGTCGATGGCGGCCAGGGCAAACGTGGACAGCGGCTGGTTGAGGGCGAAGTCCGGCGGCAGGTTGACGGTCAGCCGGTAGCGGCGCCCGTCGGGTTCGGGCGCGTCGAGGCGCTCGAGGACGCCGGCCTGCAGCAGTGAACGCGCGATGCCGACCGCTTCCCGGATCAACCGCAGCTGACGTTTGCGGGGCTCGTGGTTGTCGGTGAGCAACCGGCGCATGGCCACGAACGGGTCACCCGGGCGGTCCACGACGTCGAGGATCATCGCCGTCGACACCTTCATGTTGCTGGTCAGCGCTTCCGGTGTGGCCTCGATCAGCCGAGTCATGGTCTTCTCGCTCCAGGGGACCATGCCCTCGGGAACCTTGCGCCGCACCAGTTTCCGGCGTTTCTTCGGATCGTCGGCGACTTTGGCGAACTGCTTGAGGTTCTCCACCTCGTGCTCGGGGGCCTGCACCACCACGGTGCCCACGGTGTCGAAGCCGGCCCGCCCGGCGCGCCCGGCGATCTGGTGGAACTCGCGGGCGTTGAGCAGCCGGGTGCGGGTGCCGTCGTACTTGGACAGCGCCGAGAACACCACGGTGCGGATCGGCACGTTGATGCCGACGCCGAGGGTGTCGGTGCCGCAGATGACCTTCAGCAGCCCGGCCTGGGCCAGCTGCTCGACCAGGCGCCGGTACTTGGGCAGCATGCCGGCGTGGTGGACGCCGATGCCGTGGCGCACCAGTCGCGACAACGTGGCGCCGAAGGCCGTCGAGAACCGGAACCCGCCGATGTGCTCGGCGATGGCCGCCTTCTCCTCTTTGGTGCTGACGTTGACACTCATCAGCGCCTGCGCACGCTCCAGCGCCGACGCCTGGGTGAAGTGCACGACGTACACCGGGGCTTGGCGGGTGTCCAGCAGATCGCCGATCGTCTCATGCATCGGCGTGGTGGCATACGAATAGAACAACGGCACCGGGCGCTCGGCGCCGGCCACCAGCGCGGTGGGTCGCCCGGTGCGCCGGGTCAGGTCCGACCGCAGGAACGCGACGTCGCCCAGGGTCGCCGACATCAGCAGGAACTGCGCCCGCGGCAGCTCGAGCAGCGGCGCCTGCCAGGCCCAGCCCCGGTCCGGGTCGCCGTAGAAGTGGAACTCGTCCATCACACACAGCCCGATGTCGGCGTCCGCGCCTTCCCGCAGCGCCACATTCGCCAGGATCTCGGCCGTGCACGCGATGATCGGGGCTTGCGCGTTCACCGCCGCGTCGCCGGTGAGCATGCCGACGTTGGCGGCGCCGAACACGTCGCACAGGGCGAAGAACTTCTCGCTGACCAGCGCCTTGATCGGGGCGGTGTAGTAGCTGCGCCGTCCGCCCGCCAGCGCGGCGTACTGCGCGCCGGCGGCCACCAGCGACTTGCCGGACCCGGTCGGGGTGGCCAGCACCACGTTGGCGCCGCTGACCAGTTCGATCAGCGCCTCTTCCTGCGCCGGATACAGCGGCGTGCCGTTGTCCTGCGCCCACTCGGCGAACGAGGTGAACAGGTCGTCGGCGTCCGAGCCGCGTGCGCGCAGCGCGGTCAGGTCGCTCGGGTCGGGCAGCAGAGGAGTGCTCATGTCGGGTACCAGCGTGCCTGACCCCCGGGTTGCCCGCGTCACCGGCCGACGGCGCGCGGCTGTGGTAGACACACCAGATGCGCGACGGGCGCCTGTTGGTCAGCGGTCAGACGTGCTGGCGCGTGGAGCACGCCGACCGGGTGGCCTGCATCGTGGACGGGCAGGACTACTTCCGGCAGGTGAAGGCGGCCATGCTGCGGGCCCGCCGTCGCATCCTGCTCATCGGCTGGGATTTCGACACCCGGATGTTGATGGAGCGCGGCGGCAAGACGCTGCCGGGGCCCAATCCGTTGGGCACCCTGCTGCGCTACCTGGTGCGCATCCGACCCGATCTCGAGATCCACCTGCTGCGTTCGAACGTGCGGTTGGTGTCGGCGTTCGAGTCCATGTGGGGTGCGGTGACGCCGGTGGCGCTGATGAACCGGCTCAGTAGCGACCGCCTGCAGTTTGCCGTGGACGGGGTGCACCCGCTGGGCGCGGTACCGCACCAGAAGATCGTGGTGGTCGACGACGCCATCGCCTTCTGCGGTGGGATGGACCTCACCGTGGACCGGTGGGACACCCGAGAACACTTGGAACGCAACGAATTCCGCAAGAACGTCGGCCACGTCTACGGTCCCCGGCACGACGTGGCGGCTGCGGTGGACGGGGCTGCAGCCGCGGCGCTGGCCGAACACGCCCGGGAGCGCTGGTTCACCGCGACCGGGGTGCAGCTGGAGCCGGTGGCGGCCACCCACGTGGTGTGGCCGCGCGGGCTGGAGCCGACGATGCGCGATGTCCGGGTCGGCATCGCGCGCACGCTGCCGGAGCTGCCCGAGCATGCCGAGGTGCGGGAGGTCGAGGCGCTCAACCTCGCCGCCCTGGCCGTCGCGGACCGATCGATCTACCTGGAGAACCAGTACCTGGCCTCCCGCAAGATCGTCGACGTACTGGCGGTGCGGCTACGCGAGCCCGAAGGCCCGGAGGTGGTGATCGTGCTGCCGCGACACTCCGAGAGTGTGCTCGAGGAGCAGTCGATGGACAGCGCCCGCTACCGCCTGTTGCACATGCTGTGGGAGGCCGACAAGCACGGCCGGCTGGGGGTGTACTGGCCGGTCGTCGGACCCGAGACAGGGGTCTACGTCCATTCCAAGGTGATGGTGATCGACGACCAGTTGCTGCGAATCGGCTCGTCGAACCTCAACAACCGTTCCCTGGGGTTCGACAAGGAATGTGACCTGGCCTTCGAGGCGGCCGACGATGCTCAGCGGTCCGCGATCACGGAATTCCGCGACGGTCTGATCGCCGAGCACCTCGGCGTGGACCCCGGCGAGTTCGCCCGGTCGGTGGAGCAGCACGGATCCCTGGTCGCCGCCATCGAGCAGGCCCGCGGTCAGGGGCGGACTCTGACGCCCTTCACCGCGGACACCATCGCCGGGGAGGGCAGCCTGCTGGCGGAGAACGATCTGATGGATCCCGACCGGGTGCCGCAGTCGTTCGTGCGCAGCCTGCAGCGCTGGATCGCCCGCATGAACGACTGACCCACACCTTATGGTCGGGAGGTGACGAGCACCCCTGACCCGATCGCCTACGACGAGACTCTGCGCGACCGGATCGCCCGGAACCTGGCCGCGCACCGCCGCCGGGCAGTGACGGATGAGTCCAAGCGGCGCGCGGCGGTAGCGGTGGTGCTGGTGGACTCGGTGGCCGGTGAGGACCGGGTGGATCCGCAGCTGCCCGACGACTGGATGGACGGTCGGATCGCGCCCGAGCAGAACCTGGACGGACGCATGGTCGACGTCGCCGGCGGCGCCTCGTTCTTGCTGTGCCGCAGGGCATCCCGGCTCAGTTCGCATTCCGCGCAGTGGGCGTTGCCCGGTGGGCGGCTGGACCCAGGTGAGACATCCGAGCACGCGGCGTTGCGCGAGCTCGATGAGGAGGTGGGGGTGCGGCTGCCGGAGTCGGCGGTCCTGGGGTTGCTCGACGACTATCCGACCCGCTCCGGGTACGTCATCACCCCGGTGGTGGTGTGGGGTGGCGGCCGCCTCGACCTGCGCCCGTCGCCCGATGAGGTGGTGGCCGTCTACCGGGTGGGGCTGCACCAGCTGTTGCGCGAGGACTCTCCGCGCTTCATCACCATTCCCGAGAGCCCGCGGCCGGTGGTGCAGGTTCCTCTGGGGCACGACCTGATTCACGCGCCGACCGGCGCCGTGCTGCTGCAGGTGCGCTGGCTGGGGCTGGAGGGTCGCTCCGAGCCGGTCAACGAGCTGGAGCAGCCCGTTTTCGCGTGGCGGTAGCGGCGAGGTCACGTTGCACCATGGCCGCTGCGTCGGCGGCGATTGACTCGGCCTCGACGTCCCGGGCGGTGGAGAACAGCAGCATCGCGGTGCCACGCAACATGCCCGCCACGATCAGTGCGGTGGTGGCGGGATCGGCGTCGGGGCGGATGGAGCCGTCGGCGATGCCGTCGCGGATGTGGCCGGCCAGGAGCTCGCGGAACCACGAATCGCGTTCGGCGAACAGCGGTCCCAGGTCCGAGCCCGTGCACATCGACTCCGACCACAGCTGCAGGAACGCCTCGGGTTTGGGGGAGCGGCGGCGGATCACGCCCAGGTAGGTGGTGATCAGCGAGGTCAGCCGGCCGAGGCCGCTGGGTGCCTCCGGGGGCTCCGCGAAGTTCTGGGAGTGCTCCAGCACCGCGGCCAGTAGTCGGTCCTTGGAGCCGAAGTGATGGTTCACGATGCCCCGGCTGTAGCCGGCCGCCGTGCCGACGTCGGCCAGCGAGACCGATCGCGAACCCCGGTGTGCCACCAGCTCGGTGGCGGCGTCGACCACCCGGCGCCGGGCGTCGGTGCGTCGCTGTTCCTGGGTGCGGCGGGCGGATTGGGCTGATTCCGGCATGGGGTTGACAGTAACGCTCGCACCGTTAAAGTTGCTTGATGTATGGCAAGTAAGTGATGGAGGAAAATATGTCGGGTCTCGATGACACAGTGGTGCAGCAGTTCCTCGACGAGGACGACGGGGGGCCGGTGGTGATGCTCAACCTGCTGAAGTTCGTCCCGGACGGCGGTGCCGCCAAGTACCAGTCGTACATCGAGAACTTCGAGACCACCGGGGTCAAGCAGCGCTACGGCGTCGAGATCGTCTACGGCGGCGTGGGTGCACCGCCGCTGGCCGCAGACGGCCGCACCTGGGACATGGTGGCATTGATCCGGTACCCGAGTCGTCGACATTTCGCCGAGATGATCGTCGACCCGGACTACGTGAAGTTCGAACACCTGCGCACGGAGGCGGTGGAAGCAGCGGTGCTGCAACCCACCACCCCCGCACTGTGATCAGGTGAGGCCGCGCAACGCCTCCGGCAGGGGGCGGGTGTGCAACACACCGAGCCGTTGCGTGGCCCGCGTCAGGGCGACGTACAGTTCTGCGCCGCCGCCTTCGGAGGCCAGGATCTGATCCGGCTCGACCACCAGCACGGCATCGAACTCCAGTCCCTTGGTCTCCGACGGGGGCACCGTGCCGGGCATGCCCGGCGGGCCGATGACCACGCTGGTGCCGTCCAGATCGGCCTCCCGGCTCACGAATTCGGCGATCGACGCGGGCAATTCGTCGGCATCGACCTGACGGGCCCAGGGTGCGTTGCCACTGGAGCGCACCGATTCCGGCGGGGTCACCCCGGGGGCGATCTCGGTCAGCAACGACGCGGCCACCTCCATGATCTCGGCCGGGGTGCGGTAGTTGACCGACAGCGTGCGATACACCCACCGGCCCGGCACGTACGGGTCGAGCATCGCGCCCCAGGTGGGGGCGCCCGCCGCCGACCGGCGCTGGGCCAGATCCCCGACCACCGTGAACGACCGGCTGGGGCAGCGCCGCATCAGCACCCGCCAGTCCATCTCCGAGAGTTCCTGGGCCTCGTCGACGACCACGTGGCGATAGGTCCAGTCGCGATCCGCGGCGGCCCGGGTGGCCAGGTCACGGGTATCGCGTTCGGTGAAGCGGTCGGCCAGTTTCTCGGCGTCGATGACGTCGCCGGCCAGCAGCTTGTCCTCGTCGTCCATCAGGTCTTCGCGATCGATCATCAGATCGAGCACCCCGGCCGCGTACGCCTCTTCCTCCTCCCGCTCGCGCTCGGCGGCGGCCTCGGCCCGGCGATCGCGGCCCAGCATGTCGATCAGCTCGTCGAGCAGCGGCACGTCCGAGACGGTCCACGCCGAGCCGTCCTCACGAAAGAGCGCAGGATCCGCGCCGGCGGTGCTCAATCGCTCCGGTGAGCTGTAAAGCGCATCGAGCACCTGTTCCGGCGTGAGGATCGGCCACAGCCTGTCGATGGCCGCGCTCACCTGTTCGTGGTCGTCGAGTTCGGCGGACAGATCCGAACGCAGCTCCGCCCACGCTCCGGTGTCCTCCCGCGACAGCCAGCCACGGGCGATCCGACTGGTGGCCCGTTCGGTCAGGACGTAGACGATGATCTCGCGGAACTTGGCCCTGGCGTCGTTGTGCGGCAGTCCGCTGTCGCGGGCCTCCTGCCTGGCCCACTCGACCGTGGGCGCATCGATGCGCACCTCGGTGTCGGTGAGTTCGATCGGGATCGGGTCCTCAGGGAGGCGCTGCCAGTCCGCGATGGCTGCGGCGAGCACGTCGAGCATCTTCAGCGAGCCCTTGAACCGGGCCGCGTCGGCCGAGTCCTGGGCGCTGACCTGCAGGCCCGGGACCAGGTCGCCGGTGGTCATGAACACCGCGTCGGACTCACCCAGCGACGGCAGCACCCGGCCGATGTGGTTGAGGAAGGCCTGGTTGGGCCCGACGATGAGTACGCCATGCCGCTCGAATCGGGCCCGCTGGGTGTAGAGCAGGTAGGCCACCCGGTGCAGGGCCACCACCGTCTTGCCGGTGCCGGGACCGCCTTCGATGACGAGCACGCCGGGGTTGTCCAGACGGATGATCCGGTCCTGCTCGGCCTGGATGGTCGCCACGATGTCGCGCATGCCCTCACCCCGCGGCGCGGTGACGGCGGCCAGCAGTGCGGCGTCCCCGCGCGCTCCCGCATGCGGAGTGCCGAACTCCTCGTCGGTGAAGTCGACCACCGCGCGCCCGCGGGAGTGGAACTGCCGCCGTCGGGCCATACCCTCCGGGTGCGCCGTCGTCGCGGTGTAGAAGGCCTGCGCCGCGGGGGCGCGCCAGTCGATCAACAGCGGGTCGGCGTCGGCGATCTCCACCCCGATACCGATCCTGCCGATGTACAACCGCTCACCGGCGGTGCTGTCGAGGCGGCCGAAGCACAGACCGTGGTCGGCGACGTCCACCCGCGCCAGCTGCTTGGCCACCGCCCGTACCTCGACATCGCGTTCCAGCAACGCTGCACCCTCACGGTCGTCGTGGCCGCGCAGCGCGGCGCTGTAGCGCGCCTGCAACCGGGCGCGCTCGGCATCGAGCCGCGTATAGAGCTCCTCGACGTAGCTCTGCTCTGCCGACAGGACCTGTCGGTAATCATCTTCCGGCACCTGACTCCTCACGTCGTCGCTGTCGATTATCCTGGTCCGGCGAAATTGCTGACCGGCAACGCATTCCACGAGTCCGCCCGGGGGGAGACATGACGACGCGGTGGGCCCGGATCGTCGCAGCCGTGGTGACGGCCGTCGCGGCGGCCTGGACGCCACTGGATGCCCCGGCGGCCATTGCCGAACCGTGCCCCGACATCGAGGTGGTGTTCGCCCGCGGCAGCGGGGAGCCGCCGGGCGTCGGTGGCGTGGGGCGAGCCTTCGTCGACGCCGTTCGTTCTCAGGCCGGCAGGCGGTCGGTCGGCGTGTACGCGGTGCGGTACGCGGCCAGCAGCAATTTCGCCAATCGCCCGGAGATCGCCCAGACCATCGCGGCCGGCGTGCGGGACGAGGCCGATCACCTGATGTGGATGGTGCGGCGCTGCCCCGACACCAAGCTGGTGCTCGCGGGGTATTCGCAGGGCGCCGCGCTCACCGGCATGCTGACCAGCACACCGTTGCCTGCCGAGGTGTCCGACCACGTGGCCGCCGTGGTGTTCTTCGGCAAACCATCCGGTGAGCTGTTGCCGCGCTACAGCGTCACCCGGATCATCATCGGGCCGCGGTTTGCGTTCAAGACCATGGACCTGTGTGCACCGGGTGACGCCGTGTGTGAAGGCATCCTGGACGGACCCCGTGCCGCGCACCGGCTCTACCCGGTCAACGGCATGGTGTCGCGCGCCGCGGTGTACGCCGTCAGCAAACTGTAATTTTGCCGGCGCCGACGGTGGGTATGGGAATAGCCATGACTTTCCGCAACCTGTTCGGCCTGCTCTGCGCAACCGGCGCCGCGGGTGCCCTCATCGGTGCCCCGACGGCGGCTGCCGAACCCGCGTGCCCCGATGCAGAGGTGATCTTCGCCCGCGGTACCGGCGAAACGCCCGGTGTGGGCGGGGTGGGCCAAGCCTTCGTCGACTCGGTACGCAACCAGGCCGGTGGCCGCTCCGTCGGGGTGTATCCGGTGAACTATCCGGCCAGCGGCAACTTCAACGACCGCCTCGACATCGTCCGCAGTGTCACCGACGGGGTGCGCGACGCGGAGGCCCGAATCCAGACCATGGCTGCCGCCTGCCCCGACACCCGGCTGATCCTGGGCGGCTACTCCCAGGGGGCCGCTGTGGGCGGCTTCACCACCGCGCCGGTGGCCCCGCCGGAGGTGCCGACCGACCTGGTGCCGCCTGCGCTGCCCGCCGACGTGGCCGACAATGTGGCTGCGGTGGTGCTCTTCGGCCTGCCGTCCGAGCAGTTCCTGCGCAGTTACAACGCCCCGGCGGTCCAGATCGGACCGGCTTTCACCGACAAGACACTGGAACTGTGCGCCCGCGGCGACACCATCTGCGAGGGGGCGTTCGGCGGCAGCCCCACGGTGGCGCACGGCCTCTACCCCTTCAACGGGCAGGTCAGCGAGGGCGCCGCCTACGCCGTCGGCCGGATCTAGCGCGCGGCGGGTCAGGACAGCCAGATGGCGCCGTCGCGCACCTCGACCGGGAAGGTCCGCAGTGTGGCGATGCGACCGAACGCCGTGATGGCCGCCGAATAGGGCAGGAACCCGAACACCCGCCCCTTGGGGCCCGACCGCATGGCGCCGGTGTGCACGTCGTAATCGGCTCGGTGCCAAGGGCACTCGAGACAACCGTCGGCGTTCACCCGACCCTGGCCCAGTTTGGCGAACTGATGCCGGCACAGGTTGCCCACCGCGAACGGTGCGCCATCGGGAGTGACCCCCACCGCGAGCACGCCGTGGTCATCGGTGTCGACTTCGACGACACCGCGTTCATCGAGTCGGTCGACCTCCACCAGTCGTCGGCCCACCGCACGTACCGGGTGGTCATGGGTCACCGGCGGGAGCGGGCCGGGGGTGTCGACACCCTTGCCGTGCGGATCGCAGCGCAGTTTCATCGCCCGGCTTTACCCGCCGTGCAGGCGGTGAAACGGAGTTTGGAACCGATTTCGTCGGAAACCCGCCCTGCATGCGGATTGTGATCACCGGTGCGTCCGGCAATGTCGGCACGGCCGTGCTGCGGGTGCTGCGGCGTGCCGACCCCGGCCACGAGCTGGTCGGTGTGGTGCGCCGGCCGCCCGCCCTGGAGGGCGACTACCGCGACATGACCTGGCACGCCGTGGATCTGGCCGAGGACCGCGCCGGCGGGCAGCTAGCCGGGATCTTCGTCGGCGCCGACGCGGTGATCCATCTGGCCTGGGGCTTTCAGCCCACGCGCAACACCGAGTACCTGACCCGGCTGGGCGTCGGTGGCACACAGGCGGTGCTGGATGCGGCGCACCGTGCACAGGTTCCCCAGCTGGTCCACATGTCCTCGGTGGGGACCTACGCCCCCGGTCGGTACGGTGAGCGCGTTGACGAGGCCTGGTCCACGTCCGGTGTCCGGAGCTCGCCCTACAGCCGGGACAAGTCCGCCGCGGAGGCACTGCTGGACGTCTACGAACGTGACAACGCTGATGGCGGGGTGCTGATCGCGCGCGCCCGGCCAGGGTTCATCGTGCAACGCGCCGCCGCCAGCGGGCTGATGCGTTACGGGTTGCCCGCCTGGATACCGATGCGGGTGCTGCCGCTGCTGCCGGTGCTGCCCCTGGACCGTGCGCTGTGCATCCCGCTGATCCACGCCGATGACGTGGCGACTGCGCTGGTGGCCGTCGTACACAGGCGCGCAAGGGGAGCGTTCAACCTGGCCGGCGAGCCGCCCCTGGATCGCGATACAGTAGCGAAGGTACTGGGCGCCAAAGCAATTCAGGTTCCGTCCGGTTTGCTCGGGGCTGCGGTGGACCTGAGCTGGCGGGCACGCCTGCAGCCGATCGACCGGGGTTGGCTGGACCTGGCGTTCTCGGTGCCGCTGCTGGACACCGGACGCGCCCGCCGGGAGCTGGAATGGGCGCCGCAGTGGTCGGCCACCGATGCGCTGGCCGATGTGCTGGCCGGGGTCTCGGAGGGGGCTCACACGGTGAGCCCGCCGCTGCGGCGCCGCTCCATGCTCGAGCAGCTCGTCCGCGACCTGACCGCCGGGCAGGTGACCACTCGCCGCGTGCCGTGAGACCGATGTGTTTGAGTCGGGCGGAAGGGGGCAGCCTGCACACGTGGCCGACCCAACGCATCTTGCTGTGCGCATGGCTGACCTGGCGCGCTCGGTTGCTGTACCCCGCTCGTCGGAGGAGATCTTTGCCGAGGTATCCGCGGCGGCCGTCGAGCTGATCCCCGGTGTTGATGCCGCGGGAGTGTTGCTGATCACCAAGGGCGGAAAGTTCGAATCCCACGGAGCCACCTCGGCTCTGCCGCACGAGCTCGATGAGTTGCAGCACACCCTGCAGGAGGGCCCGTGCATGTCCGCGGCGCTCCAGGATCTGGTGGTGCGCACCGACGACTTCCGGTCCGAGACCCGCTGGCCCGCCTACTCGGCGGCCGCGGCGGAAATCGGTGTGCTCAGCGGCTTGTCCTACCGGCTGTACACGTCTGCGCGGACCGCCGGCGCACTCAATCTGTTCGGAGTGCAGCCCAAGACCTGGAGCCCGGAGGAGGTGACCACCGGGTCGGTGCTGGCCGCACACGCGGCAGCAGCGGTGGTGGCGCATTGGCAAGGGGCACAACTGGAGTCGGCGCTGCTGTCCCGCGATCGCATCGGGCAGGCCAAGGGCATCATCATGGAGCGGTTCGACGTCGATGACGTGCGCGCATTCGAGATGATGCGCAAACTGTCCCAGGATGGCAACACGCCACTGGTCGACATCGCGCAGCAGGTGATCGACACCCGCGGCTGACCGTCGTCAGGACAAGGGGTCGGCGCACCGCTTCGAGCAGGCGAGCAGGATGGTGCGCAGTTCGTCGTCGCTGATGTCAGCCAGCGCGGAATCCGTTGCGCAGGCATAGATTCCGGCGGTGGCCATGGACATAGACACCCGGGTGGCAGTGTCCGGGTCGGGCCCGAGCAGAAGCGCCGAGAAGCGCTCGATGATCGACTTGTATTCGCCGTGGGACTCCACGATCTGGTGCAGGGTGGGATCGCCGTAGAACAACGACGAGATCCTGCGGTGCCGGATGGCCAGTTCGACGAGCCCGCTGACCGCGACGTCGCGCTGCGCTTCCCGGGTGGGCAGGAGCTCGCCGATGCGGATGAGGTGCTCGATGTCTTCGAAGATCGGCAGGACGACGGCGAGTGCGATCTCGTCCTTCGATTGGAACTGGTAGTACACCGCGCCTTTGCCGACACCCAGGCGGTCGGCGATCATCTGCAGCGAGGTTCCGTGGACACCGTGCTTGGCGAACAGTTCCAGTGCGGCATCAAGCACACGTTCGCGGGCAAAACCGCGCGTCGGCGCGTTCTTGGTGACCACCGATTTGGACACGAGGCCCCTCCTTTCTTGCCCTCCCCGTCAAGGCTCATGTACCGATCAGCGGACTGTACCCCGGGTGTGTTGTGACCACGGACACTTAGCCGCTCGGCTTGTAAAAAGATAGTCGAATGGATAGCGTTTAGCCGCACTAAAGACAAGTCTCGATTGGCGTCGGCCACTGAGGAGTCCGGGGTATGCAAGTGGTCAGGCGGGCGTGGCTGCCGCTGGTGATTGTCGCGGTGGTGCTGATCGCCGGATTCACTGTCGATCGGATCCGCGGATTCTTCGCCTCCGAACCGCCGCTGGAGACCCCGGTGAACTTCGCCGACGATCCCGAGCCCTTCGAACCCAAGGTCGTCGAGTACGAGATCGACGGCCTGGGCGGCGTCGCCAACATCAATTACATGGACCTCGAGGGCAAACCGCAGCGGGTCGACGGAGCGGCGCTGCCGTGGCACGTACGTCTGGAAACCACCAATCCCTCGGCCATGGCGCACGTGGTGGCCCAAGGCGACGGCAGCAGTCTGACCTGCCGCATCATCGTCGACGGTGAACTGAAAGAGGAACGAACTGTGGACGGCGTGAGCGCCCAGACCTTCTGCATCGAGAAGTCCGCGTGAGCAACCACTCGGCCGAGGCGCCCACCGGGCCCGTACAGGTGAGCCAACCGCGGCACTTCCACTTCGAGAAGCCCGCCCGGCTGTTCCGCACGCTGTCGGTCCCGATCATCCTGATCTGGATCGCCGTCGCCGCCTTCCTCAACATCTCGGTACCTCAGCTGGAGACAGTGGGCGAGGAACGTTCGGTCTCGATGAGCCCCGACGAGGCGCCCGCGGTGATCGCGATGCAGCGCGCCGGTCAGGTGTTCGACGAGTACAAGTCCAACAGCTCGGTGATGATCGTCCTGGAAGGCCAGGAACCGCTGGGCGAGGACTCACGGCAGTACTACTCCGAGATCATCCGCAAGCTGCAGGCCGACACCACCCACGTCGAGCACGTCCAGGATTTGTGGAGCGACCCGCTCACCGCCTCCGGTGTCCAGAGCAACGACGGCAAAGCGGTTTACGTCCAGGCCAACATCGCCGGCAACCAGGGCGAGTCGCTGGCCAACGAGTCCGTGCAGGCCGTCCGCGACGTCATCGACAGCACACCGGCCCCCGAGGGGGTTTCCACCTACATCACCGGGGCCGCGGCGCTGTCCGCCGACCAGCAGGAGGCCAGCCACAACAGCCTGCGCATGGTGGAGGCGCTGACCTTCGGCGTCATCATCCTCATGCTGCTGATCATCTACCGCTCCATCGTGACCACGGTGCTGATGTTGGTCATGGTGGGCATCAGCATCGCGACTGTGCGAGGCACGGTGGCGTTCCTGGGCTATCACGACGTCATCGGGCTGTCGGTCTTCGCCACCGGTCTGCTGTCCACGCTGGCCATCGCCATCGCGGTGGACTACGCCATCTTCCTGATCGGGCGATATCAGGAGGGCCGCGGCAACGGAGAAGACCGGGAAACGGCCTACTTCAACATGTTCGGCGGCACTGCGCACGTCATCGTGGGCTCCGGGTTGACCATCGCCGGCGCCACCTTCTGCCTGAGCTTCACCCGGTTGCCGTACTTCCAGACACTCGGTGTCCCCCTCGCCGTGGGCATGCTGGTGCTGATCCTGACCGCCATGACCTTCGGTCCCGCGGTCATCACAGTGGCCAGCCGCTTCGGGCTGCTGGAGCCCAAACGGTCCATGCGCAAACGGGGTTGGCGCAAGATCGGCGCCGCCGTGGTGCGCTGGCCCGGACCCATCCTGGTGACCTCGGTGGCCGCGTCGCTGGTCGGTCTGCTGGCTCTGCCGAGCTACGAGACGAGCTACAACGACCGGTTGTACCTACCGGACGACATCAACACCAACCTGGGTTATGCCGCCGCCGAACGGCACTTCTCCCCGGCGCGGCTCAACCCCGAGATGCTGATGATCGAAACCGACCGGGATCTGCGCAACCCCGCCGACATGCTGGTGATCGAGAAGATCGCCAAGCGCATCTTCACGGTGGAGGGCATCGGGCGGGTGCAGACCATCACCCGACCCGACGGAAAGCCGATCGAGAACACGTCGATCCCGTACATGATGAGTCAGCAGGGCACCCTGCAGACGCTGAATCAGCGCTACAACGACGACGTGATGGCCAACATGCTCAAACAGGCCGAAGACATGCAGGTCAACATCGACACGATGACCGAGATGCAGCGCATCACCACCGAGATGGCCGACACCACCCACCAGATGGTGACGCAGATGGACAACATGGTGGTCGACATCCAGAAGCTGCGCGACAACATCGCCACCTTCGACGACTTCTTCCGGCCGATGCGCAACTACTTCTACTGGGAACCGCACTGCTACGACATCCCCATCTGCTGGGCACTGCGGTCCATCTTCGACACCATCGACGGCATCGACGTGATGACCGCCGGCATCGAGGATCTGCTGCCCTCGATGTACCGGCTGGACTCGCTGATGCCCCAGATGCTGGCGATCATGCCCACGATGATCGACACGATGGTGTCGATGAAGACCATGATGCTGACGATGCAGCAGACCCAGTCCGGGATGCAGGAACAGCAGAAGATCATGTCGGAGAACCAGACCGAGATGGGTGACGCGTTCAACGCCGCCCGCAACGACGACTCGTTCTATCTGCCGCAGGAAGCGCTGGACAACCCGGACTTCGCCAAGGGCCTCGAGCAGTTCATCTCGCCCGACGGCAACGCGGTGCGGTTCATCATCGCCCACGAAGGCGATCCGATGTCGGCAGAGGGCATCGCCAAGATCGACGGCATCAAGAACGCCGCGAAGGAGGCCATCAAGGGCACGCCGCTGGAAGGCTCCACCATCTATCTCGGCGGCACTGCGGCCACGTTCAAGGACATGGCCGACGGCACCGCGTTCGATCTGCTGATCGCCGGGATCGCGGCCATCTGCCTGATCTTCATCATCATGCTGATCCTGACCCGGGCAGTGGTGGCCGCGGCGGTGATCGTGGGCACGGTGATCCTGTCCCTGGGCGCGTCGTTCGGTATTTCCGTGCTGATCTGGCAGCACCTGATCGGTATTCCGTTGCACTGGATGGTGTTACCGATGGCGGTGATCATCCTGCTGGCCGTCGGTGCCGACTACAACCTGCTGGTGGTGGCACGCCTGAAAGAGGAGATACACGCCGGTCTGAACACCGGCATGATCCGGACCATGGGCGGCAGCGGGTCGACGGTGACCGCGGCGGGCATGGTGTTCGGCTTCACCATGATGACCATGGCGGTCAGCGACCTCACGGTGATGGGGCAGGTGGGCACCACCATCGGATTCGGCCTGCTGTTCGACACTTTCGTCATCCGGTCGTTCATGACGCCCTCGATCGCGGCGCTGATGGGCCGCTGGTTCTGGTGGCCGCAGAACGTGCGGATGCGGCCCAAGCCGCAGCCGTGGCCGCGGCGTGAGCCGGTGGAGGTGGGATCGTGATCCGGGGACTCGTTGCCGCGCTGAGTGTTTCGGCGCTGTTGCTCGGTGCTGCGCCGACGGCGGCCGCTGATCCCGATGAGGCCTTCGCCGAGCAGTTGCACACCTTCGGGATCTACGGGCAGAAGGACTTCAACGCCTGGATCGGCAAGATCATGTGCAAGCGGCTGCGCAACGGCCACGACCCGGATGCCTTCGCCTCGGCTGCTTTTGTCCATGCGCAGCTGCAGAAAGGCTCCACCACGGATCAGGCCTGGCAGTTCGTCGGCGCCGGTATCCCGATCTACTGCCCCGACCAGATGGTCGTGTTGCAGCGCGCCGCCGAGAGTAGGAACTGATGCGTCGAATCCTCTTGGCCCTGTTGACGTTCGCCGCATTGGTGAACGCCGCCCCGGCCGCCGCGGATGCCACCGACGAGTATCCGATCCCGTCGCGGATGCTCAAGACCACCTGCACCGTCGATCAGTACATGGCCGCTGTCCGCGACACCGACCCGGTGTACTACGAGCGCTACATCATCGACTACAACAACAAGTCCCCCGATGTGCAGAAGTGGGCCCGCGACCGCATCACCTGGTTCTTCTCCATGGACTACGCCGGCCGGCGCGCCTACTCCGAAGAGACCGCCACCAACGCCTTCTACGAGACCCTGGCCTGGAACTGGCCCAACTGGGCCAAGCTGTTCTTCAACAACAAGGGCGTCGTGGCTCACGGCACGGAAGTCTGCATGAACTACCCGCCGGTGGATCCGACCGTCTGGACCTGGTGACGCGCCGCTGAGCGCTCGGACACCGGCACCCCGTGCGCGATGCCGTGCGCGGCGTGGATGCCGGCCAGGAATGACGCGACGCTGCGGATGATGCGGCGGTCGCGGAGCTTCTGCCACTGGGTTGGCTTCTTGTACAGCATGTTTCCATGCTGGCGCAAAGCTGCGGCCGCAAACAGTGGCCCTGGTGCCGTTGTTCGTTAATATAGTGACATGCATTCGGTGGCCATCCTCGCTTATGACGGAATGACGGGTTTCGAGTCCGGAGTGGCCGCCGAGATCTTCGGGATGGCAGAACTGCCGGAGCGGTTCTCGGCCGGGATCGCGGCGCCGTGGTACTCGCTGACCATGTGCGCGGAGGCGCCCGAGGTGCGCATGCTCGGTGGCGCCACCCTGCGCACACCACACGGTCTGGACGTGTTGGCTGCCGCGGACACCGTGATCATCCCCAGTGTCGCCGACATCACCGGGCAGCCCTCGGCCGGCGTCATCGCCGCGATCCGGACAGCCCGCGAGCGCGGCGCACGGCTGGTGTCGATCTGCTCGGGGGCCTTCGCGCTGGCGGCGGCCGGTGTGTTGGACGGCCGCACCGCCACCACCCACTGGCTCTACGTCGACCAACTGCAACAGCGCTACCCGGAGATCGACGTGGACCCGGCGCCGCTCTATGTCGACAGCGGCGACGTGCTGACCAGCGCCGGATGCGCGGCAGGGATCGACCTGTGCCTGCACATCGTGCGTACCGACCACGGCAGTCAGGTGGCCAACGACGTCGCGCGCAAGCTGGTCATCGCACCGCACCGCTCGGGCGGGCAGGCCCAGTACATCGAGACCCCGATTTCCGAGCCTGCCACGGACGGACGCATCGCGGCCGGAATGGCCTGGGCGCTGGAGCATCTCGACCGACCGCTGACCCTGGACGACCTGGCGGCGCAGTCGTCGTTGTCACGGCGCAGCTATCTGCGTCAGTTCGCCAAGGCCACGGGAACCACCCCCATCAAGTGGCTGATCGAGCAGCGTATCCAAGCCAGCTTGGCGCTGCTGGAGTCGTCGTCGCTCTCGGTCGAACAGATCGCGGACCGAGTCGGATTCGAATCGGTGGTGACGTTCCGGCACCACTTCGTGAGGCAGGTACGCACCACCCCGAGCGAGTATCGCAACAGCTTCGCCGCATCGCGCTGAGCGGTCCGACCTACCGGCCCTCGGCGCGGTCGCAGGCCTGCAACCCGATGGCGAACGCGGTCAGATCGCTGTGCTGCAGCGGGTCCCGGCCGGTGATCTCCTGGATCCGGGACAGCCGGTGTCGCACCGTATTGGTGTGCAGGTACAGCGCTTTCGCGGTCTCGCTCAGTGATCCGTTGACCGACAAGAACACCCGTAGTGTGCGCACGTGCTGGGTGCCTCGGCGGCGATCGAGGTCCACCAACGGGTCGATGAGTTGCTGGGCGAACGGTGCCAGCTGCGCGGCAGGCAGCTGTTCGACCAGGGACTCCAACGTGCTCAACTGATCGGGGCCCACCCGGCCGCCGCGGTGGGTGGCCAACTCGAGCGCGATCCGGGCCTGGGTGATGGCCGACCCGAGTTCGGTCAGCGGCACCGAGGCCGAATGCCCGGACGGCACCGACAATTCGCCGGGCGGCTCGATCGCCAGCATCAGACACAGATCGGGCGCGTCGCCCACCAATTCGCCCGGGAAAGCCATCGACAGCAGCGCCCCGGCACCGGCCGGCCATGCCGAGCAGACGATCGCGGGGGCGCCGAAACCCGGCCAGGGCAACAGTTGGCTCAGCGCATCGGGCAGCAGCATGCGGCGTTCGACCAGCGAGAGCAGTTGCCCCACCCGCTCACGTCCCAACGCGGCCTCGATGTCGCGCTCGCCCTGCGCCGCGCGGACGAACCGGGTGATGACGTCCAGTAGAGCCGGCTCCGGTGGGTCTCCGCGTCCCACCCACTCGATACCGTCGGGCGGTTCCAGCAGGAAGTAGCACCCCAGGATCTGGCCGGCGGTGTCCAGTAGCTGCCGCGGCGTCTCATGCCGTCGCAACCCGGAGACCAGCTCGGGCACAAGCGCATTCGTCGCCCGCGCCACGGCGATCTCGGGTCCCAGCCAGGACTCGGCGACGTAGCGGCTGACCTCACTGAACGGCACCGTCGGCGGCGCCACCAGCACCGCCAGCCCCAGTCGGCGGGTGTGCTCCAACAGCGCGGCGGGCACCTCGTCGTGGCCGTCGCCGACCCCGAAGCAGAGGCCGGCCACGTCCGCCCGGGCCAGGGCCTCGGCGAACGTCTGACAGTCAGGTGGCGTCTGCAGGCTCAGCCCGACGGTGCACACCAGCTCACCGCCGCGCAGGTAGCGCGACGGGTCACGCATCTCGGTGGTGTGGGCCCAACTGATCGGCCGGTCCAGGCCGGGGGCGTCGGCGTCGGGCAGCTCGAGTCCCAGCCCGGACTGCTCGAGCAGGTCGCGCGGGGTCGGGGCCACCGGGTCGAGCATCCGCCGAGTTTAACCTCCCGGATACACCAGAGCCTCCGCTGCGTTGTGCGATCGACCAATTTGCGGGCCTCCCGACGGTGCAATCTCGGCGTCTTACGGTCCTGGTCTGGTGTGATTGCACAACCTCAGGCGATAGTTCGACCATGTCGTCAGCGGTCAGTCCGGTCGAGCAGCCACAGCAGCTGCGCCGAGAGTTCACGTTGTGGTCGTCGTTCGCCTTCGCGTTCGCGTTCATCTCGCCGATCGTCGCCCTCTACGGGATCTTCGGTCTTGCCCTGTCCGCCGCAGGACCGAGCTTCTGGTGGGGCTTCGCACTGGTCTTCGCCGGCCAGTTCCTGGTGGCGTTGGTGTTCGCCACCCTGGTCTCGCGCTGGCCCTTGGAAGGGTCGATCTACCAGTGGTCACGCCGGCTGCTCGGTACCACCTACGGCTGGTTCGCGGGCTGGGTCTACATGTGGACGCTGGTGATCGCGATGGCGACAGTGGCCCTCGGTGCGGCGGGGTTCCTGGCCAACATCGCCGGGCTCGAGGAGCCGTCCGGCGGGACGCTGGCCCTGATCGCGCTGGGCATCCTGCTGGCCGGCACGGCGGTCAACCTGATCGGGCGCCGGGCGCTGAAGATCTTCATGATCGGCAGCATCGTCGCAGAGGTGATCGGCTCGGTGGTGCTGGGCACCTGGCTGCTGCTGTTCCACCGGCAGAACTCACTGTCGGTGCTCTTCGACGGTGGCGGCGTCGACGTCGACCTGTGGTCCTGGATGAGTGGGCCCTTCCTGCTGGCCGTGGCGTTCATCGGCTGGTCCTTCGTGGGTTTCGAGAGCGCCGGATCCATTGCCGAAGAGGTGCACGAACCCCGACGTGAGCTGCCCAAGGCGGTGTTGTTCTCGCTGGTCTTCATCTTTCTCGTGGTCGCGTACTCCAGCCTGGCGATCATCCTGGCGATCCCGGACCTCGGCGCGGTGGCCGACGGTGAGGTGGCGGATCCGGTGTCCGAGACACTGACCAGCGCGTTGGGCCAGGGCATCGCCAAACCCGTCGAGGTGCTGTTCGTCATCGGCTTCCTGGCCAGCTTCCTGGCCCTGCAGACCTCGGGGTCGCGGGTCATCTGGGCCTACGCCCGCGACGGGGCGCTGCCCGGCGCAGGCACGCTGGTGCAGCTGCGCGGCCAGGCCCGCATCCCGGTGGTCGCGATCCTGGTGACCACGGTGGTGGGCAGCGCGCTGTTCTTGCTCAGCATCGTCGCCGGCGACGTGTACTCACTCATGGTCAACTTCACCGCGGGCGGTTTCTACCTGGCCTTCCTGTTCCCGCTGCTCGGCTTCCTGGTGGTGGTGCTGCGGCGCCGGTGGACGCCGGCGTCGTTCTCGCTGGGTGCGTTGACGGTCCCGGTGGCGGTGGCGGCCGCGGTGTGGACGGTGCTGCAGTTCCTCAACATCGCCTGGCCGAGGGTGGCCTTCGAGCAGCGCTACCTGGACTGGTCGGTGTGGATAGGCATTGCCTTCCTGGCCGTACTCGGCGGACTCATCCTGGTGAGCGTGCGCTCTCGGATCTCGGCTCCCACCGATGAGTGAGCGTCCGGTAGCGCTGGTCACCGGCGGCGCCAGCGGCATCGGGGCGGCGGTGGTGACAGCCCTGACCGCCCGGGGTTTCACGCCGGCGATCCTGGATCTGGCCGTGGGCGTGGACGTCTCGGACCCGGCCGCGGTGTCCGCCGCGGTGGACCGGGTACGCGCCGACGTCGGCCCGGTCAGCGCCGTGGTGACGGCTGCCGGCTACTACGAGATGGCGCCGGTGGCCGAGATCGCTCCCGATGCCTGGCGCCGGATGCTGCGTGTGCACCTCGGTGGCCTGATCAACACCGCGCGTGCGACGCTGCCCGACCTGATCGCCCGGCGGGGCACGCTGGTGGCGGTGGCCAGTGAGTTGGCCGTCGGCGGCGGCGAGCACGACGCCCACTACGCCGCCGCCAAAGGTGCCATCCTCGGCACCGTGCGCAGCCTGGCCGCCGAGGTGGCCCACCACGGGGTCCGGGTGAACTGTGTGGCCCCGGGCCCCACCGATACCCCGCTGCTGGCCCCGGACTCACCCTGGCGGGCAGCCGATTACCTGGCGACCTTGCCGCTGCGCCGACTGACCCGGCCCGGCGAGGTGGCACGATGCGTCGAGTACCTGGTGTGTGACGCCACCTTCAGCGTCGGGGACGTGGTGAACGTGAACTCGGGAGCGGTGATATGACCACGGACCTGCACGGGCGAGTCGCACTGGTGACGGGCGCCGCCCAGGGGATGGGCGCCGCGCATGCGCGGCGCCTGGCAGCCGCGGGGGCCACCGTGGCCGTCAACGACATCACCGACAGCCCCCGGCTGCGCGCCCTGGCCGCCGAGATCGGCGGCCACACCGCCGTCGGCGACGTCAGCGACCCGGAGGAATGCGTCCGCCTGACTGACGACGTGGTGCAAGCCGCCGGCGGGCTCGACATCCTGGTGGCCAACCACGCCTACATGACGATGGCGCCGCTGCTCGAGCACGACCCCGACGACTGGTGGAAGGTGGTGGACACCAACCTGGGTGGCACCTTCTTCCTGGTGCAGGCGGCGCTGCCGCACCTGCGCGCCCGCGGCGGTGGCCGCGTCGTCGTCGTCACCAGCGAGTGGGGTGTCACCGGCTGGCCGGCGGCCACGGCCTACGCAGCCGCCAAGTCGGGGCTGATCGCTCTGGTGAAAACCCTGGGTCGCGAGCTCGCCGCCGAACACATCATCGTCAACGCGGTGGCGCCGGGGGTGACCGACACCCCGCAGCTGCGGGTGGACGCCGATGCCGCCGGGGTGAGCCTGGACCAGATGCACCGCGAGTACGCGGCCGCCATCCCGCTGGGCCGCATCGGTATCGGTGACGAGATCGCCGCAGCCGTGGAGTTGCTCTGCGATTTCGAGATGAAAGCAGTGGTGGGACAGGTGATCTCGTGTAACGGCGGATCGACCCGGACCCGTGTCTAGGAGGTTGATGTGAGCACCGAACCCTATGTCCGCACAGCATCGGGCACCATCGGACAGGTGGACGCACAACAGGTTCCGCGCTACGCCGGGCTGGGTACCTTCGCGCGGCTGCCGCAGACCCGCGATGTCGAGCGCTACGACGTGGCGGTCATCGGCGTCCCCTTCGACAGCGGGGTCACTTACCGGCCGGGCGCCCGATTCGGGCCGTCGGCCATCCGGCAGGCATCACGGTTGCTGAAGCCCTACCACCCCGCCCTGGAGGTGGCGCCGTTCGTCGCGAACCAGGTGGTGGATGCCGGTGACATCGCGGCCAACCCGTTCGACATCGAGGTCGCGGTGGAGCAGATCCGCGCGGGGGTGCTCGACATCGTGACCGACCCCGCGCAGCGGTTCGTGTTGCTGGGCGGCGACCACACCATCGCACTGCCGGCGCTGCAGGCGGCCAGCCATTTGCACGGCCCGGTTGCGTTGGTGCACTTCGACGCCCATCTCGACACCTGGGACACCTACTTCGGTGCGCCGTGCACCCACGGCACCCCGTTCCGGCGGGCCGCCGAGCAGGGGCTGTTGGTCAAGGGCCATTCGGCGCATGTCGGCATCCGCGGCTCGCTCTACGACCGCAAGGACCTGCTCGACGACGAAGAACTGGGTTTCACCGTGGTGCACTGCCGCGATGTCGACCGGATCGGCATCGATGGTGTGATCGAGCGGGTACTGCAGCGGGTGGGTGAGCACCCGGTGTACGTGTCCATCGACATCGACGTGCTGGACCCGGCGTTCGCACCGGGCACCGGAACTCCGGAGATCGGCGGTATGACCAGCCGGGAGCTGGTGGCCGTGCTGCGGGCCATGCGCGACCTGCACATCGTCGGGGCGGACGTGGTGGAAGTGGCCCCGGCCTACGACCACGCCGAGGTCACCGCCGTCGCCGGCGCCAACATCGCCTATGAGCTGATCAGCCTGATGGTCGACGCATGAGTGAGATCAGCTGGCCGGCCGGCAAGCGCGCCGCCGCGGCGTTCACCTTCGACGTCGACGCCGAGTCCGCGGTGCTGTGGGGCAATGAGGCGGTGGGCGCGCGGATGAGCGTGATGAGCCACCAGGCCTACGGGCCGCTGGTGGGGATCCCGCGAATCCTGGATCTGCTGGACGAGCACCAGATCCGGTCGACGTTCTTCGTGCCGGGCCACACTGCCGACCGCTACCCGGCGGCGATCCGCAGTCTGGTGGCGGCCGGCCACGAGATCGCCCACCACGGCTACCTGCACGAGCAGCCGACGCAGCTGACCCGGGACGAGGAGATCGACGCGCTGGACCGCGGGCTGGCCGCGCTCGACGAGGTGGCCGGGGTACGGCCGGTGGGCTACCGGGCGCCGATGTGGGATCTGTCGTGGCATACGCCGGGGTTGCTCGCCGAGCGCGGGTTTCTCTACGACTCCAGCCTGATGGACGCCGATCATCCTTACGAGCTGGCCGTCGACTCCGGTGGCTCGCTGGTGGAGATCCCGATCCAGTGGGCGCTCGACGACTGGGAGCAGTACTGCTTCCTGCCCGACGTGTCAGGCACCGGGTTGATCGAGAGCCCCCGAAAGGCCCGCGAACTCTGGCAACTGGAGTTCGACGGCCTGCGCCGGGTGGGCGGCTGCTGGGTGCTGACCAATCACCCGTTCCTGTCGGGCCGGCCGTCGCGTGCCTTCGAACTCGGCGATCTGATGCGTTATGTGCGGGGCCACAGCGACGTCTGGGTGGCGAGTCTGTCCGAGATCGCCGAACACGTTCGCGGACTGCGCCTTGCGCCCCGATCGATCACGCCTCCCGAGGTTCCTCGCTGACAGGCCCGCCGAGCCGGCCGTTGGTGGCGTCGGAGATGGCGGTGTCGATCAACATCAGGATCTCCTCGGTGGTGAAGGTGCGGTTCTCCACGATCACCGCCCGGCTGACGTCCTCGTCGATGACGCGCAGCGCCCCGGTGACGGTGGCCGCGCACAGTCGCACCGTCAGGTCTTCGACACCGCGGCGCAGCCGTTTGGCGATCACCGGGATCAGCGCGCGCTCGAGTTCGTCGTGCACCATCAGGTACGACGTGCGCAGCGCGGGTTCGCGGTCGGTCAGGGCGGCGATGCGCATGGCGCGGCGCTCGTCCTCGAGGTCGGCCGGGCTGAACGGGTGTGTCACCGCGTCGGCCGCCAGGTGTCGGCCCAGGGACAAATCATCGGGCCAGCGCTCCAGCATGCCGACGAAGCGCTGCATC
The DNA here is from genome assembly GCF_010725885.1 of Mycolicibacterium tokaiense. Classification (NCBI taxonomy): domain Bacteria; kingdom Bacillati; phylum Actinomycetota; class Actinomycetes; order Mycobacteriales; family Mycobacteriaceae; genus Mycobacterium; species Mycolicibacterium tokaiense. Next base: position 1,457,844 of record NZ_AP022600.1, on the reverse strand, counting down.
GACTTGGCCAGCACCGGCTCGACGCAGCTCTCCTTGGAGCGGAAGTACCGCCACACCGTGCGAGTGGAAAGCCCTGCTGCCGTGGCGATGTCGTCACCGCTGGTGCCGGACACCCCGTGCTCCCAGAACAGCGCGCAGGCGTGCCGCGACACCGCCAGCCGCGCCTGCTCCTGTTTGCCTTCCATCAGCGAGATACCTTGTCATCGCAGGACCTGGCCGGTCAACTGCTGAGTGTCTGGTGCGGCGACATGCCGTAGGTCTGGCGGTAGTGACGGGCGAAGCGACCTTTGTGGGCGAAGCCCCAGCGGGTGGCGATCGCCGCCACCGATGCCGTGTCGGGGTCGGCGCCCAGCAGTTCGACGTGTGCGTGCTCCAGTCGGACCCGGCGGACATATTCCATTGGGGTGCAGTCGAGTTCGCGGCGAAATAGATACTGCACGCCGCGGGGGGTCATGCTGACGTGTTTGGCGATGTCGCCGATGGAGATGTCCAGATGCGCCGACTCGTCGATGTAGGCGATGGCCCGCCGCAGTGCGGTGGCCTTGGCGCCGGTGCGGTCGGCGGCGGTGGGCTCCAGATGAGCGTTGCTGGGGAAGGTGTTGAGCACCACCGCCGCCAGGTGCATGGCCGCGGTGGAGGCCACCAGGGGTGAGTCACGCATGCTCGGATCGGCGACCACCCGCTCGCGCAGATAGCCGACGCAGGCGCCCAGATGGGCTCCGGCGGTGGGGGAGACGGGACGGTGCCCGGTGAGCACCACATGGCCGCCGGAGTCCCTCGGCGAGGCCACCCGGTCCAACTGGCCGACCTCCAGCATCGTCGCGTCGTGTGCTCCCGCGGTCAGCTGCCCGGAGTAGGCGGCCCCCGGCGGCGCGATCAGCGCGACGTCGCCGGGGGCCAGGACGTTGCGAACGGAGCCGAACCGGGTCTCGATGAGTCCGGAGTGCACGCGGCCGATGAGCAGCTTGTGCAAAGGCAGGACGTTGAACTGCATGTCGAAACTGAACGACAGTGAATCCAGGCTCACCTGACCCAGCCACCGACGGTCGATCCGCGCCCGGGTCGATTGACCGTGCCCGCTGATGCGCAGGGAGGTGTATGCCTTGGCCAGAAAATTTTCGGTGGCAACAAGATCGGTGCTGTCGAAACGCAGATCGTCCACAGCCAACCCCCACCCCGGAAGGTCATGGCCCGATCCGCGTCATCCCGACTCTTTGAGGTGCCGCGGCAGGTGCCCTCATCCTTGAGCAATATGTGACCTCACGTGCACAGCAAACTAGCAGTTCGCGTTGTGCTGGGGGTGTGGTTTCCCCGAGACAATCGTCGGGTAAAGGCAAGCAACGCCCGAACAGTGGGCGTGACGGTTCGGCTTCGGGAGGCCCTCAATGCTCGACTTCATCTGCCCCACCTGCGGCACCTTCGGCTTCGACGAGTCCGACTGCGTGTCCTGCGACGGCCGCGGCGACGACGCGGGCGCCAGCCGCTAGTCCTCCTCCTTGGACTGCCCGTTGTCGAGTTTGTGATAGCGGGTCACAAGGTCGAAATTGTCGCCGTAGTGCCCGGATCCGGTCACCACGGCCCGCTCCACCAACTCGGTGCTGCGTCGGTCGACCACCACGATGCGGTCGTGGCGCAGGTCTTTGTACAGCGCCACACACAGCAGCACCATCACGATCACGAACGGCACGGCCGCGACGATCGTCAGGTTCTGCAGCCCGGTCAGGGCATCGGCCCCGCCGCCACCGATGATCAACATGATCGCGGCCACCGCCCCGGTCAAGGAGCCCCAGAACACGACCGTCGCGCGGCGGGGTTCGTGCGAGCCGCGTTCGGACAGCGACCCCATCACGATGGACGCGGCGTCGGCGCCGGATACGAAGAAGATCGCCACCAGGATCATCACCAGGACGGTGGTGATGGCAGCCAACGGCATGGTGTCGAGCAGCTGGAACAGCGCTCCGGTGCTGTTGACCGCGCCGTCGGCGTCCACCATGTCCCCGACCGTGCGCTGCCGGTCGATTCCCGCACCGCCGAAGATCGCGAACCACATCAGGCTGACCAGGGTGGGCACCAGCAGTACCCCTGTGACGAACTGACGGATGGTGCGCCCGCGGCTGATCCGGGCGATGAACATGCCCACGAACGGCGTCCACGACACCCACCACGCCCAGTAGAAGATGGTCCATCCGGACAGCCACGCGGCGAGTTCGGCGTCGCCGTTGGCGTCGGTGCGTGCGCTCATCGCGACGAAATCGCGGATGTAGTCGCCGAGCGCGCTGGGGATGAGGTTGAGGATCAACAGGGTGGGTCCGGCGACGAAGACGAAGACGGCCAGCACCAGTGCCAGCACCATGTTGATATTGGACAGCCACTGGATGCCGCGCGCGATGCCGGAGACCGCCGAGAGGATGAAAGCGACGGTCAGCACCGCGATGATGGCCACCAGGATCGGCGTGCCGACCGTGCCGACCCACCCGTTGAATTCCAGGCCGTCGCCGATCTGCAGGGCGCCCAGGCCCAGCGAGGCGGCCGATCCGAACAGGGTGGCGAAGATCGCCAGGATGTCGATGACCTTGCCGGCGGGCCCGTTGGCGCGGTCACCGAACAGCGAGGTGAAGGCCGACGACAGCAGCCCGGGCCGCCCCTTGCGGTACATGCCGTAACCGATGGCCAGGCCCACCACGGCGTAGATGGCCCAGGGGTGCAGGCCCCAGTGGAACATCGTGGTGGCCATGGCCGTCTGGAAAGCCTCGTCGGACTGCGCCTCGCTGGTGCCGGGAGGCGGCGTCACGAAGTGGTTCAGTGGCTCGGCGACACCCCAGAACATCAGCCCGATGCCCATGCCCGCGCTGAACATCATGGCGATCCAGGAGATGGTGCGGAACTCCGGTTGCTCGTCGTCGCATCCCAGGGGGATGCGCCCGTACTTGCTGGCGGCCAGCCACAGCACGTAGATCACGAAGAAGCTGGCGGCCAGGACGAAGAACCAGCCCAGGCCCTTGATGGCCGCGTCCTTGGTGCCGGCGGAGACCGCCGACAGCCCGGGGGTGTCAACCAGCCCCCACACGACGAAGGCCAGGGAAGCGATGCCCGCGACGCCGAAGACCACCCAGTCGCGGCCCGGGTTGGGGTCCTTGGGCTCGATCTTGGCGGTGAGCGGCGCCAGGGGGTGTGGGCGCGCAGCGTCGTCGCGGTCGGCGCCCTCGTCGGGGCTTGGGGTGGAGGCCTTGTTCGTGTCGATCGACATCACGAGCTCCTTACGGCGACGTGTTGCGTACAGCGCACGTGTTGCGTATTAAACAACATTGCGTGTCGACCTGCTGGACATCTGGTCAACACTCCACGACGTTGAGCGCCAGGCCCCCCAGGGAAGTCTCCTTGTACTTCTCGGCCATATCGGCTCCGGTGTCGCGCATGGTCTTGATGGCGGTGTCCAGGCCGACGTGGTGCGTTCCGTCGCCCCGCAACGCCATCCGGGCTGCGGTGATGGCCTTCACCGACGCCACCGCATTGCGCTCGATGCAGGGGATCTGCACGAGGCCGCCCACGGGATCACAGGTCAGCCCGAGGTTGTGCTCGATGCCGATCTCCGCGGCGTTCTCGACCTGAGCCGGGCTGCCCCCCAGTACTTCCGCCAGTCCGGCCGCCGCCATGGCGCAGGCCGAGCCCACCTCGCCCTGGCAGCCCACCTCGGCGCCGGAGATCGACGCATTGGTCTTGCACAGGATGCCCACTGCGCCCGCGGTCAACAAGAACCGCACCACCGCCCGGTCGTCGAACCCGGGAAGGAAGTCGCGGCAGTAGTGCAACACCGCGGGCACGATCCCGGCCGCACCGTTGGTGGGCGCGGTGACCACCCGGCCGCCGGCGGCATTCTCCTCGTTGACCGAAAGGGCGTACAGGGCAACCCAATCCATGGCTGCCAACGGATCGCCCGACCCGCGCTCGCGCTCGAGTGTGGTGCGCAGGGTCGCCGCGCGCCGGCGCACCCGCAGGGCGCCGGGCAGCACACCGGTGCCGGTCATCCCGCGCTCGACACACTGCTGCATCACCTGCCAGATCGCCAACAGGTCGGCGCGCACGTCGTCTTCTCCGCGACTGATCGACTCGTTGGCCAGCATCAGATCGCTGATCTGCCGGCCGGTTCGCTCGGCCAGCGCCAGCAACTCCGCAGCGGTGCGAAAGGGGTACGGTGCTGCGGCGGTGACGCTGCCACCGGGTGAGGCCACTTCGTCTTCGTCGACCACGAAGCCGCCACCCACCGAGAAGTAGTCGCGGGTGCCGACCGTGCTGCCACCGTCGTCGAGTGCGGTGAAGCGCATGCCGTTGGTGTGATGCTCGAGCCGCTGCCCCGCGTGCAATCGGATGTCGCGGGCCGGAATGAAGTCGATGGTGTGGTCACCGGGCAGGGTGAGCGTTCCGCGGTCGTCGACGGCGGACAGCAGTGCGGGGATGGTGTCGGGGTCCACGGTCTCGGGACGCTGCCCCAGTAGTCCGAGCACCACCGCGTCGACGGTGCCGTGACCGACGCCGGTGGCCCCCAGTGACCCGAACAGCTCCACCTGAAGCGACACCGTGTCTGTGAGCCGGGACCGGCCGGCCAGCCAGTCGACGAACCGCGTGGCCGCACGCATCGGCCCGACGGTGTGCGAACTCGACGGTCCGATACCGACTTTGAAGAGCTCGAAGACGCTGAGCATGGCGGATCAGCCGACGAAGCCCAGGCGCAGGCTGATCCGTCGCGCGGCCAGCGTGGTCATGGCCGCGACCTCCTCGAACCGGTCGGCCCCCAGCCGGTACGCGGGGCCCGAAACACTCAGAGCGGCAACGATCTTGCCGGTGCTGTCGCGTACCGGCGCCGCGACGGCGTTGAGGCCCACTTCGAGTTCTTCGCGGACACTGGCCCAACCGGCCTGCCGCACCTGCTGCAGTTCGGCCACCAGGGAATCCACGTCGGCGACCGTCATCTCGGTGAAGGTGGGCAACGGCTCACCCAGCAGCTCACGCACCGCGGTCGCCGACAGGCCGGACAGCAGTACCTTGCCGCTGGAGGTGGCGTGGGCCGGGCAGTTCTGGCCCACCCAGGTCCGCAAGGTGATCTCAGCGGGCCCATGCGCCTCGACGACGTTGATGATCCGCGTGCCGTCGAGGATCGCGATGTTGGTGGTCTCGCCGCTCTGTTGCGCCAGTTCATCACACACCGGCTGGCTCTCCTTGGCCAGATCCATCTGCGCACTGGTGGAGCCGGCGAGCCGGACGATGGTGAAGCCCAACCGGTACTTGCCCCGCTCGGAGAGTTGTTCGACGAAACCGCGGGACTCCAGCACCGTGACGAGCCGCGACACCGTCGACTTGTGCACGCCGAGTTCGGTGGCGATCTCGGTGACCCCGGCGGACCCGAATTTGCCCAGGATCTCCAGCACCATCAGCGCCCGATCCACCGATTGGACAGCCGCCGGGGCCTTGTCTGGGGAGGGCGCGCCGTCGATGTCTGGGGTCATGACGGGTCCCAGTGTAAGCGTCATGCTCTGAGCCTGGCCTCCACCCACTGGTGGAATTCGACGATGTGATGCTCCGACGGCACCAGCACGCCCCCGTTGCGGTATGCCCTGGAGGCCATGGCAGGCTGGGTGCGTTCGCAGGCGTCGAAGTCCTGAACGTTGACCCGGTGGAACAACTCGACCGAGCGGTCCAGGTCGCGTCCGGAGGCCACCACGTCGGGCAGGTAGAGCCAGTCACATTCGACGACGGTGCGGTCCACCGCCATCGGATACATCCGGTGGAAGATCACGTGATCGGGCACCAGATTGATGAATACGTTGGGCCGCACCGTGATCGCGTAGTAGCGGCGGTCCTGCTCGGAAGTGACCCCGGGAATGGTGTCCAGGCCGGGACTGCCGTCCACGGTGAAACCCTGGACGTTCTCGCCGAACAGCGCGCCGTGCCCCACGAAGTACTGGGCGGCCAGGCCGTCGGCGAACTCCGGAAGCACCTCGGTGAGTTCGGGATGGATGGTGGCGCAGTGATAACACTCCATGAAGTTCTCGACGATGAGCTTCCAGTTGGCAGCCACGTCGTAGACGATGCGGCGACCGACGGCCAGATCGGCCACTGCGTAACTGTCGACGGCGTTGGCGTCACCGAGTCGCTCGGTGACCGCGCCCATCACCTCCTGCTCGAACGACGGCGGGTCGGCGGCCAGGCACACCCAGGCGTACCCGAGCCATTCCCGGACGGCCACCTTCAACAACCCGTATTCGGTGCGGTCGATGCGGGCGCCGGCCTCGTCGGTCAACGCACCCAGATTCGGTGCAGCGAACAGCTTTCCGTCCAGACCGTAGGTCCAGGCGTGGTACGGGCAGCGGAGGTGGCGCTTGACGGTGCCTGACTCCTCGGTGCACAGCATCGCACCGCGGTGCCGGCAGACGTTCAGGAAGCCGTTCAGCGCACCGTCTTTGGCGCGCACCACCAGCACGCTCTCTCGGCCCACCTGCACCTTCTTGAAGGCTCCGGGGGTGGCCAGATCTGCTGATCGGGCCGCGCAGAACCACATCCGTTCGAAGATGGCTTCCTGCTCCGAGCTGAAGATCGTGTGGTCGGAATACCATCCGCCGCCCAGGGTCGGCATCAGATTGCTGCCCGGTGCGGGGGTGCTGAAGGTCGTCGGATCGGGTGCGCCCAGCGGGGCATCGATGGTCGTCATGCGGTCACCAGTCGTCGGGGGTCGAAGAGCCCGATGGGATGGGAGGTGTCACCGGTGACGGCGAGGTCGGCCAAGACCTCACCCACCACCGGGACGAACTTGAAGCCGTGTCCCGAGAAGCCGCACGCCACTGTGACATTGGTGAAACCCTGTGGTCGGGTGATCACGAAGTGCTCGTCGGGGGTGTTGGAGTACATGCAGGTGGCGGTGTGCACGGCGGGACCGGTCAGCGCGGGCAGCAGCTGCGTGGCCCGCTCCTGCATCTCGCTGATCTCCTGCTGGTGCACGGTCCGGTCGATGGTCTCCGGTGTGCACACCTGGCCCTTGCGGAAGAACGCCACCTTGACCCCACCGTCGGGGCCGTCGATGGCCGGGAAGCCGTAGATCTGCATTCCGGCCGGATCCTCGCTGATGAAGATCGGGTGATCGACGAATGGTGCTGTGCCGCCGTCTGGTTGGAACCAGTACAGCACCTGGCGTTCGATGGTGATGGGGATGCCCAGGTCCGTCAGCAGCGCCGGCGCCCACGCACCGGGGCAGATCACCAGCTGGCCCGCCGTGTAGGTGCCGTTGGCCGTGGTGACCCGGACACCGGTGGGCCCGTCCTGCCAGGACTGCACTTCCTCGCCGAAGCGCAGCTCGGCGCCCTCGCGGGCGGCCAGGTCGAGGTGGGCCTGCACGGTCATCTCCGGCCGCGCGAATCCGGCCTTGGCCTCGAACAGGGCGACGTTGCCGTCGGCGGGAGTCAGGGTGGGGAAGCGGCGCCGAACGTCGCCGGCGGTGAGCATCTCATGCGGCAGTGACCACTCCTGCGATGCGCGCAGGCTGCCCGCCACGGTCAGGCTGTCCGCTGCGCCCATGAACAGGCCGCCGGTCAGGCGGTAGACCTCCAGGCCGGTGTTGCCCGCCAGCTCCTCCCACAGTTCGTAGGCGCGCAGCAGCAGGGGGACGTAGGCGGGGTCCTCGAAGTACGACTGGCGGATGATGCGGGACCCGCCGTGGCTGGAGCCTTTGTCATGCGCGGGGGTGAACTTCTCCAGGCCCAGGACCCGGATCCCGCGGCGGGCCAGGTGATACGCCGCGGCGCTGCCCATCCCGCCGAGCCCGACGACGATGACGTCGTAGCTGTTGTCACTCACAGGCGTGTTACCTCCGGATCAGGCTCATGTCGGGATCGACCACCGGTTCGGCGGCCACCACCGCGGAATAGGTCGAGGTGAGGTAGTCGACGGTGACGGCGTCCCCCACCGTGATGTCGGCGGGCAGCCAGGCGTAGGCGATGCTGCGGCCCAGGGTGGCCGAGTAACCGGCGCTGGTCACATAGCCCACCGTCGCGCCGTTGCGGCTCACCGGTTCCTTGCCCAGGACGACGGCGCCGGGATCGTCGAAGACGATGCTGCGCAGAGCTTTTGCCGGGGGCGCGGCGGCATCGAGGGCAGCCTTGCCCAGGAAGTCGCCCTTCTTGGCCGACACGGCGAAGCCGACACCTGCTTCCGCGGGCCGGTGCTCGGCGGTCATGTCGGTGCCCCAGGCCCGGTAGCCCTTCTCCAGGCGCAGGCTGTTGAACGCGATGCGGCCGGCGGCGATGGCCCGGTACGGCGCACCGGCGCTGAACAGCAGGTCCCATAGTTTGGCGCCGTGCTCGGCGGAAGCGTAGATTTCCCAGCCCAGTTCGCCCACGTACGAGACCCGCATCATGGTGACGGGCACCGAACCGACGAAGGTGCGGATGGCCTTGAAGTAGCCGAAGGCCTGGTGGGAGATGTCCGCCGCGCACAGCGGTGCCACCAGGTCGCGGGCGCGTGGCCCCCACACGCCGATACAGCAGGTGCCGCCGGTGATGTCCCGGACGGCGACCCCGGTTTGCGGTAGGTGCCGAGTGATCCAGTCGAGATCCAACGGCCCGTTGGCGCCCACCTGGAAGGTGTCATCGGACAACCGGGCCACGGTGAGATCGCTGCGGATGCCGCCGGTTTCGTCGAGCATCAGGGTGTACGTGACCGCCCCGGGCCGTTTGTCGACGTTGTTGGTGGTCAGCTGTTGCAGGAAGGCGCAGGCGCCGGGGCCGCTGACCTCATAGCGTGTCAGCGGGGTCATGTCGTACAGGGCCACATGCTCGCGGGTCCAGCGCGCCTCGGCGATCGAGATGGGGGAGTAGAACTGCCCCGACCAGCTGTCGCGCTCGGGGAAAGGCACTCCCGCAGCGGCGAGTTCGTCCACCAGCGGCGCGTTAGCCTGATACCAGGCGGGCCGTTCCCAGCATCCTCCTTCGAAGAAGAACGCGCCGAGTTGCTGCTGCCGGGAGTAGAACGGGCTGACCCGCAGCTCGCGCGGCTCGGCGCGGTACTGGTGGGGGTGGATGATGTCGTAGACCTCGACGAAGCCCTGTGAACTGGTGGCGAGGATGAATTCGGGGCTCTTGGCGGGCTCCTCGAAGCGGTAGAGGTCGCATTCGTGGACGTCGGTCCCGGGGGTGCCGTCGACGATCCACTCCGCCATGGCCTTGGCCACGCCGGCCGAGTGGGTCACCCAGACGGCCTCGGCGACCCAGAATCCGGGCAGATCGCGGTGTTCGCCCATGATCGAGAAGCCGTCGGGGGTGAAGGAGAAGATGCCGTTGAAACCCTCTTCGTACTTCGAATCACCCAGGGCGGGAAGCAGTTCGGCACTGGCGCTCCAGGCGGGGAGGAAGTCGTCGTCGGTGAACGGCAGCATCGAGGGCATGGGCTCGCCCGCGGTGTCCGACAGCAGCGTGGTCATGTCGACGGGCATCGGCCGGTGGCCGTAGAAGCCGATGCCCAGACGGTCGCCGTATTCGCGGTAGTACAGGTCCTGGTCCTGGTGCCGCAGGATCGGCATCCCGGGTTCGGTGTTGCCCCGCAGTTCCGGCAGCTGCCCGGTCTTGGCGAACTGGTGCGCCATCGGGACCAGCGGCACCGTCAGGCCCACCTTGGCGCCCAATTGCGCCCCCCAGAAGCCGGCGGCGGACACCACCACGTCGGCGTCGAATTCGTCACCTGAGGCGGTACGGACGCCGACCACCCGTCCGCGGCGTTCGAGAACGTCCACCACCTCCTGATGGCCGACGAAGGACGCACCGCGCTCAGAGGCGCGCTGCGCCTGGGTGGTGGCGGCCACCAAGGCCCTGGCCAACCCGTCGGTGGGGGTGTGGAAGCCACCGAGGATGCGGTCGGCGTCCAGCAAGGGGTAGAGCTGGGTGCACTCCTGAGCATCGAGCAGGCGCGCGGGAATGCCCCAGGAGCGGGCCCAGCCGAGCTTGCGGTGCAGGTCGGTCCACCGCTGCGGCGTGGTCGCCACCTCGAGCCCCCCGACCTGGTCGAAGGCGCCGAGGCCGACGAACTTCTCGACCGTGTACCGCGCGAACTCGGTCATGGTCTTCGACGGGTTCGTCTGGAACACCAGGCCGGGGGCATGGGAGGTCGATCCCCCGGTGGTGAACAGCGGTCCCCGGTCCAGGACCGTGACGTCGGTGCATCCGCGGGCGGTCAGTTCGTCGGCCAGTGAGGTCCCGACAATTCCGGCGCCGATGATGACGACTGAGGGGTGGGCCATACGTGAGCTCCTGTTGCGCATGAAGCAACTAATGCGTGATGCGCAACAATAAGGCCGGGTGTGGCACCGCCGCAACAGCTGCCGCCTACGTATTTTCGCCGGTGTGCTGCCGGTGCGGAGGCTTCTACGCTGACGCGATGTCTGCCTCCGAGTTGTGCTGGACCCCGGCCACCGTCCTCGCGTCGGACATCCGCTCCGGCGCAGTGGCTCCCGCCGAGGTCGGCGCCTATTTCGCCGACCGGATCGAGGCGGTCAATCCCACGCTCAACGCCTACATCCACTTCGACCGTGAGCAGGTGCTGGCCGACGCCGCCCGGCTGCAGGCCGAGCTCGACGCGGGCACGCCCCGCGGGCCGCTGCACGGTGTGCCGTTCTCCATCAAAGGCCTGACCACCATGGCGGGCCTGCCGTTCGACTCGTGCCTGAAGCCGCTCGCCGGAACCCTGGGCACCCAGGACGCGACGGTGGTGACCCGGATGCGGCAAGCCGGCGGGCTGTTCCTGGGCAAGACCAACGCGCCGGAGTTCGGTTACTACGGCGGCACCGACAGCCACCTCTACGGGCCCACCCACAACCCCTGGAAGCACGGCCACACCGCGGGCGGTTCCAGCGGCGGAGCTGCCGCCGCGGTGGCAGCGGGGCTCGGGCCATTGGCCGAGGGGGCCGACGGTGCCGGATCGGTGCGCATCCCCGCCGCGATGTGCGGTGTGGTCGGCTTCAAGCCGTCACTGGGTCGCATCCCCCACACCCTGCTCGACGGGCGGCACTACACCCACATCTTCCACGGCCCCATCACCAGAACGGTCGCCGATGCCGCGCTGATGTTCTCGGTGATGGCCGGGGTGTCCGACTCGGACCCCAACACCGTGCCCCCCGACGGGATCGACTACGTCGCAGCGGTGACCGGCGACATCACCGGCTGGCGGGTGGCATGGTCGCCCGACCTGGGACTGGGGCACGTCGACCCGGAAGTGGCGGCGGTGTGCGCCGAAGCCGTGACCGCGTTCGAGGCCCTCGGCGCGGTGGTCGAAGAGGCGACGCCGGACTGGGGTGATCCCGAGGAGGCGATGTGGAAAGGGCTGTGGGTCCCCGGATATTCGTGTGAGTACGACGTCCTGGACTGGAAGTCGATGGGTGGGCAGGTCGACGACAACCTGATCGAGATCTTCGCCCAGGCCGAGCGACTCACGGCGATGGAGATCGGCCGCGCCGAGGCGTTCCGGGGCCGCATGTGGGACACCTTCAGCGCCTTCATGCGCACCTATGACCTGTTGGTCAGCCCGACACTGGCGTCGCCGACCTTCCCCCTGGACCGCTTCGCGCCGGACTGGCTGGACGGGGAATCGTTGCAGCGCAAGCTACTCGGCTGGTTGCTGACGTATCCGTTCAACATGACCACCACCCCGGCGATCTCGGTGCCCGCAGGCTTCACCTCCGACGGCAGACCCGTCGGACTGCAGATCGCCGGGCGACACCGGGCCGACGCCGCTGTGCTGCGGGCAGCCGCCAACTACGAGGCAGCCAGGCCCTGGGCGGAGACCACGCCGGCGCTGTGAGCCTCGACCAGGCCGCAGTCCAGGGCCACCCGCGCAGCCTGCACGCGGTTGCTGACCCCGAGCTTGCGAAAGATCGCCTCGACATGGGTGGTCACCGTGCGGACCGACACGCTGTCGCAGCGGGCGATCTCGGCGTTGGTCCGGCCTTCGGCGACGGCGGCCAGGACCTCGGTCTCGCGACTGGTCAGGCCGAGCCTCAGGCGTCGGCTCGCGACCTGTGCCACGGCTGCGAAACAGGGTGTCATCTCGCCTATCACCGCGGCAGCCGCGGGTGTGTGGTGCTGGCCGGATTCGACGTACAGCGCACCGATCCGCTGCCCCGAAGTGTCGGCCAGCCTGCGGATCAGGGTGTCTGCAGCGCGTCCCGAGCTCCGCGCCAGGGTGGCGACGGTGACCTGCCTGCCCTGGGCGTCCGCCGCCGTCAACCGGGCGCGCGTGATTCCGGTGGAGGTGTGCAGCAGGTGCAGGAGCGCATGGGCGCGGCGTTCGGGCAGCGTCGACATCAGGCCGCTCAACAGGGTGGCATCCACCAGCCCACGGTCTCGGTGGACCATTTCTGGTCTCGCTTCGGCATCGTCAACGCATCGTTACGACTGGTTACGGGATCGTTTCCCTAGCAGGCGCAAACAATCGCGGAATTGCTGGTTTGACGGGTGTCGGGCACGGGTAAGCACAGCCAACGCTGCAGCCCGAGCGGCGCTTTGTTCTGTTGCCGCTCAGAGAGGTACACGGCCATGGCCCTGCCCTCGCTTCACCCCATGGATCTCGTGCTGGCGTCCACCCGGTTCTACTCGTCGCTGCCGGTGGTGGGTAAGCACCTGGAACCCTTCGCCGGGCTCACCGCGATGATGATGTACGGCGGTCACTACGCCGGACCGGCCATCAAGGCCGCCATCGACCGACGCAGCGCCGCCGCCGCGCCCGTCGACGCCGCCCCGGCGACCGGTGTGGACCTGGCCGCCATTCGCGGCAGCCGGGTCCCACCCTTCCTGCGCGCCAGCGGCCAGCGTCGCCGCAGCCTGCATCGCGGTTCGGTGCGCTACGGCGACCACCCCGCGCAGATGCTCGATGTATGGCGCCGGCCTGATCTGCCGGACGGACCGGCCCCGGTGCTGTTGTTCGTCCCAGGTGGCGCATGGGTTCAAGGCACGCGGGTGCTGCAGGGGCACACTCTGCTACATCACCTGGTCCGGCAGGGCTGGGTGTGCCTGACCATGGATTACCGCGTGTCACCGGTGCATCGGTGGCCACGCCACATCGCCGATGTCAACGCCGCCATCGCATGGGCGCGGGCGAATGTCGACCGCTTCGGCGGCGACCGGAACTTCGTCGCCATCGCCGGCTGTTCGGCGGGTGGGCATCTGGCCGCGCTGGCCGGTCTGACCCCCGGTGATCCCAGGTTCCGCGGCGAATTGCTGGACCACGCCGACACCTCGGTGGACGCCGTGGTGGGCATCTATGGCCGGTACGACTGGGAAGACCGCTCGACCCCGTCGCGGGCGAACTTCCAAGGTTTCCTGGAGCGAGTTGTGGTGGGCCGCAAGCAAGCTCGCGAGCCGGAAGTCTTCGAGGCGGCGTCACCGATGGCCCGCATCCACGCCGACGCGCCACCGTTTCTGCTGATCCACGGCGACAGCGACGTCGTGATCCCGGTCGGGGAGGCACGCGCCTTCCGCGATGCGCTGCGGGCCGTGTCCCGCAATCCCGTCGAGTACTGCGAGGTCCCGCGGGCCGGTCACGCCTTCGACCTGGTGGACACCTCGCACGCACGCCGGTGTGCGGTCGAGGCTTCACACTTCCTCAATGCCGTGCGCCACCGGGCCGCTCTCCCGGTGGTCGAAGCGGTCTAGTCTCCGCGGACGGTGTCGAAGAAGGCCCGTACGTCCTCGACATAGAGCTGCGGCTGTTCGAAGGCGGCAAAGTGGCCGCCGCGCGGCATGGGTGTCCAGCGAATGATGTTGGGATAGTTGGCTTCGCACCACGAGCGCGGTGCCTGGAGGATCTCCTTCGGGAACGCCGCCACCCCGGTGGGCAACGTCACCGGGGCGTCGCCCCCGAAGCTGCCGAAGCTCTCCCAGTACAGCCGCGCTGATGATGCGCCCGACGCCGTCAGCCAGTAGAGCATCACGTTGTCCAGCAGTTCGTCGCGGCTGAGCACGTTCTCGGGGTGGCCGTCGCAGTCGGTCCACGACCAGAACTTCTCGACGATCCAGGCCAGTTGCGCCACCGGGGAATCCACCAGGCCGTAGCCGATGGTCTGCGGCCGGGTGGACTGCTGCTTGGAGTAGCCCGAGTCCCACTTGCGGTAGTAGTCGATGGCCGACAGCGCGCGCAGAGCCTCCTCGTCGGGGTTGTCGAGGGCGCCCTTCGGTGGACTGCCGATCGGCATGTTGGTGTGGATGGCCACGCAGTGGCCGATATTGCGACCGATCTGTCGGGTCACCGCCGACCCCCAGTCGCCGCCCTGCGCGCCGAATCGCTGATAGCCCAAGCGCACCATCAGCGTGTCCCAGGCCGTCGCGATGCGCTCCACACCCCACCCCGTCTCCGTGGGTTTACCGGAGAAGCCGTAGCCGGGCAGCGACGGGCACACCACATCGAAACCGGCCTCGGTCAGCGGTTCGATCACCTTCTGGAACTCCACGATGGACCCCGGCCAGCCGTGCGTGATCAGCAGCGGAAAAGCATCCGGGTGCGGCGAGCGCTGGTGGATGAAGTGGATGTCGAGGCCGTCGATCTCGGTGGTGAACTGCGCGAACCGGTTCAGCCGGGCTTCTCGTTCCCGCCAGTTGTAGTCATTGGCCCAGTACTCGGCGAGCTCGCGGGTGTACGACAGTGGGATGCCCTGATTCCAGTCGTCCACCGGTTCGGCCTCGGGCCATCGGGTGTTTCGCAGCCGCGACTGAAGGTCGTCGAGTGCGGAGTCGGGGATGTCGATGCGGAACGGGTGCACGTCTGCCATGGTTGCGATTCTGCCGGGTGGTGGGCGGTTCCCAGGGAGGCTTGAGATACTGCGAGGGCGGTCGGGCAGGGCGTTCGGGAGAGACATGACTGAACAGGCATCCGGCGGGTTTGCCGTACATGAGCGGATGGTCGACGGCGTGGTCGTGGTGGAGGTCTGCGACGTGGTCGACATGCTGACCGCACCGCTGCTGGGGACTGCGATCGGCACCGTGTTGGCCGAATCGCCCCGCGGATTGATCATCGACCTGACCAACGTCAGTTTCCTCGCTTCGGCCGGGATGACCGTGCTGGTGCAGGCTCGAGAACAGGTCGGGGAGCGCATCGGGTTCGCCGTAGTGGCCGACAGTCCGGTCACCAGCCGACCGCTGCGGATCGTCGGTCTCGACGACGTGCTCGGGCTGCAGCCGACGGTGAACGACGCGCTGCGCGTGGTCGTCTGACCCGGTCATCGGAACGGCGACCGGGTGGGTGGGCCGTGGTCGAGGGCGCGGAGTAGTGCGTTGTGTTCGCGTTCGGTGGTGATGCGTTGGGCGCGGTCATTGGCGCGGGTGCGTTGTCGGGTG
This sequence comes from Mycolicibacterium tokaiense, assembly GCF_010725885.1. Classification (NCBI taxonomy): domain Bacteria; kingdom Bacillati; phylum Actinomycetota; class Actinomycetes; order Mycobacteriales; family Mycobacteriaceae; genus Mycobacterium; species Mycolicibacterium tokaiense. Next base: position 1,442,485 of record NZ_AP022600.1, on the reverse strand, counting down.
GGCATGGGGGCGGTGGGTGTGGTGGTGCGGCGTCGTTTGTTGGGGTGGATGAAGGGCGTGGTGCTGGTGGTGAGGTTGGCGTGGGGGAGCAGGGTTCTGCTGCGGGGTTCGGTGAGGTAGGAGTGGCCGGTGGGGGCGGTCCAGTAGATGTCGCCGTTGGGGAGTTGTTCGTCGGTCCACTGTCCGGCGGTGGTGGGGAAGGTTTTGGCGAGGTGGTGTTCGCGGCAGAGGAGTTTGCCGTTGGAGGGGTGGGTGTGGCCGTGGTCGGCGTGGGCGATGGTGTGGTCGATGTCGAGTTTTTCGGCGGTGCGGGTGCAGCCGGGGAAGCTGCAGCGTAGGTCGCGCAGTGTGATGAAGCGGCGCAGTTGGTCGGAGAACTGGTAGTGCGGTTCGGGGTCCGTTGCGGGTGGGGGTAGGGGTTGGATGGTGGCGCCGGTGCGGATGAGTTCGGCGAGCAGCAGGGTGGGGATGATGTGGCCGCCGGTGCTCACTGCCGGTGGGCAGGTGTGAGCGGCTGAGGGTTCGGTGGAGTCGGGGTCGGGGGTGGCGCTGGTGTGCCCCTCAGTGGCGGGCGTGGCCGGGCCTGGCTGGTCGGTGTTGGGGGTGGCGGCGGTGCCGGTGTCGGGGTGATCCGGTGGCGGGGGTGGTGCGCCCGGCCCGGGTGCGGCCCACGGGGGATCCTCGTCGTCGTTGTCCCCGTCATCATCGGTGGGCGCGGTGGCATGGCCGTGGTTGGTGAGGGTGTCCGGCTCGTCGCCGTTGGTGTTGGTGCCGGGACCGGGTGCGGCCCAGGGTGGATCCTCGTCGTCGTCCCCACCGTCGTCGGTGGGTGGGGCGAGGTAGGCGTCGTAGCCGGTCGCGGGTGGCGGCGGGGTGTTCGGGCTGTCGTCGCCGTGGCCGATGTCGGGAGTAGCGCCGTCCCGGGGCCACGGCGTCACCGGTTCGACTGGGCGAGCAGATGCGGCGGCGTCGGCGTCGCGGGCGATGGCGTCGAGGTCGACCGTCGGTGCGGCCGGGTCGCTGTTGCGGTGGAAGTGTTGGGCGGCGGCGACTTCGGCCAGGGCGGCATCGAGGGTGCCGGCTTCGGCGAGGATGTGCACCACGATCGACTTCACTTTCGATGGGATCGACGCGGCAACACAGTCGGGGCGCCCGCATTGGCACACCAGGCGGTCGTGGCCGCGGAACACTGCCCCGAATCCGGCGTGGCGTAGTTCCCCTCGGCTGCGGGGGTCGTCGCGGCAGACGGTGTCGGCCATGGCATTCAACACCCGGGCGGCCACCTCGGCGTCGGTGGCCAGGATCCGCCCGAACACCGAGGCGGTGCCGGTGACGTCGTCGGGTTTACCGAACTGCACGTCGAGGTCGTGGGTGGCGTCGCGGTAGCGGCGTACGGCGTCGGGGTCGTGTTCGTCGATGATGGCGTCGACGGCCAGTTCGACGTCGGTATCGGATGCGGTGGTGTAGCTGCCGGCGCGGGCGGCGATTTCGGCGTCGATGACGGGTTGGGCGGCGGGGGTGACCAGGGCGGTGCGGTAGACGATGCTGGCAGCGACGCGGGCGTTGATCACCCCGGCATCCAAGAGGGCGGCGACCTTCGGGAGTCGCACGGCGAGGGCTTCGGCCAGGCGCAGCTGCCCGGAGGCCCGGCGGGGGCTCAACGCCAAGGCGGCGGCAACTTCATCTCGGGCTCCGGCCCAGGGGTCATAGACCCAGAGCTTTTCCTCCTCGGCGGCTTCGGCTTCGCGCAGGGGCGTGTCAGATGGTTTGTGTAGGAGCTGCATGAGCCAGATGGAGCACGATGATGTCCATGGTTGTTCGGCAGGACAGTCAGGCCGGTGACGGCGATAACGGCGAGGAAGTAGACCGGCTGGAGTCAGGCCGGCAGGCGTTCGAGGCGTTGAAGGCCTCGGGCGGTTTCGACGACGTGCTGGCCAAGATCGACGCGGGTGAGCTGCAGTTGACTGGCGAAGGTGGCTTTCTGCAGGAGATGGTCAAGGCGGTCCTGGAGCGCGGCCTGCAGACGGAGCTGACCGGCCATCTCGGCTACGACAAGGGCGATCCCGCTGGGCGGGTACTTCCCAACGCCCGCAACGGTTTCAGCGCCAAGACAGTCTCTAGCGAGGTCGGCGACGTCACCCTGGCCATTCCACGTGACCGTGACGGCAGCTTCATTCCGATGCTGGTTCCGAAGGGCTCGCGGCGCATCGGTGGACTGGATTCGATGATCATCAGCCTCTATGCCGGCGGGATGACCGTCCGCGACATCGAGCATCACCTGGCCACCACGATCGGCACCGAGATCTCGCGGGAGACGATCAGCAAGATCACCGACGCGGTGCTCGAAGAGGTCCTGGAGTGGCAGCGCAGGCCGCTGGATCCGATGTATCCGATCGTCTATCTGGACGCTCTGGTGATCAAGATCCGCGACGGTCATCAGGTCCGAAACAAGTCCGCTCACATCGCTGTCGGAGTCGATATGGACGGGATCCGCCACGTGCTGGGGATTTGGGTCCAGCCCACCGAGGGAGCGAAATTCTGGGCTGGAGTGTGCGCTGAGCTGGCCAATCGTGGCGTTAAGGACGTGCTCATCGCCTGTGTGGATGGGCTAACCGGCTTCGGCGACGCGATTGCCGCGACGTGGCCGCAGACCATCGTGCAAACATGCACGGTGCATCTCCTTCGGTCATCGATGCGTTTTGTTGCCTACGGCGATCGCAAACAGGTGGCCTCTGCGTTGCGCCTCATTTACACCGCACCCACCATCGATGCCGCGGAAATCGCTCTGCACGAGTTCGCCGCGTCCGCTTGGGGGAAGAAGTACCCGACTACGGTTCGAGCCTGGGAGGCAGCCTGGGACCGCTTCATTCCGTTTCTGTCGTTCCCGCCGGCCGTCCGCAAAATTATCTACACCACCAACGCCATCGAGTCGCTGAACTATCAACTCCGCAAAATCATCAAGAATCGTGGTCATTTCCCGAATGATCAAGCGGCAGTGAAGCTTTTGTGGCTTGCGATCTGCGATATCGAAGACAAACGCTCCCGAGAACGCGTTCGTCACCGCGACCGAACGACGCCCCAGCGGTACAAGCAAAGTAACCGTCTCGTCGAAGGCGCCATCGTCACTGGGTGGAAGCACGCACTAGGCGCCCTGGTCCTGGCCTACCCAGACCGACTAGAGCCATACATTTACTAACCAGCGTACTAACCAACGCGGCTCATACACAAAAGTCTTGACAAGCTCTCGCGCAGGGCCACCAGGTGGGCGATGCAGGCCAGTTTGCGGGCCGTCATCTGCGCCTCAGCCTGGTGGTACTCCCGGATGGCAGTAACCAGCTCCTTGGGGGTCAACTCCCCGTAGGTCGCCGGATCCGGAAGCGTATCGAACATACATTCGATTGTGCCACCACCCACCGACATTGATACGTGTGATGACTCTGGACATTGGTGACACTTCTGCATCAGGACATCGGGGACATCAGGGGTGGTCAGGTGGCGACTTTCCCCTCAAGGGTGCGGGGCGTGACTGCCCATGACCGCCGCGTACGAAGGTCGCTGGCATCCTGGCCTCATGGGCCTGATCATTCGACTGATCGAGCTGTTGATCATCGTCATCCCGATCGCCGGTGCCGCGTTCGCGGGTTACCGGGCCGTCCAACGCCGGCGGCCGCAGACGCCGGAGCCGGTAGAGGAGCCCGAACCTCGGCCCACACGCCAGGCGGTCAGCTGGAAAACCATCCAACGTGCGGTCGCCGAACATGACCGCACCGACGCCCGCTGGCTCGAGTACGAGCTGGACCCCGTGACATTGCTGGACTATCCATTGATGACCGACCTCACCGAAGCGGTCACCGAGCGTTTCCACCGCGCGAAGTGGCGCGCAGATCTGCTCCGGCCGCAGGCGGCGGAGGTCCTGCTGGACGATCGGGAGGCCGCGACCGAGTACCTGCACGCGGTCGAGGAGTACGTCAGCGCGTTCACCGTGGCCGAGTCCGAAGCCAGGCGCCGGCGCGACCTGGGCTTCAGTGAGCCGGAGCGCCAGCGTCTGCAGCGAGCGCGAAGTCTCTTGCGGATGGCAACGGATGATGGCGCGACGGCGCAGGAACGCGACCAGGCCTATCGGCGGGCCCGCAGGGAGTTGGGCGGGCTGGTGGACCTGCCGGAGCGGGCCGTAGCGCAGATCGAGCGGGGCATCGCGGGTGAGTTGGGCCACTGATCGTTAGTGCGCTAACTATTAGCGTACTATCGAACTATGTCCGCCCCGACCACGTCCGCCGACCCGCTGGCGCTCGAGCAGCAGGTCTGCTTCGCGCTCGCGGTCACCAACCGCGCGGTCCTGGCGGTCTACCGGCCCCTGCTGGAGCCTCTGGGACTGACGCACCCGCAGTACCTGGTGATGCTCGCGCTCTGGGACCACCGCAAGAGCTCCGCGGCACCCCTGACGGTGAAGAAGATCGCCACTACACTGCAGCTGGATTCGGCGACTCTTTCGCCGATGCTGAAACGACTGGAAGCACTCGGCTTGATCACCCGCACGCGCAGCGCCGCCGACGAGCGTTCCACTGATGTCGAACTCACCGCAGCCGGATCGGCGTTGCGCACCCGGGCGGAATCGATACCGTCCGCCGTGGTCGACCGCCTGGGTGTCAGCATGTCCGAGATCGAGCAACTCCACCGCGTGCTGACCCGGGTCAACACCGCGGCACTGGCCGCCGGGGCCCTCGACAGTTGAACAGGAGCAGCATGTCCGCCGACAAACCGAACCTCTGGCAGTACATCGCCTTCTCATACGGGAAGCGGCTGCCTCCGTCGATGAACCGTTGGGTCGCCGAGGACCTGGCCGGACAGGGGGCGGTCCGACGCCACCTCATCCGTTTCGCCATCCCGCCGCTGTTCGTCCTCGGACCCATCTGGCTGCTCGACACGTCCTTCTACGTGCGCCTGGAGATGACCGCGCCCATCTACATCTGGGCGATCCTGATGGCATTGGCGCTCAACAAGGTCTGGCGTCGGCACCGGCTGGCCCAGCACGGCCTCGATCCCAACCTCGTCGACGTGATCAAGCGCAAGCGCGACGCACACATCCACGAGGATTATGTCCGCCGGTTCGGTCCCCGCCCCGAAGACGCCAAGCGGCAATCCAACAGCAGTCCGTTCTGACACCACGTGTGGCTCGCGATCGTGCGGGTAGACGGCAGGCATGTCGAAGATCGGTTACTTCCTGTCATGTGAGCAGTACCGCCCTGCCGAACTGATCGACCAGGCCAAGCGTGCGGAGGACGCGGGCTTCGAAGCTCTGTGGATCTCCGACCACTTTCATCCCTGGAATGACGAGCAGGGCGAGAGCGCCTTCGTCTGGGGTGTCATCGGTGCGCTCTCGCAGGTGACGTCGCTCCCGGTGACCACCGCCGTCACCTGCCCTCTGATCCGCATGCACCCGGCAATCGTCGCCCAGGCCGCCGCCACCGCCGCCGTGCAACTCGACGGACGGTTCATCCTCGGTGTGGGCACCGGCGAGGCCCTCAACGAGCATGTGCTGGGCGATCATTGGCCGTCACCGGGCGTTCGGCTCGAGATGCTCGAAGAGGCCATCGAGGTGATCCGCCGGCTGCACACCGGCAAGAAGATCAGCCACCGGGGCGAGCACTACGACGTGGAGGAAGCTCGGATCTACACACTGCCCGAGCAACCGGTGCCCATCTATGTCTCGGCATTCGGCCCGATGGCGGTCGAACTCGCCGCGAAAGTGGGTGACGGCTATTGCACCACGATGCCCGACGCCGAACTGATCAAGAAGTTCCGCGACGGCGGCGGCGGGGACAAGCCGGTACAGGCGGGCACCAAGGTCAGCTGGGATCGCGACGCGGACACGGCCCTGGAAGCGGCGCACCGGATCTGGGCCAACGAGCAGCTGCCCGGACGCTTGGCGCAGACTCTGCCCACCCCCATGGACTTCGCGGACGCCTCGCAGTTGGTGCCGCCGGAGAAGGTGGCCGAGGCCATCACCTGCGGTGGTGATCCCGACGCCCACGCAGCACAGGTCCGCCAGTACCTCGAGGCCGGCGCCGATGAGGTGTACGTCCAGCAGGTTGGTCCCGACATCGAGGGATTCTTCGCTGCGTGGCAGCGAGATGTGCTGCCGCAGTTGCGATGACGGTCTTGGTTGTCGGACAGATCGCTCGCGACCTGGTGCTGCGTTGTGATGGATTGCCGGAGTCCGGCGGGTCGGCCACGATCACTGAGCGCCGTGAGCTGGTCGGCGGCAAGGGCGCCAATCAGGCGGTGGCACTGACCCAGCTCGGTGTTCCGGCCGCGGTGCTTGGTGTGGTGGGCGACGACGGCCACGGCCCGTGGCTGCGCGACCAGCTCGCTGCCGACGGCGTGGACGTCTCGCGTGTGGTCCGGCGCGGGAACAGCGCGCTGATGGTCGATCTCGTCGACGACCCTGGCAGTCGCCGGCTGTTCGAACACACCCCGACCGAGAGCATGCTGACCGTCGACGACGTGCGGCAGTCGTCTCTCGATTCCGTGGCCGTGGTGTCCCTGCAACTGCAACAACCAGGGGAGGTCATGGTGGCCGCCGCCGAGGCCGCGCACCGATACGGCGTGCCCGTGATTGCCGACGGTAATCCGGAACCGGGTTACGCTGCAGCGCTGTTGCCGATGCTCGACGTGCTGCGTCTGGATGCTGCAGAGGCCGAGGCGCTGACCGGCCGTGCACCGACATCGGTCCAGATCGCCTCCCAGATCGGCACCGAACTGCTGGACGCCGGCCCGAGCCTGGTTGCGATTGCTGTCCGGGGCACCGGCGATCTGGTGTTGTGGCGCGCCGGCAGAGACCTTGTGCCACACACCGATGGCGGTGTCGTCGATCAGACCGGTGCCGGAGACGCGTTCATGGCGGGCTTGACGGCCGCACTGCTCGATGAGGCTGATCCGGTGACGGCAGCGAACGTCGCCGGGGCGGCCGCTCGATCCACTGTTGCGCGCCTCGGCGGCAGGCCCGAGCTGACGGCTCTCGAAAAGCACTGGCGGAAGCGCTGACCCTAGGATGGACGTCACCTGGGTCGAGAGGAAGAACAGATGCTCACCGTCGCTGCGACGACGATTGCCGTGCAGGGCTCCGAAGAACGGTTCCCGGTCCGGCGGGTGTACTGCGTCGGGCGCAACTATGCCGACCACGCGCGGGAGATGGGGGCCGATCCCGACCGCGAGCCGCCGTTCTACTTCACCAAACCCGCCGACGCGGTGTTCACCGCCGACGAGGGATACCTGGGCGGTGCTGCCGGCGTGGTCCCGTACCCGCCGCAGACCTCGAACCTGCACCATGAGATCGAACTCGTCGTGGCAATTGGCACCGGTGGCGCGGAGATCGCGACTGACGTTGCCCTGCAGCATGTCTGGGGATACTGCGTCGGCGTGGATCTGACGCGGCGGGATCTGCAGGACGTCGCCAAACAGACACGCCGACCGTGGGATCTGTCCAAGGGATTCGACGCGTCGGCGCCGGTGTCGCTGCTGGTGCCCGCGGCTGACGTGGACCCGGGGCACGGCCGCATCTGGGTGTCGGTGGACGGGCAACTGCGCCAAGAGGGTGACCTGGCCGATCAGATCTGGCCCGTCGCCGATGTCATCGCACACCTGTCGGCATCGGTCACCCTCGCCCCCGGCGATCTGATCATGACCGGAACCCCTTCGGGTGTCGGGCCCATCGAGCGCGGACAACAGGTGGCCGGTGGCATCGACGGGATCGGCGAGTTGCACTTCACCGTCCAGTGAGGGCGTTCATGGTTCGAGTCCTCGTGGTGCTGCTGGCTGCTGTGCTGTGTCTGACGGCACCTGCGCCGACGGCCCACGCCGACTTCGCGCAGCGCATCACCGCGGCCGACCAGTACCTCGCCACCCGTCCGGGCGTCGTGGGCTACGTACTGCGGGACCGCGCCACCGGACTGGCGCACCGCAATCAATCGGCAGGCACGCTGATCTGGACGGCCTCGACCATCAAGCTGGCGATGGTGGTGGACCTGCTCACCCGTGCCACCGCAGGACAGATCACCCTGACCGACGCCGATCGTGCGCTGATGGCGGCCATGATGCACTCCTCCGACAGCGATGCCGCCGCCACCCTCTGGCAGCGTTTTGGCGGCCCGGATCACCTGGCGTTCAACCGGAACTTCCCGTCGTACGGGATGACCGGGCTGCAACCGCAGCAGGGGTTCAGTGACGTCTACCCCGACTGGGGTTTCCAGAAGTCCACCACCGATGACCTGGACCGGTTGATGAACTACACCCTGAGTCGGTTGCCTGCCGCGCAGACCGCTGCCATCGTGTCCGAAATGCAGGGTGTGGACGCCAATCAACAGTGGGGCGTCTGGGGCGCAGGTCCCGAGATGGCGCCCGGCACCAAGAACGGCTGGTCGCAGGAACAGGGCGGCTGGGTGGTCAACAGCGTCGGGTTCGCCGGGCCGGGCCAGCGCTATACCCTGGCCATCATGAACTCGCTGGAGGGTGAAGGCGGATTCGAGGACGGCCGCCAGACCACCACCCGCCTGACCGAGATCCTGCTGGGCACACGATGAGCGGCTGGCTGGACGTCCATGCCCATTACATGACCCCGCGGTATCACGCCGAATGCGAAGCTGCCGGCCACCGGGAACCCGACGGCATGCCGGGGCTGCCCGGCTGGAGCCCCGAGCAGGCGCTGGACCTGATGGCGGATACCGGGGTCAGCGCGGCGATCTTGGCGATCTCCTCTCCGGGAGTGCATTTCGGTGATGACCGGGCGGCGCGGGATCTGGCTGCACACGTCAACGACGCAGGCGCGGACGTGGTGGCACAGCGCCCGGACGCGTTCGGCCTGGCGGCCGTGCTCCCGCTGCCCGATGTCGACGGTGCTCTGGCCGAATTGCAGAGGGCACGAACAGATCTGGCGTCCGATGCGGTGGCGATGAAGACCAACTACCACGGCCGATATCTGACCGATCCCGACTTCGACGCCGTGCTGGCCGAACTGGATGCTCACGGCGATGTGGTCCTGCTGCACCCAACCTCGCCTCCGGGCTGGGAGGTGACGGCGCTGGGGCACCCGCGGCCCGTACTGGAGTTCCTGTTCGACACCACCCGCTGTGTCGCCGACCTGATCCTGGCCGGCACGCTGACCCGGTATCCGGCCATCCGGTGGGTGGTTCCGCATGCCGGGGCCGTCCTGCCGGTGGTGGCCCACCGGGTGGCCGCCATGAGCGTGTTGACCGAGAACCCCGTCGATGCGCCGGCAGCACTGGGGTCGCTGTACTTCGATCTGGCCGGCTTCCCCGTTCCGGTGGCCCTCGATGCCCTGCTGAAGCTGGTGCCGCCGCGACAGCTGTTGTACGGCAGTGACTTTCCGTTCACACCCGCTCCTGCTGTCACCGCGCTGGCACAGACGCTGGCAGCGCAGGAGTCGCTGCGGGCGGCCGACCTGACCCTGGCGCCCGGCTCGGCAGCGGCAACGCTGTTCCCACGCCTGCTACGCGCGCGGTGACGCCGATCGCCACGCCTCGATGACCGGCGCCAGCCCGCCGGCCAGGATCGGGAGCTCCGGAACCAACGCCGCACAGCCGATGAACTGCAATGTCCGGGCGGCGTCCATGACCTGCTGAACGGCCGGATCGGTGCGCCGCAGGCCCAGTGCGCTTGCCGCGGTGTCGTAGTCGGCATTGGCGTCAGGACCCAGCTGCGCCAGGTCCCATTCCACCGGCCCGAGGCAGACGTCTTCGAAGTCGGAGAACAGGATGCCCGACGTGGTCCTGATGACGTTGTGCGACGGGCCGTCGCCGTGCAGGGCCTGCACGCTGACGCCGGGAAAAGCCCTGGCGAACGACCGCTCATTCCCGAGAATCCGCTGCAGTGACTCGAATTCGCGACGGGCCCGGCCGATGTCGGCGGCCGAGAGCAGCTCGGATTCGGTGAGTGCCGCGAGCAGCTGCGGCAGTCCGGAATTGAATGGCGCCAGGAACGGCAGCGGGCCCGGGTATCGCGCCAGCACGGCGTAGAGCGGTGCGGTGAGGCCGACGTCGACACCGCCGTACGGCTGATGGTCGGGTGCGAGATCGGCCAGCTCCCAGAACGTCATCGCAAACCCATTGCGCACCAACGGCCGTGGCGGCACCAGCGCAGAGGGCTTCACCACTGCGACGCCCTGGTCGGCCAGCCACGTCACCACATCGAGCTCACGCTGCTGGCGCGCAGCCCGAACGTCGTCGGGCAGTCCCGGCGGCACCACCACCTGGATCCGGGCCACCACCGGTGCCGGCCGCAGATGCACCACCACCGAGAACACGTCGTGCAGGACAGCCCCGTCGGCGACCTCGAGCCCCAGGTCGCGCCCGGCAGCCACGGCGGCCGCCACGGCGCGGTCGCGGCGGGCGGCCAGCTCCTCGGGAGTCACAGCGCCTCCTGCGCCCGTGACAGCCGCGCACGCCAGCGCTCGACCGCCTGGTGATCGGTCAACGCCCACCGGTCCAGCAACTCCGGCTGCGGCGCCGGTGACATCGGCGCCACCGGGACGTATCCATCGACGGGGATCAGCGCCCGGGACGCGGCGGCCACGTCGCCGGTGACCCACGCGGGCCGGCTCACCGCGCAGGCATAGGGCAGTTCTGGAAGCGCACCGGCGAGGGCGACCTCGCCCGCCAACCCCACGCTGCTCGCCCGGCCGGCCCGGACCACACAGGGCACGCCCACCGTCTCGGCGATACGCAGCGCGCGGCGCACCCCGCCCGAGGATGCACTGCTGAGCACCGCCACGTCCGCTGCGGCGATCCCGACCCGGCCCACCTCGACCGCGACCGGAACGTCGACCCGTCGGCGTACCTCGGCAGCGATCGCGGCGGGCAGTGCCACGAACTCCAGCTCCCCCCAGCGCCGGAGATCGGTCTCGGCGTCCCCGGCATGCGCCACCACCACACGAATCCGGCCGCCAGACCCCAGGGCGTCGCGCACCGCCTCCAGCCGCGAGACGGTGTCACCGCCCGCGCTCACCTCAGCGGTGCGGCACCCGGACATCCGCACCAGCTCGTGCGCCTGTGCGGGGTCCACCGCAGGTACCTGCACGGCGACCGGCACCCGTCCGCGCACCGCGTCCGGCCAGCCGACGGTGCCCGGTTCCACCGCCGCCGTCAACCACCGCACGTCGTCGTCGGCGTCGGCAGGCGGGCTGAACTCGCCCCAGCCCTGCGGGCCCTCCAGCAGCACACATTCCCGGGGGCCGGGCTCGCTGTGGCCGGGCGTGACCGGCAACGCCACCACGGCGGCGTTGTCGAAGTCGATCAGAGTCTTCACGCATGGCACGATCTCATCCGATGCTTCCCCCCGACAATCACGTTCACTCACAGTTCTCCTGGGACACCGGTGCGCAGGCCTCCATGCGGGACACCTGTGCGCAGGCGGTCCAGCTGGGCCTGCCGGCCGTCGCCTTCACCGAACACGTCGACTTCACCGAATGGGGCGATCACGACCATCCACCCGGTGATGGTGTCGATATCGTTGAGCGACAACGGGTCTCGCCGGTGGACTTCGAGGGTTACCTGGCCAGTGTGCAGGAGTGCCGCGACCTGTTCCCCGAATTGCGCATCCTTACCGGTATCGAAGCGGGCGAGCCGCACCACTTCGCGGGTGGGGTCGCCGCAGTGCTGCGCCAGGGTTCGTTCGACCGGGTGCTGGGTTCGCTGCACTCCCTGGTGCACGACGGCGAACTGGTCTACGCCCAGCGTGTCTTCCAACACCGCCACGCGCCCGAGGTGATGCGGGACTACTTCGCCGAGATGCTGAACCTGGTGGCGGGATCCGACGTCTTCGGTGTGCTGGCGCACTGTGACTACCCGCGGCGCTACTGGCCCTTCGGCGCCGGGGAGTACCGCGAAGCCGACTACGAGGAGGAATACCGCGGTGTCTTCCGGGCGCTGGCGGCGTCGGGCCGGGCCCTGGAACTCAACACCGCCAGTCCGCTGGCGTCGGCCGAACTGATGCGGTGGTGGTACCAGGAAGGCGGGGACGCGGTGTCCTTCGGCAGTGACGCCCACACCCCGCTGCGTGTGGGCGACAAGTTCGACCTGGCCACCGACATCGTGACCGCCGCCGGCTTCAAGCCCGGCCGCGACGAGTACGACTTCTGGCGCAGGTAGCCACCTGCGCGGCGGCGGTACGCTGGCGGAAATGTCAGATGCCCCGGCGCACACCCCGGTCCGCCCGCGCCGGTCGTGGCGGCGCCTGCTGATCGTCTGTGCCATCGTCGCCCTGCTGCTCGGGGTTCCGTGGTGGACGCTGCTGTCACCGGCCGCGGACTGGCCCCTCGCCGTCACCGTCGCAGGGTCGGTGGTGCTGCTCGCGGCGTTCCTGGGGCTGCCGCTGATGATGATGCTCGGCCACGGCCGCAGGCACCTGGACTGGGCTGCCGTCACCGGTGACGTGCTGTTGGGCTCGGCGTGGGTGCTGTTCGTGTGGTCGGTGATCGGCCAGATCCTGGGCGTGGTGCTGTTGCTCGCCGGGGTGCCCGATCCGCTGCGGGCCCGGGTGGTGGCCGTGGCGGTGCTGGTGACGGTGGTGGTGCTGCTGGCGTGGGGACACCACGAGGCGATGCGGGTGCCGCGGGTCCGTGAGGTCGACGTGCCGATGCCGCGGCTGGGACCCGGGCTCGACGGGCTGCGCGTGGTGATGATCACCGACACCCATTACGGACCCATCAACCGGGCGCAGTGGTCGGCGGCGGTGATCGACAGGGTGAACGACCTGCACGCCGACGTGGTCTGCCACGTCGGCGACGTCGCCGACGGCACCGTGGCGGTGCGGCTGGAACAGGCGGCCCCGCTGGAGCGGGTCCGGGCAACCTCGGCCCGGGTGTACGTCACCGGCAACCACGAGTACTTCAGCGAAGCCCAGGGCTGGCTGGACTACTTCCAGCGCATCGGCTGGGACGTCCTGCACAACAAGCACATCACCGTGGCGCGCGGCGGGGACACACTGGTGATCGCCGGTGTTGACGACCGCACCGCGCGGGCGTCCGGACTCGAGGGCCACGGCGCCGACCTGGGCGCCGCGCTGGCCGGCGCGGATCCGCAGCTGCCGGTGCTGCTGCTGGCACATCAGCCCAAGCAGATCCCCGCCGCGGTGGAGGCCGGGGTGGACCTGCAGATCTCGGGCCACACCCACGGAGGGCAGATCTGGCCGTTCAACTTCCTGGTGCGCCTCGATCAGCCGTTGGTGGCCGGGCTCAGCCGCCACGGCGACCGCACGCAGCTCTACACCAGCCGCGGTACCGGGTTCTGGGGTCCGCCGTTCCGGGTGTTCGCCCCGAGTGAGATCACCGTGCTCACCCTGCGGCGTTCGGCCGCATAGGCGGGCACACCCCCTGTGCGTCGGCCGTCAGCTCGTAGTGCCAGAGCTCGTTGGCGAACACCTGGCACAGTCCGAAACGCGGCGCGTTGCGTGACATCCACGCCTGGGCAACGGGTGGGCCCACATCGACAGCGCGGCCGGTCACATGTGACGACGTGTCCGGAGTGGCAACGAATTGCTCTGCTGCGGGGACACTTCCGTAGGTGCGCACGCCGTCGTCGAACAACCGCTCCTGGAATCCTCGGGAGCGCCACCCGGAATTGATCTGCATCTCGATGCCCTCGTCGGCTGCCACCCGGGTGGCCTGCTGCACCGCCGCCAGCAGCGCCGGATCGAGACGGCCGATGATCGGGTTGGTGACGTCGAAGGCCGTCAGCGCCACCCCGTCGGGCAGGTAGCCGCCGAACGAATCCACCGCACCGTCACCGACCAGCGGGTCGGCCTGCGCGGGCGCCGCCGTCAGGACACACGCCGCCGCGCAAGCTGCCACCCACACACCACTGCGCATGGGTGAACTCTACGATCTAGCGCATGCGACGTGCTGTGATCCTGGCTGCGCTGGCGTTCCTGATGGCAGCCGGGGCGCTGGCGGTGTCGCTGTACACCTGGTGGTCGTCGACCAGGACCGTCGAGTACACCGCCGAGCAGCAGTCCGCGGCCCGCGACAGCGCCTGCAGCGCCTACACCACGGTGCGCACGGGCGTGCAGACCAACACCAACCTGGCGGTCGCGGGCGACGACGTCAGCGGCGCGCTGGCGGTGGCCGCCAACTCCCGGGTGGCGCTGATGAGCGGAGGGCAGTACGTGCTGGACCGCGTGGACCCCGCCACCCCCGCCGAGCTGGCCGAGCCGCTGCGCCGATTCGGCAACACCCTGCTGGACGTCGGGGCGGCCGCCACTGCGGGCGCGCTCAACACCGACCCGGCCCAGGCAGACCTGCTGGCGCAGATCGACGAGCTCAATGCTCAGTTGACACAGCTGTGTCCAACAGCCGGCGGATGACGTCGGGAATCGGCACCGGCCGCCGCGTCTCCCGGTCGACGTAGACGTGCACCCAGTGCCCGACGGCGGCCACGGGATGCTGCTGATCGGTTTCCCCGGCCCGGGACTGGAAGACGCACAACCGGTAGGTGACGCTGCTGCGGCCCAATCTGGTCACCGACAGGCCCACCATCAGCGGGTCGGGGAATTTCAGCTCGGCAAAGTAGCGACAGCCAGACTCGGCCACCACGCCCAGCCACGGCGCCGTCACCGGGTCCACGCCTGTGCTGGTGCCGATCCAGCCGTTGATCGCGGTGTCGAACAGCGCGTAGTACACCGCGTTGTTCAGATGGCCGAACATGTCGTTGTCGGTCCAGCGGGTCAGCACCGGCCAGTGCACTGAGAAGTCGCTGCTGGTCAGCTCTCGTTCGTCGGCGGTCATGGCCTGCAGTCTGGCAGGTGGCAGGCTGGTGCCCATGACCCTCTCGATTCGTGGCGCGGTGCTGGAGGAGATCGGCCGCCGGAGGCCCTACGCCGAGTCCGCGCCCCTGACCATCTCGGAGCTGGACCTCGCCCCACCCAGGGACGGGGAGCTGCTGCTGCGCATCGAGGCAGCGGGATTGTGCCATTCGGACCTCTCGGTGGTCGACGGCAACCGCGTGCGGCCGGTGCCGATGCTGCTGGGCCACGAGGCCGCCGGTGTGGTCGAAGAGATCGGGGGCACCTCGGACCTCACCGTCGGACAGCGCGTGGTGCTGACGTTCCTGCCGCGCTGCGGCGAATGTTCGGCCTGCGCCACCGATGGGCTGGCTCCGTGTATTCCGGGCAGCGCCGCCAACGGTGCGGGCACCTTGATGAACGGGGCGACACGGCTGAGCCGGGCCGGCGAGCCCGTGCACCACCATCTGGGGGTGTCGGGCTTCGCCACGCACGCGGTGGTGGACCGCCGCTCGGTGGTGCCGGTGGACTCCGACGTGCCCGCCGTGGTGGCCTCGTTGCTGGGGTGTGCGGTGCTCACCGGCGGCGGGGCCATCCTCAACGCCGGGCAGCCGAAGCCGGGGCAGACGGTGGTCGTGGTGGGTCTCGGCGGAGTCGGCATGGCGGCGGTGCTGACCGCACTCGCCCACGATGATGTCCGGGTGATCGGGGTGGACCGGTTGGCCGACAAGATCGCCGACGCCCGCGCGGCCGGTGTGCACGAGGCCTACACCCCGGAGGAGGCGGCAGATGCCGGCGTCAAGGGTGCGGTGGTGGTCGAGGCGGTCGGGCATCCTTCCGCGCTGGAGTCCGCGGTGGCACTCACCGCACCGGGCGGGCGCACCGTCACCGTGGGCCTGCCGAGGCCGGACGCCCGCATCACCTTGTCGCCGCTGGGTTTCGTGGCCGAGGGTCGCTCGCTGATCGGGAGTTATCTGGGCTCGGCCGTCCCGGCACGCGACATCCCGCGATTCGTCGAGATGTGGCGCTCGGGCAAGCTGCCGGTGGAGTCACTGGTATCAGCGTCCATCGGGTTGGACCAGATCAACGACGGCATGGATCAACTGGCCGACGGCCGCGCCGTGCGCCAGGTGATCGAGTTCGGCGCTACCGGCTAGCGCTACCCACGCGGCTGCAGCCAGCCCGGTGGTCGCCCGCTGCGTCCGCGACGACACTCGGGGCATGACCGAGACAGACGGCTTCCACCTGGTGGTCGATGCCCTGCGGCTCAACGACGTCGAGACCATCTACGGCGTGGTCGGCATCCCCATCACCGACCTGGCCCGGCTGGCCCAGGCCAGCGGGATCCGCTACATCGGGTTCCGGCACGAGTCGGCGGCCGGCCACGCCGCCGCCGCGGCGGGGTTCCTGACACACAAACCCGGTGTGCTGCTCACGGTGTCGGGTCCCGGCTTCCTCAACGGGATGGTCGCACTGGCCAACGCGACGGTGAACTGCTTCCCGATGGTGCACATCGGCGGCTCCAGCGACCGCGCCCTGGTGGATCTGCAGCGCGGCGACTACGAGGAGCTGGATCAGCTGGCGGCGGCCAAGCCGTACGCGAAGGCCGCGCTGCGCATCAACCGCGCCCAGGACATCGGTCGGGGCATCGCCCGCGCGCTGCGGATCGCGGCGTCCGGCAGGCCCGGCGGGGTGTACCTCGACATCCCGGCCGCGGTGCTGGCCCAGACCCTCGACACGGCCGACGCCGGACTCTGGAAGATCAATGACCCTGCGCCGGAGCAGTTTCCCGCGGCGGCCAGCGTGGCTGCCGCCCTCGACCTGCTGGCCGCCGCGCAGCGGCCGCTGATCGTGCTGGGCAAGGGTGCCGCCTACGCCCGCGCCGATGACAGCATCCGCGCTCTCGTCGAAGCCACCGGCATCCCGTTCCTGCCGATGTCGATGGCCAAAGGGCTGCTGCCGGACGGCCATCCGCAGTCCGTGGCAGCGGCGCGCTCGCTGGCACTCAAAAGTGCCGACGTGGTGCTGCTGGTGGGCGCGCGGCTGAACTGGCTGCTGGCCCACGGTGCTGCGCCGCAGTGGTCACCGGATGCGCAGTTCATCCAGGTCGACATCGACCCGGGCGAATTCGACAGCAATCAGCCCACCGCAGTGCCGCTGGCCGGTGACATCGGCTCGGTGGTGGGTGCCCTGGTCGAGGGGTTGAACGATCACCCGGTCCGTTGCCCGAGGGTCTGGCGCGCTCAGCTCGCCGACCGCACCCGCGTCAACGACGCCGCCATGGCCGACCGGTGCAGCGCCGACGCCGTACCCATGCAGTTCCACACCGCGTTGGGCGCCATCAGGGAGGTGCTGGCCGGCTACCCCCAGGCCTACGTGGTCAATGAAGGGGCCAACACCCTCGACGTCGGGCGCAATGTGTTGCCGATGAGCGTGCCTCGGCACCGCCTGGATTGCGGCACCTGGGGCGTGATGGGCGTCGGCCTTGGCTACGCCATCGCCGCCGCGGTGGAAAGCGGCCAGCCGGTGGTGGCCATCGAGGGCGACAGTGCTTTCGGCTTCAGCGGCATGGAGATCGAAACCATCTGCCGCTACCGGCTTCCGGTCACGGTGGTGATCCTGAACAACGGCGGGGTGTACCGCGGCGACGACGTGGACCCGACCGGCGCCGCGCCCGCGCCCACTGTGCTGGACGCGCGGGCCCACCATGAGTACCTGATCCGTGCCTTCGGAGGCGCGGGTTACCACGTGAGCACTCCGGCGGACCTGAAAGCTGCCCTGACAGAGTCCATGTCGTCGGGACAACCGGCACTGATCGACTGCGAGCTCGACATCCACGCCGGTACCGAGAGCGGCCACCTGACCGATCTGAACCCGAAAGGACTGCCCCGATGATCGCATCCCGGCCCGGATGGCACCACTTGGGCGACCTGCTCGCCGGGGCGCCAAGGCAATCGACGGCGCTGATCGTCGACCGTGCTCCGGTCACCTACGGCGAACTCGACGACCTGGTGGGGACCCGGGCCAGCGGGATCAGTGGGCGCGTGGTGCCGGTGACGGGCGGCAACACACTGGAATACGTGGTCACGCTGCTGGCGGCTGCGCGGGCGGGAGCCGTTGTGGCGCCGCTGGATCCGGCACTGCCCGAAGCCGAGCGGACGCGCCGACTGGCGTTGCTGGACGACCCGGCCGGGCTGCGCGACGGGGACGCCATGATCATGCTGACCTCCGGCACCACCGGCACCCCGAAGCTGGTGCCCTGGACGCATCAGAGCCTGTCGGCCGGTGTACACGCGGTGGTGGACTCCTACGGACTCACCGCGCAGGACGCCACTGTGGCGGTGATGCCACTGTTCCACGGCCACGGACTGGTGGCGACCCTGTTGGCGACCCTGACCTCCCGCGGCACCGTCCTGCTGCCTGCCGCAGGAAGGTTCAGCGCGCACACGTTCGCCGCGGACATGGCTGCGGCGAACGCCACCTGGTACACCGCGGTGCCCACCATCCACCAGATCGTCGCGCGCCGCGGCGACCCGTTGCCCCCGTTGCGCTTCATCCGCAGCTGTAGCGCCCCGCTGCGCCCCGACCTGGTGTCAGAGTTGGAGCAACGCTTCGACACCCAGGTGCTGGCGGCCTACGGGATGACCGAGACCACCCACCAGGCGGCCACCGCGCGTCTCGGTGCCGATGCGCAGACGCGGCGCAACACCGTGGGCGTGCCGTCCGGCTTGCAGGTGCGAATCATGAACGGCGAGATCTGTTTCCGTGGTCCGACGGTGATGCGGGGCTATCTGGGCACCGAGCCCGCCGACCCGTTCGCCGACGGCTGGCTGCGGACCGGCGATCTGGGTGCCGTGGACCCCGACGGCAACCTCATCGTGACCGGCCGGTGCAAGAACCTGATCAACCGCGGCGGCGAGAAGATCTCGCCCGAGCACGTCGAGCAGGTAGTGGCCGGCTGTCCGGGTGTGCTGCAGGCGGCCGTGGTGGGGGTGCCCGACGCCCTCTACGGCGAGCAGGTCACTGCCGCGGTGGTCATCACT
The DNA here is from genome assembly GCF_010725885.1 of Mycolicibacterium tokaiense. Taxonomy (NCBI): domain Bacteria; kingdom Bacillati; phylum Actinomycetota; class Actinomycetes; order Mycobacteriales; family Mycobacteriaceae; genus Mycobacterium; species Mycolicibacterium tokaiense. The sequence continues at coordinate 1,423,652 of NZ_AP022600.1, read as the reverse complement.
GCCGACACCGACCCGGACCGCATCGCCGAGCACTGCCGCACCCTCCTGGCCCCGTTCGAGATCCCGCAGCGGTTCGTCGCCGTGCCCGCCCTGCCGCAGACACCGAAGGGGGATGTGGACCGAGCGACCCTGGCCGTGATGGTTGGGGAGTTCCCGACCCGGGTATCAGGACCTGCGTGCAGCGCTGGCTGAGGAACCGCAGGACGCTGCCGGTGGCCGGATACGACGCGCGCCACGGTCGCTGGCACGACCAGCCCGACCACCGGTTGGACCGGCGCGAACAGCTGACCGTCGCCACCTACAACATCTGGTTCAACGACCTGCACGCCGAGCAGCGCCACCGCGCCATCGCCGGCCTGCTCGCTCGCGAGCAGCCCGACGTCATGGTCTTCCAGGAAGTCACCCCGGCGGCCATGGACATCATCTGCGCGCAGCCGTGGGTGCGTCAGCATTACCGCCGTGCGGCGATGGTGGGCGAGGCGGTGGGCAACTACGGCATGCTGGTGCTGTCGCGGGTCCCGATCCGGGCGGCCACCTACACGAGGTTGCCCACCCAGCTGTCGCGCGGCTACCTGACCGTCGGACTGGCCGTCAACGGCGTGGTCCAGAACGTGGTATCGGTGCACCTCGAGAGCGGCAAGCGCAACCGCCATGTTCGGGCCCGACAACTGGGGTGCCTGTTCCGGACCTTCCGGGACACCGCTGACGTGATCGTGCTGGGCGACTTCAACATGCGCGACGACGAGGACGACGCCCTGGACCCGGCCTTTCAGGACATGTGGCCGAGCCTGCGCCCCGAGGAACCCGGGTACACCGAGGACACCTCGATCAACCACATGCGTTACGACATGAAGGACAAGCACCGCCACGTGCGCTTCGACCGGGTGCTGGTGAAGGGTTCGGCATGGACACCCAGCGGTATCGAGCTGCTGGGGCGCGAACCGATCGATCCGGCGTTGCCGCGGGTGTTCCCGTCGGATCACTTCGGGGTGCTGTGCCGGCTGCAGTGGGCCGGGGTCACCGACCCGGCCGGTGCCCGTGAGCTCAGTGCTGGGGCGTCAGCGGGATGGTCACGGCCAGCGTGGTTCCCGACCCGGGCGGGCTCTCGACGATCAGCTCTCCGGACAGGGCGTTCACCCGGTCCTTGAGCCCCACCAACCCGGAACCGCCGCCGGCCCGGGCACCGCCGATCCCGTCGTCGGAGATGCGCAGGTGCAGCTGCCCGGCGCCGGTGCGGGCGTGTACCCGGACCTCGGAGGCCTGGGCGTACTTGGCGGTGTTGGTCAGGGCTTCGGCCGTCACGTAGTACGCCGCGACCTCGACGGTGTCGGGGATGGTGGCGTCGATCTCCAACTGCAGGTCCACGGGCACCGGTGAGCGGCGCGCCAACGTCTTGATGGCCGGGCCCAGCCCGCCGCGCGAGAGGATCGCCGGGTGGATGCCGCGGGAGAGCTCCTGCAGGTCGGAGTAGAGCCCGGACAGCCCCCGCACCACCTCGGACAGTTGAGCGCCCGCCTCGGCGTTGTCCGCGGCCACCGCCGATTGGATGGCGCCGAGTTCCAGCCCGAGTGACACGATGCGCTGCTGCGCGCCGTCGTGCAGATCCCGCTCGAAGCCCCGGCGCGCCGAATCGGCGGCGGCCACGATGCGGGCGCGCGACGCCGTGAGCTCGGCGCGGGTCTCCGAGTTGAGGATCGCGGTGGCCACCAGATCGGCGAAGTCGCAGACTTTCTCCTCGGTGTCGGCGGGCATCGGCGCCGGTTGCGCCGAGCCCACCAGCAGGGCTCCCCAGACCCGGCCGTCGACAGTGATGGGCGCCCCCACCCCGGATGCCAGCCCGGCCTCCATCACGCGAGCGACTGTCGGCCCGGACGCGGTGCGGTAGTCGTCCACCCGGGCGGGCACACCGGTGGCCAGTATCTGCGCCGCCACCCCGTCACCGCCGAGCGCCAGCCGCTCACCGGCCTGTAGCCGCAGCGTGTTCTGGTCGTCGGCGGTGGCGAGCACCTCGGCCTCGCCGTCGTGGAACCGCAGCAGGGTGACGTGCTCGGCGTGCAGACTGCGGGCCAGTTCGGCCACCGCGACGGGATAGACCGCGGCGGGGTCGGCGCCTCGGGCCACCTTGGTGGCGACGCGGCGCAGGGCGGCCTGCTGCTCGGCCAGCGCGCTGACGGCCGCGGCTGCCTGGTCGGCCTCACGTCGGCGTTCATCGGCCTCCAGCGCCCGCAACCGCGCCTGCCCCACCAGGACGTTGGACAGCAGCGCGATGGTCAGGAACAGCAACGCGGCCGGGGCCAGGCTGCCGCTGCCCTCCATCAGATGGAACCAGACGTAGGCCAGGGTGCTGGCCAGCGATGTCGCCAGGGCCAGCCCGAATCCCCAACTGGCCGAGACCACCAGTACTCCCAGCAGGAACACCGCACCGAACGCGTTCTCGGGGGCCACCTGTTTGAGCAGATGGACCAGCAGCACCTCGAGCGCGATCAGGGCGGCTGCGGTCACGACACCCACGAGCAGGGGTGGTGCGGTGGGCCGCAAGACCAGCGCCAGCAGTCGCTCCCGCAGCGACATCTCCGCGTACATGCGCTGATCGTACGGCCGAAAGGCGAGGTCAGTGTGGGTCCGGCGAGCGGGGGGACAGATTTTCCGGTTAGCGGTAATGCCGCGCCGCCGCCGCTCTGACACTGTGGAAACGTGCCACAAGAACCTGACCCGATGCGCTGTCTGATCGTCGACGACAGCGCGGCGTTCCGCGTGGCGGCTACCAGCATGCTGGAGCGTGCGGGTTTCAACGTCGTCGGTATCGCCGCCACCGAAGCCGAAGCGCTCGACTGCACCCACGAACTGCACCCCGACGTGATCCTGCTGGATATCGACCTGGGCGCCGAGAGCGGTTTCGACGTGGCCCAGGCCCTGCACCGGGCGGGTCCACCGGAGCCGTCGGTGATCCTGATCTCCACGCACGACGAGCAGGATTTCGCCGACCTGATCGCCGACAGCCCGGCGCTGGGGTTCCTCCCGAAGTTCGCGCTGTCGCCGGAGTCGATCCGGCGCCTGGTGCAGGGCTAACGCGAGTCGAGGTACATGATCACCGCGCGCACCCGGCGGTGATCATCGCCGGTCTCCGGCAGGTCCAGTTTGGTCAGGATGCTGCGGACGTGCTTTTCGACCGTGCCTTCGGTGACCCAGATGCGCCGCCCGATGCCGGCGTTGGACAGGCCTTCGGCCATCAGGGTCAGCACCTCGTGCTCACGGGTGCTCAGCGCGGCCAGGGGGTCGTCACGGCGTCGCGCCGACACCAGTTCCTGGACCAGTGCGGGGTCCACGATGGACGCACCCCCGGCGATCCGAGCCACGGTGTCGACGAATTCGTTGACGTCGGTGACGCGGGTCTTGAGCAGGTAGCCGATCGCCTTGCCGCCCGCCAGCAGTTCCATCGCGTGGTCCACCTCGACATGCGCCGAGAGCACCAGGATGGCCGTGTCGGGCAGTTCGGCCCGGATGGCCTGGGCGGCGTCGAGGCCCTCGCTGGTGTGGGTGGGGGGCATCCGGATGTCGGTGACCACCAGGTCGGGCTTCTGGTCGCGAACCACCGCCAGCAGCTCATCGTGATCCCCGGCCTGCCCGACGATCTCGAAGTCGGAGCGTTGCAACAGACTGGCCAGCCCTTCGCGCAGCAACACGTCATCGTCGGCGATGACAACTCGGGTCATGACGGCCTCCAGCGCTAGGTCGGTTCCGGATGATTGTTCCACGCCCGGGTCAGCGCGCGTACCACGCTGTGCTTCCCGAGATCGACCTTGAACGCATTCTGGCTCAGAGGTTTTGCTCCGAGCAGGGCGAGCTGCGCCGCGTCGCGGAACGCGGCGCCGCCGGGTTCGCGGCCCACCAGCGCCTGCTCGGCCTCGGCCACCCGCCAGGGCGTGGCGGCCACACCGCCGAGAGCGATTGCGGCGCCGCGGATCACGTCACCGTCGAGCTCGAGCCCGGCGGCCACCGAGACCAGCGCGAAGGCGTAGCTGTGGCGGTCCCGGACCTTGAGATACCAGCAGTGCCCGGACAGGGTCGACGGCGGCAACTCGATGCCGGTGATCAGTTCACCGCGCCGCAGCACGTTGTCACGATCCGGTGCGCCCGCGGGCAGCCGGAAGAACTCCGCGATCGTGATGGTGCGGGCACCGTCCGTACTCACCGTGTGCACCTGCGCGTCGAGCATGCTCAGCGCGACGGCCATGTCGGACGGGTGCACTGCCACACAGCTGTCGTCGGCGCCGAAGATGGCGTGCTCGCGGTGAAACCCCGTCAGCGCGGAGCACCCCGACCCCGGAATGCGCTTGTTGCAGGCACTGAACGCGGTGTCCATGAAATAGGGGCAGCGGGTGCGCTGGGTGAGATTGCCGCCCACGGTGGCCATGTTGCGCAGCTGGGTGGTGGCGCCGCTCAGGATGGCCTGCGACAGCACGGGATAGCGGGTGCGAATCAGAGGGTGGTTGGCGGCGGCGGAGTTGGTGACCCCGGCGCCGATCAGGACACCTCCGGCGGCGGTGGCGCTGACTTCGGCCTGCAGCGCCCGGCGCACGTCCACCAGCGTGGTGGGTTGTGCCACGCCGTTCTTCATCAGGTCCAGCAGGTTCGTGCCGCCTGCGTAGAAGGTGCCGTCGCTCGCGGCGGCCCGGCGGACGGCGTCTTCGGGGGAGGTGGCCCGCTGGAACTCGAACGTCTTCATGAGCCGGCCTCCCGGATGGCGGCGACGATGTTGGCGTAGGCGCCGCAACGGCAGATGTTGCCCGCCATCCGTTCCCGGATCTCGGCATCGGAGAGGGCGGCGCAACCCGGGGTCTCGAAGGATTGTGCGCTGAGATCACCGCGGGCGTGTTCGCGCAGCATGGCGTGCGCCGAGGAGATCTGTCCCGGTGTGCAGTACCCACACTGGAACCCGTCGTGCCTGCAGAACGCCTCCTGCAGCGGGCTGAGTTCTGTTGCACCGGAAAGGCCTTCGATGGTCAGCACCTCGGCGCCGTCGACGGAGACCGCCAGTGTCAGACAACTCAGGACCCGCTCACCGTCCACCGACACCGTGCAGGCGCCGCAGAGGCCGTGGTCGCAACCCTTCTTGGTACCCGTCAGGCCGAGTCGTTCGCGCAGCACGTCGAGCAAGGTGGCGCGGACGTCGACGTCGACGTCCCGGTGCGCGCCGTTGACGGTGAGGTCGATGTTCATGAGGTGCTCGCTTCGAACGGACGCATCAGGTCCTCGAGGGTGATGGGTAGGCTGCGCAGTCGACGGCCGGTGGCGTGGAAGACGGCGTTGGCGATCGCGGCGGGCACCCCGCACGCGCCGATCTCACCGATGCCGCGGACCCCGACGGGGTTGAGGGCCTGGTCGTCGCCGTCGACGAAGCTGATGTCGAAGACCGGGCGGTCGGCATGGGTGGGTACGTAGTACTCCCCGATCAGCTGATGGGTCCGCGGATCGTAGGGAACCTCTTCCAGCAATGCCATGCCGACGCCGAACAGGATGCCGCCCATCACCTGGTTGCGGGCGAGTTTCGGATTGAGCACGCGGCCGCAGTCCATCACCGCCACCCACCTGGTGACGGTGACGCGGCCGAGATCCTCGTCGACTTCTACTTCGCAGAAGTGGGCGCCGAAAGACTGTGAGGGCAGCTCGGATTCCCCCGGAGCGCTGGTGACCGTGAAATCGCCCGGTTCACCGGCATCGGTCCGGCGCCGCCACTCCTGGGCTGCCTGCAGCACCGCGGAGCCGACCGTGGCGGTGGTCTGGGAAGCCCCGCTGTAGGGAGCATCCGGGAAAGACGAATCGCCCGAGAGGAATTCGACCTGCTCGATCGGCAGGCCGCATGCGTCGGCGGCAATCTGTGTCATCACGGTGCGGACCCCGGTGCCCACTTCGTGGGTGGCCGACGCGAACTGCACCCGACCGTCGGCCAGGGTGCGCACCCGGCACGACGCGGGCATCCGCCGGCCAGGGTAGGTGGCGGTGGCCATACCGGTCCCGATCTGAATTCCGTTGCGCTGCAGGCGACGCGGCTGCAGCGGGCGATCCTGCCAGCCGAACCGCTGCGCGCCGATGCGGTAGCAGTCCAGCAGGTGCTCGGCCGACCAGGGCCGTCCGCCGGCCTGGTCGATGCCGGTGTGGTTGCGCACCCGCAGTTCCACAGGGTCCAGACCGGCGGTCAGGGCGAGTTCGTCCATTGCCACCTCGAGGGCGAACAGACCCGGTGCCTCGCCGGGGCCGCGCATGAAACACGGTGTGGGCGCGTTGATCCGGGTGGTGCGATGGGATACGTCCAGATGTGGTGAGCGGTACAGGATCCGGCTGGACAGCCCGGCGGGCTCACAGAAATGCGCCACCGTGGAGGTGTCGGTATCGGTGTGGTGTTCGGTGCTGAGCAGCAGCCCGTCCGCGTCGGCCGCCAGGACCACCCGCTGTTCGGTGCGTGGCCGGTGCCCGGTGGAGGTGAACATCTGGTTGCGGGTCAGGACCAGCTTGACCGGGCGGCCCACCTGGCGGGCCGCCACCGCGGTCAGGATCACGTGCATCCAGAGAAAGCTCTTGGACCCGAACGCGCCACCCACCAGGGGGGACACGATGCGGATCCGGCTCTCCGACAGGCCCAGCCAGGCGGCCAGCACCCGTCGCTCGCCGGTGATCCACCGGGTGCTGTCGTGCACGGTCAGGGTGTCGGCGTCCCAAGCCGCGATGACCGCCGACAGCTCGATCGGATAGTGCGCATTGACCGGGGTGTGGAACACCGCCTCCACCCGGTGCACTGCGTCGGTGGGCCGGTGGCCGCGGCTGTCCTGGAGTAACTCGTGCTCGAGTTTGACGAAGTGGTCGGGGTGGTAGCTGCCGGAGCGCACCCCCACGCCGTCGGATTCGGCCTCGTCGTAGCGCAGATCGAATTCCGTGGCGGCGGCGGTGGCGTTCTCCCAGGTGTCGGCCACCACCACGGCCATGTGCTGGCCCGCGTACTGCACCGTCAGGTCAGCCAGCGGTGGCCGCCGTTCGATGGGCAGGTCCCAGGTCATGTCCTCCGGTGGTGGCGCCAGGGTGGGGCAGTTCAGCGGAGTCAGGACGTGCAGCACGCCGGGCGCGGTGGCGGCCCGATCGGCGCTGTCGGCCAGCGACTCCCGGGTGACCGTTCCACGGTGCACCTGCGACTGCACCAGCACGGCGTATGCCAGTCCGTCCATCGGGGTGTCCGCGGTGTAGCGCGCCTGCCCGGTCACCTTCTGCGCGCCTTCGACGCGGTCGACGGGTCGGCCGATGTGCACGCCGGGATTGTAGAACGGCCGGGCGGGCCGCGCCCCCTGGAACGCAGTGGGTTCCGAGATGGGTATCGACATGCCCACCACCCTGCCGGTGCAGGCCGTATGCGTCGTCAACGCTGGCCGCCAGAAGCGGCTACCGGGTAGCCGGTACTCAGGCGTCGCCGGCGGCGACCAGCGAGCTCAGCCGGATCTTCGGGTGGTCGCGCTGGAACCCTTCCAGACGCCACCGGGTGGAGAACAGCGCCAGCATCACACCGTCGGACCGGGTGAGCACTTCGGCCGACGGCTGCCGGTTCACAAAATCGGCATCGTCGGGGTGCACCGCGCGGGCCACCTGATAGGGCAACGGCTCCAACGAGATCGGCGCGGACAGCTCGGCGGCCATCCGGTGGCTGGCCACCTCGAACTGCATGGGACCGACGGCGGCCAGCACCGGGGACTGGTCGCCGCGGCGATCCGACCGCAGCACCTGCACCACGCCCTCCTGCTCGAGCTGCTCGATACCCTTGCGGAACTGCTTGTGCTTGCTGGGGTCCTTGCCGCGGGCGACGGAGAAGTGCTCGGGGGAGAAGCTGGGGATCGGCGGGTAGCGCACCGCGACATCGCGGAACAAGGTGTCACCGGGACGCAGCACGTTGGCGTTGGCCAGGCCGATGACGTCACCGGGCCAGGCGCTGTCGAGGGTGGAGCGGTTCTGGCCGAAGACCGACTGGGCGTACTTGGTGACGAACGGTTTACCGGTGGCCGCATGGGTCAGCACATCGCCGCGTTCGAAGGTCCCCGAGACCACCCTGGCGTAGGCGATGCGGTCCCGGTGCGAGGAGTCCATCCCGGCCTGCACCTTGAAAACGAACGCGCTGAACGGTGATTCCGGCGAGCGGCGGTTGCCGTCGACGTCCGGCTGACCGCTGGGCGGCGGCGCCAACTGCACCAGCACGTCGAGAAGCTGGTTCACCCCGAAGTTCAGGGCGGCCGAGGTGAACAGCACCGGCGTCGAGATGCCGCCGAGGAACGTCTCCTCGTCGTAATCGGCGCCGTCGGCCTCCAGCAGTTCGGATTCCTCGACGGCGGTGTCCCAGTCGTCGCCCGCGGCGTCGTGGGCCCGGTCGGGGGAGATGTGCTCCTCGGGGGCGGCGGTGGCCCCACCCGCGGTGCGGGTGAAGCGGATGAAGGTGCCGGTGCGACGGTCCAGCACACCTTTGAAATCACCGGCGATGCCCACCGGCCAGGTCAGGGGTGTGGTCTTCAAGCCGATGCGCTCGTTGATCTCGTCCATCAGCTCCAGGGCGTGCCGGCCCGGGCGGTCCCACTTGTTGATCACGGTGATGATCGGGATGCCGCGGTGCTTGCACACCTGGAACAGCTTGAGGGTCTGCGGCTCCAGTCCCTTGGCCGCGTCGATCAGCATCACGGCGCAGTCCACCGCGGTCAGGACGCGGTAGGTGTCCTCGGAGAAGTCGGCGTGGCCGGGGGTGTCCAGCAGGTTGATCACACAGTCCTGCCCGCCCGTCGAATACGGGAACTGCAGCGCCGTCGAGGTGATGGAGATGCCGCGGGCCTTCTCCATCTCCATCCAGTCCGACACGGTGGAGCGGCGGCCCGCCTTGCCGTGGATGGCCCCGGCCTCGGTGATGATGCGGGCGTGCAACACCAACGCCTCGGTCAAGGTGGACTTACCGGCGTCGGGGTGACTGATCACTGCGAAGGTCCGGCGGCGGCGCGCTTCGTCGGAGATGCGACCAGAAGTCGTCCCGTCGGCGGCCGTCCGGACACCAGGGACGTTCTCGCTCATTGCGACGACGATGCTACCCGTTCACTCGTGCTCCACCCGCGCGCGCAGCAGCTCGGCCCCACCGATGGCATCGCGGACCGACTGTTCGGCCGAGCTGTTGGCGACGAACACCATCTCGTCGCCGGCCTCCAGCACGTGGCCGGGCCCGGGCAGGATGACCTCGGACCCGCGCAGCAGCGTCACCAACGCGGTGTTCGCCGGTAGCCGCAGGACCCCCACCTGTGCGCCGACCAATGGGTTGTCGGCGGGCAGCGTCAGTTTGGTCAGCTCCGCCTGGCCCTCCCGGAACCCCATCAGCCGGACCAGGTGCCCGATGTCGATGGCACCTTCCACCCCGGCCACCAGTGCCCCGGGCGCGGACACCGCGACGTCGATGCCCCAGGCCTGGCTGAACAGCCACTCGTTGTCCACCTCGTTGATGCGGGCCACCACCCGGTCGACGCCGAACTCGGTCTTGGCCAGCAGCCCCACCACCAGGTTGGCCTTGTCGTCACCGGTCGCGGCAATCAGGACATCGCAGGTCTGGGCGCCGGCCTCCTCCAGGGTGGACAGCTCGCAGGCGTCACCCAGCAGCCAGTCCGCGGCGGGCACGGAATGCGGTTCGAAGCGGCGGCGTTCCTTCTCGACCAGGAGCAGCTGGTGTCCGTAGTCCAGCAGTTCCCGCGCCACCGAGCGGCCGACGTTGCCCGCCCCGGCGATCGCAATCCGCAGTTTTCGCTGTCCCACCAGCTCATCTTGGCGTATCGGCGGGCTGCCGGCCCTGCTTTACTGTGCGCACCCACCCCGGCGGACGGAACCAGATGACCTTGCAGCAGCTGTACGCGGCGTTGCTGATCGGTGGTCTGGTGCTGCTGTTCAGCATCGTCGGCACCCGGGTGGCCACCCGGGTCGGGTTCCCGGCGCTGCTGTTCTTCCTGCTCGTCGGCGTGTTGCTGGGCGAGGACGTGCTGGGACTGGACTTCGACAACGCCGAGCTGGCCCGCAACGTCGGCACCGCGGCGCTGGCGGTGATCCTGGTCGAGGGCGGGCTCACCACCAGATTCGGCGACATCCGCAGCATGCTGGCGCCCGCGGCGGCGCTGGCCACGGTGGGCGTGGTGATCAGCACCGTGGTCACCGCCGTCGGTGCGCATGTCCTGCTGCGAATGGACTGGCAGCTGGCGTTCTTGCTGGGCGCGATCGTGTCCTCGACCGACGCCGCGGCGGTCTTCTCGGTGCTGCGCCTGATTCCGCTGCCGCGCCGGGTGGCCGGACTGCTGGAAGCGGAATCCGGCTTCAACGACGCCCCCGCGGTGATCCTGGTGCTGACCTTCTCGGTGGTGCCCTTCGTCTTCGAACCCGAGACCGCGGTGGCGGTGATCGCCTACGAGCTGATCGCGGGCGTGGTGATCGGTCTGGTCTGCGGATTCGTCGGCGCCGTCCTGATCCGCCGGGTGGCTCTGCCGGCATCGGGGCTGTACCCGATCCTGATCTTCGGGCTGGGGATGGTGGCGTTCGCGTCGGCGGGCACCGCACACGCGAGTGGTTTCCTGGCGGCGTACCTGGCAGCGGTGGTGCTGGCCAACGCCGGCCTGCCCCACCGATCGGCCACCCGGTCGTTTGCCGAAGGTCTGGGCTGGCTGGCCCAGATCGGGTTGTTCGTGATCCTGGGGCTGTTGATCAATCCCAGTGAGCTGCTGCCAGACGTGGTACCGGCCATCGTCATCGGCCTGGTCCTGTTGTTCGTGGCGCGGCCGATCTCGGTGGTGGTGTCGCTGGTCGCGTTCCGGATCCCGTGGCGGGAGCAGCTCTTCCTGTCCTGCGCGGGCCTGCGCGGCGCGGTACCCATCGTGTTGACGACGTTTCCCATCGTCGCGGGGGTGCCCGACAGCTACCGGCTGCTGAACATCGTCTTCGTGCTGGTGGTGGTGTTCACCTTGATCCAGGGGCCGAGCCTGCGGCCCGTCGCCCGGGGTTTGGGCCTGATCTCACGCGAGACCACCCGCGAGATCCAGGTCGAGGCGGCCCCGTTGGACGTCCTGGACGCCGAACTGCTGACGATGACGGTGGCGCCGGACTCGCGACTGCACAACGTGACGGTGCTCGAACTGCGGCTGCCCGATCCCAGCGTCATCACCCTGATCATCCGGGATGAGCACACCTTCGTTCCGCTGCCGGACACCCGGATCGAAAGCGGGGACGAGCTGTTGATCGTCACCACCTCCAAGACCCGCGCCGCCGCGGAGCGCCGGTTGCGCGCCGTGAGCCGGCGCGGGAAGCTGGCCTACTGGTTCGGCGAGTATGGAGAAGCGCACTGAGGCACAGTCATTCGGCCGTCCGCCGGCGGGAGCGCAACAGGTTGGTGCGGGCGCTGCGGCTGTGGCGGACCCGGAACCCGCAGACCTTCCGGGAGAAGGTGCGCTACAAGATGCTGCGTGATCACCGTGCCCTGGTGGTCACCTTCGCCGACAAGGCCGCTGTCCGCGGGTATGTGGCAGCAATGGTCGGTGAGCAGTACCTGCCCCGGGCGTACGCGGTGGTCGCGGAGCCGGCCGCGTTGTACGACATCGACCTGCCCGGTGCCTACGTGGTGAAACCGACCCATGGCAGCGGGGCGGCGATCGTGGTGTCGCCGCGGGCGCCCGCAGAAGCCCGGTTGTCCGCGGAGCCGGGAAGCTGGCGCTACGAACATGTCCGGGCCGAGCATGCGGCACGCGGGGACGTCGTCCGGATCGCTGCGGGCTGGGTGGCGCAGCTGTACGGGCAGGGCCCCAACCGGGAATGGGTGTACGGGCAGATGCCCCGGCAGATCATCGTCGAGGAGATGCTGGCCGGCGCCGACGGCAAGGTCCCCGACGACTACAAGTTCTTCGTCTTCGCCGGTCGGTGTGCCTACATACAGGTCGACAGCGGCCGGTTCGGCCGTCGCACCCAGGACTTCTTCCGGCCCGACTGGACGCACCTGCCGTTGCGCGGCGGACCGCCGTGGGCTGACCCCGAGCCGTCGCGGCCGCACCATCTCGATGAGATGATCCGCCTTGCAGAGCGATTGAGCGTCGACACCGATTTCGTGCGCGTGGATCTCTACGACGTCGGCGGCCGGGTGGTGTTCGGGGAGCTGACCAGCTTTCCGGCCGGCGGCGACAGCCCGTTCGACCCGGAGTGCTTCGACGCGGAGTTCGGCCGGCAGTGGACCGTGCCGCGGCGGTACCGGGACCGACGCTAGGGTTGAGGTCATGACCACCCCCGTCGGCCACCTGGCGTCCATCTCCATCGACTGCCCGGACCCTGATGCCCTGGTGCGTTTCTACTGCGATCTGCTGGGCCTCGAGGAGGTCTTCGCGACCCCCGACCGCGGCGTGGTGGCACTGTCGGGTGCCGGGCCGATGGTGACGTTGATGCGGGTGCATTCCTACGAGCCGCCGTCGTGGCCGAACGGTCCGCAGCACAAGCAGATGCATCTGGATCTGGCGGTCGACGACCTGGACACGGCCGTTGCTGCGGCGGTGGCCCTCGGTGCGGTGCAGGCCGAGGTACAGACCGCCCCGGCGCACTGGCGGGTGCTGCTGGACCCCGTCGGTCACCCCTTCTGCCTGAGCACCGTCCGGCCAGACTGAGTCACCAGCATCGCCGAGCAGACGCGAACTCGGGTGGACGAGCGCCAGCGAGTCCGAGTTCGCGTCTGCTCGCCAATGTCTCACGTGCCGCAGAAGGTTCGGTAGTTCACGAAGTCATCGGGAGCGGGCTCGGCGTAGCGCGCCAGTCCGGGGCGCTCCGTGTACGGCGCGCTGACCGCGGTCAGAAGCTGCTGCGTCGGAACCATGTCACCGTCGGTGGCCGCGGCCAGGGCTTCTTCCACCAGGTGGTTGCGCGGGATGTACAGCGGGTTGGCGCGGTCCATCGACGCTGGGTCCGGCCCGAGTTCCCGCCAGCGGGCCAGCCACGCGTCGAACCTCGCGAGATCGACGAACAGACCGCGCGCCGGTTCGGCATCGCCGCGGGCTGCGGTGCCCAGGGCCCGGAAGAACGAGGTGAAGTCCACCCGGCTCTGCGTCAGCTGGTCCAGTAGTTCGCCCGCCAGGCCCGGCGGAAGCGGTTCGGTGACGCCGAGTTTGGCGCCCAACCCGGTGGCATACGCGTTCTCGTAGCGGTCGCGGAACCCGGTCAGTGAGCTCTGAGCCAGTTCGATGGCGGCGTCGGTGTCCTCGGCCAGCAGCGGCAGCAGGGTCTCGGCGAAGCGGGCCAGGTTCCAGCCGACGATGGCCGGCTGGTTGCCGTAGGCGTAGCGCCCCCAGGAGTCGATGGAGCTGAACACCGTCTCGGGTGAGTACGCCTCCATGAACGCGCAGGGCCCGTAGTCGATGGTTTCCCCGGAGATGGTGGTGTTGTCAGTGTTCATCACGCCGTGGATGAAGCCGACCAGCATCCACTGTGCTACCAGCTGGGCCTGCACGGCGATCACCGAGTCGAACAGCGCCAGATAGGGATTGGGTGCGGCGGCCGCGTCGGGGTGATGCCGGCTGATGGCGTGGTCGGCCACCCGCCGCACCAGGTCCGGGCCGCCGGTGAGTGCGGCGTACTGGAAACTGCCCACCCGTAGGTGGCTGGCGGCCACCCGCGCCAGCACCGCCCCGGGCTGCGTGGTTTCGCGTTGCACGGCACGGCCGGTGGCCACCACCGCCAGCGAGCGGGTGGTGGGGATACCCAGGGCGTGCATGGCCTCACTGATGATGTATTCGCGCAGCATCGGGCCGACGACGGCCAGTCCGTCCCCGCCGCGCGCGAACGGGGTGCGCCCGGATCCTTTGAGATGCAGGTCGCGGCCCTCGATCTCGCCGAGCAGCAGGGCGCGCCCGTCGCCCAGGCGCGGAGACAGATTGCCGAACTGGTGGCCTGAGTAGGCCTGCGCCACCGGCGCAGCATCTTCGGGAATCACTGTGCCGGTGAGCAATCCGATGCCCTCGGGCGTGTGCAACCAATCCGGTTCCAGCCCCAGTTCGACGGCCAGTGCCTCGTTGAGGATGAGCAGCCGGGGTGCGGGTGCGGGTTCGCCGGCCCAGGGCACCGCCAGCTCGGGCAGCTCCTTGGCGAAGCGCCCCTCGAGCCTGACAGCCCCGGCGGCCAGCGTCATGCGGGCTCAGGCCCTTCCAGAGGTGCCTCGACCAAGAGTGACATCCCATGGTGGGCAGGCATTTCCACCGCGAAACTGTGTAGGTCGTCGACCGAGGCGATGGGACTGCCGGTGAACATGTCCGACACCGTTGACCCCGGCGGCAGGGTGTCCGAACGCACGGTCCCGGCCACCTCCTCATTGGCGAAGTTCAGCACCGTCAGCTGGTAGCGGCCCTCCTCGGCCAGCTGATGCACCAGGACCAGCATGCCGCGGTGTGACACCTCGGGGATGTCGATCTGGGTGCTGGTGGCGATGCCGTAATGCGAGCGCACCTTCAGGATCGCCTGCAGCTGGCGCAGGAAGCTGGTCTCGTCCGCCAACTGTTCGGGGATGGAGCCGTAGAGGCTTCGGCCGCGCGGCATTCCGGCCGACGAGTGGCTGGCCTGGGGGTTCACCCCCATCAGATCGTGGGCGGCGCGGTTGATCCACCGGGTGTCCCCGCCTTGGAGCAACTGGGAGATCTCCGAGGTGGGTAGTGTCAGCATGCCGCACATGTCCCAACCGGACAGGGCGAACACACCGGGCTGCAGCGCGTTGAACATCGCCAGCAACAGATGGGCGCGCCGGATCCGGTCGATGTCCTCGATCTGGTCGAGGTCGGTGACGCCCAGCGTCGCCGCGATCACCGTGGCGGTGGTGCAGGCGATGCCGTTGGTGGTGAAAACCAGGTTGTAGGGCGCGTTCTCACCGGTCAGCTTCTCGGTCAGATCGGCGCGGACGGCAGCCCCCAGTTCCTCTCCGGTGATCTCATACCCGCGGTACTGGAACAGGTCGTCGCGGTGTCCGTTGGACCAGTGCAACAGCTCGTAGGTGAGTTCGTCGTGGTTCTGCAGGGCGTGCACCAGCGAGGCGGGGTCGACCCCGAGGTCGAGAGTGGTGCGCAGGCACAGTCGCAGGAACTCGGTGTCGGCGGTGGCCAGGGCGTGCTGATAGCCGGGACGGTTGACGAAGTCGTACGACAGATCCGCACCCGCTTCACCGATCTCGCGGATGTCGTCGATGGTGAGGTTGAGCTCCTGGAAGGTGAAGCCACCGACCTTGCGCACCATGCTGGCGATCAGGTGGTTGGCGGCCTCGGACAGCGGGTGGCCCTCCGACCATGCGGTGCTGTCCTCGGCGGCGGTCTTCTCCGCACCCAAGAAACCGTTGGCGTCCAGGCGCAGTCCGCCGGTACCCAGGTCCGCCAGGGAGTGCAGCGCGTCGCCGATGACCAGGCGCATGCCGGCGAACGACGGATCCAGCCAGTTGATGGAGGGCTGTCCGTCCTTGAAGTAGTGCAGATACACCCAGCGTCGCTCGACCCCGTCGATGCCCACCACCGGCCGGGTGACGCTCCAGTTGGTCTCCTTGACCCCTTCGGCGTAGAAGATGACCCGTTGCAGCCGTCCGATGATGTAGCCGGCCTTGTCGAGCCACTCCTCGGTGGCGGTGTCGATGTTGACCGAGTCGGTGCCGGGCGGGACCTCCGGCAGCTGTTCCCAGTCGCGGGGGTCGATCTCGACCATGTGGTAGATGCCCGGATAGTCGGCATACTTCATCTCCGCCAGCCGGAAGTCCGCGCCCTTGCCGGTGTGGCCGGGCACGATGTCGTCGATGATGGTGCCGCCGTACCAGCCCGCGGTGCCGCACATCTGGCGGAACTCTTCCTCGGTGCCGAAGGCCGGGTCGATCTGGGTGCTGATGCGGTCGAAGTGCCCGTCCACGCTGGGGGTGTGCTCCCAGCCCCAGATGCCGCCGGCCCGCTTGACCGGACCGGTGTGCACCCCTTCGATGCCGATCTCGGAGAACGCCTGCCACATGTCCTCATCGGCCATGGCCTTGAGGAACGACTCGTTCGACCGGGTGATCAGTGACAACGGATAGGCCGTGAACCACACGGAGGCCGTCTCCACGGCGCTACGCGGGTTGGGCTCCGCGTACGGGTTCTGCCACATGGAACCCTGGCCGGAGAACTGCTGGCTGATCTCGTTGGCATCCGCGAGCATCGACTGCGACAGCAGCCAGGACACGTAGGCGGGGTTGTCGCCGGCCGCCGGTCCGTCCTGGGTCAGTGAGCGCCGGGTGAACGGCGTCTTGACCTTCGGGCGAAACCGCAACGAGCGCGGTCGCGCGGGGTGCAGGTGTTCGTCGAAGGTGATCTCCGTCGGCTCGTTCGGTTGATCGTCACGGTCATGATCAACGCGTTCCGGCTCAGCCGCTGCAGACATGAATCCCCTTCGCGAGCTCGTTTCCCGACCTGCTGTGCGTGCCCTACGTATTCCAACGCGGCGCGCAGTTGAAACAGCGGTCTGCCGCCCAGACCCGAGCACCCACCCTACGGACCGAAACCCGGGTCGGCTCGCTCACCGCCGTGCGCCAGGACGAACCCGGCCACGGCGATGGCGGCGCATCCGCACATCACCAGCGCCAGGGGCAGTGCGGTGTGCTCGCCGCCGAGACCCACCAGCGGGGCGACCAGGGCGCCGATGCCGAACTGCAGGGCGCCCAGCGCTGCTGAGCCGGTCCCGGCATGGTGCGGCACGGCGGCCAGTGCCTGCGCGGTGGCATTGCCGAGAATCAGGCCCTGGCTGGCCACGGCCACGAAGATCGGCATAGTCAGCAGCCACGGCGGGGCGCCGGTGACCACCAGGCCCAGCGTCACGGCGGCGGCCACCGAGGCGGCCAGCAGGCCGGCGCCCAGCAGCGTGCGGGCCGGCACCCGGCGGGCCAGACGGGCCGAGACCGCGCTCATGACGGCGATGCCGAGGGCGTTGACACCGAAGATCAGGCCGTACTGCTGCGGGGTCGTGCCGATCAGGGTCTGGTAGACGAACGGCGACGCCGAGATGTAGGCCATCATCACCGCGAACCCGAAGGCGAAGGCCAGGGTGTTGCCCGCAAAAGTCCGCGACCGCAGCGACGTCCACGCGGAGGTGGTGGTGTCGGCGCGCAGCTGGTGGCGCCGCTGCGGCGGGTGAGATTCGCGGATCACCGCGATGGTGACGACGAGCATGAGCACCACCACGGCGCACACCACCCACAGGATCCCGCGCCATCCGGCCGGGCCCACCAGCATGCTGCCGGCGACGGGAGCCACCACCGGTGCCACGCCGCCGACGATCATCATCAGGCTGAACGCGCGCGCGGCGGTCTGCCCGGTGGCCAGATCGGAGACGATGGCGCGTCCGATCACCATGCCCGCCGCCCCGGTGAAGCCCTGGGCGAAGCGCGCGGCCACCAGGACGGTGATGTCCGGTGCGGTGGCCGCCACGGCGCTGGCCACGACGCAGGCCGCGGTGCCCGCGAGCAGCGGCCAGAACCGCCCCACTCGGTCCGACAGCGGCCCGAACACCAGCTGGCCTGCGGTGATACCGAGCAGGAAGGCCATCAGGGTGAGCTGCACGGCGGAGGCGCCGACGCCGAGTTGGTCGGCCATCTGGGGGAACGCGGGCAGGTAGAGGTCGGTGGCGACCGGGGCCATGGCCGACAGCAGCGCCAGGGTGAGAAGCACCGGGGTGGTGATGGTGGCCGCCGGTGCCGGGGCCGATCGGGTGGTGGGCATGAACGTCCTCCGCAATAGTTATTGAGCAATAACTATAACGCTATAACAAGACTGCACTACGATCACGCCATGGAAGCCGACAACCTGGCCGAGCTGGCACAGCTGATCCTCAACGCCGCCCGCGAGATCCGGTTCCGCAGCCACGTCAACCCCAAGGCCGTCATGCTGAACCCCTCCGAGGCCAAGGTGATGACCTGCATCGACGCCCAACCTGGCGTCACCCCCAGCGCGGTGGCCGAGGCCACCGGCCTGCAGCGCAGCAACCTGAGTACCGCACTGCGCGGGCTGGAGGAGCGCGGGTTCGTCGAGCGCCGGGTCGATCCCCACGACCGCCGCGGCGTCAACCTCTATCCGACTGCGTTGTCGGCGGAGAACCTGGCGCTGCTGCAGCAGGAGTGGGCGCAGACGCTGGCCCTGGGCCTCGGCGACGACGATAGTGACGTGGTCGCGGCAAAACGCCTGCTCGCGCGACTGGACGCGGGACTCGCCGCCGCACGGCGCCGCTGACTGGGGTTTACTCGACTTCGCCCGGGTCAACAGTCAGCCAATGCAGGAGAGTGACGGTCGCTCATGCCGCTAGAGACCGGCCAGGAGTTCGCCGGATACGAGGTCCTGGCGACCCTGGGCGTGGGCGGGATGGGCGAGGTGTATCTGGCCCAGCATCCGCGGCTGCCCCGTCGCGACGCGCTCAAGGTGCTGCGGGCCAATCACACCGAGGACCAGGAGTACCGCCAGCGGTTCATCCGGGAGGCTGACATCGTGGCCGGACTGTCGCATCCCGGCATCGTCAGCGTGCACGATCGGGGCGAGGCCGACGGCAAGTTGTGGATCGCGATGGACTACATCGACGGCACCGACGCCGGCAAGCTGCTGACCAAGCAGTACCCGCAAGGTATGCCGGTGGCGCTGGTGATCCACATCGTGAAAGCCATCGCCGACGCGCTGGACTACGCCCACCAGCGGCAGCTGCTGCATCGCGACATCAAGCCGGCCAACATCCTGCTCGCCGATCCCGACTCCGAGGAACCCCGGGTGTATCTGGGCGATTTCGGCATCGCTCGATGGGCAGACGACTCCGCCAAACTGACCGCGACCGACGTGGCTGTCGGCACCGTGGCCTACGCGGCGCCCGAGCAGCTGATGGGCGGCGACGTCGACGGCCGGGCCGATCAATATGCACTGGCGGCCACGGCTTTTCAGTTGCTGACCGGCAAACCGCTGTTCCAACACAGTAATCAGGCCGTGGTGATCAGTCAGCACATCAGTGCCGAGCCGCCCGACATCGCCGAGCGCCGCCCCGAGCTCTCGGCGCTGAGCCCGGTGTTCCGGCGCGCACTGTCCAAACAGCCCCGGGAACGGTTCGCCAGCTGTCGCCAGTTCGCCCGCGCGCTGGAGCAGCAGCTCGGCGGCTCCGACGAGACCGACGCCACCCAGCTGGCCTTCGCGTCGGATCCGGGCACGACGCCGCGGTCGTCCTCGCGGCGGAAACTCGCGTGGCTGGGCGCGGGTGCGGCGGCGGTGCTGATCGCCGGGCTGGTCGCGATGGTGGTGGTGCTGGAGAAACGTTCCGGTGAGCAGGAGCAGACGCCGGCGGCGGGCACCGCGGTGCCCCACCTGCCGGTGGTGTTGATCGGCGCGGACTGTGAGCCGTTGGGTGCGGCGGGGGAGAGCACCACCGGTGCGCAGGCCTACTGCGCACACCTGCCTGCCGCCAACCAGGCGGTGTGGTCTCTGTACAACGGCACGTTGCCGAGCCCCACCGTCGCGCCCGGGCCCACCGATGAGGTCTACCCGCCCGGCATCGAGCAGCAGGTGCAGCTGTGCGTGCAGCAGACCGGCAAGAGCCGGATCGAGTGCCGCGACGATGTGCGCGAGGGCAACATCGTGGGGCCGGCCTGAGTCAGCTAGAAACCCGAGAGATCGTCCGGGACGTCCACGGCGTAGCGCTGCAAGTCCTCCAGTGACACCAGGTCCAGCGCGCGTTCGTGGGTGGCGGCCAGGACCACCGGGCAGGCGCGGCCCTCTTGATGGGCGCGCAACCAGTTGGCGGCGGTGACGCACCAGCGGTCACCGGGTACCAGCCCCGGGAACCGGTACTGCGGCATCGGGGTGGACAGGTCGTTGCCGATGGACCGTTGATGATCCAGGAATTCGGCAGTCACCACACCGCAGATGAGGTGGCGCCCGACATCCTCGGCGTCGGTGGAGCAACAGCCGTCGCGGAAGAACCCGGTCATCGGATCGGTGCCGCAGGATTCCAGCGGTCCACCGAGAACGTTGCGCTGCGCCATGCAGACCAGTATTACGTGCACAATGTCGCGGTGGGGATGCGTCGGGTGGCCACGGCCAGCTTTGTCGGGACAGCCATCGAGTACTACGACTTCTTCATCTACGGCACCGCCGCCGCGCTGGTGTTCCCGGAGGTCTTCTTCCCCGACCTGAGCCCCACGGTGGCCACCGTGGCGTCGCTGTCGACGTTCGCCGTGGCGTTCCTGTCCCGCCCGGTGGGCGCGGCGGTGTTCGGGCACTTCGGAGATCGCTTGGGCCGCAAGCGGACCCTGGTGGCGACGCTGATGATCATGGGTCTGTCCACGGTGGGTGTCGGCCTGGTGCCCGGCGCCGACAGCATCGGGGTGGCCGCACCGCTACTGCTGATGGTGCTGCGGCTGCTGCAGGGGTTCGCCGTGGGCGGGGAATGGGCCGGGTCGGCACTGCTGAGTGCGGAATACGCACCGCCGCAGAAGCGGGGTCGCTACGGCATGTTCACCCAACTGGGCGTGGGTGCCGGCCTGCTGCTGGGCAACCTGGTGTTCCTGATCGCGAATGTGACTGTCGGAGAGACCAGTCCGACGTTCATGTCGTGGGGCTGGCGGGTGCCGTTCCTGTTCAGCGCGGTGCTGCTGATCATCGCGTTGTACATCCGGGTGAGCATCGAGGAGACGCCGGTGTTCCGCGAAGTGGTCCACGAGCCCGGTCAGGCTCCGCTGTCAGAGCTGTTCAACGCGCAGCCCCGGCAGGTGGTGCTGGGGTCGGGGTGCATGATCGGCGTCTTCACGTTCAGTTTCATGGGCGGCACCTATCTGATGGGGTACGCCACCACCATCCTGGCGCACCCGCGGGAGGTGGTGCTGACGGTCGGGGTGCTCGGCGGGGTGGCGATGCTGGTGAGCACCGCGCTGGCGGCGGTGCTGTGTGACCGGGTGGGCCGGCGCCGCGTCATCCTCACCGGCTTCTGCCTGGCGGTGCCGTGGTCGTTTGTGGTGATGCCCCTGATCGACACCGATTCCACGCTGCTGTTCGGGGTCGCGATCATGGTCACCTACGGGATCCTGGGGATTGCCAGCGGCCCCATGGCGGCCTTCCTGCCGGAGATCTTCGCCACCCGCTACCGCTACAGCGGCGCCGGGTTGGCCTTCAACCTCGGCGGCATCGTGGGCGGGGCGGTTCCCCCGATCCTGGCCGGGCCGCTGGTCGACGCCTTCGGTCCGCTGTCCATCGGCGTGATGATGGCGTCGCTGGTGACCGTGAGCCTGGCGACGACCTATCTGCTGCCCGAGACCAAGGGTGTCGAACTGGCCGCGGTGGGGGTTCCGCCTCAGGCGCTGCGGGGATCGGCGATCGACAGCAGGCGGTGATGCAGGGCGTCGTGGTAGACGATCGCCCACCGGCCTGACACCGATTCACCCGGCTCCAGCCACTGCAGTCCGACACCGTTGTTCAGCGCGTCGGCCGGAGCGGTCACCGGTTCCACCGCCACGGCCGTGATCGGACCGGTGGGCGAGGGGAATTCGCGGGTGACGAATGCGTGCACGAAGCCGAACTGCGCGTCGGCGTGCAGCGAGACCGACCTGCCGTCGGGGGCTCGCAGCGTGTGCGTACTGGACCCGTCCGGTTCGGGCGCCACCGCCCAGCAGTCGTCGAGCGCCAGGTCGGCCACAGCCCGCCCGGCCCGCAGATCCCACTGCGAACCCTCCACCGGGGTGACGCCCACCGGCAGCAGGCGGTCGTCGACGTCCACGTGGTATCTACCGTTGATCGTCAGCGTCAGGGTCTCGGTGGGCACGCCGCCGATCGCCAAGAACGGATGCGCGCCGAAACCGACCGGTGCACAGGCCGTACCGACGTTGTAGATCCGTTGGGTGGCTTCCAGTCCCTGGGCGGACAGCCGGTAGTGCACCACGGTGTCGAGCGCAAAGGGATAACCGGGCTGCGCGGACACGGGCGCACGCAGGGTGATCGAGGACTCGGTCCGCATGACGACCTGATATGCGGTGTGGCTGAGCAGGCCGTGCAGGGCGCTGCGGTGGACGGGGTCGGTGATGGCGAGCTGCAGCATCTGATCGTCGTGCGCCCAGCGGCCGTCGCGTACCCGATTGGGCCACGGCGCCAGGATCTTTCCGCAGAAGAACGGAGCCGGGACGTCCGGGTGGGCCGGCGGCGTGAGGGTGATGTCACCGACGCTGAGCTCCTGCAGGGCGGCGCCGACGTCGGTGATCACCGCGCGCACCCACCGCCCGCGCGCCTCGAGTTGCAGGACGTGTTCGACGTCGGGTGCGCCTGACAGTGCGCTCACCACGGGCCCGCACCTGGTCCGGGCCGGGTGTGACTGACGGTGGGTGGTCGGTGACCGGCGCGATCGAGCGTCGCGAGCACGGCCTCTCGCACCGGGTCGACACCGGCGGAGGAGACCAGCGCGATGACGCATCCCCCGAAGCCGCCGCCGGTCATCCGCGCGCCCAGCGCTCCCGCCGCGACGGCGGTGTCGGCGATCAGATCGATGTGTTCGGTGGTGATCCCGAAGTCGTCGCGCATGGAGGCGTGGGACTCGGTGAGCAGCCGGCCCACTTCGCCGAAGTCGTTGTCACCCAGCGCTGCCACGGTCTGCAGCACCCGCCGGTTCTCGGTGACGATGTGGCGGGCGCGGCGCCGGTCCTCGGATTCGGTCATAGCGTCCAGGGCTTCCTCCCCATCGACGTGCCGGTCGTGCCGGTCGTGCAGGTCGCGCAGCGAGGCCACACCCAGTGCCGCCGCCGCCCGCTCACACGATGCGCGGCGCGCTGCGTACTCACCGCCGCTGTGGTGATGTGCGCTGTGTGAGTTGATGAGCAGCAGTGCCAGATCGTGGGCGTCGGGATCGAACACGACCGAGCGGGTGGTGTTGTCGCGAAAATCGATGAGCTGCGCGTGCTTCGGTTCGGCGAAGAGGATGGCCAGTTGATCGAGCAGGCCGGTCGGCGCACCCACATAGTCGTTCTCGGCCCGGCGCGCGATGTGCGCCTGATCGAGGCGCTCGACCGGCCGGCCGGTGGCGGTCAGTAGGGCGCCGAGCACCGCACACTCCAGCGCTGCCGAGGAGGCCAGCCCGGCGCCCATCTCGACACCCCCGGTGATCGACATGGTGCCGCCGGGAACCGGGTGACCGGCATCCCGCAACGCCCACACCACCCCGGCTACATATGCCGCCCACCCGCCGATCTGCCCGGGAGTCGTGCTGTGCGGCACCACAACCGGATCCGGTGACCGGTCGCTGCAGACTGTCAGCGTGTCGCTGTCGTCGGGGCAGAGGGTGACGGTGGTGCGTTCGCCCACGGCGATGGGGAGCGCGAAACCGAGGTTGTAGTCGGTGTGCTCGCCGATCAGGTTGATGCGTCCCGGGGCTGAGAAACGTACGGCGTCCGCCATGTCAGAGCCCCCGCAGTGTGTCGGCGAGCGCCTCCGGGACAACGTCGTTGATGAACGCCCCCATCACCGACTCCGAGCCGGCAAGGTACTTCAACTTGGTGGCGCTGCGCCGGATGGAGATCACCTGGATGTGGAAGTAGCCTTCGCGCTGGGCCTCGCTGTCGGTGTACTGGTGCAGTGCCGCCATGTAGGGCAGCGGCGCGGCGTACATGCGGTCGAACCGTTGCAGGATCTGTTGGTAGACCGCGGTGAGGTCGTCGAGTTCGGCGTCATCGAGTTCGAGCAGGTTGCGCACCTTGCGGTTCGGGTAGATGTGCACCTCCACCGGCCAGCGGGCGGCGAACGGCACCAGGGCGGTGACACTACCGGTCGCCAGGATCACCCGCGAGCCGTCGGCAACTTCATCGGCCAGCAGGTCGGCGAACAGGTTGCTGCCGTTGGCTTTCCGGTGTGCGTCCGCCGCGGCCAGCATCGACTCTGTGGTGGGAGGCAGGTAGGGATACCCGTAGATCTGGCCGTGCGGGTGCGTCAGGGTCACCCCGATCTCTTCTCCACGGTTCTCGAAGACGAACACCTGCTCGATACCCGGCCGGGACATCAGGTCGCGGGTGCGCTCCCGCCACACGTCGACCACCAGTCTGGCCTTGCGCGACTGCAGCCCGGCGAACGAACCGGTGTGCTCGCTGGTGAAGCAGACCACCTCGCAGCGGCCGTTGTTGGCGGCCGACAGACTGGCGAAGCGGTTCTCGAAGACCGCGACGTCGTAGTCCGGGGCCGGGATCTCACTGGTCATGCCGGTGGGCCCGGGGCACAGCGGGCACTGATCGGGTGGCGGTTTGTAGGTGCGCTCCTGCCGCAGGGCCGCGATCACCACCCACTGGCCGGTGCGCCGGTCGAAGCGCAGGTCCGACGGTGTTGCGGGCTGCGCGGGAAGCGGGCGACGATCGGGTACCGGGGCCACCCGGTGCCCGGGCAGGTCGAAGAACCACAGATCGCGCCCGTCTGCCAGCGTCCGGTGCGTGGCCGCGAGGGTCAGGATGCGCCCTTCTTCTTGTTGTAGACGTCGAAGCCCACCGCGGCCAGCAGCACCAGACCCTTGATGAGCTGTTGGACATCGCTGCCGATACCGATCAACGACATGCCGTTGTTCAGGACACCGAGCACAAAACCGCCGATGACCGCACCGAACACCGTGCCCACACCGCCGTTGGCCGATGCCCCGCCGATGAAGGCCGCGGCGATGGCTTCCAGTTCCATGCCGATGCCGGCCTGCGGGGTGGCGGAGTTGAGCCGCGCCGCGAACAGCAGGCCCGCCAGCGCCGACAGCAGGCCCATGTTCACGAAGACCAGGAAGGTGACCCGCTTGGTCTTGACCCCGGACAGCCGCGCTGCCGCCACGTTGCCGCCGACGGCGTACACCTGCCGCCCGAAGACCGTCGAGCGCATCACGAAGGCGTAGACGACGAACGCGACTGCCAGCACGATGCCGACCACCGGGACGCCGCGGTAGCTGGCGAGCAGCAGGGTGAAGGCGGCCAGGGCAGCCACGATCGTGGCGCACTTGGCGATGAACCAGCCGGCCGGCAGGACGTCGAAACCGTAGTGGGACTGGGCCCGGCGTTGGCGCACCTGCTGCCAGACCGCGGCCACGGTGACCAGTGCGCCGAGGATCATGGTGGGCCAGTGGTAGAGGCTGCTGCCGCCGATCTCGGGCAGGAACCCGCTGCTGACCACCCCGAAGCTCCGAGGGAACGGTGCGATCGACTGGCCCTCCAGCAGGTACTGGGTGGCGCCGCGGAACACCAGCATGCCGGCCAGCGTGACGATGAACGACGGGATGCCGACATAGGCGATCCAAAAGCCCTGCCAGGCACCGATCAACGCTCCCAAGAGCAGACAGAGGGCGACAGCGAGCGGCCAGGGCATGGAGTTGTTGATCATCAGCACCGCGGAGGTGGCACCGACGAACCCGGCGATCGAGCCCACCGAGAGATCGATGTGTCCGCAGATGATCACCATCACCATCCCGATCGCCAGGATCAGGATGTAGCCGTTCTGCTGAACGATGTTGGTGACGTTCAGCGGCTTGAGCAGGATGCCGTCAGTGGTGAACTGGAACAGGATGACGATGAGCACCAGCGCCACGACCATGCCGTACTGGCGGAAGTTGCCCCGGATCGCCGCGGTGAGTCGCGCGAGCGTGGAATCCGGTGGCGGCGCCGCCGGCGCCGGTGATGTGGTGTCCACCGTGGGGGTGGTGGTCATGTGGTCCGTCCCTTCATCATGTGATGCATCAATGTCTCCTGGGTCGCGTCAGCACGACTGACCTCGCCGGTGAGGCGCCCCTCGTTCAGCGTGTAGATGCGGTCGCACAGGCCGATCAGCTCAGGCAGCTCCGAGGAGATGACGATGACCGATTTACCCTCGGCGGCAAGGGAGTTGATGATCGTGTAGATCTCGTACTTGGCGCCGACGTCGATCCCGCGGGTGGGTTCGTCCAGGATCAGCACATCCGGGTCGGCGAAGATCCATTTGCTCAGCACCACCTTCTGCTGATTGCCCCCGGACAGGTTGCCGGTGGTGGTCTTCACCGACTGCGCCTTGATGTGCATGTCCTTGCGGAACCGCTCGGCGACCACCGCTTCCTCGTGCTCGTTGATGACGGTCATCTTGCTCACCTTCTGCAACGACGCCAGGGTCACGCTGCGGGCGATGTCGTCCATCAGGTTCAAGCCGTAGTGCTTGCGGTCCTCGGTGGCGTAGGCGATCCGGTTGGTGATCGCATCGGACACCGTGTTGATGCGAATCTCCTTGCCGTCCTTGAAGACCGTGCCGCCTGCCTTCTTTCCGTAGCTGCGCCCGAACACGCTCATCGCGAGCTCGGTGCGCCCGGCCCCCATCAGACCGGCGAGGCCCACGACCTCGCCGCGCCGCACGTTGATCGACACCCCGTCGACCACCTTGCGTTGCTGGTCGAGCGGGTGGAACACCGTCCAGTCCTCGATGGCGAAGGTGACCTCGCCGATGGGATGCGGCGTCCGCTCCGGGAAGCGGTCGGTCATGTCGCGACCGACCATGCCCCGGATCACGTGTTCTTCGGTGATCTGGGGGTTCACCGCCAAGGTCTCGATGGTCTGACCGTCACGCAGGATCGTGATGTTGTCGGCCACCTGCATCACCTCGTTGAGCTTGTGCGAGATGATGATGCAGGTCAGACCTTGGCCGCGGAGCTCGATCATGAGGTCGAGAAGATGCCGGCTGTCCTCGTCGTTCAGGGCCGCGGTCGGCTCGTCGAGGATCAGGAGTTTGACCTTCTTCGACAGCGCCTTGGCGATCTCGACGAGTTGCTGTTTGCCGACCCCGATGTCGGAGATCCGGGTGCCCGGGCTCTCCCGTAATCCCACGCGCTGCAACAGTTTCTGAGCGTGGGTGGTGGTCTCGTTCCAGTTGATCACCCCGGCCGAGGCATGCTCGTTGCCCAGGAAGATGTTCTCGGCGATGGTCAGCACCGGCACCAGCGCCAGCTCCTGGTGGATGATGCCGATGCCGGCCCGTTCGCTGGAGCGGATGTCCTTGAAGTGGCCCGGTTTACCATCGAAGACGATCTCGCCGGCGTAGCTGCCGTGCGGATAGATACCGCTGAGCACCTTCATCAGGGTGGACTTGCCGGCGCCGTTCTCCCCGCAGATGGCATGGATCTCGCCCGTGCGTACGGTGAGGTTGACATCGCTCAGCGCGGTGACGGCGCCGAACCGTTTGGTGATGTCCCGCATCTCGAGCAGCGGGGCAGCAGGCTGGCTCATCAGGCGAGTTGATCCTGGGTGTAGTAACCCGACTCGACCAGCACCTTCTCGTAGTTCTCCTTGTCGACGCTGACCGGCTCCAGCAGATAGGAGGGCACGACCTTCACCCCGTTGTCGTAGGTGGTGGTGTCGTTGACCTCGGGTTCACCGTCGGTGAGCATGGAATCAGCCATCTGCACAGCGGATTCGGCCAATTCCCGGGTGTCCTTGAAGACGGTCTGCGTCTGCTCACCCGCGACGATGGACTTGACCGAAGCCAGCTCGGCGTCCTGTCCGGTGACCACCGGCAGCGGGTTGGCCGGTGTGCCGTAACCCGAGCTCTTCAGCGCAGAGATGATGCCCAGGGACATCCCGTCATACGGCGAGAGTACGGCGTCCACCCGACCGCTGGTGTAGGCCCGGCTGAGCAGGTTGTCCATCCGGGACTGGGCCAGCCCACCGTCCCAGCGCAGGGTGGCCACCTGGTCGAAGGACGTCTGGCCGCTGCGCACCACCAGCTTGCCGCTGTCGATGTAGGGCTGCAGGACACTCATGGCGCCGTCGAAGAAGAAGGTGGCGTTGTTGTCGTCGGGCGATCCGGCGAACAGTTCGATGTTGAACGGGCCCGGATTCTGCTCGACCCCCAGCTTGTCGACGATGTAATTAGCCTGAAGCACACCGACTTTGAAGTTGTCGAAGGTGGCGTAGTAGTCGACGTTCTCCGACCCGCGGATCAGGCGGTCGTAGCTGACCACCGGAATGTCGGCATCGGCGGCCCGCTGCAGGATGTCGGTCAGCGAGGAACCGTCGATGGGTGCGATGACCAGGGCCCGCACGCCCTTGGTGATCATGTTCTCGATCTGCGACACCTGGTTCTGCACCACGTCGTCGCCGTACTGCAGATCGGTCTCGTAACCGAGGGCCTGGAACTGCTCGGCCATGTTGTCACCGTCGGCCACCCACCGCTCGGAGGACTTGGTGGGCATCGAGATGCCGATGGTGCCGGAGGCTTCGCCGCCGGCCTCGGTGGATTCGGTGGTGGTCGAACGGCCGCACCCAACGCTCGTGATCGCGACCGCTGCTGCGAGCACGCCTACCGTCCGGACAAAGCTCCTGCGCATGGGAAAGTCCTTTGCTTGGTTCTGGTGCCGCGCATCCACGGCCCCCGCCTGATCGCCCTCGTGATGTGAGCGTTCACAACGGCGATCTTGTGACGGCTCTCACGCATTTGTCAAGGCGCCGAACAAACAATGTTAGCGTTCACAAAATCGTTGACAGGTTCCGAATGTGAGCGTTAACATCCCTGAGGTGTAACGCCGGTCACATCTTCTGCCGTCGCATCTTCCATCTGCTCGCACACCACCGGCGCTGCTCTGACCTCAGGGAATACTTGGATGAAGGGTTTTGTCATGAGCAAGTTCTTGACCGCGATGCTCGGCATCGTGACGGTGGGCGTCTTGTCGGCCTGTGGCAGCGGACCGGCACCCGCCGGCGACGCCGGCGGCGGCTCCGACGACGGCCGGATCACCATGGGCTTCTCCCAGGTGGGTGCGGAGAGCGGGTGGCGCACGGCCAACACCGCCTCGATCCAGGACGCCGCCAAAGAGGCCGACATCGACCTGAAGTTCTCCGACGCCAACGGCGAGCAGGAGAACCAGATCTCTGCCATCCGGTCGTTCGTGCAGCAGCAGGTCGATGTGATCGCCTTCAGCCCGGTGGTGCGCACCGGCTGGGATGCTGTGCTGCTCGAGGCGAAGAACGCCGGGATCCCGGTGATCCTGACCGACCGTGCCGTCGACACCACCGAACCCGACGTCTACAAGACCTTCCTGGGCGCCGATTTCGTCCGGGAAGGCACCTGGGCCGGCGAGTGGGTGGTCAAGGAGTTCGCGGCGACGCCCGGACCGGTGAACATCGTCCAACTGGAGGGCACCACGGGTTCGGACCCCGCCCTGGAACGCAGCAAGGGCTTCGCCGAAGCCATCGCCGCCGACCCCAAGCTCACCGTGATCGCCTCGCAGACCGGCGATTTCACCCGGTCGGGCGGCAAGCAGGTGATGGAGGCGTTCCTCAAGGCCAACCCGAAGATCGACCTGGTGTTCGCGCAGAACGACGACATGGCGCTCGGCGCCATGGAAGCCATCGAAGCGGCAGGCAAGAAGCCGGGCCAGGACATCAAGATCGTCGCGATCGACGCCACCCGCGACGGCATGCAGGCGCTGGCCGACGGCAAGTTCAACTTCATCGTCGAATGCAACCCGCTGCTCGGGCCGCAACTGATGGAGCTGGCCAAGCAGGTGGTCGCCGGTGAGTCCGTGCCGCCGCGCGTCGTCACCCCCGACGAGACCTTCGATCAGCAGCAGGCCGCCGCCGTGCTGCCCGACCGCAAGTACTGACGCGGTGCTGGTCAACGAGTCCGCCATGTCGACCCCGGTGGTCGACATGCGCGGCGTCACCATCGACTTCCCGGGAGTGCGGGCACTCGATGCCGTCGACTTCCGCCTGCTCCCCGGCGAGATCCACGCGCTGATGGGTGAGAACGGCGCCGGGAAGTCGACGTTGATCAAGGCACTCACCGGCGTCTACGACATCGACGCCGGAAGTATCACCGTGGCCGGTGTGCCGCAACGGTTCTCCGGCCCCCGGCAGGCGCAGGAGGCGGGCATCAGCACCGTCTACCAGGAAGTCAACCTGTGCACGAACCTGACCGTGGCGGAGAACATCCTGCTGGGACGTGAACCGCGGCGCCTGGGCCGCATCGACTCCCGGGCCATGAAGCGGCGCGCCGCCCAGTTGCTCGGGGAACTCGATCTCGACATCGACCCCGGATCCGTCCTGGGCGAGCACCCGATCGCCCTGCAGCAGCTCGTGGCGATCGCCCGGGCGACAGCGGTCTCGGCGCAGGTGCTGATCCTCGACGAACCGACTTCGAGCCTCGACGCCGGTGAGGTGGCCGAGCTGTTCCGGGTGATGCGCCGGCTGCGTGACTCCGGGACGGCCATCCTGTTCGTCTCGCACTTCCTGGACCAGATCTATGCGATCTCCGACAGGCTGACGGTGCTGCGCAACGGCCGCCTGGTCGGGGAGTACCCGACCGCAGCGCTGGACCGGGTGCAGTTGGTGGCAGCCATGCTGGGGCACGAGATGGACCTGCTGGAGGAACTGGGCGAGGAGTCCGCGCACACCGTCGACGAGAGCCAGCGGGTGCTGCACGCCCGCGGCGTGGGCCGGGCCCACGCCGTGGCACCCACCGACATCGACGTGCACCGCGGCGAAGTGGTGGGGTTGGCGGGCCTACTGGGCTCGGGCCGAACAGAGTTGGCCCGCTTGCTGTTCGGGGCTGACCGCGCCACCGCCGGAGAGATCTCCATCAACGGCACAGCGGTGACCCTGCGGTCACCGCGCGCGGCCATCGCCCAGGGTGTGGCCTTCACCTCCGAGGATCGCAAGGGCGAGGGCGTCATCGGCGACCTCACCGTGCGCGAGAACCTCGTGCTGGCCCTGCAGGCCCGCCGCGGCTTCGCGCGGCGGTTGTCGACGAAGACCACGAACGAACTGGTGGCCAAGTACATGCAGGTGCTCGACATCCGTCCCCGAGATCCCGGGGCGCTGGTGAAGAACCTCAGCGGCGGCAACCAGCAGAAGGTGCTCCTGGCGCGGTGGTTGATCACCGAGCCCCAGCTCTTCATCCTCGATGAACCGACCCGGGGAATCGATGTGGGAGCCAAGGCCCAGATCCAGAAGTTGGTGGCGGAGTTGGCAGAGGGCGGGATGGGGATGGTGTTCATCTCCGCCGAACTCGACGAGGTGGTGCGCATCAGCGACCGGATTGCCGTCCTGCGCGACGGCCACTGCGTCGCGCAGGTCGGATCTGATTGCGGTGTAAAGGAACTCACCGCGCTCATCGCCGGGGGGAGTGCGACATGATGCGGAAGCTGACCGCCTCGCCGCTGCTGTGGCCGGTGCTGGCGCTGGCCGCGCTGCTGGTGGTCAACGTGATCCTGACCCCGAGCTTTCTGAGCATCCGGATCCAGGACGGGCACCTGTTCGGCAGTCTGATCGACATCCTGCGCAACGGCGCGCCCACCATGCTGGTGGCGCTCGGGATGACCCTGGTGATCGCCTCCCGCGGTATCGACCTGTCGGTGGGTGCCGTGGTGGCCGTGAGCGGCGCGCTGGCGTGTGCGCACATCGCCGCGTCCGACAACCCCGCCGGGGCTGCGACGGTGATCACCGCGATGGGCATCGCCCTCGGTGTGGCGGTGGGGCTGGGTCTGTGGAACGGCATGCTGGTCTCGGTGTTCGGCGTCCAGCCGATCATCGCGACACTGGTGCTGATGACCGCGGGGCGCGGCATCGCCCTGTTCATCACCGACGGCCAGATCGTCACCGTCACCAGCGCGCCGTTCAAGGTGCTGGGGGCCGGGTATGCGTTCGGGTTGCCGGTCGCGATCCTGGTGAGCCTCGCGGTGTTCGCGGTGGTGGGCCTGGTGGTGCGGCGCACCGCCTTGGGCATGCTGCTGGAATCGGTGGGGATCAACCCGGAGGCCAGCCGCCTCGCCGGCGTCCGGCACCGCTCGATCGTCTTCGCCGTCTACGTCTTCTGCGCGGTGTGCGCCGGCATCGCCGGGCTGATGATCGCGTCGAACATCTCGGCCGCCGACGCCAACAATGCCGGCCTGTGGATCGAGATGGACGCCATCCTGGCGGTCGTGATCGGCGGCACCTCGCTGCTGGGCGGGCGGTTCAGCCTGACCGGAACCATCCTGGGCGCGTTGATCATCCAGACGCTGACCACCACCGTCTACACCGCCGGCATCACCCCGGAGACCACGCTGGTGTTCAAAGCACTGGTGGTCATCGCGGTGTGCCTGCTGCAGTCCCCGAAGTTCCGGGCGATGCTGACCCGCCGGCGGTCCGGGCCGAAACGCGACGGTGCAGGTCCGTCGACCTCGGTTACGACCGGCGGGGGCGACCTGCCCACACGTGAGATGAGCCGATCATGACCCTGCGCACCGCCACCCGGCCCCAGGGCACGCTGCCGGCTGCCGAGCTGCTGCGCCGCGTCCGTGGCCGCTATCTGTCCCCGCTGGCCTCGCTGGCCCTGTTCCTGGTGATGTTCACCGCGGTGGTGATGCGTTACGACTTCGCCAGTCCGGCACAGGTGTTCCTGAACCTGTTGGTGGACAACGCCTATTTGATCGTCCTGGCAGTCGGCATGACGTTCGTGATCGTGACGGGCGGCATCGACCTGTCGGTCGGTTCGGTGGTGGCGCTGTCCACCGTCATCGTCGCGACGGCGTTGCAGGGCGGCTGGCCCATGCCGTTGGCGGTCGGCACCGTCCTGGTGGTGGGCCCGGCACTCGGCCTGCTGATGGGCTTGATCATCGAGTACTTCGACGTGCAGCCGTTCATCGCCACCCTCGCAGGAATGTTCCTGGCCCGCGGCCTGTGCTACGTCATCAGCGTCGACACCCTGCCCATCAAGGATCCGGTGCTGCGCGAGATCGGGCTGAACTACGTCTATCTCTACGAGGACAAGTTCATCCGGTGGACGGTGGTGATCGCCCTGACCGTCGTGGTGGTGGCGGCCTACGTGTTGCACCAGACCCGCTTCGGCCGCACGGTGTACGCCGTGGGCGGCAACCGGCAGTCGGCGCAGCTGATGGGACTCGAGGCCGCGCGGGCTCGGGTGTCGGTGTATGCGATCAGCGGATTGTGTGCGGCACTGGCCGGTCTGCTGCTGGCGGTGCAGAAACTGTCCGGATACAGCCTCAACGGTATCGGCATGGAACTCGACGCCATCGCCGCTGCGGTGATCGGCGGGGTACTGCTCTCCGGTGGAGTCGGTTTCGTGTTCGGATCGGTGATCGGCGTGCTGGTGCTCGGGACCATCCAGACCTTCGTGACCGCCGAGAACCTGGACTCCTACTGGACCCGGATCATGACCGGCGTGCTGTTGTTGGTCTTCGTTCTCGTGCAGCGACTCGTGGTGAGGAAAACAGGATGAGCAGTCAGCCGACATTCCCGGCGAAACCGGTGATGGCCGATGTGGCCCGGCTGGCCGGGGTGAGCCACCAGACCGTGTCGCGGGTCATCAACGGCTCTGCCAACATCCGCCCCGCCACCAAAGAACGTGTACAGCAGGCCATCGACGAGCTCGGCTACCGGCCCAACACCGTGGCCAGGGCGCTGGTGACGCGCCGCTCGGGGATCATCGGGATCGTCGGCACCAGCAGCGCGCTCTACGGCCCGTCGAGCATCCAGCGCTCCGTGGAGGAGGCCGCCCGGGCGGCCGGCTACTTCACGGCCATGGTGCCGCTGGCCGAGGCCACCCCCGGTGGGCTGCGTGACGCGCTGGACCGCCTGGCGCGTCAGTCGGTCGAGGCCATCGTGATGATCGCCGCGCAGGAGGACGCGCTGGACGTGGCGCATTCCGCCGACGCCGGGCTGCCCCTGATCGTCGTCGAGGGCGACCTGTCCGGCAGCGG
Organism: Mycolicibacterium tokaiense; assembly: GCF_010725885.1. Lineage (NCBI taxonomy): Bacteria > Bacillati > Actinomycetota > Actinomycetes > Mycobacteriales > Mycobacteriaceae > Mycobacterium > Mycolicibacterium tokaiense. Next base: position 1,389,917 of record NZ_AP022600.1, on the reverse strand, counting down.
GCTGAGCGTGGGCGTGGACCAGATCGAGGGAGCGCGGCATGCCACGGCGTACCTGATCGAACTCGGCCACCGGGCCATCGAACACATTGCCGGTCCACCCGGCTTCACCGAGGCCAAGGGCCGGCGCACCGGTTACGAGGAGGCGATGCGGGCGGCCGGCCTGACGCCGCGGGAATCACTGGTGGGGGACTGGACACCGGCGCGCGGGTACGAACTGGGCCGCGAGCTCGTGCGGCGCGGCGACCTCAGTGCTGTGTTCGTGGCCAACGACCAGATGTCCATCGGTGTGCTGCACGCCTTCGCCGAAGCGGGGCTGTCGGTCCCGGGCGATATCAGCGTCATCGGCTTCGACGACATCCCCGAGGCGGCCTACCTCAACCCCGCCCTGACCACCGTGCGCCAGGACTTCCACGTCATCGGCCAACGCGCCATCGAACTGGTGACCGCCGCCCTGGAGGGCTCGGCGGAGAACATGCCACTACTGCCACCCGAACTCATCGTCCGCACGAGCACTGCGGTGTTCAAGGAGAATCAATGACCGACGAGAAATACACCATCGGAATCGATTTCGGCACCTTGTCGGGTCGGGCGCTGGTGGTACGTGTGAGCGACGGCCACGAGATGGCCAGCGCGGAACACACCTACGAACACGCTGTCATCACCGACACGCTGCCGGGGCACCCGGGTCGGCTGCCCTCGTCGACGGCCCTGCAGGTGCCCGCGGACTACGTGAACGTGCTGCGCACGGCCGTTCCCGCGGCCGTCGCCGCCGCCGGGATCGATCCCCGCGACGTCATCGGGGTGGGCACCGATTTCACCGCATGCACCATGGTGCCGGTGACCGCCGACGGCACGCCGCTGTGTGAACTCGACGAGTTCACCGACCGCCGGCACGCCTACGCCAAGCTGTGGCGCCACCACTCGCCGCAGCGCCAGGCCGACCACATCAACGCCGTGGCCCAGCGCCGCGGTGAGGCGTGGCTACCCCGCTACGGCGGATTGATCTCCAGCGAATGGGAGTTCGCCAAGGCGCTGGAGATCTTCGACGAGGATCCCGAGATCTACCAGGCGATGGACCACTTCGTCGAAGCGGCGGACTGGATCGTGTGGCAACTGTGCGGCACCTACGTCCGCAACGCCTGCACCGCCGGCTACAAGGGGATCCGGCAGGACGGGCAGTACCCCTCCCGCGAGTTCCTCGCCGAATTGCGGCCCGGCTTCGAGGATTTTGTCACCGACAAGCTGGAACACCCCATCGGCAATCTGGGGGACTGCGCTGGGGGGTTGACCGCGGAGGCGGCCCGGTGGACCGGTCTGCCGGAGGGCGTCCCGGTGGCGGTGGGCAACGTCGACGCCCACGTGACGGTCGCGGCCGCGGACGCCCTGGAGTCCGGTCAGCTGGTGGCCATCATGGGCACCTCGACCTGCCACGTGATGAACTCCGACGTACTGCGGGAAGTGCCCGGCATGTGTGGCGTGGTCCTCGGTGGGATCTCCGACGGCAGTTGGGGTTACGAAGCCGGCCAGTCCGGCGTGGGGGACATTTTCGCCTGGTTCGTCGACAACTGCGTGCCCGAGCAGTACCACGTCGAAGCGCGTCGCCGCGGGCTGACCCTGCACGAGCACCTGACCGACCTGGCCGGCAGGCAGCAGGTGGGCGAGCACGGCCTGGTGGCACTGGACTGGCACAGCGGCAACCGTTCGGTGCTGGTGGATCACGAGCTCTCCGGGGTGATGATCGGACAGACGCTGCAGACCACCTGCGTCGACATGTACCGCGCGCTGTTGGAGGCCACCGCGTTCGGGACCCGGATGATCGTGGAGACCTTCGTCGACAGCGGCGTCCCGGTCGACGAGCTGGTGGTTGCCGGCGGTCTGCTCAAGAACCACCTGCTGATGCAGATCTACGCCGACGCCGTGGGTCTGCCGCTGTCGGTGGTGCCCTCGGCGCAGGCGCCGGCCCTCGGATCGGCGATCCATGCCGCCGCGGCCGCGGGGGCATTCCCCGACGTCCCGACCGCCGCCAAGCAGATGGGTCGCCGTGAACACAAGGCGTACAACCCGATTCCCGCCAATGTGGAGGCCTACAACCGTCTCTACCGGGAGTACGTCGCAGCCTACGACTGGTTCGGCCGCGGCAATGACATGATGCGCCGGCTGCGGCGCATCGGAGCACAGGAAGCAGTGGGAGAAGTGGCATGACGATTACCTCCGACCTCGACTCGGTGATCGCCGATCTGCGCAAACAGGTGTGTGATCTGCATGCCCAGCTGACGCACTACGAGTTGGTGATCTGGACGGCCGGAAATGTCTCAGCGCGGGTGCCCGGCAGAGAGCTGATGGTCATCAAACCCTCTGGGGCCAGCTATGATTCGATGACCGCCGAGGACATGGTGGTGTGCGACCTCTACGGCAACCTCGTCGACGGTGCGCTCAACCCCTCGTCGGACACCGCCGCGCACGCCTACGTCTACCGGCACATGCCCGAGGTGGGCGGTGTGGTGCACACCCATTCCACCTACGCCACGGCGTGGGCGGCCAGGGGTGAGCCCATCCCGTGTGTGCTCACCATGATTGCCGACGAATTCGGCGGTGACATCCCGGTGGGGCCGTTTGCCCTCATCGGAGATGACTCCATCGGCCGTGGCATCGTGGAAACGTTGCAGCACAGCAACTCCCCGGCTGTGCTGATGCGCAATCACGGTCCGTTCACCATCGGCCGCACCGCCCGCGATGCGGTCAAGGCCGCCGTGATGGTCGAGGACGTGGCGCGCACCGTGCACATCAGCCGGCAACTCGGTACCGCTGCCCCCATCGACGCGGATGACGTGGCAGCCCTGTTCGAGCGTTACCAGAACGTGTACGGCCAGACCGGTCCGCACGCAGACCCTTCTTGAGGAGATCGACCGATGATCGCATCCCGCATCGTGACCAGCCAGGTGTGGCTGGTCACGGGTAGCCAGACCCTCTATGGTCCGGACATCCTGGAGCAGGTGGCCCACCAGTCGCGGCAGATCGCCGACCAACTCGACGCCAGCGGCGACGTCCCGGTCGAAGTCCGGTGGATGCCGGTGGTCAAGGACACCGAGGAGATCGCCCGGGTGCTCGGTGAGGCCGACACCAACCCCGACTGCATCGGGGTGATCGTGTGGATGCACACCTTCTCGCCGGCCAAGATGTGGATCCGGGGTCTGTCGGCACTGCGTAAGCCCCTGTTGCACCTGCACACTCAGTTCGAGGTCGAACTGCCCTGGCGCAGCATCGACATGGACTTCATGAACCTCAACCAGGCCGCTCACGGCGACCGGGAGTTCGGCTACATCCAGTCCCGGTTGTCGACGCCTCGCAAGACCGTCGCTGGCCACGTCAGCGACCCGAACACCACCCGCCGCGTCGGTTCGTGGGTACGCGCGGCGTTGGGCCGCGCCGAGTTGGCGACCCTCAAGATCGCCCGTTTCGGTGACAACATGCGCGGCGTCGCCGTCACCGAGGGCGACAAGGTGGAGGCGGAGGCGCACTTCGGCACCTCGGTCAACACCTACGGCGTCAACGACCTGGTGGACGTCGTGAACCGCGTGCGCCCCGCCGACGTCGACAAACTGATCCGCGAATACGAGAACACCTACCAGGTGGCCGACGAGTTGCGTTCCGGCGGTGACCGGCACGCGTCGCTGCGCCACGGCGCCCAGATCGAGCTGGGTCTGCGTAAGTTCCTCACCGACGGCAACTTCCATGCGTTCACCACCAACTTCGAGGATCTCGGTGGGCTGCGGCAACTGCCCGGTCTGGCCGTGCAGCGGCTGATGGCCGACGGGTACGGCTTCGGTGGCGAGGGCGACTGGAAGACGTCGATGATGCTGCGCGCCATCAAGGTGATGGGCGAGGGCCTGCCGGGCGGCACCTCTTTCATGGAGGACTACACCTACGACCTGACCCCGGGGCACGAGCGGATCCTGGGTGCTCACATGCTCGAGGTGTGCCCCACCATCGCGGGGGGCATCCCGTCGCTGGAGGTCCATCCGCTGTCGATCGGCAATCGCGAGGATCCGGTGCGGCTGCGTTTCACCGCGGCGCCGGCGGACGCCGTAATCGTGGGCATCAGCGATATGGGCTCCCGGTTCCGGTTGGTGGCCAACGAGGTTCGCGTGGTAGAGCCCACCGCCGAGCTGCCGAAGCTGCCGGTGGCATGTGCGGTGTGGGAGCCGCTGCCCTCGTGGTCGACGTCGGCGGAGGCGTGGCTGATGGCCGGTGCACCCCACCACACGGTGATGTCCACCGCCGTCGACACCGACACCATCGCCGACTTCGCCGAGATGACGGGCACCGAGCTGCTCGTCATCGACGAGTCAACCACGGTCCGCGGCTTCGCACACGAACTTCGGTGGAACAACGTCTACCACCACGTGGCGGCAGGACTGTGACGATGCTGGCCGCCCGCCTGCACGGCGTCGGTGACCTCCGGGTGGGCGCCGAGCCGGAGCCGGGGCAGGCGCCGCCGGGCTGGTCGCTGGTGCGGGTCACCTCGGTGGGGGTCTGCGGCTCCGATCTGCACTGGTTCACCGACGGGGGGATCGGCGAGAACCGGATCGACAACCCCGTGGTGCCCGGCCACGAGTTCGCCGGTGTCGCGCTGACGGGGCCGTACGCCGGCCGCAGGGTGGCAGTGGACCCCGCCATTCCGTGTGGCCAGTGCGAGATGTGTGGATTGGGCTATCACAACCTCTGCCCGACAGTGCAATTCGCCGGACATGGTGACGTGGACGGTGCCCTGCAGGAACAGCTGCTGTGGCCAGACCACCTGCTTTTCCCGCTGCCCGACAGCCTCAGCGACGACGCGGGCGCCCTGCTGGAACCCCTGGGAGTCGCCATCCACGCGGCGGCCGTCGGTCACGTGCGCCCGGATTCCGATGTGCTGGTGGTGGGTGCCGGGCCCATCGGTGTGCTCAGCGTGGCTGCGGCGCTGCGCCGCGGCGCTCGGCGGGTCTTCGTGACCGAACCGCTGGAACACCGGCGGCGCACCGCAGTGCACTTCGGGGCGGCGCAGGCGTGGGAGCCGTCCGCAGGTGCCGACGAAGTGCTCGACGCCACCGAGGGGCGCGGCGTCGACGTGGTGATCGAGGCGGCCGGCACGGATCCGGCGATCGCCACCGCCGTGGCTGCGGTCCGCCCGGGCGGCCGGGTGGCACTCGGAGGTATTCCGTCCGAGGAGCTGTCCAGCTTCCCGGCGGCCCCGGCGCGGCGCAAGGGCATCACGTTCGCGATGGTCCGGCGGATGAACGACACCTACCCGCGGGCAATCGAACTGGCCACCAGCGGCGTCGATCTCGACGCGCTGGTGACTGCGCGCCATGAGCTCGCCGACGCCGAGAAGGCCTTCCTGTCCGCGTCGCAACGCCACGGCGACAAAGTGGTGGTGGCGGTCTCCGCCGGCTGAGCTCGCCACCCGCTACGCTTCGAGGGTGACGCAGGACTGGCGGGCACTCAACCACGCGAACTGGGAGTCCCGGGTACCCGTGCACACCGCCGCCGACGGATACGACCTGAAGGCGTTCGACGAGCCCGGGTATCTGTCGGAGGTGGTGCGCTACGACCTGCCCCGGCTGGGCCGTCTGGACGGCCTGGCCGTCGTTCACCTGCAGTGTCACATCGGTACCGACACGGTGTCGCTGGCGCGCCTGGGTGCCACTTCGGTGGTGGGGCTGGACTTTTCGGGTGCCGCCGTGCAGGCGGCCACCCGATTCGCTGCGCGCGCGGGGGCCCGGTGCCGCTTCGTCGAGGCCGATGTCTATGACGCCGTTGCTGCGCTGGGCACGCGGTTCGACCTGGTGTACACCGGTATCGGCGCCTTGTGCTGGTTGCCGGACATCACGGCGTGGGCCGAGGTGGTGGCCGGTCTGCTCGAACCAGGCGGGCGGCTGTTCCTGCGCGAAGGCCATCCCATGCTGTGGTCACTGTGCGACCCGCGGCCCGACGGCCTGCTGGTGGTGGAGTATCCCTACTTCGAGGGTCGGGGTGTGGTGTTCGAGGAGGACACCAGCTACGCCGGGTCGGCGGCCGTCGCGCAGCCGCGGTCGGTGTCGTTCAACCACGGACTCGGCGAGGTGTTCACTGCGCTCACCGCGGCCGGCCTGACCGTGACGCACCTCGAAGAGCACCGCGAGGTGCCGTGGAACCCGTTGGACGACGCCATGATCGGGAGCCGTGAGTATCCCGGGGAGTTCGTGCTGGCGGAGCAACCGGACCGATTGCCGCTGACCTACACGCTGCAGGCGATCAAGCCCGGTCAGTCCGGGTGACTCTGGTCGAAGGCGGCGTCGAAGCGCGCGTCCGGCAGTTGCCACAGCAGCGAGCGGACGAACTCGAGCGCCTCCTTGGCGCCGTGGCGGCGATCCATGCCGGCGTCCTCCCACTCCACGGAGATGGGCCCGGTGTAGCCGATCTGTTCCAACGCCCGGAACGCGTCCTCCCAGTGGATGTCGCCGCGTCCGGTCGACACGAAGTCCCAGCGTCGACGGGGGTCTCCCCACGGTAGGTGTGACCCCAGCAGGCCGGAGCGGCCGTTGGGCGGCCGCACCCGGGTGTCCTTGCAGTCGACGTGGTAGATGCGGTCGGCGAAGTCGATGATGAACGTGACCGGGTCCAGGCCCTGCCAGACCAGATGGCTGGGGTCCCAGTTCAACCCGAAGCCGGGACGGTTGCCGATCGCGTCGAGCGTGCGACGGGTGGTCCAGTAGTCGTAGGCGATCTCCGAGGGATGGACCTCGAGAGCGAACCGGACGCCCTGGTCCTCGAAGACGTCGATGATCGGGTTCCACCGCGCGGCGAAATCCTCGAAGCCGGCCTCGATGACCGCATCCGGGACCGGCGGGAACATCGCGACGTACGGCCAGATCTTCGACCCGGTGAAGCCGGTCACCACATCGACGCCCAGTCGCCGGGCCACGCGGGCGGCGCGCTTCATGTCGTCGGCCGCACGCATGCGCACACCTTCGGCCTCCCCGTCGCCCCAGACGGCCGGGCGCAGAATGGCGCGGTGCCGGAAGTCGATCGGGTCGTCGCAGACAGCCTGCCCACCCAGATGGTGTGAGATGGCGCGCACTACGAGCCCGTGGCGGTCGAGTATGTCCAGACGGCTCTGCAGGTACTCGGGGTCTTCGTCGGCCCGCTGCAGATCGAGGTGGTCACCCGATGCGGCGATCTCGAGGCCGTCATACCCCCATTCCCCGGCCATCTCGGCGACCGTCTCGAAGGGCAGGTCCGCCCACTGGCCGGTGAACAGGGTGACCTCGCGACGGCTGATCATGACGAAAGCTCCTCGGTGATGGCCCGCGCGGCGCGCACGGCGGTGGTCATGCCGGTCAGGGTCGAGTTGCAGACCAGCGCGGTCGGGATCACGCCGTTGCCCGCCACGTAGAGGTTCTCGAACCCCCACACACGGGAATCAGGGTCACACACGCTGGTGCCGTCGTTTGTCGGGCCGGACCGCACCGTTCCGGTGAAGTGCAGCGACGAACCCGCGGGCAACACTCCCGAATCGGTGTCGGGATCGAATGGGCCCAGCGACTCCGCCGCGCGGCGCTGCACCCGCCGGGCCGCCTCCAGGTGGGCCCGGTCGGTGTCGGTGTAGTCGAATTCGACGGTGATGCGCGGCATTCCGGCGGCATCGGTCTCGGTGTCGGAGAACCGAAGGGCATTCTCGGCACGGATCTCGGTGGCCACGTAGAACTCCAGTCCCACCGCGTAGGCCAGCGGTCTGCGGTCTTCGTCGATCATCACCGAGTTCATGATGTGTACCTGGAACGGCTGATCGGCGCCGCTGTGCGGAACCCACAGACAATCGGCAGCCCACTCGTGGTCGGTCGGCGGGTCCAGCGCGGCCAGGTCGAACCCCAGCCGCTGCGGGTCGGCGAGCACCTGCCCGGAGAGGAAGTAGTGCTCGTTGAGGTGGCGGCCGAGCGCGGGCGGCCGGATGCCCGAGGCGAACAGCAGCTGCGGGGTACGGATGGCGTCGGCGCACACCACGACGTGGTCCGCGTGTAGCGCCCGCGTGGCGCCGGTGCGGACGTCGCGAATCTCGACGCCGGTGGCCCGGCCGCCGCGATGCAGCACAGCCGTGGCCAGGCTGCCGAGGTGCAGCGTGAAGGCGGCGTCGGCCGCACCGCCGATCGGCGGGAAGATCAGCGCCGGCCCGGTGCGCTCCTTGAGCCCCGAGGGCGTGGGATTGACTGCCATGGGCATGGTCTGGATGCCCCGGCCCTCGGCGCTGACCGGATCGAAGAGTTCGCCCAGCGCCGTGAGCACCGCCCGGCCGGCCGCGGTCGGGGGGTAGGGCGTGCGGTTGACCCGCAGCAGTTCGGCGGCGCGCTGCAGGTCGGCGGTCCACTCCGGTTCCGGTATGTGGGGGAACACCTCGCTGCCCCACGGGGCGGGAGTGGCTGCGGTCCAGTGGATTCCCATGCCGCCGGCATTCCAGGCCACCGCGGCCGCCGGCATGGCGGTGGCGTCCTGCCCGATCGACTGCAGGTGGTACATCCCCGGCTGGACGTCGACCATGGTGGCACCGACGTCCATGCTCGGAGCCACCCCGGTGTAGAAGCCCTGGATGCCGGTGGCCACTTTCTCGTTGTACCGGCCCCAGATCTCCGGATCGGGCACGTCGTGCAGATGTTGGCCCGGTGTGGAACCCAGTGCCGGCCCGCCGTCCACCATCGCGATACGCAGGTCCTGATCGCCCTCGCGCAGGCAGCGGGCGACGGCCGCGCCCATCAGCCCGCTGCCGACGATGAGGACGTCGAAGGTCTGCCCGGTGCCGGTCATGTCCAGCTGATCCCGCGGTAGGCGCGGAAGGCGTCGCGACTGCGTTCGATCGACTCCAAATCGGGATAGCGGCTGTAATCCTGCTCGAGCAACATGTACTCCACGTGGGGAAGGGTCAGGGCGGTGTCGATGATCTCCTGGATCGGCAGGACTCCGGTGCCGATCTCGGTGAAGCAGAGTGGGTCCTCGACGCTCTCGAACAGCGGCATGTCGATGTCGGCGCCGATGTCGACCACGCCGTCGTACATGGAGATCGGCTGGGGGGCCGTGGCGGGAAAGTCCTTCTGGTGCAGTAGGACGATGCGCTCTCGGTACCGCTGCATCCAGTCGATCGGGTTGTGCCCGGCGCGGGTCACCCAGTAGGTGTCCAGCTCGACGAAAACGAGTTCGGGGTCGGTGTGCTCGAGGATGATCTGGTAGACGGGCTCGCCGTCGATGCGCTGGAACTCCTGGTAATGGTTGTGGTAGTAGAACCGCATGCCACGGTCGGCGCACAGTTGCCCCACCTGGTTGAAGAAGTCGGCGCGGCGCAGCACGTGATCGCGGTCGCCCGCGGGGAAGAACTCGATGTCGTTGCCGATCTGGCGACAGCCGATCTCCTGCTGGTAGTCCAGGATCGCCGGAAGCCGGTCGAGGCGCAGCGGGTTGACGTGTGCGCCCACGGTCTGCAGGCCGAGGTCGGTGAACATGGTGCGCAGTTCGTCTGCCGGGACACCGAATCCGATGCCGTCGTCGGTGTCAGCGGCGTGGTTGGCAGCCTCGAGGTAGCGGAAGCCGAGCTCGGAGATGCGTTGAAGAGTCAGCGGTGTCGACTCGGCGAGTGCTCGGCGGACCGAGTACAACTGCAGTCCGATGCGTAGCGGCACGGGCATTCCTCACGTCGGTGGTGGATGGTTCACGTCAGCCGGGCGGCCAGGATCTCGTTGACGCGCCAGCTGTTGGCCAGGATGGTCAGGACGGGATTGACCCCACCGTTGGTGGGGTGCAGTGCGCCGTCGGCGACGGTGATACCCCGATACCGCCACAGGGCGCCGGTGGCGTCGGTGACCGAGGTGGCGGGATCGACGCCCATCCGGCACGTCCCGGCCTGATGCTGGTCGGCGGACGGACCGCGGCGGGGTGTCCACCGGGTGGCGACCGTGCGGACGGCGCCGCTGGCGGTCAGCCATTCCCGCGCCTTGTCGGTCAGCAGATCGGCGACGGCGAGGTCGTTGGAGTGCGGCCCCGGTGAGTCGAGGTGGACCAGCGGGACGCCGACGGCGTCGCGGCGGTGGGCGCTGACGCTCACCCGCGAATCTGCCTGCGGCACCTCGTGGACCGGGCCGATGATGACCGCGCAGCGCTGGTAGGCCCGGGCGAGTTCGTCGACGGCGCTGGGACCGTAGGCCGAGACGACGCCGGCCTCGACCAGCCCGCCCCAGGCCTCGAACGGGGTCGGGGTGAACTCGTTGGCCAGGATGCCGCCGCCGGCGACTCCGGGGTTGCCGTGCCGGTAGGAGGTGGTGGCGATGCTGGGACCCGGCCCCACCAGATCCTGGACAGGATCGGCGAAAAGCCCTGTGGCACCGGAGTACAGATGGCCCTGCAGATAGCGGCCGATCTGGTCGTGGGGGTCGTTGATACCGCTGGCGAGCAGCAGTCGGGCCGACTCGATGGCGCCCGCGGCCAGCACCACGTGGCGTGCCCGCACCGAGCGGGGGCGTCCGTCCGCCACGAACTCCACCCCACAGACGGTGGTGTGTTCGACGATGAGCTTGGTGACGACCGCCGACGTGGTGAGTGTGCACCGTCCGGTGGCCAGGGCCGAGCGCAGCACGGTGTTGTGCGAGCCGTTCTTGGCGTCCGCCCGGCACGGGTGTCCGACACACAGCGCGCACTGCACACACGCCGGCCGCTTGTTGTAGGCGCGGGTGTTGATGGCCATCGGCGGTGTGGTGGTGGGCAACCCGAGTGTGCGGGCGCCGTCGGCCAGCCGCCGGCCGATCGTGGTCAGGGGTACGCCGGGCATCGGGTACGGGCGACGACGGGCACCGTCGTGTGCGGCGGGTGCGTCGGGGCCGGCGACGCCGATGACCTGCTCCACCGTGTCGTAGTAGGGTGCCAGCTCGTCGTAGGTGATCGGCCAGTCCACGAAGTCGCCACCGTACATGGAGCCCATCGCGAAGTCTTCGGGGCTGAACCGCCACGCCATCGCGCCGTAGACCCTGGTGCCGCCACCGAGTGCCATCGCGTTGCCGTTCCACTGCGAAGTCCCGGGCGGTGTCGGTTCACCATCGACGAAACGTGTTGCGCCCAGGGCGGGTAGGTCGACCGGGCGATCGAAGCCGGAGAAGGTGCGGGCGCTTGCCCCGTGGCGAGCGGTGAGCTGCGCCGCAGTCAGGGCCGGGGCCCGTTCGAGCACCAGCGTGTGCAGTCCGGCTTCGGTCAGCACGTGGGCGGCCACCCCCGCGCCGGCGCCCGAGCCGACGATCACCACGTCGTAATCGGTCTCGAGGTCGTCGGCGGGTGTGGTGGCAGGCACCGAATCCTCGACGGCGGGCCACTGCCGACCCGGCGGGAGCACCCGGAACCCCACGGTGTCGAGGACGTCGGGTTGCTCGAGCACCACCGCGGCCACCCAGCGGCCGAACCGCTCGACGGCTTCGGGTGCCGATGCCTGCAGCGCGCGCAGGCGATCCTCGGTGGGCAGGCCGAGGAAATCGGCGGTGCCCACGATGGCTGCGATCGCGTCGCGGATCGCGGCCCCGATCTGCTCGGGCACCTCCGGCAGCTCACGGAGCTGGGGGAACAGGGCGGTCGCCGCCGCACGGAGTAGGGGATCGGGCGTCATCGGGCCTCGGTGGGCGCGTTCCACGCCTGCGTCGCGAAAGCAGCCGCCTGCGCCAGGTCCGCGTCGTCGGGCACGGTGTATTCCAGCGTCACCGAGCCGGTGAATCCCGCCTGGGTGAGTGTGGAGATGACCGCCGCGATGCCCGGTGTGTCGGGGGCGACCCTGGCTCGGTCGGCAGCGGCGAAGTGCACCAGCGACACCGTGTCGGCGTGCGCGCCCACAACACCGGCCAGGGTGCCCTCGACTGCGGCCAGATGGTAGAGATCGGCGAGCAGGGTCGCGCGCCGGTCATCGATCAGCACCCGTAGCGCGTCGGCCTCGTCGAGGGTGTTGAGCAGGAAGCTCTCGTCGGTGCGCAACGCTTCGATCGACAACCCGACCTGTGCGGGGGCGTCTGCCAGCACCTCGCGGATCGCCGCCGCGGCGCGCTCGATGCCGGCCTGTCGGGGTTCGTCCTGCCACGGGGTCTCGCGGCAGGCGGGAACCACCACCAGCTGCCCGGAGCCGAGCTCGGCGGCCTGCTCCAGGGCGCCGCGCAGGTAGCGCTGGGCAGCGGATCGGCTGGCCCGGTCCGGGGATCCGAGTTCCGCGTCCGGATTCCACTGCCAGCACAGCGACGGCGCGGTCAGACAGTGCTGGTCGAGGCTGCGGCGCACCGTGGCCGAATCGAGGTCGGGGCGGGCGTCGAGTTCGATGGCGGTCAGGCCGGCTGCCGCCGTGCGGGCCAGCGCCCGGCTGCGGTCACCAAGCACCCATTCACTGGAGGCGATCTGCACTCACGCGCTCCCGGGCCGGGCATCGAGGTACCGCAAGCTCGCGGTCAGGGCATCGAGGATGTCGCCGTCGTAAGCGTCGAATTCCACGATCCACCAAGCGGCGTGCTCGATGGCGGCCAGAGTGGGTTCAAGATCCACGCTGCCCTGCCCCAGCGCCACCATGGGCGCGTCCACGTCCTGCGCTGCACCATCTTTGACGTGGATCAGCTGCACCCTGGAACCGAGCCTGGCGATCAGGGCTGCGGGATCGACACCGGCCACCGTGGACCAGTAGACGTCGAGTTCGAAGAACACCGAGCTGTCCAGGGCCGAATGCAGGATCTCCAGCGGCAGAACACCGTCGACGGCACGCAGTTCCCACCAGTGGTTGTGAATGCCGAACTCGAGGCCCTCGACGCGAGCCACATCGTTGGCGCGACCGTAGACGTCGATCAGTTCCTCGATGCCCGCGCGGCTGCCGTAGCGGACGTCCTCGGGCCAGCCGTGCCAGATGATGCGGCGGGTGTCGAGGATCTCGGCTTGGCGCAGTACCGCGTCGCGGTCATCGCCGAGCGGCAACTCGACATGCGCCGAGCACACCTGCAGGCCGCTGGCTGCGAACACCGTTGCGGCGTGCCTGATCTCGTCTTCGTCGAGCTCGGCTTCGACGCCGAATGCGGTTTCCACGCCGGAGAATCCGATCTCGGCCAACGCACGGACGGTGCCGTCGAAGTCTGATGCCAACCGGTCTCGGACACTCCAGAGTTGGACGGCGACGGGGGGTGCGGACATGTTCTTCCTCTATTCGTCGGAAACCGATTGCGGCGCTGCCGATGTCTTCGACAGCCGCCGGATGCCCACTGCCGTGAGAGCGGCGATCAGCAGAATGCTGGCGAGCAACAGCGCCGAGGCCGCGTTGACCTCGGGGCTCACCCCGAACTTCAACGCCGACAACAGATACAGCGGCCAGGTGGGGGTGCCCCCGGCGGTGAACTGAGACACCACCACGTCGTCGAACGACAGGATGAAGGTCAGCAGAAACGCACCGAGCAGCGCGGGAGTCAACCGGGGCAGGGTGATCTGCCACAGCGTGGCCCACGGGCCGGCGCCGAGATCCGCACTGGCCCGTTCCAGATCCAGGCCGGTACCGGTGTAGCGCGCCCGGATGATCAACAGCGCCACCGACGTCCCGAACACCGAGTGGCCCACCATCGCCGTCAGCGACCCGAAGGGTATGCCGAAACGCAGGTAGAACAGCAGCAATCCGATGGCCAGCACCAGCTCCGGCACCACCAAGGTCAGGAGCAGCGCGGCCTCGTAGGGTCTGCGCAGTGCCGGGCGGGCGCGTCCGATCACCAGCGCCGCGGCGCAGGCGAAGCACACCGACAGCAGGGCCGACCCCAGCGCGATGGCCACCGATGTACCGATGGCATCGACGATCTGGGGATTGTTCAGCGCTTCGGCGAACCACCTGGTGGAGAACCCGGCCCAGACAGTGATGATCTCACCGGCGTTGAAGGCGTACGCGAGCACCACGACGATCGGTGCGAAGAGGAAGACGAAGGTCAACAGCGCGAAGCCCGCCAGTAGTCGGCGTATCGGTATCCACCGGAACACCGCGGCCAGTACCACTGCTCCGACGGCCAGCAGGGTGAGGTCCTTGGCGGTGACCTGCCCTGTGACAGCACCTATTCCGCCGGCGATCACACCGACCCCGCCGATCAGCAGAGCTGCCGCCGCCGGCAGCGCGCCGCCGCGGCCACCTGGCTCAGACGCCACCGAGAGCCCTTTCTGCGCGGCTGGTCATGAACAGATAGAGCGCCAGGAACCCGGACAGCGCCATCACCACCAGCAGGCCGAGCGCCGCCCCGAACGGGTAGTTCTGGCCCTCCAGGAAAGCCCGGGCCACCAGCGTGCCGACAAAATCCACGCGGCCCCCGCCCAACACTGCCGGGATGATGTACTCGCCGGTCATCGGGATGAAGACCAGCAGCGAGCCGGCGATGACGCCCGGGGCCACCACTGGCAAGGTGACCTGGCGGAATGCCGAGAACCCGGAGCTACCCAGGTCTTTGGCTGCGTCGACCAGGCGCCAGTCCATGCGTTCCAGCGCCGCGTACACCGGCAGGATGAACAGGGGAAGGTAGTTGTAGACGATGCCGATCTGCACCGCGGTACCGGTGTTCTGCAGGTTCAGCGGTCCGTCGAGAAGGCCGACGGTGCGCAGCAGTTGGGCCAGCAGGAAGTCCTCGCTGAGCACCAGTCGCCACGCGTAGGCGCGGATGAGGAAGGCGGTCACATACGGCACCATCACCAGGGCCAGCAACAGGTTCCGTCGTCGCACCGGTGAATACCGCGCCAGCCAGTAGGCAAAGGGGAAACCAACCAGCACGGTCACGATGGTGCCGATGACGGCGAAGCGCAGACTGCGCCCGAATGCCTGCAGATACAGACCGCTGAGTGCCTCGGCGAAGTTGTGGAACGAAAAGCTGTACACCACGTCGCCGTAACCCTGTCGGGTGGCCAGGGAGTAGATCACCACGAGCACCAGCGGCAGCAGGAAGAACGCGGTGTACAGCGCCGCCGACGGCCACGCCAGCACCAGCGGGTAGTCGTCGTCCTGCGCTGGGCGTCGGGTGCGCAGCAGCGCCGCCCGCAGCGCCACCCCGGCCGGGAGGGTGGCCAGGAACAGGGCGACGGTGGCGAACTCACCGAGGCCGGCCACCATCACGGTGATCAGGACGCCGGCCCCGATGACGGTCGCCGCCAGCGCGCCCAGCGCGTGCTTGCCGGCGACCGCGCTCACGCGGCCCGGAATTCGTCGTATGCCTTGGTCACCACATCGAGGTATTCGGGTGTGGCCAGCAGGATCTCGTACTTCTCGAGCAGGGCGGGCGGGATGTTGATGGTGGGATCGTCGATCAGGCCGGGTTCGACGAACGGTTCGATGCCCTCCACGGGCACCAGCGTGCCGGTGGCGTTCATCTCCTCGCCTGCAGGTTCCGGAGCGCAGACGTAATCGATGAACTTGTGCGCTGCCACCGGGTTCTTGGCGCTCCCGGCGATGGCCCAGTTGTCGATGAAGTATTCGGTGCTGCCCGTCTCCGGGAGCAGGAACTGCACCTGCTGGCCGCCGCCGGCGTTGATCTGCTTGGCGATGTAGTTGTAGCCCATGCAGATGTCGATCGAACCGGTGGTGCCGCCTTCGAGCTCGTCGGCGCCGAAGCTGTCGATCATCGGTTTGACCGAGATCAGCAGCTGCTTGGCCGCCTCGATGTCGGCAGGGTCGGTGGATCCGATCGGCTTGCCGATCGCCGCCAGCGCCAGAGTGAACGTCTCCTTGGCGCCGCTGAAGAAGTTGACCTTGGCCTCCGGGTTCGCCTTGATCAGGTCGAAGACCTCCGCCAGCGAGGTGGGACTGCCCTGCACTGTGGCGGTGTTCCACCAGAACGCCGCGACACCGACGGCTTTCGGGATGGCGTACTGGTTCTCCGGGTCGTACTCCAGGCCCATCACACCCGGGCGGATGTTCGTGATGTTGGGCAGCAGGGACTTGTCGAGCTGGCGCAGCAGGCCGCGTTCGATCAGCTGCACGGTTTCCGACGGCCCGGGAACCACGATGTCGTAGTCCGCGCTGCCTGACGCCAGCGCGGAGATCATCTCCAGGCCGCTGGAGTACGTGACGATGCGGACCTCGGGTCCGACGGCGTCGGTGAAGGCGGACACGTTGTCCTCGGAGATGTAGTCGGCGTAGTTGCCGATCACCAGCTGGCCTTCCACCTGGTCACCGTTGAGGGCGGCAGGCGTCGAGGAGGATCCGGAAGACTGCTGGGGCCCGGAGGTGCCGCACGCGGCCAGCGCCAGCGCGGCTGCTCCGGCGCCGAGGCCGACGAGGGCCTGTCTACGGGTGAGTGCGGCCCGGATCTGGCCGGCCTGCTGCTCGGGGGCCAGAACGGTGACGACGTGCTGCTTACGCATCGAGGTTCTCCTTGGGGTCTGTGATCGAGAGGTCTGGATCTGCTGTCCCGAGCAGCAGGGCGCTGTCCGGGGCGGCGGTGATGGCGACGTGATCTCCGGCCCGCAGCGCCGCGGTGGCGGATCCCGGTCCGTACCGGTCCTGTCTGGCGACCAGGCGTTGACCGTCGCGCAGCACGATCACCAGTGCCATGCTGTGCCCGGTCAACATCGCCGTTTCGATGCGCCCGTGGGTGTCGGCCTCGCCGGCGGGGTGCACCGAGACGTCCTGGGGCCGGATGCCGACGAGCGCCTCGCGCCGGCCGGCCGGCAGAGTGTGCACGGTGATGCCGACGGGCAGCTGCAGAGCTCCGCCCAGCAGCGCGGCGCGGCCGCCGTCCACATGAGCGCGTAGCTTGTTCATCTCGCCGATGAAGGACGCCACGAACGCCGACGCGGGGGCGTCGTACACCTGCTGGGGTGCGGCGAGTTGTTCGATACGCCCGGCATTCATGACGGCGATCCGGTCCGACATGCTCAGCGCCTCACCCTGGTCGTGCGTGACGAACACGAACGTCAGGCCGACCTCGGAGTGGATGCGTTTCAACTCGATCTGCATGTGTTCGCGCAGCTTCAGATCGAGGGCGCCCAGGGGCTCGTCGAGCAACAGCACGCGCGGGCGCAGGACCAGTGCGCGGGCCAGCGCAACGCGCTGCTGCTGGCCGCCGGACAGATCGGCCGGCCGGCCCTGGGCCCGGTCGGCCAGGCCGACGAGCTCGAGTGCCTCGGCTGCCTGGCCCCGGCGCACGGTCTTCTTCACTCCCCGCTGCTTGAGCCCATAGGCGACGTTGTCCAGGACAGACAGATGCGGGAACAGTGCGTAGTGCTGGAAGACCGTGTTGACGTCGCGTTTGTGCGGGGGCAGTCCTTCGGCGGGTTGGCCGCCGATCAGGATCGACCCCTGGCTGGGTTGTTCGAATCCGGCGATGAGTTTCAGCGTGGTGGTCTTGCCGCAGCCGGACGGACCCAGCAGGGACAGGAATTCACCGCGCCGGATGTCGAGGTCCAGGTTGTCGACGGCGATCGATTCTCCGTACCGCTTGGTCACTCCACTGAGCCGCACATCGATGGAATCGGCTGCGGTATCCGATGATCGGGTCATGACCTGGCACCAGACGGGACGGCGCCGGCCGGCGCGACCGCGGCCACCCGACCGGTGGCCGCTGAATTCGCGATGGCGTCGCAGATCAGCGCCGCGCGGTAGCCGTCTTCGAAGTCCGCTCCGTAGGGGCGCACCGACCGGCCGGCTTCGATGCTGCCTAGGAAGTGGTGCAGTTCGTGCACGAAGGTGTGCTCCCAGCCGAGGACATGGCCGGGTGGCCACCACGCGCTCATGAACGGATCGTTGCGGTTGGTCACCAGCAGGCGCCGGAAGCCGCGCTGGTCGTCGGACCCGGGCAGGTCGACCTCCAACTCGTTGAGGCGCTCCAGCGCGAACCGGGCCGAGCCCAGGGTGCCGTTGACCTCGATCGACAGATCGTTGATGTGGCCGTGCGCAACTCGTGACGCTTCGAGGGTCCCGATCGCCCCGTTGTCGAACCGCACAGTGGCCACGAACGCGTCGTCGACGGTGACGGCCCCGCCGGGGCGGTTGTCGAAGAAGGTCGCCGAAGCACCGGTCACCTCGCTGATCTCGCCGACGAGGTAGCGACTCAGGTCGGCGATGTGGGAGCCGAGATCTCCCAATGCCCCGGAGCCGGCCTGGTCGGCGTCCAGCCGCCAGGTGGCCGGAGCGTCGGGATCGGTGAGCCAATCCTGCAGGTAGCGCGCTCGCAGGTGCAGTGGGCGACCGAGGGCGCCACTGCTGATGAGCTCCCGCAGCTTGCGGACCGCCGGCACGAAGCGGTAGTTGAAGGCGCACATGTGCACCACCCCGGCCCGCTCGGCGGCCTGCCAGATCCGCAGCGCCTCGGCCCCGGTGCGGCCCAGGGGCTTTTCGCAGATGACGTGTTTACCGGCCTCGATGGCTGCCACGGTCGGTTCTTCGTGCAGGTCGTTGGGTGCGGAGTTGTCGAAGATGCCCACGGTGGGATCATCGATGATGGTGCGCCAGTCCCCTGTGGTGCGGGCGAAGCCAAAGGACCCGGCGAAGTCGTTGCGCCGGTGCGCATCTCGTCCGGCAACGATTTCAAGTCGCGGCAGCAGCGGCGGCGAGTACATCGAGGCCAGTCCTTGATAGCCGCGCGCATGGGCCCGGCCCATGAACGCCGTGCCCAGGAGGCCGATACCGATCGAACGACCGGGGACCGTCACAGCCGGTGTCCCGCGGTTGCGCCTCGTCGCTGATTCATGTCACTCCTCGTTCCATCGACGAGAGGGACCGTAACCCAGACTTACGTCGATTGTCAGTCAAAAGAGGAGAAGTTACGGCGTGTTAACATGCAAAATAGGCCTGGGCGCGCAGCGTTACCAGATCGATCGTGTCTCCAGTCGGGGGCGTCCAACCGAGTTAAGGTCTGCAATCATGAACTCCAACAGCGCTGATCGGGCGGGTGGTGGTGCCAGCCCGGCCGATGTGCTGAGGCTGATCCGCGGAGGGCAGGCCCGCACCCGGGGCGATTTACAACGCCTCACCGGGATGGCCCGGTCAACCGTGGCCCAACGCATCGACGCCCTCACCGAACACGGCCTGGTGGTGACCGGGCAGGACAGCGTGTCCTCGGGTGGGCGTCCCTCGAGCACGCTGCAGTTCAATCATCAGGCCGGCCTGGTGCTGGCGGCGGACTGCGGCGCCACCCACACCCGTACCGCGATCTTCGACCTCGGCCTCAACGTTCTGGCTGAACAGGTTTCCGATATCAGTATCGCCGAGGGGCCAGAGACCGTACTGGATTGGCTGTCAGAACAATTCACCGATCTACTGCGCACTTCCGGGCTGCAGGCGCGCCGGGTGATGGCCATCGGCGTCGGCCTGCCGGGGCCGGTGGAACACGCCACCGGAACGCCGGTGGCACCGCCGATCATGCCGGGCTGGGACGGCTTCGACGTGCCTCGCTACCTGCAACGCACGTTCCCGGTGCCGGTACTCGTGGACAATGACGTGAACCTGATGGCACTCGGTGAGGCCGCGGTGGCCTACCCGCACGTCTCACCGTTGGCGTTCGTCAAGGTCGGGACCGGCGTCGGATGTGGAATTGTCACCAACGGAACAGTTTTCCACGGTGCACATGGCGCCGCCGGCGACATCGGGCACATCCGCGCCGCCGATCACCACGACGTCGTCTGCTGGTGCGGCAACGTCGGCTGTCTGGAGGCGGTGGCCGGCGGCAAGGCCTTGGTCGCCGATCTGCACGACACCGGGGTGCGGACCAACTCCGACGTCGTCGACCGGGTGCTGGCCGGTGACGCGGCCGCGGTGCGCGCCGTGCGCAACGCCGGTCGCGAAATCGGCGGCGTGCTGGCCGGTTTGGTGAGCACCCTCAACCCCGCGGTGATCGTGCTGGGTGGCCAGATCGCCGAGGCCGGCCAGTACCTGCTGGCTGGGGTGCGTGAGGCCGTCTACGCCCGCTCGTTGCCGCTGGGCACCCGCGACCTCGAGATCACCCGGTCGCAACTGGCCGACCGGGCCGGCATCACCGGCGCGGCGATCATGACCACCGAGAAGCTGTTGACCGCCGACTCCATCGATGCCCTGATTGCCGCGCGCTGACCTTGCCGGTGCCCGACTCGATCAGCGGGTCACCACCACCTTGCCCACCATCTGCCCGGACTCGACCTGTTGATGCGCCGCCCGGATCCCGGCCGCGCTGAAGTCGTCGATCGTGGCTGTCACGGTGCTGCGCACGGTGCCCGCGTCCACCAGGTCCGCCATCGCATTCAGCAGATCACGCTGATAGGTGAGGTCGTAACCGAACAGTGAACGGGTGAACATCAGCTCCCAGTGCCAGGCGATGCTCTTCTCTTTCAGGGGCAGCAGATCCATGCCCTCGGGTTCGTCGATGGCGGTGATCTCGCCGAACGGCCGGACGATCTGCGCGTAGGTCTCGATGTTGCCCGCACTGTGCGGGGAGAAGAGGTAGTCCACCCCCTGCGGTGCAACCGCTTTCGCCTGCGCCAGCAGGTCGTGGTGATTGATCACCTCGTCGGCGCCCATCGTGCGGGCCCAGTCCGCGGACTCGTCGCGACTGGCGGTGGCGATCACCCGGACTCCGGTGAGGGCCTTCGCGAGCTGGATCATGATGGACCCCACGCCGCCCGCCGCACCCATGATGAGGAGGTCGCCGGTGGACTCCCGGGTCAGCCGGAACCGTTCGAACAAGGCCTCCCAGGCGGTGATCGCGGTCAGCGGGAGTGCGGCGGCATCACCGGCGGACAGCGAGGCGGGTCGGCGACCGACGATGCGGGAATCGACCGCCTGCAGTTCCGCATTGCTGCCCGGGCGGGTGATGTCACCGGCGTACCACACCTGATCACCGACGCCATGGGCGCTGACCTCTGGCCCCACCGCCTCCACCACGCCCGCGGCGTCGAAACCGAGGATCACCGGCGTCGAGGACGGCTGCAGGGAACGCCGGCGTTTGATGTCGACCGGGTTCACCGACACCGCCTGCACCCGCACCAGGAGATCCTGCGGACCCAACTCCGGTACTCCTGTTTCGATGTCCTGCAGTGCGTCGGGATCATCGAGGGGTGCTCCGGCGTACGAGCCGACGGCGGTCATGGTGGGCATCGGATGGTCCTTTCGCGTGGGGTCGCCGCGATGGTAGAACCGCCACCGCGGTTTCCTGCAAGGGCGCTAAGTTCCCTGCAGGGAAGCCGTGCTGCTCACCTGGTCGACGCTCGTCTGGTCGATGTGGTCCTCCACCCACTGCCGCAGCCGGGCCAGCGGGTCGGACACACTGACACCCAGATCGGTCAGTGCGTACTCCACCCGGGGCGGCACCTCGGCGTAGACGGTACGAGTGAGCAACCTGGCGTCCTCCAGCCGGCGCAGCGTCTGGGTCAGCATCTTGGCGCCCACACCGGGCAAGCAGTGCTGCAGGTGGGTGAACCGCTGCGGCCCCTGCTCCAGCAGTCCGATGATCAGGGCTGACCACTTGTTGGCCAAGAGGTCCAGCAGCGCGCGGCACGGGCAGGCCTCGGCGTACACGTCATGGTGGTCATGCCGGCCGGTGGGGCAGGAGTTCATGGCAGTGCCAACGCGCTGCCGGGCCCCGGAGCTTCCCCGGCCGTCAGCTCGGATCCAGCACCACCACGGGAATGGTCCGGGAGGACTTGGCCTGGTAGTCGTCGTAGTCCGGCCAGACCTCCGTCATCGCCTTCCACATGTCCGGCTTCTCGTCATCACCGGCCACCCGTGCCGTGACCGGGAAGCGCCGATCTTTGATCTGCACCTCGGCGTGCGGATCAGACTCGAGATTGAGGAACCATTCCGGTGGCGCTTCGGCGCCACCCTTGGACGCCACCACCAGATAGGAGCCGTTCCACTCCCGGAAGATCAGCGCGTGACGCCGCTGGGCCTGCGATTTGCGCCCGGTGGTGAAGAGGATCAGGATCTCGGTGCCATTCCAGTGGAACCCCTCGGCGCCGCCGGTATCCAGGTAGCGCTGCACGTGCGGGTCGCCGTGCAGGTCGTCGACTGTGCTCATGGGCAGCGGCTACCCCACCCACGGTCCGGCAAACGGGTTTCCCGCAGCCGGCGGCGGGGCACCTGAGGGACATGTCGTCTGTGACCGACTCGGGAACCACCAAGACCAGAGCCAGGGCCGCCGCGCTGGCCCGCACCGCCGTCCGCACCGAACGCCGGGTGGTGCGCGTGCAGCGCCGGATCTGGCTCGCGCAACTGCTGCTGTGGCCGGCGGCCATCGGCACCGCAGTGGTGGCGGTGGTGTGGGTGGTACGCAGCGTGCGACGCGTTCGGCCCGCCCCGGTGCCCGCACAAGCCGACGTCCCGTTGCCCTAGCGGCGGTACCAGCGGATATCCTCGGTCGAGTGTCCGCGAAGTCCAGCAGTGAGCTCTACCCGCGGCTGGACGGTCTGACCTACCGCGACGCCGACCGGCTGCGGCGACGGCTACGCAATCTGCGCGGCACGCCCGACCCTGCCAAGCTGGACCAGATCGAGCAGCAGATCGTCACGGGCGAAGCGCTGGTGGCCACCAGGCTGGCGGCCGTCCCGCAGATCACCTACCCGGACCTCCCGGTCAGCGCGCTGCGCGGCGACATCGCCACGGCCATCCGGGACCATCAGGTAGTGGTGGTCGCCGGGGAGACCGGCTCGGGCAAGACCACGCAGCTGCCCAAGATCTGCCTGGAGTTGGGCCGCGGTATCCGCGGCACCATCGGGCACACCCAGCCCCGGCGTCTGGCCGCGCGCACGGTCGGACAGCGCATCGCCGACGAACTCGGCAGTCCACTCGGCGAGACGGTGGGCTACACCGTGCGCTTCACCGATCAGGTGAGCGACCGCACGCTGATCAAACTGATGACCGACGGCATCCTGCTCGCCGAGATCCAGCGGGACCGCCGGCTGCTGCGCTACGACACCCTGATTCTCGACGAAGCCCACGAGCGCAGCCTCAACATCGACTTCCTGCTGGGGTATCTGCGGGAACTGCTGCCCCGGCGGCCCGACCTCAAGGTCATCGTCACCTCGGCGACCATCGAACCGGGCCGTTTCGCACGACACTTCGGCGATGCGCCCATCGTCGAGGTGTCCGGGCGCACCTACCCGGTCGAGATCCGCTACCGGCCGCTGGAAGTCGTCGTCAACGACGTCGACGACGACGATCCCGACGACCCCGATCACGATCAGGTCCGCACCGTGCTGCGGGACCAGACCGAGGCGATCGTCGACGCAGTTGCCGAACTGGCGGCCGAGCCGCCGGGTGACGTACTGGTCTTCCTCTCCGGCGAGCGCGAGATCCGCGACACCGCCGAAGCATTGCGCGGAGCGCCGGGCTTCAACCCGCACACCACCGAGGTGCTGCCGCTGTATGCCCGGCTGCCCACCGCCGAGCAGCAGAAGGTGTTCGCACCCCATGCCGGTCGACGAATCGTGTTGGCCACCAACGTCGCCGAGACGTCGCTGACCGTGCCCGGCATCCGGTACGTGGTGGACCCCGGGACCGCGCGCATCTCCCGCTACAGCCGACGCACCAAGGTGCAGCGGCTGCCCATCGAGCCCATCTCGCAGGCCTCGGCCGCACAGCGCTCGGGTCGCTCGGGGCGGGTGGCCCCAGGCGTGGCGATCCGGCTCTACAGCGAAGAGGACTTCGAAACACGGCCCCGCTACACCGATCCGGAGATCCTGCGCACCAATCTGGCCGCGGTGATCCTGCAGATGGCCGCGCTGCAGCTGGGGGAGATCGAACAGTTCCCGTTCCTCGATCCGCCGGACAGCCGCAGCATCCGCGACGGTGTGCAGGTGCTGCAGGAACTCGGCGCCTTCGACCGCCAGGGAACCCTCACCGACGTCGGCCGCCGGCTCGCCCAGCTGCCACTTGACCCGCGGGTGGGCCGGATGATCCTGGCCGCCCACGATGAAGGTTGCGTCCGCGAGATCCTGGTGCTCGCAGCGGCATTGTCGATACCCGATCCCCGGGAGCGCCCCCCGGAGCAGCAGGAGGCGGCCCGGCAGAAACACGCCCGCTTCGCCGACGAGACGTCCGATTTCCTGTCCTACCTGAACCTGTGGCAGTACCTCTCCGAACAGCGAAAGGAGCGTTCCGGCAGCTCGTTTCGCCGGATGTGCCGAGAAGAGTTCCTGCACTACCTGCGGATCAGGGAGTGGCAGGACCTCACCGGCCAGTTGCGCAGCATCGCCCGGGATCTGGGTATCCGGGAATCCGACGAGCCGGCCCCATCCGCGGCCATCCACCGGGCTCTGTCGGCGGGCCTGCTGTCGCACGTCGGTGTCCGCGAAGGCGAGACGCGAGACTTTTTGGGGGCGCGCAACACCCGGTTCGTGCTGGCGCCGGGCTCGGTGCTGACGAAGAAGCCGCCGCGCTGGGTGGTGGTGGCGGAGCTGGTCGAGACCAGCAGGCTCTACGGCCGCACCGCCGCGCGCATCGAACCCGAGGCGCTGGAGAAGGTGGCCGAGCATCTGGTGCAACGCACCTACAGTGAGCCGCACTGGGAGGCCAAGCGTGGCGCTGTGATGGCGTTCGAGCGGGTGACATTGTTCGGGCTGCCGCTGGTGCCCCGGCGCAAAGTGGGCTACGCGCAGGTGGACCCGGTGCTGTCGCGGGAGTTGTTCATCCGGCACGCGCTGGTCGAGGGAGACTGGCAGACACGGCACCACTTCTTCCGCGACAACACCGCGCTGCTGCGCGAACTCGACGAGATGGAGGAACGGGCCCGCAGGCGCGACCTGCTGATCACCGACGACGAGCTGTACGCACTCTACGATGCCCGGATTCCCGAGACTGCCGTGTCCGCACGTCATTTCGACGCCTGGTGGAAAAAACAACGGCATCAGACCCCGGAGTTGCTGACCTTCACCCGCGAGGAGTTGCTGCGGGGTGACGACGCGGCCGCCGACCGCCCCGACACCTGGCGCAGCGGAGACATGTCCCTGCCGTTGACCTACCGATTCGAGCCCGGCGCCGCCGACGACGGCGTGACGGTCCACGTCCCGGTCGAGGTGCTGGCCGGGCTGGGTGGAGGCGAATTCGCCTGGCAGGTACCGGCGCTGCGCGAAGAGCTGGTCACCGCCCTGATCAAGTCGCTGCCCAAGGACCTGCGCCGCAACTTCGTGCCCGCGCCGGACACCGCCAAGGCGGTGCTGCCGGATCTCTCGCCGGAGCGTGGATCACTGCTGGAGAGCCTGCAGCGAGAACTCAAGCGCCGCAGCGGCATCCTGGTTCCCATTGACGCCTTCGGCCTGGAGAAGCTGCCCGCGCACCTGCGGGTCACGTTTGCCGTCGAAACCCCCGACGGTACCGAGGTGGCGCGCGGCAAGGATCTCGACGTGCTGCAGGAACGGCTGGCGGCACCGGTGCGCCGGGCCGTCGCCGAAGCGGTGGCCGGAGAACTCGAGCGCTCCGGCCTCACGGCGTGGCCCGACGATCTGATCGAGATCCCGAAAACGGTGTCCCGCACCAGCGGAGCGCATACGGTGCGCGGATTCCCGGCGCTGGTGGACACCGGCGCCGGCGTCGATCTGCGGGTGTTCGCCACCGCGGCCGAACAGGCCGCGGCGATGGGGCCGGGGACCCGGCGGTTGCTGCGCCTGGTCACCCCCTCGCCGGGCAAGAACGTCGAACGGGCACTGGACCCGCGCACCCGGCTGCAGGTCGGCACCAACCCCGACGGCTCGCTGGCGGCGCTGATCGACGACTGCGCCGACGCTGCGGTGGCGGTGATCGCGCCCGACCCGACATGGCGCCGTGCTGAATTCGACGCCGCCCGGCAGAAAGTGGCGGCGCAGTTGGTGCCCACCACACTGGACATCATCAAGCGGGTGCAGAAGGTGCTGGTGGCCGCGCACGAGGCGCAGCTGGCGCTGCCGCAGCGGCCCACGCCGGCGCAGGCGGAGGCCGTCGACGACATTCGGGCGCAGCTGAAGGTGTTGCTGCCCAAGGGTTTCGTGGCGCGGACCGGGGCGGCGCGATTGGGGCACCTGACCCGCTACCTCACCGCCGTGGTCCGCCGCCTCGAGCGGCTGCCGCAGGCTCCGGAGGCCGACCGCGAACGTCTGCACCGAATACTGGCCGTGCAGGACGCCTACGACGACCTGCGGCAGGCACTGTCACCGATGCGGGCCGCCGCCAAGGACGTCCGCGACATCGGGATGCTGATCGAAGAGCTGCGGGTGAGCCTCTGGGCACAACAGCTCGGGACGGCGGTGCCGGTGAGCGAGAAGAGGATCTACAAGGCGATCGACGCCGTCACCCCGTGAGGAGCTCAGTCTGCTTGGTCTCGCTCCTCACCCGCCTCGCTCCTCACCCGCCTCGTTCCTCGGCGGGATCGGTCGACTCGACTAATCGCGCACGACGACCGCGATGTAGCCGATCGGGATGCCGGTACGGGCCGCGATGCACTCACGGGCGGCCACCGCCACCTCGGCGCGCCGCTGGGCATAGGTCACGGCGTCCAGTTCGGGAACCCGGACCACCCAGCCGGAAGCGTCGCGGCTGACCTCGATGTCGAAACACTGCCCGACGGTGCTGAAGTGGGCGCGGGGGACGGGCCGTCTACGGACACCGGACGCATGCCTGATCGTGGACTGCAGGGGCATGATCATTCTCTCTGGGTACGGGGCGGGCTGGCCTGGTGATTCGGAGCAAAACCGCAGGTGATCGTAGTTCGTTCCGGCGTCAACTCCTAATCGCCACCGGTACGGGCAGTGAACACCCGGTGAACGCCTGAAGAGGTGCGCTGCCGCTGGTGCAGCGGGTACAACTGCGGTCATGGCCTCCCGACTCGCCGGCCTCGCGACCGGCTTCCTGTTCCTCACGGCAACCCTGTGCGCGCCCACCGCGGCGGCCGAGCCGATCCCGGTCGTGACGCCGGTGGTGCTCGCCGAGATCCCGCACGACCCGAACTCCTACACCGAGGCGTTCGAGGTGGAGGGCGACACGCTGTATGAGGCCAGCGGGCTGGCCGGGCGCTCGGACCTGCGGGAGGTGGACCCGGCCACCGGCGCCGTCCGCCGATCGGTACCGCTACCGGACGACTACTTCGCCGAGGGCATCACGATCGTCGACGACACCATCTGGCAGCTCACCTACCAGGATGGAGTGGCCATCGTCTGGGACAAGGCCACGCTGACGCCCATCCGGGAGATCCCGGTGACCGGCGAGGGCTGGGGCCTGTGCCGCGACGGTGACCGCTTCATCATGAGCGACGGGTCGGGCCGCCTGCAGTTCCGACAGCTCGGATCGTTCGATCAGATCGGCGCTGTGAACGTCACCCGTGACGGCGCCCCGGTGACCGGACTCAACGAACTGGAATGCGTCAACGGTCAGGTGTGGGCCAGCCTGTGGCCCACCGACGAGGTGGCGCGCATCGACCCGGCCACCGGTGCCATCACCATGATCGTCGACGTCGCGCCGTTGTGGCACTTCGGTGAGCGATCTCCTGCCCAGGTGTTCAGCGGAATCGCCCACCTGTCCGGAGATGAGTTCCTGCTGACCGGCAAGAACTGGCCGGCGATGTACCGGGTGAGCATCCCGGGCGCCTGAGCTCAGGCCGTTCTGGTGCGGCGGATGCGCTTGACGATGAACCGGATCACGAAGAACACCACGAGCGCGATCACGATGTACTGGAACACCGCGCTGTAGGGCTCGACGCGCTGCCAGTTGGCGCCGAGCAGGTAGCCGGCACCGATGAACAGGCCGTTCCAGATCAGGCTGCCGGTCAGGGTGAGCACCGTGAACAGCGCGAAGTTCATCCGTTCCGTTCCCGCGGGCAGCGAGATGAAGCTGCGGAACAGCGGCACCATCCTGCCGAAGAACACGGCCTTGGTGCCGTGCTTGGCGAACCAGGCAGTGGTCTTGTCGACGTCCTCCACCTCGAGGAGCGGGATCTTGGTGATCAGGGTGCGGACCCGGTCGTGGCCCAGCCATGCCCCGGCCGCGTAGAGCACCCAGGCTCCGAGCACCGAGCCCACGGTGGTCCACACCACCGCCTCGACCAGGGACAGATGGCCCACCCGGGCGGCAAACCCGGCCAGCGGCAGGATGACCTCGCTGGGGATGGGCGGGAAGAGGTTCTCGAGGAACACGGCCAATCCGGCTCCCGGACCGCCGATCGTTTCCATCAGGCCCACGGCCCATCCGGCGAGGCCGCCTATCTCGTCGCTGTTCGGCGGCATGATCTCCCATTGGTAGTCGGAGCTTCCGAGGGTAGCGGTACCGTCCTGGCATGGCCTCCACCAGCTACGTCGCGCTGCTGCGCGGCATCAACGTCGGTGGCCGCAACGTGGTCGCGATGAAGGATCTCAGGGCCGCGATGGAGGGCCACGGTTTCGGCAACGTGAGGACCTACATCCAGTCGGGCAATGTGCTGTTCGAGACCGATGCTCCGGCCACGGCACTGGAAAGCGAGATCGAGGCCACGCTGGAGAAGCGGTTCGGGGTCCCGCTGCTGGTGGTGGTGCGCTCGCACCGTCAGCTTCGGGCGGTGGTCACCAAGGCCCCGGCGGGCTTCGGCGGGGACGAGCACCACTGCGATGTGCTGTTCCTCAAGTCGCCGCTGACTGCCGCGACGGTGATGGGCGTCGTGGAACTGCGCGACGGGGTGGACCAGGCCTGGACAGGGTCCGGGGTGGTGTACTTCTCGCGGCGCAGCGCCGAGCGCACGAGG
This sequence comes from Mycolicibacterium tokaiense, assembly GCF_010725885.1. Taxonomy (NCBI): domain Bacteria; kingdom Bacillati; phylum Actinomycetota; class Actinomycetes; order Mycobacteriales; family Mycobacteriaceae; genus Mycobacterium; species Mycolicibacterium tokaiense. The sequence continues at coordinate 1,361,253 of NZ_AP022600.1, read as the reverse complement.
AGCAAGATGAGCAAGATCGTCGGCACACCGGAATACCAGAGGCTGACCATCCGCAGCTGGGCCACCACCGTCAAACTCCTGGCCCTGCTGGACAACTGAGCCCTCACAGCTCCATCAGGTAGGCCAACGCGGTGATCACCGGCACCGAGGCCAGCGTCGTGATCAGCGTGACGTCGCGGGCCAGGGTCTCACCGCGGCCGAAGACCGCGGCGTAGGTGTTGAGATTCTGGGCGGCGGGCAATGCCGCCAGGACGGTGATCACGGCCACCTGTTCGGCCGGGGCCCCGAACACCCAGCGCGCCAGCGCGTACGCCAGTGCCGGCATCACCAGCACCTTGAACACCACCGCCACGGCGAGTTCCAGTCTGCTCTCCTGTGTCGGCCGGGAGGTCTGCGTCACCAATGCCATACCGAACGCCAACAGCACGGTGGGAATCGCGAGATCGGCCAGCAGATCCAGTGGCTCGTGGATCGCCCGGGGCAGAGTGACGCCCGTGAGCGCCAGTCCGATGCCGGTGGCGCTGGCGACGATGATCGGGTTGGTGACGAACTCCCTGAACTGCGAGCGCACCGACGAACCGCCCTGGGCTTCAGAGGTGATGATCGCCACGCCCAGCGGCACCAGTACCACCGTCTGGAACACCAGCAGCACAGACACTTCGGTGGTGCTGCCCAGCACGTAGGCGCTCAGCGGGATGCCCAGGTTGCCGGAGTTCACCCACGACGCCGCCCATGCGCCGATGGTGGCGTCGGCGCGCCCGCGGCGCCGCAGGACGACCGCAAAGGTGAAGTAGGCGCCGAACATCACCAGTGCAGCCACCGCCGAGACCAGCAGAGGCAATGAAAACACCTGTGCAGGAGTGGAATCCGACAAAGTGATGATGAGCAGCGCAGGTACGCCGACGTGGAAGGCCACCCGGTTGAGCACCATCCGGGCGTTGTCGCCGAGCACACCGGTGCGGCCCACGACGGCTCCGGCCGCGATGATGACAGCGATGACGGCGAACGCCTCCAACACCGCCAGCACTGCAACGCCCCGTTTCTCTCAGGCGCTCAGCTGAGGACCTGCCAATCGAATGAATCGATTATCCGTGCCCGGTGTCGAGGATGCGAACTCACGCCTCCAATCGCGCGCGGACGGCGGCCAGCCGTTCCGCCAGATCAGCCTCGCTGATGACACCGCGGGCCACCAACGAGTGGGCCAGGGCCATCAGCTGATTCTCGGGGTACGGCAGGTCTGCATAGACGGTGGCCGACAGCGCGTCCTCCTCGTCTCGGCGCGCCTTGAAATCCGGCACGTCGGCGTCGCACGAGGCCCGATCCAGCGCGTCGCACATGCCGTCCAGGCTGGTCTTCCACGGCGGCACCGGGTTCTCCACGCCGTACTTGGCTGCCATCACCGGCCAGACCTGGTTGCGCGCGGCGATCCCGTCGAGCACGGGAAAACTCTCTGCGCTCATGAGATCGGGTGGACGGCAGGCCGCGTGGTGGTGACGGCGTTGGTGGTCACGCCCGGCTTGGGCAGTGCGACACCGATCAAGCAGTCCCGGGTGACGATCTCGGCCAGCTGATCCTCCGACCAGTCGTCGGTGCCTTCGGGTCGCATCGGCATCACCATGAAGCGGTGCTTCTGGTTGGAATCCTGGACCCGGACCGCCACGTCGTCGGGCAGGTACAGCCCGAACTCGGCGAGCACCTGGCGCGGCCAGCGGACCAGCCGGCGCCGGTAGTTGGGGGTGCGGTACCACTCCGGGGAGTTGCCCAGGATCGGACGCGGGTAGCAGGAACACAGCGCACAGACGATCACGTGGTGCACCCCTGGGGTGTCGGCCAGGATCTGGAATGCCGTGAAATCGCTGGGGGTGCCGAAGCCGGTGGGCTCCATCCAGTCGACGCCCACCTCTTTGCTGGCGGTCATCGGCTCGGCCAGTGCCAGGGCCGTGAAATCGGGGTCCAGCCAGGCCCGCGCCACCAGGCGGGCGGCCGGGGTGGGGCCGATCTGTTCGGCGAACTCGGTGAAACGGCGGTGTTCCTCGGCGGTGAAGATGCCCTTCTCGATGCACAGTTCGCGCAGCGCGATCTCGAGCACCTCGAAGTCGGTGATCTCGTCGACCATCGGCTTGACGGTGCGGTCGTGGTCGTGGTCGTGGCTCATGTCGCGGCCTCCAGCCAGTGTTCGGGGATCTCGGTCTGCAGCGTGTCGGAGCCGGTGCCGGTGTAGCCCTCGAACAGGTCGGCGAGGGTGAACCTGACCACGTAGAACCATTCCGGGACGGCATCGGTGCGCGCCCAGGTCTCGTCCTCGGCGGCCGGGCTCTCGTACGCGACCGCGGCGATCTCCCCGTGCGCGCCGCGGACGTACTCAGGCGTGCGGGTGTAGAAGATCACCGGCAGTTCCCGGACCGCGACCCGATCACCGACGGCGAAGCGCGGTGTTCCTGCCTGACCCGCGTAGACCTGGGGGTCGCCCTTGCCGACGGCGTGGATGTGGTGTTCGTTGCGCTTGACGCCGGAGCCGTCGCCCTCCGACTTGGGTAGCGCCTCCAGCAACTTTGCGTCCAGACCGTCGGCGTACCGGCCCTGGACCTCGGCCATCCGCTCGGACAACTCGGTGAGTCCGATGTGGTGTTTCTCCACCAGAATTCGCGCGACGGCCAGCAGCCAGCGCCCGTAGTACGGCAACCCGAGGTACTGCGCCCGGCCGACGTCGACGTTGCCGATCCGCCGGCGCTCCTCCGAGAGCCAGATCCCGCGCCAGGCCAGCACCTCGCACATGACGTAGGTCATGTGCTCCCAGTACTCGTACTGCTTGTTCTCGTAGGTGATCGGGGCATCGGGTTCGCCGCCGACGTCGTGCACCGGTTTGAGGTAGGCGGTGATGCGCTGGTGATCGAGCAGGTCGGGGGTGGGGGCGTCGGGCAGTTCCGGGTAGGCCGACTTCAGGCGGGCCACCAGGGCCAACTGGGCGGCGCGTTCGGCTGATGTGCTCACGGAGGCTCCTGAACGCCGAGGGTGAACTCCCTGACGTTCGTAGGCTAACTCTGCCGACTGCGATGTGCTGCGGAAACGGCCAACACAGCGCGCTGCGGTGGCGTTTATTGGCGCGTGCGGCAATATAGGGCGATGGCCCGACCACGGAAGGCCCTGCTGACCCGGGAGAAAGTGGTTGATGCCGCCATCGCCGTGATCGGGGTGAGCGGCCTCGAGATGTTCTCGATGCACAAGTTGGCCGCCGCCCTCGGCGTCCGGGCGCCGTCGCTGTACCACTACTTCACCGACAAGAACGCGTTGTTGGAAGCCGTGGTACGGGAGATCACTGCTGTCGACTCGGTGCCCGACGCCCCGGTCCCTGGCGGGGACTGGGCCGACTACCTGATCGCCCAGGCGGTGGCCTTGCGGGGCCGCATCGTCCGCCATCCCCAGTGCGCGCCCCTACTGGTCCAGTTCATGCCGAGGGCAGAGGTGTTCGGCGACTACGGGGCGCTGTGCGGCTACCTGGAGTCTTGCGGGGTGCCGGCGCAGTTGCACGTACGCATCGTCGACGGGTTGACCGCGCTGACGATCGGCGCGGCGATCTTGGGCGAGAACGTTGCCGACCAGATGTTCGCGGTGTACCTGCAGACCTACCTGGACGGCGTCCGGAGCGAAATGCCCGGTAACGGAACGGGATTGACACCCACAGCGGCTGAGTAACACGGATGTGGCCCATCTCACCGGCTGCGATTCCGATGGGCGCTGTCGAGATGACGTAGCCCGCGGATGTGCCGTACGGTCGATGCAGACCCCTGACCCCGATCCCGGGAGCACCGAGTCCCCGATGCCCGAACAAATCGAGCTCGAATCCGCAACATCTCTCGCTGTGACACTCGCCTGGGTGGCGGGTGCCATCGCGATCGCCTACCTACTGGGCCTGCTCGTGCCGTGGGTGCTGCGACGCCTGGGCCGGCGCAGCGCCTCGGTCTGGGACGTGGCGCTGCTGACCCGCACCCCGTTCCGCTTTCTGCTCATGGTGCTGGCGGCCAACATCGCGATCCGTCGTTTCGCCGACCCGGGTGCCAGCTGGCGCGCCTGGGTGGACCACACGCTGGTCATTCTGTTGATCGCGGCGGCCACCTGGCTGGTAGCCAGCCTGGTCAAGGTGGCCGAACGTCGGGTGATCGCCAAGTTCGGTGGTGGCGACGAAGAGATGACCGATGCCGACCGGCAGCGGCGGCGGGTGCGCACACAGGTCACCACGGTGCGCCGACTGGTCATCGCGATCGTCGTACTGTTCGGTCTGGCGGCTGCGCTGACGACCTTCCCTGCCTTCGCCAACATCGGCACCACGCTGTTCGCCTCAGCCGGTGTGCTGTCGGTGGTGGCGGGCCTGGCCGCACAGACGTCATTGGGGTCGGTGTTCGCCGGCATGCAGATCGCGTTCTCCGATGCCATCCGCGTGGGGGACGTGGTGGTGCTGGAAGACGAATGGGGACGCATCGAGGAGATCACGCTCACCTACGTCGTCGTGAAGCTGTGGGACCAGCGCAGATTGGTGCTGCCCACCACCTACTTCACCACCACGCCGTTCCAGAACTGGACCCGTAACGCCACCGAGTTGCTGGGCACCGTCGAGTTCGACGTCGATTTCACGGTGCCCATCGAAGACATGCGAGTGGAACTGCAGCGTCGGCTCGAGCAGAGCGATCTCTGGGACGGCCGCACGGGTGTCCTGCAGGTCACGGATGCGGTCAACGGCGTGGTCCGGGTCCGCATGCTGCTCAGCGCCTCGAACGCCAGCGCATTGTTCGACCTTCGCTGCTTCGTCCGCGAGGGCCTGGTGGACTGGCTGCAGCGAACCAACCGGGGCGCGTTGCCGCACCAGCGCTTCGAAGAGATGCGGTCGACGCCGGTGCAGGAACTCCCCCGGCGCAACGGCCACAACGGCCAATCCAAGGCGGCGGCCGGTGTGTTCAGCGGCAGCCGCGAGGCCGAGGAGCGGGCCCGCGAGTACGAGCAGGGCGCGGTCGCCGTTGATGATCGGGTCAACGGTCACGACGCCACCCCCCGGGGTTACCAGGACAATTGAGGCGACCGCGGTCAGTATTCTGCAGGCAATGTCGCACGATCGTTCCAGCGGGCGGATCCGCATCAGCCGGGGTCTGAAAGCGGCGCTCAACAGTTCCCGAGACCCCGCACCCCTGGCGGGTCAACGTCGGCACTCCTCCGGCGGCATGGGCGATATCCACACCCGCAACGTTCTGGACCTCACCATTCGTCTTGCGGAGGTGATGTTGTCCTCCGGCTCGGGTACCGCCGACGTCGTCGCCACGGCTCACGATGTCGCCCAGGCGTACCAGCTCACCGACTGCGTCGTCGACATCACCTTCACAACGATCATCGTCTCCGCGCTGCCCACCGCCGACCGCCCGCCTGTGACGATCGTGCGGTCGGTGTGGACACGCTCCATCGACTACACCCGGCTGCAGCAACTGAACCGGCTGATCCAGCGGATCACCGCGGGCGGGGTGACGGTCAACGAGGCCCACGCCGCCATGGACGAGTTGACCGAGCAACCGCATCCGTACCCCCGTTGGCTGGCCACCATCAGCTGGGCGGGCTTCGCGCTGGGCATCGCCATGCTGCTGGGTGGTTCCCTGCTGACCTGCGTCGTCGCTGCCGCCACGGCGGGGGTCATCGACCGGGTGGGCCGCGTCCTGAATCGGATGAAGACCCCGTTCTTCTTCCAGCACGCGATTGGAGCGGCCATCGCCACGTTGGCGGCCGTAGCGGTGTCGAAATTCGCGGGGGAGGGACTGGCCGCGCTGGTGGCCACCGGAATCTTCCTGCTGCTGTCGGGCATGACGATCGTGGGTTCCATGCAGGACGCGCTGACCGGGTACATGATCACCGCCTTGGCACGATTGGGCGACGCCTTGTTCCTGACCGGCGGAATCGTCGTCGGCATCCTGGCGGCGCTGCAGATGGTCACGGTGGCCGGCGTGACCATTCAGCTGCAGGTCGATGTCAGCCGCACATTCATCCTCCCGACCCAGCCGCTGTCGATCGCGGTGGCAGTGGTCGGTGCCGCGTTGTCCGGTGTCTGCCTCACCATTGCCAGCTACGGCCCATGGCGGTCGGCCATTCCAGCGGGTGTGGCAGCGGCTCTGGCCTCGGCGGTGGTCATCGGTCTGGGGGGCATCGGGTTCGGTCAGGTGGTCGCCACCGGTATCGCGGCCAGCGTCGTCGGCCTGTTTGCCACGGTCATCTCGGTCAGCCAAAGAGCACCGGCACTGGTCACTGCGACCGCAGGCATCACGCCACTGCTGCCGGGTCTGGCGGTGTTCCAAGCGGTGTTCGCCTTCGCCGTGGACAAGAGATTCGGTGACGGGCTGGCGCAGATGCTGGCCGCCGGTGCCACCGCCCTGGCGATCGGTAGCGGCGTGGTGATGGGCGAGTTCCTCGGCTCGCCGCTGCGGCGCAGCGCCGGACGGATCGGCCGCTTCCTGCAGCAGCCCGAGCAACCGGGCATCCGCCGGGCCGTGGGCCGGGGCGTCGAGCTGCGTCCGGTCAGGGGTACACCCACCCACGGTGGCGATTACAGACACTCCCGCAGCATCGCGCTCGAACCCGTTGACGACACCGCTCTGTCGTGAGGGCTCAGGCGGTGGCCTGGTCGAAGATCTTCGTGACGATCCCGTTCTCGGAGTCGAAGAGCAACGGATCCAGTGTCGCCCAGCCGCCGATCTGGTCGATGGTCCACAGTGTCTGCGGCTGCGGGAAGTCGGCGGCGAACTCCGCCACCACCTCGGGCAGTACCGAACGGAAGCCGGCCTCTGCCCACAGTCGCTGCGCCTCGGGGGTGTAGAGGTATGCCACCAAGCGGGCCGCTTCGTCGGGATGCTCGCCGTTACGCAGAGCCGCCACTTCGGTGTCGATCCGCAGAGTCCTCTCGGGCACGAGTGTTTCGATACCCGGGGAGCGGCGCTCGGCATCCAGGGCAGTGTTCTCGGGGGCCAGCAGAACGTCGCCGGTGCCGGCCAGGAACAGGTCGATGGACTCGGCCACGGTGGTGGGGCCCTCCACCACGTGCTCGAAGATCAGCTTGTTGAGGTAGTCGATGCCGGCGTCGTGGTTCGCCCCGCCGTCGCTGGCGTTGGCGTAGGCGGCCATCAGACCCCACTTGCCCGACCCGGACAGCACCGGGTTGGCGGCCACCACCTGGATGCCCGGGCGCAGCAGGTCGGCCCAACCCCGGATGTTGCGCGGATTGCCTTCGCGCACCACCAGAGTGGCGATCGAGTGAAACGGCGTGCCCTGGTAGGGCCCGGCGTTCCAGTCGGCGGCGACCTTCTCCTGCCGGACCAGGCGCTCCAGGCTGCCCTGATCGGCCAGGTGCACGATGTCGGCGGGCTCACCGTCGAGGACGGCCTTGGCCACCTCGGCCGAGGTGGCGTACGTGGTCCGGACGTTGATGTCCGAGCCGGCCTCCGTGTTCGCAAAAGCCGGGATGCTGGCGTTCCAGCCCGCTGCTGCTGACGTGAACGCCATGACGTGCAGGGTTGTGGAACCGTCGGCGGCGTCCGGAGAGCCCGCGTCCGGTGCGGGACCGGCGCAGGCGGCCACCGTCAGGAGCAGGGTCCCGAGGGGCAGGAGGCGGCGCAGAAGGGGCGCACCGCGGCGTTGATCGGTGGTGCGCACTGAATCCATCCTGGTCCGAGGGGCGAAAATCTGCAGTGCAGCGTACTGGAGAACCCCACGTCACCGGGTGCGAAGGTGCCCGGGTGCAATGCCGAATGCCACCGAACTGGAACGTGTTACAGTTCGCCGGTGCGGAGCAAGGCGACCTCGCTGTGGATCGTCACGATCGCCTACGTGCTGGCGGTCGCGGTCGCGGCGGCCTGGCTGATCTGGGGTCCCGACACCGGACGGTTGTGGCTCGATGCGTTGGTGGCCGACCTGCTGGCGATGCTGGTCATCTTCGGGTTCTCCCGGGCTTACGGCAATTCCAGCTTCTACGACGCGTTCTGGAGCGTCATACCCCCGCTGCTGTTGGCGTTCTGGTGGATCCGCGGCGACGCCGAAGCCGGCGAGCTGAGGTGCTGGCTCATCACCGTCGTGGTGGTGCTGTGGGCAATCCGTCTGACCGCCAACTGGGTCTATGCATTTCCCGGCCTGCATCACGAAGACTGGCGCTACCCCATGTTCCGGGATCGGGCCGGTTCGCTGGAGTTCGTCGCGGATCTGGTTGCCATTCACCTCATTCCGACTCTGCAGGTGTTCCTGGCGATGGTGCCGGTATACGTGGTGGTGACGCGCCCGGGGGGTGACATCCGCTGGCTCACCTGGCTGGCATTCGTGCTGGGTATCGCCGCGGTGACGCTGGAACTGGTGGCCGACGTGCAGATGCACCGCTTTGTCGCCACCCGAACCTCGGGGCAGGTGATGGACCGTGGCCTGTGGGCCTGGTCGCGGCACCCCAACTACTTCGGTGAGTTCGCCTTCTGGCTGTCGTTGGCGCTGTTCGGGGTGGCAGTGGCGCCCGCCGACTGGTGGTGGCTGCTGCTGGGCGCCCTGGCGATGCTGGCGATGTTCCTGGGCGCCAGCATCCCGATGATGGAGGAGCGCAGCCTGGCCCGCCGGCCCGGGTACCAGGACGTCGTCAACCGGGTACCGAGGTTCGTGCCCCGGCCGCCCCGGTGGGGGAAGCGAGGAGTACGGGCGTGACGCGGCGCCGGGTGGTGGTGGCCGGGCTGGGTGATTCCGGTCTGCTGACCGCCATCAAGCTGGCCGGCGCGCACGACGTCATCGGCATCTCCACCAAGCCCGGGTTGCTCAGCGGCCAGGAGCTCGGCGTCCGGCTGTCGCGGCCCGACGACTGGGCCCGCGATTACTGGATACCGTTCGAACGGTTCCGCGGTCTCGACCGTGTGCAGACCATCCAGGGCACCCTCACCGGCGCCGACTTCGCCGCCCGTACCGTGACCGTACGGCGGGCCGACGGAACCGAGACTGCCGTGGGGTACGACGCTTTGGTGATCGCCACCGGTGTCATCAACGGCTTCTGGCGCACGCCGGATGTCCAGACCGAGGCCGAGGTCACCCACAGCTTGCGCGCCGCACACCAGAGGCTGGCCGCCGCGGACTCGGTGATGGTGCTCGGCGGCGGTGCCGCTGCGGTGAGCAGTGCGGCCAACCTCGCCGCGGTGTGGCCGGGCAAGACGGTGCGTCTCTACTTTCCGGGGGAGCGGCCGCTGCGCGACCACCACCACCGCACCTGGGCTGCGGTGCGGCGCCGTTTGGTCGACAGCGGTGTGCAGCTGCACGCCGGACACCGGGCGCAGGTGCCGGCCGGCTTCGACTTCGGGGCGATCACCGACGAGCCCGTGCACTGGTGCACCGGTCAACCCCCGGCCACCGCCGACGCGGTGCTCTGGACCATCGGCGCCACCACGCCGAATACCGACTGGCTGCCCGAAACGATCTTGGATGAACAGGGATTCGTGTGTGTCGTGCCCGACCTGCGAGTCCCCCGCGCCGACGGCGTGTTCGCCATCGGCGACGTCGCCGCCACCGATCCGCTGCGCAGTTCGGCCCGCAACCGGGCCGACAAGTTGCTGGCCCACAACGTCACCGCCTGGTTCGACGGCGCGCCGCTGCGGCAGTACCGGCCGGCTGCCCGCAAGTGGGGTTCGGTGCTGGGTACGCAGCCGGACGGCCTCGAGGTATTCGCACCGTCCGGCTACCGGTTCCGGTTCCCGGCGTGGTCGGTCGAGCGGGTGGTGCGGCCCTGGATCGTGGGCCGCGGGATCTACGGCGGTATCCGCGGCTAACCGACGGCGACCCGCGGAACCCGTTCTGCGACAGCCGTGTCCAGCACCATGGTGGCCACCCGGTCACGGTTCTGCTCTGCCGAACCGAGTAGGGCGGCGTCGGTGGTGGCGCGCTTGAAGTACAGGTGCGTCCGGTGTTCCCAGGTGAACCCGATGCCGCCGAGCACCTGAATGGTGTCCGCGCCGATGCGGGCTGCGGCCGCCGAGCACGTCGCCTGCGCAATGGCTGTCACCAACGCAGCGTCATCGGAGCCGTCGGCCAGGGCCCAGACGGCGTGATAGGCCGTCGAACGGGCGTGCTCGGCGTCCACCATCATGTCCGCCAGCCGGTGTTTGACGGCCTGGAAAGACCCGATGGGTCTGCCGAACTGCAGCCGGGTCTTGGCGTAATCGACGGCCAGATCCAGCAGGTGGCTGATGACGCCCACCTGTTCGACGGCCAGCAGCGCCGCTGCAACCTGCAGGGTGTGGCCGATCACCCGGTCGGCCTCGGCGGGCCCGGCGATCAGCCGCGCCGGTGCGGAGTCGAAGCGGATCTTCGCCTGCGGGCGAGTGAGGTCCAGGGTCGCCAGGTCGGTGCGCTCGGTGTCGGCCCCGTCGACCGCATACAGCGCGACCCCGTCGGGCCCGGTGGCGGCCACCAACAGAACGTCGGCGGCGCCGGCGTCGACCACCCGCTCGACGGTGCCCGTGACGGTGCTGCCGTCGGAGGTCACCGTCGTGGAGTCGAATGTCCCTGCACGGTCGGCGATGGCGACCGCTGCGGTGCGCCTGCCCTCCACCAGATCGGCCAGCAGGCTGTCGGTGTCCGGGGACGCTTGTGCGGCCACCAGCGCCGGGATCGCCAGGAACACGGTGCCGAAGATCGGCCCGCAGGCCAACGCCGCGCCGAGTTCCTCGACGGCCACCGCCTGGTCCACCAACGTGCCGCCGGCACCGCCGCGGTCCTCGGGCACCGACAGACCGAGCACCCCCAGCTCGGCGCCCAGGCGCTGCCAGGTCTTGGGGTCGAACCGAGGCGTCGCCTCCATCAACCGGCGCACCGTCTGCTCGTCGAAATGGTCGGTGGAGAACTTACGGACCGCCTTGCGCAGTTCCTGCTGCTCTTCCGAAAACACGTACTCAGCCACGGGGAATCTCCTTCCAGGGCATACCGGCGTCGGCGCGCAGATCGCCGGGCAAACCCAGCACCCGCTCGCCCAGGATGTTGCGCATGACGTCCGAGGTCCCGCCCTCGATGGTGTTGGCGCGGCTGCGCAGGAAGCGCTGCTGCACCGGACCGCGCCAGTCGGCCTGCTCATCCTCGTCCAACAGGTCGTAGGTGTGGTACAGAACCCCCTCTGCCCCAAGCAGATCCATGCACCACTGGTAGATCTGCTGGTTCAGCTCGGCGCCCACCAGCTTGCCGATGGAGCCTTCGGGGCCCGGCCCGCCGACACCGGCCGAGGCCCGCGAGCGCTCCGAGGTGAGGCGCTGCGCCTCGGCCCGCAGCCACAGCTGGGTGAGCCGGTCACGCAGCACCGGGGTCTGCAGATCAGGGCGTGAGGCCCACAGCGCGGTGGCGTCGGCAATGGTGCCTGCCCCGCGCCGGGATCCGCTGCCGCCCAGGGCGCTGCGCTCGTTCATCAGGGTGGTCATGGCGACCCGCCAGCCGTCGTTGACGGCTCCGAGGCGCAGGGTGTCCGGGATGCGGGCGTCGGTGAAGTAGACCTCGTTGAACTCGGCCTGCCCGGTCATCTGGCGCAGCGGCCGGGTCTCCACACCGGGGGAGTGCATGTCGATGACGAAGTAGGTCAGGCCCTTGTGCTTGGGCAGGTCCGGGTCGGTGCGTGCCAGCAGCAGCCCCCACCGGGCGCGGTGGGCCAACGACGTCCACACCTTCTGGCCGTTGATCACCCAGTCGTCACCGTCTTTGACCGCCGACGTCGCCAGGCCGGCCAGGTCCGAGCCGGCTCCCGGTTCGGAGAACAGCTGACACCAGATGTGCTCGGTGGTGGCCAGCGGCCGCAGCAGTTGCTGCTTCACCTCGTCGGTCTGGGCGTGTTCGCGCACCGTCGGGGCGGCCATGCCGTAGCCCATCGGGTTGAGGCCCAGCGGCACCGGGCCGCCGGCGCCCTGCAGGATGCGGTCGGCGACGGCCTGCAGGCCCCGCGACACCCCGAGCCCACCCTGGCCCTCGGGGAAGTGCACCCAGGACAGGCCGGCGTCGAAGCACGCGCCGAGATACTCCTGGACCGGGACGTTGGTGGGGTCGTGCTCGGCCACGACACCGCGCGCCAATTCGGCGACCCGATCCTCGTCAGTTGTGGTGCTCATCACTTCACCATAGAAAGTTGACTAGTGTCGACTCGCGGCGGGGTGCCCTTCGCGGCCCGCACCCGCGCGACATGTGTGCGGTTTACCGCGAGACACGCCGCGGCGGCCGAGTGGGGCACACATGTGTGCCGGAAAAACGGCGCCTCGACGCGAGATGTGTGCGGTTTACCGCGAGACACGCCGCGGCGGCCGAGTGGAGCACACATGTGTGCCGGAAACGGGGCGCCAATCAGACGCGGGGGATCTCGCGGGCAATGGCGTCGAGCAGGGCGGGGTAGCGACCAGCTTCGGGGTGGCCGCTGGGCTTGCCGCTGCTGACCACCGCCGCGGCCAGCTGACGCTGCGGGTCCGCCCACACCGCGATATCGGTCAGCCCGGTGTGCCCGAAGGCCGCCTCGGCGTCGCGGCCGAACGGCCCGAACCGCTTGGAGCCCAACATGAATCCCGTGCCCCACCGCATCGGCTTCAGCCCGACGGCCAGGTCCGGACGCAGCCGGCGCGCCTGGGCGGTGGCGGCGCGCAGCGTCTGCGGCGAGAGCACCCGCACCCCGTCGAGTTCGCCGCCGCGCACCAGGATCTCGGCGAAGCGGGACAGTTCGGCGGCGTTGGACACCGTGCTCGACGACGGGATGACGCTGGTGAGGAAGGCCGGGGTGTTGGAGAAGGGGATGATGCGCTGCGGGGTACCGCCGACGGCGATCTTGAACGCCTTGGCCACGGGTGCGGGCAGCGGCCGACCGGTGACGTGGCTGGGTGCCACCAGCGCCACATCATCTTGTGCCACACCATAATTGGTCCACCGGAAGCCCAGCGGTTCGAGGATCTCGGTGGCCAGGATCTCGCGGATGTCGCGGCCGGTGGCAGCCGAGACAATCTCACGCATCAGCGGGCCCCAGGTCAGCCCGTGGTAGATGTGCACCAGACCGGGACGGTAGATGGGCTTGAGCCGGCCCAGCATCTCGCGGGCGTAGGCGCTGTCGTTCATCCGCTTGAGGTCCACCCGCGGACCGGTCGCGAACGGCACCCCGGCGCTGTGGGTCATGACGTGCCGGATGGTGGTGCGGTCCTTGCCGTGGCTGGTGTATCCGGGCAGGTGGTCACACACCCTGTCGTCCAGCGAGAACTCCCCGCGCTCGACCAGCATGTGCACCACCGTGGTGGTGATGGCCTTGGCCGCCGAGTACACGCAGAACGGGGTCTCGGTGCGCACCGGGATCTTCTCGGCGTCCGGGCCGTCGTCGGGGCCGTTGCCCCAGCCGTGGCCGATGGCGCGGTTGAGCACGACCTGGCCGCGGTGGCGCAGGCACACCTGGATCGCCGGGTGCATGCCGGCCGAATACCAGTGCCGGGCGGCCTGCCAGATGCGGTCGATCGCGGCCGGGTCGAGACCGCCGGGATCCTCGTCGCCGACGTCGGTGACGGAATCCAGGTCGGCCGGGACGGCTATCCGGCCCTGCTCGGTCACTACGGCGTGGGCGTCGCCGGCGCTTCCGCCGGGGCGGGGGCAGCCGGGGCTGGCGGCGTCTTGGGACCGGTGAGGACCCGGCCCAGCTGGCCGAGCACGTCCAGCGGAGACGCCGGTGCGGGCAGGCAGCCCGGGGCACAGTCGGTCTTCTGCCACGGCTGGCAGCCGCTGGTGGTGAACGCGGTGTCGGTGGCCTCGATCTGCACGGCCTGGGCCTTCTTGCTCATCGCATTGTCCAGGATCTGGTCGCCGCCGACGCGTTTCCAGTAGCAGGCGTTGCCCTCCACGGGGCCGGGCGACTGCCAGGTGCCGGGCGCGATGTCGGTGCCCACCGCGTAGGTGCCGCCGGCGTCGATGCTGGTCTTGGGGCCTGCCGGGGCGGGCGTTGGCTCGGGTTCGGCGTGCGCCGTGCCGGCCGCACCCAGGCCTGCCACTGCCAGAGCCGTCACCCATACCGCCGCTGTCGTCCTCCACACAAGGGACAAGGGTAGACGAGCTAACAGAGCAAGAGAACCCGCTTCAGGCGCCGCGGGGGGTGGCGATGCTCACCCGCAGGACCGGCCACCCGGCCTGCGCGGCGGTGGCGGCCAGGGTTCGGCGGGGGTTCACCGGGCGGGGGTTGCCCACCAGCCGCATCGACGGGAGGTCTTCCTCGCCGTCGGAGTAGAAATAGCTGGCCTGCAGGTCCAGCTGGTGCTCGTCGCCGAACCGCATCAGCGCCTCGGCCTTGCGGGTGCCCCAGATGATGGGCTTGCGGATGTCGCCGGTCAGCCGGCCGTCGGCGTCCACGGCGAAGTAGTTGCACAGCACGTGGTCGATACCCAGGGAGCGGGCCAGCGCCTCGATGTGGATGTTGAGTGCCGAGGTGAGGATCACCACGGTGTGGCCCTGCTGCTGGTGGGCGGCCACGATGTCGCGCATCTGTGGGAACATCCGGGACTCGATCCGCCGGGTGAACAGGTCGGCCCCCAGCAGGTCAAGTTCGGCCAGCGATTCCCCGCGCAGATAGCCGGCGGCCCGCACCACCAGACGCTCGAACTCCATGCGGCCCAAGCGATATCGGGTGGCGGCCTCGATGACGCCGAGCACCTCGCCGATCCGGGCTTGGCGCCGCCGGATCCGGTGCCCGGCGTGTGGCACCGCGGTGAAACCGTCCACCAGGGTGCCGTCGACGTCGAAGAAGGCGCCGATGTGCGCGCCGGACGGCCCGGCACTGACGGCGGGAGCCGCGGCCGTCGGGTCTGTCATGACGTCCGAGGGTACCTGCGAGTGGCGACAGGCCGGCTACGGAAGTGGTTGGGCTCCGGCGGGGTTGAGCGCGTCGGCCATCAATCCGAGATAGCGGCGGCGCAGCGCGGCCGGCTGATTCAGGGCCACAGTGGCGGTGGTGACCATCGCGACGAAGTTGGCCACATCGTCGGCGGTGATGTCGCTGCGCAGCTCGCCCTTGGCCTGGCCGCGCGACACAACGGCTTCGACCAGCTCCCGGTTGCGGTCGAACAGTTTCACGGTGAGCTCGGCCAGGTGATCGAGCGAGGACAGCAGCGGCCGTTGTTGCACCATCACGTCGGTGAGCCGCTCGATGACGTCGAGGAACGATTCGCGGGGGGCGTCGTTCTCCACCAGCGCTGTGAACACCGGTTGGACCTCGGTGCTGAAGATGTCCTCGTAGACCGCCGCGGCCAGTGCCTGCCGGTTGGGGAAGTGGCGGTAGAGCGTGGCATTGCCGACCCCCGCTTGGGTCGCCACGTCGGTGAGCGTGGCCGCGTCGCCGCGCGCCGAGAAGACGTCCTTGGCCGCTTCGACGATGCGGTTGACGTTGGCAAAGGCATCTGCGCGACGACGCTTGGCGGGCGCGGGCGACGAGGTCACGGTGTCCTCCCGGTAGTGGTGCAGCTCATCCTGTCAGGGTTTCGGTGTTGTCGGTGACAAACGATAGCCGACTCCCATATTGGGAGCCTACTCTCAGTTTTATGTCGACCTTCCTGCATCGTCTGGGACGCTTCGCGTTCGCCCGCCCGTGGGCCGTTCTGGGCGCCTGGCTGGCGTTGATCGCCGTCGTCGCGGGCCTCCTGGCGGTCAATCCCCCCAAGATCTCCAACGAGATGCGCATCAATGGCACCCCTGCTCAGGAGGTGATCGACCAGCTGGCTTCCGACCTGCCACAGATGGCGGGCGGCCAGGGCATGATTGCCTTCGCCGCACCCGACGGCCAGCGCGTCGACCAGGGCGCCAACCTCGCGGCGCTGCTGTCGGCCGTCGACGCGGTGTCGCACTCAGAGCACGTGATCGATCCACGGGCCGCCATGGCAAACGAGCTCGCCAAAGGAGCCGCCAGCCCGACCCTGACCGCGGGAGCGGCCATCGAACGGGTGCAACACCAACTCCCGCCGCCGGTCGGCGCTCCCACACCGCTGCTGGTCGACGGCCAGCCGGTGCCGGGGCTCGTGGTCTCGGCCGACGGCCAGACCGCCCTGCTGCAGTTCCAGTTCGACAAGCAGACCAACGACCTGCCCGCCGGCACGGTGGAGCACGTCGTCGATGCGGCCACCGCGGCCGCCACCGGCCTGCAGGTGCTGCCGTCGGCGTCGATGGCGCAGCTGCCCGAGATCATCGGCGTCGGTGAGGTGATCGGTGTCCTGATCGCCGCGCTGGTGCTCGTCATCACCCTGGGCTCGCTGGTGGCCGCCGGGCTGCCGCTGGCCACTGCACTGACGTCGGTGGCCGTCGGGGTGGGCGGGACCTTCCTGCTGTCCCATGTGTTCACCATGCAGTCCATCACCGCGGTCCTGGCCATCATGTTGGGTTTGGCGGTCGGCATCGACTACGCCATGTTCATCGTCAACCGGCAGCGCCGGCTGATTCTCGACCGCGGCCACAGCGCTGCGGATGCCGCCGCGCGGGCGGTGGGCACCGCGGGCAGCGCCGTGGTCTTCGCCGGCACCACGGTGGTGATAGCGCTGGTGGCCCTGTCGGTGGCCGGTATCCCGCTGCTGACCACGATGGCGCTGGCCGCGGCGGCGACGGTGTTGGTGGCGGTGGTGGCCGCCCTGACCATCCTGCCGGCGCTGCTGGGCCTGGTCGGGGAACGCATCTGCTCGGCGGCGGCACGCGGCAAGAGATCCGAGGACAACACCCACCGCTTCGCGGCGGCGTGGGTGGGAGCTGTGGTGCGCCACCGCATTCCGGTGGTGATCGGCGGCGTCCTGCTGACCGCCGTGCTCGCCATCCCGGCCCTGGGCATGCATCTGGGCCTGCCCGCCGGCTCCGGGTACAACGAGGGCAGCCCGCAGCGCGCGAGTTACGACCTGGTGGCGCAGCACTACGGCGACGGCTTCAACGGCCCGCTGTTGGTGGTGGCCGAGAAGCCGGAGCTGAGTCCTGCCGAGATCGCCGACATCTACACCGATCTGCGCCGCCTCGACGGGGTGGCCGGGGTGAGCATGCAGTTGGTGTCCGACGATTCGGACAAGGCCGTGTTCTCCGTGGTGCCCGCCGCCGGACCCACCGACGCGGCCACCGCAGACCTGGTGCGCGCCATCCGTGACCACGCCGGCCCGCTGGCCGACAGCGCGCAGGTGCGCCTCGGCGTCACCGGCATCACCGCCATGGGCATCGACATCTCCGATCGCATCGCCAGTGCCATCCCGCTGTACATCGGTGTGGTGGTGGGACTTTCGCTGCTGGTACTGACCCTGGTGTTCCGGTCGATCGCGGTGCCGGTCAAGGCCACGGTGGGCTTCCTGCTCAGCATCCTGGCCACCTTCGGCGCCACCACGGCAGTGTTCCAATGGGGTTGGCTGCAGCAGCTGTTCGGGCTCAGCGCCACCGGCCCGATCATGAGCTTGCTGCCGATCATCGTGACCGGCGTGCTGTACGGCCTGGCGATGGACTACGAGGTGTTCCTGGTGTCGTCGATGAAAGAGGCGCACGTGCACGGCCTGCGCGGTGACGACGCGGTGTCCCACGGGTTCGCCCAGGCGGCACGGGTGGTGACGGCTGCGGCCGTGATCATGATGGCCGTGTTCGCCGGCTTCGTCTTCAACGCCGACCCGATGATCAAACAGATCGGATTCGCCTTGGCCTTCGGCGTTTTCATCGACGCCTTCGTGGTGCGGATGACGATGGTGCCCGCGGTGATGTCGCTGCTGGGCGACCGCGCCTGGTGGCTGCCCCAGGGGCTGCAGCGGAGCCTGCCCGATCTCGACATCGAGGGCGAGAAGCTCAACCGGGCCCTCGACGCCGAACGGGTGACGGTGTAACCCGAGGCGGTGGGGGTGATCACTAGAATTGCCGGCATGAGAGCTGTCCGATGAGCTACCCCGGCACACCCCCGCCGCCGCCCACCGAAGTTCCCACCTGTTACCGCCATCCCGATCGGCAGACCTACGTCCGCTGCACCCGGTGCGGCCGCTTCATCTGCGGCGACTGCATGCGCTCGGCGGCCGTGGGCCACCAGTGTGTCGAATGTGTGGCCGAAGGCAACAAGAGCGTCCGGCAGGCTCGCAGTCCGATGGGCGGCGGGCTGCGTCCGGCCGGCGCCCTCCCCGTGGTCACCTACTCGCTGATCGCGGTGAACCTGATCGCCTTCGTGGCGCAGATGGCCATTCCTGACTTCCAGAGCCAGCTGGTGCTGTGGTCACCCGCGGTGGCCGACGGCCAGTGGTACCGCCTGATCACCTCGGCCTTTTTGCACTACGGCGTCATGCACATCTTGTTCAACATGCTGGTGCTCTATGTCATGGGCCCGCAGCTCGAGCAGTTGTTCGGCAGGTTGCGCTTCGGCGCGCTGTACGGGGTGAGCGCCATCGGCGGTTCGGTGCTGGTGTACCTGCTGGCGCCGCTGAACACGGGTACCGCCGGCGCGTCGGGGGCGATCTACGGCCTGTTCGGCGCGACGTTCGTGGTGGCCAAACGGATGAACCTGGATTTGCGGCCCGTGCTCGCGGTGATCGGGTTGAACGTGGCCTTCACGCTGATCGTCCCGCTGGTCAGCTCTCAGAACATCAGTTGGCAGGGCCACCTCGGTGGATTGGTCACCGGCGCGCTGGTCACCGCCGCGTTCCTCTACGCGCCCCGGCAGCGACAGAGCCTGGTGCAGGCCGGGGCCGTGGTCGCGCTGCTGGCGGTGTTCATCGGATTGATCCTGTGGCGGACCCAGTCGCTGTACGCCCAGTTCGGCCTGGCCTGAGCGACGCGGCCGGTCCGTCCCGCAGCAACACTGCCGCGATGGCGGCGGCCACCACGGTCAGGCCCAGTACGGTCGCGGCCAGGGCGGGCCAGCCGCGCGCGTCGAAGGCCACGCCGCCGAACCACCCCACCAGGCTGGACCCGCCGTAGTAGGCGAGGTTGTACAACGACGACGCCTGCGCCTTGCCGGTGCCCGCCGCCACCGCCGTCCACCCCGAGGCGATGGCATGGGCGCCGAAGAACCCGACGGTGGCCACCACCAGCCCGGCGAGCACCACCAGCAGCTGATTCGACAGGGTCATCACCACGCCGGCGGCCATCACCGCCACCGCGACCAGCAGCACCCGGCGTCGGCCGAACCGGGTGGCCTCCGCGCCTGCCCGCGACGACGCCCACGTGCCGGCCAGGTACGCCAGGAACACCAGGCTGACGAGATGATGCGGCAGGTTGAACGGTGCCGCGGTGAGCCGGAAGCCCAGGAAGTTGTACAGCGCGACGAAGCCGCCCATCAGCAGGAAGGCCTGCGCGTAGAGCGCCAACTGCCGCGGTGAGCGCAGATTGGCCGCCAGCCGCTGCACCACGCCGCCCCCGGTGGACGGCACGAAGCCGCGGGGCCGGGGCGCCAGAGCGATGAATCCGACTGCGGCCAGCGCGCACAGCACGGCCACCACCAACACGCCCATCCGCCAGTGCACGGTCTCGGCGATGGGTCCGGCAACCACCCGCCCCAGCAGTCCGCCGATGGTGGTACCGGCGACGTAGATCCCGGCGGCGCGCGCAGAGTGCCTGCGCTCGATCTCCTCGGTGAGGTAGGCGATCGCGACGGCGGGCACCCCGCCCAGCGCGACGCCTTCGACGAATCTGCCCGCGAGCAGCAGCTGGTAGGTGGGCGCCAGCGCCACCAGCAGGCCCAATGTCGTGGCCGCGGCCACCGACACCGACATGGCCCGCACCCGGCCCACCCGGTCTGCGACCATCGACCACGGAATCACCGAGACGGCCAGGCCGGTGGTGGCCAGCGACACGGTCAAGGCGGCGTCGGCGGCTCCGATGCGGTAGTGCTCGGCCAGTTGGGGCAGCACGCCTTGCAACGAGTACAGCTGGGCGAATGTCGCGACGCCGGCGCAGAACAACGCCGCCAGCAACCGGCGGTAGTCGGTGGAGCCAGGCGGGTGGCCGGCCCAGGTGGGGCCGGGCTGCGACGGGCTCTCGATGGACACCCGCTCCACGCTAAGACGGGGTCAGGCATGTGTCCAATGCATGGAAGCAATCAGGATGATGAAGAAAGAGCATGACCTGGGCGCTGCAGGGTTTTCACGAAACCGGCAAACCGCTCAGCTGCGGGAGGCAACTCTCGGGTGGTGCTCCACGCCAGGCCGATGTGCCGTTGCGCATCGCGGTGAGACAGCGCGACATAGGCGCAGTTCGGTTCACCCCGGCCCGGGCGTGGCTGCGGCACCACCGCCACCCCGAAACCGGCGGCCACCATGCCCTCGACGGCGGGGATCTCCATGGCCTCGACCGCAATATGCGGCGTGACACCGGCTTTCGCGAACAGCTCGTCGCTCAGTTGCCGCAATCCGAAGCCCGCCGGCAGGGCCACCACGGGCTCGGCCGCGACATCGGCGACGCGCACCGAGCCCCGGTCGGCAAAGGGGTGGTCGTGGGGCACGGCTAGGCACAGCTGCTCGACGTAGAGGGAGTGCCAGCCGAACCCGGGACCACCCGGGCGCGGTGAGGTGATGGCAAGGTCGGCGTGTCCGGTCCGCAGGTGTTCGGACAGGGCGTGGGCCGGCCCCTGGTACAGGTCGAACCGCATGTGCGGCGCCCCGGCGCGGAAGCGGCGCAACAGCTCGGGCACATACCAGCTGGACACCGAGTGCAGGAAAGCCAGCCGGACCGTCCCGGTGTCCGGATCACGCAGTGCGGCAATGCGTTCGACTGCGGCGTCCAGATCGGCGGTGGCGCGGCGGGCATGGTCGGCCATGATCTGCCCGTAGGCGTTGAGCACCAGCCTGCGGTTGATCCGGTCGAACAGTTCAGCGCCCACCTGGTCCTCGAGCCGGGCCAGCGCCCGCGACAGCGTGGGCTGGCTGATCCCCAGCGCTGCTGCCGCGTCGGTGACGTGTTCGGTGTCGGCGAGGACCAGAAACCAGCGCAGTTCGTCGAGGTTCACCACTGCTCGTCGGCGTCAGACCTGTTCTCGGGCTCGATGGCGGCCGGCGCCGGGCACACCGTGTACCGGGCCTGATTGCCACCGCCCCGGCGGGCGTCGCCCATGCTCTGGCCGGCCAGCTCGATGAGCTCGTCGAGCAGTTCCTCCGGCGGGCAACCGGCCAACGCCCCCAGCGGAGTACTGACCACGCCGATGCTGGCGGTCAGCCGTGGCGGGGTGGTGGCCACCGCCCCGCGCACCCGCTCCACCAGCGGCGAGGAATCGGTCGAGGAGAACGTGTCGGCGATGACGAACTCGGCGTCGCCGATGTGCCCCAGGACCGCCGAGCTGCGGGTGGTCTCGCGCAGCGTCTGGGCCACCGCCACCAACGCCCGCTCACAGGCCACCGTGCCGCCGGCGCTCTTGAGCAGACTGAAGTTGTCCAACGTGATCACCAGCAGCACCAGGTGCCTGTCGTCGACGCGGCCGCGCGCCGAGATGAGTGCCCCGGTGGCCCGGTAGAAGGCATCCCGGTTGGGCAGGCCGGTGAGGGTGTCGATCTCCGAGGCCAACACGTTGATGCCGAGCAGATGCACCATCGCCTGGCAGGCGGCGGGAACGGTGATCAGGACCATTGCCAGGAACGCCAGGGCGGCGGCGGCGAACACCGGATCGGCGGTCTGACGCAGCGCGAGCACCGTCGCGGTCACGGTCGCCACCGCGACGGTGAACACGATGAGGCGCGGTTGATGGAAGAAGGCCACGTACCCGCACAGCGCGGCAAAAGCCGTGCATCCCAGAAGCCCCGCTGTGGGATCGTGCTGCGCCAGGCAGCACGCGGCGATGCCGGCCGCCGCGATCACCACAAAGAGGGACGAACCGGTTCTGCTGGGCCACCGCCTGCGCAGCCACAGGGCGGCGAGCACCACGCAGACCGCCGCGACCGCGGCCACCAGCACCTGGTTGGTGATGCCCTGCGGACCGCGCGGGCTCGCGAGCATCGCGACGTTGACCGCTCCGAGACCCAGGACGGTGGCTGCGATCACCCGGCAGACACCGGCTTGCAGTCCGCGCGCGGCCAGCAGCGAGGTCATCCAGTAGAAGTGGTCGGGCTGGCGCCACCAGCGTCGGATCGCCATCACCACGGGCCACCCTCCTGTCGGCTGCAGCGTCGGTGTGCCGACGGTACCAAGGGGTGCGGAGCTTGGTCGAGCATGGAATTGCAGCTCTGGGGGGGCGTCGGAACGCAACGCCGCGATGAGTTCCGGGCGGGCCGGGTGTCTACCCCGGCACATCCAGAACAAGGGCACACCCCGAACCGAGGAGACGACACGATGACCGACCTGCGACCCGTCGATGTGGACCCCACCACTGATCTGGTGCTCGACCGCGTGGTCGACGTGAGCCCCCGGGCCGTCTGGGATGCGTGGACGGATCCGGACCTGCTGGTGCAGTGGTTCACGCCGGCCCCGTGGTCGACGGTCAAGGCGGAGCTGGACGTCCGTCCCGGTGGCCGGATGCACACCGTGATGGCCTCACCGGAGGGTGAGCAGTACCCGTCGACCGGGTGCTATCTGGAGGTCGTGCAGGAGCGACGGCTCATCTGGACCTCGGCGCTGGCGCCGGGCTACCGCCCGGTCCCGGTGCTCGAGGGCGAGTTCGCCATGACGGTGGTGCTCGACCTCGTTCCCGAGGGCGATGGCACCCGTTACATTGCGACGGTGCTGCACGACAGCGAAGCCGCCCGCAAGCAGCACGAGGCGATGGGCTTCGCCGAAGGCTGGGGTGCGGCACTGGATCAGCTGGTCACCCTGGTCAAGGGACGGTGACCGAACGGGCCCTCACCGGATGGGGGAGAGGGCCCGTCCTGGCTGTTCAGGCCGCCGCGGTGTCGCTGTCGGAGCTGCTCTCCGACGCGCTGCTGTCGCTGTCGCCTGAGCTCTCGCCCCCGTCGGAGGACGGATCGGTGTCCGCGTCGGACTCCGACTCGGTGGACTCATCATCGGCAGCGTCGTCATCGGCAGCGTCGTCGTCGGCAACGTCGTCTTCGGTGGTGTCGTCGTCGGTGGTGTCCTCGTCGGCCGCGTCATTCTCCGCCGGGGCTTCGTCGGTCACCTCGTCGACCTCGGTCGAATCCTGCTCGGGCACTGCGGTTTCGGCGTCCTCGGCTACGTCCTGCTCGTCGTGGGCCGGGGCGTCGTCGGTGTCCTCACCGGAGACAGGGGTAGCCGGTGCGACACCGGTCGGCTCCGGCTCGGACACCCCGGCGGGCGCGGAGTCCGGCACGTCGAGGGTGACGGTGGCGGGCGCGTCGGTGCTGACGCTCGACACCTCGTCGACGGCCGCGGTCCGTGCGCTGGTGTTCGCGCCGAGGGCGTCGGCGATGGCCCGGGGAATGGTCAGCAGCAGCCCCTGGACCAGGCCGCCGCTGAAGCTGTCCACTGACAGCAGGCCCGGCAGGAGGGTGCCGTCGGCGGCTTCGAACCCGTTGAGCAGGGCACCGGTCAGCACGGCGGGGATGTTGACCACCGCGGTGAGCGCCCCGATGACGTCTCCGGCGCCCAGGGAGTCGACCACGTCCTGCGCGGTGCTGCCGAGGGCGTTGATGGGGTTGATGATCGGGCCCAGGACGCCGGCCAACAGCGGCAGCGCCGTGGTCAGGCTGAACGCCGACGCGATCACGTCCGCGGCGTTCTGGGCCATCTTTGCGGGAATGTCCAGCACCCCGGATTCGAAGAGCGGCAGGCCGACTCCGACGATGATGGTTCCGGTGATCAGCGCCCCGGTCAGCGTCGAGACGCCACCGAAGATGTCGCCCTCGGAGAACTGCTGCATGGCCCGCTGGATCTCGGCGGTCGCGCCGAAGGGGTTGGCGGGATCGAAGTACTGACCAAGGCCGTTGACCACCCCGCGGCCCGCGTCGGCCAGCGATTCCAGGTAGCCGATCTGATTGGTCAGCAGTTGTCGCAGCACCGGGGCCGGATCCGACAGCCAGTCCCGGCCCAGCGCGCCGGCGTTGTCGACGGCCTGGCTGAGCACCTGCGCCCACAACTGGATCGGGTTGGCCAGCGAGGTGAGATGGACGGCCGCCGTCGAGAGGGCGGCCGGGGCGGTGACGGCGGGGACGGTGAGGTCCGCCCCGGTTGTGTGCACCGGCGACAGCGGGCAGACGGCGAGGGCGCTCGCACCGACGACTGCGACACCAGTTGCCAGATACGTGCGGGCTGCGGCGTACATGGACACTCCTTTACGTGGGCGTAATTAACGGCAGCCGGAATCTACTCAAAAGTAAGTTGACAAAGTCGGGGTTTTCGTAAATCCAGTGATGATCGACAGCGCGCCCATCCGACCCGGCAAATGCGTTTGCGGGGTTGTGATGCTAGCTGGGGGATAGCACTACAAAAACCATTGCGTTGGCGTGGCAAAGGTTTGCCGACAGAGTGACACCCGGTTTGTACCGGCATTTGTGGCGCCGTACCGAGTGATGGCATAGCTGATGAATTCGTCATCGTCGCTGGTGGCGCGTCTGCAACTGTTTACCGTTGCGAACGAAAGCAGTTCAACGTTGCTCAAGAATCATGCCGACACGGCCGGAGAGCAGTCATCAGGCCTGGCAACGCCGCGGCGGGCGGGCCGTCGTGCGTCCAGGTCTTCGCCGGCAGGGCCACACTGCAATCGTGTGTGCCGTTATCCGGACGGAGTCGACCCCACGGCACAGAACAGGCCGCGGGGTCGACGGAAGTCAGTGTCGCAGCGGTCTCAGAACAGGTTCTTGTGCGGCACGTCGGTGACCAGGCCGCCGTCCATCACGAACTCACTGCCGGTCGAGAAGGACGACTCGTCGCTCACCAGGAACACGATGAAGGTGGACACCTCTTCGGACTTGCCCGGCCGGCCCAACGGTGCGGTCACCATGTCGTCGGGGAAGTGCTTGGTCATCGGGGTACGGATGAACCCGGGGTGCACCGAGTTGACTCGGATGTTGAACGGGCCCAGCTCCAGCGCCGCCGATTTCGCCAGGCCGCGGACGGCCCACTTCGAGGCCACGTAGGGGTGCACCATCGGTGCCCCCCGCAGGCCTTCGATGGACGACACGTTGATGATCGACCCACCTCCGGCGGCCTTCAGCTGCTCCACCACCGCCTGCATCCCGAGGAAGGTCCCGGTGAGGTTGACGTCGATCACCTTCTGCCACTTGGCCATATCGAACTTGCCGATCTTGCCCAGTGCCACGATGCCCGCGTTGTTCACCAGGGCGGTCAGCGAGCCATAGGTGTCGACGGCAGTCTGTACTGCGGCGTCCCACTGCTGCGCCTCGGTGACGTCCAGGTGCACGTAGCGCACCGCATCACCCAACTCCGCAGCCAGTGCCTGCCCCTTCTCGTCCAGGATGTCGCCGATCACCACCTTGGCGCCCTCGTCGACCAGCATCTTGGCGTGCGCGGCGCCCATGCCCTGAGCCCCGCCGCTGATCAGTACAACTTTTCCGTCCACGCGTCCCATGGGGCGTCACGCTACCCGACAGCGAGAAAACTAGAACCTGTTTCAATTCTGACGCTGACCGGACATACTGCCAACCATGACCATCCGCGTCGCGCTCGTCGGCACCGGTAACTGTGGCCGCATCGCTTTGACCCAGTTGATCGAGGATCCCCGCTTCGAACTCACCGCGGTGGGCGTGTCCACCGAGGACAAGCTCGGTACAGACGCCGGTGAGCTTGCCGGACTCGACGTGCGAACCGGGATCGTGGCCACCGCGGGCATGGACCAGGTGCTGGCCACCGCTCCCGACTGCCTGGTCTACTGCGCCATGGGGGACACCAGGCCCGTTGAAGCCACCCGTGACGTCACCGCGGCCCTGGCGGCCGGCATCAATGTCGTGGGGTCGGCCCCCGGCGGCTTGCAGTTCCCCTGGACCGTACTTCCGGACAAGGCCATCAGACGGGTCGAAGATGCCACGCTGCAGGGGAATTCGACGGTGTTCATCACTGGGGTGGACCCCGGTTTCGCCACCGACCTGATGCCCTTCGCGCTGGCGGGGACGTGTCAGCGCATCGAGCAGATCCGCACCATGGAGATCGCCGACTACGCCACCTACGACGGCGAGGTGGTGATGAAGATCGTGATGGGCTTCGGCAATCCGCTGGATCAGCCGGGCATGCTCCTGCTGCCGGGGGTGCTGAGCGCGGCGTGGGGGACCGCCTTGAAGATGCTGGCGGCCGGAATCGGTGTCGAACTCGACGAGATCACGGAGAGTTACGAACTCGAGCCCGCACCCGAGGACATCGAGACCGCGTGCGGGGTGATCGCGGCGGGCACCGTGGCCGCGATGCGCTTCGAGATCAGCGGCATGGTCGACGGCAGGGCGGCGGTGGTGGTGGAGCACATCACCCGGGTGCGTGAAGACCTGCGTCCCGACTGGGCGCAGCCTGCTCAGCCGGGAGGGTCCTACCGCGTCGAGATCACCGGCGAACCCTCCTATGCCGTCGACATCTGCCCCACCAGCAGCCGCGGTGACCACAACTACGCGGCCATCCTGGTGGCGGCCGGCCGCATCGTGAACGCGATACCGGACGTGGTGGCAGCGGCGCCGGGAATCCGCACCACTCTGGACATGCCGCTGGTCACCGGTAAGGGTGTCTACCGCCCGGCTCCGTGAGGCTCAACGGGGAAGTGCGGCAGCCTCTTCGGCTATCGCCTTGGCCCACCGGTAGTCGGCCTTGCCGGCCGGTGACCGCATCACCTTCGGGGTGCGGATGAAGGCCTTGGGGATCTTGTACCGCGCGATGGTGCGCCCACACACCTCGATCAGCTCCTCGTCGGTCACCGACGTGCCCTCGGCCAGTTGCACGACGGCCACCACCTCGCTGCCCCAACGCTCCGACGGCCGGCCCGCCACCACGACGTCGTAGACCGACGGGTGCGCTGCCACGGCGCGTTCCACCTCCTCGGCGAAGATCTTCTCGCCGCCGGAGTTGATGGTCACCGAATCGCGGCCCAGCAGCTCGATCCGGCCGTCGGCCAGTGCGACCGCCTTGTCACCGGGCACCGACCAGCGCACCCCGTTGATGGTGGGGAAGGTGCGCGCGGTCTTGGCCGCATCACCCAGATAGCCCAACGGGATCAGGTCGCGACGCGCCAGCCATCCCTCGCCGTCCCCGGGTGCCAGCACGCGAGTGAACTCGAGATCCACCACGGCCGTGTCGGATCCGGGAGTGAACACCGGCGAGGTGCCGGCATCGTCACCGATCACGTTGCTCATCTGAGCGCCGGATTCCGAGGACCCCACCGCGTCCATCAACAGCAGGTTCGGCAGCGCCGCCCGGATGCGGTCACGCACCGTCGGCGACATCGGCGCACCGCCGTTGGTGATCGAGATCAGGCCGGACAGGTCGTGCTCGCCGGTCTCTATCTCGTCGATCAGCGGCCGGGCCATGGCGTCACCCACCACCGGAATGCTGCTCACCTTCTCGCGTGCTGCCAGTTCCAGAATGTCGGCGGGGCGCAGTTTCTCCACGTCATCGGGAATGACGATGGCACCGCCCATGGTGATGATGTTGTAGGCCGCCCATTGCGCGGCGCCGTGCATGAACGGCGGCAGCATCAGGATCTTCAGTGCGCCGCCGGCGGCCTTGGCGCGCTCGGCGAGTTCGGCATACGAGCCCAGTGCCTCGGTGCTGCCGAACGGGCGTCCGCCCATGGCCGAGACGAAGATGTCGTGCTGGCGCCACAGCACGCCTTTCGGCATGCCGGTGGTACCGCCGGTGTAGAGGATGTACAGGTCGTCGCCGGTGGGCGTCGGCATGGCGGGGGCGGGTGTGGACACGACGGACTCGTAATCGACGGCACCGGGCAGCAATTCGTTGCCGGTGTGATCGGCCACCTGGATCAGGACTTTCAGGTGTGGCAGCTGGTCGCGGATGGCAGCCACCCGTGGGGCGAACTCGGCGTTGTAGGCCAGTGCGGTCGCCTTGGAGTCGTTGAGCAGGTAGATCAGCTCGTCCTCGACGTAGCGGTAGCTGACGTTGAACGGGGCCACCCTGGCGCGATAGGCGGCCACCATGGTCTCCAGGTACTGGTTGCCGTTGCGTAGGTAGAGCCCGATGTGGTCCTGTCCGGATTCGTGACCGGCCAACCGGTCACGCTCGGTGTGGCAGCCCAGGCCCACCGAGGTGAGGTAATGCGCCACCCCGTCGATACGGGCATTGATCTGCGCGTAGCTCAGCCGCAGGTCACGCCACACCAGGGCGGTGTGCTCCGGGATCGTGTTCGCCACGGTGGAGAACACGCTGGACAGATCGAAGGAGACGCCGGTCATGCTCCCAATCTAGAACACGTTCTAGGAAAGTCATCCCTTCTTTTCGCGCCAGGCCCGTTCGAAGGGCAACCGCCAGGCATTCGGTGCGATCAGTTGGTGAATGGCGTTGGGACCCCAGGTGCCCTGCGGGTAGGACTTCACCGGCGGGGGATCGTCCAGCAGCGCGCTCGAGCGCTCCCACAGGGATTCGATGCCCTGGGCGGTGGTGAACAAGGTGTGGTCACCGCGCATCGCGTCCAGGATCAACCGTTCGTAGGCCTCCAGTACATCGCCCAGGGATTCGGTCTCCTGCGTGGAGAACTGCATGGACATCTTGTCCAGCTTCATCCCGGGCCCCGGCCGCTTGCCGTAGAAGGACAGCGACACCTTCGAGGCGTCGGCCAGATCGAAGGTGAGGTGATCCGGGCCCTGGGAGCCGACGCCGGAGCCGGCGGGGAACATGGTGCGCGGCGCCTCCTTGAAGGCGATCGAGATGATGCGCTGTCCTTCAGCCATCCGCTTGCCGGTCCGCAGGTAGATCGGCACGCCGGCCCAACGCCAGTTGTCGATGCCGACCTTGAGTGCGATGAATGTCTCGGTGTCGGAATCCCTTGCCACCCCCTCGGTTTCGCGATAACCGGTGAACTGGCCGCGGACCACGTCCTCGCACCTGATGGGCAGCATGGAGCGAAACACCTTGTTCTTCTCCTCGCTGATGGCTCGGGGCTCCAGCGCGGTGGGTGGTTCCATCACGACGAAGGCCATCACCTGGAACAGATGCGTCACCACCATGTCCTTGTAGGCGCCGGTGCTCTCGTAGAAATTGGCCCGCTGGTCCAGGCCCAGGGTCTCGGGGATGTCGATCTGGATGTGGTCGATGAAGTTGCGGTTCCAGATCGGCTCGAACAGGCCGTTGGCGAACCGGAAGGCCAGGATGTTCTGGGCGGCCTCCTTGCCGAGGAAGTGATCGATGCGGAAGATCTGGCGCTCCCGGAACGTCTGGTGCACGAAGTCGTTGAGTGCCACCGCGCTGGCCAGGTCAGTGCCGAACGGTTTCTCCATCACGACTCGGGACCGTTCGACGAGGTTGGCCTCCCGCAGCATGGTGATGACGGCGCGTGCGGCCTTCGGCGGCACCGACAGATAGTGCAGCCGCTGGGTGTCGGGACCGAGTTCGGTCTCGGCCTCGGCGACGGCAGCCGCCAGCGCTTCGGGACCGGCGCCCTGCGGCACGTAGGTCACCCGGGCGGCGAACGCCGCCCACTCCTCGTCGGTGAGCTTGTGGCTGCCGAAGGCGTTGATGGCCTCGCGGGCCAGTTCCCGGAACTCGGCGTCGGTATAGTCCTCCAGCGAGGTGCCGACCACCCGGATCTGCGGCGCCAGAGCCGATTTCACCAGATAGGCCATCCCCGGGAGCAGCTTGCGTTTGGCCAGGTCGCCGGTGGCGCCGAAGAGCACGATGACGTGGGGCGCCAGGGTCTCCTCGTCTCGACGTCGAGGACGGGAACCGGGGGACGGGTAGGCGATGGTCTGCGGCGTATCGGTGGCCATCTCTGCGATGATTCCACCTACACCTGGCGGGCGCAGGACCGCCTGAGTGAACCCGCGGGGTTTTACCGGTAGCGGGGGTGGTCACCTGCGCCTCGGTGGGGTTGAGTGGTGCACCATGGACACACTCACGGCCGATCTGGTCGTCATCGGGTTCGGCAAGGGCGGCAAGACGCTGGCCGCAGCGTGGGGCAAGCAGGGCCGCCGGGTGGTGATGGTGGAGCAGTCGGCCCAGATGTATGGCGGCACCTGCATCAACATCGGCTGTGTCCCAACCAAATCGATGGTGTACGGGGCCGAGCACCTCGAATCCGGTTCACCTCATGCGTTCGCCTACCGCGCCGCGGTCGATGCCACCGCACACCTGACCGACTACCTGCGCGGGCGCAACTTCGCCATGCTCGACGACCTGGAGACCGTGACGGTGCTGACCGGGCGGGCCCAGTTCGTCGACGCCACCACCATCCGCGTCGACGACGTCGACGGCACCGTGCACACCGTGACAGCGACCAACATCGTGGTGGGCACCGGTTCTGAAGCGGTGCTGCCCGACATTCCCGGTCTGTCCGGCAATCCCCGGGTGGTGACCAGTACTGAGCTATTGGTCCAACCGGACCTGCCCGCCCGCCTGGTGGTGCTCGGCGGCGGCTACGTGGGCCTCGAGTTCGCCGCGATGTTCGCCGGTTACGGCTCGGCGGTCACCGTGCTGGAAAAGCACGACCGCATCCTGGGCAACGAGGACGACGACGTGGCCGCAGCGGTCGGTGACCTGCTGACCGGCGCCGGTGTGCAGGTCATCTCAGGCGCTCAGGTTGACGAGATAGCAGGCGACACCGTGCATTTCACCCAGGACGGACAGTCCCGCACCGTCGCAGGTGATCTGGTGCTGGTGGCGCTGGGACGACGGGCCGTGACCGCCGGACTGGGTCTGGACCGCGCCGGGGTGGACACCCGCCCGGATGGATCCATCATTGTCGACGGATACCTGCGTACCAGCGCACCCCACATCTTCGCCGTCGGTGATGTCAACGGCGGCCCGCAGTTCACCTACATCTCGCTCGACGACTACCGGATCGTCGCGCAGCAGTTGGACGGCAGTGGCACCCGCAGCACCACGGACCGCATGGCCGTGCCCTTTTCGCTGTTCCTCACTCCGCCGCTGTCCCGGGTGGGGCTCACCGAGAAGGCGGCCCGGGCCGCGGGTCTGATGGTGAAGGTGGCCGCCATAAAAGTGGCCGACATGGCGACCGTGCCGCGGGCGCGGATCGTGGGGGATCCGCGCGGCATGATGAAGGTGGTGGTGGACGCTGACGCGGACACGATCATCGGTGCTGCGCTGCTGTCCCACGATTCCCACGAGGTCATCAACACCGTCGCACTCGCCATGCGCCACGGCATCACCGCCAGCGCGCTGCGCGACGAGATCTACACCCACCCGTCGATGACGGAGGCGTTCAACCAGCTGCTGGGTGCGCTGCACTGACCCCGCGGGTCAGGCGTTGATGATGATCGGGTCGCCGACGCTCACCGTGTCGAAGTACCAGGCCGCGTTGTCGGGGCTGAGGTTGATGCAACCGTGGCTGACGTTGGCATAACCCTGTGAGCCCACCGACCACGGCGCCGAGTGCACGTACACCCCGCCCCACGTCACGCGTACCGCGTAGTTCACGTCCAGCAGGTAGCCCTCCGACGAGTCCAGTGGGATACCGATGGTGCGGGAGTCCATCACCACGTCGCGTTCCTTGGCCAGTGCGGTGAACGATCCGGTGGGTGTCGGGAATCCGGGCTTGCCCATGGAGGCCGGCATCTGCCGAGCCTCGACGCCGTCGATGCTGACGGTGAAGGTGTGCGCCGAGATGTCGGCCACCCCCACCACGGCCGCACCGGTGTTGAAGTTCAGTGGGGTGTTGCCCACCGACATCCGGACAGTGGAATGCGCAGGCCAGAATTCATCAGGGGTGAAGCGGACGGTGTCGGCGTCCACCCAGTCGAACTGGCCGGTCATCCCCTTCGGCTCGAGCACCTGGATGGACTGTTCGACCGACTGCCGGTCCGCCGGGGCGGCGACGGTGATGTCCACGGGATGGGCGACGCCCACCACGTCGGCGGGCCCCGGTGTCACCTGGGCGACGGCCGGGGTGGGTACTGCGGCAGACGCCGTGGGGGCGGCGACGAGGCCGCTGAAGGCCAGGACGAGGGCGAGCCGAAGCGGTATACGCACGTGAGCATCCCTTCGCTGCAGTGGACCACCGATGGTAGTGCTCCACTGCCGGAAGTGTCGCTGAACTGGGTATTGGTGTTACAACACCTGCTCATGCAGCCAGCTGTGGATGCGCTGGGCCACCGTCGCCCAGCCCGGCTCGAGCATCAGGTTGTGGCCCATCCCGGGGAAGAACTCGGCATGCGTCCGATACGCCCGGGCGGTGGCGCAGATTTCGCGCTGACTGAAGAAGCCGTCTTCGGCGGCACCCAACACCAGCAGGGGTGTGCGCACCTTCGCCGGCTCGGCGAGGTCGGCGTAGAGCAGGTCGCGGTACAGCGCGCGGGTGCTCTCATCGCACAACAATGCGGTGTAGCGGCGGACCAGGTGCTCCGGGGTGGCCGCGCTGTAGAAGGTATTGCGCGCCACTGCCGGTGTCCCGAAGAACAGCAACGGCCTGCGCAGCGCCGAGGGTCGCCCGCTGTGGCGCGCGTTGCGGTAGGCCACCCGCAGTGCGGCCTTGTGCAGACCGTACGGCGGGGCCGAGGCCAGCAGTACGCCCGCCGGCGCCGGGTGGTCGGCCAGGTACTTCTGCACCACGAAGCCGCCCATCGAATGGCCGATCACCACCGGCGGGCGGGACAGGGCGTCTGCGGCAGCGCGGACGTCGGCGACGTAATCCGCCACCGTCGCACCTGCGGGGTCACCCGGGTGGTTGCGCAGATCCAGTGCGACAGCGTGGTAGTTCCGCTCGGCGAAGAAGTCCAGGAAGTGCTCGTCCCAGCACCATGCCCCGTGAAAAGCACCGTGTACGAACAACAGTGGAGTGCCGCGCGGGTCGCCGCGCCGGATCATGCGTCGACTCCGGCCAGCTGGGGCCGCTTGGCGGATTTGCCATAGCCGGGTGGCCGGCTGCGCAGCGTGCGCCAGATCCACGGCGCCAGCATGTTGCGGGTCCACTGCGCCTGCGCGCGCATCCGCTGACTGGGCCGTGGAGTCTGGCCGGTACCGCGTGCAATGGCCCAATCATGGCTGCTGCCGGGTAATCCCAGTGCCTCGGCGGCCGCGTCGGCGAACAGCTGGTGCCCGTAGGGTGAGGCGTGCATGCGGTCGCTGCTCCACACCTCGGGATCCATCATCGACGGCGCGGTGAACAGATCCACCAGCCCGAAACCATGTGACGCAGCCGAATTGGCGATCACCGCATTGATCTGCTGCAGCCGTGCGGCCAGCACCCGGCCCACCGGAAGGATCCTGGCGACGTCGGGGAACGTCGTCGTCACCACGGCCGCGCCGGTTTCCGCCAGCCGCGTGTAGACCGTCTCCAGTTCCACCAGGGCGGTGTCGAACCAACGGCCCGGGCGCACCATGTCGTTCATCCCGACGCAGACCGTCACCAGGTCGGGGCGCATGGCCAGCGCGGCCGGCAGTTGGTTGTCCAGCACATCGCGGGTGGTGCGGCCCCGCACAGCCAGATTCGCGTACTGCAGGCCGGGATACAGCTGGTCGAGGCGGGTTGCCAACCGGTCGGCGAACCCCCGCAGGCCGGTGTCGTCATCACCGTCCCAGAGTCCCTCGGTCTGGCTGTCGCCGAGCGCGACATAGCGGGTGTACGCCATGGCGGGCACCTTAGCCGGTCTTACAGCCAGTCTCGGCGACGGAATGCCACATAGAGGACGACCACCAGGAAAACGATGAGTGCCGAACTGGCGACAAACCCACTCCAGGAGTCGAAACCGGGGTAGGGGACGTTCTGCCCGTAGAAGCCGGTGATGGCGGTCGGGACCGCGATGATGGCGGCCCAGCCGGTGAGCTTTTTCATCACCGTGTTCAGCCGCGCGTCCTGTAGGGAGAGGTTGGTCTCGAACACCGTGGTGATCATGTCGCGCAGCGATTCGGTCCACTCGGTGGCGCGCAGCACATGGTCGTAGAGGTCGGTGTACAGCGGGTCCAGTTCCGGGGCCCGGTGGGTCTCGGCGCGGTGATGTTGAATGGTGTTGACCACCTCGCGCATCGGCAGCACCACCCGGCGCAGGTTCACCAGGTCCTTGCGCAGGGCAAAGCTGCGGCGCTGGATGTTGGCATCGCGTTTCGGCGGGTCGAACAGGGTGTCCTCCAGGTCCTCGATCCCGTCGTCGAGTACCTGCACGGCGTCGAAGTGGCCGTCCACCACCACGTCCAGCAGGCCGTGCACCAGCGCGCTCACGCCGTACTGCTGACCGCCCAGGTCGTCCCAGCGGCGCAGCACCTCATGGATGTCCCACTGCGGGGCGAGCCGCACTGTCACCAGTGCGTTCTTCAGGACGAATGCCGAGATGCGGTGTTTGGTCAGCAGGGCCTTCGGCTCGTCGGTGGGGGTCTCCATCGTGACCGCGTAGACCGTGAAGAAGGTGTGGCTGGGGTAGACCGTGGCCTTCACCCGTTCCGATGGCGCCACCGCGTCCTCGACGGCCCAGACGTTGAGACCGAGTTCCTGGGCCAGGGCAGCCAGGGCGTCGTGGTCGGGGTCGAACATGTCCACCCAGACCAGGGTGTCCGGTTCGGTCAGGTAGTCCGAGATCCGGTCGAACTCGAACTCCTGCTGTGGTTTCCCCGCTTTCCAGACCCGCCCCTGCAGTTCGCATCCCGGCGGGGTCATCGCGTCTCCATGGCCCGCGCCACCGCGGTGTGGCCGTCGTGTCGGAGCCCGGCGATGACGCCCTGCTGGTCGGCCGTCGAGCGGTTCTGGCTGAGTTTGGCCTTGCCCTCGACGGTGTGGACGGTGACCTCGATACCCACGATGCCGTTCAGCTGACCCCGGATGTACTGCTCCGGAGCGTCGGTGGTGTGCCAGGGCTGCTCGCGGGGGTCTTCATGGCGGCCGGTCAGGGTGTCGACGGCGGTGCGCAGCCAGTCCGGGTCGTGGTGCAGGGTCACGGTGCCGGTGAGGTGCACGGCGCTGTAGTTCCAGGTGGGGACGACGCGACCGTGTTCGGCCTTGGTCGCGTACCAGGACGGGCTGATGTAGGCCTGCGGCCCGGTGCAGATCAGCAGGGCCGGCGCACCGTCGGTGATGCTGCGCCACTGCGGGTTGGCCTTGGCGATGTGGGCGATCACCGTGTCGCCCTCCCAGACGACGGGCAGCAGCGTCGAGACCGGCACACCGTTGTCGACGGTCACGAAGTCGGCGGTGCCCGCCGCGGCCACCAGCGCGCGGATCTCCCGGTGGTCGTCGAGGCGGTTGGCCGGTGGTACGTACATGGTGGTCAGGCTAATCCCCAGGTCGCCACGCGCTCCACCGAGATCTCGATGACGGGGCCGTGCAGCGGAACCTGCTGGTATTGAGGGTATTTGACCCGCAGTGCGTCCAGGGCTGCGGCATCCTCGGTGATGGTGGCCACGCCGTCGACGCGGACCCACCACAGCTGGGACCAGTCCCGGCCGTAATGATCCACCAGCAGGCTGACCTTGGGGTTGGCGGTGATGTTGGCCAGGCGCTTGAGTCTGGTCGTGGACTTGGGCTTGCCGTCCACGGCCGTCACGATGGTGTTCTGGCGTACGGCGAAGACGATGGGGACCAGGTGCGGCTGGCCGTCCTGGCCGACCGTCGCCAACCGTGCGACGTCGGCTTCGGTGAACTTTTCGGGGAGTGCCACCATGTGTTCAGGCTAGGTGTGCACACTGGGAGCATGCAGATCAGCATGCTCGAATACACCGGTGATCCGTTTTCCATCGACACCTACGTCGCGCAACTGGCGATGTTGCGCGACGAGGGCTTCGCCAGGGTGTGGAGCACACAGCTGCCGTATGAGCGGGACCTGCTGACTGCCCTGGCGGTGGCATTTCGCGAGGTGCCCGACATCGGTGTGGGCACCGGCGTCCTGCCCATCCAAAACCAGCACCCGATGCTGATGGCTCAGCGCGTGCTCACCCTGAATGCGATTGCGGGAGGACGCTTCACCCTCGGGATCGGCATGACCCACGCCGCCGTCACCGAAGGCATGTGGGGCATTTCCTGGGGCAAACCGATCCGGCGGATGAACGAATACCTAAACGGGCTGCTACCGCTGCTCAACGGCGAGCCCGCCGACGCGGCAGGAGAGTTGGTGACCACCCGCGGTTCCGTCATGATCCCCGATGCCCCGGCCCCGGACGTCTACATCGCCGCGCTGGGTCCGCAGATGCTCAAGCTGGCGGGCCGCAGGACCGCAGGGACGGTGACGTGGATGACCGGGCCGCAGACGTTGGGATCGCACATCGGGCCCGTGATCCGGTCTGCTGCCGCCGAAGTGGGGAGAAAGGCTCGGGTAGTGGCGGCGCTACCGATCAGTGTCACCGACGATGTGGCAGGCGCGCGCGCGACGGCGGCCAAGCAGTTTGCGATGTACGGCCAGCTGCCGTCCTACCGGGCGATGCTGGATCGGGAAGGTTTCGCGGGACCGGAGGACGCAGCGCTGATCGGCTCGGAGTCCGAGGTGTCCGAGCGACTGGACGCGCTGCGGGACGCCGGCGTGGACGAGTTCGTCGGTGCGACGTACGAGCGGTCGGCGGAGGGGCGGGCGCGGACGCGGGCGCTGCTGCGCAGCTGGGCGGGTTAGACCCCGGGCGACCTCGACCCTTGGCTGAGAACTGTGCCGACGAAGGACGATATCCGCCGCCGTGCTTCTCTGGATTCCGGAACAGGCAAGAGGACGAAACCGTGGAACCCGCCGGCCACCTCGATGAGGGTGGCGTCCACACCGGCCGCCCGCATGCGCGCCGCGGCCCGTCGCGAATCGTCGAGTAGACAGTCATGCGTACCCACGATGATCAGCGTGGCGGGAAAGTCCGCAAAGGTGCCGTAGAGCGGTGACACCAGCGGGTCCGTGAGATCGTGGTCACCTGCGTAGGCGACTGCGCTGCGTGACAGGCCTTTGCGGGAAAGCAGGTCGCGCTGTTCGTTCCGCAGGAAGCTGTCAGACGTGTTGGTCAGGTCCGCCCACGGAAACATCGTCACCAGACCTTCGGGTGCGGCGGCGCCGCGATCGAGCACGCGACGAACCAGCGACATGGCCAGTCCACCTCCGGCGGATTCCCCCATGATGACCGTGGGTCGGTCGCGCGCCACCTCGGAGTAGACCGCCCACAGGTCATCCAGTCCAGCGGGAGACGGATGCTCGGGTGCCAGTCGGTAATCAACACTGACCAGCTCCACGCCTTGTGACCTGGCCAACTCGCTGTGAGCCCGGGCTGCCAGGGAACTGCCGGCAACGAAGGCCCCGCCGTGGACATGGAAGATCAACCCTGCGGCGGTCCGGGCCGGACGGAACCACCGAACGGGCACGCCGGCCACCATGGCGGTGGTCTCCTGGACCCCGCGCGTGTGCCGCTGCAACGACTCCATCGTTCGGGTGATTCTGCGGGTCTTCTCGATGTCGTGGGCGCCGTCCGAATTCGCTGTCACCAACAGCATCAGCTTCTGGAGCGCGACCAGTCGTCGGCTTACGCGGTGCGAGTTGAGTTCAGGCACAGCTGTTCTCCTTTGCATCGTCACACTGCTTGCAGCAACAACATCAGACCCACAACGAGGAGAATCACAGCCAGTATCGCGGCGTTGTGTCGCTCCATCCCGACCTTGAGCCGTTGTAAGGGTCCGTCCATGCGCTCACGCCATACGGCGTAGCTGAGCACCGGCAGTATCACCGTCACGCTGGCAAGCAGGGCAAAACCTATCGCACCACCCCAGTGAGAGGAGCTCGCCTTCTCGGTCGCTGCAAGAGTGAAACCTGCTGCAGCACAGGCGGAGAGTACTTTGGGATTCAGTGACACCAGGACCGGCGCGGCTGCCAGGGCTCGCCAAGGAGTCACCGAATCCACGGCACGCAGCCATGCCGGGGCGCGTGAACTGCGTCCCCGTCGCATCCAGGTGACAAGTCCGGTGAGGATCAGAAGCACCGCCAGTACCAGTGTTGCTGGTCGCAGCCAGTGCGGCGGAGAGTTGCCGCCATCGTTGAACCGCCCGGAGATTCGGATGAACAGGCCGGTTGCCACCACCAACGAGAAAGACCAGCCTGCGGCGAACGCCCACCCGGCTGCCAATGGACGAGGTGTGTGTAGCATCAGGATCGCTGGAACAACCGAGGCCGGTGACACGGCGATGACCAGTGCCAGGGACGTCAACTCCACCCACATCGTGTGTCCGGTCCCCTCGACGTTCATCGAATTAATGTGTCCTCATTATATACATGAACCGTGAAGTGGGCTGCGTACGATCGGGCGATGCCCCCGGAGTCAGGTCCCGTTCGGGAACATCCGCGCAGACGCGGCCGCAACAGCAGCGGAGAAGAGACGCGGCTCAAGCTCATCACCGTTGCGGAAACCATGTTTGCCGATCGAGGGATCGCTGCCGTCAGCCTCAACGAGATCCGACTCGCCGCGGGGCAGAGCAACGCCGCGGTGGTGAACTACCACTTCGGCTCCAAGGATGACCTGGTCAAAGCCATACTCGCCGACCGTCTCGAACGGATCGATGCAGATCGGGGCCGGTTGCTCGACCAGGCGGTATCGGCCGGTCAACCGCCTGAGCTCACAGCACTCCTCGCAGCCTTGGTGCTCCCCCAGGTGAGCAGCATCGAGCGGGGAGAGAGGCATGTCGAGTTGGTGGCGCAGCTGCTCTTTCGTGGGTACACCGAACCCGGTGGACACGCCTGGATCTTGGCCGATCCGTCACTGACCGAGCATGGTCAAAGGCTCAATCAGCTGATCTGGAGCCATCTTTCGCATCTGCCCGAGGTGGTTGCCACGACGCGGCTTCGATTTGTCTACACCAGTAGCTTGAACGCGCTGGCGGACCACCAGCGGCAGTGGGTGACCGCCACCGAGGTGTTGCCCACAGCGGTGTTCGTGTCAGACCTCATCGATTCGCTGACGGCGATCATTCGCGCGCCGGCGTCACCGCAGACTCTCGAGGCACTGGAGTCGTGAGCGTGACATTCACTCAGACTTGAGTGCCGCTTCGAGGAGTTCGCGGCCCGGTAGCGATTCCAGATCGGATTCCACCGTCACGGAGAATAATTCGCCGTTCCACGCGAACGGGGGTTGGTAGTCGTCACACACCGGCAGCCCGCGGTCTCGTCCCAACAGCATCGATGTTCCGCCGTGCTGCCAGACATGCGGCAGTGTCAACGGGGCCGTCGTGAACCCGACGACGGCGTTGTCGACCACGGCTTCCACCCGGGTCTCGCCGTGGAGGCGATGCAGCCGGCAGCCTACGGTGTGGCGGCCCTCCGTCAGCAGCCGATCGCCTCGCACCCGGAGATCGCCGCCCGGTGCGGCGATGGCGATGTGCAGCCTGGACTCGATCACGTACGCCGCGAGCCCCCCGGTCCAGTTCCCGATCGCAAACAACACACCGTTGGCTGCCCCGGAGGGGACGACGACATCGGCGGACAGCCTGCTGTACAGCAAGGGAAGTGCCTCATCGGCGACCGGACCGCCGGCGGGGCGCAACACCACCCGCTGCCCCGGCGGGAACACGGGCCAGACCATCTCCGCCGCGCGTGCCACAAGCGAATCTGTGAGTGGCAGAACGTCATAGCGGGCAGCCTCGGCCATCCATTGGGTGGTCAATCTCGAAACCACCTCAGGGTGTTCCGCCGAGATGTCGTGAGCTTCGGAGAAGTCGTCGGCCCGAAACAGGGACCATCGGTCAGCGGCGAAGTCGCGGCTACCCTGGAGCAGTATCTCCTCGTCCATGACTCCCTGGCTCACATGGTCGGTCGTAGCCTTCCAGCCATCGCTGACGATGGATCGGGAACCCACGACTTCGAAGTACTGGGTTGATCGAGGCGCCGGCGCCGATGATTCGTCGAATGTCGGCAGCAAGCTCGCACCGTGGACCGGATCGCGCCGCTGAACTCCGCAGGCCTCCAACACTGTTGGCATGATGTCGATAGCGTGTGCGAACTGAGAACGGACACCGCCGGCGTCGTGGACACCGTGCGGCCAGTGCACGATCAGTGGAACCCGCGTGCCGCCCAGCCACGCATACCGCTTCCACAGCCGAAATGGGGTGTTGCCTGCCCACGCCCAGCCCCACGCATAGTGCGGATACCCGGCCGTGCCGCCCCAATCCGGTAGGCGGTCGATGTTGTCAGCCGGCGCCTCTGGCACCCGATGGGTGAACCGGTGTTCATTGCTGGTTCCGGCGACCCCTCCCTCGGCGCTCGCCCCATTGTCGGACAGGACGATAACGATGGTGTTGTCCAGAACATCGAGTTCTTCGAGTGCGCGAATCAATCGGTCGATCTGGGCGTCGGTATGACTGAGAAAGCCGGCGTACACCTCGTGCATCCGCGCGTAC
This sequence comes from Mycolicibacterium tokaiense, assembly GCF_010725885.1. Classification (NCBI taxonomy): domain Bacteria; kingdom Bacillati; phylum Actinomycetota; class Actinomycetes; order Mycobacteriales; family Mycobacteriaceae; genus Mycobacterium; species Mycolicibacterium tokaiense. The sequence continues at coordinate 1,320,953 of NZ_AP022600.1, read as the reverse complement.
ACGGCGCGTTCTTCTGTGGTGAGGGTGTTCCACGCCGGCACCCATGCGGGCCGCTCGGTGAGTGTGGCGCCTGCGGGCACCACACCTTCGGCGACCTGGCGGGCGAACACCTCGTCGCGCCACACGTCCCATCCGGCATCGAATCGGCCTGTGTAGGCGTCGGCCCAACTCTTGTGGACATGGTGTGGTGAGTGCATCGCCCCAGTGGCGAAGTAGAGGAAGAACGGCTTACCGGGTGCCGACTGCTGCTGGCTGACCACCATTCTGATGGCCTCGTCGGTGAGATCCTCGGTCAAGTGGTAGCCGGCTGGGCGGACGTCGGGTCCGTCGAGATAGGTGTTGTCTCGGACCAGTTGTGGGTCCCAGTGATTGGCGTCGCCGAGGAGAAAACCGTAGTAGCGCTCGAACCCGAGTCCCAGTGGCCAGCGGGTGAACGGGCCGGCACTCGTCCGTTCGCCCCGCGGCGCCAGGTGCCACTTCCCGACAGCCATCGTGCTCCAGCCGGAATCGCGAAGGACGCGTGGCAGCGTGGGGACCGAAGCGGGGATCTTGCCGGTGTAGCCCGGATGCGCGCTCGGGATGTCGGCAAGAAATCCCATCCCGACGGAGTGGTGGTTTCGTCCGGTGAGCAAGGAGGCGCGGGTTGGCGAACACAGCCCGGTGACGTGGAAGCGGTTGTACCGGAGCCCGTTGCGAGCGAGCCGGTCGATGGCCGGAGTCTGGATGCTCGAGCCGTAGCAGCCCAACTGCGCGAAGCCGAGATCGTCCAGCACGATCATGACCACATTGGGGGCCGACAGGCTCGCGGCAGGAGGGTCTGTGTGCATCATCAACTCTCGTCGGCTCCGAGGAACATTTTTAATGTGCACCCATTACTAGCACACGGGGCGCGTGTGCCCGTGTGTCCGCCCCGATCCCGGGTAACTGTGCTAGATGGAATCTGACGGCTCGTTCGATGTGCTGATCGTCGGCGGCGGCAATGCGGGGATCAGCACCGCGGCACGTCTGCAGCGCAAGGGCGTCATCGGCATCGGCGTCGTGGAACCCCAGACAGTCCACACGTACCGTCCGCTGCTGTCGTATGTCGGCGGCGGTCAGGCGTCGATGCGGGCGGCCGAGCGCACCCAGCGCTCGGTGACCCCGAAGGGTGTGACGTGGCTTCGGGACGCGGCGGTGTCGGTGTCGGCCGAGGACAACACCCTGCACTGCGCCTCCGGCCGCTCGTATCGGTACCGCGACTTGGTGCTCGCCGCCGGCCTGGTCCCCGATCACGATGCGCTGCCCGGCATCGAGGAGGCGCTGCGCTCGCCGGCGGTGGCCAGCAACTACCTTGATCACGCACCAAAGACGTGGGAGCTGGTGCAGTCGCTTCCCGCCGGTCGGCACGCGGTTTTCACCGTGCCGCGGGCGCCGGTCGGCTGTACCGGCACCACCATCAAACCGCTGTTCCTGGCGGCGGCGCACTGGGCCGGCACCGGCGTCCGCATCACCCTGCTCGTCGACCGGCCCGGCCTGGTCGGGGTGCCTGAACTGGACGTGCGGCTGCAGGCTCGGCTCGACGAACTCGGCGTCGACGTCCGGCACAGAGCGGCGGTGACCGGACTGCAACCGCAGGCGCAGACTCTGACGATCAACGGCGCCGAGCAGCTCGGCTACGACATGCTGCACCTGGTGCCGCCGTTTCGCGGGCCACAGTGGATCACCGACAGCGGGCTGGCCGGCCCCGATCACGGCCTGGTCGACATCGACCCGGAGACGTTACGCCACCGCACGTTTCCGGACGTCTGGGCTCTGGGCGACGGCGCGGCCGTGGCGACTGATCCCTCGGGCGGGGCGCTGCGGCCGCAGGTGGCGACGCTGGCCGACAATCTCGTGGCGGCGCGCCACGGCGGACAGCTGCGCAGCTACGACGGCTACACCGTCGCCCCCATCACCACCGAGGCGCACCGCCTGATCGCCGGCGAGTTCGACCGCTCCGGCGCGGTGCAGTCGTCACTGCCGTCTTTTCTGGATCCGTTGGCGCCGCGTCGCACCGCCTGGGCCTTCGACCGCTACGGCCTGCCGCGGATCTACTGGAACCTGATTCTCAGGGGACGCGTGTGACGCAGTTCTGACATCTGGCGTGACTCGGAATCGGTTGGGTATCGCACCTGCATGGAAGAACTGACAAGCAAATTCGTGGACGCGCTGGCGCAACTGCATGAGAACAGGGACGTGGGCCCGCTGCAAGAACTGTTCACCGACGATGCCATCCTCACCAAGGCGGGCGTCCCGCACGAGCAGCATGGCCGAGATGGTGCTCAGGTGTTCTGGGAGGATTACCGCAACGTCTTCGACACCATCGAGTCGACGTTCGAGAACACCGTCACCGAGCCGGAAACGGCGTTCCTGGAATGGAAATCGCACGGCACGCTGCGCGACGGAACCGACTTCAGCTACGACGGAGTCAGTGTCCTGGAGGGCGACGGGCAAGCGATCACGGCGTTTCGCACCTACTACGACACCGCGGCGTTTCTCAACGTCGACCGGCACGTCTGAACTTCAGCGCACGCCCCGGTCGGCATACCGTCCGCCCTGCACCATGTCGCTGAGCGGCTGTAGTTGCTCCATCGCCTCGGCATCCAGCTCGACATCGAGCGACGCGACGTTCTGGTCCAGGCGTTCCGCATGCCGGGTTCCCGGGATGGGCACCACCGACACGCCCAGTCGCTGAGCCTGTGCGTACACCCAGGCCAGCGCCACCTGCGCCGGCAGCACGCCGAGACGCTCGGCAATGGCCCGGACGGTATCGGCGATCACCTGGTTCTGTGCACCGGCGTCACCGGTGAACCTCGGATTGCGGGCCCGGAAGTCCTTGGGATCCAACGTTTCCGTGTTCACCGATCCGGTGAGGAATCCGCGACCCAACGGGGCGTACGGCACCAGGCCGATCCCCAGCTCGGCCATCGTCGGCGTCACCTGCTCCACATCCCTTGTCCACAGGGAGTATTCGCTCTGAACAGCAGCAATGGGGTGCACTGCATGCGCGCGGCGCAGCAGGTCCGCGCTGACCTCGCTGAGGCCGAGGTGGCGCACCTTGCCTTCGGTGACCAGCTCGGCCATTGCGCCGACGGTCTCCTCGATCTCGGCGTTCTGCGGCGGCCGGTGCAGGTAGTAGAGATCGATGTGGTCGACGCCCAGGCGCAGCAGTGAGGCTTCGCAGGACCGCTTCACATAGGGCGGATCACCACGGTGGACCCGATTCTCGTCACCACTGCTGCGGTCGATGCCGAACTTGGTGGCCAGCTGCACCTCGTCGCGCCGGCCGGCGATTCCGCGGCCGACGAGCACCTCGTTGTGGCCCGCGCCGTACTGGTCGGCCGTGTCGAGCAGGGTCACCCCGGCCTCGAGGGCGTGGTGCAGGGTCTGGATGCTGGTATCCCAGTCGGACGTGCCGTAGTACTCGCTCATGCCCATGCAGCCCAGGCCTTGTGCGGATACGTCGAGGCTGCCGAGTGTGGTTCGTTGCATTGTCGGTCCTTGTCGGAAGCGGTGACGGGTCAGAGGTTCAAGGCGGCGGGGGTGGCGGTGACCAGCGCACACAGTCGGTCCGCGGAGCCGCCGACGAGCGGCTCATAGGTCGCCATCAGGTTGGCGCGGGCAACCCTGCAGGCGGCCTCGCCGTCGCCGGCTTCGACCGCTTCGAGGATGGCGCCGTGACGTTCGGTGGCGGTGTCGCGGGCATCCGGCCATCCCAGCGAAGGTAGGCCGACGTTGATGGTGGCCCGGGTGACGTCGCGCATTGCGACCACCATGAGGGCGATCAGCGGGTTGCCGCTGGCTGCCCCCTGGGCTTCGTGGAACATCAGGTCAGCCGCTTCCAACTCGGCGAGGTTGGTGGCACGGCGCATCTGCTCCAGTGCCTCGCGTAGCGGTGCGACGGCCTCACCGCTCTGTTGCGCCGCGTAGAAGGAGGCCTGGCCCTCGAGCAGCATCCTCATCTCGACGACGTGCTCCAGCGATGCGGCTTTGCCGCGCAGGACACCTTCGATGACCCGCGCGAGGCCCTTCGGATAATGAGCGGTGATGATGCTGCCGTTCGGGTTGCCGGGCCGCACCTCGATCAGACCCAGGCTCTCGGCCACTCGTAGACCCTCGCGTACCGTCGGGCGGCTGATGTCGAATTGCTCGACGAGTTCCCGTTCGGAGGGGAATCGGTCTCCGGGCACGAACTTGCCGTCGGCAATGCTCTGTTCGATCTGGACCACCACGCGCTCGTGGGCGCGCAGCTTCTCGATCGGCTCAAACGTCATTGCCCCTCCACAGGGTCGCAGATTCCAGTCACTTTGACTGGCCAGGCCAGTATACGTCCGGTGGGGTGGTGCATCAGGGGATGATGCTCGGCAGGACGCCGCCGTCGACCCGCAGTGCTGCACCTGTGGTTGCCGACGAGGCGGCTGATCCGATGTAACAGATCATGTTGGCGACTTCCTCGGGGTCGATGAGGCGCTGGATCAGCGATGTCGTCAATTCCTGTTCGACGAAGCGACTCTCCGCCGCGGCATACCCGTCGTCGGCGCCGAAGTTGTCGGTGATGAACGTCGTCACACCACTGGTCCGGGTAGGGCCGGGCAGCACGCTGTTGACGGTCACCCCGGAACCTGCGAGATCCTGGGCCATGCCCCGGGCCACGGTCAGCTGCGCGGTCTTGGTCATCGCGTAGTGCACCATTTCGGTGGGAACGAACACCGAGGAGTCGCTGCTGACGAAGATCACCCGTCCCCACCCGCGTTGCTTCATACCCGGGACGTACTGACGCGCCAGGCGCACGCCGCTGAGCACATTGACCTCGAAGTACTCCAGCCACTCGGAGTCTGGAACATCGAAAACGGGTGTGGCTCCGAAGATCCCGGCGTTGTTCACCAGGATGTCGACGTCGGGCACCTGGTCGCGCAGGGTAGCCGCGCCGGCTTCGGTGGCGATGTCGGCGGTCACGCCTACCACGTCGGCACCACCGCCGGCGGCGTGACGTATCCGGGTGCAGGCGGCCTCGACGCGGGAGGCGTGTCGGCCGTTGACCACGACGCGTTCGCCACGGGCCGCGAACGCGGTGGCGGTTGCCTCGCCGATACCGGTGCTCGATCCGGTGACGAGAACCGTGTGTTTCATGTCGCATCCTCTCGGGTGGGTTGTAGTTGGCGGTCGAGTCGGTCGCGTACCTCACTGACGCGTCCGGCCGGCCACTCCAGAAATCCTGATCCTGTCCGACTCCCGTTCTTGCCCAGCGCTATCCGCTCGGTGAGGCCGGGTGGCGGCTTCGGAGAGTCGGAAAGGTGAGGCAAGACGTAGGACATGATCTGCTCGGTGAGTGGCAGGCCGATGTAGTCGGCGTTCTCCAGCGGTCCCAGCACCGGAAGTCGGCGTCCAAAGGTCTCGCGGGCGATCAGGTCCACCGTCTCGGCATCGGCAATGCCGGCGTCGACGATGGTCATGGCTTCGCGCCACAGCGCGAACTGCAAGCGGTTGCCGACGAAACCCGGTGCGTCACCGACCAGTACCGGTGTCTTCCCCAACGTGACCAGGAGCTCGGTCACCGCCTGCGTCACCGCGGCATCGGTGTGGCGCCCGGATACCACCTCGACCACTCTCATCAGGTGAGCGGGGTTCCACCAGTGGGTGCCGATCACGGCGGCGCCGTCGGGCAGTCCCTCCTCGATGTCCCGGATCGGTATAACCGAGGTGTTCGACGCCAGGATCGCACCCGGGTTGAGCGCGTAAACGGCGGAGAGCAGGTCTGTCTTGAGTCCCAGGTCCTCCGGCACGGCTTCGAAGACGAGGTCGACGCCGCGGACGGCCTCGGCCAGGACGTCGGTAGCGGTGACGTCCCGAAAGCCCCTGCCGTAGGGGGTATCACATGCCTGTAGGCGCCCATGAAGAGTGTCCAGTGCAGCCTGCGACGGGTCGTAGACCGCAACCGGGAAGTCATGCGCGGCCGCCGTGTAGGCGATGGCGTGGCCCATCAGGCCCGCACCGAGGACGGCGATCGACCGCGGTATCGCCGTCCCGTTGCCGTGCTCAGCTGCCGTCACGGGACCTGACTCCGGCCTTCTCCAGGTACGGCATGACGAGCTTGTCGAACTGATCGATCCCGGTCAGGTAGTCCGGCCAGCTCACCACCATGCCGTCGAGCCCGTGCTCGGAGAGCGCGATCAATCCGTCGGCCACCGTGGCGGGGCTGCCCACCAGGGGGTAGCTGCCCCATCCGGCGATGATGGCCGGGCGCATGGCGTTCCAATCGGCACTACCGGAGTTGGGCACGAACGCGTTGAGCAGGTTGTCGGCGCCCTCCTGGTCGCCGTGCGTCTCCGCGATGGCGGCGTAGACGTCGCGGGCCTCGGAATCGGTGTCCCGGCAGATGATGTAGGCCTGGCTGAAGACCGACAGTTCCTTCCCGAACTGCGCCAGTGCCTGGTCCTTGACGGAGCGTGCGGTGGCACCGGCCTCCTCGATCGACGGAGCTGCCACGAAGTTGAGATCGCACCACTGCGAGGCGAACTGGATGCCGCGCGGGCTGTTGCCGGCGCTCATGACCAGGGGGCCGCCGCGCTGGATGGGCTTGGGGTCGCTGACCGCTCCGGGGGCCCGGAAGTACGTGCCCGCGAAGTCGAACTCTCCGTCGGCGGTCCACAGCTTGGACGTGAGTTCCATCCACTCCGAGGCGACGTCGTAGCGCTCGTCGTGCGGCAGTTGGTTATCGGCGAACATCCCGATTTCCTTCTCGTTCCAGCCGGCCACCACGTTCAGCCCGAACCGCCCACCGGAGATGTGGTCGATGGTGGCGCACGTCTTGGCCAGCCGGACGGGATGAATGGTGGGGACATGCACGGTGGCGAACACGCCGATGCGCTCCGTCGCTGCCGCGATACCCGCTGCCCAGGTGAGGGTTTCGAAGCTGCGGTACTGGAAGTTGGTCTGGCCTCCCATGCCGCGCCACCGTCCGATGGGCACCATGGCCTCCAGCCCGGCCGCTTCCGCCGCGCGGGCGATGGCCACGGACTCCGCCCACCGCGCCTCGACGAGGCCGGGGTAGGTGCTCATGGTGGTTCCGCCGCTGCAGTTGGCGCCGAAAACACCGATCTTGAGTTTGTTGGAGCTGCGGAACAAGGGGTTGTCCGTCCGCGGGATCTGCTCTGCATAGGGGTCGATCATGTGATGTCCTCCAGGAATCGCGCAGCCTAGCTGCGGGAACGCGTCGGCAAGATTTACTGGCCTGGCCAGTTGACCGGACTGGCCAGACCAGTTAAATTGCTCACATGTCGAATGTCAAGCAATCGAACTCACTGGTGCAGGAGGTGACGCGCGCCCAGTGGCTACGCCGGCGCATCACCCTCGCGCAGCCCCTGGTGCTTCCGGGCGCCTACGACGCCGTCACCAGCCGGCTGGTGCACGAGTCGGGGGCCGAGGGTGTCTACGTGGGCGGATTCGCCTCCATCGCAAGTAGTTTCGGACTACCCGATGTCGGGTTGGTCACGGGGTCGGAGCTGATCGGCACGTACCGCAGAATCAAGGCCGCCACCGACCTGCCGATGGTCGTCGACATCGACACCGGCTATGGCAACGCCGCGAACATCCGCCGCACGGTTGAACAGGTCATCGAACTCGGTGTCGCCGGGTTCCACATCGAAGACCAGGCCAACCCCAAGCGGTGTGGGCATCTACAGCACGACCCCGTGGTTCCGGTCAAAGAGGCTGCGGCCCGGGTCGCGACGGCCATCGCCACCGCGGAGAGGTTCGGCGTGGATGCTCCGGTGGTCATCGCGCGTACCGATTCACTGCACACCGAGGGATTGGACGCGGCCATCGAACGCGCCCGCGTGTTCCGTTCCGCAGGCGCGGACATGATCTTCGTCGACGCCATCCCCAGCGTCGACGCCATGAAGCGCATCCGCGACAGCGTCGACGGCCCGTTGCTGTTCAACGCCGCGACCACGGGGCGCAGTCCGTCGCTGACCGTAGACCGATTGCGCGAACTGGGCTACTCCACCGCCATCTATCCGATCGAACTGCTGCTGAGCGCGCTGGCAGCCGGGCGGGCGACGCTGGCTCAGCTGGGCACCTCGCCAAATACCTCGCAGTGGTACCAGTTCGGTGACCTCAACGCCCTTCTCGGACTGCCGGAAGTCGAATCCTGGGTGGCCAGATTCCCCAGTGAGTAACAGCCCTCTGTGACAGCGGAAACCCAACCAGAAAGTGTGACAACACATGACGACCGTGAGCTTCACCAGCAGCACCATCACCTTGGCCGCCGCCAACTCCGCGATCGAAGCGGGACTGGCCAAGGCGCGGGAGATGGGCATCGCCGTGACGATCGCCGTGACCGATCCGAACGGGGTGCTCAAGGCCTACCAGCGGATGGAGAGCGCGTCGGTGCTGTCCACCGACGTGGCCGTTGCCAAAGCCCGCACGGCGGCCACCTCCGGCTTCAACACCGGGGAGTTCTTCGAATTCATCCGCACCGACCCGGCGCTGTTGCACGGTATGACCAACGTTCCTGGCTATGCGGTGTTCGGCGGCGGTGAGCAGATCACCCTGGCGGACCTCGGCGTGATCGGCGCCGTCGGTGTCAGCGGCGCCCACTACAGCCAGGACGAGCAGGTCGCCCTGGCGGCGGTCAAGGCGGTGACGGCATGAGCGCACAGAGCCCCCTGGTCGTGGTGACAGGTGCCGGCGGTGGAATCGGCAGGGCCACCTGCCTTCTGCTCGCTGCGCGTGGTTACTCGCTGCTGATCTCCGATCTGTGCGCCGACCCGCTGGAGGACACCCGATTGGCACTCGAGGACCGGGGCACCTCGGTGGCGTCGGTGCACGGTGATGTCAGCACGCCCGAGGTCCGCGCTGAGCTCGCCCGGCTGATCGAGCAACGGGGTGGTGAGTTGGCCGGGCTGGTCAACAACGCCGGGGTGATCTCCGGCCTACCCATAACCGAGACCACCGACGAGGTGTGGGACCACCTGATGGGCGTCAACGCCAAGGCGATGTTCTTCCTGATCAAAGACCTGTTGCCCTATCTCCGCCGGGCCAAGGGCAGTGTGGTGAACCTGAGTTCGACGGCCGGCCTGGTCGCGTTCCCGTCGATGCCCGCCTACGTGGCGTCGAAAACGGCCTGTGTCGGACTGACCCGAGCACTCGCGATGGACCTGGCCGACCATGAGATCCGCGTCAACGCCGTGTGTCCGGCGACCATCGACACCCCGATGCCACGTGCATACCTGTCCGGGGTCCCCGAGGCGGCCCGCGGCGATGCCGAAAAGGCGTTCTTCGCCCGTAATCTCATCAAGCGGTTCGGAACCCCGGACGAGGTGGCCTCGGCGATCTGCTATCTGCTGTCGCCGGATTCGTCGTTCGTCACCGGCGTCGCCTTCCCAGTGGACGGTGGGGTGACCGCGTGGTGACCACCACAGGCCCGTCGACCTCGCGGCCCAACCTCGACGGCACGCGCCTGCGGCAGGCCTTCGCCCATTACCCCACCGGAGTCGTGGTGGTCGGTGCCCTGATCGACGGCAAACCGGTCGGTATGGCAGTCAGCTCGTTCGTGTCGATGTCCCTGGACCCGCCGCTGGTGGCGATCTCGATCGCGCACTCCTCGACCACCTGGCCCACCTTGAGCGCCGCGCCCACCCTGGGGCTGACCGTGCTGTCCGAGCACCAGGAGCACGCCAGCCGGGCCCTGTCGGCGCGGGTTGGTGACCGCTTCGCCGGAGTCGACTGGCGCGCCGGAGACGACGGCGCGGTGTTCATCGACGACGGCTCGCTGCACATCGCTGTCGGTGTCGAGGAGACGCTACCGGCCGGCGATCATCACCTGGTTCTGTTGCGCATCGCCGACATCAGTACCCACGCCGAGGCGCACAAACCCCTGGTGTTCCACGGCTCCGGCTACCACCGCCTGGTCCGATAGCCGACTTCCCACCATCCTCTCGCCAGGACAGGAGACAACCGCCATGAGCACACTACTGATGGCCGAACCCCAGCCCGGGACTGCGGGCCGCCCTCACTTGATCGCCGAATTCATCAAGCGCGGCACCGCACTGCTGGCGTCGAGGGCAGGCAGTGCCCTGGTGTTCCCCGCAGCGTGTGCCACCTCGGCGCAGGTGAGCTTCGCTGTACGGCACTCGACGGGCCTCATCCACGCCGCGCTGCGCTCATCGCGACTGGATCAGCTTCGAATTCCCGACCAACCCGTGCTCGGCGCGGAGGACAGCGGTCACCGCTTCACGGTGGCCGTCGACGCCACCCACGGAGTCAGCACGGGGATCTCGAGCCGTGATCGTGCCTGCACGCTGCGTGTACTTGCCGACCCGGGGGCGGTACCCGCCGATCTCACGCGCCCGGGACACATCCTGCCCATCCGGTGCGCCGACGACCCCCACCCGGTTGCGCGCGATCGCTGGGACATCGCCATCCAGCTGGTCGAGCTGGCCGGGTATACCCCCGTGGCGGCCGTGTGCGAACTGGTGGCCGACGATGGCGATGTCCTGGCGGACGATGCCGCCCGGCTGTTCGCCGATGTCCATCACCTTCCCGTACTGAACATCTGAGTGAACGCCAGTGGGATTGAACAGGGCGCCGGCGTCGGCACCCGATCACGATCACTTGGCGGCCTCCACTCGGTTCAGCGATCGAGAGCTGTGCCAGGTGGCCCGCTTCGCCGATGCGTACCTGCATCTGCGCACCGCACTGGCCGGACTCGGTGCCATGGCACTGCTGCAGCAGGCAGCCACCGCTGACGCCGAAGTGCTGCGCGCCGCGGCGATCACAGTCGCCGAGCACATCGACCGCGCCCGGATGGCCTGCCCGGCAGCCGGACAACTGGAGCATCCGGTGCTACGGGAGCGGCTGAGGGCAACCGCGTGCCTCGCGGCGACGCTTGCCGCAGAGAACCGCCGGGCCGGTCTCGTGGACGACGAGATGATCGACATCGCAGTACTTTTCACCATCGCGGACGCCCTACGAGCGGTGGCCGTGCCCCGCCTCGGGGTGTGCTGGTCCACCCCGATGGTGCCTTGATCTCCTGAAAGGGCAAAGAATGCAGAAGGTTTCGACAGCGGGATACTCGATCTGGGTTCTGGAGTATGCCCAGATCAACAGTTACGCCGACGGTGGGCTGATCTACGGGGCGCACGGCGCCGACAGCCGCCGGATGCCCTACGGCTACGTCTTCCTGCGCGGCCACGGGCACAACATCATGATCGACGTCGGTTTCAACTACCGCGACTACGGCAAGGTGCTGGCCGACCGGTACGGCGCCTCGGACTGGCACTCGCCGGCCACGGTGTTGGCGCAGATCGGCGTTCATCCGGACGACATCGACACCGTGCTGGTCACCCACGCCCACTTCGACCATTTCGGCAACACGGCCGCCTTTCCCAACGCCACCTTCTATCTGCAGGAGCGTGAGCTGACCAAGTGGGTGTGGGGCCTGTCGCTGCCGCCGACCCACAACTTCCTCACCACCGCCATCGACCCCGACGACATTCTGCGCGGCCTCGAGCTGGCCAGGTCCGGGCGCTTGCGGCTGATCACCGGTGACGTTCCGGATGTGCTGCCCGGCATCAATCTCTGGGCCGCCCACGACACCCACACCTACGGATCCATGTACGTCGACGTGCAGGCCGGACCCAGCGAGGACGAACGCTTCATTCTCGCCGGGGACAACGTCTACGTCTACGACAACCTGGGTGGCATCGACGGCGAGCATCCCTATGTGCCAGTGGGTCTCGGTGTCGACTCGCACCGGGGTGTGCTGGTGATCGAGGAGATGATGGGACTGGTGGGCTACCGCAGTCGCAACATCATCCCGGTCCACGAGTACCGGCTTCCCGATCTCTTTCCCTCTCGCACTGGATGTTTCGGGATGAACATCATCGAGATCCACTTACGCACCGGGGACGACTCACAGGTCGTTTGACCTGCGCCCGCTGAGTTCATTGTCAACACCATCAAACAGAAGGAGACTGTCATGCCGACCATCGCGCTGTCCCGAGACTACCGGGTTCCCGCCACCGCCATCTGGGGGCGCATCAGGGACTTCCATGCGCTGCACACCTGGCTGCCGGGTATCGCCGACACCCGCCACGACGATCAGGATCCGGCAATCCGCCACGTCGTCCGCGAGGACGGCGCCGTGGTGCTGGAGAAGCAACTCGCGACATCCGATGACGACATGTCGGTGCGCTACACGATCCTGGCCGGCGATGTACCGGTACGCGATTTCGAAGGAGTGATCACCGTCCGCGACCGCCGAGACGCCGGATCCACCATGACGTGGGATGTGTCATTCTCCACCGACGCCGACGAAAGCGAGTTGACCGCTGCGCTGACCGAACTCCTGACCGGCGGACTGCGACGACTCGACGAGACCGCGTGAGCACCGCGCCACGCCGATCGCTGGTGGCGGCCGGGCTGGGCAACGCACTCGAGTGGTTCGACTGGACGTTGTACGCCACCTTCGCGGTCTACATCGCGGGTAACTTCTTTGCCCCGGGTGATCCGACATCATCCCTGCTGGCCACCATGGCGGTCTTCGCCGCCGCCTTCGTTGCGCGCCCGCTCGGCGGGGTGGCGTTCGGCCGCTTCGGTGACCGAGTGGGGCGCAAGACCGCGATGATCACAAGCATGGCCATCCTGGCGGCATCGAGCCTGGTGCTGGCCATCCTGCCGACCTATGGGCACACCGGGGTCTGGGCGTCCGCGCTGCTGGTACTGGTGCGCATAGTCCAGGGCTTCGCCCACGGTGGCGAGGTCGGTGTCATCTACACCTACGTCGCCGAGGTCGCCCCGCCACGACGCCGCGGGCTGTGGTCCAGTTCGGTCTACATGTCGATCACGGTGGGGGTGATGTCGGCGACCCTGCTGGCCACCGTCCTGACCGGCGCCCTGGGCCGCGACGCGATGATGGCCTGGGGGTGGCGCATCGGTTTTGCCGTCGGCGGTGTCCTCGGGCTCTTCGCGCTCTGGATGCGCCGCAACGCCGTGGAGACCGAGGCCTTCCAGTCCGTCGAGGCATCCCCCTCGGAGCAGTCGGATCGGTTGTCCCGCAGGCAGATCTTTGTGATAGCCGCACGTATCGTCGCATTGTCGGTCGGAATCAACGTCGGGTACTACACGTGGGTGACGTTCATGCCCAGCGTGGCGATCACCCGGTACGACATGAGCCCGTCCATCGCGTTCGCGATGAGTCTGCTGGCTCAGGCCGCCGTGTTGGTGGCGCTACCGGTGTTCGGGCATCTGTCCGACACGCTGGGCCGCAAACCGATGGCGCTGGCGCACGGCGTGGCGATCGTGGTGCTGGCGTTTCCGATTGCACGCATCCTCGGCGACGCACCCTGGACGCTGTTCGCCGCACAACTGCTGGGCCTGTTCGCTTGGGCACTCATGGGCGCGATGTACCCGGCGCTGATCGCCGAGCAGGTGCCGACGCGGGTCCGCGCGGTGGTGGTGGGCACGGTGGCCTCGCTGTCGGTGGCCATCTTCGGGGGCACCGGCCCCTACCTGAGCACCTGGCTACAGTCCATCGACCGGGAGTGGATGTTCCAGGTATACGTGATGGCGCTGGGGGTGGTGTGCATCCTCGGCGCGCTGAGCATCAGGGAATCCCGCGGAGTGGATCTCGCCAAGGGTTGGTACAACGGCACTCCGGACGGCGGGACTACCGTTCCGACCGCGCAGCCTTCACCAGAGCAACGCTCCCAGAACGCATCTCGCTGACTTTATTGAGGTGAATGCTACCCGAGGTCGACGGCAGTGTTCTTTCGAGCCGCCACGGGAGGACATCCCCATGCTCCCCAAATCGCGCGGAGGTGGCTTCTGCCACTCTATTTGGTGGGTCGGCCTCGCGGTTTCGGCCGTCTCTCAGAGTCGTGACAGTGTTCACTTGGCCGGGTCTGCTACCACCAGGAGTGCGCCGCGGTGGGCACGTGGGATCTGACCCGTGAGCGGTGACGGTCTCGGCGACTATTTGCGAGCCCGTCGCGCAGATGTCTCGCCGACGCAAGCCGGGCTGACGAGCCACGGGTTGCGACGTGTGAGCGGTCTTCGGCGGGAGGAAGTGGCGTTGCTCTCCGATGTGAGCGTCGACTACTACACGAGGCTGGAACAGGGGCGCGAGCGTCGTCCTTCGCCTCAGGTGATCGACGCATTGGCAACGGTGTTGCAGTTGCCAGATGACGCCCGTAAGTACATGTTCCGGCTGGCAGGGCTGAGCCCGCACGAACGAGGCGATGTCGGCACCCGCGTCGACCCGGCGTTGCTCGACCTGCTCGACATGTGGACGGTCACGCCCGCACTCGTCTACAACCGGGCCTTCGATGTTCTGGCCGGCAATTGGATCGCTCACGCGATGTTCTTGGAGTGGACAACGACCAAGAACCTGATGCACAGGATCTTCACCGAACCCGCTGCGCGATCCTTCTTTTGCGACTGGGCGGATGTCGCGGAGGAGGCGGTTGCGAGCTTCCGGTACGGGCTCGGGGTGGCGCCTGAGGACGTGCGCCTGCACACAGTGCGAGACGAGCTGCTCGAAAGCAGTTCCGATTTTGCAGCTCTGTGGGCGCGCCACACTGTCCGACGAAGATCACTGCGGGAAAAGCGGTTTTGTCACCCCAGGGTCGGTGCTGTGTCTCTGACCTTGCAGACCTTTGATGTGCGGTCGAGTCCGGGGCAGGAGTTGGTGATCTACCACGCCACACCCGGGTCTCCCAGCGCAGCGGCTCTGGCCAGGCTCAGCCCAGGGCACCCCGAATGCCATGGCCAGGGGGACGCACCGACGCCTGGCCAAGGCGAGTTCTGACTGGCAAACTGTTGGTGCCGACACATCGGGTTCGCGAGGCCGCTGCCGCGGTGTCCTTCCCGCGACCCGGCGATCCTTGACGCACGACCTACACATCGACTAACCGGCCGACCGCGCAGCCTTCACCAGAGCCACGCTTGCAGAACGCATCTCGCTGACGGCATTCAACCGGGTGGGGTAACCGACCCGGGTGTAGGCCACCCCGCGCGGCGTGGTGACCTTGAGATCCAGGCCGTAACGATCGGCGCCGGTGCACACCGCGGCCGTCGCATCCGGAAACCCGCCGAGTGCCTGGGCCATCACGGTCAGTGAGTCAGCATGGTCGGCGTTGAGGTGAGTGATGGCCCCGGATGCGTTCAAGGTCACCGGGTCTGGCTCGGCGGTCGCGTAGTCGGCCCCGGCCGCGGAATCCATCCGGCCGTACCCGCCGACCCAGCGGACCCGGTTCACCCGCAGCACCCACAGGGCGAAGTCGCTGTAGTCGATGTAGTACTTGGCGGCGGGCACGGCGGCCATGTGGGCCTGTCTCGCGGCCTCGAGCTCGGCACCCTCGGGGTGCTCCACCACCCCGGCCAGGGTGATCCGGGCGTTGGCCAGCGGATCGGTGTCGGTGGCCGGCGCGACGACGGCGATGCTGGCGCGCGGATCACCGGCCAGATTGCGGCCGTGCTCGGCCATGTGGGACACACACAACACGGGGGAGCCGTCATCGAGTAGACCGAAGGTGACCAGCGACGCCCACGGGTCACCGTCGGCGGTCAGGGAGGCCAGGATGCCGGTGTTGGTGGAGGCCGCGATGGTGCGGGCCTCCTCGGCGGCCGACGGGCGCACCGGGTTGACAGGCTTGGTCAGCGGCGGGGGAATGGACGGCGCATCTCCGGGATCGCCGTGGTCACGGTTGGCCACCCGTCAGACTGTACGCCGCAGCCAGGACAGCACGGGCGGCGCGACGGTCTCCACCGCCGACTCGGCGATGATCCAGTGCGGCAGCCCGGGGTGCACCTGGTGCTGCGCCCCGTAGCGTTTGGCGATGCGTCGGGAAATCCACTGTGCCACATTACGATCCGACCCGGCGCTGACATTGAGCACCGGGCAGGTGACGTCGGCGGACCGCACGCGCGTGGCGGGGCTGCCCAGGGAGATCTCCCGGAACACCCGGCCCGAGTCGCGCACCAACCGCGGCAGCAGCAAGTCCTGCTCGGCGCGCGCGAGGGTGCTCAGCGGTACCGAGCGCAGCGTCGACTCGGACGGGAAGAACGGTTGTCCGCGCAGGATCGGGGGCAGCAGGGGGGCCAGGTGGTTCAGCACCGACACCCGGGGGATCAGCGGGCCGGGCGGGATGGACGCCAGCAGCACCAGTGCGCGCGGCGACCGGGCGGCTGCCACCTTCTGGCCCAGCAACCCGCCCAGGCTGTGTCCGATGATGATGGCCGGCTCACCGAGTGCGTCATAGGCCGACAGGGCCACGGCGTAGCAGTCATCGATTCCGGTGCGCGCCAGCACGGTGTCATCCGAGGGATCACGGCCGGGCAGCGCCGGTGCATGGCAGCTGTACCCGGCGGCGGTGAAGTAGTCCATCCACGGCCCGAACAGTGACGGCCTGCCGAAGAAGCTGTGCAGGAACAAGATCGGCTCGGATGCCATGGCCGCCAGTATGCCCGCGGCCGGGCAAACCCGTTACGGGAATTCCGCCAACGCCTGCTGCGCGGCGTTGTACCCCGGGATGAAGGTGATGCCGGGACCGCCGTGGCAGCCGGCGCCACCCAGATACAACCCCTGGACCGGCAACTCCTGATCGAGATATCCGCGCGGTCCCGGCCGGTTGATGCCGATCTGGTCGGAGTGCAGCAGGCCGTGGCAGTAGTCGCCGCCGGGCGCGCCGAACATGGTGCCCATGTGCTTGGGCGTGAAGGTGGTGTGCCGGCTGATGAGGCCCTCGAAGTTGGGTGCCAGGCGGGTGATCTTGTCGATCACCTTCTGGCCCATCTCGGCCTTGGCCGCACCGTAGTCACCGGAGAGCGGGAACCACAGCGCGAACGCCGACGCCGCGTGCTTGCCCTCGGGGGCCAGCGCCGGGTCGTGTACCGACGGGATCTGCAGCGCGACGGCGGGATCGGCCGGCACCACCCCGTGGCGGCTGGCCTCCCACTGCTGCTGCAATTCCTCGGGCGTGCTGAACAATCCGATTGCCGACTGCATGGCGGGGTCGTTCAGGAGCTCGTAGGGCGCGGCGAATTCGGGGATGCCGTCCAGCGCGAAGTGCATCTGCAGGTAGCTGCCCCGGTGATCGATGCGGGTGTACCTGTCCCGGTCGGGCAGCGCCGCCAGCGCCACCGTGAGGTCGGGCGCCAGACTGGAGATGACGATGGGCGCCGTCAGCGTGGTTCCGTCGTCCAGGCGCACACCGGACACCCGCCCGTCCACGGAGAGGATCTCGCGGACCTGGCTGCGCAGCCGCAGCTCCCCGCCGGCGGACTCGAAGAGCTGCTGCAGGTGCGTCGTCAACGTCCCGATGCCTCCCCGCAGTTTCTTCATCAAGGTGGCATCGCCGTCGGGAACCGCCAGCCCGTAGGCCAGCGCCGCGGCCGAGCCCGGCGTCTGCGGCCCGCGGTAGGTGGTGTTGACCGCCAGGAACGCCAGCATCCCGCGTAGTGCGCCGTGCTTCTCCCGGTCGGGCAGGTAGCGGTCCAGGATGTCGGAAACCGAGGCGAACAGCAGGTCGGTGATGGCGGCGCGCTCGGCGTCCGTCGACGCGCAGGCGTACATCTCGTCGTACGTCTTGGGCGCGGCCCCGGCGTCGAACCGGCCCAGCGCGCGCGTCGGCGCCAGACTCCACGCCATCAACTGCGCCATTCCCATCACGGCCTCGGAGCCGTGCACATCGTTGAGGTGGTTCATCAACCGCATCGGGTCGGTGTAATAGACGACGGGTGCGTCGCCGACGCCGCGCAGGGACACCGACATGACGTCGACATCGATGGTGGGCAGGGTGTCCAGGCCCAGTTCCTTGCTGACGGTCAGCGAGGTGGGGAACTGCAGTGACCCGGCGATCTCGAACTGGTAGCCGTCAAAGAGCTCAACAGTCGAGGCCATCCCGCCGGCATAGCGCTTGGACTCCAGGCACACGGTGCGCAACCCGGCCTGCGCCAGCAGGGCCGCGGACGTCAGCCCGTTGTGCCCGGCTCCGATGACGATGGCATCCCAGTCAGACACGGTGGTTCTCCGATCGACGAAAGTTTTGTCAATTATGACGAAACTAGGTCGCGGACGATGCCGGATTCGAGAGATGAGAGCGCGGTCTGGCACAGCCGGCTCAATTCCGTCAGAGATCGGTCATCCCCGACCATCCAGAGCTCCATCGCTCCGAACACCGCCGCAGCGATGCAGCGAGCGGCGACGGTGCGGTGCAGTCGGTGATCAGGCGAGGAGACCCCGCGGTGGGTGCGGTCGAGATGGGACTCGACTGCGACGGCGAAGTCCGCTTCCACCTGCCGGATGTTGCGGACGATGCGCTCGGAGTCCAGCTCGTCGGCGCGCAGACCTGCGATCTTGGTGACGGCCTCGGCGTCGTACGGAAAGGCGTCGATGGCCGCGGTGACAGCGGACAACACCGGCTCCTCGGCGGGGCGGGCGGCCAGCGCGGTGCGGAACCACTGCAACCCCGCATCAAAATCGGCGAACAGCAAATCGTGTTTCGAGGTGAAATGCCGGTAGAACGTCCGTAGCGACACGCCAGCATCCGCGGCGATCTGTTCGGCCGACGTCGCCTCGACACCCTGGGCCAGGAACCGCACCAGCGCGGCTTGCCGCAGGGCTTCCCTGGTGCGTTCACTGCGCGCTGTTTGTGCAGGTCGAACCATTGTGGCCACGCTACCGCAGCAAGCTACGGCGGCATATTTGCCGAAACCGTCGGGAAATTGCGGGTCGCGTAAGTGCCCCTTTATCAGTTAGCGTCCACTATCGCCAGCTGGGAGTCTTCTGTAGGGTGCCCAGCAGGGGTGTCGTGTGTGAATACGAAGACGTCTGGTGCGTCACGAGCACAGATTGGCTGGAAATCATCAAGATGAAACTCGTTCAGAAGCTTCGCGGGAAGTGGGCTCGTCGTCTCGGCGTGGCGGCGGTGGCATCAGCGGCACTGCCCGGCCTGTTGGGCGTGACCGGCGCGGCACCCACGGCTGGTGCCTTCTCCCGCCCGGGTCTGCCGGTGGAATATCTGATGGTCCCGTCGCCCTCGATGGGCAAGGACATCAAGGTCCAGTTCCAGAGCGGCGGACCCAACTCTCCGGCGGTCTACCTGCTCGACGGCCTGCGCGCCCAGGAGGACTTCAACGGCTGGGACATCAACACCCAGGCGTTCGAGTGGTACCTGGACTCCGGCCTGTCGATCGTGATGCCGGTCGGCGGTCAATCGAGCTTCTATTCCGACTGGTACGCCCCCGCCAAGAACAAGGGGCCCACCCAGACTTACAAGTGGGAAACCTTCCTGACCTCCGAACTGCCGAACTGGTTGTCGGCCAACCGCCAGGTGCGCGCCACCAACAACGCGGCGGTCGGCCTGTCGATGGCGGGCTCCGCGTCGCTGATCCTGTCGGTGTACCACCCGAACCAATTCACCTACGCCAGCTCGATGTCGGGCTTCCTGAACCCCTCCGAGGGCTGGTGGCCGTTCCTGATCAACATCTCGATGGGTGATGCCGGCGGCTTCAGCGCCAACGACATGTGGGGCCGCACCGAGGATCCCAACAGCGCCTGGAAGCGCAACGACCCGATGGTGCAGATCCCGCAGATCGTCGCCAACGGCACGCGCATCTGGATCTACTGCGGCAACGGTCAACCCAACGAGCTCGGCGGCGGCGATCTGCCTGCCACGTTCCTGGAGGGCCTGACCATCCGCACCAACGAGACCTTCCGCGACAACTACATCGCCGCGGGCGGCAACAACGGTGTGTTCAATTTCCCGAACAACGGCACGCACAACTGGGCCTACTGGGGCCGGGAACTGCAGGCCATGAAGCCGGACCTGCAGGCCCACCTGCTCGGCTAGTTCTGTTACGTCCTGTTACGACGAGATCCCTCAACTGTCACAGTTGGGGGATTTCGTCGTTTCCGGGGCCGGTTCGCCGGTACGTTCACTCAGGCGCCGCCTGGTGGTCACCGGCGCGTCACACGAAAGTCGAGTGTCCACCGGAAGGTTCGGCCCATGAACTTGTCGCCCCAACGCCTGCTCGGTGCTCTCGCCGCTGCCACTGTGACGATCGGCCTGGCGGCCTGCGCGCCCCCGGAGAACCAGAGCTCCGGAGAACAGACCGAATCCGGTGTCAACGCCGCCGAAGCCACCTCTGCCGAAGACTTCGGTGGCATGGAAGGGCTGATCGAGGCGGCCAAGGCCGAAGGGGAACTCAACGTCATCGCGCTGCCCCCGGACTGGGCCAACTACGGCGCCGTGATCGAGGCGTTCGGCCAGAAGTACGGCATCAAGGTCAACTCCGCGCAGCCTGATGCCTCCAGCCAGGAGGAGATCAACGCCGCCAATCAGCAGAAGGGCCGCAGCACCGCGCCGGACGTCTTCGATCTCGGACAGGCGGTCGCGCTGGCCAACACCGCGATGTTCGCGCCCTACAAGGTGCAGACCTGGGACGACATCCCCGACGAGTACAAGGAGTCCGACGGCCTCTGGGTCAACGACTATGGCGGCTACATGTCGATCGGATTCGACTCCGCGAAAGTGCCGCCGGTGACCAGCGTCGATGATCTGCTCAAGCCCGAGTACGCCGGCAAGGTGGCACTCAACGGCGACCCGACCCAGGCCGGCGCCGCATTCTCCGGCGTGGTGATGGTGGCGGTGTCCCAAGGCGGCTCCGGCGACGACGTGGCACCCGGTGTCGACTTCTTCCGCAAGCTCAAGGAAGCGGGCAACTTCCTGCCCGTCGACCCGACCCCGGCCACCATCGAATCCGGGCAGACCCCGGTCGTGATCGACTGGAACTACCTCAACGCCGCCGAGACCAAGAAGCTGCCCAGCTGGCAGGTGCTGGTCCCCGAAAACGCCGCCGTGGCCGGTTACTACTACCAGGCCATCAACAAAGACGCCCCACATCCGGCCGCCGCGCGGCTGTGGCAGGAGTTCCTCTACAGCGACGAGGGCCAGAACCTCTGGGCCCAGGGCGGAGTGCGACCGGTGCGGGCCGACGCGATGACCGAGGCGGGCACCATCGACAAGGCCGCGGCAGAACAACTGCCCACCATCGATGGACCCACCACGCTGCTGACCCAGGAGCAGACGGACGCCGCCACCAAGTACCTAGCCGAGAACTGGGCCGCCGCTATTGGTTAAGCGACTGCGTGACTCCCTGCCGCTGCTGCCGTTTTTCGTTTTCGTCGGGATCTTCCTGATCGTTCCCACGGTGACGGTGATCGTCAACGCGTTCATCGGTGAACAGGGTTTCACCTTCGATCTGGTGGCCGCTCTGTTCTCCGATACCGCTCTGACCGCACTGTGGCGAAGCCTGCTCCTGTCGGCGGGTACCGCGGTACTGGGGGCGGTGCTGGGCGCGGTGCTTTCCTGGCTGATCCTGGCCCGGCCCGCCACGTCGATGTTCCGGCGAGCCACTCTGGCGCTGTGCAGCGTGCTGGCCCAGTTCGGCGGGGTGGCACTGGCATTCGCGTTCCTGGCCACCATCGGCCTCAACGGTGTGCTGACGGTGTGGGTGGTGGACATCCTCGGGATCAACCTGGCGGCCGGGGGCTGGCTGTACGGGTTGTCCGGGCTGATGCTGGTGTACACCTACTTCCAGATTCCGCTGATGGTCATCGTGTTCCTTCCCGCACTCGAGGGGTTGCGGGAACAGTGGCGCGAGGCGGCGGTCAGTCTGGGAGCCACCACCTGGCAGTATTGGCGGGAAGTGGCGCTGCCACTGCTCACCCCGGCGTTCCTGGGCGCGACACTGTTGTTGTTCGCCAACGCTTTTGCCGCCTACGCGACAGCGGCGGCGCTGGTGAGTCAGGGCAGCCCCATCCTGCCGTTGCTGATCCGGGCCGCGCTCACCAGTGAGGTGGTCCTGGGGCAGTCCGGCTTCGCCTACGCGCTGGCGCTGGAGATGATCGTGGTGGTGGCGCTGGTGATGGTGGCCTACAACCTGCTGGTGCGACGGACGAGTCGGTGGCTGCGGTGAGTCGGAAATCGGCGACGACGCGGGCCGTACGCGGCACGCTCTGGGTACTGTTCGGGTTGTTCTTCCTGTTCCCGTTGTACGCCATGGCCGACTTCTCGACGCGGAATCTGTTGGGCGAGGGCCGGACTCTGCAGGCCTGGGCCAACCTCGTTTCCGATGAGGCGCTGTTCGATTCGATCATCACTTCCCTGCTGCTGGCGGTGCTGACGGTCGCGGTGATGCTGGTGCTGTTGCTGCCGACGATGATCTGGGTGCGGTTGCGGGCGCCGTGGGCAAGCGGCCTGGTGGAGTTCCTGTGCCTGCTGCCGTTGACCATTCCTGCGCTGGTGATCGTGGTGGGCCTGCGCAATGTGTACCTGTGGGTGACGTATTTCCTCGGGGAATCGGCGCTGACGCTGACGTTCGTCTACGTGGTGGTGGTGTTGCCGTTCGCCTACCGCGCTCTGGATGGCGCACTGTCTTCCATCGACCTACAGACACTGTCGGAGGCCTCTCGATCGCTGGGCGCCGGCTGGCTCACCACCATCACCAGGGTGATCGTGCCGAATGTGTGGTCGGGGGTGCTGGCGGCGGCGTTCATCTCGATTGCGGTGGTGCTCGGCGAGTTCACCATCGCCTCGCTGACGGGGTACAACACGTTGCAGGTGCAGATCGTCGCGATCGGCAAGGCCGACGGGCCCACCTCGGTGGCGGCCTCGCTGGCGGTGTTGTTGTTCGGTTTTGTGCTGCTGCTGGGACTTTCGCTGTTCGGACGGAAGAAGAGGGCATGACGGGCCTGGCTGTTGAACTCAAGAACCTGACCCGGGCCTATGGTGCGGTGAAGGCGCTCGACGGGTTGAGCCTGCACCTGCAACCGGGTGAAATGGTGGCGCTGCTGGGGCCCTCGGGCTGCGGCAAGACCACCGCGCTGCGCATCCTGGCGGGCCTGGACGAGCCCACGTCGGGCACCGTCGAGGTGGGCGGCAAGGACATCACCCGGGTGCCGGCGAACAAGCGTGACATGGGGATGGTGTTCCAGGCCTACAGCCTGTTCCCGCACCTGACCGTCGTCGACAACATCGCCTTCGGGTTGAAGTTGCGCGGAAAAGACAAGCGGCAGCGGATATCCCGAGCCCACGACATGCTCGACCTGGTGGGTTTGTCCGAGCACGCGGAGAAGTACGCGTCCCAGCTCTCCGGCGGCCAACAGCAGCGCGTGGCACTGGCCCGGGCGTTGGCCATCGAACCGCGGGTGCTGCTGCTCGACGAGCCGCTGTCGGCACTGGACGCCAAGGTGCGGGTGCAGCTGCGTGACGAGATCCGCCGCGTGCAGCTCGAGGTCGGCACCACCACCTTGTTCGTCACCCACGATCAGGAGGAGGCGCTGGCCGTCGCCGACCGGGTGGGCGTGATGAGCCGCGGCAAACTGGAGCAGATCGACGCGCCCGCCCAGCTCTACACCAACCCGGCCAGCCCGTTCGTCGCCGAGTTCGTCGGCCTCAACAACAAGATCCCCGCCCAGGTGGGGCAGGGCACTGCGACCGTGCTGGGCAGTTCCATGGCAGCCCTGTCGGGATCGGTGGACGGTGCCGGCGTGGCGATGGTGCGGCCCGAAGCGGTGACGGTGACGGCCGATCCCGCGGGCACCTCGACGGTGGCGGCGGTGGCGTTCCTGGGTCCGATGTCGCGGGTCAGCGCGACGCTGACCGACGGGACACTCGTCGTCGCGCAGATGCCCAGCGCGCACGCGCAGCAGTTCGGCCCCGGCGACCGGGTGTCGGTCGGGGTGTCCCCGGCGCCGGTGCTGGTGGTCGCTAGCTGAGTCCGGAGTGCTCGTAGAACTCGTGGATGTGCCGGGTCACCGCGGCCGTCGCCTCGTCAGGCGAGCAGCGGGCGATCGCGTCCACCACGGTGTGGTGCTCGCGGCGTAGCTTGTCGAGCAATGACGGCCAGTCGGTGACACGGGGGATCGCGGCCACCACGTAGTTCTCGATGGAACTGCGCAGTGACGTCATCATCTGCGCCACCACGGCATTGCCGGACAGCGCTGCGATGGCCACGTGCAGTTCGGCGTCCAGCCGCAGGAATTCGCGGACGTCGATGTCGGGAGCGTCCATCTTCTCGAGCAGCGCCCGAACCTCGTCCAGGGGCGCGTCGGCAAGGGCTGCGCGGGACACCGCCCACGATTCCAGCAGCACCCGCGTCTCTACCACCTGCGCCACCGGGAACGCCCTGGTGGCCACGTGCAGGCGCAGGGCGGCGTCCAGCGGTGCGGCCGGCTCGGCGATCAGGATGGCGCCGGCCTCCTGCCCGGAGCCGACCGAGCGGCGCACCACGCCCATCGCCGCCAGGACCTGCAGGGCCTCGCGGACCGAGCCCCGGGAGACGTTGAGTTGCTCGGCCAGCCCCCGCTCCCCGGGCAACCGCATGCCCACCTGCAGCTCCCCGGCTTCGAGCTGCTGCTCGATGAAGCGCAGGACGATGTCAGTGGCACGCACGTTCGCACTGTACAAGCGATTGAGTGGTAGGAGGTTCGGGTAGAAGGGTGTCATGGAGCTGCCCTTCGATGAGTGGCTGCCGAAACAACGTTGGTACGCCGGGCGCAACCGCACGATGGTCTCGGCGACGCCGGCGGCGGTGACGGCGCTGCGCGACAACTTGGATCTGGCCCTGGTGGACGTCGACTATGCCGAGGGGGCACGGGAGCGCTATCAGGTGTTGGTGGCGTGGGACGCCGCGGCGCCGAACGGCGCGTCGGTGATCGGCGCCGACGGCGTCCGCACCGGATCGGACGCACTTCACGATCCGGCGTCGGCCGCGTTTGTGATGTCTCTTCTGGACACCTCTGCCCGCCGCGGCGACATCAGCTTCGAGCGCGAGCCCAACGTGATGTTGCCCACCGACGCCCCGCCGCGGGTGTCCTCGGCCGAGCAGAGCAACACCAGCGTGATCTTCGGCAAAGAAGCCATGTTCAAGGCGTTCCGGCGCGTCAGCCCCGGCATCAACCCGGACATCGAGATCAACCGGGTGTTGGGCCGCGCCGGCAACGGCAACGTCGCCAAACTGCTCGGCGCCTACGAGACGGTGTGGGACGGTCAGCCCTGCCCGCTGGGCATGCTCACCGATTTTGCGGCCGGCTCCACCGAGGGTTGGGACATGGCCACGGCCAGTTCGCGGGCGCGCTACGGCGGGCAGCCTGGCGGCGACCTGACGGCCGAGACCTACCGGCTGGGCGAGGCCGTCGCGTCGGTGCACAGGGCGCTCGCCGATGAACTGGGCTCGGGCACAGCCGAATTCCCTGTCGATACGGCGCTGTCGCGGCTGGCATCGGCTGCTGGCCAGGTGCCCGCGCTGGCCGAATACCAGCCGGCAATCGAGGCCCGCTTCCGTGCGCTGGCCGGGGTGCCGATGACCGTGCAGCGCATGCACGGGGATCTGCATCTGGGCCAGGTGTTGCGCACCCCCGATACCTGGCTGCTGATCGACTTCGAGGGCGAACCCGGTGCGCCCCTGGAGGAACGTCGCAAACCCGACTCGCCCATCCGCGACGTCGCGGGCATGCTGCGTTCCTACGAGTACGCCGCGTATCAGCCCTTGGTGGGTGACGAGGTGGACACGCAGGCCATCGCGCTGGCCACCTCCTGGGTCGACGAGAACCGTGCGGCGTTCTGCGACGGGTACGCGGCGGTGGCGGGAACCGACCCCCGCGCCGAGCAGGCGCTGCTGGCGGCGTATGAATTGGACAAGGCCGTCTACGAAGCGGCCTACGAATCGCGGTACCGGCCGGATTGGCTGCCGATCCCGCTTCGTTCCATCTCACGTTTGGTGGTCTAGATGCACGCTGCGGTGACCGTCCACATGAATGCGGTTGCCGAGGACGTGTGGAACGTTGTCGCCGACGTGCGCAACACTCCGAAGTTCTCGCCCGAGGTGTTCGAGACCGAATGGCTGGACGGCGCAACGGGTCCGGCTCTGGGTGCCAGGTTCCGCGGCCACGTCAAGCGCAACGAGATCGGTCCCGTGTACTGGACCATCTGCCGCGTCACCGCATGTGAACCCGGGCGCGAGTTCGGCTTCGAGGTACTGGTGGGGGATCGGTCGGTCAACAACTGGCATTACGCCTTCGCGCCTGCGGCCGGTGGTGGCACCGATGTCACCGAGTCGTTCCGGATGACCGAGGGCCTGTTGGCCACCCTGTTCGGCATCTTCGGCGGGCAGCTGCGGACCCGGCGCAACAAGCGGGACATGGCCACCACGCTGCACCGGATCAAGGCTGTGGTCGAGGCATAGCTGTCCTACGGGTCGTCGCCGGGGTCGATGATCCGTTCACCGGTGGTGCAGGTTGTTGGTGCGGGATTGCCCGCCGTCGAGGTGTGGGGGCGGTATCCATTCGGTGACGCCGTCGTCTGGGCGGTTGCGGGTGGTCCAGCCGGTGGTCTCGACCATGCGGTTGTTGGGCCCGCACGCCAATGTCAGGTCGTCGATGTCGGTGCGGCCGCCGTCTTTCCAGTCTTGGTTGGCGTGATGCACCTGGCAGCGGTAGGCGCTGGCGGTGCAGCCGGGCATGGTGCAGCCGCGGTGTTTGGCGAGCAGCATCAGGCGCTGGGCGAGGGTGGCGGTCCTCTTGGCGCGGCCCAGGTGCAGGGGTAAGCCTTTGCCGTCGAATAGGGCCAGCCAGGGCCTCGAGTGGGCGGCGAACTTGAGGACATCGGCGATCGGCAGCCTCGTGCCGCCGGCGGTCAGGCCGTGGCCGATGCTCTTCTCCAGATCGGTCAGGCTGACGGTGATGACCACGTTCGCGGGCAGGCCGTTGATGGTCCCGGTCGGCTGCGTGGTGAGCATGCGTTGGCACAGAGCCAGCAGCGCATCGTGGTTCCGTTTGCCCGTGGTGCGGGTGTCGTTGCGTATCTGTTGCTCGGTGGGTTCACCCTCGAGGCAGGGGGTTTCATCAGCCGGGTTGCACATCCCCGGGGCGGCGTTGCGCTCCAGCAACGGCTCCAGAGTCGCCCACGCCTCCGGCGTCAACAACCCTTCGAAGGGCCGCATCCCGTCCGGGCGCTGCTTACCCACCCGAATGTAGGCCAGGGCCTGGCGATCCTCATCGGAGAGCTCCCCGTCCTGGTTCAGCAGATACAGCATGTGCGCTGCGGCGGCGCGGAACGCCTCAGGCCCCAGCTCGCAAGCATGCTGCGCCAGTTGGGCCTCGGCATTCTGCCTGGTCTGGAAGTCGACGAAGCCGGGCAGCTCACGGAAAAACCACCGGACATGCTTGATGTGCTCGGCGCCGATCAACCCCTGCGCCTGACCGCGCGCGAACGTGGGCATGGAGGGTGACATCGGCTCACCGGTCAGCGAGGTCCGCGGCCCCAACAACGCCGCCTCATCCAACCGGCGGCGCGCCTCAGAGCTGGAGATCCGCAACCGCTGCGACAACACCGCCGCGTAACTCTTCGCACCCAAGGCCACCGGTGAACTCTGAGACGTGATCCGCTGATACACCCGATGATCGAGCACCGGCTGCGCACGAGCGATAGCTTCACGGCGCTGCTGCAGCGCCAACAACTCGGCATCGGAGAACGCGTCGATCGACAGCCTATTCATCTGCGCGGTCAGCTCTTCGATCTGGGTCAGGGCAGCCAGCATCGCCTCCCGGTCTGCGATCGCTGAGCTGCCCATGAATCGAACACTAGGGCTACCCACCGACAAGAATCAGCGCGGTGAGACGTCAGATGACTATGTGGCACATGGGTTTTCACCCGTCATCGAGACTGCACCCAGCGCGAGCCCCACTCGCATTTCTTCGCGCTCAGTGCAGTCTCGACGCAAAGGCTCTACACAATCGTTTCGGTGCAGTAGGTGCGCTCGGGCGACGGGTAGGGCCAGACGAACTGGTTGCCGACGTCCGGGCACACCCTTTTGTCGTGCACGTCGTAACGCTCGTTCACCTGAACCAGCACGCCGCCCGCGGGATTGGGTTCGGCGGTGGCGCAGTCGGCACGTTGCAGCGCGCCGAACGGCAGTTGCATCAGATAGCAGTGCTCGGCCAACAGGTTCGGCACCAGGCACAGCCCGGCGGTGGCCTCGTCGGCGACGTCGCGGTCGAAGCGCTGATACTCCGGCGTCGGGCACTCGTCACCCGCGGCAACCGTCGCACCGATGACATAACTGGGGTCCTCGGTGCATGAGGCCTTGCGGGCCTGAACGTGATTGAGCGCATCAGACGGCACCACCACGCAGTCGCCGACGGCAAAGGAGCGGGCGTGTTCGGTATCGAAGGCGACGCGCGCGCGGTGCAGTGAGCTGACCCCCACCACGGTGGCTGCCGCGACCATGACGGTGACCGCGACCGTGACAACAGTGCGCTCCTGGCGGCGTAGGCGTGGCGTCACGCAAAGAGATTCGCAGACGTTTGCGCCGCTGTCTCGCAAACCCCTTTACATGCCAAAACGCCGTTTTTGTGAACGACACGCCGGTAATTCGTAGCAAAAGTGTGCACAGGCTGCTGTTACGGGTGTGACAGAAGGTGAGGAAGCGACACACCCTGGACCGCAAGTAGTGACCAATGTCACACTCAGGGGAAAGGGGGCATCATGACCGCAACCATCGGACCGGCCGGAATCGCACACCGGGAGAACGGAACGCCGCCGCCTGACGTGCCACTGGCGGA
The DNA here is from genome assembly GCF_010725885.1 of Mycolicibacterium tokaiense. NCBI lineage: Bacteria > Bacillati > Actinomycetota > Actinomycetes > Mycobacteriales > Mycobacteriaceae > Mycobacterium > Mycolicibacterium tokaiense. Next base: position 1,292,308 of record NZ_AP022600.1, on the reverse strand, counting down.
GGTGCGGCTGGACCAGCTCGAGTTCTGGGGGCGTGACGACGACTTCCGCGACGGCGCCTTCGCGACCCTGCGCCGCGAGGCACCGATCAGCTTCCACGACGTCCCCGAAGTGCCCGGCTTCCCCACCGGCGCGGGCCACTGGGCGCTGACAACTCACGAGCACGTGCACCACGCCAGCAGGCACCCGGAGATCTTCAGCTCCGTACCCACCTCCACCGCCCTCAACGACACCCCTGTCGAACTCGCCGAGTTCGTCGGTTCGATGATCAACCTCGACGATCCGCGCCACCAGCGCCTGCGCTCGATTGTCAATCGCGCCTTCACACCGAAGGTGCTCACCCGGATCGAAGAAAGCGTCCGCAACCGCGCCCGCCGCCTGGTGGACGATCTGATCGCCGGGCATCCCGACGGGCAGGCCGACTTCGTGACGGCCGTGGCGGGGCCGCTGCCTTTGCAGGTCATCTGCGACATGATGGGCATCCCGGAAGAGGACGAGCCCAAGATCTTCCACTGGACCACGGTGCTCCTGGGCGCCGGTGACCCCGAAGTGGCACACGACTTCGAGGAAGTGGTGGCGGCGGGTTCCGATCTGGCCGCGTACGGGATCGCGCTGGCCGAATCGCGGCGCTCGACGCCCACCGACGACCTGACGTCCAATCTGGTACACGCGGAGGTCGACGGCGAGCGACTGCATTCCGAGGAGGTCGCCTCGTTCTTCATCCTGTTGTCGGCCGCGGGCAACGAAACCACCCGCAACGCCATCAGCCACGGCATGGTGGCGCTCTCGCGCTACCCCGAGCAGCGCGAGATCTGGTGGAACGACTTCGCCGCCGTGGCGCCCACCGCCGTCGAGGAGATCGTGCGGTGGGCCTCGCCGGTGATCTTCATGCGTCGCAATCTCACCCGTGACATCGAACTCGGCGGGGTAGCCATGCAAGCCGGGGACAAGGTGTCCATGTGGTACAACTCGGCCAACCGCGACGAGCGAAAGTTCGCCAACCCGTGGATTTTCGACGTCACACGCGATCCCAACCCGCACGTCGGCTATGGCGGTGGCGGGGTGCACTTCTGCCTGGGTGCCAACCTGGCCCGGCGCGAAGTGCGGGTGGCCTTCGACGAGTTGCGTACCCGGGTGCCCGACATCGTGGCGGTCGAAGAGCCCGCCATCCTGACGTCGGCCTTCATCCACGGGATCAAGCGATTGCCGGTGGCCTGGACTCCGCCTCCGGGGTAGGCCGCGCCGGTCGGTAGTTTTGCCGTCGATGGCTCTGCACCTCCACCGCGCGCAACGCACCGATCTCCTGGCCGACGGACTCGGCGAACTGCTGTCGGTACCCCTGGCCGATCCGTTCGCCCAGGAACTGGTGCTGGTCCCGGCCCGGGGTGTCGAGCGCTGGCTGTCACAACGGCTGTCCCACCGGCTGGGGCGCGGTGGAGCGCAGGACGGCGTGTGTGCCGGGGTGGCGTTCCGCTCGCCCCGGGCGCTGATCGCCGAGATCACCGGCACCGCCGACACCGATCCCTGGGCGCCGGATGCCATGGTGTGGCCACTGCTCGACGTCATCGATGCCAACCTCGACCAACCGTGGTGCCGGTCGCTGGCGACCCACCTCGGGCATTTCCACACCGGAAACGAGGCGACGCTGCGCCGCGGCAGGCGCTACGCCACCGCGCGCCGGTTGGCCGCTCTGTTCGCCTCCTATGCCGCGCAACGCCCGCAGATGCTGGCCGAATGGAACCGCGGCGCGGGCACCGTCGACGCCGACCTGCAGTGGCAACCCGAACTGTGGCGGGCGCTGTGCGCACAGATGCCGGTGCCCACGCCGGTGCACCGGCACGTCGACACTCTGGGCCGGCTCTACGAGGGCCCGGCGGACCTGCCGCAGCGGCTGTCGCTGTTCGGTCACACCAGGCTCTCGACCACCGATCTGGAACTGCTGGAGGCGCTGGCCACCCACCACGATCTTCACCTGTGGCTCCCGCATGCCAGCGATGCGCTGTGGGCCGCCTTCAGCGACTCGCCCGGACCGATACCCCGCGCCCAGGACGAAAGCCGCCGCGACGCCAGGCACCCGCTGCTCGCAACCCTGGGCCGTGACCTGCGGGAGCTGCGCCGCAGCCTGCCCGCGGCGGCCACCGACGAACACCGCCCCGGGCCCGGGCACCCGGACACCCTGCTGGGGTGGCTGCAGGCCGACATCGCCGCCAACCGACTCTCGCCCGCGCGCCGCACCCTCGCCGACGACGACCACTCGGTCCAGGTGCACAGCTGTCACGGTGCGGCGCGCCAGGTCGACGTCCTGCGCGAGGTGCTGCTGGGCCTGCTCGCCGACGATCCCACCCTCGAACCCCGCGACATCCTGGTGATGTGCCCGGACATCGAGACGTTTGCCCCGCTGATCGTCGCCGGCTTCGGTCTCGGAGAGGTCGCAGGCGACCTGCACCCGGCGCACCGGCTGCGGGTCCGGCTCGCCGATCGTGCGTTGGTGCAGACCAATCCGCTGCTTGCCGTGGCGGATCAGGTACTCGGCCTGGCCGACGCCCGTGCCACCGCCAGCGACGTGCTGAACCTCGCCGAGGCGGCGCCGGTGCGGGCCCGGTTCGGGTTCACCGATGACGATCTGGAGGCGGTCACCGCCTGGGTGCGCGACGCCGGAATCCGCTGGGGGATCGACAAGGATCACCGCCGCCGTTTCGGACTGGACACCTATGTGCAGAACACCTGGCGGTTCGGCATCGACCGGGTGCTGGCCGGGGTGGCCATGTCCGACGATGCTCACGCCTGGCTGGCGACCACCCTGCCCCTGGACGACGTGGGCTCCAACAAGGTCGAATTGGCCGGCCGGCTGGCCGAATTCGTGGACCGCCTGACGTGGGTGGTCGACGGCTTGACCGGCACCCGGCCGCTGCGGGAGTGGATCGACATCCTGCGTGCCGGGGTGGATCTGCTGACCCGCGCCGACGGCGACGACAGCTGGCAGACCGGCCAGCTGCAGCGTGAGTTCGCCGACATCCTGGACCGGGCCGGATCGCATGTGGGCATCCCGTTGCAGCTCAACGATGTTCGTGCTCTGTTGCATCGCCAGCTGGCGGGCCGGCCGACCCGGGCGAATTTCCGTACCGGCACCCTGACCGTGTGCACCATGGTGCCGATGCGGTCCATCCCGCACCGGGTGGTGTGTCTGGTCGGTCTCGACGACGGGGTGTTCCCCCGGATCGATCTGACCGACGGTGACGACGCGCTGGCCCGCAGCCCCATGACCGGGGAGCGCGACATCCGGTCCGAAGATCGGCAACTGCTGCTGGACGCGGTGCTGGCGGCGACCGAGAAGCTGGTGATCACCTACACGGGTGCCGACGAGATCAGCGGCCACCGCCGTCCGCCTGCGGTGCCGCTGGCCGAGGTGCTCGATGCGCTGGACCAGACCACCGGTGCGCCGGTGCGCAGCAGGATCCTCGTCACACACCCGTTGCAGCCCTTCGACATCCGCAACGTCACGCCGGGCGCGCTGGGGGTTCCCACCCCGTTCACCTTCGACCCCACCGTGCTCACCGCCGCGACGGCGGCGGCGGGGACGTTGAGTGAACCGACACCGTTTCCCACCGGGCCCCTGGTGCCGCCCGCCGGAGGGGACGTCGCGCTGGTAGACCTGGTGAAATTCGTGAAGAACCCGGTCCGAGCGTTCTTCACGTCGTTGGACATGGCGCTGCCCCGCGACGAGGACAGTCTGTCCGACGCGATGCCCATCGAGCTCGACGGGCTGCAGCGTTGGCAGGTGGGCGAGCAGATGCTGACCGACCTGCGGGCGGGCAAGGACCTGAACTGGGTGCTGCAGTCCGAATGGCGCCGCGGCACACTGCCGCCCGGTCAACTCGGCTGGCGGCTGGCCAAGAGCATCCGGGACCAGGCCGAGATGCTCGCCCGGGCGGACGCCGCTTACCGGGAGTTGACACCGCACGCCGTCGACGTCGACGTCGACCTCGGTGACGGACGCCGACTCACCGGCACCGTCACTCCGGTGTACGGCACCACGGTGGTGGCCACCACCTTCTCCCGGCTCGACGGCCGGCATCTGCTGGAGCCGTGGGTCCACATCCTGGCGCTCGCGCTGACCGAACCCGGGTACGACTGGACGGCCGTGTGCACCGGCCGATCCGGTGACGGGGTGTTGACCCGGATCTTCGGGGTTCCGGCCGGCGGCGCCGAGGCGGTCCTGAAAGACATTGTGGCCCTCTACGATCAGGGTCGTACCGAGCCGCTGCCGCTGCCGATCCGGACCTCCTACACCTGGGCTGAGAACCGGTTCCGCCACCGCGATCCGTGGCCCGCGGCGCAGCGCACCTGGCGCAGTAAGTTCGGCGGCGACCAGGACGACGTGGCGCATGTGCGGGTGTGGGGCGGCCCCCCGGCGCCGTTCTCCGCGCTGACGGTGCCGCCGCGGCCCGGTGAAGAAGTCGACGGTGAGGACACCCGCCTGGGTGCGTTCACGGCCCGGTTGTGGGGACCGTTGCTGGCGGCGGAGCGGAGGCAGCGATGACCCGGCCCTTTGATCTGCTGGGATCGCTGCCCGCGCCGGAATCGACGACGGTGCTGGAAGCCAGCGCCGGAACCGGCAAGACGTTCGTGTTGGCGGGGCTGGTGACGCGCTATCTCGCCGAGACCGACGCCACTCTCGACGACATGCTGCTGATCACCTTCAGCCGCGCGGCCACCGCTGAGCTGCGGGAGCGGGTGCGTGAACAGATCGTGGCCGTGGTGGCCGCCTTCGACGGGGCCGACGTGCCGCGGACCGACCTGATCACTCATCTGCTGACCGCGCCACCCGACGAGCTGGCGGTCCGTCAGGCCCGGTTGCGCACCGCCTTGGCGGAATTCGACTCCGCCACCATCGCCACCACCCACGAGTTCTGCCGACTGGTGCTGACCTCACTGGGGGTGGCCGGGGACAGCGACGCCGGGGTGGCGCTGGTCGAGGACCTCGGCGAGCTGGTCCGCGAGATCGTCGACGACGTATACCTGCGCCGTTTCGGAGGTCTGGCCGACACCCCGCCGCTGAACCGCGATGACGCGCTGCGGCTGGCCACGGCCGTGGTGGACAAGGCGGGCACCGAACTGCACCCTGCCACACCCGAGCCGGGCTCGGTCGCCCACGCCCGCGTGGAGTTCGCCCGGGATGTCCTGGTGGAGTTGGAGGTTCGCAAGCGGCGCCTGGGCATCATGCACTTCGACGACCTGCTGTCGCGGCTGGCCGAGGCGCTGGAACCCGAGGAATCCCCCGCCCGGGAGCGGATGCGCCAACGGTGGAGCATCGTGATGATCGACGAATTCCAGGACACCGACCCGGTGCAGTGGCAGGTGGTGGACCGGGCCTTTCGCGGCCACACCACGCTGGTGCTGATCGGCGACCCCAAGCAGTCCATCTACGCGTTCCGTGGCGGCGACATCGACGCCTACCTCGACGCGTCCCGCACCGCGGGTGAGAAGTTCACGCTCGCGACCAATTGGCGCAGCGACAGTGCCCTGGTGGACAGCCTGCAGGCAGTGTTGGGTGGTGCGGCCCTGGGCGATCCGGCGATCGTGGTCCACCACGTCGAGGCCGCCCATTCGGAGCACCGCCTGGCCGGCATGCCCCACCCTGCGCCGTGGCGCCTGCGCGTTGTCTCGCGGCAGGCGTTGGGCTACAACAAAACCCAGAGCATCCCCATCGAGGAAGCGCGCACCCACATCGCAGCCGACATGGCGGCCGACATCGCCGGCACGCTGGCTTCCGGTGCCACCTTCGACGGCCGAGCGCTGCGGGCCGGCGACATCGCGGTGATCGTCGAGAGTCACGCCGACGCCCGCCGCTGCCAGAGTGCGCTGGCGCAGGTCGGGGTGGCCGCGGTGTACACCGGCGACTCCAACATCTTCGCCTCCGAGGCGGCCGCAGAGTGGTTGGCTTTGCTCACCGCATTCGACCAGACGCACCGTAGTGCCCTGGTCCGGGCGGCGGCCGTCACCTCCTTCTTCGGCCACACCGTGGAAGACCTGGCGCAGCAGGGAGATACGCTGACCGACCGGGTGGCGGCCACCATCAGGATCTGGACCGACCACGCCCGCACGCGAGGGATCGCGGCAGTGTTCGAGGCTGCCAACGTCGCCGGAATGAGCCGCCGGGTGCTCGGCCGGCGCGGCGGTCAGCGGCTGATGACGGATCTGGCGCACGTGGGCGAGATGTTGCTCGACGTCGGCCATGAGCGCCGGTTCGGTGTCCCCGCCCTGCGGGACTGGTTGCGTGAGCAGTGCACCGACGCCTTGCCGAAGGCACGTGTCGCCGAACGGAACCGGCGCCTGGACAGCGACGCCGCCGGGGTTCAGATCATGACCGTGTGGGCCAGCAAGGGGCTGCAGTTCCCGGTGGTCCATCTGCCGTTTCACTTCAACCGCTATGTGGGTACCGCCGATGTGGTCACCTACCACGACGAGCTCGGCCGCCGGTGCACCTTCATCGGCGGGGAGACGGCGCGCGACTTCGGCGACGCCGCCGATGCGGCCCGGGCCGAGGACACCGCGGAGCGGCTACGACTGGCTTATGTCGCCCTCACCCGCGCCCAGTCACAGCTCGTCACCTGGTGGGCACCCACCAAAGACGAGGTGAACGCCGGTCTGTCCCGCTTGCTGCGCGGCCGCGACCACGGTGCCGCCGAGGTGCCCGACAGCTGCACCCGGGGGGTCACCGATGCCGACGCCCAGGCCTGCTTCGCCGCCTGGTCGCAGCGCGGGGGCCCGGTGGTCGAGGAGTCGGTGATCCTCGGCGCCTCCGTTCTCCCGGCTGTGGAGACGCCAACCGGCCTGGGGGTGCGGCACTTTCACCGCAGCATCGACACCGGGTGGCGGCGCACGTCGTACTCGGGGCTGGTCCGGGCGGCCTGGGCCGAACCCGGCGGGGTGGGAAGTGAGCCGGAGGCCGGACCCAAAGACGATGAGGTCGAGGAGATTCCCACCACACCGGCTGCGACAGCAGGCGCCGAGGTGATCTCGCCGATGGACACCTTGCCCGGCGGCACCGCGTTCGGATCGCTGGTGCACGCGGTGCTCGAGACCGCGGATCCCGATGCTGCGGACCTGACCGCCGAACTGGCCGCCGAGGTGACCAGGCATGCGGCGTGGTGGGGTGTGGAGGCCACCGCCCAGGAGGTGGCCGACGCGCTGCTGGCCGTGCACGCCACGCCGCTGGGGCCACTGGCGCCCGGGCTCACCTTGCGCGACGTGCCGCTGACCGACCGGTTGAGCGAGTTGGATTTCGAGATGCCCCTGGCCGGTGGTGATGTCGCACCCTCGACCGACGCCGAGCCCACCTTGGCCGACATGGCGGCGTTGGTGCGTCAGCACCTGCCGGCCGGGGATCCGATGGCCGTGTACGCCGATCGGCTGTCCGGGCCGCTGCTCGGCGCGCAGTCGTTGCGCGGCTATCTCACCGGGTCCATCGACGTGGTGCTGCGGGTGCACGACGGGGACCAACCCCGCTATCTGGTGGTGGACTACAAGACCAACCGCCTCGGGGAGCCGGGCCGGCCGTTGACGGCAGCCGACTACGCCCCCGAGCAGCTGGCCGCAGCGATGCTGCATTCGGACTACCCCTTGCAGGCGCTACTGTATTGTGTTGTTCTGCATCGCTTTTTGCGCTGGCGGCAGCGTGGCTACCAGCCGGAGCGGCATCTGGGCGGGGTGCTGTATCTGTTCCTGCGCGGGATGTGCGGAGCCGCGACCCCGGTATTCGACGGCCATCCCGCCGGGGTGTTCAGCTGGCAGCCGCCCGCGGCACTGGTGCTCGCCATCTCGGATCTGCTGGACGGGGTTCGGCCATGACCGATCTGTACGAATGGCGTCGTGTGCACGGCGCTCGGGGGCTGCTGCGCCAGTTCAACGACGCCGGTGTGCTGGAGGCCGCCGATGTCCACGTGGCGATGCGGCTGACCGAGCTGGCCGGCGAAACCGACGAATCCGTGGCGCTGGCAACGGCACTGGCGGTGCGCGGGCTGCGCGGCGGGTCGGTGTGCGTGGACCTGTCGACCGTCCGGACCGACACCGCCACAGACGCCGAGGTGGCATTGCCGTGGCCAGAGGTGACACCGTGGCTGGAGGCCGTGCGGGCCAGCCCGTTGCTCGGCGCGCCGCCGGTCCTGCGACTCTACGACCGGCACCTGCTGTACCTGGACCGCTACTTCCGCGAAGAGGAGCAGGTGTGCGCCGATCTGCTGGCCACCCGCTCTCCCGAGGTGCCGGTGGCCGAGGCCGCGCTGGCCGCGGGGCTGGACCGGGTGTTCCCGGCGGGCGTCTACCCCGAGCAACGTGCGGCCGCCCAGATCGCGTTGTCGCAGTGGACAACCGTTCTGACCGGCGGTCCCGGCACCGGAAAGACCACCACCGTGGCGGGGTTGTTGGCGCTGCTGGCCGAACAGGCCGAACTGACCGGGCACACCCGGCCCCGGATCGCGCTGGCGGCGCCCACCGGCAAGGCATCGGCGCGGTTGCAGCAGGCGGTGCAGGCGCAGATCGACCACTTGGCGCCCCAGGACCGGGCTCGGCTCTCGGGGCTGCACGCCGTCACCCTGCATCGGTTGCTCGGTCGGTCGTGGAAGAACTCCGGCAGGTTCGTCCACAACCGGGCCAACCGGTTGCCCTACGACGTCATCGTGGTCGACGAGACGTCGATGGTACCGCTGACCATGATGGCGCGGTTGCTCGAATCGGTCCGTCCGGCAACACGATTGATCCTGGTGGGCGATCCGGACCAGTTGGCCTCGGTGGAGGCGGGGGCGGTGCTGGCCGACCTGGTGGACGGTCTGGGTGCGCGCCGTGACCTGCAGGTGGCGGCGTTACGCACGTCGCACCGGTTCGGCGAGTCCATCGGCGCTCTGGCCGGCGCGGTGCGCCGCGGCGACGGCGACGAGGTACTCACGCTGCTGCGCTCGGGAAACGAACACATCGAGTTCATCGAGGAGCGTTCGGCGCAGCTGCGCGACATCCTGGTGAGCCACGCCCTGCAGGTGCGCGCGGCGGCACTGCGCGGCGATGCCGGGGACGCGTTGGCGGCGTTGGAGTCCCACCGATTGCTCTGCGCGCACCGGGAGGGTCCACACGGGGTGCGGCACTGGAATCGGCAGATCGAGCGGTGGCTCGCGGAGGAGACCGGCGAGGGCCGCTGGGCCGACTGGTACGCCGGCCGGCCGGTCCTCGTGACCGAGAACGACTACGGGCTGGGGCTGTACAACGGTGACACCGGCGTGACGGTGCGGGCCGGTGATCAACTGCGGGTGGCACTCGGGGGTGCAGGCGCAGTGGTGGAGTTCGCAACCAGCCGCCTGGCCCATGTCGAGACCATGCACGCGCTGACCATCCACAAGAGCCAGGGCAGCCAGGCCGACGACGTGACCGTGCTGCTGCCGTCGGAGGACTCGCGGCTGCTGACGCGCGAGCTGTTCTACACCGCGATCACCCGCGCCACCACGCGGGTTCGGGTGGTGGGTACCGAGGCGGGCGTGCGGGCGGCACTCGCCCGGCGGGTGGTGCGGGCGACGGGTCTGCGGCAACGGCTGGCGCAGTAGCGCGACACGTAACCTGTTGCGGCGACACACCGGCAACGGGCGCAGGCGTTTACGTCTCGACGACAGTGGCCCCCGTCGGTTGACGGGGGCCACTTCGTGCCGAGATGTGATCAGGCAGCCGGCTGCGGCGCGTTGAGCACCTTCTGCATGTCCGGGATCATCTGCTGCAGCTGCTGGCCCCAGTACCCCCAGCTGTGGGTGCCGTTGGACGGGAAGTTGAACACCCCGTTGCGGCCACCCTGGGCGATGTACTTGTCCCGGAACGCCAGGTTGGTGCGCAGGGTGAAGCCCTCCAGGAACTGCGCGGCCATCAGGTTGCCGATGTTGCCCGCGGCATCCAGATCCGACGGGCTGCCGGTGCCGCAGTAGATCCAGATGCGGGTGTTGTTGGCCACCAACCGGTCGATGTTCACCATCGGGTCGTTGCGCTTCCACGCCGGATCCGAGGACGGGCCCCACATGCTGTTGGCGTTGAAGCCGCCGGCGTCGTTCATCGCCATCCCGATCAGGGTCGGCCACCAGCCCTCGGACGGGTTCAGGAAGCCCGACAGCGAGGATGCGTAGATGAATTGCTGCGGATGCCAGATGGACAGGGTGAGCGAGGCCGACCCGGCCATCGACAGGCCGACGGCCGCATTGCCCGTCGGCGAGATGCCCTTGTTGGCCTGCAGATAGGTGGGCAGCTCCTGGGTCAGGAAGGTCTCCCACTTGTAGGTGTAGTTCTGGCCGTTGCCCTGCGACGGCTGGTACCAGTCGGCGTAGAAGCTGGACTGGCCGCCCACCGGCATGATCGCCGACATGCCCGAGTTCTCGAACCACTCGAATGCCGGGGTGTTGATGTCCCAGCCGTTGAAGTCATCCTGGGCACGCAGGCCGTCGAGCAGGTAGACGGCCTTGCTGCCGCCGGGCTGGAACTGCACCTTGATGTCGCGTCCCATCGAGGGGGACGGCACCATCAGGTATTCGACGGGCAGGCCCGGCCGGGAGAAGGCCCCGGCGGTCGCCGATCCACCGGCGATCCCGATCAGGCCGGGCAGCGCGGCGGCTGCGACGCCCGCGACCGCCAGTCGCTTTGCCGTCCCGCGCAACTTCTCTACGAACTTCACGACAGGGCTCCTCCATGACTCAGTGACTTACAGGCTTGTGACTCGTGTGACGAAAGTGAATCATGTGGTTTCCGCTGGAACCGTCTCAGAAACCGGTTTCCGCAGTCGCGGTTGGACAACGATTGAATGTCTGCCCGGAGGCCCAATCGACACCGGGTTGTTATCCGCACCGGGCGCGTCGGCGCAGCGTGGGGTCAGTCGTGCCCCAGCGACGCTGTAGCGCGCCGGTGTCCCACCAGCTCGTAACCGAGCACCGTCACGGCTGGGGCCAGGGTGACCACCAACAGGCAGACGGCCATGTCAACGCCTGTGCCCGCCAGTATCACCGCACCGGCCAGCACCAATCCGGCCACCGTCAGCAGGCCCGCGTGGAAGAGGTCGAAATGGCCTACCAGCAGCACGTAGAGCGCGCAGATCAAGACCAGGTAAACCCCCACCGGAATGGCGACCGCCAGCACCGTCGCCATCGAGTCCAGCGTCGAATGGCGCTCCAGGTAGTACGCGGCGGCGTGCAGTCCGGCGCCGGTGGCAACGATGGAGCCGAACACCAGGATGTGCGAATAACCCCACGGGAACGAGCGCTCGCGGCGGGCGTGCAGCAGGTCGGCGGTGGGAATCACGAAGTACACCCACCACATTCCGAAGGTCAGCCCGATCCCGGCAATGACCACCGACGCCGCGTCGAAGGTCCACCCCTGGTCGTGCACCACCGCGGTCAAGGTGGCCACCGTGCCGATCACCCCTTCACCCAGAGCGATGATCACCAGAAGGCCGTAGCGCTCGGCGATGTGGTGCGAGTGCCACGGAGTACCGCCCATCCGCTTTTCGGCCAGCCACGGCCCGCTCATTTCGACCAGCGTCATCGCCGCCACCAACAGGAACGTCGTCGGCACCGAGGTGTCGACCACGATGACCGCGATCCAGCCCACCTGCGCGACGGTGATCGAGACGGCATAGGTCAGGCAGGCGCGCCGGCGGGTGGGGTCCTGCCGCGCCGCACGCAGCCACTGCAGGACCATCGCCACGCGCATCACCACATAACCGGCCACCAGAACCCGATTGTCGACGTGCCGACCCTCGTAGATCGAGGAGTACACCGGCGGAATCCCCAGTGCCAGAACAACAACACCGACCATCTGCAGCATGGTGGTCAGGCGGTAGACCCAGTCGTCGGTGTCGTAGGCCGAAGCGAACCAGCTGAAGTTGATCCAGGCCCAGCTCACCGCGAAGGTGGCGAAGGCGAACCCGGCCAGCCCCGCGCCGAGGTGGTTCTCGGCCAGCATGTGCGCCAACTCCGACGCGGCCACCCCGAAGGCGATGACGAACGTCAGGTCGAACAGCAATTCCAGCGGTGTCGCCACCCGGTGCGCCTCGTGGGGGTCGCGGCCGGACATCACCTGAAGACGATGAGCAGGGGTGATCACCGGCTCATCGTGACAGGTGGCGCGGTCAGATGCGGAGCGTCACTCGTCCGGTTCGGGATCGGGTCGCGTCCAGCCCAGGATCATCGCCGGTGAGCAGCCACCGGCGAGCATGGCCGTCAGCGTCATCAGGCCGCCGGCATACGCCATGTTCTGGTCGGTGCCGCCGGTGATCACCGAGCCGAAGATCAGGTAGAACGCCGCGAGCAGGACCAAGTTCTGGGTGATGGTCAGCCCGATGGAGCGGGCGCTGTTGCGCTGCGCGATCTCGAACTCGTCCAGGACTCCCCGTGGTGCGTCGCCGCGGCGGCCGGACACGATCTGCAGTGCGGTCCACAGTGGAAAGAACACCAGGCATGCGGGCAGCCAGAGCAGCGGCGCCCACTGCACGCCGGCGGCGCACGCCACGCTCACGGCGAGCATGAACACCAGGGTCGCGACGAGCAGGCCGACCAGCAGGCGGCGACGGCTTCGGGTGCGCCAGCCGGGCAGCCAGGTCGCCCAGGCGCGTTCCTGTTTGAGGAATCGACTGGTGCGGTAGTTCTGGTAGCGCTCGATCAGGTCTGTGTCAGGCATGCGATCCCCTTCTGTACACCTCGGCGGACAGCGGTGTGAACTCCGTGCGGGAGAACACCGCTTCGACGGGTAGGTCGAACACGTCGCAGATCCGGAAGGCCAGATCGAGGCTGGGGTAGTGATCGCCCCGCTCCAGCGCGCCGACGGTCTGCGGGTTGACCTCGATTCGGTCCGCCAGTTCGGCCCGGCTCATGCCACGCTCGGCGCGTAGCACGCGGATTCGGTTGTGGATGGGGAGAGTGATCCCCCGCTTCACCGGACTCACCTAACCGAGTGTTGGGAAAACCCAACGATCTGTCAAGTCTTCCTATGCCGGTTCGCCCAACACCGTCACCGCCGGATCTTCCAGGAACATCGCCCGGGTGCCGGTCTGGCGCGCCTTACCTGTCATCCGGAGCTGTTGGCCCACAGCGAGGTCGACGCCGCGACCGTTGTTGAACAGCACGTTGAGCTCCCCGCTGTCGTCGCCGAGCACCACGATTCGCAGCGGCTCGCCGTCGCGCACCTTGTCCTCGACGCGCAGCACCTCACCTTCGACGGTGGCCTGCAGGCCGCTGACCAGATTGCCCAGGGCGATCACCTGCGGTGTGGTGGCGGGCCGCTGGCCTTCGGGCTTGCCCTCCACCCGCGACTGCACTTTCTCCAGTTCCCGGGTGATCCGTTCCTCGAAGCGGTCCGGGAAGGTCTGGCGGATCTTGGAACGGACGTCATAGGGCACGATGGTGGCCACCGCGAACGGCATCCGGCTCACGGCGCGGGCGATTCGGTCGGCGGTGCGGTCATGCAGGAAGAACCCGATCAGTGGCGCGTAACTGCGCCGGGGCAACAGCAGGGTCACCATGGTGCCGGGCTGTTGGTTGGCCTCGGCGACCACCAGTTCCTGTGCAGCTCTGATCAACCGACGGTCAGGGCATTCGATGATCCGCAGGGGTGTCTGCAGGCCGTAATGCACCCACTTCGTGAGCAGCAGCTCGGTGTGGGCCTCGTCGATGTTGAAGTGCACGGCGGTGAACTCGTCGGCCTCCAACCCGCGCCCGTAGCGCAGCGCCTCCAGCGAGGCCAGATCGAGCGAGGCCACCAGCACCAGCACCCGCAGCCGTTGGTAGTCCTCCAGCGGCCCGCCGCCCCGGATCGACTCCAGAATGGCTGCCTCGGCGCGGTATTCGCGGTTGAGCCGCATCAGCAGGAAAACCAGGATGGGGAAGATCACCACCACCAGCCAGGCGCCCTCGGTGAACTTGGCGATGGCAAAAATCAGCACCACGATGGTGGACACCACGCCGGCGGTCAGGCAGATGGCGAACTTGTGGCGCCACCCGTCGCCGTGTTCGCGGTGATGGTGCTTGGCCATCCCGAAGCCGGCCATGGCGAAGCCGGTGAACACGCCGATGGCGTAGAACGGCACCAGCGCGCTCACCGACCCGCCAGTGCCGATCAACAGCGCCACCGACAGCACGGTCAGCAGGATGATGCCGTTCGAAAACACCAGCCGGTGACCACGTTTGGCCAATTGGCGTGGCAGGAACCGGTCTTCGGAGACAAAGTTAGCCAGCGCCGGGAAGCCGTTGAAACTGGTGTTGGCGCCGGTGAACAGGATCAGTGCGGTGGCGATCTGCACCAGCGCGTAGAGGACGTGGCCCACCATGCTGGATCCGAAGACAGCGCGGGCGATCTCCGACAGCACAGACGGATACCCGGCGGTGTACGGGGTGGCGTAGGTGGCACACGCGAGGAATGCCACACCGGCCAGCAGGAAGAACAGGACCGACGCCATCACCACGATGACCTTGCGGGCGTTACGGCCCGCCGGTTCGTGGAAGGCGCCGACGGTGTTGGAGATGGCTTCCACCCCGGTCAACGAGGCACCGCCGTTGGCGAAGGCACGCAGCAGCACCAACACCGTCGCACCCAGGATGAGGCCGTCGCCGTGTTCCACCGGCACCGCGCCGACGATGGTCGTGGGGTCGTATTTCGGCAGGCCCCAGATCAGATGCCGCACCACGCCGGTGACGATCATCGTCGTCATCATCACGATGAAGAAGTAGGTGGGCACGGCGAAGGGCCGGCCGGCTTCCTTGAGCCCCCGCAGGTTCACAAAGCACATCGCCAGCACGATGCCGACGGTGATCTCCAGGCTGTACGGACCCAGGATGCGGATCGCGGAAACCACGGCGACGGTGCCTGCCGCTGCCTGCACCGCGACGGTGACGACGTAATCGATCATCAGCGCGGCGGCGGCCACCTGGGCCACCCGGGGGCCGAAGTTGTCGCGCGCCACCACATACGAGCCGCCCGCTTTGGTGTACGTCATGACCACCTGGCAGTAGGCGGCGGCCACCAAAACCAGGATGCACAGGATCGCTGCGGTGATGGGCAGCAGCAACGCGAACGAGGCCAGCGCCGCGTACGGCAGCAGCTCCACCAGCACCACCTCGGTGCCGTATGCGCTCGAGGAGATGGCGTCCGGCGAAAGCACGCCGAGGGCAACCCGATTGGAGAGCTTCTCGTCCTTGAGTTGATCGGTGACCAGCGGCTTGCCCAGGAACAGGCGCTTGAGGCTGTACCCGATGGACGGGGGCAGCGGCGGCGGCACGTAGTTGGGCAAGGCCGTGTTGGCCGCTCCCGGGGAAGCCTCGTTCACCGCCACATTCTGACCTGTCGGATGCTTTGCTGCGGGTGTTTGTGACCCGACCGGGAAGAGGCGAGGCGCCGACGCTGTTGCACACCGCGTGAAGTGGGGATTCCACGAAGGTGAACTCGCCGCGCAACGCGCGGCGGGAGTGTCGCTGCAGGCGCAGCGACTCGAGGGGATGCTGGCCCCGGCCGACCTGTCCGGCGGCGCGCAGAAGTTCCTGAGCCTGCGTAGCTATGCGGTCCTGACCGGCCGCGACCACGACGGGGTGCTCTGGGCATCGCCGTTGGCGGCGCCGCCCGGATTCCTCGACGCCCGAGGTGATGTGCTGCAGATCGCCACCACG
Organism: Mycolicibacterium tokaiense; assembly: GCF_010725885.1. Taxonomy (NCBI): domain Bacteria; kingdom Bacillati; phylum Actinomycetota; class Actinomycetes; order Mycobacteriales; family Mycobacteriaceae; genus Mycobacterium; species Mycolicibacterium tokaiense. Next base: position 1,276,639 of record NZ_AP022600.1, on the reverse strand, counting down.
CCGCGGACCAGCGACCCGCTGCACGGCCTGCCCGCCGATCAGCCCGTGGGCCTCATCGTCATCGACTTCGCCACCCGGCGCCGGATCCGCGTCAACGGGACTCTCACCGATGCCGGGGAGGATCGATTGGTGGTCCGGGTGGATCAGGCCTACGGCAACTGCCCGCAGCACATCCACCCCCACGACCTGGCGGCCGCGGTGGCGGCGGGGCGCAGCGGCGGCGCCCCGCATCGCGCGGGGGCGCTGACACCTCAGGCGCAGGCACTCGTGGCGGCCTCGGATACGTTCTTCCTCGGCACCACCCATCCCAGCCGGGGCAGCGACGCCTCGCACCGCGGCGGCCCGCCGGCCTTCGTGCAGGTGTCCTCACCCACCCGGCTGTGGTGGCCGGATTACCCGGGCAACAACATGTTCAACAGCTTCGGCAATCTGCAGGTGGACGACGAAGCGGCCCTGCTGTTTACCGATTACCCCACCGGCGCCACGGTGCAGATGTCAGGTACCGCGCAGGTGGTGTGGTCACCCCAGCGTCGCGTCGAGTTCACGGTGCGCCAGGTGGTCGACGGCCTCTCAGCGCACCAGCCGGCGTAGCAGCGCCGAGGCCACGGCGATGCCCGCCACCGCGGCGGCCACCAGCACGCCCAGGTCCAGAGCCATGTTCGACGGGGTGCCGATCAACAGCCCCCGCAGCGCATTGACCTCGTAGCTCAACGGATTCACCGCACTGAGCCACCGCAGCCACTGCGGCATGATGTCCACCGGGTACAGCGCGTTGGACGCGAAGAACAACGGCATGGTGATGGCCTGGCCGATGCCCATCAGCCGGTCGCGGTTGCGGACCAGGCCCGCCAGCGACATCGACAGGCACGAGAAGAACACCGCGCCCAACACCACCACAGCCATGGCGGCCAGGATGCGCAGGGGGTTGGCGGTCAGGGCCACCCCCAGCAGATACGCGATCACCAGCACCCCCACCACCTGCGCCACCGACCGCACGCCCGCGGCGAACGACTTCCCGGCCACCAGCGCCGATGCCGGGGCCGGGGTCACCATCAGTTTGGCCAACACGCCCGCATCACGATCCCAGACGATCTGGATGCCGTAGAAGATCGAGATGAACAACGCCGACTGCGCGATGATGCCGGGTGCCAGGAAGGCCAGGTAGGACACCGATCCGGTGTCGATGACGTCCAGGTGGCTGAAGGTCTGCCCGAAGATCAACAGCCACAACGCCGGCTGCACCATCCGGGTGATCAGCTCGGTGCGGTCGTGTCGCAGTTTCTGCAGCTCCACCAGAGCGAAAGTGCCCATCCGCATGGTGATTCCACGCAAGCGCCGCCAGCCGCGCGGCGCCCGGACCAGATCAGTTGCCACGGCGGGCCGTCCTGCGACTGGACCGGATCTCTTTGAGACCCTGCTGCGGGGTGTCTTCCAGCGTGGATCCGGCGTAATGCCGGAACACGTCCTCCAGTGTCGCACCCGGGCCCACGGTGTCTTTCAGTTCACCGGGAGTGCCGACGGTCTGCAGCGTGCCATGGTGCAACAGCGCGACCCGGTCGCACAGCACATCGGCCTCCTCCATGTAGTGCGTGGTCAGCAGGACGGTCATGCCGAACTCGTCCTGCATCCGCTGCACCTGTGACCACACTCCGTCGCGCGCAATAGGATCCAGCCCTACGGTGGGCTCGTCCAGGATGAGCAGCGACGGTCTGTTCACCAGCGCCTGGGAGAGTTCGAGCCGGCGCACCATGCCGCCGGAGTAGGTGCCGGCCAGGTTGTCGGCGACGTCGAGCAGGTTCATCGCCGCAAGGGCGTCGTCCACCCGGGCCTTGCGGTGGCGCCGCGGTACATCGTAGAGCCGGGCGAACCACTCCACGTTCTGCCGCCCGGTGAGTGCCGACTCGATCGAAAGTTGTTGCGGTACATAGCCGATGTTGTAGCGGATGTCCATGGTGTCCCGGCGGGCGTCGAATCCGAAGATCAACACCTCGCCGTGCTGAACCGGTGTCAGGGTGGTCAGCACCCGCACCGCGGTGGTCTTGCCGGCACCGTTGGGCCCCAGCAGGCCCAGGGTTTCGCCGGCCTCGACGGTCAGTGTCAGGTCGTCCAGCGCAGTGAACGACCCGTAGCGGTGGCTCAGATGTCGGCAGTCGATGGCGGGGGTCATGGCGCGCGCTTGGCAAGCAGGTGGGTCATCTTGGTCAATACCTCCATACCGGCTGTCAGGGTGGCGATCTCACGATCATCGAGTTGGTCGATCACCTCGGCCATGGCGGCTCGGCGAGCCGCGCGCGACACGTCGGCCAGGCGCTGGGCCGGCTCGGTCAGGTGGAGCCGGCCCACCCGGCGGTCGGCCCGATCGGGCGTGCGCACCAGCAACTCGTCGGCAACCAGCCGCGAGACCAGGGTGGACGCGGTGTTGGCGGCCAGGCCCAGCTCCGCGGCGGCCGCACTGACCGAGATGCCGGGACGGCGGCCGACCAGGCGCAGTAGTTCGGCCTGCGACTCGGTGAGGCCGGCGGCGAACGAGCGGCCCGCCGAGCGGCGCACCTGCCGTCGGAAGCGGCCGACGGTGCTGAACAGCACCCCGGTCAGCTCGGCCCTGGCATCCATCCCACCAAGATACCTCTGTCGCAGAGCTATCGTGGTGGCAGTCGGTGCACGATGACGTCGGTGAGCACACCGTCCGCGACCGCGGCCGTCATGTAGGTGCAGAACGGCTGGCGGCGCCGGTCGGTGGGCGAGCCCGGGTTGAGCAGCCGGAGACCACCAGGTGCGCGGGTGTCCCAGGGGATGTGACTGTGCCCGAAGATCAGCACGTCGGTGTCGGGATACTCCCGCGCCATCCGCGCGTCTCGCCCCGGCGCCCCGCCGGTTTCATGCACCACGGTGAAGCGCAGGCCGTCGAGCGTGACGTCGTGGCGCTCCGGCAGTCGTGCCCGCAGTTCCGGGCCGTCATTGTTGCCCCAGCAGCCGACCAGCCGCGCAGAGCGAGCCTCGAGCTCGTCGAGGAGCTCCACGTTCACCCAGTCGCCGGCATGGAACACCACGTCGGCGTCGTCGACCGCCGCCCAGACCTCGGCGGGCAGATCCTTCGCACGTTTGGGCAGGTGGGTGTCGGCGATCAGCAGCAGCTGCAGCGGAGGCATTCAGTCATTCTGAGCGCGGGCCTCCGCGCCGGACTCCTCGGTGTCCAGGGCGTCGTCGTTGGCCGTCCGACCCACATACGAGCCGTCGTCGTCAGATCCGCCTGCACGGGAGGCTGCGACGTGCTCGTCGTTGTCGACATCGGCTTCAGAGTCGTTCTTCGGGTTGGTCATGCCGGGGCGGGTACCCGTTTACCGCTCCCGCAGACGCTGGTTGACTACCTCGCATGACCGCCGATGCGACCACACCCCTGTCCGGCGTGCGGGTCATCGAGATCTCCAGCTTCGTGGCGGTCCCGCTGGCCGGGATGACGCTGGCGCAACTGGGTTGCGAGGTGATCCGGGTGGACCCGGTGGGCGGGGCCGCGGACTACCGGCGCTGGCCGCTGGCCGAGGGTGGCGACAGCATCTACTGGGCGGGGCTGAACAAGGGCAAACAGTCGGTGGCTGTCGACTTCCGCTCCACCGCCGGCCAGGATCTGATCCGCCGCCTCATCTGTGATGCCGGAGTATTCATCACCAACGTGGTTGGCCGGCAATGGCATTCGTATGACACCCTGCGTCAGCATCGCCCCGATGTGATCCAGCTCGAGGTGTCGGGCCGCCACGATGGCTCCACAGGTGTGGACTACACCGTCAACGCCGGCGTCGGCTTCCCGATGGTGACCGGACCGCAGACCGAGGACGGGCCGGTCAACCACGTGCTGCCGGCCTGGGACGTTGCCTGCGGTCTCTATGCAGCGCTGGGCATCACGACGGCTCTGCGCCACCGTGACGCCACCGGGACGGGCGGACATCTGCGGTTGCCGCTGGAAGACGTCGCACTGGCCACCGCGGGCAACCTCAGCTTCTTGACCGAGCCCATGATCAACGGCAGCCAACGACCGCGCCTCGGCAACGCCATCTACGGCCAGTTCGGGCAGGACTTCACCTCCGCCGACGGGGTGTCGTTCATGCTGGTGGCATTGACCCCGCGGCACTTCCGAGACCTGGCCGCACTGACCGGAACCACCGGGGCCGTTGCCGCGCTGGCAGACGCACTCGGAGTGGACTTCGACGATGAGGGCAGCCGCTACCGACACCGTGCCGCGCTCACCGGCTTGTTCGCCGTGTGGTTCGGCGACCACACGGCCGACGAGGTGGCCGCGAGCCTGGCGTCGACATCGATCCTCTGGGAGCGCTACCGGACATTCGCCGAGGCGGCCGCCGATGAACGGGTGACGGCCAACCCCCTGTTCAGTCCGCTGGATCAACCCCGGATCGGCCGGTACCTGGCGCCGGGGTTGCCGGTGACGGTCAACGGTGCGCGGTCGTCGGCGTCGCCGGCACCGGCACTGGGCGACGACACCGCGGCGGTGCTGACCCGACTGGGGCTGACGCCAGCCGAACTCGAGGACCTGCGCCGGGCCGGGGTGCTGCGGTGAGTGCACTGCTCGATCTGATGAATCTGGTTGATGTGGACCAGGATTCTTTCCGGGCCACCGGACACGGCCCGGCGGGCAAACGGGCCTTCGGCGGACAGTTCCTGGGGCAGTCGATGGCCGCGGCGGGCCGCACCATCCCCGCCGGGCTGTGGCCCACCAGCCTGCACCTGCAGTTCCTGCGCGGCGGCGACTCCGGTGCGGCGGTGGAATATGCGGTGGAGCGGCTCTATGACGGGCGCACCGCCATGACCCGCCGGGTGCTGGCCCGCCAGGATGGCCGGCTCATCACCGCGGCCACGGTGTCGTTCGCCGCGCCGCTGCCCGGGCCGTCCCACGGCGAGCGCGGTGGGCTGCCCGAGGACCCGGCCACGCTGGAGCGCACCGGCCCGGCCGGACCCGCGCCGGGGTTGCCGCTCGACGAGCTCGACATTAGGATCACCGACAGTGGGGTGGGTACGGACTTCGCGCGCCGGATGTACTGGCGGGCAACGGTTCCAGTGGCCGACGACGCACTGCCGCACACCTGCCTGGCTCTGTTCGTCACTGACGTCTACCTGATCGACCCGGTGCTGCGGGTACACGGTCATGCGATGAGCGACCGCAGCCACCGCAGCGGCACCACTGACGCCTCGATCTGGTTCCATCGCCCGGTGCATGCGGATGCGTGGAATCTGCTGGAATCACGCTCACCGGCGGCCGCCCGCGGTCGCGGTGTGGTGACCGCGCAACTGCTCTCCGCCGACGGTGCGGTGTACGCAACGGCGGTCCATGAAGGGATGGCCGTGGTGCGGGAGTAGGTTCTCCTGCATCACCACACGAGAGGAACTCATCGATGCGGACCTTCGACTCTGTTGACGCCCTCGTCGCCGCCAAGGGCGAGGAACTGGGCTCCAGTGAATGGGTGACCATCAGCCAGGACGAGGTGAACCTGTTCGCCGACGCCACGGGCGATCACCAGTGGATCCACGTCGACCAGGAGAAGGCGGCCGCGGGCCCCTTCGGCACCACCATCGCCCACGGGTTCATGACCCTGGCGCTGCTGCCGCGCCTGATGCACCAGATCTTCACCGTCGGCGGGGTGAAGATGGGGATCAACTACGGGCTGAACAAGGTCCGGTTCCCGTCGCCGGTGCCCGTCGGCTCCAAGGTGCGTGCCACCAGCACGCTCACCGACACCCAGGACATCGGAGCGGGCACCGTGCAGATCACGGTGACCACCGTCATCGAGATCTCCGGTGGCGCCAAGCCGGCCTGCGTCGCCGAGAGCATCCTGCGCTACATCAGCTGACCCCACCCGCCGAGCGTCCGTGTTCGCACGCCGACACGCCGCATTTTCTGTACAAGAACGCACGCTCGCCGCAGGATTGGGGTGTGAGCGACGGGCCCATCACTGCCGACGAGGTCCGTGTGATCCGGTTCTCGCGGCCGCCGGTGGGCAAACGCGGCTACCGCGAAGGTGACGTCGACGCGCTGGTGCAGCGCATCCTCGATCGGTTGGACGGCACCGGCACGCTGACCTCGCAGCAGGTACGCGAGGCGCGGTTCAACAAACCCGACCTCTTCAAGCGCGGGTACGCCGAGGACGAGGTCGACGAGTTCCTGGACCGGGTGGCAACGACGTTGGAGCGGATGGACCGACGCTGACTGCCCGTTGAGCGTGCGCATTGCGACAGTTTTCACGGCGTGTTGCCGTACAAACACGGGCGCTCGGCGGGTCTCTCAGTAGGCGTCGAGGCCGAGTTTGACGGCCAGGACGAGCCCGCCGAAGCCGATGAGCCAGCGGATCGGGGTGGCCGGGGCGTGCCGCACCACCACCGGGCCCAGTCGCGAGCCCAGTATGCAGCCGATGGCCAGCGGGATCAGCGCCGGCCAGTGCACCGGCGCGACGAACAGGAAGATGACCGCGGCCACCCCGTTGGACGCGCCGAGCAGGACATTCTTCGACGCGTTGGCATGCGCCAGTGTCGCGTTGCCTGCGCGCAGCAGCAGCGCCAGCAGCAAGACACCGGCGGCGGCCCCGAAGTACCCGCCGTACACGGCGATGGCCAGGATGGCGGCGCCCTCCAGCAGGACCATCGATCGCCGCCGCGGTGCCGTCCCGGCATCGGGCCGTTCGCGGCGGGGCCACACGATCGCGATGGACGAGAAGAAGATGAGGACCGGCACCAGCTTCTCGAAACCCTCAGCCGGAGTGGACAACAACAGCACCGCGCCCAGTGCGCCACCGAGACCGGCGAGCGGCAGGATGCGCAGCAGGAAGGGTCCCTGCCCGCGCAGTTCGGGGCGTGACCCGATGATGGAGCCCACGGCGTTGCCCACCAGGGCGACGGTGTTGGTGACGTTGGCGGCCACCGGCGGCAGGCCGACGGCCAGCAGCGCGGGGTAGGTGGCGACGGAGGCGAGTCCGGCGATACTGCCGGCCAGCCCGCCGGCGATCCCGGCGACGACCAGCAGCGCGATCTCGGTCCAACTCACGGCAGCATCAGAAAATCCATAGCTAGGGTATGTATGGACAAAGTGTGGCACACCGGTTCAGGTGTGCGACGCCCGGCCCCGCCTGGTGTCCCGCTCGCCGGACAACCGTCGGGTCTCGTCGGAAACCTCCGCGGTGAGGATCGCTGCCACCACGTCGATCAGGTGGCTGGTGAACAGCCGGTCGTCGGTGTGCGGACCGGATTCGGCGCGCCGGGACAGTTGCACCACGGTGTAGAGCAGCGCGTCCAGCCGCGGGTGCAGCTTGGCGGCGTCCGGGTCCAGCAGCGGCGCCACGGTGCTGCGCCACCGCTTGAGGCTGGCGAACCTGCCGTCGGCCGCCTCCAGTGCGGGCGTCGGCCGGTTCAGCAGGTCGGCGTACACCCGCAGGAATTCCGGGCCGCCCGCAGTGTCGGCCAGTTTGGCGCCCAGTGGCCGCACCAGAGCGGCGGCCAGGGCGCGCACGGTGGGATCCCCGTCGGCCGCGTCCAGCAGTGCGTGCCGGCGTTCGTCGACCGCCGGCAGGTGTTTGTCGAGGATGGCGCGCACCACCCCGTCGCGATCGGTGAAGTGGTACTGCACCGCGATGACGTTCTTGGCTCCCGCACTACGGGCGATCTCGCGCAGGCTCACGCCGTCGACACCCCGCTGCGCGAACAGTGATTCGGCGGCGCGCAGCAGGTTGGCCCGGGTGTCGGCGGCGGGCACCTAGAGTTCGGCCGCTTCGCGTTCGAGGAGGGTGGCCAGGTGGGCCTGCGCCGACTCCCGGCGGGTGGGCAGGTGTGCCGACGGGAACAGCGTGTCCACCGGCGTGTACTCCTTGAGGGTGCGGCGTGCCAGCGTCAGCTTGTGTACTTCGGTTGGGCCGTCGGCGATTCCGAGCGACTGAGCGGCCACCATCATCTTGACGAACGGCATCTCGCTCGATACGCCGAGCGCGCCGTGTAGTTGCATGGCCCGCTGCACCACGTCGTGCAGCACCTGGGGCATGGCCACCTTGACCGCGGCGATGTCGCGGCGCACCAGGGAGTAGTCGTGGTGCTTGTCGATCAGCCACGCGGTGCGCAGCACCAGCAGGCGGAACTGCTCGATCTGTATCCAGCTGTCGGCGATCTTCTCCTGCGTCATCTGGAAATCGCCGAGCGGGCCCTGGCGGGTCTGCCGGGACACCGCCCGCTCGCACATCATGTCGAAAGCCTTGCGGGCCAGGGCGATGGTGCGCATGGCGTGGTGGATGCGGCCGCCGCCGAGGCGGGTCTGCGCGATGGCGAAGGCCTGCCCTTCGCCGCCGAGCACGTGATCCAGGGGTACCCGCACGTCGTGGTAGCGGATGTACGCGTGCGAACCGTGCTCACTCGACTCGCCGCCCACACCGACGTTGCGGATGATCTCGACGCCCGGCGTCTCGGCCGGCACGATGAACAACGACATCTTGTCCCGGGTGCGGGCGCCCGCGTCGGTGACGGCCATGACGATGAAGAACGAGGCGTGCCGGGCGTTGGAGGAGAACCACTTCTCGCCGTTGATCAGCCAGGAGTCGCCGTCGCGCTCGGCGCGGGTGACAAACAGTCCCGGGTCGGAGCCGCCTTGCGGTTCGGTCATCGAATAGCAGGAGCTGATCTCGCCGTCGAGCAGCGGCTGCAGGTAGCGCTGCTTCTGCTCCTCGGTGCCGAACAAGGCCAGGATCTCGGCGTTACCGGAATCAGGTGCCTGGCAACCGAATACCGAGGGGGCCCAGCGGGAGCGGCCCAGGATCTCGTTGAGCAGCGCCAACTTGACCTGGCCGTAGCCCTGACCGCCGAGCTCGGGTGTCAGGTGCGCCGCCCAGAGGCCCTGGTCCTTGACGCGCTGTTGCAACGGGCGCAGTACAGCCATGACCTCGGGGTTGAGCTTGTCCGAGGGGTCCAGGGCGGCCAGGTCCAGCGGCTCGACCTCGGCGCTCATGAACTCGTCGACCCAATCCAGTTTGGCCTGGTACTCCGGGTCGGTCTCGAAATCCCACATCGTCGTCACCCCGTCCTCATCATTGAAGCAGGGCCATCATGACCTGATGCAGTTGCATCAAGCAAGGGCTGTGCACTTTCGTGTCTGCAACACGTCGGGTAAACCTGTCTCATGAAGACTCACCTGAATTGCCCGTGCGGCGAGGCGATCGTCGGCACCGACGAGGACGACCTGGTGGAGAAGACCCAGAAGCACCTCGCCGAGAACCATCCCGGGCATGACTACTCGCGCGACGAGATCCTCTTCATCGCCTACTGATCAGGCGAGTCGACAAGCCGGGGAGTAGGGGCCCGGCTGCGAGGTATCAGGCGGGTCGACGAGGCGGTGAGGGACGAGCCGGGGAGTCGGGGCCCGGCTGCGAGGTATCAGGCGGGTCGACGAGGCGGTGAGGGACGAGCCGGGGAGTCGGGGCCCGGCTGCGAGGTATCAGGCGGGTCGACGAGGCGGTGAGGGACGAGCCGGGGAGTCGGGGCCCGGCTGCGAGGTATCAGGCGTAGCGACGCTGCAGCCGGTCGAGGGTGGCCTCGATGCCCTTGGCATTGGCGGCGACGAAGCCCAGCCGCCGGTAGTAGTCGGTGCGGTCCTTGACCGGTCCGGTGTTGCGGTAATCGAATGTCTCGGTCACGCGAGTGCGTGTCGGCGAGATCTCCTGGAACTCCCACCGCCAGTGGTGGCCGAACGGGTGCCGCCACTCGACGAGCTCGTTCGGCTTGAGTGCGGTGATGACGCTGGTGATGCGGTACGGAATGCCGAACATCTTCATCCGGGTCGAAAATCGCGATCCCAGAGCCACTTCCGCGGGTGCGCGGACGTTGGTGCGCACGGTTCCCGAGCCGTCCACTTCGTGGTGGCGGCGCGGATCGGCAACCAGGGCGAACAGTTCGGCAGCCGGAGCGTCGATGTCGACACTGCGGCTGACCTGGCGGGCATCCATGGCACTCCTCAGCAGCGGGTGACGGCCACCGACCGGCGGTCGGTGGACGCCATGAAATCACGCAGGATCTGCGTCACCTCCCAGGGTGCCTCCACATGTGGGAAATGTCCCACCCCCGGCAGCACTTCGAGTCGGCTGCCCGGCAGCGCCTCGTGCGCGGCCCGGCCGTGCGCGACGGGAATGATGCGGTCGTCGTCGCCCCAGATGAGCAGCGTCGGCACCTGCGCGGTGAGATGCAACCGGTTCAGCGCGCTGACTGCCTGGCCGCGGTGGTCGACCACCGAGCGGAGCGTGCGCAGGAAGGCGCTGCGGGTCTCGCGGTCCGACAGCGACGAGTAGGCGCTCCAGAGCTCGCTGCCACGGGGGGAGTGGATGCCGGCCGACGAGAGGAAGGACCGGATGGAGTTGCCGACGCTGAGCACCGGTGGCGGCGCCACGGCGGGCAGCACGAACTCGGCGCCGGGGGCACTGAGCAGCCGCAGCATCCAGTTCAGGTCCGGGCCGAGGCCGCCGCTGCCGATCAGGATCAGCCGCTCGCAGCGGTCGCGGTGCTGGTAGCCGAACTGCATGGCGACGCCGCCACCCAGCGATTGGCCGACCACGGTGGCGCGCATGACGCCCAGCTCGTCGAGCAGGTCGCGCAGCCACACCGCAAAGGCGCCGAGTGAGTAGTCGCCGCGGGGCTTGGCGGATTCGCCGTGGCCGAGCAGGTCGGGGGCGATCACGCGGTAGTGCTCGGACAGCTGGGGGATCACCGAGCGCCAGGTCGCGGAGCTGCCTGCCATGCCGTGGATCAGCAGCAGGGTTTCCGGGCTCCCGGTATCGGGGCCGACGTCGCGGTAGGCCACGCGGTCGCCGTGGAGTTCGAGGTGATGCAGTTGGTCCATGAGGACCTCCTTGGGTAGGGCACGTAAGGCCGACGATAGCCGCAGTGACCGGACCGAAGGTTACTCGCCGGTAACTACGAGGGGTGTTGTTGCTCTCCCGTCACCACGCCCGCCGACGTGGATCACATTCCGCTCTCCGGGGTGTGTCGGTGGCCCGTCGCGTTTACCCAGGCCACGTGGGGGTACGTGTGTTGCCAGGTACGGGGCCGACGAAGGGAACACGACAGACATGACGTTCATGGGAAAGACCGTCCTGGGGGGCGCGTTGGTGTCCGCAGCGACTGTGGCGATGCTGAGCGCTCCCGTCGCAGCAGCCGAGCCCTGCCGGGCCGATGCCGCCACCGCCACCATCAGCCAGGTCTCCGGCGCTGCCAGCCAGTACCTGGCCGGCCACCCGGGTGCCAACGACGCGCTGTCCAACGCCTTGACCCAGCCGCGTGACCAGGCCACCACCACAGTGCGCAACTACTTCATGGCGAATCCGGGCGAGTACTTCGACCTGCGCAACATCACCGCTCCGCTGCAGACCCTGCGCAGCCAGTGCGGGGCGTCGTTCGCCGGGTCGGATCTGATCGCGGCCTTCGACGAATTCCAGATGGGCTAGCTCTGTTCCAGTAGGGGTGTCAGCCGGTAGTTCACCAGCTGGCGCATGACCAACGAGGTGTTGGTCTGCTCCACGCCGTCGATGTCCAGGATGCGGCCGGCGATCCGATACAGATCGTCGGCGTCCCGGGCTACCACCTGGACCTGGAGATCAACCGCCCCGCTGATGCCGAGCACCTCCAGCACCTCGGGAACGGCCGTCAACGCGTCGGCCACAGCTTGCAACTTGCGCTGTGTCACCGTCGTCAAGATGAATGCTGTCATCGGGTAGCCCAGTGCCGCAGGCGAAATGCGGCGTTCGAATGCCCGCAGCGTCCCGCCGGTCTCCAGGCGGGTCAATCTGGCCTGCACCGTGTTGCGGGACAGGCCGGTGCGCTCGGCCAGGGTGATGGCCGGCGCACGCGGATCGTCATTGAGTGCCAGCAGGATGCGCCTGTCTATGCTGTCGACGGGTGTCGGTGCGGTCAAAGTGCCCGCTCCCTTCTCCTGGTTCACGCGGTTGGTGTGCAGATTGCACAGCATAGCCGGGTAGCGTTGCGCATTTCCGCGCCGAGGCCAGACAATCGTTGCACCGATGCACAGGAGGTGCGCGATGAATGCTCTGACCGAGATCGAGCAGCGGGTGCTGTGGCTCTCGACGGCGATGGTCCACCACGCCAACCACGTCCGGCCCAACACCTCGGGCCTGAAAGTGGGTGGGCACCAGGCGTCCTCGGCGTCGATGGCCACCATTATGACCTCGCTGTGGTTCGAACACCTGCGCTCCGGTGACCGGGTGTCGGTCAAGCCCCACGCCTCACCCGTGCTGCACGCCATCAACTACCTGATCGGCGAACTCGACGAGTCCTACCTGACCACACTGCGCCAGCTGGGCGGCCTGCAGAGCTACCCCAGCCGCACCAAAGACCCCGACCCCGTTGACTATTCGACAGGCTCGGTCGGAATCGGCGCCACCGCACCCATCTGGGGCGCGATGGCCCGGCGCTTCGTCAACACCCGATTCGGTCCGGACGCAGGCGAGGGCAGGCAGTACTCACTGGTGGGGGATGCCGAACTCGACGAAGGCGCGGTCTGGGAGGCGATTCTCGATCCCGGGGTGGCCGACTTCGGCGAGATCGTCTGGATCGTGGACATGAACCGCCAGTCGCTGGACCGCGTGGTGCCCCGGATCGCGGCCGACCGGCTGGAGCGGATGTTCGACGCGGCCGGCTGGCAGGTGCTCACCGCCAAGTTCGGGCGCCTGCTCGAAGAGCTGTTCACTCGGCCGGGGGGAGAGCACCTGCGCACCCGCATCGTGGAGATGCCCAACCCCGAGTACCAACGGTTGTTGCGCTGCGATGCAGCCGAATTGCGCCGGCGGCTGCCCGACGGCCCGGAGGTGGCCGAGCTGATCGCCGATCTGGACGACACCACGCTGCTGGCCGCCATCCGCAACCTGGGCGGCCATGACATGGACCTGCTCGGTGAGACCTTCGCCCGCATCGACGACACCCGGCCCACCGTGATCCTGGCTTACACCATCAAGGGGTACAGCCTGCCGACCCAGGGGCATCCGCAGAACCACTCGTCGTTGCTCACCCCTGCGCAGTACGAGGACCTCGCCGCCCAACTGGGCATGGACCCGCAGCGACCCTGGCAGCGCTTCGCGGCGGAGACCGACGCCGGCAAGCTGTGCGCCGAGACGCGAGACCGGCTGACCCGCAGCACCATCACCGCGTCCCCGCCCCCGGCCGTACCGACCGACATCGGCCGCACCCCCACCGGGACGTCCACCACCCAGGCGGCGCTGGGCCGGGCGCTGCTGGATCTCACCCGGGAGGCGCCCGACGCCGCGGCGCGGGTGGTGACCGTCAGCCCCGACGTCAGCTCCACCACCAACCTGGCGGGCTGGCTGAACAAGGTCGGGGTGTGGTCACCGACGGAGCGGCGCGACTGGTTCGACGACGACGCCGAGACCATCATGCACTGGCGGGAACGGCCCACCGGGCAGCACATGGAACTCGGGATCGCCGAGACCAATCTGGTGGGTCTGATCGGGGAACTGGGCGCGACCTGGAGTCGCTGGGGCCAACCGCTTTTTCCCATCGGGGTGCTCTACGACCCGTTTGTGGAGCGTGCCCTGGAGCCCTGGTCTTACGGCATCTACGCCGGCGGCCAGTCGATCCTGGTCGGCACGCCGTCGGGGGTGACCCTGGCCGCCGAAGGCGGTGCGCACCAGTCCATCAAGACGCCGTCGATCGGGCTGGAGCAGCCCGGGTGTGTCAGTTACGAGCCGGCCTTCGCCATCGACGTCGAGTGGATCCTGTTGTCCTGCATCGCCCGGCTCGGCCGCACCGATGGCAGCTCGTCGTATCTGCGGTTGTCCACCCGCCCGGTGAACCAGACGCTGGCCGACGTGCCCGCTGATCCGGCTGCCCGGGAACGGCGTCGCCGTCAGGTGGTGGCGGGTGCCTACCTGCTGCGCCGGGCCGCCGAACCCGCGGTGACGCTGGTGGGCATGGGCGCACTGATGACCGAGACCCTGGTTGCCGCAGAGCGTCTGGAGCAGCAGGGAGTGGCCGCCGACGTGGTGTGCGTGACCAGTCCCGGCAAGCTGTTCGAGGCCGTGCAGGCCCGCCGGGGACTGGGGGAGGGATCGACCTGGATCCTGGACCAGGCTTTTGCCGCCGACCGGGCGGCACCCATGGTCACGGTGCTCGACGGGCACCCGCACACGCTGTCGTTCCTGGCCGGGATCAACAACGTGCCCGCGATGGCGCTGGGTGTCAGCCGTTTCGGGCAGGTGGGCTCGCTCGAAGACGTGTACCGCCATCACGGCATCGACGCCGACAGCATCGTGCGGGCAGCCCTGGACGTAACCCGTTGACACTGCGTCCACCGCGAGCCGCACTCGCACTTCTTCACGGTGGACGCAGTGTCAACGCAGGGGGTCAGGGGGTGACGGCCTCCGGTGATTCCGGCAGCACCTGCCCGCCGTCGACGGTGATCGACTGGCCGGTGATGTAGCCGGCCTCATCGGTGGCCAGGAACGCTGCGGCGTAGCCGATGTCCTGCGGGGTACCCAGCGCCCCGGCCGGGATGGAGCGGGCCATGGTCGCCAGGTAGTCCTCGCCGAGGTCGGCCAGACCCTCGGTGTAGATGTTGCCCGGCAGCACGGCGTTGACGGTGATCTTGTGCGGGGCCAGCTCTATGGCCGCGGTGCGCATGAAGCCCAACTGCGCCGCCTTGGATGCGCCGTAGTGCGACCAGCCGGGAAAGCCGGTGATGGGCCCCGTGATCGACGAGGTGAGGATCACCCGGCCGCGGCCCGAGACGGTCAGGGCGTCCAGGCAGGCCTGCACACTGAATACGGTGCCCTTGACGTTGACATCGAAGACGTCATCGAACTGCTCGGGGGTCATGGTCTGCAGCGGAGCATCGGGGAACACCCCGGCGTTGGCGCACAGCACGTCGATGCCGCCGAAGGCCTCGACCACCGCGGCGGCCATGGCCGCACACGAATCCGGTTGCCGCACATCGGCGGTCACACCGATGACGGTACCGGGGCCCAGCGTGCCCAACTCCGCGACGCACGCGTCCAGACCGGCGGTGCCGCGTGCCGCGATCGCCACGTTGGCGCCGGCCTCGGCGAACACCGAGGCGATGCCCTTGCCGATGCCCTTGCTGCCGCCGGTGACCAGAACTGACTTCCCTGACAGTGAAAACATGGCCCCAGTCTGCGGTACCGGCCCGATTTCGGCACGGCGTCGTGATAGACCACAGGGGTGGGCACCGGGGTGCGGGTCGAGGTCGACGACGCCGGCGTCGCCGTGCTCACCCTCGACGGTGCGGATCGCTTGAACGCGTTCTCGACCGAAACCGGGCAGGCACTGTCGGCGGCCTACGCTCGCTGCGACCACGACGAAACGATCAAGGCCGTGGTGCTGACCGGCGCGGGGCGGGCCTTCTGCGCCGGCGCCGATCTCTCGGCGGGCTCCGGTGCCTTCGCCGCTCCGGGCGCCGGTTTCAGCGCCTCGCCGGTGCAGCCGCCGGCCTTTCGGATGCGCAAGCTGGTGATCGCCGCGGTGAACGGGCACGCCATCGGCATCGGGCTCACGCTGGCGCTGCAGTGTGATGTCCGGCTGGTCTGTGCCGACGCCCAGCTGGCCGTGCCGCAGGTGCGCCGCGGCACCATCGGCGATGCCGCGGTGCACTTCACGCTCACGCGGTCGGTGGGGCTGGCGGTGGCCGCCGAAGTGCTGCTGACGGGGCGCACGTTCAGCGGTGCCGAGGCCGCCCAGCGCGGCATCGCCACGCGCGCGCTGCCGGCTGCCGAGGTGCTACCCGCGGCGGTGGCGATGGCCCGGGAGGTGGCGTTGCTGGCCAATCCGGCATCGGTGGCGCTGAGCAAGCGGTTGTTGTGGGCGGACCTGACTGCGGACGAAGTGGCTGCCGAGGAGACCGCCGCCCACGTGATCCTGATGAACGGCCCTGACGCCGCCGAAGGTGCCGCCGCCTGGCGGGAGAACCGGGCACCGCGGTGGCGGCCGACGGCCGGCGACGGGAGAACTACAGGGTGAACGGCGGCTCGCCGGCGCCGACGACCGTGTAGCCACCCCAGGGAGTGGTCTCGGTGAGGCGGGCGGGCACCTCGCGTCCGTCCACGGCCAGCGTGACCGCGCGTCCGCCCTTGCGCAGCTCGGCGGGCAGCTCACCGGAAACAGTGCCGCGCCAGTGGTACCGCCCGTCGATGGCGGCAAGATGCCCTGACAGCCGGGCCCGCACGACGATGCCGTTCACGGTGGCCGGCCCGTCGTAGATGTCCTCGCCGGCGGGAACGTCGCCGGTGAGGTGGAACCGCTGGGCCAACGGCAGCGGTGGCCAGCGGGTGGCGAGCACCCGGGACTTCGCTTCGATCCGGGTGGCGCCGGAGCGCTCGAACAGGTCCAGACACCGCTGCACCAACCGGGACTGGCGTTCCACGTCCGGACCCGGGATGCGGAAATGGTTCGGCATCCCGTGCACTGCAACGGTGGCGTCGCGGGACCGTCGGGCGTCGATGACCACTCGGGCTGTTTCGGTGCGGCCGTCGGCGGTGAGCACCGTCCACGTTTGGCTGCCCTCGTCGAAGGAAGCCTGGTCGGCGTCGTTCCACAGGACCACGGCGCTCACAGGAAGCCGGCCCGCCGCCACATCCGCCGACCCACCCGGCCGTTGAGGTGCACCTCGTCGAAGAACGCGTTCAACGAGGCGAACGACGTCACGCACATGGCCCGGAAATGCGGATTCCGCCGCGCCACGGTGCGCATCTGCCGGCCGTCGAGCCCGCTGCGGTGGTACTGGACCGGCAGCGTGAACAGCATGCGGTAGAACGGGCCGCCGAGCCCGTGCACGTTGGCCAGCAACACCTTCCGGTATCGCGGCATGCTCGGGACCGACTTGCGCAGACCGTCGCGTGCGAACTGGATGTGCCGGGCTTCCTCGGTGACGTGGATACGCATGAGGCGTTGCACGATGGGCTGCAGATCGGGATCTTCCATGATCTGACGCTGCAGGGCGTCGAAGATCTCCTCGCCCACCAGTGCCGCCGCCCAGAGCACGCTGCCGCGAAAGGTCAGCGGCAGCGTGTTGATGATGATTCGCTGGAACAGCTTGGGCCGCACCGGAATCCCGCCGACCCGGGCGATCGTCTTGCCGAACATCACCATGTGCCGGGTCTCGTCGCCCAACTCGGTGAGCGCGTAGTGCGTGGCGCTGGCAGTGGGGTTCTTGTGCATCAGGTCGCGCAGTAGGGCCTGATTGAGGATGTTCTCGAACCAGATCCCCGCCGACAGGATGTTCACCAATTCCTGGCGGGACAGTTCGATCTGCTGGGCGCGAGTCAGGGCGTCCCACTCGGGGGTGCCGTACAGCGTGACGACCTGGGGCGGCAGGAAGAACTTGTCCGGGTCCAGGGGAGCGTCCCAGTCGATGTCCACCGCCGGCTCGTAGGACTTCTTCACCGAGCCTTTCAAGAGGCGGTCGGCGAAATCCTCGCGGCTCGGGGACGTGGGCCCCGGGGTAGTCGGCGCAACCATGAACCCACGGTAGGGACCAGGGCGGCGCTTAGTCAATACCTGCGGTACCGGATACTTCCAGTCCCGTCGGTTTTGCGATGTACGGAATGGGGCAGACTCGTGCGCGTGGGTGATTACGACGACGACGGCGGGCCCGAGCAGACGCTGAGCCCCAGCGAGTCCCTGGACTCCGATGAGGTGCGCAACAACGACGGCGACACCGTGGCCGATCCTCCTGAGGAGTGGATCGAGGTCAAGGAGGAGGAGTCACTCGACGAGCGCCTCGCCGAGGAAGTGCCTGACGTACTGACCGGGGCTGACGAACAGGCCCGACCCGCGCGGCGCACCGGTGGCCAGATCGACGGCACCCCGGAGGACGGCGAGTCCTTCTACGACATCGTGGACGAGGACGACCCCACCGCCTGACCGCTGCTCGGCCTAGATGGTGAGGGCGATCTTCAGGCAGTCTGCACTGCGGGCGGCCACGGCGGCGTAGGCCGCCGGCGCGTCACCGAGCGGTCGTGTGTCGGTGAAGATCCCGGCGGTGTCCAGTCGTCCGGCGTTGATCATCGGAATGAGCTCCGGCCAGGTGCGTTGCACCGGCGCGGTCGTCATTCGCAACGTCACGCTGCGCACCAGGCTCACCAATGCCGGGAACGGGAACGGGTTCAGGTCGTGTACCCCGATCACCGACACCGTGCCGCCGGCGCGGACCAGGTTCAGCGCCGCGGTCATCGTGGTGTCGTTGCCCACCGCGTCGATCACCGAGGCCGCGGCTCGACCGCCGGTGGCCTCGAACACCGCCGCGGCGGCTGCGGACGGTTCCACCGGGGTGGCGCCGCAGCGGGCCGCGCGATCACGACGTCCGGGCACCGGGTCCACGGCGAACACGGTGCCCGCGCCCGCCGCGATGGCACTGCGCACCGCGCACAGTCCGACCGCACCGAGGCCGAGGACCGCCACCGTGCCGCCCGCCGGGATGTCGGCGCGCTGCGCGCCGGCCCACCCGGTGGCCAGGTTGTCGGTGAGCAGCAGCGCGGTCTCGGTGTCGATCCCGTCCGGGATGCGCAGCAGCTGGAAGTCGGCTGCGGGTACGGCCAGGAACTCCGACTGGGCGCCCCCCAGCGCGCCTGAGCCGAAGATCCGGGGTCCGGACACGCAGGTGACGGGGTCGGCGGTCGCGCACCCGGCGCAGGCCCCGCACCCGGCCACCGACGACACCAGCACCCGGTCGCCGGTGCGCACCGACCGTACTGCGGGGCCCACCTCGACAACGGTGCCCACCGCCTCGTGTCCCAGTGGAACCGGTTGTGCCAGTGGATAATCACCCTCGTAGAAGTGCAGGTCGGACCCGCAGATGGCGGTGGTCTGCACCGCCACCACAGCCCCGTCGGGTCCGGGCAGCGTGGGGTCGGGCACCGTCTCCACGACGATCTTCCCGGGTGCCTCTATCAGCACAGAGCGCATCACACCACCTTCACTCGAGGATGTAGTCGGCCGCATCCGGGGTGCGGGTCCAGGTCCAGTAGTCCACCAGTCGCCACGGGCTCAGTGAGTGCACCAGGCCGGCGTCGTCCTTGTAGAAGCTGTGCTTGATGGCCGGGTGTGACCACACCAGCGTGGCGAGCTCCTCCTGACAGCGCCGGTACCAGTCGTCGTAGCGGTCCTGCCGGGGTTCCATGCGACGTGACCCGGACGCCACCAGGAGGTCGAGACAGCCCATGATGTAGCGGATCTCGCATTCCGAGTGGAAGATCAGGCTGCCACCGCTGGCCAGGTTGGTGCCGGGACCGTAAAGGCAGAAGAAGTTCGGGAAGCCGGGCACCGTCATACCCAGGTAGGCCGCCGGCCTGCTGCCCCAGAAGTCGTGGAGTTCGATCCCGTTGCGGCCCTTGATGCTCAGTGAGGACAGCATGTCGTTGACGCGAAAACCGGTGGCGTAGATCAGGACGTCTGCGTGGTGGCGGGTGCCGTCGGCAGCCACCACGGCGTCGTGATCGATCCGGGCAACCGCGCCGCGGACCAGCTCCACGTTGTCACGGGTCAGTGTGCGCAACCAGCTGCCGTTGTCCTGCAGGGTGCGCTTACCGGTGGCCGGGTAATCGGGGATCACCTTGGCCTGCAGGTCGGGATCGTCGGGGAGTTGACTGGTGATCCACTCGGTGAACATCATCCGGGCCATGTCGTTGACCGCGCTGACCGCGGTCTGCTGATCAGGCCAGTCCGGGTCCACCTTGGCGGCGGCCAGCCCGGTGTCGCAGCCCGGCCAGAAGATCAGGAATCGGTACCAGCGGCCGTAAAAAGGCAAGTGCCGCAACGCCCATCTGACACCGGGCCCGACGGGGGCGTGGTAATTCGGATTGGGGAACATCCACTGCGCGGTGCGCTGGAAGACGGTGAGGTGGCCCACCTGTTCGGCGATGGCCGGGGCCACCTGGAAGCCGGACGCGCCCGCGCCGATCATCACGACGTCCTTGCCGGCCAGGTCGACGCCGTGGTCCCAGCGGGCGGTGTGAAAGGCCGGGCCGGCGAAGGTGTCCGCGCCGTCGAACCCGGGCACGTGCGGAGAGTTCAGTTGTCCCACCGCGCTGATCAGCGCACGGGCCCGGAGCACCTCGCCGGTGTCCAGGTGGACGGCCCACGTCGACGTGGTGTCCTCCCACTCCGCGTGCGTCACCGTGGTGCCGAACCGGATATGGTCGGCGACACCGTGGCGGTCCATCACCGTCTGGAAGTACGACTGCAGCTCGGGCTGGCGCGCGAAGAACTCCGTCCAGTGATCGTCGGGCTCGAAGCTGTAGCAGTAGAAGTGGTTGCCGACATCCACCCGTGCGCCGGGATAGGTGTTCTCCCACCATGTTCCACCGACACCGGGGTTCTTCTCCAGGACGGTGTACGGGATGCCGGCCTGCTGCAGCCGGATGGCGGCCAGCAGCCCGGATTGTCCCGCGCCGATGACGACCACAGGGAAACCGGCTCGATCGGCGGCATTGCTCGCGAGAGCGGTGTTCCGCTGGTCGCGGCCGTCGAGTTCCATTTCCTCGAGCAGCATGGGTACGTACTCGGGCGAGACCTCCTCGCACACCAGCCAGTCCATCATCTGCTTGAGTACCTCGGGTGACACCGGCGCGGGTTCGGGGCAGCCGCGGTCGCGGTAGTCGCAGATGATGTCCAGGGCCAGTGCACGGGCGGCTGTCAAGGCGTCCTCGCTCATGAAACCCTGCACCTCGTTGAGGAACAGGCCGGCGGGCCGCAAGGGGCCGTCCAGCAGACCCGGGTCGCCGCTCATGTGCACACACGACAGCAGCAGGGCGGGAATCGACACATCCTCCAGCGCCGCGGCAATCTGGGCGTCGGAGTCGGTGAACGGCACACCGGCGTGCCGATTGCGCAGGGTCACCCGCCGAACGCTAGGGCATGGCCGACAGCGTGTGGGCAGATTCGCAGAAGTGTCTACCCCCAGGATTCCAGCACGTCGACATACACGGTGGGCGGCACCGACAGCTCGCCGACAAAGGGATGCTCCAACGCGAACACCAGGAAGAGCACGAATCCGAGCAGTGCGGCGGTCAGTCCCACGGCGACCGCGTGCACGAACAGGTCGCGGGTACCCAGCAGGAACGTGAAGGTGAGGATCACCGCGCCGCCGCCCACCAGCAGTACCCACAGTTCGCCGGGCACCTGGGCGTCGGCGGTGGAGGTGCGCACCTTGCGGTCGCCGGCCAGGTCGTTCAGGCGCACGATCTGGTGGTCGAAGAAGGCGATCTGATTGCGGGTCCGCGGTTCCACCCTCAGGTACACCTCCCAGACCGCGGTCAGTTGGTCGGACTGGTCGGAGATCTTCTCCCCGTGGCGCATCCGCGGGAATTCCTCGTCGACGACGTGGCGGGTGTACGCCAGCAGCGCGTTCTGCGCCTCGGCCTGGTTCTGCGGCGGCAGTGCCGCCGAGTCGCGCAACAGGTCGGAGATGGCGGTGGCCTCGTCCCTGCTGGCGTCCTCGGCTTCGCCGAACTGCTCCCACACCACCACCACGACGAAGGCGACCAGCACCGCATACAACACGCTGCCGAGCTGAAAGACGGTGCTGGAGACGGAATTCGCGGCCTCGACCCGAGAATGCGGGACCACTCGGCGAAACAGGATCAGCCCACCGACCGCGCCGGCGACGATGATCGTGACCCAGGCGAGCCCGAGAAGGGCAGGAGGGAGCTGCAGCAGCATGACCACCCGGACACCCCTTTGCTCGATCGACATACGGATTTCACCACGTCAGGCGGGTCCGGGGCGGTGCAGACACCACAAACCTTGCGTTCTGCCGTCTCCATAGAATATTTTCTATGGAGATTGGAGGTGGCGGCATGGTGCTGTCGGCAGAGGAGAAAGCTCTCGTGGACACGGTGCGCGAGTTCGTCGAGAAGCAGGTGAAGCCGGTGGTGCGCGAGCTCGAGCACGCCAACACCTACCCCGAGGAACTCATCGAGATGATGAAGGAGATCGGGATCTTCGGGTTGGCCATCCCGGAACCCTATGGCTTCGGTCAGGTTTCGATGCCGTGCTACGTCGCCGTCACCGAGGAGCTGGCCCGGGGCTGGATGAGCCTGGCGGGTGCCATGGGCGGTCACACCGTGGTGTCCAAGCTGATCGTCATGTTCGGCACCGAGGAACAGAAGCAGAAGTACCTGCCGCGCATGGCCACCGGCGAGCTACGCACCACCATGGCGCTCACCGAACCCGGCGGCGGATCCGACCTGCAGGCCATGCGGACCGTCGCGCGCCGGGACGGCGACGACTACGTCATCAACGGCAGCAAAACCTGGATCACCAACGCCCGCCGCGCGGGGCTGGTGGCTCTGATGTGCAAGACCGACCCCGCCGCGCAACCGGCGCACAAGGGCGTGTCGATCCTGCTGGTCGAGAAGGTGCCGGGCTTCACGGTGTCCAAGGATCTGCCCAAGCTCGGCTACAAGGGAGTGGAGAGCTGTGAGCTCAACTTCTCCGACTGCCGGGTGCCCGCCGACGCACTGCTGGGGGCCGCCGAAGGGGACGGTTTCGCCCAGATGATGAAGGGCCTGGAGGTGGGCCGGCTGCAGGTCGCCGCCCGCGCCACCGGTGTGGCCCGGGCGGCCTTCGAGGATGCGCTGCGCTACGCCCAGGAGCGCGAGAGCTTCGGCAAGCCGATCTGGCAACACCAATCGGTGGGCAACATGCTCGCCGACATGGGCACCAAGCTCTCCGCCGCCCGCGCTCTCCTGGGCAGCGCCGCAGAGAAATTCGACTCCGGGGCCCGGGTCGACATGGAGGCGGGGATGGCCAAACTCTTCGCCTCGGAGGTGGGCATGGAGGTGGCTCTGGACGCGGTGCGGGTGCACGGCGGCTATGGCTACTCCACCGAGTACGACGTCGAACGGTACTTCCGCGACGCCCCGTTGATGATCGTGGGCGAGGGCACCAACGAGATCCAGCGCGGTGTCATCGCCAAACAACTGGTGAAGCGGGGCGGGCTGGCCCTGTGATGACCAACATGCTGCCGCTGCGCGGTCTGACCGTCCTGTCGCTGGAGCACGCGGTGGCGGCCCCGTTTGCGACCCGCCAGCTCGCCGATCTGGGTGCACGGGTGATCAAGGTGGAACGGCCTGGCTCCGGCGATTTCGCCCGGCAGTACGACGACTCGGTGAACGGCTCGTCCAGCTACTTCGTCTGGCTCAACCGGTCCAAGGAATCCATCGCACTCGATGTCAAAACCGAGCAGGGACAGCAGGTTCTGCATGAGTTGGCCGACCGCGCCGACGTCGTGGTGCAGAACCTGGGCCCTGGAGCGGCGGCCCGCCTGGGCCTGTCGGCCGAGGCGATCCGGGAAAACGACCCGGGCAAGATCGTGGTGTCGGTGACCGGCTGGGGCAGCACCGGCCCGTGGGCCGACCGCAAGGCCTACGACCTGTTGGTGCAGTGCGAGACCGGCCTGGTGTCGTTGACCGGCACTCCGGACGAGGTGGCCAAGGTCGGTGTCTCGATCGCCGACGTGGCCGCCGGCATGTACGCCTTCAGCGGCATCCTGGCGGCCCTGTATCGGCGGTCGATGACCGGCGAAGGCGCCACCATCGAGGTGTCGCTGTTCGAGGCGCTGGCCGAATGGGTCGGCCAGCCCGCCCATTTCACCGCGGGAGCAGGCCGCCAGCCCGGCCGCTTCGGTGCCCAGCACGCCACGATCGCTCCGTACGGCCCCTTCGATGCCGGCGACGGGCACACCATCCTGATCGCCATCCAGAATGAACCGGAGTGGTCGCGCTTCTGCGCCACCGTGCTGCAGCGTCCCGACCTGGCGCAGGATCCGCGGTTCGCGTCGAGCACGCTGCGGGTCGCGCACCGCAGCGAGGTGAACGCGGTGATCACCGAGGCCTTCGCCGCCTGGCCCAGTCCCGAGCTGGAGGAGAGGCTGACGGCCGCGCGGATCGCGTTCGCCGGGGTCAACACGGTCAGCGAGTTCCTCGAACACCCGGTGCTCGAGGCGCGGGACCGGTGGCGTTCGGTGCACACCGAGAACGGGCCGATCCGAGCGCTGCTACCGCCCCTGGATCTGGGGGTCGAACCACGGATGGACCCGGTGCCGGCACTGGGGGAGCACACCGCGGCAATCCTGGCGGAGCTGGGCCACGCCGTCGAGACGAGGAGCTGAGATGTCCCTGGACCGGTACATCGGTACCTGGAGCCCCGAACCACTCGCCAGCACAGAGCGTCTGAGCGTCGAGAACGCCGCGCGGGTGGCCGCGATGCTGGACCTGACCGTCAGTCTCGCCGACGGTGACGCGCTGCCGCCGATGTGGCACTGGTTCTATTTCACCGAGTTCCCGCCCACCGCGGAGCTGGGGGCCGACGGACATCCCCGCGACGGGCACTTCCTCCCGCCGATCCCGGATCGCCGCCGGATGTTCGCCGGTGCACGCCTGCGCATCCACGAGCCACTGCTGCTCGGCCGGGAGGCCACCCGTACCTGCGAGGTGGTGTCCACCAAGGTCAAGCACGGCAAGACCGGCGAACTGCTGTTCGTCACGGTGCGCAACGAGTTCAGCCAGGATGGCCGCCCGCGCATGACCGAGGAACAGGATCTGGTGTACCGCAGCGATTCCGGTAGCAGCACCTCGTTCTCCGCTGTCGGGGAACCGCTGGGTGCGCCGACGCAGCCATGGGTTGCCGAACCGCAGACCCATCCGGCGTTGCTGTTCCGGTTCAGCGCGCTCACCGCGAATTCCCACCGCATCCACTACGACCAGCAATACGCCACGGCCGTCGAGGGTTACCCAGGGTTGGTGGTGCACGGTCCGCTGCTGGCTCTCTACATGTCGGAACTGGCCCGCGCCAACAGTGACCGTCCGTTGTCCGGCTTCGACTTCCGGCTCTCGAGGCCGGTGTTCGTCGGCGATCCCATCCGAGCCCAGGGGACACCCGACCCCGGCGGTGCCTCCGCGGAGTTGTCGGTGCTCTCCGGGGCAGCGACCATGCACGCCACCGCGACCGCGGCCTTTGCATGAACGCCGAGCTGGTTCGCCTGGCCCGAACCCTGCTCTTCGTACCGGGCAACCGTCCGCAGCGGTTCGGCAAAGCTCAGGCGGCGCAACCGGACATCGTCATCATCGACCTCGAGGACGCGGTGGGGCCGCCGGAGAAGGACGCCGCCCGCGAGCACGCCGCGGCCTGGCTGGCTGCGGGTAATGCGGCCATGGTGCGGATCAATGCGCCGGACACTGCGTGGCATGCCGCAGACCTGGCACTGGTCGCGCAGCACCGGATGCCGGTGATGGTGGCCAAAGCCGAACGCGCCGAACAGCTCGAGCGCATCACCGAGATGGCCCCGGGCGCGCCGCTGGTGCCGTTGATCGAGACCGCCGCCGGGGTGCGGGCGGTGCATGAGCTCAGCGCCGTCGCCGGTGTGACCCGGCTGGCGTTCGGCAGTATCGACCTGGGCAACGAGCTGGGTGTGAACCCCGACGACCGCACCGCGCTACTGCTGCACCGGAGTCTGCTGGTACTGGCCTCCGCAGCCGCTGGCCTGGCGCCGCCGATCGACGGGGTGACAACGGTGTTCACCGAAACCGACACGGTGACCTCCGATGTGAGGTACGCACGCAGCCTGGGTGTGACCGCCAAGCTGTGCATCCATCCGGCCCAGGTGGCGGCCGTGCACCGTGCGATGGCGCCGTCCGAGTCCGAGATCGACTGGGCCGGCGAAGTCCTGGCGGCCGCCGAGCACGCGGACGGTTCTGCGGTCGCGGTCAACGGTCAGATGATCGACGTGCCGGTGGTGGAGCGGGCCCGCCGGATACTGGCCGCAGCGGGACGCTAGCCGAGAGTGCCGCTGGCAGTGAGGTGTTCGGCCAGTAGAGCACCCGCCCGGCGGATGTGCCGAGCCATGGCGCCCCGGGCGGCCTCGGCGTCGCCGGAACGCAGGTGCTCGATGATGGCCCTGTGGTCCTCGGCGGAGGCTTCGGGCCAGCCCTCGACGGCGGCGAAGAACTTGCGTGGCGCGTAGGGCAGCGTCGCCTTGATGAGCCAGCGGATCTTGCGTGATCCCGCCAATCGGTAGATGGTCTCGTGGAAGCGATGATTGAGCCGCTCCACGGCCTCGTAGTCGCGATCGGCGTTTGCCTGTTCGAGCTCGGTCTGAATGCTCTCCAACTCGTCCACCAACTCGGTGCTGATCACCCGAGCCGCCCGGGCGGCGAGCTCGCCACCGAGCAGCGCCTGGGCGTCGTAGACATCGCAAATGTCCTCACCGGACAGCGCGGTCACCGAAAATCCGCGCCGTGGCTCGATGGTCAGGAACCCTTCGGTCTGCAGGAGTAGCAGGCCTTCCCGGGCCGGGGTGGCACTGATGCCGAGTTCGTCGGCCACCACCTCGGGACGGATGAATTCGCCGGCCCGCAGTTGCCCGGACACGATGAGCTCGCGCACGTGCGCAGCGGCCAGGTCGCTGAGGCGCATGAGCGGCCCCCGCTTGCGGTCGGCCGACGCCGTGGATTTCACCCGACAAATATAGACAATTTTCCGTGGTGGCAGTGCCGGTATCCGGCGTCCCGGCGAGGGGAAATGTACATACAATTGCTCCTCCGCTGACGTGCGCTTCCGGTAGCGTCACTCGTGGCACACCGGCTTTGGCCCGATGTCTTCGCTGGCCACACCACTTTCGGTGGGCCAGGGGGAGCCAGGGGGAACATGGACCGGTGGCGCCGGGTTTGCGTACATATCCGACACAGCGCAGGGAGGAAAGGGCTCGATGACGGTGGAACCGAGCGCGGGCCCGGCTTACCAACGCATTGCCGAGTCGCTGCGGCAGACGGTGTTGCGTTCGCCGGATGCCGAGGTGCGGCTGCCCACCGAAGCCGAACTGGCGCAGCAGTACGGTGTGAGCCGGCAGACCGTGCGCCGGGCCTACCAGGAACTGGTGGCTGACGGGCTGGTCACCCGAACGCCGGGGCGCGGGTCGTTCGCCGCGCGGGACGGCTCGCAGTACCTGCGGCGGTTCGGGACGGTGGAGGACCTCATGAGCCTGTCGGTGGACACCGAGATGGAGGTGCTCGCGCCGCTGGCCCGGCGCATCGACATCGAAGCCGCCGGGCGCCTCGGGCTGTCGAGCGACGCGGTCACCACGGTGTCGTTTCGCCGCCTGCATCTCGGCGTCCCGTTCTGCGTCACCGACGTCTTCCTTCCGCCCGATGTCGGGTCGCTCATCGCCGACGCCCCTGAAGTGCAACGTGGAGCGCGCAGTTCCCGCACCATCATCGGCCTGCTGGACCCCCTTCTGCCCGATCCCATCGGTGGTGCGGACCAGACCATCACCGTCGCGCTGGCGGACACCCGGGTGGCCGACGCTGCGGAGTGCGACACCGGCGAGCCGATGCTGCGGATCGACCGGATGTACCGGACCGTGGGCGGCGATGCCGTCGAGCTGGCGGTGTCGCGGTTCGTGACCTCGTTGTACAGCTACCGATCCAGCCTGCGCCGCGGGCGCACGTGAGCAAGGGATGAGCGATGCCGTCAGCCGATGAGAACGCCGCTGCCACCGGGGACGGCGATCCCGGGGTGTTCGCGCCGCAGAGCGGGATCGCCGCAGTGGATCGCGCAGTCGCCGTACTGGACGTCTTCACCCGCGGCCAGCTTCGGCTCGGTGTCAGCGACGTCGCGCGGGCGACCGGGCTCAGTACCAGCACTGCGCACCGGGTGCTGGCCGCGTTGTGCACCCACGGTCTGGTCACCAAGGTGGGGCCCAATTACGCACTCGGACCCCGCATCCTGCAGCTGGCGGCCGCTGCCCGCGACACCGGGAACCTGACGGCCGTCGCGCGGCCGGTGATGACGCGGCTTCGCGACGCCACTGGGGAAACGGTGGGCCTGCACGTGGTCAAGGGCGGCGGACGCTTTGTCATCGACCAGGTGGAGAGCACCCAGCCGCTGCGGCGCACCTACACGGAGTGGGGGCAGTTCATCCCACTGCATCAGGGCGCGCCCAGTCGGCTGTTGCTGGCGTACTCCGACGACCAGACCATCGCCAACGTGCTCGAGGGCCCGTTCGAGAGCATCACCTCCAGCACGGTGGTCACCCGGGATGAGCTGGTCCGGCAGATCGACCTGGTACGGCAGAAGGGCTACACCTTCTCTTTCGAGGAGCGGGTGGCGGGAATCCGTTCCATCGCGGTGCCGCTGTGGGACTACACCGGCGAGGTGATCGCCGCGATGAGTGTCACCGGGCCGGCGATCAGGGTCACCGAGGACTGGATGTACCGCGCCCTGCCGACCATCCTGGCCGCCGCCGCGGACATCTCCGCCGAGCTGGGGTTCACGCCCCCTGGTGTGACGGGCCAGGCGGCACTGACACCGCAGTGACGGTTGACACACCCGCGCCGCCGGGCATAGTCTTCCCGCTGTACGGATAACCTTCCCGCTGTACGGGAAGACTGCCGAACCCGAGAGGGTGCGGTTCCGAGGGTCCCCAGGTGGGGTTCCCGGGTGCGGTCAGGACCTGCAGTAGCGGCAATGGCCGAACATTGTGTGTGGCCGTGGCGTGCCGTATGGCTTCAACTTCGGTGCGCTGAGCAGCCAAATTGTGAAGTGAAGTTTCTCGACGAGGTGCTTGACTTCAAAATGTACGGCCATATGCTGAGTAATGAACCAGATCACAGACGATCGGATTGCCCATGACACGTCACACCACCCGCTTATTGGCCGGCGCCGCCACCGTGGCCCTGGCTTTGTCCGCCTGCGCGTCGGATGAAGCCGGCACCGACTTCGCCGGCACGCAGTTGCGCTGGGTGGTCTCCAGTGCGCCCGGCGGCGGATTCGACACCACCACAAGACAATTGGAACCGGCATTCACCGAGGCGCTGGGCACCACCGCCGTGGTGGAGAACCGGGAAGGCGGCGGCTACGCCATCGGCGCCCAGACGATGCTGAGCAACGGCGCCGACTGCTCGAGCATCGTCACCCACGGCATCCCGCACCTGAACTTCTCCTACATGACCCAGGCTGTCGACTACGACCTGTCCAGCTTCGCGCCCGTCGGCGGCATCAGCATCGAACCCGGCGTGATCCGGGTCCGCAACGACGCCCCCTGGCAGAACGTCCAGGAGTTCGTCGACGACGCCAAGGCCCGGCCCGGCCAGATCAAGGTCAGTGTCTCGGATCTGCAGAGCAACAACTACATCGCCCTGCTGCAGATGGAGCGCGATCTCGGCATCGACCTCAACATCATCGGCTACGACGGTGGCGGACCGTCGCGCACTGCCCTGATCAGCGGAGAAGTGGACGCCACCCACGCGGGCGTGTTCAACAGCCTTGCCATTGCCGATGATTCGCGGGTGATCGCGGTCAGTCAGCCCGAGAACAAATGGCCTGAGGTCACCGATGACGCCCCGCCCATCAACGAGGCGCTCGGTGTCGACCTGCCCGCGAATGCCTCGAACTACGTACTCTTTGCCTCGGCCGAGTGCCGCGACGGCAACCCCGAGCGGTATCAGGCCCTGGTCGACGGGCTCAAGGCCTCACTGGAGAACGAGGAGTACCTGGCCAACCTGGAACAGTTGGGTGAAGCGGGCAAGGTGTCCTACCTGACCCCGGATGAACTCGAGGATCTGGCACAGCAGTCGCAGACCGACATCGAAGAACTCCTGCAGGCGAACCCGAATGCCTTCGCCGGCTGAGCCCGTCGCGACGGCATCGCCGGCGCCGAACGCCGTGGCCGCAGTGGGGCTGGCGGCCACTCCGGGCCTCATCGCCATCGTCGTCGGAGCGTTGACCTGGATGCTGTCGGTGGACCTGAATCCGGCCGACAAGGGTTATCCGCGGGTGCTGGCCGCACTGTTGATCGGCGTCGGACTGTGGAACGTGATCGCGGACCTGCGGGAGCGTACGGGTGACGAAGAACCCGACCCCGAGTACGGCCGCCTGGTGGTCTGGCGGGTGGCAGGTTTCGCAGCGCTGATCGCGGTCACCGTGTGGCTGGTCAATCCCATCGGCTTCTACCCGGCCGCGGCGTTGATGCTGATCGGCGGCCTGTGGATCATGGGCGTGCGAAAGCCGTTGGTACTCATCGGGTATCCCGTCGTTGTGATCGGACTCGGCTACGTCCTGTTCACGCTCGTGATCGGCGTGCCCCTACCACTGGCCAGGGGTTTCTGATGCTCGACAACATCACCGCAGGACTGTCGCTGCTGATGCAGCCCGCACCGTTGATGTGGCTCGTGGTCGGTGTGTCGGTCGGCTTCATCGTCGGTGTGCTGCCGGGCCTGAGCACCTCCAACACCGCGGCGCTGCTGCTGCCGTTTGCGATCACCCTGCCGCTGGAGAACTCCCTGGTGCTCATCGTGAGCATCTACGCGGGAGCACAATTCGGCGGCGCCGTGCCCGCCATCCTGTTCAACGTGCCCGGTGAGGCAGGCTCTGCTGTGACCGCGCTGGACGGCTATCCGCTGGCCAAGAAGGGCCAAGCCGGCCTGGCCATTGGCATCGCCCGGATGGCCTCGGTCCTCGGCGGTGTTCTCAGTGGCTTCATCGTGCTGTTCCTGCTGCAGCCGCTGGGTGCGCTGTCGCTGAAGTTCGGTGCCCGGGAGATGTTCGCCATCATCGTGCTGGGACTGGTGGTGGCATCGTCACTGATGGGCGGTTCGGCCCGCAAGGGCCTGATGGTGGGACTGCTCGGCCTGTTGATAGCGGTGGTGGGCGTGAGCCCCGCGACGGCCGAAACCCGATTCACCTTCGGCGAATTGCAGCTCTATGACGGAGTGCCCTTCCTGGCCGCACTGATCGGCGTGTTCGCCATCACCGAGATGCTGATGTTGGTGGGGTCGAAGCTGATGGCGCAACGGCAGACAGAGCAGACTGTCACCGCTGGCGGCCTGCGCAAAGAGACCAAGGATGCCATCGACGGCGTGAAGGCCACCTTGAAGCAGCCGGGCGCGGTGGCACGTTCCAGCGGTGTCGGCATCGTGCTCGGGATCATCCCCGGCCTCGGTGCGGCTGTGGCGAACTTCATCAGCTACTCCTTCGAAAAGCGGCGCTCCAAGACCCCGGAAGAGTTCGGCAAGGGCAGCCACAAGGGCATCATTGCCTCCGAAGCGTGTGACAACGCAGTGGCCAGTGCGAGCCTGATCCCGACATTCACCCTCGGCATCCCCGGCAGCGCCACCATGGCCGTGGTGCTCGCAGCGTTCTACCTACAGGGGATCCAGCCCGGCCCCCGGGTGCTGCAGGAGAACAGCGGTGAGGTGTACGCCGTGGCACTGGCCCTGATCGTGGCCAGCGTGCTGATCCTGCCGCTGGGGGTACTACTGGCCGGACCCTTGGCGCTGGTGACCAGGGTGCCGCTGGCGTTCCTGGTGCCGACGGTGCTGTTCATGTCCATGGTCGGCGTGTACGCCATCCGCAACTCGATCTTCGATGTGGGGCTGGCGCTGTTCTTCGGTGTGCTCGGACTGATGTTGCGGCTCAACGGTTATCCGGTGATCCCGCTGATCCTCGGGATCATCCTGGGTCCGCTGGCCGAGGAATACCTGCTGCGAAGTCTCCAGCTGGCCGATGGCCCGGGTTACTTCTTCGGTTCGGTGATGGTGAACATCCTGTGGGCACTGCTGGTCGCGGCGCTGGCGTTCATGGCCGTCTCGAACGTCCGCGCCAAGCGCCGGGAGCGGGCCGCCGTCGATGAGTCAGTGCATCAGCACAACTAGAGAGGAGGCCCCGGTGCGGGCCGCAATAGTGACGGGGGCCAGTCGCAACATCGGCTTGGCCATCGCCCGTCGGATGCTGCACGACGGCTGGAGGGTCTGTCTGACCGGCCGCGACGCCCAGAGTGTCGCCGCCGCCGCAGACAGCCTGGCCGCTCCGGAGTCCGTTCGGTGGTTCGCCGGCGACATCGGTGCCGAGACGGACGTGACGAGGCTGATCGGTGAGATCGAAACAGATTGGGGCGCAGTCGATGCGGTGATCAACAATGCCGGCATCCGAGCACACGGGCCCATCGAGTCCATGACGGTGCAGAACTGGGACGCCGTGATGAGCACCGTCCTCACCGGTGCGTTCCTGACCACCAGGGCCGTACTGCCCCAGATGCGTGAGCGGGGCTGGGGACGCGTCGTCAACATCGCCGGTATGTCCGGCCAGGCAGGTGCCTCGGGACGAACGCCGGTGGTGGCGGCCAAGTCCGGATTGATCGGTCTGACGAAGGCATGTGCGCACGAGGCCGACGGATCAGGGGTGACGGTGAATGCCATCTCGCCGGGCCACATCGACACCGCCCGCAGGCCGGGCCTGGGTGACTCCGCCGTCGCCGAACAGCATTACCAACACCTACACGCCGCCGGCAATGCTGTCGGGCGCATCGGCACCGTCGAGGACGTCGCCGGCGCCGTGTCCTTTCTCTGCAGCGAGGATGCCGGATACATCACCGGCCAGGTCATCTCCGTCAACGGCGGCGCATACATGTGACTCAGCCCGCCTGCCCACCAACCGTTCCGATGAAAGGGACCATCATGGTTGCCGAGATCAGCCCGCAGACACGACGTCTGGCGGAGCACCTGAGCGGGGCCGCGCGCACGCCGTTGCCGCCCGAGGTGCTTCACAAGACCAAACACCACATCATCGACACCATCGCAGCCATGGTGTCCGGGGCGCAGTTGCTGCCGGGCATCCGGGGCCTGGCCTACGTGGGTGCAGACGGCGACGGCCCGAGTGCGCTCATCGGTGGGCGGCGGAGCAACCCGGTGGATGCTGCGCTCGCCAACGGCATGTCCGCGCACGCCGACGAAACCGACGACTCCCATGCGCGTTCCATCAGTCACCCCGGCTGTGCGGTGGTGCCCGCCGCCCTGGCCGTGGGCGACCTGAGGCACAGCAGCGGTGAGCAGATCCTGCGTGCGGTCGCCGCGGGCTACGACGCGGGCACCCGGGTGGTGCTGAGCCTCGGCAAGCCGGTGCTCAACACCGAATCCAGCGGTCGCAGTACCCATGCCTACTGTGGCCTGTTCGGCGCCGCTGCCGCTGCCGGTGTCGTCTACGCCCTGGAAGAGGAGCAGATGCGGCACGCGTTGTCATACGCCGCGCAGAGTGCCTCGGGCGTCACCAGCTGGGTGCGCGATCCCAACCATATGGAGAAGGCGTTCGTATTCGCGGGAATGCCTGCCTCCAACGGTGTTCGGGCTGCGGCCATGGTGGCGTCGGGCTGCGACGGGGTGGGTGACGTGTTCAGTGCCGTCCCCAACTTCCTGGACGCGCTGTCCACCGAGGTCCGTCGCGACGAACTGGCCGACGGCCTGGGCGAACGGTACGAGATCATGCACACCAACATCAAGAAGTTTGCCGTGGGATCCCCCGCCCAGGCTGCCGTGCAGGCGATGCTCGAGCTGGTGGAATCCGAACCCATCGACCCTGCACAGGTCGCCGGCATCCGAATCGTGTTGCCGCACGACCTGTGTCGCGTGGTGGACAACCGCTCCATGCCCGACATCTGCTGCCAGTACCTGGTGGCAGGCACGCTGGTGGACCGGGCCTTCACCTTCGCCATGGCCCACGACGACGACCGGATGACCGATCCGGTGATCACCGCACTGCGCTCGGTCACCGAGTTGATCGCCGACCCCGACAAGGCCGGCGTTCGCACGGCTGACGTCTCGGTGACGCTGCGCGATGGCCGGGTCCGGCAGCGCTACGTCGGTGCCGTGCGTGGCACCGTCGACGACCCGATGACCGACGAGGAAGTGACGGCCAAGGCGGTGGATCTGATGGAACCGATCCTGGGAGCCGCAGCCACCGGCGAACTGATGGACACGCTGTGGTCCCTGGAGGCCTGCCCGGACATCACCACCGTCACCGGGATGCTGACTGCCGGTGTGTACGCGGAGGCTCGGCGATGACGCTGCAGATGTCGGCAGAGGTGCGCACTGCCGCACAGTCGTTGGCACAGTGGGCCGTTGACGCTGTGCCCGGTACTGCCGACCTGGAACTGGCTCAGATCGCGCTGATCGACACCGTTGCGGTGGCTGCCGCCGGTGCGAATCACCCGGTGACCGCACTGGTGGCCGAGCTGCCCGCTGGAGCGCGGTGGGCCGCCCAGGCGCACGTGGTGGACTACGACGACCTGCACCTGCCCTCCACCTCCCACATCAGCACGGTGTGTGTGCCTGCCGCCGCCGCCACCGGCGGGGATGCCGGGGCTTACCTCGCCGGTGCCGGCGTGATGGCCAGGCTGGGTGCTGCGCTGGGCTGGTCACACTACTCACGGGGCTGGCACGCGACATCGACCACCGCACCCATGGCCGCCGCGACCGTGGCCGGCACCGCAATGGGACTGGACGCCGACCGGTTGGCAACGGCGATGGCACTGGCGGTGTCGAGCGCCGGTGGTGTGCAACGCGCCTTCGGCAGTGACGGTAAGTCCATCCAGGTGGGGTTGGCTGTTGATGCCGGGATTCGCGCCGCCCGACTGGCGGCCGCGGGCGCCGTCGCTGACTTGCGGGTGATCGACGCCTGGCTGGATCTGGTCTCCGAGCCTCCCTTCGATCTGGCACTCGACGATCCCGCGATGGTGCCGGGCGGCCTGGCAGTCAAGGTCTACCCGTGTTGTTATGCGCTGCAACGCCCCATCGCGTGCATGGCCGAGGTGGCGGCCGGCCTGGCGTCGGAGGACGTCGAGCGGATTGACATCTGGCTCACCGAGTCCGCGGTGCAGCCACTGGTGCACCACCGGCCGACCTCCGGGCTGGAAGCCAAGTTCTGCCTCGAGCACGCCCTGGCCGTCGGCGTCACCGACGGGTTCGCCGGTTTCGACAGTTTCTCCGATACGGCCGTGCATCGGCCGGAGGTGGCGCGGCTGACCCGCAGCGTGGACATCCACCTGACCCCCGGTGGCAACGGCCTGCTCGAGGATTCCGTGCGGGTCCAGGTCACCACCACCGACGGGCGCACCCGCTCCGGCGAGATC
The DNA here is from genome assembly GCF_010725885.1 of Mycolicibacterium tokaiense. Taxonomy (NCBI): domain Bacteria; kingdom Bacillati; phylum Actinomycetota; class Actinomycetes; order Mycobacteriales; family Mycobacteriaceae; genus Mycobacterium; species Mycolicibacterium tokaiense. The sequence goes on along the minus strand of NZ_AP022600.1, from coordinate 1,241,676 downwards.
GAACTCCCGCCGGGTGCCCCAGGTCGTCCGGTGACCCGGGAGCACCTGGCGCAGAAGGTACGTGACTGCGCGGGGGACCGCGCCGATGCCGTGCTGGCCGCCAGTTGGGCCGACCTGCCCGCGCTCTTCGAGAACGCCCCGACAGCAAAGGACGTCTGATGATCGATCTGACCGAACTGGCCGCCCAGGCCCTGGCCGTCGCGGACCGGGTCGAAGGTCAGGTGCACACCGAGGCCGTGCGCAGCCTGCTCAACGTCGTCGGCACCACCATCGGCGCGGCGGCCACCGCCGAGAGCAACGTCGTGGCCGCGGGTCTGCGCCGCGCCGGTGCACCCGGAGAGGTGCCCGTCCCGGGCCGCTCGGACACCTTCGATGCGCCGTCGGCGGCGCTGCTCACCGGATTCGCGGCGCATCTGGACGATTTCGACGACACGCACCTGGCCACCGTCGTGCACCCGGGTGCCGCCACCCTGGGCGCCGCACTGGGTGCCTGCTGGCAGCAGGACCGCAGCGGCGACGAACTGCTGCGTGCCTTCGCCGTCGGCATCGAACTCCAACTGCGGGTGGCGGTCGCCATGTCGCCGTCGCACTACGATGCCGGCTGGCACATCACGGGCACAGTGGGCCCCATCGGCGCCGCTATGGCCGCCGCGATGCTGATGGGCCTGGACGCCGAAACCACCGGCCGCGCCATCGGTGTGGCGTCCAGCATGACCATCGGGCACCGCGAGGGCTTCGGCACCATGAACAAGCCGCTGCACCCGGGCAAGGCCGCCGCCAACGGACTGGTCGCGGCCACCGTCGCCAAGCACGGCCTGACGGCATCCCCGCGCGCCCTCGACGGCCCCCGGGGTTACTTCCGGGTGCTGGCACCCGAACTGGACGAGTCCAAGTTGCTCGACGACTGGGGCACCCGGTGGGAGCTGTTGGACAACACCTACAAGCCCTACCCCTGCGGCATCGTGAGCCATCCCGCGATCGAGGCGGCCGAAGAACTGCATCAGCTGATCGGTGGCCGGGAGGTGGCCCGCGTGGATGTCCGCTGCCACCCCCTGGTGGTGGAACTGACCGGAAACCCGGACCCCTCCGATGGCCTGGCTGCCCGGTTCTCCACCATCCACGGCGTCGCCAGCGGGGTGCTGCAGGGGCCGGTGGATCTGAAGTCCTACGAGGACACCACCGTACGTTCGGAGCCGCTCATCGAGATGCGGTCCAAGGTGGCGCTGCACCCCGACCCCGATGTCGCCCGGGCCACCGCGTTTCTCACCGCCACCCTGGCGGACGGCGGCACCGAGAGCGTCACGGTGCGCAACGCGCGCGGCAGCCTCGAGGTGCCGCTGACCGACGACCAGCTGGACCGCAAGGTACTGGCACTGGTGGAACGCACCTTGCCGGGCCGGGAGAAGGAGATCGTCGAGGCCGCGCGCGGTGTCGCCACGATTCCCAGCGCCCAGAGTTGGTTCCGCAACCTCGCCGACACGAAAGGCACCCCGGCATGAGCGCCGACCTCACCAGCACCGTCAGTACCTTTGTCGCAGAACTGAACTGGTCCGATGTCCCTGAAGCGGCCCGGGCTGCCGCCCGGCGGACCGCGGCCAACGTCATCGGTCTCTCGGTGGGCGCAGCCCACTCGGCAGCCGCAGATGCGGTCCTCGGAGCCGCTTCGGATCTCGGTCAGCAGGGCGGCGCCCAGGTGCTGGGCCGCGCCGAGACGCTCACCGCGCCGTGGGCGGCGTTGGTCAACGGACTGACCGCGCACGTGGAGGACTTCGACGACACCTACCTGTCGTGCATCCTGCATCCGGGCGCCCCCATCGTGCCGGCTGCGCTGGCGGCCGCAGAACTGGTTGGTGCCGACGGCGAGACCCTGATGACCGGGGTGGTGGCCGGCGTAGAGGTCGCCAGTCGGCTGGGAGACAGCCTGTGGCCCAGTCACTTCGACCGGGGATGGCATGTCACGGCCACCACCGGTCCCATCGGCGCGGCCTGCGCGGCGGCTCGGGTGCTGGGCCTGGACGCAGCCAGAACGGCGCACGCCATCGCCATCGCGGCCACGCAGGCAGCCGGGCACACCGAGCAACTGGGGTCGATGACCAAGTCCTTCCAGGTGGGCCGTGCCGCGGCCACCGGCGTGGAGGCGGCGCTGTTGGCGGAGCAGGGGTTCACCGGCCCGGTGGAACCGCTGGCCGGGCGGCGGGGGATGTCTGCGCTGATGGCCACCGAGGTGGATTGGGCGCCGATGGCGGATCTCGGTCACCGATGGTTGGTGGAATCCAACGCGCTCAAGCCCTACAGTTGCGGCATTGTCAGCCACCCGGTGATCGACGCCGGTCGCCGGTTGCGAGCCGGGGGCCTGGAGCCTGCCCACGTGGGATCTGTTCAGCTGCAGGTTCATCCGCGTGTGTTGGATGTCATGGGCGTCACCGAACCCGTGGACGGGCTCCGGAGCAAATTCTCGGTGTACCACTGCTTCGCCGTCGGGTTGCTCCGCGGCGCGGGCGGGCCGCCGGAGTTCAGTGACACCGCGGCGGTCGATCCTGAGATCACCGACATCCGTGGGCGGGTGACCGTCGCGCTGGATCCCGCCCTGGCCGCAGACGCCTGCCGGGCGGTGGTCACCACCACCGACGGCCGTACCGTGGAGCTCACCGTGGACCACGCCACCGGCAGCATCGATGCGCCCATGAGTGACGAGGAGTTACGAGCCAAGGTGGTGACCCTCGCCGGGCGCCTGGACAACCCGGATCGCCTCTGGGACGTGGCCCGACGGCTGGATGACATCGGCAGCGCGGAAGACCTTTTCGCAGTAGCCGGATAGCGGCGCCCATGGCGTCCGCCGTGGGCCGCTGGCTGCTGCTACTCGTCATCGTCTCAGCGGTGTCGGCCGGCTTCATCCTGATCGCGCTGCCCACCCCGCTGCTGTTCGGCGGGTTGATCGGCGCACTCGCCTACGCCCTGGTCCGGGTCCGCGCCCCGCTGCGGCTGCCGAACTCCTTCTTCCAGGGCGGTCAGGCCGTGGTGGGTGTCATCGTGGGTTCGGTCATCGACTGGGGCACGCTGGCCGGCCTCGGTGCGCGCTGGCTCATCGTCCTGGGGATCTCGGCGTTCACCCTGATCCTGAGCGTGCTGGTGGGCACCCTGCTGGTCCGGCGGGGCGCCACCCCGGCCACCGCGGTGTTCTCTTCGATCGCCGGCGGCGCCATCGGTCTGACAGCCATGGCCGATGATCTGGGTGCCGATTCACGCGTGATCGCCGTGCTGCAGTACCTGCGGTTGCTGATCGTGCTGCTCACCATGCCGGTGGTGGTCACGCTGTTCTTCGGCGCAACCGATCAGGGTGTGAGCCTGTCCGGGGGATCCGGTGACTGGCGGGTGGACCTGACCTTTGTCGCCGCAGCGATCATCGGCGGTCTGCTGGTCGGCAGATTGCTCCATCTACCGTCTCCGGCCCTGTTGGGGCCGTTGATGATTGCTGCACTGCTGACTCTGGTGCCGTACTTCGCCCAGGCCGAAGTGCCCGTGGTGCTCGCCGGCCTGGGCTATCTGGCCATCGGTGTGCAGGTGGGCCTCAAGTTCACCCTGGCCGCCCTGTTGTCGATCGGGCGGATGGTGCCGTTGGCCATGCTGACCATCGTCGTCACCCTGCTGGGTTGCGCCGGGTTGGGCTGGATGCTGGCAGCCACCACCGACGCGACGCCGCTGGACGCCTACCTCGCCACCACGCCGGGCGGCATCTACGCCGTGATGGGCACCGCCGCGTCCACCGGTTCCGACGTCACGCTGGTGGCAGCCGCTCAGATCGTGCGGATGTGCATCGTGCTCGCCATCGCACCGTTCATCGCGGCCTACTTCCGCCGCCGCTCAGTCTGAGACCGACTGCAGCACCACGATCGCGCGGGCACCCACCTTCAGCGTGGCTTCGGCGGCCACCGGTTCGGCAGTCTCGTCGTCGGCGGCCGCGGCTGTGTCGATCACGGGCTGCCAACTCTTGCCGAATTCCGAGGGAGGAACCGTGAACTCGATGAGCTCGTGATGGGCGTTGAAGCACACCACGAAAGAATCATCGGTGACTCGCTGACCGCGGGGATCCAGATCCGGGATGCCGTGACCGTTGAGGTACACCGCCACCGACTTGCCGAAGCCGGAATCCCAGTCCTCGTCGCTCATCTCGGACCCGTCGGGACGGAACCAGGAGATGTCCGGCACTCCCGCCGACCCACGCTGGCGCACCGGTCTGCCGTTGAAGAACCGCCGGCGCCGGAACACCGGATGCTCGGCGCGCAACGCCGAGATCTTCTGGGCGAACTCCAACAACTCGGTGTCGGCCTCGGCCCAATTGACCCAGGTGATCTCGTTGTCCTGGCAGTAGCCGTTGTTGTTGCCGCCCTGGGTACGTCCCAGCTCGTCACCGTGGCAGATCATCGGCACACCCTGCGACAGCAGCAGTGTGGTCAGGAAGTTGCGCTGCTGCTGGGCCCGCAGCGCGTTGATCTCCGGATCATCGGTGGGACCTTCGGCACCGCAGTTCCACGACCGGTTGTGGCTCTCGCCGTCGTTGTTGTCTTCGCCGTTGGCTTCGTTGTGTTTCTCGTTGTAGGACACCAGGTCCCGCAACGTAAAGCCATCGTGGGCGATGACGAAGTTGATGGAGGCCACGGGTCTCCGAGCGGTGTGCTCGTAGAGGTCCGCCGAACCGGTCAAGCGCGAGGCGAACTCACCCAGGCTGGCCGCCTCGCCGCGCCAGAAGTCACGCACGGTGTCGCGGTACTTACCGTTCCACTCGGTCCACTGCGGGGGGAAGTTACCCACCTGGTAGCCGCCGGGTCCGACATCCCACGGTTCGGCGATGAGCTTGACCTGGCTGACCGTCGGATCCTGCTGCACGAGCTCGAAAAACGTGGACAGCTTGTCCACGTCGTAGAACTCGCGGGCCAGCGTGGACGCCAGGTCGAAGCGGAACCCGTCGACGTGCATCTCGGTGACCCAGTACCGCAGCGAATCCATGATGAGCTGCAGCGAGTGCGGATGTCCGACGTTGAGACTGTTGCCGGTGCCGGTGTAGTCCATGTAGTACCGCTTGTCGTCATCGACGAGGCGGTAGTAAGCGGCGTTGTCGATACCGCGCATCGACAGGGTGGGCCCCATGTGATTGCCCTCGGCGGTGTGGTTGTAGACCACATCCAGGATGACCTCGATGCCGGCCTCGTGCAGCGCCCGCACCATGGCCTTGAACTCCTGCACCTGACCACCGGGGGTGGAACTGCTGGTGTATTTCGAGTCCGGCGCGAAGAAGCCGATCGTGTTGTAGCCCCAGTAGTTCGACAGACCCTTGTCGATCAGCGTCGAGTCATTCGCGAAGTGGTGCACCGGCATCAGTTCAATGGCGGTGATACCCAACAACTTCAGGTGCTCGATGATCGCCGGATGGGCAATCGCCGCATAGGTGCCGCGCATGTAGTCCGGGATGTCGGGGTGAGTCTCGGTGAGCCCCTTGACGTGTGCCTCGTAGATGAAGCTGTCCGCGTACTCCCGCTGCGGCGGCCGGTCCACGCCCCAGTCGAAGTAGGGGTTGATGACCACGGACTTCGGCATGCTGGCCGCGGAGTCTTCGTCGTTGCGGCTGTCGGGCTCACCGAAGTTGTAGCCGAACAACGACTGGTTCCAGTCGAAGGAGCCGTCGATGGCCTTGGAGTACGGGTCCAGAAGCAGCTTGTTCGGGTTGCAGCGCAGCCCGGCGCCCGGGTCGTGGGGGCCGTGCACACGGAAGCCGTAGCGCTGCCCGGACTCGACACCGGGCAGGAAGCAGTGCCAGACAAACCCGTCGACCTCGGGCAGCGTGTACCGGGTCTCGGTGCCGTCCTCGTCGAACAGGCACAGTTCGACCTTCTCGGCTACTTCGCTGAACACGGCGAAGTTGGTGCCGGACCCGTCGTAGGTGGCGCCGAGGGGATAGGCCTTACCGGGCCACACCTCCTGGTCGGAGGCCGGGCTCACTTGTTGACTCGTTTGCACAGAGCGGTCATCGGAGTGAACTCCTCGCGTCGGGGTTGAGGAATTCAACTTATCCACTGGCCTTTCTGGTTGCACATCGGTGAGTTGTGGGGGTGAGCGTCATTCAGCGGCACGGTGCCGGCCGTGATACAGCGAGTCCGTGGTGCGTCCGGTTCCGCCGAATAACACCAGGCCAGGGTCGCCGAACAGGAGCATGTCGGAGGCGGCGGCCAAGCGGTCGACCCCGAGGACATCGGGTGTCGTGAGTGGTTCGGGTGTGGTGTTCGCCATGTCGCCTTCCTGGGTCGGTCCGGGCCACCGCGGCGTTGCAGTCGAGCAGGTCTATACCCCAAACCCGCCACCCGAAACTGACAACCAGGGCAATAAGCGGTCAGCCCGGTACGGCCTCGTGACCCGGCTGTCCCGGGGTGCGCTGATCCCGCTTCATCTCCGCCTCGAAGACGTGCGGGATGCCCTGCATGAGGTCGTGGCGCACGGCCCGCTAGTGGTCGCGGAACACCTGCCAGTACCCCTCGTCGAACTCCTCGACCACCTGGAACGTCCAGCGACCCGGCAACACATTGCGGCCCACCAGATCGGTGTCCAGCCGATCGGCGATGTCACCGTGGCCTGCCGCGCGCAGTTGTTCGCTGGCTTCCCCGGCCTGCAGATCGGCGTGTCCCATCAACTGGTGGAACGTGTAGAGCGCGCCGCGGGCGCGTTCGACGGTCTCCAGTGCCTCGGAGAGCTTGCCGACGGCTTCGACGGTGGCGTCGTCGACTCCGGCTGGTCGGCGGTCCAACCTGTCCTTTCCCATCGTCAGTCCTTCCTGGTGGCCAGTTGTGCGATACGGGTGGTGTCCAGGTGACGTAGCAGTTCCGCGGCGTCTTCGAAAACGGCCTCCGCCCCGGCCTCCTGCAGCTCGCCGCGGGACACCCCGCCCGACAGCAGTCCGATACAGGGCACACCGGCGCGGACGCACGCCTCCACGTCCCACACGGCATCGCCGACGAACACCGCCTGGTCGACCCCGACCCCGGCCCGGCGCAACGCGATGTCGACGATGCCGGGCTCGGGCTTGGCGGTCTCGACGTCTTCACCCGAGGTGACGGCCGAGAACACGTCCTCGCTGTCGAGTACCCGGCGCAGCAGTTCGAGCTCGTCCTCCGGCGCAGACGTGGCCAGCACCACCTGCAGGCCCAGCTCCGCCACCCGGTCGAGCAGCGCCCTGGCACCGGGCAGCTGCTTCAGCAGCGGCGCGGTCTCCTGGTAGAAGCGCGAATGCTGTTCCTTGAGCCGATCGGCGACGTCCGCGTCGACACCGCCCGCCAGCTCGCTCAACAGCGCGGAGCCATCCATGCCGATGCAGCGGTGCACCCGCCAGGCGGCGACGTCGAGGTGCTCCTCGGCGAAGGCCCGGGCCCAGGCGTGGACGTGCAGGTAGTTGGAGTCGACCAGAGTGCCGTCGATGTCGAAGAGAACCGCGGAGGAAGGCATCTGTCAGCGATACCCCGAAACTGTCCGTCCAGTGCGCGAAAATTTTTACAAACCAGCCGCAACGTAAAACCTGGCCCGACGAGGGCATTTGAGTTACTGACCGGTACCGGCGGTCCGGCTATTTGCTGGAAGCCCCTTGAAACGTCTCGCGAACAGTCCATACTCAGCACTGTGACGTCCTCGAGCGCCGTTGAAACCCCCGTCATCCTGGCCGCCAGCGACGAAGGTGGGGGTGCCGCGCTCGACCAGGTGATCGGGCTGTCCGTGGTGGCCGCGGTGGTCACCGTCGTCCTGGTCTGGATCGGGTATCAACACCGCGCCCGCAAGATCACCTGGCTCAACAGCACGGCCGACACGCTCGGCCACCGATTCAAGCGCCCGCCCTGGGTGGCCATGCAGATCTTCCTGTTCACCGGGACCCTGATCTGCGCGCTGTTCGGCTTCATCTGGGACGTCGGCCTGCACATCGGCAAGGGACGCGACGAAGGCCCGCTGGCCAACCCCGCCCACTACTTCATCCTGGTCGGGCTGTTCATGCTCTTCATCGCCGGCGCGCTGGCCTGCACCCTGCCCTACGACAAACCGGGCGCCGCCGCGGTGCGCATCACCCGGCACTGGTACGCCCCGGTCGGCGGGGTGCTGATGACGGTCTGCGGCTTGTACGCCCTGATCGGGTTCCCGCTCGACGACGTGTGGCACCGCATCTTCGGCCAGGACGTCACGTTGTGGGGGCCCACCCACCTGATGTTGATCGGCGGGGCCGGTCTGTCGCTGATCGCGGTGCTGTTCCTCGAATACGAGGGCCGCAAGGCGATGGGTCCGGACGCGCCCCCGGACGGTTGGGCCATCAAGTCGCTGCGCTATCTGTCCTTCGGCGGTCTGGTGATCGGCCTGTCGGTGTACCAGATCGAGTATGACTTCGGCGTCGAGCAATTCCGGTTGGTGTTGCAGCCCATGATGATCGGGGGCGCCGCCGCCTTGGCGCTGGTGGCTGCCCGGCTGGTGCTCGGACCCGGCGCGGCCATGGCCGCCGCGGTGTTGGCGATCGCCCTGCGGGGCGCCGTGGCGCTGGTGGTGGGCCCCATGCTGGGTGCGCCCATCAGCTGGTTCCCGCTCTACCTCGGCCCGGCGATTGCGGTGGAACTGCTGGCGCTGACCCCATTGATCAAGCGGCCCTTGCTGTTCGGTGCCGTCGGTGGCGCACTGGTGGCCACCGCAGGGCTGTGGCTGGAGTCGTTCTGGATCGCCGCCGTCTATCACTACCCGTGGCCGACCAGCATGTGGGGCGAAGCGCTGATGATGGCGGTCCCGGTGAGTGTGTTCCTCGGTCTGTGCGGAGCGATGGTGGGCATGGTGCTCACCGGCCGGCGGCTGCCCCGACCCGCGGCGGGCATCTCGATCGTGGTGCTCACGGTAGTGGTGCTCGGTGGTGCCGTGGCCAACGGTCTGCACTCGACGGTGCCGGAGAACGCCACCGCCACCATCGCTTTGACCGACGCGCCCAGCGTCGGGGACCAGCGGATGGTGACCGCCGACGTCCGCATGAACCCACCCGATCTGGTGAGCGAGAACCCCGAGTGGGTATCGATCCTGGCCTGGCAGGGCGGACTGGCCAACGAACGCGGCCTGATCATCGACCGCCTCGAGCAGGTGGGGCCCGGCCACTACCGCTCCACCCGCGCTGTCCCGGTCTCGGGAACCTGGAAGACGCTGCTGCGGGTGCAGGACGGCAGGACCATGGCCGGGGTGCCCATCTTCCTGCCCGCAGATCCGGGCATCGGTGCCGAAGGTATGCCTGCAGAAGCGAATTCGACCCGCGATTTTGTTCCGGAGATCACCATCCTGCAGCGGGAACGCAACTTCGAACACCCGTCGTGGTTGTTCAGTGCCGCATCGCTGGTGGTGCTGGCATGCACGCTGGCCTTGATCGCCGCTCTGACCTGGGGTGGTGGCCGGATCAACCGGGCCGATCCGCAGACGGTGGCCCAGGATGATCCCGGACCGAAGGTGCAGCCGACCCGCTGATGCAGATCACCTACCTCGCCGACCACACCCTGCTGTTGGCGCTGCCCGCCCTGTTGCCCGCGGTGATCGTCGCCGGAGTGGTGGTGTTCATCGCGGTGCGCGACCGCAGGCAGGGCCCGGACCCCGACGCCGAACCCACCGAAAGTGATTGATGTACCGACTCTGCGGATTGACCATCGCTGCCGTCGTCCTGGCGGGGTGTTCCTCGGCCCCCGAAGCTCCGCCGCCGTCACCTGAGAGTTCGTCGGCCCCCGCGGCTGCCGCGGAGGTGGGGCCGGTCCTCGACATCACCATCGCCGGTGGCACCGTGACGCCCACCAACGGTGAGCTCGAGGCGCGGGTGGGGATGCCCATCACGCTGGTGGTCAGTAGCGACGTGGCCGACGAATTGCATGTGCATGCCGTGCCCGAGCACACCTTCGACGTGGTGCCGGCGGCGGGGCAGTCCTTCCAATTCACCGTCGACGTGCCCGGTCGCGTCGAGGTCGAACTGCACGAGGCGCACCGCACGGTGGTGACCATCCAGGTCCGTCCGTGACCGAGACCACCGTGCTCGCCCATGGGCTCGGTGGCTCGACGGATCTTCCCATCCCGCCGACGTTCGCCCTGATCGGCGCCGCATGGGCGCTGACGCTGACCTTCGCTGTCATCGCGTTCGCCTGGCGCACAGCACGATTCGACCCCGCCACCCCGGGCCGTGAACTGCCACGGGTGACGGCGTTGACCGACAGCCCGGTGGCCCGCCGGACCGTGGGCGGGGTGGCGCTCGCACTGACAGTCTGGGTGCTGGTGCTGTCCGCGACCGCCGACAACCCGCTGCCCGGGGTGTTCTACGTGCTGCTGTGGGTGGGGCTGCCGGTGGCCTCGGCGGTGTCCGGTCCGCTGTGGCGGGTGCTCTCACCGGTGCGGACGGTGTGGTCGATGGTGCCGCGCACCCGCGCGCGCCCGTACCCCGACGGGTGGGGGTACGTCCCGGCCGCGGTCGGTCTCTTCGCGTTCGTCTGGCTGGAACTGGCCAGCCCCGACCCGGGTTCGGTACCCGCGATCCTGGTGTGGCTGGGCTGCTACGCCGTGGTGATGGTGGCCGGAGCCGCCGGATTCGGACCGCGCTGGTTCGCCCGGGCCGATCCGTTCGAGGTGTACAGCGTGGCGGCCTCCCGGCTCTCGCCGCTGCGTCGCGGCCCCGCAGGCGCCGTGGTGATCGGCAACCCTTTCCACCACTTGCCGTCGCTGCCGGTACGTCGCGGCACGGTGACGGTGCTGGCGGTGCTGCTGGGTTCCACGGCATTCGACAGCTTCTCGGCGATGCCCGCCTGGCGCGGTGTTGTCGACGGTCTGGGTGGTGGGGTCTGGGTGGGCGCGGCGGTGCGCACCGTGGGCCTGGCGGTGTTCGTCGCCGTGGTGGGCGTGAGCTTCTGGGCCGCGGCACGGGCCACCGGGGGGATGGACGCCGCGGGCCGCCGGTTGCTGCCCGGGCAGCTGGCCCACTCGTTGATTCCCATCGTGCTCGGTTACGTTCTGGCGCACTATCTTTCGTATCTGGTAGAGCGCGGCCAGCAGACGCTGATCCTGCTCCTGGCGCCCCTCGGTGTCACCTGGGACGTGGCGTATGTGCTCTCCGAGCACCCGGCAGTGCTGGCCACCGTCAAGGTCGCCTGCGTGGTGCTCGGGCACATGGCCGGTGTGGTGGCCGCCCACGACGCGGCTCTGCGCCTGCTGCCCCAGGGCCACCAGCTCACCGGGCAGCTGGCCATGATGCTGGTGATGGTGGCCTATACGTTCACCGGGTTGTACCTGCTCTTCGGCGGGTGACCCGGGGGGCGGTGGCCAGCACTGCGAGCGCCTCGGCGGTGTGGTTGCAGAATTCCTCGCGGTCGACCAGACCCCGGGTCATCGCCCGGGTGACGGTGGCGGCCACCAGGAAGTCGAACACCGCATCCGCCCGGGTGATCCGAAGCGGTCGGGGAAGTTCAGCCAGAGTGGGAGCCAGCAGGCCGGTCAGGGCATGGCGCACGTCGAGTTCAGAGCGCACCACCAGGCGTTCGTAGAGGTTCTCGTCGCGGTGGTAGGCCGTCAGCAACCCCGGCAGCGCCGCACGGGTGACCGGATGGGCCAGCCAGTCCAGGAACATCGCCACCCAGGCCCGCAGATCGGCCCGCAGGTCGCCGGTGGGCGCGGGCAGCGGCGTGGGATGGGCATGCCCGAAGGCCGCCTCCTCCACCAGGGACTCCTTGGTGGCCCAGCGCCGGTAGATGGTCGGGGCGCCGACCCCCGCCCGTCGGGCGATCGCGATCACGGTGGTGCCCTGATACCCGGCCTCCACCAACAGCTCCCGGGTGGCCCGGATGACGGCGACGTCCTTGTCCGGGTCCCGCGGACGGCCCGCAGCGGGCTGCCGTCGGACCGTCATCGGCCAAACCCTACCGGTGGAGGGCAACGTCGCTTCTGGGAGAATCGCCCGGTGTCGTCCACCGAACGTGCAACGTTCCCGCTCGGGATGGCACTGCTGGTGGCTGCAGCGTTCTTCATGGAGATCCTCGACGCCACCATCATCACCCCGGCCATCCCGCTGATCGCCGAGTCGCTCGGTGTCGAGCCGGTGGACGTCAACGTCGCGATCTCGGCGTATCTCGTGACGGTGGCGGTCCTGATTCCCGCCACCGGCTGGATGACCGACAGATTCGGCATCCGGCGGGTATTCCTCGGCGCCATCGTGGTGTTCACCCTGGCGTCGATCGGCTGCGCGCTCAGCGTCTCGCTGCCGATGTTGGTCGGGATGCGGATACTGCAGGGCATGGGCGGCGCGATGATGGTGCCCGTCGGACGGCTCGCGGTGTTGCGCTACAGCGACAAGCTGGACCGGGTGCGGGCCATCGCGCTGCTCACCTGGCCGGCGCTGGCTGCTCCCGTGGTCGCCCCGGCGCTGGGTGGCGCCATCGCGACGGTGGGGTCGTGGCGGTGGATTTTCGTGGTCAACATCCCCATCGGCGTCGTGGGATTTCTGCTGGCGCGCAAGCTGATCCGCGGTGGGCCCGCCGAGATGACGCGGCCGCTGGACTGGCGAGGCCTGCTGACCCTGGGTGCCGGTATCGCGGCGGGGTTGATCGCGCTGGAGAGCATCCGGGTGTCAGGGACCAACTGGCTGCTGGTGGCCTGCGGGGGTGCTGCCGCCGTCGTCCTGCTGGCGGTGGCGGTGTGGCATCTGCGCCGGGCTGCAGACCCGTTGATCCGGTTCGGGGTGCTGAGGTTCCGGTCGCTGCGCATCACCGTCACCGCCGGCGCGTTGTACCGGATGGTGATCACGTCGGTGCCTTTCCTGTTGCCGCTGCAGTTCCAGCTGGTGTTCGGCTGGTCGCCGTTCACGGCGGGGTTGATGGTGGCGGCGCTGTTCGTCGGCAACCTGACCATCAAGCCCATCACCACACCGCTGATGCGCCGATTCGGTATCAAGCGGGTGCTGCTGGTCAACGGTGTGCTGTCGGTCGGCTGGTTCGGACTGCTCGCGCTGCTGGGGCCGGCCATGCCGATCTGGCTGATCGTGCTGATCCTCTACGTCAGCGGGGCGCTGCGGTCGGTCGGCTTCACCGCCTACAACACGCTGGCCTTCGCCGACGTCGAGGGCGATGACCTCACCCACGGCAACACCCTGAACGCATCGGTGCAGGAGCTGGCCGCGGGCGTGGGTATCGCCGTGGCGGCGCTGCTGCTGGGCCAGCTGTCCCCGCTGTTCGATGGTGATCTGGGCATGGCCTACCGCTGGACGTATGTGGTGTTGGCCGGGTTGCTGGCGATCACCCTGATCGAGACCGTCCGGTTGCCGCGGGCTGCCGGCGCCGAGATCAGCGGGACCCGGATCACACGCAGTTAACCTCGACAGAGTGCCCCGAAACTATGCCACCGCTGACCAGGTGGACCTCGCGCAGCTGCTGGAGTTCGTCACTCCGCGGCACCGCATGGTCCTGACCACCTTCCGCGCCGACGGACGCCCGCAGAGCTCGCCGGTGACCGGCGGGGTGTACGACGGGAAGCTGGTGATCTCGACCTACCCGCAGCGGGCCAAGGCCGCCAACGTCCGCCGCAGCGGCACCGCCAGCGTGGTGGTGCTCTCCGACGACTTCAACGGCCCGTATGTGCAGGTGGACGGCGATGCCGAGGTGATCGACCTGCCGGAGGCGGTGGAGGCGCTGGTGGACTACTACCGCGCCATCGCCGGCGAGCACCCCGATTGGGATGAATACCGCCAGGCCATGCGCGACCAGGGCAAGTGCCTGATCCGGGTGACTCCGACACGGTGGGGCCCCGTGGCGACGGGCGGCTTCCCGCCGGTCGACGATCCCTGGGGGTCCCCCCAGCGAAGCGAGGGGGAGGGACGAGGGTGAGGGAGGGCCGGCGGCAAACTGCGGGCCCGCCGGAGAGATGATCCGCCGGAGACGGGATCAGCGTCTGAGCTGCTCGAGCCGTTCGCGTAGCTCCACGATCCGTGCTGCGGCGGTCAGCCCGGCCGCCTCGGCGTCGGCGTAGGCGCGTTCGGCGTCCTGGAGCGTCTTCTCGGCCGCCCGCAGCCTGCGCTGTGCCTCGTCGTGCGCGGTGCGCGCCGCGGCCAGGTCGGTGTGGCGGCGGCGCAGCTGCTCGTCGGCGTCCCTCTTGGTCTGGCGGGCCTCGGTCATCTGTGCCCGGGTCTGTTCCCGCTCGCGGCGGCGGTGGTCGGTCGGATCCGCCGTCCTCGGCGGGGCGGTTTTCGCCCGCGCCGGTGCATTCCGCGGTGGCTTCTTGGCAGCCGGTGCCTTGGCAGTGGACATCCCGACGCCGAAACCCGACCACTGCTCGGCCTTGACCAGGGTGCCCAGGCGGTCGGCCACCTCAGGGTCGGCGATCGCGGCCTGCAGCGTCGAGGTCACGTCGTCACGCAGCGCTGCCGACGGCCGGCTCACCTGCGCCGCGCGCAGGGCCTGGGTGGTCAGCTCGCCGACCAGGGCGCGCTGCCGGGCAGACAGCGCGCGGATCTGCTCGCCGTCCATCGCGGCGTGGGCGTCGCGCAGCGCCCCGGTCAGCTCGCGCAACCGCTCCCGCACCCCGGGATCCTGGTGTACCAGGGTGTTGATCACCCAGGCTGCGGTGGTGGGCTTGCGGGCGGCCTTCAGTGCCGCGGCCGCGGCGGTGTCGCCGCGCTTGTTCGCCTCGGCGGCCAAGCTGGCGCGCAGTGCGGTGAACTCCTCGGGTCGAGCCCGGTACAGCTCGTCGAGCATGCCCACCATCATGGCGCGCAGGCTTAACCTGGCAGGTGATGGCGCTCGATTTCACCAAACTGAAGCTCCGGCAGCGCGACGGCGTGACGTGCGGACCCAGCACGGCTATCGTCGCGGCGGCCATGCTGGACGAGGGGTATGCCGCGCGGCTGGAACAGGCGGGGTGGTTCGAGGCCGAGCAACAGAGCCTGCACCGCCAGCTCAACGCGGTGTGGCCGCGCGCCCTGGGCACCACCCCGCTGGGCATGGTCACCGCGCTCAACCGGCACAGCGGCGCGGTGCGCTACCGGTGGACGTCGCGCTTCGATGCGGTGCCCGCGGCCGTGGCGCAGGGCTGGCCGGTGCCGATGTTGCTGGGCAAGGTGATCCCGCGGCATTGGGTGCTGCTGATCGGGTCCGAGGCTGGTCGCTACCGGATCTACGACCCCGGGCACGGCGACGTGTTGCTGGCCGGCGCCGGGGAATTGCGTGGGGGGCTGGGTTTCCCGCAGGTTTTCGGCTATGTGGTGCCGCAGCTCTAGCGGGTATGCGCGCGGCTGACCAATGCCGCGGCCGCGGTCACGGCGGTCTCGGTGATGGACCGGATCTCCTCACCGCGTTCCATCGTGTCGGCGGTCAGCTCGCGCAGGCCGCCGAAGAGCACCAGGGCCAGCCGTCGGGTCACCGGCTCGAAGTTGGCGCGCACGAAACCGGGGGTGTTGGTCAGGTCCATCAACATGCCGGTGAGTCGTTCCATGGTGCGACGCTGTACGGGGCGGGCGCGGTCGCCGAGGGCCGGGAACTCGCGGATCCACGCCAGCCAGATCGCCGGCCGCGACTCGATGGTGGCGACGTAGGAGCCGACGGCCTGCTCCACCTGGGCGTGCCAGTGCCCCTCCGGGTCGACAGTGGACAGGATGTCGCTGATCATCCTGGCGTTCTCGATCTCGAGCAGCTCGAGCAGGCAGTCGTCCTTGTTGCCGAACTGGTCGTAGAAGGTGCGCTTGGAGGTGCGGGCATGCCGCACGATGTCGGCCACCGTGGTCTCCCGGTAGCCCTTCTCCTCGATGGAGGCGGCCAGCCCGTCGAGCAGACGGGACCGGAACGGGTCGCCGCCGTCGGCGGAGGTGTGCAACGGGTCGTCGGCGGCCACCGCACCATCCTCCCGCATTCCGGTCGCGAACGGATCGAGGTTGTTGCGAATCCTGGTACCACCCAGTACCGTCGGTATCATGAAGTGGTACGGAGCGGTACCGCGACCAGCGAAGGGGAGTGGATCTCCATGACGGTGCACACCGATCACATCGACGCGGCCGCACTGCCCGTCCCGCCGGTGGCCCGGGCCCCGAGGGCGCTGCAGGGCATCGGCTACGCCCTGTTCCGCAGACAGACCATCGCTCTGCTCGCCAACCGGCACGGTCACGTGTTCACCATCCGCATCCCCGTCTTCGGGAACATGGTGGTGGTCACCGACCCGGCCCTGGCCAAGCAGGTCTTCACGGCCAGCACCGAGGACCTGGGCAACATCCAGCCCAACCTGAGCCGCATCTTCGGCCCCGGATCGGTGTTCGCCCTCGAAGGTGCCGAACACCGCCGGCGCCGCAAGTTGCTCACGCCGCCTTTCCATGGCAAGGCCATGAAGAACTACGAGCGCATCGTCGAAGAGGAGACTGTCCGCGAGGCGGCCACCTGGCCCGACGGCCGCGAATTCGCCACGCTCGAGCCGATGATGCGCATCACCTTGAACATCATCCTGCGCGCCATCTTCGGCGCCGAGGGCGCCAATCTCGAGACGCTGCAACGCATCATCCCGCCCTGGGTCACTCTCGGCTCCCGGCTGGCCGTGCTGCCCACGCCCACGCGCGACCTCGGTAGGTGGACGCCCTGGGGCCGGCTCGCGGCCTACCGGCGGGAGTACAACGCAGTGGTGGATCAACTGATCGACCGGGCTCGGCGCGATCCCGCCCTCGACCAACGCACCGACGTCCTGGCGCTGCTGTTGCGCAGTACCTATGAAGACGGAACGCCGATGTCGCGCAGCGAGATCGGCGATGAGTTGCTGACTCTGCTCGCGGCCGGCCACGAGACCACGGCGTCGACGTTGGCCTGGGCATTCGAGCGGGTCTCCCGGCATCCGGCGGTGCTGCGCCGGCTGGTCGACGAGGCCCAGGCCGGCGGTGACGAGTATCGCCAGGCCGTCATCCTGGAAGTGCAGCGCAACCGGACCGTCATCGACTTCGCCGGCCGGCATGTGCTGGCGTCTGATTTCCGGTTGGGCGATTTCCGGGTCCCGCAGGGATATTCGGTGTCCGTGGCGATCGGACAGGTACACGGCGACGCCGCTGAGTTCCCCGATCCGGAACGCTTCGACCCGGATCGTTTCCTGGGTAAGCGTCCGAACACGTTCGCCTGGGTGCCCTTCGGTGGTGGCACGCGCCGCTGTGTGGGGGCGGCCTTCGCCACCATGGAAATGGACGTGGTGCTGCGAACGGTGTTGCGCGACTTCGCTATCGAGACCACCAGTCAACCCGGAGAGAAGTGGCACTCCCGCGGGGTGGCGTTCACCCCGAAGAAGGGTGGCCGAGTGACTCTGCGTCGGCGCTGAGCCTCAGGGGCGGGGCGGGAAGGCGCGCCGGGCGACCATGCTCAGCACCAGAGACATGGCTATCAGAGTCACCGCCACCCACGGCAGCCAGGACGGGCCCAGTGTCGGCAGTACCGCCGCGCCCAGTGCGGAACCCCCGGCGATCCCAATGTTGGCCGTCGAATTCACCCATGCGCCAGCCATTTCCGGCGCTACCGCGTGGGTGCGCACCGCGCAGGCCTGGTAGATCAGCGGAACGCCGCCGAATGCACCGTTCCACACCGCAGCGGCCACCACCATAGCGATCAGGGCCGGGTAACCCAGCCCGAACGCGGCGACCGCCAGGACCACCACGGCCAGTGTTGCCGCGGTGCTCCGGCGCGGTGCGTGATCCAGCCCGCGGCCGGTGAGCCACAACCCGATCAGCCCGCACGCACCGCAGATCAGCAGGATCGGCCCCACCAGCGCGGGCGACGCACCGGCGCCCAGGAGCAGCACGCTGATGTAGGTATACACCGTGAACTGCCCGAGATAGGTCACCGTGTTGGCGGCCGCCACCGCGCCCAGGTCTCGCCGCCGGCCGGCTTGCCGGCCCGCGTGCTCGTCGGCGCCGGAGTCCACGGCGGGCAGCAGTCGGATCAGCAGCAGCAGGGTCACACCGGCCAGCACCGCCAGCAGTCCGAACGACAGCCGCCACCCGACTGCGGTACCCAGCGATGTCGACACCGGCACGCCGAGAACAAATCCCGCAGATGCGCCGCCGGTGGCGATGGACAGCGCCCGGCCCACCTGGGAGCGGACCACCAGTCGGGGCACGTAGCCGATGCACAGCGAGAAGAACAGGGCGTGGGTGATGCCGCCGATGACGCGGCCCGCGGCCAGGACGGCGAAGGTGGGGGCCAGTGCCACCACCAGGTTGCTGGCCAGGTAGCCGAACACCGTCGCCAGCAGCAGCGGCTTGCGCGGGAGGCGGGTGGTGAGCAGGGTCAGTGGAACCGACAGTGCGGCCACCATGACGGCGTACAGGCTCACCAGCAGTCCGGTGGTGGCCTCGGAGGTACCGAAGGTGGCACCGATGGCAGGCAACAGTCCGATGGGCAGCACCTCGGTGGTGACGGCGAGGCAGGACGCCAATGCCAGGGCCAGCAGCGCGGGCAGCCGGGAGCGCAGGCCGGCAACGGCGGAACCTCCCACAGCGGTCACCGATGTGAATATACTCAGCGTCTGAGTTTATTCAACCGCGAGGGGGCCGGGGATGGACGCACGCGCAGCCGAGCAACTCCGGTGGTTCGGTGGTGCCCAGCTGTTGGCCCTGGTGCGCGCGGATCCCGGGATCACCCGGGCGGCGGCGGCGTCGCGACTGGGCATCGGCAGTGGCGGAGCCACCGACCTGGTGGCCCGCCTGCGCCGGGCTGCACTGCTCGACGAGATCCCTGCGCCCGCCCGGGGCCGCGGCCGCCCCACCACCGTGTTGACGCCGCACGCCGCCGGCCCGCTGGTGCTGGCCGTCGAGGTGGGGGCCGCCACGTGGCGGCTGGCCCGGGCGGGGCTGGACGGACTCCACGAGGTGGCGGATGAGGGGGAGCACTCCGGGACGCGGCTGTCGCACCTGTTGGCCGAGCTGCGCGACGCGGTGGGGCAGGCGTACCGGCAAGCTCCGCAACGGATCGCCGCGGTGTCGGTATCGGTGGCCGGCACCGTCAGCGGCACCCGGCTGGTGCAGTTCACCACCAGGGGCTGGAACGACGTCGAGCTGTCGGTACTCACCGACAGCCTGCCGGTCCCCATGTTGATCGGCAATGACGCCACCCTGGCCGGTCTGGCCGAGGCGCGCACCGGGGCCGCACGCGAGGCAGGAACCGCGCTGCACCTGATGGTGGCGGTGGGCCTCGGCGGGACACTGGTGGTCGACGGTGTGCCCGTCGCCGGTGCCCACGGCGCGGCCGGAGAGTACGGCCACATCCCGTTCGGCGACCCGGACCTGGTGTGCCCCTGCGGCGCCCGCGCCTGCTGGGACCTGAGCGTCGACGGGCGTGCGCTGGCTCGCCATCTCGATGACCCGGTGCCGGCGGACCCCGTCGCCTACGCGCACCGGCTCCTGGCAGAGGGCCCAACCGCCCGCACGGCGGCAGCATTCACAACAGTGGCCACCGCCCTCGGCGCCGGGATCGGTGGGTTGGTCAACCTGCACGACCCCGACGTGGTGACCCTCGGAGGGGTGGCGGTCGGAGTGCGCGCCGCAGCGCCCACGGCCTTCGACCAGGCCTACCGCGGCGGTCTGATGTCATTCCGGAAGCCGGCGGCGCCGCCCGTGCTGGACGGCGCCCACGGCGACGAGGGCCCGCTGCGGGGCGCCGTCCTGAACGGCCTCGATCACATCACCACCGAGGCCGCTCTGGCGCAGTGGGCGCGGACCCACTCCGGCTGATCAGGCGTTCTGCGGAGCCCGCTTCGGCAGCTTCCAGCCGGCCCGCGGGAAATGGCAGGTGTAGCCGTTGGGGTAGTGCAGCAGGTAGTCCTGATGTTCCGGCTCGGCCTCCCAGAAGTCACCGGCCGGCGTCACCTCGGTGACCACCTTGCCCGGCCACAGGCCGGAGGCGTCGACATCGGCAATGGTGTCCTCGGCCACGCGCTTCTGCTCGTCGTCGAGGTAGAAGATCGCCGACCGGTAGCTCGAACCCACGTCGTTGCCCTGCCGGTCCTTGGTGCTCGGATCGTGGATCTGGAAGAAGAACTCCAGCAGCGCGCGGAAGTCGGTTTGCGCCGGGTCGTAGACGATCTCGATCGCCTCGGCATGCCCCGGATGGTTGCGGTAGGTCGGGTGGTCGTTCTTCCCGCCGGTGTACCCGACGCGGGTCGACACCACCCCGGGCTGCTTGCGGATCAGATCCTGCATGCCCCAGAAGCAGCCGCCCGCCAGAATCGCGGTCTTGTGCGTCGTCGAAGTCACTGCGCGTCCTCCTTGAACAGACTGATGTACTGGCCGTAGCCCCGGGCCTCGAGGTCGTCGAGGTGGATGAACTCGAGCGAAGCGGAGTTGATGCAGTAGCGCAACCCGCCCTGGTCCTTCGGGCCGTCCGGGAACAGATGGCCCAGGTGGCTGTCGCCGCCCGCGGAGCGCACCTCGGTGCGGATCATGAAGTGGCTCAGGTCGCGCTTCTCGATGACGTTCTGCGCCTCGATCGGACGGGTGAAACTGGGCCAGCCGCTCCCGCTTTCGAACTTGTCGACCGACGCGAACAGCGGCTCACCGCTCACCACGTCGACGTAGATCCCGGGCTCGTGATTGTCCCAGTACTCCCCGGTGAACGGCCGCTCGGTGCCGTTCTGCTGGGTGACGTGGTACTGCTCGGGGGACAGCGCCGCGACGGCCTGCGGGTCCTTGTTGTACGTGCGTGTCATGGGGTCCTTCCTCCCTGTGCCCTTCAATAACCTCAAGTCGAATTGAGATAATCCCGATCTGCGGTGATGTGGTCTCGACAAACACAGTTGGAACATGTTCTAGTTCTGGTTGTGGAGGCTGTCTCTTCCCTGTTTACCCGCGATGAACTCCGAGCCGCATTCGCCGAGTTCGAAAAGACGGTTGACCAGGCCGCCCGCACCCAGGACTGGGACGCGTGGGTGGCGCACTACACCGACGACGTGACCTACGTCGAACACGCGGCGGGCACCATGCACGGTCGCGAGCAGGTGCGCGAGTGGATCTACCGCACCATGACGGTCTTCCCGGGCAGCTACATGACGTCGTTCCCCTCGTTGTGGACCGTGTACGACGAGCCCACCGGCCGGGTGATCTGCGAACTGGACAACCCGATGCGCGACCCGGGCGACGGCACCGTCATCAGCGCCACCAACATCTCGATCGTCACCTACGCCGGCGACGGCAGGTGGTGTCGTCAGGAGGACATCTACAACCCGCTGCGGTTCGTCAAGGCCAGCCTGAAGTGGTGCCGCAAGGCGCGTGAGCTGGGCACCCTTGACGACGAGGCGGCGGCGTGGTTCGAGAGACACTCATGACCGCTCTGGTCATCGGTGCCAACGGATTCCTCGGCTCGCACGTCACCCGCAAGCTGGTCGAGCGCGGCGACGACGTGCGTGTCATGGTCCGGGCCACCGCCAACACCGTCGCCATCGACGATCTCCCGGTCACCCGGTTCGTCGGCGACATCTTCGATCTCGACACCGTGCGCACCGCCATGGACGGCTGCGATGTCGTGTACTACTGCGTGGTGGACACCCGCGCCTGGCTGCGCGATCCGGCACCGTTGTTCCGCACCAACGTCGAGGGGTTGCGCGGGGTGCTCGACGTGGCGGTGGCTGCCTCGCTGCAGAAGTTCGTGTTCACCAGCAGCTACGCCACGGTGGGCCGCAAGCGCGGACGGGTGGCCACCGAGGCCGACGCCATCGACCGCGGCGCGCTGACGGCCTATGTGCGGTCCCGGGTGCAGGCCGAGGACCTGGTGCTCGAGTACGCGAGTCGGCACGGTCTGCCCGCGGTGGCGATGTGTGTGGCCAGTACCTACGGCCGCGGCGACTACGGCATGACCCCGCACGGCGCCCTGATCGCCGGCACGGTGTTCGGCAAGATGCCGTTTGTCCTCGACAAGATCTCCCTGGAGGCCGTCGGCGTCGAAGATGCCGCCGAGGCCATGCTGCTCGCCGCCGAGCACGGTACCCCCGGCCAGCGGTACCTGATCTCCGAGCGGATGATCACCAACGCCGAGGTGGTGCGCCTCGCGGCCGCGGAGGCGGGGGTGGCCCCGCCCCGGCGCACCCTTCCGCTGCCCGTGCTGTGGGCGATGGCCGCGGCCGGCACCCTCAAGGCGCGACTGCGGGGCAGCGACGAACGGCTCACGCTGGAGTCGGTGCGGCTGATGCGGGCCGAAGCCCCGGTGGACTGCTCGAAAGCCCGCCGTGAGCTGCACTGGCAGCCGCGGCCGGTGCAGGATTCGGTGCGCGAGGCGGCCCGTTTCTGGGCGGACCTGCGCACGCAGCGCCGGCGTGCGCGCGCGGCGGACTAGCGCTCAGCGCGCTCCTTGAGCCGCTGCAGCGTCACCTGGATGTGCTCGGTGTTGGCGCCGCTGCGGTTGCGCACCCCGGTGGCCCGCTCGGCGACCCCGCGGAACCAGCGCGGTCTGCGGTCCCAGGCACTCTCGGTGACCCGGCAGCCGCCGTCGGCCTCGAGGATCTCGTAGCGCCAGTGAGCGACCGGGATCCCGTAACTCGAGACGTCGAACGCGAAGACCCGACCCGGCGTCGCGGCGGTGACGGTACAGGTGGTGGTCCAGGTGCGCCGGCCGTTGCGGTTCTTACCGGTGAACACCGCACCGGGGGTGGCCGCGGTGCCTCTGCGCCAGCGCATGGCGGTGGTTTCGGCCGCCAGGTCGGTGAGCACGTCGAGGTCGGTGACCAGGGCGTACACCGCCGCTGCGGGCGCATCGACCCCCACGGTGGCGCAGACGTCAGGCGCAGCGTTGTCCATCCCGGGAATGGTATCGGCCCGATGTGGTTGAAACGACTAACCTGAACCATCTCCAGGAGGTGACAGCATGGGTCAGCACAAGGTCCTGCAGCCCAACGCCGACCATCCCATCACCATCGAGCCCACCGCGGGCCATGTGGTGGTGCGGGTCAACGGCGCCGTGGTGGCCGACACCCGCTCGGCGCTCACCCTGCAGGAGTCCACTTACCCTGCGGTGCAGTACATCCCGATGACCGATGTGGTGCAGAGCGGGCTGCTGTGCACCACCACCACGACCTACTGTCCCTACAAGGGCATCGCCACCTACTACAGCGTGACCGCGGGTGACGCCGTGGTGGACGACGCCATCTGGGCCTATGAGCGTCCCCACCCGGCGGTCGCCGACATCGCCGGGCATGTCGCGTTCTACCCCGACAAAGCCGACATCAGCGTCACCGACGATTGACTCCGCTGGAGCGCACCGTCACGTTCGACGGACCCGTGAGCCTGGGCGCGACGCTGTTTCCCCTGCGCCGCGGTCCCGGTGACCCCACCTTCCAGGTGGCGGCCGACGGCGCGATCTGGCGTACCAGCAGGCAGGTCAGCGGGCCGGTGACCGCGCGCCTGACGCGCGTCGGGGTCGACACGGTGACCGCCCAGATGTGGGGGCCGGGCGCGGCGGAGTTCGCCGACGGGTTGCCCGCCTACCTGGGAGCCGACGACGATGTTTCCGATTTTGTGCCCACCCATCCCGTGGTGGCCGACTCGTGGCGTAAGGCCCGGCACTTGCGGCTGGGCCGCACCGGGCTGGTGCTGGAGGCGCTGATCCCCGCGGTGATCGAGCAGCGGGTACAGGGCGCCGACGCGTTCCGCGCGTTCCGGATCCTGGTCACCAAATTCGGCACCCCGGCGCCGGGTCCTGCGCCCGACCGCATGCGGGTCTTCCCGGAGGCCGACGTCTGGCGCCGCATTCCGTCCTGGGAGTTCCACCGGGCCAACGTGGACCCCGGCCGCGCCAGGACCGTCGTCGGTTGCGCGCAACGCGCGGATGCGCTGCAACGGCTGGTGACGCGGGCTCCCGAGGATGCGCGCGCGGCGATGACCTCGCTGCCGGGGGTGGGCGTCTGGACCGCAGCCGAGACCGCGCAACGCGCCTTCGGGGATCCTGATGCCCTGTCGGTGGGGGATTACCACCTCTGCAAGATGGTCGGGTGGACGCTGCTCGGTCATCCCGTGGACGACGAGCGGATGATCGACCTGCTCGAACCCATGCGCCCGCACCGCCACCGCGTGACCCGGCTGCTGTACGTCAGCGGTCATGCCCGTGAGCCGCGGCGTGGTCCACGGCTGTCGGTGCAGAACATCCGGGCGCTGTGAGACTTCGGGTTTTCGGATCCGGTCTGCGGGTACACCTGTCCCGATCAAGAAATACTTCAGGCCTAGGAGGTAACTGTGCCTAGCTTTACCGTGCCCGGAATGTCCGAAGCGGACGCCCGCAAGGTCACCGATCTGCTGCAGAAGCAGTTGAGCACGTACAACGATCTGCATCTGACGCTCAAGCACGTGCACTGGAATGTGGTGGGCCCCAACTTCATCGGTGTGCACGAGATGATCGATCCGCAGGTGGAGCTGGTTCGCGGCTACGCCGACGAGACCGCAGAGCGCATCGCCGCACTGGGAGCCTCGCCGCAGGGCACGCCCGGCGCCATCCTCAAAGACCGGACCTGGGATGACTACTCGGTGGGGCGCGACAATGTGCTCGCCCACCTCGCCGCGGTGAACTTGGTGTACGACGGCGTGATCGAGGACACCCGCAAATACATCGAAACCCTCGGTGACCTCGACCCCGTGTCGGAGGACATGCTGATCGGCCACTCCGCCGAACTCGAGAAGTTCCAGTGGTTCGTACGTGCCCACCTGGAGAACTCCGGCGGCGAGATCGTCACCGCCGGCGAGACCACCGAAAAGGGTGCCGCCAGCAAGGCCAAGGAGAAGGCCAAGAAGTAGCCGTCACACTCCAGTTTCGGGCCCGCGTCGCACGACGCGGGCCCGACTCGTGTGTCAGGTGGTGATGCGGTGCTCGACGACGCCGATGCCGTCGAGTTCCAGGCGGAGGCTGTCGCCGGGTTTCAGCCATCGGCCGGTCTCCATGCCGGACCCGCCGGCCAGCGTGCCCAGGCCGATCAGCTCACCGGGCAGCAACTGTTCGTCGCGGGAGAAGTGCATCAGCGCCTCCTCGGCCGACCACTGCAGCCCCGAGTAGTCGACCGTGCTCACGGTGTCGCCGTTGATGATCACCGAACCGGTCAGTTCGCCCAGTCGGGGCAGGACCTCGTCGGCCGTCACGGCGGTGTCCGACAGCGAGGTCAGAAAGTGCTTGGACTTCTGCGGCCCCAGCCCGGTGTTCATCTCGTCGCGCTGCACGTCACGCGCACTGAAGTCGTTGAGCAGCACGAAGGCGCCGATGGCGTCCCGTGCCTGGGCAGCGGTGGCGTCCAGCAGTGGCTTGGACAGAACAAAGCCCACCTCGAGCTCGAAGTCCAGGGCGGTGCTGTAGCTGGGGAAGCTCACCGGCGTTCCGGTAGGCACGATGGTCAGCGCGTTGGACATGTAGTAGATCGGCTGACGGTAGAACAGCTTCTTCGGCAGGAAAGCGGGAAACGTTCTGCGCGCCAGCTTTTCGAAGGTATTGGTGATGCGGGCGGTGCCCGGGTAGAAGGCATTGATCATGCCGCGCGCCGCGTCGACGCTGTGCTTCTCGGAGAGCAGACAGTCCCGGAACGACAACGGGGTGAACGGCAGCAGTGCGCTGGTCTGCTGCAGATGACGCCGGGCGGTGGCGAGCTCCCATTCGGCACTGAACGGTGTCGGGCCGACGGGGGACGCCGCGGTCTGCCAGCCGGCCTCCCCGAGCACCTCGGTGGTCACCACGTCGTCGGTCAGCACTCTGCGAAACTTCACTCCTCACCCTATCCCGCTGCCGCACCGTGACGGACCTGCGACTTTCCCGGCCTCCGCTAAGCTCGATGCCCACTGTCAACCAACCACCACGAGGGAGTGATGAGGCGCTTGCCCGCCGAACCCCGAAGACCCGTCCCACCTCCGACTGACGCCGCGACGACGAGCAGGCCGGAGGTGGGGACATGGTGACAGCGCTCGCCGCGATCGCATTCGGCATCGTCGTCGTCCTCGCGATCACGGCCCTCACCGGCTACTTCGTCGCGCAGGAATTCGCCTACATGGCGGTCGACCGCTCGCGCCTCAAGGCGCGCGCCCAGTCCGGCGACGCCGCCGCCGAGCGGGCGCTGGGGGTCACCAAACGCACGTCGTTCATGCTCTCGGGCGCCCAACTGGGCATCACCGTCACCGGCCTGCTCGTCGGTTACGTCGCCGAACCCCTCATCGGGCAAGGTGTGGGCACCCTGCTCGGTGGCGCCCATGTGCCCACCGGCATCGGGGTCGCCGTCGGTGCGGTGGTGGCGATCGTGTTCTCGACGGTGGTGCAGATGCTCTTCGGTGAGCTGTTCCCGAAGAACCTGGCCATCGCCCGCCCCGAGCCCGTCGCGCGTGCGCTGGCGCTGTCCACGACCTGGTACCTGCGGCTGTTCGGATGGTTGATCTGGCTCTTCGACCAGAGCAGCAACCTGCTGCTGCGGGCATTGCGGATCGAACCCGTGCACGACGTCGAACATTCGGCCACCCCGAAGGATCTCGAGCACATCGTGGCCGCGTCCCGGGACGCCGGTGAGTTGCCGCCCGATCTGTCCGCGTTGCTGGACCGCACCCTGGACTTCCCCACCCGTACCGCCGAACACGCCATGATCCCGCGCTCGCGGGTGGACGTGATCTCCGCGGACAAGCCGGCCGACGAGGTGTTGGCGCTGATGGCGCAGGGGCACACCCGCTACCCGGTGGTGGGGGAGGACGTCGACGATCTGCGCGGCGTCGTGCACATGCTGGACCTGTTGGACGCCGCCGCACCGGGCGGCACCGCGGGCACCCGGTGCCGCCCGGCTGTGATCGTGCCCACCGCCATGCCGCTGCCGTCGGTGCTGCAGGCGCTGCGCGCCGCGGATGACGAAATGGCGCTGGTGATCGACGAATACGGGGGATTTGCCGGCGTCGTGACCATCGAGGACATGGCCGAGGAACTGGTGGGCGAGATCGACGACGAGCACGACGTCGATGCCGACGATGACGCCGTGGCCGAAGGCGACGGCTGGCTGATACCCGGTGACACCCCGCTCGACGAAGTGCACCGGATGTTCGATCGTCTGCTGCCCGAGGGGGATTACGAGACCATCGCCGGCCTGGCCATCGCCGAGGCCGGGGGTCTGCCCGCAGTGGGCGACACCGTGTCGGTGGTGTTGGAACCCGAGGCCGAGGATCTGGTGGCCGACGAGCCGCAACCCCAGGATCTGCTCACCATCGAAATCCGGGCCGTCGACAAACACGTGCCCTCGCAGGTGTTCGTCGCCGTGCGTGCCGAGGAGGTCCAGCGATGAGCAGCCCGTGGGTGATCGGTCTGATCACCGTCATCTTGATCGCGTCGAGTGCGTTCTTCGTGGCCGTGGAATTCGCGCTGATCGCCGCGCGCCGGCACCGCATCGAGGACGCCGCTGCCGGCAGTCGCTCGGCCCGTGCCGCTTTGCGCAGCTCCGGTGAGCTGTCGGTGCTGCTGGCCGGCTCGCAGCTGGGCATCACTGTGTGCACGCTGGCGCTGGGTGCGATCACCAAACCCGCTGTGCACCATTGGCTCACACCGGTGTTCAGCTCGTGGGGCGCACCCGGCTGGGCCGCCGACGTGGCCGGCTTCGTGCTGGCGCTGGTGATCGTCACGTTCCTGCACCTGGTGGTAGGGGAGATGGCACCGAAGTCCTGGGCGATCGCGCATCCCGAGCGCTCGGCGATCATGCTGGCGCTGCCCATGCGGGCGTTCATGGCGGTGTTCCGACCGGTGCTGATCACGCTGAACCGCGCGGCGAACTGGATGCTGCGCAAGGTGGGCGTGACGCCCGTCGACGAGCTGGCCGCCGGTCAGGACCCCGACACTCTGCGGCATCTGGTGGAGCACTCGACCACCGTCGGGACACTCGACCAGCAGTACAGCATCAACCTGATGAGTGCGCTGGAACTGCAGGCGCTCACCGTCGGTGACCTGGTGACCGGGGAGAGGCCGCGGGGCGTTGCCTCCGGCGCCGATCCGGCAACCATTCAGGCCGAGTCGCGCGCCACCGGGCATCTGCGGCTGCTGGTGCTCGACGGCGATGAGGTCCGGGGCGTGGTGCACGTGCGCGACAGCTTGTCGGCTGAAACCGGTTGCACTGCAGCCGAGTTGATGCGACCCGCGCTGACGCTGCCGGCCGCAGTCCCGGTGTACGAGGCGCTGCGGACCATGCGGGAGACACGGGAGCATCTGGCGGTGGTGCTCGACGCCGACGACAACCCGGTGGGGCTGATCACGCTGACCGATGTGCTGGACCGGCTGATGCCGACCAGCGAGGCCGCCGCCTAGAGCGAATTGTGGAGTTTCACCGGCGCTGTACGCCGGTGAAACTCCACAAATCCCAAGGAAATCAGGCGTCGAGGTCCTGCTGCACCAGCGCGGCGATCTCGTTGACCGCCGCTTCGTCTTCGGAGGCGACGGTCACCTGAGCGCCGTTGCCGGCGCCCAGGGTCATGATCATCAGCGCGGAGCCCGCGTCCACCGGTTCGCCGCCGTCCACCGAGAGGGTGACGGGGACGCCGGCTTTGACGGCGGCCTCGGAGATGACGGCCGCGGGGCGGGCGTGCAGGCCGATGGACGAGCCGACGATGACGGTCTTGGTGTGCATGGTTCTCCTTCGGTGGGGCGTCGAGACCGACGAAATGGTGGAAGTTACGGGTCAGGCCGTGTCTTGAGCCCTGATCTCCTTCGACTGGCTCGTACCTCGCCAGCCTCGGAATCAGGCCGTGACGAGCTCGGGCGAGGCGGTCTTGGACTTGGCGCCCAGGAACTGCTTGGCGGCGATCACGCAGGCTGCGGCCACCAGCGTGCCTGCCACCAAGGAGATCACGAAGCCGAGCTTGTTGTCGATGGCGAACAGGACGAAGATGCCGCCGTGCGGGGCGCGGCACTGCACCTCCAGCGCCATGCTCAGCGCGCCGGTCACCGCGCCGCCGGCCATCATCGACGGGATCACCCGCAGCGGGTCGGCGGCGGCGAAGGGAATCGCGCCCTCCGAGATGAACGAGGCGCCCAGAAGCCAGGCGGCGCGGCCGTTCTCCCGCTCGGGCTCCGTGAACAGCCCGGGCCGCACGGCCGAGGCCAGGGCCATCGCCAGCGGCGGCACCATGCCCGCGGCCATCACGGCCGCCATGATGGTGAAGGACGCGGTGGTGGCCGCGGCCAGTCCGGCGGTGGCGAAGGCGTAGGCCGCCTTGTTCACCGGACCGCCGAGGTCGAAGCACATCATCAGGCCCAGGATCACTCCCAGCACCACCGCCGAGGTGCCGGACATGCTCGACAGCCAATCGGTCAGGCTGGTGTTCACCCACGCCAGGGGGCGGCCGACCAGGAAAAACATCAGCAGGCCCATGATCAGCGAGGCGAACAGCGGGATGATCACCACGGGCATCAGACCGCGGAACCACTTGGGCACAGCGATCCGGCTGATCCACAGCGCCGCAAAACCGGCCATCACACCCGCGACGATGCCGCCGATGAAGCCGCCGCCGACGAACACCGCCACCGCGCCGGCGGTGAAACCGGGTGCGATACCAGGCCGGTCGGCGATGGCGAAGGCGATGTAGCCGGCCAGCGCAGGCACCAGGAAGCCGAAGGCCAGACCGCCGAGGGTGAACAGCACGGCGCCGATGTACTGCGTCAGGCCGCCGGGCGGGAGGTTGGTCAGCGAGTTCTGCAGCGCGTACAGGTTGCCGTAGGACTGCGACCCGCCCTCGGGGGTGTTGGCGATCTCGTAGCCGGCGAACAGGAAGCCCAGCGCGATGAGCAGACCACCGGCCGCGACGAACGGGATCATGTAGCTCACACCGGTGAGCAGGATCTGCCGGGTGCGGGTGCCCCAGCCGACGTTGCCCGACGGGGCGGCGGAACTGGTTGCGGTGGCGGATCCTTCGACCCGGGCCGCTGCGGGATCGTCGGCGGCGGCCAGCGCGTCGGCGATCATGGCGTCGGGCTCGTTGATCGCACGCTTGACGCCGGAGGCGATCACCGGCTTGCCGGCGAAGCGCTGACGGTCCTTCACGCCGACATCGGTGGCGAAGATGACGGCATCGGCGGCGGCAATGGTGGCCGCCGACATCGGGGTGCTGCCCGAGGAGCCCTGCGTCTCGACGGTGAAGTTCACCCCGGCCCGCGCCGCGGCAGCGGCCAGGGAGTCGGCCGCCATGTAGGTGTGCGCAATTCCGGTGGGACAGGCGGTGATCGCGACGATGGACCTCGACGCGCTGACTTCGGGCTCGGGCGCCGGCGGAACCACCGGCGCCGGAGCCGGATTCACCACGCCCTCAACCAGTTCCACCACCTCGTCGGCCGAGGCCGCGGCCCGCAACGAGGCCACGAAATCAGGGCGCACCAGGGCCCGGGCCAGGCTGGAGAGCAGCTTCATGTGCTCGGAACCACCGGATTCCGGTGCGGCGATGAGGAACACCAGATCGGCGGGGCCATCCGGGGCGCCGAAATCCACCTTCGGCGACAGCCGTGCGAATGCGATGGTGGCGGTGTCGACGTGGGCGGATCGGCAGTGCGGGATGGCGATCCCGCCGGGCAGACCGGTCGCCGACTGGGCTTCGCGGGCCATGGCGGCGTCGCGGAGTCCGTCGGCATTGTGGGAACGACCGGCGGTGGCCACCTGTGCAGCCAGCCGGGCGATCACCGCTTCTTTGTCGTGGCCTGCATCGACATCGAGCAGCACCAGTGTGCTCTCCGTGATGGAGTGGAGGGAGTGGGTCATGTCGGGCACCTTCGTCGGGGTTGTGGGCGTCAGATCAGGTTCGGGGTCGTCGGGATCACCGAGACGACGTGGACCCCGGAGAGATCGAGGTCGGCGGGCGAGGGCAGCGCGGAGCCGGGCAGAGCAGCGGCGGCGCTGCCGTAGGCCACCGCCATCTGCAGGCGCCGGGGTGCTTCGGCCCCGGCGACATCGGCGCGCACATATCCGGCCAGAGCGGAGTCACCGGCGCCGACGGTGCTCCGGACAGTGATGGGCGGGGGCGTGGCCAGCCAGGCACCCTGGGCGTTCACCAACACGGCACCGGCCGATCCCAGCGTCGCCAGGACGGCACCCACGCCGCGGTTCACCAGGGATCGCGCCGCTTCGACCACCGCATCCGGGTCGTCCTCCAACTCCGCGGCGGACCGCCCGGCCAGGCTGGCCAGTTCGTCGCTGTTGGGCTTGACAAGATCGGGAGCGGCGTCGCCGAACCGGCCGGCCAGCGCCAGCAGCGGCGCGTCGGAGGTGTCCACAGCCACCCGGCACCCCACGGAACGCAAGGCGGACACGACGTCGGCGTACCAGTCGTCGGGGGCGCCGGGCGGGAGTGACCCCGACAGCACCACCCAGTCGGCGCCGGCGGCGCGGTGCACCACCGTGTCGGTGAGGGCAGTCAGGGCGGCGGCGTCCAGCGTGGCACCGGGCTCGTTGAGTTTTGTTGTGGTGCCGTCAGTTTCGGTGATGGCAAGGTTGGTGCGCACGGGAGCGGCCACCGGTACCGTCGCGAACGGCACACCTGCGGCGGCCAGGGCGGTCACGAACGGGTCGCTGGGCGGTGCGGGCAACACCGCGAGTGCGTCCAGGCCGGCCTGGGTGAGCGCACGCGCGACGTTGACACCCTTGCCGCCGGGCTCGGAGGACACTGTGGTGATGCGGTGCACTGCGCCGCGGGTCAGGGCAGTGGGCAGGCTGACGGTGCGGTCGACACTGGGATTGGGGGTGACGGTGACGATCATGCGATCACCACCTCGACGCCGAGTTCGGTGAACGCCGCTCGGGCGTCGTCGGTGATCTCGTTGTCGGTGACCAGGGCGTCGACCTCGCTGATGGCGGCGAAGCTGACGAACTCCTCGCGGCCCACCTTCGACGAATCACTGACCACCACCACGTAATTGGCGCAGCGCACCATGGCTCGTTTGACGGCTGCCTCCTCGCTGTCGGGGGTGGACAGTCCGTGGGCGGCGCTGATGCCGTTGGTGCCGATGAAGGCGATGTCCACGCGCAGGGTGTCGAGCACCCGCAGCACCTGTTCGCCGACCGCGGCCTGGGTGAGACCGCGTACGCGCCCGCCGAGCAGGTGCAGCGACACCGGGGCGGATCCGGCCACCCGAGCGGCGATGGGCACCGAGTTGGTCACGACGGTCAGCTCCTGGTCCGGGGGTAGCAGGGCAGCCACGCGGGCGGTGGTGGTCCCGGCGTCGAACAGCACGCTGGCACCACTGGTGGGGAAGAACTCCGTGGCGGCGTGGGCGATGGTGTCCTTGTGGTCGGTCCGGGTGCTGTCGCGCTCGGCGACGCCGGCTTCCACGACGTGCAACGCCCGCGCAGGGACCGCCCCACCGTGCACGCGGCGCACCAGGCCGGCCCGATCGAGGACCGCGAGGTCGCGGCGCACCGTTTCGGTGGTGACCGCGTAGACCTCGGCCAGTTCGGTCACGGAAGCGCGGCCGCGGGTCATCACCAGCGAGGCGATGGCTTGTTGACGCTCTTCGGGGTACACGACGCTCCCTCAATGTGGGAATTGCTTGGAATTACTGTTGGTATGTGTTGTTTTACGCTTGAACGTGTTGACTTGTCAAGGGAAAGTTGTAATCTGATTCACATGACCAGTTCATCTGCCGCCACGTCACTCACCCGGGAAGTGACCGTGCTGCAAGGCGTTCCCGTGGTTCCCGGCGTCCGGTACGCCCCCGTGATCCGCCCGGGGCGGATGCCGCAGGTCGACGAGCTGAGCGCCGGCCCGGAGGTGGCCGAGGCGCAGCGGCCCGCCGAGGCCGGCCGCTTCGCCGCTGCGGCGGCCGCGGTCGCCGGCCGGCTCAAGGACCGCGCCGCACATGCCACCGGCGCGGCCTCCGAGGTGCTGGCTGCGACGGCCATGCTGGCTCAGGACCGGGCGTGGTTGGGTGCGGCGGAGAAGCGGATCAACCAGGGCGAACCCGCGGTGCGCGCCACCGTGGAGGCGGCCGCGCAGTTCACCGACCTGTTCACCCAGATGGGCGGGTTGATGGCCGAGCGGGTCACCGACCTGCGCGACATCCGCGACCGGGTGGTGGCCGAGCTGAGCGGCCTGGCGGAACCCGGCGTTCCGGTGCCGGACGTTCCGTCCATCTTGTGCGCCGAGGACCTCGCTCCCGCCGACACCGCCGGCCTGGACCCGGAGCGGATCATCGCGCTGGCCACCACCTTGGGCGGGCCCACCAGCCACACCGCGATCATCGCCCGTCAGCTCGGGATCCCCTGCGTCGTCGCGGTCACCGGACTCGACGCCGTGGCCCCCGGCACCCCGGTGCTGGTCGACGGCACCCGCGGCACCGTCGAGGTGGACCCGGACCCCGACCACGCCCGCGCGCAGGTGGACAGCGCGGCGGCGGCTGCTGCAGCCACCGCGAACTGGGCCGGTCCAGGGGCCACCCGCGACGGTCATCCGGTGGCGGTACTGGCCAATGTGCAGGACGGTGCCTCGGCCCGCGCGGCCACGCAGGTGCCCGCCGAGGGCATCGGGCTGTTCCGCACGGAGCTGTGCTTCCTCAACCGCGACACCGAGCCGACGGTGGGGGAGCAGACCGAGATCTACACCGAGGTGCTCGACGCGTTCCCCGGGCGCAAGGTGGTGATCCGCACGCTCGATGCGGGCTCGGACAAACCGCTGCGGTTCGCGGGGCACGCCGAGGAGGCCAATCCGGCACTGGGGGTGCGCGGAATCCGGATCGCCGCAGGCAACCCCGACCTCCTCGACAACCAGCTCGAGGCGATTGCCGCGGCGGCGGCGCGCTCGGCCGCCTCGCCGTGGGTGATGGCGCCCATGATCGCCACCCCGGAGGAAGCCAGGAACTTCGCCGAGCGGGTCCGGGCGCATGGCCTGACGCCCGGCGTGATGATCGAGATCCCCGCGGCCGCACTGCTGGCCGACCGCATCCTGGCGCACGTCGACTTCCTGTCGATCGGCACCAACGACCTGGCGCAATACACCATGGCCGCCGACCGGATGTCTGCCGAGCTGGCCACGCTCACCGACCCGTGGCAACCGGGCGTCCTGGCGTTGGTGGCGATGGCAGCCAACGCCGGCGCGGCGGTGGGCAAGCCTGTCGGGGTGTGTGGCGAGGCCGCGGCCGACCCGCTGCTGGCCTGCGTGTTGGCGGGACTGGGGGTCAGCTCGCTGTCGGCGGCATCGGCGGCGGTCAGGGCGGTGGGGGCCACCCTCTCCGCGGTGACGCTCGCACAGTGCCGGGAGGCTGCAGACGCCGTGCTGCGGACCGCCAGTGCGGCTCAGGCCCGCGCCGCCGCGCTCGCGGTGCTCGGCTGAGCGCGAGGGAATAATCGGACCGCAGTCCGGTTGTAGTTGGCATCGTAGTCGAACTCAAGTGAGGTGCTCCAGATGCCAGCTATCACCGTCGACACCCAGACCATGTTGACCCTGCCCCGGATCGCGGCAGCGGCAGCGGGGGACACTGAACGCCCGGTGCGTTCGGTGACCACCGGCCCGCGCGGTTACGAAGGCGAGGGCTTTCCCGTCGTACGCGCCTTCGCCGGAGCGCGTGCCGTCGACCTCGACCCCTTCGTCCACATGGACCAGATGGGGGAGGTCGAGTACCAGCCCGGCGAGCCGCGGGGTACCGACTGGCACCCGCACCGCGGGTTCGAGACCGTCACCTACATGATCGACGGCCGATTCGCCCATCAGGATTCACACGGCGGCGGTGGCCTGATCGCCGACGGTGCCACCCAGTGGATGACCGCAGGGTCGGGCATCCTGCACATCGAGACCCCGCCGGCCGAGCTGGTCGAGAGTGGCGGCATGTTCCACGGCGTCCAGCTGTGGGTGAACCTGCCCAAGAAGGACAAGTTCGCGGCCCCGAAGTACCAGTCCATCGAGGGCGAGCAGGCGACTCTGCTCACGTCCACCGACGGTGGCGCGCTGGTGCGCATCATCGCCGGCGAGATCGACGGCCACGCCGGCCCGGGGTCTACGCACACCCCGATCACGTTGGCGCACGCCACCATCGAGCCGGGTGCGGAACTCAACCTGCCGTGGAACCGCGATTTCAACGCGTTGGTGTACATCCTGAGCGGCCGTGGCGCGGTCGGACCCGTGCGCCATCCCATCCAGCAGGGTCAGCTGGCCGTGCTGGGCCCCGGTGACCGGATCAGCGTCGCCGCGGACGCGGGCCAGGATGCTCACCGCCCGGCGCTGGAAGTGCTGTTGCTCGGGGGCAAGCCCATCCGGGAGCCGGTCTTCCAGTACGGACCGTTCGTGATGAATTCCAAGGCCGAGCTGGTGGCCGCGCTCGAGGACTACAACGCCGGCCGGTTCGGTGTCATCCCGCCGAACGCTCTGATGCCGCATCGGGTTTGACGCCCATCATCTCCTCGCGGGAGACCGGGTAGAGCAATTCCAGCTCGCCGAGATTCGCGGCGACCGTCACCAGCGGCAGTGCGTCGGCCACCGGTCGTTGCTGTGCCGGCGCCTCGGTCCGCAGCGCCAGCACGAAATCGGCGGTCAACGGCTCCGAGGCGATCGGACGGTCGGTGCGCCCCGACATCCGGTCGCACACCAGCGCGGTGTGGCGGTCCAGGACGGCCCGGGTGCGGGGATATGCGCCCGGCTCCGGCACCGTGGGGATGTCGGCGATGAGGTCGGCGGCGATCCGCAGCCGGATCGCGCGGTTGGCCCGGCGCACCACCGGGCCGCGGGTGTCGGTGGGGCCGCCGCTCTCCGAGAGATACTGGCGCACACCGTCGTCGACGGTGCGGGCGGCCGTCAGCGCCTGATAGGACAGCTCGGTCACGGCCGTGCTGGACGTTCCGTGGGTGATCCGGGAGACCGCCGCCTGCAGGTACCGGGTGCCGATCAGGAACGCCGCGTCGCACGCCGCGGTGACCGCCGTCCCGGATCCGCGCGGCCACAACAGGATCGACACCACAAAACCGACGGCGCCGCCCACCACGATGTCCTCGATGCGCACCAGCCCGACCGCCCAGCCGCTGGGGGCGATCAGGTTGAACACGATCAGCACCAGCATGGTGAAGGCCGCCTGCCCGGCGGCGAACGACGCCACCTCTGGCACATAGGCTGCGACGAACGCCACCAGCGGCAGCACCGGCCACAGCACCCATGGGTCGACGCCGAGCAATTCGATGAGCAACGCGCCGAGCACGAACCCCAGCACTGTGCCACCGACTGCACGGAAGACCCGGGTGCCGGTGGTCAAGGCGCTGCTGCGCAGCACCGACATGGCCGCCAGCACCACCCAGAAACCGTGTTCGACGGGGAACACATGTGTGGTGGCGACGGCCAGCGCCAGACCGAGGCCGGTGCGCAGGCTGTTGCGGACCACCACGGCCCGGGTGGCCAGGTAACCCGACGGGATGCTGGCCACCGCCTCGGCTTCGGAGAGCACGCGGGCGGAGGCGCCCATGTCGGGCAGCTGTCGGCCCAGCACCCGCATCAACACCGGCCGCGCGTCCGCGGCTGCGGCCGCCGCAATGACCCGACCGGTGGCGCCCACGGTGGCGCCGAACGTGCGACGGGTCAGCAGCCGGCGCCCGATCGCCACGGCTTCGGGATCGGTGGAGCCCTCCAGCAGCTCGGCGATGTCCTCGCGATAGCGGCCCTGGGCGACCTCGCGCAGATCAGCCAGGGCTTCATCGAGTTCCGCCCGGGCCGGCGCCCGGTCGGCCACCCGCGCGATGCGCAACAGGCGCGCCGAGGCCCTCAGTACCCGCACCGCGGGTTCGGTCATCACACCCAGGTCGGCGGCGGTCTCGTCGTGCACCCGGTCGCAGAGCCACTCGAGGTCGTCGATCACCCGCACCAGGGCTCGGCTGCCCGCCGTCAGCCCCACGGGCCGGAAGTCGCTGCCGACATAGTTGGCCCACAGCGCGTTCATGGCGCGGTTGACGCCGCGGCGGTCCTCGTGTCCTTCGAGATGGTGGGCCAGTGCACCGCACACCCGGGCGGCGTGGCGGCGCAGTTCGTCGTGGTGGCGCGGCGGCAGCAGGAACAACGCGGCGGGCACGCAGACAGCCAGCGCGATGCACCAGCCCAAGAGCCGTTCGCCGACCGGCCCCGGCGGAGTGCACGCCGGCAGGACGAAGGTGAGCAGGGTGGCGCGCTGTCCCGCGGCGATGGACGTGCTGAGCACGCCGGCGAACGTCACGGCGACCCCGAGGCAGAACATGGTCGCCACGGCGAGCCAGGGGTGGGGCGCCACCAGCGTGCCGAGGGTGATCAGTACCGTTCCCAGCCCGGCCAACCCGGCGTAGGAGACTGCGCGGCCCGCCCGGTTGCCGGGGAAGTCGACCACGATCAACAACGCGATGGAACCGAAGATGGCGAACAGTGGTGTCTGGCCGTCCCCGACGGCAAAACCGAGCCCCGCGGACACCGGGATCACCAGCGCGGCCCGCGCGGCCCGCCGGAAGGCGTCCAGTTCGGGGTCCCGGTTCTCGATCCGGTCGAGTCCCCGGCGCAGGAGCATGCCGGGAGTCACCATGGCTCAACCGTAAATGTTGGTCGGTAGGGTGCCTGCATCCGACGGTAGAAGGGGAAATCCGGTAACGGCCGTGACCAAATGAGAACGGGTCGGAATTCAGTTCTCGAACCCGGCTTTGCTACGACAGTTTACGAGCGTCGAGTTTCCTGGCAAATTCAATAGCTGATCTTGGCAGCTCGTGCCATTTTTTGACGCGAACGCACGATTCCGCGGACGTTTGCGGACCCGCATTATTGACGACCCGGTAGACTCTGTCTCAGCAAAAATCTGACGTTTTCGTAACGCAGCTAAGGGGACCGCAGTCCTGATGACAACGGTCAGAGGCTGGTGAGACAATCTCCTGGTCGGGGCGGAGCTGAAAACGCGAGGGGTAGAAATTGATGTTCAGGATCGGCGTTCCGCCGCGCTTCCGCAATTTCCGAAATCGTCGGGCCGTGACGTGTGGCACAATTTGACCGTGCCGCATACAGCAAGTAGAGGACCCGGTCGTCCCCCGGCAGCGAAGGCTGCCGAAACTCGGGAGCGAATTCTGCAAGCGGCGCGTCAGGTGTTCAGCGAACTCGGTTACGACGCTGCCACCTTCCAGGCCATCGCCATCCGTGCCGACCTCACCCGGCCCGCGATCAATCATTACTTCGCCAGTAAGCGGATCCTGTACCAGGAGCTGGTGGAGCAGACCAACAACGTGGTCGCGACCGCCGGCGCCGAGCGTGCTCAGGAGGCCGGTTCGCTGGTCGAGCGGCTGGTCGCCTTCGTCGAGGCGGCCATCAAGGTCGACGAGAAAGACCGCTCGGCGGCGGCGTTCCTGGTGACCGCAGTGCTGGAGTCGCAGCGCCATCCCGAGCTGAACCAGGCCAAGAACGACTCCCTCGAGACGTCGCGGCAGTTCGTCCGGTGGGCGGTCAACGAATCCATCGGCTCCGGTGAACTGCGGACCGACACCGACGTGCAGTCGCTGGTCGAGATGCTGGTCGCGGTGCTGTGGGGCATGGGCTTCTATGCCGGTTTCGTGGCTGACCAGGACGGGCTGGAGCGCATCACCGACCAGCTGAAACTGCTTCTGCGCCAGAAACTCTGGGAGTTCCAGACCTGACCGGAGCGGCGCGGTCGGCCGACAGCTAGGTTGCCTAACTTCCCAGGTAGCATGGCGCCCGAACGCCGGCGCCCAGCCGGCCGGTGATCGGGGACCTCGCCGATGAGCGGACTGCGCAGTGACGATGACACCTGGGACATCGCGACGAGTGTCGGCAGCACTGCCGTCATGGTGGCGGCGGCCCGGGCCTACGAGACCGATCAGCCCGATCCGCTCATCCGGGACCCGTATGCCCGCATCCTCGTGCAGAACGCCGGCACCGGAATCTGGGAAGGTCTGCTGGACGGCGCAGTGACCGACAAACTGGCCGAGGTCGACGCCGACATGGCAGCGCTGTTCACCAGCATGCGCAACTATCAGGCGGTACGCACCCACTTCTTCGATGCGTTCTT
Organism: Mycolicibacterium tokaiense; assembly: GCF_010725885.1. Lineage (NCBI taxonomy): Bacteria > Bacillati > Actinomycetota > Actinomycetes > Mycobacteriales > Mycobacteriaceae > Mycobacterium > Mycolicibacterium tokaiense. The sequence continues at coordinate 1,202,701 of NZ_AP022600.1, read as the reverse complement.
TGCCGACGCCACCGCCGCCGGAATCCGGCAGATCGTCATCCTGGCCTCAGGTCTGGACTCCCGTGCCTACCGTCTCGACTGGCCCGCCGGGACGCGACTGTTCGAGATCGATCAGCCGCTGGTGCTGCAGTACAAAGCGGACATCCTGGCACAGCACGGGGTTACGGCGAGCGCCGAACGGCACGAGGTGCCCGTGGATCTGCGCGCCGATTGGCCCGCGGCGCTGCAGACGGCGGGCTTCGAACGAGACGCCCCCACCGCCTGGCTGGCCGAGGGCCTGCTGATGTACCTGCCCGCCGACGCCCAGGACCGGCTGTTCACCCAGATCGGTGAACTCAGCGCGCCCGGGAGCCGGATCGCCGCCGAGACCATGCGCACCCAGGCCGACCACCGTCGCGAGCAGATCCGCGAACGCTTTGCGGCCGTGGCCGCCAAGCTGGGTATGCCCGAGATGCCCGACGTCGCCGAGCTGACCTATGACGACCCCGACCGGGCCGATCTGGCGCTGTGGCTCGATGCGCACGGCTGGCGGGCCCGGGCCGTCGACTCCCAGGACGAGATGCGGCGACTGGACCGCTGGATCGATGTGGCGCTGCGCAGCGACACCGACTCGTTCTCGAGTTTCGTCACCGCAGAGCGCATCTGACCGTCCTGCGCAGACCCCTGTCGCCCAACCAGGTGGTTGGTTAACATGAGCCAAACGCCCGCGCCAGGGAGGTACTGCCATGACCACAGAATCCGTCGCGCCACCCACCGCGGCCACAGACATCCCATCCATCGTGGCCGGTCTCCGGTCGGTGTTCGCCTCCGGTCGCACCCGCTCGGTGCACTGGCGGCGTACGCAGCTCGAGGCGCTGGAGAGGCTGCTGACCGAGAACGAGGGCCGCATCGCCGAGGCCCTGGCCGCAGATCTGGACCGCTCTCCGTTCGAGGCGTGGCTGGCGGACGTGGCGGGCACCGCCGGTGAGGCCCGTGTCGCTGCCCGCAGCGTCGGCAAGTGGGTCAAGCGCAAGCACCGCCTGTTGGAGTTCTCCCAGCTGCCCGGCCGCGGATGGGTCGAATACGAGCCCTACGGAACCGTTCTGATCATCGGTGCGTGGAACTTTCCCTTCGCCCTGACTCTCGGGCCCGCCGTCGGGGCGATTGCTGCCGGCAACACCGTCGTGCTCAAGCCCTCCGAGGTGGCCCCGGCGTCGTCGGCCCTGATGGCCGAACTGGTGCCCAGGTACCTGGACAGCGAGGCCGTCGTCGTCATCGAAGGGGACGGTGCAGTCAGCCAGGAACTGATCGCGCAGGGCTTCGACAAGCTCTGCTTCACCGGCGGCACCGACATCGGCCGCCGGGTCTACGAGGGCGCCGCGCCGCACCTGACCCCGGTGACCCTCGAACTCGGTGGCAAGAGCCCGGTGATCGTGGCGGCCGACGCCGACATCGACGTCGCCGCCAAGCGGATCGCCTGGACCAAGCTGATCAACTCCGGGCAGATCTGCATCGCCCCGGACTACATCCTGGCCGAGGCCACCATCCGTGACCGCCTGGTGGCCAAGCTGGGCGAGGCGGTCAGCGAGTTCGAAGCCCAGAACGCCGGCGGCAAGAAGATCGTCAACCAACGGCACTTCGACCGGCTGTCCACCGCATTGGCCGCCACCAAGGGAACGGTGGCCGTCGGCGGCGGAACCGATGCCGCGGCGCTGCGGATCCAGCCCACCGTAGTGGTGGACCCGGACCTGGACGAGCCGCTGATGCGCGACGAGATCTTCGGCCCCATCCTGCCGGTGGTCACCGTCGAATCCGTGGAGCAGGCAATCACTTTCGTGAACTCGCGACCCAAGCCGCTGGCGGCCTACCTGTTCACGAAGTCCAAGTCGGTCCGCGAGAGCGTGATCACCCGGGTGTCGTCCGGCGGCATGCTGGTCAACCACCTGATCTTCCAGTTCGCCACCCACAAGCTGCCGTTCGGCGGGGTCGGCCCCTCGGGTACCGGCGCCTACCACGGCAGGTTCGGCTTCGAGGAGTTCAGCCACCGCAAGTCCGTGCTGACCAAACCGACCCGACCCGACTTATCGTCGCTGATCTATCCCCCGTATACAGAGAAGGCGTGGAAGTTGGCGCGCAAGATCTTCTGAGTCGGTCCTAGGAAGGAAGCACATGCCTGGAGTTGCAGATCGTGTTGTCGTGGTCACCGGTGCCGGTGGCGGTCTCGGCCGTGAGTACGCGCTGACGCTGGCCCGCGAAGGGGCCGCAGTGGTGGTCAACGACCTCGGTGGCTCGCGCGACGGCACTGGCTCCGGGTCGGCGATGGCCGACCAGGTGGTCTCCGAGATCCGCGAGGCCGGGGGGCGCGCGGTGGCGAACTACGATTCCGTGGCCGACCCCGACGGCGCCGAGAACATCATCAAGACCGCGATCGACGAGTTCGGCAAGGTCGACGGCGTGGTGAGCAACGCGGGCATCCTGCGCGACGGCACGTTCCACAAGATGACCTACGAGAACTGGGATTCCGTGCTCAAGGTGCATCTCTACGGCGGCTACAACGTCATCCGGGCGGCCTGGCCGCACTTCCGTGAGCAGAGCTTCGGCCGTGTGGTGGTGGCCACCTCCACCAGCGGACTGTTCGGCAACTTCGGGCAGGCCAACTACGGCGCCGCCAAGCTGGGTCTGGTCGGCCTGATCAACACGCTGGCCCAGGAGGGCGCGAAGTACAACATCAAGACCAACGCCATCGCGCCCATCGCGGCCACCCGGATGACCGAGGACATCCTCCCGCCCGAGGTGCTCAAGAACCTGACGCCGGAGTTCGTCGCACCCGTGGTGGCCTACCTGTGCACCGAGGAACTGGCCGACACCGATTCGGTTTTCATCGTCGGTGGGGGCAAGGTGCAGCGCACCGCGCTGTTCCAGAACGAGGGCGTCACCTTCACCTCGCCGCCGTCGGTCGACGACATCGCCGGCAAGTGGTCGGAGATCACCGATCTGTCGGCCGCCAAGGCCGCTGCGTTCAACCTCCGGTGAAGGCCTGTGTAGTCAACGAGCTCACCGGCCCGTCGGGCATGTCCTATGCGGACGTGCCCGACGTGGCGGGTGGTCCCGGCGACGTGGTGATCGACGTCCGTGCCGCCGGGGTGTGCTTTCCCGACCTGCTGCTGGCCCGCGGCGAATACCAGCTGAAGCTGCCGCCGCCGTTCGTGCCGGGTATGGAGGTCGCCGGTGTGGTGCGCTCGGCACCGGAAGGTTCTGAACTCGTTGTCGGGCAGCGGGTCTCGGCCTTCACCATGCTGGGCGGTTATGCGGAGGAGGTTGCGGTGGCAGCGGAGAAGGTGGTGCCCACGGCCCCGGGCGTCGACGACGCCGAGGCCGCCGCGCTGCTGGGCAACTACTACACCATGTACTTCGCCCTGACCCGCCGCGGTGGACTGAGCGCCGGGGAGACGGTGCTGGTGCTGGGTTCGGCCGGCGGGGTCGGCACCGCCGCGGTGCAGATGGCAAAGGCCCTGGGCGCCAAGGTGATCGCCATGGTGCACCGGCCCTATGCGGCGCAGTTCGTCGCCGGGCTGGGCGCGGATCTGGTGCTGCCGCTGGGCGAGGGCTGGAAGGACGCCGTGTTGGAGGCCACCGACGGCCGCGGCGTGGATCTGGTGGTGGACCCCGTGGGCGGTGACGCCTTCGACGACGCCATCCGGGTGATCGCCACCGAGGGCCGGTTGCTGGTGATCGGCTTCGCCGCCGGCGGCATCCCGACGATCAAGGTGAACCGGCTGCTGCTGCGCAACGTCGGGGTGCTCGGGGTCGGGTGGGGTGAGTTCGTCAACCGTCATCCCGGCGCGCAGGCCGACGTGGGGGCCGGCATCGCCAATCTGGTGGCCGCGGGGTTGCGTCCGCCTGCCCCGCAACGGTTTCCGCTCTCGGACGCGCCCGCGGCGCTGCAGATGCTGGCTGACGGGGGAGTGCTGGGCAAACTGGTGCTCGAGCCCTGACGGGTACGTTGTCGGTGTGGGTACGTTGGGGATCGTCCTTGTTGCACTGACGATCGCCGTCGGGCTGGTCGGCATCGTGGTGCCGATCCTGCCCGGCGGGCTGCTGGTCTTCGGAGCCATCGCGGTGTGGGCCTGGGTCGAAGGCACCACCGCGTCCTGGGGCACGCTGGGCGTCGTGGCGGCGCTGTTCATCGCAGCCGAGGTGATCAAGTACGTCTGGCCCGTCAAACGGATGCGCCAAGCCGACGTCCGCACCCGCAGCCTGGTGCTGGGAGCGGTGCTGGGAGTCATCGGGTTCTTCGTGATCCCGGTGCTGGGCCTGTTCCTCGGGTTCATCCTGGGGGTGTACCTGGCCGAACTCGGGGTGCGCCGTGATGCCACCCGGGCCTGGGTCTCGACCGTGCACGCCCTCAAAGGCGTGGCGCTGTCAGTGGGCGTCGAGCTGCTCGGTGCTCTGGCGTCGACCGTCGTCTGGGTCTGCGCCGTGGTTCTTTTGTGATTTCGGCGCGCTGCCAACCGCTGAGCGGTTACGAGCGCGCCGAAATCGCAGTCCTGAGCCTGGTGATGTCCTCGGCCGTCACACCCGATGCCGTCAGGTAGGCGTCCAGCGAGCCGAACTGCTCGTCGATGGTGACCCACGCGGCGTCCAGATACTCCTCGTGCACGCCGAGCACGTCGTCGGAGAGCCGGGCCTCGGTCAACTCCGCCATCTCCGGCGGGATCTCACCGTCGAACCGGGTGCGGATCCGGTCGATGATCTGCGCTCGCAGGGATGCGGCGGCGGCATTGCTGGCCAGATAGTCGGCCATCACCGCGTCACGTTCCACGCCGGCCGCGCGCAGCACCACCCCGACGGTGAAGCCGGTGCGATCCTTGCCGGCGAAGCAATGCGCCAGCAGCGGCCGGCGATCTCCGAGCAGGGTGATCACCCGGTGCACGGCCAGCCGGGCGCCCGCCGCCTTGGCGAAGCCGCGGTACTCCTCGGCCATGTAGCGCCGGGCGGCGGCCTCGGTGGACTCGTCGGAAGGCTTCTCGGTCATCAGCCGCTGGAAGGCATGCTCGTGCGGCGCCTCGCCGTCGGTGACCACGGTCTCGATGAACGGCAGCAGGTGGATCTGCACCCCGCCGGGCACCAGGCCCGGGCCGTGCTTGTCCACCTCGATGGCGGAGCGCAGATCGGCCACGTCCCCGATCCCCAACTGTTGCAGGCTGTTGCGCCCGTCGTCGTCGAGGCCGCTGAGCTCTCCGGAGCGAAACAGCAGCCCCGGTGTGATGCCGGCGGTCTCGGCGACGTCGCGGAAGTTCCAGGCGCCGCTCAGACCGGTCACTTCGGCGTCACCGCCGCGGCCAGGGCACTCTTCTCGCGACCCACCTCGGCGCGGGCGATGGCACGCAGGTGCACCTCGTCCGGGCCGTCGAAGATGCGCATCGCGCGGTGCCAGCCGTACATCCGGGCCAGCACGGTGTCGTCGCTGATGCCCGCGCCGCCGTGCACCTGGATGGCCCGGTCGATCACGTTGCACGCCATCTGCGGTGCGACGGCCTTGATCTGGGCCACCAGGTTGCGCGCTTCCTTGTTGCCGTGCTGGTCGATGGTCCACGCCGCCTTCTCGCACAGCAGCCGGGCCTGGTCGATCTCGTTGCGGGAGAACGCGATCTGCTGTTGCACCACACCCTGATCAGCCAGCGGCTTGCCGAACGCGATGCGGGTGTTGGCCCGGTCCACCATCAGTGCCAGTGCGCGTTCGGCCACGCCGATGGCCCGCATGCAGTGGTGGATACGGCCGGGGCCCAGCCGGGCCTGGGCGATGGCGAAGCCGGAACCCTCCTCGCCCAACAGGTTCGAGGCGGGCACGCGAACGTTGTCGTAGACGATCTCGGCGTGCCCGTGCTGGTCCTGCCAACCGAAAACGCTGGTGGAGCGCAGGATCTGGACACCGGGAGTGTCCACCGGCACCAGGATCATTGACTGCTGCTGATGGCTGGCCGCCTCGGGGTTGGTGCGGCCCATCACGATGAGGATCTTGCAGCGCGGGTCGTTGGCGCCCGAGGTCCACCACTTGCGGCCGTTGATGACGTAGTGGTCGCCGTCGCGGACGATCTCGGTCTGGATGTTGCGGGCGTCGCTGGAGGCCACCGCCGGTTCGGTCATGGAGAACGCGCTGCGGATCTCGCCGGCCAGCAGCGGCTCGAGCCACTGCGTGCGCTGCTCGTCGGTGGCGAACAGATGCAACGTCTCCATGTTGCCGGTGTCGGGGGCGGCGCAGTTGAGTGCCTCGGGCCCGATCTCCATGCTCCAGCCGGACAACTCGGCCAGCGGTGCGTACTCGAGGTTGGTCAGTCCCGACTCGGCGGGCAGGAAGAGGTTCCAGAGCCCCTGCTCGCGGGCCTTGACCTTGAGCTCTTCGACCACGGGCGGCACCGTGAAGTCCTTGGGGCCCACCTGCTCGCGGTAGGCGTCGTAGGCCGCCTCCGCGGGGATCACGTGGTCGGTCATGAAGGCGGTGAGCCGCCGGTGGTAATCCTGCGCCTTGGCCGACATCGCGAAGTCCATGACCGCCACGATATGACACGCGTCGAGGGCGGTTCAGGGCGCGGTCACACGCCCGGAAAACCCCCACGCCCCGGCGCGAGGGTGTGCGCCGGGGCGTGAAGGAAAATACGGAGTTAGGAGCGATGTCGGCTGTCGTATCGATACCTGCCTTTCGTCGAGGGGTCGGAGGTGTCACGTTCTGGTGGCCACCGTGGGCTGGAGACGGTGGCCACCCGCCACCGCGGCAGATGAGTCGTGAGCCTGCGGCTCACCGCGCGGGGCGACCGCACCGCCGGCGCTGGACCGGCGTGAGATGCGGTGGGGTGTCAGGCGGCGCCGTTGCCGAATCCTGATGCACCGGTGATGGTTTGGCTGGTCCCGGGATCTCCGGTCGCCGGATTGGCGAAGTCGGTGAAGCCCAGGGTGGTGCCGCCGAGGATGCTCAGCCCGATCATCGGGGCGGCGACGTAGCGGGCGACCTTCTGATTGGTGAAGAGCTTCATGGCGGTTCTCCTTGTTTCGTTCGTTTTCCGTTGAGACAACTCTCTCGCGGCGGGGGCGCCGCGTCTGTCCGCTCACCGGTGGATGAGCAGGTGGAATCGGCTGTCCACCGATCGGGGGACAGCGCAGGTGTGGAAAGCTGCCAGCCATGCCGACAGACCGGGTGCGCGTGGTGGTGGGTGACGACCATCCCTTGTTCCGCGACGGTCTGGTCCGTGCGTTGAGCAGCAGCGACACCATCGAGGTGGTGGCCGAGGCGCCCGACGGCGTGGCTGCCCTGACTGCCATCAGAGACCACCGCCCCGACGTGGCCCTGCTGGATCACCAGATGCCGGGGCTCGACGGGGCCGAGGTGGCCGCGGCCGTGACACGCGACGCTCTGCCGACCCGGGTGCTGCTGGTGTCGGCGCATGACGACCCGGCGGTGGTTTACCACGCGCTGCAGCAGGGCGCTGCCGGCTTCCTGCCGAAGGAGTCGACGCGGGCCGAGATCGTCAGCGCCGTGCTGGACTGCGCGAAAGGCCGCGACATCGTGGCACCGCGGCTGGCTTCCGGGCTGGCCGTGGAGATCCGCCGCCGCGCCGAACCGGCCGGCCCGACGCTGAGTGCGCGCGAACGCGAGGTCCTGGGTTTCATCGCGGCCGGCCGCAGCATCCCCTCCATCGCCGAGGAGTTGTTCCTGGCCCCGTCGACGGTCAAAACACACGTGCAGCGGCTCTACGACAAGCTCGGCGTCAGCGACCGCGCCGCCGCGGTGGCCGAGGCGATGCGCCGCGGGCTGTTGGAATAACCCGTGTTACGCCCACCCGACCTGCTCTCCACGGACCCGGTCCGGGTGGCCGCCGTGCTGCGGCTGCCGCTGATCGCCCTGATCGCTCTGCTGGTGTACGTGCAGGCCGTCGAGCACTGGCTGCCCGGCGCCTACGCCGCGGTGCTGGTGCTCTACGCACTGGCAGCGACGGCGTGGCTGGCGCGGGTGATGACGCGGCCGGTGCCCCGCTGGGCGGGCTGGGCCTCCACCGGGATGGACGTGCTGGCGGTGCTGGCGCTGTGCCTGGTGTCCGGCGGGGCGACGGCGTGGCTGTTGCCGGTGTTCTTCCTGCTGCCCATATCGGTGGCGTTCCTGGACCGGCCGTGGCTGACCGCGGGGCTGGGGATCGGCGGTGCGGTCGGGTATCTGGTGGCGTGGATCGTCTACTCCAAGCGTGACGACCAGGTGGGTCTGCCGGACGTGGTGTACGTGCAGGTGGGGTGTCTGCTGTGGCTGGCGGCGGCGACGACGGCGCTGTGCGTGGTGCTGACCCGCCGCGCGGCGCGCGTGCGCCGGCTCATGGAGGTGCGCAGGCAGCTGGTCGCCGAGTCCCTGCTGGCCGACGAACGCCACAGTCGCGCACTGGCTGAGCGGCTGCACGACGGACCCCTGCAGAACCTGCTGGCGGTCAAGCTGGACCTCGAGGATCTGCGGGACGGGCACTCCGAGGCCGTGCTCGACCGTATCGAGTCGGCCCTGCGCGACACCATGTCCCAGCTGCGCAGCACCGTGGCCACCCTGCACCCGACGGTGCTGGCGCAGGTCGGTCTGGCCGCCGCGATCCAGGAGTTGGCCGACGACCATCACCGGCGCACCGGCACGCCGGTCGACACCGCGCTCGACGACGTGGGCAAGCCGTCCGCGCAGGCCCTGCTGTACCGGGCGGCGCGTGAGCTGCTGGCCAACGCGCACAAGCACTCTCAGGCCACCCGCCTGACGCTGGAGCTCCGGGGCGGGCCGACTCTGGTGCTACGCGTCGCCGACAACGGGGTGGGGTTCGACCCCGCCGTGCTGGCCGAATCGGTGGCCGCCGGGCACATCGGCCTGGCGTCGCTGGTGGTGGCGGTCGAATCGACCGGCGGCACGCTCGTGGTCACCGAGACCCCGGGTGGGGGCGCCACGACCACCGTCACGGTGCCTTCGAGCTCGACAACACCAGTGCGGCCATCACCAGCGTGATGCCGACAAGCTCGGCGACCGTGGGCCGTTGGGCCAGCACCACCGCACCCACCACGGCGGCGGTGGCCGGCAGCAGGGCCAGCAGCAGGGCGAAGCGGGCGCGACCGATGGTGGTCAGCACCCGCTGGTCCAGCGCGTAGGGGATGGCGCTGGAGAGCACACCCACCCCGGCGCCCAGCAGCCACACCTGCGGGTCGGCGAACACCGAGGCGTCGGTCTGCCATTGCAGGCCCAGCAGCACCGGCGCCAGCAGTGCCGCCGCGATGGCCATGCCCACCGCGAGGGAGTCCAGGCCGTCACCGGTGTCGGCGACCACCTTGCCGAGCAGGATGTAGCCGGCCCACAGCGCGGCCGCGATCAGTGCGAAGCCCACGCCGATCAGGTCCGAGCCGCCCTGCACGCCGGCCAGCAGCACCACTCCCGTCGCCACCAGGGCCACCGCGGCGATGTCACGCGGTCGTCGGGATCCCAGCGCCGCCACCGCCACCGGTCCGGCGAACTCGATGGCAACTGCGGTGCCCAGGGGGATGCGGGCGATGGCCTCGTAGAACGCGACGTTCATGCCCACCGTCACGGCGCCGAAGCCGGTGGTGGTCATCAGCGTCCGTCTGGTCCAGCGCACCCGCCACGGTCGTCGCCACAGCACCAGGACCGCGGCCGCGGCCGCGGCCCGCAGCCAGGCCACGGTGGCCGGCTCGGTGGTGTCGAACAGGAACACCCCGATGGCCGCGCCCAGGTACTGCGAGAGTGCACCGACGATGAAGAACAGCGGCACGGACCAGCCGGGCAGCGGGGCAGAACTCACCCGTCCGTCATACCCCGTGCGATCACCAGTCGCTGGATCTGGTTGGTGCCCTCGAAGATCTGGGTGATCTTGGCCTCACGCATGAACCGCTCCACGCGGTAGTCGCGGGTGTAGCCCGCGCCGCCGAACACCTGCACGGCGTCGGTGGTGACCTTCATGGCGGCATCGGTGGCGACCAGCTTGGCCACGCTGGCCTGCTGGCCGTACGGCAGACCCCGGTCGCGGCGGCGGGCGGCATCCAGATAGGTGGCCCGCGCGCTGACCGTCGCCGCAGCCATGTCGGCCAGCAGGAACCCGAGCCCCTGGTGGTCGATGATCTTGCGGCCGAACGTGGTTCGCTCGTTGGCGTAGCGAGTGGCTTCGTCCAGCGCTGCCTGGGCCAGGCCGACGGCCACCGCCGCGATGCCCAGCCGGCCGGAATCCAATGCGGAGAACGCGATCGACAGACCCTGGCCTTCTGCTCCGATGAGGCGGTCGGCGTCGAGGCGGGCGTTGTCGTAAAACGCCGAGGTGGTGGGTACCGCGTGCAGGCCCATCTTCTCCTCGGGCTTGCCGAAGCTCAGCCCGGGCAGATCGGCGGGCACCAGGAAGCAGGAGATGCCCCGCGAGCCCTCGCCGGTGCGCGCGAACAGCGTGTAGAAATCCGCCACCCCGCCGTGGGTGATCCAGGACTTGGCGCCGTTGAGGACGTAGGAGTCGCCGTCGGAGCGGGCGGCGCACGTCAGCGCGGCGGCATCGGAGCCGGCCTGCGGCTCGGACAGGCTGTAGGCGCCGATCTGGTCACCGGAGAGCATGCCGGGCAGCCAGCGCCGCTTCTGCTCGTCGCTGCCGAAGGCCAGCAGCGGATGCGAGGACAGGCTGTGCACGCTGACCGCGACGGCCACCGCGGCCCAGCGGGCGGCGAGTTCCTCGAGCACCTGCAGGTACACCTCGAACGGCTGGCCGCCGCCGCCCCACTCCTCGGGCTGCGGCAAGCTGAGCAGCCCCGCGGCGCCCAGTTGGGCGAACACGCCGTCGGGATAGGTCTCGTCCTTCTCGTGCTGGTCGACCCTGGGGTCGAGCACCTTGTCGGCGATGTCGCGGGTGAGCGCGATCAGCTCGTGGGCTTCGTCGGTGGGGAGCAGACGGTCGACCGGCACGGCACACCTCTCACGATCAGTACTGGGGACGGGCTTGCAGTATCACTGCCGAACAGTACTGGAAAGCTCTTCGCAGTACTATCGCGAGATGGATTTCGCGACACGCCGGCGGACGGCGCTGTTCGACGAGCTGTTGGCGCTGTTCCTGGCCGAGGGATTTGCGCACCTGACCCTCGACCAGATCGCCGCGCGGCTGCACTGCTCGAAATCCACCCTCTACACCCTGGCCTCCAGCAAGGACGAGCTGGTGCGACGGGTGAGCGTGCACTTCTTCAAACGCGCCACCGCCGCCGTCGAGGAGAAGCTGGCCCTGGCCCGCACCGAGCGGGTCGCGGCCTACCTGACCGCCGTCGGCGACGAACTGGCCGTCGCCTCGGACGTCTTCATGGCCGACCTCAACGCCAACGCCGGATCCCGCCAGGTGTACGAGGCCAACACCCGGTCAGCGGCGACGCGGGTCCGGCAGCTCATCGAGGAAGGTGTCGGCGCGGGTATCTACCGCGACGTGCACGCCTCGTTCGCCGGCGACCTGATCGCGACGATGATGGTGCGCATCCAGCAGCGGGGCGTGCGGGAGTCCACCGGGTTGAGCGACGCCGAGGCCTACGCCGAGCTGGCGACGCTGGTGACCTACGGGTTGCTCACAGCGCCGCGTTGATGGCGTCGACGCGGTCCTTGGCGTCGCCGAAGAGCATCTGGGTGTTCTCACGGAAGAACAGCGGGTTCTGCACGCCGGCGTAACCCGAGGCCATGGACCGCTTGAAGACGATCACGTTGTCGGCGTTCCACACCGTCAGCACCGGCATGCCGGCGATGGGTGAGCCCGGGTCCTCCGAGGCGGCCGGGTTCACGGTGTCGTTGGCGCCGATGACGAGCACGACGCTGGTGTTGTCGAAGTCGTCGTTGATCTCGTCCATCTCCAGCACGATGTCGTAGGGCACCTTGGCCTCGGCCAGCAGCACGTTCATGTGCCCGGGCAGCCGGCCGGCGACGGGATGGATGCCGAAACGCACATCGACGCCGCGCTCGCGCAGCTTGCGGGTCAGGTCGGCCACACCGTACTGGGCCTGGGCCACGGCCATGCCGTAGCCCGGGGTGATGATCACCGATCGCGCGTTCGACAACAGTTCGGCCGCGCTCTCGGCGGTGATCTCGCGGTGCTCGCCGTAATCCTTGTCCTCGGCCGGGCCGGCCTCGATCCCGAAACCACCCGCGATGACGGAGATGAACGAGCGGTTCATCGCCTTGCACATGATGTAGGACAGGAAGGCACCGGACGAGCCGACCAGGGCACCGGTGATGATCAGCAGATCATTGCCCAGCAGGAAGCCCGACGCCGCGGCAGCCCAGCCGGAATAGCTGTTGAGCATCGAGACCACCACCGGCATGTCGCCGCCGCCGATCGAGGCCACCAGGTGCCAGCCCAGCAGCAGTGCCAGCACGGTGACGACGATCAGCAGCCACAGCGCCGGTGAGATGACGAACCACACGGTGAGCGCGACGAACACCACCAGGGCGCCGACGTTGAGGAAGTTCTTGCCCGGCAACATCATCGGCGCGGACTTCATGCGCGCCGAGAGTTTGAGGTTGGCCACGATGGAACCGGTGAAGGTCACCGCGCCGATGAACACACCGATGAACACCTCGGCCGAGTGGATGCCCAGCATGCCCTCGGCGGCCATCTCGAGGGTGTCCGCCCCGGTGGGGTGTGCCTCGATGTGCAGGTAGCCGTTCCAGCCCACCAGGACCGCGGCCAGACCGACGAAGCTGTGCAACAACGCAATCAGTTCGGGCATGCCGGTCATCTCGACGACCTTGGCCCGCCACAGGCCGATCGCCGCGCCGATGGCCATCGCTGCCAGGAGCAGCACCAGGCCCAGCGGTTCGATGTCGCGACCGATGGCCAGCACCACCGTGGCGATCAGCGCCACCGCCATGCCGGCGATGCCGAAGGTGTTGCCGGACTTGGACGTTTCATGTTTGGACAGGCCGGCGAGCGCGAGAATGAACAGCAGCGCCGCCACCACATAGGCCGCAGTGGCCGTGGTCTCGAGAGAAAGCATGCAGGGATCCGTTTCGGGAAAAGGGTCGAGGAGGGCGTCAGCTGCGCGAGAACATCGCGAGCATGCGGCGGGTGACGGCAAAACCGCCGAAGACGTTGATGCTGGCCAGCAGAATGGCCACGGTGGCCAGCACCGTGATGACCAGGTCACCGGTGCCGATCTGCAGCAGCGCGCCGACGACGATGATTCCCGAGATGGCGTTGGTCACCGACATCAGTGGGGTGTGCAACGCGTGGTGCACACCGCTGATGACGTAGTAGCCGATGACGATCGCCAGCGCGAACACCACCAGGTGCACCTGCAGGGCCGCCGGCGACAGGGCGATCAGCACGAACAGGGCTGCGGCGGCAGCGAAGGTGAGACCGAGGCGGCGCTGCGCCGACATGGGCGGTTTGGGTGCGGGTTTCTCCACCGAGGTGGCGGTGGCGGCCGCTGCCGGTGCCGCCGACACCTGGACCGGCGGTGGCGGCCAGGTGATCTCCCCGTCGCGCACCACGGTCACCGAGCGCTGCACAACGTCGTCGAAGTCCAGGACCAGCTGGCCGTCCTTGCCCGGGGTGAGCAGCTTGAGCAGGTTCACCAGGTTGGTGCCGTACAACTGGGAGGCCGTCGACGGCAGCCGCCCGGCCAGATCGGTGTAGCCGATGATCGTCACGCCGTTGTCGGTGACGACGGCCTGGTCCTTGACGGTGCCCTCGACGTTGCCGCCGTTGGAAGCGGCCATGTCGACGATCACGCTGCCCGGCTTCATCGCGGCCACCATGTCGGCGGTGATGATGCGCGGGGCGGGTCGGCCGGGAATCAGCGCGGTGGTGATGATGATGTCGACGTCACGGGCCAGCTCGGCGTACAGCTGCGCCTCGCGAGCCTTGTAGTCGTCGCCCATCTCCTTGGCGTAACCGGTGGCCGACACCTCGCCGGCGTTCGGGTCGACGGAGACGTACTCACCACCCAGGGAGCGCACCTGATCGGCAACCTCCGGGCGCGGATCGGTGGCCTGCACCACCGCGCCCATGCTGCCGGCGGCGCCGATGGCGGCCAGGCCGGCGACTCCGGCACCGACCACCAGGACCTTGGCCGGCGGCACCTTGCCCGCCGCCGTCACCTGACCGGTGAAGAACCGCCCGAAGCGGTGGGAGGCCTCCACCACGGCGCGGTAGCCGGCGATGTTGGCCATCGAGGACAACACATCCAGCGACTGCGCGCGGGAGATGCGCGGCACGGCGTCCATCGCCAGCACGGTGATGGGCCGGGAGGCGAGCTTGTCGACCAGCTCGGGCTTCAGTGCCGGGGAGATGAGGCTGACCAGGGTGGACCCATCGCGCAGCGCGGCGATTTCCGCGTCATCGGGAGCGTTGACCTTGAGGATGATGTCCGCGTTCCAGGGGGAGCCGATCTCGGCCCCGGCCTCGACGTAGGCGGCGTCGGCAAAGCTGGCGGCGGCACCGGCCCCGGACTCCACCACCACGCTGTAGCCGAGCTTGATGAGCTGTCCCACGGTCTGCGGCGTCGCAGCGGCGCGTGTTTCGCCGGCGAGGGACTCCCGCGGAATACCGATGATCACGTTGTGTGTCCGATCTGATCTGCCTGGCCCAAGGCGTTGAGCAAAAACGTCAGTGTAGGAAACGGAAGGTCCGCCGCAAGCGGGCGGTTACCTGGGTCACACACTGTATCGGTGTAGTTCGACCGTCACCACGACAGGTCGGGTACCGCCTCGCCGCAGGACAGCCCGAGTTCGGCACCGCTGAGTGAGACGGCGTCGCTGATCTGGTTGAGCGGCACCGTCCGCCGGCGTGCTCGGTTGACCGCCCACGACGACCGGCAGATCACCTCGGCGCCGTCGGTGCTCACCGACACCTGTCCCACCCCCGGGATCGCGCACCGCCGCAGCAGCGCGGTGAGTGCCGGAGTGGCCAGGACGGCGCGGCCGCTGACGTCGACGACGAAGCGGCACCGCGCCAGCACCTCTGCCGGGATGTCGCCGCGGTGCAGCCGGGGATCGTCGGTGCCGACGTCATCGAGCAGGGCGCCGTCGTCGACCCAGATGCCGGCGTCGGAGTGCAGGAAGCAACTCACGGTGCGCAGCAGTGAGGCGCTGGTGTGCCCGTCGCCGGCAATCCGGACCGCGACATCGGGTAGGGCGTAGTGCAATCCGTGTGTGCGCGCGTCGGGGTCGGTGATGCGACGGGCCAGCGCCAGCGCCTCGGCGTTCTTCTGCGTGCGTCTGTCCTCGACGGACCGGCCCGCCCAGTCCGGTCCGTGATGCCAGGCCACGGCCCCGCGGGCATGGTGCAGCACCGCGCCGCCGGACAGGGCACGGTGGGCGAATTCCCAGTCCTCGCCGCCGTACCCGACGAAGCTCTCGTCGAATCCACCGAGATCGTGGAAAAGCTCTGCACTGCAACACATCACGGAGCTGATGAGGTAGCGGTAGGAGCGGTGGTCCAGCCGCAGCAGATCCCCGCTGCGCTCGTATTCGTCACGCAGCCAGGTAGGCTCGGTCAACTCCGGCGGGGTCAGCTCGCCGGCCCACCAGCGGGGCAGGTCCTCGGGTGTCAGTCCGGTCAGATCGGCGTGCCGGCGCCGGCCCACCACCAGAGCGTCCGGCAGCACCGCAGGCAGGGCGACGATGTTGCGCACGTAGCCGGGCTCCGGCACGGTGTCGGCGTCCAGGAAGCACAGGATCTCGGCGTCGGCGGCCCGCGCGCCGAGGTTGCGCACCGCGGCGGCGCGGAACCCCTCGTCCGGTTGGCGGACCACCACGACACCGGCAGGCACCACCGGGGCCTGTGCGGAACCGTCGTCGGCCACCACCACAGTGATCAGCTGCTGCGGATAGTCCTGCAGCCGCAGCGCTTCCAGCGTCAGGCCCAGCTCGTTCTGCTGGTTGTAGTGGGCGATCACCACGGCGACGGTGGGCTCCCGCCCTCCGGGGTGCACCAAGTCCCACCGGTTGCCCGGCACGGTGAACCGGTTGTCCGGCAGCGGAATCGGGGCTGTCATCGGTACCACTGCCTCAGGGTCCGTGCATATTCCAGGGCGGCGTCCCGGGCCGTCGGACGGCACACCGTCGAAGCCGGCAACCAGGTGCTCGCGGGGGCCGCAAGGGCGGTCTGCAGCGCAGAGCGCAAACCGAAGTCGGTGTCGGGGTACAACTGCACGGCGTCGGGGTTACGGCGCGCGATCTCCTCGGTGTAGCGATGTGCCGGCGCCAGCGGTCGCCGACCGAGACCCAGCCAGTTGTTCAGCGAGCCCGACGCGGAGATGTGCCGGTGCGCCACCACCGGAACGGTGATGGCCTGCAACAGTTCTGGCAGCCGATCGGTGACGTAGCCGGTGATGCGGAACCGCACTCCCCACTCGCGGGCCCGCTGTTGCAGGTCGTCCACCAGGTGGGCGTGCCCGTCCGACGGTGCGCCGATGGCCACCAGCTCGGCATCTGAGCCCAGCTCGCCCAACGCGGACAGCACCTCGTGATGTCCCTTGCCGGGGTACACGTAGCCGAATATCCCCACCGACAGCGCTTCGCCCACAACGGGTTCGGCGGTGACTGTATGCACCGGCAGGGGTATCACCGCGGTGCGGGGCGGGGCATCGGCGCCGAGTAGCAGGCGTTCGTGCTCACTGCTGACCACCACTGCGTGGACGTCCGCGCAGACCGCCGCGTAGGCCTGTGCCCGCCGGGCGGCGTTGCGGCCGTCCGACGGTTGGGGCAGGTCGTGCAGGGTGGCGGTGACGCGGCAGCCCGCCGCCACCAGCGGAGCCACGATGGTCGAGACGGTGGCGGCCGCCTGCTCGGGGGAGGTGCCGAACAGCCGGTCGGTGAACTGCAGATGCACCGCCGCAGGTGGTGTCGCCCAGTGCACCTCGTCAGGGTGTTCGACCGCCACCAGCTGCGACGCCGCGCCCGCGGCCACCATGGCGGTGTGCAGGTCCAGGCCGAACTGGACCACGCCGTGGCGCGGGGGGCCGACCACCAGGTGGGTCACCGTTGCGGTCACGACACCCCCGCCGGGTTCAGGCCCAGCAGGTCCAGCACCACGTGGTGGCGTTGTTCGGCCAGCGTGATGTAGTCCGGATTCTCTCGGTACCACAACAATTGGGTGATGTGCACCTGCTGGGGTGAGACCGGCAGCCCCTGCACCGTCCACTGCTCGCGCGCCGGCGCCTCGATGCCCAGGGCCGACAGCACCCGCGTCTCCAGTGGTGCGTACACCGACGACAACAGGACCCGCGGCGGATCGGGCACCACGGCGTCGACGTCCCGCACGGCCAGGATCCGCGCGGCGAGGTCACCCAGCACCGGGTTGCCGGGGTGGTTGATGGTGTGGGCGGCGCCGGCGCCGTGACGCGCCAGGACGTCGGAAACCCCGACGTCGGTGTCGCGCCGCTCCCGGCGGGCCAGCTCGGCCACGCTGGCCTGCGCCACCGCCCGGATGGCCGCCGGTGGCACCTCCACGTCCCACAGATCGTCGACGTCCAGGCCATCGCGGGCCGCGACCAGGGTGCGCAGGTCGTGATAGGGGACCACCGGGGGCGTGACCGAACGGTCGGCGGGATGGCGCACGATCACCTGGAACGGGTGGAGGCCGCTGAACCGGATCACCGGCCAGCGCACC
Organism: Mycolicibacterium tokaiense; assembly: GCF_010725885.1. Lineage (NCBI taxonomy): Bacteria > Bacillati > Actinomycetota > Actinomycetes > Mycobacteriales > Mycobacteriaceae > Mycobacterium > Mycolicibacterium tokaiense. Next base: position 1,185,077 of record NZ_AP022600.1, on the reverse strand, counting down.
GTGGTCGCGCCGGGCGGCAATGCCGCACCCAGCTGGGCGGTGCCGATCGGCAGATCGCGGTAGTCGTCGCGGATCGGCTGGCTGACCAGCACCGCGGTCTCGGACAGCAGACGGCGCAGGTGGGGCAGATCGGCCGCCGTGAGTTCGTGCACCGGGGGGATCCGCGCGGTGCGGTAGGGCCGGTTGGGCACCGCGTCCAGCACCTGTCGCAGCGCCTCGGCCTGGCAATTGCCCACCACCAGCCACAACGGCAGGTCTTCGGCGGCCGGGGTGCCGGCCGGCCGGTAGAAGTCGCGGTAGTGCCAGGTGCGGCCGGGGTCGCTGCTCACTTCGTCCAGCGTAGATGTCGGTGCCGGTGGGTACAGTCGCGGAGTGATTTCGCTGGCGTCGGTTCCCGCCGCCCACCCGTATGTCCGCGCGGTGGTGGACCCGCAGCACGTCCGGCTGCTGCCGGACCCGGTTCCGCCCACGGCGACCCTGCCCGGACAGTGGTGGCCGCCACGGTTTTTCGAGCCGGAGTATCTGGAAGCACACCTGGCCGACGTCGACGTGCTGCATGTGCATTTCGGGTTCGACGCCACCCCGCCGGCGGTGCTGGCCCAGGTGGTCGCCCTGCTCGACCAGCGACGGGTACCACTGGTGGTCACCGTCCATGACCTGCACAATCCGCATTTCCGCGAGGTCGGGGAGCATCTCGAACGCCTGGGAATACTGGTGGCCGCCGCGGCGGAGGTGATCACGCTGACCGAGGGCGCCGCCGCCGAGGTGCAGCGCCGGTGGGGCCGCAGCGCCGTCGTGGCGCCCCACCCGCCGGTATTGGCCCCCGAGCACATCGGGGTGCCCCGCCCGCCTCGGACACAGCAGGTGGTGGCCGTCCATGCCAAGTCACTACGGGCCAACATCGACCCGTGGCCGGTACTCGACGCACTGCTGCCCCGGGCGGGCGACCGGTGGCGGTTGCGCCTGGACCTCGACCAGGCGGTGCTGCGCTCTCCCCGGTCCGGGGAAGCCACCCGCGACCGCTTGGACGCCTATGTCGCCGCGGGGGTGGACGTGCGGGTGCATCCACGGTTCACCGACGACGCGCTCCGGCGTTATCTCGCGGAGATCGACGTGATGGTGCTGCCCTATCGGTTCGGCACCCATTCGGGGTGGATCGAGGCATGTTATGACGCCGGCGTCTGCGCCGTCGTCCCGGACAACGGCTATTTCCATGAGCAGCAACGCTTTCCGGTCTACACCTACCGCCCCGACGGGCTGGACGCGGCGAGCCTGCACCGGGCAGTTGCCGCGGCCCTGTCCGCGGAGGTGGCCACCGGCCCGTCCGTGGCAGCCCGGCGTCGGGAGCTCTTGGCCAGGGTGCGTGCTCAGATGACGGAGCTCTACCGTCGGGTGTCCACCGCCGCCACGGTGGCATGAGCACCCCGGGTTCGGGGTATGGAACGTCCATGCCAGAAGCGTCGCCTGCCGCCCCCACCCGCAACTTCGATCGCCCGGTCTCGACCTGGCGGGACATCCCGGGCTGGTTCCAGTGGCGCGACGGCCAGGAAGAGGCCGTCGCACACTTTCCCGACGGCAGCCGGTTTGTCGAGGTCGGGGTGTATCTCGGGAAAAGCCTGTGTTCGCTGGCCGAGGTGGTGGCGGCCAGTGGCCGGGACATCGCCGTACTGGGCGTCGACACCTGCCGCGGCAGCGGTCCCGAGGGGGTGGGAGACATCGACGCCCACCGTCCCGCGGTGGAGCACGGCGCGGGCACCATGGCCGGGCTGTTGCACCGCAACGTGATCGCTTGCGGCGCAGCCGATTCCGTACAGATCCTGATCTCGGACTCGCTGGCCGCCGCGGCGCTGTTCCCCGATGAGTCGCTGACCTGGGTTCATCTGGACGCCCGGCACGACTACGACAGTGTGGTCGCCGACATCACCGCCTGGCGGCCCAAGGTGGTGCCCGGCGGGTGGCTGACCGGCGACGATTTCGACGAGTACGCCTGGCCCGGCGTGGTGGCCGCAGTGCGCGACACGCTGCCGACGGCGCAGCGCTGGTCACTGAACCAGTGGCGCGTCGCGCTGTAGGGGCGAGACTTAAACTCGCGTTGAGTCTGACTCTGGTCACCTTCGCCTGACGCCGGTTTGATTCACGACGTGCCTGGGACGACGGTCATCGACTGCCGCTGTTGCTGAAGCGCCTTCACGCGCCCTGCAGCTTTGCTGTCCCGTCACACAGAGAGTCCTACCGTGTCCGTTTTTGTCGACATCGCTCCTGATGAGGCCGCGTCCACGCAGTCGCCGGTGTCCCGCGGCGAGAGCCGGTGGAAAGGCCGGCTGATCCGCGCCGCCCTGCCGCTGCTGTCGGTGGTCATCTTCCTGGTGGCCTGGCAACTGGCCGCCGCCAGCGGGCTGTGGAACCAGACGTTCGTGCCCTACCCGCGTGCAGTCTGGGACGCGTTCGTCACCATCTCCAGCATCCACGACGGGGTCCGCGGTTACGCCGGCTACCTGCTGTGGGAGCACCTCTACATGACCCTGCGTCGGGTGCTCATCGGCGTGGTCATCGGTGTGACGGTCGGGGTGGCGCTGGGGCTGGTGATGGGGTCGATCAGCTGGGTGCGCAGCGTGCTGGAGCCGTGGCTGACGTTCCTGCGCGCACTGCCGCCGCTGGCCTACTTCTTCCTGCTGGTCATCTGGCTCGGCATCGACGAGGCACCCAAGATCACGCTGCTGGCCCTGGCCGCGCTGCCGCCGGCGGCCGTGGCCACCACCGCGGCCGTGGTGGCCGCGCCGGTGGGGCTGCAGGAAGCCGCCCGGGCGCTGGGCGCCACCCGCAGCCAGGTGATCCGCGATGTGGTGGTGCCCTCGGCCCTGCCCGAGACCTTCACCGGCATCCGCCTGGCAGTCGGCATGGCGTACTCGTCGGTGGTGGCGGCCGAGCTGTTCAACGGCATCCCTGGCATCGGCGGCCTGGTCAAGGACGCCAGCAACTACAACAACACCCCCGTCGTACTGGTCGGGATCTTCGCCATCGGGATCTCGGGCCTGGTGATCGACAGCCTGCTTCGCGCGCTGGAGCGGCGCGCCGTCCCATGGAGAGGGAGAATATGACACTGAAGGCTTTGGTTGCCGCCCTTGCGGTCTCGGCATTGGGGCTGGCCGGGTGTGCGGTGGACAACTCGGGGCAGGACGCGGAGAAGCAAACCATCCGCATCGCCTACCAGACCTTCCCGAGTGGGGATCTGATCGTGAAGAACAACAAGTGGCTCGAAGAGGCCCTGCCGGATTACAACATCAAGTGGACCAAGTTCGACTCCGGCGCCGACGTCAACACGGCGTTCATCGCCAAGGAGCTCGACTTCGGTGCCCTGGGCTCCAGCCCGGTGGCCCGCGGTCTGTCCGAGCCGTTGAACATCCCGTACCAGGTGGCCTTCGTGCTCGACGTGGCCGGCGACAACGAGGCTCTGGTGGCCCGAAACGGCAGCGACATCAACAGCATTGCCGATCTGCGCGGCAAGCGGGTGGGCACGCCGTTCGCCTCCACCGCGCACTACTCGCTGTTGGCGGCACTGGACCAGAACGGCCTGACCCCGGCCGATGTGCAGCTGGTGGACCTGCAGCCGCAAGCCATTCTGGCAGCGTGGGAGCGTGGCGACATCGACGCGGCCTACACCTGGCTGCCGACGCTGGACCAACTGCGCGCAGGCGGTAAGGACCTGATCACCAGCAGGCAGTTGGCCTCCGACGGCAAGCCCACCCTCGACCTGGGCGTGGTGTCGACCGAGTTCGCCGAGGCCCATCCCGAGGTGGTCGACATCTGGCGTCAGCAGGAGGCGCGGGCACTCGACGTCATCGCCAATGAGCCGGAGACTGCCGCGAAGGCCATTGCGGCCGAAATCGGTTTGACCCCTGAGGAAACCGCGGGCCAGCTCAAGCAGGGGGTGTACCTCACCCCGGCTGAGGTGGCGTCGGCTGAGTGGCTGGGCAGCGACGGTGCGGTGGGCAACATCGCGGCCAACCTGGAGAGCGCCTCGCAGTTCCTGGCCGACCAGAAGCAGATCCCGGCCGCCGCGCCGCTGGAGACGTTCCAGAAGGCGATCTACACCAAGGGCTTACCGGATGTCCTCAACCAGTAGCGACGGGCGGGTCCGCATCCAGAACGTGAGCCACCGCTACGGCCGCGGCAGCGGCGAGGTGACCGCGCTGGGTCCGGTGGATCTCGACGTCGAGCCCGGTGCGTTTCTGGTGCTGGTCGGGGCGTCGGGCTGCGGCAAGAGCACGCTGCTGCGGCTGATCGCCGGCTTCGAGCAGCCCTCCGAAGGTGCGGTTGACGTGTCGGGTTCACCGCCCGCGCCCGGGGTGAGTGCCGGTGTGGTGTTCCAGCAGCCGCGGCTGTTCCCGTGGCGCACCGTCGGCGGCAACATCGACCTGGCGCTCAAGTATGCCAAGGTGCCGCGCGAGCGGCGGGCGGAGCGCCGCGACCAGTTGCTCGAGCGGGTGGGGCTGGAAGGCACTGCGGGGCGCAAGATCTGGGAGATCAGCGGCGGCCAGCAGCAGCGGGTCGCGATCGCCCGCGCGCTGGCGGCGGAGACGCCGCTGTTCCTGCTCGACGAGCCGTTCGCCGCACTGGACGCCCTGACCCGCGAGCGGTTGCAGGAGGATGTGCGACAGGTCAGCGCGGAGTCGGGCCGGACCACGGTGTTCGTCACGCACAGCGCCGACGAGGCGGCGTTCCTGGGTTCGCGCATCGTCGTGCTGACCCGGCGGCCGGGCCAGGTGGCACTGGACATTCCGGTGGACCTGCCGCGCACCGGGGTCGACCCCGACGAGCTGCGCCGCTCCCCGGAGTACGCCGACCTGCGTGCCGAGGTGGGCCGCGCCGTGAAAGCCGCCGCCGCCTAGCCTCCGCGACACGTAACCCCTTGCGGCAACACGCCGCGCCACGTCGCAAGGGATTACGCCTCGGCGTGGCTCAGACGAGTTCGATGACGTCGGCGATGGACGGCAGCACGCGACCGGGGCGGAACGGGTAGCGGTCGATGTCGGCTTCGGTGGTCGACCCGGTGAGCACCAGGATGGTGTCAAGTCCGGCCTCGATGCCCGCCACCACGTCGGTGTCCATCCGGTCGCCGATCATCGCGGTCTCCTCGGAGTGGGCCTCGATGCGGTTGAGCGCACTGCGGAACATCATGGGATTCGGCTTACCCACGAAATAGGGCTCCCGGCCCGTGGCCTTGGTGATCAGTGCCGCGACGGAACCCGTTGCGGGCAAAGGGCCTTCGGCGGAGGGGCCGGTGACGTCGGGGTTGGTGGCGATGAACCGCGCGCCCTCGCCGATCAACCGGATGGCCTTGGTGATGGCCTCGAAGGAGTAGGTGCGGGTCTCGCCGAGCACCACGAAGTCCGGTCCGACGTCGGTGAGGGTGTAGCCGACCTCGTGCAGCGCGGTGGTCAACCCCGCCTCACCGATGCAGTAGGCCGAGCCGCGGGGCAGCTGGTCGTGCAGGAACGTGGCCGTCGCCAATGCGGAGGTCCAGATCGCTTCCTCGGGCACCGTCAGTCCGGAGCGGGCCAGCCGGGCGGCCAGATCGCGCGGCGTGAAGATCGAGTTGTTGGTCAGGACCAGGAACGGTCGGCCCTTGTCCACGAGTCGCTGCAGGAATTCCGCTGCACCGGGCAGCGCGTGTTCCTCGCGCACCAGCACGCCGTCCATGTCGGTGAGCCAGCAGGTGTTGGGGGAGCGCACGCCCTCGACGCTCAGACCGGCGGGTAGGCCGGGGGTGGGTACACGCCGCGCAGCGCCCAGGGGAACCACGAGAAGAAGTACTCGATCTCGTCGCTCGCGTCGTAATCCGGGTTCGGATCCATCAGATGCCTCCCAGCGGTACCGGTGTGACCAGTGTAGTCACCCGAGGCGGCAGTACGACAGCGTTCGATGGGGATAAACTAGCCAACCAACTGATTGATAGGGCGCCGACCGTCGGGGCCGCAGAAAGAGTGAACCATGGCATCAGAAAACGGGCTGACCCGCCGCGAGGAGCTGTTGGCCGTCGCCACCAAGCTGTTCGCCGCTCGCGGCTACCACGGCACCCGGATGGATGATGTCGCCGACGTGGTGGGGCTGAACAAGGCCACGGTGTACCACTACTACGCCAGCAAGTCGCTCATTCTCTACGACATCTACCAGCGCGCGGCCGACAACACCCTGGCCGCGGTGCACGACGACCCCACCTGGACGGCCCGCGAGGCGCTCTACCAGTACACCGTGCGGCTGCTCACGCAGATCGCGGCCAATCCCGAAGGCGCAGCGGTGTACTTCCAGGAGCAGCCCTACATCAGCGAGTGGTTCACCGAAGAGCAGGTGGCCGAGATCAAGGAGAAGGAAGCCCAGGTCTACGAGCATGTCCACGGCCTGATCGACCGGGGCATCGCCAGCGGCGAGTTCTACGCGTGCGACTCCCACGTGCTGGCCCTGGGCTACATCGGGATGACGCTCGGCGCCTACCGCTGGCTGCGGCCCCACGGCCGCCGTTCGGCCCCGGAGATCGCCGCCGAATTCAGCACCGCGCTGCTGCGCGGACTGATCCGCGACGAGAAGACGCGGGTGGAGTCACCGCTGGGCGAAGGCAGCACCGCACAGAGATAAGGTGACGCCATGCCGCTGGTGAGCAAGACGGTCGAGGTCGCGGCCGAGGAGTCCGTGATCCTGGGCATCGTGGCCGATTTCGAGGCCTATCCCCAATGGAACGAAGAGGTGAAGGGCTGCTGGATCCTGCACCGGTACCCGGACGGCCGGCCCAGCCAGCTGCGCCTGGACGCCTCCGTCCAGGGCAATGACGGCACCTACATCCAGGCCGTCTACTACCCGCAGCCCAACCAGATCCAGACCGTGATGCAGCAGGGTGATCACTTCTCCAAGCAGGATCAGCTGTTCTCCGTCGTCGGCATGGGTTCGACGTCGCTGCTCACCGTCGACATGGACGTCGAGGTGGACCTCGGGGTTCCGGTGCCGGCCATGATGGTGAAAAAGGTCGTCAACGAGGCGCTCGACCACCTGGCGAACAACCTGAAGAACCGCGCGGAGCAGCTGAGTAACTAGGTTTCCCAGATCCCGCTGCGCTCCAAGACCTCCGTGAGCCGGTCGGCACCGTCGTTGAACTGCCACTCGGTGTGCGCGACGGCGGCGGCGACGTCCCTGGTGCGCAGCGCGGCGATCAGGTCGCGATGGTTGGTCACCGCGTCCGCGCCCCAGCCGGGGTCGGCCGCGTAGAGCAGCGCGGGCATGGACTTGGCCACGTGTAACAGCAGCCAGGCCAACTTGATTCGGCCCGCCACCCGGTTGAAGGCGCGATGGAACGCGAACTCGGCGGCCACCACGGCCTTCGAGTCGGCGCCGTCCACCGCCTCGGCCAGTGCGTCGGTGAGGCGCTCCAACTCGTCGATCTGCTCGTCGGTGATGCGGGCGGTGGCGCTGGTTGCGAGTTCCCGGGCGATGGTCGCCTGCAGCCAGAAGATGTCGGCGATGTCCTGGCGGCTCATCGGCAGCACGACATAGCCACGGTGGGGCTCCAGCTGCACCATGCCCTCGCCGCGCAGCGTCAGCAGCGCCTCACGCACCGGGGTGATGCTGACCCCGAGTTGCGCGGCCGTCTCGTCCAACCGGATGTAGCTGCCGGGTTTGAGCACTCCGGACATGATCTCGGCGCGCAGCCGGCCGGCCACCTCATCCGAGAGCTGGGTGCGGCGCACGCCGCCACGACGGGTCCCTGCCGGTGCGTTCAACGTCGCCCTCGCCCTCGGATTCGATGTGACTACGGGGGTTGTCTGCCCAGCGCTCACGCTTTACTGTGACCGGGACAACACAATGTTTGATCAAATGTAAGATCCACGCAAGTTGGATCGAGAAGGGGTGCCGAGCGTTGACCGCACAGTTGACCGGCCAGGCGATCACCGAAACACCTGCCACCCAGCCCTACCTCGCTCGCCGCCAGAACTGGGTCACCCAGCTCAGCCGCCATGCCCTCATGCAGCCGCAGAGCACCGCCCTGCGCTATCAGGGACACACCACCACCTGGGCCGAGCTGGACCGCCGAGTCGGTGCGCTGGCCGCAGCGCTGGCGCGCCGCGGGGTGCGGGCCGGCGACCGCGTGATGATCCTGATGCTCAACCGCACGGAATTCGTCGAGTCCTTCCTGGCGGCCAACTACCTGGGCGCGATCGCGGTCCCGGTGAACTTCCGGCTGACCCCGCCCGAGCTCGCCTTCCTGGTCTCCGACTGCGACGCCCGGGTGGTTGTGACCGAACCCATGCTGGCCCCGGTGGCCGCGGGGGTGCGGGAGCTGGCGCCGACGCTGGAGACCGTGATCGTGGCCGGTGCTCCCACCGCCGATGGCCAGCTGGGCTACGAGGACCTGCTGGCCGAGGCCGGAGACCCGGCGCCGCCCGCCGACGTACCGGGCGACAGCCCCGCCCTGATCATGTACACCTCGGGAACCACCGGCAGGCCCAAGGGTGCGGTGTTGACGCACACCAACCTGACCGGTCAGACGATGACGATGCTGTACACCAACGGCGCCGACATCAACACCGATGTCGGCTTCATCGGCGTCCCGCTGTTCCACATCGCCGGGATCGCCAACATGCTCGTCGGGCTCACCCTCGGTCGTCCCACCGTGATCAACCCGCTCGGGGCCTTCGACCCGCACCAATTACTGGATCTGCTGCAGACAGAGGGCGTCACCGGCATCTTCCTGGTGCCCGCGCAGTGGCAGGCGGTGTGCGCCGCCCAGAAGGTTACCCCGCGCGATCTCGCGCTGCGGGTGATCTCCTGGGGAGCCGCACCCGCATCGGACACCCTGCTGCGCGAGATGGCCGACACCTTCCCCGCCGCCAAGATCCTGGCCGCCTTCGGGCAGACCGAGATGTCGCCGGTGACGTGCATGTTGTTGGGGGAGGACGCCATTCGCAAGCTGGGCTCGGTGGGCAAGGTGATTCCCACGGTGTCCGCACGGGTGGTCGACGAGGACATGAACGACGTGCCGGTGGGTGAGGTGGGCGAAATCGTCTATCGCGCACCGACTCTGATGGCGGGGTACTGGAACAACCCGGAAGCCACCGCCGAGGCGTTTGCCGGCGGGTGGTTCCACTCCGGGGACCTGGTGCGCATGGATGCCGACGGCTACGTCTGGGTGGTCGACCGCAAGAAGGACATGATCATCTCCGGCGGCGAGAACATCTACTGCGCTGAGGTGGAGAACGTGCTGGCCGCGCACCCGGCCATCGCCGAGGTGGCAGTGATCGGCCGCAGCCACGAGAAGTGGGGCGAGGTGCCGGTGGCCGTCATAGCTGTCACACCGGATACCCCCGGTCTGCAGTTGGCCGATCTGGAGGACTTTCTCAACGAGCGGTTGGCCAGGTACAAGCACCCGCGCGGGCTCGAGGTCGTCGACGCATTGCCGCGCAACCCGGCTGGCAAAGTTCTGAAAACCGAATTGCGCAGCCGCTTCAGTGTAGATTCTGGCCCCGAAACCGCCTGATAGAGACCATTTCTCGAATCGGATTCTAAGAGTTGACCAGGGCGCAAATTATGTGCCGGTGACGGCGGAGGGTTAATCGTGCAGATGCGGTACACGCCCGCCGCGGCATCGGGTACATTCCTGTGGTCCGTCTTACTACTGAGCAGTAGGAAGACGGACGACACTTTCTCCGGGTCGGGCCAAGGAGGGTGCGTGCAGGGTAGCTCGTCATGGCTGCGGCCGGGGCGCCACCGTCGGGTCACCCGGAATCGGGTGCCCGCGTGACGGTGTCGTCAAACGGTCTCACCGGCTACGTGCGTGATCAGTTGCGCACGCCGCTGGAGCTGGTCGGCGGGTTCTTCCGGATGTGCGTGCTCGCAGGCAGGGCCCTGCTGAGACCGTTCGAATGGCGGGAGTTCATCGACCAGAGCTGGTTCCTGATGCGGGTGGCGTTCCTGCCCACCGTCGCCGTCTCGATCCCGCTCACGGTGCTGATCATCTTCACCCTCAACATCCTGTTGGCCGAGTTCGGCGCCGCCGACGTCTCGGGCGCCGGTGCCGCGCTCGGTGCGGTGACCCAGCTCGGCCCCCTGGTCACCGTGCTCGTGGTGGCCGGCGCGGGCTCCACGGCCATCTGCGCCGACCTCGGTGCCCGGACCATCCGTGAAGAGATCGACGCACTCGAGGTGCTCGGCATCGACCCGATCCACCGCCTCGTCGTCCCGCGTGTCGCCGCCTCGACGTTTGTCGCCTTCCTGCTCAATGGCGCCGTCATCACCATCGGGCTGGTGGGTGGCTTCATCTTCGGCGTCTACATCCAGAACGTCTCCGCCGGCGCCTACGTCTCGACGCTGACGCTGGTCACCGGTCTTCCCGAGGTGCTGATCTCCGTGGTCAAGGCACTGACCTTCGGCCTGATCGCCGGCCTGGTGGGCTGCTACCGGGGGCTGACGGTGGCCGGCGGCGCCAAGGGTGTCGGCACCGCGGTCAACGAGACGCTGGTGCTCTGCGTGGTGGCCCTGTTCGCCGTCAACGTGGTGCTCACCACCATCGGTGTCCGCTTCGGGACGGGGCGCTGATGTCCACGACACAGGTTCTGCGCGCCCGGTTCCCCCGGCTCTACGGCAACGCCGGGCGCGCCGCCGGATCACCCGGCCGGTTCCTGGATTCCATCGGCCACGTCGCCTGGTTCGTGGTCACCGCCGTCGGATCGATCGGGCACGCGCTGCGGTTCTACCGCCGCGAGGTGTTGCGTCTGATCGCCGAGATCGGCATGGGTACCGGGGCCATGGCCGTGATCGGCGGCACCGTCGCGATCGTCGGGTTCGTCACGCTCTCCGGCGGATCCCTGATCGCCATCCAGGGTTTCGCCTCGCTCGGCAACATCGGGGTGGAGGCCTTCACCGGCTTCTTCGCCGCCCTGGTGAACGTGCGCATCGCTGCGCCCGTGGTGGCCGGTCAGGCCCTGGCCGCCACCGTCGGCGCGGGTGCCACCGCCGAGCTTGGCGCCATGCGCATCAGCGAGGAGATCGACGCCCTGGAAGTCATGGGCATCAAATCGATCTCGTATCTGGTGTCCACCCGCATCCTGGCCGGCTTCGTGGTGATCATCCCGCTGTACGCGATGGCGATCATCATGAGCTTCCTGTCCGCCCAGATCACCACGACGTTCTTCTACGGACAGTCGATCGGCACCTACGAGCACTACTTCCGGACCTTCCTGCGGCCCGACGACGTGATGTGGTCCTTCGTCCAGGCCATCATCATCTCGGTGATCGTGATGCTCAACCACTGCTACTACGGGTACAACGCCGGTGGTGGTCCCGTGGGTGTCGGTGAGGCCGTTGGTCGTTCGATGCGCGCATCGCTGGTCCTGATCGTCGTCGTCGTCCTGCTCGCATCGTTGGCGCTCTACGGCGTCGACCCCAACTTCAACCTGACGGTGTAGCCGATGACCGCACCCGGGCAGGTCACCTCGCCACCCAACACCCAGCGCACGCCGCCTTACAAGCTGGCGGGCGCGGTGCTCCTGGTTGTCGTCCTGGTGGTGGCCACGCTGGTCTACATCCAGTTCCGCGGCGGCTTCGCCGACAACACCAAACTCACCCTGGTCTCCAGCCGCGCCGGCCTGGTGATGGACCCCGGTTCGAAGGTGACTTACAACGGGGTCGAGATCGGCCGGGTGGCGAAGGTGGCGCCGCTGGACTCCGACGGCACCACCAAAGCGCAGCTGACCCTCGACGTCGACCCGCGCTACATCGACCTGATACCGGCCAACGTCAACGCCAACATCCAGGCCACCACGGTGTTCGGCAACAAGTACGTCTCCTTCACCTCTCCGGATGACCCCGTCGCCGCGCGGATCACCTCCGCCGATGTCATCGACGTCTCCAATGTGACCACAGAGTTCAACACGTTGTTCGAGACCATCACCTCGATCTCCGAACAGGTGGACCCGGTCAAGCTGAACCTCACGCTGTCGGCCACCGCCGAGGCCCTGACCGGCCTTGGTGACAAGTTCGGCGAGTCGCTGGTCCGCGGCAACTCGATCCTCGACGACATCAACCCCCGTATGCCGCAGATCCGTTACGACGTGCAGAGATTGGCGGACTTGGGTGAGGTGTACACCTCTGCGGCCCCCGATCTCTTCGACGCCCTGGACAACGCGGTGATCACGGCCCGCACGCTCAACGAGCGCCAGGGTGACCTGGACGCCGCCCTGCTGGCGGCCGTGGGTTTCGGCAACACCGGGGCCGACGTGTTCGAACGCGGCGGGCCGTTCCTGGTGCGAGGCGCAGCAGACCTGGTGACCACCTCCAGGACCCTGGACGAATACAGCCCGGCAATCTTCTGCACCATCCGCAACTACGCCACCGTCGCGCCCAAAGTGGCTGCCTCCCTTGGTGGAAACGGCTATTCGCTGAACACGAACACCACGTTCCTGGGTGCCGAGAACCCGTATGTGTACCCGGACAACCTGCCGCGGGTGAACGCCAAGGGCGGCCCCGGCGGCGCACCCGGGTGCTGGCAGGAGATCACCCGTGAGCTGTGGCCCGCACCGTATCTGGTGATGGACACCGGTGCCTCGATCGCGCCGTACAACCACTTCGAACTGGGCCAGCCGATCCTCACCGAGTACGTCTGGGGTCGCCAAGTCGGGGAGAACACGATCAACCCATGAGAACCACCGGAACCGCGATCAAACTCGGCGCCTTCTCTCTGGTGCTGCTGATGTTCACCGCCGTCATCATCATCGTCTTCGGGCAGATCCGCTTCGACCGGACCTCCGGATACTCCGCAGAGTTCTCCAATGCCAGCGGTCTTCGCGCCGGGCAGTTCGTCCGCGCCTCGGGTGTCGAGGTGGGCAAGGTGTCGAAGGTGCAGTTGATCGACGGCGGCCAGCGCGTGCGGGTCGACTTCGACGTGGACCGCACGCTGCCGCTGTACCAGTCCACCACCGCCCAGATCCGCTATCAGGACCTGATCGGCAACCGCTACCTCGAACTGCAACGCGGCCAGGGGGAGGGCGCGGACCGGGTGCTGCCTCCGGGTGGGTTCATCCCGTTGGCCCGCACCACTCCCGCGCTGGATCTCGATGCGCTGATCGGCGGCTTCAAGCCGCTGTTCCGCGCGCTGGACCCCGACAAGGTGAACAACATCGCCCAGTCCATCATCACCGTGTTCCAGGGTCAGGGCGGCACCATCAACGACATCCTGGACCAGACCGCACAACTGACCAACGCGCTGGCCGACCGCGACCAGGCCATCGGTGAGGTGATCACCAACCTCAACACCGTCCTGGACACCACCGTCAAGCACCAGAAGGAGTTCGACCAGACGGTCAACGACTTCGAAGTGCTGATCACCGGCCTGAAGAACCGCGCCGACCCACTGGGCCAGTCGGTGGCCGACATCAGCAATGCCGCAGGCACACTGGGTGATCTGCTGGCCGACAACCGGCCGGTGCTCAAAGACACCATCGGGCACCTCGAGACCATCCAGCAGCCGCTGATCGACGAGCAGGCCCAGGTGGAGGACACGCTGTCCAAGGTGCCCAACGCACTGAAGATCATCGGCCGCGCCGGTGGTGTCTACGGTGACTTCTTCAACTTCTATCTGTGCGACCTGAACCTCAAACTGAACGGTCTGCAGCCCGGCGGCCCGGTCCGCACGGTCAAGGTGTTCACCCAGCCGACGGGTAGGTGCACCCCACAGTGAGATCGATCGAAGGATCCAACCGGATCCGCAGCGGCGTCCTGGGCATCCTGATCCTGGTGCTCATCATCGGTGTGGGACAGAGCTTCTCGAGCGTGCCGATGCTGTTCGCCCAGCCCACGTACTACGGACTGTTCACCGATTCCGGGGGCCTGAACACCGGGGACAAGGTGCGCATCGCGGGCACCGACGTGGGCACGGTGGAGAGCCTGGCCATCGACGGCGATCATGTCCGGATGGGTTTCACCCTGGGCGGCAACCAGATCGGCACCGACTCGCGGCTGGCCATCCGCACCGACACCATCCTGGGCAAGAAGGTGCTGGAGATCGAGCCGCGCGGCAGCCAGACGCTGCGGGCCTCCGGTGAGCTGCCGATCGGGCAGAGCACCACGCCGTACCAGATTTACGACGCGTTCTTCGACGTCACCAAAGCTGCCGGGGGCTGGGACATCCAGACGGTCAAGCAGTCGCTGAATGTGCTCAGCGAGACCATCGACCAGACGTACCCACACCTGAGCGCCGCGCTGGACGGGGTGGCCAGGTTCTCCGACGTGATCGGCAAGCGCGACGAGCAGTTCAAGCAACTGCTGGCCAACGCCAACAAAGTGGCCGGCGTGCTCGGGGATCGCAGCGAGCAGATCAACCAGCTGCTGCTGAACTCCCGGACGCTGCTGGCCGCCATCAACGAGCGCAGCCAGGCGGTGAACTATCTGCTGGAGAACGTGTCACAGGTCTCGCGCCAGTTCGAGGGGTTCATCAACGACAACCCGAACCTGAACAGGGTGCTGGAACAGCTGCAGACGGTCTCCGGCATCCTCGAGCGCCACAAGTTCGACCTCGCCGAATCACTGTCCACCCTGAGCAAGTTCACCGCGTCGCTGGCCGAGGCCATCGGCTCGGGGCCGTACTTCAAGGTGATCATCATCAACCTGCTGCCCGGCCAAGTGGTCCAGCCCTTCATCGACGCCGCGTTCAAGAAACGCGGGATCGATCCCGAGCAGTTCTGGCGCAATGCCGGGCTGCCCGCCTTCCAGTTCCCGGATCCGAACGGACAGCGTCAGCCCAACGGCGCGCCGCCGCCGGCCCCGCAGGTGCTCGAAGGCACCCCGGACTTCCCTGGCCCGGCGGTGCCCAAGGGGTCACCGTGCTCGTACACCCCACCCGCGGACGGGATTCCGTCGCCGGAGAACCCACTGCCGTGCGCGGACCTGACCGTCGGCCCGTTCGGAGACAACCCGTACGGCACGAACTACGGTCCGCCGGTGGGCGTCCAGACCTCAGCGCCCAACCCCGACGCCCCGCCCCCGGCACCGGGTGTGCCCGCGGGCAACGAGCCCGGTGGCCTCGTGCCGACGGTGCCGGGGGTTCCTGCCCCGCCGTTGGCGCCCGGCCCGCCCGGAGCGCGCACGGTCCCGGTCGGCCCGCTGCCGGGACCCGGCCCCGCGCCCGTACCGGTACCTCCGGTGGGACCCGGCCCCGCCCCGGTACCCGGTCCGGGACAGCAACTCTCGCCCAACTCGGTGGCGCCGCTACCCGGGAACCCGCCGTTCATCATCCCGTCCACCACACCTGACGCCGTAGGGAACCGGTAGCGATGTCGACGATCTTCAACGTGCGCAACATGAAAGTGCCGCGCCTGTCCCGCGCGGCGGTGATCATCGGCGCGCTGGTGCTCGTGCTTGCACTGGTGGGGGCCGTCGCAGGGTGGCAGCTGTACAAGAGGCTCACCTACAACACGGTGACCGCCTACTTCCCGCAGGCGCTGGCGCTCTACCCCGGCGACAAGGTGCAGATCATGGGCGTGCGGGTGGGGTCGATCGACAGCATCGAGCCCGCCGGCGACCGGATGAAGGTGACCTTCAGCTACGAGAACAAGTACAAGGTGCCTGCCGATGCCACCGCGTCCATCCTGAATCCCAGCCTGGTCGCCTCGCGCACCATCCAGCTGTCCCCGGCCTACACCGGCGGCCCCGAGCTCGAGAACAACGCCGAGATCCCGATGGAACGCACCCAGGTTCCGGTGGAATGGGACGACCTGCGCAACCAGATCACCGACATCGTCACGGAACTGGGCCCCACCCCCGGACAGCCCAAGGGCCCGTTCGGCGACGTCGTCGAGTCCTTCGCCGACGGGCTGGCCGGCAAGGGTGAGCAGATCAACACCACCTTGAACGCGCTGTCGGAGTCGATCACCGCGCTCAACCAGGGCCGCGGCGACTTCTTCGCCGTTGCCAAGAGCCTGGCGTTGTTCGTCAACGCCCTGCACCGCAGCGATCAGCAATTCGTCGAACTCAACGACAACCTCGCTCAGTTCACCAACTCCTTCACCAACAACGACCAGGAACTGGCGACCGCCCTGCGCGATATCGACGGATTGCTCACCACCGCACAGCAGTTCATCAACGACAATGGGTCCGAGCTGTCCACCAGCATCAACAACCTGGCCAACACCACCAATGCGATCCTGCAGCCCGAGCCCCGCGACGGGCTCGAGACCGCGCTGCACATCTTCCCGAACCTCGCGGCCAACCTGGTCAACATCTACGAGCCCACCCACGGCTCGCTGACCGCGATCCCGGTGGTGGCCAGCTTCGCCAACCCGATGCAGTTCATCTGCAGCTCCATCCAGGCCGGCAGCCGGCTCGGCTATCAGGAGTCCGCGGAGCTGTGCGCGCAGTACCTCGCACCGATCTTGGACGCCATCAAGTTCAACTTCCCGCCGTTCGGCGTCAACCAGTTCGCCACGGCGGCAACGCTGCCCAAGTACGTGGCGTACTCCGAGCCCCGGCTGCAGCCGCCCCCCGGTTACAAGGACACCACCGTTCCGGGTGTCTGGTCGCGCGACACCCTGTTCAGCCACGGCAACCACGAGCCGGGCTGGATCGTGGCACCCGGCATGCAGGGCCTGCAGGTGCAGCAGTTCACCAAGAACATGTTGACCCCGGACTCGCTGGCGGCCCTGATGGGTGGGCCCGACCCGGTGAGCTACCCGCCCGGCGGTCCCCGCGGCGGTGCGGTGCCCAACGCCTACGACCAGAACAATCCGCTGCCGCCGCCGTGGTATCCGCAGCCCGGTCCGCCGCCGCCCCCGGCACCGGACGTGGTTCCCGGTCCGCTGCCGCTGTCACAGCAGGTTCCGGGACCGGCGCCTGCAGCACCGGCGCCCGCCCCGCCGGGACCGCCGCTGCCCGCTGAGGTGGGTGCCCCGTGACGCGCATCCTGCGGTTCACCCGCGTAGCCACCTGGCGCACCCTGGTGCTGGCCGTCGTCGCGATGGTGCTGGCCTCCTGCGGGTGGAAGGGCGTGGCCAACGTGCCGCTGCCCGGTGGCCCCGGCACCAGCGGTGACACCATGACGGTGTACGTCCAGATGCCGGACACCCTGGCGCTCAACGTCAACAGCCGGGTGCGGGTGGCCGACGTCTTCGTCGGGTCGGTGCGCAAGATCGAACTGGTCAATTGGGTGGCCACGCTGACCCTGGATATCGACGGCAATGTGCAACTGCCCGAGAACGCCACGGCGCGCATCGGCCAGACCAGCCTGCTGGGCACCCAGCACGTCGAACTCGCAGCGCCGCAGCAGGATCCGTCAGCGCAACCGCTGCGCAACGGCGATACGATCCCGCTGGCCGACAGCTCGGCCTATCCCACCACCGAACGCACCCTGGCCAGCATTGCCACGGTGCTCAACGGCGGCGGCATCCCCAACCTGGAGGTGATCCAGACCGAGGTCAACAACATCCTCGACGGCAACGCCGAACAGGTCCGCGCGTTCCTCGGCAAGCTCGACGTGTTCACCGAACAGCTCAACGCCCAGCGCGAAGATCTGACCCGGGCCATCGACACCACCAACGAGTTGCTGTCCATCGTGGCGGCCCGCAACGACACTCTGGACCGGGTGCTCACCGAGTTTCCGCCGCTGATCAAGTATTTCGCCGACCAGCGCGATGTGTTCGCCGACGCGGTGACGGCGCTGGGCCGCTTCAGCGCAGCCACCGACCAGTACCTCTCGGCCGCGCGCGGCGACCTGGAGACCAACCTGCAGTTGCTGCAACGGCCGCTCAAGCAGCTCGGCCGGGCCTCGCCGTACCTGATCGGCGCCCTGAAGTTGATCCTCACCGCACCGTTCGCCATCGACAACGTGCCGAAGGTGGTGCGTGGTGACTACATCAACACCTCGGCGACGTTCGACCTGACGCTGAGCACGCTGGACAACGCGTTCCTGACCGGCACCGGGTTCTCCGGGGCGCTGCGCGCGCTGGAACAGGCGTGGGGTCGCGACGTCAACCAGATGATCCCGGACGTGCGCTACACCCCGAGCCCCAATTCGGTGCCCGGCGGTCCGTTGGTGGAGCGAGGTGAATAGGCGATGCTGACCCGCTTCATCCGAATTCAGTTGGCGTTGTTCACCGTGCTGACGGTGATCGCGCTGACCGCGCTGGGCTGGTACTACCTGCGGCTGCCCAGCCTGGCCGGGGTGGGGCAGTACACCCTGCACGCGGACCTGCCCGCCTCGGGCGGGCTGTACCGCACCGCCAACGTCACCTACCGCGGTATCACCATCGGCAAGGTGACCGAGGTGGAGCCCACCGAGTCGGGTGCACGGGCCACGATGAGCATCGAGGACCGGTACAAGATCCCGGTGGACGCCTCGGCCAACGTGCACTCGGTGTCGGCGATCGGCGAGCAGTACCTGGATCTGGTGTCGGACAGCACGTCCGGGCAGTACCTCTCGCCCGGCCAGACCATCACCGATGGCTCCGTGCCACGGGAGATCGGTCCCGCGCTCGACGCCGCCGACCGGGGCCTGGCCGCACTGCCCAAGGAGAAGATCTCGGGACTGCTCGACGAGACCGCCCTGGCCGTCGGAGGTCTGGGACCGGCGCTGCAACGCCTGGTGGACGGAACCCAGGCCATCGTCACCGACTTCGACACCAACATCGGCGACATCAACGACATCATCGACAACTCGGCGCCGATCCTGGACAGCCAGGTCAATTCCGGCGACGCCATCCGGCGCTGGTCGGCCAACCTCAACAGCCTCGCCGCCCAGACCGCGCAGCAGGACCAGGCCGTGCGCAGCGGCCTGGCCAAAGCCGGCCCCACCGCCGACGCGGTGGCGGGGGTGTTCGGGGAAGTGCGTGAAGCACTTCCTCAGACGCTGGCCAACCTCTCGATCGTGTTCGACATGCTCAAGCGGTACAACAAGGGCCTGGAGCAGACACTGGTCATCCTGCCGCAGGGGGCCTCGGTGGCCCAGGCCGTGGCCGCGCCGTTCAAGAATGCCGCGGCGTTGAACTTCAGCCTCACCATCAACCAACCGCCGCCGTGCCTCACCGGCTTCCTGCCTGCCTCGCAGTGGCGCTCGCCCGCCGACACCACCACCGCCCCGCTGCCGAGTGGGATGTACTGCAAGATCCCGAAGGACACCCCGGCCAACGTGGTCCGCGGTGCCCGCAACTATCCGTGCGCGGATGTGCCGGGCAAGACGGCCGCCACCCCGCGGGAATGCCGCAGCGAGGAACCGTACGTGCCGCTGGGCAACAACCCGTGGTACGGCGATCCCAACCAGCTGTTGAACTGCCCCGCGCCGGGCGCGCGGTGCGACCAGCCGGTCAACCCCGGGCGGGTGATCCCGGCGCCGACGATCAACAACGGGATGAACCCGCTGCCCGCCGACATGCTGCCGCCACCGGCGCCGATCACCAGTGATCCGCTGAGCCCACCCGGCAGCGGTACCGTGCAGTGCAGCGGACAGCAACCCAACCCGTGCATCTACACTCCGGCACCCAACGGCATGATCTACAACCCACAGGCGGGTGAGGTGGTGGGTCCCGACGGGGTGAAGTACTCCGTGAGCAGTTCGACGAACACAGGAGAAGAGGGATGGAAGGAGATGCTGGCACCGGCCGGCTGAATCCCGACGACGTTCCCGACGTCCCCGATGACGACGTTGCCCACAGCGACGTTTCCGACACCGACGTTCCCGGCGGCGACGTGGCCGGCACACCGCAGGCGACGCGACTGTCCAGCCGGAGCTGGTTCGTCGGCGTGTGCGCCGCGCTGGTGGTGACGGCGGCGCTGGTGGCCACCGCCGGATACTTCGTAGGGCAGTCCAATCGCGACGCCGGCGTACTGGCCCGCGACGAGGCCGCGGCGACGGCCGCCGCCAAGGACTGTGTGGCGGCCACCCAGGCCCCCGACACCGCGGCCATGGCGGAGAGCCAGCAGAAGATCCTCGACTGTGCCACCGGCGACTACCAGACCCAGGCCACGCTCTACAGCGGGGTGCTGGTCGAGGCGTATCAGGCTGCCAACGCGCAGGTGGAGGTCACCGACATGGAAGCTGCCGTGGAGCGCCACAACGACGACGGCTCGATGGATGTCCTGGTGGCGCTGCGGGTGAAGCTCACCAACACCGAAGTACAGCAACAGGAAACCGGATACCGGCTGCGGGTGCAGATGGCCCAGGACGAAGGCACCTACAAGATCGCCCGCCTCGACCAGGTGACCACGTGACCGCGGTGCTCGACGATCAGACCACGGACACCGATACCGCCCCGGCGGTCATCCGGGCCGGGTGGGCGGCGCGCGCCGGCGCGTTCGTCATCGACGTGGTGATCGGTCTCCTGACCGTCACGACGCTGGTGCTGGTGGCCTGGACCACCGCTCAGCGCAGCCCCCTGTGGTGGGTGTGTGTGGTTGCTGCCGGACTGACGTTGCTCGCGGTGGTGGTCAACCGTCTGCTGCTGCCCGCGGTGACCGGCTGGACGCTGGGCCGGGCGGCGCTGGGCATTCGGGTGGTCCGCCGCGACGGGGTGCCGGCGGGTCCCTGGCGGCTGTTGCTGCGCGATCTGGCCCACCTGCTGGACACCGCGGCGGTGTTCGTGGGATGGCTGTGGCCGCTGTGGGATTCGCGCCGCCGCACCTGGGCCGACCTGTTGGCCCACACCGAGGTGCACCGCACGGTCCACCGTCCGCCCCGGGCCGTCCGGCGGGCCGGGGCGGCGGTGTGCGCCGCGATGGTGCTGGCTTTGGCTGCGGTGGCAGCGGGATATCTCGTGGTGTACCAGTCGGATCTGCGGGCGGCCCAGGCCCGCGAACAGCTGGCAGTGCAAGGGCCCAAGCTGGTCGAAGGCATGCTCAGCTACGACGTTCCCACCCTGGCACAGGATTTCGAACGCGCCGCCGGATTGGTCACCGACGGCTACCGCGATCAACTGACGGCGCAGCAGGACGCCATCACCGCATCGGGTGCGACGGCCAACGAGTACTGGACCGCCAACAGCGCAGTCCTGACCAACACCGCCGACCGCGGCACCATGCTGCTGGCGTTGCAGGGTCAGCGCGGGGTGCCGCCGGACCAGCGGTTCATCACCGCGACGGTGCGGGTGGACTTCGAGAAGGTCGACGATCAGTGGCGGGTCGCGGGTTTGACCGTGCTGGCCAGTCCGCAAGGACCGCCACAGTGAGTCCGCGCCGCAGGGTCGAGGAGAAGGCACCCGAGCAGTTCAGCCGGCGCGCCCCGCACCGGGGGCGTCCCGTCGGGTTGGTGGTGCTGATGGCGTCGGCGGTGGTGGTGCTGATCGCCGCGCTGACGGCGGGCACCCTACTGCTGATCACCCATGAGCAGCATCGCACGGAGGCGGTGCGCAACGTCGCGGTGATCAGTTACGTGCGCGGGTTCATGACGCAGTACACCTCACCGGATCCCATGCGCGCCAACGACTATGCCGATGCGGTGCTGGATCAGGCCACCGGGCAGCTGGCGCAGGACTACCAGCAGCGGATCAACGAGATCGTTGTTCAGGTGGCCCGGGCCGAACCCACCACGGGAACGGTGCTCGACGCGGGGGTGGAACGCTGGAACGACGACGGCAGCGCCGACGTGCTGGTGGCCACCAAGACGGTGACGACGTTCCCGGACGGCAGGACCTTCGAGGACGGTTCCCGTTGGGTGGCCACCGCGATCCAGGAAGGAGACCAGTGGAAGATCAGCAATCTGCTGCAGGTGATCTGACCGACGACACCGAGAGTGAGCCGCCCAGGACGCCGGTGGGCAAGGCGCGACGCCGGACGCGGACCGTCACCGCCGACGCGACCGCAGAGTCGGTGCCGGCCGAGGAACCGGTGGCCGCGGCTCCCCGCCGTGCGGCGCCGAGATGGGCTCCGGCGGCGATCGGAGCGGCTGCGGTGGTGTTCGTCGGCGCCGGCGCCTTCACCGCGTCCACCCTGCAGCCATACGTGGCGCACCGCGCGCTCGTGGACACCAAGCTCGACATCGCTCGCACTGCTGCGGATGCCATCACCACGTTGTGGACCTACACCCCGGAGAACATGGAGTCGCTGGCCGACCGGTCTGCGCGATTCCTCGGCGGCGACTTCGAAGCGCAGTACCGCAAATACGTCGACGCCATCGCGCCGACCAACAAGCAGGCTCAGGTCACCAACAACACCCAGGTGGTGGGCGCGGCGGTCGAGTCGGTCAGCGGACGCGACGCCACGGCCATCGTGTACACCAACTCGACGGCCACCAGTCCGTTGTCGAAGGACATCCCGTCGTTGCGGTACCTGTCCTACCGTCTGACATTGCAGCGCGAGGGCTCGCAGTGGCTGGTGACGAGCATGGACACCATCACGTCCCTGGATCTGACCCCCCAGTTGTAGATTTTCGGTTGCCGAAACGTCAATAAAATCTGGTCACGCTCGTGTACATTTCTTAGCGCACGCTGTGAGCGGGCTGGGTGCGACGTGTCGGGGCGCTCGTAGCCGGCCGGCTCACAGCGGGTATGACTTGGGCAGATCTGCCCCGCGATGTCGGGGGCGGACACCGGGCGGGGCACGCCAGCCGTGTCTCCCCGGTGTCCGACCACGACGGTGACCTCGACGGGAGTGGTGATGGCGAGCGTTCTGGTCACGGGAGCGTCCCGGGGTATCGGAAGAGCCACCGCCATCCACCTGGCCCATCGGGGCTGGCAGGTGTTCGCCGGCGTACGCCGCAGCCAGGACGGCGCCCACCTCGCCGCGGTGGCCGGGGTGACGCCGCTGCCGTTGGACATCACCGACCTCGACCAGGTGTCCGCGCTCCGGGACCACTTGCCCGCCCGACTCGATGCCGTGGTCAACAACGCGGGCACCGTGGTGGGCGCACCGCTGGAGGCGGTACCGATCGAACAGTTGCGCCGTCAACTCGACGTCAACGTCGTGGGACAGATCGCGGTGGCGCAGGCGGTGATACCGCTGCTGAGAGCATCCGCGGGGCGAATGGTGTTTGTTTCCAGCGTGAATGGCCGGATTGCCGCACCGATGCTGGGCCCGTACTGCGCCTCCAAGTTCGCCCTCGAGGCTGCTGCGGACGCCCTCCGAATGGAATTGCGGCCCTGGGGCATCCGCGTCAGCATCATCGAACCCGCCCAGACCGCAACGGATATGTGGGACACCGCCGAGGCGGCGGCCGACGAGATGGAGTCGGCGATGACGCCCGAACAGCGGGTGCTGTATGCCGGGCACATCGCGGGTTTCCGCGCGATGATCCCGAGCTCGCAGAAGGCGGCGGTGCCGGCGGACGTGGTGGCCCGGCTGATCGAGAAGGCGCTGAGCGACCGCCGTCCCAAGGCGCGCTATGTGCCCGGCATGGCTGCGCGCCTGCAGATCGCTGTGGTCAGCACCCTCCCCGCCGGGGTGGCCGACCGCCTGCTTCGCAAGGCCTTCGGGCAACCCTGACGCGCGCGTCAGCAAACTTTAAATACATCTGATCTTGGTAACCGCGCTGATTTTGCGGCAATATCAGCAATTCGGCGCAGCATTGCTACACGCGATGTTACGGTCCTGAGAATAACCTGAGAATTTCATGAAGGGGCTGTTCAGATGGCCGGCACGCATCGCAAGCGCAGAGAACGAGCACGTCGAGTGGCCACCGTCGGAGCTGCCACGGCAACGGTGACGGCGATGGCCGTGACCACCGTGACGCCCCTGCAGGCAAACGCAGCGCCGGGTGCCGACCCGGTACGCAGCGACACGGTGGTGAACGCCGCGCTGGTCGGCGGCTTCGCCTCGGCGCTGGTGGCCACCCCCGGCTCACCCGGACTACCGCCGATGGAATTGGCCCCGGGAGCCCCAGACCCGGCCGACATCCCGGACCTGACCTTCGGCGTCGGCGCCACGGTCTACAACGGATTCCAGGACGTGGCCGCCGCCATCGAACGCGCGATCCTGGACAACGTCAACCTCTCGGGTCTGCTCACCGCACTGGGCTACGACCCGGAAGAGGTGGTGAACAACGCACTGGGCGCCATCATCACCCAGACCCTGGCCGGTATCCCACTGGACGTGGCCGGGATCCCCGGCGTCGGCCCCCTCCTCGCACCGTTTCTGACCGGTGCCGGGATCACTGACGTGCTGGACCTGACCACCCTGCTGGGCCTGGACCTCAGCGACCCGCTGAACCTTGCGGGCGTTGACGCCCCCGGACTCAACATCATCACCGCCGGCCCGCCGCTGACCCTGCTCAAATTCCTGGGCGTGGATCTGGGTTGGGTACCGGGGTTCCCGAACTCCGTCGCCGATGAGATCAACGGGACCCCCTACTTGAACATCGGGGTGGCCAGCATTCTGAATCAACTGATCTCAGGTATCCAGAACAACCCCGACCTCAATTTCCTGCAGAAGACCGCCCTGCTGACCCCGCTGCAGATCGCCCTCAGCGAGTTCGGAGACCTGGACCTGGTTGACCTGCGGATCCCGGTGGTCGCCGGGTTCGGACTGGGCGCGTTCGCCGCCGGGATGGCCTACCCACAGGTGGTGGCGCAACTGCCGAACCAGCCCGGGGGAGCGGCCTATACCGGAGTCAGTCCGCTGCTCGGCAGCATCACCGTGCTGCCGATGATCCTGCTGCGCAACCCCGGACGCGCCAACGGCGGACTGTTCGCCCGGATGTACCCCCTGGCCGCACTGGCCGGCATCGACACCGTCACTCCCGACGCCGAGGCAACCAGCAGTACCGACCCCACCAGTACGCTCAATGTGCCGATCCTCGGCACCGGCATCACCCTGGGCGGGGCCAATCTCATCCCGGTCAAGGTCGACGCAACGGCGCAGTACGATCCACTGTCGGACTTCCCGGCCTGGGGCAACCCGGTCTCCCTGCTCAATGCCGGTGCAGCGCTGCTGTTCCCGACGTACATCCTCCGGGGCCTGACCCTGACCGGGTTGGTCTCGGCGCTGACCGACCAGGCCACCCCCCAACTGGCGGAGGCACTGGCCGCAGTGGCGGCCGGCGATCCGCTGGCGCTCAATCTCTACCTGACGCTGCCCACCAGCAGCTTGCCGCTGCTCGAGCCGATCCGGCTGCCGGTCGACGCCCTCAACCTGGTCACCGGGATGAACTTCAACAATCCGGTCGCCACCGCGCTGGAGCCGGCACTGAAGATCCTGACCAATCTCGGGTTCACCGATGTCGACCAGGACAACGGGTACGAACGCACGCTGGATCAGGCCGACGTCATCACCCCGTTCGGCACCCTACCGTCCAATATCGACTGGGCGCGGGTGCCCGGTGATGTGTTCGAGGCGCTGGTCGCCGGTGTCGAGCAGGCCGTCGAAGACGGCATCATCAGCTCCACCCCGGTGGACAACCCGCTGCGCACCCTGGTCAACATCGTCCGGGCACTACTCGGCGACGGTAGTCTCGAGACGGCCCTCGGCGCGACCCCCGACGACGTGACGGCGCTGGCCGAACCTGAAGCGGCACAGCAGCGTTCGGCGCCACCGGAACTGCCCGCGGTCGTCGGACAACAGCTCGACGAAGACACTGGCGGGACCGAGCCCGCCGACGTCGACGAGCAGTCCGACGACGACACCGGGGACACCGAGACCGGGGACGCGGAAACCGCAGACGTGAAGACCGACCGCGGCGACCACAACGCCTTCGAGCAGATCGACGCCGGGTTCAAGAATGCCTGGAAGTCGTTGGATGACATCGCGAAGCAAGGCCGCACGGAGATCGAGCGGGTGATCTACGGAACCCGCGGCACCCGGGACGACGAGGACACGTCGGAGCCGACCGACAGCGGTCAGGACACCTCCGAGGAGACCGAGAAGGCGGACAAGGCCGAGAAGGCAGAGAAGACCGAGAAGCAGGAGGCGGCCTAGTCTCGCAGGGTGTTCGTCAAACGCCACCGCGCTGCGCCACCCGGCTTCTTCGCCTGCGAAGCCGCGGGTCTGCAGTGGCTGTCATCGGCTCCCGGCGGGGTGGCCTGCGCACAGGTGGTGAGCTTCGATGACACCTCACTGACGCTGCAGCGCCTGGAGTCCACGACCCCCACCGAGAACGCCGCCCTCGAATTCGGCGCGCGACTGGCCCGCACGCACAATGCGGGCGCCGCCGGGTTCGGGGCGCCGCCGCAAGGCTGGCCGGGCCCGGGGTTCTTCGGGCCGCTGGAGCACCTGCTGCCGATGACGTATGCCACGCACCCGCGGTGGGGGGTGTTCTATGCCGAGGAGCGGCTGGCGCCGATGCTCGAGCGGGCCAGGCCTCGACTGGAGAACCGGACCGTCCGCGATCTCGATACCGTGATGAGGCGTTGTGCGGCAGGCGACTTCGATGATGACGACGCTCCGGCGCGACTCCACGGCGACCTGTGGAGCGGCAACGTGCTGTGGACCGCGGACGGGGTGGTGCTGATCGATCCGGCCGCCCACGGTGGGCACCGGGAGACCGACCTGGCCATGCTGGCGTTGTTCGGCTGCCCGCACCTGCCGGCGGTGTTGCGCGGCTACCAGAGCGTGCACCGGCTGCGTGAGGGTTGGCAGAACCGGGTGGGGCTGCACCAGCTCTACCCGCTGCTGGCCCATGTGGTGCTGTTCGGCGGCGGCTACGGGCGCGAGGTGGCACGGGTGGCGCGCGAACTCAGTTGAATGCCAACCAACTCGGCAGTGCCCGCTCACGTGAGTCGCACAGCACGGCCATGGTGTCGCAGTTTCCCTTGGGCACCCCGGCGCCGGCCCACATGCCGCCGGTGTCCCGGCGCAGCACGATCGCCGATGACCCGCCGCCGTCGAGCAGCACCGCGGTGTCGCTGCCCAGGGCGCGGAACAGGTTCTGCACCTCATCGGGGGTGTAACTGCCGCCCTGGAAGACGTACATCTCGTCCCTGGCCTTCGAGTAGGCGATGGCGGTCCGCGACGCCGAGGGGCCCGGGTCGTTGAGCTGGCCGGTGTCTCCGGGTGCCAGCAGGCCCAGGCCGGCGACGGCCACGAAGCGGCTGCCCTCGTCGACCATCCGGGTGATCACCGGTCCGGCTGCGTCGTAGTCGTCAGTGGACTTGGGCGACACCACAAATGGCGCCCCGCCCACCGGCAGGATCATCGTGGACAAGGCGGTCCACTTCTCATCACCGCCCGACAACCCCTGCTTGCCCGCATAGGGGATGGTGCCCGTCACCGCCATGTTGACCTTGCCCTGGCCGCGGGTGTTGTCCACATAGGCGCCCAGCGGGGAACTGCAGCCGGTGTTCTTCCACGACCCGCCGGCCTGGCTGCGGATGTCGAAGAAGTTGGCGTTGATCGCGATGGTGGGTTGTCCCATCGCTTGCCAGGCCGCCACCGGCGTGTAGATCTCCGCGGCCTGCCACAGCCCTTCCCGGGTGCGTGCGCCGGGGGTGCGCTCGCAGCGGGCCTGGTAGCCGTTGTGGGTGTCGACCAGCAGGCGCGGGGCCAGTCGCTGGGAGGCGGCTTTGATGATCATCAGCAGGCCGCCGTTGTCCATCTCGTAGGCATTGCCTGCCGCATCGAGCATGGGTGCGGGGTGCCCGCCGCCGAAGGCGTACACCAGATACGAGCCCTGCGTATTGGCGATCGCCGCCGCCAGAGCTTCTTTGCCGGAGGCCCGCGCCACCGGTTCGCCCGTCGCGGCTGCGATACCAGCACTCAGCAGCACCGCCGCGGCGACGGCGACGGTGCGCCGGGCGGTGGTGATGGCGGCTCTCACGGTTGCCCTTTCGGCGCGCGCGGGGAAATGGGACAACCATCACAATAACCACACTTGACACACTGTCAACTTTGATAACAGGTGCGAAACGAGGTGGTTTCACGTGAATCACGCTGCGCCACCGTAACTTTGCTGACGACGACGTCAGCGGCCGGGAGGCGCCAGTCGATACACGGCGCCGGCGTCGTCGTCAGTGACGTAGACGGCACCGTCGGGACCATCCACAGCTGCCACCGGCCGGCCCCAGCGCGACCCGTCCTCGCTCTGGAACCCGCCGACCAGGGTCTGACGCGGGCCCAGCGTGCCACTCGTCCACGGGAAGAAGGAGACCTCGGGTGCCCGGGGCGGGGACGCATTCCATGATCCGTGCACCCCTACCAGGGCCCCGCTCTGGTACGGCGCGGGCAACACGGCATCGGTGAAGGCCAGGCCCAGGGGCGCCGAGTGTGCTGGGAAACTCTGCTCGATCGGTGGTAGCGCCGCGCAGTCCAGCAGGGCCCCGTCGGGATTGGTCTGGACGTCGTTGATCAACGGCAGATTCGACGGCCCACCCTCGGGATTGCAGTAGGGCCAACCCAATTCGCGCCCCTCGAACAGGCGGGCCATCTGTTCGGGTGGGTTGTCGGTGACGTACTCCTGAACCACCTGTCCGTCGCTGGGGCGCGCGACGTTGTCGCGGCCGTTGTTGGCTGTCCACAGCGAACCGTCCGGAGCGATGGCCAGACCGGTGCCGTTGCGCACGCCGGTGGCCCACGGCTGGGCCGGTCCACCCTCGGGGGCCACGGTCATGACGGTGGCCCGCGGCGGGGTGGCGTCGCGGTCCTCGGCGGAGATGTTGCCGGTGGAGCCGATGGAGAAGTACACCCTGCGGTCCGGGCCCACCGCCACGCTCTTGAGTGCGTGGGAGTACGCGCCGCGCAGGTCAGGGCTGCGGGCGTCGGGCAGATTGCCCGCGATCACCCGCGGCTCGCCGAGTCGGCCGTCGGCGTACGGATAGGCGCTCACCTGGTTGCTCTCGGCGACGTACAGGGTGTCGTCGCGGAAATCCAGGCCGTGGGGCTGGGTCAGGCCGTCGAGCAGCACGCTGGGCTGTGCGGCGTCCCCGTCGCGGGTCAGCCGGATCACCTCGCCGGCGTCGGGCCGTGAGATCAGCAAGGTGTCGTCGGGCAGCCACTGGGCCAGCCGCGCCTCGGGCACCCGGGCCCACACCGACAGGCTCCAGCCGGGCGGCACCTGGGCCGTGCGCGGGACGTCGAAGGGCGCCGTGTCCATCCCGTCGGGGACCTCGACGGTCACCGGGGCCAGGCCCTGGGGCGCCGCCGCCGCTTCGGTGGTGGCCGGCGGCGGCGACGTCGTGGTCGGATCCTCAGGCTCTGGGGCAGGTTGGCTGCACCCGGCGAACAGGAGGGCCGCGGCGCCCGCGGCGAGGGTCTTAACCGGCCAATCCGGCATGCATCTCCCAAACCAGGATCTCGGAGGGGGTGGTGGCGGTGACCCGCTGACCACCGGAGGCGGTGAAGCGCACCGCGTCGCCTTCGTGCAGCGCGCCCGCACCTTCGAGGGTGACCTCGCCGCGCGGGACGAACAGGTGCAGGTAGGGCGCCTCGGGCAACTGCACGCTCTCGCCGGCCTGCAGCCGCGCACCGTGCAGGGCGGCGTACTTGTTGCGGATGCCGATGGCGGTCTCGCCCTGGTGCTCGGGCATGCCGGAGGCGATGGTGACCAGCTTGCCGCGCATCAGCTCATCGTCGATCTCGAGCTGCTGGTAGCCGGGGGTGATGCCGGATTCGTCGGGAACCACCCACATCTGCACGAAATGCACCGGCTCGCTGTGGTTTTCGCCGCCAGTGAGGCGCCAGGAGTCGTTCTTCTCCGAGTGCAGGATGCCCTTACCTGCCGACATCCGTTGCGCCAGGCCGGGATAGATGACGCCGGAGTGACCGGTGGAATCCTGGTGTACCAGGGAGCCCCGCAGTACCCAGGTGATGATCTCCATATCGCGGTGCGGATGGGTGTCAAATCCGCTGCCGGGCTTGACAATATCGTCGTTGTTCACCAGCAGCAGGCCGTGGTGGGTGTTGTCGGGTTCGTAGTGGTGGCCGAACGAGAACGAGTGCTTGGAGTCCAGCCAGGCGATCTTGGTCTTCGCGCGGTCGTCGGCTCGGCGGATATCGACTGCGGTTGCGGTGGTCATCAGCACTCCTCGTGGGGTGGTCGCCAGCCTAGATGGATGGGCTGATGCGGACAACATAGATGACACGTCATGTATTCCGGGTACGCTGTCGGCATGTGGTTGACCAGCGACCAGCAGCGGGTGTGGCGGAACTATCTGGCGCTGGTCAGCGGCCTGCAGCTGGCGATGAACCGGCAACTGCAGGCCGACTGCGGCATCTCGCTGGGCGACTATGACGTTCTGGTGGCGCTGTCCGAGCAGGGCCCGCAGCGCATGTTCGAACTGGCCGAGGAGCTGGCCTGGGAGCAGAGTCGGCTCTCGCACCAACTGCGCCGGATGCGCGAGCGGGGGCTGGTGACGCGCGAGGGTAGCGACGACGACCGCCGCGGTGCCACGGTGTCGCTGACCCCGGCCGGCCGCGCCGCCCTGGACACCGCCGCCCCAGGTCACGCCGAGCTGGTGCGTTCGGTGATGTTCGCCGATGTGGATGCTGCGGATCTGGCGGTGCTGGACCGGTGGACCGCCTCGGCTCTGGCCAGTCTGACTCGTCGAACGTGATGACATGTTGCATCCCCAGTGTGGAGTTAATCCACAGATCAGCCCCACAGCGTGGCGTAACTCCACATTCGCGTCGGCCACCGTCGCTTTTCTGGGGCAATGAATCTGAACGCGCCGTTCCTCGGCACCGAGGCGATCGCCGCCGGACTGGTCACGAAAGGCACTCTGCATCGTCGATATGCCCAGGTGCACCGCAACGTTCACGTGCCGATCGGCTACCAATTCACAGCAGTGTCCCGGGCTACTGCTGCGTGGTTGTTCTCGCAGCGTTCGGCGACGTTGGCAGGCATGTCGGCGGCGGCCGTCCTGGGTGCCAGATGGCTCGATCCCGACCGGCCCTCCGAGCTGATCCGAGCAGAGGCCTGCACCAACGGCATCGTTGTCCACCGCGTGGTGCTGCCTGAAGAGGAAGCGTGCGTGGTTCGCGGCATGCGGCTCACCACCCCGGCGCGCACCGCTTTCGATATCGGTCGGCGCATGGGCCTGGCCGATGCGGTGATCCACCTCGATGCGCTGGCCAACGCCACTGCAGTCACGCCGTCCGCGGTGTCGGAACTGGCGGGCCGGCATCGTGGGGTACGCGGTGTCGTCGGCCTACGCCGGGCGGTGGACCTGATGGATGGCGGCGCGGAATCCCCGCAGGAGACCCGCACGCGACTGGTGCTCGTCGAATCGCGGTTTCCGCGACCGCAGACGCAGATCGTGGTGTGGGGGACCGGCGGGCACCCCTTCGCCCGGATCGACATGGGCTGGGAGGACGTGTTGGTCGGGGTCGAGTATGACGGCATTCAGCACTGGTCCGACCCGCGCCAGCGTTCCCGCGATATCGACCGCAGCGCCGAACTCACACAGATGGGCTGGCGGATCGTGCGGATCGGCAGCGACATCCTGAACCGGCGGCCCTGGATTCTCGTGCGCCGAGTGTGTGAGGCGCTGCGCGCCAACGGATGCCCATGGCTCGACGAGTGTGGAGTTGTGCCTCGGTATTCGTGGATCAACGGGTCCTAAGTCCACACTCGGCGGATTTAGAGGTACTCCGGCAGCCCGAACTTCGGGAACACCGAGGTGTCCAGGAACGCCACCACGTGCGAGACCCCGCCGGGCTTGACGTCCAGCACGTGCAGCTGGAACGGCAGGTGCCTCTCGCCGCTGCGCATGTACATGGCCGCGGCGGGCTGGCCGTTGGCGGTGGTGGGCAGCATCTTCATATCGCCGGGCTTCTCGGCCGGGCACTTGTTCTGGGTCAGCCCCACAATCGCCGCCGGGCCGACGTACCAGCTGTCGAACGGCGGCATCTCCCACACCGCGTCCTCGGTGAACAGCTGCACCAGCTTGTCCATGTCATAGGACTGGAAGGCGTCGATGTAGCGGTCCAGCAGATCCTGGGCCTCGGGCGACTCCGGCGCCGCGATGGTGTCGTCCTGCGAGGGGCCGATCTCGTCAAGCTGCGCCCGGGCCCGCTGCAGCAGGCTGTTGACCGCGGCGGTGCTGGTGTCCAGCAGGGTGGCCACCTCGGCGGCCTTCCACTGCAGCACCTCGCGCAACACCAGGACCGCGCGCTGGCGTGGGGGCAGGTGCTGTAGCGCCGCGACGAAGGCCAGGCGCACCGACTCGCGGGAGCCGACGATCACCGACGGATCGGCCGGGTCGTCGCCGGAGGTGTCCGGCAGCGGCTCCAGCCACGGCACCTCGCCGCGCGCATGCAGCTCATCCGACGGCTCGGACGCCGGGCCGCCGAGCCCGCTGGGCAGCGGCCGGCGCTGCTTGCCTTCCAGGGCCGTCAGGCAGGTATTGGTGGCGATGCGGTGCAGCCAGGTGCGCACCGAGGCCTTGCCCTCGAACTTGTCGTAGGCCTTCCACGCCCGCAGGTAGGTCTCCTGGACCAGATCCTCCGCGTCGTGCAGGGATCCGGACATGCGATAGCAGTGCGCCAACAGCTCACGGCGGTACCGCTGCGCGTCAGCCAGGAACGCATCGCGGCTGCTGTCGGACTCGAGTTGCTGCGCCAGGACGCTCACGAAACTCACCTTACGCAGCGGCCCTGACAAGTCCAGAGCCATCACGCGGCTACGCTGCCCTGGTGGTCACCACGCGCACAGAACGGGCTTTCACCGGGGTCGATGGCGTGAATATCGTCTACGACACCTGGACGCCGGACACCGAACCCCGAGCGGTGATCGTGCTTTCCCACGGTTTCGGGGAGCACGCCCGCCGCTACGACCACGTGGCGCAGCGGTTCGGGGACGCGGGCTTCGTCACCTACGCCCTGGACCACCGC
Source organism: Mycolicibacterium tokaiense (assembly GCF_010725885.1). Lineage (NCBI taxonomy): Bacteria > Bacillati > Actinomycetota > Actinomycetes > Mycobacteriales > Mycobacteriaceae > Mycobacterium > Mycolicibacterium tokaiense. The sequence goes on along the minus strand of NZ_AP022600.1, from coordinate 1,152,365 downwards.
GGGCATGGCCGCTCCGGCGGCAAGCGCGTCTACCTCAAGAGCATGGAGCAGTACACCGCGGACTTCGGCACGCTGGTGGCCGTCGCCACCAAGGAGCATCCCGATCTGCCGCGGGTGGTGCTCGGCCACAGCATGGGCGGCGCCATCGTCTTCACCTACGGCACCGAGCACCCCGCCGACTTCGATCTCATGGTGCTCTCCGGGCCGGCCATCGCCACCCAGGCCGCGGTGTCGCCGCTGCTGGCAGGAGTCGGCAAGGCCGTCGGCGCGGTGCTGCCGGGGGTGCCGGTGCAGCAACTCGATGCCGACGCCGTGTCCCGTGACCCGGCGGTGGTGGCCGCCTACCGCGCCGATCCGCTGGTGCACCAGGGCAAGGTGCCCGCGGGCGTGGCGCGGGCGCTGCTGATGGTCGGGGACTCCATGCCGGCGCGGGCGGGCGGTTTCACCAAGCCGTTACTGGTGGTGCACGGTGAGAAGGACCGCCTGATCCTGGCCTCGGGCAGCGAACACCTGGTGGAGTGCGTAGCCTCTGACGACGTGCATCTCAAGATCTATCCCGAGCTGTTCCACGAGGTGTTCAACGAGCCGGAGCGGGACTGGGTGCTTGACGACGTGGTGTCCTGGATCGAGGCCCGGCTGTGAAAGCTGTTGCCGCAGCGCTGTTCTCGGCTGCTCTGTTGTTCACCGGATGCTCGTCGTCGGAGGAGCCCAGCCAGGAGCAGCCGTCCTCGGGCGAGCAGGTGGCGGAATGGACCGACACCGACGTGACCTTCGATGCCGACGGTCTGACCATTCACGGCACCTACCGCCACCTGGCCGACGACGCGACGGGCCCGGCCGCCCTGCTGATCTCCGAGAGCGGACAGACCGACCGCAACGGCGACAACGTCGTCGCGGGCCCGGTCGGCAACATGCGCCAGCTGGCCGAGTACCTCTCGGACAAGGGCGTCGCGAGCCTGCGCTACGACAAGATCGGCACCGGCGCCACCGGCCTGGGCCCCTACGCCAACCGGCCGCAGGACGTGGGCAGCGCGGTCTACACCGCCGGCGCCAAGGCAGCCATCAACTTCCTGGCCGCACAGCCTGGCACGGACTCCTCGCAGGTGTCGGTCTACGGCCTCGGGGAGGGCACCACCCACGCGATGGCCCTGGCCACCAGCACCGACCCCGATGCGCCGCTGGTGCATTCACTGGTCCTGCTGCAACCGCTGACCGGGCGCTACCTCGACCTCATCACCAGCCGGGTCAAGGCCGACAACGCCGCGCAGTTGGAAGCGGGCAGCAAGACCCAGGAGCAGGCCGACGGGGTGCTCGCGGCGTGGCTGGGGGCCGTCGACCAGGTGCGCAAGGACGGCACCCTGCCGCCGGGACAACTGCCCGACGGGCTGAGTGCCATCCTCAACCCGGGCAACGTGAAAGCCGTCGCCGAGCAGGACGCCATCGACCCTCTGGCGCTGGCGGCCAGCGTCCCCAACGGCACCCCGGTGCTGCTGACGTGCTCGGACTCCGACGGGCAGGCCTCCTGCACCGACATCAGGCCGCTGGCCGACGCGCTGAAGCACACCGATCTGACGCTGGTGGAACTCACGGGGGTCAACCACGTCCTGCGCGACGACCCGACCGACAACGTGGCCAACTACGCCAACGGCGATCCGTTGTCCTCGCAGCTGACCGACGCGCTCGACGGGTTCGTGCGATGACGCGGCAGGTGGTGGCGCAGGCCTACGGCGGGCCGGACGTGCTCGCGGTGCGCCATGTCGAGCTGCCGGGGCCCGGTCCGGAGCAGGTGCTGCTCACGGTGCGCGCGGCGGGCACCAATCCGTTCGACTACAAGATCTACAGCGGCGACATGGGCGATGACCCCGATCGGCTGCCGATGCCGTTGGGCTCGGAGGTGTGCGGCGTGGTCGCCGAGGCGTCCGCTCGGATCGCCGGGTACACCGGCGCGCTGAAGGTGGGCGACGAGGTGATCGCCACCGGCGTCACCGGGGCCTACGCCGACCAGGTGGTCGTCGACGCCGACCAGGTGGGCCACAAGCCCGCCACGCTGACGCCGGAGGAGGCTGCCGGGCTGCTGCTCACCGGCGGGACCGCCTGGCACCTGTTGACGAAAACCGATGTGGGGACAGACGACGTCGTCCTCATCCACGGCGCCGGCGGCGGGGTGGGCCAGATGGCGGTGCAGTTGGCCGTCGCCCGGGGCGCCACCGTGATCGCCACCGCCAGCGCCGGACGCCACGAGCAGCTGCGCCGCCTGGGTGCGCAGCCCGTCGAATACGGCGTCGGGCTGGCCGACCGCGTGCGCGCGCTCGGGGCCCCCACGGTGGCGTTGGATCTGGTGGGCACCGACGAAGCACTGAACGTCTCAACGGAATTGGTGGCCGACCGCGCGCGGATCGCCAGCATCGCCGCCTTCGCCCGCGGCCCGGAGCTGGGCATCGCCGTGCTGACCGGGGCCGACGGCGGCCAGGCCATCCGGGACGCCGCGCGCCCCGAGCTGATCAAGCTCGCCGCCGCCGGACAGCTGAAAGTGAGCGTCGACCGGATGTTCCCGCTGGAGCAGGCCGCGGACGCACACCGTTATCTGCAGACCGGTCACGCGCGCGGAAAAGTCGTACTGGTTCCGTAGGGTCTCGCCGCATGAGTGACGACAAGATGCTCGCCCGCATCGCGGCCCTGCTGCGCCAGGCCGAGGGCACCGACAACGCACACGAGGCGGAGGCCTTCATGGCCGCCGCGCAACGGCTGGCCACCGCCACCTCCATCGACCTGGCGGTGGCCCGCTCGCACAGCGCCAAACGTGAAGCGGCGCAGACGCCCACCCAGCGCACCATCACCATCGGGGAGGCCGGGACCAAGGGTCTGCGCACCTATGTCCAGCTGTTCGCGGTGATCGCCGCCGCCAACGACGTCCGTTGTGATGTGGCGTCGAACTCGGCATTTGTCTACGCCTACGGCTTCGGCGAGGACATCGACGCCACCCACGCCCTCTACGCCAGCCTGGTGGTCCAGATGGTGCGGGCCTCCGACACCTACATCGCCTCGGGTGCGCATCGCCCCACCCCGACCATCACCGCACGGCTGAACTTCCAGCTGGCCTTCGGCGCGCGCGTGGGGCAGCGCCTGGCGGACGCCCGGCAGGAGGCGCAGGACGAGATCATCAAGGATCAGCAGCGCTCGGCCGGAACCGCACTCGCCCTGCGCAACAAGGAGATCGAACTGCACGACTACTATCGGGGCGCATCACAGGCCCGGGGCACCTGGCGGGCCGCCCGCGCCTCGGCCGGGTACTCCTCGGCGGCCCGACGAGCCGGTGACCGGGCGGGCAGGCGGGCCCGGCTGGGCAACAGTCCCGAGTTGCCCGGCGCCCGCACCCCGCTGGACCGGTGAGCCGCCGCGACTCGCAACGCTCCAAGGTCTACGCGGCCGAGGAGTTCGCCCGGACCGTCTTCGCCCGCGGCGGCACCGCCGACTTCTTCGGCACCGCGCTGACACTGCCGCCGGAAGCGCGGTTCGGCTCGGTGCAGGACGTGCAGCGCTACGTCGACCGGGTACTGGCGCTGCCCTCGGTGCAGGTAGCGCCGCTGACCGTCCGTGCCCGGCGCGGCGCGACGGCGGCGCACTACGAGAGCCGGGACGGCGCCGGGGTGATCGCGGTGCCCGACACCGCGACCCGGTGGGCGCTGCGCGAACTGGTGGTCCTGCACGAGATCGCCCACCATCTCTGCGTGTGCGACCCGCCGCACGGCCCGGAGTTCGCCGCCACCATGGCCGACCTGGCCGCCACCGTGATGGGGCCCGAAGCGGGCTACGTCCTGCGGGTGCTGTACGACAAGCACGGCGTGAAGCTACGGTGAGCCACGTGCCCACACCCCGAGACGTCGACGAGATGCTGAACCGGACCGTATTGGCCGAGGATCCGGTGCTGGACGCCGCGTTGGCCGACAGTGCCGCTGCGGGTCTGCCGCCCATCGAAGTGTCCCCCCAGAGCGCCCAGCTGCTCGGTCTGCTGGTCCGGATCGCCGGTGCGCGAAGGGTTCTGGAGATCGGCACCCTGGGCGGCTACAGCACCATCTGCCTGGCCCGTGCGGTGGGGCCAGGGGGATCGGTGACCACGCTGGAGTACGAGCTCCGCCACGCCGACGTCGCCCGCCGCAACCTGGAGCGCGCCGGCGTCGCCGACCGGGTACAGATCCTCGTCGGCGCGGCGCTGGACACCCTGCCCACGGTGTCCGGTGAGTTCGATCTGGTATTCATCGACGCCGACAAGGAGAACAACGTCGCCTACGTGCAGGCCGCGGTCGAACTCGGCCGTCCCGGCACGGTCATCGTGCTGGACAACATCATTCGTGACGGCCGGGTGTTGAGCCCGGCCGACGACGACCTGCAGGCCAGGGCGGTCCGCGACACGCTGGAGATGATGGGACGTCACCCGCGGCTGGACACCGCCGCCATCCAGACCGTCGGTATCAAGGGCTGGGACGGCTTCGCCGTCGCGCTGGTGACCTGACCCATCAGGTTTCGGGACTGCCGCCGGGCAAGGCGTCGTCGCGCACCGGCCGCTCGGCCAGCTTCTCGGCAGTGCCGAACAGCACGGGGTAGGCCACGCCCGCGATTGCCGCCCCCACCAGCGGTGCCGCCCAGAACGCCCACAGTTGTGCCGGCGCGCCGTCACCGTTGAAGAACGCCACCGCGGTGGAGCGCGCCGGATTCACCGAGGTGTTCGAGATCGGGATCGAGATCAGGTGGATCAGCGTCAGGGTGAGCCCGATCGACAGCCCGGCGAAGCCCTTGGGGGCGCGGTCGTCGGTGGAGCCCAGAATCACCAGCAGGAATATGAACGTCAGAACCACTTCGGCGGTGAGTACCGCTGCCAGTGTGTAGCCGCCGGGAGAGTGTGCGCCGTAGCCGTTGGCGGCCATGTTCCCGGTGGCCGTCCAGCCGTCCTTGCCCTTGGCCACCACAAAGATGACCAGCCCCGCCAGTAGGCCTCCCAGCAGCTGGCTGGCGATGTAGGCAGGCAGGGCGCTCCATTCCACCCGCTTGGCCAGCGCCGCACCGAGGGTGACCGCCGGGTTGAAGTGCCCGCCCGAGATGGTGCCGAACGCGTAGACCCCGGTGAGCACGGTCAGGCCGAAAGCCAGCGCCACCCCCAGAAACCCGATACCGAGAGAGGTGCCGTCTTCGGAGACGAAGGTCGCGGCGAATACGGCGCTGCCGCAGCCGCCCAGTACCAACCAGAAAGTCCCGATGAACTCCGCTGCGAGGCGGTGTGGCATGGTGGGCGTGCGCATGTCTCAGCGTGACACGCCCACCCTGGCCCTCACACGGTTTTGGCGCTGAAAGTGTTCCCGGACAATTGAATTCGAATTCGTATCACGAGCATGAATGCATCAGAACTCGCGGAGGTGGTCGCGCAACATCGTGGTGGTGTACTCGGAGCGCACCAGGCCGCGGCGTTGCAGTGCGGGCACCAGGCCGTCGGTGATCTCGGTGAGGTAGCGGCGGTTGAGCCGCAGCACGGGGCTGGTCAGCAGGAAGCCGTCACCGCCCACCTGCTCCATCACCTCACCCATCTCGTCGGCGACCTCGTCCGGGGTGCCGCAGAACGGGGTGTGGCTGGAAAGCCCACTGCCGGTGACCAGTTGGCGCAGTGTCTTGGTCCGGTCCTTGCCCACGAACGCCGCCAGGGTGCCGCGTTCGCCGTTGGTGGTCAGATCCTCGGGCAGCGGCTTGTCCAGATCGAACTGCCGGAAATCGATCTCGGTGATCGACGAGATCTCGGCCAGCATGTACTCCACGTACATCGGGTCGGTGAGCCAGCGTTCCCGTTTGGCCAGGGCTTCCTCACGGGTGTCGGCGACGATGGGGGAGGCCAGGTAGAGCACCTTGCAGTGCGACGGGTCGCGGCCGATGGCCTCCATCCGGGCGTGCATGTCGTCGCGGTAGGCCTTCATCGACTCCACGCTGTCGGCGGGGGAGACGATGGTGTCGGCGTGCTGGGCCGCCAGTGCGCGTCCGGGCGGCGACGAGCCGGCCTGGGCGATGGTGGGCCGGTACTGCGGTGACGGCGCGGTGTTCAGCGGGCCGCGCGACTTGTAGTACTTGCCCTCGAAGTCGATGGTGTGGACCTTCTTGTGGTTGGCGTAGACGCCGGTCATGTAGTCGCGCTCCACGGCGTCGGGTTCCCACGACTCCCACAGCTTGCTCACCAGGTCCATGTACTCGGCGGCACGGGCGTAGCGCTCGTCGTGCTCGTAGAGCTTGTCCATGCCGAAGTTCTGCGCCGAGCGGTCTTCGGCCGAGGTCACCACGTTCCAGCCGAACCGGCCGCGCGCGATGTGGTCGACCGTGCTGCACAGCCGGGCCAGCAGGAACGGCGGGTAGAAGCTGGTCGACATGGTGGGGATGACGCCGAGGCGGCTGGTGCCCGCCGCGATCAGCACCGCCAGCGGCACCGGGTCGTGCTTGGGGTTGACGCCGTGCTTGAGGTCGTACTCCATGGTGTCGCCGTAGGCGGTGGACACCATGAGCTTGTCCTCGATGAGTACGTAGTCGAACTTGGCCCGCTCCAGGGCACGCGCCACCTCGACGTAGAAATCGCCGGTGAAGTCACGGCCGCCGTCGCCCCAGGTGCCGTTCCACTCGTCGGCGACGAAGTTCAGGAACCAGCCCAGATGGAATTTCGTGGTCACCCAGAACAGCCAAGTCGTAGACCATTACTGGGCTGTGTCCTGGAGGTACCGGGCAGATTTCAGCGCTGCGCGCAGCGCCGCGACGATCACCTGCTCGCGGGCGCGGAACCGGTCGCTGGGGGCAGGTACCGAGATGGCCACCACCTGACCGCCTGGCAACCGTAGCGCGATCCCGGCTGCGGAGATGCCGACGGTGTGCTCGTCGCGGTCGAACGCGATGTCGCTTTCGGCACCGCCGAGCGCCGCCACGGCCGCTTTGCCGTTGGCGGTGCAGTCAAGCGGAAATCGTTCACCGACCGCCGACACCGCGCGCAACCGGTGTGCGGATTCCACCTGGTCGATGAACCACATCTGGTCTCCGCGCAGCACGGACAGATCGACGGTTTCGCCAGTCGCCGAGGCGATCTCGTCGAGAATCGACCGGAAGGTGGCCACCAGCTGTGCACTGTCAGAGTGGGTGAGTCCCAGTAACCGGTCACCGAGGCGATAGCGGCCCTGATCATCGACATCGGCGTAACCGATCTCGGCAAGGCCCACCACCAGTCGCCGCACGGTCGACTTCGGCCATCCGAGCCGGGCCTCGAGGTCGACCAGTCGCAGCTGCCCGGGAGCCGTGGCGATCTCATCCAGGGCGGCGGCCGCGCGGCGCAGTACGCCGACGCCGTCGGGTCGATTCTCGTCCGGTGGGGCCATGCCGTCACTATATTGAACCGAATAACGAATCACGAGGATTCGTTATATGAATCCAAGGAGGAGTCATGGGAGGTTTGCCGGCGGGGCGGCATTTCTTTCGCGGCGACGCGGAGTACGAGCAGGTGCGGCGGGCGACGGTGTGGAACCAACGGGTGCCCAACCGTTTTCCGAACGTGATCGTGGAAGCCAGGGACGACGACGATGTGGTTGCGGCCCTGGCGTACGCGCGGGACCACGACCTGCGGGTCGGCATCCGCTCGGGCGGGCACAGCTGGGCGGCCAACCATCTGCGCGACGGCGGGCTGCTCCTGGACATGCACGGGTTCGATCAGTCGACCATCAACAAGGACGCCATGGTCGCTGTCGCCGGCCCCGGCAAGGGTGGCAGCGTCCTTGCAGCCGAACTCGACGCCCAGGGGCTGTTCTTCCCCGCAGGGCACTGCAAGGGTGTCTGCATCGGCGGTTACCTGTTGCAGGGCGGGTACGGATGGAACAGCCGGGTGCTGGGACCCGCCTGCGAGAGCGTGATCGGCCTCGACGTCATCACCGCCGACGGTGAGAAGCTCCACATCGACGATGAGAATCATCCGGATCTGTACTGGGCGGCGCGGGGCGCCGGCCCCGGCTTCTTCGCGGTGGTGACCGGCTTCCACCTCAGGCTCTACCCGAAACCGGCGGTGTGCGGCATGAGCTTGTATGCCTACCCCTTCGACTGCGCCGAGGAGGTCTTCACCTGGGCGCGGGCCATCAGTGCCGACGTGGACCGTCGCGTGGAATTGCAGATCGTCGCCACCAAGAGTGTGCCGGGCCTCGGCATCGACGGTCCCGCGATCGTGCTTGCTTCGCCGGTGTTCGCCGACACCGAGTCCGAGGCCGAACAGGCGTTGGCGCTCTTGGGTACCTGCCCTGCCATTGATCACGCCCTGGCGGCAATTCCCTATGCGCCAACAGACCTGAGCACCTGGTACACCGCCGTCATGGGCAACTACCTCGACGATCACCGCTACTGCGCCGACAACATGTGGACATCGGCGGCGGCGTCGGATCTGATGCCCGGGATCCGTCGCATCCTGGACACCATGCCGCCCCACCCGGCGCACTTCCTGTGGCTGAACTGGGGCCCGTCCCCGGCGCGCCAGGACATGGCCTACAGCGTGGAGGCTGAGATCTATCTGGCGCTGTACGGCGGCTGGAAGGACGAGTCCGACGATCAGAAGTACGCAGACTGGCCGCGGGCCCACATGGCCCAGATGGCACACCTGGCCACGGGGATCCAACTGGCCGACGAGAACCTCGGGCAGCGTCCAGCCAGGTTCGCCACCGACTCCGCGATGGCGCGTCTGGACGCCGCGCGTGCCACGTACGATGCCGACGGCCGGTTCTATCCATGGATGGGCCGATCATGACCTACCTCGGCTACCGCGGCAACGACGCCGACACGTCCTGGGGCAGCTACTTCCGGCCAGAGATGGCGCCACTGCCGCGCCATGTCGTGACGGCTCTCGAGCACGGCCCGCAGGCCGACCAGACGCTGCTGGAGTTCGATGCCGCGGCAACGCTTCTGGAGCAGGGATACCACCAGACCGAGAACGGCTACGGTGAGCTGCGCGGCGGTGGCTTCCACGTGGCTGTGCGTACCGACCTGCCCGGTGTCACCCCCGCCATGTGGGACTGGTGGTTCGGTTGGCACGGCAGCGACTCACGCCGCTACAAGCTGTGGCACCCACGGGCTCATGTCTCGGCCCGGTGGGCCGACGACGACGGCGCCGGCTGGTTGGGTCGGACGTCGCTGATCGAGGAGTATCTCGGCTCGGCGTACACCAAGGCCGCCATCCGGTTCGTCGAACCCGCCGTGTTGGGCCTCGGGCCCTCCGACGACCTCGCGGTCTGCGCCAGGCTCGGGTCGAGCGAACTGCCCGTCGACATCGGCTGGTTCGTCCACCATGTCCGCGTCACGGCCGACGGAGCCGAGATGCGGTCCAGGTTCTGGATGGGCGGACCGTACATCGGCGTGCGACAGGGCAATCGGCTGGTCAACAGTGCGATCCGGCCGATTGCTGCCCGCCAGTTACCCCACCCGCGGGACCTCCTGGTGCACTGCGCGCAGGAAATGAACCACCTGGCGGGCTTCCTGCCTGAGCTGTTTCACCGTTTCAGCGCAGGCTGACCGTCTCGAGTCGATGGCGATCGACGGGTACCACTCATTGACGAATCCGGATCGAACTCAGTCGAACGATTCGGCGGACATCGTCGACTGGGTTCGATCTGGAATCCGGCCGCTAGCTACACACCGCGCCGACGGCCGCCGAGCCCACCAGCTTGGTGTACTTGGCCAGCACACCGCTGGTGTACACCGGCGGCAACGGCTCGAAACCTGCCTTGCGTGACTGGAATTCGTCCTCGTCGACCAGCAGGTCGAGGGTGCCGTTGGCGACGTCGAGACGGATGCGGTCACCGTCGCGGACGAAGGCGATGGGTCCACCGTCGACGGCTTCGGGAGCGATGTGCCCGACGCACAGGCCGGTGGTGCCGCCGGAAAACCGGCCGTCGGTCATCAGTAGTACGTCCTTGCCCAGGCCGGCGCCCTTGATGGCTCCGGTGATGGCCAGCATCTCGCGCATGCCCGGCCCGCCCTTGGGGCCCTCATAGCGGATGACCACCACGTCGCCGTGGGTGATGGTGCCGTCCTCCAGGGCGTCCAGCGCGGCGCGCTCTCGCTCGAAAACCCGTGCGGTGCCTTCGAACACGTCGGAATCGAAACCTGCGGACTTCACCACCGCACCCTCGGGGGCCAGCGAACCGTGCAGGATGGTGATGCCACCGGTGGGGTGGATCGGGTTGTTCATCGCGCGCAGCACCTTGCCGTCGGGGTCCGGCGGCTCGATGTGGGCCAGGTTCTCGGCCATCGTCTGACCCGTCACCGTCAGGCAATCACCGTGCAGCAGACCGGCATCCAGCAGCGCCTTCATCACCACGGGCACCCCGCCGATCTCGTCGACGTGCTTCATCACGTAGGCGCCGAACGGCTTGACGTCAGCCAGGTGCGGCACCCGCTGGCCGACGCGGGTGAAGTCGGCCAACTCCAGCTTCACACCCGCCTCCCACGCGATGGCCAGCAGATGCAGCACCGCGTTGGTGGAGCCGCCGAAGGCCATCACCACCGCGATCGCATTCTCGAAGGCCTCCTTGGTGAGGATGTCGCGGGCGGTGATGCCGCGGCGCAGCATCTCGACCACGGCCTCGCCGGACCGCCGCGCGTACTCCTCGCGGCGCTTGTCGACGGCCACCGGAGAAGCGCTGCCCGGCAACGACATCCCCAGCGCCTCGGCCGCCGAAGCCATGGTGTTGGCGGTGTACATGCCGCCGCAGGCACCTTCGCCGGGGCAGATGGCGCGCTCGATGATGTCGACGTCCTCGCGTGACATCAGCCCACGGGAGCACGCACCGACAGCTTCGAAGGCGTCGATGATGGTGACTTCCTTCTCCGAGCCGTCGGTGAGCCGGGCGACGCCGGGCATGATCGAGCCGTTGTAGAGGAAGACGCTGGCCAGGTCCAGCCGCGCGGCGGCCATCAGCATGCCGGGGATCGACTTGTCGCAGCCGGCCAGCAGGACCGACCCGTCCATCCGCTCGGCCTGCATGACGGTCTCGACGCTGTCGGCGATCACCTCACGCGACACCAGGGAGAAGTGCATGCCTTCGTGGCCCATCGAGATGCCGTCGGAGACGGAGATGGTGCCGAACTCCAGGGGGTAGCCGCCGGCCTCGTGGACCCCGCCCTTGACCGACTGGGCCAGTCGCTGCAGCGACATGTTGCACGGCGTGATCTCGTTCCACGAGGAGCCGACGCCGATCTGGGGCTTGGCCCAGTCGTCGTCGCCCATCCCCACCGCGCGCAGCATGCCGCGCGCGGCGGTCTTCTCCAGTCCGTCGGTGACGTCGCGGCTGCGGGGCTTGATGTCAGGAGTCTCTGAGGGCATGCCGGTCATTATTCCGTCCGGGGCTGCGCACACGGCAATTTTGGATACCCCTCGGGGGTACCAGGTACGGTGGTGGCATGACTGTTCGGACCTCCACCCGCCTGGCCGCCGGCACCGCTGCCCTGGCCGCCGCCCTGTTCATGACCGCCTGTACCAGCTCGGAGCAGGCCTCGGACGGACATACCGATCATTCGCACGAGTCCACCGAGCAGGAGCCGGTGATCGCCGGCGAGCCCGCCGCGTTCAACGACGCCGACGTCACCTTCGCCTCCATGATGGTGCCCCACCACGAGCAGGCCGTCGAACTGTCCGCCCTGGTGCCCGACCGCTCCACCAATCCGGAGCTGACCGCCCTGGCCCAGCAGATCCAGGCGGCCCAGGAGCCCGAGATCAACACCATGAACGCCTTCCTGGTGCAGTGGAACCAGGGCGCCGACCAGCACGCGGGCCACGACATGTCGAGCATGGAGGGGATGGTGGACGCGGCCACCATGACCCGGCTCGAGTCGCTGCAGGGCGCCGAATTCGACACACTGTGGCTGCAGTCGATGATCGCCCACCACGAGGGTGCCATCGCGATGGCGAAGACCGAGTTGGCCGACGGCACCAACCCCGACGCCAAGGCGTTGGCGCAGCACATCATCGACGGCCAGCAGGCGGAGATCGACCAGATGAAGACCATGCTCGGAGGTAGTTGATGACGGATGAGTCCGCACCGCACGGCTATTCGCCGAGCAAGGACGCCTACGCCAAGCGGCTGCGCCGCATCGAGGGTCAGGTCCGCGGCATCGCGAAGATGATCGACGAGGACAAGTACTGCATCGACGTCCTGACCCAGATCAGCGCGGTCAACAGTGCGCTGCAGTCGGTGGCGCTGGGGCTGCTGGACGAGCACCTGGGCCACTGTGTGTCCCACGCGGTGGCCGAGGGCGGCGTCGAGGCCGACAAGAAGCTGGCCGAGGCGTCGGCGGCAATCGCCCGGCTGGTCAGAAGCTAACCTTCGAGCTGCTGCTCCAGGCGCTCCACCTTGGCCGTCAGCTGTCCGGTGAACCCCGGACGGATGTCGGCTTTCAGCACCAGGCTCACCCGCGGTGACGCCGCGGCCACCGCGTCCACGGCCTGTTTGACCACGGCCATCACCTCATCCCACTCACCCTCGATGTTGGTGAACATCGCGTTGGTCTCGTTGGGCAGCCCGGACGCGCGCACCACGCGGACCGCCTCGGCCACCGCGGCGCTGACCCCGCCGGTCTCGTCACCGCCGGTGGGACTGATGCTGAAAGCAATGAGCATGACTCCAGACTGACATATCAGGGCCGGGCAGCGGCGCCCGGAAGTTCACTGACACGCCCTCTGAGCTGGGATTTGTGTCACTTGACCACTGGCGGGCGATGAGTGTGGTGACGGGACTGTGCCAAACTGGTCCTCGAGCGATCGGAGGGATGGCTATGCGTCGCACTGTGGTGGCCATGTTGAGTACGGCCGGGGTGGCCGCGTCGATGGTGTTGTCGGCGGCGCCGGCAGCCGCCGAACCGGTACCCCCGCCACCGCCGCCCCCCGCGCCCGCACCCTTCGGGTTCCCGCCGCCGCCGCCGAACCTGTTGGCGCCGGCGCCGGCGGCCGACCCCCTGGCCGCACCCATGCCGGGAGCCGCCTCCAGCGCCCCGGGTGTCACCACAGGCACCGCAGCGGGTCAGAACCCGCTGCCCTTCACCGGGGAACCGCCGTTCCGGCCGCCGACCTTCAACCCGGTCAACGGCTCCATGGTCGGGGTGGCCAAACCGATCATCATCAACTTCGCGGTGCCCATCGCCAACCGGCAGATGGCCGAGGACGCCATCCACATCTCGTCGAACCCGCCGGTTCCAGGCCGCTTCTACTGGCTCAGCGATTCGCAGGTGCGCTGGCGCCCGCAGGATTTCTGGCCCAAGGGCACCGTCGTCAACATCGACGCCGCCGGCACCAAGTCGAGTTTCCGGGTGGGGGAGTCGCTGGTGGCCACCGTCGACAACGACACCAAGCAGATGGAGATCATGCGCGACGGTGAGTTGGTGAAGACCTTCCCGGTGTCGATGGGCAAGTCCGGGTACGAGACCAAAAACGGCACCTACTACGTGTTGGAGAAGTTCGCCGACATCGTGATGGACTCCTCGACCTACGGGGTGCCGGTCTCGGCCGCCGAGGGCTACAAGATCGACGTCGAGGACGCCGTGCGCATCGACAACAGCGGCATCTTCGTGCACGGCGCACCGTGGTCGGAGGCCGACCAGGGCGTCCGAAACGTCAGCCACGGCTGCATCAACCTCAGTGCCGAAGACGCCCAGTGGTTCTACGACAACTTCGGCAGCGGCGACCCGGTGGTGGTGAAGAACTCCACCGGTCTCTACGACCAGAACGACGGCGCCCAGGACTGGCAGCTGTTCTGACACTGCCGAGCAGACGCGAACTCAGGTGATCTGAACTCTCAGAGCCCGAGTTCGCGTCTGCTCGCGAAAATCAGTTCCAGATGCGGACCCGGTGCTCGGGCTCCAGGAACAGTGCGTCGTCGGCGGTCACGTCAAACGCCTCGTAGAAGGCGTCCATGTTGCGGATGACGCCGTTGCACCGAAACTCCGGCGGAGAGTGCGGATCCACGGCCAGGCGCCGAATGGCTTCGGCGTCGCGGGATTTGGTGCGCCATACCTGGGCCCAGCCGAAGAACACCCGCTGCACCCCGGTGAGGCCGTCGATCACCGGCGCCTCCTTGCCGTCCAGCGAGATCTGGTAGGCCAGCAGGGCGATGGACAGCCCGCCCAGATCGCCGATGTTCTCACCGACGGTGAAGGCGCCGTTGACGTGGTGGGCGTCATCGAGATCGCGGGGCGAGAACTGCTCGTACTGTTCGATCAGCGCCTTGGTGCGTGCGCCGAATTCGGTGCGGTCGGCGTCTGTCCACCAGTCCACCAGGTTGCCGTCGCCGTCGTACTTGGCGCCCTGATCGTCGAAGCCGTGCCCGATCTCATGCCCGATCACGGCCCCGATTCCGCCGTAGTTGGCGGCGTCGTCCGCCTCGGCGTCGAAGAACGGCGGCTGCAGAATGCCTGCGGGGAAGACGATCTCGTTCATGCCCGGGTTGTAGTAGGCGTTGACGGTCTGCGGGGTCATGAACCACTCGTCACGGTCCACCGGTCCGCCCAACTTGGCGAGCTCACGGTCGAAGCTCACCTCGTACCCGCGCCGGAAGTTGCCGTAGAGGTCGTCGGCCTCGATCACCAGCCCCGAGTAGTCCCGCCAGGTGGCCGGATAGCCGATCTTCGGGGTGAACTTGTCCAGCTTGGCCAGCGCCTTGCGCCGGGTTTCCGGCGTCATCCACTCCAGCTGGTTGATGCTCACCCGGTAGGCCTCGCGCAGGTTGTCCACCAGCACGTCCATCCGGGCCTTGGACTCCGGTGGGAAATACCGCTCCACATAAAGCTTTCCGACCACATCACCCAGCAGACTCTCGACCAGGGACACGCCGCGCTTCCATCGGTCGCGGATGGCCTCGGTGCCGCTCAAGGTGCGGCCGTAGAACGCGAAGTTCTCGGCCACCAGCGCATCGGTCAGGTACCCGGCCCTGGAGGTGATCAGCCGCCAGCGGGCCCACAACTTCCAGTCCTCCAGCGACTCCGCTGCCCACAGCGACGCGAACGCGGTCAGGTAATCCGGTTGGCGCACCACGAGTTCGGCAACGTTGTCAGGCGAGGTGCCCAGCGCGCCGATCCACGCGGCCCAGTCGAAGCCCGGCGCCTCGGTCTCCAGATCGGCGAACCGGCGCAGGTTGTAGGTCAGATCGGCGTCGCGGCGCTTCACCACATCCCAGTGCGCCGCAGCCAGTTTGGTCTCCAGCGCGACGATGGTAGCGGCACTGGCCGCGTAGTCCACCGGGGAGGCGCCGTACACCAGCCCGAACATCGCGGCGATGTGCTCGGGATACGCCGCCAGGATGGTCTGGTGCTGCGGGTCGCGGTAATAGGACTCGTCGGGCAGGCCGAGACCGGACTGGCTGACATGCACCAGGTAACGGGTGGAGTCCTTGGAGTCGGTGTCGATGTAGAGCCCGACACCGCCGCCTCCGCCCGTGCGCTGCAAGCGTCCCAGCACTGCGGCCAGCGCCTGCGGGCTGTCCGCCGCATCGATCTGGGCCAGCTCGTCGAGCAGCGGTTGCACACCGCGGCGCTCGACTGCCTCCTCGTCGAGGAAGCTGTTGTAGAGGTCGCCGATGCGCTGCTGATCGGTACCGGGCTGCGCGCCCGAGGCGGCGGCTTCGGTGATCAGGTCACGCACCTGCTCCTCGGCGCGGTCGAACAGCGACCGGAACGCGCCGTCGGTGGCCCGGTCCGCCGGGATCACGTAGTCGGTGAGCCAGCGGCCGTTGACGTGTCCGAACAGATCGTCCTGGGGCCGGGCTGAAGGGTCGACGTGGCTCAGGTCGATGCCTGAGCGAATAGCTTCTACCGTCACTGCCCCAGTCTTCCAGACGCCGCGCGGTGGCTCAGTCGCCTGAGAGTGAACAGGTAGCCTCACCGCCATGCCCGACGAGGAGCCCGAGGCTCGGTCCATCACCGGATACGGCATCGGTTCAGCGGTGCTGGGGCTGCTGTGCGTCGGTGCGGTGGTGCTGATGTCGCTGATCTGGACCCAGCACCGCGCCGACCAGACGGAGTTGCGCGACCGCGCGGCAGCCATGCAGGCGGCCGCGGACTGGACCCGCGTCTTGATCAACATGAACGCGGGCAATGTCGAGCCCAGCCTGCAGACCCTGCAGGAGGGCACGGTCGGCGAACTCAACGCTGACTTCGACGCCGCCGTGGCGCCGTACCGCGACGTTGTGCAGGCGCTGAACTCCAGCACCACCGGCGACATCTTTGCCGTGGCCGTCGAAGAGGTGCACAACAATCTCGATGCTGAGCCCGGCAGCGGGCCGCCGCCCGAACAGCCCTCGCTGTCGCCGGGGATGGCGACCCGCACCGACACCGTGGTGGTGGTGGCCACCTCGGTCAGTGAGAACGCCGGGGGAGAGCCCCAGACCGTGCGGTGGAACCTGCGCCTGGATGTCTCCCGCGTGGATGACCGCCTGCTGATCTCCCGGCTGGAGTCCCTGCGATGAGGAACGCCTGGCGGGTAGTGATTTTCGACGTGGCGGCGCCGCTGGCCACCATCGCCGCGATCCTGTTGATCGGGGTGTTCCTGGGCTGGCCGGTGTGGTGGGTGGCCGTGGCGGCGATGCTGTGCCTGCTGATCGTCGAGGCGATGGTGGTCAACTACGTCCTGCTGCGCCGCGACCGGGTGACTGCGGGCACCGACGACGACGGTCCGGCGCTCCGGCTCGGCATCGTCGGGCTCGCCGCGACGGCCCTGGTTGCCGCCACCGCGGTGGGATACACGCAGTGGACCGTGGCCGACGCCGGCCTGACCGACGACTCCGGTGAGGTGGTGCGCCTGGCAACGGCGGTGTCCGAGGCGACGGCGACGTTCTCACCGCAGGACCCGTCGTCGTCGATCGACCGGGCGGCGGCGCTGATGGCACCCGAGGCCGCCGACGCGTTCAAGGCGAATTTCGGCCAGGCCACCGAAGACCTTGCGCGGCGCAACATCTCGGCGCAGGCGCGCACCATCTCCGCCGGCGTCGAGGCCATCGGCCCGGACGTCGCCAGCGTGGTGGTGGTGATGCGGGGCACCCAGAACGTCCCGGGTCAGCAGCAGAGCCGCGCCGTGTTGGCCCTGCGCGTGGCGTTCACCAAGGTCGACGACCGTTGGCTGGTGGTCGACGTGGCACCGGTGGGCGCCTGACCTGACGCGTCAGCCGCGCAGCTGCAGAGCCTCGAGGGCGGACCGGGTGGCCTCGCTCAGCGGCACGGGTCTGTCCTGTGCGGTCACCACGACCGTGTCGCTGAGGCTGATGCAGCGTTGGTCGTCGAACAGTGCTGAGGACAGCACGAATGAGGTGCGCCCGATGCGCGCCACCCCGATCCCCGCCTCGATCGTCGCCGGCCAGTGCGCCTCGGCCAGGAAGTGAACCACGTTCTGCGAGATGAGAAGCCGGACGGTGTCCGCGCCCGGAATGTGGACCAGGGGGAAGATCTGATAGTTGAGGGTGGCGCGGATGTCCTCGTGCATCGCCGTCAGCGCGACGTTGTTCAGGTGCCCGTTGGGGTCGAGGTCGGCGTAGCGCGAACTGATGGTCTTGGTCACCGGATACACCGACAGATGCATGCGGGCGGGGTCCGGTCGACCCACCGTCTCGACCACAAAGCTCAAGCTGTCGTGGCTCGTCGTCGTCATCGCTCTCCCAGCACTCAACCAACCAGTAGGTTGAGGTTAACCCAGGTTGGTGACCACCCGCGACACGGTGCCGCTCAGCGGCCGACCCACTGCGCGTGATCCACCTTCAGGCAACGGTCCATCACCACGTGCAGACCCGCGGCGTGCGCGTCGCGGCCAACCTGCTCGTGGAAGAGGCCCTGCTGCAACCACAGCGTGGCCGGCAGCGACGGCAGGGCCAGTACGTCCGCGAGCACCGCCGGCAGCTCCTCGACGCGGCGAAACACGTCCACCAGGTCCGGGACCACCGGCAGATCCGCCAGCGTGGCATACACCGGGTCGCCGTCGAGGTCGCTGATGGTGGGGTTCACCGGGTACACGTCGTAGTCGGTGTGGGTCTTGAGGTAGCGGTACACGCCGTGGCTCGGGCGCGCGGGGTTGGCCGACGCGCCCACCACCGCCACCGTGCGGGTCTGCCGCAGGATTTCCTCGAGTGTCATGGCAGTGTCAGCTGGGCCCGGGACGGGGTGTGCGCATCTTGGCGAACCGGTCGGACAATCGGCGCATCCGGATCATCAGCGACGCCGGCGGCGACACCTCACCGTCGAGGTACACCGTCAGGTCGGCCACGGGAACGCCGATCCGCGAAGCGAATTCCTGTTCCGAGAGCCCGGAACGGTTGAGCAACAGCCGGACGTGCCGGGCGGCTTCGGCGCGCTCGTTGGCCTCCAGGTGCTGACGGCTGCGCACCAGGACCTCCGACAGTGCCTTGGAGATCCCCAGCGGTTCGGACTTCTCCAGCACTTCCTCGACCTGACGTGCGGTGCGGCCGAACGGATCACGCTTGATGGCGACCACGATGCGCTGCCAGACGGTGATGTCGCCGGTTTCGAGCGCCGACCGGATGGCGGCGGTGGACCAGAATTCGACCGGACGGTCGGCGGGGACGCCGGGACCGGCCTGCAGGTCCGGCCGACGAGCATCTGCGGACAACGTCACCTCGCCTCCTCCAGCATCGCCACGGCCACTGCCAGACACCGCTGCCTGACCTTCTCCCAGTCTGCCTCAGCGTCGGGACCGGCGTCGTCGCCCGCATCATCGGGATGGGGATCGGAGAGCCTGCGGAGCAACTGGGTGGCGACCCACTGTCGATCGGTCGGTTGCCCAGAGTAGTACCTGTCGATGGTGCCCAGCGCGACCGCCGCCGTCTGCGGCTCCATGGCATCCACCAGGTCTGCGAAGTCGGCGAAGTCGCGACGGTGGTTGCGGCACATGATCAGGTAGCCCTTGAGCCGAATGGTCTCCGCGCCGGTGGGGATGCGCAGCCGGTCCCCGGTGGGCAACTGCACATTCGTGGTCTCCAGCGGGCACTGTCGACGCAGGGCGTGGTGATAGTCGCCGGCGGGGTCGTTCTGCACGCTGAGGGCATCGAGCGCCACCGACAGCCGCCCGCGCCACATCGTGACCGGGTGGACCGGCCGGTGCACCCGCACCGTGGCCTGGCCGTTGCCCTCGGACGCCTGGGCCCGGTCGCTGCGGTTGCGGCGCAGCGGCAGCCCCAGGCGGGCTTGCCGGGCGCTGACCGCGCGGGCCTCGTCGAGCCCCTTCACCTTGGCCTTGAAGGCGGTGGTCAGGGCGGAGAGCCCGGTGCACCCGCTGAACGCCAGCGGGTCCGCCACGGTGATGGCGTCGGGAGCCAGGTCCTTGAGCTTGGCGGCCGACTTGACCACCATCCGCATATCGGCGTTGGGCGCCACCAGTGCGGAGATGTCGTCGGGGATGATCACCAGGTCGCCCAGGTCGACCTTCGGCAGCGGTTTCTCGAAATCCACCGACGGCAGGATGCGGCCCAGCCCCTTGGGCAGCCACCAGTTCCACTGGTCGAACATCGCCATCAGGGCGGGCACCAGCACCAGTCGGACCACCGTGGCGTCCACCGCGATGGCCACCGCACACGCCACCCCCAGCTGGGCCACCAGCGGCATACCGGCGAACGCGAAGCCGATGAACACCGCGATCATGATCAGAGCCGCGCTGGTGATGGTGCGGGCGCTGGTCGACACCCCGTAGGCCACCGCGTCCTTGGTGTCGCCGGATTGCAAGAACCGCTCGCGGACCCGCGTCAGCAGGAAGATCTCGTAGTCCATCGACAGCCCGAAGGTCAGCGCCAGGACCAGCGGCGGGATGGTGCTGTCGATGGAGCCCAGCGGTTCGAAGCCCAGGTCCTGCAGCCAGCCCCACTGGAAGATCACCACCAGGCTGCCGTAGGCCGCGGCCACCGACAGCACGGTCATCACCACGCCCTTGAGCGCCAGGAACACCGAGCGGATGGCGGCCAGCAACATCAGGAACGCGATCAGGGCGACGAACACGAACACCCACGGCTCCATGTGCGACACCCGGTCGTCGAAGTCCTTGATCAACGCAGTGGGGCCGCCGACGTCGACGGACACCCCCTCGGCGCCGGGCACGCGGGGCAACTGGTCGCGCAGGAGGTCAATGGTCTGGCGGGCGGCGATGTCCTCGGGGTCGACGGCCAGCACGGCGGACAGCAGGGCGCTGCGCCCGTCATCGGAGACCACCGCGGGGGTCACCGACACGACGTTGACCGCCCGGTCCATCTCCGCGCCGATGGCGTCGACGACGGCCATGTTCGGCGGCGCACCGGCGTTGCCCTCGGGGAAGGTGACCAGCACGCGGACCGGGCCCAGCGCACCGGGTCCCAGTGCCTCGGCCGCCGCGCCCACACCGCCGCGGATCTCGTGGGTGGCGTCGAACTGGCGCAGCATGCTGTTGCCCAGCGACATCGACAGCACCGGCGCGGCCATCACCAGCAACACCACCGTCGCGCCCAGCGCCGAGAGCCACGGCCGGCGCATCACCCCGCCGATCCACCGGGTCCAGAACCGGGACTGGGTGGTTTCGGCCCGCCGGCCCCAGTGCAGCACCCGGGACCGTTTGGCGGCGGCGCGGCCGAAGGTGGTCAGCACCGCCGGGATGAGGGTCGCCGACGTCAGCACCGCCACCGCGACCGCCAGGATGGCGCCGGTGGCCATCGAGTTCAGCACCGGGGTGTTGATCAGATAGAGCCCCGTCACCGAAGCGATGACGGTGGCACCGGAGAGCACCACCGCCAGACCCGAGGTGGCCATCGCGGCGTCGGTGGCCTGCTGGACGTCGCGACCCGCGCGCAGTTCTTCGCGGAACCGCATCAGGATGAACAGGGAGTAGTCGATGGCCAACGCGATGCCGAGCATCGTGACCGTGGAGGTCACGAACACCGACATGGTGGTGAACATCGACAGCAGGAAGACCAGCCCCATGGTCACCACCACGGTGCAGATGCCGATGAGCAGCGGGATGGCCGCCGCGGCCAGCGAACCGAACACGGCCAGCAGCACCGCCAGGACGATCGGCAGGTTCCACTTCTCGGCTTCGGCGATGTCGTGTTTGGTGGACTCGGAGGCGGCCGCGCCCAACGCGCCTTGGCCGATCACGTACAGCCGAACCTTGCCCTCGGCAGTCTCACCGGGTTGCTCGCCGCTGATGCCGACCTTTTCGCGCAGCTGCTTGGCGGTGTCGACCGCGCCGCTGTTGTCGAAGCCCAGCTTCAGCGACACCACATAGGGCCGGTCGGGCTGCGGCGGAGGTTGGACGGGGTTGGGCACGATGGTGACGCTGGGCACCTCGGCCGCCATGCGTTCCAGCTCGGCCACCGCCGCGGTCATGTCCTGGTAGCTGGCGTCGGCGCGCGGAGCGGCCACCAGCGCCAGCGGCGAGGCGCCTTCGTCGGGAAAGTGATCCTCGATCTCGTACTGCACGTGCAGCGACTGCGAACCCTCGACTTCGAAACCACCGCCGGTCAGGTTGCTCGACTGGGTGAGAATCAGCCAGACGGCCGGCACCAGCGCCAGCACCCACGCCGCGAAGACCAACCAGCGGAACCTGCGTAACAGGCTGCTCAGTCGCATCATGAACTGCTGGATGGCGATCTCCCCGTGTTCGTCCCCGAGTGGTGCGAGCGTACCGCAGCAGGCTGTGCGCTGAGTCTCGGCGAGATCTCGATCAGGTGTGCTGAATTGGCACGCCGGCTCCTGCGGATGGCACTATCTGTGGGGACAACAGACCAGGTCGGGGGATCAGGGACCGAAGTCGACTGCGTCAGGAGTGCCCGCATGGCCGTCAAGATCTCCGTCATCACCGCGGTACTGGCCGGGGCCGGCACCGCTGCCGCCACCCTGCTGGCCGCCCCGAGCGCGGTGGCCGCCCCGAACCCGTGTGCGGCCAGCCAGATCGCCCGGACCGTCGGCTCGGTGGGCACCAACACCGGCATCTATCTCGAGGCGCATCCCGAGACCAACGAGGTACTGACCATGTTGGCCGCCCAGCCCGCCGGGCCCAACTCCATTGCCGCGCTCAAGCTGTATTTCGAACGCGACCCGCAGGCGGCCGAGGATCTGGAGGCCATTCAGCAACCGCTGACGTCGCTGACCGCCAAGTGCAAGCTGCCGATCTCGCTGCCACAGGTTCTCGGTCTGATGCAGGCGGCCCAGCAGGGCGGTGCACAAAGCGGTCTACCTGCAGGTTTGCCGGATGCGGCCAACGCCGTCATCGGTGGCGCGCCGGCTGCGGCAGCACTGCCTGTAGGCACCGGAAACGGCCTGCGCTGAGGTCGGTGCGTCCCGGGTCATCCCGGCGCGAGCACGCTGGTGTGGGCACAACCCAGGAAACTGGCCCAGGAATCTGATTAGCTTTGCAGGTCAGAATCACGGACCCCTCTCAAAGGAGCCGATCAATGTTGCTCACAGCCCGTCGCGCGGTTGTCGGAGTCGTAGGAGCCGGCGCGATCAGCGGAGCGATGCTTCTCACCGTCGCCCCCTCGGCGTTTGCCGAGCCGGTGCCGCCGCCGAACTGCACCGCCGCCGACCTGTCCGGCGTCGCCTCCGGTGTCTCGGCAGCCACCTCTGCCTACCTGTTCACCCACCCGGACGTGAACAACTTCTTCACCAGCCTGCACGGCCAGTCCCACGAAGAGATCCGGCCCCAGGTCGAGGAGTACTTCGCGGCCAACCCCGTGGTTGCCGGTGAGCTCACCAACATCCGCAAGCCCTTGCAGGACATCCGGCTGCGCTGCGGGGACACCGACGGTGATGGCGACGTCGACATTCTCTAGTGCCTGGCGGAACTGACTCGCCCGCCAAGGGGACGGCGGGCCACATGGTGTTGATGGTCGACGACGACCCGGATGTGCGCACCTCGGTAGCCCGAGGCCTGCGCCATTCGGGTTTCGACGTGCGGGTGGCGGCCACCGGCAAGGAAGCGCTGCGGCTGCTGTCCAACGAGACGCACGACGCGCTGGTCCTGGATGTGCAGATGCCCGAACTCGATGGCGTCGCCGTGGTGACGGCCCTGCGTGCGCTGGGTAACGACATCCCGATCTGCGTGCTCTCAGCGCGCGATACCGTCAATGACCGGATTGCCGGGCTGGAGGCGGGCGCCGACGACTACCTGACCAAGCCGTTCGATCTGGGTGAGCTGGTGGCGCGCCTGCACGCGCTGCTGCGCCGCCGGGCGGCCTCGGAGGAACGCTCGGACGCCATGACGGTCGGGCCGCTGACCATCGACACCGCCCGCCGCCTGGTCTTCGTGGCGGGCGAGCGGGTGGAGCTGACCAAGCGGGAGTTCGACCTGCTCGCCGTCCTCGCGGAGAACGCCGGGGTGGTGCTGTCCCGGCAGCGTCTGCTGGAGCTGGTCTGGGGCTACGACTTCGACGTCGACACCAACGTCGCCGATGTCTTCATCAGTTACCTGCGACGCAAACTCGAACGCGACGGCGTGCCCCGGGTGATCCACACCGTGCGTGGGATCGGGTACGTGCTGCGGGACGACACTTGAGCGTGACCGCCGATCCGGACGCCCCCACGGGTTCGCTGTCCCTGTGGCGCCGGTTCACCTACCGGGTGTCGCTGCGCACCCGGGTCGCGCTGGCCGCGGGTATCGCGTCGGCGCTGGTGGTGGCGGTGCTCGCCATCCTGACCTCGGTGGTGCTGGCCAACAACGACGAGGCCCAGCTGGACCGCCGGCTCGACTCCATCGTCGACGCCAGCATGTACCCCGACCAGGCGCAGGACCCGCGCCGCGGCGTGCTCACCACCGGCCGGGCGCCGGCCAGCGGAGACGTGGTGTTCCAGCGCGGTTTTCAGCTGCCCGAGCTTCCCGAAGGCACCGAGACCGTCACGGTCAACGGCGTGGACTACCGGGTCCGCACGGTCCGGCTCGAGCAGCAGGGCTCCGATGTGCTGATGTCGATCGGCATCCGGGCCGACAGCATCCTGCTCTCCAGCCAGCGCATCCCCATCTACATCCTGGTCGGGGTGGTGGCCGTGCTGCTCGCCGGCGGGCTCGGCTGGTTCCTGGCCGGCGCGGCAACGCGCCCGTTGCGCAAACTGACCGAGCAGACCCGCCAACTCGGGGACGGCGGCGTCGAGCAGATCACCCCGGTGCACGGCACCAAAGAGGCCGAGGATCTGTCCGAGGCCATGGTCGGCATGCTCAAACGCCTGGCCGCCGCGCAACAGTCGACCACCAACTCGCTGCAGGCCGCTCAGGACTTCGCCGCCAACGCCGCTCACGAGCTGCGCACCCCGCTGACCGCCATGCGTGCCGATCTGGACACCCTGCGCATCCACGACCTGCCCGCCGACGAGCGCGCCGAGGTGGTGGCCGACCTGTCCCGCGCCCAGCGCCGGGTGGAGGCGACCATCACCGCACTGGGCCAGCTGGCCTCCGGTCAGCTGGCCCAGACCGCCGACGTCGAGGTCATCGATGTCGAGGAGCTGCTGGACCGGGTGGCCCGGGAGAACAGCAGCCGCGCCACCGCAGCCGCAGAGATCAGCGTCGACTGTGAGGGAGCCGGAACCATTCTGGGCTGGCCCACCGGCCTACGGCTGGCGGTGGACAACCTGGTGCGCAACGCCGTGACCCACGGGCACGCCACCCGGGTGGTGTTGTCGGCCGCCCGCGCGGGCGCTTCGATGGTGATCGTGGTGGACGACAACGGCCGCGGTCTGCCGGTCGAGGAGCACACCGCGGTGCTGCAACGCTTCTCCCGCGGCAGCACCGCCGCGGTGGGTGGCTCCGGATTGGGCCTGGCGCTGGTGGAGCAGCAGGCGGTGCTGCACGGCGGCACCATCGAGTTGTCCGACGGCCCGCTGGGCGGCCTACGCGCGACGCTGACGGTTGCGGTGGCCCCGCCAACCGACGATTGAGCGCCAACCCAACAGGAACACCGCCGTCACCGACGAGGCCACCACGATGAAGCTGGCGGCCACCGGCGCCGAGGTCAGCTTGCGCAGAAGCATGCCGACCACCACCGTCGACACCCACACCACCAGCCCGGTCGGCACCAGCGCGGTCGGCTTGCGCCAGCCGCGGCTGGCCACCCAGCCCACCGCGGTGCCGGTCAGGAACGGCCACGCAGTGGTGGCGATCCCGGAGAGGGTCAGGCCCTCGGCGTGGCTGCGCCGCCCGATGGTGCAGAAGGTGATGACCGCCGCGGTGTCGATGGCCAGCGCGGTGATGGTCTTGTCAGCTTTCATTGTCCGACAGAGTAATTCATGACATCCAGGTCCAGGGGCATGACCTCGGATTCGTCCCTGGCGGCGAAGCCCGGTTGCATCGCCGCCGGCTTGCCGGTGAGCACGGCGTCCAGAGCGGCCGGCGAGGACACCCGCCGGCTCAGCTGGAAGTTCTTGATGACGAACGGTAAGCCGTTGGCCATCAACGGATCCGGACCGTCCATGACGTGGAAGTGCAGGTGCGGTGCGTCGCTGTTGCCGGAGTTGCCCAGCTCGGCGAACGGCTGCCCGGTGCTCAGATCGTCACCCGGTTTGACGGTGATGGTCCCGGGTTGCAGGTGCGCGTAGAAGGCGTAGTTGCCGTCGCCGAGGTCCTGGACCACGTGATTGCCGCCGTACTGGTCCAGCGGCAGTCCCTGCGGCGCCTTGGTCGGCACCTGCTCGGGCAGGTCGTTCACCACCGCCACCACTGTGCCGTCGCCGACCGCATGGATCTGCGCGCCGAAACCGGGGTAGCTCTCCGGGGTGGTGGCGCTGCCGGAGAACAGCCGTAGATCGTCACGCAGTTGCACGTAGTCGATGGCGAAACGTTCTGCGCCGTAGAGCTTTCCGTTGATCGGGTTGAGTGCCTTCCGGTGTGCCGACATGGTGCAGCAGCCGTCGCCGTCCAGCCAGTTCGGTCCGTCCAGTGGGGCGGCCACCGACACCGGGGTGCGGTCGGACACCGGCACCGGGGCCACCGGTTGGGTCAGGGTGGCCGGCACCAGGCCGGGGATGGGTTTGTCCACCGCGAGATCGACCGAATGGGTCAGTTCCGTGGGCAGCTGTGCGTTCGCGTCCAGTGCGACATCCATCCAGACGGTGACGGTCTGACCGGGCTTCACCACGTCGGTGGGCTCGGCGCCGGCACCGAATGCGCGGGTCCAGAATGCCAGGTCGTCGCCACGCAACGTGGCCAACGTCTGGTCACCGGATCTCGCCGAGAGCGAGGTCATCGTGACCTCCGTGGACAGGGTGTTCGACAGCGTCAACTCGTAGGCCAGGTGGATGCGCCCGTCGGTGGCCGGGACGGGCACCGGTTCGGCCACGGCGGACCCGACCAGGGGAGTGAGCATCGGTGCGGGCCCGGTCTCGGTGGTTGGCGGCGCCTCGGTGTCCGACGCGCAGCCGGTCAGCAACACCGCAGCAACGGTGACACAGAAGGTGGCGCGCATCAGGAGCCCTCGGCTTCGTCGGGATCGTCGGACTTGGCGGAGGTTTCCAGGTCCGGATCGATCTGGCTCTCGGTGCGGAACATGAAGAAGAACACCACCCAGCCGATGGCGGCGATGAAGATCCAGCTGACCAGCCGGTAGATCAACATCGCGGAGATGGCGGCGGGCAGGGTCATGCCGCTGGACACCAGGCCGGGCACCAGCACGGCCTCCACCACCAGCAGCCCACCCGGCATCAGCGGGATGGACCCGACCGCGCGTGCGGCGGCGTAGGCGACGGTGAGGCCGGCCAGCGACGGGTGTCCGCCCGCGGCGTAGGCGGCGAACGCCAGGCACGCGACGTCGGTGATCCAGTTGAACAGCGACCAGCTGAAGGCCGTGCCGAGGGTGCGCCGGCTCATGCTCACCGACTCCAGCTGCGCCAGGATCTCGCGCCACTTGGCCACCCCGGTGTCGAGTGGTTTGTTGCGCACCTGGTTGACCCAGGACAGCACCCGCACCGCGATGCCGTCGAGCAGTTCGGGGCGGGACACCACCGCCTGGGCCAGCAGCAGCAGGATGACAAACCCGCCGAGGGTGAACAGCAGCGAGAACGGATTGTTCTTGGCGCCCAACAGGAATGCACCGCCGAGGCCCAGCAGCGCCAGGCCCACCGCCTGCAGGACGCCCGACATCACCAGCTGCCAGGAGGCCACCACCGGCGACGCACCCCACATGCGTTGCTGCCGGTAGAGAAATGTCGCTGCGAGCACCGGTCCGCCGGGCAGTGTGGTCGACAGTGAGTTGCCGGCGTAGAAGGCCGCTTCCGAGCGCCACTGCCGCACCGGCACCCCGGCGGACTTGAGCAGGGTGCGCTGGATCTGGGCGAAGCTGTGCATCGACAGCATCGCGGCGGCCACTGCGGCCAGCACCCACCACCAGTTGGCGTCGAGCAGGCTGCGCCAGGCTTTGGCCAGCTGGTCCCACACCAGTGCCGCCTCGACCGACAGCACGATCAGCACCACGGCCAGCACTGCCCAGCGGACCCACCAGTATCTGCCGCGGGTCGCCTCCTGCGGTTGCGTGGCCGGTGCGTCGGAGGACACGACCATCAGAGTAACGGCGCAGGCTGATGGCATTGCCACGTTGGCGCACGGCGTGCCGCACGCCCGTTACAGTGACCGGATGCTGCCGCCCGCGGCCGAGGACGCATCGGTCACACCTCTGGTCCGCAAAGCAGCCGCCTGGTCCTGGCGGCTTCTTGTCCTCTTCGGTGCCATCCTGGCGTTGCTGTGGGTGCTCAATGAGCTGCTGGTCATCGTCGTACCGGTGGCGCTGGCCACCATGCTCGCAGCCCTGCTGATGCCCCTGGTGGACTGGCTGGACCGCCGTGGTGCGCCCCGCGGGGGAGCGGTGGCACTGGTGCTGCTCAGTAGTTTCGCCATCCTGGGCGGGCTGTTGACCTTCGTGATCAGTCAGTTCGCCTCGGGTCTGCCCGAGCTGGTCAACGAGGTCACTCGCAGCATCGACAGCGCGCGCACCTGGTTGATCGAAGGGCCCGCGCACCTGAGCCGCGAGCAGATCGACAACTTCGGCAACTCGGCCATCCAGGCGGTGCGCGACAACCAGGAGCGCCTGACCAGCGGTGCTCTGTCCACCGCGGCCACCGTCACCGAGATCGTCACCGGCGCACTGCTGGTGTTCTTCACCCTGATCTTCCTGCTGCACGGCGGCCGCAACATCTGGGAGTTCGTCACCAGGATCATCCCCGGCACGGTCCGCCCGCGGGTCGGCGAAGCCGGCCGCGCCGGGTTCCACTCGTTGATCGGCTACATCCGGGCGACGTTCCTGGTGGCCCTGGTCGACGCCATCGGCATCGGTACCGGCCTGGCCATCATGCAGATCCCCTTGGCTCTGCCGCTGGCGTCGCTGGTGTTCCTCGGCGCTTTCATTCCTCTGGTCGGCGCCGTCATCACCGGGTTCCTGGCAGTGGTGGTGGCACTGCTGGCCAAGGGCGTCGTCTACGCGGCCATCACCTTGGGCCTGATCATCGCGGTGCAGCAGCTCGAAGCCCATGTGTTGCAGCCGCTGGTGATGGGCCGCGCGGTGTCCATCCATCCGCTGGCGGTGGTGTTGGGTATCGCCGGCGGTGCCGTGATCGCCGGCATCGTCGGTGCGCTGCTGGCGGTGCCCATCATCGCATTCCTCAACAGCGCGATCCGCGTGCTGGTGGCCGACGATCCGCACGCGGTCAAGGCCACGATGGAGGCCGACGACGGGCCCATCGTGGACGCCGAACCCGACGAGGTCCCCACCCCCGATCGTTGACACTGCGCTCACCGCGACCGCCACTCGGACGTTGTCGCGGTGAGCGCAGTATCAACGAGAACTGTTAGAGCTTGCGGCCTTCGCGGCGCAGCAGGTCCTGAGCACTGACTCCGCCGCCGCGACGCTGCCGCTTCTCCTCGGACTCGCCGCGGGCGTTCATCTTCTCGGTGGCCGCATCCGCATCGCGCGGCTTGGCCACCGGGATGGCCCGGGTGGCGGTCTCGTCGTCAGCCTCGGCCTGCGGCTGCGCGGCGAACGCGGTGGTGGCGCCTTCGGCGTCGTCGCCGGAGGGGCCCATCGAGCGGGTGGGCTCCGCCGACGGCGGCTGCACCGGTGGTTGCTGAGCGCCGGCACCGGGCTTGCCGCGCAGCTCGCCGAGCCAGGACTCGATCTCCCGCTCGCCGGCGCCGCCTTGCGGCGGGCGCGGCGCCCGGGTGCCCGCACCGGAGACGGCGTTGCGCACGGCATTACGGGCTGACGAGAACCGCGTGGTGGGGGCGTCGTCGTTGCC
This sequence comes from Mycolicibacterium tokaiense, assembly GCF_010725885.1. Lineage (NCBI taxonomy): Bacteria > Bacillati > Actinomycetota > Actinomycetes > Mycobacteriales > Mycobacteriaceae > Mycobacterium > Mycolicibacterium tokaiense. The sequence goes on along the minus strand of NZ_AP022600.1, from coordinate 1,123,106 downwards.
GAGGCGCGGATCGCCGGGAGCCGCCGGGGGCGGGGTGGGGATCCGGGTGGTGGCACCGGCCTCGCCGGGCGGCGGGAGCGGGCGACTGGGCCGCGGGCGCGGCCCGGCGGGTGCGGGATGGGTCGGGTCATGCGGCGGACGGTTGCGGGGGGCCGCCGCCGTGCCCGCGCCCACGAGTTCGCGGTCGTCGCTCTCCGGAGCCACCACACGCTTGCGTTCGTCGGGCAGGTGGGTCTCGCCCAGCCCGATCTTGACCTGGATGCGCTTCATCCAGCGCGGCGCCCACCAGCAGTCGTCGCCGAGCATCTTCATGATCGCGGGGACCAGGAACATCCGGATCACGGTGGCGTCCAACAGCAGTGCGATCAGCAGGCCGAAGGCCAGGTACTTCATCATCACCAGGTCGGAGAAGACGAACGCACCGGCGACCACCGCCAGCACCAGGGCAGCGCCGGTGATCAGGCGGCCGGTGGTGGCCGTGCCGATCCGGATGGCCTCCGCTGTCGACATCCCGCGTTCGCGGGCCTCGACCATGCGGGACACCAGGAACACCTCGTAGTCCGTGGACAACCCCCAGATCACCGCGATGATCAGGCCGATCATCGGTGCCATCAGCGGCTGTGGGGTGTAGTTCATCAGCCCGGATCCGTGGCCTTCGACGAACATCCACGTCAAGATGCCCATGGTCGATCCCAGGGTGAGCGCACTCATCAGCGCGGCCTTGATGGGCAGCACCACCGAGCCGAACGCCAGGAACATCAGGATGGTCGTCGTCACGATCAGCACCACCACCATCAGTGGCAGCTTGTCGAACAGACTCTGGATGCTGTCCTGTTCCAGGGCCGGCGTGCCGCCGACGGACACGGTCACCCCGGGAGTCGGGGCGATCGCGCGCAACTCCTCGAGTTTCTGGGCGGCGTCGTTGCGGTTCTCCAGGCCGTTCTGGATCACCCGGACCGACGGGTCCTTCGACGCGCCATCCAGATACGGCCGTTCGGTCCACATCTTGTCCGGATCGTTGTCCGGGTCGATGAAGCCGGGGACGTCCATGGCCTTGCTGCGCACGGCGGCGATCTCGTCGTCGGTGACCGGCGAGCCGTCGTCGCTCTGGATGACCATGGTCAGGGGCTCGGTGCGGAAGCCGGGGAAGGTCCGGTCGAACTCCTCCTGTGCCACGCGCACCGAGTTGTCCGGGGGCAGGTACTTCTCGCTGATACCGCCCAGGGCCAGCTGACCCAGCGGGATCACCAGCACCACCATGACGATGATGATCGGGATGGCGAACATGGCCGGCCGCTTCATCACGCGGTTGACCAACTTTCCCCAGAAGCCCTTCTCGACCTCTTCGCGGGTCTTGGTCTTCTGCGTCTTCTCGGCCAGCCAGTTCAGCCACCATTCGAACGGCTTGCGGAACCCTGGGACGTACCGCGCAATCGAGAGCAACAGAACGGCGCCGAAGACGAAGACGGCGATACCGACCAGGAGCCACACGATGACCGAGCTGACGGAGCCCGAGCGGTACAGCTCATAGAGGCCGTAGCCGACCCAGGCGGCCATGCTGACATAGCCGAGGATCAGCCCGATGAGGGCGAACTGGGCACCCTTGTCCTGGGTGCGGCGGATCTGGTGGCGGGCCAGGTGGCCGGCGGCGATGCCGACGGGCGGCAGCAGCAGCCCCAGCGGCATGGCGGCCACCGCGAAGGGGTTGGTCTTGGTGGCCGCGGGATCCGAATGGATGGTGTCCGGAGCGGTGAACCGCAGCAGCATCTTCACACCGAGTGCGTCGACCCGGGGACCGAGGATGGCCAGTGCGGCGGCCAGCACGGTGATCGACAGGATGGCCGCCAGCATGACCGAGGCGATGATCGCGTAGGTGATGGACTTCAGGAAGCCCTGTGGGAACAGCAGCAGCGGTACCGAGGACGCCACGATGATGACTGCGGAGAACACCACGGTGCGGCCCGAGGTCATCATGGTTCTCCGGATGGCCACCTCGGTGTCGTAGCCCTCGGCGATCTCCTCGCGGAACCGGCTCACGATGAACAGGCCGTAGTCGATCGCGATGCCGAGACCGATCAGCGTCACCACGGGCTGGGCGAAGAAGTGCACCGGGATGAAGTCGGCGGCAAACCGCATGATGCCGAGAGCGCCCAGGATGGTCAGGCCGCCGATGAACGCCGGCAGGGCGGCGGCGACCACGGTGCCGAACACGAAGAACAGCACGACGGACACCAGCGGGATGGCCGCCACCTCGGCGCGCTGTTGATCCTCGCCGATGGTGCCGGTGAGTTCGTTGGCCAGCGGCTGCAGACCGGCGTACTGGACGTCGATGCCCTCGTCGCGCAACTTCAGCAGGTCCGGTTCGACCTTTTTGTAGTTGTTCAGGATGGTGTCGTCGTTGTCGCCCTTGAGCTGGATCGACATGAACGCGTGCTTCTTGTCCGCGTCGGACATGTTGTCCAGCAGCTCGGGGCTGCGGAAGTAGCCGATCGACCGCAGCACCTCATCGGGATGGTCGGCCTGCAGCTTGTCGAGGCTGTCGACGATCTCCTTCTGGAAGGCCGGGTCCTCGACCGTCTTGCCTTCGGGGGCGGTGTACACCCCGATGATGTGCGACGACGTGTCGCGGCCGTAGGCCTCGTCGGCGACCACCGACGCGTGGACGGAATCACTGCCCTCGTCGTAAAAGCCACTCTGCGTGACGTGCTGGCCCAGGCTGAACCCGTAGATGCCGCTGCCGACGCAGAGCGCGACCATGATTCCGATGACCAGATATCGGAAGCGGTACACCGTGCGACCCCACCAGGCGAACACGTAAGCTCCTAACCCTCACTGCAAGTATCAGCGCGTTCTCGCGCCTGTATGGCTCTGAAGTTTTAAGCCCGGGACGCCAGCAACGACGACAACGGCCGAAACGGCTGCAGCCACGCTCCCTCGTCTGGAAGCGAATCCAGTCCTATTCGCGGAAGCGGTTCCCGGAACACGCCGGGAATATCCTCCAGGTCGACGAACTCCAAGGTATCCGACGCTAGCGCCCAGCTCGCATGTTCGCGAAATCCGAGCACGTGCACCGGGGTCCCGTCGTCGCGGGCGATCTCCTCCAACGGCTGGCGGAACGCCTGACCGTCGGCGGAGGCCACGATCAGCGCTGCCAGACCCTCGCTGCGCCGCAGCGAGATGTGGTTGAGCATGTCGACATCGACGTCGCTGTCGTCGTCGACCTTGGGTTTCGCGAACACCGCGAACCCCACGTTGCGTAGTGCTTCCACCCAGGGCCGCACCACATCGGCGCTGCCAGGGGCGATATTGGTGAAGACGGTGGCCTCCGGCTCCAGCGTTCCCCGGCCGGGGGAGATGTCGGCCGTGCGGCCCAGCAGCCAGCGACCCAGGGCGTCGAAGCGGGGGCGGTGCGCGGCGGTGGGTCGGCCACCCAGGATGGCGCCCAGCCCCATGTCCAGGTTGGGGGCGTCCCACACCAGCAGCACCCGGTCGTGACGGGGCGCCGCCTCGGGTTCGTGCTCCAGGTCCTCTTGGTCTTCGACGATGCTCACACGCGCTCCCAGAGCAGCTCGGCCACCGCGCTGCCGGCGTGCTGGGCCTTGCCCTCGTACTTGGTGACCGGGCGGGTCACCGAGATGGGCAGGGTCGCCACCCGATCGGCGGGGACGCGGCGCAGCAGCGGTTCGGCGTCGCCCACCGCGGCGATCTGTTCGGCGTAGCCGGCGTGGTCGGTGGCGGCGTGCAGGATTCCGCCGGGGCGCAGCCGGTCGGCGATCATCGCGACGTTGGCCGACTGCAGGAAGCGGCGCTTGTGGTGCCGCGACTTGGGCCAGGGGTCCGGGAAGAACACCCGCACGCCGGTGAGCATGCCGGGGACCAGGAGGTGTTCGAGCACGTCAACGGCGTCCCCACGGACCAGCCGGATGTTCGGCACCTGCTCGCGATCGATCGCCGAGAGCAGCTGAGCCAGTCCGCGCTTGTAGACCTCGACGGCAATGACGTCGATCTGCGGCTCGTCCTGGGCCATCGCCAAGGTGGAGGTACCGGTGCCGCAGCCGATCTCCAGGACCAGCGGCGCGCGGCGGCCGAACCATGCCTGGGCGTCCAGCGGCTCGGCCGGGGCTTCCTCGCCCCACCGGGCCTGGGTCCCGAGCTGCGGCCACAGCCGGTCCCAGGTGCTCTGCTGGGTGTCGGTCAGGGTCGAGCGCCGGGACCGGAAGCTGGTCACCCGCCGGTGCAGGTAACGGCCGGAGCCGTCCGCGGGGCCCAGGGTGGATTCATCCACCGACTCGGCTCCTCGTTGGGCACACATCCGTCCATGGTCTCTCATCGGAACGGGTGCTCACGCATCGTGGTGCGATTTGATACCCAACAGTTGTCATCGGATGCTTCACAGCCCCGCAGGGCAGTGGCTCGCGCCACCCGGGGTGGGATGCCACGATGGGCACCACATGAATGTGGTGCAGCAGATGGAGGCGGCCGCCCGCGCGACGGTGGCCGTGCACGGCCGGCCCGGGGTGGGCACGGGTGCGGTGGTGGCGGCGCTGGAGGCGCTGGGCGGGTTCGAGGTCAACGGCGGCGAACTGGTCAACGGCGGCGAGCCGCCGGACGTCACCGTCCGTGTGGTCGCCGACGCGGTCAAGCCCGAGGACGTGTCCGCGGTGCAGCAGGCCGGGCGGGGTCCGGTGCTGGTGGCGCTGACCAAAGCCGACACCCACGCGCTGGGCCCCGGCGGCCCGGTCGAGACCGCCCGTCGGCACTGCGCACCGCTGGCTGCGGCCGCTGGGGCGCCGGTGCTGCCGGTGGCGGGGCTGCTGGCGGTGGCGGCGCTGGACCCTGCGGTCCTCGACGAGCAGCTGATCACCGCGCTGCGGGTGCTGGCCGGGGAGCCGGCGGATCTGCGCACCGCCGAGGCGTTCGTGCACGGCGCGCACTCCGTCTGCTCCGACGTGCGCCGGCAGTTGGTGCAGGCGCTGGATCTCTTCGGGATCGCCCACGCCGTGGTGACGCTGCGCAGTGACCCGGCCGCCGGCGTCGGGGAGGTGCGCGACGTGCTGCGCCGTGTCAGCGAGATCGACGGGTTGGCGTACCGCATCGCCGAACTCGCCGCGCCCGCCCGGTATCGCCGGCTGCGGGAGGCGCTCGAGACGCTGGAGTTCGCCGCGATCACCGATGCGGCGACGGCCGCCGCTCTGCAGTCCGACGAGGTGGTGCTCACCACGATGGCGGTCGCGCTGGACGTGCTGGCAGCGGCCGGTGTGGCGGACGGCCCGACCGGACACCTGGACCGGGCCCGGCACTGGCAGCGTTATGCGCGTGGACCGGTGGCGGCGCTGCACCGCAGCTGCGCACGCGACCTCACCGCCGGGGAGCTGGTGTTGTGGAGCAGGCGGTGAACGACGTCGACGACGTGATCGGCGCGCTGGCGGACGGCGTGCCGGTGCCTGCGGTAGGCAGCTGCGACACGGTGCTGGTGACCGGTCCGTGGCTGGCCGGTGTCACGAGTGTGGTTGCCGCACTTCGGGAACGGCTGCCGGAGCTCACGGTCGTCGAGTCGGCCGAGGCCGCTGGCGATGCTGCGACCGTGGTGATCTTTGTGGTGTCGGCCGCCGCGCCGCTGGCCGAATCGGACTGTGCGCGCCTGGATATCGCCGCAGCGCAGACCGACGCCGTGATCGGCGTGGTGTCGAAAATCGATGTGCACCAGCGCTGGCGTGAGGTGCTCGAGACGAACCGGGAACTGCTCAGCGGGCACCACTGCCGCTACCGGGGCATGCCGTGGCTGGGGGTGGCGGCGGCGCCGCAACTCGGCGAGCCGCAGATCGACGCCCTGGTGGAGTGGGTCCGCTCGGAGTTCGCCGATCCGCAGCTGGGGCGGCGAAACCGCCTGCGGCAGTGGGAAAATGCCCTGGTCGCCGAATGTCGGGCCCATGATGCCGCCGCCGATGACCAGGAGGAGGTGGCCAACCGGATCCGGGTCAGGCGCGCCGACGTGCTCGCCGAGCGCCGGGTGGACCGCACCCAGCGGGCCATCGCGGTGCGTAATGCGCTGCAGCAGGCCCGGGTCCAGCTGGGCTACTTCAGCCGCAGCCGGTGTGCCTCGGTGCTCGCGGAACTGCAAGGGGACGCCGCAGCGATGCGCCGGCGGGGGGTGGGCAAGTTCCCCGGGTACGTGCAACGCCGGGCCGACGAGGTGATCGACGAGGTCGACGGCGGCATCAGGGCGCACTTCGCCGACGTGACGGCGGGCCTGGACCTGCCGCCGGTGTCGCATCCCGGTGCCGCAGCCGAGCCGCCGGCGCCGGTGGGCACGCCGCCGTTGCGGTCACGCCGACTGGAGACACGGTTGGTGACGCTGCTCGGTGCGGGTTTCGGTCTCGGGGTGGCGGTGACGGCGAGTCGGTTGGTGGCCGATCTCGCGCCGGGGCTGACGCTGGCCGGCGCCGTCCTCGGGGCGGTGCTGGGCGTGGTGGTGACGATGTGGGTGGTGGGCACCCGCGGTCTTTTGCAGGACCGGGCGGTGCTCGACCGCTGGGTCGGCGAGGTGATGACCAGGGTTCGGGCCATCACCGATCAGATGGTGGCCACCCGGGTGCTGGCAGCGGAGGCGGAACTGACCACGGCGCTGGCCGATCGGGAGGAGGCCGCCACCCGGCAGACGGCCGAACGGATCGCCGAATTCGATGCCCGGTTGCGCGAGCAGGCGTTGACGCGGGCCCGGGCGGGGGCGGAACGCGCGCGGGCCGTGCCCGAGCTGGAACGGGCACTGGCGCGGGTGCGGGCAGAGCTGGACGCGGTTGTCTCTACCGATGAGTAACCGTCGGGAAAAAACAGACGAATTCCGTTGAATCGTTTCAGAAGAATTGTCGACCGCCGTACTGAATCGATGAATCACCCAGATCAGGACAATCTGAATCGTTCCTGTGAGTCAATGGACATACCCACAGTTATCGCCGGGTATGTCACCGGGGTTAACCTCTATAACCAGGGACGTTCGTGTTCGCCATCGGGGCATCCGCCTTGCGCGGTAAGGGCATTACGTCTTGGCGGGAAAACCTAATCAGGAGAAATTCATGACCTCAGCGACCATTCCAGGTCTGGACACAGCACCGACCAAACACCAGGGCCTGTTGTCCTGGGTGCAGGAGGTCGCCGAACTGACCCAACCGGACCGGGTGGTCTTCGCTGATGGCTCCGAAGCCGAATTCGAGCGGCTCGCCGCCAAACTCGTCGAGGCCGGCACGTTCGAGAAACTGAACGACGAGAAGCAGCCCAACTCCTACCTGGCGCTCTCCGATCCGTCTGACGTGGCCCGCGTGGAATCGCGCACGTTCATCTGCTCGCAGAAGGAAGCCGACGCCGGGCCCACCAACAACTGGATGGACCCCGCCGAGATGCGCTCCATCATGAAGGACCTCTATCGCGGCTCGATGCGCGGGCGCACGATGTACGTGGTGCCCTTCTGTATGGGCCCGCTGGGCGCCGAGGATCCGAAGCTCGGTGTCGAGATCACCGATTCCGAGTACGTGGTGGTCTCCATGCGCACCATGACCCGGATGGGTCAGGCCGCGCTGGACAAGCTCGGTGAGGACGGCTTCTTCGTCAAGGCGCTGCACTCCCTGGGGGCACCGCTGGAGGACGGCCAAGCGGACGTGCCGTGGCCCTGCAACGACACCAAGTACATCACCCACTTCCCCGAGACCCGGGAGATCTGGAGCTACGGCTCGGGCTACGGCGGCAACGCCCTGCTGGGCAAGAAGTGCTACTCGCTGCGCATCGCCTCGGCCATGGCGCACGACGAAGGCTGGCTCGCCGAGCACATGCTGATCCTCAAGCTGATCTCGCCGGAGGACAAGGCCTACTACGTCGCCGCGGCGTTCCCGTCGGCATGCGGCAAGACCAACCTGGCGATGCTGCAGCCCACCATCCCCGGCTGGCGGGCCGAGACCGTCGGCGACGACATCGCCTGGATGCGGTTCGGCAAGGACGGCCGGCTGTATGCCACCAACCCCGAATACGGGTTCTTCGGCGTCGCTCCCGGCACCAACTGGAGCTCGAACCCCAACGCGATGAAGACCATCGCCGCCGGCAACACCGTCTTCACCAACGTGGCCAAGACCGACGACGGCGACGTGTGGTGGGAAGGCCTGGAAGGCGATCCCGACCACCTGATCGACTGGAAGGGTCAGGACTGGTACCGCGAATCCGAAGACAAAGCGGCCCATCCCAACTCGCGCTACTGCACCCCGATGTCGCAGTGCCCCACGCTGGCGCCGGAGTGGGAGGATCCCCAGGGTGTGCCGATCTCGGCCATCCTGTTCGGCGGGCGCCGCAAGACCACGGTGCCGCTGGTGACCCAGGCCCGCGACTGGCAGCACGGTGTGTTCATCGGTGCCACGCTGGGCTCCGAGCAGACGGCCGCCGCCGAGGGCAAGGTGGGTACCGTCCGCCGCGATCCGATGGCGATGATCCCGTTCATGGGTTACCACGTCGGCGACTACATGCAGCACTGGATCGACATCGGCAAGAGCTCCGATGAGTCGAAGATGCCGCAGGTGTTCTTCGTCAACTGGTTCCGCCGCGGCGACGACGGCCGTTTCCTGTGGCCCGGGTTCGGTGAGAACAGTCGCGTGATGAAGTGGATCGTCGAGCGCGTCGAAGGCAAGGCCAACGGTTCCTCCACGCCCATCGGCATCGTGCCCACCGCCGCCGATCTGGATCTCGCCGGCCTCGATGTCGACGCCGAGGATGTTGATGCCGCGCTCGAGGTCAACGTCGACGAGTGGCGTGCCGAGCTGCCGCTGATCGAGGAGTGGTTCGAGTTCGTCGGCGACAAGCTGCCCACCGGCATCCGCGACGAGTTCGACGCGCTGAAAACCCGCCTCGCCGAAGCGGACTGACACCCCGCCATCCCCACGCCCGGGCCCGGAAGCGTACGCGCTTGCGGGCCCGGCGTCGTTCTCGGCGCACCCGCTCTTGACACGTGTCAACTAGGGCACAGTAAAGTCGGCACATGCAGATCCGTGAAACCGCCCAGTCGACTCCGGACAAGCCGGCCATCATCATGTATCCCTCCGGGACCACGGTGACGTTCGGTGAGCTGGAAGCCCGCGCCAATCAACTCGCGCATCACTTCCGCGCGGCCGGACTGGTCGAGGGCGACGCGGTGGCGATCCTGATGGAGAACAACGCCCACATGCATGTGGTCATGTGGGCCGCGCGCCGCGCCGGGCTGTATTACGTGCCGATCAACAGCCATCTGGCCCCGGCCGAGGCGGCCTACATCGTCGACAACAGCAATGCCAAGGCCATTGTCGGTTCGGCCGCATTGTCCAAGACCCTGGCCGACCTCGCCGAGCACCTGCCCGACGGACTGCCCGGGCTGCTGCTCATCGCCGATGGCGACCTCCCCGGCTGGCAGCGGTACCCCGACGCCGTGGAGCAGCACCCCGTGACGCCCATCGCCGACGAGATCGAAGGCGATCTGCTGCAGTACTCGTCGGGCACCACCGGTAGGCCCAAGGGCATCAAACGTCAACTGCCGCACCTGCCGCCGGCCGAGGTGCCCGGGCTGATGGCCGCGCTGGTCTCGTTCTGGATGCACCCGGACGCGGTGTACCTCAGCCCCGCGCCGCTCTATCACACGGCTCCGTCGGTGTGGTCCATGCAGACCCAGGCCGGCGGTATCACCACCGTCATCCTGGAGAAGTTCGACGCCGAAGGCTGCCTGGATGCCATCGCCCGGCACCGCGTCACCCACGGCCAGTTCGTGCCGGTGATGTTCACCCGCATGCTCAAGCTCCCGGAAGAGGTGCGCGCGTCCTACGACGTGTCCAGCCTCGAGCGCGTGATGCACGCTGCCGCACCGTGTCCGGTGGACATCAAGAAGCAGATGATCGACTGGTGGGGGCCCATCGTCGACGAGTACTACGCGTCCTCGGAAGCCCACGGTTCCACGCTGATCTCGGCCGAAGAATGGCTCACCCACCCCGGCTCGGTGGGCCGTCCGCTGGCCGGTGCGCTGCACATCGTCGGCGAGGACGGCAACGAACTGCCGCCCGGGCAGCCCGGTGAGATCTACTTCGAGGGTGGCTTCGACTTCGAGTACCTCAACGACGCGGAGAAGACCGCCAAGTCACGACACCCGCAGGGCTGGAAGACGGTGGGCGACATCGGTTATGTCGACGAGGAGGGGTTCCTCTACCTGACCGACCGGCGCCACCACATGATCATCTCCGGCGGGGTGAACATCTACCCCCAGGAAGCGGAGAACCTGCTCATCACCCATCCCAAGGTGATGGACGCCGCGGTGTTCGGCATCCCGGACGACGAGATGGGCCAGAGCGTCAAGGGCGTGGTGCAGACCGTCGATCCCGCCGACGCCACCGACGAGTTCGCCGCCGAGCTGGTCGGCTGGCTGCGGGACCGGCTGACCCACTACAAGTGCCCGCGCTCCATCTCCTTCGAGACGCAGCTGCCGCGCACCGACACCGGCAAGCTGTACAAGCAGTCGCTGGTGGCGAAGTACTCTGCGCCCTGACGTCAGGAGCAGATGCTGGGCCGGCCCACCAGATAGTTGCAGGTGTCCGGGAAGCGGTGCACCACGGGTGGGTCACGCAGTTCGCGTAGCCGCAGCGTGAACGGCACCTTCGTCATCCCCGCCGGGGTGCCGCACTCATCTCCCCACAGTGTGGTCCGGATTCCGGTGAGCGCCCGGGCGTCGTAGGCGAAGGTGTCGGTCACCGGCACTTTGCGGCCGTCCGGGCACACCCGCCCGGAACTCCAGTTGTTGGTGAACGTCCACAGCCCCCCGGCGAGCCGGGCGTCTCCTGCGGTGTTCAGCAGCCCCTCGACCTCGCCGAGCTTGTTGTCGGTGCGGCTGGTCACCCGGCTGCTGCAGCCCATGCTCTGGATGTTGATGTCGCTGTAGTCCTGCTGGGCGCGGGTGCCGTTGACCTGGATGCAGACGGTGCTGATCTCCCACACCGCCGGTGGCATCCCCTCCTGGATGAAGTCGTAGTTGCCGTCGGCGATGGGGATCAGCGGCGGCGGCTCAGCGTGCGCAGGCACCGTGGCGCACACTGCCGCCACCAGCGCGCCCACCGCTGCCAGATACCGAAATCGCATGCCCGGTTCTCCTCTGTTGCCGTCGAACGCCCGCCCTCGTGTCTATCACCGCACCGGGGTTGTCACAGGGTTTCGGTGGGATCCGGCGGACTCAGCCGGCGAACGCCGCACGCAGATGGCCGGTCTGGTGCGCGAAGAACTGCTGGGCGATGGACGATCCCGCCACGATCTGGTCGAACCCGTGGAAGGCACCGGGGACCACCTGGAGTTCACACGGCACGCCGGCTGCGCGCAGCCGTTGGGCGTAGGCGACGTCCTCGTCGTGGAACAGATCCAGGGTGCCCACCCCGATCCACGTCGGCGGCAGGCCGGCCAGGTCGGTGCGCCGGGCGGGCACGGCGATGGCCGGATCGGCCCCGCGGAGGTAGGACGACCAGCCGAACCGGTTGGAGCGACGGTTCCACAGCCGGGTCTCGAGCGCGTCGAGATGGGTGTGCCCGACGCTGCGGTCATCGAGCATCGGATACACGAGAAGTTGTGCAACGGGGGTGATCTCGCCGCGGTCCCGGGTCAGGAATGCCAGGGCGGCCGCCAGACCGCCGCCGGCGCTGGCCCCGCCGATGGCGATGCGCGACGGGTCGACGGCAGGCAGGCGGGCCAGCCACTGCAGTGCCGTGTAGCAGTCCTGCAGCCCGGCCGGGTACGGATGCTCTGGCGCCAGCCGATAGTCGGGGGAGGCGACGGTGATGCCGAGTTCCCGGGCCAGTTTGGCGCACAGCCGGTCGTCCTGGCGCGCGGTGCCGACGACGTAGCCGCCGCCGTGGATCCACAGCAGCGCCGGACCGCTGTCGCCGCCCTGGGGCGGACGATGGAGCCGGACTGTGATGTCCTCGGTGGTGGTCAGCTCCTCCACCGCGGGGGAGGACCGGAACCGCTGCAGGCGTTCCAGCCATCGCACCGCGCGCACGGTCGCGGGGCTGATCAGGGTGCTGGGCAGCCGGCGGGCGGCGGTGCGCAGTTCGGGATGGACGTCGGCGAGAGGCATCACGCCGAGGGTACAAGCGCCGGCACGGAATCTGCCGGAATCACCAAAGTCATTCTGTATCAATGACTGTCGCAAGCCACGGATCCGGGGTGCGGTGTCGGCTGCGGTGTGGTAGACAGATTTGCGACGGTGTCTACCGGGCAGGTGACCAGGGGGAGCTCCACGTGACGAAGGCTCGGCTCTCCGACCACCTGCTGGCCTTGACGGTGGGGGCGGCGTCGCTGCCGATGGTCGGCAGGTATCTCGAACCGCTCGGCGGTATCACCGCCATGAGCATCTGGGGTGTGCGCCACGCTCCCGAATTCCTGGAAGCCAGTGTCAAGTCCTGGTTCACACCGGGCACGGGCCAGATCAAGAAGCGGGAACGCGATCAGACACACGCCGCCTCCGATGCCGCCCTGCGCGGCGTGGTGCCCGCGGCCGAACTCGACATCGACTGGCCGGCTCCCGAGCGCACGCCGCCGTTGTGGAAGGCACTGCAACACCGCAAGCGCATCTACCGGTCGTCGGTGCAGTACGGCGACAGCCCGGCCCAACGGCTGGATGTGTGGCGGCCTGCGCAACTCCCTGCCGAACCCGCACCCGTGCTGCTGTTCGTCCCGGGTGGAGCCTGGGTGCACGGCAGCCGGATCCTGCAGGGGTACGCGCTGCTGGATCACATGGCCGGCCAGGGCTGGGTGTGCCTGTCGATCGACTACCGCGTATCGCCGAATCACCGCTGGCCGCAACACATCAACGATGTCAAAGCCGCCATTGCGTGGGCCAGGGCCAACGTCGACCGGTTCGGCGGCGACCGGTCCTTCATCGCCATCGCAGGCTGCTCGGCCGGCGGCCACCTGGCCGCACTGTCCGGACTGACGCCCGATGATCCGGCCTTCCAGGCCGATCTGACCGACGGGGCCGACACCTCCGTGGACGCGGTGGTGGGCATCTACGGCAGGTACTGCTGGGAAGACCGCTCCTCGGTGGAACGCGCCCGCTTCGTCGACTTCCTGGAGCGGGTGGTCGTCAAACGCCGGATCGACCGCCACCCGGAGGTGTTCCGCAAGGCCTCCCCGATGGCGGCGGTACATCCGGACGCGCCGCCGTTCCTGGTGATCCACGGCACCGGTGACACGGTGATCCCGGTGGCGCAGGCCCGCAGCTTCGTCGAGCGCCTGCGTGCGGTGTCGCGCTCGGTGGTCGGCTACGTGGAACTGCCGGGCGCCGGGCACGCCTTCGACATGACCGACGGCGCCCGAACCGGAGCCATGGCAACGGCAATCGGGCTGTTCCTGAACCACATCCACCGCACCACGACCACCATCCCCGCCAAAGAGGTGATCTGAGGGCCCCCCGCTTGTATCGTCGCTCCTATGAAGCGATTGAGCGGGTGGGACGCGATGCTGCTCTACGGCGAGACGCCCACCGTGCACATGCACACGCTCAAGATCGCGATCATCGAGATCGGTGATCTCGGTGGTCGGACCTTCGGTGTCGAGGAGTTCCGGGCGGTGATCGGCAGCCGTCTGCACAAGCTGGCGCCGTTCGGCTACCAACTGGTCGACATCCCGTGGAAGTTCCACCGCCCCATGTGGCGGGAGAATTGCGAGGTGGATCTCGAGTACCACATCCGGCCGCTCACCCTCCCCGCTCCTGGTGGCAGACGCGAACTCGACGACGCCATCGGAGAGATCGCCAGTACCCCGCTGGACCGCGACCACCCGCTGTGGGAGATGTACTTCGTCGACGGACTGGCCGACGGACGCATCGCCGTGGTTGCCAAGATCCATCACGCCCTGGCCGACGGTGTGGCGTCGGCCAACCTGATGGCACACGGTATGGACCTGCAGCCCGGCCCGGACCCCGAAGAGTCCGCCTACATCGCGGACCCGGCGCCCACCCGAGCGCAGTTGGCGCGCAGCGCATTCCGCGACCACCTCCGCCAGATCGCCCGGGTGCCCGCCACTGTGCGCTATACCGCCGCCGGCATCAACCGGGTGCGCAGGAGTTCCCACAAACTCTCCCCGGAACTCACCCGCCCCTTCACCCCGCCACCGAGCTTCATCAACCACCCGCTGACCTCCCGGCGGATGTTCGCCACCGCCTCGCTGGCGCTGGCCGACATCAAGGAGACCAGCAAGCACCTGGGGGTCTCCATCAACGACCTGGTGCTGGCCATCTCCGCCGGCGCGCTGCGAAAGCTCTTGCTGCAGTACGACGGCAAGGCTGACCACCCGCTCCTGGCGTCGGTGCCGATGAGCTTCGACTTCTCCAAGGACCGGATTTCGGGCAACTTCTTCACCGGTGTGCTGATGACCATCCCGGTGCAGCACGCCGACCCGCTGGAGCGGGTTCGCCTGGCGCACGAGGCCGCGGTGCTGGCCAAGGAGAGCAACAACCTGATCGGCCCGGAGTTGATCAGTCGGTGGTCGAACTACATGCCACCCGTGGCCGCCGAGGTGATGTTCCGGCGCCTCGACCAGAAGGACGGGCTGAGCAAGATGTTCAACCTGAACATCTCGAATGTGCCGGGCCCGCGTGAGCACGGGCGCGTGGGTGGCGCCCTGGTTACCGAGATCTACAGCGTCGGCCCGCTGACGGCGGGCAGCGGCATCAACATCACGGTGTGGAGCTACGTCGACGAGTTCAACATCTCGGTGATCACCGACGGCGCCACGGTGGCCGACCCGCACGAGATCACCGGCGCCATGCTCGAGGAGTTCGTCGAGATCCGGCGCGCCGCCGGGCTTTCGGTCGAGCTCTCGGTGATCGACAAGGCCATGGCTCAAGCCTGAGACGCCGGCCTAGCGTTTGGCGTGCACCCAGGACAGGAACCGCTCGATGGCCTCGGCGGTGTAGTGCCCCCGCGGTGAGCCGAAGAAGTCGAAAGCGTGCTGGGCGTGCGGCACTTCGCAGTAGGCCACCGTGTTGCCCGAAACCGCGCGCAGCGCCTCGGCGAACTCGCGGCCCTCGGGCACAGGGATGATCGAGTCGTCGGCACCGTGCAGGATGAAGAAGGGCGGGGCATCCGAACGCAGGCGCTCGATGGGGGAGGCGTCGACGTAGACGTCACGGTGTCCGGTGAAAGACGTCTTGGTGACGAACTTCTGCAGGAACTTGATGAACTGCGGGCGGCCCTCGCCGTCTGTGCTGTACCAGTCGTAGCGGCCGTAGACCGGAACCGCGGCCACCACGGAGGTGTCGGCGTCCTCGAAACCGGGCTGCCACTGGGGTTCTCCCGGCGTCAGTGCGGCCAGCGCGGTCAGATGTCCGCCTGCCGATCCGCCGCTGATGGCCACGAAGTCGGGGTCCCCACCGTAGTCGGCGATGTTGTCCTTGACCCAGGCCAGCGCGCGTTTGACGTCGACGATGTGGTCCGGCCAGGTGTGCCGTGGGCTCACCCGGTAGGCCATCGACACGCAGATCCACCCGCGTTCGGCGAGGTGGCTGAGCAACGGATAGGCCTGTGGCCGGCGCATCCCGATGGACCAGGCGCCGCCGGGGACCTGCAGCAGCACCGGTGCCTTGCCGTCGCGGGGCAGGTCGGCACGACGCCAGATGTCGGCCAGGTTGGCCCGCCCGTGCGGGCCGTAGCGCACGGTGCTCTCGACGTAGCGGCGGCGCGACCACCCGGTGGCGAATACCCCGCCGTGCTTGCGCGCCGGCTGCGACGCCGCTGCCACCGACCGGTAGTCGTCGCCGAGCGAATCACGCAGGGCGGACTCGAAAATCGGCTTACCGGCCACATTGCGGCGGTGAATGGCCACCAGCACAGCCCAGGCGACGGTGGTCACTCCCAACGCCAGGCGGCCCTGGGTGCTGCGGAAGTCGCCGCGGACCCCGCGCCGGATCGCGTCGAGAACCGACCCGGCGAGGTACAGCGGCGCCATCTCGCCGGTGGGCCACCCCAGGAAGAACACCGGGATGGTGACGTAACCTTTGCGGGCCAGGGGACGAAAGCCGTTGGCGGCGTTGGCCAGTTCGACGGCGGCGCGCACCAAGGGGTACCGCCTGCGCCGGATGCGTTCAGCCATCGACCATCGCTTGTAACTCCCGCCGCAGCACTTTTCCGGTGTTGTTGCGAGGCAACTCGTCGAGCACCGTGACCTGACGCGGCACTTTGTAATTGGCCAGGTTGTCGCGGACATGTTGCTTGAGGTCCTCCACCGGTGCCTCGTCGCGCAGCACCACGAACGCCACCAGGCGCTGCCCGTAGGTCTCGTCGTCGACGCCGATCACGCTGGCCTCGGCCACCGCGGGATGGTTCGTCAGGGTCTTCTCCACCTCGATGGGATAAACGTTCTCGCCCCCGGAGACGATCATCTCGTCGTCGCGGCCCACCACGAACAGCCGGCCTTCGGCGTCGACGCGGCCCAGATCACCGGAGGCCATGAACTCCTCGTGGAAGTCTTTCGTCGTCCCGGAGGTGTACCCGTCGAACTGGCTGGTGTTGCGCACGAAGATCTGCCCCACCTCCCCGGTGGGCACCTCGGTGAAGCTGTCGTCGAGGATCCTGATCTCGGTGCCCGCCACCGGTTTTCCCGCGGTGTCGGGTGCGGCGCGCAGATCGGAGGGGGTGGCCGTGGCGATCATCCCTGCCTCGGTCGCGTTGTAGTTGTTGTAGATGATGTCGCCGAAGGTGTCCATGAACCGGGTCACCACGTCGGGACGCATCCGTGACCCCGACGCGGTGGCGAACCGCAGGGTGCGTCCACTGTAGCGACGCAGCACGTCCGCGGGCAGGTCCATGATGCGGTCGAACATCACCGGCACCACACACAATCCGTAGGCGCGGTGCTGATCGACCAGGGCCAGCGTGGCCTCGGGATCGAACTTGCGCCGGGTCACCACGGTGCACGCCATGGAGGCCGCGAACACCAGCTGCGAAAAGCCCCAGGCGTGGAACATCGGAGCCACCACCACCACCGTCTTGTCGGTGTGCCACGGCACCCGCTCCAGGATGGCGCGCAGTTCGTTGACCCCACCACCGGTGCGGGCGGCGCCCTTGGGGGTGCCGGTGGTGCCCGAGGTCAGCAGGATCAGTTTGCCTGCGCGAGAGGGCTTGTGCGGATGCTGCCCGGCATGCTGCTCGATCAGCTCCGCGATGGTCGCCACGTCGCCGGCATCGGAGTCCGTCCACCCCAGGATCCGCACGGTGTTGTCCAGACCGGCCAGCGCGGTGTCCACACTCGGCGCGAACTCCTGGTCGTAGATCACCACGTCGACGCCCTCGCGGGTCACCACCTCGGCCAGGGCGGGCCCGGCGAAGGACGTGTTCAGCAGTAACACGTCGGCGCCCACCCGGTTGGCGGCGACCAACGACTCGACGAATCCGCGGTGGTTGCGGCACATGATGGCGATGGTGCCGGTATCACCTGGCAACGCCTGCAACGCCGCGGCGAGGGCGTCGCTGCGCTGATCGACCTCGCGGAACGTCAGCGTGCCCAACTCGTCGATCAGCGCGGCCCGGTCCGGGCAGCGCTGTGCCGACATCGCGAAACCGCTTGTCACCGAGAGACCGTCACGCCGGGCGGCGGCCATGATGCGCAGGTACTTGTCGGGTCGCAGCGGCGCGATGACGCCGGCGCGCACCATGGTGGACACCAAGCCGGCGATGGAGGCGAGGTCGGCCACGGCTAGCCGATCACCGGAAGGCGGCGCTGCGCAGCCAGTTCGTCGAGCGCCCGTTGCATCACCAGTCGGACGTGGGCGTCCACCTCGTCGATATCCGGCTCGTCGCCGAACTGAGCGGTGATGTCGATGGGGTCGAGTACCTGCATCACGATCTTGGTCGGCAGGGGCGCATTCACCGGGACCACCGCGCTCAGGCCGAACGGGAAGCCGATACCCACCGGCAGGATCTTGGCCCGCAACAGCTTGTCCAGCCGCAGAGTCCTGGCCAGCCAGGTGCCCCGGGACAGATAGATCTGGCTCTCCTGGCCGCCGATCGCCACCGACGGCACGATCGGCACACCCGCATTGAGAGCGGCCCGCACGTATCCGGTGCGGCCGTCGAAGTCGATCTTGTTGCGTTCGGTGGTGGGACGGTACACGTCGTAGTCGCCGCCGGGGAACACCTGGACCACACCACCCGAGCGCAGGGCTTCCTCGGCGTTCTCGTGGTTGGCCCGGATGAAGCCGATGCGCCGGAAGAAGTCGGCGGTGGGGCCGGTGAAGATCAGGTCGAAACTCAGGGTGTAGACCGGTCGCTCATACCCGAAGTGGTCGTAGAACCCGGTGGCGAAGACCGGCATGTCCATGGCGAACAGCCCGCCGGAGTGGTTGCCGACCACCAGCGCGCCACCGGCGGTGGGGAAGGACTCCAGACCCCGCACCTCGGCCCGGTGGTACCCCTTGACGAGTGGCCGCAGCAGGCCGATGACCCGTTCGGTGAAGCCGGGATCCCATTTGGCGACGTCGCTGCTCATCGGCACCCCTCGGCGAAGTGGAACGTGTTCTAGTTTTCGATCGTACCGGTGGCCCCGCAGCGGCGGTCACCCGGCCGGGGTGATCTGCAAGGCCACCCGCGGTTTGGCCCCGCGCGCCAGGATCGCCTCGATGACGGTGATCACGCGGAACTGCAGCCCGTATTTGGCCTTGACCAGGCCGGCCGCCCGTGACACATGACCCGGCTCGTCGATCACCACCGCGGTGCCCGCCAGGACCGGTGCGCCGGGCTCGGTCTTGCCCATCCGGCTGCACGGCCTCATCTCCACCCGCGGATCACGACGCACCCGCTTGACCTTCCAGGACTCCCGCGGTGTCCAGACCACCAGGTGGTCGCCATCGCGCGCGATCCACATCGGCGTCGACACCGGCGTGCCGTCCCGCTTGAACGTCGTCAGCGCGACAAAATCCTCGCCGGCGATCCGTGACACCAGGTCATCATCCATGCCTTGACGCTAACGCAGCGCGCGCAGCGGCCCGGAAATCATTTGACCTCAACTCCGGTTGAGGGCACATCATGGTGCCCATGTCCCACGGCGTCGACATTGCGGCCTACCTGAAACGCATCGGCTACGACGGCACCCTGAAGCCGACCGTCGACACGCTCGATGCCTTGATCGCCGCGCATCAGCGCAGCATCGTGTTCGAGAACCTCACCCCGCTGATGGGTGCCCCCGTCGTCGATCTCGGGGGCGACGCCCTGTTCGACAAGATGGTGCACCGGGCCCGCGGCGGGTACTGCTTCGAGCAGAACGGCCTGTTCCTCGTGGTGCTGACCGAACTCGGTTTCGACGCCGAGGCCCGCGGCGCGCGGGTGGTGTGGATGAGACCGGACGGGCTGGACGGACCGCCGGCGGCGCAGACCCACCAACTGCTGTCGGTCCGGATCCCCGGCGTCGAGCAGCGCTACCTGGTGGACGTGGGGTTCGGCGGCCAGACCCCGACCGCGGCGCTGACTTTCACCCCGGGCCGGGTGCAGCAGACGCGCCACGAGCCGTACCGGCTGCGCGCACTCGGGTTGGAGTGGGTGCTGGAGACCCAGATCGGCGATCGCTGGCACCCGCTGTACGTGTTCGCCGACCGGCCCGTTCCGCAGATCGACCTCGAGGTGGGAAGTTGGTATGTGTCAACCTATCCCGAGTCGCACTTCGTCACCGGGTTGTCCGCCTCCATGGTCACCGACGACGCCCGCTGGAACCTCGGTGGACGACATCTGCGCGTGCACCACCGCGACGGGCATACCGACAAGACGGAGCTACGCAACGCCAGCGAGGTGCTGCAGGTGCTGATGGGCACGTACGGTCTGGACGTGGGCGGCCTCGGCGACGTGCACCAACGCATCACCGAGGTGATCTGACGGGCTTGCCTAGGACCAGGCCCGCAGATCGTTGCCGGTCAGGGCATCCCAGAGCGCACCGTCGTCCGGGCAGCCCGCCAACGCAGCGCGGCCCAGTCGGCGCGCGTGTGTCCGCGTGCTGCCGAACTCACCGGCCCACGCATAGGACCTGTTGGTCGACGTCCACAGTCGGTGCTCGATGGTGACGCCGATGGCGCCGTGCAGTTGGTGTGCGGCGGTGTTCACCACCGGCACCACCTCGCCCGTCACCACCTTGGCCAGCGTCACCGCGTAATCGGTTGCCGGATCAGCGAATCCGTGTTCGGCGGCGGTGGTCACGGCCAGCTCCACCGAGGCGCGGGCGCGTTCGATCTCGCCCGCCATCCCGGCCAGCACGTGCTGAACCGATTGGAACTTGCTCAGCGACCTGCCGAACTGCACCCGATCCCTGGTGTGCGCCACCGACATCTCCGCGGCCGCGTCCAGCGCCCCGATGATCTGCACACACCGAGCCCAGGCTCCCCGGCGTCGCAGTTCGGCCACCACCTCGGCGTCGATCTCGGTGCCGGTGACTTCGAAACCCACGGTGTCCCTGGGCTCACCGGCAATGTTGTATCCGTCGGAGATGTCCAGATCACCGGGCTCCACCGCGGCGACGTACCAACGCCCACCGGCGCACAGCACCAGCAGTGCCCGCGCCGCCGCCCGGGTCCACGGCACGTCGTCGACGGTTCCGCTCAGTCGCCGGCCGTCGGACTCGGCGTCGCCGATGGCCACTGTCAGAGGTCCCTCGGGCGGCACGTCCACGCCGGTGGCGCCGGCCAGCCACGCGGCCAGCAGGTCGGTTTCGGCCACCGGCGCAGCCACCGCATGCCGGGCCAGTTCCCGCAGTACCACAGCGGATTCCACCGGGCCGGCGCCCTCGGCGGTGGTGAGCCGGCTCAGCCCCGTCTCCTCGAGGTGCGCCCAGACGCCGACGTCGAACCTCTCCGGGAGCCGGTGCCCGGCCGCCTGTTCACCGATGTCGTTCACCAGCGCCCGCAGCTCGGCCAGCTCGTCGTTCGAGCCGGCGGCGAACACCCCTCCGGACAACGCGCTCGCGCTCATCGCAACCCCATTCCCCGCGCGATCACTCCACGCAGCACCTCGTTGGTGCCACCCCGGAGCGTGAACATCGGTGAGTGCAGCCGCGACGCCCGCAGCAGCACGGCCAGATCCGCGTACGCCCGGTCACCCCGGTGCACGAACTCCGCCAACTCGGCGGCCAGATTCACCGACTCCTGTTCGAACCGCGTGCCCAGGTCCTTGACCAGTGCGGCCTGGTTGGCCGCGGGCTCACCGGCGGCCAACGCGTGGGCCACCGAGACCGACAGTTGCCGCAACGACACCAGCCGCGCCACCAGGTGGCCGATGTCGGCAGCGGTGCCGTCGTCGATGTCGGCCCGGCCCGACAGCGCACGCAGTAACGGCAGCAGCAGGGGCGCGGTGCTCAGGATGCGCTCGGGGCCGCTGCGCTCGAACGACAGCTCCGCGGTCACCTGGTGCCAGCCGTTGCCCTCCTCACCCAGCAACGCGTCGTCGGAGACAAACGCGTCCTCGAAGACCAGTTCGTTGAAGTGGTGTTCGCCGTCGGTGGTGACGATGGGATCGATGCTCAGGCCCGCGACGTCGGTGGGCACCAGGAACTGGCTGAAACCGGCGTGGCGGTGTTCGGGATCGGCCGGGCTGGTGCGTGCCAGCACCACGATCTCGTGCGCCAGATGAGCGCTGCTGGTCCACACCTTGCGGCCGCTGAGGACCCAGCCGCCGTCGGTGCGGGTGGCCCGCGTGGATGCCGCGGCCAGGTCCGACCCGGCCTGCGGCTCGCTCATCCCGATACCCGAATAGAAGCGACCTGCGGCGATCTCCGGCAGGATGCGGGTGCGCTGCTTCTCGCTGCCGTAGGTCAGCAGCCCTGGTGCCACCTGCCGGTCGGCGAACCAGTGCGCGGCCACCGGAGCCCCCGCGATCAGCAGCTCCTCGGTCACGACGTAGCGGTGCAGATGCCCGAGCCCGTGGCCGCCGTACTTCTCGGGAATGGTGAGACCCAGAAACCCGGCCGCACCCAGCCGGGAACTGAAGCCGGGGTCGGCGCCACACAGCCAGGCGTCGATCTCGGGCGTCCAGCCGTGCTCGACGCGGTCGGCGGCCACGAATTCGCGCACCTGGGTGCGCAAGTCGGTCAGTTCGGTCATCGCGCCCTCACTTCGTCGGTCGGGCAGTCCACCTGCATCGGATTGCCAACATAGCGCGTGGCTGCGCAGGAATCGTCATGTCCAAGCGGTGCGCCGGTGGTGATACTCGGGGTGTGACAGTGCAACCGTCGCCGCGGGGCCGGGACCGATTGCGGGAACTGCTGGATGCGGTCGTCTCCGGCGAGAACGAGGACGTCGAAGGCATGGCCCGCAGTGCCTACGTCTCGGAGTTCCACTTCTCTCGCGAGGTCCGCAGACTCACCGGCGAACCCCCGGCCGCGTTGCGGCGGCGGATCATGCTCGAGCGTGCGGCCTGGCGGCTGCAACGCGGCGAAGGGGTGGCCGCCGTCGCCGCCGCCGAGGGCTGGTCGTCGGCCGAGGTGTTCTCGCGCGCCTTCCGCCGCAGCTTCGGCACCCCGCCGTCGCAGGTGGGTGCGCAGTTCCGCCTGCCCGCCCCCAACGGTCTGCATTTCCATCCGCCGCACTCGCTGTGGCTGGATTCGCCGACCCCGGTCCAGACCGATGTGGGTGCGTTGATGATGGCCCATGACGTCGCCGATACCGGTTACCTCATCGGCCGTGCCGCCGCGCTCACCGAAGAGCAATGGCGCCATGAGGTTTCACCGGGGCAGACGGTGCTCGAATGGGACGGGCCGGAGCCCAGCGTGGGCGCGGTGCTGTGTGCGCTGGTGTGGTCCAAGCAGGTGTGGCTGGCCAGCATCGAAGGCCGTGACTTCCCGACCCGCGACGCCACCGACCCCGCTGTCACGAGTCCCCGGGAGTTGGCCGCCCACCACGACCAGATCGGCGCGCACTGGGAGGCCACCATCACCCGGCTGGCTGCCGACGGCCGGATGGGCGACACGGTGATCGACGCGCTCTGCGAGCCGCCGGAGTCGTTCCAGCTCTTCGGGATCGTGGCCCACGTTCTGACCTACTCGGCCCACCGCCGACACCTGGCCCGCGCCATGCTGGCCGGGCTCGGCGTGCAGACCCATCGCGGCGACCCACTGGAATGGATGAGGGGACACTGAGTGAGCACCGTCTACTACACCGCGTCGAGCCTGGACGGCTTCATCGTCGACCCAGACGGCAGCCTCGACTGGCTGGTCACCCGCGCCATCGACAACGAGGGGCCGTTCGGCATCGACGCGTTCATGGCGTCCATCGGGTCACTCGTGATGGGTTCGGCCACCTACGAATGGCTGCTGGAGAATCAGCCGGGGGACTGGATGTATGACGTGCCCTCCTGGGTGATGACGCGCCGCCCGGACATCATCGCCGCCGGGCATCCGGTGCAGCCGTTTGCCGGCAGCGCCGCGGATCTGCACCCGGAACTGGTGCGGGCCGCCGGCGGCAAGGATGTCTGGGTGATGGGAGGCGGGCAGATCGCGGCGCAGTTCGTCGCCGAGGGGCTGATCGACACAATGATCGTCAGCTATGCGCCGTGCACGCTGGGCGCCGGCGCGCCGGTGCTGCCGCTGCGCTCGGAATGGCGACTCGCGGAGTCGGCCACCAACGGTGACTTCGTGGTGGCCCGCTGGGATCGGCGATGAGTTCGCCGGGCCCGCGCGGTCTATCCGGGTATGAGCGACGACCACTGTGCCATCCGTGACCTGGTGCACGGATGGGTCAGCGCCATCCAGTCCCGCGACCTGGACGGGGCGCTCGCCGGCCATGCCGACGACATCGTCATGTTCGACGTCCCGCCGCCCTACGACGGTGTACGGGGCATGGCCGCGTACCGCGAATGCTGGGAACCATTTTTCGACTACATCGCCGGCGGGGCCTTCTTCGATCTCGTCGACCTCGACATCACCGCCGGTGACCGCGTGGCGTACGCCCATGCCCTGCTGCGTTGTGGCACACCGGTGGAGCTGACCGCCAGACCAGCGCTGCGCCTACGCCTCACCCTGGGACTGCGCAAGCACGACGGACGCTGGCTGGTCGCCCACGAGCACCACTCGTTCCCGCTGAGCTGACTACTCCGGGTTGTCTGGTCGTGAGCTCCTTCGCCGCTTCGTCCCTCAGCGGCTCGGACTCACTCCGGGTTGTCTGGTCGTGAGCTCCTTCGCCGCTTCGTCCCTCAGCGGCTCGGACTCACTCCGGCGTATAGCCGAACGGCAGCAGCACACTCTTGGACTCGGTGTAGGACGCGATGCCCTCGGGGCCGTTCTCCCGGCCGACGCCGGAGTTCTTGTAGCCGCCGAACGGGGCGCCGGGGTCGAACGCGTACATGTTCACCGCATACGTCCCCGTGCGAATCCGCTTGGCCACCTTGATCGCCCGCGCGAAATCGGTGGTGTACACGCTGCCCGCCAAACCGTAGGCGGAGTCGTTGGCGATGCGGATCGCGTCCTCTTCGGTGTCGTAAGGAATCACCGCCAGAACGGGGCCGAAGATCTCCTCCTGCGCGATGGTCATCGAGTTGTCGACGTCGGCGAACACCGTGGGCTGCACGTACCACCCGCTGTCGAGCCCCTCGGGCCGGCCGCCGCCCACCACCACGCGGGCGCCTTCCTCGATGCCCTTCTTGATGTAGCCCTCCACCCGGTCGCGCTGCTTCTCCGAGATCAGCGGGCCGATCATCGCGGCGGGATTGTCGGGCAGCCCGGCCTGCATGCCCGCGACGCCCGCGGCCAGCTTCTCCACCACTTCGTCGTAGCGGGACCGGGGCGCCAGGATCCGGGTCTGCCCCACACACGCCTGCCCGGAGTTCATCAGTCCGGAGAACACCAGCATCGGCAGGGTGGAGTCCAGATCGGCGTCTTCGAGGATGATCGCCGCGGACTTGCCGCCCAGCTCGAGCGTGCACGGCTTGAGCTTCTCGGCCGCCACCTTGCCGATCTCCTTACCCACCGCCGAGCTGCCGGTGAAGGTCAGCTTGTCCAGCTCGGGATTGTTCACCAGCGCACGGCCGGTCTCCACGCCGCCGGGCACGATCGACAGCACGCCCTCGGGTAGGCCGGCCTCGGCGAAGGCCTCCGCCATCGCGTTGACCGACAGCGGGGTCTCGGCCGCGGGCTTGAGCACCACGGTGCAGCCGGCCAGCAGCGCGGGACCCAGCTTGTTGCAGGCCAGGAAGAACGGGACGTTCCACGCGATCACCGCGCCCACCACACCCACCGGCTCCTTGAGCACCAGCGTCTGGCCGTAGATGCCGTCGCGGATGTCCTGCCAGGTGAACTTGTCGGCCGCACCCGCGTAGTACTGCAGCGTCGACATCCCGGCGCCGTACTGCATCATGTCGACGATCGTCGCGGGCTGTCCCGTCTCCAGCGTGAGCAGGTGCTTGAACAGGTCGGCGCGCTCTTCGATCAGCTTGGTCGCGCGCTCGATCACGGCGGCGCGTTCGGCCGGTGCCATGGTGGGCCACGGGCCCTCGTCGAAGGCCTTGCGGGCGGCCGCGCAGGCGGCATCGACGTCGGCCGCAGAGGCCAACGGCACCTGACCCACCTTCTCGCCGGTGGCGGGGGAGAAGACCTCGATCACCTCGCCGGTGGCAGGTTCGGTCCACTGGCCGCCGATGAACAGCTTGTCGTACTCGGTTTTGTACGCGGCATCAACGCTCTGTGTCATGAGCGTCACACTACCGAGAATCCGGCGCAACGAGAACCTGTTGCAGTTCTGGAATTCAGGGCCGGCGCAGCACCAGCACCAGATTGCTCACCAGAAACTCCCGGACCCCGGGTACGGCTACCAGTGCCCAGGCCCATCGCGGGTGGTAGCGGGGAAATGCGGCCACCAGCGCGCCGGTGTTCGCCGCCCAATCCAGGCCGTCGGCAGCCGACACCGCAAAAAGCGACGATCCGTAGTTGTTCTTCGGTGGGTGGCCGTGCTTGCGGGTGTAGCGGGCGGCCGCCCGAGCCCCGCCCAGATAGTGCGTCAGGCCCATCTCGTGCCCGCCGAACGGCCCCAGCCACACCGTGTACGACAGGATGGCCACCCCGCCGGGGCGTACCACCCGCAGCATCTCGGCACCCAACCGCCACGGCTGGGCGACATGCTCGGCGACGTTGGACGACAGGCAGACATCGACGCTGCCGTCGGCGAACGGCAGCGCCAGGCCCGATGCGCGGACGAACGTACCCGCGCCCCCGAGCCGGCCGGGGGCGGCGTGCATCTCCCGCGGGTCCGGCTCCACACCGATGTAGGCGGCACCGCGCGCGGCGAAGGCGTCGGCGAAGTATCCCGGGCCGCCGCCCACGTCGAGGACCGTACGTCCGGCCAGGGCGCTCCCCGTGACACCGCGCCACAGGTCGTCGACCATCACTGCGGTGTCCTGCGCCAGCGCCCCGTAGAACCGGGCGGGATCGCTCTGCTCGAAGCGGAACTGTGACAGCAGCCGCAGCGACCTCGCCAGCGTCGCGCGCCTCGCGAACAGGTCCGTGGCCGTCATCGGAGGGGACCCTACGCGGTCGGTCGTCGAGGCGGCGACGGAGGAGCCGGGGAGACAGGGCCGACCGAATCAACCCGGTTAGGCTGGCTGGCGATGACACTCGCCGGCGACCAGCAGCACGGAGTCCGCTCCGTGCTGCTGTTGTGCTGGCGGGACAGCGGCCACCCGCAGGGCGGCGGCAGCGAGGCCTACCTGCAGCGCATCGGCGCGCAGCTGGCCGCGGCCGGCGTCCAGGTCACGCTGCGCACCGCCCGGTATGACGGTGCCGCGCGGTCGGAGACCGTCGACGGGGTGCGGATCAGCCGCGGCGGCAGCCCCTACACGCTCTACATCTGGGCGGGCCTGGCCATGGTGGCCGCCCGCTTCGGACTGGGACCGCTGCGCAGGGCGCGCCCCGATGTGGTGATCGACACCCAGAACGGCATTCCGTTCCTGGCCCGGCTGGCCTATGGCCGGCGGGTGATCCTGCTGGTGCACCACTGTCACCGCGAGCAGTGGCCGGTGGCGGGTCCGGTGCTGGGCCGGGTGGGGTGGTTCATCGAGTCGCGGCTCTCGCCGTGGATGCACCGCCGTCACCAGTACGTCACGGTGTCGCTGCCGTCGGCGCGGGATCTGACGGCGCTCGGGGTCGGTCAGGACCGGATCGCCGTGGTGCGCAACGGCCTCGACGAGGTGCCGCCGGGATCGCTGCAGGTGCGCCGGTCCGAGACGCCGCGGGTGGCGGTGCTGTCCCGGCTGGTGCCGCACAAGCAGATCGAGGACGCCCTGGATGCGGTGGCCGCGCTGCGCCCGCGCATCCCCGACCTGCACCTGGATGTGGTCGGCGGCGGGTGGTGGCACCAACCTCTGGTGGACTACGCCGAGCTGCTCGGCATCTCCGATGCCGTCACCTTCCACGGCCACGTCGACGACGCCACCAAACACGAAGTGGTGCAACGGTCCTGGGTGCACGTGCTGCCGTCCCGCAAGGAAGGCTGGGGACTGGCCGTGGTGGAAGCAGCCCAGCACGGCGTGCCCACCATCGGCTACGCCTCCTCGGGTGGTCTGTCGGACTCCATCGTCGACGGGGTGACCGGTGTCCTGGTCGCCGACCCCGACGAGCTGGTGGAGCGCCTGGAGGAACTGCTGCGTAACGCCGAGTTGCGCACCGGGCTCGGCGACAAGGCCCAGGCCCGCAGCGGCGATTTCTCCTGGCCGCAGAGCGCCGCGGCCATGCGGACGGTGCTGGACGCGGTGCACCGCGGGCAGCGGCTCAGCGGCGTCGTGTGACGGCGGGCAAGAACCCGGCCAGCCCCGCCAGCAGCAGTGCCAGCCACACCCAGTGCGCTGCCAGCACCACCGCACGCTGGGCGGTCCCGGCGCCGGGAGCATCACCGCCGACGCGGTGCAGCGTCATCTGCTCATCCTGGTAGGTCACCGGAAGGCGCTCCAGAGTGCTTGCCGCCGAACCGAATTCGCCGGCCGATCCGGTCTCCGAGACCACCCAGCCAACGCCTGCGTCGGCGAGCCGCTGCGGGTCGGCGCCCTCGAGCAGCAGATTCTGCACCGCCCGCGCATGCCCGCCCTCGCCCAGCACGGTGTCACCCGAGATGGACAGATCACCCGTGGTCAGCACGTCGGCCCGCACCCACCGGGGCAGCGGGTCGAGCACCGGCGCGGGCCCGGACCACTCGAACACCCGCATCGAGTCTGCGGGCAGCACCGCCACCGGCCGCGGGTCGGCGTTGATCTGCTCGGCCACAGCGGCCCAGCCGGCGGGGTAGCGAACCGGCGTCACCTTGCCCCACACGCCCCAGGCCAGATCGGGGAGGACAACGATCACCGCTGTGCAGCACGCCACCGCGGCAACGGCTGGTTTCACCCGGAGCCGGGCCAGCGTCTGCACGGCCCCGGCCGCGGCCAGCGCGTATCCGGGCATCGCCAGCGCGACCCACTTCTGGGCATCACGCAACACCCCCAGCCCGGGCAGGGTCTCCACCACTGCGCGGGTGACTGCCAGTCCGGGCGGGGTGGCCATCACCGCAGGCACCACCACCGCCACCGCGGCCAAGATCAGCAGCGGCACCGCGGCCCGCACCCGGGCGGCCACCGGGACGCCGAGGGCCACGATCACCAGCAGCACGGCCGTCGCCAGCAATGCGAACAGCGTCGAGCGTGATCCCGGCACCGCTTCGGCGTTCCAGATTCCACCCAGCCCGGCGAGGCTGCCGAGTGTCCCGAGACCGGGTTCGGCGCGGGCCGCGAACGCCTCCACCCCGGGTACGCCGGCCGCCTGATATGTCGACAACGACGACGCCACCGCCGCTGCCACCAGCCACGGCAGCGCCGCCAGCACAGACAGGCCCGTCACCGCCGCGGCGAGTGGCAGCCTTCGTCGCGACCCTGGAGCCGTCACACACCGCCGCCACCGCCGCGGCCAGCAGCAGACCGGTGGGCGTCAGACCCGCCGTGGCCAGCCAGAACGCCAGCTTGAGGTACCCCGGTTCGGCGGCGCGCAGGCGCAGCACGGTCACCGCCACCCACGGCAGCGCGCCGTAACCCAGCAGTAGACTCCAGTGCCCCTGCAGCAGGCGCTCTGCCACGTAGGGGTTCCACACCGCGACGGTTGCTGCGACGAGCTGCCCGGGCAGGCCCGCGTTCAGTACGTGTCCGGCCAGCCGGGCGGCGCCCCAACCTGCCGCCCACAGGCCGGCGATCAGCAGGAGCTTGGTCAGCAGTCCGCCGTCGACGAGTGGCGACGCCAGGGCCAGCGCGAAGTCCTGCGGCAGCGCCCGCGGCGCGGCCTCGGTGAGCCCCAGGGCGGCGTCGGAGAAGTAGGACCGCGGGGTGGATACCGCGTCACGCAGGAGCAGGTACCCGGGCGCCAGCAACGGTGCCGTGATCAGCAGGCTCAGTGCCAGCGCGCACCCCGGCACCACCCGGTTACCGACGGTCGGGCGGACCTGGGTCGGGATGCAGGTCCGGTCGCTGCGCGGGCAGCTTCTCGGTCTCGGCCTCGGCGGCGGGCATCGGACCGGTGTCCTCGGCGCGCCTGCCACCCAGCCCGGCGAAGAAGCCGCCGGATTCGCCCTCGCCCGGATCGATCAGGGCGGATTCGGCGCGCAGGCTGAACGAGCCCAGCAGCGCGCCGCCCACCAGGGCGATCAGCCCGGCGGCGGTGAAGGTGATGGGCAGCACCGACGACCACAGTCCGATCCGGTCGCGCTCGTCGCGCGCCGCGGCCACCTGCGACTCGACGGTCTCCTCGTTGGACGTCACGGTGTAGTCGGCCATGGTGACCTCGGGCCGCAGCTCGTCGCGGGAGTAGTAGTGGTTGGCGTGTTCTTCGGCCTTGACGATGACGCCGGACACCGGGTCCACCCAGAAGGTGCGCTGCGCGGCGTAGTAGCGCGTCATGGTGATCGGCTCTTCGGGATCGGCGGCCTCGACGCCCCACTGCACGGCGCGGGCGGTGGTCTCGCTGTCCTCGTTGTTGTCGTAGAGCGACGCGTACTTGACCGGTTCCACCAGCTCGCCATCGGCGTCGTAGCCGACGTTCTGGGTGAAGCGGTAGGTGGTCAGGCCGTTGACGTCCTCTTCACCTTCGTAGTTGGCGTCGAAGGCGCGCTGGGCGATCGGATCGAAGTACGGGTAGGTCTTCTTCTCCGTGTTGAACGGGAACCGGTAGGACAGCCCGTCGTGGGGCAGCGCGACGTTGGTCGGCGGCTTGGTGTCTTCGATGCTGCGCGGCTTCTGCACCGACCCACCGGGGTGGGTGTCGTCGGAGACCGCCATGGCCGTCTGGCGGTTCAGCGTCACGGTGTCGACCATGGCCAGCAGCAGGCCGTTGTCCTGCTGCTTGTCGGTCCGGCGCACCGTGGTGCCCACCTGCAGCGTCACCACGTCGGCGTTGGACGGCGACTCGACACTGACCTGCTGCTGCGAGACGACAGGAACGTCGCGGTCGATGACGAACCGTTCACCGGACAGGGACGCCGGGTCCAGGGCGGTCCCGGTGCCGTCGCTGATCAACGAGTTGTCGATGTTCAGCGGGATCTGCTCGATCTTGCCCGATGTGTAGGTGGTCAACAGCAACGCAGCGATCAGCAGGGCTGCGCCCAGACCCAAGATGCCGCATGCGGCGATACGCAACATGACTGCTCGGTTCACGTTGTGCGTACCTTCCTTTCGTAGCACCGCAGGTGGGGCAAACCCCGTTGACCCTAACAGCAGACTCTAAGGCGCTGGCTTACCCGACTTCGTTACCCCTTGGCACACTGGACCCGATGTCTACAGGTCCCGAACACCGGCAGGAGTGGAGCACGCGCAGCTTCCTTCCTGCCGTCGAGGGTATGCGTGCGTGCGCCGCGATCGGCGTGGTCGTCACCCATGTTGCGTTCCAGACCGGCCATTCTTCCGGAGTCGACGGTCGCCTGCTCGGCCGCTTCGACCTCGCGGTGGCCGTGTTCTTCGCCCTGTCCGGCTTTCTGCTCTGGCGCGGGCACGCCGCCGCCGCCCGCGGTCTGCGCCGCACTCCGCCCACCGGGCACTATCTGCGGTCGCGGCTGGTGCGCATCATGCCGGGGTACCTGGTGGCCGTGGTCGTCATCCTGCTGCTGATGCCCGATGCCACCGGCGCCAGCTGGACGGTCTGGTGGGCCAATCTGACACTGACCCAGATCTATGTGCCGTTGACGCTGACCGCCGGGCTGACCCAGATGTGGAGTCTGTCGGTCGAAGTCAGCTTTTACCTGGTGCTGCCGCTGCTGGCGTTGTGCGCGCGGTGGCTGCCGGTGCGGGCCCGCATCCCCGCCATCGCCTCCGTCGCGGTGGCCAGCTGGGGCTGGGCGTGGGTGGTGTCGGCTCTGGACGTGGCCCCCGACGGGCTGAATCCGTTGAACTGGCCGCCGGCGTTCGCCTCCTGGTTCGCCGCGGGCATGCTGGTGGCCGAGCTGACGGTCAGCCCCGTCGGGTGGTGGCACCGGTTGGCGCGACGACGGCTGCTGATGGCGGCCGTGGCGGTGACCGCGTTCCTGGTGGCGGCGTCGCCGGTGGCCGGACCCGAGGGGCTGGTGCCGGGCACCGCCTTGCAATTCGCCGTCAAGACCGCCATGGGCGCGGTGCTGGCAGCGGCCCTGTTGGCGCCGCTGGTGCTCGACGAGCCCGGCACCCGCCACCGCATTCTGGGTAGCCCGCTCATGGTGACGTTGGGTCGGTGGTCCTATGGCCTGTTCGTGTGGCATCTGGCCGCGCTGGCCATGGTGTTCCCGATGATCGGTGAGTTCGCGTTCAACGGGCACATGCCCACGGTGCTGGTGCTGACACTGCTGCTCGGGTTCGCCTTGGCGGCGGTGTCCTATGCCTTGGTGGAGCAGCCGTGCCGGCAGGCGTTGCGGCGGTGGGAGTACCGGCGCAGGCCGCCGCCGCTGGACAGCTCCGTCACCGACACACCGGAACCCGCGGAGGCGCGATGAAACCCGTGCTGGCCATTCTCAACGACTACCAGGATGTGGCGTTGTCCTTCGGTGACTTCGACTCACTGCGTCCGCATTTCGACATCCGGGTGTTCCGCCGGGCTTTTGCCTCTGACTCCGAGACGGTGGCCGAGTTGACCGACGCCCAGGTGGTGGTGGCCATGCGGGAACGCACTTCCCTGGGCCGCAGTGTCATCGAAGCCCTGCCGCAGCTGAAGCTGATCGTCACCACGGGCACCCGAAATGCGGCCATCGATCTGGCCGCGGCGGCCGAGCGTGGGGTGGTGGTCAGTGGTACCGGGATGTCGCGGCATGCCGCCGGCGAGCACACCTGGGCGCTGCTGATGGCGGCGGCCCGCCACATTCCCGCTGAGGTGGCCGACCTGCGGGCCGGTGGCTGGCAGATCTCCGTCGGGGCCGAACTGCACGGACGGACGCTGGGCATCGTCGGCCTCGGGCACATCGGCAGTCAGATGGCGCGGTATGCGCAGGCGTTCGGGATGACGGTACTGGCGTGGAGCGCCAACCTCGATGCCGCCCATGCTCGTGAGCTGGGTGTGGAGCCGGTGACCAAAGAGCGGCTGTTCGCCGAATCCGACGTTGTGACAGTGCATCTGGTGCTCAGCGAACGCTCACGTGGGGTGGTGGGTGCTGCGGAGCTGGCGGCGCTGGGCCCGACCGGATTGTTGGTGAATACCTCTCGGGGCCCGCTGGTGGACGAGGCTGCACTGGTGGCGGCGCTGTCCTCGGGAACTCTCGGTGCCGCCGCGCTGGACGTATTCGATGCCGAGCCGCTGCCCGCCGATCACCCGCTGCGGACGCTGCCGAATGTGGTTGCGACACCGCATATCGGGTTCGTCACCGATGCGGCCTACAGCACGGCCTACTCCCAGGCGGTGGAAGACATCCACGCCTGGCTGCGGGGTGCGCCGATCCGGCTGCTCTAAAACGGTGGTGGTCTGTTCCATTCGGTGACGTGGGCGTCGTTGAGTTTGCGTTCGGCGTTGATGCGGTAGGCGCGTTGTCGGGCGTGGTTGCGTTTTCGGTATGTGGGGATGTGGTTGATCTTGCCGGGCGGGGTGGGTGTCGGCAGGGGCGTGTTGATCGGAGCTGAGGTGGTGCTGATGGCCGGGAAGTACAGGCGGCTGGCGGGCTTGCTGGTGTAGGTCTGCCCGGTGGGGGTGGTGATGGTGATGGTGCCGTCGGGGGCTTGGCTGTCGGTCCACCCGGCCCAGAACGTTTTGCCGAAATGATGCAGCTTGCAGTACATCTTGCCGCCGGAGGCGTGAGTTTTGCCGGCCGGCCACGGGGTGGTGTGGTCCCATTCGCAGAACTGGGCCGGGCGGTCGCAGTTCGGGAACCGGCACGTCAGGTCGCGGGCGGTGGTCCACTCCTGCAGGGCTGTTGACGGGCGGTACCGCTGCTCGGGGTCCGTTCCCGGTGCGGTGAGGTGGCGGACTGGTGCGCCGCGGGCGATGAGCGCGGCGATCAGCGGCGCCGGCATCGCCCCGAAGCCCACCAGGATGCCCGGGGGCGGATTGGGCACGCAGGGTGCTGGCACGGCATGGTCGGCCTCGACAGGTGCATCCTGTTCCGCGACGGGAACGTCGTGTTCTGGTGTGGCCTTGCCGGCCTCCCCGTCCACCTCGGGCTCGGGCCCGGTCTCGGTGGGCGAAGCCTGATCCACGCCGGGCGCTTCGTGTTCTTCCGCGGGCCGGCATTCGGCAGGTGAGCCA
Source organism: Mycolicibacterium tokaiense (assembly GCF_010725885.1). Classification (NCBI taxonomy): domain Bacteria; kingdom Bacillati; phylum Actinomycetota; class Actinomycetes; order Mycobacteriales; family Mycobacteriaceae; genus Mycobacterium; species Mycolicibacterium tokaiense. Next base: position 1,089,407 of record NZ_AP022600.1, on the reverse strand, counting down.
TCGTTGGTGCTCTCCTGTTCGCGGGCGGGTTCTGGTTCGCCGTCGAGGGGGACGCGGGTGCCGTCGGGGTAGACCAGGGTGATGTCACTGCGCGGCTGGCCAGGGTCTGGCGGCAGCGGCGTGTCGCCGTCCATCAACGGATCGGGCTGTGCGTCGAGGGTGGCCGCTTCGGTGTAGATGTGCACCACCACCTGCGAGGCCCGGCCATCATCGTCGGCGGCGGCGGGGCAGTCCGGGTTCCCGCACTGACACGCCAGGTGGAAGAACCCCGCCCCCAGCGCCCCGTGGGCATCAGCGCGGCGCTGATTCAGCGTCCGGGGGTCGTCTGTGCAGACCCCTTTGGCCATCGCGGTGATCCGCTGCCAATACAACGCGGCATCGGCACCGGTGAGGCGCAGCAGGACCTCGGTGACCCCGTCTTTGGTTTCCAGGATCTCCACACCGCGGTCGCGGACCCGCACCCGCACCTGGCGCACCGCCGCCGGGTCGTACCGATTCACCCAGATGTCGATGGCGTTGTCGAGTTTCTTGACCGATAGGGCACCCCAGGTGGTGGCGGCCTCGGCGAGGTGGGTTTCGACGACGGCGAGTACGTCGGGGTCGATGATGTTGGTGGTGCGGTGCACGATGCGTCGGGCGATGTATTCCGAGATCTGCCCGCCCAGCAACAGTTCAGCGATCCTGGGCAACCGGGTGGCCAGCGCGAGGCCGATTTCCATGTCGTTGGACGCGCGGCCGTGGCTGGTGTCGCTGGCCAACGAGATCTCCGCGGCAGCGGACTTCCAGGCGGCTTCGGTGTCCTCGACGGGTGTCGTAGTCGTCGGTGTAGGTGCGGCTGGTCTTCTCGGCGATGAACAGCAGCCGGTGGGCGGCGACGGTGGCGGCCAGGGCGGTGTAGGTGGTGATCGCATCGTCGAGTTGCACGTCGGTCATCTGCGACCGCGCTGCGCAATCGGGCAACCCTGCGAACATGCCTCCACGATAACGACGGGGTCCGACAAAAACTGGCCGCCGAAAACAGCAGTGACAGATGAGTTTTGCACGAATCTCGAGTGTGGACGTGGAGCTTGTCAAGACTTTTGTGTATGAGCCGCGTTGGTTAGTACGTTGGTTAGTAAATGTATGGCTCTAGCCGGTCTGGGTAGGCCAGGACCAGGGCGCCTAGTGCGTGCTTCCACCCAGTGACGATGGCGCCTTCGACGAGACGGTTACTTTGCTTGTACCGCTGGGGCGTCGTTCGGTCGCGGTGACGAACGCGTTCTCGGGAGCGTTTGTCTTCGATATCGCAGATCGCAAGCCACAAAGCTTCACTGCCGCTTGATCATTCGGGAAATGACCACGATTCTTGATGATTTTGCGGAGTTGATAGTTCAGCGACTCGATGGCGTTGGTGGTGTAGATAATTTTGCGGACGGCCGGCGGGAACGACAGAAACGGAATGAAGCGGTCCCAGGCCGCCTCCCAGGCTCGAACCGTAGTCGGGTACTTCTTCCCCCAAGCGGACGCGGCGAACTCGTGCAGAGCGATTTCCGCGGCATCGATGGTGGGTGCGGTGTAAATGAGGCGCAACGCAGAGGCCACCTGTTTGCGATCGCCGTAGGCAACAAAACGCATCGACGACCGAAGGAGATGCACCGTGCATGTTTGCACGATGGTCTGCGGCCACGTCGCGGCAATCGCGTCGCCGAAGCCGGTTAGCCCATCCACACAGGCGATGAGCACGTCCTTAACGCCACGATTGGCCAGCTCAGCGCACACTCCAGCCCAGAATTTCGCTCCCTCGGTGGGCTGGACCCAAATCCCCAGCACGTGGCGGATCCCGTCCATATCGACTCCGACAGCGATGTGAGCGGACTTGTTTCGGACCTGATGACCGTCGCGGATCTTGATCACCAGAGCGTCCAGATAGACGATCGGGTACATCGGATCCAGGGGCATGCGCTGCCACTCCAGGACCTCTTCGAGCACCGCGTCGGTGATTTTGCTGATCGTCTCCCGCGAGATCTCGGTGCCGATCGTGGTGGCCAGGTGATGCTCGATGTCGCGGACGGTCATCCCGCCGGCATAGAGGCTGATGATCATCGAATCCAGTCCACCGATGCGCCGCGAGCCCTTCGGAACCAGCATCGGAATGAAGCTGCCGTCGCGGTCACGTGGAATGGCCAGGGTGACGTCGCCGACCTCGCTGGAGACTGTCTTGGCGCTGAAACCGTTGCGGGCGTTGGGAAGTACCCGCCCAGCGGGATCGCCCTTGTCGTAGCCGAGATGGCCGGTCAGCTCCGTCTGCAGGCCGCGCTCCAGGACCGCCTTGACCATCTCCTGCAGAAAGCCACCTTCGCCAGTCAACTGCAGCTCACCCGCGTCGATCTTGGCTAGTACGTCGTCGAAACCGCCCGAGGCCTTCAACGCCTCGAACGCCTGCCGGCCTGACTCCAGCCGGTCTACTTCCTCGCCGTTATCGCCGTCACCGGCCTGACTGTCCTGCCGAACAACCATGGACATCATCGTGCTCCATCTGGCTCATGCAGCTCCTACACAAACCATCTGACACGCCCTGGACGTGATCCCCGCCGCGCCTCAGAAAGTGGGTAACAACTCCACACTCAAGCAACCAACACCCGCACCGCCCTGCAGAAGTGGCAGAGCCGGACTCACCCGTGCCGAGCGTGCGCACACTGCACACAAACCACGGCGCCCCCGTACAAACACGCACGCTCGGCGGTAGAGGTGGGGCACGGCCCGAGTGTGGACTTGATCCGCGCCGCGCCTCAGAAAGTGGGTCACAACTCCACACTCGAGCAACCGACACCCGCACCGCCCTGCAGAAGTGCCAGAGCCGGACTCACCCGTGCCGAGCGTGCGCACACTGCACACAAACCACGGCGCGCCCCCGTACAAACACGCACGCTCGGCAACAGGGATGAGGCCTACAGGCGGGCCAGGATCTCGTCACGCACGGCGGAGCGTCGCGCCTTGCCGGCATCGTCGCGCAGGGGCCGGTCCACGAACTCGATGGTCCGCGGCACCTTGTGGCTTTCCAGCCGTGACCCGACGAATGACAGGAGCTCCTCGGCGCTCAGCGGGCCCAGCGGCTGCACCAGTGCATACGGCACCTGGCCCAGATCGTCATGGGGCACGCCGACAACCAGGCAGGACAACACATCTGGATGCGCTGATAGTGCGTTCTCGATCTCGGCGGGATAGGTGTTGCGACCGCCGACGGTGAACATGTCGACCCGCCGGTCGCTGAGATACAGGAAGCCGTCGGCATCAAAGTAGCCCAGATCGCCCAACGAATCCCATCCGTCACGCGACTTCGCCGACGCCCCCACATACCGGTAGGTCGGCGAACTGCCCGGCGCCGGCCGCATGTAGATCTCGCCGACCTCACCGGGCGCACACACCCGGCCGTCGTCGTCGAGCACGGTCATCTCCCCGGCCACCACCACACCCACCGAACCGCGATGGGTCAGCCACTGCGTCCCGGAGATGAACGTCAGTGCCTGTAACTCGGTACCGCCGTAAAGCTCCCACACCGCCTCGGGGCCTACCAGCTCTATCCAGGCCTCCTTGACCGCCGGCGGACACGGGGCGGCCAGATGCCAGAAGCGCCGGATCGACGACAGATCGTAGGTCGATGGCGCGGCGCGGTACACCGGCAGCAGCCGCTGCATGATGGTCGGCACGGTGGCCAGGAACGTCACCCCGTGCTCGGTCACCAACCGGAGGAACTCGGCCGGCTCGAAGCGGGGCATGAGCACCAGATGATGCCCCAGCAGCAGCCCCATCACGGCGGTGGTGAATCCGGTGTTGTGGCTCAACGGAACCGAGACCAGGTTCACATCCCCGGGTTCGGCGCCCAGCGGATAGCCGATGGCCGCGGGGACCCGGCTGCCGCCACCGGCCTCGATCAGTTTCGGCCGCCCGGTACTGCCACCGGAGGCCATCGCCTTCCACACCGGCGACTCCACCTCCGGTAGCGGGTCCTCGGATTCGGAGGACTCCAGCCCCGCAGGCACCGACGCCACCACACCCCGCGGATCGGGCCGGCCCACCACCAGCGCCCGCGGCACCAGATCCAGCAGCGCCGCATACTCGGCGTCCGGTAACCGCGGCGACAGCGGCTGCGGCACCGCACCCAGCTTCCAGCAGGCAATCACGGCCTGCACCCACTCGATCGAATTCGCCACGGCCACCGTCACATACGATCCCTGACCGACGCCCAACGCGGCATACGCCCGGGCCAGCCGGTTGGTGGACCTGTCCAGCTCACCCCGGCTCACCGTGCGGCCACTACAGGTGACAGCCGGGGCGTCGGGATCCGCGGCAGCCAGCGCGGCCAGCTGCACGGGGATGGTGTCGGTCATCTCAGTAGCCGCCGCGCCGCTCGAAGATGTTGCGGGGGTTGGTGATCAGCATGGTGTCGATCTGTTCCTGGGTGACACCGCGTTCCAGCAGGGCGGGGATGACGTCGGTGTGGATGTGCAGGTAGTGCCAGTTGGGCAGGGCCAAGGGAATGGTCTCCTCGGGCAGGGCGTCGAAGTAGCAGGCCGCGTCGTGAGAGAGCACCATCTTGTCGGCATGCCCGCGCTCGCACATCTGCGCCACGGTGTTCACTCGGTCCTCGAACGGCAGGTAGACGTCGATGCCGAAGCGATCCATGCCGATGTAGGAGCCGGCGGCGATGAGCTCCTCGAGGTAGTCCAGATCGGTGGTGTCGCCGCAGTGCCCGATGATCACCCGCGACAGGTCCACGCCCTCCTCGGCGAAGATCCGCTGTTGCTCGAGTCCGCGGCGGGTGGCGGCGTCGGTGTGGGTGGATATGGGCACCCCGGTGCGCCGGTGCGCGACGGCCACCGCCCGCAGCACCCGTTCGACGCCGGGAGTCACGCCCGGTTTGTCGGTGGCGCACTTGAGGATTGCGGCCTTGATCCCGGTGTCGGCGACGCCCTCTTCGATGTCGCGAACGAACATGTCGGCCATGATCTCGGGGCCGCCCAGCTCGGCGCCGGGCCCGAGGTAGTGGAAGTACATCGGCACGTCGTTGTAGGTGTAGAGCCCGGTGGCGACGATGATGTTGAGCTCGGTCTGGGCGGCGATGCGCTTGATGCGGGGCAAGTACCGACCCAGCCCGATCACCGTCAGATCGACGATGGTGTCCACCCCGCGCGCCTTCAGCTCGTTGAGCCGCGCCACCGCGTCAGCCTCGCGCCGCGCCTCGTCACCGAACGCGTCGGGATAGTTCTGCGCGATCTCCGTGGTCATCATGAAGACGTGCTCGTGCATCAGGGTCACGCCGAGGTCGCCGGTGTCGATCACGCCGCCCGCGGTGTTCAAGTCAGCCACCGTGCCGATGCTAGAAGCCCGATCGCCCTTCGTGGGCGGAATCCTCGCCGAACCTCACCACCGAGGCGGCCACCAGCCCCACCGCGATCAGAGCCAGCAGCTGCACCCCCGCGGAGAACCCGACGTAGCCGTCGACAGATCGCCAGGGGTTCCGGGACAGCACGGCCCCGGCGAGAATCAGCCCGCCACTCGCGCCGGCCAGCGTCACCCGCTGCCACCACACCGGCCGCGACCGCAGCAACCAGAGCAGTCCCGCGGCTGCGCCGAACACCACGACCCCCGCAACACCGGCCAGCAGACCGCCCGCAGCCAGCACCCCGACCAGCATCCACGGACCCGGCCGCCACGTGTCACAACCACCGGAACCCACCCGCCGCGACGGCCACAACGCCAGCACCATCAGTAGCGGCAAAAGTGCCAGGCCGGTGGCCAATCCGGCCCGGTACAACCCGTTCGACGCGAAATCCAGGGTCACCGTGCCGTCGACGCCGGCCGGGATCACGAACCCCTGCTGCCAGCCGTTGACGGTCACCGGCCGCAGTGCGGTGCCGTCGGCCGCCTGGGCGGCCCAGCCCACGTTGACGCTCTCGGGGACGACAAGCACCCGGTCGGCATCCGCGGCGCTGACGTCGACTTCGCGGTGGTCGGCGTCCCAGCGCCCCATGCGCGCGGCCTCGGTGCGCGGGGGCGGCAGGGTCGCGTTGGCGGGTGAGGTCAGCTGGATCCCGTCGACGAAGAACGCGTCACCGGGGCTGACCAGTACCTCCTGCTGGCCGGCGGGCAGCGTCAGCGGCGTGCGGTCGCACACCTGCGCGGCGATCGGGCCGCCGTCGAGCAGGGCACCGACGGTGGTGGTGACCGAGGTCTGCAGGAACCGCCCCGCCGCCGCGATCACCGGGCCCCGGCCACACGGCAGCGTTACTTCCCGCGCGCGGTTGCGGGCACCGTCGGCTGCGGCGATCGGGCGGCCGTCCGGGTCCAAGGCCACCACCTCGGCCAGGCCGGGCGGCTTCACCTGATCGAATCCCAGTGCAGTGCGGTCGATCACGTCCGCCCAGTCCAGCAGGCTGATCCTGATCGTGTCGGTGACCGCGGGGTGCAGCTCCAGTGTCTGGGGCCCGTCGGGCGCCATGCTGCGCACCTGCGGACCGTCACCCAGGTCGATGGCCACCAGCGACGGATGGGTGGGCAGCGGGGAGGCGCTCGGCGTGAGCTCGACCGCGCTCACCCGGGTGGGTTGCGGCAGCGTCAGGGTCAGCGTCGGCGCGGTACGGTGCTGGACCACCCCCTGCGGCGCGGTCCAGGAGGTCCGCGGATCGCCGTCGGCGGCGGCGAAGGCGGTGCCCAGCACGTCGAACGAATCGGCGTCACCGTCGGCGCGGGCGGTGCCCGGCTGGCGGATCAGATCAGCCAGCTCGGGTCCCTGGCGTGGCCGCACCCACACCTGGGGTGTCAGCGAAACCTCCTGCGGCACAGTCAAAGTCCGGCTGAGGCTGCCCAGTTCCTCGGGGGCCAGAGACAGCGGCGACGCGCAGTGCACCCCATCGGGGGTGTCGACGCAGCCGGGCCGGCCCAGCAATTCCGAGCCCAGATCCCACATCGCCACAGTCGCACCGTCCGGCGGGCCGGGCACCACAGCGGTGTGCCGCAGGTTCACCGGGTGCGCGAAACCGGATGCGTCGTACTGGGTGACGGCCAGGTCGGTGATACCGAACTGCACGCCGCCGGAGCCGTCGACGGTCCCGATGGCGGTGACGCGCACCCAGGGCGTCTCCCCATAGGGCAGCGCGACGGTGATCGGGGTTCCCGGTTCGTCGACCCCGACGGTGGTGGTGCCGTTTTCGGTGGACACCTGGATCCGGTTCACCTGGGCGCCCAGCGCGGACGCGCTCGGCGTCAGCGTCAGCGTGGCGTTGGTGACGGGATGGTCGAAGTCCACCTGCAGCCACTGACCCAGGGCGGCCTGCAACGAGTTCGACACCCAGCTGGTCGCGGAGTCGGCATCGATGGCAGCGGGCGGCCCCGACGCGGGTGCCACGTCGGGCAGGGCTGTCGAGTCCGCGGCCGAACTGGACACGCTGATGCGGCCACCGTCCCAGCCGCCGTAGACCAGTTCCTGGCCGGGGGAGGGGTAGTCGGGCACGCGGTTGTGGGTGTGCCGCGGGTCGCCCTCGGCCAGGATGGCCGAGGAGTGGTCGTCGACGCGGCCGTAGTCGGTCTCGCGCGCGACGGGGGTGTCGGTGACGGTCACCACCGGCGTGCTCAGCCCGGCGGCCAGGGCGTCACCGGTCAGCAGCGCGGGGCCCAGCGGCGGACGGTCCTGCAGGCGGCGGCGCTCGTCGAGCCGCAGCAGCGACTCGGGTCCGCCGTCCACCCGGGCCATGGTGTCGGCGTCGGCGAGATACGGGCCGCTGGTGGCGCCGTCGACCCGGTAGATCTCCACCGCCGGGTACCGCAGCCGAAGCCCGCTGTCGCTGATGAATCCCTCCAGCGTTCCCGGCCCAACCGGGTCGCCGAACTGGGCCACCTTCTGCAGGCCCGGGGAGTTGTCCACCACCCGGTGCACCAGCACGGGCCGAGCTGAGCGCGAGGTGTCCGGGTCCAGGTCGTTGCGCACCACGACATACGAGATGCCCTGTCGGGCAAGGGTATCGGCCAGGCCCGCGGAGGGGCGGCCGGCGGCGAACAGTCGCTGTACCGAATCCAGGGCGCGGATGGTCTGCGGCGGGGTCAGTGGTATGGAATCCCTTACGCCCCAGGGGCTGTCGCCGAGCACCTGCAGCGGCTCGTCGTGGCTGCTGCCCCACACCTGCGTGGCGAACGGCGAGCCGGGCGCGACCAGTACCCTCCCCCGTTCGGTGTTGTTGGCATCCAGCCAGTCCGCGGTCTCGTGCCAGTAGGACGGAATGGCGGTGAAGGTGCCCGGCGGGGTCAGCCGTCCCGTCCACGCCAACGACGTCGCCACGGCCACCGCGGTGAGCACCACGATGCCCACCGCCACCCGCTTGTCCTTCTCGGGGCGGGTGAGTGACTGCAGCGACAACGGCACCCGGCCCAGCAGATGCGCCAACCCCAGCGCGATCGGCAGGCGTAGCAGCGGCTCGAACTTGTGTACGTTACGCAGCGGCGCACCCGCATCATCGAGGAACAGCTGCACCTGGTGGGCGATCGGTGAACCGAGCCCGCCGGCGTAGCCGAGCCCCATCAACACCAGACCGACCAGCAGGACGGTGACCACGCGGCCGCGGGCCGGCATGCTGCGCAGCGCCAGGCCCGCCAGCCCGGCCGCCGCCACCAGCGTGGTGGCCAGCACCGCCACCGGCCCGGTCACCAGTGAGGTGCCCGCGGTGGCGCCGGGGGCCACGAACGGTGTCCAGGCCGCGGTGCCGCGCAGCATCTCCGTCAGCGAGGTCCACTGGGTGGTGACGCCCGAGGATTCGATGTAGTCCAGGAACGGCGGACTGATGCGCCCCAGAGAGAGCAGCGCCACCACCCACCAGACGACGGCCAGTGCGCTGCTCAGCAGCCACCAGCCGCTGAACCGCAGCCAGATGCGGTTGGGCCGGTGGCAGGCCCACCAGATGATCGCGGGCAGGCAGGCGGTGAACGTGGCGACGGCGTTCACCGCTCCCATCAGCGCCAGCGCGAGGCCGGCGCGGGCCGCCAGCACCCGCAGGGACCGTCCCGAGTCGCCCCGCAGCGCCAGGATCACCGGCAGCAGCACCCAGGGTGCGAGCATCATCGGCAGGGTTTCCGACGAGATGGAGCCCACCGTGGTCAGCACTCGCGGCGACAGCGCGAACGCTGTCGCGGCCACCACCCGCGAGGCCGTCGTGCCGATGCCGAGGGCCTCGGCCACCCGCAGCAGCCCCCAGAAACCGGCAGCCAGCAGCAGCGCCCACCACAGCCGCTGGATCACCCAATCCGGAATCCCCAGCACGTCCCCGGCCAGGAAGAACGCACCGTGGGGAAACAGATAGCCGTAGGCCTGGTTCTGTGCCTGTCCGAACGGCAGTTCGCTGTTCCACAGATTGGCCGCACGGGCCAGGAACCGCAGGGGGTTGGCGGTCAGGTCGAGTTTGGTGTCCGGGGAAATGAGCCCGGGAGCCTGGGCGAAAGCCAGGGCCAGTGAGACAGCGCCGACGAGCCAGAGCCAGCGCCGGGACAGTCCTCCCGGAAGGACGCCTGCGGTTGTGGTGCTCAGGTCAGCTGCGGTCGCCGTATTCGACGCGGTTGAGCACCGAGGACGCCGGGTCGCCCGCCTGCAGTGGCGGCTTGGTGTCCTGCTGCACCATCAGCGTCACACCGAACACCGCGGCCGCACCGAGCAGCAGACCGACCACGATGCTGGCTGCGGCTGGCACCACGAACCGGGTCATGTGGAGAGCTCCTCAGCAGGGTCGGACAGACGGGAAAGCAACGTCCGCCAACCTAGCACGGCGCGCGTCACTGCCCCGGCGGCACGATCAGCACGGGCCGGCCACCGTGGCGCAACACCCGGTCGGCCACGCTGGACTGGATCAGGGACCGTACGCCGGTGGTGCCGCGGGTTCCGGTGACGATCAGATCGGCGTCCAGCTTGTCGGCCGAGTCGATGATGGTGCGCCAGACGGTTCCCGACACCGCCACCACCAGGCTCTCGGCGGCCAGGCCCATGTCGCGGGCCAGTGCCGTGCCGTCATCGTTGGTGCGCTGGGCGTCGGCGAAGGCGATGTCCAGGTCGTCGTCCTCGGGCAGGTCCGGGGGACCATCGAGGTCGATGCTCACCGAGTCGGTGGTGCTGTTGCGCAGGGGCTCCCAGACAGTCAGCACCACAGCACGTTCGGCAACCAGGAACCGTCCCGCATAGTGCACCGCGCGGCGCGCGTTGTGGGTTCCGTCGTAAGCGATCACCAAGACCGTCATGCCTCATCTTCGCAGGTGTGCCGCGGATGCGGGGCCAGTCGCTTTCAGCCGCGGCGGCCCGCGTGCAACAGTGAGGGCATGGTTCTGACCCGGACGCTCCTGTGCCTGGCCGCCCTGCCTGCCCTGTTGACGGCCTGCGCACCGGCCGCCCAGGCCCCGACCGAGCTGGCGGCACCGTCGCAGCAGACGATCACCAGCCCGCAGTCCACCCCGCTGTCGAACCCGCTGCCTGCGGCTCCGGCGCCGACGGCCTGCGGTGACCCGGTGGCGACCCTGTCCACCCGTGACAAGCTGGCCCAGCTGCTGATGGTCGGGGTGTCCGATGGCGCCGACGCCCGCGCCGTGGTGGCCGAGCACCACGTCGGCGGCATCTTCGTCGGCAGCTGGACGGACAAGACGATGCTCACCGACGGCACGGCCGCGGGGCTGAACGACGTCTCCGGGCCGCTGCCGGTGGCGGTCAGCGTCGACGAGGAGGGCGGCCGGGTGTCGCGGCTGTCCGGGCTCATCGGATCGCAGCCCTCGGCACGCGAGTTGGCGGCGAGCAACACGCCCGAGCAGGTGTACCAGATCGCGCTGGACCGCGGCCGGGCGATGCGTGGGCTGGGCATCACCATCGACTTCGCGCCGGTGGTCGATGTCAGCAGTGCGGCCGCCGACACGGTGATCGGCGACCGGTCGTTCGGGTCGGACGCCGCCGCGGTGACGGAGTACGCCGGCGCCTACGCGCGCGGCCTGCGTGACGCCGGGGTGTTGCCGGTGCTCAAGCATTTCCCGGGGCACGGCAGCGGCTCCGGCGATTCGCACACCGGTGCGGTGTCCACCCCGCCGCTGGACGAGCTGATGCAATCGGACCTGGTGCCCTACCGCACGCTGACGATGCAGGCCCCGGTCGCGGTGATGGTCGGCCACCTCGAGGTGCCCGGGCTGACCGGCTCGACACCGGCCAGCCTCAGCCCGGCGGCCTATCAGTTGCTGCGCACCGGCGGGTACGGCGGGCCGGGCTTCAACGGACCCGTCTTCACCGACGACCTGTCCGGTATGCAGGCCATCAGCGACCGCGTCGGGGTGCCCGACGCGGTGCTCGGTGCGCTGCAGGCCGGCGCCGACACCGCCCTTTGGCTGTCCACCGCCGAGGTGCCCGCCGTGCTGGACCGCCTCGAGCAGGCGGTGGCCGGCGGCGAGCTGTCGATGGCGGCTGTGGACGCCTCGGTGGCGCGGATGGCGCAGGTCAAGGGGCCGCATCCCGGCTGTGCCGGTTAATCTGGTCGCATGGCTGGTGGGACGAAGCGGCTGCCGCGGGCAGTCCGTGAGCAACAGATGCTCGACGCCGCCGTACAGGTGTTCTCCATCAACGGCTATCACGAGACGTCCATGGACGCCATCGCCGCCAAGGCGGAGATCTCCAAGCCGATGCTCTACCTCTACTACGGCTCCAAGGAAGAATTGTTCGGCGCCTGCCTGGCTCGCGAGCTCAGTCGGTTCGTCGAAGCGGTACGTGCCGATGTCGACTTCACGCTGTCGCCGAAAGACATGCTGCGCAACACCATTCTGTCCTTCCTGCGCTACATCGACGCCAATCGTGCCTCGTGGATCGTGCTCTACACCCAGGCCACCAGCTCCACGGCCTTCGCCCACACCGTGCGCGAAGGCCGCGAGCGCATCATCGACCTGGTGGCCCGGTTGCTCAGCGCGGGTACCCGGAACCCCGAGCCCGACACCGACTTCCAGATGATGGCGATCGCCCTGGTGGGCGCGGGGGAGGCGGTGGCCGCGCGGGTGAGCACCGGGGACGTCGACGTCGACGACGCCTCCGAGCTGATGATCAATCTGTTCTGGCGCGGCCTGAAGGGCAAGCCGCATGCTCAGTGAGCTGGTTGCCCTGCCGGGAAGCAGCTACCAGATGGGCTCCACGCGGTTCTATCCCGAGGAGGGTCCCGTCCACACCGTGTCGGTGCCGGCCTTCAGCATCGAGACGCACCCGGTGACCAACACGCAGTTCGCCGAATTCGTGTCCGCCACCGGTTACCTCACTGTCGCCGAACGGCCGCTGGACCCGACGCTGTATCCCGGGGTGGCCGAGGCCGACCTGCAACCGGGTGCGCTGGTGTTCCGGCAGACGCCAGGGCCGGTGAACCTGCGCGACTGGCGGCAGTGGTGGACGTGGGTGCCCGGGGCGTGCTGGAAGCATCCCTTCGGTCCGGACTCCGACGTGGCTGCCCGGCCGGACCACCCCGTGGTGCAGGTGGCCTACCCCGACGCCGCGGCCTACGCGCAGTGGGCCGGTAGGCGGCTGCCCACCGAGGCGGAGTGGGAGTACGCGGCGGGCGCGGGCGCCACCACCATCTACGCCTGGGGTGACGAGGTGGCACCCGGAGGCCGGTTGATGGCCAACACGTGGCAGGGCCGGTTTCCCTATGCCAACGACGGGGCGCTGGGTTTCGTGGGTACTTCTCCGGTGGGAACCTTCCCGCCCAACGCTTTCGGGTTGTCGGACATGATCGGCAACGTGTGGGAGTGGACCACCACCCGCTACGCGGCGCGGCACCAGAGCCGCAACGGTTGCTGTCCCGCCCCCGCCGACGGTGACCCGTCGGTGAACCAGGCGCTCAAAGGGGGATCGCACCTGTGTGCACCGGAGTACTGCCACCGCTACCGCCCCGCGGCGAGGTCGCCGCAGTCGCAGGACAGCGCCACCACCCACATCGGATTCCGTTGCGCGGCCTGACTACAGCGCGCGTATCTCACCCGTGAGGTGCGGGTAGCCCTTCTTCAGATTCCGCAGTGAGAGGTCCCAGCCGCCCGCCACCCGGTCGACGTAGAGGCCGGCGGTGGCCGGCAGGATCACCGGCTTGCCGAACTTAACGTGGTAGCTCACCGCGTCCGGTAGCTGTCCCTCGATGTTCCCCAACACCGCTGCGGCGCTGTACATCCCGTGGGCGATCACCGTGGGGAAGCCGAACAGCTTGGCGGCGACCGAGTTGGTGTGGATGGGGTTGTGGTCTCCGCCGGCCGACGCGTAACGCCGGATCTGTCCCGGGGTGATCTTCAGCAGTCCCTGCGGGGGCGGCAGCTTCTGCGGCTTGCGCGGCGGTGCCTTCGGCTCGTCCGAGAGGCTGGTGCGCTGTTGGTGCAGGAAGGTGGTGATCTGCTGCCAGGCCGGTTCGCTGCCCACCAGGACGTCGGTGAGGACATCCACCAGCAGACCCTTGCGGTGCTCACGCAGGTTGTCGGTGCGGGTCCGGACGTTCACGGTGTCGGTCACCGCGATGGGCCGAAGCTGGGTGATCTGGTTCTCCACATGCACCGAACCCATTGCCGCGAAGGGGAAGTCGAACGCCGTGAGCAGTGACATCACCGCGGGAAAGGTGAGGGCGAACGGGTAGGTCAGCGGGACGGTATCGCCGAACCGCAACCCGGTGGCCGCTGCGTAGGCGGCGACATGGGTCCGGTCGATGGCCAGTTCGTCGATGCTGACGGTGCGCTGCGGCAGGCTGTCGCCGCGGCGCACGAACGGCAACGCGCCCGCAGCCGCGCGCGCCAGGTTCAGCAGTCCGTTCGGTTGTTCGCTCACGATCAGGCCCCCAGCATGGCCTGGCCACACACCCGGATGGTGTTGCCGGTCACGGCATTGCTGGCCGGGCTGGCGAAGTAGGCGATGGTCTCGGCCACGTCCTCGGGTTTACCGCCCTGGAAGAGCGAGTTGAGTCGGCGGCCCACCTCACGGGTGGCCAGCGGGATGGCGTCGGTCATCTTGGTCTCGATGAACCCGGGGGCCACGGCGTTGATGGTGATGCCCTTCTCGGCGAACACCGGTGCCAGCGCCTGGGTCATGCCGATCATGCCGGCCTTGGTGGCGGCGTAGTTGGTCTGGCCGCGGTTGCCCGCGATGCCGGCCATCGACGACAGGCCGACGATGCGGCCGCCCTCGCCGAGGCTGCCACTGTCCACCAGACCCTGGGCCAGCCGTTGCGGGGCAAGCAGATTCACCGCGATCACGGAATCCCACTTGGCGTCGTCCATGTTGGCCAGCAGCTTGTCGCGGGTGATGCCGGCGTTGTTGACCAGGATGTCGACCCTGCCGCCGTGATGCTCGGCCAGGTGTTCGGTGATGCGCGCCACGGCGTCGTCGGCGGTGACGTCGAGGGTCAACGCCGTGCCGTCGACCTTGGCCGCCGTCTCCGCCAACGCGTCCGCGGCAGCCTCGACGTCCACGGCCACCACCTTCGCGCCGTCGCGGGCGAACACCTCGGCGATGGTGGCACCGATGCCGCGGGCGGCGCCGGTGACGATCGCGACCTTGCCGTCCAGCGGCTTGTCCCAGTCGGTCGGGGCGGCGGAATCGGCGTCGCCGACGTAGAAGACCTGCCCGTCGACGTAGGCGGACTTGGCCGACAGCAGGAATCGCAACGTCGACTCCAGCCCGGTGGCACCCGCCTTCGCCTCCGGTGACAGGTACACCAGGGCGATCGTCGCGCCGCGCTGCAGTTCCTTGCCCAGCGAGCGGGTGAAGCCCTCGAGCGCCCGCTGCGCGATGTGCTCGTCGACGTCGGTGATGGCGTCCGGGGTGGTGCCCACCACCACGATCCGGCCGGAGCGGCCGAGGTTGCGCAGCAGCGGGGTGAAGAATTCGTGCAGGGCCTTGAGGCCCACCGGGGTGGTGATCCCGGTGGCGTCGAACAGCAGGCCGCCGAACTGGTCGGCCCAGCGACCGCCCAGGTTGTCGCCCACCAGGTCGTAGTCCTGCGCCAGCGCGGTGCGGACCGGCTCGGCCACCCGGCCCTCGCCGCCGATCAGCAGGGGCCCGGCCAGCGGGGGCTCGCCGGGCCGGTACCGGCGCAGGGGCTCGGGCTGCGGCACGCCGAGCTGCTTGGCGAGGATGGAGCCGGGAGCCGAGTTGACGATTTGTGAGAACAGATCGGAAGCCACGGGCCTACCTTCCATGTGATGTCCAAGTGGTGTCCACATCGAACTTACTCCAGAGTAATATAGCTCGGTAGTATCGAAGACAGACACCCGACCTGACTTCTAGACGGAGGTTCCCCGTGACCAGTTCGAACAATCAGGCCCGCCGGCGGGTGGCCGTTCTGGGCGGCAACCGGATCCCCTTCGCCCGCTCCGACGGCGCGTACGCCCAGGCGTCCAACCAGGACATGTTCACCGCCACCCTCGACGGTCTGATCGACCGGTTCGGTCTGCAGGGCGAGCGCCTGGGTGCCGTCGTGGGCGGCGCGGTGCTCAAGCACTCGCGCGATTTCAATCTGATGCGCGAATGTGTGCTGGGCTCGGCGCTCTCGCCGTACACCCCGGCCTACGACCTGCAGCAGGCATGCGGCACCGGCCTGCAGTCGGCGATCGCCGTCGCCAACGGAATTGCGTTGGGACAGTACGAGTCCGGAGTCGCGGGCGGTGTGGACACCACTTCCGATGCGCCCATCGCCTTCGGCGACAACCTGCGCCAGGTGCTGCTGGGGCTGCGGCGCTCGAAGTCGAACGTCGAGCGGCTCAAGCTCGTGGGCAAGCTGCCCGCGGCGCTGGGAGTCGAGATCCCCACCAACGGCGAACCCCGGACCGGGATGTCGATGGGTGAGCACGCCGCCGTCACCGCCAAGCAGATGGGCATCAAGCGCGTCGACCAGGATGCGCTGGCTGCGGCCAGCCATCAGAACATGGCGGCGGCCTATGACCGCGGGTTCTTCGATGACCTGGTGACGCCGTTCCTCGGCCTCTACCGCGACAACAACCTGCGCGCGGATTCGACCGCGGAGAAGCTGGCCAGGCTGCGGCCGGTGTTCGGGGTGCGCAACGGGGATGCCACCATGACCGCAGGCAACTCCACCCCGCTGACCGACGGTGCCTCGGTGGCGCTGCTGTCCAGCGAGGAGTGGGCCTCCGCCCACGGGCATGAGCCTCTGGCCTGGTTCGTCGACGCCGAGACCGCCGCGGTGGACTACGTCAGCGGGGCGGACGGACTGCTGATGGCGCCCACCTACGCGGTGCCGCGACTGCTCGCCCGCAACGGTCTGACGCTGCAGGATTTCGATTTCTACGAGATCCACGAGGCGTTCGCCTCGGTGGTGCTGGCCACCCTGGCGGCCTGGGAATCCGACGAATACTGCAAGGAGCGTCTGGGCCTCGACCAGGCGCTGGGGTCGATCGACCGCGCCAAGCTCAACGTCAACGGTTCGTCCCTGGCGGCCGGGCACCCGTTCGCCGCGACCGGCGGGCGAATCGTCGCTCAACTGGCCAAGCAGCTGGCCGAGCGCAAGAAGGAGACCGGCAAGCCGGTGCGCGGCCTGATCTCGATCTGCGCGGCCGGCGGCCAGGGTGTCACGGCCATCCTCGAAGCCTGAGCTCAGCGCGTTGGCGGGGATTGCCGGAAAACCGGTTCGAGAATTTTCGGCCACCGTGTAACGCCCCGCGGCGGGCATTCGATGTACTGGATAGCTCCGTGTTGCCGTCTGACCCCCCGACCCGACGGCAACACGGGGCCACCCTTGTGGAGAGGGTCCCGCCGCTGGAGCTGAGGGGATTCTGGCGGCGGTTCTCATACTCCAAAAAAGAACCCCCCTGCCGAGGCAGGGGGGTTCATTCGTGTCACAGGGATCAGAAAGCGGCTTCGTCGAGTTCCATGATGTCGTTGTCCAGGTTCTCGATCACCGACCGGGTGCTGGTCAGCAGCGGCAAGAAGTTCTTTGCGAAGAACGACGCCACGGCCACCTTGCCCTCGTAGAAGGACTTGTCGGCGCCGGTCGCACCGGCATCCAATGCGGCGACGGCCACCGCGGCCTGGCGGGCCAGCAGCCAGCCGATCATCAGATCGCCGACGCTCATCAGGAAGCGCACCGAACCGGTGCCCACCTTGTAGATGCTGGCGGCGTCCTCCTGGGCAGCCATCAGGTACCCGGTGAGCGCCGCAGCCATGCCCTGCACGTCGGTCAGCGCGGTCGCCAGCAGCTCCCGCTCGGCCTTGAGGCGCCCGTTGCCGGACTCGTTCTTGATGAACTCCTCGATCTGTCCGGCGACGTGCGCCAGCGCAACACCCTTGTCGCGCACGATCTTACGGAAGAAGAAGTCCTGCGCCTGGATGGCGGTGGTGCCTTCGTAGAGCGAGTCGATCTTGGCGTCGCGGATGTACTGCTCGATGGGGTAGTCCTGCAGGAAGCCGGACCCGCCCAGGGTCTGCAGGCTCTCGGTGAGCTTGGCGTAGGCCTGCTCGGAGCCGACACCCTTGACGATGGGCAGCAGCAGATCGTTGACCCGCACCGCGAGGTCACCATCGACGCCGTGCACGGCACCGGCGACCTCGGCGTCCTGGTAGGTGGCGGTGAACATGTACAGCGCCCGCAGGCCCTCGGCGTACGCCTTCTGGGTCATCAGCGACCGGCGCACGTCGGGGTGGTGGGTGATGGTGACCCGGGGAGCGGTCTTGTCGGTCATCTGCGTCAGATCGGCGCCCTGCACGCGCTCCTTGGCGTACTCCAGAGCGTTCAGGTAACCGGTGGACAGCGTGGCAATAGCCTTGGTGCCCACCAGCATTCGCGCCATCTCGATGACGTCGAACATCTGGGCGATGCCGTCGTGGACCTCGCCCACCAGCCAGCCCTTGGCCGGCACGCCGTGCTGACCGAAGGTCAGCTCACACGTGGTGGAGACCTTCAGACCCATCTTGTGCTCGACGTTGGTGACGAACGCGCCGTTGCGCTCGCCCAGTTCGCCGGTCTCGGGGTCGAAGTGGAACTTCGGGACGAAGAACAGCGACAGACCCTTGGTGCCGGGACCTGCGCCCTCGGGACGGGCCAGCACCAGGTGGAAGATGTTCTCGAACATGTCGTCGGAGTCGGCGGAGGTGATGAACCGCTTCACGCCGTCGATGTGCCAGGAGCCGTCCTCCTGCTTGACGGCCTTGGTGCGGCCGGCGCCTACGTCGGAACCGGCATCGGGCTCGGTCAGCACCATGGTGGAGCCCCAACCGCGCTCGGCGGCGATGACGGCCCACTTCTTCTGCTCTTCGGTGCCCAGCTTGTAGAAGATGCTGGCGAATCCCGCGCCGCCGGCATACATCCACACCGCGGGGTTGGCGCCGAGGACGTGCTCGGCCAGCGCCCAGACCATCGCGCGGGGTACCGGGGTGCCGCCGAGCTCTTCTTCGATACCGACCTTGTCCCAACCGGCCTCGGTCACGGCGTGCACGGACTTCTTGAACGCCTCCGGCAGCTTCACCGAGTGGGTGGCCGGGTCGAAGACAGGCGGGTTGCGGTCGCCTTCGGTGAAGGACGCGGCCACGGGCCCCTCGGCCAACCGGCTCATCTCGTGCAGCATCTCGCGCGCGGTGTCGGTGTCGACGTCGACGTAGCTGCCCTGGCCCAGGGCCTTGTCGAACCCGAGTACCTCGAAGAGGTTGAACTCCTGATCGCGAACGTTGGATTTGTAGTGGCTCACGTGCTTCCTCCTCGATGAGAATCCACCGGTTGAAAATCTGCCTTCCGGTTGGGTACTCGGTCTAAGTTACCCACCAGTAACCCCTTCAACTATACCCACCGGTAACCCAAACGCAAACCACTGTGAGCTAGTTTCCGCGGCTAATCAACCCACCGGTTGGCCACCAGTGTAATTGACACCCGTCAAACAGACGATGGCGCAGGCCAGGGTGGGTTACGGTGACCGGATGCAGCTGCGTGTCGCGGTATGGGGAACGGGCAATATGGGCGCCACGGCGATTCGGTCGCTACGTGCATTCCCGGGTCTTGCCCTGTCCGGCGTCATCACGTCCACCCCCGACAAGGTGGGTACCGACGCCGCCGTCCTGGCCGGACTGGACGACACCACGGGCATCCTGGCCACCGCCGAAGCCGACCACGTGATCGCCGACTGTGACGCGGTGGCCTACATGGCGTCCGGGGACATCCGCCCCGACGACGCGGCCGCCGACATCGAGCGGTGCCTGCGCGCCGGAGTGCACGTGGTGACCCCCGCGCTGTACTCGCTTTACGACCCCACCTCCGCACCGGCGGAACTGCGCGACCGGCTGAGCCAGGCTGCCGAAGCAGGAGGCGCGTCACTGTTCGTCAGCGGCGTGGACCCGGGGTGGGGTAACGACGCGTTGGCTGTCCTGGCCGCCGGATTGTGCACGCGGATCGACACCATCGTCTGCCAGGAGATCTTCGACTACTCCACCTACGACCAGCCCTACTCGGTGCGCGAACTGTGCGGCTTCGGCAAGTCGCTGGACGAGGTCCCGATGATGCTGCTGCCGTCCATCCCCACCATGGTGTGGGGTGGCAACGTCCGGCTGATCGGACGCGGACTGGGCCTCGACGTCGACGAGATCACCGAAGAACTCGAACGACGGCCGTTGGATGGCCCGGTCGACAACGTGATGGGTCACTTCGAGGCCGGAACCCAGGGGGCGTTCCGGTTGAAGGTCATCGGCAAGGTGGACGGGCGTCCCCGGGTCGTCATCGAGCACATCACCCGCATCGACCCGGCCTGCGCGCCGGACTGGCCGACACCGGACCAGGGCGCCGGCGATCACCGGGTGATCGTGCACGGCGACCCGGAGTTGACCATCACGGTGCGCGCCGACGTGCCCGGCGGCACCCGCGCCGACGGCGGCAACACCACCGCCACCAATCGCCTGCTCGGTGCACTGAGCTGGCTGGCCCAGCAGAAACCGGCGATCTACGACGGCCTCGAGGTGCCACTGCGGTCCGACAACCCGCCGACGGTGGAGGCGGCGCGCTGGTCGGCCGATTGAGGGTTCCGATCAGCGAGATTCCTGCTGATGCCACCGTCACCCGTATCGCGTAGGTTCGGAACCGATGAGTGCACCCAGTGACCTGTCACCGACCACCCTGCGGGAAGCCTTCGGTCATTTCCCGTCAGGGGTGATCGCCATCGCCGCCGAAGTGGACGGCACGCGCGTCGGCCTGGCGGCCAGCACCTTTGTACCGGTGTCGTTGGATCCCCCGCTGGTGTCCTTCTGCGTGCAGAACAGCTCGACCACGTGGCCGAAGCTCGAAGATCTGCCGCTGCTGGGCATCAGCCTGCTCGGTGAGGCCCACGATGCCGCCGCGCGCACGTTGGCCGCCAAGACCGGTGACCGGTTCGCCGGGTTGACCACGGTGTCCACCGAGGGCGGGGCCGTCTTCATCGACGGCACCAGCGTGTGGCTGGAAAGCGCGATCGAGCAGTTGGTGCCCGCCGGCGATCACACCATCGTGGTGCTGCGGGTGACGTCACTGACCGTGCACGAAGACGTGGCGCCCATCGTCTTCCACCGCAGCACGTTCCGCAAGCTCGGGGCCTGACCCCGCCGCGTCAGGGCCGGGTGGCCAACTGCTCGCGGTAACCCTGGACGCGCTGCTCCAGTTCTCTGGCGTCGGCGTCCCGGCCCTCTTTTCGGGCGAGCGTGGCGCGGACGCCGAGCTCGCGGATCGCCGTGCGAATGTCGTTGACGCTGGTGGTTTCTCGCATCATGGGGCTGCCTCTCGTCGTTGACTGGCCGCTACCGCGAGGGTACCCGCGAAAGCGGCAGCCGATAGCCGCTGCGCGCTACTTCCGGAACAGCTTGTTGCCCAGCCAGACGATCGGGTCGTACTTGCGGTCGGCGGCGCGTTCCTTCATCGGGATCAGGGCGTTGTCGGTGATCTTGATGTGCTCGGGACACACCTCGGTGCAGCACTTGGTGATATTGCAATAGCCCAGGCCGTTCTCCTCCTGCGCCTGCTCGGCCCGGTGCCCGTGCACGTCGAGGGGATGCATGTCCAGTTCGGCCTGCCGCATCAGGTAACGCGGGCCCGAGAACGCGAGCTTGTTCTCCTCGTGGTCACGGTTGACGTGGCAGACGTTCTGGCACAGGAAACACTCGATGCACTTGCGGAACTCCTGGCTGCGGTTCACGTCCTCCTGCTGCATCCGGTATTCGCCGGGCTGCAGGTCCTTCGGCGGTGTGAAGGCGGGGATCTCCCTGGCCTTCTCGTAGTTGAAGGACACGTCGGTGACCAGATCCCGCATCACCGGGAAGGTTCGCATCGGCGTCACGGTGACCACTTCGTCCTCGCCGAAGGTCGACATCCGGGTCATGCACAGCAGGCGCGGGCGCCCGTTGATCTCCGCCGAGCAGGAACCGCACTTGCCGGCCTTGCAGTTCCACCGCACCGCAAGGTCGCCGGCCTGCGTGGCCTGCAGCCGGTGGATGATGTCGAGCACCACCTCGCCGTCGTTGACCTCGACGGTGTAGTCCTTGAGCTCACCGCCGGAGTCGTCGCCGCGCCACACTCGAAGTTTTGCGTCATAGGCAGCCATGGTCAGGCCTTCCGGTCTGGGTGTTCGGCCAATTGGTCGTCGGTGTAGTACTTCTCGAGCTCGGAGAGCTCGAAGGTGGCCAGCAGATCGGGTCGCATCACCGGCTGCTGCTCCGGGGTCACCGTCACGTCGGGCACCACCGCCTCGGTGCCGGCGCCGTCGGTCACGGTCTTGCACACCAGCAGTTTGTTGCGCCAGTGGGCGTCCATCTGCGGGAAGTCGTCGCGAGTGTGGCCACCCCGGCTCTCCGTGCGCTCCAGGGCAGCCTTGGCCACACATTCGCTGACCAGCAGCATGTTGCGCAGGTCGATGGCCAGATGCCAGCCCGGGTTGAAGACACGGCCGCCTTCGACGACCACGTTGGCGTAGCGCCTCTTCAGCTCGTCGATCTTGGCCAGCACCTCGCGGAGCTCACCTTCCTTGCGGATGATGCCGGCCAGGTCGTTCATCGACTGCTGCAACTCGGACTGCAGGGTGTACGGATTCTCCGGGTTGGCCTTCGATTCGAACGGGCTCAAGGCCAGCGCTGTGGCCGCCTCGATGTGATCGTCGGTCACCTTCGGCCGGTCCGAGAGCGCGCGCACGTAATCCGAGGCCCCCAGCCCGGCGCGGCGACCGAAGACCAGCAGGTCGCTCAGGGAATTGCCGCCCAGGCGGTTGGAGCCGTGCATGCCGCCGGAGCACTCACCGGCGGCGAACAGGCCCGGAGTGTCGGCGCCGCCGCTGTCGGGGTCCACCTCGATGCCGCCCATCACGTAGTGACAGGTGGGGCCGACTTCCATCTCGTCCTTGGTGATGTCCACCTCGGCCAGCTCGATGAACTGGTGGTACATCGACGGCAGCCGACGCTTGATCTCCTCGGCCGGCATGCGCGAGGCGATGTCGAGGTACACCCCGCCGTGGGGGGTGCCGCGGCCCGCTTTGACCTCTTCGTTGATGGCCCGGGCCACCTCGTCGCGGGGCAGCAGATCAGGAGTGCGGCGCGCGGAGTCGTTGTCCTTGAGCCACTGGTCGGCTTCTTCTTCCGTTTCGGCGTACTGCCCCTTGAACACGTCGGGGATGTACTCGAACATGAAGCGCTTGCCCTCGGAGTTCTTCAACACCCCGCCGTCACCGCGTACGCCCTCGGTGACAAGGATTCCCTTCACCGACAGCGGCCAGACCATGCCGGTGGGGTGGAACTGGATGAACTCCATGTTGATCAGCCCGGAGCCGGCCCGCAGTGCCAGGGCGTGACCGTCGCCGGTGTACTCCCACGAGTTCGACGACACCTTGAAGCTCTTGCCGATCCCACCGGTGGCCAGCACCACGGCGGGCGCCTCGAACAGCACGAACTTGCCGGTCTCCCGGTAGTAACCGAAGGCGCCCGCGATACGTCCGTCGTCGAGGATCAGGTCGGTGATCGACGTCTCGTGGAACACCCGGATCCGCGCGTCGTAGTCGCCGAGCTCGCGCTTGTCCTCCTGCTGCAGGCTGACGATCTTCTGCTGCAGGGTGCGGATGATCTCCAGACCGGTGCGGTCGCCGACATGCGCCAGCCGCGGGTAGGTGTGCCCGCCGAAGTTGCGCTGGCTGATCTTGCCGTCCTTGGTGCGGTCGAACAGCGCTCCGTAGGTCTCCAGTTCCCACACCCGGTCGGGCGCTTCCTGGGCGTGCAGCTCGGCCATCCGCCAGTTGTTGAGGAACTTGCCGCCGCGCATGGTGTCACCGAAATGCACCTGCCAGGAGTCCTTGGTGTTCACGTTGCGCATCGCCGCGGCGCAGCCGCCCTCGGCCATCACGGTGTGGGCCTTGCCGAACAGCGATTTGGTCACCACGGCCACCCGCAGGCCCCGTTCCCTGGCCTCGATCACCGCTCGCAAACCAGCCCCGCCGGCACCGATCACGACGACGTCGTACTCGTGCCGTTCCAGGTCACTCATCGCACATCCTCACAGTCTATGGAGTTGTCAGCCAACGAATCTCAGGTCGGGGAACCATCCTGCGGACAGCGCCATGATGTAGAAGTCGGTGAACATCAGCGTGCCCAGCGTCACCCACGCATACAGCTTGTGGCGGGTGTTCAGCTTGCTGATCTGGGTCCAGAGCCAGTACCGCACAGGGTGTTTGGAGAAGTGCTTGAGCCGGCCGCCGGCGATGTGCCGGCAGGAGTGGCAGCTCACGGTATAGGTCCACAGCAGGATCACGTTGACCAGCAGGATCACATTGCCCAGGCCGAAGCCGAACCCGCCGTCGGGCTTGTGGAAGGCGATGACCGCGTCATAGGTGTTGATCACCGAGATGATGGCCGCGATGTAGAAGAAGTAGCGGTGGGTGTTCTGGATGATCAGCGGCAGTCGCGTCTCACCGGTGTACGTCGCGTGCGGTTCGGCGACGGCGCAGGCGGTGGGGGACTGCCACACCGAACGGTAGTAGGCGCCCCGGTAGTAGTAGCAGGTCAGCCGGAACAACAACAGGAACGGCAGGGAGAGCGCCGCGTACGGCAGCCACCACACGTCGGGCAGGATCTGGCCGAAATGGCTTGCCTCCGGCACGCATCCGGTGCTGATGCAGGGCGAGTAGAACGGGGTCAGGTACCCGTACTCAGGCACGTAGTACCAGTTCTGCATGAAGGCCCGCACCGTCGCGTAGATGATGAAGGCCGCGAACCCGAGGTTGGTGACGATCGGCGACTTGAGCCAGTTGTCGGTTCGCAGTGTGCGCTGTGAGATCTGAGCGCGCCCAGGTGAGAACACTCCGGTGCGACGGCGGTCTGACGTGGGCGCGCTCATCTCAAGGCTCCTGCATCTGTGAAGGGACGCGCGACGAGCGGTGAGCTCATCGTGTTCGGTTGTGGCCGCCCACGCCTTCGTCGTCGACGTCGCGCCAGAAATCGCGGTCGTACTGGGTGTCCGGGATCCCGATCTTCTCGGCCGAATGCTGGGGCACGCAGCGGCTCAGGTCGAGGTCGTGGGCGTCGTGATCGAGCATCTCGACGTCGTTGAGAATGCGCTCGGCGTCCAGGACGATCCGGCGCATCGCCGGGCTGTCCCCGTACTTCGACCGCAGCGATGTCACGCACCGCCGCAGACCGCTGATGAGTTGGTGCAGTTCGGCGAGTTCGGTGGTGGTGGACAAGTGACCTCCTTGGGCTGAAGGTGGCAGGAATCACATTACGACACCCAATGCTAGCCACTTCACTAACCGAACGTGACCCGCGTCACGTATCGGAATGTCATCGACCCGGCTGCGATTGGCTTAGACACCACACCGACACCACCTCAGGAGGCTCCCGTGGGCGACATCTCGACCGACTCCCTGGCCAAGAAGGCCGACGCACTGCTGGCACTGCACCAACCGGGCAATCCGGTGGTATTGCCGACCGTGTGGGATGCCTGGTCCGCGGGGCTCGCCGTCCAGGCGGGGTTCGCCGCACTGACGGTCGGCAGCCACCCGGTGGCCGACTCGATCGGCAAACCGGACAACGAGGGGATGTCCTTCGACGACCTGGTGACCCGGGTCGCGCAGATCACCGCCGCCGCGGACGTGCCCGTGTCCGTCGACATCGAATCCGGGTACGGAGTGCCCGCCGACCAGTTGATCGCCGGACTGCTGCAGGCCGGTGCGGTGGGCCTCAACATCGAGGACACCGTGCACGGTGAAGGCGGGCGCCTGCGTTCGTCGAGCGAACACGCCGCCCTTGTGGGCGCGTTGCGGGCCGCCGCCGACAGTGCCGGGGTGCACGTGGTGATCAACGCCCGCACCGACTACATCCTCAAGCAGCACGGTGACGAGGCCGACCGGGTGGACACCACGATCGCGCGCATGAAGGAGGCCGCGGCCGCCGGCGCCGACAGCCTGTACCCCGTGGGTCGTCACACCGACGAGGTGCAGCGCCGCCTCACCTCCGAACTGCCGCTGCCGGTCAACGCCATCGCACTACCGGACCAGGACGACCTGGCCTCCTTCGGGCCGCTGGGCGTGGGGCGGATCAGCTTCGGGCCGTTCTTCCAGATGGCGCTGGCCACCCGGGCCACGGAGCTCCTCGGCCGCTGGAGCTGAGCAGGTCTCACACCGCGCCGTCCGGCGAAGTGAGCACAGTGTGATTGCCGGTTCACACAGTGCGACATCGCCGCAATATCGGCTTCCTAGCCTGGCGCCATGCAGACCACGCAGGAACTGGTCGTCATCGGACACGGCATGGTGGCCCACCGCCTGGTCGAGGCGGTGCGCGCCCGGGACGAAAACCGAACCTGGCGCATCACCGTGCTCGGGGAAGAAGCCGACGCTGCCTACGACCGGGTGGGATTGACCGCCTACACGGAGCACTGGGACCGCACGCAGATGGTGTTGCCCGGCAGCGACTACCACGGAGACCCCTCGGTGCGGTTGCACGTGGGTGCCGCGGTCACCGGGATCGACCGTGCGGGCAAGGCCGTGACGACCGCCGACGGACTGCGGTTCGGGTACGACGCGCTGGTGCTGGCCACCGGTTCCTACGCCTGGGTTCCCCCGGTGCCGGGACATGATCTGCCCGGCTGCCACGTGTACCGCACGCTCGACGATCTCGACGCCATCCGGGCCGACGTGCAGACGGCGCTGGCTGCCGGCCGGACGCGTGCCGGTGTGGTGATCGGCGGCGGGCTGCTGGGCCTGGAGGCGGCGAACGCCCTGCGCGGCTTCGGTATCGACGCCCACGTGGTGGAACGCGCCCCTCGTCTGATGTCCCAGCAGCTGGATCCGGCGGGCGGGGCACTGCTGGGCCGGATGATCTCCGGCCTGGGAATCGCGGTGCACGTCGACGTCGGCACCGACTCGATCGAACGCACCGACAACGGCACCCTCGCGGTGTCGCTGTCCGATGGGACGCTCATCGACGCGGGGCTGGTGATCTTCGCCGCGGGTGTGCGGCCCCGGGACGAGCTGGCCAGAGTTTCTGACCTGGAGATCGCCGAGCGCGGCGGTGTCATCACCGACCTGTCGTGCACCACACGGGATCCGAACATCTTCGCCATCGGTGAGGTGGCTGCCATCGAGGGGCGTTGTTACGGGCTGGTGGCGCCCGGTTACGCCGGGGCCGAGGTGGTGGCCGACCGGTTGCTCGGCGGTGGCGCGGAGTTTCCGGGGGCCGACATGTCCACCAAGCTCAAACTGCTCGGGGTGGACGTCGCGAGCTTCGGCGACGCGATGGGCGTCACCCCGAACTCTCTCGACGTGGTGGTCAACGATGCGGTGAAGCAGACCTACGCCAAGCTGGTGCTCTCCGATGACGCCAAGACCCTGCTCGGCGGTGTGCTGGTGGGTGACGCCTCCGCCTACGGCGTGCTGCGGCCCATGGTCGGCGGGCAGCTTCCCGGTGACCCGATGGCGCTCATCGCCCCGGCGCAGTCTGGTTCTGCGGCAACGTCTCTGGGTGTCGCCGCGCTACCCGACACCGCGCAGGTGTGTTCCTGCAACAACGTCACCAAGCACGACCTCACGTGCGCCATCGCAGACGGCTGCGCCGATGTGCCCGCGCTGAAGAAGTGCACTTCGGCGGGGACCTCCTGCGGGTCGTGTGTGCCGCTGCTCAAGCAACTGCTCGAGGCCGAAGGGGTGGCACAGTCCACGGCGCTGTGCGAGCACTTCGCGTACTCCCGCGCGCAGATGTACGAGATCATCACCGCCACCGAGGTGCGTACCTTCTCCGGTCTGCTGCAAGGGCATGGCCGCGGAAAGGGTTGTGACGTCTGCAAACCCGTGGTGGCGTCCATCCTGGCGTCCACCAGCAGCGAGCACATCCTCGACGGTGAGCAGGCAGCCCTGCAGGACTCCAACGACCACTTCCTGGCCAACATCCAGCGCAACGGCAGCTATTCGGTGGTGCCGCGGGTCCCCGGCGGTGACATCACGGCCGAGCAGCTGATCCTGATCGGACAGATCGCCAAGGACTTCGGGCTCTTCACCAAGATCACCGGCGGCCAGCGCATCGACATGTTCGGTGCCCGGGTGGACCAGCTGCCGCAGATCTGGGCCCGCCTGGTCGACGGCGGCATGGAGTCCGGGCACGCCTACGGCAAGTCGCTGCGCACGGTCAAGAGCTGTGTGGGCAGCGACTGGTGCCGCTACGGCCAACAGGATTCGGTGCAGCTGGCCATCGATCTGGAACTGCGCTACCGCGGACTGCGCGCCCCGCACAAGATCAAGATGGGGGTCTCTGGCTGCGCCCGGGAGTGTGCGGAGGCCCGCGGCAAGGACGTCGGTGTGATCGCCACCGAGAACGGCTGGAACCTCTACGTCGGCGGCAACGGCGGCATGACCCCGCGGCACGCCGAACTGCTGGCCGGTGACCTGGACACCGACACCTTGATCCGCTACATCGACCGCTTCCTGATGTTCTACATCCGCACCGCGGACCGGCTGCAGCGCACCGCCCCGTGGATCGAGGCCCTCGACGGCGGCATCGAACACCTCACAGACGTGGTGTGCCACGACTCGCTGGGACTGGCCGAGGAGTTCGAGGCTGCGATGGCCCGCCATGTCGCGGGCTACGCCTGCGAGTGGAAGGGCGTGCTGGAGGATCCGGACAAGCTGGCCCGGTTCGTCTCCTTCGTCAACGCCCCCGGCGCGCCCGATCCCACTGTGACATTCGAAAAGCGTTCCGGCCGAATGGTTCCCGTCGGCATGCCGGCCATGCCCGCCAAGGAGAAGACCTCGTGACCCTGCTCGGTGACCTCAACAGCGACCTCCAGGTCTGGACTGCCGCCTGCGCCCTGGACTTCCTCATCCCGGGCCGAGGTGTGGGCGTGCTGCTCGACGACGGATCCCAGGCCGCGCTGTTCCGGCTCGACGACACCACCGTGGTGGCGCTGGGCAACATCGACCCGTTCTCCGGTGCGGCGGTGCTGTCCCGCGGCATCGTCGGCGACCGCGGCGGCCGTGCGTGTGTGCAGTCGCCGATCAAGAAGCAGGCCTTCGCTTTCGACGACGGCAGCTGCCTGGACGACCCGGCCGTCTCGGTGCCGGTCTACGCCACCCGCGTTGCCGCCGACGGCACCGTGCACGTGGGCCGCTGAAACGGGATGTGTGGAGTCTCAGCGGCGGTGAGCGCCGGTGAGACTCCACGAATCGCGAGACACCCGGGCCCGTCGAAACCGGTTGGTGATCAGCCGCACGGTGCCGGGATGCAGTCCCAGGGGTGCACTGACCACGTCGGCCCCGCTGTCGCGCAACCGGTCCTGGAACAGCCCGTCGGCCAGCAGGTAGGACGCCACCACCACCCGCCGGGCGCCGCGCCCGCGAAGCTGCGCCACCGCATCGGCCACCCGGGGTTCACCGGTGGCGGCATAGGCCAACTCGACCCGGCTGCCGATGGCCGCCGACAGCAGCGTGGCGGTCACCCTCAGATCGCGCTGGGCATCCGGATCGGACGTGCCCGCAGCGGCCATCACCACCGAATCGCCGGGATGCCAACCGGATTCGAGCAACCGCTCGACCATCACCTGCACCATCTGCGGGCACGGCCCCAGCGCTGCGGTCACCGTGACGTCCGCGTGACCGCTGGCCTCGACATGCTCGGGGATGTCCTTGCGCACGTGGTAGCCCGAGGACAGGAACGCCGGAACCAGCACTGCGGGACCGTCGACGCCGCGGAGTACCTCGGCCGGCGTCGGGCCCAGCACGTCGACGAACGCCACCCGGACCGGTTGCCGCAGCTGAGCGGAAACCCGGTCGGCCAGCTCGCCGACCATCTGTACGCCGGAGGATTTGCGGGTGCCGTGGGCCACCAATACCGCCGTCACAGCTCGTCTACCGCCAGCCGGTAGCCACGCTTGACCACGGTGGCGACGATGTTCTTGTCGCCCAGGGCTGTTCGCAGCCGCAGCACCGCGGTCTCGACGGCGTGGGTGTCGCTGCCTGCGCCCGGCAGGGCGGCCAACAGGTCCTGGCGGGAGACCACGGTGCCCGGGCGCAGGGCCAGGGCCCGCATGGTGGCCATCGCCGCGGGGGACAGCGACTTCACCGCCCCGTCGACCAGCACACACGTGCCGCGGATCTCCACCAGGTGCCCGGCGGCGGTGAGCGCGCGCGACTGCAGCACCGGCAATTCGTCGGTGATGTGGCGGGCCAGGGCGCCCAGGCGCATCCGCTCGGGCGCCGAGGTCGGCACACCAAGACGCACCAGCGGTCGCGCGGTCACCGGGCCCACGCACATGGCGTGCACGTTGGTGCGCAGGGCGTTGATCACCTGGTCCTCGAGCCCCATGTCGCGGGCCCGCATCAGGGTGGCCGCCACGGCGGGTGCCGAGGTGAAGCTCACCGCGTCGAAGCGCTGCTCGGCGATGCCCGAGACCAGCTGATCGAAGGCTCCGCCGCTGGGCACCGGCGTCCAGCGGTACACCCGGATGGGGACCACCTGTGCGCCTGCGTTGCGCAGCTCGTCGAGAAATTCGGGAAACGGATCCCATTCGTCGGTGGCGCCGTGCAGCTGCACGGCGATGCGCTGCCCGCCGACGCCTTTCTCCACCAGATACCGCAGCACCTCGCGGGAGGACTCGGATTCGGGGGACCACTCTTCGGGCAGGGAGGCCGCGCGCAGCGCGCCGGTGGCCTTGGGCCCGCGCGAGACCACCCGGGCCTTCGACAACGCGTCGATCAGGTCGGTGGCCAGCCCCCAGCCGTCGGCCGCGGCCACCCAACCGCGGAATCCGATGCCGGTGGTGGCCACCACGATGTCGGGCGGGTTCTCGATCAGCTCCTCGGTGTACCGGTGCAAGTCCACATCGTCGGGCAGCGGCACCATCGCGATGGCGGCAGCACTCGACACCGTGGCGCCGCGGCGGCGCAGCAGCGCGCACAGCTCCTCGGATCGCCGCGCCGATGTCACGGCCACGCGGTATCCGGTGAGCGGAGCCCACTCCACCTCACTCATCTGACCTGTGTGTTCAGTCATCGTTCCCACGAGGTTATCCGTCGATCGCACACGCGTGTCGGACCTGGCTGCCGGGACTCATGCCTCCACGGTAGGAATGCCGTATTTCGCCGAGCCGTCGTGGGGTGACCCTGGCGTGAACTTGCGCTCACCCGGCCCGGGGGTGCGCTGTGAGGTCTACCAGACGTCGCCGTCACGCCAGTCGCACGCGAGCTCGGCACCGGTGTCCACCGTGACCGACACCGGCAGCACGTAGACCGAGCCGTCGTCGCCGGCGGTGCGGGTCAGACCCTCGGGCGCCAGCACCGACAGGGGGCCGCGCCAGGGCTGCCAGCCGCGGCGCTCGTAGACCGGTCGGCCCAGCTCCGTGGCCGACAGTGCCCCGATCTGATGCGCGCCGCGGATCACCTGCTCGGCGGCATCCATCAGCGCGGTGGCCAGACCCTGGCCGCGGTGGTCCTCACGCACCGCCAGCGCCTCGATGTAGCCGCAGCGCAGCGCCCGGCCCTGGTAGAGCAGGTGGCGCTGCACCACTGCGGCATGAGCCAGGATGTCCCCGCGATGGCAGATCAGCGCGTGCATGCCGCCGAGGGCGTGCTCCCAGTCGGCGGCGCTGAAGTCGCCTGAGAACGCCGCCGCCACCATGGCATGGGCCTGGTCATGGGTCTCGGTGTCGAGGTCGGAGGTATGGACCAGGCGGGCGGTGAGGACCTGGGTGTACACCCCCGCAGGTCTACCAGGTTCGCCCCGATCAGGCAGCGGTTCGAGGTCGGGACCAGTGCAGCCGCACCGGCTGGCCGGGCCGGATCTGGGCCACCTTGTCGATGTCGGCGTCGATGATCACCCCGGCCACCGGGTAGCCGCCGGTGACGGGATGGTCGGGGCCGAGGATGACCGGTTGGCCGTTGGGCGGCACCTGGATCGCCCCGCGGGTGGCGCCCTCCGACGGCAGTTGGCGGTCCGGCCAGCGGTGCTGCATGGGTGTGCCCGACAACCGCATCCCCACCCGGTCGCTGCGTTCTGAGGCCACCCACACGGTGTGCACCAGGGCGTCGGCATCGGCGAACCAGTCATCGCGCGGGCCGGGGGTCACCCGCAGGTCGAGCATCCGGCCCTCGATCGGCGCGACGGGTGCCTGGTCCAATTCCGGGTAGTCGTCGGTGTGCCGGCCCACCGGCAGCGTGGCGCCGGCCGCCAGCGGCAACGGCCCGATGGCGGACATGACGTCGTAGCTGCGCGAGCCCAGCACCGGTTCGACGTCGATGCCGCCGCGCACGGCCAGGTAGCTGCGCATGCCGGCCTCGGGGACCCCCAACTCGATCAGCTGCCCATCGCGGACATGCTGGATGCTGTTGGTGCCGAACGGGATTCCGTTCACCATCGGATCGGTGTCGGCGCCGGTGACAGCGATGTCGACGTCGCCGCGCGCCCGCGCCGCGAAACCGCCGAAGGTGATCTCGACGGTGGCCCAGTCATCGGGATTGGCCACCAGCCGGTTGGCCAGCCGGTGCGCACGGCGGTCCGCGGCACCCGATCGCCCGACCCCCAGGTGCGCCAGGCCGGCGCGGCCGAGGTCCTGGATCAGCGCCAGTGGCCCGGTGCGGACCACCTCGAGGGCGGCGCTCATGACACGGCCTTGAACTGCACCCACATCCCCGGTGTCAACAGCGCCGGATTCGGTCGGTCGATGTCCCACAAGACGGCATCGGTGCGCCCGATCAGTTGCCACCCGCCGGGTGACTCCCGTGGGTAGACGCCGCTGAACGGGCCGGCCAGACCGACGGCTCCTGCGGGAACCTTGGTGCGCGGTTCGGCCCGCCGCGGCACTTCGAGGCGGGGGTCACCTCCGATGAGGTAGGCAAAACCCGGGGCGAAGCCGCCGAACCCGACCCGCCACAGGGTGCCGGTGTGCGCAGCCACCACCCCGGCCCGCTCCAGGCCGGTGAGCCGGGCCACCTCGTCCAGGTCGTCGCCGTCGTAGGTGACGTCGATGGTGACGTCGGCCCGGGCGTCGGCGGCCGTCTGCGCAGCAGTGTCCTCGACGGATAGGTGGGCCAGCCGTTGCCGGGTGGGGGCCTGGAAGGCGGGTCTGTCCAGTTTGATCAGCACCGTGCGTGCCGCCGGCACGATGTCCACGACGCCGGGCAGCGCGGCCCGGGTCAGGACGTCGGTCCAGGCCAGCACTTCGTCGGTGCCGGGACAGTCGAGGAGCAGGGCCTGGTCGCCGTAGTCACGGACGGTCACTCGGGTATCCATGATCGCGCTCATGCCACGAAGTTACTCGTGGGTAAGGTCGGGTGCCGCGCCCTTCAGAGACTCGCCAGAGATGCCTTAAAGGCCGCTCAAGCTCACGCCATGGGTTGATAGCTGGGCTCACGATTCTTGACGAAGGCGATGACGCGGTAGGTCACGGGCAGCAGCGCCGCTTCCACGGCGCACTTGTAGATCCAGCCGAGCGTGGCGTACATGGCGAACGACGACATGTCGCCGAAGCCGATGATCGGCGCCGCCACCGCGCAGAAGACCAGGGTGTCGGCGAACTGCCCGACGACGGTGGAGCCCAGCAGTCGCGCCCAGAGATGAGATTCCTTGGTGCGCTGCTTGATCTGCACCACCAGGTAGGCGTTGACCAGCTGCCCCACCAGGAACCCGGCGAGTCCGGCGGCGGCCAGCCCGGTGATGGAGCCGACCATGGTCTCCAGCACTGCCTGGTTCTCGTAGCCTTCGGCGGCGGGCAGGCGCACGGTCACCCAGAGCGCGGCCACCAGCAGCGCCTGCATGGTGAAGCCGACGATGATGGCCCGGCGGGCGGCCCTGAGGCCGTACACCTCGGAGAGCACATCCCCGATGACGTAGGTGAGGGGGAAGACGAGGAAGCCGCCGTCGGTCAGCAGCGGGCCGAAGGCCACACCTTTGGTGGCGGTGATGTTGGAGATCAGAACCAGGGCGGTGAAGACCGCCACGAGGATGGGGTAGTACGAGGCGCCCACCGTTGCGTACCCGGTGGGCTGCCCAGAGTGTTCGATGCTCATCTGCTTGTTGCTGTTCACCCGGATATCCAAACAGACATCCGCGGCCGGCTCAGCCGCCCAGGGCCCGGGCGAGCAGGGGTGGCAGCTGATCGACCACCACCGGCAGGGACAGCGGAGACGAGAACGCGATGGCCCCCGCCAGCTCCTTGGTGGTGAACACATTGCGTCGGCCCAGCCGCGCGAGGTCCGGGTTGGCCGACAATGCCGCCTGTTCGGCGTCGTTTTCGGTGGTCCAGAGCAGGACGTCGATGTCGGACAACTGCGTGCCGAGTCGGTCCAGCGGCACCGGGTCCAGCTCGGCGACGGTGAGCCCCAGTCCGGTGAGGACGTCGGTGCGCCAACCCGCGGGGGTGACGTCGATGACACCGTTCCAGGGCCGGCCCGCCAGCAGTGCCACCGTCTTGTCGCGGAACTGAGGGTGCGCCTGTGCCGCCGCCGCCACGGCGTCGTCGACGGCCTGGATGATCGACTCCATCTTCGGCCGCTGGAACACCGCGGTCGCGATGGTCAGCGCCTGGGTCTTCCACGGCTCGAAGAAGGCGTCGCGGCCGGACTGCGGGATGGTCGGTGCGATGTTCGACAGCGCTGCGTAGGTGTCGGCATCGACGCCGGCATTGGTGGCCACGATCAGGTCCGGCTGCAGGGCTGCGATCTCGCCTGCCTGGATGCCGTTGGCCAGGCTCAACACCCGCGGCTGCGCGGGTCCCAGTGCCGCACGGGCCCATGGCCACACCGCGAATGGTTCACCGCCGAACCATTCGGTGGTCGCGATCGGGACCACGCCGAGCGCCAGCAGGCTGTCCTGCTCGGTGAGCCCGAGGCTGGCCACCCGCTGCGGTGGGGCCGGCACTGTCGTCTCTCCGAAGGCGTGGTTGACGGTGACGGGCCCGCCGGTCTGGTCGGCGTCGGGTTCCTGGCGGGCACAGGCGGCCGCCAGCGCTGCGGTGGCGGCCAGCATCAGCAGTTCGCGCCGGCGGATCAATGCTTGGCCAGGCGTTTGTTGATGGCGCGGGTCAGCCAGGCGGGGGAGAAGCGGGATCCCAGCGTCATCGCCTTGGTGCGGCCGCCGACCGGGAAATGCACCTGGTGCACTGCCTTTCGCACGCGGCTGCCGAACACCGCGGCGACGATGGCGTCGGCGACGTCCTGGGCGGTGAGATTGATCCCCAGTGACTGGGTGGTGCCGGTGCTGATGTTCGACGTCATCGCGGTCTGCACGTAGAGCGGCCACATCGCGATCACCCGGATGTCGTGGCCGCTCCACTCGATGTCGAGCGCTTCGGTGAGCCCGCGCACGAAGAACTTGGTGGCGCTGTAGGTGGCCAGCTCGGCCTGGCCGTAGATGGCCGAGGCCGACGCCAGGTTGACCACCACCGCGCCGGGGGTGGCCCGCAGATGGGGAAACGCCGCATACAGCCCGTTGACCACACCCTTGGCGTTGATGTCGATCTCGCGGTGCTGGGCGGCCAGCTCCAGCTTCTCGAATTGCCCGGCCAGCAGGATGCCGGCGTTGTTGATCAGCACGTCCAGGCGCCCGCCCGCGAACTCCGCGAATTCGGTTGTCCGCGTGCTCATCTCCTCGGCATCGGTGACGTCGAGGTGTCCGGTCAGCACGGTGCCGTGCAGGGCGGTGATCTCGTCGGCCAGGGATCGCAGGCCGTCGGAGTCGATGTCGTAGGCGCCGACGGTGTAGCCGCGGCGGGCGAAGGCCAGTGCGGTCGCGCGCCCGATTCCGGCTGCGGCGCCGGTGATGAAAACTGACTTGGAGTGGACCATCACCCCATTGTGACCAGATTGCGCCACAACGTGGAGAGGCTCTCGGTGATGTCGTACCCGCTTCGCTGTGACCGGGTGCCAGTTCGATCACCACAACTGAGCTGATGAGTATCAAAGTTGCATACATCCGGGACCATGGTCACCGTGTGAGCTGCTGTACTCGGCATTTGGTGTTGCAAGGCCGAGTACTTCGATGAATTGCCGTCGAGATCGAGTCCTCGGATTTATTGTCGTGCCAGACGGAAAACATTCGTCCACATGAGCGGCGTGCGACTGGTCGGGGTCTCGCATCGCGGTCGTCGGCCCCGTCGACACGCGCGGAGAGGAAGTGTGCCGTGCGTGTGCGCAGTGGCACTTCGGCGGCTGTTCTGGCTGTGCCACCGTTTGTGATCGGGCTCGTCCTGGCGAGTCCGGCAGCGGCCGACTGCACCAGCTCGGCGGGCGTCACGCTGTGTTCCCAGGGTGACGTTCGCGGATCAGACACCGGGGACGGCCCTTCCGGCGCTGGGCCGTATTACCCCTACCCCTGCACCTACGACTATCTGTGCGACGACGAATACGGCGTCGGGTTCGCCTTCGATCTCGACGCCGACCTCAACCCGCCGGTGCGCCCGGACCGACCGGACCGACCGGACCGGCCCAACCGGCCCCGCGGGGGTGGCCGTCGGTGAACGCGCTCGAGAAATCAACTGAAACACCACAATTGAAAGGGAAGAACATGTCGCTGTGGATGAGTGGGCGCCGAGCGCTCACGATCACGATGGGCGCCGGCGCAATGCTGCTGGGCGGCGCTGCCATCGCCTCGGCCGAGCCGGTGCCGCCGCCTCCGCCGCCCAACTGCACGGCCGCGGACCTGGCCGGCGTGTCCACCGGGGTCACTGCGGCGACCTCGGCGTATCTGTTCACCCATCCGGACGTCAACTTCTTCTTCACCAGCCTCAAAGGGCTTCCGCGAGAGGAGATCCGGACCAAGGTACTGGAGTACGCCGACGCCCATCCGCAGGTCAGGGCGGAACTGCAGGGCATTCGCCAGCCGATGGTCGACTTCCGTAATCGCTGCGGCGGACCGGTGCTCCCTGCCGAATAGCGTGCCTCGTCACGCCGCCGCATGGTGGAAAGGAAGTGTGCCGTGAAGATCGTGAAACTCTCGTGTGCGGCAGCCCTGGTGCTGCCTGCACTGGCTGCCGGTGTGGTTGGCGCCGCGCCGGCGACAGCCGACTGCGTCAGTAGCAGCGGACCCTCCCTGTGTTACGAGGGGCCCAATCAGACCGGCGCGTCCGTGGCCCTGCCGGTGGTTCCGTACCCGTGTGATGATGACTGGCTGTGCGCCACGGGGGGACTGTCGGCGTTGGATTCCGGCTCGAGCGGACTGAACACCAATCGTGACAGGCCGGGAGGCAGCTATCTCGATTAGTCAAGTGTCAGAACGGATTCGAGGAATGTCAATCCTCGTTCCACCGGATCGGCGGGTACCGGCGTGCCGTCGGAGGCGGCCATCACCACACCGATGAGGGCGCCGGCCAGCATGCGGCGCTCGAAATCGTCGGCAGGCCGCCTCATTCGGGTTTGGAGGGCGTCGGTGATCAGGTCGATACAGCGCATGTATTCGCCGTAGAGCAGGCCGCGGGCTTCGGGAATCGCGTACATCAGACGCTGGCCCCGCAGCGCGTCATCCCGGTCGGCGTCCTCCATCTCGGCGAACGTCTGCCGGACCGCGTGACGGTATGCCGCGATGGGGGCCAGATCAGCCGGTGCGGTGACGAACGCATCGATCACCGGCTCGATCAGGTCGTCGTAGAGCAGTACGGACTCCTTGGACGGAAAGTACCGAAAGAACGTGCTGGTGGAAACATCGGCCGCGTCGGAGATCTGCTCCACCGTGGTGTTGCAGTACCCCTGGGTTTCGATCAGCCGGAACGCCTCACGACGAATGGCCCGTCGCGTCTTGATCTTCTTGCGTTCGCGCAGGCCGATGGCAGGGTCCATGGCTCAAGTGTGCCCGTTGCCGTCAGGGCCACGCCAAGACGACACCCAGGGTGATCATGGTGACAGCGATGATGCCGTCGAGGATGCGCCAGGTGAGTGGCGTGGCAAAGAGTCCTTTGAGTCGTTGGGCGCCGAATCCCAGGGTGGTGAACCACACGGCGCTGGCAGTCACCGCGCCGACCCCGAACAGCCAGCGGTTGTCGGCGTGCTCGTTGGCCAGGGCGCCCAACAGGATCACGGTGTCGAGATAGACGTGCGGGTTGAGGAACGTCAGGGCCAGGCAGGTCGCGATCACCCCGGCCAACCGGGCGGGCGCGGAGTCCGACGGGGTGAGCGTGCCCGGCGATGCGGCGCGTCGTGCTGCCAGGAGTCCATAGCCGATCAGAAAGGCCGCCCCGCCCACGGTCGCGATCGTCACGACGCTGGGGTGCGCGCCCACCAGGGCGCCGAAGCCGGCGATGCCCGCGGCGATCAGCACCATGTCCGACACCGTGCACAGCGCGACCACCGCGATCACATGTTCCCCACGGATGCCCTGACGTAGCACGAAGGCGTTCTGGGCGCCGATGGCGGCGATCAGGGTCAGCGACGTCAGGAATCCGGTGACGACGACCAGCGCGGTGGTACTCACGGCGACCACGCTAAAGGCGCCTGATGAATCAGTACAGCTAATGTTTCTACCGACGCATTAGCAAAACTGATCACCGCGGCGTGGGACGGACTGCCACATAGTGCTCGGAGTCCGGCAGGCCGTCGACATAGCGGGCCACGGCCTCCTCGATCAGCCGGTCCTGCCCGGTGAGCCGGGTGTAGTGCTGGTGCATGTGCTCGCCCCAGGACCGCACCATGAACGTCTCGACGAAAGTGGACTCCTTTTCGACGCTGCGGAACAGCCGCCACTGCGAGGCGCCGGTGCGCTGACGTGACCGGCCCATCACGTCCATGGCAGCCAGGAACCCGGCTTCGTCCTCGGGCGCGATGCGGTAGGAGGTGATGACCAGCACTGGCCCGTCCAGGGGTTCGGGGTCGAAGACCAGGTTCGGTTCAGGCCAGTGCGACGACGGGGTGAGGTCCAGGTCGCCGGTCTTGGCGTGCAGCGGCCACCACAGGGTGGAGGCCCCGCACAACAACAGCAGCGCCGCGCTGATCAGCAGGCTGACCACACTGGTGGTTGCCCCGGCCACCAGTCCCCAGGTCAATGAGCCCAGCGCCTGCCCGCCCATGAACACCAGCTGATAGACCGACAACCCCCGGGCCCGGACCCACGACGGCAGACTCAGCTGCATGGCCGCGTTCAGCGTCGACAGCGTGAGCAACCACGACGCGCCACCGATCAACAACAGCGCCAGCACGATGACGAAGTTCGGCACCAGCGCCAGCACCACGGTGGCGGCCGCGAACCCCGCTGCGGCGACGGACAGCAGCATGTTCTGACCGAACCGTGAACGCAACTGCGACAGCAGGAATGCGCCCATCACCGCGCCCACGCCCAGCGCGCCCAGCAGTAGCCCGTATCCGGAGGACGACAGCCCCAACTGGTCAGCCGCGATCACCGGCAACAACCCCCACAGCGCGCTCGCCGGGGCAACGAACAAGGCGGAGCGCAGCAGGATCCGCCGCACGATCGGGGAGCTGCGGATGAACCGGCCGCCGGCGCTGAGGGCGGCCAGGGCACGCTCGGAGGGGTAGGTGTGCTCGACCGCAGGGCGTCGCCACCACACCAGGACCGCGACGGTGCCCATGAAGGACACCGCGTTGAGCGCGAACACCAGCGTCGGCCCCGACGCCGACACGAGTACGCCGGCGATGGCGGGCCCGATGGCCCGGGCCAGGTTCATGCTCATGCTGCCAAGGGCGGCTGCGGCCGGAATCTGGTGCGCTGGAACGAGGTCAGGCTGAATTGCCTGCCACGCCGGCATCACCAGGGCCTGCCCGCAGCCGATCACGAACAGCAGGGTCAGCAGTACCGCCGGCGTCGTCAGCCCGGCTCCGGTCAGCGCTGCCAGCAGACCCACCCCGGCGGCCATTGCTCCCATCGTTGCGATCAACAACCGGCGCCGGTCGATCAGGTCGGCCAGCACGCCCGACGGTAGTGCCAGCAGCATCACTGGCAGGGTGGTCGCGGTCTGCACCAGCGGGACCAGTACATCGGCGCGCGGGTCGCCGACCAGCATCCACTGCGCACCCACCGTCTGCATCCAGGTGCCCAGGTTGGAGACCAGTTGAGCGATCCACAGCGCGCGGTAGACCGGCGAGCGCATCGGTGCCCACGTCGAGGTGGACGCGCCTCCCGGACCCGCAGGTGTCATGGATTCACAGTAGTTGGGCCGGGTGTTCTGCCGACAGCAGCGTGAGGGCCCCGCGCCGCCTCTCCTGGGGCAGTGTCGGGTCATGACCGAGGACAAACCACGACTGTTCAGCGCGCAACTGCGCGACGACCTCTACCGCAAGCGGGTGCTGGTGCTCGACGGACCGCTCGACGACGACAACGGCACCGTGTTGATGACCCAGATGCTCTCGCTGGCCGCCGACTCCGATGAGGACATCGCCCTGTGGATCCACTCGCCCGGTGGGTCGGTGCCGGCCATGCTGGCCATCCGCGACGTGATGCGGCTGGTGCCCGGTGACGTCAGCACCCTGGCACTTGGATTGGCCTGTAGCGCTGGTCAATTCCTGCTGTCATCGGGCGCGCCGGGCAAGCGCCGGGCGTTGCCGCACGCCCGGATCCTGATGCACCAGGGTTCCTCGGGCATCGCCGGCTCCGCGGTCGAGGTGGAGGTGCAGGCCGATGATCTGCGGTACACCCGCGACACGGTGCTCGGGTTGATCGCCGAGGACACCGGGCAGGACATCAACCGCATCTTCACCGATTCCCTGCATGACCGGTGGTTCACCGCTGCGCAGGCCAGGGAGTACGGATTCATCGACGCCGTGGTGGATCGCTTCGGGCAGATCGGACCGACTCACAAGCGACAGTTCGGGATCAGCGCGTGAGCACGTACACCATTCCGAACGTCATCACCCGTTCGGCCGCGGGGGAGCGGGTGATGGATGTGTACTCGCATCTGCTCGCCGAGCGCATCGTGTATCTGGGCACCGCCATCGATTCCGGGGTGGCCAACGCGCTGATCGCGCAGCTGTTACATCTGGAGGCCGACAATCCCGAGCAGGAGATCAGCCTCTATGTGAATTCCGAGGGTGGCGATCTGTCGGCCATGCTGGCCGTCTACGACACGATGCGGTTCATCAAGGCGCCGGTGGCCACCACGTGCATCGGCCAGGCTGTCGCGGCGGGTGCGGTGCTGTTGGCGGCCGGAACGCCGGGACGGCGAGCGGTGTTGCCGCACAGTCGGATCGTGCTGCACCAGCCTGCCGCACAGGGTCGCGGCACCATCCCGGACCTGATCCTGCAGGCCGATGAGGTGGTGCGGGTGCGGGGGCAGCT
This sequence comes from Mycolicibacterium tokaiense, assembly GCF_010725885.1. Classification (NCBI taxonomy): domain Bacteria; kingdom Bacillati; phylum Actinomycetota; class Actinomycetes; order Mycobacteriales; family Mycobacteriaceae; genus Mycobacterium; species Mycolicibacterium tokaiense. Next base: position 1,048,720 of record NZ_AP022600.1, on the reverse strand, counting down.
GGAATACATCCTGGCCCGGCACACCGGGCGCAGCGCCGAGCAGCTTCGGCTCGACACCGACCGGGACCGGGTGTTCGACGCGCACGGTGCCGTGAATTACGGCCTGGCCGACCTGGTGCTCGAGGAGCGGTCGTGATCAGGCGGCCAGCAGGGTCGGGCCATGCACCGGCCCGGCAGGCGCACGCGTGATATCGCTGCTGAGGGTGCCCAGCAGCCGGATCAACCGGATCTCGAGGGCACCGCAGATGGCCGCGATCATCTCGCTGGACGGCTCCTTGCGGCCACGCTCTATTTCGGAGAGGTACTGCGGTGAGACGCCGGCGCGGGCGGCGACGTCCACCAGCCGGTCGCCGCGGTGTTCGCGAATGTCCCGTAACCGGCGGCCGAGCAGTTCCCGCAGCAACGGCTCCGGCTCGGCGCGACGTCGGCGGTTGATCCCGATGACCTCACCCATGAACCCATCGTGGGCCACCGGTGACCAACCCGGGTCCGGTGTTCGCCGCGGGCGGAATCAGCGCACCCGGACCCGGGGCTGGGGTGCCGCGGCGGCCGGTGCGGTCTTGGTGGCCGGCGCGGGGCGCCGACGGGTGGTCTGCGCCCCGATGCGCCGGGCCAGGGCACGCACGTCGCGTTTGGACAGATCGCGCATGGCGGCGGCCAGTGAATCGAGCTGCTGCCAGCTCAGACCGTCGAGTTCACCCTCGGAATCGTGGGTCGCGATCACCACGGAGCCGCGCAGCAGAGGCACGTTTTTGGCCGAGAATCGGGTGGTTGCCAGCAGCATTTCGGTGGCGCTGTGGTTGACCCGCTGCTGGCAGCGTCGACCGGTGGGCGCGAACCAGAAGTCGAATTGGCGGTCGGCGCTGGTGAGGCTCTCCAACCCGTGGTCGGCAACCAGTGCGGAGATGTCGGCCCTGGTGAAAGCGCGGGTCTCGTACGCGACACCAGTGGGGCTGAAATACAGGACTGTGTTCATCAGGAATGTCCTATTCCGAGGCGGTGAAAATCCCTTGGCTCATTGAGCGACCGGGTTGATCGCTGTATATCGATTTGCCAGATCACGAATTGGATAAACCGAAATCACAAAAAAATTTCATCAATGTGATTCAGCAGCTCAGACGGCGGACGACGGCGCGGAGGCCAGATGGGCCACTGCGAAGTCGGCAGCCTGATCGGCCATGCCGTTGACCTTGTAGGAGCTGTGGGCACCCCGATCCAAACCGCCGGCAAAACACACCGGGTCGCCGGCCGCGCACAGTTGCAGGGTCTTGGCCGAGTACTGCTGGCCCACGGTGATGGGCGGCGCGCCGCGGTCCACCAGGTTCAGGAACCAGTTGTCCGGCGTTCCGAACAGCACCACTGCGTCGACATGTGCGGCGGTCGAGGCCGGCATCGGGCCCAGGCCTGCGGGCAGGTTCAGCCCGGCGGGCACCGCGTCGAAGGTGGTGTAGCCGGCGACCGCCGCGCCCTGGGAGTAGCCGCCGAGCACGATGTCAGTGGTGGGGCAACTGGCCGCCACCGCCTCGATCTTGTTGGCAGCATCGGCAACGCCGTTGGCAGCGGCCGAGAAATCAAGGGAAGCAGGGTAATTCACTCCATAGACGTCCACGGTCTTGCCGGGCAACCGGGAGGTGAGTGCATTGACGAACGCCTGGCCGGTGTCACCCACACCGGGTGCCTCGAATGTGCCTCGGGCGAACACCACTTCGACATCCGCACAGGCCGGGGTGGGTGCCGCCGCCGCGATGCCGGTGGCCGACGGTGCGAACAGGGCCGCCAGTGAGACGGCGGCAGCGCCGAGCCCCATGGAGATGCGGGTGGACGAGGTTGTCGAAACGTGGCTCATGGTCGTACCTTTCGCAGGGCTCAAGTGGGTGACAAAAGACTCCCGCGAACGCTGCCTCGGGGCATCGACGCTGGCTTCCATCTCAGGGAACCGCTAGTCGCAACGGGCTATTCCGGCTAGCGGGAAGTGGGTCGGAACAGGGGGGTCGGTGGGTCTGGGCCGGGCAGCGACGATAATGCGTCGATGCAGAACGGATCATCCTGGCGACGACGCGCGGCCATCACCCCGGCCGACCTGGCGCAGGCCGCGGTGTTCGCCGCACTGATCGCCGCGCTCGGCCTGCCCGGCACCATCACCATCGGTGCCAGCGGCGTGCCCATCACCCTGCAGACACTGGGGGTGATGCTGGCGGGCTCGATCCTGGGTGCCCGTAAGGGTGCGCTGGCTGTCGCGCTGTTCGCGGCCCTGGCCATCGCGGGCCTGCCGATCCTGGCCGGAGCCCGGACCGGGCTGGTGTCACTGGCCTCGCCCACCGCGGGCTTCTTCGTCGGCTGGCTGCCCGCGGTGATCGTCATCGGCGCGCTGACCGGACTGATGATCCCGCGGTACCGCGTGCTCTGGGGCATCCTGATCAACATCGTCGGCGGGATGGCGGTGATCTATGCCTTCGGTACCGCCGGACTGATGATCCGCACCGACCTGTCCTGGTGGGCGGCGCTGTCCACCAACGGCATCTATCTTCCCGGCGACATCGCCAAAGCGGTGGTGGCCGCCGTGGTCGCCGCGCAGGTGCACCGAGCCCGCCCGGGCCTGATCACCCCGTTGCGCCGTCGACGTGCCCCCGCCTGAGACCGCGGGCATCGTCTTCGACCGGGTCTCGCACTCGTTCGGGGAACGTGTTGTCCTGAAAGATGTTTCGCTGACGCTCACCGAACGCCGCGTCGGGATCCTGGGCGCCAACGGCAGCGGTAAGTCGACACTGGCGCGGATGATCAACGGACTAGTGCTCCCGGACCACGGAGCGGTGCGGGTCGACGGGTTGGACACCAAGAAATCCGCCCGCGCGGTCCGGCGCAAGGTCGGCTTCGTCTTCACCGACCCCGATCGGCAGATCCTGATGCCCACCGTTGCCGAGGACATCGAATTGTCCCTGTCGCGCCACCGGTTGTCGCGAGACGAGCGACGGCAGCGAGCGCGTGAGGTCCTCGACCGGTTCGGTTTGTCCGGGCACGCCGATCATCCCGCTCATCTGCTCTCTGGCGGTCAGAAACAGCTGCTGGCGCTGGCGGCCGTCCTGGTCACCGAACCCGCCGTCGTGGTGGCCGATGAACCGACCACCCTGCTGGACCTGCGCAACACCGCGATGTTGCGCGACGCCCTGGCCGGCCTGGCGACCCGGCTGATCGTGGTCACCCATGATCTGGATCTGGTGCACGATTTCGACCGGGTGGTGGTGATCGACGACGGCGCGGTGCGGGCCGACGACACACCGCGGGCTGCCGTGGCCGCCTACCGCAGGCTGATGGCATGACCGTACTGGGGAGCTACCGCCCGGGCACCACAGTGCTGCACCGCAGCCCCGCGGGGCTGAAACTGCTCGGGCTCGGCGGGGCCATCACGCTGATGACGGTGGTGGTGAACACTCCGCTGAGGCTCGCGGTCGCCACCGCTGCGGTCGCGGTGGCGGTGCTGGTGTCCGGCATCGGGATCCGTGTGCTGGCCGCGCAGTTGCGCCCCGTGCTGTGGGTGGTGGTCTTCATCTTCGCCTTCCAGCTGTTGTTCACCGATTGGCGCCGGGCCGTGGTGGTCTGCGGAATCCTGCTGTTGTCGGTGGCGCTGGCCGCCGTGGTCACCGCGACCACCCGGACCACCGAGATGCTGGGAGCCATCACGGGAGCACTGCGGCCGTTGGGGCGCTTCGGGTTTCCCGTCGACCAGGTGGCCCTCGCGTTGGCGCTGACCATCCGGGCCATCCCGCTGATGATCGAGACGGTTGCGCAGGTCGAGGAGGCGCGCCGGGCGCGGGGCCTGCGGTTCTCCCCGCGGGTGGTGGTGGCTCCGGTGGTGGTGGCCGCGCTGCGCACCGCCGACGGCTTCGCCGAGGCGTTGGTGGCGCGCAGGCTGGACTGAGGGCGGCTCACAGGCCGTTACGGCTGGCCCACAACGCGGCCTGGGTCCGATCGGCGACGTCGAGCACGCGGAAGATCCGGGTCAGGTGCGCTTTGACCGTCTTGTCGCTGATCGTCAACCGCCGAGCGATCAGCTTGTTCGGCAGCCCCTCGACCAGCAGCGTCAGCACTTCGCGCTCGCGCGGTGAGAGACGCTCCAGCGGCCCAGGGGTCGCCGGGGTGTCGAGAGCGGTGTGTGCGGCCCTGGGATCGATGGGAGATCCGCCGTGCGCAGCCTCGACGATCGCCCGGCCCACCTCGGCGGAGTCGACGTCCTTGAGCAGGTAGCCGCATGCCCCCGCCGCAAGAGCGCCGACGATGCGGGGGCGGTCGGCGAACGCGGTGAGCACCACCACCGCGGTCTCCGGCCGCGCGGCGGCGATCTGACGGGTGGCCTCGATCCCGTCCAGCACCGGCATGTCGAGATCCATCAGCACAACGTCGGGTAGCAGGCGGGCGTGTTCGGCGACGCCCTGGGCCCCATCCGCGGCCACCCCCACCAGGTCGATACCGTCCAGCGCGGCGATCAGTCGGCCGAGCCCGTCACGGATCACGCCGTGGTCGTCGACCAGCAATACCCGGATCATCGCAGTGGCATCCTGACCGACACCGTGGTACCTGCCCCCGGCGTCGAGTGCACGGCGAGCACGCCGTCGGCCTGCGTCACCACCTCGTCGAGCAGGGTGAGGCCCACGTGTCCCTCGGCGGTGCGCGCACGGCGCTCGTCATCGCTGAAACCATGCCCGTTGTCGGCGACATCGAGGCGCACGGTGTCCTCTTCCCGGTGTACCGAGACGTCGACGGTGCTCGCCGCGGCATGCAGGCGGGCATTGTGGACGGCCTCCCGGGCCACCCGGTACAGCAGTGCGTCGTCAGGGTGGTCCCCGAATTCCTCGTCGATCGTCAGCGTGGTGGTGATGCCGTCGGCCTGCAGCGGGCTCAGCAGGTCGCTGAGTGCCACATGCAGACCCGTCGCGTGCAGATTCGGGGGGTGGATCTCGACCAGGAGGGTCCGCAGGTCCCGGATCCCGTTGCGCAGCGTCACCGCGGCGTCGCGCAGCGCGCCGGCCTCGGCCTCGTCGCCGCGGCGCGCCGCGGCATCTGCCAGCGGCGCCAAGCCGAAGGCCACCCCCGCGAGATCTTGCACCACCCCGTCGTGCAGGCCAGCCGCGATGCGACGGCGTTCGCCGGTGGAAGCCGCAATAGCGTTGGCCAGCAGCTGTTCTCGGTCCCGGTAGCCGCGCTGGAGCCGGCGGGCCATCGAGTAGGCCAGCGGCACCTGAAACAACAGCAGCACCACCACGGCGCCGATCAGCACCGGTGCCAATGCCGACAGCAGCCGGGTACCGCTGGCGCTCACGGCGCTGAACCGTTGGTAGATCTCGAACAGCAGGGGAGTGCCGTCGGGGGTGTGCACGATGGTGTGGGCTTCCAACAACCGGTCCTCCCGGCGCTCGTAGGCGTTCTCGGGCTGCGTCAGATCGCTGAGTTCGGCGTCGACCTGACCGGTGTCGAACAGTTCGCGCTCCTCGGATCCCAGCGTGAACCGTTGACCGATCAGGGCCGGTTCGTCGGAATAAAGGATGGTGCCGTCCTGCGCCCACAGCTTCACCCGCACGATCGAGTCGCCCAGCACCTGGCTTCGGATCACGCTGTCGAGCTGCCGCAGTGCTTGTGGGTCCCCGTTGCGGATGCCGTCCCGCAGGCCCGCCGCCTCCACCAGTCGGCCCTCGGACCGCACCCGTTCCCGGGTGTCCTGGGTGGCTTCGTCGATCGCCACACCCCGCAGCACGAAGAACCCCCCGACCATGATCACCGCAATGGCCACCAGGCTGCCCACCACGAACCACGACACCGCCGCGCGCACCGGAAACGGCCGGGCCGTCTCGCGGCGGCCGAGCGTGCGGGCTCGTCTCGGCCACATCTGCTCAGACTAGGTGGGCAACGGGTCTTTCGAGGCTCTGCGACTACGACTTTGGTCGTAGCAGTGCGGCAACCCCGACCAAAGTCCAATGGTGGTGCGCGCGTGGCCTTGCCAAGGTGGGTGCACAACCTTCGGAAAGGACGATCATGCGAACGAGAATTGCTGCAGGGGTACTGCTCGTCGGGATGGCGGTGGCGGGTGCTCTGGGTACTGCGGGCATCGCCGGAGCCAAGCACGGCGCAGACGACCCGGTGGGTCATGTCCGGCACTCGCAGGGGGCCGATGACCTCATCGTGGGCCACCACCATCGCGGTCGCGGAGGCGACGACCGACCCGGCCATCACTGACCTGATTCAGCGTGGGGTCGTCGGGTAGTCAACGACGATGCCGAATGAATTGTCAGGCCGCAGAATCGCCATTCTGGCCGCCGACGGAGTGGAGAAGATCGAACTGGAGCAGCCCCGCGACGCGGTACGCGACGCCGGCGGACAGGTCGAGGTGCTCTCGCTGAGTACCGAGGACATCCACGCGTTCAACCACGACATCGAGCCCGCGGGCACGATGTCGGTGGACCGTGCCGTCGGCGATGCGCGCGTGGAGGACTATGACGGGCTGATCCTGCCCGGGGGCACCGTGAATCCGGACAAGCTGCGACTGGATGAGTCGGCGGTGGCGTTCGTCCGAGCTTTCGTCCAGTCGGGTAAACCGGTGGCGGCCATCTGCCACGGTCCGTGGACGCTGGTGGAGGCGCAGGTGGTGGCGGGCCGGACCCTGACCTCGTACCCCAGCATCCGCACCGACCTGCGCAACGCCGGAGCCACCGTGGTGGACCAGCAGGTGTGCATCGACGGCAACGTCATCACCAGTCGGTCCCCGGAGGACCTGCCTGCGTTCTGCCAGGCGATCACCGACCGCTTTTCCGGCACGCCAGCGCACACCTGAGTCAGCTGTTCTGGTCGGCCCAGCCGTCATCGTTGTGGGCCAGCAGCAGCAATTCGCGCTCCCAGGACTGAGCCCGCAGCCGGTCGAGGCCGAAGCGAGCGGCGGCCGCGCCCAGTGCGACGAATGCGACCGTTGAGCCCCACACCGTCCATGCGCGGCCGGACGCGATGGCGCGCGCCTGCTGGGGAGTTTCGGGGGCGCTGACCACCTCGCCGGCCGAATTGGTCCACACGGTGACCGTATCTCCGGCCGCGACCGGGGTGGGGTTGCTGACCAGGGCGGTGCGGGTCTCGGTGCCGTCTTTCCACTGGACGCGCACCGGGCCGGGACGGTTGTACCTGCCGGCGGCCATGGCGGTGCCGCCCACGGCGGTGGCCGCGATGTGATTGGTGGTCCGCATCTGCTGGTCGATCATCTGCAGGCGGGCGTCGTAGGCATCGTCTCCCGCCTGTGACGCGAACGGGATGGCGATCAGCGCGACCGCGAAAACCACGAGCACGGCCAGCGCTTCGAGGCGATCGGTGGCACGGACCAAAGGGTTGCGGCCGAGGGCGAGAAAGAGCCATCGACAACGCAGGGTGAACGATCGCATCATCAGCTCACCCCGTCCTTTGTTACGTGCATGTTTCCATCGTGTCACATCTACTCGAACTGGCCAAGATTCACCGCGATCAGATGGGTGGGCGCCGAGGCGGGCTGCACTGACGATGGGAATACCCGAAATCCGTTGGGCCAAGCCGTGGGGAGGATGCCGATGAGCGAGCCACCGAGGGCACTCGAATCAGTGTGGGAATGGCAGCTGCAGGGCCGGTGCCGCGCGCTCCCGGCCCACATCTTCTTCCCCGACGATCACCGGGGCCAGGCCCTGCGGGAGCGCGAGGAAAAAGCGAAGCGGGTGTGCCGCGGTTGCCCGGTCCTGGTCACCTGTCGAGAGCACGCGCTCCAGCTGCCGGAGCGGTTCGGTGTGTGGGGAGCCATGACGGCACGTGAGCGTTCCCGGGCGCGCAGAGCGCAGACCGACAGCCGGGGCGCCTGAGCTCAGGGCCCCGTTGCGGTGAGGCTCAGCTCGATTTCTTGGACAGGGCGTCCGGCTTGTGCACGGCGTCATTGCCGCTCTTGTCGCTCGTCACCCGGTACTGCGGATCGTCCGACGAGGCCCGGACTGTGCGGCCGGCGGCTTCGGTGTCCGAGGTGATCTTCTGCTCGACTGTCCCCTCCACCGTGTTGCCGTGGCTCTGCCACGTGACTTTGTCGCCCTTTTCCAGCTCTTTGCTCATGGCAGACGGGGTACCCCGTCCTCACGTCGAGTCACACGTTTCCGGGACATGACGATGTTGGAACGCCGGTGTATCGTCGCTGCTTGGAGGCTGGAAATCGGTCTCGCGGACGAGGGAGCAGTACCCGCACCGGACAAGACTGACTCGTAGGAGGTCTTGCCATGGCGTGGACGATCCTGGTGCTGGCTGGAGTGCTGGAAGCCGTATGGGCGGTGGCCCTGGCCGCCTCCGACCGATTCCGGCGGCCCGTTCCCGTGGTGGTGTTCCTGGTCGCGATGGCGCTGAGCATGGCCGGTCTGGCCTATGCGATGACCGACCTGCCGACGGGCACCGCGTACGCGGTCTGGGTGGGAATCGGCGCCTCCCTCACGGTCCTGTGGGGCATCGTCACCGGCGCAGAACGTGCGACGGCGGCGCGCAGCCTGCTTCTACTCGGACTGGTCGGCAGCGTGGTCGGCCTGAAGGTGGTGAGCTGAGCATGGCGTGGGTCGTGTTGCTCGTCAGTGCTGTCCTGGAAGCGGTGTGGGCCACGGCGCTCGGCCAGTCTCAGGGCTTCACCCAGGCGACCGCGGTGGTGGTCTTCGCGGTGGCACTGGTCGCCAGCCTCGGCGGCTTGGGTTGGGCGGTGCGCGAAATTCCGATAGGGACGGCCTATGCCGTGTGGACCGGGCTCGGTGCGGCACTCACCGTCGGCTATGCCGTGGTCAGCGGCACCGAGTCGGCCTCTGTGTGGAAGCTGGTGTTCCTCAGCGGAATTGTGGCCTGTGTGGCCGGATTGAAGCTGCTGCCCGAGGAGCGTCCGACCCGCCGCCGCACCGCGGCGGCGGATCGTCCGCGTTCGGATCAGCCCGCGACGAACTCCTCGTAGGCGCTGGCCAGATACGGCGGCAGCACCGTCGTATTGCACGCACGCTGAGTGTCACCGATGGGCGCCAGGATGCCGCGCAACTCGTAGTACTCCCCGGGGTTGGCGGTGAAGTAGTTGCGGATGTTGGCCGCAGCCACATCCCGCGGCTGCGTCACGGCCGCAGACACCACGCCCCCGGCGCCGGGGTGGGCGGCCAGATACTGCTGTGCCGCCACCGTCACCGAGTCGACGGTGCCGTTGACGCCGGCCGGGCTGCAGTCCGGCGCCGCCGATGCCGCGGGTGCGACGGCGGTTGCTGCAGCCAGCCCCCCGAAGAGGCAGGTAGCAGCGGTGGCGGCGATGCGCCGGCGTGCGGACTTGCCACTGAAACTCATGATCACTTCTCTCTCCACTATGTGTGGTTCCGATTTCCCGTCCCGAAAAACAAAGTACCGAAACGGAATTCGTGCTCGAAACAGCTGTAGACGAAGATCTACCCGGATGTCGGAGCGTTACACCGCAGTGCCGTGATGTTCGCCGCACATGGAGCGGAGTGCTCTGCTGAAAGCGAACAAACCTGCACGTTGCTTGAGTTTCTTTAGAGTTTGCCGCGAATTCTTAGGTTACCGTCAGTCCCAATCGTGACCGATCTGTGACTCGGAGGTGGGATGGCACCGGCTCCTGACGCTCGCCTGGGCGCCGATCAGCTGGCCGCACTGGCAGCGGTGATCGAGTTCGGCAGCTTCGACACCGCCGCTGACCACCTGCACGTCACACCGTCGGCGGTGAGCCAGCGGATAAAGGCCCTGGAGCAGCGGGTCGGGCAAGTACTGGTGGTCCGGGAGAAACCCTGTCGCGCCACCGCCGCCGGCGTGCCGCTGCTGCGGCTGGCCGCACAGACCGCGCTCTTGGAAGCCGAGGCGCTGGCCGAGACCGCGGGCGGTGCGGCGCACCGCACCAGGGTGGCCATCGCCGTCAACGCCGACTCCATGTCCACCTGGTTCACCGCTGTGCTGACCGGGCTGCCCGACGTGCTGCTGGACATCCGCATCGAGGACCAGGACCACTCGGCACGGCTGCTGCGTGAAGGGGAGGTGATGGGGGCGGTGACCACCGAGCGCACACCGGTGTCCGGCTGCCGGGTGCAGCCGCTCGGCGTGATGCGCTACGTCCCGGTGTCCAGCCCCGAGTTCATGGCACGCCACCTCCCGGACGGGTTCACCCGCGACGCGGCGTCACAGGCACCCTCTCTGGCGTGGAACCGTGATGACGCCCTGCAGGACATGCTGCTGCGCAAGGTTTTTCGTCGGACGATCGGTCGCCCGGTGCACTACGTTCCGACCGCCGACGGTTTCGGGGCGGCGGCCCTGGCCGGGCTGGGCTGGGGGATGTATCCCGAACATCTCGCCGCGTCCGCCCTGGCCGACGGCTCCTTCGTGCGGATCTCGCGCGCCCACTTGGACGTCCCGCTGTACTGGCAGTGCTGGAAGCTCGACAGCGCCACCGTCACCGCCATCACCGCCGCCGTTCGCGCGGCGGCCGCCCCGGCGCTGCGCTGATCAGGCGTGTTTGGCGTGCTTGCCGAACGGCAGCACGCTCATGACCGCGACCACCACGGCGCCCACCACCGTGCCGATCACCGCCGAGGCTGCGGTGTTGATCAACCAGGCCAGCACCGCACCGATACCCGCGATGTGGTGTACCGCCTCTTCGGCGTGGTGCACCAGCGCATACGGGGCGTGCCAGCCGAGCTCGTCGACGCCCACCAGCAGGATGTGACCGCCTACCCACAGCATCGCGACCGTGCCGACCACCGACAGCGTCGCCAACAGCTTCGGCATCGCGGCCACCAGGCCCCGGCCCACCTTCTGCGCGAACGACGAACTGCGCCGGGTCAGGTGCAGTCCCACGTCGTCCATCTTCACGATGCCGGCGACCACGCCGTACACCACGGCCGTGATGACCAGTGCGACGACCACCAGGATGATCAACCTCGGGAAGAACGACTGGTCGGCGACCTCGTTGAGGGCGATGACCATGATCTCGGCGGACAGGATGAAGTCGGTGCGGATGGCCCCGGTGACCATGAACTTCTCGGCGTCCTCACCCTGGGCCGCCACCGGTGCCGCGTGGCCGCCGTGGCCGGAGATCGTGCCCCACACCTTCTCGGCGCCCTCGTAGCACAGGTAGGTCGCACCCAGCATCAGGATCGGGGTCAGCAGGAATGGGGCGAACTGGCTCAACAGCAGGGCCGCCGGGAGGATGAACACCAGCTTGTTGCGCAGCGAGCCGATCGCGATCCGCTTGATGATCGGCAGTTCGCGCGCCGGTTCGATGCCTTGCACGTACTGCGGCGTCACGGCCGTGTCGTCGATCACCACCCCCGCCGCCTTCGCGGTGGCGCGGCCGGCGGCAGCCCCGATGTCGTCCACCGATGCGGCCGCCAGACGGGCGATCGCGGCAACATCGTCCAACAGCCCGAACAGACCGGCGCTCATGAAGCGCAAGGCTACCGGTTCCCTGTGAACGTGGTGTGTGGCAATCGCGTCACACAGAGTAGACACATCTCCTAGCGTGTCTACTCATGTCGACATCGCCGCCAGGAGCCGAGCAGCGGATCACCTACTGCCGTATCTGTGAACCGATGTGCGGTCTGATCGCCACCGTCGCCGACGGCCGGCTGGTGTCCCTGCGCCCCGATCACGACCACCCGCTCTCACGCGGCCGGGCGTGTCCGAAAGGCATCGCCTTCACCGACGTGCAGAACGACCCCGACCGGGTGCTCGAACCGCTGCGCAGACGCCAGGACGGCACCTTCGAACAGGTCAGCTGGGACGAGGCCCTGGCCGACATCGCCGCCCGGTTGTCGACGATCATCACCAACCACGGCGGGCACAGCGTCGGACAGTACTTCGGCAATCCGGCCGCGTTCGGCTACGCCACCAGCCTGTGGCCCGGAGTGTTCATGGCCCGCATCGGCTCACGGCATCTGTACTCGGCCGGCTCGCAGGACATCAACAGCCGGTTCGTGGCCAGCAAGCTGCTCTACGGCGCGGCCAGTCAGCTGCCGTTCCCGGACCTGCCCCGCACCCATTTCCTGTTCATGCTGGGGGCCAATCCGCTTGTCTCCCATGGCAGTGCGTTACGGGCGCCGCGCATCAAGGACGACCTGGCCGACATCGTGCGCCGCGGCGGCCGGGTGGTGGTGGTCGATCCCCGCCGCACCGAGACCGCGCGTCAGTACGAGCACGTGCAGGTCCGCCCGGATTCCGACGCCTGGCTGCTGCTGTCGATGCTGCAGGTGGTGTTCGCCGACGGTCTCGAATCCCGCGAGGTCGTCGAGCACCAGGCCGTCGGCCTCGACGGGCTGGCCGGGCTGTGCGCGCCGTTCCCGCCGGAGCAGACCGCCGCGCGGACCGGAGTGCCCGCCGAGACGGTGCGCGCGCTGGCGCGGGACTTCGCGTCGGCGCCGTCGGCATCGGCCTACGGCCGCACCGGTGCCTGCCTCGGCACGCACGGCACCCTGGTGAGTTTTCTGCTCGACGCGTTGACCGCGGTCACCGGCAATCTCGACCGCGCCGGCGGCACCCTGATGTCGCACCCGGTGATCCCGCTGGAAGAGCTCGGGGAGCGGCTCGGCAGCTTCAGCTACGACTCCATGCGCTCGCGGATCGGCAATCTGCCCGACGTCAACGGCACCTTTCCCGCCGCTCTGATGGCCGACGAGATCACCACCCCGGGGCCGGGGCAGATGCGGGCACTGTTCGTGGTCGCGGGCAATCCGGTGCTGTCTGTGCCGAACAGCGCTGCGCTGGAGGCCGCTGTAGGTCAGCTCGAGCTCTTCGTCTCATTCGACCTGTACGTCAACGAGACCAACCGGCTGGCCCATTACATCCTGCCGGGTACCACCATGCTCGAACGCGACGACCTGCCGATCGCCTTCGCGGCGTGTTCGCCGACGTTGTTCGTGCAGTCCACCGATGCCGTGCTGGCACCCTACGGGCAGGCCAGGCCGGAATGGCAGGTGTATGCCGAACTGGCCCGCCGGATGCGGCTGTCCCTGTTGGCGACGGGACCGTTGGAACGGTTCAACGCCGTGCTGGCATGGCTGGAGCGCCGTGGGCTCCTGCGGATGACACCCCGGGCCATGATGGGGGTGCTGCTGCGGCTGGGCCCCTACGGCGATCGGTTCGGGCTGCGGCGACGCGGACTGAACCTGCGCACGTTGGCCGCCCACCCGCACGGAATCGTGTTGGCCGACCATGCCCCCACCGGGGTGCTGGCGAAGGTGGTGCGCCTGCCCGGAAGCAAGGTGCGTCTGGATCCCCCGCAGATCGCCGACGAGGTGCGGCGGCTGCCCGCAGGGGTGCCCGTCGACCCCGCATTCCCGTTGCTGCTCATCGGAATTCGCGAGATGCGGTCACAGAACAGCTGGATGCACAACAGCCCGACGTTGATGAAGGGGGACCGGCAGCAGCGGGCCAGGATCAATCCCGCCGACGCCGCAGCCGCCGCGATCGCTGACGGCGGGCAGGTGCGCATCGTGTCGAATCAGGGGGCCATCGTGGCCACGGTTCTGGTGACCGACGAGGTACCCGCCGGCACCGTCGCGGTGCCCCAAGGCTGGGGCCACCGCGGCGGCGGATGGCAGTTGGCGAATGAGAGGCCGGGCGCCAACGTCAACGAACTGACGTCCAATCAGCCCCAGGATCTCGAGAAATTGGCCGGTATGGCCGTACTCAACGGCGTGCCGGTCCGGTTGGAATCAGTGCCGAGCTAGACAGCCTTGGCGGCGGCCCTGTGACGGCCCTTGACGAGGTATGCCAGCCAGCGAACATCGATCAACATGGGATCTCCTAAGACTCAGGCCGACTTGGCCAGGATGGGCAGGAGGCGGCGACGCTCGGTCATCGCATCCGAGAAGCATTGCAGCGCATCGGGAACCGACGATGCGGTGGGATGTTCGCCGGTCAGCATCGCGGCGACGGCGGCGCTGGGAACCAGCATCCACTCGTCGTCGGTACGTCGGCACGCTTCGTCGACGGCCGTCAACAGTGCCACGGCCAGCGGAGCGAAGGCGTCCACCCCACTGAGGTCCAGGATGAACGGCTTCTCCCGGATGATCGAGCGGGTGACCTGACGGATCAGCTCATCAACATTGGTGGCGTCGACGTCACCAGTGACCCGCACGACGGTGGCGAGCTGCCGGCACAACGAACGCACCTGCGCGCCACCGATTTCGACGACCGGATTGCCATAGCGGAATACGGTGGGCATGTGACTGCTCCCCTCGGGACGCGGTGTATCGAACTTCCGTGTCTTCGACAGTAAGCAGCGTTTGTAAGGTACTCGGGAGTAAGCACTAACGCTTCAGTAAGAGAATTCAGCTTCTTCGGTACTGGCCGCCGGAATAGTTCTCCCACGGCGAATAGTCGGCCACCAGATCTTCCTGCTGCGGGCGCTGCCCCTCCGGTACGTGCTGGAGGTTGATCCGGATGCGGTACCACAGGGAACTCGGGCCGCGCATGCCGTCGACCAGGACGTCGATGGGCTCCAGCCGCTGCGCCACCTGCGGGTGGCGCTCTTTCCAGGTCTCCAGCGCCGCCAGCGCCTCCTCTTTGGTCCTGGTGCGGGCAATCTCGATCAATGGCATCTTGCGGGCGCCGCGGGGTGCCTTCTCCGGTGGGCCCATCTCCTCGGCCAAGGCGAGCAGTTGGGTCAGGTCACCGGGGGCGTCGTCCATCCCCTCCCAGGGGTCACCCATCTCGGCGTAGCGCGCAGGCACCGTCGCCACCGTGAAGGCCTCGGGCCGGCAGTCGGGCACCTCGGACCACAGCAGCGGCGTGGACACCCGGGCGTCGGGGCGGGAACGCACCGAATACGCCGACGCCACGGTGCGGTCCTTGGCGTTCTGGTTGAAGTCGACGAAGACGCCTTCGCGTTCCTCCTTCCACCACCGGCTGGTCGCCAGCTCCGGGGCACGTCGCTCCACCTCGCGGGCCACCGTTTCGGCTGCCAACCGGACCTGCTTGTACGGCCAGTGCGGATGGATGCGGGCATAGATGTGGAACCCGCGCGACCCCGAGGTCTTCGGCCAGGCGGTCAGCCCGTGGTCCTCCAGCACCTCTTTGGCCACCTGGGCCACGTCGAGGATGTTCTGCCAGGTCACGCCGGGCATCGGATCCAGGTCCACCCGTAGTTCGTCGGGATGGTCGAGGTCTCCGGAGCGCACCGGGTGAGGGTTGAGGTCGACGCACCCGAGGTTGACCGCCCACACCAGGCCGGCGGGTTCGCGCAGCACGGCTTCCTTGGCCGACGTGCCCGAGGCGTACTTCAGCTCGGCGACGTCGATCCAGTCCGGCCGTTTCTCCGGGGCGCGCTTCTGGAACACCGCCTCTTCGGTGATGCCCTTGACGAAGCGCTTGAGGACCATCGGGCGGTCGTACACCCCGCGCAACGCCCCCTCTGCGACGGCCAGGTAGTAGTTGACCAGATCGAGCTTGGTGACGCCCGCGTCCGGAAACACCACCTTGTCCGGGTTGGTCACGGTGACCTCGCGGCCCCCGACGTCCACCTGCAGCGAACCGGCCATCCCGCCATGCTAATTGCGCGGGAGTTTTCGGACCCCGGTGCGACACCCGTCACATAGGGTGAACGCCATGCCGAACCTCACTGACCTCCCGTTGCAAGCGGTGGCCAAAGCACAGCAGCTCGCCGAACGCGGGTCAGCCGAACTGCACTACGCGCGCAAGATGTTCGAGGCGGGTGCCTTCAAGCTCGAACCGCCGCAGAACATCGTCGCGATGCTGGCCGACATTCGGCGGTGGGGCGAGTTCGGCATGATCCCGGCGCTGAATGCACGGCGTACCCCCGATCGCACGGCCATCATCGATGACGACGGCGAGATCACGTTCAAGGAGCTCAACGACTCGGCCAACGCCGTCGCCAACGCGCTGCTGGCCAAGGGCGTCAAGGGTGGCGACGGAGTGGCGCTGCTGATCCGCAACCACCGGTGGTTTCTGATCGCGCTCTACGGCGCGGCCAAGGTCGGCGCCCGGCTGATCCTGCTCAACAGCGAGTTCTCCGGTCCACAGATCAAAGAGGTCAGCGAGCGCGAAGGCGCCAAGCTGATCATTCACGACGACGAGTACTCCAAGGCAGTCGCGGCGGCCGACCCCCCGTTGGGCAAACTGCGGGCCCTGCCGACCAACCCGGACAACGACGCACCGTCGGAGAGCGACGCCGAGACCCTTGAGCACCTGATCTCGCAGTCCTCGACGTCGCCGCCGCCCAAGGCCGGCAAGCACTCCAAGATCATCATCTTGACCAGCGGCACCACCGGAACCCCCAAGGGTGCCAACCGCAGCTCGCCGCCCTCGCTGGCGCCCATCGGCGGGGTGCTGTCGCACGTGCCCTTCAAATCCGGTGAGGTGACGTCGCTGCCGGCCCCGATGTTCCACGCGCTGGGCTTCCTGCACGCCACCATCGCCATGATGCTGGGTTCCACCCTGGTGCTGCGGCGGCGCTTCAAGCCCGCCACCGTGCTGGCCGACCTGGAGAAGCACAAGGTGACCGCCATGGTGGTGGTGCCGGTGATGCTGTCGCGGCTGCTCGACGAGTTGGAGAAGACGGACCCGAAGCCGGATCTGTCCAAGCTGCGCATCGTCTTCGTGTCGGGCTCGCAACTGGGCGCCGAGCTGGCCACCCGCGCGATGAAGGATCTGGGCCCGGTGGTCTACAACCTCTATGGGTCCACCGAGATCGCGTTCGCCTCCATCGCCCGCCCGCAAGACCTGAAGAAGAACCCCGCCACCGTCGGGCCAGTTGTCAAGGGCGTCAAGGTCAAGCTGTACGACGAGAACGGTGTCGAGGTGCCCAAGGGCGAAGTGGGCCGCATCTTCGTCGGCAACACCTTCCCCTTCGAGGGGTACACCGGCGGCGGCGGCAAGGCCATCATCGACGGGCTGATGTCCTCTGGCGATGTCGGCTACTTCGATGAGCACGGCCTGCTCTACGTCAGCGGCCGCGACGACGAGATGATTGTCTGCGGCGGCGAGAACGTGTTCCCCGCCGAGGTCGAGGATCTGATCAGCGGCCATCCAGAGGTGGTGGAGGCCACCGCACTCGGCGTGGAGGACAAGGAGTGGGGCCACCGGCTGCGCGCATTCGTCGTCAAGGTCGAAGGCGCCAGCGTCGACGAAGAGGCCATCAAGCTCTACGTCAAGGAGAACCTGGCCCGCTACAAGGTGCCGCGGGAGGTCATCTTCCTCGACGAACTGCCGCGCAATCCCACCGGCAAGATCCTCAAGCGCGAGCTGAAGGATATCGAGATCGACGGTCAGTAGCCCAAACACGCCGAGCGTGCGTGTCTGTACCCCCGACGCGCCATCACATGTGTCGCAATGCGCACGCTCGGCGTCAGGGAACGATGGAGTCGACGTAGCCACCGTCGGCCCGCACGGCGCCGCCGGTGGTGGCCGACGCCAGCGGTGACGCCAGGTAGACCACCATGTTGGCGATCTCCTCGGGCTCGATGAGCCGCTGCAGCAACGACTGCGGGCGGTGGGTTTTCATGAACTCGCGCTGGGCCTCCTCCCAGGGCAGGTTCTTGTCGACCAGCTGGTAGACGAAATCCTCCACGCCGGCGGTGTGGGTGGGGCCGGCGATGACGGAGTTCACCGTGACCCCGGTGCCGGCGGCGTCCTTGGCGAAGCCGCGGGTGACCGCCAGCAGCGCCGTCTTGGAGACGCCGTAGTGGATCATCTCCGCGGGTGTCACCAGGGCGGAGTCACTGGCAATCTGAATGGCTCTGCCCCAACCCTTTTCGGTCATGCCGGGCAGGTAGGCGCGGATCAGCCGTACGGCCGAGAGCACGTTGACGTCGAAGAAACGCCGCCACTGCTCGTCGGAGATCTCCCGGGCTGGAACCGCTTCGAAGATGCCGAGGTTGTTGACCAGCACGTCGACGGCGGGCACCTGCTCCAGCAGCGTCGCCACTCCCTCGTCGGTGGTCACGTCGGCGGCGACAGCGACCGCGTCACCGCCGATGCGTGAGACCGCCTCATCCACGCGCACGGCACTGCGGCCGTTGACGACGACGCGGGCGCCGGCCGCAGCCAGGCCCTCGGCGATCGCGAGCCCGATGCCCTGCGTCGAACCCGTGACAAGTGCGGTTTTGCCGGAAAGCTCGATCTTCACGCAGGAGTACTACCACCGAGCACCGCCAACTATTCCATTCCGGCCCTACGGATCGCGGGGCAGCCCCAGCAGGCGCTCGGCGATGATGTTCAGCTGTACTTCGGACGTGCCGCCGTAGATGGTGGTGGCCCGGCTGCCCATCAGCCACTCGATCCACTTGCCCGGCGGCGTCGCGGTGTCACCGAGCACGGCATCGGTGCCGAACGAGGCCACCGCGAACTCGGCGTAGCCCTGTCCGGTGCGCATCGACAGCAGCTTGGAGATGGCCGCCGACGGCATCGCATCACCGCCGGCCAGCGTCAGCAGCGTCGAGCGCATGTTCATCAGCTTGGCGGCGTGGCCCTCGGCGATCAGCGTGCCGGCCCGGTTCTGCTCGATCTGGTCGAAGTGACCGTCCCTGATGAACTGCACGAAGCCGTCGAGGGTGGCCAGGAAGCCGGGCTCGCTGCTGCCGATCGACACCCGCTCGGCGGTCAGGGTGTTGCGGCTGACCTCCCACCCGCGGTTCACCTCGCCGAGCACCATGTCGTCGGGCACGAACACGTCGTCGATGAAGACGGTGTTGAACATGGCGTGGCCGGTGAGCTCACGCAGCGGCTTGACCTCCACCCCTTCGGATTTCATGTCGAGCAGGAAGTAGGTGATGCCCTGATGCTTCGGAGCGCTCGGGTCCGTTCTGGCCAGCAGGGCACCCCATTGGGACACCTGCGCGCCGGTGGTCCAGATCTTCTGACCGGTGATGCGCCAGCCGCCGTCGACCTTGGTGGCCTTGGTGGTGAGGCTGGCCAGGTCCGATCCGGCGCCGGGCTCGGAAAACAGCTGGCACCAGATCATTTCGCCGCGGAAGGTGGGCGGGAGGAACCGCTGCTTCTGTTCGTCGGTACCGAACGCCACGATGGACGGGATCAGCCACGCCGCGATGCCCATCGCCGGGCGGCGCACCCGGCCGCTGGAGAACTCCTGGGCGATGATGATCTGCTCGATCGGTGTCGCCGCCCGGCCCCACGGCTTGGGCAGGTGGGGCTGCACCCAGCCGGCCTCGGCGATCGCCACGGTGCGCTCGTCGCGCGGAAGTTCTTTCAGCGCAGCCACTTCCGCGCGGATCTCCTGGCGCAGCTTCTCGGTGTCCGGGTCCAGGTCGATGTCGATGCCGCGCATGCCGGTCGCGGTCGCGGTGTCGACCACCCGCTGCGGGTAGTCCTCGGCGCGGCCGAAACTCGCTGCCAGCACCAGCGCCCGCCGGTAGTAGACGTTGCAGTCGTGCTCCCAGGTGAAGCCGATGCCGCCGTGCACCTGGATGCAGTCCTGCGCGCAGTGCTGCGCGGCCGCGGGTGCCAGCGTGGCGGCGACGGCCGCGGCGAAATCGACGTGCTCATCCTGCTCGTCGATGGCCCGGGCAGCGTCCCACACCGCAGCGGTGGCGCGTTCGGTGGTGGCGATCATCTCTGCGCACTTGTGCTTGACGGCCTGGAACTGGCCGATGGGCCGGCCGAATTGCTCGCGGATCTTGGCGTACTCCGCGGCGGTGTCGGTGGCCCAGCGGGCGACGCCCACGGCCTCGGCCGACAGCAGGGTGGAGATCAAGGCGCGGGCGCGGGCTCGGCTCAGATTCGACAGCACCCGGTCGTCGACGACCTCGACGGCGTTGACGCGGACGTGGGCCACCGGCCGCAGCGGGTCGACGCTCGGCACCGGCTCGATTTCGACGGTTGCGGCATCGAGCACCACCCACTCGTCGCTGGATTCGATGGCGACGGGGAGCACCAGCAGCGACGCCTGCGCGGCGGCAGGCACCGCACGGACCTCGCCGCGGATCACCAACGCGTCACCCTGGCGCGTCGCGGTGAGCCCGGAGTCGATGGCGTACGCCGCGATCGCCGCGCCGGTAGCCAGCTCGCTCAGCAGTTCGCTGTCGGGATCGTGCGCGGCGACCAGAGCGCTGGCGATGGCCGACGGGACGAACGGGCCCGGTACGGCGCCGTAGCCGAACTCGGCCAGCACGATCGCCAGCTCCAGGATGCCGAAGCCCTGACCGCCTACCGACTCGCCCAGGTGCAGGCCCTGCAGACCCTGGTCAGCCGCGGCTTTCCAGTAAGGCGGCGGGTTCTGCAGCGGTGTTTCGAGAGCGTTGTGCAGCACCTCCGACGGCGCGACCCGCGCCACCAGTGACCGCACCGAGTCGGCTAGGTCCACATGCTCGGGATTGATCGCAATCGGCATCGTTGCCCATCCTCCGTGTCAACCGGTTGGTTGGGAACGAGCCTACCGCTTAGGAGTTGGCCGCCGCCGGTTCGTTGACCACGGAGTAGGGCGCCTTGCCGTCGTGCAGCCGCCGGCAGTTGCGGATCGCCGAGACCAGGTAACGGGTCACGGTGTCGGCGGTGTAGTAGCTGACGTGCGGGGTGAGCAGCACGTTGTCCAGCGCCAGCAGGGGATTGTCGGTGGGGGTCGGCTCCTCGGCAAAGACGTCGAGGCCGGCCGCGGCCAAGGTGCCGTTGCTCAGTGCTTCCACCAGCGCCGCCTCGTCGACGATCTTGCCGCGTGAGGTGTTGACCAGGATGGCCCCCGGCTTCATCTTCGCGATGGCGTCGGCGTCGATGAGGTGCTCGGTGGAGGCGTTCAGCGGCAGGTGCAGCGACACGATGTCGCTGGTCTTGAGCAGCTCGTTGAGCGTCACCCAGCCCACGTGGTGCTCGTCGCGCACGGTCCGGGTGTGCAGCACCTTGGTGCCCATGGACCGCAGGATCTGTTCGACGCGCTTGGCGACGCTGCCGTACCCGATCAGGCCGACGGTGCAGCTGCCGAGGTCGCGCACGGTGTCGCCGAGCTCGGGGTTGGCCGGCCAGCCGGTGCCGTCGCGGGTGGAGCGGTCCAGCTCGGGCAGGCGACGCATCGCGGCCAGCATGAACAGCACGGTCGCCTCGGCCACCGACGCTGCGTTGGCGCCGGGGATGTTGGACACGGCGATCCCGCGCGCGGTGGCGGCGTCCACGTCGATGGTGTTGACGCCGGCGCCCAGTTTGTTGATCAGCTTGAGCTTGGGTGCCTTGGCGATGTCCTCGGCGGTCAGTGGACGCAGGTTGTGCCAGATCACCTCGGCTTCGGGCAGCTCACGGTAGAAGGCCTCGTCGTCATTTTCCGCCACCCAGTGCACATCGAGCCAGCTCGACTCTTCGGCGACCTGTTCGGCGGCTCTGCTGCTGGGCTTGAAATGCGCGAGAACTCTCAGCGCCACCGTGTTGTTGTCCATCCGGCGATGGTATCCGCCGGCCCGGAACGTCCCTCCGGCCGTCAGGCCCGGAACAGCTGTGGTTCGTGCAGCTGGTCCAGGATGGTGTGCAGCTGCTTCACCAATTCGTCCGGGCCCAAAGCGATCTCGCCGGACAGCCATGCAGAGAGGGTCTGTACCACCCCACCCACTACGAAGTGCGCGACGGCGCTGATGCGGCTGTTGCCTGGCACCTGCAGTGCCGACTGGATGTGTTCGCGGGACAGCATCGCGAAGATGCCGCCCTGTTCGGCCCGCTTGATCAGCACCAGCCGGTTGGACAGGCGGGTGCTGAACAGCAGCCTGCCCAGGCGCGGATCTTCGGAGATGATCGCGACGATGTTGGCGATGCCCGCCCGGTTCTGTTCGGCTGCCGGCGCGGCCGCCACCGCGGCCTGGGTGGTGGCGGCCAGCCTGCCGGTGACCGAGTCGAACACGGCGGCGACAAAGTCGTCCTTGTCGGTGAAGCTCTCGTAGAAGTAGCGCAGCGACAGCCCGGCCTGCTTGCAGATGGTGCGGACGGTCAGTTCCTCCGGCGCATCCTCGCCGCCGAGCAGGTCCAGCCCCGCCTCGAGGAACCGCTGCCGCCGCGAGGCGTCCCGCTCGCGCGCATCCACGCCGCGGTAAGGCCGTACCGGGTTCACCCGAACATCTTGACACCCGTCTATTCGCCCGGGCAAGATCCTGAAACAGGTGTTCTCACATTCGGCGTCAGGCGGGGTTATGACGATGACGGATCCGGTGTCCCATGTCGAGCGGCCGGCCAGCGATGCGCCCCGCGCCCGCCGGACGGGACGCCGGGGTGGCATCGACGAAGGGCTGATGGGCATCGCCCTGTTGCTCGGGCCCGCCAATGTGATCATGCAACTGGCCCGGCCCGGTGTCGGGTACGGCGTGATGGAGAGCCGCGTCGAGAGCGGCCGGGTGGACCTGCACCCGATCAAGCGGGCCCGCACCACCTTCACCTACCTGGCCGTCGCGGGCCGCGGGACCGACGCGCAGAAGGCGGCGTTCCGGCGGGCCGTCAACCGTGCGCACGCTCAGGTGTACTCCACCGACGACAGTCCCGTGCAGTACAACGCCTTCGACAAGGATCTCCAACTGTGGGTCGCGGCGTGCCTCTACAAGGGGGCGGTGGACGCCTACCGCACGTTCGTCGGTGAACTCGACGACGAGACCGCCGATCAGCACTACGCCGAGAGCGTCACCCTGGGCACCACCTTGCAGGTGCCCGCCGAGATGTGGCCGGCCGACCGGGCGGCCTTCGATGCGTACTGGCAGGAATCGCTGAACCGGGTACACATCGACGACGCCGTCCGTGACTACCTCTATCCCATCGCGGTGAGCCGCATCCGCGGCGTGCGACTGCCGCGGATGCTGCAGGAGCACTCCGAGGCGCTGGCCCTGCTGATCACCACGGGCTTCCTGCCGCAGCGATTCCGCGACGAGATGCAGTTGCCCTGGGACCGGCAGCGACAGCGACGCTTCGACCGACTGATGACAGTCCTGCGGGTGGCCAACCGGCTGCTGCCGCGTCCCGTACGGCAGTTCCCGTTCAACGTCCTTCTCCGGGATCTGGATTGGCGAATCCGGACGGGCCGCCCGCTGGTCTGACGCCCCGCCGGGCATCTCTGCTGATCAGCGCCCTGCGGGAGGTGTCTCCAGGGTCCCGACGGGGCGGACGGACGCCTCGACAGTTAGCTTATGCAATGCTAACTTCAGCTCGATCGGCCTAGCCCTGAACAGCCAGGAAAGACGCGGGGGCGGCCTCGTGCGTCCCCGATACAGGAGCCCATGAACACTCGGTTTGACACCCTGCGCGTCGACGGGGACGTCGTCAGTCGGTTCGCCACGTCCTGCAGAGGACTCGGGCTGACGGTGTATGACCGCCGTCGGCCGGCCGATCTGGCCGCGGCCCGGTCGGGTTTTGCGGCCCTGACCAGGATCGCCCACGACCAGTGTGATGCGTGGACCGGCCTGGCAGCGGCCGGCGACGTCTCGCTGCGGGTGCTGCAAGCCGTCTCGTCCACCGTCGAGACCGCCGGCGTCCTGCAACGCCTGGTCGACCTGGCTCCGGGTGCACTGTCGTTTCGCTACGACACCGGGTTGTATCTGCAATTCGACGCCGGCACGCCGGATGACTTCCACCTCGCCTACGCGGCGGCGCTGGCTACCGGCGGGAATTTCGCCGAGGCCGACGCCGTGGTGAATCGCGTGCTCGCCGGCAGGCCGCAACTGCCGCAGGCCCACTGGGTGGCGGCCGCCCTGCACTTCCGGGCGGGGCGGTGGTCGGACGTGGTGAAGCTGCTGACGCCCATCGTCAACGACACCACGCTGGACGAGGTGTTCGGCCATGCGGCCAGGATCACCCTGGGTACCGCGCTGGCCCGGCTGGGCATGTTCGCCCCGGCGCTGTCCTACCTGGAGGAGTTCGAGGGGCCCTGCGCGCTGGCCGCCACCGATGGGGCGCTGGCCAAGGCACTGGCGCTACGCGCCCATGGGGACGAGGCCGAGGCCGCCGAGACGCTGCAGGATCTCTATGCCGCGCACCCCGACAACGCACAGATCGAACTCGCCCTCTCCGACCCCAGCTTCGGCATCGTCACCACGACGGCTGCCCGGATCGAGGCCAGGACGGACCCATGGGATGTGCACACCGAACCCAGCGAAGCCGACTTCGTGGACCCCGGCGCGCACGACCGCAAGGCCGAGCTCCTGGCCGAGGCCGAACAGCAGCTCAGCGAATTCATCGGCCTCGATGAGGTCAAGGACCAGGTGGCGCGCCTCAAGAGCTCGGTGGCCATGGCGCTGCTGCGCCAGGAACGCGGGCTGGCCGTCGCCCAGCGTTCGCACCACCTGGTGTTCGCCGGCCCACCGGGAACCGGCAAGACCACCATCGCCCGGGTGGTCGCCAAGATCTACTGCGGGCTGGGCCTGCTGCGCAAGGAGAACGTCCGCGAGGTGCACCGCGCCGATCTGATCGGTCAGCACATCGGCGAGACCGAAGCCAAGACCAACGGCATCATCGACAGCGCTCTCGACGGCGTGCTGTTCCTCGACGAGGCCTACGCGCTGGTGGCCACCGGGGCCAAGAACGATTTCGGTCTGGTGGCCATCGACACGCTGCTGGCCCGGATGGAGAACGACCGCGACCGGCTGGTGGTCATCATCGCCGGTTACCGCGCGGACCTGGACCGCTTCCTGGACACCAACGAGGGCCTGCGCTCGCGGTTCACCCGCAGCATCGACTTCCCGTCCTACAACGCCGCCGAGCTGGTGGAGATCGCCACGGCGATGGCCAAGCAGCGCGACAGCGTGTTCGATCAGGCCGCCCTCGACGACCTGCAGGAACTGTTCGGCCAGCTGGCCGCGTCCACCAGCCCCGACGCCGCGGGCGTCGAGCGCCGCAAGCTCGACATCGCCGGCAACGGCCGCTTCGTGCGCAACGTGGTGGAGCGGTCCGAGGAGGAGCGCGAGTTCCGCCTGGACCACCAGGAGAACTCCGGCAGCGAGTCGTTCACCGATGAGGAGCTGATGACCATCACCGCCGGCGACGTCCGCGGCGCGGTGGTGCCGCTGCTGCGTGGGCTGGGACTGACGGTGCCCGCATGACGGGCGGCGACGACCGGCAGGGTTTCACGTCCCGCACCCCGGAGAACGCGAACCCCCAGAAGGTCACCTACCGGCGCGGGTTCGTCACCCGCCACCAGGTCACCGGATGGCGATTCGTGATGCGCCGCATCGCATCCGGGGTTGCCATGCACGACACCCGGATGCTGGTGGACCCGCTGCGCTCGCAGTCGCGCGCCGTGCTGATTGGCGCGCTGATCCTGGTCACCGCGGTGCTCGGGTGCTTCGTCTTCTCCTTCATCCGTCCGGGCGGTGCGGCAGGCGATGACCCTGTACTGGCCGACCGCGACACCGCCGCGCTGTACGTCCGCGTCGACGACCGCCTGCATCCGGTGCTCAACCTCGCCTCCGCCCGGTTGATCGCCGGCCAGGACGTGCTGCCCGAGCAGGTGAAAAGCTCTGAGCTGGACCGCTTTCCGCGAGGTGCGATGATCGGCATCCCGGGTGCCCCGGAGCGCATGGTGCAGGCCGGCGACCGCGGCGCCAACTGGACGGTGTGTCAGGGCAGCGACACCGTGGCCCCAGGGGTGAGCGTGCTGGCCGGAGCCCCGTCCGGCGCCGGTGAGCAGGCCGCGCCCCTGGCTGCGGATCAGGCCGTCCTGGTGGACACCGGCTCAGGTACCTGGCTGCTGTGGGGTGGCCGACGCAGCCCCATCGACCTGGCCGACCGCGCCGCCACCGGCGCGCTGGGTTTCGGCACCAATCTCCCTGCGCCCCGACCCATCTCGACGGGCCTGTTCAACGCGATCCCCGAGGGTGTCCCGTTGCGCGCCCCGCAGGTTCCCGGTGCCGGGGAGTGGGCGCAGTTCCCGTTGCCGGTCGGCGCGCCGGTCGGTTCGGTGGTCACCGCTTACGGCGCGGACAACACACTGCTCTACTACGCGGTGCTGCCGGACGGCCTGCAGCAGGTCTCCCCGGTGCTCGCGGCCATGCTGCGCAACGTCGATTCTTATGGCTTGCAGCAGCCGCCGCGCCTGGGCGCTGACGAGATCGCGGCCATGCCGGTCTCGCAACTGCTGGACGCCGACGCGTTCCCCGCGCAGCAGTTGCAGCTGATCGACGCCGCCTCCGCGCCGATCAGCTGTATCAACTGGACCAAACCCGTTGACGCCAACAGCAGTTCGCTGACCCTGCTGGCCGGCGCCGCCCTGCCACTGGCCGATGGGGTGGGCACCGTGGACCTCGCAGGCTCCGGCCCGGCCTCCCGGGTGGCCATCCCGGCCGGCACCGGCTACCTGGTGCAGACGGTGGGCGCCGAGCCCGCCGCGCCGCCGGCCGGTGCGCTGTTCTGGGTATCCGACACCGGCGTCCGGTACGGCATCGAGGCCGGCGGGGACGCCGACGAACTGCGCAAGACGGTGGAGGCCCTCGGCTTGACCGAGCCCGCCACCCCCATTCCCTGGCCGGTGCTGTCGCTGCTGCGTCCCGGCCCGGCGTTGTCGAAGGACGGTGCTCTCGCGGTGTATCAGACCGTGTCCCAGACCGGGGGCCAGATTCGATGAGCCGGCTCATCTTCGAGGCCCGGCGTCGACTGCCGCGCCCGGCGGCAACCAAGGGCACCATCACCATCGAGGCCCCGCCCGAACTGCCGCGGGTGGTGCCGCCGTCGCTGCTGCGCCGCGCGCTGCCGTACCTCATCGTCCTGCTGATCGTCGGCATGATCGTGGCGTTGGTGGCCACCGGCATGCGGCTGATCTCGCCCACCACGCTGTTCTTCCCCTTCGTGCTGCTGCTCGCGGCCACCGCGCTGTACCGCGGCAACGACAACAAGATGCGCACCGAAGAGGTGGACGCCGAACGCGCCGACTACCTGCGCTACCTCTCGGTGGTCCGGGACAACGTGCGCGCTGCGGCCGATGCGCAGCGGGCGTCGCTGCTGTGGTCACACCCCGAACCCGGCGCACTCGCAGCCGTCCTCGCCGGACCGCAGGGCCCGCGCCGACTCTGGGAACGCGATCCGCACGATTCTGATTTCCTGGTGGTCCGGGCCGGTCGCCACGACGTGCCCCTGGACACCTCGCTGCGGGTCAAGGACGCCGCCGCCGACATCGATCTCGAGCCGGTGTCGCACAGCGCTTTACGCAGTCTGCTCGACGCGCAACGCACCGTGCCCGACGCGCCGGTGGGCATCGACCTCACCAAGGTCTCCCGCATCACTGTGGTGGGGGAGGGCGACGAGGCCAGGGCCGCGGTACGGGCCTGGCTGGCCCAGGCGCTCACCTGGCACGACGCCGGCGTCCTCGGCGTGGCACTGGCCAGCCCCTACCTCGAGGATCCCACCTGGTCCTGGCTGAAGTGGCTGCCGCACAGTGACATTCCCGGCCGCATCGACGGCGCCGGCCCGGCGCGACATCTGGCCGCCGACACCGATGAACTCATCGCCGGTATCGGGCCCGCACTCGCCGACCGCGAACTCTTCACCGGCACTCCCGACGAGAGCCTGCGCCACCTGGTGATCGTGGTCGACGACCCCGGGTACGACCTGAGTGGATCGGTGCTGTCGGTGGGTCTGGCCGGCGTGACCGTCATCCAGATCTCCGACACCCCGCCCACTCCCGATCAGTACCCCGACCCCGAGCGGCCGCAGCTACTGGTGGCGGGCGGCGCCCTCGCGCGGTGGCGCAGCGGCGGGTGGCAGCCGTATGTCGACCGCGCCGACGCGCTCAGCGCCGATGAAGCCGCTCACCTGGCTCGGCAGCTCTCGCGCTGGGACTCCAACCCCACCCACGCCGGATTACGTTCGGCGGCAACCCGCGGCGCCACCTTCACCACCTTGCTGGACATCGCCGACGCGTCCCAGCTGGACGTGCCGACGCTGTGGTCGCCGCGGCGCCGCGAAGACGAACTGCGGGTCCCGATCGGCGTCACCGCCACCGGTGAGCCGCTGCTGTTCGACCTCAAGGACGAAGCCGAAGGCGGAATGGGCCCGCACGGCCTGATGATCGGTATGACCGGCTCGGGCAAGTCCCAGATGCTGATGTCGATCCTGTTGTCGCTATTGACCACTCATTCGGCCGAGCGGCTGATCGTCATCTACGCCGACTTCAAGGGTGAGGCAGGCGCCGACATCTTCCGCAACTTCCCACAGGTCGTCGCCGTGATCTCCAACATGGCAGAGAAGAAGTCGCTGGCTGACCGGTTCGCCGACACCCTGCGCGGTGAGGTGGCCCGGCGCGAGAGCGTGTTGCGTGACGCCGGCCGCCGGATCCAGGGCAGCGCGTTCAACTCGGTCACCGAATACGAGGCGGCGCGCGACGCCGGCCACGATCTTCCCCCCATGCCGACGCTGTTCGTGGTCGCCGACGAGTTCACTCTCATGCTGGCCGAGCATCCCGAGTACGCGGAACTCTTCGATTACGTTGCGCGCAAAGGTCGGTCGTTCCGAATCCACCTGCTGTTCGCCTCGCAAACTCTCGACGTCGGCAAGATCAAGGACATCGACAAGAACACCTCCTACCGAATCGGGCTGAAGGTGGCCAGTCCCTCGGTGTCACGCCAGATCATCGGCGTCGAGGACGCCTACCACATCGAATCGGGCAAGGAACACAAAGGGATCGGCTTCTTGGTGCCCGCCCCGGGGGCCGAGCCGGTCAAGTTCCGCAGCACCTACGTCGACGGCATCTACGAACCGCCCCGGCGACCGACGTCCTACGTGGTGCCCGCCGCGCCCGTGCCCACGCTGTTCACTGCCGCCGCGGTGGAACTCGATCAGGACGTGGTGCTGCTGGACCCCGACGACACCCCCGAGACACCGCCCAGGAAGTTGATCGCCACCATCAGCGATCAGCTGACGCACTACGGGCCGCAGGCGCCGCCGCTGTGGCTGCCGCCACTCGACGAACCGGTGGCGCTGACCGCGGTGCTGGCCGGCGCGGGGATCGGACCGGGACAGTGGCGCTGGCCGCTCGGTGAGATCGACCGGCCCTTCGAGATGCGCAGGGACGCCCTGGTGTTCGACGCGCGCTCGGCGGCAGGCAATGTGGTGATCCACGGCGGGCCCAAGTCCGGCAAGTCCAGCGCGCTGCTGACGTTCATCCAGTCCGCCGCCGAGATGCACAGCCCCCGCGACGTGACGTTCTACTGCATCGACTACGGCGGCGGCACCCTGGTCGACATCGCCGATCTGGCGCACGTCGGCAGCGTGGCCTCCCCGCTCGACGGCGAACGCATCCGGCGCACCTTCGGCGAACTCGAGGCGCTGCTGCAGGCGCGCCGGCGCAGCGGCGGCCGAGCTGTTGATGACGGTTACGGGCACGTGTTCCTGGTCATCGACAACCTGTATGCCTTCGGCCGCGACAACACTGACCAGTTCAACACCCGAAACCCCCTGTTGGCCAGGGTGACCGAGCTGGCCAACTCCGGGCTGGCCTACGGCATCCACGTGGTGATCACCACGCCGAATTGGCTGGAGGTGCCGCTGGCGATGCGCGACGGCCTCGGCCTGCGACTCGAATTGCGGCTGCCCGATCCCCGGGACAGCAACGTGCGCGTCACCGGTGCGCTGCGCCGCCCCGCCGAGAGCATCCCCGCCGACCAGCCCGGCCGCGGCCTGACCATGGCCGCTGAGCAGTTCCTCGTCGCGACACCACAACTGGACCGGATCGCCGAGCTCAATGCCCGCCATTCCGGGGTGTCGGCACCGGCGCTCCGGCTGCTGCCCACCGACCTCGAGCCCGCGGCGGTGGCACCGCTGTACCGCGGCGGCGAGCGCGTCGTGATCGGGCAGCGCGAGGATGACCTGACCCCGGTGATCGCCGACTTCGCGGTGGCGCCGCTGACCATGGTGTTCGGCGACACCCGCTCCGGCAAAACCACCCTGCTGCGGCACATCATCCGCACAGTGCGGGAGAACTCGACCCAGGACCAGGTGGCGTTCACCGTCATCGACCGGCGGCTGCACCTGGTGGAGGAGCCGCTGTTCCCCGACAACGAATACACGCCCAACATCGACCGGATCACCCCGGCCATGCTGGGGCTGGCCGCGCTGATCGACCAGCGCCGTCCGCCGCAGGGCCTGTCGGCCCAGAACCTGCAGCACTGGACGTACACCGGGCACACCCACTACCTGTTGATCGACGACGTCGACGCCATCCCCGACTCGCCCGCCATGTCGGGACCCTATGTGGGACAACGCCCGTGGACGCCGCTGATCGGGCTGTTGTCGCAGGCCGCCGACCTCGGCCTGCGGGTGATCGTCACCGCCAGGGCCACCGGGTCCGCGCACGCACTGATGACCAATCCGTTGCTGCGCAGGCTCAATGACCTGCAGGCCACCACCCTGATGCTGTCCGGCAACCCGGCCGAGAGCGGCAAGATCCGCGGCCACCGCTTCACTCGCCTGGCACCCGGGCGGGCGCTGCTGCTCGACGACAGCGATTCGGCCACCCATCTGCAACTCGTCAATCCGTTGTTGGGGGCGGACATCGGAGACGGCCCGCACACCAGAGGAAGGCACCACTCATGACCCTTCGCGTGGTTCCCGAGGCAATGCTGGCGGCCGGTGCCGCGGTGGAGGCCCTGACCGCCCGACTGGCGGCAGCGCACACCGCGGCCGCCCCCGCCATCACCGCGGTGATCCCGGCGGCCGCCGACCCGGTCTCCCTGCAGACCGCCGCCGGCTTCGGCGCCCAGGGTGCCGAGCACACCACCGTCGCCGCGCAGGGGATCGCCGAACTGGGGCGCTCCGGGCTGGGCGTCGGCGACTCCGGCACCAGCTACGCCACCGGCGATGCCCAGGCTGCAGGCGCCTATCTGATCGCTCGCGGCGGCTCATGACGGCCCCGATCTGGATCGCCTCCCCACCCGAGGTGCACTCGACGCTGCTGTCCGCCGGCCCGGGCCCCGGGCCGCTGCTGGCATCCTCGGCGGCCTGGAACGCATTGTCGGCCGAATACGCCTCGGCCGCAGCCGAACTCACCTCGATCCTGGGATCGGTCCAGGCCGGCGCCTGGCAGGGACCCAGTGCCGAGCAGTACGTCGCCGCCCACGCCCCCTACCTCGAATGGCTGACGCAGGCCGGCATCACCAGCGCTGCCGTCGCCGCGCAGCAGCAGACCGCCGCCGCCGCCTACACCGCCGCGCTGGCCGCCATGCCCACGCTGGCCGAGCTGGCCGCCAACCACGCCCTGAACGCGGTGCTGGTGGCCACCAATTTCTTCGGCATCAACACCATTCCGATCGCGGTCAACGAGGCGGACTACGTCCGGATGTGGGTCCAGGCCGCCACTGTCATGGCCACCTACCAGGGGATCGCCGGCACGGCGCTGGCCTCCGCGCCGCGCACCACTCCCGCTCCGTTCGTGCTCACCCCCGGGGTGGGCGAAGCAGGGTCGATGGTGGCCTCGCTCACCGGATCCGGGGCTCAGGCCCAAGCGGCCGAGGCGGGCTCGGCCACCGACATCGCCAACCTGATCCAGGAACTCCTGCGGTACTACCAGCAGTTCACCGACTCCCTGTTCCAACCGCTGGTGGACTTCTTCCAGGATCCGATCGGCAACTCCATCCGGCTGATCACCGACTTCCTCACCAATCCTGCTGCCGCACTGCAGACCTGGGGACCGTTCCTGTTTGCCGTCGCCTACCAGGCGGTGTCGTGGATCGGCGCTTCGCTGACCTATCCGCAGCTGCTGATCCAGCCGCTGCTGGCGCTCACCCTGGGCATCCTCGGCGCGCTGGCGCAGAAGCTGCTGGAGCTGCTCAAGCTGCTGGAACTGCTGGCCAACCTGCCGCCGCTGGACGTCCCCGCCGCGGTGCCCGCGGCGGTGAACCAGCCGAGCCTGCCCGCGGCCGGTATCGCGTCCCCCGGCGGTGGTAGCGCGGGCACCGCTGCGCCCGCCCCCAGCACCGCTACCGGCACCGCGCCGGCAGGCAGCGCCCCCGCCGCACCCGCATCCCCGGCGGTGCCGTACGCGGTGGCGGGCATGGATCCCGACGGTGACGCCGGACCCACCCTGACCGACGGGGACAAGGCCAGCGCGCCGGCCTCCGACATGGCGGCCGCCAGTTCCGCAGCGGCACTGGCAGCCACGCAGGCACGCCGCAAGGCCCGTCGCCGCCGCGGCGCCGAGATCAAGGACCGCGCCCACCGCGACGAGTACATGACGATGGACGACGGCCCCAGTTCACCACCGGCCGAGGAGAAGCCGATCCCGCACACCACGGCCCAGTCCGCGCAGCACGGCGCAGGCACGCTCGGCGCGTCCGGGCTCCGCAGCACCCAGGCCAAGACGGGCGCCGCCGACGCGGCCGGACTGACTGCGCTCGACGGTGATGCCTTCGGCGCCGGGCCCAGCGTGCCGCTGTTGCCGTCCACCTGGACCGACGATCCCGACCGAGAGGGGCCGCCGCCTGAGCAACAGCGTTAGTGCCGAAATCCCCACCACGGAACCGGAGAACAACCATGAGCATGCTGGACGCCCACATTCCACAGATCGTCGCCTCGGAGTCCGCCTTCGCCGCCAAGACCGCGCTGATGCGCAGCACCCTCGCGCAGGCCGAGCAGGCCGCCATGTCAGCGCAGGCCTTCCACATGGGTGAGTCCTCGGCCGCCTTCCAGGCCGCGCACGCCCGCTACGTCGAGGTGGCCGCGAAGGTGAACACCCTGCTGGATCTCGCCCAGGCCAACCTCGGGGAGGCCGGCGCCAGCTACGTCGCCGAGGATGCCGCGGCCGCCACCACCTACGGAGGAATCTGATGTCGCAGATCATGTACAACTACCCGGCGATGCTCGGCCACGCCGGCGAAATGTCCAGCTACGCAGGCGCGCTGCAGGCCGTCGGCGCCGACATCGCGGCCGAGCAGGCTGCGCTGCAGGGCGCCTGGCAGGGTGACACCGGCATGACCTACCAGGCCTGGCAGGCGCAGTGGAACACGGCCATGGAAGAACTGGTCCGCGCCTACCGCGCCATGGCGGCCACGCACGAGACCAACACCGTCTCGATGCAGGCCCGCGACCAGGCCGAAGGCGCCAAGTGGGGGTAGAGGGACGCCGGTGCGAACAGTCAACGCCGTCGAACTGACCGTCGACGCGGCCTGGTACTGCGCCGACGCCGTCGGTGCAGGCGCACTGCCATGGGTGCTGGGCATCACCACCCCGTACCGCGACGCCGGTGAGCGCGCCGGCTTCTGCGAACAGCAGATCCGCGCGCTGACCGACCTCGGGATCATCACCGGCGCAGGCATCTCGATGCCGGTCGCGCAGTGGCTGCGGGTGGTGTGCTTTCCGCAGCAGTGGCTGGAACTGCGCTACGTCCGCAGCGGTTCCGGAGAACTGTTGCGCGGCATCATCGCCCGTCACGACGGACGCACCGTGGTTGCCCTGCGCAGCGCGCAACTGGTCACCTTCACCGAGCTGACCGTCGACCACCCGGACGCGCTGGTGCCGATCCTGGCCGCCGGACTGGGGCCCCGCGACGCCGCCCGCTTTCCCGAGTTCGCGCTGCCCGCCCGGGTGGGCGCCCGCGCCGACGCGCAACTGCGCGGGGGAGCCGAACTCGCCGTGGTGCTGAACTACTTGGGTGTGCCCGCCGCGGCCCGCCACGTCGTAGAGGCCGTCTTCAGCGGCCCGCGCAGGTACGTCGAGGTGGTCGCCGGGCAGCGCCGCGACGGTAGACACACCACGTCGGACGTGGGCATCGCACTGGTGGACACGGCACAGGGGCGGCTGCTGGTCAGCCCCACCCGAGCCGCCGACGGAGAGTGGATCTCCACCTTCGCTCCCGCCACGCCGTTCGCCGTCGCCATGGCCATCGAGAGACTGACCGCCACCCTGCCCGACGGGTCCTGGTTTCCCGCTGCACATCTGGCGCGTGACTTCACCGCGCGCCGGGCCTGAATCACCACCGAAAGAGAAGAACCGCACCCATGAGTGAGTCCACGACTTACCCACTCACCCCGGGCCACACCCCGGTACTGCCGATCGTCCGCGTGGCGATCCTGTCCGAGCGCCGGCTCACGGAGGTGGCACTGCCCGCTGAGCTGCCGCTGCGCGAGATCCTGCCCGCGGTGCACCGGCTGCTGCCCGGCGATGCCGCGGACGTCACCCCGCGACAGGTGAGTCTGGCCCCGATCGGTGGCGCACCCTTCAGCCTGGACGCCAGCCTCGACACCGTGGGTGTGGTCGACGGCGACCTGCTCGCCGTGGCACCCATTCCGGTGGGTCCGGCGGCGCCGGGCATCGTCGAGGACATCGCCGACGCCGCGGTCATCTTCTCGTCGTCGCGGCTGCGTCCCTGGGGCATCCAGCACGTCCGGTTGGCGGCCAGGACCGCTGTGGTGGCAACCATTCTGGCCATCACCGCGCTGGCCGTGACCCACACGCTGGCCACCGCATCGCCCTACGGTCTGTACGCCGTCGCGGTGCTGGCGGCCGTCACCGCGGTGGCGGCACTGCTGCTGCGGGCTCGCGCGCAGGACGCCGCCGTGGAGGTCGCGATCGCGGCGTTGGCGCCCATCGGGGCGGCGTTCTACCTTGCCGTGCCCGGTGACCTCGGGGCGGCCCAGGTGCT
Source organism: Mycolicibacterium tokaiense (assembly GCF_010725885.1). Taxonomy (NCBI): domain Bacteria; kingdom Bacillati; phylum Actinomycetota; class Actinomycetes; order Mycobacteriales; family Mycobacteriaceae; genus Mycobacterium; species Mycolicibacterium tokaiense. The sequence continues at coordinate 1,014,174 of NZ_AP022600.1, read as the reverse complement.
GCTGGCCGCCGCCGGCGTGACGGCCTGGTCACTGATCAGCGTCATCCTGGCGCCGGCGGAGGCGACGGCCTCCCGGGCCTTCTTCACCGCCGCCACCGTGGTGGGCGCCGGAGTTGTTCTGGCAGCCGGTGTTTCGGTGCTGTGGCCGACGCTGCCGCTGCTGTCGCTGGGCTGCGGGCTGATCGTCGCGGCGCTGCTGGTGACCGTGCAGGCCGCGCAGTTGTCCGCCATGTGGGCGCGGCTGCCACTGCCGGTCATCCCGGCGCCCGGTGATCCCACGCCGTCGGCGCCGCCGGTGTCGGTGTTGCGTGACCTGCCGCGCCGCGTGCGCATCAGCGAGGCACACCAGACCGGGTTCATCGCGGGCGCAACGGTGCTGTCGGTGCTCGGGGCGGTTGCGCTGGGTGGACGCCCGGAATCGCCCAGCCTGTGGGCGTGGTACGTGGTGGTGGCCACCGGGGTGGCCGCCGTGCTGCGGGCCCGGGTCTGGGACACCGTGGCGTGCAAGGCGTGGCTGCTGGCCCAGCCGCACCTGGTGACGGTGATCCTGCTGGCGGTGTTCATCACCCAGGGCCGGTACTTTGCCGCGCTGTGGGCCGCGGCGGTGCTGCTGGGTCTGGTGGCGTGCTGGGTCTTCGTGGCAGCCAACCCGAAACTCGCCTCCGCCGAGAGCTATTCGCTGCCGATGCGACGCCTGGTCGGATTCCTGGCGTCCGCGGTGGACGCCTCACTGATCCCGGTGATGGCCTACCTGGTGGGGATCTTCACCTGGATCCTGGATCGATGACCCGGCTCGGACTCCGGTGTGCGGCCGTCGCGGCAGCGGTGACGCTTGCCGGCTGCCCGAGTGCCTGGGCCATCACCCCGCCGGACGTCGACCCGAACTTCGCTGCGCCGCCGGGCACCGCGGGCCCGGAGACACCGATGTCGCAGCGCGGTGAGTGCGTCCTCACTGGCCGCACCCCCGACTTCGACGCTGCCGCTGTGCCCGCCGCCCAGACCGTGCTGAATCTGACTGGCGCGTGGCGATTCTCCCGCGGCGAGGGGCAGACGGTCGCTGTCCTGGACACCGGGGTGCAACCGGGCCCGCGGCTGCCCAACGTCGACGGTGGTGGGGACTACGTGGCCAACACCGACGGACTCACCGACTGCGACGGCCAGGGCACCCTGGTGGCCGGCATCATCGCCGGGCAACCCGGACCCGGCGGCTTTTCCGGGGTCGCCCCCGCCGCCCGGGTGCTCGCCCTGCGGCAGACGTCGGCCCGGTACGCCCCCACCAACCCCGGGGATGACCAGGACGCCCAGAGCGCCACCATCGCCGTCGACTCGCTGGCCCGCGCGGTGGTGCGCGCCGCTGACCAGGGGGCTCGGGTCATCACCATCTCGACGGTCACGTGCCTGGGTCCTGACAGCACCATAGACCAGAACCCGCTGGGTGCGGCCCTGCGCTATGCGGCCGTGGAACGCGACGCCGTCATCGTGGCGGCGGCCGGCGACGCCGGCTCCAGCAGCGGTCTGGCATGTGCACCGAACCCGTTGTCCAGCAACGTAGCCCCCGAGGATCCCCGGAACTGGGCGGGGGTGGTATCGGTGTCGCTGCCGTCGTCGTGGCAGCCGTATGTGTTGTCGGTGGGGGCGGTGACACCCCAGGGGCAACCGTCCCCGTTCACCATGTCCGGGCCGTGGGTGGGAATCGCCGCACCGGGGCAGAACATCGTCTCGGTCAGCAACGCCGGCGACGGGGAGTTGGCCGACGGCGTTCCGGACGGTCGCGACGGGATGGCCCCCATCCACGGATCCAGTTACAGCGCCGCCTATGTGGCGGGGGTGGCCGCCCTGGTCCGCAGCCGGTTTCCGGAGATGCCCGCGGCGCAAGTGATCGAACGGTTGACGGCCACCGCGCGCGGCGGTGCGCAGAGCCCGTCGAATCTGGTGGGCGCGGGCATCGTCGATCCGGTGGCGGCGCTGACCTGGCAGCTGCCGGAACCCCGGAGCGCGGGCGTCGCGCGGGTCGCGGCCCCCGCGGCGCCGCCCCCGGCGGATCACCTGCCGCGCACCATCGCCCTGGGTGGCACCGCCGCCCTGGCGCTCGTGGTCGTTGCCACCGCGTTGGTGGTTCAGCGACGGAAGGAGACATCTCGATGACGGGCCGACTGACGCTGGCCTTGCTGGTGGGGATCCCGGCGATGATGGCCTATCCGTGGCGCAGCACCTTCGACTGGTGGTTGCTCGGGATCGCCGCCGCGTTGGTGGTCATCGTATTCGCCCGGTGGCGGGGTGCCTTCGTCACCACGCTGCTGCGCAGGCGGATCGCACTGCTGCGCTCATCCGAAGCCCCGCGGCATCAGGTGGAGCACGCCGAGACCGACGCCCGCACCACCGCGGTGCTGCGGGTGCACTCCGATCCCGGGCAGGAGCTGCCGTTGGACATCCTGGCCGGCTACCTCGATCGCTACGGGGTGCGCTGCGACGCGGTCCGGGTGACCCGGCGGGACACGGCCGCCGGCCGGGCCACCTGGGTGAGCCTCACGCTGTCGGCCGCGGTCAACATGGCTGCGCTGCAGGCGCGCTCGCCCGACCTGCCGTTGCGGGAGACCGCGGAGGTGACGTTGCGCCGGTTGGCCGATCACCTGCGTGAGCTCGGCTACCCCGTGGCGACCACCGACGTCGACGTCCCCGAACTCGTCGGACCGGAGGCCAGGGAGCGGTGGCGCGCCGTCTCCGACGGCGCCCGCGGCTTCCTCACGTGTTACGCCGTGCCCACCGACGGCGGCCTGGATCAGACGCTCGACGAGCTTCGGGCCACCGTGGAAACCGAGGTGTGGACCGCCGTCGAGCTCACCGGGGCGCCGTCGCAACCGGATGTCACCGCGGTGTGCGCAGTACGCAGCGAGCAGGCCCCGGCGACGGCACCGCTGCCGAACCTGCGACCACTGCGGGGCCGGCAGCGGTCCATCCTGGCCGCACTGCACCCGGAATCCAGCAGGCTGCTGACCGTCAGAACATGATGGGGGACAGGAACTTCGTCATCCGGCGCAGGTAGTCGCGCTGGCTCACGTGGATGAGGTGGTTGCCCGGGAACCAGTGCAGCGCACAGCGATCCCAGTGTTCCCACAGCGCCTCGGCCTGCTCAGGCGGAGCCAGCCGGTCGCCGAGTCCGGTGATGATCAGCCGGCGGTCCTTGGGCACCAGCGGCGGATAGTTCAGCGGCGAGTGGAAGGCCGAGGCTGCCACCGAGGCCTCCCGGGACACTCCACTGCTGTGCCTGCCCACGCTGACCAGCTTGTTGGCCGGCCACCAGTCGTCGAATGCGGCTTCCGGTGTCACGACGGGAACGTTGGGGATGACGGCCTGGATCCGGTGGTCCACCGACGCCGCCAGCGCCGAGGTGTAGCCACCCAGCGACAGACCCGTGACCGCCACCTTGGGCACACCGCTGGCCTCGAGATGATCGAGCACCGACCGGAAGTCGTGGATGGCCTGCGCCATGGTCTCGGCGAAACCGGCCATGCCGTTGGCGAAGATACCGAAACCGCTGAAGGGTGAACCCTTCTCGGCGCGCTGGCCGTGGAACGGCATCAGGTACAGCAGCACGTCGTAACCGGACTTGAAGAACCACGGCAACGAGAAGAACAGGCCGTTGGCCAGGTACGCCGAACCCATGAAGCCGTGGATCACACACAGGGTGGGCCGGGGCCCGTCCCCGTGGCGCCAGTGCTGGGCCCGCACAGTGTTGTTGCGCTCCAACCCGTTCCACAGCTCCCGTAGCTCGGGGTTGATGGCGCGGAACGAGCTGGGGAAACTCAGGTTGTGCACGTCGCCGTGCGCCACCCACTGAGCCAGGGGGTTGGCCCGCCGGGCGGTCACCACGGGTGCCTCGGGTGGGGCCGGGAACGACACCTTGGGGTCTTTCGCGGCGGCCAGGTCGGCGTAGAACTTCAGGGCCTCGCGTTCGCGGGACATGGTGCTGCGCCGGAACAGCTCGGAGACCATGGTGGGGAGCATGGCCGCGCCGATCATCGATGCCACCGCGGTGCGCAATCCCAGATCGGCCATCACCGAGAGATCCACGGTGGCCCGCTGCACCGCTGTGAGCTGCGAGCGGGCGGGCAGTCCGCGCCGCCCGGCGTCAGCGCCCGGCACGTCGAGGATCGGGATCGGCGGATCTATGGGGTCAGTCACCACCGCCGATGGTAACGGGTGTTGTCATTCGAGGCCGAAGAGGGCGGCGGCATTGCCGAACAGGACGCCGCGCGCCCAGGCGTCGTCGACGCCCGGCCGCTCGGTGATGGCCCGCAGCGCCTCGGCGTAGCGGTAGGGGATGTTCGGGAAGTCGCTGCCGAACAGGATCCGCTCACCTGCGTCGCGCAGTTTCGGGGTGAGGTCGGGAGAAAAGGGCATCATCTCCTCGGAGAAGCCGGTGAAGGCCATCGTGGTGTCCAGTCGCACGAACTCGTGCGTCAGGCACAGGTCCAGGAACTCGCCGTACTCCGGCATGCCCATGTGCGCGATCACCAGCGGCAACCGCGGATAGCGGCGCAGCAGCCGGGCGATGGGTGCCGCGCCGGTGTAATTGCCCGGCACCGGGCCTGAACCGCAGTGGATCACCACCGGGATCCCGGCGTCCTCGATCGCACCCCAGCAGGCGTCGAGCAGGGGATCGTTGGGTTCGAAGTCACCGACCTGGATGTGCACCTTGAACACCCGGGTGCCCGCGGCGATGGCGGCGTGCACGTAGTCGCCGGCGCCGGGTTCCGGATAGAACGTCGCGGTGGCCAGGCAGTCGGGGGTCCGGGCGGCGAACTGGGCCGCCCACTGGTTGAGCCAGGCCGCCATGTCGGGTTTGTGCGGGTAGACCAGAGAGGTGAACGCCCAGACCCCGAATTCGCGCAGGGTGCGCACGCGCTGGGCCTCGTCGGCGCGGTAGGTGATGGGCCAGGGTCGGCCGATCAGCGGGCCCTGTGCGTCGAAGTACTGCCACACCTTGTCCATCACCGGCTTGGGCATGAAGTGGGTGTGTACGTCGATGATGCCCGGCAGCCCCAGCGACTCCCAGATCCTGCGGACCTCTTCAGCTTCTCCCATGGTGTGGCCATGATGGCAGGTATGTGGAACCCCGACGTCTATCTGGCCTTCGCCGACCACCGCGGCCGCCCCTTCTTCGACCTGACCGCGCGGATCGACGCCAAGCAGCCGCGGCGGGTGGTGGACCTGGGCTGCGGGCCGGGCAACCTGACCGCGACGTTGGCGCAGCGGTGGCCGCAGGCGCGGATCGAGGCGCTGGACAGCTCGCCGGAGATGGTGGCGGCGGCCCGCGAGCGCGGCATCGACGCGGCGGTGGGCAGTGTCACCGAGTGGGAGCCCGCCGCCGACACCGATGTGGTGATCTCCAATGCAGTGCTGCACTGGATTCCCGACCACGCCGAGCTCGTGGTGCGCTGGGCGCGGGAGCTGGCACCGGGGGCGTGGCTGGCGTTCCAGGTGCCGGGCAACTTCGAGGCGCCGTCGCACCGCGCGCTGCAGGAGGTGGCCCGCCGCGACACCTTTGCCGAGGCGTTGCGCGACATCCCGTTTCAGGATTCGGTGACTGCGGCACCGGAGGTCTACGCCGAGCTGTTGACCGATGCCGGCTGCGCAGTGGACGCCTGGGAGACCACGTATGTCCACGAACTCACCGGCCAGACACCGGTTCTCGACTGGATCACCGGGTCGGCACTGACCGCCGTGAAGAGCCGGCTGTCCGAGGAGGCCTGGCAGCAGTATCGGGCCGAGCTGGCCCCGCTGCTGGCGCAGGCCTACCCCGCCCGTCCCGACGGCCGCACGTTCTACCCCTTCCGGCGCATCTTCGTCGTCGCCCGCAAGGCATGACGCTGTGACGCCTTGAAAACTCCTGTGCCACTTGGGTATCTGACGTCACATCGTTCGAATTTTTGTCGGACCCCAGGTCTAGTTTGAAGGCATGGGAACGTCAGCTGTCGCCGATCGTGAGGCGATGCTGGCTGCCCTGACGCAGATGGAACAGCTTCAGGCTCAGATGAACTCGCTGTCGATCGACGGGTTCACTGCACTGGAGTTGTTGGACCTGCAGCAGCGCCGCGAAACCCTGGCCTGGCAACAGCCTGTGCTCGACCACAAGGTCTACCAACGTCTGCGCGCCGAATGCACCCCGAAAGAGCTCGGCGCCAGCAGCTTCACGAAAGTCCTGGCCGCCCGGCTGCGGATCAGCGAAGCCGAAGCCTTCCGCCGCCTCAAGAACGCCGAACTCCTCGGCCCCCGCACCGCGCTGACCGGCGAAACCCTGCCGCCGGCGCTGCCGAATGTCGCGGCCGCGCAGGCGAAGGGTCAATTGGGGCCTGAGCATGTCAGCGAGATCAAGTCGTTCTTCCGCACCCTGCCGCAGTCGGTGGACTTCCAGGCCCGCGAGGCCGCCGAAACCGACCTGGCCCGGCATGCGTGCACTCTCGGGGTTGACGGGTTCGCTGCTGTTGCGGACCGGTTGAAGTACCTGCTCGATCAGGACGGCACCTTCACCGACACCGACCGCCAAGCCCGCCGCGGGCTGCGCCGCGGTAAACAGCGCCCCGACGGGATGGTTCCCTTCTCCGGGTACCTGACCCCCGAGGCGGCGGCGACGTGGGAAGCCGTGGAGGCGAAGTTGGCGGCCCCCGGCATGTGCAACCCGGCTGACGATGCCCCGCAGGTGAACGGGGAGCCCGACCCCGAGGTCGCAGCCAAGGATGCGCGGACACAGAGTCAGCGCAACCACGACGCGTTCCTCGCGGCAGGTCGAGCGATCCTGGCCTCCCAAGAGCTGGGACAGCACAAGGGGCTGCCGGCGACGATCATCATCCGCACCGAACTCAAAGACCTCGAGAAAGCAGCCGGACACGGACTCACCGCCGGCGGCACCCTGATCCCGATGCGCGACGTCATCCGGATGGCCTCCCACGCCTACCTCTGGCTGGCACTGTTCGACGACAAAGGGGTGCCGCTGCATCTCGGCCGCACGCGCCGCGTCGCCTCACCGGGACAACGCATCGTGCTGCTGGCCCAGCACCGCGGCTGCACCGCCCCGGGCTGCACCGCCGACGGCTACCACTCCGAAGTCCACCACGCGAACAAAGACTGGAAAGACGGCGGCAACACCGACGTCACCGACCTCACCCTGGCCTGCGGCCCGGACAACCGCATGGTCGAGACCACCGGCTGGACCACCCGCAACCGCCCCGAAGACGGCATCACCGAGTGGATCCCCCCGAAAGCACTGGACTGCGGCCAATCCCGCACCAACCCGTATCACCACCCCGACCGCATCCTCGCCCCCGACGAACCCGAAGACGAGGACCCGCCCGGCGACGACCCCTAACTGGTTGTTGCGCATCCGACCGCTGTCAAGCGGGCTTCTTCTCCCGGCGCGTCGCCCGGCCGCTGGCGCGCGCGACAGTCACTGCATCAGCGGGTCGGGTCAAGCGGATGGCAAAGATGTCCTCGCGTGCTGCTCGTTCGGCCAGCTCGGCGACCGCCACCAATTGGTCACCTTCATAGGCCGGCGCCAGATAGTCCACGTGGATGGAGCTGACCACGCCGCTGTGGGTGTCGTTGTTGGCGGCCGCGGCCAACGCGGAGCCGATGACGCTGTAGAGCAGTGCGCCGTGGGCGGTGCGGTGGGGGTTGAGGTGGTCACCGCCGATGGTCAGTGTTGCGGTGGCGTGGCCGTTGCCGAAGTTCTCCACCTCGACGCCGAGAAACTGTGCGTAAGAATCGGTCACATCAGTGCTTTCTTCTGGACTTTGCCCATCGCGTTGCGGGGCAGTGACGACACGAAGCGCACCTCGCGGGGACGCTTGTGCCAGGACAGGTCATCGGCCACATGGGCGATGAGCTGTTCAGCGAGTTCCTCACTCCCGGAGCCGGTTTCGGATACCACGTACGCCACGATCCGTTGGCCCAGGTCGTCGTCGGCCATCCCGATCACGGCTACTTCGTGCACCTCGGAGCGGGCCAGCAGCGATGTTTCGATCTCCCCGGCACCGATGCGGTAGCCGCCGGACTTGATCAGGTCCACCGACTCTCGCCCGACGATGCGGTGAAATCCCGACTCGTCGATGGCGGCCAGATCGCCGGTGACGAACCAGCCGTCGTCGGTCCAGCAGGCGGCCGTGACGTCGGGGAGGTTGAGATAGCCGTCGAAGAGCATGGTGCCGCGAACCTGCAACCGCCCGATGGATTCTCCGTCGTGTGGCACCGGCTGGCCGTCGTCGGACTGGATGCGGGTCTGCGCCCCGGCGATGGGCATCCCCACCCACCCGGGACGACGTTCACCGTCGGCGCGGGTGCTCAGGGTGATCATGGTCTCGGTCATTCCGTAACGCTCCACGGGCGCCAGTCCGGTGAGCTCGGCCAGGCGCTGGAACACCGGAACCGGCAGCGGCGCGCTGCCGGAGACCAACAGCCGCGCCGATGCCAGCGCACCCGCAGCCGCCTCGTCACGCACGATCCTGGCCCACACGGTGGGTACCCCGAAGTACATGGTGCCGCCGGCGGCGGCGTACCGCTCGGGGGTGGGCTTGCCGGTGTGGATCAGCTGGGACCCGAGGTGCAGCGAGCCGATGACGCCGAGGATGAGGCCGTGGGTGTGAAACAGCGGCAGACCGTGCACCACGGTGTCCTCGGCGGTCCACGACCAGGCATCGGCCAGTCCTTCGATGCCCGCCGCAATGGCGTTGCGGCTCAACAGGACACCCTTGGGCGCTCCGGTGGTTCCCGAGGTGTAGAGGATCATCGCCGGCCGCTCGGGGGCACCTGTCTGTGCCGGCAGCGCACCGTCACCCGCGGATCCGGGTTCCAGTACGGGCAGGTCAACCCCGTCGCGCGGCGGTCCCACCCAGCAGGTGGCCCCGGAGTCGGTGACGATGTGCGCCACCTCCGCGGTCCCGGCGTCGGGTGGGACGGGGACCACCGGCACGCCACCGAGGAGGGCGCCGGTGACCGCCACGACCGTCGTCATGGTGGGGACCGCGCAAACCGCGACGACGGGAGCATCCCCGTTGCCGAGGACTGCAGCGGCGAAACCCGAAGCGGCGTCGTACAACGCGCGGTGGGACAGCGTTTCACCATCGACGGTGACGAACCGGTCCTCTGCGCGGTCGCGCAGGGCGCGCAACAGTGTCTCGGTCATGAGAACGCCATTCCGGGCAGGATCAGCACCAGGGTCAGCGCCACCGGGCCGATCACCACCATCGACAGGCCCCACCGGGTCAGCAGCTTGGTCATCCGCGGCCGGGCCTCCTCGTCGACGGTGGTGGCCACATAGGTGGCACCGACGGTGGAGAACGGTGACACGTCGACGATCGAGGCACACACGCCGATGGCGCAGATCAGCGCCCACCCGGGGATGCCACCTTCGGCGATCAGCGGAAGTGCCAGCGGCACCAGAGCGGCCAGCATGCCGGTGGTCGACGCAAACGCGGAGATCAGGCCGGCCGCGGCGCACAGCAGCACCGCCGCCACCAGCGGCGAGCCCAGGTGGACGGCGCCCTCGCCCAGCATGTCCACCACGCCCATCTCGGTCAGCACACCCACGTAGGTGATGATGCCGCCGACCAGAAGCACTGAGCCCCAGTCGATCCGGCTCATGGCCTTCTTGCCGGAGTTGGCGTCCATCAGCGCTGCCGCCGCGCCGAGTCCGAAACCGAGCACCCCGATGTCTGGGGTCAGGCCGAGCAGCGACATCACCACGACGGCGCCGACCAGCACCACCATCATCGCGATGGTCAGCACCTGCATGCCGGTGGGCCGCCCGGGTGCCTTCAGGTCGTCGTCGTTGTCGGGTCCGTCGATGTCCAGCGTCGATCCGCCGTATTGCGGCAGTGCGGCGCCGCGCGCCACCATGGCCTCGCTGAAGGCTGGTGCTTCGACGTTCTCGCGCTTGCGACGGCCGAAGAGCAGGTAGGCGACCACCAGCAGGACGAGGTTCAGTGCGGCGGCCACGCCGAAGAGCAGCAGCGGGCTCAGCTCGATGCCCGCCTCGGCGGCGGTGCCCCAGGTGATGATGCCGAACAAGCTGGTGGGGGCGAAGGCGCCGGCGCTCAGACCGCAGCCCATGGCCAGCGCCATCAGCATCGGATCGATACCGCGCTTGTGCGCGATGCTCATGCCCATGGGTGCCATGACGAGCCCGCCGAGGGGTGCGCCCATTGCCGAGATGAGAGCGGTCAGCGCGAAGAACACCGCGGGGAAGAGTGCATCGCGGTTGCCCACCCGCGCCAGGGAGGCCTGGATCAGCCAGTCGATAGTGCCGTTGCTGTGGGCGATCCCGAAGAAGTACGTCACGCCGACCAGGAGCACCAGGATGCTCAGCGGGAAGCCGCTGATGATGTCCGACAGGCTCAGGTCGGCGAGGAACAGGCCGACGATGCACGCCACCGGGAACATCACGATGCCGATGTTGACGTTGCGCACCGCGGCGATTGCGAATACCGCGACGAAGATCGCCAGAGCTATGAGTTGCGCCGTCATGATCACCTCCCTTGACAACGGTCCGTAGAATGGACCAGTGGTTCGTCTGTTAGACCGATGCTGCGTAACCTAACTCACACGCGAGGGGAGAAGCAACCGTGGCCACAGAGAGTGTGGTGTCGGCGTTCCGTGTTCTGGAGGCCGTCGCCGAAGCCCAGCCGGTCGGTCTGTCCGAGCTGGCGCGCACGGTAGGACTGCCGAAGAGCAGCGTGCAGCGAACGCTGCTGACACTGCAGGAGGTGGGGTGGCTACGGCCGACGGACACCACGCCCACGCGGTGGCAGCTGACCTATCGCGTGGTGGCGGTGGTCGGACGGGCCGGGGGAGGAGAAAGCCTGCGCGACATCGCCATTCCGGTGATGAACGAGTTGCAGTTGGCCACCACCGAGACCATCCACCTGACCGCCCCCGACGGCGATTCCCTGGTGCTGGTGGAGCGCCTGGACACCCCGCACCGGCTGCGGGCCTTCCTGCCGCTGGGCGAGCGTATCGCGTTGCACGCGTCGGCCACCGGCCTGGCGTATCTGTCCGCGTGTGACCACCAGTACGTCGAGGACTACCTGACCGGCCCGCTGACGGCGCCGACACCGGACACGATGACCGATCCGGATCAGATCCGGAGCGCGTTGCGCGAGATCCGGGAACGCGGCTACTCGATGAACATCGGGGGACTGTCGGCGGGCATCAGTTCACTGGGCGCCCCCATCGTCAGTTCTGCGGGACCCGTTGCAGCCCTGTCGATCTCGGGGCCCAGCAGCCGGCTGGTTCCCGAGCGCTTCACCGAGCTGGGCGAACAGGTCCGCGACGCCGCCGCCCGGATCAGCCGGTCGCTATAGAACCGCGCGCCTTGTCCAACACCTCGAGTACCTGCTGCACCAGCGCGTCGATGTCGGCGCCCGTGGTGTCGAGGACCAGGTCGGGATTCTCGGGCGACTCGTACGGGGCGTCCACCCCGGTGAGTCCGGAGAGTTCCCCCGCGCGGGCGCGTTTGTACAGGCCCTTCGGATCGCGTTTCTCGCATTCGGTCACCGAGGTGGCGATGTAGACCTCGATGAACGGCAGCTTCGCGGCCTCGTTGAGGGTGCGGGCTATCTCTCGGTCGGATTTCAGCGGCGACACCAGCGACGCCAGCGCCACCACACCGGCATCGGCAAGCAGCCGCGTCAGATGTCCGACGCGCCTGATGTTCTCGGCCCGGTCGCCGGCTGAGAACCCCAGGTCGTCGGACAGACCGTGGCGCAGGTTGTCCCCGTCCAGCAGATAGGCCACGTCGCCGGCCTCCACCAGAGCGCGTTCAACAGCCACCGCGACGGTCGACTTGCCCGAGGCGGGCAGTCCGGTGAACCAGATGGTGGCCCCGCGCTGTCCGGTTTTCTGCCAGCGGTAATCGCGGTTGAGGCTGGAGGGATGCCAGCGGATGTCGTTGCGGGTCTGCGCTCCCGCCTTGATCTCCCGGGCCTCGGTGATGGTGCCGGCGCCCACGGTGTCATTGGAGGTCTCGTCGATCAGGATGAAGGCACCGCTGTCGCGGTTGTCGGTGTAAGGATCGGTCACCACGACGGAACTGGTGCGCAGGGTCACCGACCCGATGTCGTTGAGCCCCAGCTCAACCGGGCCGTCGAGGTCGTCCAGCGTCTCGGGGTCCAGCCGGGTGTGCAGTTCCTGCACGGTGGCCCGCACGGTGCGGGTGCCCTGTTTGAGAGCCAGCCGGTCACCGGCGCGCAGCGGGGTGTCGGTGAACCAGCAGACGGTGGAGAACAACTCGCGGGCGGGTACCGGCAGGACGGCGTCGTCGGCCCCGCTGGCCAGGACGTCACCGCGGCCGACGTCGATGTCGTCGGCCAGTTCGAGTGACACCGACAGCGGAGCCACCCCGACGGAGCGGTGGTCGTCCAGGGTGTCCAGGGCGGTCACGGTGGAGCGTGTTCCCGAGGGCAGCACCACCACCGCATCACCCACCTGCACGGTGCCGGCCGACAACCGGCCGGTGTAGCGGCGGCGTTGCTCGGCGGTGGGGCGCGACACCCACTGCACCGGAAGCCGCAGCTTCGACGGCTCCGGGTGCGGCGCCACCAGTTCGATGTTCTCCAGGTATTCCAGCAGGGCCGGCCCGTCGTACCAGGGGGTGCGGTTCGAGCGGTGCACCACATTGTCGCCGTGCTTCGCGGCGATGGGGATGACGGTCAGGTCCGCACCGCCGAGGCGCGCGGCGAGTTGCTGCAGCTCCTGCGCCACCTCGTCGAAGCGCTTCTGGTCGAAGTCCACCAGGTCGATCTTGTTGACGGTGGCCACGAAGTGTTTGATGCCCAACAACTTTGCGATACGCGCATGTCTGCGGGTCTGGCGCAGCACACCGGCGCGGGCGTCCACCAGCAGGATCGCGACGTGGGCATTCGACGCCCCGGTGAACATGTTTCGGGTGTAGCGCTCGTGGCCCGGGGTATCGGCCAGGATGTAGCTGCGGGTGTCGGTCGAAAAGAAGCGGTACGCCACATCGATGGTGATGCCCTGCTCCCGTTCGGCGCGTAAGCCGTCCGACAGCGCGGCCAGATCTGCCACGCCTTCCTCGTCGGTGACGGCCTCCAGGTGATCCAACGGCAGGCTGTCGGTGTCGTGCATCAGCCGGCCGATGAGTGTGCTCTTACCGTCGTCGACGGAACCGGCGGTGGCGATACGCAGGAGTTGGCGAGTCATGTCAATTCCCCGTCGCTTCGCTCGCCCATCTCAGAAGTACCCTTCCCGCTTACGATCCTCCATCGCGGCGACGCTGGTGCGGTCGTCGGCGCGGGTCTCACCACGTTCAGAGACGGTGGCAGCGGAGATCTCACGGATCACCCCGGCGATGTCGGTGGCCCGGGATCGGACAGCGCCGGTGATGGTGAGGTCCCCGACGGTGCGGTAGCGCACCCATTCGACGGCCGATCGCTCGCCACCCTTGGGCTGCACGTAGTCCGAGACAGCAAGCAGGATGCCGTCGCGCGCCACGACCTCGCGTTCGTGGGCGAAGTAGATGGATGGCAGTTCCAGGTTCTCGAGTTCGATGTAACGCCAGATGTCCAGCTCGGTCCAGTTGGACAGCGGGAACACCCGCACCTGCTCACCCTTCTTGATGCGGCCGTTGTACAGCGACCAGGGCTCGGGACGCTGTGCGCGGGGGTCCCACTGCCCGAACTCGTCGCGGAAACTCAGGATGCGCTCCTTGGCGCGGGCACGCTCCTCGTCGCGGCGGGCACCCCCGAATGCGGCGTCGAATCCGCCTTCCTCCAACGCATCCAGCAATGTCCTGGTCTGCTGCCGGTTCCGCGAGGCGCCGGGCCCGGGGTCGGCGACCCGTCCGCTGTCGATGGTGGCCTGTACCGAGCCGACGATGAGCTTGTGGTCCGCGACCCGGCTATCGCGGAACTCGATGACCTCCGGAAAATTGTGGCCGGTGTCGACGTGCAGCACCGGGAAGGGCAGGGCTGACGGCCGAAAGGCCTTTTCTGCCAGACGAAGCAGGACAATCGAGTCCTTGCCGGCAGAGAACAGCAGCACCGGGCGCTGCAGTTCGGCCACCACCTCCCGGATGATGTGGACGGCTTCGGCTTCCAGCAACCGGAGTTCGTCGACGTGGGTGGTGTCGATCGCGCCCGTCACAGTGTCAGTCTCACGTTGGCAGTCCTTCTCTCTCGGCGTCGGCGCGGTAGCGCTCCACCCACTCGTCGGAGCGGTGGTCGGCCTGGCGTTCCAGCACCGGGTCCGGTGCCAGGCCGGGATCGAGGCCGAGCGCTTCGAGGACGGAGCCCACCACCTCGGTCAGGTTGCGCCACAACACCGGATAGGGCACGTCGATGGGGTGGACGTTCTCTTCGGCGAACCAGTCCTGCCAACCTTGGTCCTGTGCTTTGAGCATGCTCACCACGTGCGCGATGGCTCCCGCGTGATATTCCGCGCGGGCGTCGCGAACCGGATCCGGTCGGCCCCGCCACACCCGGGTCTGCACCGCCCGCCAGAAGGACACCGCCTGGGACACCTTGTCAGGCCGGTGCACGTGGATCAGCACAGGATCGCTGCCGATCACGTCCCGAATGGCGGCCAGCAGTCCGTCGCCGGAGCGGTCCGGCAGGTCCTTGGCCCGCTGCAACAGCAGTGGGGTCTGGTTCCACATCAACTTGCCACCCCACACTCCGTTGGGGGTGCGTCCGACCGTGCGGATGTAGTCGCGCCAGATCTCGGCGGGGGCCAGATCCGGCTTGCCTTCGATCAGCGGATCCAGCAGGCGCAGAATCGACTCGTCGTCCACGTCGGAGAACCACTCCCGAGGCTGCGGGGCGGCGCTGGTCTCCGGCAGGTACTGGAAGAACTCCTGCGGTTCGCCTGCCATGCCGGTGGCCCGCAGCGATTCGACCAGCAGTGTGCTGCCACTGCGCTGGGATGCCAGCACCACATAGGCGGTAGGGCGCGATGCCATGCGCCAGAGCCTATAGGCAATTCATTTGCACCGCACGAAGCCCATTTTGTTCTGGGTGAACAAAACTATTGTTGTATTACGCTGGTGATGCCTCGTTTTTCGGCAATGGCCGAGCGGCTGGGGAGTTCGAGGCCTTTGATGCGGGCGTAAGTCTGGGTGTAGCGCTCGGCGATCCGGGTGCCGGCGAATTCAGATGGGATGACGTCGTTGGTCTTGACCCGCCAGTCGTTGAGTTGCAGCGCCAACTCGCGGGCCACCGCCTCATGCTCCGTACTGACCTCGCCGATCAGCAGGTTGCGTGTCTCGGTGGGATCGGCGATCAGATCGTAGAGTTCGCGCTCGGGCCGCGGAGCCGTGGCCGCGGGACCCACCAGTTGACCTGGCGCACTCTCCTCGATGTCCCATGGCAAATCCAGGAGCGGCCGGTGGGCGTAGTTCTCGATGTAGCTGTATTCCTTGGTGCGAATGGCGCGAATGGGGTCGAAAGAATCGTGGTAGGTCTTCGTAGAAAAAATGGCAGTACGGGCGGCGGTGTCGTGCTGGGAATTCGACATATTTCGGGCGTGAGACACCCCGTCGATATCGTCGGGAATGTCGCATCCGAGTAATTCCAGCAGCGTCGGCAACAGATCCACTCCGCTGAACAATTCGTCGTACACCGCGCCGGACACCTGTCGTGACCGCGGCGGCCGGATGATGGTCGCGATCCCGGTGCCGGCGTCGTACAGGGTGGACTTGGCCCGCGGCAGGGCAGGACCGTGGTCGGTCATGAACACCACCCAGGTGTTCTCGGCCAGACCGGTCTGGTCCAGCGTGTCCAGCAGCTCGCCGACGGCGGCGTCGGCCGTGGTGATCGAGCCGTAGAAATCAGCGAGATCCTGACGGACCTCCGGGGTGTCCGGCAGGTAATCGGGAAGCTGCACGTCGACGGGGTCGGCTGGCGTATAGCGCTCGTGCGGATAGGGGCGGTGGGTCTCGAAGAACCCGGCCGTGAGCACGAACTTCTGTGCAGGCGCGTCCCGCAGCCAGGCCACTGCCCGCTCGACCACATACTCGCAGAAGGAGTTGGACACGTCGAACTCGTCGAACCCGAGCCGAGCCGGGAAGCTGGTCTCGTGCTGCATGCCGAAAAGCGCCGTGTACCAGCCTTCCTCGCCGAAGATCTGAGGGAGCGTGCGCACGCCGCTGCGGTATTCCCAGCCGTGGTGCGCCAAGCCGACCAGGCCGTTGGTCTGTGGGTAGCGTCCAGTGAACAGCGATCCCCGCGACGGTGAGCACAGCGGTGCGGTGGCGTGTGAGCGGGTGAAGAGGATGCCCCCTGCGGCCAGGCGATCCAGGTTGGGGCTGGTGACGTCGCTGTGTCCGTAGGCGCCGAGGTGCCTGCCGAGGTCATGCCAGTGGATGATCAGGACGTTCTCGTCGGAGCTCACCGCTCCAGCTTGCCTGCTGCGGTTCCGGGTTTCACACCGTACCGGTCAGGACGCTGTGATATCCGGCTCTGATATGGGCGCGCATGATGGATTCGACCCACTCCGGGTCATGGTGCGCAATCGCGTCGACGATCTCGAGATGGTGCAACGCGCTGCGCAGTAGTTGGGAGTCGCTGTACCCCCGGAAGGTTCGGGAGGCCACGAGCGGTTTGAGCATACTGGTGGTCATCTCGGCCACCCGCGAGTTCGGGCAGTGGGCCAGGATCGAGGTGTGGAACGCATTGTTCAACGCTGCGATCTCGGGGATGCTGGGATCCTGGGTGACCTTGGCGTACATGTCTTCAGCGAGCCGGCGCAGTGCGGCGATGTCGCCATCGCCCATGACCTCGGACGCCAGTCGCGCGGCATATGGCTCCATCATGGACCGCGCGGAGTACATCGACTCGATGGAATCCTGGGAGTAGTCGACGACGCGTGCGCCTTTGTGTCGCTCGATGGCGATAACGCCGCTGCTGCTCAAGGTTTGGAGTGCTTCACGCACGGGTGTCCTACTGACCCCGAAACGTTCGGCGAGTTCGAGCTCGTTGAGTTTTTCGCCCGGCTGGTAGGTACCCAGCACAATGAGATCGAAGATCGCGTCGCTCAGCTCGGACAATGGTGACCTCTCCGCCGGTGTCTCAGTCAGGCCATTGTGCACGAGCCACGTCGTCGCGCGTACCGCCACGGGACAGGAACGAATAGGAACCGATGCCAGTCACCTTCTCGGAGAACTGCACCACATCGAGGTATCGATCCACGTTGATGCCCGTGCCGACACCCATGCTGTGCAGCAGGTTGATCACATCTTCCATCGGTGCGTTCCCCAGGACGGAATTGTCTCCTGGGAACCACATGTCACCGCCCAGCCCGCCAAACGATGCTTCGAGCCAGTCGGCGCCGGCGGCGATGCTGGCCAATGCGTTGACGGGTCCGAAGCCGTTGCGGTTGTGCAGGTGGACGCCCACGGGCAGGTGCGGTACCAGTGTCTTGCACAGTGTGATGCCGCGCTCGAATTCAACGGGGGTTTCCATGCCACTGGTGCCGGCGAGATACAGCGCGTCGACGCCTGCGTCGGACACGTGCTTCACGACCTCTTCGAGTTCGTGGAGTCCGACCGGGCCGCGGCAGGTAGCGAAGAAGGCGGTCGCGATGGCCGCGGTCACTTGCTTGCCGGCCTGATGTGCGTGTTCGACGGTCACGGCGAGCGCGGCGAGCAACTCGGTGGGGGTGGCGTTCTGGTTGCGGCGCGCGGTTTCAGCATCGATGGGAACCACCATGACAATCTCGTCGATCGTGGTGCCGATCGCCCGTAAAGCCCCCTTGAGATTGGGGACAAGGGCCTTGTACGTGACGCCCGGTGACCGCGGTGCACCGGCGATCACCTGTTCGGCATCGGCGAACTGCGGCAGAACGCGGGGATGAGCGAATGAGGTGATCTCGACAGTGGTGAAGCCGGCGGCCAGAAGACCGTCGAGGATCTCCAGCTTGTCGTCGGTGCTCAACACCGTGTCCACCGCCTGCAGACCGTCGCGTAGGCCAACGTCGACAACCTTTGCCGTAGCCGGTAATTGGTCACTGAGCATCAGATGGCCCCGCTGGCCTCGAGTGTGCTGATGTCCTCGGCGGTGTAGCCACCCACCTCGGTGAGGACATCGACGGTGTGCTCGCCGAGACGTGGGCCGGGCCAGCGCACACTGCCGTCGGTGCGGCTGAGTCGGGGAAAGGTGTTCTGCATCGGCAGGGAACCGAGGACGGGATGCTCGGTTTCGATGATGCTGCGCCGGGCCAGGAACTGTTCGTCCTCGAGCATGTCCGCTGGGCGGTAGATCTTGCCGACCGGGACCGAGAACTCCAGCAGAGTTTCTTCCAGTTCCTTGGATTCGTGCTGGGCGGTGAAGTCGGCGACGATCTGGTCGAGTTCAGCCTGCCGCTCGCCGCGTGCGCCATGGGTGCTGTAGCGCTCATCGCTGCTGAGTTCTGGCCTGCCCATCGCCTGGGCGAGTCGTGCAAACACCGTGTCCTGGTTGGCGGCGATGAGGATCCACGCGCCGTCCTTGGTGGGGTAGACGTTGCTCGGTGCGACGTTGGGCAAGATGGCTCCGCTGCGCTCGCGCTGATAGTTCGAGATGACCCATTCGGGGACAATGGATTCCATGATCCCGAGCACCGCTTCGTAGATCGCAGAATCGACCACTTGGCCACGGCCGCTACGGGTGCGTTCGTACACCGCACCCAGCGTGCCGAGGGCAGCGAACAATGCGGCCAGGGTATCGCCGATCGAGATACCCACTCGGGATGGCGGAGTCGACGGATCGCCCACCACATACCTCAGCCCGCCCATCGCCTCGCCAATGGCGCCGTAGCCCGCTCGCGACGAGTAGGGGCCGGTTTGTCCGAATCCGGACACGCGCGTGAGGATCAGTCCGGGGTTGAGCGCCGTCAACTCCTCGTAGCTCATGCCCCAGCGTTCAAGCGTGCCTGGACGGAAGTTCTCGACCACGATGTCGGCCTCAGCGATGAGTCGTTTGGCGACAGCCTGGCCTTCTGGTGTGCGCAGGTTGACGGTGACCGACTTTTTGTTCCGGCCGACCACCGCCCACCACATGGACTCGCCCTGCGGCAGGCTGCGGCCCCAGACTCGCATGGGATCCCCGGTGCCGGGCTGTTCCAGTTTGATGACGTCAGCACCGAGGTCACCCAGAATTTGCCCGCAGAACGGCCCCGCGATGAGCTGGCCCATTTCCACGACCCGAAGGCCGGCCAGCGGACCAGTGCCTGCATCGGGGGTGTCCTGGATTTGCTGCGTCATCTGAGCGATCTCCTCAACTTCGTACGATTGTATGCACTAAACCGTCTGGGCCCGGGATAAACCCTAGAACAAACGTATTTGTGTATACAACTGGTTGACACGGGTGACCGCCGACACATAGCCTGCCGGTTATGCCGCAGAGTTGGGCGGCGGCGATTCGACGGCGTGGGCACCCCGCCGCAGGTCGAGTTCACAGAGATTTCGAAGGAGCAGCATGACCCATGCTCGCGAGAGCCAGGCCGGAACCGAAAAGGCCAGGCCGGAACGCAAGCCCGAGATGAACGCAACGCTGGGACTGCCGCTGGCATGGTTCATACCGGCCGCTCTGGCGGTAGTCGTCCTCGCGTTCGTCTTCACGCCGGCCCCCGGTATGACGAGCGGCTTCGCCATCACGATGGCGATCGGAGGGCTGCTCATGGTGCTCGGCAACGCCATCCCCGGGTTCAGCAAGATCGGCGGCGGGGTGATCCTGGCCATCCTCGTACCGGCGATCCTGCATACGTACGATGTGATGCCCGACGGTGCCGCGACGGCGATCGAGGAATTCTACGATCTCTCCGAGTTCGGCGAATTCATCGTTGCCGCACTGATTGTCGGCAGCATCCTCGGCATGAATCGGTCGGTGCTCATCAAGGCCGGTTCGCGGATCATCCTGCCGATCATCGCGACCATCGCGATCTGTTTCTCCCTCTTCGGGTTCATCGGATACATCACCGGTTATGGCGCAGGCAAGATGCTTTTCTTTGTTGTCGGACCCGTGCTGGGCGGCGGCGTCGCTGCGGGTGCCATCCCGATCTCCGAGCTGATCGCCACCAACTCGGGCGGTGCCGCAGAAGACTATTTGACCCAGCTGGTGCCGGCGGTGGTGGTCGCGAACACGGTCTGCATCGTCATCGCCGGCCTTCTGGCCTGGATGGGTCGCAGACGGACAAATCTGTTCCGCAACTTCAACGGCAACGGTGAACTGGCGAGCAGCAAGACCGATCTGAGTAGCCCTGAATCACCGAAAATTGCCCCGGTTCAGGCCGTGAACGCGACCATCACCGGGTTCTTTACGGCTGGTGTGCTTTTCATGGCAGCCAACGCCATCGCCGGGTTTGTCCCGTCGATTCACAGCTACGTTTTCCTCATCATCGGATGTGCGCTGGCCAAGATCTTCCTGCCCATCCCCGATTTCATCGTCGACGCTGCGGACCTGTGGTACCGGATGGTCGCCAACGCCTTCATCCCCGCGGTTCTGGTGGCCGTCAGCATCGTCGCCATCGACTTCCGTTCTGTGATCTCGCTTCTGGGCGACCCGATCTACATGCTGTCCACAGTCGCCGTGGTCATCGTGGCTGCCTTGGCTGCCGGTTTCATCGGTTGGCTGGTGAAGCTGTACTTCATCGAATCGGCGATCTCGGGTGGGTTGGGGCTGGCGGACTTCGGCTCCAGCGGCGACCTCGCGGTGCTCGGTGCCGCCAACCGTTTGGAGCTGCTGCCGTTCCTGTCCATCTCGTCGCGTATCGGCGGAGGCCTGGTGGTGTTGGCGCTATCCCTGCTGGGGCCGGTCTTGCTCTGATCCGGCCCGCTCAGGCCGAGCGCAGCCCCGACTGGCCCTGGTTGTGCAGGAAGAAGTTGGGGTCGAAGGTATCCCACACGGTGATGTAGAGCTGCTCCTTGGCGGCGAAGCTTGCTTCCTCGGTATTGGTCAGATCGGCGATCTGGTCATAGCCGTAGTACAGCAGCGACACCGGGCCGGTGACCAGGATCAGCTGGTTGATCGCCTTCTGCGCGCCCGCCTTGTCGCCGGTCAGTGCCTGGATGACCGCCGGGATGACTGCAGTCACCGGCACCACCATGTTCAGGCCCGGAACGATCTGGCTGGCCCGGTACACCAGTTCGAAGCCCTCGCGAAAAACCTCCCGCGCCGGCGACGGCAGTGCGTACATCACCAGGTTGCGGACTTGCAGCAGTGCGCCGGGCATACCGATGGGATCCGGATCGTCGGCGCGGAACGGGTCGCTGCCCGACGCGTCTGCCGTAGAGCGCACTGCCGCAGCCAGTTTCACGGTTGCCGCGGGCTGCGAGATCTGGCCCGGCGAGGACGGGGACAGCGGCAGACCCGACTGCCCCCGGTTGTGCAGCAGCGCAAAGGGATCCAGGATGTCCCAGGTCGTCGAGTAGAACAGTTCTTTGAGTTCCTGCGCCTCGTATTCGAGGTTGATGAAGTCGGCGACCTCGTCGTACCCGTAGTACAGCACCGACACCGGATGGAACGTGACGATCAGGTTGTTGATGATGCTCTGGGTGGCCGTCTTGAACGTCACGGGATCGCCGCTGGCCAGGTTGGGGAGCTGGCCGATGATGTTGATGGCCGGGATGACGGCGTTGACGAACGGGATGAACTGGCTGCCGCGGAAGGCCGCTTCGTAGCCCTCCCGGACGAACGGCTGCAGGAACGGCACTCCGGAGAACGCCTGGATAACCTGCTGCTCGATGGTCCACAGTGCGCCTGGCATGTCGTTGGGCGCCGGTTCCGGAGGCATCGGCCGGAACGGGTTCCAGCTCCAGGGCACAGGACCGGGCTCGGGGTCGGCGGACGCGCTGTCGGTGTCGGCTTTCGGGGCGACGACGGTGGAGGCCAGCGGCTTGGTCAGCGACGCGACCACCTCGTTGGCCTTGTCGGCCAGATCGCCCAGCGGATCGAACACGACGGGAGCCGACGGCTTCTCGGCTTCGGGCGCGGCGGGCTCGACGACCTCCTCGTCCGTCTCTTCCTCGACGGTGCCGGTGTCGTCGTCGGTGACCTCGTCGTCGGTGACCTCGTCTTCGGTGACTTCGTCGTCTGAGTCGGCGTCTCTGTCCTCGGTCTCGGCCTTGATGGGCTTACCGATGCCGAATTGTTTGGTCAGATCCGCGACGGCCTTGGCAGGATCGAACGTCGGCCTGGCCGGCTTCGTGGGCTTGTCCTCTTGGTCTTCGTCTTTGTCGGTGGAGTCGACGGCCGTGACGGTGTCCTTGGTCTCGGTCTTGTCCGACTTCTCGGCTTTGTCCGACTTCGCCGTCTCCGAGGACTTCGCCGGGGACGTATCGGTGTCCGCGTACGCGGTGCCCTGTCCAGCGACGGCGATGGCCGCCCCGACTCCGGCCGCGACCGCGGCGCCGCCGAGGTAACCCATGTATTTTGCAGACGCCACTGCCATCCCCTTCGTAGACCAAGGGGATCGTAGAGGCTCCGAGCAAATTCGGCACGGCGATACTGTGATACCTGTGTGAGGGTGGGTCGACGAACAGGGGCGGCAGCCATTGCCGCGGTGGCGGTCTTTGTGGCGATGTGGCTCGGCTACACCCAGGACTGGGCCTGGCTGGCCGCCGTCGACTCCTGGTTCCTGGACGGACTGCACCCGATCGGCGCCACTTACCCGTCCTGGGTGACCGCCTGGGACGTGTTCTGCACCGTCCTGGGCCCGGGGGCGTTCCGGATCGCCGGCGTCGTGTTCATCATCTGGCTGTTCGTCCGCCGCTACGTGCGGGCTGCGGTGTTCATGATCGTGACCGTCGAGCTCTGCGGGCTGCTCACCGAGGTGGCCAAACAGCTGGCCGATCGCCCCCGGCCCGCCACGGCGTTTGTGCACGCCTACGGCACGTCGTTCCCGTCCGGGCATGCGGTGGGCGTCATGGTGTGCGTGCTGGCGTACCTGACCATTGTGTTGCCGATGGTGCCGGAGCGGTGGCGCACGCCGCTGAAGGTGATCGGTGCCGTGGTGGTGGTTCTGATCGGTGTCGGCCGGGTGGTGCTCAACGTGCACCACCCTTCCGACGTCGTGGCCGGATGGGCCCTGGGTTTCGCCTGGTACGTGCTGTGGCTCCGGGTGATCAAGCCGCTACCTCTCACGAGGTACGTGGCTGAAACACCTGCAGCACGCGATACCGCGATGTGAACGTCACCCGTTCGAAGTCCTCGCTGACCTCGCCGTCGCGCGCCACCGGGATGGGGCCGTCGACGGCTTCGAAGGTGAACTCCGGTACCTGCAGCTCGTGATACAGCGGGCTGCGAGGAAGCCGGCCGAGCGCCAACGACACCAGGATGCGCGTCCGCGCGAAACGCTTGCCGGTCTCGAGCAGGCGGATATCGAGCAGGCCGTCGTCCATCCGGGTGCGGCGCGAGGGGGCAAAGCCCGTCGGCAGGTACACCGAATTGCCCAGGAAGAACAACGACGTCTGCACGGTCTTGTTGTCGTAGCGAATGGTGACCGGGGTGTCGTGGCGCAGGGTGTGCAGCATCGCGTAGATGCCTGCCAGCGGTTTGCCCATGCGGTGCTCGTACTTTTCGCGGGTCTGCACGAAGCGCGGGTAGGCGCCGATGCTGGCGGTGTTGATCACCATGCGGTTCTCGTTGATGCGCACCAGGTCCACGCACCGGATCTCACCGTGGCGGATGGCGTGGACGGTGCGGGCCACCGTGTCGCAGCCGATGTCCTTGGCGAAGTGATTGAACGTGCCCGCAGGGAACACAGCCAGCGGCAGGTCCGCTTCCACGGCAATCGCTGCGGCCGTCGACACGGTGCCGTCGCCCCCGGCGATGGCCAGCACTTCCGCGCGGGTGGCGGCGTCGCGCAGCACCTGCTCCGGGTCTTCGTCCTCGCCCAGTTCCACGATCTCTGCCAGCGGCAGTTCCTGTTTCACTTCGTCGATGACGCGGGCGCCGGTGCCGCTGCCCGACGCCGGGTTGACGACGAGCACCACACCGGCGCCTTCGGGCCGGTTGAGGGTGGTGACATACAGCGGTTCCGTTTTCGGCAGCCGGGTCTCCACCACCGGAGGGACCAGCTTGCCGCCGATGACGGCGATGCCGGCACCGATCCCGAAGCCGGCGATGACGTCACCGGGGTAGTGCGCGCCGGTGGCGACCCGCGACAGCCCGACCATGCCGGCCAGCAGCGCCAATCCGAAGCCCAGCGGCGGGCTTTCCAGACCCACGCCCACCGCGAAGGCCGCTGCGCTGGCCGAATGGCCCGAGGGCAGCGAGTTCGACGTGGGGAAGCGGCGGATCTGCCGAGGCAACGGCACCGAGGTGCGCAGTGGCCGCGGCCGTGTCCACATGCGCTTGGCCAGTTGGTTGGTGAACAGGCTGGTGACGCCCAGTGTGACGATTCCGCGAGCCGCCCCGCGGGTGGCCTTGTTCTGACCTGATGCGGCCAGCGCGGCGGCGATGGCGAACCACAGCTTGGAGTGGTCGGCCGCGCGGGTGAGCGGCGGCATCAGGGTGTCCAGCAGCGGGGTGGGGGAGTCCGCGATGGCTTCGAACACCTCGCGGTCCAGCGTGCCGAGGCCTTGCGTGATCTGACGGATGCCGCGAGGTTGTTGCCAGGGCCAGCGATTCATCTACCCCACCCTAATCGGCCGGGTTCACTTGCCCTTCTCGTCCTCGGCCTTGGCGTCGGGCTTGTCGCTCGGGACGATGATGCGCCGGGTGGACACCGGTTTGCCTTCGACGTTCTTGGACACGGTGGGCGCCGCGGGCGGCGGGGTGGAGATGCGGCCCTGCACCGGGGCACCATTCTTGACCGAGGGCGGCGAGACCCGCTTGGTGGCGGCCTTGTCGTCCTTGTCCTGCGCGCCGCCGGCACCGCCCATCGCGCCCGGCGGCATCATCGGGTAGCCGCCGCCCATACCGCCCATCGGGCCGTTGGCATGCGGCGCCGACGGGGCAGCTTGTGAGACGACGCCCGCACGGCCCGAGGTCGGGACGGTGGATCCCGTCGGAGTGGCCGCCGGACCCAGCGCCGACATCGGCGTGGTGGCGCCCATACCACCGCCACCGCCGGCGGAACCCCCACCGCCGGAACCGGTTTCGGGCTCGCTATTGAAGAACTCGCTGGGGACTTCGGAGCTGAAGTCCTCCGGGCTGACCTCGCCGCCGGCCTTCTGCATGGCACCCATGCCCTGTTGCAGCAGCTGCTGGCCCGTTTGGGCGAGCTGCTGCGGGATCTGGGCCAGCGGCTGCAGCGCTCCGCCCAGTGCGCCCGAAATGGCCCCTGCCATACCGCCGATCATCTGCGGCATCTGCTGGGCCATCTGGCCCATCTGGTCGACGCCCTGCATCTCACCTTTGGCGGCCTCGTCTTGGGCGGGGAACTTCTGCGCTGCCTCGGCGGTCAGCGCTTCACGCTCAGCGTGACCTTTCTGAGCCTCCGCGTTGTCTTTCGGGTCGCCGGCGTTAGCAGCCATACCCAATGCCTGCAGCAACATCTCGATCGGAACCTGGCCTGCAATCACCGCGTCGGGTGTGATCACCGGCGGTGGCGGTGTCTGCGCAGCTATTCCGTACGCTTCCGGGTTGGCGACAAGCCTGTCGTCGGTCATCGTGATCCCCCTTGTGTTGCCATGCTGAGTGCTTGGAACCAGGCAAAGTGGTACTTCAAGGTCGTCTTGTCCTTGGCGATGAGTCCGCTGATAGCAGCTAGTAGCTGCCAATTCCCCACATCAGTCGGGTCGACACTGTCGGGGTAGGCCCTGACCACCTTGTCCCGGGCCGCCGTCAAGTGTTCGTACAGCAGGTCGGCTTCGGATTCCAGGACACCGGTGCCCGCGATCCCTGCCTTGGTCAGGGTGTGTGCCAGCCTCGGCAGGCCGTCGCGCCAGTTGGTGGCCTGGGTGAGCTCCCAGTTGAGCTCCTCGATGTCGGGGACCTGGCGCGCCCGGAATGTCATCTCAACGGGCTCAACGTCTTTGGCGTTGGGCAGGTAGTGTCCCGGTGTCCAGATCGAGTGATTGACCGTTTCGCCCAGCAGGTGTTCCAATCCGCCGCGCCGCTTCTGCGGCTGCAGCAGCTCGACCCCCTTGGGGATCTCGATGTGCGGTGGGATCCATCCGGACGCCAGGTCGGTCACCAGGACGGTGGTGCCGTCTTCGCGGTCGCCGATGGCCCACTTGAGTTTGGGTTCCTGCCGGGCAACAGCTTCGAGCAGTCGATCCAGGCGGGCCTGTTCAATGGATTGTTGGGCGGCAGCCCCGGCGATGGCACCGGTTGCCGCTGATCCCATCGCAGTCTCGGCGATGCCCGCCGGTGTCACGCCGGTTTGTGCTGCCGCAGTGGGTGCTTGGCGGACGACAGCCGGCTGGTTGCTTGCCGCGGTGCCGCTGGCGGCGCTGGTCGGAGCCGACAATGGAGCTGGCGCGGCGACAGGTGGCGGGGGAGCGGCTGCTGCCGCAGTGGGTCGAAGATCAGATCCGTAGGCTGGCAGCGGGCCCGCCGGGGCTGCGGGCATAGGCGCCATGGGTGCGACGGGCGCTGCCGGAGCGGCGGCCACAGGCGCGGCGTACATGGGCTGCTGGGTGGTCTCGGTGGGTGCCGGCGCCGGCGCAGCTGGCTCGGAGAAGTGTTGTGGCGCTTCGTAGGCGAATCCGCCGGACGGCGCGGTGGGTGCGACGGGGGCTGGCGGCGTCGGGTTCTGCGGGGCCTGCTGAGCGGTCTCCGAGATGCCCTGCGAGAGCGCTTCTGCGCCGGCCGACATCGGCGCACCGGACTGCATGCCGCTGTTGAAGCTCTCGGCCAGGGATTCGGGGCTGAGTGGGGCGCTGGGTGTGGATGAGGAGAGGCCGGTGGTGGGGGGAAGGCTTGAGTTTCCCCCGGACGCACTACCTCCAGGGCTGGCGATCGGAGCATTCATGGGGTGTCCGGCCGGTCCTCCGCCTCCGCCCCCGACACTTCCGGGGACGCCAGCGGTCACACCCTGGTCTACGTTGACTCCGGCCGGAATCGTTTTCGTTGGCATGTCTCCCGCGTTTACGGCGTTAACCATGGCTGGCAGGTCGGTGCTTTTGTACAGCGGGGCCGATTCGGTTGGATAGGTCGCCGTAGCCGTATCTTGCAAGAGTGGTGAGGGCCCCTTGACGAAACTCACCGGACTGTCAGGACCCAAGTTGCCAAGCTCGGTAAGCGCTGATTTTTCGGGGCCGCCGATTGAGGATGATTCCGAAAGTGAGTCAAGCTTATTAATTATCTGCTGTTCGAGCGAATCGGTCTTTACTTCAGGGTGACCTTGGGTCAATTCGAGTCCGTTATCTCGGGCGAATTGTTCGAGCGATCGACCATCACCGGTCAAGGCTAGTACAGATTCGGCTGCTGCACTGACCTTGGCGGACCAGATAGCCGAAATCCTCCCAGCTTCGGAATTCGCTAATGAAACGGTTTGTGCAATAGGCAACACTTTTTCCACAATGGCAGAATTGCTTTGTATTTGTTTGATTGTGGAGTTGCCTAGTTCTGCGACGGTTCGCAACTCGGACCGTAGACCTTCTAGCGAATCGGCGGCTACTTTGTAGGCGTCCGCTTTCGCGATGTTATGTTCCGCGATCCACAATGCATGCTGTGTGCCTGCGTTGAAGCTCGCATTGGCCGAGTCTGCTGTTGCGCCTTCCTGGTCGGCCAGCGCTCCCGAAACTACGGTGGTCAACTGGGACGCATAGTCCTCGTAGGCCGTTGCAGTCGAAGACCGATTCGAGGACGAAGCCATCGCGTTGTGTGTCGCCTGCGCGCTTGGCCACCAGGCGCCTACTAGCAAATCCGACCAATCGCCAGGAGGTAGATCTTTCATTTACAGACCTCGAGCGCTTTCTTGTCTGCTGCGTCGAGCTTCGCGTTCACCTCGCTGAGTGATTCAGTTGGGACGTCCGAAAGTTGTCCCATTAATATCCCACTATAAGCGTCTGCCATGTCGGAAAATACTTTAGTTACGTCGGGGGGGAGTTGTGGATTTGCAGAAAGGGTTTGCCAAAGTAGGTTGGCGTTTGCAAGAATCGCAAGGCGTGCATTTACGGCAATGGTAAACTTTACGTTTGGATCATCGCTGCGCGCCGAGCCGGCTGTGCTGATTGCAGTGGCTGTTTCCTTGTAGGCAGCGCACATGTTTGAGATCGATTGCTGAATTTCTTGATCGCTATAAGTCTGAATGCTAGGGGCCTCAGTGCTTAATTGACTGCTGGCACTTGTTGGTTTTACCCACGAAGCTATCGCCACCAACAGTGATACGAGGGCCACACCTAGGGCAACTAGGACTATTGCCCGTGAGGGTTTTTGCGGAGAACCAACAGGCACGTCGGAAGGTGGTGGAGCCCATGGCCCTCCTGGCGTGACCCCGTACGGTGAGCCAGTCATGATTCGATGGTATCGCCCAGTTGAGATCTCGCCATTCACTACTTCGGCCCGGCTCTAGATGCACTCGGTCATGACGTTGGTAGCGGGCGTGTTGGCTTGATGTAAGAAGCACCGCGGGAGGCGTGGCTTGTCGAAGGCTCATCGTCAACCCGAAGGTTCTCGTGTCCCACGAAATGCCCGCAAACCTTGCATGGCTGATTGCTGATTGTGCAGCGCGATCAACCCTGGCCGACTTGGATGTTGCCGTAGTCGGTAGCCGGATGCCCACGAGAGCACCTGTCCACTCGCCGGAAGAACCTCCATTCATTGGCAGGCCTGCAAACCTTCGCATCTGCTTCGTCCAAGGTGGTGTAGGCGGCGTCAAGCTCAGCTCCGTGGCATCCGCCAAATGCAACAGCGTTGTCTGTTGGTAAGTCATGGCCAGAGCGGCAAGTGCGCCCGATATCTCCAATAGTGCGTTGGGGTTTCGTGAATTTTTTGCAAGAGATGCTGGCAGCGAGGCGTACATTGCTGGCAATCACCGACTTCACAGCTTGATCGTCACTCGTTGTGGAGGCTGCAGTGCGGGTGGCCTGGGCAATTAGGTCGTGCGCTTCGCAAAGCGCATCCGGTGAATCCGCGATCTCGGCCTCGCTGACGGGCTGGGAACCGCCGCGGCTTGCCCTTCTCCTCTTTGGAAAGCTTGTTGGCCGGCTTGTGCGGCCGCGCCCTCTCGATGCGTCAAGTTTGTGGTCCGAAGCTGGTGTAGCGCGTGTTCGTATCCGCCGAACATATTGCGCACTGCATCTCTCTCTGTGTCGCTGCACCGGCGGCGCGCCCTTCGGGCCTTCACCAGGCCACTACGCACCGATCATCGCGAAGGTCCACGGATCGCTTGTCGCCGCCATCACTCACATTCCTGTGCAACTTCTGCGTCAGCGCTGTCCAATTCTTCGTATATCGGTTCCAACCGCTCCTGGCCGGCGTCTGCAAGTTGCAGAAGCGTGATCTTGCTGTACGCGGCTATGAGCTTCTGCGCGCTAGAAGCGAGATCCACGGGTGTTGCGGGGTTCTGTTCTAAGACTGTGGCCAAATAGTCCCCACTCAAGGTGCCCGCGACATTGCTATGGTGAACCGCATGTCAGGGTCGTCGCTCGTCTTACCGCCCGACACGTCTCCGGCCTCGTTCACGAGCAAGCGGGCCTCGCAGACCGCCGCGGTGGCTTTGGACTGCTGCTCTGCCGAGTACTGAACCGCCGGGGTGTCCCGGGCCGCGGAGTCGTCGAAACGGGCAGGCAAGAACCAAGACCCGACGGATACGACGAGCGCCACCGCGGCAAGCGTGACCGCGGCAATCCCAAGGGTGCGGTTGGGCTTCTGACTTGAGGGAGGTCCGGGCACTGAAGTGTCGAGGCGCGGTTGCTGCCAGTGTGCCTCGGAATTGACTCCGTAGGGTGACCCAGTCACGTGTCGATGGTATCGCCGATGCCAGGGCCCGCTATTCACCCATTGCCTTGTTCTATGCCAAGGTTCCATTGGCGCATGGCCAGCAGGCCAACGGACTACCCGTCTGGGCCTGCATCGAAGAGTTTGAAGCCATCGTGCTTCTGACGCGCATCTATTGAGAGTGGTCGTGCTAAATGCTAACCAGGGTCATCAACTGAGCCCCCAACCTTCTAAGGCGCGACGGTATGCCGCGGAAGCCTGTCTGCTTACGAGATGGCCAGTCTGATGCATCCCGAGTTGACGTATATAGACGGTGCCGCAGCGTCCGTCCTATTGGTGCGGCGGCCAGCCGCGATGCTTCATCAACGCCTGTGACTGCGCGCTTTTACGGGGTCCGTTACCGGCAAACCTGAACTATTTGTCCGTCCAATTTGTTGATTTGGTCGTAGCGGGTGTCGAGTTGCTCCTTGGGTGCCTGTCCAGTTTGGAGTAGGACCAGTTCCTGGTAAGTCGATGCGAGTTGGCGAACGGGATCCGCCAGCGTCTGCGGAGTCGCAGGATTTTCTTTCAGTACGCGAAAGTAAAAAGCAGCACCTAGACTTGCCGTTGTGCGGATGTTAACGGCAATCGTGAAGTCCACTCCGGGATCGTCACTCGTCTCTCCCCCGGCAACCATAGTTGCTTTGTCGACGAGATCGTATGCGTTGCAAACTGCTGCGATCGCGCCGTCGGTGTCGGTGTCGGTGTCGGTGTCGGAACTGCTGTATGCGGGCTCAGCGTCCAACTCTCCAGCCGATTGACTATCGGAGGGGCGGAACCAACCGGCAACGGCGAAAGCCATAGCAGCTAGCCCGACCACAAGCGAAACCACAACTACAGGGAGCAAATTTCGCTGCGGTGACGGTGGGCGGGGCGACGGATGCCACGAGCCGTTTGGCGTAACCCCATACGGTGAGTCGGTCATGCAGAGATGCTATAGCCGTCGGCCTGAGCAGCAATTCACTCATAGACGTTCGTATGCGCCGCGGTCGCTATACGTGACGTTGCGGCCCTGACCTGAGTTGAACGTGCAATCGCTCGCGATTTGGTGAATTGACGGGTGCCAAGGCGCCAGTAGTGTCAAAGCTAACTTCGCTGTCAGGGGGCATTGTGGAAGTCGACGTCGAGACTATGCGCACCGGTGCTAACCGCTCGTACACCGCGGCTGGCTTGGCCGACGAGGGTGCGCAAGCACTAGGTCGGCGGTCTGTCTCATCTGGAATCTTCGGCGGGTTCGCGGCTGCCGGCGACTTCGAGCTGATCATGTCCGACGCGCACGGTCAGCATGTGACGCGGCTTCGGAACCACGAGCGCAGACTCGGAGTCTTGGGCGACAAGGGGCATGTCGCTGCGTCCGCATTTGTCGATATGGAGGAGCGCAACGCGGAGGCGTTGCGAGCGGTGGCGTGGCCGATTACCCAAGCCTGACGCACATTGCGATTGCAGACCTGCTGCAATGCGGTAACCCTTGGCAGATAGATGAAACGCTGCAGAGCGGGGACCCAGGGGAGATCGCGCAGTTGGCGTCCGCGTTCCAGAATGCGGGCGGCTGCACCGAGGAGACATGGGCTGAGTGGGTTCAGGCCAAGCAGCGGTTCGGGGAGTCCTGGAATGGGGAAGGGGGTGTCCACCCCATCGCAGACTCCGAGGAGGTTGAGCGCGCCACGACGCAACTGTTTGTGCAGAAGGATCAATTACCGCTGATTGCCGTGGACCTGCAAAACATCGCCGCGGATCTCGCCGAGGCGGAGAAGCAATCAGGCGCAAAGCTCGCAGAACTCAATGGTCAGTTGGCGCTACTGGACAGTTGGGTGGGCCAGAGGATCGCCGACGACGAAGAATGGTCCGATCTCCTCGACGAAGCGAGGGAACTGACCGGTGCGGCATGTGTTGAGGTTGAACGCATCCGCGACCAGTACACCGACAAGCTCGAGGCCACGGCCTTCGACCTGCGGAAAAATTACGGCTACGACCCTGCCGGAATTGAGGATGTCGACGGTGACGGCGTAGTCAGCCCCGAAGAACGCGGCCGGACTGCCCCGGAGCACTACGACACCAATCAGCGTGCCAAAGATGAAGCGTTGGTGAACAGTCCTGGCACGTGGACGCTCGAGAAGGCGGATGCCTTGGCGCGACTGAATGATTTCGCAACCGCGACGGCACCGCCAGACGCTCCGGTGTCACCGGAACAGCGCGAACTTGCCCAACAGCGCCTCGATGATTTCCGGATGGCAAACTTCGCAGGCCCGCTGCCACGCGATCCATTGTTGGGCGGGGATGCCCGTACCCGGGCGCAGGCACGGCTTGAACTCCAACGGCAACTTGAGCAGGGGTCTCTGGGCTTCCCGCCCATGGACCGTGACGCAGCAACCCAACTCATGAACCAGGGTGAATCTCTCGCCCGGGTGACCACAACGCGCGAGGCGTACCAGGCGCTGACTGCGGCGGGAATGTCCGGCGAAGGCGCTACGCAGGTGCTCTCGGACGTGATGGATGCGGCCAACCCGGGCATCGCGTCTGCACGGGCATACGCGGAGGGAATACCTCAAGGCAAGCACGCACTGCCGGTGGACTTGCTATCGGCCAGTGACGCCGAGGTGCTCAAAAGCATTACTCGGAAGGCGGGCGCGGTTGGAGACGTCCTAGGGCTGGGACTCGCCGGTTGGGATTATGTGAACGATCCCCAGAACCCCCACAGGAACGAGGAGCTAGGCGGCGCGCTTGGGAGCTTTGTCGTCGGCGCAGGCGGTACCGCGGGTGGGCTTCTACTCGCTGGCTCATTCACAAACCCTGTGACCGCGGCAATCGCGGTTGGAGTGATCGCTTACGCCTCAAGCGAAGCGGGTGATTACGTCGGCGGCAAGATTGGCAGCGCCTTCGACACACCTCGACCCACTAGCGGAGGCTGACGACAACACATGTCCTACGTGCTGTTCTGGCTTGGCGTCGTCGCGATGGCCCTGGGCACGGTCGGGGGTTTCTATCCGCCGTGGAAATCCGCTGCTCTATCGCCAGATTCGATCCAACGTCGTGTGTACTGGTCCGGCGCTGCGCTCGCCGTGGTGCTCTTTTTTCTGTCCCAGTGGCCCGACATTCGTTCGGGGTTGTTCTTCGGGCTCGGGAGCGCTTTGGCACTGATCGCCATTGCCTTCAACTGGACCAGTCACATCAAGATAAGAGGACGCATACTCGCGGCGTTCCCCTCTGACCGCCGCCCCGATCGCCCGCCTGCGCTTGGTGATGACAGTGAGTGAGGCGTCCTTCGGGCCCGTGCCTGAGGCTGCGTTTCCATGGTGAGCGCCGACCCACTCGTCTGGCCGGCTGTCCTTGCGCTGATGGTAAGCGCGATCGGCGGAAGCACTCCGCTCTGGAGATCGGCCAGGCTATCCCCGGATTCGATTCAACGGCGGACTTATTGGCTCTGCTGCGCCTTGGTCGTCGTGTTCGGTTTCGCGTCCCAGCTGCCAAACATCCCAGGTGCGCTGTTCGTCGCGGGGGCTTCGGCGCTGGTTCTTATTGGCATCGCCGTCTACTGGACCAACCACCTCAAAATCAATGGCCGGGTCTATGCAGCGTCTGCCCGCAATCGCCGCCCGGACCGTCCCCCTGCCGGCGATAGTGGGTCCGCCGACTAACTGCAGCTCTGGCTGAGATGCCAAATCGTGTCTCAACCTTTACTTGACCCTCGACCGACGTGCGCCAACGATGGATAGATGCGCCGACTCCTCCGCGTGGTGGTTGCTGCTGCGTGTGTGATGATCCTCAGCGCTACGCTCACGCCCGCGGCAGCGGCGTTGACACCGTGGTTCGCCAACTCGGTAGGCTCTGCGGCACAAGTCATTTCGGTGGTCGGCACCGGCGGCTCGGACGCGAAGATGGATGTCTACCAGCGCACGGGCGCCGGCTGGCAAGCGGTGGCGGCGGCGATCCCCGCCAAGATCGGCTCAAAGGGCATGTCGCCAAACCACTTTGAGGGCTCGCAGATGACCCCGCAGGGCGTCTACTCGCTTGACTTTGCCTTCGGCACCGAATCCAACCCCGGCGGCGGGCTGCCATACGTCCAAGTCGGCCCCGATCACTGGTGGGATGGCGACGTGAACAGTCCGACGTACAACACCATGCAGGTCTGCCCCCGGGACCAATGCCCCTTCAGTCTGTCCGGCGGCACCGAGAACCTGCAGATTCCGGAGTACGCGCACGCTGTCGTGATGGGTGTGAACAAGCAGCGCGTGCCGGGTAAGGGCAGTGCGTTCTTCATTCACAGCGGTGACGGCAGCGCGACCGCTGGGTGCGTTTCCATCGATGACGCCACCTTGGTGAGCCTCATGCGCTGGCTTCAGCCGGGGGCCGTTGTGGCTGTCGCTCAATAGTCGCTCAGAACCGAGGTGGCCTGGCGCGCCAGCCTGCGCGGCGCGGAAGCACCTTCTGCGAGTTCTGACCTGCTTCGACCCCCCATTGCCCTCAAGCTAACTGCACTCCCCTTGGAGCGCGGTGTTCGCGGCATCGAGACTCTCGTAGGCTTGTTTCAGCTCGCGGTCGGGCGCCTCCGCCACCTGAAGCAAAGTGACGGTATTGAATGCAATTGCCAGATTTCGCGCCGCATCGCGTAGAGCAGCAGGCGTGGCGGGGAATTTCTGCGCCGTTTCGACAATCAGGTTGGAGCTTACGACGGAACCTATTCGGACGTTGAGTGAGATGAGGCCGCCGATCGCAGGATCATTGCTCGAACGGCCGGCCGCGTTGCTGGTCGCTCGATCGATAAGGGCGTGGGAGTTGCAGACCGCCTCCGTGGCGATTGCTTCTTCTTGTTCTGAGTACTGCTCGACCACTGGCCCTGCTGCGGCCCGATGCGCGCTTTCAATTGGGCGAAGCCACGACGCTATCGCCACCGCTATACCGACTAACCCGACGGCGATGCCGAGGAGGATGGGACCGCGGGAATGTGCGGAGTGCGAGGATTGATGCGGGGGCCATGGTCCCGCGGGCATACCTCCGTGTGACAAGCCGGTCATGTCCCGATAGTAGCCTTGATTTCTGCGGCTCCAATCGCCTACTGCACTCGCGATCAACGGGGTCTCCATCGCCAGAATCGGTCGCGAGGGATCGAACCACTGTGCTTCCGAATGCCGAATCGAAATTTGGACCGCCGAGGGGCCTCGTCGCGTCTCTACGCAAATCGAGTCGCAGTTCTGAAATTTAAGCTATCGAACGGAAAGCAATCCCTAGCTGTAGGTTTTATCAATTTCGGCATCCAAAGCATCCGTGGTTCTATAAACTTCTTCGAGTTCTACCTGCCGCGCGCGTGCAAGTTGTAGGAAGAGCATCTCGGTGTAGCCATCGGCGAGCTTTCGGAAGCTATTCGCGAGATCCGGGGGCGTCGCGGGGTGGCGCTCAAGCTGGTCCAAAAAGTATTCAGATGCCATCTCAAAGGCAAATCGGGTATCGATAGACATAGCGAGCGCAAGAGTCGGATCATCAACATTCTGGCTTCCAAAGGTGCCGTTGACCGCGCGCAGTGCTTTTTCGTCAGAATCTCACATAGCTTCTTGGGCGCTGCTTATCTCATTGGCGCTGTACGAGGGCGATGTTTGAAAGTGCCCGGTAGAGGAAGCGTCAGTATTCGGCTTGAGCCAGGAAGCAACGCCCACCGTGAGCGCAAGTAGGGAAGTCGCGCATGCGGCAACTAACAATCCTTTCGTTGCCTTCGCCGTTCTCGGCGGAGGGCCCGGCGGCTGCTGCAAAGGACGACCCAGGGGGTTTCCGTATGGTGATCCGGTCAATTTGGAATCGTATAACCGGTGATTACTCGGACCGGAATCGACACATCGTCCACAGATTCGCGTGACGTTGAATCTGTTTAGGAGTCTGCGCTCGTTTCCGCCGGAATCGAAAATTTATGGGCCAACTACCTCAATAAGGTTGTGTCTACGGCGGCGTCTGTCAGTAACCGCCGCCCCGGCCGCCCTCCTTCGCGCAGTTGTGCGTCCGCCGCGTACACGCAGGTCCGGCCGTGGCTCCAAGTTATGTCATAACCATGACATGACCCTTGGCTGGCGTAATCCAACGTTGGGCAGACGCAACGACTTTGCCACGTTTTGGTTGCTGCTGCCTGTGTGATGATCTTCGAAGCAACGCACGTGCCCACGGCCGCGGAGTTGACGCCCCGCTTCGCAAATTCTGTTGACTCTGCGGCACAGGTGATTTCGGTGGTTGGTACGGGTGGCGCGGGCGGCAAGTTGAATGTTAACCAGCGCATAGACGTCGGCTGGCAGGTGGTGGCCGCAGCCATCTCGGCCGCAGACGATTCGGTTGGCATGTCCCGAGCCATTTTCAAGGCGGCTAGTGATCCCTTGCCGGACTTCGCCTTCTGCGCTCGATCCAACCCTGGCGAGGGTTTACCCCCAGATTGGGCCTGATGAGTGATGGACGGTCACGTCAAGAGCTTTGCGTAGAATTCATGCAAACGACCCGGGCAAGGGCAGTGCGTTCTTCATCCATAGCAGTGACGGCAGCCCGACCGCGGGATGCGTTGCGATCCACGATGCCACCTTGGTGAGCACCATGCGCTGGCTTCAGCCGCGCGCCGTGGGCTGTCGCTCAATAGTCGCTCAGAGACGGGCACATCGATACTTGGTGCCCCGCGCGGACCGCAGCCTGGGCGAGTACTTTCTGCCACCCTTCGCGCATTCCCTGCCAACGGGAAATGCTGCCCTGAGCTGCGTGGTTACAGCCATCAGACCGGAACGAGAAACCCCTCCCGCCCCGATCCGAACACCACAAAACCTATTCAGAGAGAAGCAGAGATCATGACCAAGTTCGGATTCGCCACCACCATCGCCACCGCCGCCACAGCCGCGTTCCTGGGCCTGGCCGCCCCGGCCATGGCCGCCCCGACCGGTGCCGGCAACGCCCAGGACACCATCAGCTCGCTGCAGGACCAGGGCTACAAGGTGATCGTCAACCGCCTCTCGACCGCCCCGCTCAGTGAAGCCAGCGTCGTCTCCACAGGTGTTGGCCCCACCTTCAGCCACACCAACTCCAACAACCGCGCCGAGGGTGGCTACGCGCCCAACTCCGACAACCAGTTCGCCCCGGTGAACACCAAGACCGTCTACGTCAACGTCCGCTGACCCCACGGGCTCCCGAACCGAAGCGCCCCGCCCTCCCCGGCGGGGCGCTTCTGCGTTCACACTGCGCTCACCGCGACCCCCACTCGCACTTCCTTGCGGTGGGTGCAGTGTGAACGAAACTGCCACCCTTCGCGCATTCCCTGCCAACCGGAAATGCGGCTCTGAGCTGCGTGGTTACAACCATCAGACCGGAACGAGAAACCCCTCCCGCCCCGATCCGAACACCACACAAGACCTATTCAGAGAGAAGCAGAGATCATGACCAAGTTCGGATTCGCCACCACCATCGCCACCGCCGCCACCGCCGCGTTCATCGGCTTGGCTGCCCCGGCCATGGCCGCCCCGACCGGTGCCGGCAATGCCCAGGACACCATCTCCAGCCTGCAGGACCAGGGCTACAAGGTGATCGTCAACCGCTTGTCCAACGCGCCACTGGCCGACGCCACCGTCGTGTCGGTGGGACAGGGCCCCACCTTCCCGCACAACAACACCAACAACTCGAACCAGGGCGGCTACGGCCCCAACTCCGACAGCAAGTACGCCCCGATGAACACACAAACCGTGTACGTCAACGTTCGTTGATCGCACAAAACACCATGCCGCCCTGGATCATCCAGGGCGGCATTCGTGTGTCAGAGCGCCAGCGCGGCGCCGGGGGTCAATTTGAAGTCCAGCCCCTTGAGCGACATGGTCGCCTCGTAGGTGCGCTGGTAGCCGGTCGAGGCGATCTTCCAGCCGGCCGACGTGCGGCGGTAGGTATCGGAGTAGAACGCCGCCCCGATCAACATGAAGTCGAAGTCGGCCACGATCACGCGGTCCTGGAGATACCACCTGCCGGTCGCGGTGTCGCCGGAGACGGTGATTTCGGGGTGGCTGACCCGGTGCTCGGTGATGACGTTGGCCGGCAGTGACGACCGCATGTACTCCACCAGTGAGGAGCGGTCGGTGAAGTGGTGCTCCTCGCCCACCGAGGATCCGTAGTCGCCCACGACGTCCTCGGTGAGCGCGTCCTCGAAGTCAGCCCAGTGCTTGGTGTCCAAGGCCCGCAGGTACTGATACTTGACGCGTTCGATGTCTTCCCGATCACCCATGAAAGACATTTAGCACGGCTTACAGTCGTCGCGTGACAAAACTCGTCGACGGGTATCTGAAGTCGCCGCTGTCGGGGATCGCGCCGTGGATTGTGTTCTCGGTGTTCTCGACGCCGGGGAACTTCGAGATCGCGGTGTGCGTCGCGCTCGGGCTGGCGCTGCTGACCTTGTGGCTCAGCCATCGGCGACACCTCGGCGTGTACGCCCTCGACGTGCTCGGCGTGCTGTTCTTCGTGGCGCTCGCCGCCGTCGGGCTGATCGTCGACGATGCCACCACCGACCGGCTGGAGATGTGGGCAGGAGAACTGACCAACATCGTGCTGGCCGTGTTCGTCATCGCGACCATCGTGGCTCGCCGCCCGTTCACCCTGGCGTACGCCAAAAAGCAGGCACCCGAGGAGCATTGGGACAGCTCGCTGTTCCTGAAGATCAACTACGTGATCTCCGGGGTGTGGGCGGCAGTGTTCACCGTCAACGCCGTCGTCGGCTTCATCGGTGACGCCGTGTTGCATGACCCCGACAACTTCTGGACGGCTTGGGTGCTGCAGCTGGCGGCTGTTTTCTTCGCCATCAACTTCACCGAGTACTACCCCGACCGCGCGACGGGGGACAAGCCGGCCGCGCTGCCCGAGCTGTTCGCGTGGGTGCCGATGTTCGTCTTGATCGCAGGCATTTTTGCACTCGTCACCGATGCGTTACCGGTCGTGTGGGGAATCGCCATGATCGCGGCGGGCACCGTCGGTAATGTCGGGATGGGCAGGCTTTCGAAGGAGCAGACATGAGCAAACTCAGCGTCATCTACTACTCGGCCACCGGTCACGGCGCCAAGATGGCCCAGCGCGTCGCGGCCGCGGCGGAGGCGGCCGGTGCGGAAACCCGTGTTCGACACATCGCTGAGACGCGGGATCCCGAGTCGTTCCGCGAGAACGAAGCCTGGTTGGCCAATTACGAAGCCACGAAGGATCTTCCGGCGGCGACGGGCGAGGACATCGTGTGGGCGGACGCGGTGATCTTCGGGACGCCCACCCGGTTCGGGTCACCGGCGTCGCAGTTCCGTACGTTCATCGACACCCTCGGCGGGCTCTGGGCCCAGGGCAAGCTGGCCGACAAGGTGTACGCCGCGTTTACCTCCTCGCAGACCGAGCACGGCGGTCAGGAGACCACCCTGCTGGCGCTCTACATCTCCCTGATGCACTTCGGCGGGATCATTGTCCCTCCGGGATACACCGACGGCGTGAAGTTCGCCGACGGCAACCCCTACGGCGTCGGCCACGTCACCGGACCGGAGAACAAGAACGGCCTGAGTGAGGCCACCAACAACGCCCTGGACCACCTGGCCACCCGCGTCGTTTCGGTGGCCGACCGGCTCAACTGAGGTAGCGGACCGCCATGTCGACCAGGGTCCGGCGCTCGCGCTGCCAGTCCAGCGATTGATCGACGATCATCTCGACGAGCACCATCCCGCGCAGCGCCGCCCAGATCACCTCCGCGACCGTACGATCGGCGGGGTCGTCGGAGATCAGCCGTCCCAGACCGCTGATGGCGTCGCTCATCTCGATCAGATGCCGCTCCGACGACTCCCCACGCGTGGCCCGCAGGATCTCGAAGGCGGCCATTGAGGTGGGGCTGCTGTAGCAGTCCCAGGCCAGGTCCACCACCGTCTCGATCCGTCGCGGCAACGGCAGACCGGACACCTCGGCCGCCGACAGGCTTTCCACCAGCTTGGCCACGCCATCGTCGACCACGGCCGTGAGCAGGCCGTTGCGGTCACCGAAGTGGTACTGGATGACCCCCCAGGTGACCCCCGCACGTTCGGCGACATGTTTGGCCGTGGCGGCCGGAAAACCCTCGTCCACGATGCAGCGCACCGTCTCCTCGATGATCCTGGCGCGCGTCTCGTCACCGCGCCTGCGGGGAGCGGTCGTGGTGCGGGTGGCGATACTTTTCATCGTTGACTTTATAACATTGTCCTGTCTATGTTTGGGACGTGACTGCAGCCCACAGCCGCTATGCGTCGTTGTCCAGGGACCAACTGGTCACCCTGGTTCCCGAGCTGCTGCTCATCGGCCAGCTGATCGATCGGTCTGGAATGGCCTGGTGCATCAGCAATTTCGGCCGTGAGGAGATGTTGCAGGTCGCCATCGAGGAGTGGATGGGCGCCAGTCCCATCTACACCCGCCGCATGCAGAAGGCGCTGAAGTACGAAGGCGACGATGTCATCACCATCTTCAAAGGCCTGCAGCTCGACATCGGCGCGCCGCCGCAGTTCATGGATTTTCGCTACACCGTCCAGGACCGCTGGAACGGCGCCTTCCACCTCGACCACTGCGGCGCGCTCCTCGACGTCGAACCGATGGGCGAAGAGTATGTCCGCGGCATGTGCCATGACATCGAAGACCCCACCTTCGACGCCACCGCGGTGGCCACCAACCGCCGTGCGCAGATCCGCCCCATTCACCGGCCACCCCGCGCTCCGGCGGACCGCCACCCCCACTGTGCGTGGACAGTCACCATCGACGAGTCCCACCCTGAGGTGGAAGACCACCCGCACCTGGCCCAGGTGAACCAGACCCGCGCTGCCGGTTGGCAATTGACCGAGATCGACAGCGGCGACGACGGGCAGGCAGATTACTCCGGTGATCTCCTGGCCGATTTCGACTTCGCCGCGTTCTCCAAGTCCGCACTGGTCCGCATCGCCGACGAGGTCTGCCTGCAGATGCACCTGCTGAATCTCTCCTTCATCATCGCGGTGCGCAAACGCGCGGATGAAGGGCTGGCGCGCGAGATCTGCACCAAACAACTGATCGGCCTGGCCGGCATCGCCGCCGAGCGCATCCACCGAGCCTTGAAGCTGCCCAAGAGCATCGAAGGGGTGCAGCGGGTATTCGAGCTGCACCCGCTGCTCAACCCGGTTGGCTACGTCGACGCCGACATCGAGGATGGACGGATCCACCTGCGCCGCAGTCCCGCTCACGACGACGGCTCCTGGATCGCGTTGTGCACACCGGCGTCGACCGAGCCGCTGCAGGCTGTGGCCACGGCTGTCGATCCCCACGTCGTCGTCGACGTCACCGGCACCGACACCGAGTGGATGGCCGAACTGCAGCACAGCGACACCGCCACCCAGGAGCGCTCCGAGGTCGAGGTGGTCAAGTTCAGCGGTGGCGCGAGCTTCACTTTCGAATCCCGTAAGTCCTTGCCGCTGACCGTCGTTTGATGTCCTACCGCGTGGTGCAATGGGGCACCGGGGAAATCGGCCGCGAAGCGTTGCGCGGCATACTGGATCACAGTGCTCTCGAGCTGGTCGGCGTCAAAGCGCACGGCGCGGACAAACACGGCGTCGATGCCGGCGTCCTCGCCGGGCGCGATCCGGTAGGGATCGCCGCGACGACATCGATCACCGAGATTCTCGATGCCCGCCCCGACTGCGTGCTCTACACCCCGCGCACCCCCTCGGTACCGGTTGTCTGCCAGCTCCTGCGGGCGGGGGTGAACGTGGTGACCACGTCGTTCGCCTTCCATCAGGCCCGTGCCCGGCATCGCGACGAGCTCCACGACGCCTGCCGGGAAGGTGGCAGCTCCCTACACGGAACGGGACTCAACCCCGGCAACCTGGGCGCGGTGCTGCCGCTGGCCATGGCCGGCATGTGCCGCGAGATCGAGCAGGTGACCATTCAGGAGCGCGCCGACTGGGCGCTCTACGACAGTGCCGACATCACTTTCGGCCAGATGATGTTCGGCGCGCCGATCTCTGATGTCACCGTGGACAGCCCGTCGCTGCAGTACACCAGTGCGCTTTTCCAACAACAGGTTTGGCTGCTCGGCGACGCCCTGGGCGCCGATCTGGACGAGGTCAGCGTCGACCTCGAACTGGTACCCGCCGAGCGTGACGGCGAGTTCTTGGGACGCACCGTCGAGGCCGGAACGGTTGCCGGGCAGCGGTGGCGGTGGCGCGGCCGGCGCGCCGGGGCCACCGTCATCGAAACCGAGACACTGTGGATGCTGGGCCAGCGTCAACCGCGGCACTGGCCGTCGCCGCAGCACGGCTGGACCATCACCATCGAAGGCGCCCCGTCGCTGCAGGCGCATGTGGTGACGTTGGCCAGCTTCCGCCGGGATGTGCCGATGAGTGAGCACGTGCACGCGGCAAGCGTCGCCACGGCCATGCAGGCGGTGAATGCGGTGCCCGCCGTGTGCGCCGCACCAGCGGGTTTCGTGACGATGGCCGAGCTGCCGCTGGCCTGGCTGCCGCGCATAGCAACCTCATAGATTC
Organism: Mycolicibacterium tokaiense; assembly: GCF_010725885.1. Taxonomy (NCBI): domain Bacteria; kingdom Bacillati; phylum Actinomycetota; class Actinomycetes; order Mycobacteriales; family Mycobacteriaceae; genus Mycobacterium; species Mycolicibacterium tokaiense. Next base: position 971,828 of record NZ_AP022600.1, on the reverse strand, counting down.
GACCAACGCGGGTGTCGGGTTGCCCGTCGGCGGCTCACAGCGGCTAGGGTGGCCTCTCGACTGCCGTCCAGTACAAGGTGTGAGAAGTTGAGCGACCCCTACGGGTTGTCCATCGGAACAACCAACTTGGTTGCGGCGCGTGTCGGAGCCCCACCGGTGACGCGCCGCTCCGTGCTGACCCTGTACGGACACCGGCCCGCGGAGGTGGGGCTGCCGTCGGACAACCCGAATCTCACCGAACCCGGCCTGGTCCTGCGTGGATTCGTGGAACGCATCGGCGACCCGGTGCCACTGATCGCCGTCGACGGATCGCCGCACCAGGCTGACCAACTGCTGGTCGAAGCGCTGGGAGCGGTGGCCGCTGCCGCCGGCGGCCCCTCCCCGGGTAGCGACGTCGTGATCGCGGTGCCCGCGTACTGGGCGCCCGGCGCCGTCCGCGCACTCGAGAACGCCCTACGCGGCAACCGCGCACTCGCTCCGTCGGGGGTGGCGCCGAGGTTGATCTCAGACGCCGTCACGGCGCTGACCGCCCTGCAGGTCAATCCGGGGCTGGCCGCCAACGGCGTCGTCGCGCTGCTGGACTTCGGTGGTAGCGGCACCAGCATCACCCTGGCCGACGCGGCCGCGGGGTTCCGGCCGGTGACCGAGACGGTGCGGTATCCCGAGTTCTCGGGCGACCAGGTGGACCAGGCACTGCTCACGGCGGTGCTGGCCGACATCGGCAGCCGCGGCGACGTGGATCCGGCGGCCACCGCGGCGGTGGGGTCGCTGGCGCGGCTGCGCGACGAATGCCGCCGCGCCAAGGAACGCCTGTCTGCGGAGACGGCGACCACCGTCACCGTGGCGCTGCCCGGCGTCACCACCGAATCCCGCGTCACCCGCGGGGAGCTCGAAGAGGTCATCCGTCCGGCGCTCGCCGGCGTCCTGGCCGCGCTCGACGATCTACTGCAGCGCAACCGGATCAGCTGGTCGCAGCTCACCGCGATCGGGACCGTCGGCGGCGGAGCTGCCATCCCGCTTGTGACACAGCTGCTTTCGCAGCGCTCAGCCGCGCCGGTGGTCACCACCGCGTCCCCGGGGCTCGACGTCGCCGTCGGATCGGCGCTGATCGCTGCCCGCGGCCCTGATGCCGACGCGCCCACCGGGCTGTCCACGGCGCTGGGAGATGCGGCCACCTCGTCGTTGGGAGCCGCTGCGCTGCAGCCCGACCCGAACGCACCCGCCTCGTCGACCTTCCGGGCGCTGGCGTGGTCGCAGGATGACGACAGCACTGCCGATCCGGTGCCGTACGAGGGCGAATACCAGAGCCCGTACGAAACCGACAATCCATATGCAATGTCCACCGGTGCTCGCCCGGAGATCCAATACACCCCTGCCACAGGCGCATTCGACGAACCCAAGTCCAGATTCCGCGTCCCGCAACTGGCGTTGGCCGCCGCGGCGTTGATCGCCGTGGTCGCGCTTGGCGGCGTTGCCTACACGCTCACCACCGACTCGTCGAGTACGGCTCCCACCACGCCCACCACGCTGGCGCCGCTCCCGGTGACCACGACACCCCCACCACCGCCGCCCGTCACCACCGAACCGCCGCCCCCACCCCCGGTGGAGACCACCTACGTCCCGCCCCCGCCGGAGACCACCTACGTCACCATCACACCCAGTCAGGCGCCGCCTCCGCCCCCGGAGACGACCACCACCACGACCACGACGCCGCCGACGACTACCACCACAACCACAACCACAACCACGACGACGACCACCACGACCACGACGCCGCCGACCACCACCACGACGACGCCGACCACCACCACGACCACGCCGCCACCGATGACGACCACGCACCTGAACATTCCGTTCCTGCCGGTGCCGATCCCGATCCAGGTGCCCAACCAGGAAGCGCCGTAGCCCCAGCTCGAATCCAGGAGTGAGCATGCCGTTGATGAAGGACGATGCAGGTCGCCGCTGGGTCGAGGTGGAGTTCGTCGTCCCGGGAACCCCTGAACAGGTGTGGCAGGCCGTCGCGACCGGTCCCGGTAACAGCGCCTGGTTCAGTCCCGCCACCATCGACGAACACGTCGGCGGGACAATCACATTCGATTTCGGTGCGGGGGTCACCACGTCCGGACCGGTGACCGTGTGGGAACCGCCGACGCGCTTCGGTTACGAAGAGGTGGGGTGGTCGGGCGAGGCGCCGCCGGTGGCCACCGAGGTGACCGTGACCCGCCGCAGCGCAGACCAGTGCGTGGTGCGCATGACGCACAGTCTGCTCAGCGACCGGGATGACTGGGACGCTGAACTGGAGAGCTTCGAGAGCGGGTGGCCGACGTTCTTCGAGATCCTGCGGATCTATCTGGCCGACCACCCGGGCGAGCCCGCCGCGGTGGTCAACGCCACCGCATCGCCGTCGGCCACCGAGGCGCACGTCTGGAAGGCGCTCGTGGACGCGTTCGGGGCGCGCGACGCCGATCTGGGCGACGTCGTCTCACTCGGCACGCCGCGCATCCTGGGCACGGTGGAGCAGGTGCAGCAGAACCACCGGTTCCGTCAGCTGCTGCTGCGGATCACCGAACCCACTGCCGGGGCTCTGGTGGCCGGCACCTGCACCGTGGGCGGGCAGACCATGGTCAACGTGAGTGCCTATCTCTACGGATCGGAGGCTGCGCAGTTCGCCGCCGACGACAAGCCCGCGTGGGCCAACTGGCTGGCCGAGGTGTGCGACCACGCAGGTGCGCCGAAACCCACGTAATTCCCGACCGTTCTCGTACAAACGGGTGTGACGTTCCGGCCTGATCTCCTTCACCTGGCTCGTGCCTCGCCAGCCTCGGCCTCAGGCCTGCGTCGGTTTGGGCGGGGAATTGCGGTGGCACACTGGAGGGCATGAGCAGCAATAATCCCTTCGGCTTTGATCCCGAGGATCTCGACCGCATGGTGCGCGAAGCGGGTGAAGGTCTGCGTGACGCGTTCGGCCGGGTCTTCGACAACCCTGCACAGCGCGGTGCCTGGAACGTGTTCTTCGACCAGGCCGGCGGACGGCCCCGTGCCCGGCCGGAACCCGAGACCACCGGCGACGCCGGGGACGGTGTGTGGGCCATCTACATCGTCACCGACGACGGGTCCGCCACGGTGGAGCAGGTGTTCGCCACCGAGCTGGACGCCCTACGCGCCAACAAGCACAACACCGATCCGAAGCGCAAGGTGCGGTTCTTGCCCTACGGAATCGCGGTCACCGCGCTCGACGACGCAATTAGCGACGAGACCCCGTAGCGGCTGTCGACCACAGCGCCCACGCCACCAGCACGGGCTGAAACAGCAAACGGACGAAACGTTTGGCATCGCTGTCGAGGCCGAAGCCGTCGCGTTTGTTGACGAATTGGGCCAGGTTGCCCGGGAACACCGCGACGAAGAAGGCTGCCAAGAGGCGCCCCACCAACACCCGATCGCGGTTGAGCAGGGCCAATCCCGCTCCGAGCATCACCTCGACGCCGCCGGAGGCCATCACCACGCCGTCGGGATCCATCGGTACCCATGTCGGCACCTGTGCCTGGAACTCTTTGCGCCCCCAGAACAGATGACTGAGGCCGGCGAAAATCATGGCGCCGGCCAGGATCAGTCGCGCCGCGGTGCGGGTGGGTGTGGTGGGCGGCGGAGGAGGTAGCTCGTTGTGCGTCATGCGCTATTTCTACTCCGCCCTACCAACCGGTTGCGCGGGCGTAAGTTTCAGAAATGTTTCCTGTCAAAGTCCTGTGAACGCTGAAAAATTTCCGGCCTGAGGGTGCTATTTCTGCCTACTTCGCCCAAGATGGCTGCCGGATCCTGTGAGAAGCGTAGCTGTGGACGGGTAGCGGTCCGGAAAAGTTCCGGTCCCCGTCACGCCACGGGACGAGCTGAGGAGCAAGCATGTTGACGTTGCGCACAACTCTGCGCAAGGCAGTTGTCCTGATCTCCGTCGGCACGGTCGCCGCCTTCGGGGTCGCGGCGTGCGGAAGCGACGACGAGGGTGGCGGGTCGGGCGGATCCGGCGGCGGGGGTGGGGGCGAGATCAACATCACGATGACGTCGTTCCCCGACTACATCGACCCGCAGCTGTCCTACACCGTGGAGGGCTGGGAGACCCTCTACAACGTCTACACACCGCTGCTGACGTACAAGCACGCCAAGGGTGAGGACGGCACCGAAGTGGTGCCCGCACTCGCCGAAGCCTTGCCGGAGGTATCGCCCGACGGCTTGACCTACAAGCTCAAGATGCGTTCGGACATGCTGTACTCAGACGGCACCCCCATCAAGGCCTCCGACTTCACCTATGCGATCCAGCGCCTGTTCAAGGCGGACTCCGGGGGATCGGTGTTCTTCAACGGCATCGTCGGAGCGCCCGAGTACGCCGACGGCAGCGCCGACACCATCAGCGGCATCGTCACCGATGACGCCACCGGCGACATCACCATCACTCTCGACGGGCCCAACGGCACCTTCGAGAACGTCCTGGGCCTGATGTTCGCCGCACCCGTGCCGCCCAGCACGCCGTTGTCCGACGACGCGACCAACAGCCCGCCGCCGTCGAGTGGGCCGTTCATGATCACCAATGTCGAAGCACCGCAGACGTTGACGCTGGAGCGCAACCCGAACTTCAAGACAGTTCAGGACGCCGGTGCCACCGAAGTGGCCGACGCGGGCGTCGACAAGATCACCGTCACCCAGAACAAGAGCAACACCGCCCAGGTGACCGGCGTCGAGCAGAACAGCATCGACTTCATGGTCGACCCGCCGGACGCCGACCGTCTGCAGGAGGTGAAGTCCCGCTTCGCGGACCGGTTCCGCATGGAGGAGTCGATCAACACCTTCTACTTCTGGATGAACAACCAGACCGCGCCGTTCAACGACGTGCGGGTGCGCCAGGCGGTCAACTACGCCATCGATCCCGAAGCGCTCAACCGCGTGTTCGGTGGGCGCCTGCACGCCACCCAGCAGATCCTGCCGCCCGGGATGCCCGGCTACGAGGAGTACAAGCTGTACCCGGGTCCGGACATGGACAAAGCCAAAGCGCTTCTCGCCGAGGCCAATCCGTCGGACATGGACATCACGGTGTGGACCAACGACGAACCCGACCGCAAACGCATCGGCGAGTACTACCACGACGTGCTCAACCAGCTGGGATTCAACGCCACCCTCAAGGTGCTCGCCGGTGACGTGTACTTCACCACCATCGGCAACCAGTCGACACCGGATCTCGACACCGGTTTCGGCAACTGGTTCCAGGACTTCCCGCATCCGGACGACTTCTTCCGGCCGCTGCTCAACACCGACGCCATCTTGCCGACCAATGGCAACAACTTCTCGCGTGCTTCGTTGCCGGAGTTGGACGCCAAGATGAACGAACTGCGCTCCAAGCAGCTCACCGACGACGGCGTGGAGCAGGGTTACGCCGAGCTGGACAAGGCGTACATGGAGCAGGCGGTGTGGGCGCCCTACGGCAACGAGCAGTACACCACCTTCGTGTCCGATCGGATCGACTTCGACAAGGCCTACAGCCATCTCCTGTTCAATCAGGACTGGTCGGCTTTGACGCTGAAGTAGTGGCCACCCCGACAGAGGCCGTGGCGGCGCCCGGGGAGCCGGTGCTCCCGACGGGCGTCCCCACGGCGCAGATCCGGGGCCGCAGTCCGTGGTATCTGGCGTGGCTACGGCTGCGCCGCAACAAGGTTGCGCTGGGCTTCGGTGTGCTGTTCATCCTGATCGTGGGGTTCTGCCTGGCGGCGCCGCTGTGGGCCGAGCACGTCGCCCACACCGGCCCCAACGAGAACCACATCACCGACACCGTGATGATCGACGGCCAGGAGACCGATGTGGTGTCCCCGGACGGCACCCCCATCGGTCCCGGCCTGCACGGTCGTTACCTGCTGGGTGCCGACCAGAACGGGCGCGACGTGATGGTGCGCCTGATGTACGGCGGGCGGACCTCCATCTACATCGGGGTGGCGGCTGCGGCCATCACCACGGTGCTCGCGGTGCTGGTCGGGCTGGTCTGCGGGTACTTCCGCGGCTGGATCGACGCGGTGCTCTCCCGCGTGATGGACGTCGTGTGGGCCTTCCCGGTGCTGCTGCTGGGCATCGCGCTGGGCACCGCACTGGCGTTGGGCGGGTTGAAGATCGGCGGCCTCGAGGTCGCCGGCGACAGCCTGTGGATCCCCATCATGATCATCGGGCTGGTGTACGTGCCGTACATGGCGCGGCCCATCCGCGGAGAGATCCTGGCGCTGCGGGAGAAGGAGTTCGTCGACGCGGCGGTGGCGCAGGGCAAAGGCCCCATCCGCATCATGGCCACCGAGCTGCTGCCCAACGTGGTGTCGACCATCATCGTGTTCTTCACGTTGAACATCGCCAACAACATGCTGTTGGAATCGGCACTGTCGTTCCTGGGGGCCGGCGTGCGGGCACCCAACGCGTCGTGGGGCACCATGATCGCCGACGGCTACCAGAACATCTACACCGCGCCGCACCTGACGATCGTCCCCGGCCTGATGATCGTGCTGACGGTGTTGTCGCTCAACGTGTTCGGTGACGGGCTGCGTGATGCTCTGGATCCGCGGGCAAAGATCAGGATGGAGCACTGATGGTCCGCTTCATCACCCGGCGCCTGATCGGGATGGTGGCGGTGCTGTTCGCCATCTCGATCCTGGTGTTCCTGATCTTCAACGTCATCCCGAACTCCGACCCGGCGGTCCGCATCGCCGGCAAGAACGCCGACCCGGAGCTGATCGCCAGGGTCAGCGCAGATCTGGGTCTCGACCAGCCGCTGCCGGTGCAGTACTTCACCATGATGAAGCAGATCCTCACCGGTGAGCTCACGTCGTACGCCAGCTCGCTGAACGTCGTCGAGCAGATCTGGAAGGGGCTGCCCGCCACGCTGTCGCTGTGCGTGGGTGCGGCGGTGCTGTGGATGGCGCTGGCCGTCGTCTTCGGCTACCTGTCGGCGGTACACGCCGGCAAGTTCACCGACCGGGCGCTGACAGTGCTGTCGTTGGTCGGCATCTCGATGCCGGTGTTCTGGCTGGCGGCAATCCTGTTGTACTACTTCACGTTCAAGATTCCGGTGTTCCCCACCAGCAGTTACGTTCCGCTGAGCGAGGACCCACTGGAGTGGGCGTATCACCTGATTCTGCCGTGGATCACGCTGGCCGTGCTCTACGTCGGTTTCTACTCCCGGGTGCTGCGCTCCAACATGCTCGACGTGATGAACGAAGACCATGTGCGCACCGCGCGCGCCAAGGGCATCAGTGAGCGGCAGGTACGGATCAAACACGTGCTGCGCAACTCGATGATCCCGATCGTCACCCTGTTCGGCCTCGACTTCGGGGCGGTGGTCGGTGGCGGCGCCATCCTCACCGAAACCGTCTTCAACATCAACGGAGTGGGGCTGTACGCGGGTCAGGCGATCGGCACCCTGGACCTACCACCGTTGATGGGAGTGACGATGTTCGGTGCCTTCTTCATCGTGTTGTTCAACACGCTGGTCGACATCGCCTACGCGTTCCTGGATCCCCGGATCCGTTTGGGGCAGGAGGCCCCCGTATGAGCCCGATTCTCGAAGTGCAGGACCTGCGAGTCGGTTTCGCCACCGAGGACGGCGTTGTCAGCGCCGTCGACGGGGTGTCGTTCAGCCTGCGCGCCGGTGAGGTGCTGGCCATCGTGGGCGAATCCGGGTCCGGCAAGAGCGTCACCGCGCAGACCCTGATGGGACTGACCCGCTCCAACAACGCCCGCATCTCCGGTGCGGTGCGTTACCGCGACCGGGACCTGACCGAGCTCAGCGACGACGAACTGCGCAAGGTCCGCGGCGCGAACATCGCCATGGTGTTCCAGGATCCGATGACCTCGCTGAATCCGGTGTACCGGGTGGGGGACCAGATCGCCGAGATGATTCGGGCGCACCGCGACGTCCCCCGCGCCGAGGCGCGTGAGCGCGCGGTGGAACTGCTTCGTACAGTGGGCATTCCGAACCCGGAGCGGCGTGTCAAGGACTACCCGCACGAGTTCTCCGGGGGGATGCGGCAGCGGGTGATGATCGCGATGGCGCTGGCCCTGGAGCCCGACGTGCTGATCGCCGACGAGCCCACCACCGCACTCGACGTCACGATCCAGGCGCAGATCCTGCGGTTGATCGACGACCTCAATCGCGACCGAGATCTCGCCGTCATCCTGATCACCCACGACCTCGGCGTGGTGGCCGAGGTGGCCGACCGCGTGGTGGTGATGTACGCCGGGCACGTGGTGGAGGACGCGACGGTGGACGAGATCTTCTACAACCCCAGACATCCCTACACCTGGGGGCTCTTCGGCTCGCTCACCCCGCTTGATGCGCCGCAGCACACCCGGCTGCCGCAGATCGGGGGAGCGCCGCCGTCGCTGCTGGCACTGCCCACGGGCTGCCGGTTCGCGCCGCGGTGTCCGCACGCCTTCGACGCGTGCTCGCAACCGCCGCCACTCACCGGTGACGTACACCTGGACCGCTGCTGGCTGGAGCCGGAGCAGAAGGTGGCGCTGCGAGAGGTCGACGGTCGGATCGGGCTGCGGAAGCCGGTGGCGTCATGAGTGAGCCACTGCTGCAAGTCACCGACCTGGTGAAGCACTTTCCCATCAAGGCAGGCGCGGTGGTGGAACGTGAGGTTGCCCGGGTGCGGGCCGTCGACGGTGTGAGCCTGGTGTTGCACGAGGGTGAGACCCTGGGCCTGGTCGGCGAATCCGGCTGCGGAAAGTCCACGCTGTGCCGGTTGATCCTGCAGCTGATGACGCCCACCTCGGGGTCGGTGCGCTTCGACGGCGAGGAACTGGTGGGCCGGTCGCGGCGCGACCTGCGGCCCATTCGCAAGAACATCCAGATGGTGTTCCAGGATCCGTACGCCTCGCTGAACCCGCGCAAGCGGATCGGTCAGATCATCGGCGACGCCATGGAACTGCACGGGTTGGCCAGCGGCGCTGATGCCAAACGGCAGGTCCAGGAGCTGTTGGAGCGGGTGGGGCTGCAATCCGAGCACTACAACCGGTTCCCGCACGAGTTCTCCGGTGGTCAGCGTCAGCGCATCGGCATCGCCCGCGCGGTGGCGCTGCGACCCAAGCTGATCATCGCCGATGAGCCGGTCTCGGCCCTGGACGTCTCCGTGCAGGCGCAGATCATCAACCTGCTCGAGGATCTGCAGCAGGAGTTCAAGCTGTCCTACCTGTTCGTGGCACACGACCTGGGGGTGGTCCGGCACGTCTCCGACCGCGTGGCGGTGATGTACCTGGGCAAGGTGGTGGAGACGGCCACCGCAAACGAGCTGTACGACAAGCCGTTTCACCCGTATTCGAATGCGTTGCTCTCAGCCGTGCCGATCCCGGACCCGCGCCGTAACGCGGCCCGCGAGCGGGTGATCCTCGAAGGCGATGTGCCCAGCCCCATCGACCCGCCGTCGGGATGCCGGTTCCACACCCGCTGCCGCTGGGCCACCGAGGTGTGCACCCGCGACGAGCCGGTGCTCGTGGAGCGCGAGACCGCCCACCTGGCCGCCTGCCACCACCCGCGGCACCTGGAAGCGGTCGGGGTACCAATGCCTTAGAGGCGCGTCTCAGCCGTCTCCGTCCGTAGACGTTCTTGAATTGCCCGCCTCAGCGCGACACGGGAGCGACAAACATGCTTGTCGCTCACGAGTCGCTCCTAGGCGGGCACTTCGTAGGTGTGTCTCCAGGGCGGGAGCCAGGGACCCGGCTACTGCGCCTGCCAGGCGCGGCCGGCGAGCAGTTCGGGCACCAGCACCTCGGTGAGCAGCCGCACGTCGTCGTCGGTGTCACCCGGATAGCGCAGTGTGCTCTGCGCGCCGGGCACCTCGGCGCCCACCCCGACGACGGTGCTGCCCCGCGCAGAGGTCCACTCCGCCAGCTGTGCCTCCCAGGCGGACCCGGCGAAGACCAGCAGCCGGTAGTCGGTGGTCTTGGTCAGGTAGACGTCGACGTGGCTCCAGTCGCCGGTTTCGCATCCCACCGCAGGCCTGCGTGGCCCCTCGCGCAGCATCAGGGCGCCTTGCTGGGCCGAGCTGAACCGGTGGGCAGGGGCACACAGATGGGTGCCGTCCGGTCCCAACAACTGCTCGGACAGTTCTGGCAGCCAGGTGTTCTCGGTGTCCAACAGGTGCTCGGTGGCATCGGCCGCGGCGTCGACCGCTGCCAGCGGCAGCGGGGTGCCCAGCAGCTGCGACTCCAACGCCATCAGCAAGACCAGGGTGTGCTGGAAACTGCGGCAGGCCACCCCGCCCAGCTCGGTGTCGGCATGCAGCAGCACGGTCTGCGAGCACGCGTCGGTGATGGCGGAGCCAGGGGTGTTGGTCACGGCGACGGTGCGGGGACCGGCGGGTAGGCGTCGCAGCGCGTCCAGTGTCTCCACCGAGCCGCCGCTGGCCGACGTGGCCACCACAAGAGTGCCGGGACCCCAATCCGGAAGCAGCGCCGATGACGCCAACTCGGCGGTGGCGAGCACCCCGCGGGCACGCAGCCGGGCCGCCGCCACCCCGGCCGCGTAGGCCGAGGAACCCATCCCGAGCATGACGACGCGCTCGATGCCGGATGTGACTGGGCGCCAGGGATTTTCAGCAGCCAGGATGTCGGCCAGCCCGCGCAGCGTCTCGGGTTTGCGGTGCAGGTCGGCGAGGAATCCCTCGGGCTTCACAGTGCGGTCCTCTCATCGAGCAGGGCGGGCAGGGCGGCGTCGGGAACATACATCCACCGCGGCAGATGGCGGGCGGCGTAGACGATCTCGCGCAGCACCTGCTGAAGCCGGAAGGCGCGCAATGCCGCGCCGCGGTAGATCGGCTGGGTCAGGGCACCGGTGTAGGCGGACAGAAACGCCGACCGCAGTGCGGCGTCGACGTCGGCGACCACCACCGGGTCCAGGTCGGTGTACTTGCGCGCGACCACGGCGGCGTGCACCAGGGACTGTGCCAGCCCGGCCACGTCGAGTGCGGCGGGGATGGGCAGCATCCGCTGCGCCACCGGCAGCACCGGGTTGCCGTCGAAATCGGTCACGAAGTACCGGTTCTGCGCACGCAGGATCTGCCCGACGTGGAGATCGCCGTGGCCGTGGATCACCGGGCTGCCCGCCAGTGAACCCAGCTCGTCGAGGAGGCCGGTGATTTCCGAGTGGCGCTGCCGGGCCAGTGCAGCAGCGGGCGAATCGCCGGATGCACAGGCGATGTCGAGGACATCGAGCGCCTGGGTGCGCCACCGCGCGGCGTCGACGGTCGACGCGGTGCCCACCGTGGCGCTCAGGCAGTCGTGCAGATCTGCCACCAGAACGCCCAGGGATGCGGCGGCGGACACCGCAGGAGCAGGGTCAGCGGAGAGTGCAGCGGCGGTGATCATCTCCACGGCCCAGGTCCAGCCGTCCACCGCGCCGGGCAGGTAATCGTCGACGCTGGCCACCAGCGTTTCGTCCCCGTCGGGGGTGCGCCAGGTGATCATCCCCCACGGTGCGGGCATGCCGGTGAAACCGGCCTCACGCAAAAGGGTGAGGCGCTCCGGCGCCGGGTGCGGACCGAGCTGCAGATGCGTCGCCCACTTGACCACCGCGGCGTCGCCGACGATGACCGACTCGTTGGTCTGGTCCACGCCGACGGCACGTTCGCCTGCGGCGGTGGTTTTGGTGCTCCACGACCGAACATCGAAGCGGCCCAGTGTCGACGAACCGGCCGCGAGCAGCCGCAGCAGCGCCTCGGACGCTCCGTCACCGGGCTGGGCGCGTGCGTCACCGGCCATCGGTAGTGCCGACACCCGGTCACCGTCGTCGACGATGGCCAGCCGGTATCCGGCGCCGAGGTCCAGCGAGTCCAGCAGCTCAGGCACCGCGACGCAGGCCCACCTGTTCGATGACGTCGGCTCCCACCCGCAGGCCGTCCCGGGCCCGGATGGCGGCGCCGATGCCGTCGAGTCGCTCGCGCAGCGCGGTGTCGGCCAGCAGCGCGTCGACGGCGCCGGTCAGCTGGTCGTCGGTGAAGTGGTACGTGGCCAGGCGGGTGCCGAATCCCAGTTCATCGATGCGTTGGGCGTTCTCGTACTGATCCCAGAACAGCGGCAGCACGATCAACGGCTTGCCGAAGTGCAGGGTCTCGGTGACGGTGTTGTTGCCGCCGTGCGAGATCACCAGATCCACCTGCGGGATGACCTTGGTCTGCGGCAGCATCTGGGCGCCGACCATGTTGTCCGCCAACGTGATCCGGGTGGCCTGGGGGCCCATACTGACGATGTAGCGATGCCGGGTGGTGCCCAGCACGTCGACCAGCCGCTGCATCAGGTCGACGTCCGCACCGCCGAGAGAGCCGAGCGACAGGTAGATCAGGGCACTACCCTCGGGGCGGTCGGCCACCGCGTCGGGAACCACGTAGTCCTCGTCGGTCTCCCGGACGCTGGAGTCCATCCGGGTCCAGTTACCCTGCAGCGGACGGATTTCGAGGTAGTCCGCCTCAGCGGGATAGACGTAGAGGTTCGCCGCATTGTCGCGGGGCATGAATTCCAGCTCCGGCAGCGCGGGCGCCCCTTGGGCCTGGACCCAGGTGTTGAAGTCCTCCCACAGGGGACGGTGGGTGCGGTCGAACTCGGCGCGATAGCTGTCCCATTCGGAGCGGTCCGCGCTGGGCAGGCCGGAGAACGGCGGCGGGATGTCGGCGCCCGGCACTTCGAGCGGACTGCAGGAGACGATGCGCACAAACGGCACCCCGGCGGTGGTCAGGGCCGGGAACAGCACCACGTTGTCCTCGACGATCACGTCGGGACGATGGGTGGCGATGATCTCGCGCAGCCGCGGCTCGCAGTACTTGGCACCGTCGATCAACGCCTGATAGGTGGGCTGGATGAACGACTCGAGTTGCTCATGGGTGGGTTTGCGGAACTCCGGGGCGGTCTCGGCGATGAAATCGGTCCAGAACTTGCCCGGATCTTCGTCGGCGGCGCCGTTGGCCGGCTCGGCCAGATCCACCAGCTCCTCCACGAAACCCAGCGGCGCCAGTTTGCCGGCCCAGGAGCTCTCGGCGGCGAACACGATGGTGTGCCCACGGTCGCGCAGGATGGCAGCAAGGCCGATGCATTGGTTGGTGGGCCCGTAGGCCGACTCCGGCCAGAACATGATGGTCAGCGGTTGCGGCATGCCAGGAAGGTTACCGGGAACCGGAGGTTTGGCTTTAAACCAGCGGTATCGCAACAGAGTTCCTAGGATGCGTGAATGCCACTCGCTGCGGCCGCGTCTGAGCCGGGTACCGACGTACCCAGGATTGAGCTCGTCGGTGTCCGGAAGGAGTTCGGGGACAACGTCGTAGCCGTCGAGGGAGCCGACCTGGCGGTGGCCGACGGTGAGCTGTTCGCGATCCTGGGACCGTCCGGCTCGGGCAAGACCACCTTGCTGCGGCTGATCGCCGGCTTCGAAGCGCCCACCGCCGGCACCGTGAGGCTGGGCGGCATCGACGTCACCGGCCTGCCCCCGTCCCGGCGGGACACCAACACGGTGTTCCAGCAGTACGCCCTGTTCCCGCACATGACGGTGGCGCAGAACGTCGAGTACGGCCTGCGGGTGCGCGGGGTGGCCAAACCGGAGCGCCGGCGCCGCGCTGCCGAGGCCCTCGAGATGGTGCAGCTGACGGGGTTCTCCGGCCGCAAGCCCGCCGAACTGTCCGGCGGGCAGCAACAGCGGGTCGCGCTGGCCCGAGCCCTGGTCGGGCGTCCCCGGGTGCTGCTGCTCGACGAGCCGCTGGGCGCGCTGGACCTCAAACTGCGGGAGCAGATGCAGATCGAGTTGAAGGCGATCCAGCGTGAAGTCGGGATCACCTTTGTCATCGTCACCCACGATCAGGACGAGGCCCTGACACTGTGCGACCGGCTGGTGGTGCTCAACCGGGGCCGCATCGAGCAGATCGGTGGCGGCCGCGAGGTCTACGAGAACCCGGCCAACCGCTTCGTCGCCGACTTCGTGGGCACCTCCAACGTGCTGGACGGTCCCGCCGCCGAAGCCGTGGTGGGCCGGACGGGCACCTTCGCCATCCGGCCCGAACGCATCGCCGTGCTGGCCCCCGACGCCCCCGCGCCGGCCGGGCAACGCCGCGTCGACGCCGAGGTGGCCGAAGTGGTCTACGCCGGCCCGATCACCCGCGTCGCGGCCACGGTCACGGGCGTGGCCGAACCCGTTCGGCTGGTCGCGACGTTGCTCTCGGCCGACGCGTCCACCGCCATCGGCCATGGCACCCCTGTGGCCCTGGCCTGGCCGGACACCGCGGTCCTCGATCTCACATCCGATCACGCGAAGGAGACCTCATGAAGAAGATCCACCGCCTGGGCTGTGCACTGGCAGCGGGTTCGCTGCTGCTGGCCGGATGCTCCGGTTCCGGGGACTCCGGCGGGGGCACCGCGGAGGGTCCGCCGCAGATGGAGGCCGCCACCGAGGTCGGTGACGGCGAGGGGGAACTCAACCTGGTGGCGTGGCCCGGATACGCCGAGGACGGTTCCAATGACCCGGCGGTGGACTGGGTGACGCCGTTCGAACAGCAGACCGGGTGCAACGTCAACGTCAAGATCGGCAACACCTCCGACGAGATGGTGCAGCTGATGCGCTCGGGACAGTACGACGGGGTGTCGGCGTCCGGGGACGCGACCCTGCGGCTGATCTACGCCGGCGACGTGGCTCCGGTGAACACCGATCTGACCCCCAACTACGCCACCGTGGTCGACTTCCTGAAGGACAAACCGTGGAACTCGGTGGACGGCCAGATGTACGGCGTTCCACACGGCTGGGGCGCAAACCTGTTGATGTACAACGCCGATGCGGTGACACCCGCCCCGGATTCGTGGTCGGCCGTGTTCCCTGGGGCACCGGAGATGAAGGGGAAGGTGACCGCCTACGACTCACCGATCTACATCGCCGACGCCGCGCTGTATCTCTCCAAGACCCAACCCGACCTCGGTATCAAGGACCCCTACTCCCTGACCACCGAACAGCTCGAGGCCGCCGCTGATCTGCTGAAGCAGCAGAAGGAGAACATCGGCGAATACTGGTCGGACTACACCAAAGAGGTGCAGGCCTTCGAGTCCGGCTCCACCGTGATCGGCACCAGCTGGCAGGTGATCGCGAACACCATCGAGGCCGACGGCAAGGTGAAGATCGGCACGGTGCTGCCCAAGGAAGGATCCACCGGATGGTCGGACACCTGGATGCTGTCATCCAAAGCGGCACACCCCAACTGCATGTACAAATGGATGGACTACATCATCTCCCCGGAGGCCAATGCCCAAGTGGCCGAGTACTTCGGCGAGGCTCCGTCGCAGACCAAATCCTGTGATCTGACCGCGGAGAAGACGCACTGCGAGACCTACCACGCCACCGACGCCGACTACGCCGCCCAGATCCATTACTGGACAACACCGCAGAAGAAGTGCGTGGACGGCAGTGGTGACAACTGCACCAGTTACGACGAGTGGGTCACCAAGTGGCAGGAGATCAAGGGCTGATGCCGCCTGCGCCGGCGCTGCGCACCCGCAACCGGTTGGCGCTGTCGTTCCTGCTCGTCCCGCCGCTGGCATGGCTGATCCTGGCCTACCTGGGATCGCTTGCTGTGCTGATGGTCTCGGCGTTCTGGGGCACGAACAGCTTCACCGGTGCGGTGGTGCACACCTTCACCGTCGACAACCTGGTGCGGGTGTTCACCGATCCGGTGATCCGGACGGTGGCGCTGCGCACCCTGGCTGTGGCGCTGGTGGTGACGGTGTTGTGCGCGGTGTTGGCGGTGCCGTTGGCGCTGTTCATGGCCAAGTTCGCCTCGCCGGCCCTGCGGGTGATCCTGGTGGTCGCCATCACCACGCCGCTGTGGGCCAGCTATCTGGTCAAGGCCTACGCCTGGCGGATGCTGCTCTCGCCGGAGGGCCCGATGTCGTGGGCCACCGGGTGGTCGCCGGGATACGGGTTGACGGCCACGGTGATCACCCTGACCTATCTGTGGTTGCCGTACATGGTGATCCCGGTGTTCGCGGCGTTCCAGCGGGTGCCCGATGCGCTGGTGGACGCGAGCTCGGACCTGGGGGCTTCGGACCTGAGCACGTTGCGACTGGTGGTGGCGCCCATGGTCTTTCCGGGTATCGCTGCCGGGTCCATCTTCACGTTCTCGCTGTCCCTGGGTGACTACATCGCGGTGACGATCGTGGGAGGCAAGACGCAGATGCTCGGCAACGTCATCTATGGACAGCTGGTGACGGCCAACAATCAGCCGATGGCCGCTGCACTGTCGCTGATCCCGTTGCTGGCGATCGTGCTGTATCTGCTCGCGATGCGACGCACCGGGGCTCTGGAGAACGTCTGATGCTGTCCTCACGCCTGCGTGGATTCACTGTCCTGTGGACGGTACTGGTGCTGATCTTCGTCTACGCGCCGTTGCTGCTGGTGGTGATCAACGCCTTCAACGCGTCCAACACCTTTGCTTTTCCGCCAACGGGTTTCACACTGCAGTGGTGGCGCGCGGCGTGGAACAGCGAGGGGATGTGGGCGTCGCTGGGCAACTCCGTGGTGGTGGGTCTGGCGGCCACCGCGATCGCGCTGGTCCTGGGGACCATGGTGGCGTTTGCGGTGCAGCGGTACGACTTCTTCGGTAAACAGACCGTCAATCTGCTTGTGGTGCTGCCGATCACGCTACCCGGCATCGTGACGGGCATCGCGTTGAACGCCACTTTCACCTCGGCGCTGGGCATCACGCTGGGGATGGCGACGGTGATCGTCGGGCATGCGACCTTCTGCATCGTCATCGTGTTCAACAACACCCAGGCCCGGCTGCGGCGGCTCGGGCGCAGCCTGGAGGACGCCTCGGCAGACCTGGGTGCCTCAACCTGGCAGACCTTCCGATTCGTGACGCTGCCGATGATGCGCGGGGCACTGGTGGCCGGTGCCATCCTGGCGTTCGCCCTGAGCTTCGACGAGATCGTGGTGACCACCTTCACCGCCGGCCCGACGGTGCAGACACTGCCCATCTGGATCTTCGGGAACCTGTTTCGGCCCAATCAAGCTCCGGTGATCAATGTCGTCGCGGCCGCCCTGACGATCGCGGCCATCATCCCGGTGTGGTTGGCGCAGCGGATCGGCGGGGATCCGGCCGGTACGCGGATCTGATCGTGACGCCATCCTGACGGCGGCGTAGATTCCGCCCCCGCGTCCCTGCCCAAGGGTTACAGTCCGGCCATGACTCCCGGGCGGTGGACATTGTGGCTAGTGGCGATGGGGGCCGGAACCTGCATCGCGCTGAGTGCGGGGTCCGCTGTGGCCCTGGCCGACACCGCGGACAGCGGCCCGCCCTCGGATCACGGCACCAGTCAGGATGCCACGAGCGGATCGGACGCCGGCACATCGGACAAGGCGGACGACAAGGCGGACGACAAGGCAGAGGCGGCCAAGAGCAGCTCGAAGGACGAGCCCGAGGACGACGACGGTACGGACTCGTTGCGCGACGATGACCGCCCGTCAGCGTCCCACAGCGGGGACACGAAGGGTGCGGACAAGTACGGCACCGACCCCGACGGCGCCACGCAGGACGACGACCACGACGCACCCGCCTCCACTGTCGATGAGCCCACCACTGCGGAGGATGACCAGCTGACGGCACAGCCCGACACCTCGGTGACCTCGCCGCCCGCGGTGGACACCGACACGATCACCGCGCCCACGAAGGCTCAAGACCCGATGCAGGCGCTGGCCACCATGGCCACGAACTTCTGGTCGTCGCTGGGTGTGGCTCCCGCGGTGGCGCGGCCGGCGCCGACCGCTGAACCGGTCGCTGCTGCGAGCACGGTCACCGGGGTGCGCACCGGGCACTCCACGCTCACGATCCCGGTGGGCGACAAGGGGTTCAACACCAACGCAGACTGGTACTTCCCCACCCAGGCCGACGGTTCGGTCTCCGCGACAGGCGTCATCTGGCTGCAACACGGCTTCCTGTCCGACAAGTCCTTCACTTCCGATCTGGCGAAATCGCTGTCGCAGCAGACCAACAGCATCGTCGTCGCCCCGAACGTGCCGTCCTTCCCGTTGCGCTGTTCGGGCTGCTCGCTCAACGGCGTGCAGATGCAACAGGCCGTGGCCACCATGTTCGACGGCGATCAGGAGGCGCTGAACTCCAGCGCGATGAAGGCGGGTTTCAGCGGCACACTGCCCGAGCAGTTCATCCTCGCCGGGCACTCGGCCGGCGGTGGATTCGCCGCCGGAGTCGGTGGCTTCTACGCAACCAACCCCAACCAGCGACGTCTGCGCGGGGTTGTGATGTTCGATGGGGTGGCGCGCGATGACGCGCTGCCCGACGCACTCGAGCGTCTCGGGACCGTCCCGGTGTACCAGATCGCCGCCCCGCCGCAGGCGTGGAATGCCTTCGGCTCCACCACCTCCCAGTTGGTGGCGGCGCGTCCGGGACAGTTCGTCGGCGTCACGCTGGCCAATGGTTCCCATGTCGACGCGCTGATCGGCAGCAACCCGATTGTCGACTTCGTGATGCAGCTGGTGACGCGGTTCTCCCCGCGCGGCAACACCGCCGCGGTGTACACGCTGGCCAACGGCTGGATCAACGACCTGTACCAAGGGCTGGGTCCGACGGACGGCACCGGCATCTACGGTGCGCCCGACGAGTACCTGGTCCTCGGGAACGCCGCGGGCGTGGTGCTGGCGCCGGCGCCCACCGTCGACGTGGACCGCTACCTCGGCACCTGGTACGAGGTGGGCAGCGTCAAGCAGTTCTTCTCGCTCGGACTGGTCAACACCAAGGCCGAGTACAGCCTCAACCCGGACGGATCGATCCGAGTGGTGAACTCGGGCAACTACTTCTTCAGCAACGGACCGTTGTCGCGGATCGTCGGTGTCGCGCTGCCGGTGAACGCGGCCAACAACAAACTCAACGTGACGTTCTTCGGTCCGGCCTCGGCGAATCCGCCGGGGAACTACTGGATCGTGGACCTCGACCCCGACTACCAGTGGGCAATCGTCAGTGACTCCACCGGCTTCAGCGGCTTCCTGCTCACCCGGGATCCGGTGATCTCCGACGAGCTCTACCGCGAGCTGCTGAACCGGGCGTCGGTCAAGGGCGTGCGCGGCTGGATCACCCGGACCCGGCAGCCGGCGGCAGAGTCAGCCGCGGTCTCGGTCTAGCGACGCCGGTTCAGGAACCAGATGTGCGACGAGAGCGCGGTCGCGAACGCGCACCATGCCGGGTAGAGCGCCAGCGGCGCAGCAGAGGCCCCCTTCACGGCAACGGCGCGCCGGGTCAGGTCTGCGCTGCTGACGGCCAGGACCCCGGCGGCGACGGCTGACGTGCCGAGCATGCGCCGGTTGAAGAACAGCCAGGACCAGCTGGCATTGAGCACCAGGTTGGCGGCGAGTGCCCGGATGTAGCGTCGACGCTCGTCGTGTTGGCCGGTGCGTTCGAGTTCGTCGAGCGTGGCCGAGGACACCGCGGCGATGTCGGCGTAGAGCACCGGCCACACGATCGGAAACGCTTGGCGCGGAGGCTGATACGGCGGCTTCTTCAGCTTGGCGAACCACACCGACTGAGCGGGGCGGCTGGCGAGCCCGCCGAGGGCCCCGGTGACGGCGACGGCGAGGGCGGACGGGACCAAAGTCTTCGGCTGCATGACGCTCCTGTCGGATCTGATAGTTCAGTGACTGAAATAATGCTACCTGTCCGCGCGACGCTGCCGGCGGGAGGTCGGGTGAAGCGATGGTGACGCCCGCTGAAATTCAAACTGGATTGCTCTTGACTGTGTCTCAAGTCACATTAATATGACCAGTGGTCATAGTGTGCGAGGAGGTGCCATGCCGACGGTGACCTGGGCTCGTCTCGACGGTGAGCGTCGCCGCGCCGTACTGGGCGCCGCCGAGGAGGAGTTCGCGGCGCAGGGCTTCTCCGGTGGCAGCCTCAACGTGGTGGCCAAGCGCGCCGGCGTCGCCAAAGGCAGCTTGTTTCAATACTTTGCCGACAAACGCGATCTGTACGCCTACGTGACGGATCAAGCGAGCCAGCGTGTCCGGGCCTACATGGAAGCGCAGATCCACGCGCTCGACTCCAGCCGCCCTTTCTTCGACTTTCTGACCGACCTGCTGGACGCCTGGGTCGCCTACTTCGCCGACAATCCCCGCCAGCGGGCCCTGCATGCCGCAGCCAGCTTCGAGGTGGACACCGACGCGCGGGTCAGCGTGCGCGCGGTGGTGCACCGCCACTACCTCGACGTGCTTCGACCATTGGTGCGCGATGCGCAGGCCCGCGGCGATCTGCGGGGCGACGCCGACGTCGACATGCTGCTGTCTCTGCTGCTGATGATCCTGCCGCACCTGGCGCTGGCACCGTATGTGCGCGGCCTGGATCCGTTGCTCGGTCTCGACGAGCTGTCACCCGAGCAGCCGGCGCTGGCGGTGCGCCGGTTCGTCGCCGTGCTGGCGGCCGCTTTTGCCCCTGTCTCACAGCCCCACACCGCAGTACCCAACGCAGGAGGACACTCTCATGTCTAGACAGCACTCGGAATCGCTGGCCGCCGGCGGCCTCAACTGGGACAGCCTGCCGCTGAAGCTCTTCGCCGGGGGCAATGCGAAGTTCTGGAACCCCGCCGACATCGACTTCACCCGTGATCGCGAGGACTGGGAGTCGCTCTCGGAACTGGAGCGGCACTGGGCAACTCGGCTGTGCGCCCAGTTCATCGCCGGCGAAGAGGCCGTCACCCAGGACATCCAGCCGTTCATGGCGGCGATGCGCGCGGAGGGACGTCTGGGCGACGAGATGTATCTGACGCAGTTCGCTTTTGAGGAGGCCAAGCACACGCAGGTGTTCCGGCTGTGGCTCGATGCCGTGGGGATGACCGACGACCTGCAGGTGTTTCTGGACGACCTGCCGTCCTACCGGCAGATGTTCTACGACGAACTGCCCGCGTCGCTGGACACGCTGGCCACCGATCCGTCACCGGCCGCGCAGGTACGCGCCTCGGTGACCTACAACCACGTCATTGAAGGAATGATGGCGCTTACGGGTTACTACGCGTGGCAACGCATCTGCGTCGACCGCGGCATCCTGCCCGGCATGCAGGAACTGGTGCGCCGCATCGGGGACGACGAGCGTCGACACATGGCCTGGGGCACGTTCACCTGCCGGCGCCACGTCGCCGCCGACGACAACAACTGGGCGGTCTTCGAGTCGCGGATGACCGAGCTGATTCCGTTGGCGCTGAAGAACACCGAAGACGGGTTCGCCCTCTACGACGTGGTGCCGTTCGGCCTCCAGATGGAGGAGTTCCAGCAGTACGCCGCCGACAAGGGGATGCGGCGCTTCGGCACCATCAGCAGCGCGCGCGGGCGTCCGCTGTCCGAAATCGACATCGACTCCTCACCCCTGCAGTTGGAGGACAGCTTCGCCGACGAGGATCGGCGGGCCCTGGCCACCTCGGCATGAGGTGGCTGTGTGGTGCGGTGGTCAGGCGGTCAGCCAGGTTCTCAGCTTGGCGTAGATCTCAGGATGATTGAGCAGGTCGAAGTGGTGTAGTCCGGTCAAGGTCAGGCCGGCCTCGTCAGCGAACGGAAGCTGCCGGCGACGGCCTCGGCCGGAGGCGCTCGAGGGTCGCACCAGGTGATCGCCCAACACAGCGCCGACAGCCGCCGGGGCTGCTGACGTCGCGACAAAGTGATAATGGGCGCCGGGGAGGAACGGCACTTCCGAGCAGCGGTCGCGGAGGAATTCGTCGGGGTCTGCCTGGTCCCAGTCGTCATCCAGCACTGCCCCGAACCGCAGATCTTTGATGCCGTCGCTGCGTAGATTCAGAAGGTCGGCCATGGAACGGGTTTCGCCGAGCTTCGTCATGGCCCAGGTCAGTACGTTCACCCCCTTCTCCAGGTCAGCCCCCAGGTGCGGAGACCCCAGGCAGACCACCTGACGCGTTGCCCTGGTCCAGCGGCGGTTCTCTTCGTGCCCGTAATGGCAGGCGCTGCGTACCACCAGACCGCCCATCGAGTGCCCGACCACGGCGATACGGCGGACCGGCACCGGCCAGACCTCCAGCAGACGGGTCAGGGTCTGATCGAGATGGTGACCGTTGGTGGAGATGTGTAAGCCGGTGTTGTAGCGGATGTCGATGGGAGTGAACCCGAGATCCTCGTGTAGACGCTCACCGTAGGAGCGGTCATCGGCGCCGAGCGTCCTGGGCGAGCGCCGCCACGATGCTTCTGTCTGGCACAGGCCGTGCACGAAGACAGCGAGGGCATCCGTGGGCCGGGGATACGCGGCGGCGATTCCGTCGGCGGTCAACGGGACCGAATGACCGCCGACGCGGACGGCCATCGACGGCGCCAGCGGGCTACTGCGCTCGGCGAGCTCGTCACCATAGATTCCGTCGAGGGCCGCGATCGCTTCGGCCACGCCCGGCCGCTCGTCCAGCGCCGGGTCGTCGTCGACGCCCAGGCTTGTGGCTGCCCGACGGCTCAGCGCAGGTGGAATACGCTGTCCGGCGGCGTCGAGCGCGCCATACACCGCATCAGCGATGGCATCGTGGACAACCTCGACGGGAAGTGCGACCGGGCCGATCGAGGTGAACACTCTGCGTGCGATGCCGCGATGCGTGCCGCGTACCAGTGTGTTGAGAACCGTCAGCCCCTCGGCGGCGACGTCGCCGAGCGCCTCGATGTCGGAAGTCCGCATAGCGTGCACTCCAGCGTTGGTGGACAGGTGTTCTGTGGAGAATAGCCATCATCGACGTGCTTTCGCTGACCGCGAAAAACTGTGAACAAGTGCGCAGCAGTGTTGTGTTCGCCGTCCGGGATTCCGAGGATCGGGTGGTCTAATGAGGGGAATTCCGTGATGGCAGCACTTGCCGAACACCGCGATGTCGACGTCGTACCTGCACCACACCAGGTTGTTGCGACCTGGCCGGTCGGAACGTTCCTGGAGAACATTGTCGCGCTGGCGAACGATGACTTTGTGGTGTCGGTGCACAACCACCGGGAGCTGCATACGGTCAACGCCGCCGGTGCACACAGCGTGTGGGCGACGATGCCCGTGTCGCCGGCAGGTCTGATCGCCACCGGAGACGCAGTTTTCGCCGTCGGAGGTGAACCAGGGCAGGGACCGCACCGCCTCATCCGGGTTGACATCGCGACCCGGGAGGTGACCGATCTCGGACCGATCCCCGGCTCCCTGTTCTTGAACGGCTTCACACCAGGGCCCCCGGGTATGGGTTACGCGGTGGATTCCCTTGTGGGAGGTATCTATTCGATTGAGCTTTCCACCGGTGACTCGCATCTGGTGCTTCAAGACCCACTTCTGACCAAGGTCTCGGCCGAGCCCATGATGCCCGGCGCCAACGGCATCAAGCGTTTCGGTGACGCTCTGTACATCACCAATACCGACCGGGCGCTGGTCTTGCGTGCGGCACTGGACTCGGCAGGCCTGCCGACCGGCAGCGTCGAGATCGTCGCCGAACACCTGCGCGGTGACGATCTGGCGGTGGCCGAGGACGGGGTGCTCTACATCGCCAATCACATTCACAACACTGTGATTCGCTTCTCCCCGAGTAGCGGCGAGCGGGTGGCTATCGCCGGGCCCGATCAGGGTATGGCCGGTTCGACCGCCTGTATCTTCGGTCGCACGCAGGCCCACGGCACAAGCCTGTTCGTCACCACCACCGGGGGCATCGTGATGCCACTGGATGGCATTGTCCAGCAAGCCAAGCTCGTCCGCATCGATATCGGTGGGCCCAACACGGGGATCCGCTCATGAAGAGGTGATCGCCCGGCGGACGTGGTCGGTGATGTGGGCGTAGGCCGCCAGCGTGACGTCGGCGGCGTCGCTCATGATGTTGTAACCGTGATCGACGCCGGGCACCTCGTAGTACTCGGCCAACGCTCCGGCGGCCTGCAAGGCGTCGGCATACCGGCGCGCCTCGTCACGCAGGCGGTCGTATTCGGCGGTGACCACCAGTGCCGGAGCGATACCGGTCAGATCCGCGACATCCAGCGCGGGGGAGGCCAGCCGGTCGTTGCGCTGCGCCGGGTCGGGGATGTAAGCGGTGTCGAACACCTGGCCCATCCACGGCTTCATCACGGCCTTCTTGCCGAGGGCTGAGCGCTTGGCAGAGGTGGGCGTCACCAGATCCAGGGGTGCATAGTGCAGTACCTGGAGAGCGATTGCGGGACCGTGGTTTTCGAGCGCCAGTCGGGCAGCCGCCGCCGCCAGACTGCCACCTGCGCTCTGACCGCCGACGCAGACCGGTGCTGCGTCCCATTCCCTGGCAGCCCAGCTGACCACGTCATAGATCTGCTGCGGCGCAGCCGGAAAGCGGTGCCCCGGTGCCAGCACGTAATCGGTGTTGATCACCACCACACCCGCATGCGCGGCGAGATAGCGACACCAGGGATCGTCTTGTTCACGGTGGCCGACCACGAAGCCGCCCCCGTGGATGTTCACGTAGACGCCCGCGGGCTCCTGCGGCGGGTGATACAGCGTCGCGGCGACGTTGCCGTGACGGGTGGGCACCGTGACCTCGGAGGTGCGGCCTGCGATGTCGGTAAATCGCACCGCGGGTTTGGGTGCCGGGTTGATCAGTGCGGCAAACAGCCGGGCCAGGTTGTCGGCCACGATCTGCCTGGACAGGATCGACATGGGCTCACTTCCGTTGTGGGCGTTACGTGTCGGCGCCTGCCCCGAGCGGGTCCACCTGCTCGGTTGTGGCGTCGTCGGCCGCGGTGGACAGGCTCAGCGCCTGCCACTTCTCGTCGTCGGCCAGCAGACCTCGTCCGGCGGCGGTGGCGTAACGATACGCGTCCGGTCCGACGAGCAGGCGCTGCGGCGGCTCGGCCATGGCCACGACGTCGAGCAGTAGTGTGGCGACCTTGGCGGGGTCGCTGGCACCCAGCAGCTTCGGGTCGGTCATCGCGGCGGCGGCTCCGACCGTGCTCGCGTACTCCTCACGCACCGGGTCGATCCGCATCGACGAGCCGGCCCAGTCGGTGCGCATGCCGCCCGGCTCCAGAACGGTGACCTTGATGCCGAGCGGTGTCACCTCCTGCGCGAGGACTCCCGAGAACCCGTTGACCGCCCACTTGGCCGACTGATAGGCCGCGAGACCGGGACGCACCAGACGTCCACCGACAGAGGAGATCTGGACGATGTGGCCGCTGCCCTGGGAGCGCATGACCGGCAGGGCGGCGCGCGTCATGCGGACGACGCCGAGGAAGTTGGTGTCGATCTGCGCGAGGAAGTCGTCGAAGTCGACGTCCTCGATGGGGGCGATGTTGGCGTAGCCGGCGTTGTTCACCAGGACGTCGAGGCGCCCGAAGCGCTGCACCGCGGTGGTGACCGCGGCCTGTGCCTGCTCGGCGTCGGTGACGTCGAGTGCGATGACAGCGAGCCGGTCGGGTTCTCGAGCTGCCAAGTCCGCCAACGCCTCCGGGGAGCGCACCCCCGCGACGACGTGATGCCCGGCGGCCAGGGTGGCCTCGGTGATGGCACGGCCGAGGCCGCGGGATGCGCCGGTGATCAGGAATACCTTCGACATGGCAGAACCTTTCTGATGATCAAACCAAATCTACACTCGTAGACTTCTAGGTCTACAGACGTAGACGGCCGGCTTTCTATTCCCCTATCGTGACGTGTGCCCACGCAACAGTCACGGCCCCGTAATGCCGCCGCCACGCGGGACGCCATCCTGCACTCGGCGATCCGGCACTTCGCCCGCGCAGGCTACGACCGGGTGGGCGTTCGCGAGATCGCCGCGGACGCCGGGGTGACCGCCATGCTGGTCAACCGGTACTTCGGCTCGAAGGAGAAGCTGTTCGCCGAGGCCGTCGAGACATCGTTCACGGCCCCGGTGTTCATTGCCGAAGCCCCCGAGGACCTGGCCCGTGACATCGCGGCCGCACTGACCGAGCACAGCGCGCCCGGCGCGGAGTCCGTCGCCCCCTTCCTCATCATGCTGCGGTCGGTGTCCAACCCGGCGGCGGTGGACATCGTGCGGGCAGGTCTGGCCCGTCACGCCGGCCGGCGACTCTCGCGACAGCTACCCGAACCCTGGCGCCAGGTCCGCAGCGACGTGGCGCTGGCCGTGATGAGCGGGGTGTTGCTGCTGCGACAGGTGATCGGCACGCAGGCTCTCACTTCGGGCAGCGCCGACCAGCTCGAGACGATCCTCGGGGCGGTGTTCGCGGCGATCTTCGAGACGCCGTTGGAGTAGTCCCGCGAGGGCGGGAGCGGCGTGTAGTCAGCGAATTCGGTTCTTCACCAGAGCTACTCGGGTTGATTCTGTAGCTGGACATTCTGATTCAGCCTGGCTGATCAGCCTCGACGATGCCCTGATGCTCAGTGCAGCAGTCGAGAGAAACCGTTCACCGTCCCGAGGCCATGGCCCAACGGGTAGGAGGCGCGGATGCACTCCGTGACCCAGAGTTTGGCGAAGCGGACAGCGTCGGGAACTGTGTGGCCGTGTGCCAGCGCCGCGGTGACTGCTGCCGCGAGAGTGTCTCCGGCGCCGTGGTCGTGGCGGGTGTCCACACGGTCGGCGGCGAACTGATGGAATTCGGTGCCATCGAACAATAGGTCGGAGCTGATCGGGGACGTGCGCAGGTGACCACCCTTGACCAACGCCCACTGAGGTCCCAGGGCGTGTAGAGCTCGGGCTGCGTCGCGCTGGGTGTCGTCGTCAACGACGTCGATGCCGACGAGGAGGCGCACTTCGTCCAGGTTCGGGGGCACCAGAGTGGCAACCGGGATCAGGTGGCGGCGCAGAGCGTCGAGTGCGCCGGCGTGCAGCAGCGGTTCGCCGACATTGGAGGCACACACCGGGTCGACCACGAGCGGAACCACGCCGTCGAGCCGGTTGGTGCGCCATGCCTCGACGACGGTGTTGATGATGTCGGTGGAGGCCAGCATGCCGGTTTTGGCCGCCTCGATACCGATATCCGAGACCACGGCATCAATTTGTCCGGCAACGATGTCGACCGGGATCTCATGAAAAGCTCTGACACCCAGAGTGTTCTGCACTGTCACCGCCGTCACCGCAGCCGATGCGTGCACGCCCAACATCGCGAACGTACGCATATCGGCCTGCAGGCCGGCGCTGCCACCGGAATCGGAACCGGCGATGGTCATGACCCGGTGCGGGGTATCACCCGGCCGGGGCAGTGGCAGGGTGTTCGAGAATGCCATGCGTCCATTCTGGGTGAAGGCAGCGCGGTCGACGGACCACTTCGTCGGGGGCGGTCACCCGTGGGCCGCAAAGCCCCCGCTGTCCTGGACGAATCGGTCGGCAATCAGCCCTGCGGATCGAATCCGGGGGTGGGGGCGTGGAGTGAACACTGTGCTGTGACGGCGAGCCAGGAAAGCTCCACCAGGATATTTGGAGCCGATGACGGGAATCGAACCCGCGTATTCAGCTTGGGAAGCTGATGTTCTGCCATTGAACTACATCGGCGTGTGGCTAGACAGACTAGCAGGGCCGCGCTGGGTAGCGGACCAGGGCAGGGGAGTCCCTCCGGGAACGCATCCTGTGTGACGGCGCAAAGGTAGCCCCCAATTGACTGAGCCGCTCGGCTAGACTTCGCAGGTCCGCATCACAGCAAATGCATCGGAGTCCAGAAGGTATGGCGTACAACGGGTTTCATCGATCTGTCAAAGCCGGCGTAGCGCTGGCAGGCGCTGGAGCCATCGCCTTCGCGGCCGTCCCGGCGCCGGTGCCGCTGGACGATGTTGTGGTTGCCGCGCCGCCGGCGTACGTCGCCCCGCCCCGCGTCGTCAGCGCCGAGGTCGAACCCGTCGTCCTGGCGACCGTGCTGCAGATCCTGGCCACCGGCGCCGTCGACACCGTCGAGGACACGATCGAGGCCTTCCAGTACGACGCCCCGACCATCTTCAACCGGGTGGTGCAGCAGTGGCCCGACATCAACCTGACCCCCTGGAACCACAGCCTGGTGGCCGCCGCGGCGTTGGCGCCCATCGCGCCGCTAGTGGTGGGACCGTTCAACTACGCCGTCGCCGACGCGGTGGCCACGGTGTTCCCGCAGTACGGCGACGAGATCCGCCAGGGCATTCCAGAATTCACCCAGTACGCCTTCGCCCGCCTGGTCGGACCGTTCCTCAGCGCCATCGGCTCCACCGGCGCGGTGCACCAGGACTACTACCACGCCGGTATGGCCGGAGACCGCCTCGGCCAGAACCTCGCCCTGCTCAACGGGCCGGCCAAGGTGATCGAGGCTTTCCTGTTCGGCGGCTATGGCGATCTTGGCCCCTTGCTGACTGGCGACCCCAATGCCGAACGGGTGGCGGCGCCGGGACTACTGACCCCGTGGGGACAGTGGCCGGCCGACCGCAATGTCACCGAGTTCGAGGACGACCTGCCGGACAACGAGTTCATCCCGCAGTCGGTCAGCGCGGACCTCACCGAGGTGTCGACGGCTTCCGTCGAGGTCGATGCCGAGGCTGTTACCGAGACCGCGGAAGAGGCGGTCGTCGAGGACGTGGCCACCGAGGACGTTGTCTCCGACGATGCCGCCGAAGAGTTAGCGACGCCACAGTTCAGTATCGAGAAGGGACTCGACGACCTACGCAAGGGTGTCGAGGGCCTGTTCACCGGGTCCAAGAGCGATTCTGCGTCGTCGGAGAACTCAAAGGATTCCGAGGACGCCGAGAAGACCGAGCCCGCTGACAAGACCGACAAGGTGGAGAAGTCCGAGAAGCCGGAGAAGGCTGATAGGACCGAGAAGCCGGAGAAGGCTGATAGGACCGAGAAGGCTGACAAGGCGGAGAAGGCCGACAAGACGGAGAAAGCCGACAAGGCTGACAAGTCCGAGAAGTCGAACCCCGGCAGCAGCGCCTCCGAGTAGGCGGGAACCGCCCGAGGTGCTCACCCGCCACGCTGGGCCGATACGCTCGTCGCGTGCTGCTCTCTGACCGTGACATCCGTGCCGAAATCGCTGCCGGACGGCTCGGCATCGACCCGTTCGACGACAGCATGGTGCAGCCGTCCAGCGTCGACGTCCGCCTGGACAACCTGTTCCGAGTGTTCAACAACCTGCGCTACACCCACATCGACCCGGCGCAGCGCCAAGACGATCTGACCAGCCTCGTGGAGCCGAGCGAAGGGGAACCCTTCGTCCTGCATCCCGGCGAGTTCGTCCTGGGCTCGACGCTGGAACTGTGCACGCTGCCCGACGACCTGGCCGGGCGTCTGGAGGGCAAGTCGTCGCTGGGCCGGTTGGGATTGTTGACGCATTCGACGGCCGGGTTCATCGACCCGGGCTTCAGTGGTCACATCACCCTGGAGCTGTCCAACGTCGCCAACCTCCCGATCACGCTGTGGCCGGGAATGAAGATCGGCCAGCTGTGTCTGCTGAGGCTCACCAGCCCGGCCGAGCATCCCTACGGCAGCGCCCAGGTGGGCTCGAAGTACCAGGGGCAGCGGGGACCCACCCCGTCGCGCTCGTACCTGAACTTCGTGAAGCAGTAGCGCGACCCGCGTACCCTGGCTCGGGTTGGGCCGCGGGGAATCCAGCTAATCGCAGGACGTTGTAACGCCAGTACCCGGATGGTCGATGAAACATCTAGCTGACAGCGTGAGCGGCGTGCCCGTGCGGGGTGGACGGGGATGTCGCAGCAAATGATTTTGGAGGGGTAGTGGACATCGTACTCGGTGTGTCCATGACACCGACCACCGTGCGGATGGTGCTGGTCGAAGGCGAAAAGGCTGATGGTGTCACCGTCGACCACGACGTGTTCGACATCCCGGCCGACAACCCGTCGGCAACGTCGCCGCAGCAGGTGGTGGCCGCCATCCTGGGCACCAGGGAGAGCGCCGCCGAGGGCGGGCACCGACTGGTCGGCACCGGTGTGGCCTGGCGGGATCACGCCGAAGCGGCCGCGCTGCGCGACGCCCTGGCCGCCCACAAGATCGACGACGTCATGCTGGTCTCGGAACTCCACGCTGCGGGTGCGCTGGCGCAGGCGGTCGGCGCCGCCGTGGGTTACGAGCGCACCGCGTTGATGTTCCTCGAACGCAACACCGCCACCTTGTCGGTGGTGGACACCGCCGACGGCTCCATCGTCAAGGTCCAGAGCCACGATCTGCACGCCACCGACGCGGTGGCCGAATTGGCCGCGATGGTCGCCGGGTTGGAAACGCTGGAGTCGCCGCCGCAGGGTGTCTTCGTCGTCGGCTCGGGCGTCGCCATCGGCGCCATCAAGCTGCAGCTGGAATCGGCGACGTCCCTGCCGGTCAGTGCCCCCGAGGAACCCGAGGTCGCGCTGGCCCGGGGCGCAGCGCTGGCCAGTGCCGGTGCCCCGCGATTCGAAGCATCCACCGTCGGCCTGGCCTATTCCCAGGACGGCACGGAAGCCACCACCGCCGGTGCCGCGCTGGCCGGCGCGGCGGCGGCCGACGTCACGCAGGTCGCCGGAATCGGCTACACGGGCGCACCGGCTGCGCTCGCCTACAGCCAGGCCGACCCGGAATCCCAGGCGTTCCCCGCCTACCTCGACGACGACCGGCCGGAGCCGGCTCCGCAGCAGCAGGGGCGTAAGCCGTTCCTGCTGGTCGGCAGCGCGCTGACCTCGGTCTTCGTCCTCGGCGTCACTGCGCTGGTGATCTCGCTGGCAGTCAGCATCCGCCCCACCGTGGATCAGCGGCCCAGCCCGGCCGAAAGCCTCATCGTGCCCACCCAGGTGCCCGAGGCGCTGCCGCCGGCACCCGAAGCCGCGGTGGCTCCGCCGCCCGCGCCGGAAACCATTCAGGCGCCCGTGCCCGTCGTGCAACAGGCCCCGCAGCCGCAGGCTCCGCCGCGCACGGTCTACGTCGAAGCCCCCCAGGCGCCCGCCCCGGCACCGGCCGCACCGGCCCCGGCTCCCGCCGCTCCGGCACCCGCGCCGGCAGCGCCGCCCGTGGTGGCACCGGTGGTGCCGCCGCCGGTGGTGCTCCCGCCGCCGGTCATCCAGTTGCCGCCGCCGGTGATCCAGCTGCCGAACATCTTCCGGCCGCCGTGGCAGCCGCCGCGCAACAACTGGCCGGACTGGGACCCGCCGCGTAATCAGCCCGACGATGACGATTCGCCGCGGCCCACCCAGACTCAGACTCCTCGGCCCACGCCGACGGAGACCCCGCGACCTACCCAGACTCAGACGCCGCGGCCCACCCAGACCCAGCAGCCCGAACGTCCGGACCCGCCGGCGGTCACCGTTCCCCAGGTGCCCACCGTCGCACCGGAGGCGCCGTCGCGCCCGACCGTGCCGCCGGTGCCCCAGGTTCCGTCGATCCAGCTGCCGCAGCTTCCGCAGTGGCCGGGTTCCGGCGGCTCGGGATCAAGCTCCGGGGGATCGAACTCCGGCCGTGGGTCCGGTGACTCCGGCGGCGGCTCGGGCGAGTCGGGACGCGGCTCAGGCTCCGGCTCCGGTGAATCCGGGGGCGGTTCCGGAGGTGGGTCGGGCGGCGACGGCATCCTGCCGTTGTGGCCGTTCGAGTGACCTGATCCGCGCTACTGGTCACCTCGGGTTTGCGGGGTGCTCAACCCTGGGACGTCATGAGTCCATGGTGGCGGGGTAGATTGCCCTATGCGTTGCACCGTGATCGGAACCGGTTATCTGGGCGCCACCCACGCCGCGGGAATGGCCGAATTGGGCCACGAGGTGCTGGGTGTCGACGTCGACCCGGACAAGATCGCCAAGCTCTCTGCCGGGGAAGTTCCGTTCTATGAGCCCGGCCTGCGAAAGATGCTGCGGGACAACATCGACGCCGGGCGGCTGCGGTTCACCACCGACTACGCCGAAGCCGGCGCTTTCGCCGAGCTGCATTTCCTCGGGGTGGGAACCCCGCAGAAGAAAGGCGAATACGGCGCCGATCTGCGACACGTCTACAGCGTCATCGACGAGCTGGTGCCGCGGCTGTCGCAGTCGGCGGTGATCGCCGGGAAATCGACCGTGCCGGTGGGCACTGCCGCTGAACTGACGCAACGGGCAGAGCGCCTGGCGCCCAACGGAATCGACGTCGAGATCGCCTGGAATCCGGAATTCCTGCGGGAGGGTCACGCGGTCAACGACACCTTGCATCCCGACCGCATCGTGATCGGTGTGCAGCCGGGCTCGCAGCGGGCCGAGGCCATGCTGCGGCAGATGTACGCCTCGATGCTCGAGGCCGGCACCCCGTTCCTGGTGTCCGATCTGCAGACCGCCGAACTGGTCAAGGTGTCCGCCAACGCGTTTCTGGCGACCAAGATCTCCTTCATCAACGCGATGGCCGAGGTGTGCGAAGCGGCCGACGCCGACGTCACCATGCTGGCGGACGCACTGGGCTACGACGCGCGCATCGGTCGCCGATTCCTCAACGCGGGCTTGGGTTTCGGGGGAGGGTGCCTGCCCAAGGACATCCGCGCCTTCATGGCTCGCGCCGGCGAGCTGGGTGCCAATCAGGCGTTGACGTTCCTGCGCGAGGTGGACAGTATCAACATGCGCAGGCGTTCGCGCATGGTGGAGCTGGCCACGGCCGCGTGTGGCGGCTCGCTGTTGGGCAGCAACATCGCGGTGCTGGGCGCGGCATTCAAGCCCGAGTCCGATGACGTGCGGGACTCGCCCGCCCTCAACGTGGCCGGACTGCTGCAGCTCAACGGTGCCACGGTCAACGTCTACGACCCGCAGGCGATGGACAACTCTCGCAAGCTCTTCCCGACGCTGAACTACGCGGCGTCGGTGCAGGAGGCCTGCCAGCGCGCCGATGCGGTGCTGGTGCTGACCGAGTGGCAGGAGTTCGTGGACCTGGACCCGGTGACCCTCGGGGACACCGTGCGGGCGAAGGTGGTGGTCGACGGCCGCAACTGCCTCGACGACACCCGCTGGCGCGCCGCCGGTTGGCAGGTGCACTGCCTGGGCAGGCGCGTAGCCTGACCGGCGTGGACTTCGCTGCGGAATTCCTCGCCGAGACCGAGGCCTTCGGCGCGCTGATCTCTCAGGGCGACCCGGCCGCCGAGGTGCCGACCTGCCCGGGCTGGACGTTGCAGCAGCTGCTGCGGCACGTCGGGCGCGGCAACCGGTGGGCCGCCCAGATGGTGCTGGATCGCGCCTCCGAGGCGCTCGACCCGCGTGCCGTGCCGGACGGCAAGCCACCGGACGGGCAGGAATCCGCTTGGCTGCTGACAGGTGCGCACCGGTTGATCGACGCGGTGGCCACCGGCGGCGATGTCGAGGTCTGGACGTTCCTCGGTCCGCGGCCGGCGTCGTGGTGGGTGCGGCGCCGACTCCACGAAGTCCTGGTGCACCGCGCCGACGCCGCGCTGACTCTGCGGTGGCCTTTCCAGGCGCGCCCCGACCTTGCGGCCGACGCCATCAGCGAATGGCTGGACATCGTGGTGCTGGCCCCCGACATCGACCTGCGGACGGCGCTGCGCGACGGCGACTCGATTCACCTGCACGCCAGCGATGACGGACTCGGAGAAGGTGGGGAATGGACCGTCACCCGGGAGGGGGACACGGTGTCGTGGACCCACGATCATGGCAAGGGCACGGTGGCCCTGCGTGGCGCCGCGGTCGACCTGCTGCTGGCGCTGACCCGGCGCCGACCCCGCCAGGAACTGGCCGTGCAGACGTTCGGTGACGAAGCGGTGTGGCAATCGTGGGTGGACCACGTGAGCTTCTGACGGGCGTTGCGGAGGTAGGTTCACATCATGAGCACATCCGAGATCGCCACCGTCCTCGCCTGGCACGACGCGCTGAACGCCAAGGACCTCGCCACGCTGGTCGACCTGTCCAGTGACGACATCGAGGTCGCCCACGCCGACGGTGCCCTGCAGGGCCTGGAGGCGCTGCAGGAATGGGCCCAGACCTACGCCGGTGACGCCACCGTCGGACGGCTCTACGTCCGTGACGGACATGTGGTCGCCGAACAGTCCAACGGCGCGACAGCGTTTCGTGTGGTGCACGACCAGGTGACCTCCGTGTTCCGTCACCCGGACCTGGCGTCAGCGCTGCAGGCCACCGATCTGACCGAGGACGACCTGGACGCCTGATGCGGGGCATCATCCTGGCCGGCGGCTCGGGGACGCGGCTTTATCCGATCACCTTGGGCGCCGGTAAACAGCTGCTGCCGGTGTACGACAAGCCGCTGATCTACTATCCGTTGTCCACGCTCATGATGGCCGGCATCCGCGACATCCTGGTGATCACCACCACCGCGGACGCGCCGGCGTTCCACCGCCTGCTCGGCGACGGCTCGGCGTTCGGGATCAACCTGACCTACGCCGTGCAGGACAGTCCCGACGGGCTGGCCCAGGCGTTCGTCATCGGCGCTGACCACATCGGCACCGAGTCGGTGGCATTGGCGTTGGGCGACAACATCTTCTACGGCCCGGGGCTGGGCACGAGCCTGAGCCGGTTCGCCGGGGTGGACGGGGGCGCCATCTTCGCCTACTGGGTGGCCGACCCGTCCGCGTACGGGGTGGTGGAGTTCAGCGCCGACGGCGTGGCGCTGTCGCTGGAAGAGAAACCGGCAACACCCAAGTCCCACTACGCGGTCCCGGGTCTGTACTTCTACTCCAGCGATGTGGTGGACATCGCGCGGTCGCTGAAGCCCTCTGCCCGAGGCGAATACGAGATCACCGAGATCAATCAGACGTATCTGGACCAGGGGAGGCTGACCGTCGAGGTGCTGGCCCGCGGTACGGCCTGGCTGGACACCGGCACCTTCGACTCGCTGCTGGATGCCAGCGACTACGTGCGCACCATCGAGCGCCGTCAGGGCCTACGGATCTCGATCCCCGAAGAGGTGGCCTGGCGCATGGGCTTCATCGACGACGAGCAGCTGGCGCAGCGCGCCCTAGGACTGGTCAAGTCCGGATACGGCGGGTACCTGTTGGAGCTGCTGGGCCGCCAGGGGTAGCCAGCACAGCGGCGATGGCGGTGGTCAGCGGCACCGACAACGCCAGCGCGATACCGCCCACGGCGGACCGGGCGATCTCGATGGCGACGCTCTCACTGGTCAGCACATCCGACAGGGACCGTCCCGCGACGCTGAACAACAGCAGCAACGGCAGCGAGCTGCCCGCATACGCCAGCACCAGGGTGTACACCGTGCTGGCGATGTGATCGCGACCCACCCGCATGGCGCCGGTGAACACCGCACGCCGCGAGGTGTTCTCGATGGCGGCGAGCTCGAAGGCGGTGGACGCCTGCGTGACGGTGACGTCGTTGAGCACACCGAGCGACCCGATGATGAACCCGGCGAGCAACAGCCCGGTGATCGACACATTGCCCAGGTAGGCGGCCACCTCGTTGTTCTGGTCTTCCGACAGCCCGGTCAGCTGGGCCACTTCGATAGCCGCCCAGCTCAATACGGCCGCCAGCAGCAACGAGGTCAGGGTGCCCAGCAGCGCCGCCGATGTCCGCAGACTGACTCCGTGTGCCAGATAGATGACGGCATACAGGATGGCCGCCGAGGCCACCAGGGACACCGGCACCGCGGGGGCGCCGTCGCGCAGCGCGGGCAGCAGGAATATGACCAGAACCGCGAAGGCCACCACGATGCCGACCATTGCCCGCAACCCCCGCCAGCGGGCCACCGCCACGACGATCACCGCGAACGCCAGCGCCAGTCCGATCAGCGGCCAGGTGCGCTCGTAGTCGAAGAACGCATAGGTGGTGGCGCCCTGTGCGTCGACCGCGCGGATGATCCGGATGTCCTCGCCGGCAACCAAGTTGGGTTGGCCGGGTGTTTGAGTGAACTCCAGCAAGGTGGTGGCGCCGGCATTGGGGCCGGAGTCGATGGACACCACCGACTGCACACAGTCACCGGCGCCGGGCAGGCCGGGTGCCGGCGCCGAGGTCAGCACCTGCCCCGCCGACGGGCTGCCGCAGGTACCCAGCGCGGTGGACACCACGTGGCCACCCTCGGTGGTGACCGCCCCGCCTGTCGCGTCCTGGAAGGGCAGGGGGATGTCGGCCTTCTGCTGGCTGGGCCACAACACCACCGCGCCGGCCAGCACGGCCACGCCGATGGCGATCAGCAGGCCCACCACCACCCGGGCGGCCAGCGGGCCCAGGGGGGCGGGGCCGCTGTGGGAGTGCGAATGGCTGTGTGCCATCAGCAGTCTGACGGAGCGGGTTCACCGGCGAACCTGGCCTTGACCCAGTCGGTCAGGGCGTCACCGGGATTGAGATCGTGACCGCCGTCGTCGACCCGGGTGGCCTCGATGGTGTCACCCAGGTCGCACGCCCGCTGCAGCGCTTCCTCGGTCCACTCGGGCCGGATCAGCTGGTCATTGCCGCCGTAGTAGACGGCGATCGGGATCTGCGTGGGAATCTGCGGCAGGGCGTAGGAGGCCAACCGTTCGGTGAGGCGGGCGACCGCTTCGGGCGAGGCGTCCTTGGGCTGTACCGGACCCGGCGCACACGACACGGACTGATCGGATCCTTCCGGGAGGTAGTCCGTGGGGATGATCTCCGGGTCGACGGCCGACAGCCCGGCGATGAGCAGCGGAAAGACGGATTTCTGGGCGTCGGTCAGCGTGGCGGGATCGCCCAGTCGGCTGGCGTCCAGTGCGGGCACCACCGCGGCGGCGCCCAGCAGTTGGGTTCCGTCGCCGTACTCTTTTCCGTACTCGGCGGCGGCAAACGCGGCCTGCCCACCTTGGGAATTCCCCACCGCCACCCAACGGTCCGACAGTTCGGGGTCGAGGGTGCGGGCGGCCCGGACGGCGTCGATCACGTTGAACGCAGCCGATTTCGGCTCCAGGTAGGGGTGCACCTGCCGGGGCTCGGCACCGATGTCGCCCAGGCCCACGTAGTCGGTGTAGGCCACTGCGTAACCCTGCCCCAGGATGGCGCCCACGAACGAGATGCTGCCGGCCAATTCTTTGTCGGCGGTCGGACCGCACCCCTGCGACACCCCGGTGGTGTAGTGGGCGTAGCTGATCACCGGCCAGCCACCGTCGGGCGCGTCACCCGGCGGGACGAACAGCGCGCCGCTGACCACCGTCGGCGCGCCGTCGATCCCGGACGTCGACCGGTAGATCATCGTGGAAGCCTTGCTGCCGGACGGCAGTTTGGCCATGTCGAACGACGTCTCGTCGTCGGAGGAGATGACCTGGCCGCGCTGGGCCCACACCTGCGGCGCGATGTCCGGCATGGTGCGGGTGTAGGCCATCGGCTGCTGGGCCCGTTCGATCGGCATCGTCTGGGACGGAGCAGCAGAACCGCATCCCGCGACGACGAGAACGGTCAGCAGCAGTGCCGGGAGGGTTCGACGGGTTCGGCGCACCTACTGACGGTAGCTCGCGAGGAAGTTGCCCAAACGTTCGATGGCGTCGGACAGGTCACGCGACCACGGCAGGGTCACGATCCGCAGGTGATCTGGTGCGGGCCAGTTGAACCCTGTGCCCTGCACCACAAGAATCTTCTCCTGCAGCAACAGGTCCAGCACCAGTTGCTCGTCATCGTGGATGTCGTAGACCTCGGGGTCCAGCCGGGGGAACGCATACAACGCACCCGCGGGCTTCACACAGGAAACCCCGGGGATCTCGTTGAGCTTGTTCCAGGCCACATCCCGCTGTTCGAGCAGGCGCCCACCGGGCAGCACCAGGTCGTCGATGCTCTGATGTCCGCCGAGGGCCACCTGGATGGCATGTTGCGCAGGCACATTCGGGCACAGTCGCATACTGGCCAGCAGGCTGATGCCTTCGAGGAAGCTGCTGGCGTGTTCCTTGGGGCCGGTGATGACCAGCCAGCCCGAGCGGTAGCCGGCCACGCGGTAGGCCTTGGACAGGCCGTTGAATGTCAGCGTCAACAGATCGGGAGCCAACGTCGCCAGGCTGATGTGCTGGGCGTCGTCGTAGAGGATCTTGTCGTAGATCTCGTCGGCCAGCAGCAGCAGCTGGTGCTTGCGCGCCAACTCGACCATCTGCTCCAGGATTTCGCGGCTGTACACCGCCCCGGTCGGGTTGTTCGGGTTGATCACCACCAGCGCTTTGGTGCGGTCGGTGATCTTGGATTCCAGGTCGGCGATGTCGGGATTCCAGCCCTGGGTCTCGTCGCACAGGTAGTGCACCGGGGTGCCGCCGGCCAGCGCCGTCGACGCGGTCCACAGTGGGTAGTCCGGCGCCGGGATCAGCACCTGGTCTCCGTTGTCGAGCAGCGCCTGCAACGTCATCGTGATGAGCTCGGAGACTCCGTTGCCCAGGTAGACGTCGTCGATGTCGAACTTGGGGAAGCCGTCTACCAGTTCGTAGCGGGTGAACACCGCGCGCCGGGCGCTGACGATGCCCTTGGAGTCGGAGTAACCCTGGGCGTACGGCAGCGAGGCGATGATGTCCCGCATGATCACATCGGGGGCTTCGAAGCCGAACGGCGCCGGGTTGCCGATGTTGAGCTTGAGGATCCGGTGGCCCTCGTTCTCCAAGCGGGTGGCGTGCTCGGCGATGGGCCCTCGAATCTCGTAGAGGACATCCTGCAGCTTCGTCGACTGGGTGAAGACGCGCTGCCGGGTCCCGTGGCCGGTCTGATGCCACGGCAGCTGGTGGGTGCTCACGGCAACGATCATCCCACGGCTGTCGAAACGTTTTTTTAAGACACGTTGCCGCGCTCCGCGGTTTTGCCGACGGTTGGCTGTTAACTCGCTGCAACACCACTGGTCGGGAGGCGCAGGATATGAGGCTGACAGTCGTCGTGCTGTTGTCGTTGATGGTTGCCCTGGCGGCACCTGCGCGGGCAGAGGCACCCCCGTTTCAGGGCAACTACGCCGGCGGTGACGCCGAGAACTACTGGACCGTGGCCACCGCCTGTCAGACCGAGGGGTGCACCGGCACCGTGTCCAGCAATCAGGGGTGGCAGGTGCCGACGAAGATGGCGGGCGGGCTCTGGCATTTCGTCATCACCAAACCGGACGGTGCCATCTGCGCCGACGGCAGCTACGCCCCGGCCTACATCGAGATCGAGGTGAACCCGGTGAACTTGAACGGCGTCATCTCGCTGGACGACAACTACAGCTGCCCGGGCGGAAACGTCACCCAGACGCCGTTCACGCTCACCAAGGTCGGTTAGCGGTACACCGCCGCGAGGTTGGTGTACTCCGTCCATGTTGCTTGGAACTCTTCGGGACTCAGCGTCGTCTCGACGTGGGCGCCCACGGTGCGAAACGCCGCCGGATCCAGTAACGCCAGCGTGGCGGATTGATCCCAGAACAACGTCCGGCCGCCGTAGCCCGACTGCTCCCAGGTATCCAGGGCCCAGCTGTCCGGGTGGTTGAGCAACACCTGTTTGAGGGTGTTGGGCAGTCCCACCGGCCCCAGCGCCCGCACCATCGCCAGCGTGGGTCCATAGACCGTGCCGGTGCATCCCGCTGCGTTGGGGGTCAGGTCGCAATCGGTTCGGGGGACATCGACGTAGGTGTGGTCGAGGCCGGGCAGTTGCTCATGGAATGCGGTGACGCACGAGGCTCGGTCATAGAGGCAGTTGAACGATTCGACGGCCTCGAGGTCGGGGTCACCCTCCAGGGGCCGGCCGGTGATGACCACCCGGCCGAGCTTGGGGCGGATGGCCGGGCTGTAAGCCACGAACGACGTGAAGCCGCCCAGCAGGAGGGCATCCACCGTCTGACAACCTGCGGTGGCGTCGACAACCTGCCGGACGAAGTCGGGACTCGTTTGCGCCGGGGGGAGTGGGGTGGGCAGGAAGTTGTTCAGCCGGTCCAGCAGCGCCCGGTACACCGGCACAAAATCCCCGAAGGACTCGGCGATGTCGGCGTCGGAGCGGTTGATGCCGGCACCGACGATCACCGGGATCCGGCGCTGGCCGGGTTCGGCGATCAGCCGCTCGACGGCCGAGGCGCCCATCGGGGCCCGGGTGAAACCCTCGGTGGTCACCACCGCCGCGACATGACGGGCTCCGATGACGGTGGGGATGGACATCAGGTCGTCGATGTCGAAGTCGGTGTCGACTACCACGCAGTCCGCGGGTGCTGCGGCCGCCGGAGTGGCCAGTCCGAGGGCCGCCACCAACGCCGAAATTGCACACAGTGCGAGCTTTCGGCGGAAAGCGCGCACTGTGTGCAGTCTCGAGGAGTGGGTCAGCGCTTGCCCGGGCGGCGGGCGCCCTTGGCGATGCCGAGGCCCTTGACGGGTGGCTCATCGCCGACGACACGGGCCTCACCGTTGCCGGATCCATTGGCGGACGGGGCTTCCGGCGCCTCGGCTTCAGGCTCAGGCTCAGGCTCCGGGGTCGGCTCCGGATCGGGTGTGGCTGCCGCGGGCTGCGGTGCCGCGGCTGTCTTCTTGGCGCCGGGACGCTTGGCACCCGCGGCGATGCCCAGACCCTTCACCGGAGGCTCGGTCTTGACCGCGGAGTCCAACCCCCGATTCGAATCGGCGCTGTCGGCGGCCTGGGTGCCGGACTCGGCCTCATCGGGGTCGACGTTCGCCGGCTGCACCACGGTGGCGGCACCCTCGTTCGGCGACGCCGCGGCCGGAGCCTTCTTCGCGCCGGGGCGGCGGGCGCCGGCGGCGATACCGAGACCCTTGACGGGCGCCTCGGCCTTGGGGGTCTCCTCCGCTGCGGCGGGCTCGGCCGCCGGAGCAGCAGCGCTCGCCGGGGCGGCTTTCTTGGCGCCGGGGCGCTTGGCGCCGCCCGCGATACCCAGACCCTTGACCGGAGCCTCGGTCTTCGGAGCCTCCTGCGCCGGTGCGGCGGCGGCGGACGCGGCTTTCTTGGCGCCGGGGCGCTTGGCGCCGCCCGCGATACCCAGACCCTTGACCGGAGCTTCGGCCTTGGCCTCTTCCTGCGCCGGTGCAGCGGCCGCGGGGGCGGCCTTCTTGGCGCCCGGGCGCTTGGCAGCGCCGGCCATCCCCAGACCCTTCACCGGAGCCTGTGTCTTGACCTCGGCTGGCGCCTCCTCGGCCACCTCCGCAGCCGGTGCCTCCTCGGCTTCGACCTCGGCCGGTGCCTCCGGCTGCGCCTCGGCCCGCGCGGCAGCACGCTTCTCGGCCTCAGCGGCCGCGGAACCCTTGGCGGGCAGCGTCACCGAGCTCAGATCCAGCGACCCCAGCAGCAGCTGCGCCACGTCGAGCACCTCCGGCGGCTTCTCCAAGCTGCGGGTGGCCGTCACGTCGTCCACACCGTCGGTCATCATCACCCGGCAGAACGGGCAGCCGGTGGCGATGGCCGAGGCGCCGGTGTCGACGGCTTCCTCACTGCGCTCGACGTTGACCCGCTTGCCGATGTGCTCTTCCATCCACATCCGGGCGCCGCCGGCGCCGCAGCACAGGCCGCGGTCGGCGTGGCGGGGCATCTCCTTGAGCGTGGCGCCGGCCGCGCCCACCAGGTCACGCGGTGCCTCGTAGACCTTGTTGTGCCGGCCCAGATAGCAGGGATCGTGGTAGGTGATGTCCTGGCTCACGGTGTTGACCGGCACCAGCTTCTTGTCCCGCACCAGGCGGTTCAGCAGCTGGGTGTGGTGCAGCACCGTGTAGTTGGCGCCCACCTGCGTGTACTCGCGGCCCAGAGTGTTGAAGCAGTGCGGGCAGGTGACGACGACCTTGCGGTCGACGGTCTCCACGCCTTCGAACAGGTCGTTGATGGTCTCGATGTTCTGCGCCGCCAGCTGCTGGAACAGGAACTCGTTGCCCGAGCGGCGGGCCGAGTCGCCGGTGCAGGTCTCACCGTCGCCCAGCACCAGGAACTTCACGCCCGCGACGGACAGCAGCTCGGCCACGGCCTTGGTGGTCCGCTTGGCACGGTCCTCGTAGGCGCCGGCGCAGCCGACCCAGAACAGGTACTCGTAGCCGTCGAAGCTGTCGACGTCCTTGCCGTAGACCGGGATGTCGAACTCCACCTCGTCGATCCAGGTCAGGCGGTCCTTGGCGTTCTGGCCCCAGGGGTTGCCCTTGTTCTCGAGGTTCTTGAACAGCACCCCGAGTTCGGAAGGGAACTCCGACTCCATCAGCACCTGGTAGCGGCGCATGTCCACGATGTGGTCGATGTGTTCGATGTCCACGGGGCACTGCTCGACGCAGGCGCCGCAGGTGGTGCAGCTCCACAGCACGTCGGGGTCGATGACGCCGCCCTGCTCCAGGGTGCCGACCAGCGGACGGGTGGCCTGCTCGGGCCCGGAACCCATGATGCGCTCGAAGCCCGACTCGGGCACGTGCTCATGAGCATGCTCTTCGGACTTCTTCTCCCCGCGCACCTCTTCGCCCAGGCCGCCCTCAGGGGTGTTCTCCAGCGGCGATTCCTTGTCACCGAGGATGTAGGGCGCCTTGGCGAACAGGTGATCGCGCAGGTTCATGATCACGAGCTTGGGAGACAACGGCTTGCCGGTGTTCCACGCCGGACACTGCGACTGGCAGCGGCCGCACTCGGTGCACGTGGTGAAGTCGAGGTAGCCCTTCCAGCTGAAGTCCTCGATCTTGCCGCGGCCCAGCACGGCGTCCTCGGCGGGATCCTCGAAGTCGATGAGCTCGCCGCCGGACTCCATGGGCAGCAGCGGGCCCAGGCCGTCGGGCAGCCGCTTGAAGGTGACGTTGATCGGTGCCAGGCCGATGTGCAGGTGCTTGGAGTGCAGCACGATCAGCAGAAAGACCAGCATGACGCCGATGTGCGCCAGCAGCGCGACGGTCTCGATGACGTGGTTGGCGGACTGCCCCAGCGGTTCCAGCACCACCGCCAGGCCGTGGGACAGGAAGGCGCCCCAGCCGTAGGGGAAGGCTTCGCCCAGGTTGTTCACCGCGGCGGCCCGGAAGATCGCGTAAGTCAGGATGACCAGGAAGATCATGAACAGGATCAGCCAGGCGCCGCCGGTGTGGGAGCCGTAGAACCGCGAGTCGCGGCCGTGTTCCTTGGGCTCGGAGCGCAACCGGATGATCGAGAAGACGATGATGCCCAGCAGCACGGCGAGAGCGAAGAAGTCCTGCAGGAAGCCCAGCGCGTCCCAGCGGCCGATCAGCGGGATGTGGAACTCGGGGTTGAACAGCACGCCGTAGGCCTCGAGGTACACCGAGGCCAGGATGAAGAAGCCCCACATCGTGAAGAAGTGGGCGATGCCCGGCAGGTTCCACTTCAGCAGTTTGGCCTGACCGAGGACTTCAGTGAACTGTGCTTTGACCCGATCGGGGATGTCGTCCTTGCGCCCGGCAGCGTCGCTGATGGGCTGACCGGAGCGGATCAAGTTAACGAGCCAGAGCACCCGCTTGACGGCGAGGGCGGCCACCACGGCCGTCGCGAGCAGGCCGATTACCAGCCTGACCCATTCCAAGGTGCCCACAAGTGCCTCCCCAATCGAAGTTACCCGACAGTAACTTATTGGATGTTACCGGACGGTAACTTAAGCTCGATCCAGCTCATAGTTACATCTCGGTGCAAATGTCCGCTACGGAGGCTTACCTAACTTCGACACAATTGTGTCGCGTGTCTCATTCGGGGGTGCTCAGCAGCGCGCGCAACATCGACAACATCTCCGACCGGGACTCCGCGCCCAGGCGGCGCCGGATCCGGGCCACGTGATGCTCGACCGTCTTCGCCGAGATGAACAGCTGCGCTCCGATGTCGCGGTACGGCATCCCGAGCACCAGCAACTCGGCGACTTCGCGCTCACGGTCCGACAGCGGAGACGCCGCAGTCGCCGGTGTCGCACGTGGTGAGCTGCTCTCCACCGCCGCTTCCGAGGCGCCCGATGTCAGCTTCAAGTCCCGCGCCACCTGCAACATCGCCCCCGACACCCGGGGATCGCCCGCCTGCAGGGCCGCCTGCCCGGCCAGCCGGGTGGCATCCCAGCCCAGGCCGTACCGGGCCAGGCCGCGCGCGGCAGCGGTCACGTCGTCGACATCGACCTGTCTGGCCAGCACCCTCAACCAGGACCGGCCGGCCATGGCCAGCGCACGGGCGAAGTCGCTGTGTGCGCCGGCCGCCGTCAGTGCCTGGCCATGCGGGGTGAGGGCCTCCGGCGAATTGGACAGGATGGCGGCGTGCACGCCGGACCAATGCAGCGGCAGCACCCAGGCAGTCGGATTGCCCAGTCCGGCCAACACCGCGAAAGCCTGGTCCAGCACCGGCGCCAGGCGGTCGGCCTGACGCAACCGTGCCGCGGCCACCCACAGCTCACCGAGCGGGAGCAGGGAGTACAGGTCCACCGAGAACTCGGTGAGCACATCCATGGCTACCGACCACTGGGTCTGCAGCGTGCCCGCGTCGCCACTGCGCCGCGCCAGCCCGGTCTTCAGGGCGGCCGCCCACAATGCGTCCCGGCGGTGCAGGCCGGACGCGGGTAGCGCGCCCGCATCGACCGCCGCCTGGGGCAGATGGCCATCCTGCATCTTCACCCACGCCGCCAACAGCCGGTGGCGGTGCGCGAACATCGGCGGTTCGGGTGCCCGCACCGCGCGTCCCAGCACGCTGCGGGCGCGCACCACATCGCCGGCGTGCAGGGCTGCCAACCCGACCAGCGCGGCGGGGCTGTCCGGCAGAGCCT
The DNA here is from genome assembly GCF_010725885.1 of Mycolicibacterium tokaiense. Taxonomy (NCBI): domain Bacteria; kingdom Bacillati; phylum Actinomycetota; class Actinomycetes; order Mycobacteriales; family Mycobacteriaceae; genus Mycobacterium; species Mycolicibacterium tokaiense. Next base: position 927,356 of record NZ_AP022600.1, on the reverse strand, counting down.
CGGTGGTCGGCCTCTCCGGGCCGAGTGCCTGCCCGAGTTTGACGACGGCAGCGGAGTACGACTGGTCCACCGAGACCAGCACCCCGTCGGCCAGGCTGCGCGCGGCGCGGGCCGCGGCGGTGGGCGGCCCGCTCGGTGTGCCCACCGCGGCGTGCGCGGCAGCCAGCTCGCCGGCGCCGATCAGGGTCACCACGGCGGCAGCGCTCAGTGCCGAATCCGGCTGCGGCCCGATCCAGCCGAACAACTCGGCGGCGTGGGCCATGTCGCCGTCATGGGCGGCCACGGCCGCGGCCACCCGAACCGCCGCCGCGCGCACGCCCACATCCGGTGAGGCGAGCAGCTCGTCGCTCAGGGCCGCGGCGGCGGCGCAGTCGCCGGTCAACGCCAGGGCGTCGGCCAGCGGCACGGTGGGTGCGTCGGCACCGGCGGTCGCTGCCGCGCGCAGCAGTCGGGCAGCGACTTCGGGCCGGTCCCGCGCCCGCGCGGCCTCATCGCTGAGCGCCTGCGTCAGGCGCGCGTCGCGTACCCCGTGCTCGGCCAGCCGCAGCGCCAACATGGTGGCCAGCGTGCCCATCTCGAGTTGTGAACGCAGCAACGCGATTTCGATGTCGTGGTGGCGGGCCGTGCCCACGATGCGGGCCGTCGCGTCATGTACCGAGGAGAGGAAGCGGTCACCGTGCCCGGCGTCGAGCAGCCCGGTCGCATGGGCGGTGGCGGCCACCGCGTGGGCGGACTCAGCGTCGGTGCCCAGTGCGGCGGCGATGTCGGTGGGTCCCAGGTCCGGGCTCAGCGACGTGATCAGCAGGGCGTCGAGGACCGGTTGCTCGATGCGACGCAGCCGCTCGGTCAACGCGTTCTCCGCGGTCTGACTCACCGACCCGGCGCCGTCGAAGGAGGTCACCGAGTTCACCAGAAACGGCAGACCCGCTGTGACGGAGACGATCTCGGCCACCGTCGCGGCATCGACGCCGGGGTTCTCTGCAGCGATCTCGGCCCTGGTCAGGCCGGAGAGCGCAAGCCGTGGGCGTTCCCGCTCCAACGCGGCCATCAGCTCCCGCAGTGCCGCGCTGTGGTCGCGGGCCTCGGTGGCCACCACCACCGTGCGGGCAGGATCGGCCACCGCGGCGGTCACCGCAGCCAGTTCGGACACCGGCAGCAGATGCGCATCGTCGATCACCAGCGCCGCGTGGCTGACATCCCCGCTGGGCTGACTACGCACGTCAACATCGTTGCTACGCAGCGCTTCCCGGATATCGGCCAGGGCCGCACTCTTGCCGGTGCCGACCCCGCCGGTGATCAGTGCCTTCACCGGTGCGCCATGGCCCCCACGAATGACGGCGAGCAGGGTCGACCACCGGGGTGAGTGCCCGGGGCCGGCCTGATTCATCCCGCGTCCGGGAAGGTGGGGATCACCGGGTCGTCGGGAACGTCGGGTGTGTCAGGAGGGTCGGGGATCACCGGATCGGTGGTCGGCGGCGGGGCCGTGGTGGTGGGCGGCGGTTGTGTTGTGGTGGGCGGCGGTTGCGTGGTCGTCGGCGGGGTGGTGGTGGTGGTGCGCGTGGTTGTTGTCGTGGTGGGCGTGGTGGTGGTCGTTGTTGTCGTGGTGGTTGTGGTGGTGGTGGTAGTGGTGGTCGGAGACGTCGTGGTGGTCACCGGTGTGGTGGTGGTGATTGGAGGTGGCGGTGGTGGCGGCGGGACCTCCGAGGTGATGATCTGGCCGTTCTCGCCGGTGATGGTGACGGTCTCGGTGGTCAGCGGAACCTCGGGGCTGGATGCACCCGATTCGGTTGGCAGTGTGGTGGTCTCGGTGACCGGACCACTGTCGGTGCTGGTTCCGGTCAAGGTGATGGCCAGCCCGCCGACGGCCAACAGCGCGGCGGCGGCCGCGGCGCCGAACAGCACCGGCGGTCGCTTGTACCAGGCCAGCGGTGGCGGTTCCATGACGTAGGTCTCGTCGTCGCTGCGGTCGAACTCCACCGCTGGGCGGGCGCTGGTGGCGCCCTGCTGGGCGTAGGTGTCGAAGGTGTAGTCCTCGCCCGAATAGGGCACCGGTTCGCTGCCGGGTGAATCGTCGTCGGACCACGCCAGCGCCCGGAAGGTCGCCGACGGTGAACCGTCGGAGGCGGATTCGGCGGCGGCCGCTCCCGCCGCACCGGCCGCCCACGCCGCGGGTGCCAATCCGGTGGGCAGGTCGGCGGCGTCCACCGAGCTGGCCATGCCGGTGGGGGCGTCCGGTGACGGGCCCTGCACCGCCAGCAGCGCGGCGCCGGCCGCCACCGAGGCAGCCGGGTCCGGCGACGTGATGACGGGAACCCGCAGCTCTTCCGAGAGGCGTTGCGTCAGTATCGGGATGGCCGCACCCCCGCCGACGGTCGCCACGGCAGACAGCGCGGTCGCGGGAATCCTGTTGCTCTCCAACAGGTCTCCGAGTGCATCGAAGAATCCGGCGAGCGGCTCGGTCAGCAGCCCCTCGAGTTCACTGCGGGTGAGCCGGACATCGGAGGTGGCGGTGGGCAACTGGACCGGGATCACCGTCGCGGTCTCGGCAGACAGCCGCTCCTTGGCGAGTTTGCATTCGCCCCGCAACCGGGTGAGTGCTCCCACCGCCGCCGTCCCGGCCGTCTCCGCTCCACCGGCGTCGGCCACCCCAGCGAGCACATGGCGCAGGATTGCCTGATCGAGCTGCTCTCCGGACAGGTCGGGGAAGCGCACCACCTCGCCCACGGGGGACAGGCCTGCGCCCGCGTCGGCCAGGGCCAGGGTGGTGCCGCTGCCGCCGAAGTCGCACAGCGCCACGATCCCGGACTCCGGGAGACCCTGGTCCGCCTTCAGGGCAGCCAGCGCGGCGGCCGCGTCCGACACCAGCTCCGGCGGCGCACCGTCGGAGTACAGGCTGGTCTTCGACCGTAGGGCACCGCGCAACGCCCCGACGGTTGCCGGACCCCAGTGCGCGGGCACGGCGACGGCCACCCGCGCCGGTGCCGATCCGTCGGCCACCGCGCGGGCCATCGACTCCAGTGCTTCGGCCATCAACGCCTCGCCGCGATGCGATGACCCGTCCTGGGCCACCAGCGGCACCGGGTCACCCACCCGCTCGACGAAGCCCCACATCACCACTCCGGGTTCGGTGAGTCCGGGGTTCTCGCTGGGCAGGCCCACCTCGGGCGGCCGGTGCTCGAACAACGTCAGGACCGAACGGCGGACCACCGGCGGCCGACCGGTGCGCAGCGCAACCAGGTTCGTCGCCCCGATGGACAACCCCAACGAGTCGGTCATGTCGCCTGCCTATCATCTGTGGAGCCGCGTGCGGCCCTCACCTTAGCCGCAGGGGGGATGGTTGCCCGTGACGCCGGGCCACGATCCCCCTATCAGTTCACATCCCCTATCGGGGCAGCCCCTAACGACGGGTCAGGGGTAGTGGGTATCGCACCGATCCGCTGCGGTGGGCCCGCGCCCTAGCATCAACGGCATCGAGTAGTGGACTCGTCGAGCACAAGAGGAGCGCGGGGGATGGCAAACGAACTTCTGGACTTCGTGATGGGTCTGGTCCGGGACCCGGACGCCGCCGCACGGTACGCCGCCGATCCGTCCCAGGCCATCGCTGACGCCCACCTGACGAATGTCACCAGCGCCGACGTCAACAACCTGATCCCCATGGTGTCCGACTCGCTGTCCATGGCCGCGCCTGCGTTCGGTGCCGATGCCGGCCTCGACGACACGCTCGACGGCAATGTCTGGACCAGCGGCGCCGCGACCGCGGCCTTTGATGCTTTCGCGCCCTTGACCACCGAGCACATCAGCGACATCCCCACCGTCGTGGACACTGCCGGTCCGGAGGTGGCATCGGTGGTCCCGGACTTCGAGCCACTGGTCGACACGGTGCTGACCGACGACCCCGCATTGGGCGACGCCTCGGCTGACCCGGCACCCGCCCTGTGGGAGGGCCCGGCCACCGATCCCCAGCCGCTGGACGAGGGCCACCACACGTTCGACCTGTTCGACTAGGGTCACCGCCCCTGACGGCACACCGCCGGCAATGCTCCTGCATTGCCGGCGGTTTTTGTTTGTCCAGTTCAGGTGCGCTGTGACGGAGCATCCCCTAGCCACCCCCTAATCCCCTAACGATGCGGCTGCCGACAACCCGGATGAGACGGCCGCAGGCAGGGGAACGCGCCCCGTTTCCGGGGTGTTGCGGCGCCCATAACGTAGTTCCCATCAGCCCCGGACACTCCGGAGCTCGCAAGCGAAAGGCACTCGAATGAACAACCTCATCGACTGGATCCTCGACCTCTTCCGCAGCGAGGATGTGGCCCGCGCCTTCGTCGCGGCCCCGGAGCAGACCCTGCGCGACGCCGGCCTGGCCGGTGTCTCCGCCGCCCAGATGTCCACCGTTGCCGCCACCGCCGTCCCCGGCCTGGTGCTCGGCGGCGGCGACCCGGTGGTGGGCCTGCAGCGCGCGGTGTCCAACCACTACGGCTTCGCCCCGGCCACCGACTACTCCCCGTCGAACAGCTTCCTGTCCCCGAACACCTCGTTCGCCCCGGAGACCAACACCGACCTGCTCAGCGGCAACGAGGTCCCGATCGCCAGCCCCGAGCAGAGCGCCGGCGCCAACGCTCAGAACGGCGCGTTCAACCTGGGCTTCGGCGACATCACCCTCGGTGACAAGAGCACCAACACCGCCACCGACGGCGGCGTCGTGGTGGACGGCAACAACACCGGCGACATCGTGAGCGGCGACGGCGCCGTGCTCGGCAACGGCAACGACGTCAACAACGGTGACGTGATCGCCGGGTCGGGCTCCAACGTGAACATCGGCGAGGGCGACATCGAGGACAACGGCAACACCAACACCGGAAGCGGCAGCATCATCACCGACAACGAGGCCCCCGTCTTCCAGGACGTCGACGCGTCCGGCGGCAACGGCGGCAACGCCAGCGGCGGCGGCAGCCTGATCGGGATCGGCGGCGGCAACGACGGCGGCAACGCCGGCGGCGGTGGAATCATCCTGGTGGACAACCGGACCGACGAGACCAACGTCGGTGGCGACCAGACCGCCATCGAGGGTGACTTCGACACCAGCACCAGCTCGCAGACCACGGTGATCAGTGACACCGACAGCAGCACCACCGCCATCGACAGCTCCGACCACTCGGACAGTTCGCTGATCGACACCAGCCTGGCCAGCAACAACGACACCGCGCTGTCCAATGACCAGTCCTTCAGCAACGAGATGTTCAGCGGCAACGACACCGGGGTCTCCACCGATCTGTTCGCGCACAACGATTCGGCGCTGAACGCCGACGCGGCGCTGACCAACGAGCCGCAGACCCACGTCGGGTTCTGACCCGACCGCCAGAAACGGCGGGGACCGTTACGGTCCCCGCCGTTTCGCGGCTTACCGTGGAACAGTCGACAGGAGGGTGTCAGTGACGCAGCCGGCGGACCCGCGCAAAGTCAAGGTGATCGTCGAACTCATCGACCACACCGCCCGCATCGCCGAGCAAAACGACCGCGGCGATCTGCGGCAACGGCTGGCGGCGGCCAAAGAGCGCATCACCGATCCTCAGATCCGGGTGGTGATCGCCGGGCAGCTCAAGCAGGGCAAGAGCCAACTGCTCAACTCGCTGCTGAACATGCCGGTGGCCCGCGTCGGTGACGACGAGACCACCGCGCTGGTGACCATCGTGTCCTACGGCGAGCAGGCCTCGGCCCGGCTGGTGGTGGCCCCGCAGCCGGGGTCGGCCGAACCCGAGATCATCGAGATCCCGGTTGCCGACATCGCCCGTGATCTGCGCCGGGCCCCGCAAGCCGGCGGCCGCGAGGTGATCCGCGTCGAGGTCAGCGCCCCCAGCCCGCTGCTCAAGGGCGGACTGGCGTTCGTGGACACCCCCGGCGTCGGCGGGCACGGCCAGCCGCACCTGTCGGCCACGCTGGGACTGCTGCCCGACGCCGACGCCATGCTGATGATCTCCGACACCAGCCAGGAGTTCACCGAACCCGAGATGCGCTTCATCCGCCAGGCGCACGAGATCTGTCCGGTGGGTGCGGTGGTGGCCACCAAGACCGACCTCTACCCGTACTGGCGTCAGATCGTCGACACCAACACCGGTCACTTGCAGCGGGCAGGGCTGGCCGAGCTCCCGGTGATCCCGGCGTCGTCACTGCTGCGCAGCCATGCCGTCCAGCACAACGACAAAGAGCTCAACGAGGAGTCGAACTTTCCCGCCATCGTGAAGTTCCTCTCCGACAAGGTGCTTTCCCGCGAGAACGACCGGGTGCGTGATCAGGTGATCGCCGACATCGCTGCGGCCGCAGAACATCTGACGCTGGCGCTGACGTCCGAACTGTCGGCGATCAACGACCCCGAGGATGTCCGGCGGCTCACCGACGACCTCGAGCGGCGCAAGGAAGAAGCGCAGCAGGCCTTGGCGCACACCGCGTTGTGGCAGCAGGTGCTCAGCGACGGCATCGCCGACCTGACCGCCGATGTGGACCACGACATGCGCTCCCGATTCCGGGCGATCACCCATCACGCCGAAGGCGTCATCGATTCGTGTGATCCCACCGTGCACTGGGCAGAGATCGGCGCCGAGGTGGAGAACGCCGTGGCCACCGCAGTGGGGGATAACTTCGTCTGGGCGTATCAACGGGCGGAGGCACTGGCCGAGGAGGTGGCACGCACCTTCGTCGAAGCGGGCCTGGACGCAGTGCAGATGCCCGAGGTCAGCGCCCGCGAGATGGGCGCCGGGTTCGACGGGCTGAAATCGCTGGCCCGCCTGGAATCCAAGCCGATCGGGGTGGGGCACAAGGCCATCACCAGTATGCGCGGATCCTATGGCGGCATCCTGATGTTCGGCATGCTGACCTCGGTGGCCGGTCTGGGCATGTTCAACCCGCTGTCGCTGGGCGCCGGACTTCTCTTGGGCCGCAAGGCGTATCGGGAGGACATGGAGAACCGGATGCTGCGGGTGCGCAACGAGGCCAAGACCAACCTGCGTCGCTTCGTCGACGACGTGATGTTCGTCGTCAGTAAGGAATCCCGGGACCGGCTCAAAGGTGTTCAGCGCCAATTGCGCGACCACTACCGTGACATCGCCAACCAGGCCACCCGCTCGCTGAACGAATCCCTGCAGGCAGCGCTGTCGACAGCAAAAATGGAAGAGGCGGAACGAAACACGCGCGTCAAGGAACTCGAGCGTCAGCTCAACATCCTGCGACAGGTGAACGAGAACGTGCAGAAGCTGCGTGCCCCGGCGGCGTCCTAAGGGCTCAGCGTCCGAGTCTCATTGAGCCGAGGCCGCTTTCGGGTCGTGGTGGTGGTCTCGTCTTCATCCTGGCCGCCGGGACGCCGCGTGCTGCGTGACGTCGGGGAATCGGTGGCACTGGTGGCCGAACTGTCGGTGGTGGTGCTCGACTCACCAGGCACCCCGATGTCGGTGGTGGACAGCCGCACGCTGGTGGGGAAGCTCGTCGAACTGTAGGTGGGCGTGGCGATGAACGGCTCGGTGGTGCGCAGGGTCTGCTGCGTGGTGGGTACCGACGTGGTCATCACCGTCGGTGTGGGGCTGGTCCACTGGTCGGACATCTTGACCACGGTGACCGCCAGGCCCGCCACCAGTGCCGCACCCACCACGCCGGCGACCGATACCGCCGTCGTGCTGCGATACCACGCACCACGGTCTTCCGGGTCGGGTGTCGGGGGAGGAGCCACGGGCGCCGATACTAGCGAGCGACCGGCGGGCGGCAAGTCGGGCCGTACACTCAGGCGGCAATGAGCACGAGTGACCAGGTGCGCGCCATCCTGAACGGGACCATCCGCGCCTACCAGGGCGAGCCGGCCTACCGACAGCGCCCCGACGTCATCAACGAGCTGAACCGGATCGGCGGACGGCTCAATCAGCCCATCCGGATCGCGCTGGCCGGCACCCTCAAGGCGGGCAAGTCGACGCTGGTCAACGCCTTGGTCGGGGAGACCATCGCCCCCACCGATGCCACCGAGGCCACCCGGATCGTCACCTGGTTCCGGCACGGGCCCACGCCCAAGGTGACGGCCAACCACGTCGGTGGGCGACGGACCAACGTGCCGATCACGCGGGAGGACGGCCTGACCTTCGACCTGGGCCGACTGGATCCCGCCGAGGTCGCGGACCTCGACGTCGAATGGCCCGCGGCCGAACTCATCGACGCGACGATCATCGACACCCCGGGCACATCGTCACTGTCGCAGGACGTCTCCGAACGCACGCTGCGGTTGCTGGTACCCGACGACGGCGTGCCGCGCGTCGACGCCGTGGTGTTCCTGCTGCGCACCCTCAACGCTGCCGACATCGCACTGCTCAAACAGATCGGTGAGTTGGTCGGCGGGTCGTCGGGGGCGCTGGGCGTCATCGGCGTCGCATCCCGCGCCGACGAGATCGGGGCAGGCCGGCTGGACGCGATGCTCTCGGCCAAGGACGTGGCCACCCGGTTCACCAAAGAGATGGACAAGACCGGGATCTGTCAGGCCGTCGTTCCGGTGTCGGGCCTGCTGGCGCTGACTGCCCGCACCCTGCGCCAGAGCGAATTCGTGGCGCTGGAGAAGCTGGCCGGTGTCGACGTCGGCGAGCTCAACAAAGCCATGCTGTCGGTGGACCGCTTCGTCCGCGAGGACAGCACCCTGCCGGTCGATGCCCACATCCGGGCTCAACTGCTGGACCGGTTCGGCATGTTCGGGATCCGCATCTCGATCGCCGTGTTGCGCGCCGGGGTCACCGATTCCGCCGCCCTGGCCGACCAACTGCTGGAGCGCAGCGGTCTGGTGGCGCTGCGGGACGTGATCGACCAGCAGTTCGCCCAGCGTTCCGAACTGCTCAAAGCGCACACCGCGCTGCTGTCGCTGCGCCGGTTCGTGGAGGTCCATCCGATCCGGGCGACGCCCTACATCCTGGCCGACATCGACCCGCTGTTGGCGGACACCCACGCCTTCGAGGAACTGCGGTTGCTCTCGGCGCTGCGGTCGCGGCCGACCACCCTCAACGATGACGAGATGGCGTCGCTGCGGCGGATCATCGGCGGTTCGGGAACCGACCCGGCCAGTCGGCTGGGTCTGCGGCCCGACGAACCGTATGACGGCCCGCGGGCGGCGTTCGCGGCCGCGCAGCGCTGGCGTCGCCGCGGGGAGCATCCGCTCAACGATCCGTTCACCACCCGCGCGTGCCGCGCCGCGGTGCGCTCCGCCGAGGCGATGGTGGCGCAGTTCGGCCTGAGTCCGAGGCTGGCGAGGGACGAGCCAGGTGAAGGAGCTCAGGCCAAGAGACCCGGGCAGGCCGGCCGGTACTAGCCGGCTAGTTGCCGTCCTCGGGGGCGGGCTCGACCGGCGGCGGCTGCGTGACGGTTTCGGTCTGCGTCTGCGTCTCGGTCTGGGTGACGGTGCTCGGCGGGACCGTGGTGGTGGTGGTCGTGGTGGTCGGCGTCGTCGTGGTGGTCGTGGTCGTCGTCGTCGTGGTCGGCGGCGTGGTGGTGGTCGTGGGTGCCGTGGTCTCGGTGGTCGACGGCGGAATGGTGACTGTCTCCGTCTGGCCGGGTACCGGCGCCACCGGCTGCGTCGTCGCCTCTTCGCTCGACGAGGTGGTCGAGGTGGTGGTGGACGTGTCCGTGGTGCTGGAGGAATCGCCCGTCAGTCCGGTGACCAGGTAGATGATTCCCGCGAGCACGATGACCGCGACCGCGCCGAGGCCCACCAGCACCGGCGGCTTCTTGAACCAGGGAGTGGGCTCAGGCGCCTGCCCGTAACCGGTGGGGTCGCCGTAGTCGGCCTGGTTGTAGTCCGGACCTTGGTACTCGCTGTAGGCCTGGCCCCCGCTGCCGGTGTCACCGGTGTAATTGGCGTACTGCGTTGGGTCCTGGTCGGAGTACTCGTTCGGATCATCGTTACGCGCCACGAGCCGATAGTAACTAGCTAACGCTCCCAGTTCGGGTTACGGCCCGCGGTCGGGAAGTTCTGCGTCGGTCCGTCATCACGCGTGATACCGCCCTGGCCGCCGGGTTCCGGTGCCTGTCGTGTCCAGGTGCTGCGCGGGCGCTGCGTGTACTGCGGCACGTAGGTGCTGCGGCCCTCGGCAGTCTGTGGCGGCGGGGGTGGGGGAGGTGGCGGCGGGGGAGGTGGAGGCGGTGGGGGCGGCGGCGCGCTGGTGGGCGCGAGTCGGGGCGCCGACGTCGACGCCGGAGCCGGCGAATCCGGGGCGGGTGACTGCGATGTGGGAGCCGGTGCAACGGCCTCGTCGGGTTCCTCGTCGTCGCCCCCACCGGCCAGCAGCAGCGAACCGGCGATCACCAGTGCGATCACCGCCGCGCCGATGGCGCCCAACGCGATTCGCGCCGACGAACTGCGGTGCCAGGGTTGCTCGGCGCGGTACGCGTTCGGACTGAAGGGGTCGTAGTCGTCGTACGGCGGCGGCGCGACGAACGGCACCCGCAGCTGGGGGTCGGTGGCCGGCTCGGGGTCGTCGTAGCGCGCCGGCTCGGATTCGGGCTCGGGCCAGGTGACGTCGGCGGCGGCCGACCTCGTGGTGGTGAAAAACCCGGTCGCTGCCTGTGGCGGGGCAGGCTCGGGTTCCGGCCGGGGCTGTGGTTCGGGCTCGGGCTCCGGCTGGGGTACAGGCTCGGGCTCCGGTTCCGGTTCGGGCTGTGGTTCGGGTTCGGGTTCCGGCTGGGGTACCGGTTCGGGTTCTGGGTCGGGCACGGGGTCGGCCGCTACCGGGGGCGCGGTCCACCCTGGTGGCTCGGGTTCCGGAGCAGGAGGCTCGTCGGCAACTGCCGGAGCCGAACCGCCGAAAAAACCCGAGCCCACCCCGCCGCGGTCGGAGCTGAAGAAATCGACATTCTCGGCAGCGGGGGGAGGGTCCGGGTTAGGGCGGGGTCGGGGCGGCGGAGTGCTCTCGGGTGCCGCCTCGTCGATGTCAGGGCGCCCACCGAAAAACCCGGCCCCCGGCTCGGGTTCGTGTGTAGCCACAGCTACCGAGCTTAACGGCCTCGCCAGCACTGACGGAGCAGAAGTTCTCTCAGGCCAGTTGCCGCATCACACCTTCGGCGAACAACTCCAGGTGATCGAGGTCGCTCATGTCCAGCACCTGCAGGTACACCCGCTGCACGCCGGCGTCGAGGTACGGGCTCAGCTTGTCCACGATCTGCGCGGGGGTGCCGACCAGCGGGGTGTTGGTGTGCAATTCGTCGACCTCGCGGCCGATTGCGGCGGCGCGGCGCGCCACCTCGGCGTCGTCGCGGCCGGCACACAGCACAAAGCACGCGGAGTAGGTCATCGAGTCCGGGGCGCGGCCTGCGGCGGCGACGGCCTCCTGGACGCGGTCGAACTGGGTGGTGATCTCCGCCAGCGGCGAGAAGGGGACGTTGAACTCGTCGGCAAATCTGGCGGCCAGATCCGGGGTGCGTTTTTTGCCCTTGCCGCCGATGATGATCGGCGGGCCCGGCTGCTGGTGGGGTTTGGGCAGCGCCGGCGAGTCGCTGACGCTGTAGTGGGTCCCGGTGTAGTCGAAGCTTTCGCCGACCGGCGTCCGCCACAGCCCGGTCAGGATGTCGAGCTGCTCCTCGAGGCGCTCGAAGCGTTCCCCCAGCGGCGGGAACGGGATCGCGTATGCCTGGTGCTCCTTCTCGAACCATCCAGCGCCGAGCCCCAGATCGACTCGGCCCCCGCTCATTTCGTCGACCTGGGCCACGGAGATGGCCAGCGGTCCGGGATGGCGGAAGGTGGCTGAGGTGACCATGGTGCCCAGCCGGATGCTGGTGGTCTCCCGGGCCAGGCCGGCCAGCGTCACCCAGGAGTCTGTGGGCCCGGGTAGCCCGTCCCCGCTCATCGCGACGTAGTGATCGGATCGGAAGAAGGCCGAGTACCCCAGGGCTTCGGCGGCCCTGGCGACGGCGAGTTGATCGGCGTACGAGGCGCCCTGCTGAGGTTCGACGAATGCGCGGAAGTCCACCCGGGCAAGCCTAGGCGAGGTTCAGAACGTCTCGACGCCCTGGACGGCGACGAACATGCCGTGGCCGGTGCTGTCGTTGGTGAACCGGGTCCCGTCGCTGCCCGCGGCGATGGTCCACCCGACGGCCTGATAGGTGCGGTAATCGATGCTGACGGTGGGGATGTTGCCGAGGTTGCCGAGCACCCACTGCACCGCGCCGTCGGAGGTGACGCTCACGCCGTTGGCGGGTGCGCCATCGACGACGGGCGAGTTCTCGAACGCCGATTCGCAGCCGACGGTCTGGGCGTTCAACTGGCAGCGGGTCTGACCGGACCTGGTCTCGATGTAGACGTACCCCTGCTCATTGGCGGGTAGCTGTTCAGCCTGCGGCGGGGGCGCGGCTGTCGCGGTGGGTAGCGGGACCGCCGTGGTGGTGGGCGTGGTGGTCGATGGCCGGGGAGTCGTCGGCGAGGTGGGTTCGACGTAGGAGGTCGAACCGTCGGACACGGCGTCACCGTCGGTGGTGGAGGAGCAACCGGCCACCGCGGCCACCGTCAGCGCGGCAGCGCCGAGCAGCGTCCACGTTGTCCGGATGGTCACCATGCCGAGCGTATGCCCGGTGTGACGAATGTTCAGCGTGTGACTCGATCTCGATTTGTTAACAGGTCAGTTGCGGCGCCAACGCAGAAACGCCCCGCCGAAGGGCGGGGCGCTCGTGTTCCGACCGTGGGTCAGCGGACGTTGACGTAGACGGTCTTGGTGTTCACCGGGGCGAACTGGTTGTCGGAGTTGGGCGCGTAGCCACCTTCGCTGCGGTTGTTGGAGTTGGTGTGGCTGAAGGTGGGGCCCTCGCCGACGGAGACGACGCTCGCTTCGCTCAGCGGGGCGGTCGAGAGGCGGTTGACGATCACCTTGTAGCCCTGGTCCTGCAGCGAGCTGATGGTGTCCTGGGCGTTGCCGGCGCCGGTGGGGGCGGCCAGCGCGGGGGCGGCCAGTCCGAGGGTGGCGGCGGTCAGCGCGGTGCCGATCAAAGTGGCGGCGGTGAGATTTTTCATGGTCTTCTTCTCTCTGCTCAGCGGTGATTCTGTCTGGCGGTCCGGGAGGGGATTCCGATCCGTTCTGACAGGCATAACCAGCAGGTCAGCGCAGAGATTTCGGGTTGGCAGCCATTGCCCCCACCGTGGCAGGAACTATGCGTCGGCCGATCGAACTTTGGCGCACAGCAGCGTTGAGAGCGGGACGCTGAACAGCAGAACGGCCAAGGTGGTGTCGTCGCCGGCGACGTCTGGCAGGACGGTGACCAGGGCGGCTGCCGCAGCGACCAGCAGGAGTTGCGCCGAGACCGTGAGGACGACGCCGGTGTGTCCGCCCTGGTCGTCGGACGGCATCGCCCAGAGCAGCGCGAACAACGCGGCCGTGACGGCGATGACCGGTGTCAGCGGTGTCGCGATCACGCTGGGGAGCCACGATGCGCCGCTGACCAGAAGCAGCGGGATCAGCATCAACCGGTTGACCAGTTCCGGACCGATGGCACGTTGCCTTCCAAGGGCGCCGAATAACGTTGCCAGACAACCGATCAGCGTCAGGCAGATCGCGACCTGCGGTGCCTTGGCCCAGAACACGACCGGCCAGTGGCCCCCCAGTTGAAGGACGGTGACCCCGGTGGCGACCGGGAGCAGGAACAGCAGGCTGACCCGGGCGACCGACCGGCCCGCGGTGTCTCGCCAGCGGGCCCCGACCGCCACCGGCACCAGTGCGGCCAGAGCCACCCAGGTGATGAGCAGGTGGGACCCCGGCGGCGGGGTGATCAGAGGTGTCTGCGGGCCGTGCACCGCACTGACGATCAGGGTCGTCGTCATGGTGAGGGCCAGCACGATCTGGCCGGACAGGGTGCTGACCCCGATGGCCAATGTGGTTGCCACGTCACCACGTAGGAGCAGAGGCGAGCGGAACGACCGCTGTGCGACGGCGGTGATGGCCAGTGCCACCGCCACGGCGTGGGGCCACGTCCACCGATCACCCAGCTCCCAGTAGGTGTCGATGAATCCCGAGGAGATACCGCCAGCTCCCGACACCTCGAGTGCGATCAATGCGACTGCGGCCGTGCAGATGCCCGCGCTGACCCGCCACCGACCGCGACTCGAGATCCGCTGTGCCACTGCGGCGCGCGAGTGCGCGGCCATCGCGACTCCGGCGGTGGCCATCGCCGCGATGAAGGCCAGCGCGATGCCGGGCACATACGTCTTGGCGGGCACGTCGGCGACCAGCAGATGCAACAGATGGCTCTCATCGCGGGCCGCCGCATCCAGACCCCGGCCGAACCGGATGTTGGCGACGATGGCGGGAATCCACGGCGCTGCCACCACCGCGGCCAGCAGCACGCCCACCCACGGCGCGGGTGCGCGACGTCTGAGGTGCAGACACACGACGACCCCCACGGTGCCGGTGAGCCACGCGAGAAAGGCGGGCACGGTCTGCCAGACCCGATCGACCGCCAGGATCAGCACCGGGATCAGCGGGGTGGCGATGCCGGCGCACCACGCGAGCGCGCCGTGGTGGCGCGGCGCCCCCGGGTGCATGGCGGTGTTCAGGTAGCCCGCGGCGGCCACGCCCGAGCCGATGGCCAACCCGCAGAGCAGCGGCCAGATGGGTGCGTACCCGAAACGCAGCGCGCCGCCGTACAGCGAAAGCTCCTGCGGTTCGAAAACTCCGGGCAGGAAGCCGAAGGTCAGCATGATGGCCGCGCCCACCCACGCCAAAAGCGCGAGGGCCCGCGTGGGCCCGGCCAGGGTCGCAGGGTGCAGCCGGGCAGGCCGTTGCCTGGCCTGTTCCCATAACGGGCTCCACAGGCGGCGCGCGGTGACGGGGCTCGGTCTCACCGGGGCAGTGTGGACGGGCTCACTTGGCGATGACTTGGCCGCACGCCGTTGACACTGCGGCCACCGCGAGGAAGTGCGAGTGGGGGTCGCGGTGGGTGCAGTGTGAACGCAGAAGCGCCCCGCCGGGGACGGCGGGGCGCTTCAGATCAGGGCCGTGGGTCAGCGGACGTTGACGTAGACGGTCTTGGTGTTCACCGGGGCGAACTGGTTGTCCGAGTTGGGGGCGTAGCCACCTTCGGCGCGGTTGTTGGAGTTGGTGTGGCTGAAGGTGGGGCCTTCGCCGACGGAGACGACGCTGGCCTCGGCGAGCGGGGCGGTCGAGAGGCGGTTGACGATCACCTTGTAGCCCTGGTCCTGCAAGCTGCTGATGGTGTCCTGGGCGTTGCCGGCACCGGTCGGGGCGGCCATGGCCGGGGCAGCCAAACCGATGAGGGCGGCGGTGGCGGCGGTGGCGATGGTGGTGGCGAATCCGAACTTGGTCATGATCTCTGCTTCTTTCTGGGTAGGTCTTGTGTGGTGTTCGGATCGGGGCGGGAGGGGTTTCTCGTTCCGGTCTGATGGCTGTAACTGCGCAGGTCAGCGCTACATTCCGGGTGGCAGTCATTGAACGGCGCGTGGCAGGATCTATGCGTAGCTCCGCGAAACAGACACGAATTTCGCGGAGCCGGGAATGAATCTCGCCGGTGCTCCGTTGACCCATTCGACACTAACTTGAGCGGAACAGACTCAACTCTGGCTTGACAGCAGACGGTCGGCGGGAGCAATCTTGAGTCCGGTCCGCTCAGACCCCAACGAAAAGCTATTCAGGAGGCATCACTATGGCTCGTGCGGTCGGTATCGACCTCGGGACCACCAACTCCGTCGTATCGGTTCTCGAAGGTGGCGACCCCGTCGTCGTCGCGAACTCTGAGGGCTCCCGCACCACCCCGTCCGTCGTCGCGTTCGCGCGCAACGGTGAGGTGCTGGTCGGCCAGCCCGCGAAGAACCAGGCGGTGACCAACGTCGACCGGACCATCCGTTCGGTCAAGCGTGAGATCGGCACGGATTGGTCCGTGGAGATCGATGGCAAGAACTACACCCCTCAGGAAATCAGCGCCCGTGTGCTGCAGAAGCTCAAGCGGGACGCGGAGAGCTACCTGGGTGAGGACATCACCGACGCGGTGATCACCGTTCCCGCGTACTTCAACGACGCCCAGCGGCAGGCCACCAAGGAAGCCGGTCAGATCGCCGGCCTCAATGTCCTGCGCATCGTCAACGAGCCCACCGCGGCTGCGTTGGCCTACGGCCTGGACAAGGGTGAGAAGGAACAGACCATCCTGGTGTTCGATCTCGGTGGCGGCACGTTCGACGTGTCCCTGCTCGAGATCGGCGACGGTGTGGTCGAGGTGCGCGCCACCTCGGGCGACAACCACCTCGGTGGTGACGACTGGGACGAGCGTGTGGTCACCTGGCTGGTCGACAAGTTCAAGAGCACCAGTGGCATCGACCTGACCAAGGACAAGATGGCCATGCAGCGGCTGCGTGAAGCCGCGGAGAAGGCGAAGATCGAGCTGAGCTCGAGCCAGAGCACGTCGATCAACCTGCCCTACATCACTGTCGACGCGGACAAGAACCCGCTGTTCCTCGATGAGCAGCTGACCCGCTCGGAGTTCCAGCGCATCACCCAAGATCTGCTGGACCGCACCCGTCAGCCGTTCCAGTCGGTGATCAAGGATGCCGGCATCTCGGTCGGCGACATCGACCATGTGGTTCTCGTCGGTGGCTCCACCCGTATGCCCGCGGTCTCCGAACTGGTCAAGGAGATGACCGGTGGGCAGGAGCCCAACAAGGGCGTCAACCCGGACGAGGTCGTCGCCGTCGGCGCCGCCCTGCAGGCCGGCGTGCTCAAGGGTGAGGTGAAAGACGTTCTGCTGCTGGACGTCACCCCGCTGTCGCTTGGTATCGAAACCAAGGGTGGCGTGATGACGAAGCTGATCGAACGCAACACCACCATCCCGACCAAGCGCAGCGAGACCTTCACCACGGCCGATGACAACCAGCCGTCGGTGCAGATCCAGGTGTTCCAGGGTGAGCGCGAAATCGCCTCGCACAACAAGCTGCTCGGCTCCTTCGAGCTGACCGGCATCCCGCCGGCCCCCCGCGGCGTGCCGCAGATCGAGGTCACCTTCGACATCGACGCCAACGGCATCGTGCACGTCACCGCCAAGGACAAGGGCACCGGCAAGGAGAACACGATCAAGATCCAGGAAGGCTCCGGCCTGTCCAAGGACGAGATCGACCGGATGATCAAGGACGCCGAGGCGCACGCCGACGAGGACCGCAAGCGTCGCGAAGAGGCCGACGTGCGCAACCAGGCCGAGTCGCTCGTCTACCAGACGGAGAAGTTCGTCAAGGAGCAGCGTGAGGCCGAAGGTGGATCCAAGGTTCCGGAGGACACGTTGACCAAGGTCGACGGCGCCATTTCCGAGGCCAAGACCGCTCTCGCGGGTACCGACATCGCCGCCATCAAGTCGGCCATGGAGAAGCTCGGCACCGAGAGCCAGGCTCTGGGGCAGGCGATCTACGAAGCCACCCAGGCTGAGCAGGCCGCCGGCGGTGCCGACGGTGCGGGTACCCAGTCCAGCGACGACGACGTGGTGGATGCCGAGGTCGTCGACGACGACCAGGAGCGCAAGTGAGCCAGAACGATTCGCAGGAGCCGGTGACTGTCACCGACAAACGGCGCATCGATCCGACCACCGGCGAGATTCGTGACCCGGCTTCCGGCCCGGCGCCCAGTGCGCCGGAGCCGGAGGCTGCGGCCCCGCCGGAATCCGACGAGGTCGCTGATCTGAAGGCGACGTTGCAGCGGGTGAAGGCGGAGTACGACAACTACCGCAAGCGCTCGGTGCGCCAGGAGCAGGCCGCGCTGGAGCGGGGCAAGGCCGGTGTGATCCACCAGCTGCTGCCGGTGCTCGATGACCTGGACCGGGCCCGCAGTCACGGTGACCTGGAGACCGGTCCGTTGAAGTCGGTGGCCGACAAGTTGGCCACCGCGCTCGACAGCGTCGGTCTGGCAGCGTTCGGTGCCGAGGGTGATCCGTTCGACCCGTCTCTGCACGAAGCCGTGCAGCACGAGGGCGACGGCTCGAATCCCGTGATCGGCACCGTGATGCGGCAGGGTTATCGCCTCGGTGAGCAGGTGCTTCGGCATGCACTCGTGGGAGTGGTCGACGCTCCTGCCGACGTGCAGCCGGGGGCCGCGGGCGCCGATACGGGCGAGAATCCCGGCGCCGCAGCCGCGCAGGCTACAGAATAGGAAAGCGACTACCACGATGCAGACAGGTAAGGAGGTGACGCAGCATGGCCCAACGCGAATGGGTTGAGAAGGACTTCTACAAGGAACTCGGCGTCTCCTCTGATGCCAGCCAGGACGAGATCAAGCGGGCTGCCCGCAAGATCCTCGCCGAGAACCATCCGGACCGGAACCCCGGTGACTCCGCCGCGGAAGACCGGTACAAGGCCGCGTCCGAGGCCAAAGAGGTGCTCACCGATCCGGCCAAGCGCAAAGAGTACGACGAGACCCGCCGCCTGTTCGCGGGCGGCGGGTTCGGTCGGCGGTTCAACGGCGGCGGTCCTGCCGGCGGAGGATTCCCGGGCGGATTCGGTTCCGACGGTGCGGAGTTCAACCTCGGTGACCTGTTCGATGCCGCCGGGCAGACCGGTGGAGCGAACATCGGCGACCTCTTCGGCGGCTTGTTCGGGCGCGGCACACAGCAGCGCCCCACCCGTCCCCGCCGGGGCAATGACCTGGAAACCGAGACCGAACTCGACTTCCTGGAAGCCACCAGGGGTGTCGCAATGCCGTTGCGGCTCACCAGTCCGGCACCGTGCACCAACTGCCACGGCAGCGGGGCTCGGCCGGGCACCAGCCCCAAGGTGTGTCCCACCTGCAACGGCGCGGGTGTGATCAACCGCAACCAGGGCGCCTTCGGATTCTCCGAGCCGTGCACCGAGTGCCGCGGCAGTGGCTCGATCATCGAGCATCCTTGCGATGAGTGCAAAGGCACCGGCGTCACCACGCGGACGCGGACCATCAACGTCCGTATCCCGCCGGGAGTCGAAGACGGGCAACGGATCCGGCTGGCCGGTCAAGGCGAAGCCGGGTTGCGGGGTGCCCCGTCGGGTGACCTGTACGTCACCGTGCACGTGCGTCCGGACAAGGTATTCGGCCGCGACGGCGACGACCTCACGGTCACCGTTCCGGTGAGCTTCCACGAGTTGGCGCTGGGGACAACACTGTCGGTGCCCACCCTGGAAGGCAAGGTCGGGGTTCGGGTGCCCAAGGGCACGGCCGACGGCCGGATTCTGCGGGTGCGGGGTCGAGGTGTGCCCAAGCGCAGCGGCGGCCATGGTGACCTCCTGGTCACCGTGAAGGTCGCGGTGCCCAAGGAGTTGGAGGGCGAAGCCCTGGAAGCGCTGGAGGCCTACGCGGCCGCCGAGCGGGCCAGCGGTTTCGACCCGCGCTCGGGATGGGCGGGTAACCGGTTATGAGCAAGGCCGACAACGCGAGAACGTTTCTGATCTCGGTTGCGGCCGAGCTCGCCGGGATGCACGCGCAGACCCTACGGACCTATGACCGGCTCGGACTGGTCAGCCCACAACGCAGCTCCGGTGGGGGACGTCGCTATTCGCAGCGTGACGTCGACCTGCTGCGCGAGGTACAGCGCCTCTCGCAGGACGAGGGCGTCAATCTGGCCGGCATCAAGCGGATCATCGAACTCACCAATCAAGTCGAAGCGCTGCAGTCCCGGGTGCAGGAGTTGACCTCCGAGGTCGAGGCGTTGCGGACCAATCAGCGCCGCGACGTGGCGACCAGGTCGCCGAGCACGGCGCTGGTGGTGTGGCAACCCCGAAGCCGACGATGAGGCTCGGAGCTTGCGGAGAGCCTCTGAGGAGGCGAGACATCGAGCCCCGAAGTAGGCGCTGAGAACCGAACGACAACTGCGCGACCGCACACTGCGGTCGCGCAGTTGTCGTTGTCAGACCAGTGACGCTGCTGCCGCCCGCATCGTGGCGTGCATACCCGCGTAGGGAAGTGACTGCGGCAGAAGAGCTTTGTGGATCTTGGTGACGGCGCTGTAGTTGACATCCACCACGTTGGCCAGGGGTGACAGGCACAGCTGGCTGCACAACTGGTAGGCGTCCATCGGACCGAGCCCGTAGAGTTCCTGCAGCCAGCGCACCATCTCGACCTGACTGCAGCGCCAGGCATCTTCGAGCGGGCGCGCCGATCCCACTGTCAGCAGCGCGTCGTCGTGTTCCAGTCGCGGCCACGCCGGAGCATGACCTTTGATGAGGTCCACGATCAAGGTCACGTTCATGGCGCCTTCCAGTGCGGTCCCGCAGGTCTCGCCCTCGCCCTGACGGTAGTGGCCATCGCCCACGGAGAACACCGCACCGTCGACGTTGACGCCGAGGTAGATCGTGGTGCCCGCCCTCAGTTCCGGGGTGTCCATGTTGCCCCCGAAATAGTCGGGCACCAGAGTGGTGCGCACCTCGCGCAGTGCGGGGGCCACGCCGACGGTGCCGAGCATCGGCGCCAACGGGACCTCGAGTGAGAAGTCACTCTCGTGCGCGGTGAACGTCGCTGTCGACGCTGCGGCGTCCACACGGTAGATCCAGGTCAGCTCCGGCAGTGGGGCTTGCAGACCCGCCGTCCGGTCCGTGCCGGTCAGCGCGCCGAACAAGGGGATCGTGGTGGAGGCTGCCCAGTCCCGGGCCGGCTCCAGAGACACGACATGCAAGGCCAGGGTGTCGCCCGGTTGCGCTCCGGTGACGTAGAACGGGCCGGTCTGCGGGTTGAGTTCCTTCGGGTTGAGCACCTGGCTGGGCTTGTCCGACGATGACGTGACCCGCCCGGCGAAGGCATCCTCGGTCCACAGCCGCAGAGCGGTACCCGGTGCCACCTCCATCACCGGTTCGGCGCCGCCGAAAGTCCACACATACTGGTCGGGCGTCGGGATGAACTCAACGATGCGCACTCAAATCCTCTGTCCTGGTTGAAGTCCGGCCACCGAGCACCCGCGGTGTCAGCACAGCGAAGGTTGCCGCCAGCACCAGCCAGAGAATTCCCTGGCAGACGATGGTCACGGTGCGGAAGTCGGCCAGCAGGTCGGCGGGAAAACCGGGGAATGCCACAGCGCCATCGCCGGTGGTGATCGGTTCGGGCGTTTCGCGGTAGGCCGGGAGCAGGCTGATCACCAGCGTGATCGCCGCCAGATACGCACCCGTGCCCAGTGCCGCGGCGGTGGGGCCGCCGACCCGCCCGGTGAGGCGGACGGCACCCCATGCCGCGAGCGCGGCCAGGGCGATCGACGACAGCATGAGGGCCAGATAGGCCGTGGTGCGGGCGCCGGCGGTGTCGGGTTGCCCGACGCCGGGCAGGGTGGCGGGGTAGGCGATCCACGGGATGACACACACCGCCACAAAAGCCAGTGCCGCCAGTGCGGCGGCAACGGCCCCGGGATCGGCCGGCATCCGGTGGCGCCGCAGGGTGGCCAGCGCGATGCACAGCGCCACGGCGAACAGGGCGCCGGTCATCACGGCGAACACAACGGTGCCCACACCTGCTCCGAGATTCTCCTGCACGCTCCTGCTGAACACCTCGTGCTCGTGTGAATGCCCGCCTCCGAGAGCCTCTTCGGCGTGGGAGCGCGCCCCCTCGTAGTCGATGGCGGCCGCGATCAGGGGAGCGGCCTGCAGGCGCGCATAGGCGAAGGACGCCACACCCGCCAGCAGGCCGGCTCCGAGGCCGAGGCCGATCAGTCGTTTCTCCATCATGGTGTCCTGGATTCTCAGTGGCAGGGGAAGCCCAGCAGGTGGCGGGCATCGTGGAGGAACTCGTGCACGTGGGTGTCGGAGCCGAACACCGACACCGCGCCCTGGTCGAATGCCAGGAAGTAGTAGGCGATCAGCGCCAGAACCGTGGTGACGGTGAGCCACAGTGCGGCGCTGGTGGTGGCGCTGTCGGGCAGTTCGACGGCTGTTGTCCGCGAGGTGGCGATACCGGTTTCGGAGGTCGACATCGGGTTTCCTTCTTGGTAGATAGTTCCATTGGACAAATATTGCTTGCGATCGACAGTCTCAGGATGCTGCCGCACTGTCGTCAACCTGAATGGGCTCATCAAGGTCGCTGGAAACATGAAATTTACGCCCAAGCGAGCCCGCGTTAAAGCCGTGTAACAGCTGCGTCGACAGATTGCGGAGCGGCGCAGGTATGCGCATCCTTTCTGTTGGAAGTATTCCGATGCAGAACAAAACAACACGAACCACGAGATTGGAGGCGGGATCCACGATGCATGGTCCGCACGATGTCGGAGGCCGCGACGGTCTCGGCCCCATCGCCACAGAGTTCCTGGAACCGGGTATCCCCAACTGGCGGTATCCGTTCGAGGGCCGGATGCACGCGGTCACCGCAATGGCCCTGCAGCAGGGGGTGTTCAACCTCGATGAACAGCGCCACGGCATCGAGTTGATGAAGTGGAGTGACTACACCGACTCCACCTACTATTCGCACTGGCTGTTCTCGGTGGAGAAGCTGCTCAACGACAAGGGGCTGATCTCCCATGAAGAGGTCGATCAGCGGATGAGCGAGCTGGGTGAGCCCGCCATGACGCCCCACCCGGCAAAGCCGGAGACACTGTCGAAGCTCGGCGAGAACATGATGGATTTCCTGTGGAACGGCACCCCGCACGACCTGCCTGCCACCACACCGCCCATCTTCGAACTCGGAGCCACCGTACGGGTGCGCAACATCCACGACGCAACCCACAACCGGCTTCCGGGCTACCTCAACCGCGCCACCGGCGAGGTGGTCAAGCAGTACGGAGCCTTCCGCGATCCGGCGCTCAGCGCACACCAGCAGGTGGAGGAGCCGCACCAGCTCTACATGGTGAAGTTCACCTCCACCGAGCTCTGGGGCGAAGCGGTCTCCGAGGAATTCGACCTGTACGCCGATCTTTTCGAGGGCTACCTCGAACCCGTCACCAACTGAACCGCACAAGGAGCGATTACGAACATGGACTGGCTGTCACAATCCCAGGTCGAGGCGCGCATCAACGCACTCGAGTCACTGATGGTCGAAAAGGGCCTCGCCGAACACGAGGCTGTCGACGCCGTGGTGGCGTCGTTCGAGAACGACATGGGGCCGATCAACGGTGCCAAAGTGGTGGCGCGCGCGTGGACCGAGCCCGAGTACCGGGAATGGCTGTTGCGCGATGCCACCGCCGCCATCGCCGACATGGGCTTCACCGGTCTGCAGACCGAGCACATGGTGGCGGTGGAGAACACCGCAGAGCGGCACAACGTGGTGGTCTGCACGCTGTGCTCCTGCTACCCGTGGACCCTGCTGGGCATACCGCCGGCCTGGTTCAAGTACCCGCAGTACCGGGCACGGGTGGTGAAGGAGCCGCGCAGTGTGCTCGGCGAATTCGGAGTCACCCTGCCGGACGATGTCAAGATCGATGTGTGGGACAGCAGCGCCGAGATCCGCTACCTGGTGATCCCGCAGCGTCCCGAGGGAACGGACGGCATGACCGCCGAGGAGTTGATCCCCCTGATCAGCCGTGACTCGATGGTGGGTACCGCGCTGGTGTCCGCACCGCAGGGGGCCTAGGTGAGCGCGCCGACCATCGACCTGACCCGTCTGGACGCGGTGGGTACCGCCGCCGCTCTGCCCCGCTCGAATGGCGAATTGGTGTTCGACGCGCCCTGGCAGGGACGTCTTTTCGGACTGGTGGTGCACATGTGCCAGTCCGGTGCCTTCGAGTGGGATGAGTTCAAGACGCACCTCATCGCCGTCATCGATGAGTCCGGCATCGACGACACCTGCGATCCGGCGGTTTACTACCGGCAGTTCGGGGAGGCATTCTGCAGGTTGGTCGCCGAGAAGGATTTTGCCACCACCGCGGTGCTGGAGCAGCGCACTCACGCTGAGTCCGAGCGTCTTTCACATGCCGATTCCGACCACGATCATGATCACGATCATGACCACCACCACTGAGCGGGGGTCGTGATGTCCAAGATTACCGCATTGTCGATCAGCGTCGGTGTGTTCGGCATGCTGTCGACTCTGCTCACCGCGACGGTGTGGCCCCTGCCGGTCTGGGTGCTGTTCCTGGCCTGGGCGTCGTTCTTCTTCGTGGGCTCGGGACTGAAGGGTCTGCTGAAGTCGGTGGCGTGCAACTGGACCGGCATCGTCATTGCCACAGTGACACTGCTGTCCGTACAGGCCAGCAGCAGTGCGCTGCTGCTCTCGATCGCGGTGGGCATCGGCAGTCTGGCCATGGTGCAGGCGTCACGCCTGCCCTGGATCTCGGCAACGCCGGCCATCGTGTTCGGTTTCGCGATGACCGTGGGCACCATTGCGGCCACCGGGAACGGCATCACCACCGCAGGTATCTCCCATCCCGCTCTGGTGGCGGCAGTCACGGCGCTGGTGGGTGCAGGCTTCGGCGTGCTCTCGGAGTGGGGTGCCGCCGGCATCGCGCGGGTATTCGGTTCTCGGACAGCACCGCTCGCGCAACCCGCGTGAGCGGTGCGTTCGAGCCGCAATCAAGTTAGGCTTGCGAAACAACAGTTCGCAATGGAAGCGATCATGTCAGGAGCAGGGGTGGCGATCTCGACCAGTATCGAGAGCGTGTCCGAGGTCTTCTTCCGGGCCGGCCGGTGGTGGACGGACGCGCTGTCGCAGGGACTGCTCGACAGCGAAGTGGCCACCATCGAGGGATGGCGTGTTCTCGGTGCGCTGCGCGGGGGTGACGGGTTCACCATGACGGAGATGTCCACCGCCATGGGAATTCCCCCGCCCACCCTGACGCGCATCGTCGACAAACTGGTGGACGGCGGATTCGTCCTCCGCCGCGTGGACGCGACCGATCGCAGGCGGGTGCTGATCTACCTGTCGGCCAGGGGCAAGGCCAAGATCCGCAAGCTGGCCAAGCAGGAGGCCGCCATGAAGGCCGCGCTCATCGAGGAGTTCGGCGAGGACACCGCAGTCCATCTGATCCGCACGCTGGCGCGGGCGAGCGAGCTGCCGATTCCGGGTCGTTGACGCGATATCGCTACCGCTGCGCAACTTTTCTTGCACAGAACAATCGCGCAATGTCTCGGTAACGGGTGGCACGTAGCGTTCCGCTATCGCGATCGTGGTCGAGTCGGCAGGAGGGCGCACACGATGGACGCAGACGTCGACATCGCGCTGGTGGTCCCGCGCACCGGTTCGGCCGGGATCTACGGCCCGTCGTGTGAGGCCTCCGCGGAACTGGCCATCGCCGATCTGAACGCCACCACCGGTCTGTTCGGCAGGCAGGTGCGCCTGCGGGTGGTTGACGGAAGCCGGGCCCCGGACGTGGTGGCAGGCGACATCGCGCGGCTCATCGACCGGGGCCTGGTCGACGCCGTGACCGGCTGGCACATCTCTCCGGTGCGGCAGGCAATCGCCCGGGTGACCGCCAACCGGGTGCCCTATGTGTACGGCCCCCTCTACGAGGGGGGAGAACGCACGCCCGGGCTGTTCCTCACCGGGGAAACGCCGTCCCGCCAGCTGTTACCGGCCATGGACTGGATGCACACCCAGTACGGCATCGACCGGTGGGTGCTGATCGGCAACGATTACATCTGGCCCCGGCAGACGGGGGCGGCCGCGCGGCTGCACGCCCGCGCCGCGGGTAGGCCCCTGCTTGATGAGATCTACGTGCCCCTGGGCACCCAGGATTTCGGTGAAGCCATCAGGCAGGTCGAGCAGACCGGGGCGGCCGGGGTGGTGCTGCTGCTGGTGGGCGGCGACGGGGTGGCGTTCAATCGCCAATTCGCGGCCACGGGGTTGGACGCCACGGTGCCGCGCCTGAGCCCCCACGTGGAGGAGAACATGCTGCTGGCCAGCGGAAGTGAGAGCACCGCAGGACTCTTTGCCGCAGCGGGCTATTTCGAAGCGCTGAACACCACAGCGAGCCTGGACTTCGCCGCACACTACTACGGTCACTTCGGTCCGGCGGCGCCGGCGTTGAACAGTATCGGCGAATCCTGCTACGAGGCGCTGACCCTGCTGATCATGCTCGCCGGGCGCGCCGGCTCCCTGGGCATCGCCGAGTTGACCAGTGCGGCGCAGAACCTGACCTACGTCAGCCCGCGCGGTGAGGTGACCATGCGGGGCAACCAGCTGACCCAGGACATCTATCTGGCCGAGGCGGTAGGCCTGGATTTCGAGATACGGGACCGGATCTCGGCTGCCTAGCTACACGGTGATGGAGAACGAGGCCACCGCCGGGTTGCCGGGGGCAGCAGTCCGGTAGTCGCCCCGGGTCAAGGCGTCGGTGGGCGCGGCCATCGGCTCGAAACAGATCACGTCCTCGGCCGGCGGGGCGAAGATCTGGGCGGCCGGATACCCCTCCAGGAACTGCACCTGGATACGCCGGTCGCCGGCGGACACCGCGAACACAGCGCCGTGGGGCACCTGGTCATAACCGTCGTCGAAAGCCCTGTCACCCAGCACTTCCCGCGCTGCCGGCGCTGTGGTGGACTCCCCGGTGGGCAGACCACGCTCATCAACCGGGAGATGGCGCAGGGCAGGCGTCTCGACCCACCACTGCCCGCGGGGAACGCCCGGGATCTGCAGGTACGGATGGAAGCCGAAGCACAACGGCACCGCAGTGCCGCCGGTGGCGGTGACGGTGGTGCGCAGCGTCAGGGTGCGTCCCGACAGCGTGACGGCGATCTCGAGCAGATGCGGATACGGAAAGCTGGCCAGCAGCTCGGGGTGCGCGGCGAAGTCGAAGTGGGCCACCAGCGTCTGCGCGGACTGCGACACCACCTCCCAGTCCGGGTGCGCGGCCAGCAGCCCGTGGATGGGCAGACCGTTGGGATCGGTGCGCACACCCGCAGCGTCCGGCTCGAAATTGTTGACGCTCAACCTGTTCGCCCAGGGATGGAGCAGCGGCAGGCCCATTGTCTTCCCCGCCGAGATGTAGGTGTCCAGGCCGCGGCGTTGACCGAGCAGTTCGGTACCGTCGTCGCTGAGCGAGATGCCGATCATGCCCGCGTGGGGAACAAAGCGCGCGATCACGGGTCCGTCTTGTAGAGTCACGATGTCCACGATGGTGAGCCTATCCGTTGATGGGATCCTGCTGAATGCGCTCGGCCGGAGCGCCTTTGGCGATCAACGCGGCACGCGCGCGGGTCACCATGGCGGGTCCGCCGGCGATCAGTATCTGCCGGTCACCCCAACCGCCGTAGCGCGTCACGACGTCGGGCAACAGACCGGTCTGTCGCACGTGCAGCCCGCGCGGTGGCTGGGGATCCGGGTAGTCCGAGGCCCACGGCGGATCGCCCGCGTACTCCGAGACCGGGGTGACCGACAACCACGGGTTCGTCGACGCGATCTCCCACAACGTCTTGAGGTCGTACAACTCGCACGGGTAACGGGCGCCGAAGAACAGGTGCACCCGTGGATTCACGCCGAAGCGGCACAGATCCATGATGATGGCCCGCAGCGGAGCCAGCCCGGTGCTGCCCGCCACCATGAGCACATCACCGGCGTCGCGATCCACCTCGAGGGCGCCGTGCGGACTGGACATCTTCCACCGGTCACCCGGACGGGTCTCTTCCACCACGGCGGTGCTGACCATGCCCCCCGAGACCGTTCGCACGTGGAACTCGATGCCCCCGTCCGGCTGCGCGGGAATGGCCGGCGACAGGTAGCGCCAGCGTCGAGGCCATTGCGGCACTTCCACATTCACGTATTGGCCCGGGTGGTAATCCATGGGCCGGTCCAGGTAGAGCCGCACCACAGCGAGGTCGCGGGAGACGCGATTGTGCTCCACCACGGTGCCCTCCCACCAGGCCGGGCCCTCCTCGGCGGCCGCCGCACCGCTCATCACCCCGCCCATCAGGTTGATGGCGTGTCGGGCGGCATCCTCGACCGCAGGGGTCCAGGCTGCCCCCACCTCGTGACGCAACGTGGCGTAGAGCGCGTGGGCCAGCGACTCGTAGTGACGGGGCGCCACCCCGTACTTGCGATGGTCGCGACCGAGTTGGGCCAGGAACGCCACCGGTTCCTCGGCCCGCTGGGCGACGAACTCACCGAGCAGCCAGTTCAGGGCGCGGGTGAAGACCGCACGCTGGGTGGTCATGTCGGGCGGGAACATGTCGCGCACCGACGGGTCGATCGCGAACCAGGTGGTGTAGAAGCGTCCGACCACGGTGTCGGCCGCGGTCAGGGGATCGACGGCGGCCTGTAGCACGGCGAGTGCTTCTCGATCTTCCAGGCCCACCCGGGCGAGTGTAGGCCGTACACTGACGGCCGAGTGGACCCAGGACCTGGAGGGTGCATGCAGGCATTCTGGCGGTATGTGCGCATCCAGGCGATGATGTTCGTCTTCGGGATCGTCGGCCCGATCTTCCTGGTGATCTACTTCGCAGTGCAGCCCGACCCGACGGTGAAGTGGATGTACTGGTGGGGCCTGTTCATCACTGCCGGCGACATACTGCTGGCCCTGTGGATCTTCACAGGCACCCAGGATCAGACCGACAGGTACGACGTGCGGCGGCGACTCGAATTGGCCTCCCGGCTCGCGCGCAACAGATCCGAATAACGCTGTGCGGCAGCCACAGTGTGCGCTGCGCCGCGGTGGAGGCTAACCCGGACGGACAGGGTTCGACTCGCCGCGCGCCGGGCCGCTCCGGTGCATCACCCGGTTGCCGCCCGCCCGTTTCGCGTCGTACATCGCCGCGTCCGCGGTGTGGATCAGTATGTCCACGAGGTCTGAGGTGATCAGGTCCGCCAGCCGTGCGCCTGCGGTGCCGATGCTCGCGGTCACCTGATACGGCACGTCGGCGATGCCACGTCGCAAGCCCTCCGCCCAGTCCGAGGGATGGGTGTCCGGCGCGGTCCGGGCCACGACGAACTCCTCCCCGCCCAGCCGCCCGACAACCGCGCGTGCGCCACTGTTCGCCCGGATCGCATCGGCGACCGCGATCAGCGCCTGGTCCCCGACGGCGTGCCCGCGGGTGTCGTTGAGACGTTTGAAGTCGTCCAGGTCGATCAAGGCCACCACCAGGTGTGTGTCCAGACCGGTGTGCTCGGCCATCAGCAGCTCGTGCACGGCGTGGTGGAACGCCCGGCGATTGAGCAGCCCGGTCAGCGGGTCGTGACCTGCCCTGCGCAGGTCTGTCCGCAGGGCGTGGGACAGCGAGTGGATGCCGAAGGGGACGCCGATGTTCAGGGCCCCCACGATGAGCAGACCCGACCCGGCCAGCGCCAGGTCGCCGGTGGCGGACACCAGCCGGTAGGCGCCGATCCCGGCACAGGTCAGCGCGAGGGCAACGTTGCCCGCCACCAGGGCCGGCGCGTGGAAGTGCGCGATGAAGCCACCGATGATCGCGAACGCCGTGCAGCCCATCACGGTGGCGTAGGGAGCCGACTGCGCCAGGCACGCCAGCGCGGTGGAGACCGAGGCGATCATGCAATAGAGCATCGAATCTCGGCGCGTGGGCCAGCGCCGCAGCCACACCACCGAGGCCAGCGCTCCGAGGCCCGTCGCGATCAACGACACGGCGACGGTCTGACGATGGTCGGGACCGGTGGGGCTGGTGATCAAGATCAGCGGGACGCCGGCCAGCAGACAGGTGAATGCGACGATGGCCGCACGCCACTGCTCTTGCAGGCCACGGTCTTTGAGGTAGGCGGTGTACCAGTCGTAGTGGTCGGGACGCTGCCACCAGCGCACTTCGGTCCCGGCCACGTGGTTCTCCCGCGTTTCTCCCACTCCCCGGCCGGGGAGTTTACCAGCGCGTCAGCCGGGCGCCCCGATCACAGACCGTGAATCCCCTTGTAGAGCACCATCACCCCGATGACCACCAGAATGCCCGCCACCAGCACCGCGTTGTGCTTCTCCATCCACGCCTTCACCCGGGCCAGGGTGGGGTCCAGCTTCGCGCCCGACACCGCGTAGGCCACGATGGGCAGCGCCACGGTGCAGGCGGCCAGTGCCACGAAAACTGCTTCGGCAGCGGGAACACCGGCCCCCAGACCCGAGGTGCCGATCGCCAGGCCCGCGGCGGCGCAGATGAACAACACCTTCGGGTTGACCACGGTGAGCAGGGCACCGATCACGAGCGCTTTGGTGGGGCCTGCTTCGGAGATGTGGCGGGTGCCGGGCATCTGGTGCGGCCGGCTGTGCCTCGTCACCCACCGGAAGATGCCGAACACGATCAGTGCGGCGCCCACCGCGACGCGAACCCAGGACGCCCACGCCGGCGGCTGGCCCCCCAACCCGCCCAGCAATCCGGAAATCCCCACGAACAGCGACGTCAGCGCTGTCAGGCCCGCCACCCAGCCGGCCAGGAACGCCAACCCCGTGGGTTTGGGCCGGGCGGTGTGCAGCACCAGGACGGCCGGGATGATCGACAGCGGCGACAGTGCCACCACCATCGACAGCGGTACCAGTTCTGCCAGCGATGAGCCCCAGCTGTTAGCCACGCCATGAAACTAGCGAATGACGATGACGTTCGCGCACGACGTGGCGAAACGCCCGGGAAACGGTAGTCTCCGATGACTGCCGGCGGACCAGGAGTGTGGCCGTGACACAGATACACCTCGGACACCTTTTCCACATCGGAGGTGGTCCCATCCTCGGCGACGCCGCCGCCGCGCTGGTCTCGGTGCCCGACGGGGCACTGGTGGTGGACGACGGCGGCCGGATCGTCTTCTGCGGGCCGCGTTCGGCCCTGCCCGACGACGACGGGACGGCTGCGGTGCACGACCACCGGCCGGGTTTTCTGCTGCCGGGCTTCGTGGACACCCACATCCACTTTCCGCAAACCTACGCCGGCGACTCCTACGGTGGCGGCCAACTGCTGGAGTGGTTGGAGCAGTGCATCTTCCCCTCCGAGGCCCGATTCGCCGACCCTGAGTTCGCCGCGCAGGCCGCCGTGGAGTTCTGCGATCGCCGGATCGCTGCGGGCACCACCGCGGCGATGGTGTTCGGCTCGGCCTTCCCGCACGCCCAGGATGCGCTGTTCGGTGAGACACGCCGGCGTGGATTGCGCCTCGTGAGCGGGCGGGGCATCCAGACGGTGGGCCCGGCCTCGGCTTCCCCTCTGCTCACCTCGGAGGCCGACGCCATCCGGCTCACACGGGAAGAGATCGACCGATGGCACGCCGCTGACACCGGCAACGTCGACACCGCACTGCTGCATGTCGCGATCGTGCCCCGGTTCTCTCTGTCGGTCACCGTCGAAACCTTGAAAGCCCTTGGCGAACTGTATGACTCGGTACGCCACCGCGGTGTCTACGTTCACAGTCACCTCAACGAGAACAACCGCGCGGGCACCGGCGAGGTGGACTCGACCAAGCAGCTCTACCAGGTGAACACCTATCTGGACACCTACGACGGCAGATTCCTGCCGGGGTCCGCGGTGGGCGGCAAAAGCCTGCTGGGCCGCAGGACCATCCTGGCGCACAGTGTGCACTGCCAGGATGTCGAACTGGCCCGGATGGCCGAGACCGGCACCTCGATCGCCCACTGCCCGGTGTCCCAGCAGTTCCTCGGTTCGGGCACCATGCCGTGGAAGTCGACCGTGGCCTCGGGCGTGAACATCGCTGCGGGAACCGATTTCGGTGGTGGGGACGAGTGGCTGATCCCGCGGGTGCTCAGCGACGCCTTCAAGGTCCACATCAGCGAAGCCGGGGATGACGGGGTGTCGATGCACCCGGGCGAGATGCTGTTCCTCGGTACCCTCGCCGGAGCGAGGGCGCTGGACATGGAGGACCGCTTCGGTAACTTCGACGTGGGCAAGGAGGCCGACTTCGTGGTGATCGACGCATCCCGGGTGCCGGCGCTCAACGCGGCGCTGACCCACGGGGTGCGGTCTGACGATCCCGGCCGGGCGGCCGAACAGACGCTGTTCGCCCTGCTGATGGGGATCCGGGAACCGGCGATCTCCGAGGTGTACGTCCAAGGCCGCCGAGTCGGCCCAGGCTAGAGGTGCTCGTGGACGATCCCGGCCGCGCCGCCACCGTGGTGAGCGTCTTCCATCCGGCCCCGAGCTTCGACACCTGGGCGGCGGAACTCGTGGCATCGGCGGGCCGGGCACCGGGCTTCCTCTCCGGGCGGGTGTCGCTGCACGACGAGCCGTACCTGGATTGGGCGGTCGCCATCACCTTCGCGGACCAGCCGCACACCGACGCGTGGCTGGACGGTGCCGACCGCGCCACGGTGATGCAGGCCGGGACCAACCGCGGGGTGTATCACCGCGCCACCGATCTGGTGCTGGTCGACGGCCGCCCCGGACCCACGGGCGTCGACGCGTTCCGGCACGAGGTGTCCGCCGGACGTGAGCAGGACTTCGCCGAGGCCCAGCGCACGTTGAATCGGGCCAGCGCCAGGTACCCCGGCTTCCAGGGGGCGGCGCTGTTCGGCCCCGGCGACACCCCGACCTGGCTCTCGCTGGTGAGATACCGTACCGCAGAGCAACTCTCGCAGTGGATCGACTCACCCGAGCGCGCAACTGCGCTGGCTCCACTGCGTTCGGTGCTCACCGAGGATTTCGCGGCGCTGACCTCCACCACTCCGTTCGCCACCACGGTGCGCATCGAGAACGGCCGCACCCTGCTGACGCCGAACTGGAAGTCGGCCATGATGGTGCTGCTGGTGCTGTACCCCACGGTGATGCTGCTGTCGCGGTTCGTCGGCCCGGTGTTCGACCGTTACGGCGCCCAGCCGTGGCTGGCGCTGTGGCTGAGCCAGGTGCTCAGCATCGTCGCCATGCAGTGGTATCTGATGCCGTGGGCGACCAAACCGTTCACCCGCTGGCTGGATCCGGTGCGGGGGCGGGGGTGGCGCGTCGGGTTCACCGGGGCCGCAGTGATCCTGGTCGGTTACGCGGCCACGCTGGCGGTGTTCGCGGGCGTGCACTGGTTGCAGTTCTGGGACTACAACAGCTGAAAATGCGGTGCGACGTCAGTGGCCGTAGTGATGAGGCAGTGGAATACGCACCACCAGAAGCGATCTGGCAGCGATGGTGCCGGTGTTGGCGAACCGGTGAGGTGCCGAGGCGTCAAAGCGGATGGAATCCCCGGCATCGAGTTCGGTCACCGTGTCGTTGATGTGCACCGTCAGCGTGCCGCTCTGCAGCACCACCACTTCCTGGCCCTCGTGGCGCACCATCTCCGAGCCGGTGTGGGCGCCGGGATCCAGATGCAGGGAGGCGACCTCCAGTCCGTGCTCGGTGCTGCGCTGGATCAGCCTGCGCACGACACCGCGCCCGATGGTCAGCTCCTGCTGTTCACCGCGACGCACCAGTGACAGCGGTGGGGCGGGCGGCGACTGGAACAACTCACCCACCGCCACCCCCATCGCCGAGGCGATGGCCACCAGCGATCCCACGGAGACACCGGTTTTGCCGCGTTCCAACATGGACAGCATCGAGACGCTCAGGCCGGTGGTGTTCGCGATGTCGACCAGGGTCAGCCCGCGCTCGGCCCGAACCCGCCGGATCTCGGCGCCGAGCCGGCGGGTGGCCAACTCCGACGCGGTCTCCACACCTGGCAGGCCGTTGTCGCCGCCGACACTCATGTCCCTCCCCGGGATCGGAAATCACTGCACTGCAACAGAAAAGGGGTGCCCGCGGGTCGGCGGATGCGGGGGAGCGCGCCGGCCCGCGGGCGGATCAGTGGGCGACGCCGAAGAAGAGTTCCTCCAGCGCTCCCTCGGCGAGCAGGTCCTTGGCGTCTGTTGCGGGACCGAGCGTTCCGTCGGACATGAAGTGCACCTTGTCGACGGCGGGCAGGCAGATGCGGGGGTGTTCTTCGATGATCCAGAGCACACCGGCACCCTGGTCGCGCAGCCGCTGGATGTCCGCGATGCGCTCCCGCACGATCAGCGGCGCCAGGCCGGTGGTGGGCTCGTCGAGCATCAGCAGCGCGGGCGAGCCCACCAGCGCGCAGGCGATTGCCAGCATCTGACGTTCCCCGCCGGACAGCGTGGCTGCCGCCTGGGTGATGCGTTCACCCAGACGGGGGAACTGGGTGAGCACCTGTTTGGTGACGGCCCTGCCCTCGGCCAGGCTGCCGCGGCAGGACACCTGGAGGTTCTCGCCGACGGACAACTCGGGAAAGACGTTGCCCTGCTGTGGGACGTAGCCGATACCGAGCTTTGCGATGGCGTTCTGGGGGACCGCGGCCAGGTCGCTGCCCTTGAAGGTGAGTGATCCGCCGTGCAGGGGCAGCGAGCGTGCGATGGCCTTCATCAGCGAGGACTTGCCCGCTCCGTTGGGGCCCACGATGGCGACGATCTCACCCTCGGCCACCGTGAAGGTGGCGTCGCGGACAACCGTCAGTGGGCCGTAACCGGTGCTGAGACTGCTGGATTCAAGCAACATCTGACTCTTCAGCTCCTCCGAGGTAGATGCGTTTGACGTCGGGATCGGTTCCGATCTGATCGGGCGTACCCGAGGCGATCACCGCTCCGTGTTCCAGCACGTGCACCTGTGCGGCCAGGCCGAGCACGAAGCTGAGGTTGTGGTCGATGACCAGTACGCCGATGCCCCGCGCCGAGATGTCGCGGATGATGGCGGCCAGGGTCTCGATCTGGTTGACCGTCATCGCGGCCGCCGGCTCGTCGAGCAGCAGCATCTGCGGTGCGAGTGCGAGTTGGCGCAGGATCTCGACGAGCTTGGCGTCGCCCGGCGACAGGTCGGCCATGGCGCGGTCGCCGAGGTCGGCGGCATCTGCCTGCTCCAGTTGTGCCCACGCGGCGTCGAACGCCGCGGCCCGCCGGCGCCGGTCCTGCTTCCAACGCAGAAATGGCGTCCAGGGGTAATCGAGTTCGGACCCGCCGGTGGCCAGCGCGATGTTCTCCACCACGGTCATCGACGTGAACCCGATGGGGGTCTGGAAGGTCCGGACCAGTCCGGCCCGGGCCACCTTGTGCGCAGGGAGACCGGTGAGATCGCGCCCGCCGAAGGTGACCTTGCCGGTGTACGGGGTGCCGAAACCCGAGATCACGTTGAACAGTGTGGTCTTGCCGGCGCCGTTGGGGCCGATCAGCGCGGTGATCTCGTGTCCCGAGACGGTGATGTTGACATCGCGCAGGGCGCGCACACCGCCGAATGTCTTGTTGACGCCGATCACCTGGAGATCGGCGGGCGTGGCGCTCATGCACGGTCCCCGTTCAGAATCGTTTCCTTGGCCCGTTCCTGGGCGGGTGTGGCGGCGCCGGTATCCGCAGGAGTGGGTCTGGTGTAGCGCCTACGCAACCGGGCGAAGGTGCCGCTCTCGGACAGCAGCCCGTCGGGCCGCCACCGCAGCAGCGCGATCAAGAGCACTCCGACCAGGAAGGGATGCGCCGCGGCGTGCAGATTGGCGTACTCGTGCGGCACGTCCACCAGGCGCACCATCTCGCTCACCGCAGTGAGCAGCAAGGCGCCGACGATCGGGCCGAAGCGGCTGCCCAGCCCGCCGATCACCAGACCGGCCCAGATGGTGAACGTCAGATTGGAGCGGAACGCCGATGGCACAAGCGCTTCCAGGATCCATGCGTAGGCGGGTCCGACGAGGAACCCACACAGCAGGCCGACGGTGCCGTAGGTGGTCAGCCGCAGGCTCTTGATCGACTTGCCCATCGCCATGGCCAGTGGTTCGTTGTCACGTGCGGCTCGCAGGCTGGCTCCGTAGGACGAGGTGGCGATCCGCGAGCAGATCATCCACAGCGCGGCTGCCATCGCGATGACGATCAACAGCCGGACGTACGGGTAGCCCGAATAGGTGAACTGCATCTCGAACGGTTTGACCACCGAGGTGAGACCGAAGGTTCCGCCGGTCAGGTCTTTCTGGATGATGATGACCTGACGGATGATCTCCGCGAACGCGAACGTGGTGATGAGGAAGTACTCACCGCGCAACCGCAGTGCCGGCCAGCCGATCAACACCGCCACCAGCGCAGTGATGACCGCAGATCCCAGCATGCCCGCCCAGAACGGGAGGCCGAGCCCCGGCACCGCGGAATCCGGTGAGGTGGTGAGCAATACGTAGGAGTAGGCACCCACGGCGATCAGTCCGGCGATGCCCAGGTCCCACATGCCACCCCAGCCGGCCTCCAGGTTCAGCAGCTGGCCGGCCATGACGAACACAAACGCCAATGTGGCGATGGTGACCACGAATTCTATGGAGATCATGCTGCCGCCTCCTTACGGGACTGGAAGGAAAAGAGGCCCTGGGGGCGGATCAGCAGCACGATGATCAGGATGGCGAACGCGACCACCGGCCGGTAGGTGGTGTCGATGACCAACGCGCTCATGTCCATCACCACGCCCAGCACGAGGGCGGCGGCGATGACGCCGAGGATGTTGCCGGTTCCACCCAGCACAGCTGCCGCCAGGACGAGAAGAATGTAGCCCCAGCCGGATTCGATGGACACCGATCCCAGGATGCCGGTCATGATGCCGGCGACTGCCGCCAGCGCACCTGAGATCAGCCACACTGTCGTGCTGACCCGGCCGATGGCCACGCCGCGGATCTGGGCCAGTTCACGGTTCGATGCCACCGCGCGGATGTCTCGCCCGACGCCGGTACGCCCCAGCAGCAGCCACAGCCCGCCGATCACCACGGCGGCCACCAGCAGCAGCACGATCTCACCCGGCGCCACGTCGAAGGGGCCGATGCGCCGAGCTGCGCCCAGGTTGATGTCGAAGACGCGCAGTTCGGTGCCGAAGACGGCGATCATGACCGCGTACGTCACAAAGGCCAGACCCACCGAGGTGAACAGCAGGACGTTGCCGCCGCGGTGCTTGACCGGGTCGAAGAGCAGCCGCCCGCACGCCGCCGCGATCACAGACGTGAGCACGATGGCGCCGGCAATGCCGGCCACCACCCCGACCATCTCGCCGAGGGCCAGGGCCAGTAGAGCGCCCAGCGCCATGAACTGGCCGTGGGCGATGTGCAGGAAGCGTTCGGTGTTGCGCAGCAGGGCAAATCCCGACGTCGCGACTGCCAGCATGCAGCCCGTCAGGAGACCGAACAGCAGGTTGTTCACAGACGTTGCCTTTCAGAAAGGGGGCAGAGCCGAAGGGGTGGGGCGGCAGCTGCGGCCGCCCCGTCCCGACGTGTCACCCCTCGGAGCGCAGGGACGGATCCACCTCGATCTGCTCGCCCGGGGTCCACTCCCCGTTCTGCACGGTGAGGACGGCCAGCAGGGGCGACTCGAGGTTGCCGAACTCGTTCATGTCCAACGTGCTCGACGCACCCTGGAAATTGATGTCCTCGCCGGCGGCCAGGGCGTCCTTGCCCTCTTGGAAGGAGTACACCTCTTTACCCGGCCCGCTGGCGACCTCGATGATCTTGCCCGCGACGTCGGCACCGCTGGTGCTCTGCGCGGCCTCCATCGCGAGCGCGAACAGGATGTACTGGTCGTAGTTGTTGGCGTCGTACATACCGGGCTCGGGCTGGTCACCGGTGGCCGCGGTGAAGCGTTCGGCGTAGGACTTGTAGGCCGGGCTGGCGGTGTCGAAAGCCGTGAGCGCCGCGGACAGCTGGTCGGCGTTGGACAGGGCGGCGACCTCGTGGGTGATCAGGTCGGGGGACACATAGATGGGCTTGTCGTAGCCGCGGCGCTCGATCTCCCGCAGGATCGGGATGCCCGCCTCCACACCCGTGCCGACGTAGAGGGCGTCCGGGTTGCCCTCGAACGCCTTGGCCACCTCGCTGTTGTACGACGAGGCGCCGGGTTCGATGGAGACCCGGTTGATCGAGCCACCGGTCTTCTCGAATGCCTCGGTGGCGACCTCGGCGGGCCCGGAGGCGCCTTCGGTGTTCTGCACGATCATCGCGAGGTTCTTCACGCCGGCGTCCCGGGCCACCTGGGCGACGATGATGCCGGCATCACTGTCCGACGCGGCCACGCGGAAGGAGAACTTCCCGCCCTTGCTGTCAAGGAACGTGGTGCCGCACGACGAGCAGATGTTGGGCAGCTGCCGTTGCTCGATCTGGTCGAAAAGTGCCACCTGGCCGTCGGATTCGAGGCTGCCGAGGACCGATACGTTGCTGACGGAGGTGAGCTTCGAGAAGCCGGCGATGGCGCCGTCCACGGTGGAGCGGTTGTCCTCGGTGACCAGGCGCACATCGCGGCCCATGACCCCACCCGCGGCGTTGATCTCCTCGATGGCGATGTTGGCTGCTGCGATGGCAGGGGGCGTGAACGGGGCGTAGCTGCCGGTGACACCGATCAGCTGGCCGAAAACAATCTCTCCGCCGGCCTGATCGCCGCCGCCGCTGTCGCCACCGCCGCTGCGGTCGCCGTTCTCGGCGCAGGAGGTCAGTGCAAGAGCGAGGGCGGCTCCGGCCGCCAAGACCTTGGTGGCAGATTTCAGCTTCATCAATGACCTCCGTGACGGGATGGGGCTGGACTTGCTGTCCGAGGGATTCCAGACGCAGTTGCTGTGGCCGAGGCTACAATGTGATTGAAAATTGCGGGGACGAAAGCGTTACAGCGGCGTTAATCTTCCGAAGTGGAACTGCACCAGAATTCAAACGTGTTGAAAGACTAGGCCACTGTGATCCAGATCGCAATACTCTGTTGAGGCCCGGTTCGGAGGCCCCGGAGCGGAAAAAGAAAGCCCGTCGACGGCCCTGTGGCTCAGTGGCAACGTACTTTCATTCATCCACGCTGAAGCGAACCTGCACAAACGATGACCGAGTGCGCCAAATGCCGGTGTCTGCCGCCTGAGCCGACGTATCGCGCGTGCTCGGGTCATCGTCGGCGGCTGCGCGTGGTGCTGTGCCGTTACGGCGGCGGTGTTCGGCGGCCCGATGCAATGCGCCTGAATCGACCTGTGGGAGTCGCCGGTAGCGAATCGCGTCGCTGATTCGATGGCACTGTAGTTGGCACCGGTGGTGCTCCGGTAGCCAGAATCCCCGCGGAGCGACTGTTTCGCCGGCGGTGAGAAGACGACCGGGGCGCGTCGTGGGGCCCGTCAGGGCCGGGCCGGGCTGCCCGGATGGATCGGCAGTGCCGCGTCGGGTGGCAGGACGATGGCGTCGACGTCCACACCGGCAGCACGCAGCATGTCGACGTCCGCCGGGCAGGGCCCGCCCACGCTGACGACGCGTTCGCCCAGGTCGGCGGCGACAGCGTGCCAGAAACCGATCTGGATGTGGATGGTGTCGCCGGGGCCGAAGGTGAATTTTTCGCCGGTGGTGACGTTCTCGGCTGTTCCGCGGCCCTCGAGAATGTGGATGGTGTCCTCGGAATAAGCGTGGACGTGTTCGCGATTGCGCTCGCCGGGCTCGAGGACGACGTAGTTCATGTTGGCGGCCACCGCACCGACACCGAGCCACACCACCAGGCGCGCGTCGTTGGAAATGAACGGGACCAGCAGGCCCGGGTTGTCGCGGTGGTGCACCGAGATCTCCGGCCAGGTGTCCGATGCCGGTGAAGGAACCGCAGTCGCGCCGTTGACCGGGGCGTCACCGGGGCACGGGCCGCCCACCAGCCGGGTCCCCGCGGAGGCGCGCAACCGGTACGTCGTGTTCGGCCGGACGTGCACCATCGAGCCTTCGGTCAGCTGATGCGCATCGTCGTCACCGCCCTCGGCGTAGACCGAACCGGAGCCTGCGACAACGTAATAGGCGGCCTCCACCGTGTGGGTGAGGGGCACTGAGATGCCGTCGTCGGTGAATTGCAGATCGTAGAGCCCCCGGCACTTGGCCCCGACGTCCGGTCCGACGATCTCGCGCCAGGATCCGCCCTGGATCAAGCCGGCGTCGGGTCCCCACTCGTCGCGGGTGATGACCCGCATCCCCGCCATCGTCGTCCGCTGCTCAGTCACGCACGGAAGGTTAGCACTGACTTCAGCTCAGTCAAACAAATTTCTAACGGTTTGAACATGGTTGGTGGTGCGGTGAGAGATCGTGTGTGCTTCACCTTAGTTGAACCAACGCGGGTCCAGAGTCATCGGCGGTGGCAGTCACGTATTGGTCAAAGCTGCCGAACGAGTGGCACATACGTGGTTCCGTTGCGGCGCGGATCACAGCGTCCTAGGATTCAGAGCCATTGAAGTACGTCTGGAGGTCGGCGGCCGCCGCCTTCGTAGGAGGTGGGAACAATGCGACAGACAGCGGTGTCGGCTGTCGTGCTGTTCCGTCGCGGCCTGGTGGACGGCGGTGACTGGAGGTTGATAGCAGGGGATGCGACGTCCTCGGCATTCCTCCCCATCCACCTCCTCTGAACGGAGTTCCCATGTCTGCACCTGCCCTTGCGGGCTTTTGGCACCCGATCGCCACTGTTGGCGAAATCGACGACCAGCCGCGCCGATTCACCCTTCTCGACGACTTCGTGGTGGCGTTCCGCGACGAGAACGGTGTGGCCGCCTTCCGCGACCTGTGCATCCACCGCGGCGCGGCCCTGTCTCTCGGGTGGGTCCGCAACGGAAACCTCGTGTGTCCCTATCACGGTTGGCAGTACGGCCGCAGCGGTGCCTGCGTGCGCATTCCGTCTCGGCCGGCCGACGCACCCATCCCGAATGCCGCTCGGGCGACGGCCTACCAGGTGCAGGAGAAGTACGGACTGGTGTGGGTGGCTGCAGACGAGCCGCGTGATGAGATACCCCTGTTTCCCGGTGACATCTACGATCGACCGGGGTGGAAGTCGTTCATCTCCTACCGGGAGGTGTGGAAGACATCCGCTGCCCGCGCGGTGGAGAACTTCATGGATTTCTCCCATTTCCCGTACGTGCACAACGGGCTGCTCGGAACCGAGGACAATGCCGAGATCGCCCCGTACACAGTGGAGAAGCTCGACAACGGCCTGCACTACTGGCTCGAACAGGAGGAGCCCAGCGACCTCTACGGCGCAGGCGGATCGCAGAAGGTGCGCTACGAGTACACCCTGGTGGTCCCGTTCACCATCCACCTGAAGAAGATCGAGATCGGCACCGGTCGCGAAACGATCATCACGCAGTTCACCCTGCCGCGCACGTCGAACACCACCGAATTGTTCGTGTTCATCGTGCGAAACCACTCGCAGGACGAACCCGACAGCACGTTCGGCGATTTCACCAATACCATCATGGAGCAGGACCGCTCGGTGGTGGAGAGCCAGCGTCCGGAGCAACTGCCCGAGTCGCTGCGCGAGGAGCTGCACATCAAGGTCCCGGACGCGGCCAGCCTGCTCTACCGTCAGCGCCTCGCGGCGCTGGCAAAGGTCGAGGTGTTCGGCCCCTACGGCGCCTGAGGCCAACGGTGACAACAGGTTTGCGGTCGGCGCGCGTCACCCGCCGGATCAGGCGCGCCGAGGGCGTCATCGGCCTGACATTGAGTGGAGTGGACGGCGCGCTGCCGTCATGGACACCGGGCGCGCACATCGACGTGCTGTTGCCGTCCGGGCAGTGCCGGCAGTATTCGCTGTGCGGGCCTGTGACGTCCCGCGACTACGAGATCGCGGTACGCGTCGATCCGAAC
This sequence comes from Mycolicibacterium tokaiense, assembly GCF_010725885.1. Taxonomy (NCBI): domain Bacteria; kingdom Bacillati; phylum Actinomycetota; class Actinomycetes; order Mycobacteriales; family Mycobacteriaceae; genus Mycobacterium; species Mycolicibacterium tokaiense. The sequence continues at coordinate 886,032 of NZ_AP022600.1, read as the reverse complement.
GGGCGCGGCGGATCACGAGAGGTCCACGAGGCGTTGCGGCCCGACACCACGGTGACGATCAGCGAGCCGCGCAACAGGTTCGCGCTGGAGCGAGCACAGTCCTACCTTTTTGTGGCCGGCGGCATCGGCATCACACCGCTGCTTCCCATGGTCGAGGCGGTGGATGCTCTGGGTCTGGACTGGCAGCTGGTGTACTGCGGGCGCACCCGGGCGAGCATGCCGTTCCGCGACGAACTGGAGATGTATTCCGACCGGGTGCGGCTGTGGCCGGATGACGAGCGCGGCGTGGTGGACGTGCCGGGCATCGTGCGAGCTGCGGTTGCCGCCCGGCCGGACGTCGCGATCTACACCTGCGGACCGGGCCCCCTGATCGACGCCATGAAGGCCGCGGTCTGCGCTGCGGGGGCGGCTCCGCTGCGATTCGAACGGTTCACTGCCGCGCCGGAAATGAATCCAACTGTGCCCCAGGGGACGAGTGGTTTCGAGGTTCAGCTGGGAGTCGACGGCCCGGTGTTGGCAGTGGGTGAGAAGCAATCGGTACTGCAGGCGGTGCTCGATGCCGGTGCTGATGTGCTGTACTCCTGCGAAGAGGGGACGTGCGGCAGCTGCCAGACCACGGTGCTCGACGGCGTGGTGGACCACCGGGATGACCTGCTCAGTGACGCCGAGCGTGCCGATCGGCAGATGCTGATCTGCGTGTCCAGATGTGCCGGCGACAGGCTCGTTCTCGACATTCCCGCGCCGTAGGCGGCGGGTCCAGGCCGATCATGTCGTGGCGGGTGGCGTGAGACCGCTGTGATTCACGTACGCTGAAACGGCATTTTTCACTCGGCCTCAACGGAGTTTTCATGGCGCCTTCTCCTTCCGCAGTGCCCGCCGGTACGCGGAAAGCGACCGCAGGTTCAGCTGGTGGCAAGTCCCCGTCCCGGCGGTCCCGAGGAGCGCAGAAAAACGGTGCCGCCGAAGACGACGGCCCGGGCGCTCGGGGCGTGACCAACGCCGAACAGACCATGCTGGTGGTGGGTGCCCGTATCCGCGCCATCCGCTCCCGACAGCAGCTGACCCTGCGCGATGTGGCCGAGCGCACCGGGGTGAGCGTCTCGATGCTCAGCATGCTCGAACGCGGTGTCTCCACCGCGTCGGTGGGCACACTGGTGGCGGTGGCGTCGGCTTTGGGTGTGCACATGTACGACCTGTTCGCCCACCGGGACTCGGCCGACGGCTCGCCGGTGACCCGGCTCGACGAGCAGACCGTGGTACGGATGGGCGAGGGCACCACACGCCGTGTCGCCCACCATGATTCGGCGGCAGGTGTGGAACTGGCCGTCAACGAGTACGAGCCTGGTGGAGCCAGTGGTCCTTCGGCGACCCATCACGACGGTCGGGAGTTCGGTGTCCTGATTTCCGGCCGGCTGACCATCGAAGTGGACGGACAGAGCCACACGCTCGAGCCGGGTGACGCCATCGCCTATTCCTCGGATCGCCCCCATCGCATCGCCAACACCGGCGAGGAGCGTGCGGTCGCAGTGTGGGTTAACCTCGACGACTCATAATTGTTTCAAGCACACTTAATGACTTCGCTCTTGTTGAATGCTACGCTCGATGGGTGACGGCCAGTCTTGATCGCGCGGTACACCCTCCGAGCTGCACAAAACCGGAAGGCAACCCCCGTGCGGGACACGTCGCTGACCACCGCCGAGGCGCAACCGCGAAACGTTTCCTCGGAATCGCCCAGGACTACCGACTTCGGTCAGCCTTAACTTCGCCTCGGAGCGGGGCAGCCCGATGACAACTTCGGTCACCGTGGCTCTCGAGCAGATCGACGTCCAGGTGGGCGAGGTCGATGCCAACCGCGACACCGCGCTCGCGCGCAGCAGGGCGGCCCTGTCCGGCGGAGCTGATCTGGTGGTGCTGCCGGAACTCGCCATCAGCGGATACGTGGTGGACCCCGAGTTGGCGGGGCAGATCGCCGAACCGCTCGACGGTCCCACCTCGGCGGCTTTTGTGGCGCTGGCCGCCGAATTCGGGGGTCTGGTGACCTACGGCTTCTGTGAACGCGACGGCAGCGACCTGTTCAACACGGTGGTGATCGTCGATGGCAGCGGCCCGGTCCTGCACTATCGCAAGCTGCATCTGTTCGACCTGGAGAAGGGCGTGTACACCCCGGGAGATCTCGGACTTCCGGTGGCCGACACGATGTTCGGGCGCATCGGCGTCTGCATCTGCTACGACCTGCGCTTCGTCGAAGTCCTCCGTACCATGTCTTTGCGTGGTGCCGAGATCGTCCTCGCCCCAGCCGCCTGGGTCGGCGGGTTCGATCGCACGGTACCGGTGACCGGCGGTACCCGGCACGTCGATTCCGTACTGGCGCAGGCGAATCTGGACCAGGTGGCAGTTGTGGCGGTGAGCCAGGTCGCCGGAGCGGCGCGGGGCGGCCCGGCGACGCTGGGTGGTTCGGTGGCCTGCGACGCATTCGGCGAGGTGCTGGCCGGTCCGTTGTCCCGCACGGCCGCTGATTCGGCGAAGGTGCAGCTGGACCTCGACGCCATCCGGGCAGCACGTGTGCGCGGTGAGCGCATCAGACCACGCGACGACAGGCGTACCGACGTGTACGCAGTGACATACGAAGGGATCACCTGGTGAAGCCGCGGCCGTTCGACTACCACGTGCCGGCCAGTCTCGATGAGGCTCTGGACATGCTGGCCGCCGAACCGGACGACTCCAAGATCATCGCCGGCGGACAGAGCCTGGTGCCGATGATGAACTTCCGGCTGGCCAGTCCCGCCAACCTGATCGACATCAACCGGATCCCGGGGCTGTCAGGAGTGCAGATCGTCGAAGACCGCGTCGACATCGCCACCCGGACCCGGCACATCGAGGTGCAGCACAACACCATCGACGGACCGCTCGGACTGCTGTTGCGTAAGGCGGCCGCCTACGTCGGACATCTGCCCATCCGTACCCGGGGCACGTTCGGCGGGTCCATCGCCCACTGCGACGCCGCCTCGGAGTGGTGCCTGGTGGCTTCCCTGCTCGACGCCGAGATGACCGCTGTCAGCAGGGCGCGCGGGGAGCGCAGCATCGCCGCGGCAGACTTCTTCCAGTCGATCTTCACCACGGCCCTGGCCCCCGACGAGATACTGGTGAAGGTGTCGCTGCCCGTGCTCGACGACACCTGGAGTGCCGGTATTGCGGAATTCGCCCGTCGCGCCGGTGATTTCGGAATCGTCACCGCCACCGCCGCCGTACAGGTGGTGGACGGGATCGTGCAGCAGGCCCGCGTGAGCGTGGGCGGTGTCAGTGAGGTGCCTTTCCGCAGTGCCGCAGCCGAAACACTGCTGATCGGTCAGCAACTCACCGACGAGGTGGCGACGGCGGCCGCCGAGGCCACCGCCGACGAGGTGGACCCGCCCAGCGACACCCACGGTGATGCCGAATACCGCCGGGATCTGGTCCGGGCGCTGCTGCCGCGCGCCCTGAACCGCGCCGGCCTGGTCGGCGCCTGATGGCCGCAGCACCCACCGAACCCGGGACATGGACCGGGCGGGCGCTGCCCCGGCTGGAGGATCCCGCGATCGTGCGCGGCTGGGGGCGCTATGTCGGTGACATCGCCGCGCTCAACCAGCGTTGTGCGCACGTACGTTTCATCCGCAGCACGGTGGCGTCGGGCCGCATCGTCTCGGTCACTGCTGCTGCGGGTGTGCAGCTGTTCACCGCCGCCGACCTGACCGGGGTGGCACCCATCCGCGCCGCGCTGCAGCGCCCCGATTTCGTGGCCGTGGGCACCCCGATCCTGGCCACGGACGTGGTTCGCTTCGTCGGCGATCCCATCGCCTTCGTGGTGGCCGAATCGGAGGCCGCCGCAGAGGACGCAGCCGAGTTGGTGGACGTGGAGATCGAGCCGTTGCCGCCGGTCCTCTCGGCGGTGCAGGCACTGACCGAGGGTGCACCCGTGGTGCACAATTCGGTGCCCGAGGACCACCCGAACGCGCCGAACACCGTGGTGGACGGCCGGATCACCACCCCGGGCGCCGAGGAGGCGTTCGCCGCCGCGGATGCCATCGTCGGGGTCCGGGTCAGCTCCGGGCGCCAGAGCGCCATGCCGCTGGAGGCCAGAGCGGCGCACGCTGCCTACGATCCGGGCACCGGACGTTCCACGCTGCACGCGACCCTGCAGATGCCGCACGTCACGCGTACCGGTATCGCGGACTGCCTGGGGATGGCCGAGGACGACCTGCGAGTGGTCGCGCCGGACGTCGGCGGCGGTTTCGGGGCCAAGATGACGCTGGCCCGAGAGGACGTCGCACTGGTGTGGGCGTCACGACACCTGCGCCGCGACCTGGCCTGGATCGAGACCCGCGAAGAGAACTTCCTGGCCTCGTGGCACAGCCGCGAACAGGTCTACGACATCGAAGGCGCATTCACCGCCGACGGCGTATTGCTTGCTCTGCGTGGTGATCTGATCTGCGATGTGGGCGCCTACTGCTGTTACCCGGTGACGTGGGCGGTCGAACCGCTGATGGCGCTGGCCGAGTTGCCCGGGCCGTACAAGGTGGGCGAGTACGACGTGCGCTCACGGGCGGTGGTCACCAACAAGTGCCCGATCGCGCCCTACCGCGGAGTGTCACGACCCATGCAGGTGCTGGCGATGGAGCGGCTGATGGACCGTGCCGCCGCGCAGTTGGATTTCGGCAAGGTGGAGATCCGGGACAGGAACCTGGTCTCGGAGTTCCCGCACCGCGCGCCCACCGGCCTGGTGCTCGACCTGGCATCACACCGCGAAACCCTCTCCACAGCAGCGCAGTTGGCCGATCTCGAAGACTTCGCGCTACGGCAGGCCCGAGCTCGTGAACAGGGCCGCTATCTGGGGATCGGGTTCTCCTGTTTTGCCGAACGCACCGGGTACGGCACGCCGGCGTTCGCAGCGCGGTCCCGGCCGTTCGGTCTGGACTCCAGCCGGTCGGCTCCGGTGATCACCCCCGGCTTCGAGCGGGTGATCCTGACCATGGACCCGTCCGGCGGTCTGACCCTGCGCATCGGTGCCTCCCCGCACGGCCAGGGCTTGAAAACGTCGCTGGCGCAAGTGGTGTGCGACGAACTCGGGATGCGGCCGGAGCAGGTGCGGGTGATCGCCAGCGACACCGACGCCACCCCCTACGGTTGGGGTAGTTTCGCCAGCCGCGCCATGGTGATCGCCGGAGGCGCCTCCCTGATCGCAGCCAGAGATCTGGCCGAACGGATCCGCGGACTGGCTGCCGATCGACTGGGCGGGCTGCCCGACGACATCGTGCTCGACAACGGCAAGGCACGGCTTTCCGGCTCCGACCGGGCCGTCGATCTCGCGGTGATCGCGCGCGACACCTATCACTCCAGCCACCTGATCCCGGACAAGGGCGAGGCGGCGTTGGAGAGCATCGGCACCTACGACCCGTCGGGCACCTTCGCCAACGCCTGTCACGTCGCCGAGGTGGAGGTGAATCCACTGACCGGACATGTCGAGATCACCCGTTTTCTGGTGGCCGAGGACGCCGGCAGGCTGATCAACCCGGCCATCGTGGACGGGCAGATCCACGGCGGTGTGGTGCAGGGCATCGCGAACGCACTGTTCGAGGAGCTGATCTACGACGACAGAGGGGTTCTGGTGACGACGTCGCTGATGGACTTCCTGCCACCCACCATCGCCGAGGTGCCCGACATCGAGATCGCGCACATCTACACGATGTCGCCCGCATCGCTGACCGGCGCCAAGGGGGTGGGCGAAGGCGGGACCATCGGCGCACCCGCCGCGATCGCCAATGCCATCAGCGATGCGCTGAGTCCGCTGGGTGTCGAGGTGTTCCATCTGCCCGCCACGCCGCACCGTATCCGCAGCGCGATCCGCGAGGGTCGCGATGTCCGCCCCGCCAGTCACCCCGCCGACGGCACCACCCCCGCACATCCGCAGGAGAACGCATCATGAGCCCACTTCGCCTGTACGTCAACGGCGATCGGTACGACATCGACGTCGAGCCACGCCGCACCCTGGCGGACGCGCTCCGGGAGGACTGCGGACTGACCGGCACCCACCTGGGCTGCGAGCACGGGGTGTGTGGTGCCTGCACCGTCCTGATGGATGGCCAACCGATTCGGGCCTGCCTGATGTTCGCGGTGCAGGCGCAGGGCGCCTCGATCCGAACCGTCGAGGGGCTGGCGCCGGACGAGAGCACGCTGCACCCGGTACAGCAGGCCTTCTGGGACAACCACGGCCTGCAGTGCGGATTCTGTACTCCAGGTTTCTTGACTCTCATCGCCGGCTTCCTGGAGGAGAACCCGGACGCCGAGGAGGGCGAGGTCAAAGAGATGCTCTCCTCGAATCTCTGCCGCTGCACCGGATATCAGAACATCATCAAGGCCACGCTCAGCGCTCAGCGCGTGATGCGCGGAGAGGACGCCGTCGCCGACGAGACGCCCGCATGATCGGGGCCCGCGCCAAGCGCATCGAGGATCCCGTGCTGCTCCGCGGCGCGGGCCGATTCGCCGCGGACAACGACTATGCAGGCGAACTGCACATGCGGGTGGTGCGCTCACCCGTCGCCCACGGCCGGCTGGTCTCGGTAAATCTGTCGGCGGCACTACTGGTCGATGGGGTGGTGGCGGCGTGGAGCCATGCCGACATCGACACGCTGCCGGCCATCGCCTTTCGCCTGACCCCGAGACCGGAACTGCTGCCGTACCGCCAGCCGGCGCTGGCCCGACGCTACGTCCGCTACGTCGGTGAACCGGTCGCGGTGGTGTTCGCCACCTCGGCCTACATCGCCGAGGACGCCGCCGAGTTGGTCGAGATGGACATCGAAGCGCTGCCCCCGCGCATCGACGCCGACGCCGAGCCGTGCGCCTGGATCGACGCGGAGCAGGCCACCTGGGCCGCCGGAACGGGCGTCCGTGTCGCCGAACAGGATTCGGAAGCAACCTCTTTCGTCGAGGAGTACGGAGACGTGGATGCGGCGTTCGCCGGAGCCGAGGCTCTGGTAGCGGCGGGCACTCACCGCATCTTCGAGATGGACGCCCGGATCGGCAGGCATTCCGGGGTTCCGATGGAGTGCCGGGGTCTGGTGGCGGCCTACGACGAATCCGAACAGCAACTGGTGGTGGACGGCGCAGCGAAGGTGCCGTTCTGGAACCGGGAGGCCATCGCGGCCATCTCCGGGCTGCCGCCGCACCGAGTCCTGGTGCGCGAGACGCACGTCGGGGGTGGTTTCGGTCCGCGCGGTGAGCTCTACCCCGAGGACGTCCTGGTCACTGTCGCCGCCATGCGGCTGCGTCGGCCGATCAAGTGGATCGAGGATCGGCAGGAACATCTGCTGGCCACCAACCATTCTCGCGGTCAGCATCACCGGTTGAGGGCGCTGGTGCGCGTCGCGGACGGCTGGATCGAGGCGCTGGACGCGGACTTCATCCTCGACCAGGGCGCCTACGTGCGCACGCACGGCGCCACCGTGGCCTCGCTGACGGCGTCGATGTTGCCGGGGCCGTATGTGATCCCGCATTTCCGGGCCACCGCCCACGTTCGTCTCACCCACAAGACCCCAGCCGGGACCTACCGCTCACCGGGCCGGTACGAAGGCACGTTCGCGCGGGAGCGCCTGGTGGACAAGATCGCTCGAGAGCTGAGCCTGGACCCGGTCGAAGTGCGGCGGATCAACTTCATCCCGGTGTCGAAGATGCCGTACGAGCGGCCCATCCAGGCCATGGGCACGCACCTGGTGCACGATTCCGGGGATTACGAACTGCTGCTGGACAAGGTGTCGCAGAAGTTCGGTTTCGCCGAGATCCGCGCCGGCGTGGAGGCCAGACGGGCGGCCGGTGAGCTCGTCGGTTTCGGATTCGGCTACTTCGTGGAGAAGAGCGGAATCGGGCCGTACGAGGGTGCCCGGGTGTCGGTCGACGGAACCGGGCTGGTCACGATCAGCTGCGGAGCGTCGTCGGTGGGGCAGGGGGTGGACACCGTGCTCGCCCAGATCGTGGCCGACACCCTGTCCGTGCCACACGATTCGATCCGGGTGGTGCGTGGGCGCACTGACCAGTTCGAGTACGGCCGTGGGGCTTTCGCCACCCGGCTGGCGGTGATGGCCGGCTCTGCGGCAGCCCATGCCGCGGAAGCCCTGGCGGACAAGGCCCGCCGGGTGGCGGCTCACCACTTCAAGGTCAGCGTCGAAGAGACACAGATGGTCGAGGGAGCGGTCGCGGTCATCGAGGACCAGCAGAAAGTGCTGAGCCTGGGGGAGATCGCCCACCTGCTGGAGCCGATGCGCGCGGGGGAGATGAAGGAGGAGCCGGGACTGTCGGCCGACGGCTGGTTCCGCTCCGACCACATGACCTACCCCTACGGGCTGCACGCCGCGTTGGTGTCGATCGACCGTGGCACCGGCAACGTGACCATCGAGCGTTTCATCGTCGGTTACGACGTGGGACGCGCGCTGAATCCCATGCTGGTGGAGGGGCAGATCGCCGGCGGGGTGGCCCAGGGCATCGGCGGGGCGATGTACGAGGAGTTCCGCTACGCCGAGGACGGCACCCCGACGAGCACGACGTTCATGGACTATCTGATTCCGACGGTGCTCGAAGTCCCGGATGTGGAGATGCTGGTCACCGAAGACGCACCGAGCCCGATCAATCCGCTGGGCGTCAAGGGTGCCGGCGAGGGCGGCACCACCGCGGTGGCTGCGGCCGTCGCCTCGGCCGTGGACGACGCCATCCGGGTACCCGGCAGCATCACCTCGGTGCCGATCCGTCCGGATATGGTCCGCCGTCTGGTCAAATCAATTTCAGTGACATAGAATATTCTTCAATTCAACTGATCTCTGGAGGCAGAAATGCGGATTGTCGACCTCACCCATCCCTGGGGTATCCACACGCCCGGCTGGGTGGGCTATCCGGGTGGGAAGATGTACTACACCCAGAACCTCCAGACGAATCAGATTGTCTCCCAGCGCATCGAGAGCTCACTGCACTCGGGCACCCACCTGGACGGTCCGATGCACGGAACCGACGGCGGGCTGGACATGGCCTCGTTGCCTCTGGACAAGCTGATCCACCCCGGCGCCATCGTCGACGTCTCCGATGTGGTCAGCGACTGGGACCTGATCGAGCCCGAGCACATCACCTCCAAGGTCGAGGTGAAAAAGGGTGACATCCTGATCATCCACACCGGCTTCATCGACTACTACCAGGGCATGCCGCGCCAGGACCTGGTGCGCTACTTCACCATGCACCCCGGTGGCAGCATCCGTCTGGCCCGCTGGATGGCCGAGATGGAAATCCGTTGGTGGGGAATCGATGCCGGCTCGGGTGATCACCCGATGAACACCACCATCCGCAACATGCGCCCGGATCTGCTGAAGAAGTTCGAAGAGCACGTCGGGATGACCTACCAGGAGTTCCTGGGGGAGTACACCTACACCCACCACATGTCCGGCCGCGAGATCACCTCGGACATCTTCCCGATGCACCACCTGGCCTTCCAGGACGGCTGCATCCACGCCGAGAACGTCGGTGGCGATCTGAAGACGGTGCTCAACCAGCGCGCGATCATCGGCGCCTTCCCGTGGAAGATCGAGGGGGGCGAGGCCTGCCCGTGCCGCATCATGGCCTTCTTCGACTGCGGCGCCGACGAGGTCATCGAAGGCCTTGCCGGACGCTAGTCTCTGACCGACCGAGAAGGGCGGCACTCGATGCCAATGCAATTGAAGAACGAGTTCGAGATCGACACCGACCTCGAACACACCTGGGCACTGCTGACCGACATCCCGCGGATCATGCCGTGTATGCCGGGTGCCGCCCTCGACGGAGTCGACGGTGACGATTACCTCGGCAACGTCAAGATCAAAGTCGGCCCCATCGGAGCGCATTTCCGGGGCAGGGCCCGTTTCACCCAGAAGGACGACGCCACGCACAGCGCCGTCATCTCGGCCTCCGGCAAGGACCCCAAGGGGCAGGCAGCGGCCAACGCGAAGATCCACGCCCGCCTCGAACCCGTCACGGCCAACCGCACCCGAGTGCTCATCGACACCGACCTGGAGATCAGCGGACGGATGGCGCAGTTCGGCCGCGGCGCCATCGCCGATGTGAGCAATCGGCTGATCGGGCAGTTCGTGACCAACCTGTCCGGTCTGCTGACCGCACCCGCCGGCGCAGCACCCAGCACCAATGGCGTTGCAGCAGAATCGAACACCACGTCGCCGGCCGCCACCGGTGCACCGGCGGCACCTGCTGATGCCGGGCTGGACGTGGTGTCGTTCGTCCTGCCCATGATCAAGGAACGCTACGGGCAGGCTCTCATAGGTGGGCTGCTCGGGTTCCTGCTCAGCTGGGTGGTGTTCGGCCGCCGCGTCGGCAAACAGCAACAGCCGCAATACCGTTACTTCCCCTTCCCGGAGGCGCCGCGGTGGCCCAGCGACTGACCCCGCTGCCACCGGATCAGCTCTCGACGGACCAGCGAGCGGTCTACGACGGCATCACCGGCGGCGACCGACTCAAAGGCACCCAACACTTCCCGGTGGTGGCGCCGGACGGCTCCCTGAACGGGCCGTTCGCCATCATGGCCCACGTCCCCGGCGTCGGCGGTGCGCTGCAAGAACTGGGCGCTGCGATCCGGTACCGGACCAGCCTCACCGCCCGGGTGCGCGAGATCGGCATCCTGCTGGTGGCAACAAAATTGGCCTCGGAATTCGAATGGTGGGCCCACGAGCGGGTGGCCCGCGCCGTCGGACTCGATGACGTCGAACTCGCCCAGCTGAAGCAGGGGGCCTTCAGCTCGACCGACCCCGCCGAGCAGGCCGCGGCCGATCTGAGTGTGGCCCTGCTGGACAACACCGCGGTGACCGACGAACAGTTCGCCCGGTACCGCGACGTCCTCGGAGTGCAGGCCGTCGTCGAACTCACCAGCCTGGTGGGCTATTACCGGACTCTGGCCCAGCTGATGGCGGTGTTCGACATCGGCATCCCGACCGACGCCTGAGCGTGTCCCGTTCCGCCCGTCCCGAACAGAGGTTGATGTCATGACATTGCAGATCGTGCTGGACGACAGCCTGTCGCCGCTCCTGCGAGACGCCGCGGAGGTTGCGCAGCCGGGCCCCGGTCAGGTCCGAGTCCGCGTCATCCGCGCCGGTATCAACTTCTGGGAGGTCATGCAACGTCGTGGCCGGGTGCCCTTGCCTGAGCATCGCATCCCGGGCTCTGAAGGCGTCGGCGTCATCGACGCGGTGGGCGAGGATGTCGCCAGACTCTCTGTGGGCCAACGGGTTGCGTGGTCGAAGGTCCCAGGCAGCTATGCCCAGACGGTGGTGGGCCCGGCAGATGCCTTCGCCCGGGTACCTGACGGCGTGGCCGACGAGGTGGCCGCCGCGGTGCTCTTTCAGGGTGCCACCGCCTACTATCTGGCCCACGACGCCTGGCACCTGACCGTCGGCGATGTTGCCGTGGTGACGGCCGCCGCGGGCGGTGTGGGGGTGTTGCTGACCCAGCTGCTCACCTCCGCCGGCGTGCAGGTGGTCGGGGTGGTCTCGAGCCCGGCCAAAGCCGAGGTGGCGCAGCGTGCCGGTGCCGCCCAGGTCTTCACCTATGGCGAGGATCTGGTCGACGCGATCCGCGGCGTCGCGCCGCAGGGCGTGGCGGTGGTCTACGACGCGGTGGGTGCCGGTGTGGCCGAACCGCTTCTGGGCGTGCTGCGCCCGCGCGGGGCAATGGTGCTCTACGGCTCGGCCTCGGGCCAGGATGCTGACATCTGCGCCAAGGACCTCGGTGGTGGATCCCTGTTCCTGACCCGTGCTGCCGGTCGGCACTACGCCGGTGACGCCCACGCTGCCGCCGAGCGTGCGGCCCTGCTCCTCGACCTGGCAGCCAGGGGGGTGTTGCGCCCGGAACTGGGAGCGGAGTACCCGCTGGCCGAGGCCGGCGCAGCGCTGGACGCCCTGGAGTCGCGGGCCACGGTGGGCAAACTGCTGCTGGTGCCCTGAGCGGGATCCCGGTCAGCCAGAGGTTCGATCGGCCGCGGCCCACGCCGCGGCGATGACGTCGGCATCGGTGACCAGACCGATGTGCAGGGAAATCATCGCCAGGGCAGCCTCTTCGAGCTCTTTGTTGGTGCCGCGCACCAGATCAGCCGGCACTGCCACGCGGTAGCCGAGATTCGACGCCTCGAACGCGCTGTTGAGAACACAGCAGTCGGCCATGATGCCGTCGAGGACCACTGCCCGCGTTCCCATCTGCCGCAGCAAGAAATCCAGATCGGTCGGGTAGAAGGCCGACAACCGTTTCTTCCCGGTGACCACCTCGTCACCGGGGAGGACCTCGGTGACGAACTCCGTCCACTCTGATCCCGCCAGCGCGTGCTGCGACGCCCCGGGGATGTCGCCCACCAGCTGGGGAAAGGTGATCCGCCACGCGCTGGGACTGGATCCGCCGACGTCGTCGCGGCCGGAGCCCCGCAGCTCGGAACGGACGTGGATCACCGGGACGCCCGCGCGCCGGGCCTGTGTGTGAAAGGCGTTGACAGCGGCGATGATCTCCCGCCCGCGCGGTGCCGGACACGGGCAGTCCGCGCGCTCGGACAGGTGACCGGCGTGCATGTCGATCGAGACGACGGCGGTGTGCGCGGGATCGAGGAACGCGGCGAATGCCCCACCGGTGTCGAGATCGCGGCGCTCGCTGTTGACGTAGTGGTGTGGTGACTTCACGTGCGAGGGTGTCCTCTCATTCAGCGACGGCTTCCGGTGGCGTGGGGGCAACCGCAGGCTGCGGGTCGTCGGTACGACGCCTCGCCAGCATGGGCCGGATGCCGAAGTTGACGATGATGTTCAGCCCGATCAGCATCACGACGCCGAGCATCATCGGCGTCGTCAGCACACTCTGGACCGCCGGCGACATGGTGGCCACGATGTCTTCGGGAATCCACTGACCGCCCAGAGCGACGATGAACGACGTGGCGGCCACGGTGATGTTGAGGTCGTCCCAGACGACCCGGCGCAACATCTGCACCCCGCTGAACGCGATGATGCCGAACAGCACGGTGCTGGCGGCGGCGAGTACCGCGCCGGACAGCCCGGCGATGAAGAGGCTCAGCTGCGGCAGGAACGCCAGAGCCAGCGCGAACACGCCGGCAGCCATGGTGACGAACCGACTGCCGATTCGCGTCACCCGGATGATGCCGACATTCTCCGGGTAGGACGTGGTGCCGATACCGCCGAACAGGGAACCGATGGAGGTGCCGAGGAACTCGGTGAACAGGCCGCGGTTGATCCGGTTCAGACTGAGCTTCTCGCCGCCCCACCCGGCCACCAAGGTGTACATGCCCATCGCCTCGGCGCCGGCCTGCAGGAACGCCAGCAACATGAGAACCACTACGGGCCAAGCGATCCCGAATCCGAACGGAAACAGTGTCGGTACGCCCACGAAGGCTGCGTCGCTCAGGTCGGGCGGCGACCAGAGGCCGAAAGCCAGCGCCAGGACCGAGCCGGCGATGATGCCCCAGACGATGGCGCCCCGTTTGAACAGGGTGTTGCCCCCGAACACCATGCAGGCCAGGATGACCAGGACCACGACCGCGCCCACCCAGAAGCTGGACCAGCCGTAGCCTGGAGTGCCCTGCACGCCGAACCAGCCCGGCAGCCCGATGCTCGCCAGCTGTGCGCCGATGATGATGAACAGGGTCCCGAACACGATGGGGTCCGCGGCGAATTTACGGACGTGGCCGAGCAGCCCCAGCCGGCCGATCGGGATGCTCAGCAGCATGAAGACGACGCCGGCCACCAGCATGGAACCGAAGGCGGTACCCAGTCCGTAGGTGGCCCCGGCGACCAGCAGTGCGGCGAAGAAGGCGGCAGTGGGCCCCTGCACGATCGGCAGCCGGACGATCCGGCTGGACTGCAGGATCGTCACGATGCCGGTGAGCAGGAAGCACGCCTGCACGATGTGGCTGACCTCGAGGTTGCTCAGTTCCAGCGCGGAGCCCAGCAGCACCGGGAAGATCCAGATGCCCGTCAGCGCGAGGAGGTGCTGCAGCCCGAAGAGGCCCATCTTCGGCAAGGGCACGCGGTCCTGGATGCCGACATCGAGGACACTCGGCTCGTCCGATTCGATTTCAGCCATACAGAAAAGCATCACCCCGTTGTTGAGCTACGTCAAGACAAAGTTGGGTGACTCTTTGTCCGTTGATGCCGCAGCAGTTGAAGATTGGCTGCGAAACATGCCAAATCGCACGCTCATGGCGATCCGATTCGCTGTGGGCGGCACTGAGCCATGTTTTACTCATATTGAACAGCGGGCCGTCTGTCCGCTGCCTTGTCGAACGGAGCCCACGATGGGGCGACTCCATGCACTGCCGGCCAGGCCGTCGGGATCCGCGTTCGCGCCCGCCCACCTGGGACCCGTCGCTGTCCGCAACCGGCTGATCCGCGCCGGCACCGGTGAGTCGATGGCTGATGCGGCAGGACGCATCGGCGACGACTACGTTGCACTGCACGCGGCGCTGGCCGCCGGCGGGGTCGGTCTGTCCTTCACCGGGCACATGTTCGTCCACCCGCGCGGCCGGTACGGCGAGCTGCAAGCCGGAATCGACTCCGACGACGCCATCGCAGGATTGCGTCGGGTGACCGATGCCGTGCACCACCGGGGTGGTCGGATCTTCGCGCAGATCGCCCACGCCGGGAGCCAGTCGATGATGTTCGACTCCGAAGCGTTGGCGCCGTCGCAGGTGGACAACGTGATGACCGGCCGGCATGTTCGGGCTGCTCACGACGACGAGATCCAGGAAGTGATAACGGCGTTCGGGCAGGCTGCCCGACGGGCGATGGAGGCCGGCTTCGACGGTGTGCACCTGCACGGCGCCAACGGGTATCTGATCAGTCAATTCCGGTCGCCGTTGACCAACCGGCGCCAGGATGACTGGGGTGGAGATCAACAGCGGCGCGACAGGTTCCCGCTGGAGGTCATCCGTGCTGTGCGAGAACAGATTCCGACCGACAAGGGATTGACGATGAAGGTGGGTCTCGCCGATCTCGTCGACCAGGACGGCGGCCTGGCGGTCGGAGAGTCGGTGCTCGGCGTTGCGGGTTTTGTTGCCGCCGGCCTGGACGGTGTCGAGGTCTCCTCGAATCTGATGAGCGATTACGTGTCGGCGTCGATCCGCGGGTACATCGCGGTGACGCGCAAGCGCGCACTGGAGGACCTGCTGCTGCACCGGCTGCACAAACCGCCCGAACCGGAGGGGTATTTCCTGCCGTTCGCCGACGCCGTGGGGGGTGCCGTCGACACCAATGTCATCGTGGTGGGCGGCCTGCGTACTGCGGAGACCATCGACGCGGTGATCTCGGCGCGGCGCGCGGATTTCGTGTCGATGGCGCGGCCGTTCATCCGCGAGCCGGACCTGGCGTTGCGGTTGGCCGATGGCGGGCAGGTGGGCGCGGCCTGCGTCTCGTGCAACATCTGCCTAATGCACGACGAGCACCATCCGCTCAAGTGTTGGCGCACGCCGCGGGCCAATCTGTTGGAGCACGCAAGGTACCGCCTCGCCGGCGGTTTCGCCGGGAAAGGGTCGGGCCGTAAGCCGTCGGCCGGGGGCGCCGCCGATTGACCCTCGGTGTCCCGGTGAATGTATGAGTTCGGTGTGAACGCGCGCATGTCCCGTTGTCGCAGTGCCAGCCTGGGTCGTGGACGTCGTCAGCTGAGCCCCGCGGGAAAGGTGCGCGCATGACACTTTCCGGGCGGCCATTACGCCGGGCCGTTCAGACTGCCGTGGTGGCGCTGGCTCTTCTGGCGTCGACGCCGGGGGTGGTGAGCGACGGGTCGGCCGAGCACACACGGTCGGGCAGCCGTCCGGGACCTGCCGAGGTCTTCGCGGTTGTCTCGCAAGCCCCCATCCGGGAGCGGCTGGCGCTGGCCACCCGCCTTGCTCGCGATCGGGACGCCGATCTGACGGTGGCGGTCCTGGACCGGGCCACCGGGGCCGAGTTCTCCAACGGCAGCGACCTGCGAATCGAAACCGCCTCGGTGGCAAAATTGTTCATCGCCGACGATGTGCTGTTCCGCGCCGATGCGGGCGAGCTCAGCCTTGGCCGAGACGACCGCGCGCTCATCGACGTGATGCTGCGGTCCTCCGATGACACCGCGGCGCAGTCGCTGTGGAGCCGCTTCGGGCGATCCGACATGGTGCACCGGGTTCGCGCGCGCTACGCGCTGTCGCAGACCACGATCGCCGACGGTGTGCCCTGGTGGCGCACCCAGACCACGATGCGCGATGTGGCCACGTACTACGCTGCGCTGCTCGATGGTCGCGGCGGACTGCCGCGCGGCCCGTCGACGACCATCCTGGGTGATATCTCCGAGTTCACGGTTACCGGAACCGACGGCTACTACCAGAGATTCGGGCTGCCGGATGGACTTCCGGAGGAACCGGACATCGCGGTGAAGCAGGGGTGGATGTGTTGCGTCGAGGGCAGCTGGGTTCACCTGTCGACGGGACTGGTCGGCGCCGATCACCGCTACGTGGTGGCTATCGGCGCGCGGGAGAGCACAGCCCGCTACGGGCGTGGTGCGGGCGGTGCCGACCATGCCCGCGACACGATGACCGAGGCCGTCGCGGTGTTGTTCCCGGAGGGGCGCATCGAGCTGTGACGGGGTGCGTCAGTGGCTGTGACCCTGTGCTGCCTCGGCCCACACGGTCTCTGCGTCCAGTGGCGAGTCCTGATCGCGAATGGCCTGCGACACCAGGATCCTGGCTGTCGACGTGAGGTGATCGCGCATGGCCGCCATGGCCGTGTCCGGGTCGTTGGCGATGACGGCGGCGATGAAAGGTTGGTGCTCGGCATCGATGTCGAACACGGTGCGGGCGCGGTCGGTGGTGATGGCCCCGAGCAGCCGGATCGATTCCCGCAACGACCGCACGATCG
Source organism: Mycolicibacterium tokaiense (assembly GCF_010725885.1). Lineage (NCBI taxonomy): Bacteria > Bacillati > Actinomycetota > Actinomycetes > Mycobacteriales > Mycobacteriaceae > Mycobacterium > Mycolicibacterium tokaiense. The sequence continues at coordinate 869,110 of NZ_AP022600.1, read as the reverse complement.
CCGCAGCCCGGGTGTTTCCCGCGGCCTCCATGATGTGATCGTGCAGCAACTGGTCGTGGTGGGCGAAGGTGCGCTCGTCACCGTCGGCCGCGGCGGCCTGCAGCAACTGCATGCGGTCTCGCAGCCGGGCGGCCAGCCCGGCATCGCACACCGCGGCGGCGCGCCCGACGGCGGGGACTTCGAGCGCCAGGCGGATGGCGAAGATGTCGGCGATCTCGCGCGGGTCCGGCAGCAGCACCCGAAAGCCCTGTCGGGCCTCGAATCGGATCAACCCCACCTCTTCGAGCCGTAGGAGGGCGTCGCGCACGGGGGTTCGGGAGACGCCCAGGGCGTCGGCCAGTTGGTACACCGAATACTTGACCCCGGGACGCATGACACCGCCGTCCAATGCGGCGCGCACCGCCTCCATCACCTGTTCGGCCCGTCTGCCGCCCGCAGCCGGCAGGGGTGCCAGTTCGAGGTCGGCGTCGGCCATGGGCGCACAGTATCAAAAACTGTGGGTTCCTAGCATGCTACGGCTGTTGTAGCATGCTAGGAATGATCCAGACGGATTCCTTCGCCGATGCCCTGCGTGCCGCCGGGATCTCGGACGTGCGGGTGGACGCCACCAGTCGCGCCGCGTACTCATCCGATGCCTCGCTGTATCGCGTCACTCCGGCGGCGGTGGTCTGTCCGGCCGACCACGACGAGGTGGCCGCAGTGCTCGAGGTCTGCCGGCGCGAGGGCGTGCCGGTCACCGCCCGCGGCGGGGGAACGTCGATCGCCGGGAATGCGGTGGGCGCCGGGGTGGTGCTGGATTTCAGTCGCCACATGAACCGTGTGCTGTCCATCGATCCCGACGCCCGCACCGCCGTGGTGCAACCGGGACTGGTGCAGGCCGTGCTGCAGAAGGCGTCAGCGCCGTTCGGGCTGCGGTTCGGACCGGACCCGTCATCGCTGTCGCGCTGCACCATCGGCGGCATGATCGGTAACAATGCCTGTGGCTCAAGAGCTTTGGGCTATGGCCGCACCTCCGACAATGTGACGGCCATGCGGGTGCTGACCGCCCGTGGGGAAGAGTTGCGGCTGCCGGGGGCGGCCTCGCCCACCCTGGACGCGCTGGCCGCGGCCACCCGGGCGGGGCTGGCCACCATCCGGACCGAGTTCGGCCGGTTCGGCAGGCAGGTGTCCGGCTACTCGCTGGAACACCTGTTGCCAGAGCACGGATTCGATGTCACCAAGCTGTTGGTGGGCAGCGAGGGCAGCCTCGCGGTGTGCACCGAGGCCACGGTCAATCTGGTGCACGAGCCGGCGCACCGAATCCTGGTGGTCCTCGGATTCCCCGACATCGCCGCGGCCGGTGACGCCACCCCGGCCGTGCTGGCGCATCGGCCGACCGCGTGCGAGGGCATCGACTCGCGCATCGTCGACGTCGTCCGCGAACGCAAGGGTGAGCACGCAGTGCCGCCGCTGCCCGACGGCGCCGCCTGGGTGTTCATCGAGGTGGTCGGTGAGACCGCAGAGCACGCCCTGCAGCGCGCACACGACGTCGCGAACAGTTGCGGCGCAATCGATTCACTGGTGGTGGAGGACACCGCACGCGCAGCCGCGCTGTGGCGGATCCGCGCCGACGGCGCCGGCCTGGCCGCCCGCAGCCCCCGGGGCCGTCCTGCGCACGCGGGCTGGGAAGACGCCGCGGTGCCGCCGGAGCGACTCGGTGCCTACCTGCGTGACTTCGATGCGCTGATGGCCGATTTCGGTGTCACCGGCATGCCCTACGGCCACTTCGGCGAGGGGTGCATGCACGTGCGCATCGACCTCCCGCTGGACCGGCCCGGCGGCACCCAGGTGTTCCGCGACTTCATGTTCGCCGCAGCGCAATTGGTGGCGGGCTACGGCGGATCACTGTCCGGCGAACACGGCGACGGGCGCGCCCGGGGCGAGCTGTTGCCGCTGATGTACTCACCTGATGCGCTGGCTCTACTGAAAGCCGTCAAGCACACCTTCGATCCGGACAACCTGCTGAACCCCGGCGTGGTGGTGGACCCGGCGCCGCTGGATGCCGACCTGCGCATCCCCGCCGCACCGGTGCTGCGCCGCGACCTCGCGCTGGCCTACCGGCATGACGGCGGCGACTTCACCCAGGCGGTGCACCGCTGCACCGGCGTCGGCAAATGCCGCGCCGACAACACCGGCATCGGTGAGGTGATGTGTCCGTCGTACCAGGCCACGCGCGAGGAGAAGGACAGCACGCGCGGCCGGGCCCGGGTGCTGCAGGAGATGATCAACGGCACCGACGTGCGCGGCGGCTGGCGTTCCCCGGAAGTGCACGAGGCACTCGATCTGTGCCTGTCCTGCAAGGGATGTGCGTCTGATTGCCCCACCGGCGTGGACATGGCGGCGTACAAAGCCGAGGTGCTGCACCAGAGTTATCGAGGCCGCATCCGGCCCGCCTCGCACTACTCGCTGGGCTGGCTGCCGCGCTGGGCCACCATGGCATCGGTGGCACCCAGATTGGCCAACGCGGCGCTGCGGCTTCCTGGCGTGGGCCGGGCTGCCCTGGCTGCCGCGGGGGTGGATGGGCGCCGAACCATCCCGGCCTTTGCCCCGGAGACCTTCCGGGCCTGGTTCCAGCGGCAGCACTTCGACGCCGACGGTGACGAAGTGCTGTTGTTCGTCGACACCTTCACCAACTACTTCTCCCCGGAAGCGGGCCGGGCGGCCGTGGCGGTATTGCAGAACGCGGGATACAGGCCGCGACTCACCGACCGGCAGCAGTGCTGCGGGTTGACCTGGATCTCCACCGGCCAGCTCGACGCCGCTCGACGCAAGCTGGGCCGCACCCTGGACTCCATGGCCGGAAGCGTCGAGCGGGGCGTGCCCGTGGTGGGCCTGGAACCGTCCTGCACGGCGACGCTGCGTTCGGAGGCGGTGGAACTGGTGGGCGGCGCACGCGCGGAAGCTGTCAGCGCGGCCACTCATACGCTGGCCGAGTTGCTCACCGCCCGCGGATGGGAGCCGCCCGCGATGACGGGCACCACCGTGATCGCGCAGCCGCATTGCCACCACCACTCGGTGATGAGTTGGAGCCCCGATGCCGAACTGCTGCGCACTGCAGGGGCCGACGTGACTCGACTCGGCGGTTGCTGCGGGCTGGCTGGCAACTTCGGGGTGGAAAAAGGTCATTACGAGGTGTCGGTGGCAGTTGCCGAGCAACAGCTGCTGCCCGCCGTGCGGACGGCGGCACCGGATGCGGTGGTCCTGGCTGACGGGTTCTCCTGCCGCACCCAGCTCGATGACCTGGCTGACCGCCAAGGCGTGCATCTGGCTCAGCTGCTCGCCGAACGCCTCACCACCAGATGAATTCACCTGGCTGCTAACGTCTCAGCGGTCTCGAGGTCGCCGGCGCCGCGCATCGCGGGTCTTCTGCGGACCGCGTGGTAGGAGGTCAGGTGCGCCGGATGTTCGGCGGGCGGGTGCTGGTCGCGATGTCGATCTTCGGTCTGGCCGCATGCCTGCGTCCCGCGCTCACCGCCGTGGGCCCGCTGCTGCCCGACATCAGCGCCAGCACCGGACTCAGCTACGGCACTCTCGGCTTCCTCGGTTCGCTGCCCCTGTTGCTGTTCGCCGCCGTCGCACCGTTCGGGGCGGTGGCGCTGCGCTACGGGACGCCCGCCGTGGTGGCCCGCTGGGTGGCCCTGATCCTGGTCCTCGGCATCCTGGTGCGTTCGCTCGCCGGGGTGCCGGGGCTCTGGCTGGGCACGATGCTGCTGGCCGGCGCCATCGCGATCGGCAACGTGCTGGTTCCGGTGCTGGTGCGCCGCGACTACCCGGAGCGCGCGGCCATTGCCTCCGGCGGCAGCGCGTTGATCATGAGCGCCTTCGCCGCGGTGGGTTCGGGACTCGCGATCGTGTTCACGGAGTGGACGGGGGACTGGCGTTCGGCGCTGGCGCTGTGGGCGATCCCGGCGGTGGCGGTGGCCGCCATCTGGTGGCTGCGCCGCCACGACCGGCCCGAGCAGCAGTTCATCGGGGCCGCCACCCAGCGCGCCAGCCAGCTTCGGCGACCCGTCGCCTGGGCCGTCACCGCCTTCATGGGATTGCAGTCCCTGAGCTTCTACCTGGTGATCAACTGGATGCCCAGCATCGAGATGAGCCGGGGCGTCAGCGCTGACGACGCAGCCCTGCATCTGCTGATCTACCAGCTGTTCGGTGCCCCGTTCGGCCTGGTGGTCAGTTGGTTCCTGCAGCGCACCGGCCGCTACGTGCTGATCACGGTGCTGACCAGCCTGCCGGTGCTGATCGGTGCGGTCGGAGTGCTGAGCACCGACGGCAGCGCGCTGCCGTGGCTGGTGATCGCCGCGCCCGGCAGTGCCGGTGCGCTGTCGATCGCGCTGTTGCTGATGGCCTACCACGCCGCCGATTCCCGCGAGGCGGCCGGCCTGTCGGCCATGGCCAACTGCGGCGGCTACCTGCTGGCCGCCACCGGCCCCTTCACCGCGGGCCTGACCCACGAATGGACCGGATCGTGGACCCCGGCCCTGATCCTGTTCGCCACGGCCGCGACGTTGCAGGTGGCGGTCGCGATCCCCGCGTCTAGGCGCTCCCGCCCTTCGGCTTGAGGGTCCACGCCGGCACCCAGTGGGTGACGGGTTTGTGGCGGCCTCCGTACGCCACCTGATAGGTCACCAGGCCCCACCAGTCGCCCTGCTCGCACAAACCCCAGCAGCTGAGCTGCCCTTCGACCACCTTGTGCATCTGCAGGCCGTGCGGGTGGTAGCGCCCGTCCCGGTGCGGCTGGCGGGGAAACAGCACGGTCAGGTCGACGAGCACCGTGATGGGCGGACGCACCAGCCGGAACGGCTCGCGTAGCGGCTGACCGTTGTAACCGATCGACGGCAGCTTACCCACTGTTCGATCATATGTTCGAATGACGGAGGCGGCCAGAGCACCCCGCGTTGATATCCTGTCGGCTCGGGGCGGCCGCTGGTGTTCCTCCCGGGTGGATAGGACCGGAAGTCGAAAGGCGTGCTCAGTGGCTGTCTTGGAGGCGCGGGGTGCGCTCAATGGGGACCGCATGCTGGTCACCGCGCGGCGCCGGTGGGCGGTCGTCCTGGTCGCAGCTCTGCTGTTCGGTGTGGCGGTCTATCTGCTGGCGGTCCAGACCCGCACCGGGCAGGCGCTGGAGAACGCAGCACTGCGCGGCGCCAGCCAGGTGGACCCGGAGCTGCGGCGGGCGGCGCTGCACCAGTTCCACACCATCTCGGTGACCTCGCAGCTGGCCGCGGCGCTGATCGTCGGCATCATCGGGCTGCTGCGGCGGCAGCTGTGGCTGGCGGTGGCCGGAGTGTCGGTGATCCTTGCGGGGCAGGCCGTCACCCAGGTCCTGAAGTACTACGCGCTGCCGCGGCCGGACCTCGGCGTGGTGCACAGTGGCTGGGTCGACAACACCCTGCCGAGTGGGCACACCACGGCGGCGATGTCGCTGTTGTTCGCGACGCTGATCGTGATGCCCTACCGCTTTCGCGGCATCGCGATGTTCTTCACCCTCACCTGGGCGGTGGGTATCGGCGCCTACACCGTCATCATCCGTGCACACCGGCTCTCCGACACCCTCGCCGCCGACGCGGTGGCACTCGTGGTCGCCTGTGCGGCATCGTATTTCCTGGCCCGTACCGGCCGCATCCGGGCGGTCGCCTCGCCGAGTGCGGCGCGCTTCACCCTGCGGACGGTGTTCGTGGTGGCCGTCGCCGTGGTCGGCACCTTCAGTCTGCTGTGGGGCTCGGTGCAGGTGCTGCAGGCCGCGGCGGCCCACCTCGATGACCGCCCCGTCGAATGGGACCTCTTCCTGGGCTCACAGTGGCTGGCCGCCGCGGGGTCCATCACCGCGGCCCTGCTGTTCTGGTGGACCTGGCGCCGGTTGGAGACCAAACAGCGCCGCGACCCGGTGACGGTTCGCTAGCGGTCGGCGCCCGCCGAGCGTGCGTGTTGTGTACGCGTACCGCGGCGTGTCTGGGTACAAACACGGGCGCTCGGCAGGAGTTGGTCAGGTGCCTTCGAAGTGGTTGTGTCCCAGGCTGTCGAGGAACTTCGGGCCGAGCAGGTCCAGTTCGCGACCGTAGTCCGCGGCCCAGGACCCGTAAGGCTGATGCGCTAGATACTCGTTGCGGAACCGGTCGTCCTCGGACACCTCGGTGGTGCAGAACGAGGGGATGGTGAGGTCGACGACGGGTGAGTTGCGTTCCACCTCGGCGACCAGCAACGGCGCGTTGTCACCCAGGAAACGGTCGATGACCCAGCCGTCCTCGCCGAGCCACACCGACGACCTGACCTTCACCACCAGGTGGGTGGCTCGCGCGACGATCTGCCCGGCGACCAGCGGATCGAGTTCCCGCTCGGCCTCGTAGCGGGTGCCGCCGGCAGCGGGGCCCTTGGCGGTCATGGTGCCGATGGCATCAGGGCCCAGCGCGTTGATCAACGCGGCGGGATCGGCGGGCAGGTCGGCCGGGGCCGGTGCTTGCACCCGCACCCGCACTGCATATCCGTCCGAGACGAACAGGTAGGCCTGCGCGATGACCATGGGGCGGGGATCGGAGGCCGCCACGGCGGGCATCTCACGGACGAAGAACTTCCGCTCGAACTCGAAGTCGCCGGGGTCGCTGTCGGACATCAGCCGACGGTAGCCCGCCCGCAGCCGGGGTGGCGGGTTCGGCCGGTCGTGTCCGGGGGTGGAAATTCTGCGGAAACTTTGTAGAGTTGAGCGGAACAGACTCAACCTTGACTGCGTTGTTCAAGGCGACAAGCATTCGAAGGGCCCATCGTGCGGTCCTCACGTACATGGAAATGGAGGTGCCGTGGACTCGTTCAACCCGACCACGAAAACCCAGGCGGCGCTGACGTCGGCACTGCAGGCGGCCACCGCTGCCGGCAACCCCGAGATCAGGCCCGCCCATCTGTTGATGGCATTGCTGACGCAGAACGACGGCATCGCCGCGCCGCTGCTCGAGGCGGTCGGAGTTGACCCAGCGACCATTCGGACCGAGGCGGAGCGCCAGATCGCGCGGATGCCCAGTGCCAGCGGTGCCAACTCGACGCCGCAGCTGTCCCGGGAGTCGCTGGCCGCCATCACCGCCGCCCAGCAACTCGCCACCGAAATGGACGACGAGTACGTCTCCACCGAACACCTGCTGTTCGGGCTCGCCACCGGCGACTCCGAAGTGGCCAAGCTGCTCACCGGGCACGGCGCCTCACCGCAGGCGCTGCGGGACGCCTTCGTGAAGGTCCGCGGCAGCGCCCGCGTCACCAGTCCCGACCCCGAGGGCACCTACCAGGCGCTGGAGAAGTACTCCACCGACCTCACGGCCGCGGCCCGGGAAGGCAAGCTGGACCCGGTCATCGGACGCGACAACGAGATTCGCCGTGTCGTCCAGGTGTTGAGCCGCCGCACCAAGAACAACCCGGTGCTGATCGGCGAGCCCGGCGTCGGCAAGACCGCGATCGTCGAGGGTCTGGCCCAGCGCATCATCGCCGGCGACGTGCCGGAATCCCTGCGCGACAAGACCGTTGTCTCACTCGACCTGGGGTCCATGGTGGCCGGCGCCAAGTACCGCGGTGAATTCGAGGAGCGGCTCAAGGCCGTCCTCGACGACATCAAGAACTCGGCTGGTCAGGTCATCACCTTCATCGACGAGCTGCACACCATCGTGGGCGCCGGAGCCACCGGGGAGTCCGCGATGGACGCGGGCAACATGATCAAGCCCATGCTGGCCCGTGGCGAGCTGCGCCTGGTCGGTGCCACCACCCTCGACGAGTACCGCAAGTACATCGAGAAAGACGCCGCACTGGAGCGGCGCTTCCAGCAGGTGCTGGTGGGGGAGCCGTCGGTGGAGGACACCGTGGGCATCCTGCGTGGCCTCAAGGACCGCTACGAGGTGCACCACGGTGTGCGGATCACCGATTCCGCGCTGGTGGCTGCCGCCACGCTGAGTGACCGGTACATCACCAGCCGCTTCCTGCCCGACAAGGCCATCGACCTGGTGGATGAGGCGGCGTCGCGGCTACGGATGGAAATCGATTCCCGCCCAGTCGAAATCGACGAGGTGGAACGTCTGGTCCGTCGTCTCGAGATCGAAGAGATGGCCCTGGCCAAGGAAACCGACGCAGCATCGGTCGACCGGCTGGAGAAGCTGCGCGCCGAACTGGCCGACCACAAAGAGAAGCTCTCGGAACTGACCACCAGGTGGCAGAACGAAAAGGGCGCCATCGACGTGGTGCGTGAGCTCAAGGAACAGCTGGACAGCCTGCGCGGGGAATCCGAACGCGCCGAACGCGACGGCGACCTGGCCAAGGCTGCCGAGCTGCGCTACGGCCGCATCCCCGAGGTGGAGAAGAAGCTGGACGCGCTGCTGCCGGCGGCCGAGGCCCGCGAGAACGTCATGCTCAAGGAGGAGGTGGGTCCCGACGACATCGCCGACGTGGTGTCGGCCTGGACCGGCATCCCGGCCGGGCGCATGCTCGAGGGCGAGACCGCCAAGCTGCTGCGCATGGAGTCCGAACTCGGCAAACGGGTGATCGGCCAGCGCAAGGCAGTGACGGCCGTGTCCGACGCGGTGCGCCGCTCACGGGCCGGCGTCGCCGACCCCAACCGGCCGACCGGGTCGTTCATGTTCCTGGGCCCCACCGGCGTCGGTAAAACCGAGCTGGCCAAGGCACTGGCGGAATTCCTGTTCGACGACGAGCGCGCCATGGTGCGCATCGACATGAGCGAATACGGCGAGAAGCACTCGGTCGCACGGCTGGTCGGAGCGCCTCCGGGCTACATCGGCTACGACCAGGGCGGTCAATTGACCGAGGCGGTGCGGCGGCGTCCGTACACGGTGATCCTGTTCGACGAGATCGAGAAGGCACACCCCGATGTGTTCGACGTCCTGTTGCAGGTGCTCGACGAGGGCAGGCTGACCGACGGCCAAGGCCGCACGGTCGACTTCCGCAACACCATCTTGATCCTGACGTCGAACCTGGGTGCCGGCGGCACCGAGGAGATGGTGATGGCCGCGGTGCGCTCGGCGTTCAAGCCGGAGTTCATCAACCGGCTGGACGACGTGATCATCTTCGACGGGCTCAACCCCGAGGAGTTGGTCTCCATCGTCGACATCCAGCTGGCGCAGCTGCAGAAGCGGCTGGCGCAGCGCCGCCTCACGCTCGAGGTGTCGCTGCCGGCCAAGAAGTGGCTGGGGGAGCGCGGCTTCGACCCGCTCTACGGTGCCCGGCCGCTGCGCCGGCTGGTGCAGCAGGCCATCGGTGACCAGCTGGCCAAGATGCTGCTGGCCGGTGAGGTGCACGACGGCGACGTCGTGCCGGTGAACCTCAGCGCCGACGGCGAACACCTCATCCTCGGCTGACATCGCACCAGTGAGCAGTCCCTCGCGCGCGGGGGACTGCTCACTGGTCAGTAGGCGACCCGGAACCCGCCGATCAGCGTCACAGTGTTGCCGTCGGGATCGGTGAGCGAGCACAACCGGACGCCCTTGGAGGCGGTGACGATCTCGCCGGGCGCCAGCCCGCGTCCGCCGAGTTCTGCCACCGCGGCGTCCAGGTCGGCAACGGCCAGATTCACCGCCGCGGTGCCGGCGCGCTCGGCGTCGGTAAACACCTGCACCCAGCCGGAGTCGGTGACCCGCCACTCGACCAACGTCGGCATCGGGGTGTTGGTGGCCTCGGCGCCGAACAACCGCTCGTACCAGGAGCGCGCGGCCGCCAGATCGGTGACCGGGGCCACAGCCAGGACATGCTGGATCTCCACGTGACTCCTTCCCTGTTTCCCATGCGTATGGGGGTAGACCGGGCTCCGGGCGGAAAGTCATCGATACCAGCTTGTAATCCCTCGGATTCTTCCCCCGCGACGCCCACCGGATACTCTGGTGGCAATGGTCCCGCTCTGGTTCACACTGTCCGCACTCTGTTTCGTGGGTGCGGGTGTTTTGCTGTACGTCGATCACGATCGACGTCGTGGGCTCGGCCGTCGCCGCAAGTCGTGGGCACGTTCCCACGGTTTCGACTTCGAGCCGGAGTCCGCGGACATCCTCGAGCGCTGGAAGCGCGGCGTGATGTCCACGGTCGGCGACGTCTCCGCGCGCAACGTCGTGCTGGGACAGATCCGTGGGGAAGCGGTCTTCATCTTCGATCTCGAGGACGTGGCCACCGTCATCGCGTTGCACCGCAAGGTCGGCACCAACGTGGTGATGGATCTGCGACTCAAGGGCATCAAGGAACCGCGCGAGAACGACATGTGGCTGCTGGGCGCCATCGGGCCCCGGATGGTGTACTCCACCAATCTGGACGCCGCACGCCGCGCTTGCGACCGCCGCATGGTGACGTTCGCGCACACCGCACCGGACTGCGCCGAAGTCATGTGGAACGAGCAGAACTGGACGCTCGTCTCGATGCCGATCAGCAGCACCCGCGCCCAGTGGGACGAGGGACTGCGCACCGTCCGGCAGTTCAACGATCTGCTACGTGTGCTGCCGCCCATCCCACAGCAGGCCGCACTGGCGGGGTCCCCGCGTCGCAACGCGTCGCCGGGCCGCCCGCTGGCCCCCGCCGGGCGTGCCGGCGAGTTGCCGCCGGCCCGGGCGGGCGAACTGCCCCCGGTTCCCGGTGTGTCCCCCGACATGGCGCGGCGTGAGCCCGACCAGCGGGAACCGGTCCGGCGCACACCGCCGATCGGGCGCCAGGCACCGCATCTGCAGCGCTAGCTAGGCTTGCGGGGTGGTCACCGGAACACACTCGTATCCGCCCACGGCACTGATCACCGGGCCCACGTCCGGGCTGGGGGAGGGTTACGCACGCCGACTCGCCTTCGATGGCTACGACCTGGTGCTGGTGGCCCGTGATGTGGACCGCCTGACCGGACTGGCCGACGACCTGCGAGCGCGGCACGGCCGCCGGGTCGAAATTCTCCCCGCCGACCTGTCGGTGGCCGAGGACCGCGCCGCGGTGGTCGAACGGGTGGCCGCCGGAGTGGACATTCTGGTCAACAACGCCGGGTTCGGCACTGCAGGTGAATTCTGGAGCGCGGAGCCTGCGCTGCTGCAGGCTCAGCTGGACGTGAACGTGACGGCCGTGTTGCACCTGACTCGCGCCGCGCTGCCCGGCATGCTGGCCGCGGGTTCCGGGACCGTCATCAACATCGCCAGCGTCGCAGGCCTGGTGCCCGGCCGGGGTTCGACGTACTCGGCGTCCAAGGCCTGGGTGGTGTCGTTCACCGAGGGCCTGTCCGGCGCACTGGCGGGCACCGGCGTCAGCGTGCACGCGGTGTGCCCGGGATTCGTCCGCACCGAGTTCCACCGGCGGGCCGGCATCGAGATGGCGGGCACGCGAGAGGCACTCTGGCTGACCGTCGAGGACGTGGTGCGCGACAGCATGGCGGCGGTGGCCAGAGGGCGTGTCGTCATTGTCCCCGGCTGGCAGTACAAGGTCCTGACCACGGCGAGCCGGCTGACGCCGCGCACGCTGGTCCGCGCACTCGCCACCACTTTCGGAAAAGGCCGCAACAGAACGTGAGGAACCCGTGAGCGCACCCGAGATGACCCACACCGACCGTGCTGAGCTGGCCGCCCTGGTGCGCGAGCTGGCCGTGGTGCGCGGCCGCGTCATCCTGTCCTCGGGCAAGGAATCGGACTACTACGTCGACCTGCGCCGAGCCACCCTGCACCACAGGGCCTCCCGGTTGATCGGCTCGCTGATGCGCGAGCTCACCAGCGACTGGGACTACGCCGGCGTGGGTGGCCTGACGCTCGGGGCCGACCCGGTCGCCACCGCGATCATGCACGCCGACGGCCGACCGGTCGACGCGTTCGTGGTGCGCAAATCCGCCAAGACACACGGTATGCAGAAACTCATCGAGGGCTTCGACGTCGCCGGCCAGCGGGTCCTGGTGGTCGAGGACACCAGCACCACGGGTGCCTCTCCGCTGACCGCTGTCCGCGCGGTGCGCGACGCCGGGGGCCACGTGGTGGGGGTCGCGACTGTGGTGGACCGGGCCACCGGAGCCGCAGAGATCATCGAGGCCGAAGGTGTGCCCTACCGCAGCGCGCTGGGCCTCGAGGACCTGGGGCTGGGGTGACCCCACCTGCGTCCATCCCGGGCGAGCCCCACGACGACGATCGGACCCCGGATGCCTTCGGCGGCCGGCACGCCGACGACATCGACTGGGATGACGTCGCGGACGTCATCTGTGTCGGCGGGGGCCTCGGTGTCGCCATGGCGGGGGCCGCGCGTGCGGCCGGACTCGACGTCTTGCTGGTCGAAGCCGGCGGGTCGCCGACAACCGGGTCCGGCTTGGCCGGACTACTCGGCAGCGCCCACGCCGACTCCGAGCACTACCTGAGCGCTCTCACCGAGGAGTTCGATCCGGTGGACGTGACGGCACCCGATGTGCCCGTCCGGGTGGTCGACGGCCCGTCGCCCGCTGAGTCCAGACGCACCCGCCTACCTACTTTTCACGGTGCCGCGCTGCGTGATTGGGGATCGTCGTGTGTGGCCGCCCGGTATGGCCTGCTCTACACGCGGGTGTACGACCCCCGGCTGTCGGCGACCTACACCGGTCCCGACGGCACGGTGGAGGTCACCGTGCTGGCGACCATCGAGCTGGACTCCGACCGGCCCGGCGCCAGTGTGGCGAACTGGTTGGCCGGCCTCGTCGACGAGGAAGGGGAGTCCCACGGCACTCTGCAGCATCTGGTCTTCGACAGCGGTGCGGTGGTCGGTGCGGCCCTCTCGACCGAAGACGGTGTGCGCCTGGTGCGGACGCGGCACGGCGTGATGCTCTCCCCGCTGGCCGCTGAAACCGACAGCAGCGCAGAGGATCTGGAGTCCGATACGACAGCCGAGGTGGCCTTGGTGTCGCGCGCGGCCAGCAGGTTCGGGCGGCTGGAGCTGCTGCGCCGGACCTGAGGCGTTAGCTCGACGGGGTCGGTGCCGGGATGGGCGCCGGAATGCGTTTCTGGGCGAACATCGCCTCCATCGCCGGACCCACCAGCGGCCGCGACAGCAGGAAGCCCTGAGCGCGGTTGCAGCCGTGCTGGACCAGGGTGCGGGCTGCTGATTCGGTCTCCACACCTTCGGCCACCAGCTGCAGATCGAACGCCTCGGCCAGCGCGATCACCGCGCGCACGATCGCCAGATCGCCTGCGCTGCTGCCCAAGTCGTGTACGAAGCTGCGGTCGATCTTCAGGGTGTCCACCGGCAGGGACTTCAGATGGGACAATACGCTGTAGCCCGTGCCGAAATCGTCGATGGCGATCTGCACGCCCACCTCTTTGAGGGCTGCCAGCGTGATGCGGGTGGTCTCGATGTCCTGGACGACCACGCTCTCGGTGATCTCCAGGCACACCGATTCACCCGCGAGGCCGAACTCGTCGAGGATGTCGGCCACTGTGTCGGCGAAACCGTCGGACACCAGTTGCACCGGCGAAACATTCACCCGAAGAACAGCATCCAGGGCCACGCCACGCGAGCGCCACCCGCTGAACTCCTCGCATGCAGCGCGCATCACCCAGCGGCCCAGTTCACCGGCCAGGTTGATGGACTCGGCCACGGCGATGAACGAGTCCGGGTACAGCAACCCGCGGGTGGGATGCTGCCAGCGGACCAGGGCCTCGGCGGCCAGGACTTCGCCGGTGCGCATGTCGATCTCGGGCAGGTAGTGCAGCACCAGTGAGTCGCCGTCGATGACGCCCTGCAGGTGCAGCTCGATGTCGTTGCGGAACGCCGTCTCCAGCGACATGTCCTCGGAGAACACCGCGATCTTGTTACCGCCGGCGCCTTTGGCGGTGAGCACGGCCTGGTCGGCCTTGCGCAGCAGGTCCGATGCGGAGTCCACCCCCGGTTCGCCGAGCGCCACGCCCACACTGACGGTGCGCGTGAGCATTTCACCGTCGATAGCCACCCGTTCCCGCAGCGCTGCCTGCAGGCGGTGGGCGAGCTCCTCGCCGCTGTCGACGTCGGTGGCGGTGTTGGGTACCACCACGAATTCGTCGCCGCCGAGCCGGGCGATCAGGCTGTCGCCGCCGGCCTTGGCCCGCAGCCGCTCGGCGAAGATCCGGATGAACCAATCGCCGGCATTGTGGCCGAGGTAGTCGTTGACCGCCTTGAGCCGGTCCAGATCGAGGAACAGGGCGGCAACGGGTCCCGGTTGGCCGGCCGCCAGCCGCTTCTCCAAGTGCGAGATGAGCGCGCGCCGGTTGTGCAGTCCGGTCAGGTCGTCGTGCTCGGCCAGATAGCGCAGTTGCTCCTCGGCCAGGATGCGCGCCTGCACCTGGGAGAACAGCGACGCCACAGCCTTGAGTGCGTCGACTTCCTCGGCAAGCCATTCCCGGTCACCGAACTTCACGAAACCCATTGCGCCCGTGGTGACGTCACCGGAGACCAGCGGAACGAAAGCACCCGAGGTGGCCACCACGCCGCTGCTCTCTTCGATGGTGCGTTGGTAGTCGTCGGTGGCCGGCGTCGGCCGGATCACCACGGGCTCCTTGGCGTGTTCGGCCGCTGCGAACACGGGGTCGGCGTCCGCGAAGTACACCACCCCGATGGGATCGGGATCCGGGATGAACTCCCGTCGCGGCCATTCGGCGATCAGTTTGGTGGCCCGGATCTCGTGGTCGTTGTAGCGCAGGAAGCTCAGGTCGACGCCGAAGTACTCGACCAGCTGAGCCAGGACCTGCGTGCTTAGCTCCACCGAGGTCTCGGCGGTGGCGGCCATCAGGCGCTGGGCAACAGCGGTGACCAGGAGGTCCAAGCGTCTCGACATGCCGTCAGACCTCAACCATGTTTCTCGGGTAGGCCTCGCGGCGGCTACGGGTGGACGGCTGCGGCGCGTCGGACAGTCGCAGCACCAGGGCGTGGCGCAGCCCTACCGTACCGGCCAGCCGGTGGAACGCGGTCTGGAGCCCGTGCAGCTCCTCGGCGAACGTCGCGGACAGATCAGCGAGATCCGTGCTGTCGTGGGCGTAGAGGAACACCGGCGACATCGGCTGTACGCCGAGGCCCTGCTGTTGGGCGGCGATCCACACCGCCTCGGTGGCAGCACCGCCGCGCGCATAGTCGGTCAGACTGTCGCCGTCGATGCTCACCACCGCCAGGGCCGAACTGGAACTCACCTTGTCGAACGTATCGTCGCCCAGCCCGTGACCGGCGTCCCAGTCCGCCAACCAGGCCATCACGTCGGGACGGCGCAGGATCTCCAACAGCACCAGATCATTGCGGTCGATGCCCAGCCCCAGGATGTCGATGCCGGTGTCCTGGTCGGCGTCACCGGGCCAGCGCAGTTCCGAGATCATCTCCCGGTGCAGGTCGGCGGTGAGATAGCGCACCCGGTCGGCGGCGGCCATCAGGCGGCCCGCCGCCTCGATGTCGCCGCGGTCGGTGATGAGCCGGACCGTCGCACCCTCGTGGTCGGTGACCGTCCGCAGCACCTCGGCGGAGGCGGGGTCCAGGGAGCCGCCCGTGCCGTGATTGCGGTTGGTGCCCCGGTCCAGCATCGGCCCGTACAGCGAGGCCAGATCGGGGACAGAACCGGGGGACAGCCGGACCGTGGCCTGCAGCGGGCATCCGTCGGTGAGGTGTTCGTCGATCCGGACGTCCGCGGTGTGCCCTGACGCAGCGGCGGCGACCCGCGCGTTGAACACCGCTGCCCCCAGCGCCACCGCGCTGGCGCGGAAGCCGACGTCCATCCGTGATGACCGTTCCGGGGCGATCCGCACGGTGACGCTCCCGATGCCTGTGGTGATGTGCCAGGGCTGCGTGTTGCCTCCCGAGGGCGCCCGTGCGGCGGCGGCAGCGACGGCCAGGACGGCGTCCTGGGGAACGACTTCTCGGGCCGCTGACGGCGTGGGCAGGTCGGCCGGCGGTGGCGGCGGACGCAGATCATCGAGCGCAGCCGCGACGTCGATGCGAGTCCGTCCCGACGGCAGCGGCTCGCCCAGCCCGATCCGCCGCACCCCTTCGACCACAGCGGTGGCGCCCAGGACCACCTCACCGGCGAGCTGCGGCCAGGTCGTCAGCGTGGAGTTCACCTCCAGCATGGACGCCGCGCCGCGCGCCGACGAGCGCGCGATGTCGACGAATCGGAGCATGTGGGGAATCTTGTCACGGGTCGAGAGCCCGGCCAGCTGTGCCGAATCGATACCCCGGAGCAGCCCGTGCAGGATGGGCAGCTGGGTATCCAGGTCGAACCGCTCGACGTCCAGCAGACCTCGATCGGCGGTCGACATCAGCACCGGCAGTCCGCGTTCCCGGGCGGCCTCGCGGATCACCACTTTCATGTCCAGCGAATCGCATTCGTCGATCACGACGTCGAGGCCGTCGAAGAACCGGTCCAGGTCGTCGGGTGTCAGCCCGTTGGTGAGGGCGTCCACCGGCAGGTACGGATCCAGTTCCGCGATGCGACGGGCTGCGATGACGGCCTTGTTCACGCCGAGGTCCAACAGGGTGGCCGGCACCCGATTGAGGTTCGAGAGCTCCAGCTCGTCGAAATCGGCCAGCCGCAGGAAACCGGCCACCCCCTGCATGGCGATGGTATGGGCGATGACGTGGCCGACGCTCAAGCCCACCACTCCCACCCGCAGCCCGCTCAGCCGGGCCTGCTCGGCGGCGGTGATCAGGTTGCGGTTGCGGTCCAGTCGCAAGGTGGCGAACGACCGGGGACCCAGGACCGCGACGACGGTGCGCCGCCACGGGTAGTGCACCCAGCGGGGGGCCTCGTTCTGGAGCTCGGCCGCATCCGGTGTCCGCAGGCGCGAGAGGGTATCGCGTTGCTGTGCCAACGTGTCGGTGAACTCGGTGGCGGGGTCGGCCCGCAGCGCCGCCAGGACACGACGGTGCTGCTCGTCGCTCTCGTCGAGCACGGTGGCGGTGTGTGGTTGTGGGTGATCGATGCCGTTGGGTCGGCTCACCGGCCCACCCCGGCGATCGCCGCGGGGACCGGGCGCAGTCCGGAGGTCACCGGAGCAAGGTACGCCGCCTCGGTGACGATCTTGGCGACCTGCTTCGGTTGGGCGTGGTTGGCGTAGGTTCGGCGGTCCCAGAACATGATCTTGGTGCGGTAACGCTCGTCGGGATACGGAGTGGCGGGGACCCGGGACACCACCACTCCTCCGGAGGACCGCCAGCGGTCCAGGACGTGTGCGGCTGCGGTGGCCATGATGAACTGGATGTCGAGCAGTGCCATGGTGTGCATCGCGGTGCGAGCCAGGGTGGTGGTGAGTTCGCGGCTGGTGCCCGGGTCGTCGGACACCCACGCGGTCTTCATCTCCGAGAGCCCGAACGGGATGCGGTCGCCGATCATCTTGCGCACGGTGTCGAGCCCCGGCTGGCCTGCCCATTCGACCACCGCGTGGGATTCCTCGGCGTCGTCATACGGCTCCTTGGCCCGCACGCCGCCGACAACTTTGCCGGAAGCGTCGATGGCGGCAAAGAACAGTGCAGTGGCACTACCGTCGGCGATCTCATCCCAGTCCAATGCCGCGTCCACACCGTATTTGTGGTAGCTACGCTCAGCGCCGGCCAGATATTCGGTCCACAGATTCGGATCGATCCGAGGTTGCGAGACCACAATGGTGGCACCGCTTTCGGCGTCGTGCCAACTATAGTTCTCGGAGAGCTGCAGAGAGCGGGTGATGGCATCCTCTTGCAGAATGGTCACAGAGTTTCCGTTTCATTCGGGCTGTTGGCCGATCGTTTGCCACAGCGTTATTTGGTTTGCGCATCCCCCCGGCAAGCCTTTGTGCACACCTAATTATCGCTCGGATCGCCCGATAGTTACGGGCGTTCCTGCTGTTCACGGCCCTTTTTGACGTCTGTCCTGATAGGGCAGGATGCCCTTGGTGGCGCCGGCGGGGCGTTTGCCATCGGAACTGGTCAGTAGCAAACAGACAACCGATGCCCGGCGAGCGGGCCGGGCGGTGAATTCAATATTTGCGGAAGCGTCAGTAAAGGCCGGCGGTCAGACTTGTGTGACAGGAGTGTGGTGAGGTTTCATAGGGCGATCCGGCGTTCCGGAATCGGTCCGTGGGGCCGCCGTTCTGAATTCATCTTGCGGGTTCGCGAGAGGTCCTGGCGTCCCGCCGCGCTCGCTGCCCGAGGTCGCTGGGGCTCCACTGGCCGGGTGGGCCGCCCACCCAGGTGGCCTCTTTGCTGGTCAGCGCACTGAAGTGGCGCCGGCGGCGCGCCGCAGGTGGCCTGCGGCGGCGTCGCAGCCGGCATCCAGCGAATTATGCGCCAACCGTGCGCGCAGGCGTCGACCCCAGGGACCGTACAGTGCAACGGAGTTCCTGTCCGCCGCCTGCGAGTTGGAGCAGATGTGTACGCCCCACGCGTCATCGCCGTGATCGCGATGCTCGTTCTCACCGGTTGTGGTGGCGGCTCTACCGACGTGCCGTCGGCCTACGGTGCCACAACGGCCCGGATCGGGGAGTCGCAGACCCTGCTGGGCTGGAACGTCGCGGTGGCCAACCTGCGCTTCGAGGCCGATCACGCGTTGGTCGACATCGATGCCTCGCCGGCCGATCCCGGCTCTCCGCACGCTGCCCCGCAGGACCTGCGTTTCGGCTTGTACGGAGCCCTGCTGCACCCCATCGAACGGACCGGCGTCGGCAGCTGTGACGAGGTGCTGGGCGCCGCGCCGCTGCCGCTGACGGTGCAGGATCCCGAACGGCTGTCCGGGACGGTGTGCCTGGGGCCCATCCGCGATCAGGCCCAGGTGCGCGGCGTCTACGCGTACTCGGCAGCTGATCGGATCCCGGGCACCACCGCCGCCTACGCCGCGGCCTTCCCGGTCGGGCTGCCCGAGACCAACCCCGCCGACACCGGGTTGAAGGTCAGTACCACCAGCGTCGAAGCGTGGCGGGCCGACGGTGTGCCGCTGACCGCCCAGTCGCTGGGGGACCCCACGGCGTTCACCGGCAACGGCTACATGCTGCTGGGCCTGCAGATCGACGCGGTGGCACAGCAGTACCGGGACGACTCCGCGGCCCGGGGCGGTCCGATGATGGTGGTGGTGGCGCCCACCAGGCCACCCCCGGGGATCAACCCGGCCTGCTCCGCATACGGAGCCTCGCTGCTGGTGCTCCCGGACGCGTCGCTGAACTCGGTGCACCTCAACGCGTCCCTGTGCACCCAGGGCGAGATCAACCAGGCGCTGCTCTACGCGACGGTCTCGGCGGTCGGTACCCACGCGGCGGTCTGGACCGAGTGAGCGCGCCAGGACCCACCGAGTGGGGTGCCCAGGTCAACGGCGTCGGCCCGTGGCCGGGCCCGTGGCCCGAGGACCCGCGGTATGACCCGGATCTGCTGCGCGACGGCGACTCCCGCAATGTCGTGGACGCCTACCGGTACTGGCGCCGGGAGGCGATCGTCGCCGACATCGACACCCGGCGCCACCCCCTGCATGTCGCCATCGAGAACTTCGGCAACGACGCCAACATCGGCGGGGTGGTGCGCACGGCGAACGCCTTCGCCGTCGACACGGTGCACATCGTCGGCCGCAGGCGCTGGAACCGGCGCGGGGCCATGGTGACCGACCGATACCAGCGGTTGACCCACCACGACGCCACCGAGGATCTGCTGGCGTTCGCCGCGCACGCCGGTTTGACCGTGGTCGCCGTCGACAACGTGCCCGGCGCCACCCGGCTGGAACGCACCGAGCTGCCGCACCGGTCGCTGCTGCTGTTCGGGTCCGAGGGCCCGGGTATCTCCGAGGCGGCGACCCGCGGCGCGGCGATGGTGGTCTCCATCGCCCAGTTCGGTTCGACCCGCAGCATCAACGCCTCCGTCGCGGCGGGTATCGCGATGCACGCCTGGATCCGTCGATGGGGTGACCTCGACGCCGCCTGGTAGGGAAGGATGCTCGATATGAGCGAGCTCTGGGCCAATCGCGCGGCCTCCGCCGAGAGCGCCGTGACCACCCGTCACCTCCGCAAGCTCTGGGGGCTGCCCGGCACCCAGCTGGGTGCCGTGGCGTGGCCGCCGACCAAGCGGGACAAGCGATTTCTCACCTGGCACTACTGGTGGCAGGCGCACCTGCTGGACTGCCTGGTCGACGCCCACCTGCGCGACCCGCAGTGGGACCGCGTCACGAGCATCATCCGCCAGATCCGCACCCACCGGCTGCGCAACAACCTGGCGTGGACCAACAGCTACTACGACGACATGGCCTGGCTGGCCCTGGCCCTGGAACGCGCGGGCCGCCTGGTCGACGTCGACAAACCCAAGGCGCTGGCCACCCTGTCCGAGCAGTTCGTCACGGCGTGGGTGCCCGAGGACGGCGGCGGCATCCCGTGGCGCAAGCAGGACCAGTTCTTCAACGCCCCGGCCAACGGCCCGGCGGGGATCTTCCTGGCGCGCTACGACGACCGGCTGCGCCGCGCCCAGCAGATGGCCGACTGGATCGACGAAACCCTGATCGACCCGGATACCCACCTGGTGTTCGACGGCATCAAGGCCGGTTCCCTGGTCCGCGCGCAGTACACCTACTGCCAGGGTGTGGTGGTGGGGTTGGAGACCGAACTCGCGGTGCGCACGAGCGACCCCCGGCATGCCGCCCGGGCGGCCAGGCTCGTCAGCGCCATCGCCGAGCACATGACCGATGACGGGGTGTTGCGCGGCGCCGGCGGCGGTGACGGCGGACTGTTCCACGGTGTGACCGCACGCTATCTGGCCTTGGCGGCGACCCAGCTGCCCGAGGTGGCCGATCAGGCGCGGGAGCTGGTGCTGACCTCGGCGGAGTCGGCGTGGGAGAACCGGCAGACCGTGGACGGGTTGCCGCTGTTCGGTGCCTTCTGGGACCGTCCCGCCGCCCTGCCGACCGCCGACGGGAAGTCGGCCGAGTTCGTCGAAGGGGCCGTGAACGCCTCCGAGGTGCCCGAGCGCGACCTGTCGGTGCAACTGTCCGGGTGGATGCTGATGGAGGCCGCCCACGCCGTCACCGAGGGGGACAGCGATGGCTGAAGCCGGGGGGTGGGAGCCCGATGTCCACACCGTGGCGCAGGCCAACCTGACCCGGTTCACCGACTGGCTGCGCGACACCGGCCGCGGGGATTTCGCCGACTACTCGTCACTGTGGCAAGCGTCGGTCAGCGACGTGGGGTGGTTCTGGCAGGCGATCTGGGACTTCTTCGACGTGCCGGCCGGCACCCGTGCGTCGACTCCGCTGGAGCAGACGCGGATGCCGGGCGCCACCTGGTTCCCGGGCGCGACGCTGAACTACGCCGCCCAGGTGTTCCGGCACAGCGATGCGGACCGTCCCGCCCTGGTGGCTGTGGGCGAGGACGGCACCGCGGAGTGGTCATGGGAGCGGTTGCGCAGAGAGACAGCAGCTTTCGCCCATCACCTGCGTGGTGTAGGAGTGCAGGCCGGGGACCGGGTGGTGGGATATCTGCCGAACATCGGCGAAACCGTGGTGGCGTTCCTGGCCGCCGCGTCGGTGGGGGCAACCTGGGCAGTGTGCAATCCCGACCTGGCCGTGGACGGGGTGATCGCGCGATTGGCCCAACTGGAGCCGACCGTGCTGGTGGCCGCAGACGGCACCCACTACGGCGGCAAGCGCCACGACAAGCGCGCCGAGCTCGCCGAGATCCGGCGCAGATTACCGACTCTGACGACCACCGTCGTGGTATCCCGCCTGGGGCTGGACCTCCCCGACGGGGCGGTGCCATGGCACCGGGCGGTGTCGGCCGATGTGCCTCTGGAGATCACCGAGGTACCGTTCGACCATCCGCTGTGGGTGCTGTTCTCCTCGGGAACCACCGGCACGCCGAAGGGCATCGTGCACGGGCACGGCGGAGTGGTGCTCGAACACCTGAAATACCATGCTCTGCAACTTGATCTGCACCCCGAAGACCGCTTTCTCTGGTACACCACCACCAGCTGGATGATGTGGAACTTTCTGGTGGGCGGCCTGTTGGTGGGGGCGACGGCCGTGGCCTACGACGGCAGCCCCACCCACCCCGAACCTGACGGTCTGTGGCAGATGGTGGCCCGCCACGGCGTCACGGTGTTCGGCACCGGCGCCGGCTATTTGATCGGTTGCGCCAAGGAGGATCTGCGTCCCGGGCAGCACCACGATCTGACAGCGCTGCGCGCCGTGGGCTCGACCGGCTCGCCATTGCCCGCGTCGGTGTTCGGCTGGGTGCAGGACGCGGTGGGCCGCGCCGTTCCGGTGCAATCCTGCTCGGGTGGAACCGATGTGGTGACCGCCTTCGCCGGCGCGGCCCCGACCGTGCCGATCGTCGCAGGTGAGTTGGCCTGCCTGGCACTGGGGGTCGCGGCGCAGGCGTGGTCGCAGGACGGTGCTGCGGTGATCGGTGAGCCCGGTGAATTGGTGGTCACCGAACCGATGCCGTCGATGCCGGTGTCTTTCTGGCAGGACGATGACGGATCCCGATACCGCGCAGCGTATTTCGACAAGTATCCCGGCGTCTGGTGTCACGGCGACTGGATCACCATCACCGATCGCGGGTCGGTGCTGGTGCACGGTCGCTCCGATGCCACCCTGAACCGCAACGGGGTCCGGATGGGCAGCGCCGAGATCTACGACGCCGTCGAGACCATGCCCCAGGTACAGGACTGCCTGGTGGTGGGAGTCGAACTCGACGACGGCGGTTACTGGATGCCGCTGTTCGTCGCGCTGGTAGACGGACAGGAACTCGACGACCAGTTGCGTGCCGGCATCACCGCGGCCATCCGCGAGCATGCCTCGCCCCGCCACGTTCCCGATGAGATCATCGCCGTGCCCGGTATTCCGCGCACCAAGACCGGTAAACGTCTGGAGGTTCCCATCAAACGCATCCTGCAGGGCACCGACCCGGAGCAGGCGGTGGCGTCCACCGCCATCGACCGCCCGGAAACACTTTCGGCCTTCACCGGATACGTCCGCACGTGACCGAATCCCAGCAGAGCACCGAGAGCGGCTCGCGGTTGGCCAAGATGCTGCCGCGGCGCTTCGGCAACGATCCCACCGCTCCCCGCAACGGTGAGAACACCGCTGCCGGGATGCTGCTGCTGTTCACGGTGATCGCCATCGTGTGGGCGAACTCGCCGTGGGCGCAGACCTACACCGACTTCTGGGGCACCGAGGTGGGTCTGAGCTTCGGCGACGCGCATGTGGGCATGTCGATGAAGCACCTGGTCAACGACGCACTGATGGCGTTCTTCTTCTTCATCGTCGGTCTCGAGGTCACCAGCCAGTTCAAGATCGGTGAACTCACCGACCGGGCCAGGGCGGTGGTCCCCGTGCTGGCCGCACTCGCAGGACTGATCCTGCCGGCCGTGGTGTTCCTGCTGTTCAACTTCGGCGGCGAAGACGCCGTGGCCTGGGGGGTGGTGATCTCCACCGACACCGCCTTCCTGGTGGGCGCGCTCGCCATCATCGGCCCCAAGTTCCCGGCGCGGCTGCGGACCTTCCTGCTGACGCTGGCGGTGGTCGACGACGTGGGTGCCCTTCTGGTGATCGCGTTGTTCTACTCCGACGAGGTGAAGCTGGGGCCGCTGGTGGCGGCGGTGGTGCTGTTGGTCGCACTGGCCCTGGTTCGGCGCCTGCCCGCCTGGCGCGGGCCGGTGTACGCGGTGCTGGCCTTCGGGCTGTGGGTGGCGCTGTACAACGGGGGAGTGCACCCCACGCTCGCGGGTGTGGGTGTGGCTCTACTGATTCCGGTCTTCACGCCGCAGCGGCAGCGGGTCGAGGCAGCAGTGGAGGTGATCCGCGCCTTCCGGCAGTCGCCGAACTCCGAGTACGCCCGTGACGCCAGCCGCAGTCTGCGTGAATCGATCTCGATCAACGAGCGCCTGCAGACCGGGTTCGGGCCGTATGTGTCCTTCCTGGTGCTGCCGCTGTTCGCGCTGGCCAACGCCGGGGTGCGGCTGGACGGCGAGACAGTGACCGCGGCCATGTCGTCCACTCTGACCTGGGGCATCATTGCCGGCCTGGTAATCGGCAAGCTGGTCGGCATCACCGGAGCCACCGCGCTGGTGCAGAGATTCGGGCTGGGGCAGCTGGCGCCGGGGCTGACCCTGCGCCGCATCGCCGGCGGCGCCGCCCTGTCCGGCATCGGCTTCACCATCTCGTTGTTCATCATCGACCTGGCCATCGAGGATCCGGTGAAGCAGGACGAGGCCCGCGTGGGTGTGCTGGCGGCGTCGGTGGCCGCATTCGCCCTGGGCTGGGCCATCTTCCGGATCACTGACCGGATCAGCCCTCCGGAGGCGGTGGGCGCCAAGCTGATCCGGCCCATCAGCCCGGAGCGGGATCACATACGCGGCAACCCCGACGCCCCGCTGACACTGGTCGAGTACGGCGACTACGAATGCCCGTTCTGCAGCCGCGCCACCGGCGCCATCGACCAGGTGCGGGAGTACTTCGGCGACCGGCTCTGCTATGTCTGGCGGCACCTGCCCCTGGAGAAGGTGCACCCGCGATCCAAGGACGCCGCACTGGCCGCCGAGGCGGCGGGGTTGCAGGGCAAGTACTTCGAGATGGGCCGGACCATGTTCGAGTTCCAGGACTATCTCGAGTGGGAGCACCTCTACCGCTATGCCGACAGCGTGGGCTGCGATGTCCGCCAGTTCGACGAGGATCTGCAGTCGTCGAAGGTGCTGCACCGTGTCGAGGACGACGCCCAGGATGCCGAGCTGATGGACCTGCAGGCGGTGCCGACGTTCTTCGTCAACGGCAAGCGCCACAAGGGTCCGTGGGACGCGGCCAGCCTGATCCGCGCGCTGGAATCAGAATCTCGTTAACTCCACAGCGTCACATGCACTTTCGGGCGGAACCGGGTGACGCCCACACCGGAACCCCGGATCATTGCCTGGGTGCACCGCGGGGTGGTGATGAAGCGGACCAGTTCGGAGACCGCGGGCTGGCGCGACGCCGGGGGCAGGGTGGCCGCCGACCACTCGCCGGGCAGCTGCAGTCCCGGGCCCTTCACCTGCACCAGCCGGCCGTCGGCCAGGTCTTTGGCGACGGCGAACCCGACGGTCAGCGCCATCCCGCCGACACGCTGCACCTCTTCCAGCGCCGCCGCCTCGCTCTGGAAGATCCGCTGACAAGCCTCGGGAATCGCGAGAGTGCGCAGTACGGTGGCGATCTCGCCCTCGGCGCTGCCCGCCGACGGGCCCAGCATCCACTGCTGTTCGCGCAGTTGGGCGGGCGTCGGGGTGCCACCGGCGACGGGGTTGTCGGGTCCGGTGACCGCGATGATCTGGTACTTCAGGAACGGTCGCAGTGCGATGGCGGCTCCCGCTTCCGCCATTCCGTCACCCACCGGGCCCAGCGTGACGTCCACGGCCCTGGACTCGATGAGGTAGCGGAACCGGCTGGCCGGATGCACCGACAGCTCCACCGACAGGTCGTCGGCCCGCGCGGAGAACAGCTCGATCAGACCCGGGGCGGCGTGTTCGGCGAAGGCGCTGGACGCCGCGATGCGCAGCAGCCTGCGGCCGTGCGCAGCCTCGGTGACCTCGATGGCGGTCTGCTGCTGCAGGCCCAGGATCTCGATGGCACGGCTGGCCAGCCGCAGGCCGCCGGGGGTGAATGCCAATCCCGCAGTGGTGCGGCTGAACAACTGGTCGTCCAGTTCCTTGCGCAGCGCGGCGACGTGCAGCGATACGCCGGCATCGGTCATGCCCAGTTCCTCGGCGGCGGCCCGCACCGACCCCAGCCGGACCACGGCGGAGTAGGCGCGAAGTTGCGCAGGCGTCACGCGATGAGAGTACGGCCCGATCTCCGGTGCAACTAGATTGGATTCGTGCGCGAAGTTCTGAACGATCTGATGTCCGTGTGGCGCTCCGGTGAGACGGCGGGTGTCGGGACGGTGGTACGCACGTTCCGGTCGGCCCCGCGGCCCGCCGGTGCCTCGATGGTGGTGGCGCCGGGCGGCACTGTCAGCGGCTCGGTGTCCGGCGGGTGCGTCGAAGGAGCTCTCTACGATCTGGCCGCCGAGGTGGCGGGCACCGGTATCCCGGTGCTGCAGCGCTACGGGGTCAGCGACGACGACGCCTTCGAGGTGGGTCTGACCTGCGGCGGCATCCTCGATGTGTTCGTCGAGGCGGTGTCGCAGGCCACCTTCCCGGAGTTCGAGTCGGTGGCCGAGGACATCGCGAACCACCGCCCGACCGCAGTGGCCACGGTGATCCGTCATCCCGACCCCGCGTGGCTGGGTCGGCGGCTGATCGTGCGACCGCACGACGTGCTGGGCAGTCTGGGATCGGTGCGGGCCGACGCCGCGGTGTCAGACGACTCGCGGGGCCTCTTGGCGGCCGGCCGCACCGAGGTGCTCACCTTCGGCCCGGACGGCCAGCGCCGGGGCGAGGGCATGGAGGTGTTCGTCGCGAGCTACGCGCCGCGGCCCCGGATGCTGGTGTTCGGCGCCATCGACTTCGCCGCCGCGGTGGCCGCACAGGGCACCTTCCTCGGATACCGCGTCACCGTCTGCGACGCGCGGCCGGTGTTCGCCACTGCCGCACGGTTTCCCACCGCCGACGAGGTGGTGGTGGACTGGCCGCACCGCTACCTGAACGCCCAGGTCGAGGCCGACGCCATCGATGCGCGCACGGTGATCTGCGTGCTCACCCACGACCCGAAGTTCGACGTTCCGCTGCTGGAGGTGGCGCTGCGGTTGCCGCAGGTGGCCTACATCGGCGCCATGGGGTCCCGGCGCACCCACGAGGACCGGATGCAGCGACTACGTGAGGCGGGGCTGTCGGATTCCGAGTTGGACCGGCTCTCCAGCCCGATCGGACTCGACCTCGGCGGGCGCACCCCCGAGGAGACGGCGGTGTCGATCGCCGCCGAGATCGTCGCCCGCAAGTGGGGCGGGCAGGGCCGCCCGCTGGCCGAGACGCCCGGCCGAATCCACCACGAGCAGGGCTTCTCGAGTGAGTTAAGTGATTCCTTAACCAGGTATTGACGGCGCCCTCAGTCGGGCCCACACTATCGTCACCTTCGGCGATTGTGAGGCCCATCACATGCAGGTTCCCGGCCCATTCGAGTACGAACGCGCCACCAGTGTCGATCACGCCGTCGGACTTCTGGACCGGCTGGGGGAGGGCGCACTGATCGTCGCCGGCGGGCACAGCCTGCTGCCGATGATGAAACTTCGCATCGCCAACCCCGAGTATCTGGTGGACATCAACGACCTGGCTGCGGAGCTGTCCTACGTCGTCACCGATCCGACGCTGGCCCGACTCGGCGCCATGACCCGTCACCGCGAAGTACTCGAGTCCGACCCGCTGGCGCAGGTGTGCCCCATCTTCCGCGACGCCGAACGGGTGATCGCCGATCCGGTGGTGCGCAACCGCGGCACGGTCGGCGGCTCGCTGTGTCAGGCCGACCCGGCCGAAGATCTGACCACCGTGTGCGCGGTGCTGGGCGCCACCGTGCTGGCCCGGGGTCCGGGCGGGGAACGGGAAATCGACATCGACGACTTCCTGCTGGGGCCCTACGAGACCGCTCTGGCGCACAACGAGATGGTGATCGAGGTCCGAATACCGCTGCGGCTGAACACCTCCAGTGCTTACGCGAAGGTGGAGCGGCGAGTGGGGGACTGGGCGGTGGCGGCCGCCGGCGCCGCCGTCACCGTCGAGGACGGGCTGATCGCGGCCGCGCGGGTGGGCCTGACCGCGGTGGAACCCGACGCCGAGGCGCTGCGCGCGCTCGCTGCGGAACTGGTCGGCAAGCCGGCGGAGGAACAGACCTACGCCGAGGCCGGCCGGGCTGCGGCCGGCGCGTGCGAACCGACATCGGACATGCGCGGCAGCGCCGACTACAAGCGTCACCTCGCCGGTGAACTGACCATCCGCACGCTGCGTACCTCCGTCGACCGTGTACGCAACGCCCCCGTCCCCAGCGGCAACTAGAGGAGCCCCCACATCATGCTTGTCACGATGACCGTCAACGGCGAGCAGGTCAGCGCCGACGTCGAACCCCGAATGCTGTTGGTGCACTTCCTGCGTGACCAGCTGCGGCTCACGGGCACCCACTGGGGCTGCGACACCTCCAACTGCGGAACGTGCGTCGTGGAGGTGGACGGCGAGCCGGTGAAGTCCTGCACCATGCTCGCCGCGATGGCCTCGGGACACTCGGTGATCACCGTTGAAGGCCTCGAGGTCGACGGTCGGCTGGACCCGGTGCAGGAGGGCTTCATGCAGTGCCACGGTCTGCAGTGCGGATTCTGCACCCCGGGCATGATGATCACCGCCCGGGCGCTGCTGCGGGAGAACCCCGACCCCACCGAAGAGGAGATCCGCGAGGCCATCTCCGGTCAGATCTGCCGGTGCACCGGTTACACCACCATCGTGCGCTCCGTGCAATGGGCTGCGCGCCATCAGGATTCGACGGAGGTGAGCCCCGCATGACCACGCTGGAATCGCCGGAGGAGCTGGCCGACAACGACAAGAAGCCCTGCGGTTACGGACGCATGCTCCGCAAGGAGGACCCCCGCTTCATCCGGGGCCGGGGCACCTACGTCGATGACGTGAACCTGCCGGGCATGCTGCACCTGGCCATCCTGCGTTCGCCGTACGCGCACGCGCGGATCACCTCCATCGACACCTCGGCTGCCCTGGCCCATCCCAAGGTCCGCGCCGTGGTCACCGGAGCCGATCTGGCCACCAAGGGCCTGGCGTGGATGCCGACGCTGTCCAACGACGTCCAGGCGGTGCTGGCCACCGACAAGGTCCGGTTCCAGGGGCAGGAAGTGGCGTTCGTCGTCGCCGAGGACCGGTATTCGGCGCGCGACGCCCTGGAACTCATCGACGTCGACTACGACCCGCTGGACCCGGTGATCGATGTGCGGCGCGCACTCGACCCGTCGGCCGAGGTGATTCGCACCGACCTGGACGGCAAGACCGACAACCACTGCTTCGACTGGGAGACCGGCGACGCCGCGGCTACCGAGGCCGTGTTCGCTCGCGCCGACGTCGTGGTCAAGCAGGAGATGGTCTACCCGCGCGTGCACCCGGCTCCCATGGAAACCTGCGGCGCCGTCGCAGATCTGGACCCGGTGAGCGGGAAACTGACGCTGTGGTCCACCACCCAGGCACCACACGCCCACCGTACGTTGTACGCCCTGGTGGCGGGGCTGCCCGAGCACAAGATCAGGGTGATCGCTCCAGACATCGGCGGCGGCTTCGGCAACAAGGTGCCCATCTACCCCGGCTACGTCTGCGCCATCGTCGGTTCGCTGTTGCTGGGCAAGCCGGTCAAGTGGATGGAGGACCGCAGCGAGAACCTCACCTCCACCGGATTCGCCCGGGACTACATCATGGTGGGCGAGATCGCGGCCAGCGCGGAGGGCAAGATCCTGGCGATCCGCTCCCACGTGCTGGCCGATCACGGCGCCTTCAACGGCACTGCGGTGCCGGTGAAGTACCCGGCGGGCTTCTTCGGCGTGTTCACCGGGAGTTACGACCTCGAGGCCGCCTACTGCCACATGACGGCCGTGTACACCAACAAGGCGCCCGGCGGGGTGGCCTACGCCTGTTCGTTCCGGATCACCGAGGCGGTGTACTTCGTCGAACGGTTGGTGGACTGTCTGGCCCAGGAGATGCAGATCGATCCGGCGGAGCTGCGACTGCGAAACCTGTTGCGCAACGAGCAGTTCCCGTACACCTCCAAGACCGGTTGGGTGTACGACTCCGGTGACTACGAGACCACCATGCGGCTGGCGATGGACATGATCGGCTACGACGAACTGCGTGCCGAACAGAAGGCCAAGCGGGAGCGCGGCGAGCTGATGGGCATCGGCATGTCCTTCTTCACCGAAGCGGTGGGGGCAGGGCCCCGCAAGGACATGGACATCCTGGGGCTGGGCATGGCCGACGGATGTGAACTGCGGGTGCACCCCACCGGTAAGGCGGTGGTGCGGCTCTCGGTACAGACGCAGGGCCAAGGCCACGAAACGACGTTCGCCCAGATCATCGCCGAAGAGCTCGGGATCCCGCCGGATGACATCGAGGTGGTGCACGGCGACACCGACCAGACCCCGTTCGGACTGGGGACCTACGGGAGCCGGTCCACTCCGGTGTCCGGTGCGGCGGCGGCGTTGGTGGCCCGCAAGATCCGGGACAAGGCCAAGATCATCGCCGCGGGCATGCTCGAGGTGTCGGTGGCCGACCTGGAGTGGGACAAGGGCAGCTTCCACGTCGCAGGTGATCCCACCGCGTCGGTCACCATCGCCGACATCGCCATGCGTGCCCATGGCAACGCGGAGCTGCCCGAGGGTCTCGAGGGTGGACTGGACGCCCAGATCTGTTACAACCCCGCCAATCTCACCTACCCGTATGGCGCCTATTTCTGTGTGGTGGACATCGACCCCGGCACTGCTGTGGTGAAGGTGCGCCGGTTCCTGGCCGTCGACGACTGCGGTACCCGCATCAACCCGATGATCATCGAGGGTCAGGTGCACGGCGGTCTGGTGGACGGGATCGGGATGGCGTTGATGGAGATGATCGCCTTCGACGACGACGGCAACTGCCTGGGCGGGTCGCTGATGGACTACCTGATTCCCACTGCCATGGAGGTGCCCCACTTCGAGACCGGTCACACCGTCACGCCGTCGCCCCACCATCCCATCGGCGCCAAGGGAATCGGGGAATCGGCCACCGTCGGCTCCCCGCCTGCCGTGGTGAATGCGGTCGTGGATGCGCTGGCGCCGTTCGGAGTGCGCCATGCCGACATGCCACTCACCCCGTCGCGGGTCTGGGAGGCCATGCAGGGCCGCCCCACCCCGCCGATCTAGGGAGGGGCCGGATGCAGACCATCGGCGAACGGGTGCGGCAGCTGCGACTGGATCGCACCCCGTTTGTCCACGCCACCGTGGTGCGGGCGCAGCAGCCCACCTCCGCCCACGCCGGCGACGAGGCAATCCTGTTGGCCGACGGCACGATCGAGGGTTTTGTCGGCGGACAATGTGCCCAGACCTCGGTGCGCAGGGCCGCCCTCGGTGCGCTGCAGGCCGGCGAGAGTGTGCTGTTGCGGGTGCTGCCCGACGGGGACCTCCACTTTCCGGAGGCGCCCGGTGCGTGTGTGGTGGTGAACCCGTGCCTGTCCGGTGGGGCGCTGGAGATCTTCCTGGTGCCCGAGGTGCCACCGCCGCTGGTGCACATCTGCGGCACCACGCCCATCGCCGACGCCCTGGCGCACCTGTGCACCACCCTGGGGTACGACGTGACGCGCGACGATCACCCCGGTGATCTGGCCGGCGTCAGCGCGGTGGTGATCGCCAGCCACGGCGGCGCGGAGGCAGGCCAGATCAGGGCCGCACTGGATGCCGGCGTCGGGTACATCGGGTTGGTGGCCAGCCGCGTCCGGGGCTCCTCGGTGTTGTCCGGACTCGACCTCGACGACGCCGAACGCGCGCGCATCCACACCCCCGTCGGTCTCGACATCGGGGCCAGAACCCCGTCCGAGATCGCGGTCTCGATCATCGCCGAGGTGATCCGCGGCATCAGGGTCGACGGTCTGGCACCCGCCGGGGGCGGGGTCACGCCTGCGGCGGAGGCGGTGGACCCGGTGTGCGGGATGACCGTGACCGCCGGGCCCGGCACGCTGGTTCTGCACCTCGACGGAGTGTCCTACTGGTTCTGCGGCGCCGGCTGCCGGGACGCCTACGCCGCCCGGCCAGAGCCCCGATGACGGCCTTCAGCGACGTCGCCGACGTGGTGCGCCGGTTCGACGCCCACGATCACCTGATCGACGAGGGCACCGCAACCGCCTTCTTCCTCGCGGTCTTGATGGGACGGCCGCTGCTGCTCGAGGGCGAGCCCGGCGTCGGTAAGACCTCTGCGGCCAAAACCCTTGCCGCCATCCTGGGTTCACCGCTGATCAGGCTGCAGTGTTATGAGGGTCTGACAGCCGCCGAAGCGCTCTATGACTGGAACTATCAGCGTCAGCTGCTGTCCATCCGGCTGGCCGAGGCGCAGGGTGCGGCGATTAGTGAGGCCGATCTCTACACCGAGGCCTATCTGGTGGACCGTCCGATCCTGCAGTGTGTCCGCTATGCCGGCGAGGCACGCCCGGTGCTGTTGATCGACGAGATCGACCGTGCTGACGATGAATTCGAGGCACTGCTGCTGGAGTTCCTGGGTGAGTCCACCCTGACCGTTCCCGAACTGGGCACCCTGACCGCACGTCGGCCGCCGATCGCGGTGCTGACCTCCAACCGCAGCCGCGACCTGCACGACGCGCTGCGGCGGCGCTGTCTCTACCACTGGATCGACTACCCGGACCCGATGCGGGCCGCGGAGATCGTGCGCCGGACCGTCACCGGGGCCAGCGCGGCGCTCATCACACACGCCACCCAGTTCGTCGGCGCAGCCCGCGATCTCGACCTCGACAAAGCACCCGGGGTGGCCGAGACCATCGACTGGGTGGCTGCCCTGGCCGCGCTGGGTGTCGCCGACCTGGCGCCGGCCGGCGCCGCTACGGCGCTGATGAGCCTGGGTGCGCTGGCCAAGACACCCGATGACCGCGATGCGTTGGAAACCGCGTTTGCGCAGTACTGCCCGCAGTGAAGACAGCAGTTGACCCCGAGAGGATCCGGACACCATGAAGATCGCCAACGAGTTCACCGTCAGCGCCCCGATCGACAAGGCCTGGGATGTGCTCAACGACCTCGAGCAGGTGATCCCGCTGATGCCGGGCGCGCAGATGACCGGTCGCGAGGGCGACGACGTGCTGGGCAAGGTGAAGATCAAGGTGGGCCCCGTGACCAGCGAGTTCAACGGCAAGGTGCACTTCGTCGAACAGGACACCGGGACCTACCGTGCGGTGATCGACGCCAAGGGCAAGGAAGCCCGCGGCACCGGTAACGCGGCCGCCACCGTGACCGCCCAGCTGCACCAGACCGGTGACGTCACCCGCGTCGTCGTGGACACCGACCTCAAGATCGTCGGCAAGCTGGCCCAGTTCGGCAGCGGTATGCTGCAACAGGTTTCGGAGAAACTGCTGGGGCAGTTCGTCGATTCGCTGGAGGCCAAGCTGGCCGCAGACAAGGCGCCCGAACCCGGTCCCAGCCCCGTCGTCGGCGACGTCGCCGCTGCGGAGCCGGCGCCGAGCGCACCGCGGCCCACCGTCGTACCCCCCGCCCAGGAGCCGGCACCCATCGACCTGATCGAACTCGCGGGTGGGACGGCGCTGAAGAAGTACCTGCCCGCTGCCGTCGCGGTCGTGGTGCTGCTGATCGCGGTGGCCGTGGCGCGGCGGGTGTCCCGCCGGGGCTGATGGCCACGCCGCTGGTACTGCGCGGGGTGGACCGGGCGGCGTTCGCCGTCGCGCTGGTGGCCCGGCTGCGCACTGCGGGTGTCGCGGTGCCGCCCAGTGGCCCGGCATCGTTGGTGCAGGCGCTGGCGTTGCTGCAGCCAGTTGTCTTGAGCGAGTTGTACTGGACGGCGCGCGTGACACTCTGCAGCCGGGCCGATGACCTTCCGGTATTCGACGACGTGTTTGCCGCGGTCTTCGGTGACGCCGTGCTGGGATTGGATCCATCGAGCCTCACATCATCTCTACTGCAACGGGTATCGGCAGCGGAATCGATGGAGGGTGCGGACGGTGGTGCCGGCCCTGACGGCGGGCTGCCGTGGTCGACGCGGCCCGCGGCGGTGCGGGCCGGGGCGTCGGCCGACACCGAGCGCCTGGTCCTCGACGTCCTGCCCAGCCGTCTCGCCGCCCGTGCCGACGAACCGTTCGACCAGTTCGACGCCGCCGACCTGCAGCTCATCGGCACGTGGCTGGAACGCGCCGGCGCCACCTGGCCGCGTCGGCGCAGCCTGCGTCACACCTCGAGTCCGCACGGCAGGCGCGTGGACCTGCGTCGCACGCTGCGCGCGTCCCGCGGCACCGGGTGGGAGCCGCTGCGATTGGCGTTGTCCCGCCGTATGCTCCGGCCGCGGCGCATCGTATTGATCTGCGACGTCAGCAGATCCATGCAGCCGTACGTCGGGGTCTACCTGCACCTGATGCGTTCGGCGGCGATCCATGCCACGGTGCTGCGGCCGGAGGTGTTCGCCTGTGCCACCTCGCTGCGCAGGCTGACACCGGTGCTGGCCCACCGCAGCGCCGAGGTGGCGCTGGCGCGCGCCAACGACGCCGTCGAGGACCGCTACTCCGGCACCCACCTGGGCGCGGGGCTGGCGGCGCTGCTGAGCGGTGTGCACGGAGCGGCGGTGCGGGGTGCGGTGGTGGTGATCGCCTCCGACGGGTGGGATTCGGACCCGCCGGAGGTGCTCGAGCACGCGATGGCCCGGTTGTCGCGCCGGGCGCACACCGTGGTCTGGCTCAACCCGAGGGCGGCCGCTTCGGGGTACGTGCCGCTGGTGCGGCCCATGGCGGCAGCCCTGCCGTACTGCGATGTCTTCCTCCCGGCCAACTCGTTGGTGGGGCTGCGTGAACTGGTCAAGGTGCTGTCCGCTTAACATCGGTCAGCATGACCAACAGCCCTCGTGCGCGAATCGACTTTCCCTCTCGGATCGGTGTCTGGTGGGCGTCGGACACCTGGCCCATCACCGCGGCGCAGGAGGTGGCCCGGGACATCGAACAGCTCGGCTACGGGTCGCTGTTCATCCCCGAGGTGACCGGCAAGGAGTGCCTCACCCAGTCGGCGGCGCTGCTGGCGGCCACGCAGCGGCTGGTGATCGGCACGGGCATCGCCAACATCCACGTCCGCATCGCCACGGCCGCGGAGTCGGGGGCCCGCACGCTCTCGGCGCTCTATCCGGGCCGCTTCGTGCTGGGCCTGGGTGTCAGCCACGCGCCGCTGGTGGAGCACGGCATGGGCGGCACCTACGCCAAGCCGCTGGCGACCATGCGTGGCTATCTGGAGCGGATGGCTGCTCTGCCCGAGGCGATCGAGCCCGGTGCGGGGCGCCCGGTCCGGCTGCTGGCGGCTCTGGGTCCCAAGATGATCGAGCTGTCCGGCGAACTGGCCGACGGCGCCCATCCCTATCTGGTGCTTCCGGAACAGACGGCAACCACACGCTCCATCCTGGGCCCGGACAAGTGGATCGTCTCCGAGCAGGCGGTGGTGGTGGGCGGCAGCGAGGAGCAGCAACTGCGGTACGCCCACGGGCACCTCAACGTCTACAGCGGACTGCCCAACTACCGGAATTCCTGGCTGCGACAGGGCTTCGACGAGTCCGATCTGGTGCACGGCGGATCCGACCGGCTGGCCCGCGCGGTCGTCGGGATGGGTTCGGTGGACGAGGCCGCGGCTGCGGTGACCGCGCATCTGGACGCCGGCGCCGACCACGTCGTCATCCAGGTCCTGGGGGAGAGCCCGACCGACGATCCGCGGGAGGCGCTCAAGCAGCTCGCCGAGGTGCTGCCGCTCTAGCCGGCGCCGGGAGATCTAGCGTCGGAAGGCGTCGCGGTGGCGCGCCGCCCAGTCGCGAAAGGCGATGGGCGCCCGGCCGGTGATCTCACCGACCGCCGGTGTGACGACGGCGTCCTCGTTCACCTCGAATGCCCATTGACCCATGAGCAGATCGAGGTATGCCGGCGGCAGCATCTGCCCGTAGAGTGCCCGGGCTCGAGCCTCGGACAGGACGTCGATCTCGATTGCCATGCCGATGGCCTCGCTGATCAGGCCCACCTGAGTCCGCATGGTCAACGATTCGGGCCCGGTGAGGACGATTCTGTCCCCGTCGAGCTGTGAGGTGGTCAGTGCGCGTACCGCCACGGCGGCGATGTCCTCATCGGCTATGGGCGCCTGATGGGACTCAGGGAATGGCAGCCCGACCACGCGGCGCTGCCGAATCTGGTTGGCCCAGAAGCGGATCGCGTTACGGGCGAATGCGCCCGGGCGCAGACACACGGTGGTGAAGCCACCGTCGATGACCGCGTTCTCCACCGCGAGGTGGCGCTGCTTGTTGTATTCGACGAAGGGCTCGTCACGCGTGGTGTCGATCGTCGACAGCACGACGACCTTGGCGACGCCCGCGTGCTTTATCTCCTCGACCAGCGCGGGGAGAGAATCCGGCTGCGCGAAGCTGTAGAGGAAGACTGCCTCGACACCCTCGAGGGCGGGTCGCATCGTGTGCGGTTGGTCGAGGTCGCCGGGCACCATGTCCAGCTGGGGCCAGCGTCGGGACTCGGGCCGGCGGCACGTCGCGCGCACCTGGATCCCGGTGTCGCGGAGTTGTTCGATGATGCTGGAGCCCACGCCTCCGGTGGCTCCGGTGATGAGTACTCGTGTGGTCATGTTCGGCTCCCTCGGTCGTTCTCGACTGTAGGAACCCTCAACCATCAGCACCAATCATCTTTTAAAATGTGCGACATTCATCGGGTGAATCTTTCCGGGGTGGATCTCAACCTGCTCGTCGTGCTGCAGGCACTGCTGGAGGAGCGCAGTGCGACCAGGGCTGCTGCACGCCTTCATCTCACCCAGCCCGCGGTGTCGAATGCGCTGGCGCGTCTGCGGGTTCTGTTGGGTGATCCGCTCTTTGTCCGCGCCGGGCGGGGTCTCAGTCCGACTCCCGCCGCGCTCGCCGTGCAACCGCGCCTGGAGGCGGCGCTTCGGCTGCTCGAGGAAGTGGTGCAGGATCTCGACGACTTCGACATGTCGACGACCACCCGGGAGTGGGTCATCGCCTTCGCTGATCTGTACGGTCCCCTCGTGCTGCCCGAGCTCGACCGGCGATTGCAGCAGCAGGCTCCGCGGTCGAGTGTTCAGGTGGTGTCGGTGGACCGGATGAGTGAGGCGGACGTGCTCGCCACGGGTGAAGTCGACTTCTATATGGGCATTCCCAGCACCACGCCGCCGGGGTGGCGTTCCGAACCGGCGTTCAGCGAGGACACCGTCGGCGTGATCGCCGCCCACCACCCTGACGCCGGCAGAACCATGACACTCGACCGGTTCGTCGAGCTGCCCCACGCGCACGTCCGCATCAGTCCGCGGCGAGGTCGCGAGGTCGACGATGCGCTGGCGAGGCTCGGCCGCCGCCGCCGTATCCGTCTGACAGTGCCGCACTACAGTTCGCTGTTCCCCGTCGTCGAGAACGGTCACTGCATTGCCGTCGCCCCGCGGCGCGTGGCCCGGCACTACGCGCGCCACTCAGCGCTCACGCTCTTCGAGTTACCGCTGGAGTTGCCGAGCTTCGATGTGCGGCTGTTCTGGCACACCCGGGTGGACGCTGATCCGGGTATCAGTGCCGTGCGGAGAATCCTCCGCGAGATCGTCCAGGCCGACGCATGAACCCCGACAACCGTCAGGGCTGCTCGGGGGCCGGTGTTTCCTTTGACCGGCCCCGGGAGCGCTTCACCACCTCGAGGGCGATCGGGATGATCGAGACCAACACGATCGCGATGAAGATCATGTCGACGTTGTCACGGATGACGGCGATCTGTCCCAGCAGATACCCGAGCAGGGTCAGGCCCGCGCCCCAGACGATGCCGCCCAGGACGTTCCACTTGATGAAGGTGGAGTACTTCATGTTGGCCGCACCCGCCACCAGTGGGGCATAGGTCCGCACGATCGGCACGAAGCGGGCCAAGAAGATCATCGCCGGACCGTGACGCTCGAAAAAGTCGTGAGCCTCGTCGATGTAGCTCTTCTTGAACAGCTTGGCGTCCTCTTTGAAAAGCCGCTCACCACCGTTTTTGCCGATCCAGTAGCCCACCTGGTCACCGAGCACCGCGGCGATCGGGATGGTCAGCATCAGCACCCACAGCGGGGCGAACGCCGGCACCTCTTCGGAACCGCCCGCCGCCACCAGGCCGGCGGTGAACAGCAGCGAGTCGCCGGGGAGCAGGGGAAACAGCAGACCCGACTCGATGAACACCACCAGCAGCAGGCCCGCCAGCGTCCAGGTGCCGAATGAGTTCAGCAGCGTCACCGGTTCCAGAAAGCCTGGTAGAAGGGCTAAATGGGTCACGGTTTCGGCGGAGGCCAGGGCGGTCACGGCGACAAGACTACCGCCGGGGGCTGTCAGTCCGGTCGATGAGCCGGCGAGGGACGAGCCGGGGAGGGAGGGCCGGACTGCGAAGGTCTTGACCCGGTCCGCGCTGCTGCCCGGGAACACTTCTTGACATACTGGCCCAGGAGTAACTTCGCCGACCAGCACGCACGAGGAGTCCGCCCATGCCGATCGCCACGCCCGAGGTCTACGCCGAGATGCTGAGCCGCGCGAAGGAGAACTCCTACGCGTTCCCGGCCATCAACTGCACGTCGTCGGAGACCGTCAACGCCGCCCTCAAGGGCTTCGCCGACGCGGGTAGCGACGGCATCATCCAGTTCTCCACCGGTGGCGCCGAGTTCGGTTCCGGCCTGGGCGTCAAGGACATGGTGACCGGCGCGGTGGCGCTGGCCGAGTTCGCCCACGTGGTCGCGGCCAAGTACCCGATCACGGTGGCGCTCCACACCGACCACTGCCCCAAGGACAAGCTGGACACCTACGTGCGCCCGCTGCTCGCGATCTCCGCCGAGCGCGTCGCCAAGGGCGAGAACCCGCTGTTCCAGTCGCACATGTGGGACGGCTCGGCGGTGCCGATCGACGAGAACCTCGAGATCGCCAAGGAGCTGCTGAAGCTCTCGGCCGAGGCCAAGATCATCCTGGAGATCGAGATCGGCGTGGTCGGCGGTGAAGAGGACGGCGTCGAGGCCGAGATCAACGACAAGCTCTACACCACGCCCGAGGACTTCGAGAAGACCATCGACGCCCTGGGCGTCGGCGAGCACGGCAAGTACCTGCTGGCGGCGACGTTCGGCAACGTGCACGGTGTCTACAAGCCCGGCAATGTCAAGCTGCGCCCCGACGTGCTGGACCAGGGCCAGAAGGTGGCCGTGGCGAAGCTGGGGCTGGCCGAGGGCTCCAAGCCGTTCGACTTCGTGTTCCACGGTGGCTCCGGTTCGCTGAAGTCCGAGATCGAGGACTCGCTGAAGTTCGGTGTGGTGAAGATGAACGTGGACACCGACACCCAGTACGCCTTCACCCGCCCGTTGGCCGCGCACATGTTCACCAATTACGACGGTGTGCTC
Organism: Mycolicibacterium tokaiense; assembly: GCF_010725885.1. Taxonomy (NCBI): domain Bacteria; kingdom Bacillati; phylum Actinomycetota; class Actinomycetes; order Mycobacteriales; family Mycobacteriaceae; genus Mycobacterium; species Mycolicibacterium tokaiense. The sequence goes on along the minus strand of NZ_AP022600.1, from coordinate 830,111 downwards.
AAGATCGACGGCGAGGTGGGCAACAAGAAGGTCTACGACCCGCGCAGCTACCTGAAGAAGGCCGAAGCGGCGATGAGCGAGCGCGTCGTCGAGGCCTGCAACGACCTGCACAGCGCCGGCAAGAGCGTCACGGCCTAGAGGGATTTCGGCGCGCTGGTAATCGCTGAGCGGTTACCAGCGCGCCGAAATCGCAGGAGTTACTGGGGGGCCTGGCAGATCTTCCAGGTGTTGTCGCGGAACTCCAGGTCGAAGCTGCGCGTCGAGCGGGTGGCCGGGTCGAACGCCATGAACGAGGTGACGTTGGCTTCGGCGTGATCGCCGTTGACCACCACCTGATCGACGCTGGCGACCACCGGGTACTGCTTGGCGGCCGACACCTTGGCATGGGTGTCCTGCCACTGCCGGTCGTCGTACTTGATGTAGCTGTCGGCGGTCGCGCCGCAGGTCACGCTGCGCAGTTTCGCCAGATCGCCGTTCTGGATCGCGGTGTCGAAGCTCTGGATGGTCTCGCGGACCTGGTCCTCCTGCGAGGCGGCCGAGTCCTCGCCCCGGGTCAGCAGCACCGTGGTGAGGATGGCGACGGCGGCCAGCGCGGCGATCACCAGGACCACGGCGATGACCCAGCCCCAGCTGCGCTTGCGGCCCGGGACCTTGGGTGCGTCGGTGCGCGGCGGGATGGTCTGCGGCCCGGCCGGGCGGGGCCCCGCCCCGGGTCCGGCGAACGCCGGATCGACCTGGGGGGCGAAGACCTCGGTCGCCGGCTCGTCGGCGGTCCGGCCGATGATCTGGGTGGATCCGGCGTCCATGCCCGAGGGGGCGGTGTAGCGCCGCTCGCCCGGAGTGATGGCCGGCTCGGTCTGCTGGTTGGCCTGGTCAGGGGCAGCGAACACCTCGGTGGCTGGGTCGTCGTGCGTGCGGCCGGCCTCGGTGTCGGCCTCGGCGTCGGTCCTGGAGGGTTCCTGGTCCGGCCCTGAGGGGTCTGACATGGATCTGCGGTCCTCCCGTGCTGCCTGCATGACTGTGGTTCGAGACTAGTGCCACCGGCGCATGCCCTCTGCCACCCGCACGGCACAATAGTCGCCATGACGCGCATGGGTGATCTTCTGGGTCCCGAACCGGTGTTCCTGCCCGCTGACATCGAGGCCGAAGGCGATCTGGCCGCCGGGGAGAACCCGGCGATCGTGGCCGCGGCGCATCCGTCGGCGTCGGTGGCCTGGGCGGCGCTGGCCGAGGCGGCCCTGGACGAGGACAAGGCCATCACGGCGTACGCGTACGCCCGCACCGGCTATCACCGCGGTCTCGACCAGCTGCGCCGCAATGGCTGGAAGGGTTTCGGGCCGGTGCCGTTCTCGCACGAGCCGAATCGGGGTTTCCTGCGGTGTGTGGCCGCGCTGGCGCGGGCGGCCGAAGCGATCGGCGAGACGCCCGAGTACGCCCGCTGCCTCGACCTGCTCGACGACTGCGATCCGGCGGCACGTGGGCAGCTCGGCCTGGGATAGCACGGTCGACGAGCCCGTGGGGGCAACCCAGCGGAGCGAGGGGGAGAGAGGGCCGGGCTCGAGTATCTAGTGGCTGTGGGATCCGCTGTCGGGTTCCGGTGGGCCCGAGCAGTCGTCGGTGCAGCCCGGCGGCTCCACCTGGACGGTGGCGTGGGCCAGGCCGCGGGCGGCCAGTACCGCCCGGGCATCACCCAGGACGCGCGCTGAATCATCGGTGCTGGTCAGGTGCGCGGTGGCCATGTCCTTGCCCGGCACCAGGGTCCACACGTGCAGGTCGTGCACCTCGGTGACCCCGGGGACGTCGCGCAGGGCCCGCCGCAACTCGTCGACGTCGATGTGGGTGGGGGAGCTCTCCGAGAGGATGCGCAGGGCTGCGCGGGCCAGGGCCACCGCCCGGGGGAGCACCCACAGGGCGACGAACACGGCCACCACCACATCGGCATAGGGCCAGCCGGTGGTGACGGTGACGATGCCTGCGATGAGCACCCCGATGCTGCCCACGGTGTCGGCCACCACCTCCATGTAGGCGCCCTTGACGGCCAGGCTCTTCTCGGAGTCGCCGCGCAGCAGGAGCACCACCACGACATTGGCGATCAGCCCGGCCAGTGCCACCACGATCAGCGGGACGCCCGGCACCTCGGGCGCACCGCCCAGCCGTTCGAACGCTTCGTAGAGGATGAAGGCCGCAACGCCCATCAGCAGCACGGCGTTGGCCACGGCGGTGAACACCTCGGCGCGGTGCCAGCCGTAGGTTCGTGCCGGCGACGCCGAACCTCGGCGCGCCAGGAGCACCGCGGTGAGCCCCATGAACATCGCCACCAGATCGGTCAGCATGTGGCCGGCGTCCGCCAGCAGGGCGATCGAGTTGATCATCAGCGCCGTGACCAGCTCGATGACGAAGAAGGTGGTGAGAATCCCGGCGGCGATGAGCATGCGGCTCACCCGCGTGTCGCCGCCGTGGCTGTGATCGTGACCGGCACCCATGCCCAGCAATATATGCGCATTTCCGCATATGTCGCAAGGCGCCAGTTACCAGCCTGTTGCGCGGCCCGCTTACATACATTCAGAAATGTATCCTGGAGAAGTGATCCGACAGACGACGCGGCGGCGCAGCCAGGAGGAGCGCAGCGCGGAGACGCGGACCCGTCTGCTCGACGCCACCATCGAATGCCTGCTGCGCTACGGCTACGCCGGCACCACCACGCCGCGGGTCGCCGAACTGGCCGGTGTCACCCGCGGGGCGCAGGTGCACCACTTCGGGTCGAAGGACGACCTGATGCTGGCCGCGCTGCAGCACCTGACGGCCAAGCGGATCTCGGCCGAGGTGGCCCGCTTCTCGCTGGACTTCGCCGGCGGCGGCGATCTGATCGACGCGATCCTGGAGCTGCTCTGGGACATTCACAGCGCGCCCATCTTCATCCCGATCGTGGAGCTGTGGGTGGCCGGCCGCACCGATTCCGCCCTGGGGCAGGAGGTGGCGAAGTTCGAGTCGGTGGCCAACACCACGCTGATCTCGGTCATCGCCGAGTTCGCGCCCGAGGGCATTCACCGGTCGATGGCCGACTTCGTCTACACCGCGATGGACGCGCTGCGTGGAATCCTGATCTCGAGCTTCGTCGACGCCGACCCCACCCGCGCCCGGCGGCGCTGGGACCGTGCCAGCGCGAACCTGCGGCGCATCGTGGACCCCGAGGTCGCCGAGTGGGCGCTGGCCCAGAGCGCCAACTGAGCCGTCGAGTAGACGCACTTACATACAGCGCTGTATGTTATTTGCAGCTTCGGGCGGTGCGCCGGGGTGGCATCGGGTAGGGCGGCACGGTAGAGGGGGTCGTGCGAGCCCGACGAGGGGTCTGATGCGGCCCTGGCGCACCACCGGAGCCGCTACAGCCAGGCCGACCAGAACCGGGTCAGCTGACCACCGACGGACGACAGGTACGCCGGCACCCCGGACAACTCGTAGAGCCAGTAGACGCCGCCGAAGAACCACTGATTGAGCTGCGGAGCGATCAGCAGGAGCAGCAGGATGATGAAGCCCCACGGTTTGAACCGGTCCAGCGCACGCTGGGTGTCGTAGCTCAGGTGCGGCTCCAGTGCTCCGTAGCCGTCCAGCCCCGGGATCGGTAACAGGTTGAGCAGCAACGCCGTCACCTGCAGGAAGCCCAGGAACGCCACACCGGCCCAGAACACCCCGTGTGCGGCGTCGTAGAACAGTCGGGCGCAGGTCAGCAGCAGCACCGCCAGCACCAGGTTGGCCAACGGCCCGGCCAGGCTGACCACGGTGCGCTGACGTGGGGTCATCCCCGCGGTCTGGACGTAGACGGCCCCGCCCGGCAGGCCGATCCCGCCGAGCGCGATGAACAGCAGCGGCAGGCCCAGCGACAGCAGGGGGCTCGAGTACTTCAGCGGATTGAGGGTCAGGTAGCCGCGCACTGCGACGTCGTGGTCGCCGTAGCGCCAGGCGGTGTATGCGTGCCCGAATTCGTGCAGGCACAGCGACAACACCCAGCCTGCGATGACGAACACGAAGACCCCGGCGTAGGCCAGCACGGTGACCGATTCGGCGGCAAGCCAGGCCAGCACCCCGCCGAGAACCGTCAACGCGACGATCACGAGGAACACCGGGCTGGGCCGGACCGACTGCCCCAGGGGACGAAGACTCACGTTTCGACGTTACCGGCGGCTCACACCGTGACCCTCAACCAGCCTTCGATGTGCCGGTAGAACGTCGAGCGGCGCACCGGTCGGGGGGCCGCCACGCCGTCACGCACCACCACCGCAGCCGGCGTACCCAGCTGGGCCGCGCGGCCGCTGACCCAAGGCCCCGAGCGCCAGCCGGAGCCCAGCACCCGCGCCCGCAACCCGGGCATGGTGTGAGTGGGCTCCACCGCCACGCCCGCCACCGCACCGTCGAAGAGCACGGTGTCATCGACGATGCCCTCCCCTTCCAGGAGTCGGCCATCGGGCGCCGGACGCCACAGGGCGCGTCGTACCAACACCGTTCCGGTTTCGTCACGGATCAGCGGAACACGTTGTGCCCCAGCGCGTAACGCGCGCCGCGCACCGCGGGATCCCGGCAGGTGCGCCACCTCCACCTCCAGGCGGTCGGCCCGCAACAGCCGCGTCAGCACCGTCGCCAGATCGGCCTCGGTGCCCAGCACCACCGCCCGCGACACTCCGTCGGTGGCCGCATCCACGTCGGCCGGTTCGGTGATGTCCGCACGTGGAATCGCGGCCAGCGCACGGGGTACCGGGCGCCCTCCGAAACGCAGCACCGTGGTCAAAGACACTCCCGTCGAAATGCGCAGGCAAATGTTCGGATAAGGTAGCTCACCGGCTGGAACACAATACGCAGGAGAAACGCCATGCCGGCAATCGTCCTGATCGGCGCCCAGTGGGGCGACGAGGGCAAAGGAAAGGCCACCGATCTACTCGGTGGCCGGGTGCAGTGGGTCGTGCGCTATCAAGGCGGGAACAACGCCGGGCACACGGTGGTACTGCCGACGGGGGAGAACTTCGCCCTGCACCTCATCCCCTCGGGGATCTTGACACCGGGGGTCACCAACGTCATCGGCAACGGTGTCGTCGTCGACCCCGGTGTGCTGCTCACGGAGCTCTCGGGCCTCGACGAGCGCAAGGTCGACACCTCGCGGCTGTTGATCTCGGCCGACGCGCATCTGCTGATGCCCTACCACGTGGCCATCGACAAGGTGACCGAGCGGTACATGGGCAGCAAGAAGATCGGTACCACCGGCCGTGGCATCGGTCCCTGCTACCAGGACAAGATCGCCCGCATCGGCATCCGGGTCGCCGACGTCCTCGACGAAGCGCTGCTGGCGCAGAAGATCGAGGCCGCCCTGGAGCTGAAGAACCAGATCCTGGTCAAGATCTACAACCGCAAGGCCCTCAACCCTGACGAGGTGGTGCACCAGCTGCTCACCGAGGCGGAAGGGTTCAAGCACCGCATCGCCGACAGCAGGTTGCTGCTCAACCAGGCCCTGGAAAACGGCGAGACGGTGCTGCTGGAGGGCTCCCAGGGCACCCTGCTCGACGTCGACCACGGCACCTATCCGTTTGTCACGTCATCCAACCCGACCTCGGGTGGTGCGGCCGTCGGGTCCGGCATCGGCCCCACCCGGATCACCACGGTGCTGGGCATTCTGAAGGCGTACACCACCCGGGTGGGCTCGGGCCCGTTCCCGACCGAACTGTTCGACCAGTACGGCCAGTACCTGGCCAAGACCGGCGGCGAAGTGGGTGTCACCACCGGCCGGCCCCGGCGCTGCGGCTGGTTCGACGCCGTGATCGCCCGCTACGCCACCCGCGTCAACGGCATCACCGACTACTTCCTGACCAAGCTGGACGTGTTGTCGTCCCTGGAGACGGTGCCCATCTGTGTGGGCTACGCGATAGACGGCAAGCGCACCGACGAGATGCCGATGACCCAGAGCGACATCGCGCGCGCCGAGCCGATCTACGAAGAGATGCCCGGCTGGTGGGAGGACATCTCCGGAGCCCGCGAGTTCGACGATCTGCCTGCCAAGGCCCGTGACTACGTGCTGCGCCTGGAAGAGCTTGCCGGAGCCCATGTTTCATGCATCGGCGTGGGACCGGGGCGCGACCAGACGATCGTGCGCCGCGACATCCTGGCTTCGTGACCGACCCCGACTACGACCGCCACGGCGGGTTCCCGATCTTCGAACCCGCCCAGCCCGGTCCCGGGTTCGGCCGCTTCGTGGCGTCGATGCGACGGCTGCAGGACCTCGCGGTGTCCGCCGACCCCGACAGTGCGACGTGGGACGACGCCGCTGATCGCGTCGAGGCGCTGGTGGAACAGCTGGCCCCCTTCGAGGCCGCCGAGGGCGTGGGCCCGGCCAACCGGGTCGTCGAACTGCCCGGCGGCGGCAGCCTGTTGATGCCGCCGTTTCGGCTCAGCAGCTTCGAGCCCGAGGGTGTCGAGTTGACCGTGCAGTTCAGCCGTTTCCACGTGGGCGGTAACCACGCCGTCCACGGTGGGGTGCTGCCGCTGCTGTTCGATTCGGTGTTCGGCATGGTGATCCACGCCGCGGGCCGGCCGATCAGCCGCACCGCCTTCCTGCACGTCGACTACCGCAAGGTCACGCCCATCGACACCACGCTGACCGCGCGCGGCTGGATCCGGGAGACCGACGGCCGCAAGGCGTTCGTCAACGCCGAGTTGCGCGACCCCGACGGCAATGTGCTCGCCGAGGCCAACGGGTTGATGGTGCGTCTGCTCGCCGGCCAGCCCTGACGGGTCGGCGCCGAGACTGCAGGCAGTGCGGCGTTTTGCCCTGAAATACCGCACCCCGTGCAGTTCGGCGGCACCATGATCACGTGACCACCGAACGTCCCGAGCGCGATGTGCGCCGGCTGTCCACCCCACGCGCGGCTGGCCTGGCCGGCGTGTTGTTCGCCGTGCTGTTCGGCGTCGCGATCGCGCTGATCCACACCGCACTTCCCGAAGGCGCCCAGCCGGGCGCGCAGTGGGTGGAGGGTTCGGAGGGCAAGGTGCGCGCGGCGGCGGTGCTGATGCCGTTCGCCGGCATCTGCTTCCTGTGGTTCATCGGAGTGGTGCGCGACGGATTGGGCAGGTTCGAGGACAAGTTCTTCGCCTCGGTCTTCCTGGGCAGTGGGCTGCTGTTCCTCGCGATGATCTTCGTGTCGTCTGCGGTGGGGGTGGCGCTGGTGGCCAGCCGCAGCGCCGACTACGGAGCCGATGTGCACGTGTTCGGTCAGGCACTGCTGATCGCGCTGTCGAAGACCTACGCCCTGCGAATGGCAGCGGTGTTCATGATGTCGCTGGCCACCATCTGGCTCAAGACCGGCCTGGTGTCGCGGGGGCTGGTGATCTTCACCTACGTGGTGGCGCTGACGCTGTTGGTGGCCAGTGACGTGACGGTGTGGCTGACGCTGGCGTTCCCGGTCTGGGTGCTGATCGTCAGCGTGCTCGCGCTGAGCAAGGCCGGGCTGATCGACCTGCACCGCGACGGCGACTGACCCGTCGGGCGGTAATTCCGCTGTCGGCGAGCGACTTTGGGCCCGATCTGCTATGGGTCGTCGCCGGGGTCGATGATCCGTTCCGGGTGGTGGAGGTTGTTGGTGCGGGATTGCCCGCAGTCGAGGTGTGGGGGCGGTATCCACTCGGTGACGCCGTCTGTGGGGCGGTTCCTTGTGGTCCAGCCGGCGGTCTCCACCATGCGATTGTTCGGTCCGCACGCCAACGTCAGGTCCTCGATGTCGGTGCGCCCGCCGTCCTTCCAGTCTTGGTTGGCGTGATGCACCTGGGAGCGGTAGGCACTCGCGCTGCAGCCGGGCATGGTGCAGCCGCGGTGTTTGGCCAGCAGCATCAGGCGCTGGGCCAGGGTCGCGGTGCGGCGGGCCCGGCCCAGGTGCAGGGGCAGGCCCTTGCCGTCGAACAGCGCCAGCCAGGGCCTCGAGTGCGCAGCGAACTTGAGCACGTCGGCGATGGGCAGCCTCGTGCCGCCGGCGGTCAGCCCGTGGCCGGTGCCTTTCTCCAGATCGGTGAGGCTGGCGGTGATGACGACGGTGGCGGGCAGGCCGTTGATGGTGCCGGTCGCCGTGGTGAGCATGCGCTGGCACAACGCCAGTAGCGCGTCGTGGTTCCGTTTGCCGGCCGTGCGGGTGTCGTTGCGTATCTGCTCTTCGGTGGGCTCACCGTCGAGGCAGGGTTGCTCGTCAGCCGGGTTGCACATCCCCGGGGCGGCGTTGCGCTCCAGCAGCGGCTCCAGGGTGGCCCACGCCTCCGGAGTCAACAAGCCTTCGAAGGGCCGCATCCCGTCGGGGCGCTGCTTGCCGACCCGGATGTAGGCCAGGGCCTGGCGGTCCTCATCGGAGAGTTCCCCGTCCTGGTTCAGCAGATAGAGCATGTGCGCTGCGGCTGTCCGGAACGCTTCGGGGCCGAGTTCGCAGGCATGCTGGGCCAGTTGTTCTTCGGCGTTGGCCCGGGTCTGGAAGTCCACGAAGCCGGGCAGCTCACGGAAGAACCACCGGACATGCTTGATGTGCTCGGCGCCGATCAACCCCTGCGCCTGACCGCGCGCGAACGTGGGCATGGAGGGTGCCATCGGTTCACCGGTGATCGAGGTCCGCGGCCCGAACAGCGCCGCCTCATCCAACCGGCGGCGCGCCTCCGAGCTGGAAATCCGCAACCGCTGCGACAGCACTGCCGCGTAATTCTTGGCGCCCAGGGAGATCGGTGCGCTCTGGGAGGTGATCCGCTGATACACCCGATGATCGAACACCGGCTGGGCGCGGTGCACGGCTTCACGACGCTGCTGCACATTCAACAACTCGGCATCGGAGAACGCGTCGATCGACAACCGATTCATCTGCGCGGTCAGCTCTTCGATCTGCGCCAGGGCAGCCAGCATCGCCTCGCGATCGGCGACAGCGGAGGAACCCATGCCTCGAACATACGGGCGAGCACCGACATTTAGATTGAGTGAGTGCTCGCGGACAGCCAGGCTACCGACTGGAACCTTCTGGGATTCCTGATTTCTGAGTGGCTGTCGCGGCACAACCTGCGCGATTCTGGTGTCCCTGTTCGGGAACTTGGAGCCGACTGATGGTTGGACTCCTGCTTATGGAATGTCTGGGCTATGCCAGCCTCGATCGCAGGTTAACCACCCACTTGATCGAAAGGACATGGCATGGAACTGATCCTAGGCATTGATGTCGCCTGCAGGGCTGCTCATCAAGCGTCCCTGGCGCGCCCTGACGGGACCTTCGTCTGGACAGGTCGGCGATTCTTCACTCGCCCCGATGAACTCGAAGCTCTGGACCGCTTGCGGACTAAAGAAGCGCGACACCGTACGCATCATCATGGAACCCACCCGCAACGCCTGGGCGCCGTTGGCATCGTGGTTCCGCCACCGAGGTGCACGAGTGTCCATGGTTCCCACGACGCAATCTGCCGATCTACGAGCCTATTACTCCAAACACGCCAAAAACGACCACCTCGACTCCAAAATGCTGGCCCGGCTGCCACTCCTGCACCCCGAAGGATTGCGCGATCACACCGGCGGCGGCCCGGCTGAGCCACTGCGCCGGATCGTCAAAATCCGATCATCCATCGTCAAACGCCGCACCGCGGTCTTTCAACGCCTCGATGCCCAACTGGAGTTGCTCGGCCCGGCCTGGTACGACGCCTTGAGTGCCCGATTCGGCAAGACCGCCCTAGAACTGCTGGCCCGCTACGCCGATCCCAACACAGTGATCCGCCTCGGACATGCACGGCTGACCCGATTCCTGATCCGCCACTCCCGCGGCGCCTGGCGTGAAACCTACGCCACCGCGATCCTCGCTGCAGCTCGGGAATCGTTGCAGCTGTGGGGCTCTGGCGACGACGCGCGCATCGATTTCGCCGAGTTGGCCGCCGATATCGCCGTAGAAGCCGAACAAGCCCTTGCGTTGACCGAACAAATCGACGACCTCGATGAACGAGCCGCCAACCTCTACGCCGAAGCCGACCCCAACGGCATCATCGCCTCCGCGCCCGGCGTCGGTCCGATCATTGGCGCCGTCATCGCCGGCCGTCTCGGGGACCCCCACCGATTCCACTCGTTAGCTGCCATCCGCGCCTACTCCGGGCTGATTCCCAAGCTCAACCAGTCCGGGCAAACCCATCAACAGACCGGATTGACCAAGGCCGGCGATCCGCTGCTGCGGGAAGCGCTCTTCGCCGCCGCCGATCATGCCCGCAAGACCGATCCCCAGTTGGCCGCCAAGTACAAACGGCTCATGCAAACCGAGCGTCATCATGACTCAGCGCTCTGCCACATCGCCACCATACTGCTGACCCGTATCGCCACCTGCCTCCGCACAGGTCAGCCCTACAAAATGCGGGATATCGACGGCCGACCCATCCACGCTGACGAAGGCCGAAAATTGGTCACCGCCCACCACCGCGTCGACCAGAAGATTCGAGTCAAGGCCGCCGACACCCGCCGCACACAGCGACTCAAAGGAAGGACGGGCCGGGGACAACAGGAGTCGCCAAGCGCTCCAATCCACCGGCCCGTCAACCACAGTCTAGAAGCCGCCTCATGACTTGACATCGCTTAGGAACTCAAAATTCGCGTGATGTTACGCCCGATACTCAAGTGACACAGGGGTTTTCGCACCTCGTCGACACTGCACTCACCGCGAGCGCCACTCGCACTTCTTCGCGCTCAGTGCAGTGTCAACGCCCGTTCATTCGACGATGCTGAGCGCTCCGGAGGGGCAGAGCTGCACGGCTTTCCGCGCGTTGCCCTGCTCGGCCGCGGGTACCTCGTCGACCAGCAGTACCACGATGCCGTCGTCGTCCTGATCAAAGACCGCCTCGCTGTTCATCACACAGACCCCGGCGCCGATGCAGACGTCGCGGTCGGCGCGCACCCTCACCAGGCCACCTGAAGAGACTGCAGCCCGTAGATGAAGTGGAAAGACCGGAACGCCACGTCGTCGAAAGGTTCGTCGAGGCGCAGGGTCGGGAAGCGTTGCAGGAGAGCCGGAAAGGCAATCTTCATCTCCATACGCGCCAGCGGTGCACCCAGGCAGTGATGGACACCGTGGCCGAACGCCAGATGTCCCATGGCGCCGCGGCGGATGTCGAATACCTCCGGGTTGTCGATGAAGCTCGGGTCGCGGTTGCCGGACGGCAGCGAGACGAACACCAATTGGTGCCGGGGGATCTGCACGCCCGCGATCTCGACGTCGGTGGTGGTGATGCGCGGGATGCCGGAGTGTACAATCGACAGCCAGCGCAGCAGCTCCTCCACCGCCGGACCCACCGCATCGGGGTCGTCACGAACCAGGGCCAGCTGATCCGGGTGCCGCAGCAACGCCAGCGTGCCCAGGCTGAGCATGTTGGAGGTGGTCTCATGGCCGGCCACCAGGAGCAGGTTGCAGATGCCCACCAGCTCGTCATCGGTGAGCTCGGATCCGTGCTCGCGCACCAGCATTCCGAGCATGTCGTCGCCGGGGGAGCGACGGGCGCCGGCCACCAGCGCGTGCATGTACGCGCGCCCGGCGCGCTGGAGCTCGAAGCGCTCCTCGATCGGGATCGACAGGTCGAGCTGGCGGCTGGTGCGGTGCTGGAAATCGTCGCGGTCGTCGTAGGGCACACCCAGCAACTCGCAGATCACCAGTGACGGGATGGGCAGCGCGAAGTCGGTCACGAGATCACGTGGTGAACCGGACTTTTCCATGGCATCCAGATGCTGGCTCACGATGTCGGTGATCCTCGGCTCCAGGCGCTTCATCCGGCGGCCGGTGAATTCGCCGGTGAGCATGCGGCGTAACCGGGTGTGCCTGGGCGGGTCCAGGCCCAGCAGGTTGCCAGACTGGGCTGCGCGTTGCTCTTCCTCGGACATCTCGGGAGCCCCGGGGACGAAGAACCCCGGGGGTCGCTCGTTGGAGAACCTCTCCGGATCCGAGAGCACCGTCTTCACGTCGTCGTGGCGGGTCACCAGATACACCGGCATGCCAAAGGCGTTGACGACGGTGCGCACGCCCTCGGCCTCCCGGATCTCGCCGAGGGTGGGGATGGGGTCGAAGCCGACGCGCTGCATGTGCAGCGGTGGTGAGGCGGGTGCCTGGGTCATGGTGTCGACGGTACGCGCGGGGCTGTTGGCTCTGCGTTGGGGAATCGTCGATCAGGCGGTTGACCAGGGCGGGATCCTGGAATCCCGCCGAGTGGGCCACAGGAGCTTCGCCGGACCACGATTGTTGCTCACCTGAACGTGGAGCCGGCTCGATCAGCTCGGCTCGTATTGCATGACGGCGGATCATCGGCAGCGGCATCGTCCATTGACCGCGTACCCCGCTCGTCCTAGAGTTTTCGCTAGACGAAGTCAAATGTCATTGAGTGAAATTCAACGTCAGGCGGGAACATGGTCGATGAGAGCGCGGGCGACGCCCGTGACGCCCTGAAGAAGAACGTGCTTGGGGTGTCGAGCATCTTCTTCTACGTCATCGCGGCGGCGTCGCCGTTCACGGTCGTGGTCGGGCTGCTGCCGATCATCATCGGGCTGGGCAACGGCATCGGAGCCGCGGGTGCCTTCGTGCTGGCAGCAGCGGCGCTGCTGGTGTTCGCGGTTGGATACGTGGCCATGAGCAGGCACATCGCGAACGCGGGCGCGCTGTATTCCTACGTGACCGCGGGCCTGGGCAAGGAACTCGGGCTCGGGTCGGCCTTCCTGACGATGTTCTCCTACATCGCCATTCAAGCAGCGCTCTTCGGCGGCTTCGGGTTCTACCTGAATTCGCTGCTCAGCTCGCACTTCGGGATCGACGTGTCGTGGTGGCTGCTGGCGCTGCTGGGACTGATCCTGTGCACGGCGCTGGGCATCCAGGGGGTCCACTCGAGTGCCCGCTGGCTGGGTGTGTTCATGACCGCCGAACTGGTCATGATCGCGACGTTGGTGATCTTCAGCCTGTTCCGGGGAGACGTGTCGGTCTCGTCCTACTCGCTAGAACCCTTTGCACCCCATGCTGTGTTCTCCGGTGCGTTCGGGATCTCGATCCTGTTGGCAGTGTGCGCGTTCATCGGCTTCGAGGGCACGGCCATCTATTCGGAAGAGGCGAAGGACCCCCGCCGCACCATTCCGCGGGCGACGTATCTGTCCGTGGTGTTCATGGGCGTGCTCTACGCAGTCACCGCGTGGATCCTGGTGAATGCGCTGGGGCTGCCGGTGGCGAAAGATGCTGCCGCGGAGCAGGGTGGTGACTTCCTCTTTTACGTCAGCGGACGCTTCATCGGTGGCAACGTGGCGACGGTGTTCCAGATCCTGATCGTCACGGCGATGTTCGCCGCCATTCTGACGTTCCACAACAACGTGTCCCGGTATCTGTTCTCCCTGGGACGCCAACAGCTCGTGTGGTCGCCGTTGGGACGCACGCTGAGGTCGCGCCAGACACCGTATGTCGCGTCCGCCGTGCAGTCGGGCATTGTCGCGGCCGTGATCGTGGTGGCGGCCGTCGCGCATCTGGACCCGATCGTGACGCTCTTCGCGGGTATCGGGGGAATCGGCACGATCGGGGTGATCCTGTCGCAGACCATCGCGTCGGTGGCCATCTTCGCCTTCTTCCGCCGCACAGGGGTGGATCGCCGACCGTGGCACACGGTGATCGCTCCGGCCCTGGCGACCGCCGCACTGACAGCGATTATCGTTGCGGCACTGCGCAACCTCGATGTCCTGCTCGGAGTCAGCGGTAGCGTGGGCCTCGCCCTGGTGTCGGTCTTGTTGGCGCCGCTGCTGCTCGGGCTCGCGTACGGTTGGCGCCTGCGGGTCTCCGCGCCGCAGCGCTACGCATCGCTCGATCAGGTCCTGACGGCCAAGGAGTCGGCGTGAGTGCGGCATCGGTCAGCGTCGACTTCGACGTTCCGGCGATCATGCGGGACGGTGTCAGACTGGTGGCCGACGTCTACACCCCCGCCGTCGGTGGTGGACCGTGGCCGGTGCTGCTGATGCGCACGCCGTACGGCAAGAACACGTACTCCGAGAACGCCTGGTCGGGTCTCGACCCCGTGACAGCGGCCCGGTCGGGCTTCCTGGTGGTGATCCAGGATGTCCGTGGCCGTGGGGCCTCAGGCGGGGATTGGGCACCGCTGACCGCCGACGTCGAGGATGGCGCGGATTCCGTCGAATGGGCTGCGCAGCTCCCGGGATCGAACGGTCAGGTGGGGATGTTCGGCGGTAGTTATTCCGGAAACACCCAGTGGCAGGCCGCATTGTCGGGCACACCGTCGCTGCGCGCCATCGCGCCGCTGATGACCTGGGCTGACGCGAGCGACGGGCTGTACTCCCGCGGTGGGGCGGCGGAGGTGGGGCTCGCGCTGCCGTGGACGCTGCTGACCGGAGCCGATGACGTGTACCGGCGCTACGCGGGGACCGGAACGGAATACGCCAGGCTGGAAGCGATCATCGACGAGCTCGATCACCTTGCTCAGCAGGGATACTGGAGCACGACCCACGATCTCCTGGAGCTGATCGAGCGTCACGATGTGCGCGAACTGGGCACCGTGCGCACCGCTGCCCGGGGCCGCGCCGACTTCGAACCGGCAGACATCTCGGGACGGCAGGCCCAGGCGGGTGTGCCGAGCTTCCACACCGGCGGTTGGTTCGACATCTTCCTGCAGGGCACGTTGGACAATCACCAGGCGATGGTGGCGGCCGGTCATCACACCAGGCTGCTCGTCGGGCCGTGGTCGCACACGAATTTCGCTGATGCGATGGGCGATCTGGCTTTCGGAATACGGGCCAACAGGGAGAGCCCGTTTGTCCATCCTGGCGGAACGTGGATCGACAGTCAGCTCGGTTGGCTGCGCGGTCAGCTCGGGGGGAAGGGTCTGGACCCCGACGACGATCCACCGGTGCGGATCTTCGTGATGGGCCGCAACCAGTGGCGAAACGAGTCGCAGTGGCCGCCGGTCGACGCGCGAGAGATGTCGTGGTACCTGCACGGTGACGGCGTGCTGTCGCCGCAATCGCCGAAGCCGGGCGTCGCGGCGCTGACCTACGGCTACGATCTGTCCGATCCGGTGCCGTCGGTGGGCGGCAACACCTTCATGACCGGGGTGCTTTCTGCCGGTCCAATTGATCAGCGAGGCAATGAGTCTCGGCCGGACGTGGTGTCCTTCACCTCGGACGTGCTGACCGCCGACCTCGAGGTGGGCGGTCGCCTGCGTGCGCACCTGCACGCGAGCAGTTCGGCGTCGAGCGTGGACTGGGTGGTCCGGATCTGCGATGTGCATCCGGACGGGCTTTCCGTCAACATCTGCGACGGTGTGCTCCGCGTTCGCGACGCGGCCGGCCCCGGTCCACACGAGGTGGACCTGTGGTCCACCAGCATGGTTTTTGCTGCGGGACATCGGATCCGGGTGGATGTGGCCAACAGTTCGTTCCCCCGGTGGGACCGGTGCCCGTCGCCGGAAGGGCACCGGCCGCAACGGGCCACCCTGTCGGTGGACAGCAGCCGACCGTCGTGGATCGTGCTGCCCACCAGGAACCCCTAGTTCACCAGCCGCCCACCCAGCCGTCGAAGATGGCGTCCGGTTCGTTCTCGGGCTGATCGGAGCGGCCGACCAGAAAGTCGAAATCGCACCCCCGGTCGGCCTGCAGGACACGGTCGACGTACATGGCCGCGTAGCCACGACGCTGTCGATGGCGCGGGGGTGGCGCCTGGCGGGTGGCCAGTTCGTCGTCGGGAACCAGTAGGTCCAGCGTGCCGGCGTGGGCGTTCAGCGCGATGATGTCGCCGTCGCGGACCAGGCCCAGCGGACCGCCCGCGGCCGACTCGGGGCTGACGTGCAGAACACACGTGCCGTAGGCGGTTCCGCTCATCCGGGCATCGGAGATCCGCACCATGTCGGTGACGCCCTGGCGCAGCAGCTTGCTGGGGATGGGCAGCTGGCCCCACTCGGGCATGCCGGGGGCACCGCGCGGGCCGGCACTGCGCAGCACCAGCACGGAATCCGCGGTGACGTCCAGGTCGGGGTCGTCGAAGCGGGCCATCATGTCGCGCATGTCGTCGAACACCACGGCGGGCCCCTGGTGCACCAGCAGGGCAGGGGTGGCCGCGCTGCACTTGATCACTGCGCCGGTGGGCGCCAGGTTGCCGCGCACCACGGCCAGGCCCTGCGTCGGCTGGAACGGGGCATCGATGGTGGCGATGACGTCTGCGGCGGTGGAGATGCCGGACGGCAGGTTGTCGGCGACGGTCTTGCCGCTGACGGTCAGCGCGTCTGTGTGCAGCAGGGTCTCGATGGACTTCATCACCGCGGGGATGCCGCCGGCGTGGAACACCTGCTCCACCAGGTGCTCCCCGGCGGGCCGCACATTCACCATCAGCGGTGTGCGCGCGGACAATTCGTGGAACCGGTCCAGGGTCAGCGGCACCCCGGCGCGGCCGGCGATGGCCAGCAGGTGCACGATCGCGTTGGTGGATCCGCCGACCGCCAGCATCAGAGTGATGGCGTTGTCGAAGGCCTCGGCGGTGAGCACGTGCGAGGGCCGCACTCCCTCGGCGGCCAGGCCCACCGCACGCGCACCCACCTCTTCGGCCACCTGCAACCGCCGCGAGTCCATGGCCGGCACCGCGGCGGCGCCGGGCAGTGTCATGCCGAGCCCCTCCACGATCGTGGCCATGGTGGAGGCCGTGCCCATCTCCGGGCAGTGCCCGCGGGACGGGCCGGCCGCGGCCTCGAGACGCTCGTAGTCGGCCATCGACATCCGGCCCGCCCGCACATCGTCGATGTACTGCCACAGGTCGGTGCCGACGCCCATCTGCTTGCCGTCGAACACCGCCGGTGCGGCGGGCCCTCCGGTGAGCACAATGGCCGGGACATCCGCACTGGCCGCACCCATCAGCTGCGCGGGCACCGTCTTGTCGCAGCCACCCAGCAGCACCACGGCATCGAATGGGTAGGCCCGGATGGACTCCTCGACGTCCATGGCCATCAGGTTGCGGAACAACATGGTGGTCGGCTTCATCAACTGCTCACCGAGGGAGATGGTGGGGAACTCCAGCGGGAACCCGCCGGCGGCCAGCACCCCGCGCCGCACCGAGTCTGCCAGCCCGCGGAAGTGCATGTTGCAGTTGACCACCTCCGACCACGAGTTGCAGATCCCGACGATGGGTCTGCCCTCGAACGCCATCCGGGAGAACCCGGACGCCCGCATGGCCGAGCGGTGCACGAAGCCGGGAACATCCTGCCCGGCAAACCATTTGGCGCTGCGCAGCTGATTCATCGGACGCGAGCGGCGTACGCGGTGATCTTGCGCAGTGCAGGTTGGCGCGCGGCCTGGTATCCGAACCAGCGCCCCGGCCTGGTGCCCATCAGGGTGCCGACCATCCGCTGCTGCCAGGGCGCTCTGGCGCCAGCCGAGCGCAGTGGTGCGGCCGGGGCCAACCCGTCGGCGTCGGCCAGGGCCGCCTCGGCGGCGTTGTGGCCGTTGGCCCCCATCACTCCGCCACCGGGATGGGTACCCGAGCCGCACAGGTAGTAATTACGCACGGGCGTGCGGTAGTTCGCGAGCTCCGGGATGGGCCGGGCGCCGAACAACTGATCGAGCATCATCGAACCGTGGAAGATGTTGCCGTCGGTGATCAGATACTCGTTGTGCAGGTCGTCGGGCGTGATGATCACTCGGTCGAGGATGTGTTCACGCAAGTTCGGTGCGTAGGTGAACAGGTCCTCGAGCACCAGGTCGGCCCACTTCTCCTTTTCCGCGGCCCAGGTGGTGCCGGTGAGCTCGGATGGCAGCTGCTGGATGCCCAGGGTCATCGTGTGCAGACCCTTGGGCGCCAGCGTGTCGTCGGTGACCGACTGGGTGACGGCCTCGATGACGAACGTGCTGGGGAACGTGCCGCGTCGCTGCGCCTCGTAGGCCTCCTCGAACGCCTCTCGGCTGGGGCCGAGCAGCTGGTGGCCGTGGTGCTGGGGTCCCTCGGTGGCGTCGGTGAACGGAAGGTACTGCGGCAGTTCATCGATCAGCAGGTGGATCCGGGCCATCGAACCGCGGGTGTCGATGTTCTCGACGTCGCGGACCAGCTTCGGCGCCAGCACCCCCGGTTCCAGCAACTGCAGCAGGGATCGTTTGGGATCGGCGTTGGAGAACACCTGCTTCGCGGTGATCACCGAGCCGTCCCGCAACCGCACCCCGGTGGCGACCCCACGCTCGACGAGCACCCGGTCCACCGGGGCCGAGGTGCGGATGGTGGCCCCGTGTGCCCGGGCCGAGGCCGCCAGCGCCTCGCTGATGGCACCCATGCCGCCGCGGGCCATCCCGAATTGGCCGAAGTTGCCGTTGAACTCGCCCCAGGAATGGTGGCCGTAGGTGTAGGCGGTACCGGGGGTGGAGGGGCCGCCGAAGATCGACACCATGCCGAAGAACGTCAGCATGCTCTTGAGCCGCTCGTCCTCGAAATACCGGTCCAGCAGATCACGCACCGAGAGCAGGGTGAACTCGTCGAACAGCGTCTGCTCGCCGGCGGCTTCGAAGGCGGCGAACACCTCGGACCGTTCCGGTGGCGGTTTCAGCAGGTACGGCGTGACCAGCCCGGCGAAGCGTTGCAGCCGGATGCCGAAGTCGAGGAACGCCTGCGCATCCTTCTTGCTGAGCTTCTCGAGTTCCCGCAGCGTCCGGTCGGTCTCCTTCCACATGGTGAAGGAGGTGCCGTCGCGGAACAGGCTGAACGACAGTGCATCACCCTGGTAGAGCTCCAGGCCGTACTTGGCCAGCTCCAGCTCGGTGATGATCTCGGGGCGCAGCAGGCCGGCGATGAAGGCGCACGACGACCACTTGGAGCCGGGGATCAGCTCCTCGGTGACGCAGGCGCCGCCCACGAGGTCGCGCGCCTCGAGCACCAGCACCGACTTGCCTGCGCGGGCCAGGTAGTTGGCGGTGACGAGGCCGTTGTGGCCGGCGCCGATGATGACGGCGTCGTAGTCAGTGGGCATCGGAACTCCTGAGTGGGGAATGACGGGTGAAGATGGTGCTGACGCTGCCTGGTTCCACGAGCTCGTCGAAGCGGGCGACGACGGGTTTGAGCTCGGGTGCGTTGTCGCGCACCTGCTCCCAGTCGGGCCAGGAGGTCACCGTCATCACCTCGACGACCACGCCGTCGTCGGAGAGATAGACGTCGAACCCCAGCACCTCGTCGAAGCCCAGGCACACCGGGCGATCGAGTCCCGCGGAGAACTGCTCGAAGTCGGCGACCGGAACACCCGGCCGCAGACGGAACGTGTTGATGGCGCTGACCGTCATGTCAGGCGGTCGCATGGTTGATCATCACGTGCTTGATCTCGGTGTAGGCCTCGAGTGCGTACACCGACATGTCCTTGCCGTGGCCGGACTGCTTGAAGCCGCCGTGTGGCATCTCCGGCGTCACCGGAGCGTGGTCGTTGACCCACACAGTGCCGAATTGGAGTGCGCCGGAGGTGACCATGGCACGGCCCACGTCCCGGGTGAACACCGAAGCAGCCAAGCCATATTCGGTGTCGTTCGCCCAGGCGAGCACGTCGTCGTTGTCACTGAACCGGGTCACCGACGTCACCGGGCCGAACACCTCGGCGCTGATGATCTCGTCGTCCTGCTTGGTGCCGACCACCACGGTGGGGGCGGTGTAGAAGCCGGTGCCGGGGTTGTCACCCTGGAGCAGTTCGGTGTGGCCGGTGGCTTTCGCGCGGGAGACGAAGCCTTCCACGCGGTCGCGGTGCGCGGCGGTGATCACCGGACCCATGACGGTGTTCTCGTCGGCGAGGTCACCGAGATTCAACTCCTTGACTGCCTTCTCGAGTCCGGACACCAGGTCGTCATGCAGGGAGTCATGGACGTAGATACGCGACGCTGCCATGCAGTCCTGGCCCGCGTTGCCGAACGCACCCTGCATGATCTTCTCGACCGCGAGTGCCACATCGGCGTCCGGGTACACCAGCACCGGTGCCTTGCCACCGAGTTCGAGGTGCAGCCGCTTGAGGTTGGAATCTGCGGAGGCCCGCAGCAGCGACCGGCCGGTCTCGACAGAACCGGTGAGCGAGGACATCCGCACCAGCGGGTGCGACACCAGGCTCGCGCCCACATCCTCGCCGTCACCGGTGACGATGTTCAAGACCCCGGCGGGGAACAGGTCGGCGGCCAGCTCAGCCAGGCGCAGCACCGAGAACGGAGTGTGCTCAGAAGGTTTGAGCACCAACGTGTTCCCGGTGAGCAGAGCGGGGGCGATCTTCCAGATGGCCATCAACAGCGGGAAGTTCCACGGGGCGACCGAGCCGACCACCCCGAGTGGATCGCGCCGGATGATGCTGGTGGTACCGGGGACGAACTCGCCGGCGGCACGGCCTTCGGTGGTGCGGGCAGCCCCGGCGAAGAACCGAAGATGGTCGGGAATCATCTCCATCTCTTCGAGCGCGCCGCTGATGGGCTTGCCGGCGTTGCGAGACTCGATCTCGGCGAGGTTGCGAGCGTCGGCTTCGATGCGGTCGGCGAGCTCGAGGAAGGCGCGAGCCCGTTCGCCGACGGGAGTGCGGGCCCAGTCCGGGAATGCGGCGTGGGCGGCGGCGACGGCGCGGTCGACGTCGGCGGCCGTGCCGTGGGCGGCCTCCGCAAACGCCTCACCGGTGGCGGGTGCCAGGATCTGGTCTTTTGCTCCTCCGGAGGCTTCGGTCCAGCTTCCGCCTACGAACATCTTGTCGTGAAAGGTCATGATGGCTCCAGTTCAGTTCGGGCCGGGATTGGCGGCCGTGATCAGCAGGGCGCGTACCGCGTCCTTCGAAATCGGTTGTTGGGCAATGGACATGTGCACCATCAGGCCCTCGACCACGACGTCGATCAGGCGAGCGGTGGCACGATCGAAGTGGTGGGCCAGGGCGTCCTCGGCCCGCTCCATCCACTCCTGCGTGATGCGCTTGGTGTCGGCTCGGCGCACCGCGTCGCCGTACAGTTCGAAGGTGACGGCGAGCTCGTTGGGGTTGGCGGCCAGATCGTCGGTGATGGCCAAGGCTATGCACTCGATCAGATCCGACTCCGAATCGCAGGCGGCCAGCCGGTTTTCGAAGCGGGTGGCCAACTTGTCGACGTGCGTCCGGAAGGCGAGTTGCACGATGTCGTCGAGTGTCTTGAAGTGGTAGGTGATGGAACCGAGTGGGACGTCGGCAGCTTCGCCGATGGCGCGGTGGGTGATGCCCGCTACTCCGTCGCGGGCCAGGACCTCCAGCGCCGATTCCACGATGCGCTCCTTTCTGTCGGGGTCGTGACGGCGAGCGCGCCGGGGAGCCGTGGCCATGGTCGGACCCTCCTTTAGGAACGTCTGTACGTATCGATAAGGACAAACGTACCTATCGACGCCCCGGCGTGCTCGATTTCGGCGGAACCTGCCTCAGACGGCTTCGGGAGCGGGGTCCTCGAGGTCGCGTTCGTTGAGCGCCTTGCCCACCAGCTCGTAACGATCCGGCGCGAAGAAGCGCAGGTAGAGACCGTAGGCGACCCCGCCGAGCAAGGCCAGGAACACCAGCGACACCATCAGCACCGCGGTGGCGCCCTGCACACCGAGCAGCACGTCGAGGCTGTTGAGGGTCAGGATGAAGAACCCGCTGAGTCCGACGATCGCCAGCAGCGGAGCGATCACGGTGTTCCACGGCCGCTTGTCCACGTTCGACTTGCGGAAGAACACGAAGATCGCGATCCCGGCCACCAGTTGCGAGGCGATGACGCCGATGGTGCCGATGCCGGTGGCCCAGGTGAACAGGGTGGCGAACGGATCCTGGCCCGCGATGGCGAACGCCACGATGACCACCCCGACCATCAGGCTCTGGACGATGGAGGCCACCCAGGGCGTCTGCCGGCGCGGCAGGGTCCACCCCAGCGGCTTCCACACCAGGTGTTGGCGCCCCAGCGAGAACAGGTACCGCGAGACGTTGTTGTGGAAGGTGACAATCGCCGCGAAAGTGGCTGTGACGATCAGGATCTGGAACAGCAGCGAGATGTTGTGGCCGATGATGGTGTCACTGGCCACGAAGATGAAGTTGCCGCCGGTCTCGGTGGCGATGGCCACCACGTCATTCAGGCCGAGGGCGTTCATGATCAGCCAGCCCGACACGGCGTAGAGCACGCCCATGAACGCGATGGACAGGTAGGTCGCCCGGGGGATGGTCCGCGCCGGGTCGCGGGCTTCCTCACCGTAGATGGCCGAACCCTCGAAACCGATGAAGGACGCGTGGGCGAACATCAACGCCACTCCGAGGGCGCCGGCCAGCACCACACTCGGGTTGAAGGGCTCGAAACTGAACTCCGAGACCGGAACCGCATCGCCGAACAGGCTGAAGACGCTCAGGACGGTGATCATGAGGACTTCGAGGGTCATGAACACCCCGAGTACGCGGGCGCCCGAATGCACGCCCTGCACGCCCAGGCCCAGACACAGCAGCAGCCCGACAAAGGCGTACACCCACCACGGCAGGCTGATGCCCAGGGCCGGATTGAGCAGTTCGGCTGCGTAGTACCCGAACCCGCCGTAGAGACCGGCCTGGATCGCGTTGTAGGCGAAGATGGCCAGCGACGCCGATCCGAGGCCGGCAACGCGGCCGAGCCCCAGCGTGACGTAAGCGTAGAAGGCGCCGGCGTTGGTGACATG
Organism: Mycolicibacterium tokaiense; assembly: GCF_010725885.1. Classification (NCBI taxonomy): domain Bacteria; kingdom Bacillati; phylum Actinomycetota; class Actinomycetes; order Mycobacteriales; family Mycobacteriaceae; genus Mycobacterium; species Mycolicibacterium tokaiense. The sequence goes on along the minus strand of NZ_AP022600.1, from coordinate 807,456 downwards.
GCGGCTCATCGCCACGTAACCGACGGCGAAGATCATCAGCACCACCGCCGCGATGACGAAGGCACCGGGCATGCCGACGCCGTTGCCGGCGCCGATGATGATGGGGAACAGCGCCACCACCACGGTCAGCGGGGATGCGGCGGCGATGATGTAGAAGAAGATGCTCGGAACACCCAGGGTGTTCTCTTTCAGGCCGTGGTTACGGCGCCCGCCGGGTTCGGCGGGAGTGACGGGCGCCGTCGTGGTCGGCCGTCGGGAAGGCACAGGTGCGGTGACGTTCTCCATGGTGTTTCATCTCTCGTGGCTTGGGACGATCGTAGGGGGGCGGATCCGCGTTGGATCCGTTTCCAGGTGCCCGGCGACCGATCGCTGAGCACGGTGGAGAAAGCGACTCTTCACCTCCTCATGTCCAGCGCGAGATCGGTGAGCAGGTCTTCCTGGCCGCCCACCATCGCGCGGCGGCCGGCCTCGACCAGCAGGTCCCGGGTGTCGACACCGATGTCGACGGCAACCCGTTCGGCGTGCAGCAGGAAGCTCGAGTACACCCCGGCATAGCCCAGCGTGAGGGTCTCGCGATCCACCCGCACCGGGCGCTGGTGCAGCGGGCGCACCAGGTCGTCGGCCGCGTCCATCAGGGCGAACAGATCGCACCCGTGCAGCCAGCCGTTGAGTTCGGCCACTGCGATGAACGCCTCCAACGGGCAGTTGCCCGCCCCGGCGCCCAGCCCGGTCAGGGACGCATCGACCCGATGGGCACCCTGCTCGACGGCGGTGATCGAATTGGCCACGCCCAGAGCCAGGTTGTGGTGCGCGTGCACCCCGATGGTGGTGCTCGGGTCGAGTGCGGCGCGGTAGGCCTGCACCCGGTCGCGCACACCGGCCATGGTGAGCCGGCCGCCGGAGTCGGTGACATACACACAGTGCGCCCCGGCGTCTTCCATGATCTTCGCCTGCGCCGCCAGCGTTTCCGGATCCGTCAGATGCGCCATCATCAGAAAGCCGGCCACGTCGAGGCCCAGGTCGACTGCGGTGCCGATGTGCTGGCGGGCGATGTCGGCCTCGGTGCAGTGGGTGGCGATCCGCACCGACGTGACGCCGAGATCCACGGCGGCGCGCAGGTCGTCGACGGTGCCGATACCGGGCAGCAGCAGGGTGGTCAGGCGGGCGTTGTCGATGACCTCCGCGGCGGCGCTGATCCATTCGGTGTCGCTGTGGGCGCCGGCTCCGTAGGTCAGGCTGCCGCCGGCCAGACCGTCACCGTGGGCCACTTCGATGGCGGTGACGCCGGCCTGGTCGAGTGCCCGGGCGATCCGTCGCACGTCGTCGAGGGTGAACGAGTGCCCGATCGCGTGCATCCCGTCGCGCAGGGTCACGTCCTGGATGTAGAGGCCGTCTTTCACATCGTCACCCCCGCACCGGAGACTGCGTGCTCGGCCACCCGGACCGCAGCCGCCGTCATGATGTCGAGGTTGCCGGCGTAAGGCGGCAGGTAGTCGCCGGCTCCCTCCACCTCCAGGAACACCGTCACGTGGGTGAGATCGGCTGTCCGATGCGCTTCGGGGACAAGTCTTCTGCGCGGATCAGCTGCCGTGACGGTGGAGAACTGGACGTCCTGACGCAGCCGGTAACCGGGGACGTAGTGAGCGACGTCGTGCACCATCGCGGCCACCGCCGCGCTGATGGTGGCCTGGTCCACACTCGCCACCAGCGCGGCCACGGTGTCGCGCATGATCATCGGCGGTTCGGCCGGGTTCAGCACGATGATCGCCTTGCCGCGGGCGGCGCCGCCCACCGTTTCCAGTGCGCGCGAGGTGGTCTGGGTGAACTCGTCGATGTTGGCCCGGGTGCCGGGGCCTGCCGACCGCGACGAGATGGACGCGACGATCTCGGTGTAGTGCACCCGGGTGACCCGCGACAGGGCGGCGACGATGGGCACCGTCGCCTGGCCGCCGCAGGTCACCATGTTCAGATTGCGCCGGCCGGCCAATCCGGACAAGTTGACCGCCGGCACCACGTACGGGCCGATGGCCGCAGGGGTCAGGTCCACGACGAGCCGGCCGGTGGGTTCCAGCCGGGCGTCGTTGTGGCGGTGGGCGTAGGCGCTGGTGGCGTCGAATACGACGTCGACGTCATCGAAGACGCTCATCGCCAGCAGCCCTTCCACACCGTCAGCGGTGATCGCCACGTCCAGGCCCGCCGCGCGGGCCAAACCGTCACTGCGCGGGTCGATCCCGACCATGGCCGCGATGTCGAGCACCTCCGACCGTCGCAGCTTGTACATCAGGTCGGTCCCGATGTTCCCCGAGCCGATGACCGCGGCCGCGGGGCGCCTTCGCGTGGTGTGCATCCGTGACGTCAGTTCGTCAGCGCCGTAGCGGCCAGCCGGGGCCGGGGTGACACGGCCACGTCGGGGGTGCTGGTGGCGACCAGCTCGTTGAGGATGGCCGCGTGCCGCACCTTGTGGCGGATGAGTTCCTCGTGGAACTCGGGCCGGACCCAGCCGTTGTACATCACGGCCTCGGACTCGCCCGGCTCGATCTTGAAGTAGACCGGCCCGGCGACGCGGGCGATGTCGCCGGCTTCCCAGAGCCGGTTCATCCCGCCGAACGATTCGAAGGTCTCGGCCCAGACATCAAGAGGCACATCGACATTGCGGCGGATGGCGCCCAGCATGGGCCGGCTCAGGTCGCCCACCGGGTTCACGCTGTCGGCGCCGAGTTCCTGCAGGATCTTGATCGAGGCGGGGTTGGCGTGGCCGGCGTAGACGGAGATCTTGAACTTCGCGTCAGCGGGAATGTGGCCGGCATCGCGGGCCTTGTTGAGGATGTCGAGCACCCCTTCGTCCCAGACCAGCACACCGCGGATACCGGTGGAGAAGATGCGCAGGTAATCGTCGAGCAGATAGCGGATGTTGTCCAGGCCCCGGACGCGACGCCCGCCGGCCTGGCCTTCGGTGCTCAGCGCCTGACGGCCGGTGTCCCAACCCGTTCGCGGGCCGGGGACGGCGATCAGCTCGATGCCGTTCTCCGCGGCGAGTGTGCCGACGTCGCGCAGTTCGGAGGTGTTCAACAGCGTGGTGCCACCGCCGAACGCGATGATGCGGTGAATGAAGACATCCTGCTTGGCGGCTTCGTCCAGCAGCACCTCCAGCGTCGAAAGACGTTCCACACCAGAGATTTCCAGCCGGTACTTACCACCGTCGTCGAACGAGGCGGTCGAGGAGGCCAGGGTGTAGTCATCGGCCGACAAGAGGCCCTGGGAAGCCAGGATGCCGGCTCCGTTCACTTCGGATGTGCGGCGCTCGGCTGCGGGGGACATGGGGTTCTCCTTCGGGGAAGCGGCGGTGCGAAGCGCGTGATTTCATTGAGTGAAATACAACTGCGCTGAATGAAAAATTTAGAAGACGTCCATCGCCCTGTCAAGAGGAAGCAACCAAACCGGGCTGTCGCTGGGTGCTGGTAGCCTTCACTGGGTGAAAAACGAGGCGAAGGTCGAGAAGGGGTCGAACCTGATCGGCGTGGAGCGCACAGCCCGTATCCTCAGCGCGGTCGCCGATGCGGAGAACGGCAATCTGACCGAGATCGCCAGGCGGACAAGCCTGAACGAGGCCACGGTGTTGCGCTACCTGAACAGCCTGGCTGCGTTGGGATATGTGGAGCGGTTCAACACCGCGCAGTACCGGCTCGGCTGGGAGATCTTCCGGCTGGGGCAGCGTGCCTTCTCGGGGCAGGTCCCGGCCGACGCGGTGCTACCCACCATGGAGCGGCTGATGCTGGAGTTCAACGAAACCGTGAACTTCGCCGCGAACAAGGACCGCAGCGTGGTCATCCTCGAAGTGGTCGAGGGCCGGCGCGCGGTCACCAAGCTGAGCAACGTCGGGCAGTCAGACCCCTGGCACGCCTCGGCGCTGGGCAAGGCCCTGATGGCCACCATGCCCGACAGTGTCTGGCGCGACATCGTGGCGTCAGCGGGTCTGCCGGAGCTGACGCCGCACACCATCACCACCATGAAGAAGATGGCCGCCGAGATCGCCGAGGTGCGTGAGCAGGGCTTCGCGGTGGACCGGGAGGAAGCCGCCGAGGAGCTGACCTGCGTGGCCGCGGCAGTGCCGGTGGCCGGTGGCGGGCCGTCCCGCTACGCCCTGAGCATCAGCTTCCTGACCCACCGGCTGACGCCCGAACGCCTGGAACACGCTGGAGCACAGGTGATCGCGGGGGCTGCGGAGATCGCCAAGAAGTTGCCCTGACAGAGCTCCAGATAGAACTCAGTCGACAGATTTCGCCGAGTCTGTCGACTGAGCTCTATCTCGGGCGCCGCTCAGGCGGCGTCCAGCCGGGCCGGCCACCAGATGCGCGGACCGATCAGGGTGAACAGGGCCGGGATCACCACCGTGCGAACCACGAAGGTGTCCAACAGGATTCCCAGTCCGACGATGATGCCCAGCTGGGTCAAGACGATCAGGGGCAGCACGCCGAGCACGCAGAACACCGCTGCCAGCACGATGCCTGCGCTGGTGATGACCGCACCGGTGGCGGACACCGCCCGCACGATTCCGGCGCGGGTCCCGTGTCCCACCGTCTCCTCCTTGGCGCGGGTGACCAGGAAGATGGTGTAGTCCACGCCCAGCGCCACCAGGAACAGGAAGGCGAACAGCGGGGTGCTGTTGTCCAGGGCGGGGAACCCGAACACGTGCACGCTGAGCCAGCCGCCGAGAGCCAGGGCGGCAACGGAACTCAACACGGTCACGCCCACCAGCAGCGCCGAGGCCACCACCGCACGCAGCAGGACCAGCAGGACTGCCAGGACGACGGCCAGGATGGCGGGGATGATCACCCACCGGTCGCGCACGGCGGCGTCGCGAGCATCCAGGGCCTGGGCGTCGGACCCGCCCACCACAGCGGTGGGATCCACCGATCGCACCGAATCGCGCAGAGCGGCAACACTGTCGAACGCCTCGTCGGTGGCGGGCGCGGCGTCGAACACCACCGACCACCGGGTGAGGCCGGTGTCCGACCGGCCCGTCTCGTTCACCGAGACGACGCCGGGGGTGTCCGCGATGGCGGCGCTGAGATCGCCGCTGCCGATCACCGTCGCCGGGTCGGTCAGGCCGCTCGGGAAGTGTGCGGCCAGGGTCTCGAACCCGCTCACGGATTCGGCCTCGACCCGGAACTGCTCGGTCTGCGACAGCCCGATGTGCAGGCCGATGAGGCCGCACGCCAGCACCGCCAGTGCGGTCACCGACGCGGTGAGCACCGCAACCGGGCGCCGCGCCACCCCGGCGGCCACCCGGTGCCACACGCCGGACTCGACCAGTTCCGGGCCGCCGCCGCGCGGGATGAACGGCCAGAACAGCCGCACCCCGCACAGCGCCAGCAGCGGTGGCAGCACCAGTAGTGAGAACACCGCTGCGACAACCAGTCCCGATGCGGCCTGGAGTCCCAGGCTGCGGGTGCTCGGCGACACCGCGAACAGCAGGGTGAGCAGCGCCAGCACCACGGTGGCGTTGCTCGCGACGATCGCCGGGCCCGCGGTCCGCACGGCGGTGCGCAGCGCCGCGCGGTGATCGGTGACACGGTGCAGTTCCTCGCGGTAGCGCGAGATCAACAGCAGCGCGTAGTTGGTGCCGGCCCCGAACACCAGCACACTGGTGATCCCGGCCGTCGACCCGTCGGCGATCAGGCCGGCGAGCGCGGTCACCCGACCACCGACCACCGACCCCAACCTGTCGGCGAAGCCGATCACCGCCAGCGGCACCAACCACAGCACCGGCGACCGGTAGGTCAGGATGAGTAGCAACGCGACCACCGCCGCCGTCACGGCCAGCAGGGTGATGTTGGCCCCGGAGAACGCGTTGGCGATGTCGGCGCCGAAGGCCGGTCCGCCGGTGACCTCGGCTTGCAGCTGCGGCGCCAGATTCTCGGCGGTGGTCTGCCGCAGCGAGCTGATGGCGTCGTCGAGGGCGAACCCGGACAGCTCACCGTCCAGCGGGACCACCGACAGCCCGGCTTTGCCGTCCTCGGAGAACATGCTCGCTCCGGACGCGGCCCGGTCGGCGGGATCGAGGACGCCGCCGTCGGTGCGGGTGATCACCACGACGGCCGGAGCCTGGTCGCCGCCGGGAAACTCGGTCTGCAGGGCCGCTGCTCGCGCTGCTTCGGCGTCGGGGGGCAGTGAAACGGGGGATTGGCCCGCCGACTCATCACTGCCGGCCAGTCCCATCAGAAGCCCCGACAGAGCGACGATGACGAGGGCGAGGATCCACGAGCGACGGCCGGTCACCATGTCGGCCAATCGGTTCCAACTCATGCTCAAAACTATTTCAGTTACTGAAACATTTAGCAAGTGAACTATGATCGGGCCATGACCGACCGCGCGCAGCTGGAAGGGCTGCTGGCTGCCGATGTACGCGCGCTCTCGGCGGAGTCGGAACAGATCGGCCGGACGTTCGCCGGCCAGCATGACCTGTCGGCCGGTGATTTCCGGGCCCTGGTGCACGTGCTGGTCGCCGACGACTTCGGCGCACCGCTGACCGCCGGCGAACTGCGCAAGCGGATGGGGCTCAGCGGTGGTGCCATCACCTACCTGGTGGAGCGGATGATCGCCTCAGGTCATCTGCGTCGCGAGTCCGACCCCGACGACCGGCGCAAGGTGATCCTGCGTTACGACGAACACGGGATGGCCGTCGCACGCGACTTCTTCACCCCGCTGGCCGAGCACACGCACGCGGCACTGGTCGACCTGCCGGAGGAGGACCTGGCCGCGGCGCACCGCGTCTTCACGGCGTTGATCGGAGCGATGCGCGCCTTCCAGGCTGGACTCGAAGCTCGCTGACCTCAGCGCCGGTTCAGGGTCGCCTCTTCGAGGTCCAGGCCGTGTAACAGCGCGCGCAACACCTCGTCGTCGATGCGGCCGTCGTCACGCTCCTGGATCAGCGCGGCGCGCTCGGCGGCCAGCATCTGCAGACGCAGGTCGCGGAACACCGGCGCCGTCGTCTCCCCGGGGTTCAGCGCGGCGTCAGCCCGGGCGGTGCTCCACCGCCGCAGCACCTCCCCGGCGCGCTCGTGCACCTCCGAAGACCGGCCACTGCTGCGCCGCTCGTCGAGAAGCTGTTCCAGCCGCTCGATCGCTGCGGCGCTGGCCCGGTACTGCGCGGCGGCCGCCCGCTGCGCATCGACCGTCGCCTCGTCACCGCCCACCCCGAGAGCGCGAACCAGCCACGGCAGTGTCAACCCGTGCAACAGCAGCGTTCCGATCACCACCACGAAGGTGAGGAAGATCAACTGCGGCCGGCCCGGGAACGCGTCCCCGGACAGCGTCGTCAGAGGTACCGCGAACGCCGCGGCCAGCGACACCACGCCCCGCATACCGGCCCACGTCACCACGAACAGATGCGATGCCGGCGCGGTGGACCTTCCCCACAGCCGCGGCGTGTACGCGACCAGGAACACCCAGGCGATCCGCACCACGATCACCGCGGCCAGCACGCCCGCCGACGCCACCACCAAGGTCGCCGCGGAGATGCCGGCCAGCTCGCCGATCACGGTGGGCAGCTGCAGCCCGATCAGTAGGAACGCAAACGATTCCAGCAGCAGCTGCAGCGCCTTCCACACGGCGTCGTCCTGCAGCCGGGTGGCATAGCCCGCCGTGGTGGAGCGCTGTCCCACCACCAGGGCTGCGGCCACCACGGCCAGCACCCCGGAACCGTGCACCTGTTCGGCGATCAGATAGATCAGGAACGGCGCCACCAGTCCCAGCGCGCTCTCGGCCAGCGGGTCGTCGAGCCGGGTCCGGGCCGCGTCGAGCACGCGCCCGAGGACCACGCCCACCAGCACGCCGCCCGCCACCGCCAGCGCGAAGGTGCCCAGAGCCCGGTCCCAGCCCGTCGCGGTGCCGATGGCGGCGGCCAGCGCCACCTTGTACGCGGTCAGGGCGGTGGCGTCGTTGAGCAGTGACTCACCGCCCAGCAGCGTCATCATCCGGCGCGGCAGCCCGAGCCGGCGTCCGATCGCCGTGGCCGACACCGCGTCCGGCGGCGCGACGATGGCCCCCAGCGTCAGGGCGGCGGCCAGCGACAGGTCGGGCACCAGCTCGAAGGCCACCACTCCGACGGCGAAGGTGGTGACCAGGGGCAAGCCGACCGCGAGCATGCCGATCGGGTGGATGTTGCGCCGCAGGTTCACATACGAGCTCTCCAGCCCCGCCGACCACAACAGCGGCGGCAGCAGCACGAACAGCACCACATCTGGCTCCAGGGTGATCGTCGGCACCCCGGGGATCAGCCCGCCCACCAGGCCCACCACGACCAGCAGCAGCGGTGCCGACACGCCCCGCCGCCGGGCCAGCGCAGCCACCGCCACCGCGACGAGGAGTACGGCCACCGTCTGGGCACCCACGTCCGACCGACCCCCCGAAGTCCGCAACCTATCCTTGGACGCACAGCATGCAGGACACAGCCAGGAGGTGCGCGTGAGCCAGGGGGAAGTTGGCACCGGTGTCATCGGAGGCTGACGACGCGGCTGAGCCCGCGTCCGGCACCGAACCCGAAGCCACGGTCGCCGACGATCCGCAGGCACACAGCTCTCCGACGGTGCTGTTGTTGGGCGCCGGGGAGAACGGCCATGACCTGGTGGTGGCACTGCAGCACCTGGGCGCTGCCGTGGTGGCCGCCGAATCCCAGCCCGACGCATCCGCGCACGCCGTCGCCGACGACGCCCGGGTGGTGGAACTGGCCGACGGAGAGCAGCTGTCCGCGCTCATCGCGGCGGTGCGGCCCGACTACGTGGTGAGCGCCACCGGCGCCGTGGCGGCCGATGCGCTGGAGGCGGCCGAAGCCGCCGGCATCGAGGTGGTACCCAGTGCGCGCAGCACCCGGCTGTCCCTGGATCGCGAGGGGCTGCGGCGGCTGGCCGCCGATGAGCTGGGGCTGCCGACGGCGCCGTTCTGGTTCGCGGGCTCGGTGACCGAGCTCGAGGCCATCGCCGATCACGCCGGGTTCCCGCTGGTGGTCAAGCCGCTGGTGGCCCTGCCCGGTGAGGGCCAGTCGGTGTTGTTGCGGCCCGACGACGTGGAACCGGCCTGGGAGCGCGCGGTCTCGGCGGGTGGCCGCTTCACCCATGACCGGGTGCTCGCCGAAACCGTCGTGGAGATCGACTACGAGGTCACTCTGCTGACGGTGCGTACCGGCGACGGCCCGGCCGGCCTGCACTTCAGCGAGCCGATCGGCCACCGCCAGGTGGACGGTTTCGCCGGTGAACTGGTGGTGGAGTCCTGGCAGCCTCAGCCCATGGGCACCGCGGGGCTGGATGCCGCGAAGTCGATCGCGGCCCGGGTGGTCAATGCGCTGGGCGGTCGTGGCGTGTTCGCGGTCGAACTGCTGGTCCGCGGGGACGAGGTCTATTTCTCCGACGTCACCGCCCGGCCCACAGACAGTGCGGTGGTCACCGTGCGCTCCCAGCGCCTGGACGTCTACGAGCTGCACGCCCGGGCCGTGCTGGGACTCCCGGTGGACACCATCATGATCTCGCCGGCCGCTGCGGAGCTGGTCTACGGCACCGGTGACCTCGACCGCGCCGCGCTGGTGGCCGGACTGGCCACGGCGCTGCAGGTTCCCGAGAGCGACGCCCGGGTGTACGCGACGCAGGTGCCCGCGACGACGGCCCGGCACCGACTGAGCCTGGCACTGTCCACCGCCGCCGACGTGACCACCGCCAGGGACCGCGTGCAACAGGTGTCCACGGCACTGCGACGACTCTGGGAGAGATGACGATGGCCCCGAAAGACGAGCCGGCCGACTCGGTGGGGTCCACTCCGTGGCCCTTCCTGATCGCTCTCACGATCATCGTGATCGTGATCGGCGGCATCGCGGTCGTGCGCTGGCTCGACGGGGACGAGATCCCGGAGGTCGACGTGGTGGCTCAGGCCGCGATCGCCCAGAACGACGCGCTGCAGCGGGCCGACTTCGCCGATTACGCCACCTACACCTGCGCGGCCGAAGTCGGTGAGGAATCGAAAGTCCTGGACACTCAACAACGTTCGGTGGCCACCGACGGGCAGCGTTACATCGACGGCATCTCCGGAGTCACCATCGACGGCGACACGGCCACCGGCACGGTCACCTACCACTTCGACAAGACACCCGACGACAAAGTGGACATCCCCACCACGTTCGTGCGGGAGGACGGCCGGTGGAAGGTGTGCACGCCGGCACAGTGACGCAGGCGGCTGCGGCGGTGTGGAAAACTCGGTTCTGTGAGTTATGCCGGCGATATCACCCCCGAAGAGGCGTGGAAGATTCTCAGCGACGATCCCGACGCGGTGCTCGTGGACTGTCGCACCGACGCCGAGTGGAAGTTTGTCGGGGTGCCTGACCTCAGCGGGCTGGACCGACAGACCGTCTTCATCGAGTGGAACACCTACGCGGGCACCCACAACGAGAACTTCGTCGACGACCTGATGGCCGCCGGGATCGAACCCGGTGAGCGTCCGGTCATCTTCCTGTGCCGCTCGGGCAACCGGTCCATCGGCGCCGCCGAGGCGGCCACCGCCGCCGGGATCGGGCCGTCGTACAACGTGCTCGACGGGTTCGAGGGCAATCTCGACGAGCACCGCCACCGCGGAACCACCGGTTGGCGTGCGCTCGGCCTGCCATGGGTGCAGTCATGAGCGGCGACAACGCCGACGTGCCCAGCGTCCGGATCCCGGCGCCGCTGCCCGACGGGGTCAGCCAGGCCACCATCGGTGTGCGCGGCGGGCTGCTGCGGTCGGGTTTCGAAGAGACCTCCGAGGCGCTGTACCTGACGTCGGGCTACGTCTACTCCTCGGCCGCCGACGCCGAGAAGGCCTTCACCGGGGAGATCGACCGCTACGTCTACTCCCGCTACGGCAACCCCACCATCTCGATGTTCGAGGAGAGGTTGCGTCTGATCGAGGGGGCACCCGCGGCGTTCGCCACGGCCACCGGCATGGCGGCGGTGTTCACCGCGCTCGGTGCGCTGCTCAAAGCGGGCGACCGGTTGGTGGCCGCCCGCAGCCTCTTCGGCTCGTGTTTCGTGGTGTGCAACGAGATCCTGCCGCGCTGGGGTGTGGAGACCGTGTTCGTCGACGGCGAGGACCTGTCCCAGTGGGAGCAGGCACTGTCGGTGCCCACCCAGGCCGTGTTCTTCGAGACGCCCTCGAACCCCATGCAGTCCCTGGTGGACATCGCCGCGGTCGCCGAGTTGGCACACGCTGCGGGCGCAAAAGTGGTGCTGGACAATGTTTTTGCCACACCGCTGCTGCAGCAGGGCATGCCGCTCGGTGCCGACGTGGTGGTGTACTCGGGCACCAAGCACATCGACGGGCAGGGCCGGGTGCTCGGCGGTGCGATCCTGGGCGACAAGGACTACATCGACGGCCCGGTGCAGACCCTGATGCGCCACACCGGCCCGGCTATCAGTGCCTTCAACGCGTGGACTCTGCTGAAGGGACTCGAGACCCTGGCCGTGCGCGTCCAATACGCCAACGCCTCGGCACAGCGGGTCGCCGAGTTCCTCGAGGGTCATTCGGCGGTGAACTGGGTGAAGTACCCGTTCCTGTCGTCGCATCCGCAGTACGACCTGGCCCGGCGGCAGATGTCCGGCGGCGGCACGGTGATCACCTTCGAACTCGACGGGGGCACCAAGGCGCGTGCCTTCGAGGTGCTCGACAAGCTCCAGATCATCGACATCTCCAACAACCTGGGCGACGCCAAGTCGCTGATCACCCATCCGGCCACCACCACACACCGCGCCATGGGACCCGAGGGCCGGGCGGCCATCGGGCTGGGCGACGGTGTAGTGCGGATTTCGGTGGGGCTCGAAGGCACCGACGACCTGATCAAGGATCTGGACCAGGCTTTGACGTAGTCCGGCCCACGGAGGGCGTCCGGCGTCTATCCTGAGCGCGTGATCAGCGGTGACGCGCTGACCGGTCGGGACAGTGAACTCACGGCCATGCGCCGGGCACTCGGCGGTACGGGCAACCTCGCCGGAGTGGTGATCGCCGGTGCCGCCGGAGTCGGCAAGACCCGGCTGGCCCGCGAGCAACTCGCGCAGGCCGCCACCACCGGTGTGCGCACCCGCTGGGTCGTCGGGACCGCGTCGGCGCGCCCTATTCCGCTAGGGGCCTTCAGTGCAGAGCTGGGTGACACGATCACCGAACCCGCCCCGAGTGTGCGGCGGGTGATCGCCGCGCTGGTGGGCCGGCAGCGCGCCGCCAAGGTGCTGGTGGGTATCGACGACGCCCACCTGCTCGACGGCTTCTCCGCGCACGTCGTGCACCAGCTGGCCCAGACACGCGAGGCGCGACTGGTGGTGACGGTGCGCTCCGGCGTGCCGGCCCCGGACGCCATCAAGGCGCTGTGGAAGGACGGTCTGCTGGACCGCCTGGACCTCGAGCCGCTGTCGCCGGAGTCCACCAGGTTGATGGTGGAGTCCATCCTGGGCGGACCCCTGGATGCGCGCAGCGCGGCACGGTTCTGGAAGCTGACCGGAGGCAATGCGCTGTTCCTCCAGCAACTGGCCAAGGACCAGGCTTCGGCGGGTCATCTGCGTCAGGTCGCGGGGGTGTGGAGCTGGCCCGGACCGGTGGCGGTGTCGCAGAGCATGAGTGATCTGGTGGGAAACCAATTAGACCAGCTGCCAACGGATTTGGCCGCAGTGGTCGACAACCTGTCGCAGTGTGAGCCGCTGGAGGTGGAACTGCTGGCCGCCCTGGTGGGGCGCGGCAACCTCGAGATCGCCGAGCAGATGCACCTGATCACCGTCGAACGCACCGGGGCCGCCCTGCTGGTGCGGCTGGCCCACCCGCTGTTCGGTGAGCTGCGGCGGGCACGCGCGGGGGAGATGTACCTGTCGAAGGTTCGCGGCAGGCTGGCCTGCCGGCTGTCCGCGGACGACGAGCCGCAGACCGTGGTGCGCCGGGCGTTGCTCACACTCGAGTCCGACCTGCCGCCTGACCCCGGGCTGTACCTGGAGGCCGCGCGGCACACCATGCGGCTGCTGGATCTCGATCTGGCCGAACGCTTTGCCGCCGAATCCGCGAAAGCGGGTGTGGGGGAGGCGGTCGAGATCCGGGCCGTCAACCGGTTTCTGGCCGGTCGCGGGCCTGCCGCCGAGGAGTTGCTGCGCGAGCTGAGTGGCGACGGTGACCGGGACCGCCACCGCTGGGCGGTGCTGCGTGCCGCCAACTCGATCTGGATGATGGCCGATCCCCATGCGGCGGCGGACATCCTGGCGGCACTGGCGGCCGGGCCGGAGACCGACACCGAGCGGATGTCGCGCTACTCGGTGGAAGCCGGTCTGGACGCGGTACTGGCCCGGTGCGCTGACGCCGAGCAGAAAGCCAGGGCCGCACTGGATTCGGGTTTGCTGTCGGACTCAGAGCACATGCTGGCCTCGGTGGCCCTGATGATGGCCTGCGGTGCGCTGGGCCACGCCGAGGACATCTCGCCGGCGGCGAGGGCCGCGTTGGACCGTGCCGCCAACTCCCATGAGAGTGCCCACATGCGGTTCTGGTTCGGTGGGGTGTACGCGCGGGCGTGCCGTCTGACCGGGCGTATCGAGGACTGCACGCGCGCTGCAGAGGTGCTCTCGGAACTGGCCAGGGACATGCCGGGGCTGGCGTATGCGAACCTGGTGTTTCTGCTCGGCAGCGCCGAGCTGATGCGTGGTGACCTGCAGGCCGCCGCGCGGCTGCTGCACGAAGCATTGGCCGGTGTCGAAAACCACGGCATCACAACGGGTTTGCGGCCGGCATGCGCGTTCGCCCTCACCGAGACCCACGCCAAGTTGGGGCAGGCCGATGCGGCCGCGGAGATGCTGACCGAGGCCACCAGGGTGGTGCGGCCGGATTTCCTGTTCATGCAGACGGGTCTGGCCACCGCGAGGGGCTGGGCGCTGGTGGCGGGGGGTCGGCTCTCGGAGGCCATCGACACCGTGCTGGCCGAGGCCAAGGTGGCTGCCGACCGGGGGCAGCTCACCCATGAGCTGGCGTGTCTGCAGGCCGCCACCCAGTGGGGTGCCACCGAGCACCTGCCCGAGATAGCGGTCCGCGCCCGGACGCTGGCCGGCCTGTTGCGGCTGCCCTTGGCCGATGCCGTTGCGCTGCATGCCGAAGCGCTGCACCGCCGGGACGGCGAAGGGCTGCTGCAGGCCTCGCATGCGTACCAGCTGCTGGGTGACCGCGCCACGGCGGCGGATGCCGCCGCGCAGGCTGCCGTCATCCTCACCGGCGCACAATCTCGCAGCCGCGGGTTGTTCGCGGCCTCCATCGCCGCGCAACTGGCCGCCGACTGCGGGGGCCTGTCCACCCCCGCCACGCGGACTCCGCCCACCCCGACACCGTTGACCGGCAAGCAACGGGAGGTGGCCGAACTGGTGGTGGCGGGATTGTCCAACAAGCAGATCGCCGAGCGCACCTACAGTTCGGTGCGCACCGTCGAAGGGCACATCTACCGCGCCTGCCAGCGGGTCGGCGCCTCGTCACGCGACGAGCTGGCCGAGATCCTGCGTCGGGGCGGTTACGGCACCGTCCGTTAGTCCTCGACCACCCCGATGGCGGTCTGCGCACGCTGCTCGTAGGCGGCGCGCGCCGTGGCGTCGAACTTGAGGAACACGTCGTCGTTGCCGAACTTCTTGGTCAGCCAGCGCCTGCCCCTGGGAGGCAACAGCGAGGTGAGCAGACCGACGAAGCGCAACGGCCCCGGCACCGAGAGGTGGGTGATCTTGGGGTTGTCGAGCGCCTTGACCACCCCCGCGGCGATTTCTTCGGGCTGCACCGGCTTCTGGGCACCGGTGTTCTTGGTGCCCGAGGTCAGGTCGGTGTTGGTGAAGGTCGGCATGACGCAGGTGACGTTGACGCCGTGCGGGGCGAATTCGTCGGCCATCGCGGTGGTGAGGCCCACGACGGCGAATTTGGTACCGGCGTAGACGACCTGCCCGGGCAGCGCGATCAACCCCGCGAGCGAGGCGATGTTGATGATGTGGCCACTGCGGCGCTTCACCATCTCCGGCAGCACCAACTGGCTGCCGGTCAGGACACCGTAGAAGTTCACCTCGACCGAGGTGCGGATGGACTGCTCGGACGCGTCCAGGAACGGGCCGATGGGCATCACTCCGGCGTTGTTGATCAGGACGTCGATGTGGCCGCCACCGTCGGCGCGGGCCTTGTCGAGGAACACCGCGAATGACTCCCGGTCGGTGACATCCACCGGATATCCGCTGACCTGGCCCAGGCGGTTGAGTTCGGTGACCGACTTGTCCAGGACTGCGACGTCGCGGTCCCCGATGACCACCCGGGCGCCCCGGGCCAGCAGCGCCTTCGCGGTGGCCAGGCCGATTCCGCGGGCGGCGCCGGTGATCACGATGGTCTTACCTCGGATGTTGTCCATGGCGCCGAACTTTACACCTGTCAAGTTTTGGCAGACAAGCTCCTGAACTGACTTTTGTTTTACTCACCACGAATCGAAGGGCACCCCAGGAATGCGCGCGTCGGCCCGACGTTGGACCCTGGAGTGATGACCGGTGAAGAGCTGCGCTTTGTCGCGGTCGCGCAGGGTGATGCGCTGGCCGGGCCGCTGCTCGCCGAGCTGGCCGCGGAGTACTCGCAGCGCTACGGCGGCACCGAGGAAGCGCAGCTGCGCAGCCTGCGGGACCACCCCGCCGATGACTTCGCTCCGCCGTGGGGTGGGCTGTTCATCGGGGTGGGAGCCGACGGGACCCCGCTCACCGGCGGTGCGTTCCGGCGATTCGGCGACGTCGACGGTCAACTCACTGCCGAACTCAAGCGGATCTGGACATCGCGCGGCGCACGCCGGCGGGGGCTGGCCACTGCCACGATGGCCAGACTCGAAGCCGAGATCGCCCACCGGGGCTACCGCCGGATCTACCTGATGACCGGCGACCGGCAGCCCGAGGCCGAGGGGCTCTACACCTCGCTGGGCTACCAGCGGCTGCCCGCGCCGCTGACGGGACGCGGTCCCGTGTATCCCGTTGCTTTCGCCAAGGTCCTCACCCCGGAGGTGTCCGCATGAGCGTGCCGTTGTCGATCCTGGATCTGTCCCCGGTCAGCGCCGGTTCCGACGTCGCTACGGCGCTGCGCAACACCGTCGACCTGGCCCAGCACGCCGAGCGGTGGGGCTTTCACCGGTATTGGGTGGCCGAGCATCACTTCGTGTCGGTGGCCGGCTCGGCGCCCGCAGTTCTGATCGGCCAGATCGCCGCCGCCACCAACACCATTCACGTCGGCGCCGCGGCGGTGCAGCTCGGCTTCACCACCGCCAGCGCCGTGGTGGAGAGCTTCGGCATGCTCGCTGCGTTCCATCCCGGCCGGATCGATCTCGGGGTCGGACGCTCCGCGCAACTGCGCACCGAAGCCCAGCGGCAGCCGTCCGGAAATCCGGTGCGGCAGACCGAGTGGCGGGACATCGACGGCGTGGTGGTGCCGCCACCCGTGGACGTCGGCGCCCTGATGCGCAGTGAGCGGCTGCAGGCCACGACGGCGCTGCTGCAGCAACCGGGCGCGGTGGCACCGGATTTCGCCGACCAGGTGGCCGACATCCTCGCCATGATCGACGGCACCCACACCGCCTCCGGCTTCGACGTGCACGCCGTGCCCGGGGAGCGTAGCGGTCTGGTGCCGTGGGTGTTCGGCAGCAGCAAGGGCCAGAGCGCCCGGGTTGCCGCCCGGTTCGGGCTGCCGTTCGTGGCCAGTTACCACATCACTCCGGCCACGGCACTCGACGCAATCCAGTTCTACCGCAACGCTTTCGAGCCGTCTGCTGCGTTGACACGGCCCTACGTGGTGGTGTCCGCCGATGTGCTGGCCGCCGAGGACAGCGCGACTGCGCACCGGCTGGCCGCCAGCTTCGGGCACTGGGTCTACTCGATTCGGGCCGGCGGCGGTGCGGCGCCGTATCCGGATCCGGAGACGGTGCCACCGCTGACCGACGAGCAGCAGGCCGCCGTGCTGGACCGCACGGCCACCCAGTTCGTCGGTGATCCGGCTTCGGTGGTCGAGCGGCTGACCACGCTGCAACGCGTGACCGGTGCGGACGAGTTGGTGATCACCTCGGTGGCGCACGATCACGCCGACCGGCTGCGCAGCCATCAGCTGATCGCGCGGGAGTGGGGAGCGACGCCTCCCTGAACAGTTATTACAGTGTCCGTCGCAAGAAGCGGGCATGAACTGCAACTTTGGGGGTATATTCTGTATTCAGCAAATCATTGACGCAGATCGTGGGGAATCGGAGCGCAGTTGCCTACAGTCACCCGGATCGCCGGGAGCCTGATCGCCCTGGCGGTCACCATCGTGGTGTGCGTGGTACTGGCCGTGATCGTCGACGGCTGGATCGCCGCCATCGTCCTGCTGGTGGGGGTGTGGGTGCTGCTGAACGCCGCCATTGTCATGCGGGCGCGCGGGCGCAGCGCACATCGCGAGGATTCCTGGCGGTGACGCGCTGATCAGTTCACCACGGGCACAGTGGTTTTCCGCAGCTCAGCGCGCCAGGGCCTGCTCGGCCATCGCACGCACCGGTCCGCGCCAGAGATCGCCGTGGCCCGGGATCAGCACGTCCGCCTCCAGCGCAGCGATGGTGTCCAGGCTACGGGCGCAAGCCAACTCGTCATGATTGAACACCGGATGTAACAGCTGCGGGCCCAGCCGGTTCGAGGTCGGATGGCCGGTCACCAGCGCGTCGCCGCTGACCAGGATCCCGTCCACCAGATACGAGCAGTGTCCGCCGGTGTGGCCGGGCGTTGCGACGATCTGGGGTGCGCCCGGCAGCGTCGCGGCGATGTCCGCGGTGAGTGCCGCGGCGGTGGGGATGCCGTCGTGCACAAAAGCGCCCTTGCGCGCGATCTCCAATGACCACAGCAACCACCGCGGCCGCCACGCCTGCCGGATGACATCCAGCGGCGTGGCCTGTTCCAGATGGTCGCGCCGGGCATGTCCCACCTCGTCGGCGTGGCAGTACACGGGTGTTCCGTGCTGACCGGCCAGCCAGATGGCCGTGCCGAAATGGTCAATATGAGCGTGTGTCAACAGGATTGCGCGCAGATCGCCGACGTCGTAGCCGAGTGCGCGGATGCTGGAGAGCACCTCCTGCCGCTGCGCGGGATACCCGGCATCGATCAGGATCAGGCCGTCGGCCCCCGTCACCAGCGTCCAGTTCACCAGGCGGGTCTGCGCCAGATACACGCTGTCGCCCACCTGAGTCAGATCGTTTCCCCGAGCCCCCACGCCACGCAGTGTAGCGGCGTGCTCGTGCCGACGCCCGAGGCAAAGCGGCACCGCCGACGGCCACGGCCCCGCCGAGGAGTAGAAAGGAAAAATGGCTGAACTGAAACTGGGGTACAAGGCGTCGGCGGAGCAGTTCGCGCCGCGTGAGTTGGTGGAGCTGGCGGTGGCCGCCGAGGCGCACGGGATGGACAGCGCCACGGTCAGTGATCACTTCCAGCCGTGGCGCCACGAGGGCGGGCACGCGCCTTGGTCGTTGGCCTGGATGACCGCGGTCGGGGAGCGCACCCAGCGGCTGCAGCTGGGTACCTCGGTGCTGACCCCGACGTTCCGCTACAACCCGGCGGTCATTGCGCAGGCGTTCGCCACCATGGGGTGTCTGTACCCGGGACGGATCTTCCTCGGTGTGGGCACCGGTGAGGCGCTCAACGAGATCGCCACCGGCTACGAAGGGGAATGGCCGGAGTTCAAGGAACGCTATGCCCGGCTGCGCGAGTCGGTGCGCCTGATGCGCGAGCTGTGGCTCGGTGACCGGGTGGACTTCGACGGCGACTACTACAAAACCAAGGGGGCCTCGATCTACGACGTGCCCGAGGGCGGTATCCCGATCTACATCGCTGCGGGCGGCCCCCAGGTGGCCAAGTACGCCGGCCGCGCCGGCGACGGCTTCATCTGCACCTCGGGCAAGGGCGAGGAGCTCTACAAGGACAAGCTCATCCCCGCCATGCGCGAAGGTGCCGAGGCGGCGGGCAAGAACCCCGATGACGTGGACCGGATGATCGAGATCAAGATCTCCTATGACACCGATCCCGAGGCGGCACTGGAGAACACCCGCTTCTGGGCGCCGCTGTCGCTGACCGCCGAGCAGAAACACTCCATCGACGACCCGATCGAGATGGAGAAGGCCGCCGACGCGTTGCCCATCGAGCAGGTCGCCAAACGCTGGATCGTGGCCTCCGATCCCGATGAGGCCGTCGCCAAGGTCAAGGACTACGTGGACTGGGGTCTCAACCACCTGGTGTTCCACGCACCGGGTCACGACCAGCGCCGCTTCCTGGAACTGTTCCAACGGGATCTGGAACCCCGCCTGCGAAAGCTGGGCTGACCTCGTCCTCGGAGTCGGGCGGTTTCCCGGTGAACCGGTAGACCCGGAACCGCTCGTCCCCGGTGGCGCCGTACACCGACAGCACCAGCCGGCCCAGGCCCGCTCCGTTGTCCCACAGCTGCGGGTACCGGACGTTCAGTGCGTCGGCGTCGCTGATCGCGGGGTTGCTCGCCACGATGTAGCGGATGCCGAAGTCCCACGGCCGGTTCATCACTGCGGTGAAGTCGTAGTCGCTGGTGATCACGAACTGCTTCGGGTTGTCTGACGCCAGCCACACTCCCCAGGTGTTGAACGAGTCCATCAGCACCGACCCCGGCGGCAGGTGCCGGTTGTCGAAGTATGCCGCCAGCGTGCGATCGTTGACCATCAGGCGTCGGTACCACTGCTCCTCGGGCGGATGCGCCGCGGGGTCCAGCAGCGACTGGAAGCCGAACTGCAACTGCTGGTTGCCGATTCGCGAGTCTGACATGGCAAACACGGTCACGGGAATACCCACCACCAGGGACAGGGATATCAGCGCCGCGCCGAGACGGGCGGTGATGTCCCCCGTGCGCCAGGGGCCGGGTGCGGCTGTGCCGGCCGGCGTCCACAGCGCCAGTGCCACACAGATCACCAGTGGGATGGCCAACAGGTAGAAGCGGAACCACCCGAAGGTGGTCGATGAGTACTGGCCCGCCGCGGCGAACGCCAGGACACCGCCGAACACCAGGGCCGGTGCCAGCGCGGCGATGTTGCGGCGCAGCAGTGCCAGCGCCACTGCCAGCGCGATGGCCACCAGGACGAAGGGCTGCATTCCCAACAACCGGGCGGCGATCACCACCCAGTCGTCGGAGGCCGCCAGCGCAGCGGGCCCGCCGCGTTCCATGGCTGCCGACACCTGGCTCTCGTTGCCGTACTGCGACGTCAGTGTCGCGAACAGTTCGCCGGTGACCACCCAGCCGGTGAGCGCCCAGATCAGGAAGACCGACACCAGGGGGAAGCCCACGATGAGCACTGCGAGCAGGGCGGAGTTGATCCTGTCGCGCAGCGGTGCCGCCGACCGCAGGAACGTTGCCGCGGCCACCAGCAGCGCCGCGCCGAATGCAGCCGGAATCACCTCGTAGCGGGCCAGATAACCAAGACCCAGAGCGATCCCCGCCCAAGCCAGGTCACCCACCCAGTTGTTGCCCAGCCAGCGCATCAGGTGGCGTACACACCACAGCAGGAAGAACGCCTGCGCTGCCTCGCTCATCCCGGAGGCGCCGTAGACGATGATCATCGGCTGCAGCGCGAACGCCGCCACCGCCAGCCACCGCCACCAGGTGCCCACCTCGCGGTCCAGCGCGATGCGGCGCACCATCACCGCCGCACCGGCCATGAACAGAGCACTCTGCACCACTGCAGCCAGACCGTGGGTCTTGAGCGCGGGCCACCAGCCGCTGAGTTGCAGTACCGGGATCTGTACCAGGCTGGGCAGCGGATTCCACACGAAACCGATGGCGGACAGGTGGGGCTGTCTGCTGTAGAGGGCATAGCCGGCGTTGGCCACGCGGCTGGGTGCGTCGGGGTCGAAGAGGTTGTAGCGCAACACCAGAACGGCGCCTACGGCGAAGTAGAAGACGGACAGCACCGCGAAGAGTGCGACACCCCAGATGCGTTTCGGTGCCCGGGCCCGCCCGGTAGCGGCGTCCTCGGCGGGGGACGCCGCAGCCGGTGGGCTCAGGACATCAGTGGCCGGCACGCCGTCGCCGCAGCACAACGAACGCCAGCGCCGCCAGCACCGCGGCGCCGCCGGTGGCGATCGATGCCCAGGCCCACCACTTCCAGCCGTCGCCGGGGTATTCGTTGGTCATACCGCCGCCCTCGTGCAGCGTGAGATTCAGGGAGTCGCCTGCCGCGCCGGTGGCCACCACGTCACCGGTGAGCGATGCCCACCGGTTCGGCAGCCCGCGGATGTAGTCGAAGCTGGCCTCCACCAGCGCCCAGTCGTCGGTCCCGGTGACCGCGAGCACGGTCCGGTTGTTGTGTGTGAAGGCCTGCACCACACCGACTCCGCCCTGCAGGTCGATGTCGGTCTCCGGACTTCCCGCCACGTCCACCGAGGCCTCCGACGACGGCAGCAACGGGGCCCGCATTCCGGCTGCTGCCAGCTCACTGCCGCCGGTGACCGCCAGCAGGCCGGTGCCAGCCGTCGCGGCCTCGGCGAAGCTGGTGATGTGTGGCCGCAGTGGCATCGAGCTCTGCTGACCCATCAGATTGATCGCCTGGGCGGCGAAGTCCAGATGCCCGGGCTGGTCGAGAGCCACCTCGAAGTCGGGGTTGAATGCCATGGGCAACACCGGGAATCCGCCCC
Source organism: Mycolicibacterium tokaiense (assembly GCF_010725885.1). Classification (NCBI taxonomy): domain Bacteria; kingdom Bacillati; phylum Actinomycetota; class Actinomycetes; order Mycobacteriales; family Mycobacteriaceae; genus Mycobacterium; species Mycolicibacterium tokaiense. The sequence goes on along the minus strand of NZ_AP022600.1, from coordinate 785,767 downwards.
GGTTGCGGCTACCCGGGGTGACGGTGATGGTGGACTGCGGGTCGAGTGCGAAGCTGATCCTGTCGTTCAGCGGCGCGCATTCCTGACGCGGTGTGTACCGCAGTTCCAGGGCCATCCCGACATTCGAGGTGATGTCCTCGGCGGGGATGTCACCGGTGATGTCGAGGACACCGGACTCGTCGAGCTTCTGGGTGGCCAGCACGGTTGACCCGGAACGGATCAGCACCGAGGCATCGCCTCCCACCACCGGGGTGTAGCGGGCCTTGAGGTGCACCTTGGCGTTGGTGATGGAACCGACGCCGAATGTCGCGACGTCAAAACCGGCGTACATGGTGGTGAGGCCGAGAACCGACACCTGACCCGTCATGCCCAGCTGCTCGAAGGTCTTGATGTTGGACAGCTGTGCCTGCTCCTGGCTCGCGGTGAGTACCACGGCAGAACTGTTCTGCGCCAACCCGAATCGGCGGTCGGCGAACAGTTCCACCTGTTGTTGCAGCTCCGGGCCGGAGCCGGAGATCACCAGCTGTGCATCGGGGGAGTCGGCGTTCTCGACGGTGATCCCGGGTGCGCCGTCGCGGATCACGATGGTCCGGTGGGCGTCCCGGCCGGTGTCGGCCCCGGGGTCGCCCGCGGTGTCGACGTCGATGCGTACCGGCATCGGCCGGTAGAGGTGGGTCAGCTTGGCCACCAGGTCCAGCGCGGCCTGCTGTTGGTCCTCGGTGGGTTCGGAACCCACCTGGATGGTGATCCGGTCCAGGTAACCGGGCAGGAAGTCCGCCACGGTGCCGGGATCCGGCGCGGTGCCCGAATACGTTGCGGCGAGTTGACTCAACGTCACCTCGGGAGGTTGGACACAGCTGTCGACACGCTGATTGGCGAAGTCGCGCAGCCGGAAACTCAACCTGGCGACGCCGTCGACCACCTCGGCCTTGGAGATATCGATGGTGAAGGGCACGGTGGCCAGGTCGGCCGGGATCGCGATGGTGGCAATCACCACACCGCGGGAATCCACCACATCGATGCGGCCGTCGGTGTTGACCACGGATCCGATCTGACCGGTGAGCCGGGCCGGGGACACTCCGTCCGGCACCGGCATCTCCACGTCGGTGGGCTGATTGGCGCCCAGCAACTGCATCTGATCGGACAGTCCGAGCTGATTCCATCCGATGGCCGGGGAGGTGCTGGGTGCGGCGTGGGCAGTGCCGATCGATGGCAGGGCCAGCGCGGCCGTCATGGCGGCGGCGCCGACCGTACACACGATGCGGCGAAGGGCGGGTTGCACGGTTACTCGTCTCCGTCGGGTCTTGCGGTGGCGACCGCAGAATGGTGTGAGGTGAGGGGGTTGTGGGTGAGGCCGTGCACGGTCTTCTCCCAGAAGAACGGCCGGAAGATCAGTTGGTAGATCGCCTTGATCGCAGCGACCGACTGCAGCAGCCAGTACAGAGGGACCAGCAGGGCGGCCCACCAGTGGTACGGCTTGCCCAGTTCATGGCTGACCACCAGTCCGACGAACATCGCCATGGGGGCGACCACGATGAACAGCGTCAGGCACAGGTAGTAGGTGAAGGGCGGGAAGAGGAAGCTGACGAACGGCGGCCGGCCGGCGATCCAGCACAGCAGCGCAAACCAGAACAGCAGGTTGAAGGCATTGCCCAGTGGCACAGCGCCGGTCATCGTGATCAGTCGCAGGATGGCTTTGGTGCCGATCTCCCGGCGCAACGCAAGGGGATGGCGCAGGTGCACCATCATCGTCTGGAGGTAGCCCTTGTACCACCGCGAGCGTTGCCGGATCCAATTGACGACGTCGGAGTTGGCCTCCTCCAACGTGACCGAGTCCAAGATGATGGTGCGGTACCCGTACCGGGCCAGGCGCACTCCGAGATCGGCGTCCTCGGTGACGTTGAACTCGTCCCAGCCGCCGACTTCCCGCCACACCCGGGTCGGCATGTGGTTGGAGGTGCCGCCCAGCGGTACCACGCAGCGGGCATCCTGGATGGCGGGCAGCACCACGCCGAACCACTGGTCGTATTCCAGGGCGAACCACCGCGTCAGCAGGTTCTGATTCTCGTTGAAGTACCCGAGCCGGCTCTGCACACAGCCGACGTCGTCGGGTGCACGTCGCAGGGCCACCACCGCGCGGCGCAGTTGCAGCGGCTCGGGAATGTCCTCGGCGTCGTAGATGGTCATCATCTCACTGCGCGGATCGGCAACGGACATCCCGTAATTGCACGCCTTGGGCTTGGTGCGGGGCTCACTCGGCGGCACCAGGACCACCCGGACGGACTGCAGCACTATGTCCGCGACCGCGAGCTGGGTGGGTAGGTCGTCCTCTTCGATGAGCAGCAGTACTTCCAACTTGTCCGCGGGGTAGTCGAGTCGGCCGACGCCGGTGAGCAGGTTCTCCATGATGGTCGGTTCGTTGAACACCGGCAGAAGCACTGTGTAGAACGGCAGTTGGTCATCCGGCACGGCTCTGGCGTCCTCATCGCTGACCGTCACCAGCGACGGTGAGGTGAAACCCTTGATCAGCAACCAGTTCCGGTCCAGCGACGTGATGAGATAGCAGATCGCGATCACGGTGGTGATCACCGCGGCGGCCCCGTTGGGCACCATCAGGAAGGCCGCCGCGATTAGCGCGGCAACCACGGCGATGCGCACCATCGACCGGCGGTCCAGCACAGTGCGCGCGGACAGATGCGGCGGCAGTTGCGCCGTCGCGTACTCCTGACTCATGCGCGGGAGTGCTGGTGCAGCAGCATGTCCACCACGGCCTCGGTGTCGGCTCTGGCCAACGGGTTCACCGCACCGGGGTCGGAGGGTTGCTGACGCAGTGTCCACAATGCGGGCTCGATGAGCGCGCTGCGCACCGACAGCGGTTGTGGTGCAGGCGCGGGCATGTTGCGGGTCTGACTGGTCAACACGGTCACCCGCTGGTAGACGTCGCCGCTGCGCCAGACCCAGGTGACCGCGTCCCAGTTGGGGGTGTCACTGGTGGTGGCCGCGTCGGCATCGCTGTGCGCGGACTTGATCCCGGCCGGGGCGTCGGCACCGGCGTCAAACGGTGCGTAGTTCACCGGAACCGCGGAGGGATACCAGACCGCGTCCGAAAAGTCCTGCAGACGACCCAGATCTGGTGAGGTCATCACGTCGACCACGGTGTCGTAGGCATCGGATCGGGCGGTCACCCGATAGCGGACCAGGCTGGCGTCGGGCCCCAGGAAGCGGGTGATGAACTCGAAGCTCTCGCCATCCGTGAGTCCGCTGCTGTCCACCCAGCCCGGGGCGGCATCGGCCACCGGCTCAGGTCGGCTCAGGGGCAGCTGGATGCACAGCATCACGAGGGCGGCGACCACCAGGACGGCGTAGGACTGCGGTCGGCACGAGGGCAGTGGCAGCGGCGAAGTCGCGATGTCCGGATCGCTTCGGACCCAGGTGATCCGGTGCAGAGCGAGGACCACCACCACGGGGACGGCGCCGGCGGCGATCAGCACGGTGACGTACAGGCCGACCCCGCCGAGCAGCAGGACAGTGGCGGTGGAGGCCACCATGTTGGCCAAGGTGACCGCCAGGCGCACCCGCAGAGAGACGAATCGGGATGCCAGGTACACCGCGATGGTGCCGATGGCGGCCGAAACCATGGCGATGGCGGTATCGGATCCGCCGAACTGGGCAGTCACCAGCATGAACGGCATCGCCGGGGCCAGCACCAGACCCAGGATCCAGACATTCCACATCCGCAGGACATGGCGGGCAGAGAAGACCACGGTGCCGCAGGCGGCCACCCACACCAGCAGCCCGAGGTTGTCGAGGTGCCACAGGGCAGCCATGGTCGGCAGTCGATGCTGTATCAGGATGATCGCGGCGAACCCGCCGATGCACAGCAGAGCGGCGGCGATCCAATCTGATTCGGCGTCGATCACGCCACGAGGTGCTCGGCTGTATCCCGCGGCCACCAGACCCGCCAGCACCGGCGCCACCACCAGATAGGCAGCCTGAGAGCCACCGGCGGCGGTGCGACCCAACTCGGCGAGATGGACGAAGTAGGCCACAGCGGTGACGAACAGGATGAACCAGATCCTGGCCCACAGTTCGGGATTGACGCGGGACCGGGTGGGGAGTACCGCCTGTTCGAACTCCGCCATGTCGACGCGGCCGTCGGCAGGGTCGGGACGATAGAGGGGCAGATCGATCGACATGTTCCCAGTTCTCGGTACGAGTCGGGTCGGGGCGACCGCGACTGTGGGCAAGTGGGTGGCACTACAGCTGGCGCACGATGTTGATCGTCGGAAGCTGACCAGCATCGTTGCGCTACGTCTGGAATAGTACTGACTAGCTCGTAAAAATGCCAGAGCTAGCGAAACTAGCAAACAAATGGCATGCCCTGCAGGGTGCCGGGCGTCGCCCGATTGGCCGTCAGGAGGGTGAAGAGCCCACGGCAAGCAGTCGCTGTACCACCACGTTGGTGCTGGCCGCGACAATCGGGTCCAGCGCACCGGCCTGCAGCTGCTGCTGGCGGGTCAGCCACAGTGCGGGCTCGACCACGAGGTTGTGCACGGTCAGTGGCCGCGGTGCGGGGGCGGGCACGCCTCTGCTCTGGCTGGTGACCACCGTGACGCGCTGAAAGGCATTGCCGGAGTGCCAGATCCACGTCACAGCGTTCCAGTTCGGCGCGCCCTGCACCTGCGCGGCATCGGCGTCACTGTGCGCGGTCTGAATTCCGGCGGGCGCAGGCCGGTCTGCCGCGGGGGCAACGTCGTAGGGCCGGTAGTTCACCGGCGCCGTGGACGGATACCAGACGGCATCGGAGAAGTCCTGCAGGCGGCCGAGACTCGGTGCAGTCATCACGTCGACCACGGTCTGGTACTCACCGGCGCCACCGAGCGCACGGTAGCGGGTCAAAGTGGCGTCGGGACCCAGAAAATCGGTGATGAAGTCGAAATTCTCGATGGGATCCAGCGCTGCCTCGGCCACCCAGTCCGAGGGGGCCTCCGCCACCGGCGCGGGCCGGGCCATCGGGAGGTGGGCCCAGAACATCGCGGCCGCGGCGAGGATGAGCGCCACATAGGAGTGCAGCCTGCGCCTGGGCAACCCCGCGGTGGCCGCGGAGGTTCCGGTGTCCCGCGCGCCGGGCACCAGCCGATGCGCGGCGAGCACCACGAGCACCGGGACGGCGCCGGCAGCCAGCAGCACGCGGACGTAGAGCGAGGCCTCGGCGAGCAGCAGGACAGCGGCGGCGGACAGCGCGACGTTGACCACCGTGATCAGCAACCGCGACCGCAGATCGGCCCACCGGGTGGCCAGGAACACCGCGAGGCTGCCCAGGGTTGCCGTCGTCATCGCGATGGCGGTGTCAGTACCGCCGAACTGGGCGGTGACCAACAGGAACGGTGTCACCGGCGCCAGCAGGAGGCCGACCGCCCAGACATGCCACATCCGCAGGATGTGCCGCGCCGAGAACACCACCATGCCGGAGGCGACGATCCACACGATCAACCCGACGTTGTCGAGGTGCCACAGCGCCGCCATCGTGGGCAGTCGGTCGCCGATCAGCCAGATGGTGGCGAAACCGCACACCGCAACCAGCAGGGCGCCGATCCAGTCCATGTCGGTGTCGTGTGCACCCCGAGGAGCGCCGACATATCCCGACGCCACCAGGCCGGCGAGGATCGGTGCCACCAACAGATAAACCGATTGAGAACCGTCGAACGCGGCGCGTCCGATCTCGGTCAGCGGGACGAAGTAGGCCAGGGTCCCCAGTGCCAGGACAAACCAGACCCGCGCCCAGATCTCCGCCCGGCCGGGACGGTTGGATGTTGACTCGGCAAAGATCACAGCGCCGCCGTTGACATCGCTGACAACCTCGATGCGGGGGGAACTCGCACTGAACGCCGGGGAGTCGGTGGGCATACTCTCTGTCCTGACTACGTGCCACGGCATTCGTGGCAAAGGCCTACAGTACGCGACCTGCGACCCGTGCCAGCCAAGACGATGCTGTGGATCGCGTGTCGATTCGGCATCGATGTCGATGCCGGAATGCCGCCGGCTCCAGGGTCTGGATGCCGACAACCGCGCGCGGCGACCGGGGCAATTGCCTCGTTCTGCCGCGCTTCCCCCGAGGCGCAGTCACCTGGACGCCTTCGCTCGCAGAGGCCGCGAGCGCGCTTCCGGGCAACGATCGTGCTGGTGATGCCTGCCGCCGCACCGATCGCCGGGTTTCCTGCTGGCTGACTCAGTTTCAGCATCATCTGGTACCCGGCAACTCCGATCGGCGAACTGGCAAAAACGTTAGCCTACGCAGTTACAGCAAACACACGAGTTGCATTGTGATATGAGTCACACCGGAGCGGAATGGTCTCGAGTGGGGTGCGCTGGACCCGTTTCCGCTGATGCGGGAGGCTGTAGGGGTGCCTGAGGCCCCGGGATTCGCATCCAGTATCTACATCGCGTCCCCGGAGGGGGACACCGGCAAATCCACCATCGCTCTGGGGATCCTGCACCGGCTGACCGCCACCGTTCCGAAGGTGGGTGTGTTTCGCCCCATCACACGGCTCGGGGAGGAACGTGACTACATCCTCGAGCTGCTCCTGTCGCAGACGTCGGCCGGCCTCACCTACGAGGACTGTGTGGGCGTCGGGTACCAAGAGCTGCACGAAGACCCTGACTCCGCGATCGCCGAGATCGTCGATCGTTTCCACCGGGTCGCCGACCACTGCGACGCCGTGCTCATCGTGGGCAGCGACTACACCGACGTCGCGAGCCCCAGTGAGCTCAGCGTCAACGCCAGGATCGCGGTGAACCTCGGCGCTCCGGTGGTGCTGGCGGTGCGCGCCAAGAACCGCACTCCCGACGAGGTGGCCCAGGTGGTGGAGTTGTGCCTGGCCGAGCTGCGCCACCAGCACGCGCACACCGCCGCCGTCGTCGCCAACCGGTGTGAACCGCAGGACATGGCGGCGGTGGCCACTGCCCTGGAACGCTTCGAACCCGCCGCCTACGTCCTACCCGAGGACAAACTGCTGGTCGCCCCCTCTGTCGCCGATCTGCGCGCCGCGGTGAGCGGCACCCTGATCAACGGCGACGACGCCCTCCTCGGGAGAGAGGTGCTCGACGTCCTGGTGGCGGGGATGACCGCCGAGCACGTGGTGGAGCGGCTCACCGAAGGGGTCGCGGTGATCACCCCAGGGGATCGCTCGGACGTGGTGCTGGCCGTGATGAGTGCGCACGCCGCCGACGGCTTCCCCTCGCTGTCCGCGGTGATCCTCAACGGCGGCCTCGCCCTGCACCCCTCGATCGCGGCGCTGGTCGACGGGCTCCGGTTGCGGCTACCCATCATCGCCACCGACCTCGGCACCTTCGCGACGGCCGGCGCGGTGGCCGGTGCCCGGGGGCGGGTCACCGTCGATTCGGCGCGCAAGATCGACACCGCGCTGGAGTTGATGGACCGCCACGTCGACACCGCCGAGCTGCTCGCGCAACTGGCCATCGAGATGCCAGCGGTGACCACCCCGCAGATGTTCGAGTACCAGCTGATCGACCGGGCCCGCGCCGACCGCAGACGGATCGTGCTGCCAGAGGGCGACGACGACCGCATCCTCAAGGCGGCGGGACGGCTGCTGGACCGTGGGGTGGCCGAGCTGACGATCCTGGGCGAGGAGTCGGCGGTGCGGGGCCGGGCCGCCGAACTCGGCGTGGACCTCTCCGACGCCGTGGTGCTCGACCCCCGCACCAGCGAGCTGTGCGACCGGTTCGCCGAGCAGTATGCCGAGCTGCGCAAGAAGAAGGGCGTGACGCTGGAGCAGGCCCGGGAGATCATCCACGACGTCTCGTACTTCGGCACCATGCTGGTGCACAACGAGCTGGTGGACGGCATGGTCTCCGGCGCGCGGCACACCACCGCGCACACCGTGCGCCCGGCATTCGAGATCATCAAGACCCAGCCGGACGTCTCCACGGTGTCGAGCATTTTCCTGATGTGCCTGGAGGATCGGGTGCTGGCCTACGGCGACTGCGCCATCGTGCCCGACCCCACCGCCGAACAGCTTGCCGACATCGCCATCAGCTCCGCGCGCACCGCCGCCCAGTTCGGCATCGACCCCAGGGTGGCCATGCTGTCCTACTCCACCGGCACCTCGGGCACCGGTGCCGACGTCGACAAGGTGCGCTCGGCCACCGAGCTGGTCCGCCGACGCGCCCCGGAACTGTTGGTGGAAGGCCCTATTCAGTACGACGCCGCCGTGGAACCCTCGGTGGCCGCCACGAAGATGCCCGACTCGCCGGTGGCGGGTCGGGCCACGGTGCTCATCTTCCCGGACCTCAACACCGGTAACAACACCTACAAGGCGGTGCAGCGCAGCGCCGGCGCCATTGCCATCGGCCCGGTGCTGCAGGGGCTGAACAAACCCGTCAACGACCTGTCCCGGGGAGCGTTGGTGTCCGATATCGTCAACACGGTGGCCATCACCGCGATCCAGGCGCAAAGCAAGTGAGCGACCAGCGCACCGTTCTGGTGCTCAACTCCGGCTCCTCGTCGGTCAAATTCCAACTCGTACAACCCGATACCGGAACCTCGGTCGCACACGGAATCGTCGAGCGCATCGGTGACGACAACGCTTCGGCCGCACTGGTACTGGGAGGCCGGGACTGGGGCCGTGAGACACCCATTGCCGACCACGAGGCAGCGCTGCGGACAGTGTTCGAACTCTTCGACGAGGCCGGCGCGCGGCTGGACGAACAGGGTCTGATGGCCGTCGGGCACCGAGTGGTGCACGGGGGACAAGACCTTTACCGACCCACCGTCGTCGACGACGCGCTGCTGGCCACCATCACCGAGCTGTCCCCGCTGGCGCCGCTGCACAATCCGCCCGCCGTGCTCGGCATCACAACCGCACAGAAGGTGCTGCCCGACGTCCCGCACGTGGCCGTCTTCGACACCGCGTTCTTCCACGACCTGCCCCCGGCCGCCGCCACCTATGCAATCAGCCGGGACGTGGCCCGGGAGTGGAAGATTCGCCGCTACGGCTTCCATGGGACATCACACCAGTACGTCAGTGAGCGCGCCGCGGAGTTCCTGAACGTGCCGCTGCAGAGCCTCAACCAGATTGTGCTGCACCTGGGCAACGGCGCCTCGGCCTCGGCCATCGTGGGCGGGCGCCCCGTCGACACCTCGATGGGCCTGACCCCGATGGAGGGCCTGGTGATGGGCACCCGCAGCGGTGACATCGACCCCGGCGTCGTGATGTACCTCTGGCGTACCGCGCAGATGTCCGTCGAGGACATCGAGACCATGCTCAACCGCAGCTCCGGCGTCCAAGGTCTCGGCGGTGCCACCGATTTCCGGGAACTGCACCGCCAGATCGACGCCGGCTCAGAAGACGCCGGCTTGGCCTATGACGTCTACATCCACCGCCTGCGCAAGTACATCGGCGCGTACCTGGCACTGCTCGGCACGGTGGATGTCCTGACGTTCACCGCAGGTGTCGGTGAGAACGATGCGGCGGTGCGCCGCGACGCGCTGTCCGGGCTGGCGCCGCTGGGTATCGAACTCGACGAACACCTCAATGACAGTCCCGCCCGCGGGCCCCGGATCATCTCCGCCGACCGGTCACCCACCACCGTGCTGGTGATCCCTACCAACGAGGAACTCGCGATCGCCCGCGCCTGCGTCGACGCCCTCACCTGACAGACCGGCCCAAACCGCCGTTTGGGGCGGGTTTTTTCGAAAAGAATCCGGCATTTTGTCGGTTTCGGCGTCAGAAGGTGGACATCGGGCGCACCGTGTTGGCCATGTCGACGAGAGCGTACCGATGGGCCTGGGTGGGGGCCACCCGGGCCAGCGCCCGCAGCGACGCCTCCACGCCCTGCTGCAGGCCGTGCTGGGTGAACGGGAACCCCAGAATGTGATTGCTGTTGGCCTCGTTCTCGGCGATCCAGTCCATCGCGGTGCCCAGCACCAGCGCCCGCAGCTGCAGCACCCGCGGCTCGCTGTCGGGCAGGGCTTCCACCCGGCGCGCCGCGGCCCGGATCTGCGCCTCGGTGAGCTCGTTGGTGGAGCGCCCGGACAGCAGCGTCACCGCGCCGGTCAACCGCGCTGTGGTGAAATGCCGTGAGGTGGCCGGCACCTGGTCGAGGGTGCGCACCGCGGCCTCCCGGTCACCGTTGGCCGACTGCGCCCGGGCCAGACCGAAACCGGCTGAGATGACGCCGTTGTCGGTGTTCCACACGGTGCGGTAGAACTGCACTTCGTCGGGGTCGCCGGCCAACTCGGCCGTCGCCGCCAGCGCGATCTTGGGGGCGGGCTCGCCGGGCAGGGTGTCCAGCACCTCGGTGAAATGCTTGATGGCCGAATCGTAGTCGGCGTTGAGCAGGTCGGAGACGGCGCGGAACCAGACCAGCCGCCACCGCCAACCCACCCGCTCGGCCAGATCGTCGAGTTTGCGGGTGGCCTTGGCGACGTCACCGAGATCCAGCAGCGCCCGCACCTCCATCAGCGGCAATTCGGTGGATTCCGACAGGTCGATCTCGTCGGAGTCCAGCGTGCCGTGCCGGGCTGCCCGCAGCGAGTCCAGCGTCTGCACCGGCTGCGAAAGTACCGTCGCACTCAGGACTTTGGCGCCCACGTCGGCCGGATCCACCAGCGGCACCGGCAGTGCGGTCACGATCTCGGCCGCCGTCAGCTTCTCCGAATGCGGTTTGCCGTCGTAATAGACGTCGGTGTGTGCCACCAGCAGATCCACGCCGAAGGTGGAGCGCGAGGGTGAGAACACCGTCGACAGGCCCGGCCGCGGAACCCCGGTGTCGCGGGCCACCACCTCGCGCAGCACACCGAGCAGCTGGCTGGACATCTCGTCCGCGCTGGCGAACCGGCGCCGGGGGTCGGGATCGATGGCGCGGCGCAGCAGGCGGGCGAAGCTGTCGTACTCGGTGAGCACCGGGTCGCCTTCGGGCAGCCCGTCGACGTAGCGGCCCCTGCGGGTCTTGAGTTTCAGCGTCAGTGCCGCAAGCGTCCGGCCCACGGTGTAGATGTCGGTGGCCACCGTCGGTCCGGTGCGCACGATCTCGGGCGCCTGGTACCCCGGGGTGCCGTAGAGGTAGCCGAACGAGTTGATGCGCGACACCGCACCGAGGTCGATCAGCTTGAGCTGTGAGGCGGTGAGCATGATGTTCTCGGGCTTGAGGTCGTTGTAGCACAACCCGATCGAGTGCAGGAAGCCCATCGCGGGAAGGATCTCCAGCATGTAGGCGATCGCCTGCGCCACCGGCAGCACCGAACCCTTGGGCTGCTTGAGTGAGGTACCGCCGACGTACTCCATCACGATGTAGCCGACGGGCTCACCGTGAGAATCGGGATGCTCGACGAAGTTGAAGATCTTCACGATCGACGGGTGCACCACTTCGGCGAGGAACTGCCGCTCGGCCATCGCGATGGCCTGGGCCTCGGCATCACCGGAATGCACCAGACCCTTGAGGACCACCGGTCTTTCGTTGACGTTGTGGTCCACCGCCAGATACACCCACCCGAGACCGCCGTGGGCGATGCAGCCCTTGATCTCGTACTGATCGGCCACCATGTCGCCGGGTCCCAGCTGCGGCAGGAACGAATACGGGCTACCGCAGTGCGGGCACCATCCCTCCGACAGTGCCTTGCCGTCGGGGGTGGAGCGGCCGACGGGCTTGCCGCAGTTCCAGCAGAACCGTTTTGACTCTGCCACCACCGGATTGGTCATCAGTGCGGCCAGCGGATCGATCTCCGGGACCCGCGGAATCTCCACCAGGCCGCCGCCTAGACGGCGGGTGGGCGAGATGGCGCGGGTCAAGGTGGTGCTGGTGTCCTCCGGCTCGGTGCCGCCGCTCGAGACGTAGGAGCCTTCGGAGTCGTCGTCGAAGTTGGGCCGGAAGATGGCCTGCGTGGCCATCGGTCGTGCGGTGGACCCCGAATCGAAGAGAAACTCCGCCGGTTGCGTACCGGGTCCTTCGTCGTCGAAGCCGTCCGGCGACTCCGGTGCCTCTTCGTCACTGGAGCGCTCCGACCGGCCGGTGTCGAACAGCGCCGTCAGGTCCTGCCGCATGGTCGGCGGACCCTCGTCGATTTCGCCTTCACCCATCCGACTCACCTAATCCGAGTACCGGGCGCTGGGCGGGGCGGGCGGCGGTCCGAGCACGGTCAACCACTTGCGGTACAGCGTGTTCCACGTGCCGTCGCGACGGATGCGTTCCAGCGTGCCGTTGACGAAGCGCACCAGGCCCTCGTTCTGCAGGTTGACTCCGATGCCGTAGGGCTCCTGGTTCATGTTCGGGCCGACGATGTGCAGGTACGGATCCTGGGAGACCAACCCGGCCAGGATCGAGTCGTCGGTGGACACCGCGTCCACCTGGCGCTGCTGCAGCGCCACCAGGCAGTCGGCCCAGGTCACCACCGTGACGATGATCGGCGCCGGGGTGATCTCGCGGATCCGGTCCAGCGACGTGGTGCCCTTGGCTGCACACACCCGCTTGCCCGGCAGATCCGACGCCTGGCTGATCGCTGAGTCGCGCGGGGCCAGAATGCGTTGATAGGCATTGAGGTACACCGTGGAGAAGTTCACCAGCTGCCGCCGCTCGCAGGTGATGCTCATGGTCTTGACCACGATGTCCACCTCGTTGTTCTGCAGCGCGCTGATCCGGTCGGCCGAGGACAGGATGCGGTATTCGACCTGCGACGGCGTACCGAAGATGTCGCGCGCCACCTCGCCGGCGATGTCCACGTCGAACCCGGTGATCTCTCCGGTGATCGGGTCGCGGAAGGAGAACAGGTTGCTGCCGATGTCCAGGCCGACGATCAGCCGGCCACGGCTTCGGATGTTGGCCACCGCCTCTTCGGCGTCGGCCCGGCTGGAGAACGGGCGCAGGCTGGCGGTGGGGTCGCAGTCGTCCTCCTCCGGGTTCGGCGGGGTGGGCGCCTCGGGAGCCATTTCCTGCATGCCGGCCGGGGTGGGCGGCGGCAGCGTCAGCAGCGGTGCCGAGGACGGGGGTGCCGTCGCTCCGCATCCGGTCAGGACCACCGCGCAGGCGGCCAGCAGCGCTTTCCACCTCATCGGTACTCACTCAGTCGCGGCCAGATTCCCAGAGCCACTGCCACCGCGGCGCCCAGGGAGAGCACCACTCCGCCCACCGTGGCACCGGAGAGCACCCGCCGCGCATTGGCGATGTCACTGCGCAGCTGATCGCGGCTCTCCTGGATACCGCCGGCCAGCGCCTCCTCCAGCTTGTCGAAGGCGGGGGTGGAGTCGTCCTCGCCGGTACCGAGCGCCACCTGGGTGGCCGCCTGGTAGTTGCCCACCGAGATGTAGGCGTTGATCCGCTCGTCGGCCGAGCGCCAGCGCGTCAGCAACTCGTCGGCACTGGCCAGATCGGTCTTGTCGATCGCGTCCTCGCGCTCCAGATACTGCCTGAGCTCCTGTTGCATGGTGTCGATGCGTTCGTAGTAGGACTGCTTGCGGACATCCTCGTCGCCGCGGCGGATCAGCGACAGGGTTTCGTCGGCGCGGGCCTGCTGGGCGGTGATCGCCAGGCTGGTGATCGTCTTCAGCGATTCGGCCGCGGTGTTCTTGGCGCTGCGGCTGCCCGCGGTGGAGATGGTCAGCGCGGTCCCCACCCAGACCACCATGATCAGGATGGCCAGCCCGCCGGCGATCAACCCGATGTTGATCCGCCGCCGGGTGCGCCGCGCCAGCCAGCGGTGGGCGAACGCGCCGAACAGGATGGTGGCCCCGACCACCAGGATGACCGGAGCAGGGATGCGGGTCGAGGCCGTGGTCTCCTCGTCGACGCGGGTGCTGGTCACCTCGTAGAGCCGCTGGGCGCTGGGCAGGATGGTGTCCTGCATCAACGACGACGCCTCGGACAGGTAGGACGAGCCGACGGGATTGCCCGCCCGGTTGTTGGTGCGCGCAGTCTCGATCAGCCCGGTGTAGACGGCCAGTTCCGCGTTGATCTTGCCCAGCAGTTCCTGCATCGGCTTGTCGGTGAGGCCGCTGGAAGCCTGGGTCAGCGCGACCGCCGCGTCGGTGATGGCCTGCTCGTAACGCTGGCGCACCGGCCGCGGTTCGGCCCCGGCGATGAAGGCCGTGGCCGCCGCGGCGTCGGCCACCGACAGCGTGGTGTACAGCTGGCCCGCGGCGAACGCCAGCGGTTCGGTGTGATCCAGCACGGTGGTGAGCTGCTGCTGGCGCTGGTCGATTGTCGTCGAGGTGGCGAAAGCGCTGATGACGCCGAGGGTGGCCAGGATGACGCCGATCGCCAGGATGCGCCCCGGCGTGGTCCACAGGAACCACCACCGGGGGTGGGCAGGCTCGGCGGGCGACCGGGACGCCAGAGGCTCGGTCGACGGGTGCGCCAACTCAACCGTCACCTTGTGCGGACCTCGTTTCCCGCTTGCGTTTGCCCGGACTCATTCCAACTGTATAAGCGAATTCTAAGAGCATTCCTGTGACGCGTGGGGTCAGATCGGTGAGCTGGTACGCGGTCTCGGTGCGCGGCTTATTGTTGAGCGCGTGCATGGCGACGGCGACGGGTGGGTGGTGGTCTCCGAGACCGGCAACCACTACTGGGGGAGGTTCGGCGCCGCGGGGCTGCTGCTGCGGGCTGCCGCACCGGACGGCTCGGTGTCGGTGCTGCTACAACACCGCGCGCCGTGGAGTCATCAGGGCGGCACCTGGGCGCTGCCCGGCGGCGCCCGGGACAGCCACGAGACACCCGAAGAGGCCGCGGTGCGCGAAGCCTGGGAAGAGGCCGGACTGACCGCCGAGGTCTTGGTGGTGCGCACCAGTGTGGTCACCGCCGAGGTGCCGGGGTGGACCTACACGACGGTGATCGCCGACGCCGGATCGCTGCTGGAGACGGTGCCCAACCGGGAGAGTTCGGAGCTGCGCTGGGTGCCGACGGATGCGGTGGCCGACCTGCCGCTGCATCCCGGTTTCGCCGACAGCTGGCCGCAGCTGCTCGAGGTCATCAGCGAGTTGGGCGTGATCTCGGCGCGCTCGTAACCGCTGGGCGGTTACCAGCGCGCCGAAATCGCAGTTTTGAGACGCCGGGCGGCGGCCTCGGGATCGTCGGCGCCGGTGATGGCGCGGACCACGACCACGCGGGTGGCGCCCGCGGCCAGGACCTCCGGAAGTCGCTGCTCGTCGATGCCGCCGATGGCGAACCACACCCGCTCACCGGCAGTGGCGGCGGCATGGCGCACCAGATCCAGCCCCGGTGCCGTGCGGCCGGGTTTGGTTGGGGTCGGCCAGCACGGTCCCACACAGAAGTAGTCCACGGCCTCGTCCAGAGCCCGGTCCACCTGCTCGCGGTCATGGGTGGACCGGCCGATCAGGGGCCGCGGCCCGATGATGTCGCGGGCGGCGGGCAACGGCAGGTCGTCCTGGCCCAGGTGCAGGACGTCGGCCCCGGCCGCGCGGGCGATGTCGGCGCGGTCGTTGACGGCCAGCAGCGCACCGTGGCGGGCGGCCGCGTCGGCCAGCACCTCCAGGGCGGCCAACTCCTGGCGCGCCTCCAGCGCCCCGAACTCCCGTTCCCCGGCCGACCCCTTGTCCCGCAGCTGGATGATGTCGACGCCTCCGGCCAGCGCGGCGTCGGCGAACTCCGCGAGATCGCCGCGGTCACGGCGGGCGTCGGTGCACAGATACAGCCGTGCGGTTGTCAGGCGGTCCAGCTCTTCGGGCATCTGGCGAGGGTACTGTGGTCTCTCGACAGCGCGGGAGTCCCGGTCGCGGGGCTGAGAGTGGGCACGACGCATTGCCCTTACCGTCACACCTGATCCGGGTCATGCCGGCGATAGGGAGCCAACGGCCATGCAGCACAGGGGAACACTCGCGGTCATCGGCGGGGGCGTCATCGGCCTGTCGGTGGCCCGCCGCGCCACACTCGACGGCTGGACCGTGCGGGTGCACCGCACCCCCGAGACGGGTGCCTCCTGGGTGGCCGGCGGGATGCTCGCCCCGCACAGCGAGGGCTGGCCAGGTGAGGAGGAGCTGCTGCGCCTGGGCCTGGAGTCGCTGGCGTTGTGGACCGCCGACGGCCCGGGGTCCTATCGCGACGGACTGCCCGCCCACATCGTCACGGCCCGGGAGTCCTTGGTGGTGGCCGTCGACCGCGCCGACGCCGCCGATCTGGCCACGGTGGGGCAGTGGCTGTCGGCGCAGGGCCACCCGGTGGAGGTCACCACCAGCGCCCGTGACATCGAACCGCTTCTGGCGCAGGGCATCCGGCACGGCCTGCTCGCCAGGACCGAATTGGCCGTCGACAACCGCGCCGTCCTGGCCGCTCTGGGTGAACACTGCGAGCGACTCGGGGTGCAGTGGGCCGGCCCGGTTCGTGACCTCGCCGAGGTGGACGCCGACGCCCGCGTACTCGCCAACGGCATCGACGCACCGACGCTGTGGCCGGGCCTGGCAGTACGCCCGGTGAAAGGTGAAGTGCTGCGGCTGCGTTGGCGCCGCGGCTGCCTGCCTGTGCCGCAGCGCGTCATCCGCGCGCGGGTGCGCGGGCGCCAGGTCTATCTGGTGCCGCGGGCCGACGGCGTGGTGGTGGGTGCCACGCAGTACGAACACGGCCGCGACACCGCGCCGACGGTCGCCGGGGTGCGCGAACTGCTCGACGACGCCTGCGCGGTGGTCCCGGCGCTCGGTGAGTACGAACTCGCCGAAAGCGCCGCGGGACTGCGCCCCATGACGCCGGACAATCTGCCGCTGGTGGGCCGGCTCGACGAGCGCACCCTGGTGGCCACCGGTCACGGCCGCTCGGGTTTCCTGTTGGCGCCCTGGACCGCGGCCACGATCGGTGCGCAGTTGTCGGCCGTGAGCGTCTGATGCGGATCCAGTTCAACGACGAGGACGTCGAGATCGCGCCGCAGACCACGGTGGCGGCGCTGCTGGCACAGCGGGGAATTGCGCAGAAAGGGGTGGCGGTGGCCGTCGACTGGGCGGTGCTGCCCCGGTCCCGGTGGGACACCCCGTTGTCCGAGGGAGCTCGAGTAGAGGTGGTGACGGCGGTGCAGGGTGGTTGACCAACTGACGATCGCGGGCCGCAGCTTCGGCTCGCGGCTCATCCTCGGCACCGGCGGCGCCGCCAACCAGGCGGTGCTCGAGGAGGCGCTGATCGCGTCGGGCACCGAACTGACCACCGTCGCGATGCGCCGGGTCGACGCCGCCGAAGGCACCGGAGTGCTGGCGCTGCTGGACAAGCTGGGCATCATGGCGCTGCCCAACACCGCAGGCTGTCGCGGGGCCGCCGAGGCGGTGCTGACCGCGCAGCTGGCCCGCGAGGCCCTGGGCACCGACTGGGTGAAACTCGAGGTGATCGCCGACGAGCGCACCCTGCTGCCGGATGCCATCGAGCTGGTGCGCGCGGCCGAGCAGCTGGTCGACGACGGCTTCACCGTGCTGCCGTACACCACCGACGACCCGGTGCTGGCGCGGCGGCTGGCCGACACCGGCTGCGCGGCGGTGATGCCGTTGGGCTCACCCATCGGGACCGGACTCGGGATCGCCAATCCCCACAACATCGCGATGATCGTCGAGCAGGCGCAGGTCCCGGTGATCCTCGACGCCGGCATCGGCACCGCCTCGGACGCGGCGCTGGCCATGGAATTGGGTTGCGACGCCGTGCTTTTGGCCAGCGCCGTGACCCGGGCGTCGAACCCGCCGATGATGGCGGCCGCCATGGCCGCCGCCGTCACCGCCGGGCATCTGGCCCGCCGCGCCGGCCGCATCCCCAAGCGGTTCTGGGCGCAGGCGTCGAGCCCGGACGGTGCCGTCACCACATGCTGACCGGCCGCTACGTCGCGTTGGGTTCCTCCATGGCGGCCGGCCCGGGCATCATGCCCCGGGTGCCGGGCTCACCGCGGCGTGCCGGCCGTTCGCAGCGCAACTACCCCCACCTCGTGGCGCAGGCGCTGCAGCTGGACCTCACCGATGTCACCTACTCCGGTGCCACCACCGCACACGTGCTGCACGAAGCGCAGAACGGGGTGCCGCCGCAGGTCGAGGCGCTGCGCGGGGACGAGGTGCTGGTGACCGTCACCATCGGTGGCAACGACATCGGCTACGTGCCCGCGCTGATGGCCGCGAGCCTGCCCCGGCCGGTTCACCGGCTGCCGCTGCTGGGCCCCCGGCTGCAGGAGATACTGGACCCCGAGGCCCGCGAGCGCGCCCTGCTGGTGCTGGACTCCTCGCTGCGCGCGGTCGCCGAGGTGGTGCGACGCAGGGCGCCGCAGGCCCGGCTGCTGTTCGTCGACTACCTGACCCTGCTGCCGCCGGCCGGGACCCCCGCGCCGCCGCTGAGCGCGCCCGACGCCGAGCTGGGCCGCCACCTGGCCGACCGGCTGCTGCAGGCCACCCTCGCCACCGGGTGTGAGGTAGTAGGTGTCGCCGAGGCCAGCGCCGAACACCACGCCTGGTCCCAGCTGCCGTGGACGGTGGGCGCCCGCTTCCCGATTCCGGGCCGCCCGGCACCGTTTCACCCCAACGCCGCCGGGATGGCTGCCGTCGCGCAGATGGTGGTGAGCCGCGTAAGGTCGCCGCAGTGACTCCGGTGATCGAGATGAGCGGGCTCACCAAGGTGTTCGGCCGGGGTCCGCGGGCCACCCGGGCCGTCGACGATCTGACCTGCAGGGTGGAATCCGGGGTGGTCACCGGCTTTCTCGGCCCCAACGGCGCGGGGAAATCCACCACCATGCGGCTCATCCTCGGGCTGGACCGGCCGACCTCGGGTTCGGCCACCGTCTGCGGGCAGCCTTACCGGGAGCTGCGCGATCCGCTGCGCACCGTGGGCGCGCTGCTCGACGCGCGCAGTGTGCACCCCAGCAGATCGGTGCGCGCCCACCTGCATTGGATCGCCGCCGCCAACTCCATTCCGGTCGCCCGGGTCGACGAGGTGCTGGGCATCGTCGGTCTGCAGGACGTGTCGGGCCGGAAAGCGGGAGCGCTGTCGCTGGGCATGAGCCAGCGGATGGGGATCGCCGCTGCGCTGTTGGGAGATCCGCCGGTGCTGCTGTTCGACGAACCGGTCAACGGGCTGGACCCCGAAGGCATCCGCTGGGTCCGCACGCTGATGCGCAGCCTGGCCGCCGAGGGCCGCGCGGTCCTGGTGTCGAGCCACCTGCTGGCCGAGATGGCCAACACCGCCGACCGGTTGTTGGTGATCGGGCGGGGAAAGCTGGTGGCCACCACCTCGGTGGAGGACTTCCTGGCGCGGTCGCGCGGCGGCGTGGTGCGCG
The DNA here is from genome assembly GCF_010725885.1 of Mycolicibacterium tokaiense. Lineage (NCBI taxonomy): Bacteria > Bacillati > Actinomycetota > Actinomycetes > Mycobacteriales > Mycobacteriaceae > Mycobacterium > Mycolicibacterium tokaiense. The sequence goes on along the minus strand of NZ_AP022600.1, from coordinate 766,515 downwards.
TCCGCAGCCCGCACCTGGAGCAGCTGCGGGCGGCGCTGGTGGACGCCGGCATCGGCTTCGACGACCATCCGGATGTGCTGGCGGTCAGCGGTGCCTCGGCCGACGTCATCGGTGACCTGGCCGCCCGCAACGACATCACCCTGCACGAACTGAGCCCGCAGAAGGCGTCGCTGGAGGACGCGTACCTGGAACTGACCGACAGCGTCACCGACTTTCGGTCGGTGTCATGAGTCAGGTCCTGGCGGCGCTGTCCGCCGAACGCATCAAGCTGGTCAGCACCCGGGCTCCGTGGCTGGCCATCGCCGCCGCGGCCGGGGTCTGCGTGGCACTGGCCGCGTTGCAGGCGTGGGGCAGCCGGATGGGAGACATCGCACCCGAGGACACCGCCGTCGCCGTCGCGATGGTCGGAGTGCCGGTGCTGATGGTGGTGGCATCGATGACCGTCACCTCGGAGTTCCGTACGCAGATGATTCGCACCACGTTCCTGGCGGTCCCCAATCGCTACCTGGTGCTCGCCGCCAAGGCGGTCGTCAGTGCGGCGGTGGCCGCGGTGGCCGCTGCGGCGATGGTGTTGGCCTCGGTGGTGGCCGCGGGCCTGGTGGCGCCGCCGATGACCACGGATGCGCTGTCGCTGCTAGGAGGCGGGCCGTGGCTGCTGGCCGGGGCTTTCGCGCTGTACGCGGCCGTTGCCGCGGTGCTGGGGGTCGGCGTCGGGGCGCTGATCCGCGCCGCTCCGGGCACTGTCGTTCTCTTGCTGTTGTGGCCGTTGGTGATCGAAACCGTCCTGGCGTTGCTGCCCGACATCGGGCCCCAGGTGGGGCCGTCCCTGCCCTTCGTCAACGGGGTGGCGTTCACCGGCGTAGAACTGCTCCGCCTGGGCTACGACCTGCGCTGGGGCGGTGTCGGGGGTCTGGTGTACTTCACCGCCGTCGCCGCCCTCGTCTTCGCCGTGGCCTCAGTCGTCGTCGACCGCCGCGACGCCTGACGGCGGATCACCCACCGCAGGCCGGCCTGCACCGTCAGTATCTTGGAGCGAATGGTGTCCAGGACGTTGGCAGCAGTCACGATGCTTTCAGTGCTCGCGCTGGCCGGATGCGGGCAACGGGCGCAGGATCCGCAACCGGTCGCGGCGCCCCCCGGAACCCCGGCCGAGGCCGTCGAGTTCGCCACCGGGCTACAGGAGCGCATCAGCGGTGACGCCATGATGACCCACCTGCGCGCGCTGCAGGACATCGCCGACGCCCACGACGGCAACCGCGCCGCCGGCACCTCCGGGTACGACGCCAGCGTCGACTATGTCGCCGAGGCGCTGCGGGCCAAGGGCTTCGAGGTGCAGACCCCGGAGTTCGATGTGCGGGTGTTCCGTTCCGAGCCCGGCACCGTCAGCGTCGGCGGCACGGACTTCGGCGCCCGGGCGCTCGAATACTCGCCCGGCACCTCCGGGTCAGGGGTGACGGCGCGGTTGGTGGCGGCGCCGGCGGAGGAGAGTCCGGGCTGCACCGTCGAGGACTACGACGGCCTCGACGTGTCCGGGGCCGTGGTGCTGGTGGACCGGGGCCGATGCCCGTTCGGGGAGAAGGCCACCGTGGCGGCCGACCTGGGCGCCGTGGGGGTCGTCATCGCCGACAACGTGGACGAGGAACGGATGGGCGGCACGTTGGGCGACGACACGTCGGTAACCGTGCCGGTGGTCAGCGTCAGCAAGGCCGACGGTGCGCAGCTGCGGGCCCGTCCCGGTGAGGCGACCATCCGGGTACAGGCCGAGATGCGTGAGCTGACCAGTCGCAACGTGATCGCCCAGACCGCGACCGGCTCCACCGAGAACGTCGTGATGGTGGGCGCCCACCTGGACAGCGTGCCCGAGGGACCGGGCATCAACGACAACGGCTCGGGGGTGGCGGCGGTGCTGGAAACCGCGCTGCAGCTGGGCAGTTCGCCGCCGGTGGCCAACGCGGTGCGGTTCGCCTTCTGGGGAGCCGAGGAGATCGGGCTGGTCGGTTCGCAGAAGTACGTCGAGTCGCTGAACACCGAGCAGCTCAAGGACATCGCGATGTATCTGAACTTCGACATGGTGGGTTCACCCAACCCCGGTTACTTCACCTACGACGGTGATCAGTCCACCGCGTTCCGCCGCGATGAGGTGCCGGCCCGGGTGCCGGAAGGCTCGGCCGGGATCGAACGGACGCTGACCGCGTATCTCGAGTCGGCCGGCATGCCGGCGCAGGACACGTTCTTCGATGGCCGTTCCGACTACGACGCGTTCACCTTCGCCGGGATCCCGGCCGGGGGGCTGTACTCCGGCGCCGAAGGGGACAAGACCGAAGCTCAGCAGCAGCAGTGGGGCGGTACCGCCGGCGAGCCGTTCGATCCGAACTATCACCGGCCGCAGGACAACATCGACAACATCGACGTCACCAGCCAGGCCATCCAGGGGGCGGGTGTGGGGTATGCGGTTGGCCTCTACTCCCAGGACCAGTCCGGCCGCAACGGCATGCCGGTCCGCGACGACCGGACCCGGCACGAGATCGGTCCCTCCTGATCTCGGTACGGCAACGATGACGCCGGGCGGGCACCGGTGAGGGGCTAGCCTGTGCGGGTGAGGCGTGCAGGGGCGGGGTTGGTGGCGGTCTTCTCGACGGTGGTGGTGCTGTCGGGATGTTCCTCGCCGCCGGCGCCGGCGCCACCCGAGCAGGTGGTCAGCCTGGCCGACCATCTGGCCGAACAGGTCACCGAGGCCGGCATGTCGGTGCACCTGCAGCGGCTGCAGGACATCGCGGCCGAGCACGGCGGAAACCGGGCCGACGGCACACCTGGCTTCGACGCCAGCGTGGACTACGTGATCACTGTGTTGCGCGACAAGGGTTTCGACGTCGAGACCACCGAATTCGAGCGGTTGGAGACCCAGGACGCCGGCCGTCCCACGGTCACTGTCGGCGGCCGCACCTACCAGGTGGACCAGGCCTCGCTGCTGGTGCAGTCACGCGGCGTCGAGGGTCCGGTGGTCCGGCCCGCCCGCGCTCCCGGCTGCAGCGCGGCCGACTATCCGGCCCGGGTGCCCCGGGGTGCGGTGGTGGTGGTGGACGACACCGGGTGTTCGGTGGTGGCCAAACACCAGGCGGCCGTAGACAAAGGGGCCGCAGCGCTGGTGGTGGTCAGCGCAGGTGGCCGAAACGGTAGTCCGCCGGGGCTTTTCGAGCGGGGGTACTACGAGCGGCTCACGCTTCCGGTGGCCGTCATCGGTGACGAGGGCGGCGCGGCGCTGCGTCGGGCCACCGGTCCGGCGCGGGTGGTGCTCGACGGGAAAACGGCCACGGTCACCTCGCGTAATGTGCTGGCGCAGACCAGGACCGGCTCCACCAGGGATGTCGTGATGGTGGGTGCGCATCTCGACAGCGTGCCGCAGGGCCCAGGAATCAACGACAACGGCACGGGGGTGGCGGCGGTGCTCGAGACCGCCCTGCAACTCGGGCCCGAACCCGACGTCAGCAACGCGGTGCGGTTCGCATTTTGGGGTGGCGAAGAGAGTCGGCTGGCCGGGTCGCTGGACTACGTGTTCAACCGCAGCCGCGACGAACTCAACGACATCGCCCTGTATCTCAACGTCGACATGATCGGCTCGCCGAATGCCGGGTACTTCACCTATGACGGGGACCAGTCCGGGGCGCCGAGCCCCGATGTGGACGCCGAGGACGTGCCCGTCGGATCGGAGGGGCTGGAGCGCACGCTGGCCGGCTATCTGAATCTGGCCGGGATGCGCCCGGCTGACATGCCCTTGTCCGCGAGCACCGACTACCACCCCTTCCTGACCGCGGGGATTCCGGTGGGCGGGTTGACCACCGGTGGGCCGCAACAGAAGACCGCGGTGCAGGCCCGGCTGTGGGGTGGCACCGCCGGCGCGCCCTTCGACCCGAACTACCACACTGTGCGGGACACGGCCCGGGCGGTGAACCGCGAGGCGCTGGCCATCACGGGCTCGGGTCTGGCCTTCACTGTCGGGACCTACGCATCTTCCATCGAGGGCCCCAACGGCGTGCCCGCCCACGACCTGCGCCACCGCTCCGCGATGGGCCCCTGACCCCTGACCCGCCCAATCTCACGCACGGGCCCGAAAGTGCTAGTGGCTCACGGCGAAACGTCGGTCTCGGCACGCAGCAGTGAGTGGGCGGTGTCGAGGATGGTGTCCTCGACCGGCCGCGGCGACCAGCCCAGCAGGGTCTTGGCCTTGGTGTTGTCGATCTGCGGCCGCCTGCCGAGCTGGTGCAGCGCTTCCCGCATCGCCGGCTCGGTCTGGGCCAGTCGGCGCACCTCGTCGGCACGTCCGCTGCCCCGCACCACTGCGCGCACCTGATAGCCCTGGCGCACCAGCTGATTGACCACGTGGCTCCCGACGTAGCCGGAGGCTCCCGTGACGGCGACCAGACTCATCGGGCGAACGCCTTCCGCAGGCTCTGGATCGCGATCTCGATGGCGACGGTGGTGGCAGCGGTCTCGCGCACCGGGTTCAGCATCATGAAGTCGTGGATGATCCCGTTGACCCGCAGGCTGGTGGTCGGGACCCCGGCGGCGGTCAGCTTGCGGGCATAGGCTTCGCCCTCGTCACGCAGGACGTCGTTCTCGTCGACGATCACCAGCGCCGGGGGCAGGCCGCGCAGGTCGTCGAGCCCGGCCCGCAAGGGTGACGCTGTGATCTCGGAACGCTTCGCCTCATCGGGCAGGTAGCAGTCCCAGAACCAGGCCATCGCCTTGGCCGTCAGGAACGGGCCGTCGGCGAACTCGGAGTAGCTTGCGGTGTCCTGCCCGGCGTCGGTGACGGGGTAGTACAGCGACTGGTGGATGAATCGGACGTCGCCGCGCTGCTTGGCCATGATGGCCACCGCCGCCGTCATGTCGCCGCCGACGGAATCCCCGGCGATGGCCATCCGTTCGGCGTCCAGTCCGTGCTCGGCACCCTGCTGGGTGATCCACTGCGCCACGGCGTAGGCCTGCTCGATGGCCACCGGGTAGTGCGCCTCGGGTGACCGGTCGTATTCGACGAAGACGATCGCCGCGCCGGCGCCGTTGGCCAGTTCACGCACCAGCCGGTCATGCGTGCCCGCGTTGCCCAGCACCCAGCCGCCGCCGTGGATGTAGAGCACGGCCGGCAGGAGGCCCGTCGTGCCAGGTGGGGTGACGATGCGCACCGCGACATCGCCGAACCGGCACGCCACCGTGATCCAGCGGTCGTCCACGTCGAGCTTGGCGATGGGCGCGGCCTGCAGGTCGTCGAGGACCTTGCGCGCCCCCTCGGGACCGAGTTCGTAGAGGAATGGGGGAGTGGAGGTGGCGTCGGCGAACTCCTGGGCCGCCGGTTCGAGCACGTGATCAGTCATACCGCCCAGCCTGACAATGCAGTCGGCCGTACGGGACCCCGGAAAACCCGTGGTTTGTGGTGTCAGGTCAGGGGTTCGGCCGGCGTCGCGGGCGTGGCCGGGACGCCGCGCAACGCGCCGAGCCCGCGCATCCCGTGGTACACCACCAGCGCCGCGATGGACCCCAGGGCGATGCCGGTGAAGATGAGATCCCCGATCTGCCAGGTGAAGTCGGCGATGCCGATGATCAGGGCGATGGCGGCGGTCATCTGGTTGATCGGCAGGGAGAAGTCGACGTGGTTGGTCAGCCAGATCCGGATGCCGAGCACACCCACCAGGCCGTAGAGCACGATGGTCGCACCGCCCAGGACACCCGGCGGTATCGCCGAGATGGTGGCGCCCACCTTCGGGCACAGTGCCAGCAGGATCGCGGCGATCCCGGCCACCCAGTAGGCGGCGGTGGAGTACACCCGGGTGGCGGCCATGACGCCGATGTTCTCGGCGTAGGTGGTGGTGGCCGAACCGCCGCCGGCGCCGGCCAGCACGGTGGCGATGCCGTCGGCGGCCAGCGCGCGCCCGGTCAGCGGGTCGACGTCGGTACCGGTCATCTGACCCACCGACTTCACGTGCCCGATGTTCTCGGCCACCAGGGCGATCACCGCGGGCAGGAACATCGGCAGAACGGCGAGATCGAAGGAGGGGGCCTGGAATTCGGGCAGCCCGATCCAGGCGGCAGCCGCGATCGCCGAGGTGTCGACGTCGCCGAGGGCGAGCGCCAGCAGGTAGCCGATGACCACGGCCAGGAAGATGGCCAGGCGGCCGATCAGCCCGCGGAAGAAGGCCAGCGCGGCCACCAGGAGCACCAGGGTGACGATGCCGACCAGTGGCCCTTCGACGAAGTTGTTCTTGGCGGCCGGCGCCAGGTTGAAGCCGATGAGCGCGACGATCGCGCCGGTCACGATGGGCGGCAACGTGATGTCGATCCACCGGGTGCCCGCGATGTGCACGACGGCGCCGATGACGATCAGCAGCACCCCGACGGCGATGAGGCCGCCGAGCGCGCTACCGGTGCCGGCCGAGGCCGTCGCCGCGGTGACGGGTGCGATCACCGAGAAGCTGGAGCCCAGGTAGCTGGGCAGTCGGTTGCCGGTGATCAGCAGGAAAAGAATGGTGCCGATGCCGGAGAACAGCAAGGTGGTGGCCGGCGGGAAGCCGGTGAGCACCGGCACCAGGAAGGTCGCCCCGAACATGGCGACCACGTGCTGGGCGCCGATGCCGATGGTCTTGGGCCAGCTCAGCCGCTCGTCGGGGCCGACGACGAAGGAGGGATCGGCCGTGCTGGTGACGGGCTTCCAGGTCAGCGGAATCATCCGTAGATGACACACCACTGCGGCGGAGGGCGCACACCGAACCCCGCCTTCGGCCTCAGTGCATGTGGCTGCCGCCGTTGATGTCCATGGTGGTGCCGGTCAGGTAGCTGGCGTCCTCGCTGGACAGGAAGGTGATGCAGGCGGCCACCTCATCGGTGGTGGCGGTGCGGCCGACCGGGATGGCGGCGGCCAGGGCGGCCTCCTGCTCGTCGGTGGAGCCCACCCGGATGTTGGTGTCGACGGCTCCGGGGGTGACGGCGTTGACGGTCACACCCTTGTCCGCGACCTCGCGGGCCAGCGCCTTGGTGAACCCCAGCAGCGCGGCCTTGGCCGCCGAGTAGGGCACCTTGCCGAAGACGCCGCCGCCGCGCTGGGCGGACACCGAACTCATGTTCACGATGCGGCCCCAGCCCTGCTCGATCATGTCCGGCAGGAATGCCCTGGTGACCAGGTAGGTGCCGGTGGAGTTGACCGCGAACACCTTGTTCCACAGTTCGAGGGTGGTCTCCAGGAACGGAACGGGGGAGGTGATGCCGGCGATGTTGGCCAGCGCCCCGACCGCGGGGAGATTGCCGGCGGCCACCTCGGCGGCGACGGCGGCGTGGGCGGCGGTCACCGAGTCCTCGGAGGTGACGTCGACGGCGTGGCCGTAGGCCGGCACGGCGAACTGGTTGCCGATGTCGGCGGCCACCTTGGCGCTCTTCTCGCCGTCGAGATCCAGGATCACCACGGCCCAGCCCTCGGCGGCGTAGCGCTGCGCGACGGTCATGCCGATGCCTTTGTCGGAGGTGGCCCCGGTGATGACGGCGGTGCGCTGGGTTGTGATCGACATGTGTTCTCCCTAGATCGATTCGGTGATGAAGCGGCCGGCCCGTGCGGCGGCAGCGGGTCGTTCGTCGTGCGTGATGTCTCTGGTTTCCAGTTCCAGGGAGAAGTGCCCCTGGTAACCGGCGTGGGCCAGTGTCTTGAGTCCGAAGCCGAAATCGACGGCGCCGTTGCCCACGGAGAGGTTGATGTTCCCGGCCACGGCGTCGCGGATGTGCACGTGGGTGATGCGGGGGCCGAAGCGGCGGACGAACTCGCCGGGGTCGGCGCCGGAAGCGACGATGTGGCTGAAGTCCATCACGATGCCCACCTGCTCGGGCAGCCGGTCGGAAAGCTGTTGTGCGCGTTCGATGTCGTAGCAGAGGCGGTAGTAGTGCAGGGACTCGGTCCACAGCTCGACCCCGCGGTCTGCTGCCATCTGTGCGGCGGCGGTCAGTTCGGCGGCCACCAGGTCCAGGTCGTCGGCCAGGGTGCGCACCGGTTCGTGTTCCAGTGCACCGCAAGGCAGGACCAGCGCCCGTGAGCCGGTGGCGACGGCGAGCTCGACGAGCATCATCAGATGGCGCTGACGGTCGGCGCGCGGACCGTCAGCCAGCGGTGTGTTCAGGTCGCCGATGTCGCCGTTGATGGACCGTACCCGGAGTCCGGAGGCCGCCACGGTGGCGGCAACGTCGGCCACGGCCGCCTCGTCGAGGACGTAGGGGACGTGGTCGCACACGCCGGGCAGGGCGCCCAGGTCGATCTCCTCGAAACCGAGATCGGCGATGGTGGCCAGCGCGGTGGCCAGGGCCTGGTGCCGGAAGCTGATCGTGGAGCAGCCGAGCCGGCTGTCGAAGGTTGTGGTGGGGCAGGACATCGGGACACCTCGGGACGTGCAGGGCTTGTGACGACAGCCACAGTAGCTCGGTCGACTGTTGACAGTCAACTGATAAGCACTAGTTCATGTTGACTGTTGACAGTGACGTGTGCGCGGGGTCACACTATGTCGCATCGCACTGTTGACCGTCGACAGTGATCGTGATTGCCCAGCTAGACCAGGATTTGAGAGGATGACGCCCATGAGCGACGACGCTCTGAAGATGCGCGGCCCGGTGCACGGCACGCCGGAAGCCAAACGAGTTGCCGTCGGATCCGGCGTCGGCGCCGTGATCGAGACCTACGACTTCATCGGTTTCGGAACCGCCGCGGCGCTGTACTTCGGCACCGCCTTCTTCCCCTCCGCCTCGCCGCTGGCCGGCACGCTGGCCGCGTTCGCCACCCTGGGTGTGGGCTTCCTGGCCCGTCCGCTCGGCGGCGTCATCGGCGGCCACCTGGGCGACAAGGTGGGACGCAAGCCGGTCCTGGTCGCCTCGCTGATCATCATGGGCCTGGCCACGTTCGCCGTCGGCTTGCTGCCCACCTACGCTGCCGTCGGGATCCTGGCCCCGGTGCTGCTGGTCACCGTCCGCATCATCCAGGGCCTGGCCTTCGGCGCGGAGTGGGGCGGCGCCATCCTGATGTGTTACGAGCACGCGCCGTGGAAGAAGAAGGGCCAGTACACCGGCATCGTGCAGGCCGGCTTCCCGGTCGGCCTGCTGCTGGCCAACCTCACCTTCCTGGTCAGCGTGCACCTGCCCGGTGACTGGGCGTGGCGGGTGCCGTTCCTGGCCAGCATGATCCTGGTGATCGTCGGCCTCGTGATCCGCGCCAAGGTGCCCGAGTCGCCGGTGTTCGAAGAGGTCAGGGAATCCGGCAGCATCGTGAAGTCACCCATCGCCGAGGTGCTCAAGACCGACTGGCGAAATATTCTGCGCGGCATCGGTCTTCGCATCGCCGAGACCGCCGGTTACGCCGTCTCGATCACCTACATGATCTCCTACCTGAAGAGCACCGGACTGGCCAGCGCCAGCCAGACGCTGACAGCGCTGTGCATCGCGTCCGCACTCGGCATCTTCGCCACGTTCGGCTGGGCCACCCTCACCGACAAGATCGGCCGCAGGCCCGTCTACATCGCGGTCACCGCCTTCGGTATCCCATTCGGCATCCTCATGTTCACGATGGTGAACACCGGGCAGATGTTTCTCTACATCGCGAGCTTCGCCATCGCCTACGGCGTCTGCCAGAACGCCCTCGCCGGTGCCCAGGGCGGCTGGTTCCCCGAGCTATTCAACGCCAACACCCGATCCTCCGGCGCCTCACTGGCCTACCAGATCTCGGCCATCGCCTCCGGATTCACCCCCTTCGTCACCACCCTGCTCTTCGAGGCGTTCGGCTGGTGGGGCCCGGCGGTGCTGTTCAGCACCTACATGGCGATCGGGCTGTGGGCCGCGCTGTCCACCCGCGAAACCTGGGGCCCGCGTGAGCGTCAGCTGGCCGCCGAAGCCGAGGCCCGCACCCCCGCCCCGCAGAGCGCGATCGCATGACCGCGGTGCTGAGTACCTCCCAGAAAGTCCGGGAAGCGGCCTACCGCATCCGCTGTAACGCGCTGCACATGGGCGAGGTGCAGGGGCAGGGCTACGTCGGCCAGGCGCTGGGCGCCGCGGACATGCTGGCCGTGGTGTACGCCCACCAACTGCGGTACCGCGCCGACGATCCGCACTGGCAGGGCCGCGACCGGTTCCTACTCTCCACCGGGCACTACGCCATCGGCCTCTATGCTGCGCTCGCCGAGGCCGGCATCATCGACGTCGAGGAGCTGGAGACCTACGGCTCCGATGACTCCCGGCTGCCAATGTCCGGAATGGCGAGCTACACACCGGGAATGGAGATCTCCGGCGGATCGCTGGGGCACGGTCTGACCGTCGCGGTGGGGATGGCCCTGGGCCTGCGGCACCAGGGCAACGGCGCGCGGGTGATCAACTTCCTGTCCGACGGCGAACTCGACGAGGGCTCGACGTGGGAGGCCGCCATGGGTGCGTCGCACCACGCGCTGTCGAATCTCATTGCCATGGTCGACATCAACGCCCTGCAGGCCGACGGCCCCACTGCCGGGGTGCTGCGCACCGAACCGGTCGCCGACAAGTGGACGGCTTGCGGCTGGTTCGCCCAGCGTGTCGACGGCAACGACGTCGACGCCCTGCTGGCCGCGTTCGACGCGGCCAACGATGCCGACGTCCCGGCAGTCATCCTGTGCGACACCAGGATCGGACGCGGTGTGCCACTGCTGGAGAACCGGGAGAAGGCGCACTTCATGCGCATCGAGGAAGACGAGTGGGCGATCTGCCGCGAGCAGCTCCGCACCGGTTTCGAAGGAGTATCCGCATGAGCGCCCCCGCCAAGCTGCGCACGTCGGCGATGATCGCGTCGTTCGCCGACCCAGGGCAGAAGACCGCGCCGGCGCCCTTCGGTCACGCCATGGTGCAGGCAGCCGAAGCCGACCCGCGGATCGTCGGGCTGACCGCAGACCTGGGCAAGTACACAGACATGCACGTCTTCGCAAAGGCGTTCCCGGAGCGCTTCTTCCAGATGGGTATGGCCGAGCAGCTGCTCTTCGGTGCGGCCGCCGGCATGGCAGAGACGGGGCTGGTACCGTTCGCGTCCACCTACTCGGTGTTCGCCGCCCGGCGGGCATACGACTTCATCTGCCTCGACATCGCCGAGCCGGGGCTCAACGTCAACATCGTCGGCGGGCTGCCCGGTCTCACCACCGGATACGGCCCGTCCCATCAGGCCACCGAGGACATGGCGATCTTCCGCGGGGTGCCGGGGCTGACGATCGTGGACCCGTGCGACTCGGTGGACATCGAGCAGGCGGTACCGCAGCTGGCGGCCAGTCCCGGCCCCACCTACCTGCGGCTGCTGCGTGGCCAGGTGCCCACGGTGCTGGACGAGTACGACTATTCGTTCGAGCTGGGCAAGGCCAAGGTGCTGCGTGGCGGTAATGACGTGGTGCTGATCTCCAGCGGTCTGATGACCATGCGTGCGCTGGCGGCAGCCCGGGAACTGGCGGCGCACAACGTCGACGTCGCCGTGGTGCACACCCCGACCATCAAGCCGTTCGACGCGGAAACCGTACTGGAGCAGGTTGATTCGGACCGCCTGGTGGTGACGTGCGAGAACCACACCGTGGTGGGCGGGTTGTTCGAAACGGTGGCCGCCGAGGTGGTGCGTCGCGGACTCGGCAAGCAGGTGGTTCCCGTCGCCCTGCCGGACGAGTTCCTGGCCGCGGGGGCGCTGCCCACGCTGCACGAACGGTACGGACTGTCCACGGCGCGGGTCGTCGCAACGGTGCTCGACCGCCTGTAGGGTGTTGTTGACAGACAAGTGTTGACAAACCGATGGGGTGGCCGATGTCCGTTGATGCGACATCGCTGCTGCGGCTGGAGAAAACCAGTCTGCGCCAGCAGGCACTGAGCGCGCTGCGCCGGGCCATCACCACCGGTCAACTGCCCCCGGGCACCCACCTGGTGGAGACCGAGCTGTCGGAGAAATTGCAGATCAGCCGTGGCACGCTGCGCGAGGCCATGCGCCAGCTGCAGCAGGAGGGGCTGATCTCGGCGGGCGCGCGCGGCCGGCTCTCGGTACGGCACCTGGACACCAAGGAGATTCGCGACATCTTCAACGTCCGGGCCGCCCTGGAGTCATTGGCCGCGCGCGAACTCGCCGCGTTGGCTGACCGTACCGAGTGCGTGCGGCTGTTGCGGGATGCCGTCGACGACATGGACCGCTGGGCGGCATCCAATCTCGAAGACCGGATCGAAGCCGACCTGCGCTTCCACCGCACCATGTGCCAGCTCACCGGCAACGAGACGTTGCTGCACCAGTGGACCTCGCTGGAGGGCAGCATCCGGATGTCGATCATGTTCGCCGGCGTGGACCGTGCCATCAAGAACATGGACGCCAAGCGGCACATGGAGATCGTCGACGCCATCGAAGCGGGTGACGCCGACCTCGCCGCGGCCACCGTGGCCAGCCACATGGCCGGCGCGGCCCACGTTCTGGTCGCCTAGTTCCGGCGCAGAACATAGGACAGCGCACCGACGGCCAGCACGGCGGCGCCGGTGAGCACCGACGTCCACGGCAGCGTCACCGCCAGCACCAGGCAGCCGGTCAGTCCGATCACCGGAACCACGTGTCGCCCCAACGTGAAGGCCGAGGCATTGGCAATGGCGTAGTACACCAGCACGCCGAACGACGAAAAGCCGATGGCGCCGCGCAGATCCACGGTGGCGGCCAGTAGTGCCACCACCACTCCCACGGTGATCTCGGCGTACCGGGGCACCCCCGCGTGCACGGTCGCCAACACTGCCGGCAGGTGGCGGTCGCGTGCCATGGCCAGCGTGGTCCGGGATACGCCGAGGATCAACGCCAGTAGCGCGCCCAGCGCGGCCAGCGCAGCACCCACCCGGACCACCGGTGACAGCCACGGCAGCCCGACCGCGCTCACCGCCTCCGCCACCGGTGCCGTCGCGGCGGCCAGTCCGGTGTCGCCGAGCGCGTGGAGCAGGGCCAGCGCCACAGCGACGTAGACCACCAGGGTGATACCGAGGGCCAGTGTGATGGCGCGGGGGATGGTCCGGTGCGGGTCGCGCACCTCTTCGCCCAGCGTCGCGATGCGGGCGTACCCGGCGAAGGCGAAGAAGAGCAGACCGGCTGCCTGCAGAACCCCGAGAACCGATGGCGGCGAGTCGCTTACGGTCGCAGTGGGGTTGCCCGCCGTGAAGATCCCGACGACGGCCGCGGCCACGATCGCGAGCACCGCCGCAACGATGATCCGGGTCAGCAGTGCCGAGCGTTGCACCCCGAAGCAGTTGAGCACGGTCAGCGCCACCACGGCGGCTACAGCGACCAGGTGCGCGTGGGCGGGCCAGACGTAGAACCCCACCGTCATGGCCATCGCGGCACACGACGCGGTCTTCCCGACGATGAACGACCATCCCGCCAGGTGGCCCCAGAACGGCCCCAGGCGTTCCCGGCCGTAGACATAGGTACCGCCGGACTCCGGGTACAGCACCGCCAGACGCGCCGACGAGCTGGCGTTGCAGTAGGCCACCACGGCGGCCAGGGCCAGACCCATCAGCAACCACGATCCCGCGGCCGCGGCGGCGGGAGTGAAGGCGACGAAGACGCCGGCACCGATCATCGACCCCAGCCCGATCAGGACGGCATCGGTCAGTCCCAGTCTTCGTGTCAGCGGTGCTCCCACCGCTCACTCATAACACGCGAAGGTTAGGCGCAGGTGGCGCCGACGCTCGCGATCGCCCGCGCCACTGCCGCAGGGTTGTCGATGGGGACAAACGTGCGTGCGCCCGGCACCTCGACGAAGGTGCCCTGGGGGAACAGGGCGGCCAGCCGGCGTCCGAGTTCCGGGGTGAAGCAACGGTCGGCCATGCCCCAGACCACCGTCACCGGGCGGGTGAACGCACGCAGCCGCGGCGCCACCTCGGTCAGGTCGGTGTGGGCGACGTGGCGGAGCATGACGGCCAGGTCGGTGGCGATCCGGCGATCGGTGCGGGCGGGTGTCAGCCACGCGGCGGTCAGGGCGGGGTCCGCGTCGGCCAGCAGTCCATATCCCAGGGGCGAGTGCCGCAGTGCCTTCAGGCGCAGGGCGCTGAACAACGCGGTGATGGTCCGCGGACCGCGCAGCATGGCGAACACCGCGTTGAACGGGAACGGTGGGAATTTGTCGAACACGTCGCAGTTGGTGAGCACCACCCGTCCGATGCGTTCGGGGTGCGCGTCGATGAGGAATTGGCACAGACCGCCGCCGGTGTCGTTGCCCACCAGGGTGACGTCGGTCAGGTCGAGGGCCTCGAGGAAATCGTTGATGGTCTCCGCCACGCCGGCGGGGGACTGCCTGCTGCGATCGGACACCGGGAGGGTGTGGGAGCCCAGCGGCCAGTCCGGCAGGATGCAGCGATAGCCCTGCTCAGCCAGGGTGGTGGCCACCTCGGACCACAGCCGGTGGTCGACCAGCATGCCGTGCACGAACACCACCGGTGGGTGCACGGAGTCGGCCGGCCCGAGTTCGCGGTACTCGACGGCGGCGTGGGGCAACGTGACCTGGGGCATGTCGGCTATCCTCTCCATACTTACAAACACTGAGTATGAAAGTTACGTACAGCCTGTATGAAAGTCAACCCCCCTGCCCGCCGTACCCAGGCCGAGCGCACCGCCGCCACCCGTGCGGCGTTACTGGCTGCCGCCCGGAACCTGTTCGCCACCAAAGGGTTTGCCGAGGTGTCCACCCAGGCCATCGTGGAGGCCGCGGGTGTCACCCGGGGCGCGCTGTATCACCAGTTCGCCGACAAGGCCGAACTGTTCACGGCGGTCTACGAAGAGCTCGAGGCCGAACTGGTGGCCGCGGTGGGCGCAGGCATTGCCGAGGCCGCGCCTACCGGCTCGGTGGAGGCGATGCGGCTGGGAGCCCGGTTGTTCCTCGACCTGTGCTCCGAACCGGCCGCACAGCAGATCGCGCTGCTGGACGCCCCCGGTGTGCTGGGGTGGCAGCAGTGGCGCGCGATGGGTGCGAAGTACGGGCTTGGGGTCATCGAGGCGATGCTGGCGCAGGCCGTGGCCGAGGGAGCGATACCGGAGCAGCCGTTGCGGGCCGGTGCGCATGTCCTGCTGGGGGCCCTCGACGAAGCGGCGCTCTACATAGCGGCTGCTGCCGACCAGGACGCTGCCAAGGCCGAGATGTACACGGTGTGCGACCGCGTGATCATGGGCCTGGCGGCCCCGCGCTGACGCCTCGGTGGCGTCAGTCGGACTGCTCGTAGGCGAGCAGGCTCCGCGCGCTGGCCATGATGTGGTCATCCAAAGCCCGTTGCAGCTCATCAGGGCCGTCGCGGAGAATCGAATCAAGCAGCACCCGGTGCTCTTGCGGTATCGCGAACGGACTGGCGTGGCGTTTGGCCAACCGGTGGATCTGCATGCGGATCCGGGGCTGCACACTCGCCCACAGCTGCATCGCATGCACGGAATGCGCACTGCGGACGATGGTTTCGTGATAGGCCACGTCCAGCTCGTTGAGTTGGTCGAGGTCGTTGACCGCGGCGGCGGAGTCCATCAATCCGACGAGGCGTTCCAGCTCGGCGACGGTCTCCGGATCGTCGCCGACGTGGGCCACTGCGAAGGACTCGATCGACAACCGTACGGGTAGCAACACGCCCAGCAGTTCGTCGGCGCTGACCGAGTTCACGAACGCACCCCGGTTCGGAATGTGCTGCACCAGGCCTTCGCTTTCCAGCTGTCGCAGTGCCTCTCGCACTGGTCCCGGGCTGGTTCGAAGGCGAGCGGCGAGAATGTCCTGTTTGAGTTGCGCTCCCGGAGCGAGGCTTCCCTTGACGATCTGTTCGCGCAGCCAATCGGCGATCTGATGGCGTCGGGACTGGTTGATCAGGGACGGGGCGTCCGCGGAAAGGCCCTCTGTTGCGTGGGTCATGCAATCGTCTCCCTCCGCGCCGGGCCGGCGCCATGTCAATCGTAGGCAACGCAGGTGCTCCCGACTGATCACCGGACATTCGATCTCATTCGGGGCTTGCCAAGATAATAGATTGTAAATAATCTCTAATCGCCGCCGGGTCTGCCGGCGGACGGGTGTGAGCGCCCCATCGAGGACGAACCCGTCCCATCACCGACGAATCAGAGGAACCCATGCGCAAGGGAATACGCGCGGCGATAGCCGCCCTGGCAGTGGTGCTGCTGGCATCCGGCTGCACATCTTCGGGTCAGACGGGGCCGGCTGCAGGCGGACCCAGCACACTGACCAAGGTCCTCGAGAACAAGAAACTGACGGTCGGGGTCTTCGCGGACGCACCGCCGTACGGCGTGATGAACAGTTCGGGTCAGTACGAGGGGTTCGACATCGACAAGGCCCACGCGCTGGCTGATTCGCTGGGTGCCGAAGTGGAATTCGTGAGTACCACCAATGCCAGCCGTATCCCGATGCTGGAAACCGGCAAGGTCGACGTCATCATCGCCGCGCTGACAAACCTCGACGAGCGCGCCCAGGTGGTCGCGATGACACGGCCGTACGCCTCCGAAGGACAGCTCGTGGTGGTGCCCGCCGCCAGTGACATCCGTACCTACGACGACCTCGAGGGCCGGGCCGTGGCGGCCACCCGTGGCAGCGTTCCGGCATCGATCCTCGAATCACGTTTCCCGCAGGCCAACGCGAGTCTGTATGAGGCGGTGGCTGATTCGATCCAGGCGCTGCGCAGCGGCAAGGTCGATGCCCTGATGGAGAGCACGGCCGTGGTGGCAGACATCCGCCGCAGCGAGGGCGACGCCGTGCGTGTGCTGGAGGCGCCCGCCTTGTCGCCGTCGCTGGTCTCTTTCGGGGCCAAGATGGGTGACCAGGTGTGGCTGAACTACCTGAACAACTTCATCATGAACTACAACATCAGCGACGCCGCGAACGAGTCCTACAACAGGTGGCTCGGCATGGACGTCCCGGCGCTGATCAAGTAGCAGCAGCCCACCATGCAGCTCTACTACGGCGACATCATCCCCTATCTCGGGCCCCTGTTGCAGGGGCTGGCAGTCAGTCTCGGCGTGAGCCTTGCCGCCGCCGTCGCAGGCGGTGCCCTGGGCGTTCTGCTCTACGCGGGCAGCGCATCTGACGTACGGATCTGTCGAGCTGCCTCGCGCACGTACATCGAGGTCATCCGCAACACCCCGTTGTTGTTGCAGCTCTACCTCGTGTACTTCGCGCTGCCGCAGGCCGGTGTCAATCTGGACCCGATCGCGGCAGGCGTGGTGGCGCTGACGCTGAACAACGCCGCGTACATGGCCGAGATATACCGCGCCGGCTTCCAATCGGTACCTGCCGGTCTCCGGGAGGCCGGCGCGGCACTGGGGATGAGCTCGCGGGACACCTTCTGGCGGGTGCTGTTCCCACCGGCTGTGCGCAACGTCCTACCGGCGATCACCAATCAGACGATCCTGCTGTTCCTGGCCTCCTCGGTGACCTCTGTGGTCGCCCTGCCGGATCTCATGCACGCCATGCTGGGGATCACCTCGACCACGTTCCGCACCATCGAGACGTTCACCGTCGGGGGCTTGCTGTACTTCAGCGTCGCCTTTCTCATCGCCGGTGCGTCCCGGGTCGTCGAGACGAAGTTCATCAGATGGAAGGTGGCGTGATGTTCCAAACCTTTGGCTGGCAGCACCTTTCACTGATCCTGCAGGGAGCGCTCGTCACCGTGCAGATCTGTGTGTTGTCCGTGGTTTTCGGTGGATTCTTCGGCCTGTTGATAGGCCTGATGTCCACCGGGACCATCCGCCCGCTGCGGTGGGTCAGCGGTGTGTACGTCGGGCTCATCCGCGGGATCCCGGTGCTGCTCATCATCTTCTTCGTCTACTTCGGTGTCCCGTTACTGGCGCCCGGTAGCAGTCTGGCCGAATACTGGGCGGGCGTCATCGCGCTGTCCATTTTCGCCGCGGCCTACATCGGTGAACTCGTGCGCGGCAGCATCCAAGCGGTGCCCAGAGGGCAGTTCGAGGCTGCCGAGGCACTCGGGATGCCCTACGTCGAACGGATGCGCTGGATCATCCTGCCCCAGGCCGCCCGTCTAATCGTGCCACCCGGTGTCGGCTTCCTGGTGATCCTGATCAAGGACAGTTCGCTCGTGGCGGTCATCGGCCTGATCGAGCTCACCCGCGCCGGCAACATCGTGAGCTCGCAGACCGCCGATCCCATTGTCGCCTACAAAGTGGTGGGGGCGTTCTACTTCGTCATCTGCTTTGTCCTGTCCAGCGTTGCCCGCCGCTTTGAACGGCGACTCGGAACCCGCGTGCCCGCGCCCAGAGTCGGCGATGCACTGACCGCCCTCAACCCAGGAGCCAGAAAGTGATTCACGTCGAAGACCTGCGCCTCAGTTTCGGCGACAACGAGGTTCTGCACGGAGTGTCCTGCGATGTCGAAGAACGCGAAGTGGTCTGCATCATCGGTGCTTCCGGCTCGGGCAAAAGCACGCTGCTCCGGTGTATGAACGGCCTGGAACGGCCCTCACACGGCAGTATCGTCATCAACAAGCACACCCTGGGCCCGCAGGAGAAGACCGCAGACCTGGCGGTCGTCAGACGTGATGTCGGCATGGTCTTCCAACACTTCAACCTGTTTCCCCATATGTCGGTGTTGGACAACGTCGCGCTGGCCC
Organism: Mycolicibacterium tokaiense; assembly: GCF_010725885.1. Classification (NCBI taxonomy): domain Bacteria; kingdom Bacillati; phylum Actinomycetota; class Actinomycetes; order Mycobacteriales; family Mycobacteriaceae; genus Mycobacterium; species Mycolicibacterium tokaiense. The sequence goes on along the minus strand of NZ_AP022600.1, from coordinate 747,891 downwards.
AGCAGCGAGTGCTCAAACGCACCAGAGCAGCGTCCGTCGAGCGCGCACGCGCCCTCCTGGATCGAGTCGGTCTGACGGACAAGTCAGCGGCCTACCCCGACGCCCTGTCCGGCGGCCAGAAGCAGCGCGTGGCAATTGCCCGGGCTCTTGCGATGGACCCGAAGATCATGCTCTTCGACGAGCCCACCTCAGCGCTCGATCCCGAGATCGTGGGGGAGGTGCTCGCCGTGATGAAGGGACTCGCCGCCGATGGCATGACCATGGTGGTGGTGACCCACGAGATGGGGTTCGCCCGTGAGGTCGCCGACCGGGTGATCTACATGGACAAGGGAAGCATCGTCGAGGTCGCCGAACCGGCAACGCTTTTCGGCGCCCCCAGAGAGCTCAGGACCCGGGAGTTCCTGAGCAAGGTGTTGTGACATGCCTGTCCTGGACACGCTGATCGTCGGTGCCGATGTCATCGATGGCACAGGCGATCCCGCCCGGCGGTGTGATGTCGGAATCCGTGGTGACCGCATCGCCTACCTCGGGGTCGATGACGCCGTGGAGGCTGCACACACCGTGGATGCCCACGCGATGATCGTCACCCCGGGGCTCATCGACCCGCACAGCCACAGTGACTGGTCAGTTCTGGGTAACCGAAGCGCGTTGAGCACCATCTACCAGGGTGTCACCACCGAAGTGGTCGGCAACTGCGGAGTCACCTACGCGCCATTGGGGCTCGATGATGTCGAGGCAGCGCAGAACGCGCTGCAGGCACTGGGTTTCGAGGGTGTCGTCGACTGGCGCAGTTTCGGGGAACTCCTCGACAGGGTGCATTCCGGGGGTACCGCCCAGAACCTGGTGTGGTTCGTCGGGCATACCGCGATACGGCAAGCAGCGCGATCCAACGCTGTCCGGCACGGGCGAAGCGAGCGGAAAGAACGGATCAGCCTCCTCGAGGAAGCGATGGATGCCGGGGCCATCGGCTTGTCCACCGGACTCGAATACGGTGCGGGACGATTCGCGGACATGGCGGAGATTGCCGAACTGGCGCGTGTGGCGGGTCGACGAGATGGCATGTATTCCAGCCACATCCGTAATCGCGACGCCGGACTGGAGCAAGCGGTCGACGAGTTCTTCGACATCGTTCACCAGGGTCGGGTCCGCGCCCAGCTGTCGCATCTGAATGTCCGTCACGACAGCGGCGCGCACAGCGGCGCGTGGGAACGTGCAGCCCAACGGGTGGTCGACGAGCGCAGTCGGGATACCGACGTCCTGGCCGACATGACGCCGTACCCGCAGGGGATCGGGTTGGCTGCCGGGCTGCTGCCCGGCTGGCTCGCCGAGCGTCCGGCAGCCGAGGCTGCCCGGCTGCTGCAGGACCCGGAAGTCCGTGACCAGGTGCGCCGGGACGGCGATCGCTACTGGCGGTTCGTCCATCGAGGGCAGTGGGACAGGGTTCGGCTCGGGGTCTCGGCCACGCATCCCGAGTGGGAAGGATTGAGCTTCCCCGAGATCGCCGAGCGCCACGGCCGCGACGAGTGGGATTGCCTGTTCGATGTGCTTGCCGCTGCCGGTTCCGATCTGGGCAGTGTCCAGCTTCTGGGTCTGCTGTTCACCGAAGACCATCTTGCGGAGGCGATTGCGCACGATCATTTCCTGCTGGGGGTGGACGCCTTCAGCGCGTGCCGTCGAGGCCCGCTGAGCACCCGCACCCGGCACCCGCTGTTCTACTACGGGCACACGCATTACCTCGCCCACCACGTATCGGCGGGAACACTGACGTTCGAGGCTGCGATTCACAAGATGACCGGAATGGTGGCCGACCACTTCGGTATTCGTGACCGCGGATACGTGCGAGACGGGCACGTCGCCGATGTCGTCGTGTTCGACCCGGGTGTGCTGTCGCGAACCGACACCTGGGCCATGCCGCCGGGCGACTACGCCGACGCAGCCCGACACGTCTGGGTCAACGGAGTTCCCGTCATAGCGGACGCGCGGCACACCGGCCGGCTGGCCGGCCGGCTGCTGCGCTGATGTCCACAACCACAACGAAAGAAGAGCAGAACATGTTGATCACCCGAATCGAAACCTGCGGCCTGCGGGGTGCCACGCCGGAGGGCGGTTGGTCCAACGAGCTCCGTCCCGATGACGTCGTGCACACCCTGGTTGCCGTTCACACCGACTCCGGGCACGTCGGGATCGGAAGTGCCTTCACCACAGAGGGGCTGGTTCGTGCGGCGCTGGAACTGCTGAGTCCCCAGCTCGTCGGGCAGAGTGCGCTGGAGGCCGAGCGCTTGACCGAGACCCTGCACCAGAGCGCTTTCTGGATGGGCAGAGGCGGTGCGTTGACACACGCCACCAGCGCCATCGACATCGCGTTGTGGGACCTCGCAGGCCAGGCCTCGAATCAGCCGGTCGGCCGGCTGCTGGGAGGGCGCTACCGGGACCGGGTCCGGCCGTATGCGTCGGTGTTGATGGACGAAGCGCCGGTCATGGCCGAGAACCTGGAATCGTTGGTCGAACAGGGTTTCACCGCCTTCAAGATCGGGTGGTGGAAGTTCGGACGTGTCGACAGCGCCACCGACGAGCGCACCGTGGCCGCGGCGCGCGAGGCGGTCGGTGAACGTCTGCTTGCGGTGGATGCGGGTGGTTCTGAGGCGTTTTTCCCCGGCGGCTTGTCGTGGGCCAGGCGTACCGCGGATATGCTCGCCGCATACGACGTGGCGTGGTTCGAAGAGGCGCTGGCGCCCGACGACCTCGACGGGTTCGTGGCGCTGCGCGCCTATTCGAAGGTTCCGATCAGCGGTGGCGAGGTGCTCACCCGCCGTCAGACGTTCGCGCCGTTCATCGCAGCAGGCGCCTTCGACATCGTTCAGCCGGACACCACGAAGGGTGGCGGGCTCAGTGAATCACGCCGGATCGGTTGGGCAGCACAGGATCACGGTGTCCGTCTGGTGCCACACGGCTGGAACACCGGTGTGGGTCTGGCAGCCGATCTGCACCTGGCCTCCGCTCTGGCCGGCACGGACCTGGTGGAGTACAAGACGGGCGCGGCCTATATCGACGAACTGGTGGCAGGCGGCTGGACCCTCGACGCCGACGGCATGCTCGGCGTCCCGGACTCCGCCGGTCTCGGTATCTCGCTGAACCCGGACGCGTTGGCGGCTTACGGCACGAATCCCGACTTTGCCGTGGCGGTGTGAGCATGTCCCAGCCGGACACCCGGATGTCCGAGTATCCCGTCATTCCTCTGCTGACGGTACGGGCCATGGGAGATGTCGACGTGATCGGCGACGGGCTCGTCGACGGCGGGCTGCCGATCGTCGAAGTGGCGCTACGCACTTCGCACAGCCTGGCGGCACTCCGGCGGCTGGCGGCCCGCGCGGACATCCTGGTGGGCGCGGGAACGGTACTGACCGTGGAACAGGCCCGCGCCGCGCTCGAGGCGGGCGCGCGCTTCATCGTGACACCCGGCCTCGACGTCGAGGTGGTGCGGTATGTGCAAGCCTGCGGTGTTCCGGTGATCCCGGGAGTGCTCACCCCTTCGGAGGTCCAGACGGCTTCGGGTCTGGGGCTGACCCAGCTCAAGCTCTTTCCCGCCGATGCTGTGGATGTGACCGCCTGCCTCAGGGCCTTTGCCTCCGTGTATCCGGGCGTGCGGTTCATGCCCTCGGGAGGCGTCCGGCTGGCCAGCGTTGCGAACCTGCTGTCTCTGCCCTCGGTCTTCGCCGTCTCCGGCAGCTGGATCACCGCGACGCCTGACCGCGGGGCGGTGGCCGGCGCAGCCCGCTCCGCTCTGGCGGCTGCCGAATCGGTATGTGCGCGGTGACATCACAGGATCCCGTCGATGTGGTCACGGTGGGGGAGAGCATGGGCTTGATCACCGCAGAGCGGGTGGGAAGCCTGAGCCATGTGCGCGAGATGCAGTTGGGTTTCGGTGGCGCCGAGAGCAATGTCGCGATCGGGGTGGCGCGGCTCGGTGGCTCCGCCGCATGGATCGGCCGGGTCGGTGCCGACTCGCTCGGTCACCTGATCATGCGGGAACTGCGCGCAGAGTCGGTCGAGACAGTGGCGATCGTCGACCCGGAGGCGGCCACCGCGGTGATGCTCAAGGAACGTCCCAGCCCCGGCTCCAGTCGCCTGACCTACTACCGCCGGTTCCAGGCCGGCAGCCGGCTGCGCCCCTCGGACATACCGCGCCACGTCATCGAGCGGGGTCGGATCCTGCACGTCACCGGTATCACCGCGGCCCTGGGGGAGCGGCCGCGTCTGGCCCTGCACGCTGCCATCGACCATGCCAAGGCCGCGAACCGCGTCGTGAGTTTCGACGTCAATCACCGCGCGAGTCTGTGGACGGACCGGGAATCCGCGGTCAGCGCGTACCGTGCCCTGGCCCGGCGGGCCGACATCGTCTTCGCCGGCGAGGACGAGGCCGAACTGGTGACCGGCGCAAGCGATGTGCGTGGGCAGGTCGACGGACTGCTCGCCCTCGGCGTGGGACAGGTGGTCATCAAGCGGGGGGCCCGGGGCGCGGTCGCGGCGCGCGGCAGCACGGTCCACACGCGGGATGCGCACCGGATCACCGTGGCCGACACGGTGGGTGCCGGAGATGCGTTTGTGGCGGGCTGGCTGGCCGAGACAGCTCGGGGCGCGCCCCCACAAGCCTGTTTGGAGGTCGCTTCCGCGTGTGGTGCTCTGGCCTGCACCAGCCTGGGCGACTGGGAGGCCGCGCCCACCCGCGAGGATGTCGCCCGGTTGTCGGATACTGGTGCCGATCCCGTGAGCCGCTGACGCGGCGGCGTCAACCACCTAGCGGTTGCGCGCCCCGTTGATGCCGAGGTAGGCCACGTATCCCAGCCCGCCGAACAGGGCAGCCTTGCGGGTCTTGGTGCTGAGCAGTCCGAGACCGATCGCGGTCTCGATTCCGCCGTTGATGTAGATCGCGCGACGCGTGTTGTCCGGGAATGCCGGCGCGGTGATGGACTCGAACAGCTCCGGTTTGACGAAATGCGACACCCCGGTGGCGGCGACGGCGAGACCGGCGAAACTGGGGAAGCGGGACTTCTGTGTCATCCGTATCGGCTTTCTGCTCAGGCGATCTGGTAGTCGCTCAGCGGGAACTCGCTGGCCTCTGTGATGGCGTCTTTGGTCGACATCGAGCGCAGCAGGCTCGGTTCGCCGTGCGGATTGAAATAGTACGAGCGCGAGCTCGCGCAGTTGCCCAGCGTCCACAGCGAGTCGCCCAGCATTTCGGTCATCTTGTCCAGGTAGGCGGTGTTGGCCGCTTCGGTCACCTCGAAGGTGGTGGCGCCGCGCCGCTTCACCTCGGTGAACAGGCGGTCCATCAACCGCATCTGGTACTCCATGGTGTTGAAGAAGTTCAGCCCCAGGAAGGCATACGGGCTCGCCAGACTCAGGTAGTTCGGGAAGTACGGCATCGAGACACCCTGGTAAGCCTGGAATCTGGTGTCGCGCCACCACTTGCCGAGGTTGCGGCCGTCGCGTCCGATCACCTCGATGGCCGGGAAGTTGGCTTCCCAGAGGTCGAACCCGGTGGCCAGGACCAGGGTGTCGATCGTCGTGGTGGTGCCGTCGTTGTTGACGATCCCGTCGCTGGTGATGTGATCGATGCCCTCGGTCTGCAGCTGTACGTTCGGCTTGGTGAACGTGCGGAAGTAGCTGTTCGAGAACGTCGGCCGTTTGCAGCCGATGTCGTAGTCGGGCGTCAACTTCCGCCGCAGGTCCTTGTCCCGGACCTGGATGAACTGGTTGATCTTGCACAGGTCCATCGCCGAGATGTTGAGCCGGCGGAACAACGGCACGCGGTAGTTCACCACGCCGACATTGATCATGGTCTCGTAGATGGTGTCGGTGATGGCTCGAATCAGCCTCTGCGTCCATGGCATTCGGGCGAACAGTCGCTTGGCGCGTTCGGAGATGGCGAAGTCCAGTTTGGGTGCCACCCAGATGGGGGTGCGTTGGTACACCGTCAGCTCGGCGGCGGTCTTGGCCAGCTCGGGGATCAACTGCACCGCAGTCGCCCCGGTGCCGATCACCGCGATCCGGTCACCGGTGGGGTCGTAGGCGTCGTCCCAGTCGGTGGTGTGCACCAGCTTGCCGGCAAAGTCGGTGATGCCGGGGATGTCCGGCAGCTTCGGCTGGGACAGGAACCCGGTGGCGGTGATCAGGTAGCGGCAGCTCAGGGTCTGCCCGTCGGCCAGGCTGACCTGCCAGCGCGCCGTCTCTTCGTCCCAGCGGGCGCTCTGGACATCGGCGTTGTAGCGGATATGGCGGCGTACGTCGTACTTGGTCGCCACGTCGTCGGCGTACTTCTTGATCTCGGTGCCGGTGGAGAACAGCCGCGACCAGTTGGGGTTGGGCTCGAAGAAGTACGAATACGTGGTGGTGGGGACGTCGACGGCCAGGCCGGGGTAGTGGTTGACGTACCACGTGCCGCCCAGGTCGTCCTCGCGGTCGAGCAGGACCAAATCGTCGAACCCGAGTCGCTTGAGCTGGATCGCCGCACCGATGCCGGCGAAGCCGGCCCCGACGATGACGACGTCGGTGTGCTCCGTTGTCATGCGACGAGGTTACCCCAACTTACCCGTCGGTAAGTTGGGGCCTTTGGTCCCCGATCCGGACGTCACATGGCCACCACGGCCCGAAAGCGCACTGCGTTGGAGCGCACCCGGGCGATGGCGCCGTTGATGTCGGAGGCCGGGAAGGTCTCGATGACGGGCCGTACGCCGGTCCTGGCGGCGAAATCGAGCATCGCGATCACTTCCTGACGAGCTGCGGCCACGCCGCCGGAAATCCGCTTCTCCTGGTGTAGCAGTGCATTGCCGTCTATGCACATGGCCTGCTCCGGCGCACCGACCAGGACGAGCACGCCCTGGGGGCGTAGTGCCGCGATGTAGTCGTCCCACGGCAGATCCCCGGAGGCGGTGCTGAGAATGGCATCGAATCTGTTTGTCGTGGTGGCAATCTCACGGCTCTCCACGAAGTGGTGGGCACCCAGCCGGCGGGCTTGCTCGGCTTTGTCCGCCGATGACGAGATGGCGGTGACCTCACACCCCCAGGCGCGGGCGAACTGGATGGCCAGGTGGCCCAGGCCGCCGACACCCGCTACCGCCACGTGATGGGAGGCGGTGATGCCATGGCGCAGGAAGGGGGCGAACACCGTGGCGCCCGCACACAGGAACGGACCGGCGTGCGCGAGGTCGATGGCGTCGGGCAGCGGATACACGAACCGCCAGTCGCTGACCCGCACCGAGGAGGCGAAACCGCCGCGGTCGCCGCGGTGGGCCATGCTCTCGCGTCGCGGGCAGAGGTGGGTGCGGCCCGACAGGCAGAACTCGCAGGCCATGCAGGTGCCCGAGACGCCTCCGGCGACCACCCGCTGTCCCACCCACACCCGGTCGGGGTCCACCAGGTCGCCAACGGCCGACACCGTTCCGGCCACCTCGTGCCCGGGCACGACGGGTGTGCCGACAGTGCGGTCCGCGTCGATCACCCGCAGGTCGGTGGCGCAGACGCCGCAGTGCGTCACGGTGATCTCCACCTCCAGCGGAGCGAGCCCACCAGGCCGGTACTCGTGCGGGGTGAGTTCTGCGCCGGGTGCGACCGCAGCGTGGGCGTGGACGGTTTCGTATGACGCTGTCATGTGAAATGACGTTAGCAGACTTCACGTGACAACGTCATCTAGAATGCGTGGACCATGAGTCGTGCTGATTCGGCCGCCGCCACTCGCCGAGCCCTGCTGGATCATGCTGCGGCCCTGTTGGACAGCGGTGGACCCGCGGCCGTGACCTTGCGCGAGGTCGGGGCCCGCGCGGGGGTCACCCGTGGCGCTCCCTACGGACACTTCCCCGACAAGGAAGCGTTGCTCACCGCAGTCGCCACCGAGGGATGGCAACGTCTGGCTGATGCCGTCCATGCGCTGCGCGCGGATCCAGCGACCACCCCCATCCAGACCTTGCGGGCCGCACTGAGCTGCATGATCACCACCAGCCGGGAGCATCCGCACATGTATCGGCTGATGTTCGCCGCGCCCGCCGATGACCTGTCTGAGGTGGGCCGCGCCGCCCAGCGGTTCTGCGACGAGTTCCACGCGGTGGTTGCCGCGGTGTTCGGCGACATGGAGGCGCTGCGTTACGAGGCGCTGTTCCTCACCGGCACCCATGGTGCGGCGGGCCTGGAGGCCAGCGGGCTGCTCAGCACCGGAACCGCCTACGCCGACGCCGACGCCCTGGTCGACACCTTGCTGGAGCTGACTGTCGGTGAGGACCTAGCCAAGCCCACAGACCCGTAGCGCAGCGTCGACCGCCAGCGCGGGCACAACGAGCGTCTTCGACGCCAGGTCGTGGCGGGCGCCGGTGATCTCGACGATCTCGGATGTCCCACCCAGCAGCGCGGCGGCCTGCGTCAACTCCTCGATCGAGCCGAACGGGTCGGCAGTGCCGTGGGTGAACACCGTCGGCACGGTGATCTGCGGCAGGTGTTCGGTGCGGGCGCGCTCCGGCTTGCCCGGCGGGTGCAGGGGATAGGAGAACAGCGTCAACCCGGCCAGGTCGGCGCCCTGCGCGGCGACCATCGACGTCATCCGGCCGCCGTACGAGTGCCCACCAACCAGCACCGGCCCGTCGGACAGGGTGTGCGCCAGCTCGATGGCCTCGATGATGCCGGCCTGATCGGCAGCGGCAGACCCGGAGGGCGGGCCCTTGGGTCGCCGACGCCGGTAGGGCAGGTTGTAGCGGATGGCCAGCCAGCCGCGCCGGGCCCACTCGTCGCAGATCCGGCCCAGCAGCGGGGCCTCCCGGCTGCCGCCGGCGCCGTGGGTCAACAGCACCACGCCAGTCGGCGCGCCGTCCGGTTCATGGGCCACCCCTGCGATGGCCTCGAGGTTCACGCTTGCAGCCTGAACATCGCGTTGACCGGGCCGTGGCCGTGGCCCAGCGGGTAGGCGGCCCGAATGCACTCGGTCACCCAGGTCTTGGCGAACGCCACGGCGTCGGGAACCGAAAAGCCGTGCGCCAGAGCGCAGGTGGTGGCAGCGGCCAAGGTGTCACCGGCGCCGTGGTCATGCCCGGTGGCCACCCGCGGGGCGTGGAACTCCTGAAACTCGGTGCCGTCGAAGAGCAGATCGGGGCTGGCGTCCGAGGATTTCAGGTGCCCGCCCTTGACCAGGGCCCACTGCGGCCCCAGCGCGTGCAGGGCGCGCGCCGCCTCCCGCTGGGACCTGTCGTCGACGACGTCGATGTCCACCAGCAGGCGCACCTCGTCGAGGTTCGGTGTCACCAGGGTGGCCAGCGGGAACAACTGGTCGCGCAGCGCCGACAGCGCGGACGGGTGCAGCAGCGGATCGCCGTGCATCGATGCGCACACCGGGTCCACCACCAGGGGAGTGCCGGCGCACTCGGCCTGCCAGGTCTGAGCCACGCAGCCGATGATCTCCGAGGACGCCAGCATCCCGGTCTTGGCGGCCTGGATACCGATGTCAGAGGCCACGGCGCTGATCTGGCCGGCCACGATCTCCAGCGGGATCTCGTGAAAAGCTTTGACGCCCACCGAGTTCTGCACTGTCACGGCACTCATCGCCACACATCCGTGCACCCCGAGCAGGGCGAAGGTGCGCAGGTCGGCCTGGATTCCGGCGCCGCCGCCGGAATCGGAGCCGGCGATGGTCATGACGCGGTGAGGTGTCTGCCCGCTCGGGGGCAACGGCAAGTAGTTCACAGCACTCCCTACGCCGGTATTACCCGGTCAGGTTCGTACGGTCGACGGCCCCAGCCGTCCTCTCAGCGCACTCGGCGTGCGCTCCCGCGTGGTGGTTTTCCGGTTACCGGCCCAACTTAGCGCAGCGCCGGGGAACAGGAATTGCCTCCCACTGGTTTGCATAGCTAATATATGTAAGTTGCAGCGCACGCCGTGGTGAGCTGTCAGGCCGATCCGAGACACGAAACGAAAAGACGATGACTGCCGAACTCACCACTGACGCCCGTCTCGATGACACCGCGCGCCGCCGGGTCCGGATGGATCACGACCATCCCCACTACAAGTGGATCGTGCTGTCCAACACCACGTTGGGTACCCTGCTGGCCACCATCAACGCGTCCATCGTGTTGATCTCGCTGCCCGCCATCTTCCGCGGCATCGGACTCAATCCGCTGGCCCCGGGAAATGTCAGCTACCTGCTGTGGATGCTGATGGGCTACCTGGTGGTGACCGCCGTTTTGGTGGTGCCGTTCGGGCGTCTGGGGGACATGCTGGGCCGGGTCCGCATCTACAACCTCGGCTTCGTGGTGTTCACCGTCGCCGCCGTGGCCCTGTCCTTCGATCCTTTCCAGATGGGCGGCGGCGCGGTCTGGCTGATCGCCTGGCGGGTGGTCCAGGGTGTGGGCGGCGCCATGCTGATGTCCTCGTCGTCGGCCATCCTCACCGACGCGTTCCCGGCCAACCAGCGCGGGATGGCGCTCGGTGTGAACATGGTCTCGGCGGTGGCCGGCTCGTTCCTCGGCCTGCTCATCGGCGGTTTCCTGTCCGAATGGCACTGGCAGGCCATCTTCTGGGTCGGTGTGCCGATCGGTCTGGCCGGCACCGTCTGGAGCCTGCGATCGCTCAAAGAACTGGGCTCGCGCACCCCGGGCAAGTTGGACTGGGCCGGCACCCTGACCTTCGGCATCGGCCTGACGGTGCTCCTGATCGGCATCACCTACGGCATCCAGCCCTACGGTGATGCGAGCACCGGGTGGGCCAACCCGATGGTGCTCGGCGCCATCGCGGCGGGTCTGGTGCTGCTGGCGGTGTTCTGCGTCGTCGAGCTCAAGGTGGCCGCACCGATGGTCGACCTGCGGCTGTTCCGCTCGGCGTCGTTCGGGATGGGCAATCTGGCCGGACTGCTGTCGTCGGTCGGTCGCGGCGGCCTGCAGTTCATGCTGATCATCTGGCTGCAGGGCATCTGGCTTCCGTTGCACGGCTACAGCTTCGAATCCACGCCACTGTGGGCCGGTATCTATCTGCTGCCGATCACGGTGGGCTTCCTGGTGGCCGGGCCCATCGCGGGCTCGCTGTCCGACCGCTTCGGTGCGCGTCCCTTCACCGTCGGCGGCATGCTGTTGATGGCGGTGACGTTCGTGGCCCTGCTGCTGATCCCGGTGAACTTCGATTATTGGGTGTTCGCGCTGATCGTGTTCCTCAACGGCCTGGGCGGCGGTATCTTCACCGCCCCCAATACTGCGGCGATCATGTCGAGTGTTCCTGCAGCGCAACGTGGTTCGGCTTCCGGAGTGCGCGCCACGTTCTTCAACGCCGGCTCCTCGCTGTCCATCGGCATCTTCTTCTCGCTGATGATCGCGGGCCTGGCGAACACCCTGCCGTCGGCGCTGACCACCGGGCTGCAGGCCCAGGGCGTCTCGGCCGGTGTCGCACAGGACGTCGGCAACCTGCCCCCGGTGGGCAGTCTGTTCGCAGCATTCCTGGGGTACAACCCGATCGCCGAACTGCTCGAGCCCTCCCACGCGCTGCAGCAGCCCGGCGTCAACGCCGATGTGCTGACGGGCAAGACCTTCTTCCCCGAACTGATCACCGAGCCCTTCCACAGTGGACTGGTGGTGGTGTTCGCCGCCGCCGCGGTGATGATGGTGCTGGGTGCCATCGCCTCGTGGATGTCACCCGGGCGCTACGCCGACGCTCCGGGTGCAGACAACGCGGCGTGACCCGAATCAGGCCGGCGGGGGTGCCGTTGATCCCCGCACCACCAGCTTCAGCGGGAACTGCACCGAGAGTGGGGGCCGGTGCGGTTGGGCCAGGAGTTCGAGCAGCATGCGGGCCGCCTCGGCCCCGATGTCCTGGTTCGGTATCCCGACGGTGGTCAGCGGGGGACGCAGCTTGTCCAGGAACGGCATGTCATTGAACCCGACCACGCTCATCCGTTCGGGACAGGCGATGTCACGCTCGGCGAATACGTCGTAGCAGCCCAGGGCGATCAGGTCGTTGCCCGCGACGATCGCGGTGAAGTCGGTGCCCGCATCCAGGAGCCCGCGCAGGGCGTCGGCACCGGCCTCCTCGCTCCAGCTGGCACAGGTGGCTGTCAGCGCCGGGTCCTCGTCGGCGCCGTGGTCACGGATGGCGGCCCGGAAGGCGCGGGCACGTGCCACACCCGTCGAGGTGGTCTCGGGCCCGCCCAGGTGTGCGATTCGGCGATGGCCCAGCGCGGTCAGGTGCTGGACGGCCAGATACACCCCGGCCGGGTCGTCGGGTGCAACCGCAGGGGCGTCCACCCCATCGGGGCGGCGGTTGACCATCACCATCACGACGCCCTGCTGGTGTAACTGGACCAGCAGCGGATGGTCGATCCGCGCGGTGGCGACGATCAAGCCTTCCACCTGCCGGGACAGCAACGAATCCACCAGGCCCTGTTCGCGGATCTGATCGTTGTCGGTGTTGACCACGAGCGCGCTGTAGCCGGCCGCCTCCAGCGTCCGTTCGATGCCCCTCAGGATGGGCGGGAACAGGGGGTTGGTGAGGTCGGGGATCAGCACCCCGATGGTGCCCGACTTGGCGGTCTTGAGTCCGCGCGCGATGGGATTGGGTCGGTAACCCAGCGATTCGGCGGCCCGGATCACCCGGCGCGCCGTCTCGGTGTTGACCAGGCCGCGCGTTGCCGGGTTCAGCGCCCGGGATGCCGTGGCGGCATGCACTCCCGCCGCCACAGCCACGTCACGCAAGGTCGGGGTCGACACGGATGTCAGCCTAGATCCGCGCCGCAGCACGCGTGCCGCCCCGGCGGGCCGACAGCAGATCGCCGATGCCTGGTTGCAGTCGATTGCACAGGTCGATCTGACATGGAGACTCCTCGTCGAGGCTCTGATCGGCGGAAACCCACCGCTTCTAGCTGCGACAATAGGGACTCGTGATTCTCATCACAGGAAATTCGCAGAAATCGTTGACACGGATACAGCCTGATTGCTTAGCTAGGTTTGCAATCGATTGTGACGACCTGCGCAGCGGGGCGCGGCGCGCAATTGTGCACGGGCGGAGGATTTCTCGTGACTTCAGCATGGACGGATCGGAAGGTGGGTGTGCGCCGGGCAGTGACGGTGGCGGCCGCATGCGGCGCGCTGCTGTTCACCGCGGCATGTGGCGGGGGTGGAGGCGGCGACGCCGCCGGCCCGTCCAGCGAGGGCGGCGGCGGTGGTGAGCGGGAGAAACTGATCGTCTCCATGCCCGTCATCCCCCCCAACTTCGTGCACGTCATGCCCTGGGTCGCCCAGGACCAGGGCTTCTACGACAAATTCGGGGTTGATGTCGAACTCGTGAGCCTCGACACCGGCGTGACCGCACTGCGCGGCGCGGAGGCCGGCTCCGCCGACATCGCGGCGGTACCCACCCCCACGCTGATCAATGCCGTCGCGCAAGGCGGCTCGGCGAAGGCCTTCTACACCTATTCCGACAAACTCGACGTACAGATGGTCACCACAGCGGACGTCAACGGGTGTGAGGACCTGCGAGGCAAGGTCGTCGGTGTGGACGAGGTGGGCGGCTTCGCCGAGGTGCTGACCAAGATGTACTACACCTCGTGTGGGTTGACGCAGGAAGACGTCACGTACGGCAACTTCCCCGGCGCCGAAGGCCAAGCCATGGCGCAGGGCCAGTCGGCCTCCGGCGTGCTGCACATCGACGAGGCCCAGGGCGTCATGGAGCAGTTCCCGGATGCCGGTCTGAAATCCGTGGTGAATCTGTGGGACGTGGTGCCCGACTGGCATTACGCCGGCTTCGCCGCACCGGAGTCGATTTTGCAGGAACGCCGCGACGCCATCGTGGCGTTCACCGCCGCGAACATCGCCGCCAACCGGTTCATGACCGACACCGCGAACAAGGAGGCCGTCCTCGACACCGCTGAGGAGGTCACCGGTCTGGACCGTGAGATCCTCTCGCAGACCTACGACACCTTCATCGAAGACGAGCTGTTCCCCGACGACAACGGCTATCCCCAGGAGATGGTGGACTTCACCGCCGACCAGCAGGTGGAACTGGGCAACATCACCGAGGACATCAAGCCGACCTACGAGCAGCTGGTCGACACCACGATCTACGACGACGCGCTGGCGCTCTACGAAGAGAAGTCCTGACCTTCGCCTCACGGCGCCGGTGGCGGCCAACAGATCACGGCCGTCACCGGCGCCGCACCATCACCGAACATCGAAAGGCGCCGTTGTGGCGAATGTCGACATCAAGGACCTCTCGAAGCACTTCGGGCCGCTGAGTGTCTTCGACAACATCAACCTGCACGTCGACGAATACGAATTCGTCTCCATCCTGGGGCCCAGCGGCTGCGGCAAGACCACGCTGCTGCGCATCGTGGCCGGCATCGAGCAGGCCACCGGTGGCGCTGTCTTCATCAGCGGTGAGCAGAACTCCAAGCCACGCCCTGACATGACGTTGGTGTTCCAGAACTTTCGGCTGCTGCCGTGGCGCACGGTCCAGGACAATGTCGGCTACGGCCTGCGGCTGCGCGGCCACAGCAAGTCGAAGGCACGGGAAGCAGCGCAGCAGTATGTCGACATGGTGGGTCTGCAGGGGCGCGAGAAGAAGTACCCCTACCAACTCTCCGGCGGCATGCAGCAACGTGTGGGCCTGGCCCGCGCCCTGGCCATCCGGCCCGAGATCCTGTTGATGGACGAGCCGTTCGGAGCGCTCGACGCACAGACCCGCGAGCTCATGCAGGAGGAACTGCTCCGGATCTGGTCAGCGGACCGCAAGACGGTCATCTTCGTCACCCACTCCATCGACGAGGCGATCGTGCTGTCCGACCGGGTGGTGGTGATGCAGGCCAATCCAGGCCGGATCGTCGAGGACATCACCATCCCCTTCGAGCGCCCGCGCAATGCAGCTGCCATCCGGGTGGACCCGGTGTTCGCCGAACTGCGGGCCCGGATGTGGTCGCTGCTACGTCAGGAAGAGCTGAAGGCCGGTTCTGTGCACGGAGTCAGTGGTGACTGACGGAACGTTGAGCAGAAGCCGAATCTGGCAGCTGCGCATCGGTTTTGCCATCTTCGTCCTGGCCCTGTGGTACGTCGTCGCGATCACCACCGGTGATCTGTTCCTGGCCGAACCGCACGTCATCGCCCAGCGGCTGTGGCAGTCGTTCCTGGACGGCGAGTTCCTGCAGTACGCGCAGCCGACGGCGTACATCATCGCCGTCGGTGCCGCCCTCGGAGTGGGACTCGGTGTGCCTGTTGGCCTGCTCATCGGCCGGGTCCGGTGGCTCTACTGGCTGACCGAAGCGCCCATCAACATCTTCTACACCACCCCGCTGGTCGCGCTGATCCCGTTCATCCTGGTGATTCTCGGCTTCAACAACACCTCGAAAATCCTGATCGTCTTCCTGTTCACCGTCCTGCCGGTGATCATCAACACTGCGTCCGGGGTGCGCACCGTCGACCCCGACCTGCTGGAGCTCACACGATCGTTCTGCGCACCCGAATGGACGGTGTGGCGCGACGTCCTGATCCCCGGCGCACTACCCGCCATCATGACCGGCCTGCGGATCGGGCTGATCCATGCACTGGTGGGCGCGGTCCTGGCCGACTTCTACGCGGGCGCCAGCGGCTTCGGCTACCTGATCATCCTGTACTCCAACCGCTTCGACATCGCCGGTGCGCTGGGACCGGTGCTGGTGCTCGCGGCCACCGGAACCCTGATCGCCACCCTGCTCAAAGGCGCGCAGCGCCGACTCTCACCGTGGCAAGGAGCGTCATGACCCACACCGTAGGCGCCGCACTGCCCACACCCACCCCCGCGCCCCCAGCGCCGAAAGTGCGCCGGTCCGCCCGGGTGAGCCCCCAACGGCTGATCTGGTTCCTGGGTCTGCTGATCGTGCCCGTCGCGTGGGAACTCTACGCCGCGTTCGCGGACAGCCCCCTGATCGTGGGACCCCTGGCCGTGCTCGAAGCGGGTGTCGAGATGGCCCGCGACGGCGAGCTCACCACCGCCATCTGGCAGAGCGCATCGGTGTTCGTGGTCGGGATGGCCATGGGTACCGCGCTCGGGCTATTGGTCGGCATCCTGGTGGGCCGGTTCCGGTCGATGGACGTCATGCTGGATCCCTACATCTCGGCGCTGTTCGCGACGCCACTGGTGGCCGTCATCCCGATCCTGGTGGTGGCGTTGGGCTTTGGATTCTTCGCGAAGGTGGTGATCGTCGCCATGTTTGCGTTCTTCCCGGTGACCATCAACACCGCGGCCGGTGTCCGGGGCGTGCCCCGCGACCTCGACGAACTGGCCCGTTCCTTCTGCTCGACCGAGCTGCAGGCGTGGCGCGACATCCTGATCCCGGGGGCGCTGCCCTTCATCGTCACCGGCATCCGGCTGGCGGTCGGACGTTCTCTGATCGCGGTGGTGGTGGCTGAATTCTCGACGGCGGTGACCGGTCTGGGCTTCCTGATCCTGGTGAACTCCCGGCGGTTCAACATGGCCGAGTCCCTGGTCCCGGTGGTGATCCTGATGATCACCGGCTTCGTTCTCTACACGGCGCTCAAGAGCGTCGAGACCCGGCTGGCGCCGTGGATCGTCCGCACCGCCGAATAGTGCGGTCAGCCGTCGATCAGGCCCAACCCGCGCGGAAACTGGTGCAGCCGAGCGCATCCGGTTGCGGTGATCTCGAAGAGCTCGCCGGTCTGCACCCCGATCCGGCCATCGGTGGTGGTGACGTTCGGCTGCACCACGATCGTCATGCCCTCGGCCAGCGGCAGCGTCGGCGGCGCTTCCAGCGTGCGGCTGCGCGAACCGAACACCGGCGGCAGGTACCCGCCGCCCAGACCGTGCACCAGGTCGTCGACGGTGGTGAATCCGGCGTCCTCGATCACCTCGGCAGCCGCCACGATCTGCTCGGGCAGCACGCCCGGTGCCAGCAGTGCCTCGATCCGGCTCAACGCCGCATCGGCCACCTGGTGCAGTTCGGTGACCACGGGTGTGGGCGGCTCGGCGACGGTGAAGGTACGCAACAGCTGTCCCGGGTAGTCCACACCCACCGCGGTGCTCAGCTCGCAGGCCAGCACGTCACCGCGGTGGACCACCCGCCCGTTGGGCCATTGCGACGGCACACACTGCGCGGGCTCGGCCATCGCCGTGAGCGCGAAGTAGTGAATGTAGTTGGTGCCACCGTGGGCGAGATAGCTGCCCTCGACCAGCGCGCCGAGCTCGTATTCGGTGCTGCCCGGCCGGGTTCCGTCCCGCAGCGCGGCGCAGGACAGATCGGTGAGGTGCGCCGCCGCGCGCAGCCACGCCAGCTCCTCGGCCGACTTGTGCAGGCGGATCCTGGTGTAGGCGCCGTTGAGATCGGCGATGGCGCCCAGGTTCTCGCGCAAAGCGGTGTGCATCCCGAACGGCACGGCGCCCACCACCGCCACGCCGCTGTCGGAGGCGCCGCGGCGGCGCAGCTCGTCGAGCAGCGACGCGGTGGTGGACCCGGCCCAGCGCACGTCGGCGGCCGGCGCCAGAGCGCGGGCCTGGGGTACGTGATTGAAGAAATGCACCAGCAGCGTGTCGGGTTCGCCGATGGTGTGCACCACCACCGCTTCCCGGGTGACCGGCCAGCCCGTCAACCACTGCACCGCACTGCCGGAGCGGTTGGCGCCGTACAGCACGCAGTGGCGCACACCCGCCGCCGCCAGGGCGGCATCCAGAACTGCGGTGCGACGGCTCATCTCGGCGGCGGAAAAGGTGGGCCGGCCGGTGCCGGACAGGACGTCGAGTGGGTGCGCTGCGGTCATCATCGGAACGTAGTGCATTCCGCTACATGCGGTCAATCATGTTGTTGTGCAATGTAATAGAGGAGATGAACAAAGATGACCCAGGATCAACTGGTCGCCTCGGCGATCGCGCACTGGGGTCCGCGGTTCACCGTCAACGGCGTCACCGTCGCCGATTTCGAGCGGGTGACCGCGCGGGTGCAGACCTGGCCGCAGTGGTGTGCGTCCTGGGTGGCCGCGGGCACCGAGCACGAGGAGCTCGGACGCACCGCCCTCGCGGAGGGCCGACTGACCTCGGCGGGTGAGCACCTGGCCCAGGCCGCGGTTTACCACCACTTCGCGAAGTTCGTGTTCGTCGTCGACGTCGACGAGATGAAGGCCGCACATCAGCGGGCGGTCGACTGCCTGGACGCCGCGTTGCCGTACCTCAATCCACCGGGGCGCCGGCTCGAGCTGCCCTTCGAGCACAGCCGGCTGGTCGGCATCCTGCGGGTTCCGGACGGGCCGGGCCCACACCCGGTGGTGGTGATGCTGCCTGGGCTGGACTCGGCCAAGGAAGAACTGCGCTCCACCGAGCAGGGCTTCCTGGACCGCGGCATGGCCACGCTGGCACTCGACGGCCCCGGGCAGGGGGAGTCGGAGTACGACTTCCCCATTCGCGGCGACTGGTCGGCGGTCGCGGAGTTGATCTGGCGCACGGTGTCGGACGCGCCGGAGCTCGACGAGTCCCGGTTGGGGGTGTGGGGTGTCAGCCTGGGCGGGTACTACGCGCCCCGGGTCGCCGCGGCGCTCGGTAACCGGGTGTCGGCCTGTGTGGCACTGGGTGGCCCGTTCAACTTCGGCTCGGTCTGGGCGGGGCTGCCGCAGCTGACCCGCGACACCTTCCGGGTGCGTGCGGGCACGACCACCGACGCCGAGGCCCGTGACGTCGCCCTGACTCTGGGCATGGACGAGGTCGCCGCCGACGTGGTGGCACCGCTGCTCATCGTGTTCGGCCGCAAGGACCGCCTCATTCCCTGGCAGCAGGCGGTGAAGCTGCGCGACGCGGTATCCGGCCCCGTGGAGCTGCTCATGTTGGAGGAAGGCAACCACGGGTGCGCCAACGTCGCGCCGTGGCACCGGCAGCGGACCGCCGACTGGCTGGCGGCCCAACTGCGGTGAGCCCGGCGGGGCGAAAACTCCTGGAGGCCTGTCGGTGGGACCGGCTACCGTCGAGCCATGCCCGACGCCGCCATCGAAGCCATCGATCTGGTCAAGAAGTTCGCTGACTTCACAGCCGTCGACGGAATCAGCTTCACCGTCCCCCAGGGCACCGTGCTGGGGCTGCTCGGCCCCAACGGTGCGGGCAAGACCACCACCGTACGGATGATGACCACCCTGACCGAGCCCACGTCGGGCACGGCCCGGGTGGCCGGCTTCGACGTCCTCCGCGAACCCGAACAGGTCCGCCGCAACATGGGACTCACCGGGCAGGCCGCCACCGTCGACGAGCTGCTGACCGGGCGGGAGAACATCCGGATGATCGGCAGCCTCTACGGGTTGCGCCGCCGCGAACTGGAGCTGCTGGGGGACCGGCTGCTACAGCAGTTCTCCATCGCGGACGCCGCCGACCGGGTGGTCAAGGGCTATTCGGGCGGTATGCGCCGCCGCCTCGACCTGGCGGTCAGCCTCATCGCGGCGCCGCCGGTGCTTTTCCTCGACGAGCCCACCACCGGCCTGGACCCGCGGTCGCGCAGCGAGCTGTGGGAGGTGCTGCGTCAGCTGGTCGCCGATGGCACCACCTTGCTGCTCACCACGCAGTACCTGGAGGAAGCCGACCAGTTGGCCGACGAGATCGTGGTCGTCGATCGCGGCCGCATCATCGCCCAGGGCACCCCGTTGCAGCTCAAACAGCAGGCGGGTAACGCCAGCCTGGTGGTCACCGTCTCGCACGCCGCAGATCTGGAGACCGTGCGGTCGCTGATCGCCAGAACCGGAGCCGAGGTCCACGTCGATGTCGGCGCGCGCCGGCTCACCGCCTCGGCGGAAGGACTGGAGGCCATGACCCGGGTGGCCGGCTGGCTGCAGGAGAGCGCCATCGAGGTCGACGACATCGGGCTCACCCGCCCCAGCCTGGATGACGTGTTCCTGTCGTTGACCGGGCGCACCAGTACGGCCGAGGAGGTGAGCGTATGACCACCCGCCCGCAGATCAGGGCGACGTCGCTGGCCTATCAGTCCTGGGTCATGGTGAAGCGCAACCTGATCCACACCAAGCGGATGCCCGAGATGCTCTCCGACGTGACGGCGCAGCCGATCATGTTCGTGCTCCTGTTCGCGTTTGTGTTCGGCGCCTCCATCACCGGCACCGGGGGAGCCTCCTACCGCGAGTTCCTACTGCCCGGGATCCAGGCGCAGACCATCGTGTTCTCGGCATTCGTGGTGGCATCCGGCATCACCGCCGACGTGGAGAAGGGCATCATCGACCGCTTCCGCTCGCTGCCCATCTCCCGGTCGTCGGTGCTCATCGGCCGCAGCGTGGCCAGCCTGATCCATTCCTCCATCGGCATCGTGGTGATGGCCCTGACGGGTCTGGCCATCGGCTGGCGCATCCGCAACAGTGTCGCCGAGGCGGTGCTGGCCTTCGCGCTGGTGCTCGTGTTCGGCTTCGGGATGATCTGGTTCGGCATCCTGGTCGGCTCGCTGCTGCGGTCGGTGGAGGCGGTCAACGGCGTGATGTTCACCGTGCTGTTCCCGATCACGTTCCTGGCCAACACCTTTGTGCCCACCGAACCCATGCCGCACTGGCTGCGGGTGATCGCCGAGTGGAACCCGGTGTCCTCGCTGGCGCAGGCCATGCGTGAACTGTGGGGCAATGGCCCGCCCGCACCGGCCGATGCCCAGCTGCCACTGCACCATCCGGTTCTGGCGACGGTGTTGTGGTCGCTGGCCATCACGGCGGTGGTGGCACCGTTCGCCCTGCGGGCGTACGCCAAGCGGACCTCGGACTGACCCCTCAGTCGTCGATGTATTCGGCGGGGCAGTTCAGGTCGACGAACACGGTCCGCAGCGGATCGTTGGCCATCGGCCGAACCGCGTTGACGGTGCAGTTGGTCAGGGGAGCGTTGCGGGAACCGTTGATCTGGACGTTGTAGCCCTGGCTGCGCAGCTGCTGGACGGTGGAGGTCGCTGACGTGCCCGACGGCGCCGCAGTTGCGTTGCCGGCTAGTGCAATTGCGGTCGGGGCGACCGCCGCGGCGGCCAAGGTGGCGAAGAGGTAGCGCTTCATGGTGTACTCCTTGTGGTTGTGAGAACGGACGGTGTGCAGACCATTCGCTCGCGGGTGTGACTACTTTGTGAACAGCGCTCCGGGGAAGGTGCGCGAGATTTCCGCGTGGCCGTCGTGGAACAGCCTGATGTAGCTGAAGCGGAAGTACTTGGCCAGCCGTGCCGGCGTGGTGGAGAACAATTTGGCGCCAAGGGCGTTGGCGGTGGCGGCTTCTGCTGCCACCACCCAGGTGGCGGACACCGGGCCGTCGGACGTTGCCGCCGTGGTGCACAGTGCCTGATCGGTGACGGTGGCGACGCCCACCGCCAGGGTCGGGTCGCCGGGGTGGCGCAGTGCGATCGGTAGCGGTACGCAACCGCTGTGCCGCAGCCCGTCCGCCGTACCGACCACAAAATCGTCGGCGCCGCGACGGTGCAGCAGCTCGGTGACCAGGTCGACCAGGTGGCCGGTCCCGGTGGCGCCGACGTCGACAGTCAGTGCGCCCGACGTGCTCAGCGTGGTGCCGCTGCGGTCGACCTCGAAGACCCACGACGGTGCCCCGGTCGCTGCGGCGACGGCATCGAAGAGGCCGAACAGCCGGTGCGACTCGGTGGGGAAGTGGAAAGTGCCGCCGTGGCGGCGGGCCATGGTGTCCACCAGTGATTCAGGCTCAGACCTGGAGAAGCTGTGCTGGTGCCGGCGGGCCAGGTCGGCCACCTCCGCGGTGATGCGTGCGGGCAGCGGCTCAGCCGTTTCGATGCTGATACTGCCGCCGTCCACAGGGAAAGTGAATCGGCACAGGGCTTCTCGTGCTGAATCAGCGGGTGTACCGACGGACTGCAGGTGTGTCATGGGTGGTCCTCACGTAGGTGGTGGCCAAGTGACAACAACGCTATCGGCGCCGGGGCCCGGGAAGCCGGACTGCATAGGAATTCCATATCCGGGCAGCTCGAGCTGGACGCTGGACAGCTGAGTATTGGTAGATATACTCAGATGATGGCAGGCAGGATCTCACCCCGAATCGCTGACCATCCGACGGTGCGCACAGTGCTGGCGCGCAGCAGCCCGAAGCCGGGGGTCATCGATGCGGGCTGGCTGCGGCAGGTATGTCTGGAGGCCGGCGCCGACGACGTGGGCTTCGCCAGTGTCGCCAACCCGGCGTTGGTGTCCGAGGCCGAACACGTGGAAGCCGCGCAGCCAGGGGCCAGGAGCTACCTGTCGCTGGTGGTCAAGATGAACCGCGACAATGTGCGCTCGACGGCCCGCAGCGTGGCCAACCAGGAGTTCCACCGCACCGGTGAGATCATCAACGAAGCTGCCCACCGCATCACCCGCACCCTGCAGGACGCCGGCTACCGCGCCCTGAACCCGTCGGCCACCTTTCCCATGGAGATGGACCGGTACCCCGGGCGCATCTGGGTGGTGGCACACAAACCCGTCGCCGTGGCCGCGGGAATGGGCGTGATGGGCATCCACCGCAATGTCATCCACCCGCGGTTCGGTAACTTCATCCTGCTGGCCACCGTCATGGTGGATGCCGAGATCAGTGATTACAGTGCGCCGCTGGATTATTCGCCGTGCCTGGAGTGCAAGTTGTGCGTGGCGGCGTGTCCTGTGGGCGCCATCGGCAAGGACGGCGAGTTCGATTTCGTGGCGTGCTCGGTGCACAACTACCGCGAGTTCATGGGTGGCTTCACCGATTGGGTGCAGACCGTCGCCGACAGCACGGATGCGCAGGATTTCCGCTCGCGGGTCACGGATTCGGAGAATGCCTCGATGTGGCAGAGCCTGTCGTTCAAGGCGAACTACAAGGCAGCCTACTGCCTGGCGGTCTGCCCGGCCGGCGAGGAGGTGATCGAGCCCTACCTCGACGACCGCAAGGGCTTCATGGATCTGGTGCTCAAACCGCTGCAGGAGAAGGTCGAGACGTTGTACGTGTTACCCGACTCGGCCGCCAAGGCGCATGCGGAGAAGCGGTATCCGCACAAGCCCGTCAAGGTCGTCGACAGCGGAATCCGCGGGCTTTCCTGACGCCGAGCGCGCGTGTCCGCGCACGCCACGCCGCTTGCAGACGTACAAACACGCACGCTCGGCGTGGGGGTCTGGACAGATGACGCTAGGTCCAGGCGTGGACCTGGTTCTGCGCGGGTTCGATACCCAGCTGCACCAGCAGCTCGGCAGCGTCGGCGGCCTGCTCGCAGATCACGCCGAGCTCCGGGCGCTCGCGGGAGTTGAACTGCTCCAGCACGAACGCCGCACCCGACTTACTGCCGGGCGGGCGCCCGATGCCCACCCGCACACGATGAAAGTCGTTGGTGCCCAGCGCCGAACCGACGGAGCGCAGGCCGTTGTGGCCGGCGACCCCGCCGCCGAACTTCAGCCGGATACGGCCGAAGTCGATGTCGAGTTCGTCGTGGACGATCACCACGTCGGCGGGGGCCACCGAATAGAAGTTCGCCAAGGGACCGACCTGACGGCCGGACTCGTTCATGTAGACCCGCGGCTTGGCGAGGATCACGGCTCGGCCGCCGAGGCGGCCGGTGGCCACCTCGGCGCCAGAGCGCTTGTGCACTTTGAACTTCTCGCCCAGCCGCTCGGCCAGGACGTCGACGACCATGAACCCGATGTTGTGCCGGGTCTTGGCGTAGTTCGGCCCGGGGTTTCCCAGGCCGACCACCAGCATCGGTTCGGCCATGTCGAGGTGGGGCTACTCGGACTTCTCGGCGTCGCCCTCGGCGTCGGCCTCGGCCTGCTCCTCGAGCTGCTCTTCGACGGGCTCGCCGCCGCCCTCGGCCTCGAGCTCTTCCTCGGTGGGTGCAGTCACGACGTTGACCACCAGCAGTTCGGGATCCGACACCAGCGTGGTGCCCTCGGGCAGCTCGACCTGGGCGGCGGTGATCTGGGTGCCGGCCTCGGCATCCTCGACCGACACGGTGAAGCCCTCGGGGATGGACATCGCCTCGGCTTCGACCTCGAGGGTGGTGGTCTCCTGGGTCACCAGGGTGCCGGGGGCGGCGTCGCCCTCGACGGTGACGGGCACCTCGACGGTGACCTTCTCGCCGCGGCGCACGATGATGAGGTCGACGTGCTGGATGCTGCGCTTGATGGGGTGGATCTCGATCTGCTTGGGCAGCGCCAGCGCCTCGGTGCCGTCCACGTCGAGGGTCAGCACAGCGTTGGTGCCGAAGTTACGCAGCACGGCTGCCAGCTCACGGCCCGGCAGGTTGAGATGCTGCGGATCGGTGCCGTGGCCGTAGAGAACGGCGGGCACCTTGCCTTCGCGGCGGGCCTGACGAGACGCACCCTTACCGGTCTTGGTGCGGACCTCGACGGTCAGATTGTTGGCGGCGTGCGCCTGGGCCTTGGCCATGTGATGTTCTCCTGTACCTGTGCTGTCATCGCACGGCCAGGGTCACGCGCGGTAGCGCGGAGGTCCCGTCGATAACGGTGGCCTGGCCACCCTCGCCGTGATCGCCCGCAAGGGTAACGCACCGTCACAGGAGAAATGAAATCGTCACAACGAAAACTGCACGTCGGTGAGCGTCTCGGACAGGCTCCACAGCGCGGCGGCCGTCTTCCGGTCACGGGCCAGCGGACTGCGCCCGACCGTCTGGGTGGGGCCGTTGCTCAGGAAGCGGGGACCGATGAAGCTGTCGCCGGCGACCGGTTGCGAGGCGGCGAACAACGTCTGACGGGCGCCGAAGGCGGCGTCGGTGGCCAGCAGCTTGTTGCCGGCACGCCAGATCGGGGTGCCGAACTTGTTGCCGGTCTGGCCCTGCAGGTTGGTCGCCGAGTAACCGGGGTGGGCGGCCACCGCGATCAGCGTAGATCCGGCTGCCTCGAGGCGGCGCTGCAACTCGGTGGTGAACAGCAGGTTGGCCAGCTTGGACTGGCAGTACGCGGGCCAGGCGAAGTAGGGGCGGGCCCGATAGTTGAGGTCGTCGACCTTCACCCGGCCGAACAGGTGCATCAGCGAGGACACCGTGACCACCCGGTCGGTGAGCTTGGGCAGCAGCAGGTTGGTCAGCGCGAAGTGACCCAGGTGATTGGTGCCGATCTGGCTCTCGAAGCCGTCGGCGGTCTCGGCGTAGGGCACCGCCATGATGCCCGCGTTGTTGATCAGGACGTCCGCCGCGTCGATGCTCTCGGCGAAGGCGCGCACCGACGCCAGTGACTGCAGATCCAGCGGCCGGACCTCGACGTCGCCGGTCATGCCGGCTGCGGCGGCGTCCCCTTTGGCGGTGTTGCGCACCGCGAGGATGACCCGGGCGCCGACGCGGGCCAGTTCTCGGGCGGTGACTTCACCGAGGCCGCTGTTGGCGCCGGTGACGATGACGGTGCGGCCGGCGAAGGACGGGAGGTCTGCGGCTGTCCAGTGGGTCATGCCTGACAGATTAGCGAGCAACTGTCACGCCGAAGCCTTTGATGGTCTCCTCGATCGGATCCGATTGCGCGACGGCCTGATTGGCCAGGGTGCTGGCGGTGAACTGGATGAGGTACCGGTCGAAGCCGGCGGTCACCGGGATCACCACCCGGTTGTAGGTGTGTACCCGCGTGCCGTCGGGGGCGTCGTAGCTGCCCTCGATCATCGCCGACGGGAAACCGTCGAAGTCGTCGAAGGACTCCCCGAGCTTGGTGAAGTTCTTCGCCATCGTGGCATCGGCGTTGGCGCGGGTGATCGCCTCGCCCACGTCGAAATTGCCCCACAGTCTGAAGGCCATCACCATGACGTTGGGGTAGTGGTCTGCCGCCCCGGCAGGCCGGATCAGCCGTACGTCGCGCAACTCCGGGTCGTCCACGACGGCCCACCCGGCGGGCACCGGCAGCGTCACCGTCACATCGTCCAGCGCGTCGAGGGGCCGCGGCTCGCCGGTGACCCCCAGCGTCTCGAGGTACTCGTAGAACGGCACCGGTTGTTCCGTGGAGGTCTCCGGCGTCGGGGTGGCCACGGTGGGACTGTCGGTCCAGATCGACTGGTAGTCAGGCGTTTCCGCCCCGCAGGCGCTGACCAGCAGTGCTGCGGCAAGGGCGGCGACGCCGGCTCTCACAGGATGTCGCGCACCGCATCGACCGGGCGGGCCAGCCGGGTGCCCTTGTCGGTGACGACGAACGGCCGCTCGATCAGGACGGGGTGCGCCGCCATGGCGTCCAGCAGTTCATCGTCGGAAGCGTCGGCCAGGTTCAGTTCGGCGTACAGCGCTTCCCGCTTGCGGACCGCCGCCCGCACCTCGATCCCGGCGTCGGCGATCAGCCGGGCCAGCTCGGCACGCGAGGGTGGGGTCTTGAGGTACTGCACCACCGTGGGCTCGACGCCGGACTCGCGCAGCAACTCCAGCGTCTTGCGCGAGGTCGTGCAGCGCGGGTTGTGGTAGATCGTGCTCATCTAGGCCGAGCCGTCGAAGAGACTGGTCACCGACCCGTTGTCGAACACCTGGCGGATGGTGTCGGCCAGCAGCGGGGCGATGGACAGCACGGTCAGCGCGGGGAACTGCTTGTCCTCGCCGATGGGCAGGGTGTTGGTGACGATCACCTCGCGGGCGCCGCAGTCGGCCAGGCGCTGTGGTGCCGGGTCGGACAACACGCCGTGGGTGGCGGCGATGATGACATCGGTGGCGCCGTCCTCACGCAGCAGCTTGACCGCGCCGGCGATGGTGCCGCCGGTGTCGATCATGTCGTCGGTCAGGATGCACGTCTTGCCGCGCACGTCACCGACCACCCGGTTGGACTTCACCTGGTTGGGCACCAGCGGGTCGCGGGTCTTGTGGATGAAGGCCAGCGGCACGCCACCGAGCGAGTCGGCCCACTTCTCGGCGACGCGCACCCGGCCGGAGTCGGGGGACACCACCACGAGGTCGCTACCGGCGTACTTGTCGGCGATGTACCCGATGAGCAGCTTCTGCGCGCGCATGTGGTCCACCGGGCCGTCGAAGAACCCCTGGATCTGATCGGTGTGCAGGTCCACCGTGACGATGCGGTCGGCGCCCGCGGTCTTGAGCAGGTCGGCGACCAGTCGCGCCGAGATGGGTTCGCGGCCGCGGTGTTTCTTGTCCTGGCGGGCGTAGGGATAGAACGGCACGATCGCGGTGATCCGCTTCGCGCTGCCGCGCTTGAGGGCGTCGATCATCAGCAGCTGTTCCATCAGCCACGAGTTCAGCGGCGCCGGATTGGACTGCAGCACGAATGCGTCGCTGCCTCGTACGGATTCGTCGAAGCGGACGAAGATCTCGCCGTTGGCGAAGTCGCGGGCCGTCATCGCGGTGACGGGAACGTCGAGTTCCTTGGCGACCTGGTCAGCAAGCTCGGGGTGCGCTCGGCCCGAGAAGAGCATCAGGCTTTTGCGGTTGTCGGTCCAGTCGTGGCTCACTGTTGCCCTCGCCGGTCGGGGATCAATACGCGCCAATCGTACGTAGCGGTTCTGCGTCTGCGGTGCCGGGTTACCAGATTGGAAACAACAGCAGACATGCTGGCACTAGCTGACCCGAACGAATGGAGGTGGCAATCGTGGGTGTGTTGACCCGAATCCAACAGCGCCGATCGCAGTTGCTCGACGGCGTGCGCACCCGATTGTGGCCCGTCCCGGCGATGGCGGTGCTGGCGGCGGTCTGCGCAGGGGTGGCCATCCCGGAGCTCGACGAGGCCTTCGACGACCGGTTGCCGGTCTCCGTCTCGGCATACCTGTTCGGGGGAGGTTCTGACGCCGCCCGGGATGTTCTGAGTGCGGTGGCCTCGTCGCTGATCACCGTGACATCGCTGACGTTCTCGCTGACGGTGGTGACGTTGCAGCTGGCCAGCCAGCAGTTTTCTCCGCGGCTCTTGCGGACATTCGCTCGCGACCGGTTCGTTCAGCTGACGCTTGCGGTGTTCTTGTCCACCTTCGTCTACGCGCTGACGGTCCTGCGGACGGTCCGCGACAGCACCGACGACGGTCAGGCTCAGTTCGTCCCCAAGATCGCTGTGACCGTGGCCTACCTCATGGCCGTGGTGAGCGTGGTCGGCCTCGTTCTCTTCCTCGGGCACCTGGTTCGTCAGATTCGGGTGGAGACGCTGCTGGACACGGTGGCCGGCGACGCCCGCCAGTCGATCCGGGCCGCGACGGGCATCGCCGAACGCGACGAGGTACCGGCACCTGTGGCACCGGCGTCGGCGCTGGCCCTGACGGCTCCCTCGACCGGGTTTCTGGGTTCCAGCGATGCCGACGCGCTTCTCGCCGCCGCCACGGCCCAGGACGTCGTGATCGAAATCAGCGAATATCCGGGAAACTGGCTGGTCGAGGGAACCCCGTTGGGCCGCGTGTGGTCGAGGCACCACCGTCCCCTCACCGACGATGCCCGAGAGTCGGTGCACCGATGCCTGAAGGAGGCGACGACCATCGGCTTCGAGAGAACCTCGGTACAGGACGTCAGATACGGCGTACGTCAACTCACCGATGTCGCTGTCAAGGCGCTGTCGCCGAGCATCAATGACCCCACCACCGGGGTGTACACCTTGGGGCATCTGTCGGCGGTGCTCTGCGACCTGGTGGACCGGGACCTCGATGACGTGGTGCGCTGCGACGGCGACGGTGTGGTCCGTGTCATCCTCGCGCGACCCGGTTTCGACCTCCTGCTCGACCTGGCGATCGGTCAGCCCCGCCGCTATGGCGCCGCCGAGACCGCGCTGCAGGCCGCGGTGCTGCGGTTGCTGCACGACGTGGCCTGGCGGACGTCGGTGCCCGCGCACCGCGCGGGCGTGGCGCGCCAACTGAGCCGGACCCGCGCGTCGGTGGCTCAGCAGGACTTCGATGCGACCGACCGTCAGGACCTCGAACGGCTGGCTCTGCGCGTCGAGCAGGCGCTCGCCGGTCAGTCCTGACGGTCTTCTTCGGTGGCCTTGCGGGCCGCCTCGGCCGACGCGGACTCCGGCCGCTTGCGCTGTACCCAGCCCTCGATGTTGCGCTGCGGACCCGCCGACACGGCCAGCGCGCCGGGCGGGACGTCCTCGCGCAGGACGGTGCCCGCGCCGGTATAGGCGCCGTCGCCGACCGTCACCGGGGCGACGAACATGGTGTCCGACCCGGTACGCACGTGGGAGCCGATGGTGGTGCGCCGTTTGGTCTGGCCGTCGTAGTTGACGAAGACGCTGGAGGCGCCGATGTTGCTGTGCTCGCCGATGTCGGCGTCGCCGACGTAGGTCAGGTGCGGGACCTTGGTGCCGGTGCCGATGGTGGCGTTCTTGGTCTCGACGAACGCGCCCAGCTTCCCGTCGGCGCCCAGGTGGCTGCCCGGCCGCAGATAGGTGAACGGCCCGACGGTGGCCCCCGCACCGATGGACGACGCGCTGCCGTGGGTGCGCACGACCGATGCCCGGTCGCCGACGGTGACGTCGGCGAGGGTGGTGTCCGGCCCGATTGCGCAGTGTCTGCCGATGGCCGTCGACCCCAGCAGTTGGGTCCCGGGCGCCACCACGGTGTCCTGGCCGATGGTGACCTCGATGTCGATCCAGGTGCTGGCCGGGTCGACGACGGTGACCCCGGCGCGCTGGTGGGTGGCCACGATGCGTCGGTTCAGTTCGGCGCCCAGGGCGGCCAGCTGCACCCGGTCGTTGACCCCGGCGACCAGCATGGTGTCGTCGACGTGTTCGGCGAGGACCACCTGGCCGTCGCCGCGCAGGATGGAAATGAC
This sequence comes from Mycolicibacterium tokaiense, assembly GCF_010725885.1. NCBI lineage: Bacteria > Bacillati > Actinomycetota > Actinomycetes > Mycobacteriales > Mycobacteriaceae > Mycobacterium > Mycolicibacterium tokaiense. Next base: position 718,250 of record NZ_AP022600.1, on the reverse strand, counting down.
GTCGGTGAGGTACAGCTCGCCCTGGGCGTTGTCCGAGCGCAGCCGCTGCAGCGCTGAGCGCAGCGCTCCCGCATCGAAGGCGTACACCCCGGCGTTCACCTCGCAGATGGCCTGCTGGCTCGGCGTCGCGTCGGCCTGCTCGACGATCGCGATCACCTCGTTGTCCTGCGTGCGCAGCACCCGGCCGTAGCCCGTCGGGTCGGACTGGGTGGTGGTCAGGATGGTCGCCGCCGACGTCGCCGCGGTGTGCGTCTCGATCAGTGCGGTCAGGGTCTCGGCATCGAGCAGGGGCACGTCCCCGGAGGTCACCACAACGGTGCCGTCGAAGCTGTCCGGCAGTGCGGTGAGCCCGCACAGCACGGCGTGCCCGGTGCCCAGCTGTTGGTCCTGCACGGCGACGTCGATCTGACGGCTTAATGTGTCCGCCAGCTCCGTCACCGCCGGAGCGATGACTTCGCGGCTTTTACCCAGAATCGTCACCAGATGCTCTGGGGATACCCCGGCGCCAGCGCGAATGGCGTGCTCGAGCATGCTGCGGCCGGCAAGGGGGTGCAGCACCTTCGGGATATCTGAACGCATGCGCGTGCCCGCACCGGCGGCCAGCACGATCACAGCGGTTTCGGCTTGAGTTGTCATGAAGCTCCGTCGCCAGGACTCGAACCTGAACTATCTGAACCAAAATCAGAGGTGCTGCCGATTACACCACGACGGACTATTGCGGCACGGAGTCTATACGCTGATGCTCGTGGCAGCCCCTGACAAAGAGGTGCGCGCCCCGCGGGCCCGGATGACGGGCAGCGAGCGACGGCATCAGTTGATCGACATTGCACGCACGCTGTTCGCCGAGCGCGGATATGACGCCACCTCCATCGAGGAGATCGCGCAGCGGGCCAACGTCTCGAAACCCGTGGTCTACGAGCACTTCGGCGGCAAGGAAGGGCTGTACGCCGTGGTGGTGGATCGGGAGATGTCGGCGTTGCTCGACGGCATCAGCTCGTCGCTGACCAACAACCGTTCCCGGGTGCGGGTGGAGATGGTGACGCTGGCGCTGCTGACCTACGTCGAGGAGCGCACCGACGGCTTCCGGATCATGATCCGCGACTCGCCGGCGTCCATCAGTTCGGGGACGTACTCGTCGCTGCTCAACGACGCCGTGTCCCAGGTGGCCTCGATCCTGGCCGGCGACTTCTCCCGCCGCGGTCTCGACCCGGAACTCGCGCCGCTGTACGCACAGGCGCTGGTGGGTTCGGTGTCGATGACGGCGCAGTGGTGGCTGGACACCCGTGAGCCCAAGAAGGAAGTGGTGGCCGCGCATCTGGTGAACCTGATGTGGAACGGCCTGACCCATCTCGAGGCCGACCCGCACCTGGCCGACGAATAGCGATTTCGGCGCGCTCGCAACCGCTCAGCGGTTGCGAGCGCGCCCGAATCGCAGGTCAGCCGCGGTCGCGGGCCATCAGGTCGGTGACGGTTTCGCGCCGCACCAGGGTGCGCAGCCGACCGTTGCACACCGAGACCAGCGGCGGCTGGGCCACCAGAGCCCCGCTGCAGCGGTGATAGGCCCCTGTGCCGGCGACGGCGATCAGGTCCCCGGGGTGGATGTCGCAGGGCAGGTCGGCATCGCCGACGATCTCGACGCCGTTGCGCCCCACGACCGACTTGGCCTCCGCTGGCCCCAGTGCATGCCGGTTGGCCACTGTCACGGTGCAGCGGGCCCCGAAGGGGGTGGTGCCGTCGACGATCACCCGGCCGCGGGTGACCGCAGCCACCCGGTGGACGGTCACTGCGGCCCGGGCGACCAGCGCCCGGCCCGGCTCGACGACGATGGTCGGCCGCGGGAACCGCTCGGCGGCGCAGGCCGCGTCCAGGGCGTCATCGATGGCCAGCGACAGCGCCCGGACATCCAGCACCGGGTCGCCGCTGCAGTAGGGCACCGCGTGACCGCCGCCGATGTTCAGCTCGCTGAGCACCACGCCGTGGCGCTTGCGGACGTCGGCCATGGCGCGCAGGAGCCGGCCCACGGCGTCGCCGTAGACCTGGGCGTCGCTGAGCTGGGTGCCCAGGTGACAGTGCAGGCCGACGGGATGCAGCAGCGGCTCACGGAGCACACACCGGACCAATTCCGGATCCGCCGCGCTGATCAGCACGTTCTGCGGTGCGGTCAGCACCCGCGCCAAGCAGGCGATGTCGAGCACCGAATCGATCACCACGCGTCCCACGCCTGCCGCGGCGGACAGGTCGTCGGTGGGGCCGTGGTAGACGATGCGGGCGGGGTCGACGCCGCCGGCGGTGGCGGTCATCAGCTCGGCGGCCGAGCCGACGTCGACGCCCAGATGCTCCTCGGCCGCCATCCGCGCGATCCCGGTGGTCAGCAGGGCCTTGGCTGCGTAGATCACCTTGGTGCGGGGCAGGTCCTTGCGGTAGCGCTTCGCGCGGTACCGGAAATCAGCCTCGTCGAAGACGGTGACGGGGGTGCCGGCCTCGTCGGCCACGTCGGTCAGTGCGAGCCCGCCGACGGTCAGCCGTGCGGCTTCGTCGACGTGGGTGGTGTATGGCCACAGCGTCGGATCGATCCGAGGCTTCACCGCATGGCGCAGTGACGGCAGGATGTCCAGAAGTGTCATGGATCCACGGTGCGCCCATCGACTGGCAACGGCCACAGGCGTTTACGAGGTTCTGACAGCTTCCGGTCGATTCTTGACGGTCTGTCAGCCGACGGTGCTGGTGCCGTCCTTGCCGTCGCTACCGCGGTCGGACCCGCCGTGGCCGCCGGTGCCGGGGGTCCCGTCGGGTCCGGTGTTGCCCCCGTCGCCGCCGTTGCCGTCACGTCCGGCGTCGCCGCCGTCGCCACCGGTTTCATCACCGAATCCACCGTCGCCGCCATTGCCTGCGGTGCTGCCGCCGTTGCCGCCCAGGCCGCCGGAGCCCGACCAGCCGAGGCCTTGGCCGCCCTTGCCGCCGTCGCCCAGAGCGCCCGCATCGCCCCCGTCGCCACCGTTGCCGATGCCGTAGAGGTCACTGCCGGTGCCCATACCGCCGTTGCCACCGTGGCCCGCCCGCGTTCCGCCCGTGCCGCCATCTCCGCCGACGCCGGCATAGGTGCCGGTGGCCGCACCGCCGTCGCCGCCGTCGCCGAACTGCCCGGCATCTCCACCGTCGCCGCCCAGGGATGCTCCGTCGTCTGGATCGCTGGAGGTGGCTTCTCCGCCGTGTCCGCCGTTGCCGATGCCGGCGGCGTCGCCGCCCCAACCACCGATCGCCCATGAGGTGCCGCTGGCGGTTCCACCGTTGCCACCGTTGCCCGCCAGCGAGCCGCCGTTTCCGCCGTCGCCGCCGTACCCAGCATCGCCGTTGGCCGACCCGCCGCTTCCGCCGCGCCCACCATTGCCCAGGGTCACCGCGTTGCCGCCGTCACCACCGGTTCCGTTGGCGCTGGTGGCATTTCCACCGGCTCCACCGTTGCCGGCGAGTTGCCCACCCCGGCCACCATCGCCGCCGGTCCCGTAGGCCACGTCCGCTGTGCCACCGCGGCCGCCGTTGCCCAGCAGGCCGGCGTTGCCGCCGTCACCGGCGGTGGTGAAGGTGGCGTTCGCGCTGCCGCCGTCACCGCCGTTGCCGAACAGCACGCCGCCGCGGCCGCCAGTGCCCGCTGCGGTGGTGGCCGTGGCCACTGCTCCTACACCGCCGTTGCCGAACAGTCCTGCAGCGCCGCCGTTTCCGCCGTTGGCACCGGCTCCGCCGTTGCCCCAGAGCAATCCGCCGGCACCGCCGTTGCAGGCATCGCCAGTACAGTCGGCGGCCGCGTCCACACCGTTGCCGAAGAGTCCGAGGAACGGCCCTTCGCTGAACACCAACTCGGGCGCCCTCATCCGCAGCCCACCGCCCGGGGCGTACGGGCAGTAGGAGCCGCGGCAGAACTCCTGATGGTCGCCGGTGACGCTATAGATCTTGTTGTCCACGTTGACGATCGAGACGTTGTTGGCGTTGCCGGTGACAGTGAGAATCGATGAGTTGCCGGTCATCTCGATCCGGTTCATGTTGCCGACCACGCGCAGGTACTCGCCGTCCCCGGTCACCGAAGCGGAGTTGAACGTGCCGCCCTCGAGTGAGGCCTGCGCCCCGAAGCCGCTGGCACGCGCTGCGTTACCGTCTCCGTTGGAGATGGTGAAACTGCTGTCACCCAGCGACTCCGCCTTTGCTTCTGCGCCGTTGGCGATGGCACTGGCCCCCGCCCCGAGCGCGATGGCCTGGGAGTCGCGTCCGACGGCCTGAGCTGACGCGCTGCCCTGTTGATGTTTGACCTCGCCGTCCGCAACGATCGACAGGTTGCCCGGTGTCGGTCTGGTGATGGTGGGCGCTGCGCCGGCAACCAGCGGTGTGCTGAGACCCACGACCACGGCGGCTGAAGCCACTGCTGTGCGGCTGAACGGGATTCGTTTCATCGTGGCCTCTCGAGTGTGGTGGTTCATCGCGGTCTTCAGCCGGCGGTGGTCTGGCCGTCTCTGCCGTTGTTGCCGGACTGGCTGCCGCCTTGACCGCCGGTGCCGGGCGTGCCGTCGGAGTTCGTGTTTCCGCCGTTGCCGCCATTGCCGTTGCGTCCGGCGTTACCGCCGTCGCCACCGGTGTCGGTGCCGAAGCCGCCGTCGCCGCCGTTGCCGGATTTCCCGCCGCCGTTGCCGCCGAGCCCGCCGGATCCCGACCAGCCGGTGCCGTTTCCGCCCTTGCCGCCGTTGCCGGTGCCGATGGTGCCGGCGTCGCCGCCGTCCCCGCCATTGCCGATGCCGTATTCATCGTCGCCGGTGCCGAGTCCGCCGCGGCCCCCGTTGCCGTCCCGGTTGCCGCCGTTGCCACCGTCACCGCCGACGCCGGCGTACATGCCGGTGCCGCTGCCGCCGTTGCCGCCGTCGCCGTACTGGCCGCCGTCGCCGCCGTCGCCGCCGACGGCCACGCCGACGCCGTCTTGATCGGCCAAGGCGTGTCCGCCGTTGCCGCCGTTGCCGATTCCGTAGGCATTGCCGCCCGAGCCGGCCACCGCGGTGACGTCGGCGATGGCGTCGCCGCCGCGACCACCGTCGCCGAGCAGGCTGCCGCCGTTGCCGCCGTCGCCGCCGGTGGCGCTGCCTGCGGTGGCCGAGCCGCCCTCGCCGCCGCGCCCGCCGTTGCCGACGGAGATGGCGTGGCCACCGTCGCCGCCTTGGCCGTCATCACCGGTGGCGTCACCGCCGTCGCCGCCGGTGCCCAGCAGTTTGCCGCCCCAGCCGCCGTTGCCGCCGGTGCCGTTGGCCGTGCTGGAGTTGCCGCCACGGCCGCCGTTGCCCAGCCAGCCGGCGTCGCCGCCGTCACCGGCGTCGGTGAACTGCTCGCTGGCCGCACCACCGATGCCGCCGTTGCCGAACAGCAGCCCGCCGCGGCCGCCGTTACCTGCCGCGGAAGTGGCGGTGGCGGCTGCCCCGGCTCCGCCGTTGCCGAACAGTCCTGCCGCGCCGCCGGTTCCGCCGTTGGCGCCCGCCCCGCCGTTGCCCCAGATGAGCCCGCCGCGGCCACCGTTGCATGCTGACCCTGTGCAGTCCGCCGCGGCATCAGCACCGTTGCCGAACAACCCGAACAGAGGCCCGGCACCGAACGTGTTTCCTACGGATGCGATCCCGAGCAGACGCGCGCCGCTGATGTGCGCGCAGGAGTCGCCCCGGCAGAAACTTCGATCGTCGCCGTTGATTGCGTAACGCTGGAAGTCGCGATGGTCCACGACGGCCACGTTGCGGTTACCAACGATGGCGATCGAGTTGGCGAAGCCGTTGAGGTCGGCGACATTGCCTTTCCCGTGGATGGACAGGAAGCTGGTGTCGCCGACATTTTCGGCTCCATTGTCGGCGCCGTAGACGAACACCTTCGTGCCGGATCCGAACGCCAGGCCGTAGCTCTGCGCACCTGTCACCTGGGCCACGGAATAGTCACCCACAGCTCCGGCGCGTGCGGCGCCCGTCAGAACATCGGCGACGGCGCCGTCGCCCGCGGCCACGGCAAAAGTGTCGACGCCGTCGGTGCTGGAGCGGGCGGTGCCTTCCTGGTGCTTGAGCTGCCCGTTCACAGAGATCGAGAGATTCCCCGGGGTCGGCAGTGTCGGTACCGCTGCGCTCGCCACCAACGGCGATACCAATCCCACCCCCACCACTGTTGCCAGAACCCCGACCCGTCCGACAGCAGAACGCCCCATCATCACCCTTCGCCCGAAAGTAGAAAAGCTGAAGTCTTTGCTCGAGAACTCGTCGGAGTAGGCAGGCCAGCCCTGGAGGCAAACCTGGCACAACTGGAAAAGACCAGTTCAAGGTCAAGTTCTGCGATCGAGAACAAACTAGCAGGCGCGTCAGTTACCTGTACAGCAATTGCATGCAAGTGTGCTCTGCAATGTCGCTGCGGTGCCCGGTCAGCACGCCAGCCGACGCGCCTAGAATGGACACATCATGACCGCACCGGGGCACCCTTCTGTCCAGACCCCGATCGCGGGTCTTGTCGATCTGGCGCTGACTGCGCCCACCTTCGCCGAGCTGGTCGACCGCGCCGAGCAGCGTCCCGATGAGCTCGCGCTCGTCGGCCCCAGCAGCGCCCAGGTGTTCGTCGCGTCCGCGCTGGCGCAGCAGGGGCCGCTGCTGGTGGTCACCGCCACCGGCCGAGAGGCCGACGACCTGACCGCCGAGCTCAAGGGTGTCTTCGGTGACGCCGCGGCACTCTTCCCCTCCTGGGAGACGCTGCCGCACGAGCGCCTCTCGCCGGGTGTGGACACCGTGGGTGCCCGCCTGATGCTTCTGCGCCGACTCAGCCACCCTGACGACGCCCGTCTCGGACCGCCGTTGCGAGTCGTGGTCACCACGGCGCGTTCACTGCTGCAGCCGATGACGCCGGATGCGGCCAAGGTCGAGCCCGTCACGTTGGCGGTGGGTGCCGAGTTGGACTTCGAGCAGGTCATCACCAAACTCGCCGAGCTGGCCTATACCCGTGTGGACATGGTGGGCAAGCGCGGCGAATTCGCCGTTCGTGGCGGCATTCTGGACGTGTTCGCGCCCACCGCCGAACACCCGGTGCGTGTCGAGTTCTGGGGCGACGAGATCACCGAGATGCGAATGTTCTCGGTGGCCGACCAGCGATCCATCCCCGAGATCCCGGTGGACACGCTGGTCGCCGTGGCGTGCCGTGAGCTGCTGCTCACCGAGGAGGTGCGCCGACGCGCGGCTGAACTGGTCACCGAACATCCGGTCAGCGACAACCATGTCAGCGGAACAGTGGGCGAGATGTTGGCCAAGCTGGCCGACGGCATCCCGGTGGACGGCATGGAGGCCCTGCTGCCCGTGCTGCGCCGCGACGATCTGGTGCTGTTGACCGATCAGCTGGCCCCTGGGACGCCGGTGCTCGTGTGCGACCCCGAGAAGGTCCGCACCCGGGCGGCCGATCTGATCAAGACCGGCCGTGAGTTCCTCGAAGCCACCTGGTCGGTGGCCGCGGTTGGCGGCGACGCGCCCATCGACGTCGAGCAGTTGGGCGGCTCGGGATTCCGGGAGCTCGGCGAAGCCCGGGCCGCCGCCCGCAAGGCCGGCCACCCCTGGTGGACCCTGAGCCAGTTGCCCGACGAATCCGCGATCGAACTCGATGTCCGGTCCGCGCCGTCGGCCCGCGGCAGCCAGGCGAACGCCGAAGAGATCTTTGCGATGTTGCGCGCGCACTGCGCCACCGGTGGGTCGGCCGCCGTCGTCACCCCCGGCACCGGCACGGCCAACCGGGTGTGTGAGCAGCTGGCCGACGCCGACACCCCGGCCGCCCTGCTGGACGCCGGCGCCACGCCCAAACCCGGTGTGGTGGGCGTGCTCAAGGGCCCGCTGCACACCGGCGTGATCCTGCCCGGCGCCAATCTGGTGGTCATCACCGAGACCGACCTGACCGGGAACCGGGTCGCCGCCTCGGAGGGCAAACGCCTTGCGGCCAAACGCCGTAACACCGTCGATCCGCTGGCGCTGACGGCCGGTGACCTGGTGGTGCACGACCAGCACGGCATCGGCAAGTTCGTCGAGATGACCGAGCGGGTGGTCGGCGGAGCGCGGCGCGAGTATCTGGTGCTGGAGTACGCCAGCGCCAAGCGCGGCGGAGGTTCCGACCGGCTGTATGTCCCCATGGATTCGCTCGATCAGCTGTCGCGGTACGTCGGTGGCACCGCCCCCACACTGAGCAAGCTCGGGGGTAGCGACTGGACGAACACGAAGACCAAGGCGCGCAGGGCCGTTCGCGAGATCGCCACCGAGTTGGTGGCGCTGTACGCCAAGCGGCAGGCGGCACCGGGTTTCGCCTTCCCGCCGGACACCCCGTGGCAGAACGAGATGGAAGATGCGTTCGGCTTCACCGAGACCGTCGACCAGATGACGGCCATCACCGAGGTGAAGGCCGACATGGAGCGTCCGGTCCCGATGGACCGCGTGATCTGTGGCGACGTGGGGTACGGCAAGACCGAGATCGCCGTGCGCGCTGCGTTCAAAGCGGTGCAGGCCGGCAAGCAGGTCGCAGTGTTGGTGCCCACGACGCTGCTGGCCGATCAGCACCTGCAAACCTTCACCAACCGGATGGCCGGTTTCCCGGTGACCGTCAAGGGGTTGTCGCGCTTCACCGACCCGGGGGAGTCGCGCAAGGTGGTCGACGGTATGGCCGACGGCTCGGTCGATGTCGTGATCGGCACCCACCGGCTGCTGCAGACCGCGGTGCGATGGAAGGACCTCGGCCTGGTGATCGTCGACGAGGAGCAGCGGTTCGGCGTCGAGCACAAGGAGCACATCAAGAGCCTGCGCTCCCACGTCGACGTGCTGACCATGAGCGCCACCCCGATTCCGCGCACGCTGGAGATGAGCCTGGCCGGCATCCGCGAGATGTCGACCATCCTGACTCCGCCGGAGGAACGCTATCCGGTGCTGACCTATGTGGGACCCCACGACGACAAGCAGGTGACAGCGGCGCTGCGCCGGGAGCTGCTGCGCGACGGGCAGGTGTTCTACATCCACAACCGGGTCAGCTCCATCGACTCCGCGGCGGCCAAGGTGCGCGCCCTGGTACCCGAAGCCAGAGTTGTTGTGGCCCACGGCCAGATGCCGGAAGAGCAGCTGGAGAAGACCGTCGAGGGCTTCTGGAACCGCGAGTACGACATCCTGGTCTGCACCACCATCGTGGAGACCGGCCTGGACATCAGCAACGCCAACACCCTGATCGTGGAGCGCGCCGACACCTTCGGACTGTCGCAGCTGCATCAGTTGCGCGGTCGGGTGGGACGCTCCCGCGAGCGTGGCTACGCCTACTTCCTGTACTCGCCGGACAAGCCGCTGACCGAGACGGCCTACGACCGCCTGGCCACCATCGCCCAGAACAACGAACTGGGTGCCGGCATGGCCGTGGCGATGAAGGACCTGGAGATCCGCGGTGCGGGCAACGTGCTGGGTGCCGAGCAGTCCGGTCACGTCGCCGGTGTCGGGTTCGATCTCTACGTGCGGCTGGTGGGCGAGGCGGTGGAGGCCTACCGCGCGGCCGCCGACGGTGAAACCGTCTCGGGCACAGAGGAACCCAAAGAGGTCAGGATCGACCTGCCGATCGACGCCAACCTGCCGCCGGAGTACATCGACAGTGACCGGCTGCGCCTGGAGGGCTACCGGCGGCTGGCCGCGGCCACCAGCGACGCCGACGTGGCCTCGGTGGTCGAGGAGCTCACCGACCGCTACGGCCCGCTGCCCGAGGAGGCGCTGCGGCTGGTCGCGGTGGCGCGGCTGCGGCTGCTGTGCCGCAGCTACGGCATCACCGAGGTGTCGGCCACCGGCTCGGCGGGGCAGCCGTCCACGCTGCGGATTTCCCCGTTGACGCTGATGGATTCCGGACAGCTGCGCCTCAAGCGCATGTATCCCGGTGCCAACTACCGGGCCACTACCTCCACCATCCAGGTGCCGATCCCGCGGGCGGGCAGTGGTATCGCCGCCCCGCGCATCCGGGATCTCGAACTGGCGCAGATGGTGGCCGACCTGATCCTCGCGCTGGACGGGAAACCGAAGGGTGAGGTCGACATCACGAAACTCGGGGCGGAGGTGGCCCCGTGACAGTGATACTCGTCGATCCCCGGCGCCCGACGCTGATCCCCGTCGAGGCTGTCGAACTGTTGGCCGGCGGGGTGCAGTACACCGAGGAGATGCCGGTCAAGGTGCTCTGGTCGCTGCACAACGCACGACCGGTGTCCGCCGGCGACCCGGCCGAGGTGCTGCTGTCCTCCGATGCGCACCATCCTGCGGTGCGCGAACGGATCCGGGCAGGCGAGCGGGTGATCGCGGCGCCGCCGCCGGCGCCCGGCGAACGACTGCTGGACGCGGTGTCGGTGATGGACACCCTGCGCACCAAAGGGCCGTGGGAGAGCGAGCAGACCCACGACTCGCTGCGGCGCTATCTGCTCGAGGAGACCTACGAGCTGTTCGACGCCGTGCACAGCGGCAACACCGACGATCTGCGCGACGAGCTCGGAGATGTGTTGCTGCAGGTGCTGTTTCACGCCCGTATCGCTGAGGACGCCGCCGAGCCCTTCTCCATCGACGATGTGGCGGATGCCCTGGTACGCAAACTGCATCACCGGGTTCCCGCCGTGCTGGCCGGTGAGACGGTGACACTCGAGGAGCAGCTGGCCCAGTGGGAGGAACGCAAGGCGCGGGAGAAGAGCTCACGGGACTCGGTGGTCGCCGATCTGCCCACCGGTCAGCCCGCATTGGCGCTGGCGCAGAAGGTGATCTCACGTGCCCAGCAAGCCGGCGTGCCTGCCGAACTGCTGCCCTCGGGAATGCTGGCAGTGACCCTGACCCCGGACGTCGACGCCGAGAATGCCCTGCGCACAGCGGTTCTCGCGTTCATGGATGACCTGCGAAGCGCCGAGAAGGCAGTGGCCGCGGCGCGCGGGGTGTCCGCGGTAGACCCGCAGATGGGACCGATCAGCGACGACGAGTGGCGCGCTGCCTGGCCCGCCGAGGTGGCCGACGACGTGGCCGAGAACGAACTGATCCCGGTGGAGGCAGACACCCCCGACCATTGACGCCGAGCGTGCGTGTCTGTACATGACACGCCGGGTGCAACCGTACAAACGCGCGCGCTCGGCCGGTCAGGTGAACAGCGACGAACCCCAGAACGCCGTCGGGTCGTCCTCCGCCACTCCCGGCGGGCAGGCGAACAGCGCGGTGCCGGTGTGGGTGATGTACTCGTTCATGGCATCCCGGCGCGACATCTCGGTCTGCATCGGGATGAACTGCTTCACCGGATCGCGCACGAAGGCGATGAAGAACAGGCCGGCGTCCATGTGTCCCAGCCCGTCGGTGCCGTCGGTGAAGTTGTAACCGCGGCGCAGGATCTCGATGCCGCCCAGGTTCTGCGGCGACACCAGTCTCACGTGGGCGGCGGCATCGATCAGCGGGGTGTCCTTGTCGTCGGTCAGGTCGAGGTTGAGTTCCTCGAACTCCTGGGTCAGGCCGTTGGGGGCGCCGGTGCCCTTCTGGCGGCCGATCACCCGTTCCTGCTCCAGCAAGGTGGTGCGGTCCCAGTTCTCGATCCGCATCCGAATGCGCCGCGTCACCAGATAGCTGCCGCCGGTCAACCAATCGGGGCCGTCCCCGTCGGCCACCCAGACGAAGTCGTTGATCTTGTGGGTTTCCTCGGCCTTGATGTTGGCGGTGCCGTCTTTGAACCCGAACAGGTTTCGCGGAGTTTCCTGGTCCTTGGTGGTGGACGACGTGCGCCCGAAACCCAATTGGGCGTAGCGCATCGCCACGGTCCCGAAGCCTACCCGGGCCAGGTTGCGGATCGCGTGGAACGCGACCTGCGGGTCGTTGGCGCAGGCCTGCACGCAGATGTCGCCGTAGGAGCGCGCCGGGTCCAGGGTCTCGTTCGGGAACTTCGGCAGGTTGGCCAGCTGCTCGGGCTTCTGATCAGCGATGCCGAACCGGTCGACGCCGTCCTTGCTGAACAGTGACGGCCCGAAACCGATGGTCAAGGTGAGCTGGGAGGCGGGCAGTCCCAGCGCCTCGCCCGTGTCAGCCGGCGGCGCATAGGGATTCATGCCCACGGCGCCGTCGTCGACGGTTTCTTCCCCGGCGCACATCCGGGCCGCCATCACTGTCCATTCCTGCAGCATCGCCACCAGGTCGTCGCGCGAGTCGGTGGTGACGTCGAAAACGCCGAAGGTCATGCGGTCCTGCTGGGCGGTCACGATCCCGGCCTGGTGCTCGCCGTAGAAGGGAACCGCCACCTGCAGATGGTCGGTGGCTGCGGCGTCGGCGGGGGACACGGTGGACCGTCCGGCCAGTGCTCCCGCGCCGGCCGCGCCCACCACGGCGGCCCCTACGCCGGCGGCACCGATCAGCCGGCGTCGGGAGAAGCCCTTGGGCTCAGGACTATTGGGGAGCGATGACACCTTGCACCTGGCTGACTTCCTTGCTCAGCGCGTCGATGGAACGCGAGAGCTCCTGGCGTTGCGGCTCGGTCACGGTCTCGTAGGAGACGAAGCCGTCGCCGTCGCGGTACTGCAGCAGCAGGGCTTCGGTCTCCTGGAACCGCTGATCCACCCGCTTGCCCAGATCCGGGTTGCGCTCGTCGAGGATCGGGCGCACCGAGGCCACCGCGGTCTGCGAGCCCTGCAGGTTGGCGTTGAAGTCCCACAGGTCGGTGTGGCTGAAGATGTCCTCTTCGCCGGTGATCTTGCTGATGGCGATCTCGTCGAGCAGACCCTGTGCGCCACCGGCGATCTGGGTGGAGTCGATGCTGTAGTCGGGTGCCTTCACGCCGTCGGCCAGTTCCTTGACGTCGGCCACCAGCTGATCGGCCAGCGCGTTCGCGTCGGGCTGCAGGCCGGTATCCCACAGCTGCTTTTCCAGGGCGTGGAAGCCGGTCCACTTCTGGCCCTCTTCGAGGTCGGCCTCACGCAGGTCGATGCGGGGATCGAGGTCGTCGGGGAAGGACTCGGCGACCGGTTCGATGCGCTCGTAGTACACGCGGGTGGGCCCGAACTGAGCTTTGGCGCCTTCCACGTCGCCGGCCTTGATGGCGTTGGCGAACGATTCCACCGCGGGGACCAGGGCCTCGGTCTGCGACACCACATAACGCTTGTAGTTGTCCGAGGCCTCCTTGAACTTGCCCTCGGTGTCGACCTGCACCTCGTCGCCGGTGACGGTGTAGTCGCCGCGGATGCCGTCGCCGATCATGCCGGGCTTGCAGGCCGTCTGGTAGGTGCCCGGCTGGGTGAGCTGCACGATCAGCTTGCGCTGCAGACCGGGCGAGACGTTCTCCACCTCGCCCATCACCCGGTCGCCCTCGCCGTAGACGTAGAACTCGGTGACCTTGGAACCGTTGTTGGTGATGACGAAGGTGTTGGCACCGGTGGTGTTCTCGGTGCCGGACAACGTGCACTCGGTGTCGGTGGCCTCCACGGTGATCTCCGCGGGCGCCGCCGCCGACGACGCGCTGCCCGACGTCGACTCGTCAGCGGCGGGCGTGTTCTCCTTCGGCGTGCAGCTGGTCAACGACACACCAGCGAGCACCGCCGCCGTGACGGCGAGGAAAGGGAAACGGTTCACGTGTTGGACCTCTCGGGGGTAGGGGAGCCAGTGGTGGGGGAGGTACTGAGACGACGGTCGGGGCGCAGGAAGAGCGCCAGCACGATCAGCAGGTAGGCCAGCCAGCACGCCAGTTGCAGCACCGTCGGGGTGGGTGTCACGTTGAAGACGCCCTGGATGACTTCGCCGTACCAGGCCGACCAGTCCATCCAGCCGCTGATGTCGAACGCCCTGGTCGACAGGCCGGGCAGCCAGCCCACCGTCTGCAGGGCTCCGATGCCGTAGGACAGGATGCCGGCGGCGACGACGATGAGCAGCACGCCGGTGTACTTGAAGAACTTGGCGAGGTTGATCCGCACGGCCCCGGCGTAGATGCCGTAGGCGAGCACCGCGGCGATCACCACGCCGATGATCAGCCCGGTCAGTGGCCACAGGGTCTCGGCTTCGGCGTAGCCCACCATGAACAGTGCGGTTTCCACACCTTCGCGGCCGACAGCCAGGAACGCCAGGAGGGCGACGGCCCAGCCGCCGGTCTCCAGCGCGCGCGACATCTCACCCCGCAGCTCACCGGAGAGCCCGGCGGCGGCCTTCTTCATCCAGAGCACCATGGTGGTGACGATCACGACCGCGATCAGCGAGGCGGCTCCGGCGACGGCCTCGGCGGCCAGGCCGCTGATGGTGTTCTCTCCGAACTGGATTCCGAGGAACACGCCAACGGTCATCAAGATTGCTGCGGCGACACCGAGCCACACCCATTTGAGGGCGTCGCGGCGCTCGCTCTTGACCAGGAAGGCCAGCAGGATGCTCACCACGATGGCCGCTTCCAGGCCCTCCCGCAAACCTATGAGTAAGCTGCCAAGTAGCTGTGAAGACACACTCGGAGCTGCAGCGAGTACCGACAGGGATGATTCGGCCAGCGCAGTCATTGTCACAGTTCCTCGTACCCGCACAACACACCCGGACCGGCCCAGTCGGCGAGTCAGGTGTGGCTCACCTAACCGCGAGCCTTGACGGACGTTACACCTTTGCCCGCACCCCAACGCAAGGCCCATTCACCGGAAACGCATGGGACCATGGTCACAACCACAGTGGGTTGAGGGAGTCGTGTGGCGATGCGCTGGCTACAAGCTGCCGCGGCAATGGGTGCGGCCGCGCTACTCCTGGCGTCCAGCTGCTCGTGGCAGATCGGCACGCCGATCCCGGAGGGCGTTCCCCCGCCGCCAGGGGATCCGGTACCCGCCGTGGACACCTACGGCACCGGCCGCGGCGCCGATCAACTGCACGAATGGGCGCTGGAGCGGGCCCCGGCCCTGAACATCCCGGTGACCGCCCTGGAGGCCTACGCTTACGCCGCGCGGGTGGCCGAGGTGGAGAACCCGGACTGCCACCTGTCCTGGACCACGCTGGCCGGCATCGGCATGGTCGAGAGTCACCATGGCACCTACCGCAACGCCCTGATCGCCACCGACGGCGAGATCACGCCCCCGATCCGCGGCGTCCGCCTCGACGGCACCGCAGGCAACATGCACATTCCCGACACCGACGGCGGGCTGCTCGACGGCGATCCGCACCTCGACCGGGCCATGGGGCCCATGCAGTTCATCCCGGACACCTGGAAGCTCTACGGCGTGGACGCCAACAACGACGGCGTGATCAGCCCGGACAACATGGACGACGCCGCGTTGTCGGCGGCCGGCTACCTGTGCTTCCGGGGTGGAGATCTGGCCACCCCGCGCGGCTGGATGGCCGCGTTGAAGGCCTACAACAACTCCGAGCAGTACGCGCGGACGGTGCGGGATTGGGCAACGGCCTACGCGAGTGGTCGCGCTCTGTAAAACCCGACCCGCTGCGTGGTCGCGGACCAGGGGGGCGTACGCGAGTGGTCGCGCCCTGTGACGTGTGGAGTTTCAGCGGCGCGCCACGCCGCTGAAACTCCACAAACCCCGCGCAAAGGCCATCTGGGCGGCGGCAACGCCCAACCTCTAGGCTGAGTGCGCATCGATTCGCCAGAACGACACAAGGAGACGTCCCGTGCCCATCATCGAGCAGGTCGGCGCCCGAGAGATCCTCGATTCGCGCGGCAACCCCACCGTCGAGGTCGAGATCGCCCTGACCGACGGCACCTTCGCCCGCGCCGCCGTGCCCTCGGGTGCGTCCACCGGTGAGCACGAGGCCGTCGAGCTGCGCGACGGCGGCGACCGTTACCTGGGCAAGGGCGTGCAGAAGGCCGTCGAAGGTGTTCTCGACGAGATCGCCCCGGCCGTCATCGGCCTGTCCGCCGACGATCAGCGCCTGGTCGACCAGGCCCTGCTGGATCTCGACGGCACCCCGGACAAGTCGCGCCTGGGCGCCAACGCCATCCTGGGCGTGTCGCTGGCCGTGGCCAAGGCAGCCGCCGACAGTGCAGCGCTGCCGCTGTTCCGCTACCTCGGCGGACCCAACGCTCACATCCTGCCGGTGCCGATGATGAACATCATCAACGGTGGCGCCCACGCCGACACCGGCGTCGACGTCCAGGAGTTCATGATCGCCCCCATCGGCGCCCCGAGCTTCAAAGAGGCGCTGCGCTGGGGTGCGGAGGTGTACCACGCGCTGAAGTCCGTCCTGAAGAAGCAGGGTCTGGCCACCGGCCTGGGTGACGAGGGCGGCTTTGCCCCCGACCTGGCGGGCACCAGGGCCGCGCTGGATCTGATCGGCACCGCCATCGAGAGCACCGGCCTGAAGCTGGGCACCGATGTGGCGCTGGCACTCGACGTGGCCGCCACCGAGTTCTACACCGACGGAACGGGTTACGCGTTCGAGAAGGAAACCCGCACCGCCGAGCAGATGGCCGACTTCTACGCGAGCCTGCTGGACGCCTACCCGTTGGTGTCCATCGAGGATCCGCTGTCGGAGGACGACTGGGACGGGTGGGTGTCGCTGACCACCGCGATCGGTGACCGCGTGCAGCTGGTGGGCGACGACCTGTTCGTCACCAACCCCGAGCGCCTCGAAGACGGCATCGAGCGCGGCGCCGCCAACGCGCTGCTGGTCAAGGTGAACCAGATCGGCACCCTCACCGAGACCCTCGACGCGGTGTCGCTGGCCCACAACAACGGCTACCGCACGATGATGAGCCACCGCTCCGGTGAGACCGAGGACACCACCATCGCCGACCTGGCCGTTGCGGTGGGCAGCGGGCAGATCAAGACCGGCGCTCCGGCCCGCAGCGAGCGCGTCGCCAAGTACAACCAGCTGCTGCGCATCGAAGAGGCCCTCGGTGACGCCGCCCGCTACGCCGGTGACCTGGCGTTCCCGCGACTGTCGGTGGAAGGCAAATAACCGGCGGGCCCGCACGGGCTCGGTAGGCTCTAACCACCATGGCCGAAGCGAAGCGCCCCGACGGGAAACGGAGGTCCCCGGCCTCCGGTCCGGGGCGCTCCGGGGAGGCCAAGACGGGCCGGCCCAAGAAGCCGGTGGCCAAGTCGTCGTCACTGGTCCGGCGGGAGCAGTCGCGTTCCGCCGACGGCGACAAGGACGAACAGGCGGCGCTGGCCGAGCCGGTCCGCCAGTCCATCATCATCTCGGCGGAGCGGCAATCCGAACAGCGGATGGGGTTCACCGCGCGGCGGGCGGCCATCCTGGCGGCGGTGGTGTGCGTGTTGACCCTGACCATCGCCGGGCCGGTGCGCACCTACTTCGCCCAACGCACCGAGATGAACCAGTTGAAGGCATCGGAGGCCGCCCTGCGTGAGCAGATCGCCGATCTCGAGCAGCAGAAGGTGAAGTTGGCCGACCCGGCCTATATCGCCGCCCAGGCCAGGGAGCGGCTGGGCTTCGTGATGCCCGGTGACATCCCCTACCAGGTGCAGTTGCCGCCCGGGGCGGTCAATCCGGAAGTGCCCGAGGCGATTCCGGGAACCTCGGAGCCCTCTGGTGCACCCTGGTACAGCGCGCTGTGGAAAACCATCGCCGACGATCCGCACGGTCCGCCCGTGGCGCCCGCTCCGGTGCCGGTACCCGTTCCACCGCCGCCACCACCGCCGGGGCCTGCCGGTGGTTGATGCAGCTGATCTGGAGGTCGTGGCGGCCCAACTGGGACGGGAGCCGCGGGGCGTCCTGGAGATCGCCTACCGCTGTCCCAATGGGGAACCAGCGGTGGTGAAGACCGCCCCGAAACTGCCTGACGGAACACCGTTTCCGACGCTGTACTACCTGACGCACCCGGTGCTGACGGCTGCGGCCAGCCGGCTGGAGTCCTCGGGGTTGATGAAAGACATGACCGACCGTCTGGAATCGGACCCGGAGTTGGCCACCGCGTACCGCCGTGCGCACGAACAGTTCTTGGCCGAGCGTGATGCCATCGAACCGCTGGGCACCACCTTCTCCGGCGGCGGCATGCCGGACCGGGTGAAATGCCTGCACGTCGTGATCGCGCATTCCCTGGCCAAGGGTAAGGGCGTCAACCCGTTTGGTGACGAGGCGCTGGCCATCCTGGCGGTCGAGCCCGCGATGGCGGGGATTCTGGACAAGGAGTACTGGCTGTGAACCGAGTGGCCGCCGTCGACTGCGGCACCAACTCCATCCGGCTGCTGATCACCGACGGGCACCACGATCTGCACCGCGACATGCGCATCGTCCGGCTGGGCCAAGGCGTGGACGCGACAGGCGAATTCGCCCCGGACGCACTGGCCCGTACCCGCGCGGCGCTGGCTGAGTACGCCGAGGTGATGCGCACCCACGACGTATCTGCGGTGCGGATGGTGGCCACCTCGGCGGCCCGGGACGTGCGCAACCGCGACGAGTTCTTCTCCATGACGGCGGAGATCCTGGGCTCGGTGGTGCCGGGGGCGCACGCGGAGGTGATCACCGGCGATGAGGAGGCGCGCCTGTCGTTCACCGGGGCGGTCGCCGAATTGGATTCGGCCGCAGCGCCTTTTGTGGTGGTGGATCTGGGCGGCGGCTCCACGGAGGTGGTGCTGGGCGACGGGGACGGCGTGCGGGCCGGCTACTCCACTGACATCGGTTGTGTGCGATTGACCGAACGCTGCCTGCCGTCGGACCCACCCACCGACGCCGAGGTGGCCGCCGCCCGTGAAGTGGTGCGCGACAAGCTCGCCGAGGCGCTCCAGGTGGTGCCGGTGCGGCAGGCCCACACCTGGGTGGGGGTGGCCGGCACCTTCACCACCATCGCCGCGCTGGCGCAGAATCTGACCATCTACGACCCCGCGGCCATCCACCTGTCCACGGTGCCATTCGACCGGCTGCTGCCGGTGTGCGAGCAGCTGATCACCATGACGCGCCAGCAGCGCGCTGCTCTGGGACCGATGCACGAGGGGCGGGTGGACGTGATCGGCGGCGGCGCGATCGTGGTGCAGGAACTGGCTGCCGTGCTCGGTGAACGGGCTGGGATCGCCGCGCTGACGGTCAGCGAGCACGACATCCTCGACGGCATCGCTGCGTCAATCCTCACCTGAACCGCGAGCGTGCGTGTCCCCGGCCCGAAACGCCGCCAGGAAGGCGGTTCTGCGCACGCTCGCCGTACTCCTCGTCGTGGTTCTGACTGCTGTGGCCGCCGGATATCCCGTGTATGTCCGCCCGCAGACCGACCAGCCGCGTCCCGCCGACGCCATCCTGGTGCTGGGTGGGACGGCCTCGGCGCAGCGCTATCTCACCGGGCTCGAGCTGGCTGCCGACGGTCTGGCGCCCACCCTCGTGCTGTCCAACCCGTACCGCCCACGGGACCCGGTGCTCGACGCGCTCTGCGCACGGCAGCAGCCGGGGTTTGCGGTGGTGTGTTTTGCCCCCGAGCCCCGCACGACGCTGGGGGAGGGTCGCCAGTTACGCCGGCTCGAGGCCGAAAACGGTTGGCGGAGCGTCATCGTCGTCACCTCGACACCGCATGTATCCCGGGCGCGCTACATCATCGGCAAGTGTTTCGACGGCGAGTTGATCATGATCGGGACACCCGCGCGTCTGAGCGTCGCCGGCTGGGCGTGGTTGTACGCCTACCACAGTGCCGGTTATGTGAAGTCGTGGCTGCAGGGTCAGTGCTGATCGTCGGGGTCGACCAGCACCTCACCGCGCGCACCCGTGGGCACCTTGCAGCCGGCCAGCGTCAGCCCGAGAACCACCATCACCGCGCCCAGGCCGAGGTACAGCCAGGTGTCGGCGCTGTTCAGGGGCAGCACGTTGATCTGCGAGTTGTGGTCGATCAGCAGCCCGTACACCCAGAAGCCCAGGAACACCGCGCCACCGGTCAGCAGATAGGCCCGCGAGCGCCAGAACGTGGACGCCATCGCGAGCCCTAGCAGACCCACGATGACGTGCACGAGGTTGTGCAGGATGGAGGTTTCGAAGACCCCGAACAGCAACGCTTCGGACTGCGGGCCCGCGAGCTGCATCTGGTCCAGGTTGCTGGTGATCCCTGGCACGAAACCGAGCACTCCGGTGATCAACAGCACCGACCCCACCAGGATGGCAGCGCCCTGTACGGCCAGCAGGCCGATTTGGGGACGACGGCGCACGCGCGGCTGCTGAGTGGTCATCGCCGCCCCCTTCACCTGAATTGACGCATTCGCAGGGACCGCATACCCCGGCTGATGTGGGGTTAATCGCACCGGGTCCTTTCGGTTCCGGGCGGTAGAACGGCCAAGCCGGCAGGTGGCGTCAAGATCCGCCCCAGCGGCGTCAAGAGCTCGTCAAGACAGCGGCCGAACCTGGTACCGGGCCGGTAGACACAGAGTCATGAAAGACCTGTTCGAACTGCTGATGTTGCTCTCGGTGCCGGCGCTGGTCCTGCTGACCATCCGCTATCTCAACCGGCGCGAGGACTCCTCGTACACGTCGGGCACACCGTCGTCGTCGGCGTCCACCGTCTCGACGGCGCGGACCCGTCTGTAGTGGCGGTTGCGCGCCCTGAGAATGACCGCCGCAATGGTGGCGGCCAGGACCGAGCCGACCAGAACACCGATCTTGACCTGTCCCTCCAGGTCCGTTCCGGCGTCGAATGCCAGTTCACCGATCAGCAGCGACACGGTGAACCCGATACCACCCAACAGGGCGACCCCGAACACGTCGATCCAGGCCAAATCGTCGTCGAGTCGGGCCCGCGTGAACGCGGTGAGCAGCCGTGCGCTGCCGAAGATGCCGATGCCCTTGCCGATGACGAGTCCGGCGATGATTCCCACCGTGACGGGATCGGAGATGGCGGAGGTGAACCCCGCAAACCCGCCGACGGTGACCCCCGCGGCGAAGAACGCGAAGACCGGGACGGCGAAACCCGCCGAGATGGGGCGCACCAGATGTTCGAACCGATCCGACAGGCATTGCCGCTCGTCGGTGCCACGCAGCACCGGCACCGCGAAGCCCAAAAGTACGCCGGCCACCGTGGCGTGCACTCCCGACTCGTGCATCAGCACCCACGTCGCCGCTGCCAGCGGCAGCAGCAACCACCAGTGGGTGAGGCGACGTTGCACACAGAGGGTGAAAAGGGCAAGCGGTACTGCCGCCCCGGCCAGCGCCCACCATTGGATCTGATCGGTGTAGAACACCGCGATCACGGTGATCGCCAGCAGGTCGTCGACCACCGCAACGGTCAGCAGAAACGTCCGCAGCGCAGCCGGAAGGTGGGTGGCGATCACCGCGAGCACCGCGACGGCGAAGGCGATGTCGGTGGCGGTGGGGATGGCCCAACCGTTGGTCGCGTCCGCGTCGGCCGCGTTGATCACCAGTAGGTAGATCCCCGCAGGCACGATCATGCCGCCCACCGCCGCGGCTACCGGCAGAGCCGCCCGGGCGGGGTCGCGTAGGTCGCCCGCCACGAACTCGCGCTTGAGTTCCAGGCCGACGACGAAAAAGAACACCGCCAGAAGACCGTCCGCGGCCCACGCACCCAGGGACAGGTTCAGATGCAGGCCCAGGGCGTCGGTGCCGACGGAGAATCCGCGTAACGCGTGGTAGCTGTCTGACCACGGCGAATTCGCCCAGACCAGTGCGGCCAACGCCGCCACGAGAAGTAAAGCGCCACCGATGGTTTCGCGGCGCAGAATATCGGTGATCCGGGACGTTTCAGCCCAGGATCCCCGGGTGAAGACACGCTTCACCGGACGCATGAGGGCAGACATTGAAAACTCTTCCTGGTCGTCGACGGCACGTGCGCGTTCGCTGCGCATGCGGCCGACCAGGCTTCCCGGCTCTCCTGATCGGCTACCTTACCCGAAGGTGGCGGTCGTTTCCAAGCTGTTTGCCCTGGTGAGAGGCAGTCAGTGGCCGAAGTCCCTGCAGTGCAAAGGTTTTGCCGCCCGATCCGAAGGGCCGTAAAGAAACCGTAAAGCTCGTCGCATATGCCCAGATGCCCCGGCGGCCGGTGATAACTTCGCTTCCTGGTGTGCCGGGAAGCCTGGTCGGCGTCGATCGACGCTGCGACAGGGAGGAACAGGCATGCTCACCGGCCCGGTGCATCATCTCCGGTAGACGCGCACGCCGTAATGAGGCCGTGTTCGACGAGAACCTGACCAGGCGTCCGGACTCCGCGCTCGGCGAAGTGCTGCGGATCCCGCAGCCTTTCGTCAGCCCGGGTCGACGGATCGCTCGCCGCGTTTTCTACGCCCTCACGGCCTTGGCGGCGGTGGTTCTGGTGGTCTGGCTGGATCGCGACGGGTACACGGATTCACGCGATGGCAGAGTGTCGTTTCTCGACTGCATCTACTACGCGACTGTGTCGCTGTCGACCACCGGCTACGGCGACATCGCACCCGTCACCCCTACCGCTCGGCTGGTCAACGTCGTTGTCGTGACTCCGTTGCGGGTGATCTTCTTGATCATCCTCATCGGCACCACCGTCGAGGCGTTGACGGCCCAGTCCAGGCAGGTGTTGCGAATCCAGCGGTGGCGCAGCGCAGTACGCATGCACACCGTGGTGATCGGCTACGGCACCAAGGGGCGCGCCGCCGTCGCCGCGATGATCGGAAATGGAGTTCCGCCCGCCGACATCGTGGTCGTGGACCCCAGCGAGGCGGCCCTGGAACGGGCGCGCAGCGCAGGGCTGACAACGGTGCGTGGAGATGCCTCGCACTCAGACATCCTCCGGCTCGCCGGGACGCCCCGGGCCCGCTCGATCGTCGTGGCGCCCGACAACGATGCCGCCGCCGTTCTGGTGACCCTGACTGCCCGCCAGCTTGCGCCCGACGCCACCATCATCGCTGCGGCGCGGGAATCGGAAACCGAGCATCTCCTGCGCCGATCCGGGGCGGACTCGACGGTGGTCTCATCAGAGACCGCCGGACGCCTGCTCGGGATGGCAACCCGCAACGACGGTCTGGTCGACGTCACGAAAGACCTGCTCACCCCCCACACAGGGCTGTCCATTTCGGAACGTGCGGTCACCCAGGACGAGGCAGGGCGAGTGCCGGGGCAGCTCGAGGACGCTGTGGTGGCCGTTGTCCGCCAGGGCCGCTTGCTGCGGTCGGGAGCGGCGGCCACCGAGCTGCGGGTAGGGGACCGTCTGCTCTACGTGGACCGCCCCGACTGACGTCGGCCTACTCCTGGAAGCGGTACCCCATACCCGATTCGGTGAGCAGGTGCTTGGGGTTGGGCGGATCCGCTTCCAGCTTGCGCCGCAGCTGTGCCAGGTACACCCGCAGGTAGTGGGTCTCCTTGGCGTACGCCGGTCCCCACACCTCCTTGAGCAGTTCCTCGCGGCCCACCAGCTTGCCCCGATTGCGCACCAGCATCTCCAGCATGCCCCACTCGGTGGGGGTCAGGTGGACTTCGTTGCCGTTGCGGGTCACCTTCTTGGCTGCGAGATCGACTGTGAATGAGGATGTTTCGATGACGGGTTGATCACCCTCCGACGTGGCGGCACCGCGGCGCACGGCGGCCCGCAGACGCGCCAGGAATTCGTCCATGCCGAACGGTTTGGTCACGTAGTCGTCCGCGCCGGCGTCCAGGGCTTCCACTTTGTCCGAGGAATCCGTGCGCGCCGAGAGCACGATCACCGGCGCCGTCAGCCATCCC
This sequence comes from Mycolicibacterium tokaiense, assembly GCF_010725885.1. Taxonomy (NCBI): domain Bacteria; kingdom Bacillati; phylum Actinomycetota; class Actinomycetes; order Mycobacteriales; family Mycobacteriaceae; genus Mycobacterium; species Mycolicibacterium tokaiense. Next base: position 694,659 of record NZ_AP022600.1, on the reverse strand, counting down.
CGCAGCCCGCCCAGCACGTCGATGCCCGACATGTCCGGCAGGCCCAGGTCCAGGATCACCACGTCCGGCCGATGTTCTGCGGCGATACGCAGCGCGTCGGCTCCGGTGGCGGCGGTGTACACCTCATAGCCCCGGACCGACAGATTGATGCGCAGCGCGCGCAGGATCTGCGGCTCGTCGTCGATCACCAGCACGCGTGTCTTGCTCATCGCGGTCCTCCTGCAGGCAGTTCAACAACCACTGTCAATCCGCCGCCGGGGGTGTCGGTCACCGAGATGGAGCCGCCCATGGCCTGAGCGAAACCGCGGGCGACGGACAAGCCGAGTCCGACGCCGGTGGTGTTGTCGGAGTCCCCGAGTCGCTGGAACGGTGCGAACATCGACTCTTCGGTACCGCGCGCCACCCCCGGTCCCTCGTCGACGACGTTGATCAGTACGCGCTCGCCCACCTGTCCGGCATTGACCCGCACCCACCCACCCGCGGAGTAGCGCAGCGCATTGTCGATGAGATTCACCAGCACGCGTTCCAGCAGTCCGGGGTCGGCCGACACCACGGCGTCGCCGACCTCGACCTTGACCCGATCCAGGGCGGCCCGTCCGGCCGCGGTGCTGCCGCGGCTGATCGCCAACAGCGCCCGCTGTACGGCCTCTTCCACATACACCCGGTTCACACTCGGTTTCACCACTCCGGCGGCCAGCCGCGAGGAGTCCAGCAGATTGCCGACCAGGGTGGTGAGTCCGTCGATCGACTCCTCCACGGTGGCAAGCAGTTCGGCGGTGTCCTCGGGGGAGAAGGCCACGTCGTCGCTGCGCAGACTGGACACCGCGGCCTTGGCGGCAGCCAGCGGGGTGCGCAGGTCGTGGCTGACAGCAGACAGCAGCGAGCGGCGCAGATCGTCGGCCTTGGCGATCGCCTCGGCACGGCTGGCCTCCTCGGTGAGTTCGCGTTGCCGTACCAGACCGGCCGCTTGGGTCGCCACGGCCCCCAGTACCCGTCGGTCCCGCGCGGGCAGCCGGCGTCCGGTCATCAACAACCAGAACTCGTCATCGCCCACCTCGATCGCGGTGTCCGCGGATTCCACGTCTGCGCAGGGGTTCTCACCGACGCAGGCCACCACACCGCTGCCTTCCCGCAGCAACGACACCGACTTCTGCAGGTAGGTCTCACGGACGCGCTCCAGTAGCGCGGTCAGGTCGGCGCCGCGCAACACCGACCCGGCGAACAAGGCCAGCAGCTCGGCTTCGCGAGACGCCCACCGAGCTTCGCGCGCGCGCTTGGCGGCGCTGTCGACCAGTGCGGCAACCGCGACGGCCACCGCCAGCAACACAACAACGGTGACGGCGCTGTCCGGGGCCGCGATGGTGAAGGTGTACCGCGGATCCACCAGGAAATAGTTGAGCAGGAATCCCGACAGCACCGCCGACAGCGCCGCCGGCGCCACGCCGCCGAGCAACGCAACCACCAGCACTCCGATGAAGAACAGGGCACTCTCGCCGGCGACCCCCAGCAGGGGATCGAGCAGCAGGACTGTGATGGCGCAGATCAAGGTCGGCACCACCGCCGCGGCGAGCCACGACGTCAGATACCGACTGCGGGGGGAGAGTGACGCGAGATTCCAGCCGGGCTTGGTTTCTTCGTGGGTGACCATGTGGACGTCGATCTTGCCGGACTGCTGCACCGTCCTGGCCCCGATGCCCTCGTCGAAGATCCGCGCCCACCGCGATCGCCGCGACGTTCCCAGCACCAACTGGGTGGCATTGCGTTCCCGCGCGAAATCCAACAGGGCACTGGGCACGTCGTCGCCGACGACGGTGTGCAAGGTGGCGCTCACGCTGGTGGCCAGCTCGCGGATCTTGCCCATCTGCGGTGCCGATACCCCGGACAGGCCGTCACCGCGTACCACGTGCACCACCATCAGCTCGGCGCTGGACTTCGACGCGATGCGCGACGCGCGCCGCACCAGCGTTTCGGATTCTGGGCCGCCGGTCACCGCGACCACGACGCGTTCGCGCGCCTCCCAGGTGGCGCTGATCTGGTGATCGGCGCGGTACTTGGCCAGAGCGGCGTCCACCTGGTCGGCCAGCCACAGCAGCGCGAGTTCGCGCAGCGCGGTCAGATTGCCCCGGCGGAAGTAATTGCTCAGGGCGGCGTCGATGCGATCGGGCTGATAGACGTTGCCGTGAGAAAGTCTGCGGCGCAGCGCTTCCGGAGTGATGTCCACCAGCTCGATCTGATCAGCGCTGCGCACCACCGCATCCGGCACGGTCTCTTTCTGCTCGATGCCGGTGATCTGTGCCACCACATCGTTCAGACTTTCGAGATGTTGCACGTTCACCGTCGAGATGACGGTGATACCGGCATCCAGGATCTCCCCGATGTCCTGCCAGCGTTTGGGATTCTTGCTGCCGGGGGTGTTGGTGTGTGCCAATTCGTCGACCAGCACCACCTCGGGTGCGCGCGCGATCACGGCGGGCACGTCGAGTTCGGGGAAGGTGCCGCCGCGGTAGTCGATGTACCGCGGCGGCACGATCTCGATACCGTCCAGGAGTTCGGCGGTCTTACGGCGGCCGTGGGTCTCGACCACCGCTGCCACCAGGTCGGTACCCCGCTCCAGCCGTCGGTGTGCTTCACCGAGCATGGCGAAGGTCTTGCCGACGCCGGGGGCCGCGCCGAGGTAGATGCGCAGCTCACCCCGTTTGGTCGTGCTCACCTGACCATCATCCCCCCAACTGGTCGAGAGCCAGGTTGACTTCCAGGACGTTCACCGCAGGCTCACCCATGAATCCCAGCGCACGCCCCTCAGTGTGCTCGTCGACGATCTGGCGCACCTGCTCGGCGCTGATGCCGCGGGCCCGGGCCACCCGCTCCACCTGCAACTGTGCATAGGCGGGGGAGATGTCGGGATCCAGCCCACTGCCGCTGGCGGTGACGGCATCGGCGGGGACGACCGCGCGGGCGGAGCCTTCGACCGCGACGAGTCGACCCGCTGAGAGGTCGCTGCCGTCGTTGCATCGGACGGGGGCGCCGCTGTAGCTGGTCACAAACGGCACCGCCGGGCAGGCCTGATTGACGCTCACCACGTCTGTCGGGCTCAAGACCGACAACACCGCGCCCACCCCGTCGACGGTGCAGAAGGGTCGGGTGCCGTCCACGCCGTCGGCGGCCCCGACTTCCAGGCTGCGGGTACACACCTGGGTCAGCAGGCTGGTGCGGTCGGCGGTGTCGACGATGTCTTCCGGTCCCAGGTTGGAGGCGCTGGTGGACATCGGGTCATACCCGTCGCCGGCCGCCGAAGGCCGCGACTGGAAGTACTGCGGCAGGGGATTGCCGTCGGCGTCGGTGAACAGTTGCCCGATCAGGCTGGAACCCACTGGTTTTCCGTCGACCTCGACGATCGAGCCGTCGGCTCTGGCCTGCAGGCCGGGTATCTGCGCCACCGCCCACACCAGGAGCGGATAGACCAGGCCGGTGATGACGGTGAGCAGCAGCAGCATCCGCAGCGCAGCCCAGTGTTGGCGGACCAGAGCAGAGAACTTCATGTCAGGACATCCCAGGGAAGAGTTGAATTACCAGGTCGATGATCTTGATGCCGATGAACGGCGCCACAATTCCCCCGAGGCCGTACACCAAGAGGTTGCGGCTCAACAGTTTTGATGCACTGGCAGGGGTGTATCGGACACCCTTGAGGGCCAGTGGGATCAGGAACACGATGACGATCGCGTTGAAGATCACCGCGGACAGGATCGCGGACTGTGGGCTGTGCAGCCGCATGACGTTGAGCAGATCCAAGCCGGGGAACAGCGTCACGAACAGCGCCGGGATGATGGCGAAATACTTCGCGATGTCATTGGCGATGGAGAACGTGGTGAGTGCCCCACGGGTGATCAGCAGCTGCTTGCCGATCTCGACGATCTCGATCAGCTTGGTGGGGTCGGAATCCAGATCCACCATGTTGCCGGCCTCTTTGGCTGCCGACGTCCCGGTGTTCATCGCCACCCCCACATCAGCCTGCGCCAGCGCGGGAGCGTCGTTGGTGCCGTCGCCGGTCATCGCGACCAGCCTGCCGCCGTCCTGTTCCTTCTTGATCAGGGCCAGCTTGTCCTCGGGCGTCGCCTCGGCGAGGAAGTCGTCCACCCCGGCTTCGTCGGCGATGGCCTTGGCGGTCATGGGGTTGTCGCCGGTGATCATCACCGTCCGGATGCCCATGCGGCGCATCTCGTCGAAGCGTTCTCGCATGCCGTGCTTCACCACGTCTTTGAGGTGGATGACCCCGAGCACCTCAGCGGTGCCGTGGTGTGCTCGCCCCACCACCAGCGGCGTGCCACCGGAGTTGGAGACGTCATTGACGATGCCGGTCAACTGCGTCGACACCGTGCCCCCGAGGCTCCGGACCCACTCGGCCACAGATCCGGCGGCACCCTTTCGCAGGGACTGGCCGTCGTCGAGATCCACTCCGGACATCCGGGTGGTGGCGGTGAACTCGATCCACTGAGCGCCGTCGAGCTCGCCCGGGTGCCGCGCCCGCAGACCGTGAGCTTCCTTGGCGTACACCACGATGGAGCGGCCCTCAGGAGTTTCGTCGGCCAGGCTGGACAGCTGCGCCGCATCCGCGAGCGCCTCGGCGGTGACACCGTCGACCGGCAGGAAATCGCTGGCCTGGCGGTTGCCCAGGGTGATCGTCCCGGTCTTGTCCAGCAGCAGAGTGTTGACGTCACCGGCGGCTTCGACCGCGCGGCCGGACATCGCGAGGACGTTGCGTTGCACCAGGCGGTCCATACCTGCGATGCCGATGGCGCTCAACAGCGCCCCGATGGTGGTGGGGATCAGGCAGACCAGCAGCGCCACCATCACGATTCCGGTGACCCCGTTGCCATCCAGCGCCAGGCTGTCCGGGACGCCGGGGTTGTTGGCCTTGGAGTAGATGGCCAGCGGCTGCAGGGTGGCGACGGCGAAGACGAAGATGATCGTCAAGGCGCTGAGCAGGATGTTCAGCGCGATCTCGTTCGGCGTCTTCTGGCGGTTGGCGCCTTCGACCAGAGCGATCATCCGGTCGACGAAGCTCTCGCCCGGTTTCTGGGTGACCTTGACGACGATCCGATCGGACAGGACGGTGGTTCCGCCCGTGACGGCCGACCGGTCGCCGCCGGATTCCCGGATGACGGGTGCGGATTCGCCGGTGATGGCCGACTCATCCACCGACGCAATGCCTTCCACGACGTCGCCGTCGCCGGGAATCACCTGGCCGGCTTCGACCACCACGTAGTCGCCCTGCTTGAGCATCGGGGCGGGCACGCTCTCCTCGGTGCCGTCGGGGTTGAGCTTGCGGGCAACGGTGTCGGACTTCGCTTTCCGCAAGCTGTCGGCCTGCGCTTTGCCGCGGCCCTCGGCCACGGCTTCGGCGAGGTTGGCGAAGATGACGGTCAGCCAGAGCCAGAATACGACCAGCCAGGAGAACCACGACGGCTCGATGATCGCCAGGACGGTCGACCACGCCGCGCCGATCTCGACGATGAACATCACCGGATTGCGCCACAAGGTGCGCGGGTCCAGTTTGCGGACGGCGTCCGGGAGTGACCGGAGAAGCATCTTCGGGTCCAGCAGTCCGCCCTTGACGGATCCCTGGCTGGTCTTGTGTTTGGCGGCGGCAGTCGCCGCCGTCACCGCGGTGACGGTCATACGTGTATTCCTTCAGCGAGCGGGCCCAGGGCGAGCATGGGCAGGAAGGTCAGAGCAACCAGGATCAGCGTCACGCCGGACACCAACCCGACGAACTGTGGCCGGTGAGTGGGCAGGGTGCCCACCGACGCGGGGGTATGTCCTTGTCGGGCCAGTGATCCGGCCAATGCGAGCACCAGAATGATGGGCAGAAACCGACCGAACATCATGGCTAGCCCCAGCGCCGTGTTGTACCACTCGGTGTTCACGCTGATGCCTGCAAACGCCGAGCCGTTGTTGTTCGACGCAGAGGTGAAGGCGTACAGCAATTCCGAAAGACCGTGCGGTCCGGTGTTCAGCATGCCGGCGCGTTGGCCGGGCATCGCCATCGCGATCGCGGTGCCCGTCAGCACCAGCAGCGGTGTCACCAGGAAATAGCTTGCCGCCAGCTTGATCTCCCGCGGGGTGATCTTCTTGCCCAGATACTCCGGGGTGCGGCCCACCATCAGCCCGGCGACAAACACCGTGATGACCGCCAGGACCAACATGCCGTAGAGGCCGGCGCCGACACCGCCCGGTGCGACCTCGCCGAGCTGCATGTTGAACAGGAGCATCAACCCACCCAGGCTGGTATAGGAGTCATGGAACGAGTTGACCGAACCGGTCGACGTCAAGGTGGTGCTGGCGGCGAACACAGCTGAATCGGCCACGCCGAAACGGGTTTCCACGCCCTCCATTGCCGACCCCACCGCCGTCGGCACAGTGCCGTGTGCCTGTAGCTGGAAAAACAGGGTCAGCGTCCAGCTGATCAGAGCCAGGGTGCCCTGAACGGCGACGATCGCCAGTCCCTGCTTGGGACTGCCGACCATCTTGCCGAAGGTGCGCGGCAGCGAAAAGGCAATGACCAGTAGCAGGAAGATGATGACGTAATTCGTCCAGGCAGTTGGGTTCTCGAACGGGTGTGCGGCGTTGACGTTGAAGAACCCACCACCGTTGGTGCCCAGATTCTTGATCGCCTCTTGGCTGGCAACCGGTCCACCGGGGATGGTCTGCGATCCTCCGGTCACGGTGTCGACGATCTGGGTGTGGGTGTTGAAATTCTGAATTGCCCCGCCGGCGACCAGGATGATGGCCGCGACAAACGAGATCGGCAGCAGAATCCTCAAGGTGCCACGGACGAGGTCCACCCAGAAGTTGCCGAGGTCAGTGGATTTTGTGCGCGCGAATCCACGCACCAGGGCAATTGCCACGGCCATACCCACGGCTGCGGACACGAAGTTCTGCACCGCCAACCCGGCCATCTGCACCAGATGGCCGTAGGTCGACTCACCGGAGTAGGCCTGCCAGTTGGTGTTGGTGACAAAGCTGACCGCGGTGTTCCAGGCCAGCGCCGGCGTCACTTCCGTGGCTGGGTCGTTCAGGTGCAAGGGCAGGCGCCCCTGCAGCAGTTGGAAGACAAACAGGAACAGCAGGGACACCGCGGAGAAGGCGAGCACGCTGCGGGCATACGCGCCCCAGGTCTGCCCGGCTTTCGGGTCGGCGCCGATTGCTCGGTAGATCCCGCGCTCGATACGCCAGTCCTTGGTGGTGGTGTAGACGCGGTACATGTAGTCGCCCAGTGGCACGTGCACGGCCGCCAGCGCGACGATCAGGGCGAGAAGAAACAGCACTCCCGCTGTTGTGGAGCTCATCAGAACTTCTCCGGAAACAGCAGGGTGGCGATCAGGAACAACGCGATGGCGACGGCCAACACCACGCCGACGCTGTTGGCAAGGTTCATCGCTCGAGCAACCTCACTGCGCCGCCGAGCATCGCGAAGACCGCGACGGTCAGCACGACGTAGACAACTACAGACATGACATCCGACTCCGTTTCGTGGCCCGCATCGGGCGGGCTCACACAGGAGTGAACGCCCGTCGTCGGGCGTCTTGACGGGCCTTGACGGTTTCTTGACACCAGCGGGTGTTGTCTTTACGGAGTCCTTGCGCCGGGTGGGGTGGCCTGCACTTTCGTTCGTTTACACCGGTAGTGTTTGCGAGAGCAACGGTCGACCTGGAGGTTTTTGTGCGGGCACAGCTGGCGGCGGGACTGTTCGTGATGGCCACCCTGGTGGCCGGCTGCGGGGGTGAGGTGGCCGGCGCGCCCACCTCGGCCGCCGAGACAGGCCCGTCGGCCGCCGAACCCGCCGCCGATGCCGGTGCCGACGTTGCAGCAATCGAGGACGTCTTCGAGCGTTACCGCGCCGAGGTGCTGGCCGGCAACGGCGCGGCGGTGCCCGCGATCGTCAGTCCGTCGACCATCTCGCACTACGACGAGGTGGTGCGCCTGGCGCAGACCGGTGGGCCAGAAGAGATCGCCGCGGCCGGGATGATGGACCGGTTGATGGTGGCGCGGTTGCGGGTGACGATGACGCCCGAGGAACTGGGCGCCATGGATGGCCCGGGCCTACTGGCCTACGGCGTGGACAACGGGATGATCGACGCGTCCTCGGTGGAGACCAACAGCCTCGGCGAGGTGCGCGTCGAGGGGGATCGCGGATACGCCGAGATGATCGTCGACTCGGTGCCCAGCGGCGTGGACTGGGAATTCGCCCGCACCGGGGCCGGCTGGACGTTCGACCTGGCCGCCGGATTCCCTCTGATCAACGACACCCTCGAACAGGTGGCCGCCGAATCCGACATGACACCCGACGAGTTCATCTTCCAGGCGGTCACCATGGTGACCGGCGAACCGGTGGACGCCAGCGTCTACGACAAGCCATGAGGTGCTCAGGTGTGACGGTCGGTGCATCCACCGCTGTGATCGCAGCCCTGCTGGTGGCGGGGTGTTCATCGAACGGCGATGGTGGGTCCACCGAACCGCCGACGTCCTCCCCGGCTGCCCCCGTGACCTCGGAGACCACGCGGAGTGCGCCGTCGACCGCCGCTGTCGCCGGCCCGGGTCCCGACGCGGATCTGGCGACCACCACGTTCCCGGTGGATCTCGACCGAGCGCTGGCCGTGGCCGACCAGACGGTGCCCGGCGGCACCGTCACCAAGATCGAGCTGGAATACGAGCGCTCGGACAACACCTGGGTGTACAAGATCGACACCCAGGTGGGCACCGAGCAGCGGGAGCTGAGGATCGACGCCCAGTCCGCGCAGGTGATCCGCGACGACCGGGACCGGGAGTCCGACAACCCCGTGGCCGTTGACCCCCGGCGGCTGACACCCATGGATGCCGCGGCGCGGGCGACCGATCTGGTGCCCGGCTCGGTGGCGTCGTGGTCGTTGGAGTTCGACGACGACAGGCAGCGCTACTCGTTCGACATCCGTACCGCCAACGGGACCGAGGACGTCGACGTGGATGTCGATTCGGGGGCGGCCACCCGGGATTGAGCCGACACGTCGGAGCGCGGGTGTTGTTACTGCACCCGTCGCAAACGTGAAACTTCCGGCCACGTATCGGTTTTGGCCGGCGGCACCTGGACTTCCGAAGGCTGGTTGGGGATCCAGGAGTTGGGAATCGGGCTCAGCGATGCGACAGCTTTCGCCGTTTCCACGAAATCACCCACGACGGGGGAGTCGACGTCGGTGCGCCAGGCGATCGTCAGGATCGTCGGAGGGATATCTGTGACGGGGATGAACGCCAAGCCCGGGCGGTCATAAAAACGCTGGGTGGAGGCCTGGGAAAAAGCCATCCCGCGCTCGGCGAGAATGGCCTCGAAACATTCGTCGACGGTGGAAACCTCGGCGCCGAGCTGAACAGGCGTCCCATGACGACTGTCGGCGGCGAGCCAGAAAGTGCGCCACGCGTCGGGCGACTTGCGTGCGATGAAAGGTTGGTCCAATACCTGCTCGACGCTGATCTCGGCGACGTCGGCCAACGGTGACGTCGCCGAAACGACGAGGACGCGTGGCTCGATGAACAGCGTCTCGATGCCCAGCCAATCCTGCACGAGCACGGGCGGGCGTAGAAACGCGACGTCCACTGAACCGTCGGCCAGTCCCACAGAGGGATCGGTGAAGTCGTGGGAACGCATGTCGACCTCGATGTCGGGATGGAGGTCGTGAAAGGCGTTGAGAATCTTGGGGGTCAGCTCTGCGGCGGCGTTGGCCTGGAAGCCGACCACAAGGGGACGGTGAGATCCGTGGCGGCCCGCATCTTGAATCTGCCAGGCCAATCGTTCCGCTTCACTGAGTAGCCGCTTGCTGCCGTCGAGCAGCAGTTCCCCGACTGCAGTGAGTTCGACATGGCGGCTCGTGCGTACGAACAGCGGCGCGTTGAGAGAGTGCTCGAGCTTGCGGATCTGGATGCTCAGAGACGGCTGCGCGATGTGCAGACGGGCGGCGGCACGACCGAAGTGCAACTCCTCGGCGACCGCGACAAAGTACGTCAAAAGTCGCAGGTCCATTGAGGGGAGCACAACTCAACGTTAGTTGTCCACGTCTGCTACCACCATTAGTTCTTGCCTATCGATCGGTTGCCGATAGGTATTGGACGTCACTCCTGGTGGCGAGTGTGATGGAAAGCATGCACGGTGATTCGCTCGGAACGATTTGTTCCACGTCGGTCTCGCCAGCATGACGAGCAGAAATCCTGTCTCGGTTTCCACCTCCCGCGAAGGAATCATCATGACTGTCACAACCTCGGCAACGACTGCCGCCGAGTGGGCCGACGCGTTCGCCCAGGCGAGCAACGGCGACCCGGAGATTCAGGCGCACGGCAAGTACTTCACGTGCTCCTACCTGCTCGACATGACCGACCGGACCTTTGTCGTCGAGGTCAGCCGCGGCCAGGTCGTCAACGTCGCGATCGATCCCGGCCCCCTCGACGTGGCGTATCAATTCGCGCTCCGCGCTAGTGCGGACACCTGGCAGAACTTCGGCGTACCGGTGCCGGCGCCGATGTATCACGGCATCTGGTCGGCGAGCTTCCAGCGGGACCTGAAGCTCGAGGGGGACATTCTGGTGCTGATGCAGAACCTGCGGTGCTTCACCCGCCAATTCGAACTGCTTCGTACCGTCGGCGTTCCCGTCTGATCCGCCGCCTTCGATCACTTCGCCGACAACCACCACCAGCGTCAAGGACACAACAATGAGCAAGATTTCCCCCGTTACCGGGCACTACGTCGACGTTGACGTCGACGGGCTTCTGTACAAGGTCTTTTACCTCGAGAACGGAAAGGGCCAACCGCTGGTCTGCCAGCACACCGCGGGATGCCACAACCATCAGTGGCGAGGCCTTCTCGAAGACGACGAGATCACCCAGGACTACCGCGTGATCGCCTATGACCTGCCCCGGCACGGCAAGTCCGACCCGCCGGAGAACGCCCAGTGGTGGACCGAGGAATATCAACTCTCTGCCGATCACTTCGCGAACTTCATCGTGGCGCTCGTCGATGCGCTGGAGTTGGAGAACCCGATCTTCATGGGTTCCTCTTTCGGCGGCAACATCGCACTGCAACTGGCTCTACGCCATCCCGAACGCTTCGCCGGCGTCATCCCGGTCGAGGGTGCCGACTACTCGCCCGGCTTTTACCTGGATTGGTGGCAGCACCCCCACGCCAATGCAGCCCAGGTCTGTGCCAGCGGCGTCTGGGATCTGATGGCCCCGCAGTCGCCCGATGCTGATCGCTGGAAGACCTGGTTCTACTACAGCCAAGGCTCGGAAGCGTTCAAGGGCGACCTGCACTTCTACTCGGTCGACCACGATCTACGCGACAAGCTGGGCGAGATCGACGGAGACCGCTGCCCCGTCGTCATGCTCACCGGCGACTACGACTACCTCACCACCCCCGAGGACAGCGCCCGCACCGCGGGGCAGATCAAGGGCGGCGAATTCATCGAGATGAAGAGCATCGGTCACTTCCCGATGAGCGAGAACCACGCTGTCTTCCGTACCTATTTGCTGCAGGCACTGGAAATACTGCAGAAGAAGGCCGGGGCCGCTCTCACCGCATAGCCGCCGCATTCCACCGACCGCCGCCTGCCCGCACGGAACACCGTGCGGGCAGGTTGGCTTACTTGTCGCTGTGCGGCGCGGTGTGCTGCCATCCCGCATCGCGCTGATGGTGCGCCCTGTTGGGATGGAATGGAAATCGGTCCTGTTACGAGTCATCCGCCTCCGTCAGTGCAGCCTCCGACCCGGGCCCTGATGCTGACCTGGCGGCCACGACGTTCCCCGTAGATCTCGACCGTGCGCTGGCGGTGGCCGACCAGACCGTGCCCGGCAGCGCTACTCTTTCGACATCCGCACGGCCAACGGTACCGACGACGTCGACGTGGATGTCGAATCGGGGGCTGCGACCCGGGACTGAACCGCCTTGGGGTGCAGTGCGACAGGCACTTTGGCCTCGGTGTCGACGTGCAGACGGAAGACGTCCGCGCGGGCGTAATGCCCCACGGCGTCGAAGTCGAGGGCTTGCCGCACCAGGTCATCGGTGTTCAGGTCCGCGTAGATGACGTGCTCCTCGTCGTACACCGGGCCCACCAGCACCTCACCGCGCGGGGAGATGACCGCGCTTCCCCCGCGCATGAGGACGTCCTCCGGTGAGGTACCGAACTCGGTCTGATAGTCCTGGGGATAGTCGCGTCGACGCATCACCTGGCAGGCGGTGATGACGAAGCACCGTCCCTCCAGCGCGATGTGCCGCATGGTGCTCATCCAGGTGTCGCGGTCGTCGGCGGTGGGCGCGCAGTAGATCTCGATGCCCTGGCTGTACATCGCCGTGCGCATCAGCGGCATGTAGTTCTCCCAGCAGATGACGCTGCCCAGCTTCCCCGCGGGCGAATCCACCACGGGCAGGGTCGATCCGTCACCGAAACCCCAGATGAGCCGCTCCGCTCCGGTGGGCATCAGCTTGCGGTGATACCCGACGGTGACGCCGTGCTCGTCGATCATGACGACGGTGCAGTAGCACGTGCGTCCGGCGCGCTCGATCACCCCGATGACGACGAACACCGATTCCTGTTGGGCAGCATCGGCAATCGCCGCGAGCTCCGGGCCGTCGAGTTCGACGGCGCTGCGCCATGTCCTCAGATACTCGTCGCGGCCTTCCTCGGTGCGTCGGCCCACCGGACTGCCGAAGTTGAGTCCCTTGGGGTAGGTGCCCAGGAACGCTTCGGGAAAGACTACGACGCGAGCGCCCCCACGGCCGGCTTCGCGAATGGCGGCGACGGCCTTGTTAGTGGTGGCTGCACTGTCGAACGCCACCGAACCCAGTTGCGCCACTGCTACTCGAACCATTGGAACTCCTTCAACTCTGTTGCGATGTCCTCGATCACGCCGACCATCCAGGTCAGCGCCGGCGAGCGGTCCTGAGATTGGTGCCACAGCGTCTTCACGGTGAACTGCGGGAGCTGGATCGGTGGTGTGCTCACGCTGAGCTCCATCGACTCGGCGAACACGCGGGCAGCGAATTCGGGCATGGTGGCCACCGCCGCCACCCGGCTCAGGAGAATCGGAACCATCGCGAAATGTCCTGTGGATGCGATGATCTGGCGTGTGTGTCCCTCCGCGTGCAGCACATCGTCGACAATGCCGCGGGTTCCGTCGGCCGAGATCATCAGGTGGGGGAGTGCCACGTAGTCGGCGTAGGACAGCGGTCCCTGCCGGCCGAGCAACCTCGGGTTGTACACACAGGCGTAGGACGAGGTGAACAGGTCCCGGGTGCGAATCTCCGAACCCCACGCCGAGGACGCCGCGATGCCGATGTCCACCTGCCCTGAGCTGACCAGACCCTCCACCTCGACCCGACGGGTCTGAATGCAGTGCGCTGAGGACGCGGGGCTCATTTCGCTGAGCGTCTGGATGATTCGCGGCATGAAGACCGCCTCGAGGTCATCGGACATACCGAAGCGGAACACCGCGCGCTCGGTGGACGGATCGAAAGAGGCCACGCCGTCGATGGCCTCGCGCAGATTCCCCAGACCGGCGGCGACTGCCGCGTGGATCTGCCGCGCCTTGGCGGTGGGAGCCATGCCTCCGCTGGCGCGGACAAAGAGCTGATCGTCGAACATCTTGCGTAGCCGCTGCAGGCTGGCGCTCACCGCCGCCTGACTCATGTTCAGCCGCACCGCTGTACGGGTGACGTTCAGCTCTTCCATCAGTACCGCGTAGACCACCAGAAGGTTCAGATCATGGCTGCGCAGATGTACGGGACCGTCGGTGACCACGGGCGCGCCCCTATTCCACTGCGAGGACGGTCCGGGCCGATGGCAGCAGCCCTGTCATGGGATCGCAGTTCACGTACTCGAACCGGGCACTGCTGGGCATGATGAACACTTCGTGCCAGGTGGTGACCTCGCGATCCGATCCATACTCGCGGTTCTTGTCGATCGCATGCTCGTAGATCGCATGATGGGTGGGGTGGTCCTCGGCCCAGGCCTCGACATCGGCCAGACTCTGGAAGTGGGCGTAGGTACTGGTTTCCCGTCTGGGTGTCAGGGTGTCGCGATTCAGGCTGGTGAGCTCACGCAGCGCCAGCGTGCCGGTGGCTTCCTTGTGACGTGACAGGTACTGCATGCCTTCCGACAGCTTGGGTTGCAGGCTCTCCTCGTAGTCGGTGCGCTGTTCGGTTCCTGCCGCGGCCCAGAACTGCCCGGACCGGATCACCGCCATGTTGTGGTGAGTTTCCGCACGCAGACGACGGCCGCGGGTCTCGCGGAAGGTGTTCGGTGGCCGCGTGGTCTGTGCCACCTGCAGCGGGTCGATGGCCGAGACCGGCAGCCGGTCACGGGCCGCCCCGAAGTATCCGTTGACGGTCATGGACTCGACCTCGGTGCCGGGGCAGGCGGCCAACCCGAAGGACCCACGGGGGTCTGAATAGATGGTCTCGGCGTGATCCAACGGAACCTGAATCACCTCCCGCCACGCGCCGAACGCGATGGTGGCGGCGTCCAGACCGTCATACCACCGCCCCAAAGGTGCACTTGAATACCACGTTTCGTGATGCAGCGGGTTGCGCCAGTAGGCGAGGTGGATGATGTTGAGCAGTCCCGCGTCGTCGGTGCAGGCCAACAATTCCCAGGCCTCGGGCGCTCCGGGATGCGGGATGTTGTGCGAGGCGCGGATCCGCTCCAGGAAGGCTTGCACCCCGACGGACTCCCACGACTCGACCTGGATCCCGAGGTACTCACTGGTCAGCATTGTTACCGGTTCGGTGTACGCCAGGGTCCACCGTGGTGCGCGGGGCTGGTGCCCGTCGGGCTTGCGGGCCGGCAGCTGTCGCGGATAGGCGACGTTTCCCCACGGGGTCATGGTGTGCTCACCTTCGTCGGCTGTCCCTGCGGTGTGCGTTCCCGGTACGGCCACTGGACACTGCCGAGGTCGGTTCCGCGCGTCTCCTTGACGAGGGTGCCACCGATCACGGCGAGGCCGGCGAGCAGGGCCGTCCAGGCCCAGAAGATCCACCCGCTACCGATGTCAGCGGACCAGGTGAGCAGATACGGCGCCGTCCCGCCGAACAACGCCACCGAGACCGATGTTGCGAAAGCGACGCTGGTGGCGCGGATGTGGGTGGGGAAGAGTTCGGAGATGAAGGCCGGGTACATCGCGGCGCCCATGGCCCAGATGCTCATGCCGGCGGCCTGGGCCACGAACAACGTCCAGGGTTGGTCGGTGATCAGCAGCGACAGCGGATAGAACGAGACCATGGCGAACAGGCCGAAGGCAATGATCATCGGGCGTCGACCGTACTTGTCCGACAGCCGCCCGCACAGCACCAGTGCGCCGAGGGCAACAGCCTGGGCCAGCAGACTCGCGGTGAACGCGTCGGTGGCGTCCATGCCCCGATCGGAGATGGCCAGCGAGGAGGCGAAGATGGCCCAGACGTAGTAGGCGCAGTTGTGCCCGCAGGAGAGCAGAACCACCAGGGCCCCGGCTTTGAACTTCCTGCCGGCGGTCCATCGTACCGCGGCGCCGGACTGATCCGGTGTTGACTCCGAGGACACGAATTCCTCTGTCTCGGTGGCTGATCGGCGCAGAACAAGGACGAACAGGCCGAACGCGGCGCCGACGACGAACGCCCAGCGCCAGGCCCCGTCGGCGACTGCTTGCTGACCGAGCACGGCATTGAACAACGCACCGAGCAGTGTGGCCAGCATGACACCGAGCGTCACTGCGAAAAATACCGAGCTGGACCACAAGCCGCGCTTCGGCGCCGGTGCAATCTCCGACACGTAGGTGTACGCGACGCCCGATTCGCCGCCGTGGGCGAAGCCTTGGAGCAGTCGGGCGACCAGCAGCAGGACCGAGGCCCACACGCCGATGCTCTCGAAACTGGGGATGAACGCGATCATCAAGCAGGCCATCGACATGGTGCTGATCGTTGCGACCAGAACGAACTTGCGGCCTCTGATATCGGCCAACCGACCGAATGCCAACCCGCCGAGCGGGCGTGCCAGGAAGCCGGCGGCAAATACCGCCAATGTGGACAACAGTGCCGATGTGGGCTCGGAATTGTCGAAGAAATGCGCAGCGATGTAGGTCGAGAAGATGGCGTAGAGGGTCCAGTCGAACCACTCCAGGACATTGCCGGCTATGGCCGCGCGAAGGGACTTGAGCTGGTTCTTCCCGGGTGGTGCAGAAACTTCTTGGGCGGACACCTGAAGATCTCCTAGAGGAAGGCAGGCGCAAGCGAAAACACACCTGAGCTGGTTGCATGGGAATTGCCCGAAGGCATCGTGATGATTTCAGCGTAGGTGCTGGCGTTCTCTGGCAAAAACAACTTGTCGTTATAGTCGATATTGCCGAGCGTGATGTTTCGACGCGGTAAGCCCCACATCTCGAACATATGGCGTCCACCTTGCCGATTCGCGCCGCGCGCGGCTGTTTGCGGCGTAACGTCCGACGGGATCTGAGGGGGTCCGTCGATGAACGTCATTCCGCGTTCTGCTCTGTTGGCCGGTGTCGCGTGCGCGGGGGCGGGGCTGCTCGCCGCGTCGCCCGTTGCCGCAGCTGATACCGATTCGACTGTCCAGCAGCAGAATTCATCAACACCGTGGTGGCTGTACGCCACCGAATCCGGCGACCGTGCGCCGAGCGCGTTCATCGGGTCGGGCGCCGACCTGAACGACGTGGTCGCTGACGTCATTGCCGTTTTCGTCTCCGACGGTGGGCCCGGCCAGAACGCCGGCCTGCTGATCGGAAACGGCGGTGACGGCCTGCCCGGACAGAACGGCGGCCGCGGCGGTCTGCTGTTCGGCAACGGTGGCAACGGCGGCGAGGGGTTGCCCGGCCAGGCCGCCGGCAACGGCGGTTCGGCCGGACTGGTCGGCAACGGTGGCAATGGCGGTAACGGCATCTACGGTGGCGCGGGCGGCAACGGCGGACACGGTGGGCTGCTGTCCGGCAACGGTGGGCACGGCGGCAACGGGGGCAATGGCGTCGAGGGCAATCCCGGTGTCAATCCGTCTCCCACGGGCCCGCCTGCCACCAACGGCGAGCCGGGTGCCAACGGGTCAGCCGGTGGCAACGGCGGCGCCGGCGGGCCTGGCCACAACGGCGGTAACGGTGGACGCGGCGGCGACCTCAGCGGCGACGGATCGGTCACCGCCGGATCCGGCGGCAGCGGTGGTCCCGGCGGGACCGGCGCCGACGGCGGCAATGGCGCCGATGGCGGCAATGCGTCCTCCACCGACGGAGATGCCCAGGGCGGCAGCGGGGGCAACGGCGGTGAGGGCGGCGCCGGTGCCGGTGGCGGCGACGGTCTGGCTGGTGGCAACGGTGGTCGCGGCGGCAGTGGCGGCCTGTTCTCCGGCAACGGCGGCAATGGCGGCAGCGGGGGGACCGGCGGTCAGGGCGGTCAGGGCGCCGGCGGCGGTAATGGGGGCAGCGGCGGCAACGGTGGTTATGGCAGCCCCGGCGGTGAGGGCAGTGGCAGCAACGGCGAGCCCGGGTCCGGCGGTACCGGCGGGCCGGGTGGTGGCGGTGGCGACGGTGGTCTGGGCGGCACCGGGGGAGCCGGCGGCCGGGGCGGGCTGGCGTCGGGCTCGGCCGGGCAGGCCGGTGAGAACGGCAGCGACGGCGAGAACGGCCAGGACGGTCCCTCTGGCGGTGACGGCTACTCGGGTTCCTGAATACGGCTGGGCTGGATCAGATTCCGGGCGTCAGCAGGTCCGCGATCGCGCTGCGCGGGACGCTGACGCTGGTTGCGCCGTAGGCCGCGTGGATCTGATTCTTGCCGAAGAAGAAGAGCACGGCGTCGTCGGTGACGGCGAAGCTCTGATAGTTGGCCGGGTCGAGCCCGATGGCCGGGTCCAGCGTGATCGGCGCGCCGGATTGTTCGCTGAGCTGCTGTTCGACGATGGGCACGATGACCGGAAGCGGGGTGGTGCCCGGGCGGAACAAGGTATTGAAGGTGACGGGCTGCTGGGTGGCATCGTTGTAGGTGAAGCTCTGATACCAGTCCATGGGATGTGCTGCGCCCCGGATCATCTGGTTGACCTCGAGGACGACACTCTGGGTGCCGGTCGGGGGTGTGCCGGAGGTGTACCGGGTTCCGGCGATGGAGAGATCCTCCAGCGGCAGTGGGTTGTCCAGCGTGCCGAGTTCGCCGGCCATGTCGGTGAAGTCGTTGACAGTCTTGGTCGCGTAGTCCACGATCTGCTGTTCCTGCGGTCCGCCGGCCGGGAAGGTCACGTCGATGCTGCGCGACGGTCCGGCGGCACCGTAAAGGCACTCGCCCTCGGTGTTGTGGGTGGCGCACAGACCCAGCGGGTCGTTCAGCGGTGCGGCGGCGGCGCCACCCGCCAGACCCAGTGCAGCCGCGCCGACGGTGGCCGCGACGAGTGCGGTACGCAGGATATTGATCACGGTGTGGCCTCTCCGGTTTTTGAACACCGCTGATGGTGCTCGATGCAGTCAGCCTGCCCATGGCGTCTCTACGGATTCTTGGGAGATTCTCGGGAAGGCCGTGCGGTGCGCCACGTGGTGGGGCAAGGCGTTAACCTCAGTGGTCGAGCGGCGGCCCCCATAGCCCAATTGGCAGAGGCAGCGGACTTAAAATCCGTGTGTTCCGGGTTCGAGTCCCGGTGGGGGCACCGTATCGGTGCTGGTTAGGGGTCTCTGACCCCTGTTAGGCGGTCCGATGTTGTTCCATTTATGTTCCAAGTCTGCGTGAACAGTCGTTCAACCTGGATCCGCTGCGTGTGAGGGGGGAACGTGCTGCAACCGGGGTTGAGGCTGGTCCGTTAAGGAAGTCTGTGTAGACCCGTAGTCCGCTGCCTCCATGCGACCTCAGCCTTCAGCGGAATGCCAGACACGTCGCAGTTCAATGACGTAAGGCTCGTTGTCAAAGTTGCCGTCGCGGTCGTAGATTGAGTTGAGCTTCTTGGAGGGCGCGGAGTCCACACTAGACCGGCACGTCTACGGGTCGTCGCGATTCGCCGTCATGCACAATCGTCCCGTGAACTGGGGTGATCTCTGGCAGTACCCGTTCCTCGCATCCGCATGGGGGAATGCTGCCGAGTGGGTAGGTGCGGTCGGAACTAGTGGTGCTGCGATCGTTGCTGTTGCCTACTACATGTTTCAGCACCGGCAGGACAAGCGGAAGCAGGCAATGCTGGTCGCCGCGAAGGCGAGCGAGTCGCACATCCGGCTAGGAGACGAGGATCGCGGTCGATGGGTGATGGAGTTGGAAGTCACCAATAACTCAGCGGCCGCGATCCGTGGTTTGCGTGCAGAACTCGTACGAAAGTCGTTTCGTCGCACGCTTTTTCCGGGTGCGCATACGGTCTTTCTTTCCTCGCTAGCTGAGATCAAGCAGGACTGGGAAAACGCGCAAGACATCAAGCCCCTGTCCTTCAGCGGTGGTCGTGCGACTGTCGAGCCGGGAGAAACGCTTCGGCAGGAGTTCGACAACGACCGCATGGGCATTATCTATCAGCTGTGGGTCATATTCATTGATGTGAATTCTTACGAATGGGCAATCGTCATAGATATTGGCGGACAGGGCATCCGGCGGAACAAGCTAAAGCAAGTCAAGTATTACAAAGGGCTATGGGAGCGCCACTGGCACCAACGCCGCAGCCCGCGACAACTACTGTCCAACTGGACGAGTGCCACAAAAAGGGCGTGGTGGATGATCTGGCATCCGGCTAAGAAGCGGCGAGATTAGGATGCGCCCCCTTTTGTGCACGCTTACAACCACGGCCAAGTGGTTTAGTTTATTCTTCGTGATACCCGATCTGATTGCGGGGCTCGATGTCGAGGATGAAGTTGTCATCCACCACCTGAGCGTAAGCTACCACGCCAGGTGCGTCCTTGATCTGTACGAATACTTCGTTGCGTCGATATGAGTCGTACCTAGAGACTTGCTTGGTTAAGAAGTTAATCAGGTCCTGGACGTCTTCGATAGGCGTCTCGTGACGGCTGGGCGCCGCCACGTCATTTGATTGTTTTACATCTATAGGTTGGTTCTCCTTAACTTGGCCGTGAATGTAAAAGTGCTGTTCCCAATTAAGCACGTTTTGTTGATTTTGAGAATATGTTGCCACGCCGAAGTGTCGGACCCTGCCACTATGCTGCCCGCATGAGCGGATGGCTTGAGTACGTCACCACACCTGAGTTCTGGGCAGGTGGCGTTCTGCTCGGTTCACTCGGCAGCATCGGCACGTACTTCACCACAAAGGCTGCGGACAAGCGGAAGTTCGCGCACGACCATGACATGCGTGACCGACAAGAGTGGCGCGAAGACCTCACCGAGGAGCAGAAGGAACAGCGGGCTGAGAAGCGTCGCCAGGACGAGAGCCTGATCGCGGCAGCCGAGGAGTTCACCCAGGTCACTACCGAAATCCTCATTTCGACCATTGACATGGAGGGCGCGTTCAATGCGATTCGCGACTTCGTAAACAACTTGCAGGGCAACGACGACCCTGCCGCCGACAAAAAGATCGCTCATGGGCAGAGGGTCGCCGAGGCGCAGAACCGGATTGCAGGGCCGCACAACAAGTTGAAGCTCACCGCCTCTCCAGAGGTACTGGATGCTGCAACAAGGGTCGTTAGTGCAGTCATAGCGGTGGCGCGTATGACGACCGAGCCCTTCGCGGTCGTGGCGGCGCAGAGGACCGCCAGCGATGAGCTCAACAACTTCACCAACGTAATCCGCAAGGCTATTGGCAAAGCCGAGTACACGCCAGACGATGCCAAGAAGGCGTTCTACGAATTTATCGATGTATTTCAGCGACAAACTGATGACTTCGTTGAACAGGCGCGTGATGACATGCGAGAGAAGGGCTTCACTTCGACGCCCTGGGACAATTACCAGAGGAAGACTCCGAAGGTTCCCCCGCCTGTCATCTAAAACTTGTGTCGGCCCGCTCGGATAGCCTGCGTGTATGTGGATTTTCACCGTCATCGCAACTGCTTCCGGCCTCGGTGGTCTGGCTCTCGGTATCCGTAACTACTGGCTTCTCCGCTACAAGCCGGTTCATGAACGCCAGACACAGCTACAGACCAATCTCAAGAAGACGCTGCGTTTGGTGAACCAGCACCACTTCCGCGTCGCGGTTCAGCAGCTAGAAGCGAATCAGATGCCCTCGCAGGGCGGGAAAGAGCAGCTGGAAAACTTGATGGAGATGCTCCGACCTCATGTGAACGACTACATCGCCCCGACGCCCGAGCAGATCGCCGCATACATCGCCACCGTGCAGGCAGCGGTAGTCGAGTGGAATAACGTGCTCCAGCCGCCAGGGTCCGATCACATCTTCGTGGATGGAGACGCTGATGGGCGCGCGCGACTGCTCGCACAGCTTAAGCGGGTCTATAACGATACGAACTGCATCGTGGACGGCATCACGACCATCGAGAAGAAGCCGCTCGGCACGCGGAAGCAGCAGAAGCTGTTTAAGGCGCTAGATGCGAATCAGTCCCAGCCGGCCCTGCCTAGCCAAGTTGTCATGAAATGAGAGGCGAAAAGTGTTCCCAAAGTGTTCCATCTCGGGGCCAGCTCGCCACCGCTGTTAGCGAAAGCTGTTGCGGCACAACGGGTCAAACTCGACCACTGTTGACTGCGCTTACTTAAAATCCGCCAAGTGTCGGTTCGAGTCCGACTGGGGGCACCGAGAAAGACCTGATAGATCGATATTTTCACTACCTACCTGGGCTAAATGCCCACGTTCACCCCGGCGTTGCCCCGGCGTCCGAGCGGAACAGGCGTTCGCCTAGCTAACTCGGGTGCTTGGGGCGAAAGGGTGTCGGCCCAGGTTCCTACGATGGCCGTATGGCGTTCGCGGATATCCGTTCGGAACATGTACTCGGTGCGATCGCGCTCCTCGGTGATCCGGCCGAGGGGCCACGGCTGCTAGAAGAGCTTCACTTCGGTGAGGCGCGGAGCTACCGCCTCGTCTACAAGGGCAAGTTCTTCGACTCGAAACCGGTGGTCGGTATTGCGCACGGACTGGTGACGGGTGACTACCTAACGAGCGCTGACTTCACGGGCGGCTACCGGGGAGCCGAACCTGTGCTCCGCCGCCTAGGCTTCCACGTCGACTACGGCTTTCTCTACGTGATGACGAAGCTGCGCGTCGATCGCACCCACGGCAGACCCGCGCCGTATCAGTACGTTGTTCTTCTCTGGGCGATCAGTCGGGTGTTAGGCGGAGGGCCGCGGATGGTCCCCTTCAAAGATGCTCGCGAGGAGTTGGCACAACTTCTCGCGCCCTTCGCCGTCGCAACAACGGCTCCCGATCTGGTGATGCCCTGGATCGCTCTCGCTTCGGCACCGCGAACAGCGGTGGGGGACTGGCTCTGGGACTTAGAGACGCCGAATCCACCGGAGAAGGTCACGGATGCTCAAGTCAAGTCCTTGAACTTGTCGGCTGGACTATCGGAGGAGTTTGCGCGGTACATCAAGTCGCTCGACAGGTCGAGCTTCGTTGAAGCGTTGATAGACGTTGTTGCCACAAAGATTGGCAGCGAACGCGCCTATCTGCCGCTGTTGGAGCGGTTGGGATTCATGGATACCGCACCGTTTACGGGTTCCCGCGAGGACCCAATCGCTGATGTACAGGGCGCGATTGAGGAACTAGCCAATCCACGCAGAAAGCGCTTTGGGCGGCTGTTGACCGCTGCCCAGAACAAGGCCATCGAAGTACGGGCAGTCCAGGTTGTGCGTGAGCACTTCGAGATTGAACTCGGATACTCCACCGAGGATGTCGGGGCCACCGAATCTTATGACGTTTGGGCGACCAAGGGCGACGCCATCGTGATGGTTGAGGTAAAGGGCACCACTACGAGTGGTGCATCGGTGATCCTGACCCGGAACGAGGTCTCACTGCATCGAGGACAACATCCAGCCAACGCCCTTGCCGTCGTGCACAGCATTCGCCTCGACCGCGAGGCAGAAGAGCCCACCGCATCTGGTGGTGAACTCCAACTGTGGATGCCTTGGTCTATCGACGAGGCTGATCTGTCGCCTCTCGCATACGAGTACCGCACTGGGCTCTAGGCGACAGGGGATGTCCCCGGCCAGGCCCCGTAGACAGGGGCGGAAGTAGACGTGTCATCGGCTGGATGGCGATGCTTATGGGTAGTCGCACGTGCCAGCCACTACACCGGCATGAGCTTCGGGGCTATTGCCAAACAGTTGGAGACCGAAGGCATCCTCTCGCCGACTGGGCGGTCCACCTGGCAGCCGTCCACCGCCCGCAGGATCTACCAGTCTGCGACCGCTGCAGCGGTTCCCGAGGAGGTGAGCGCGCGATGAGTGCCGACTACGACAAGGGTGCGGACCGCAGGTATACGACCAATCCCCGCAACCGCGAGGCAAACCGCCTCTGCGCACAACTGGACCGGGAACGCGATGCCAGCGACAAGGCAGCGGTCGCGCGGGAGTACCGGATCTTCGCGGCGGCGACGCGTGACCTTCACGCAGAGCCGGTGCTGGAACCTCGCAATAGACAACTACGCCGATACATGGAGTCGCTTGCCAAGCAGCACCCCAGCCAGCTCACCCCCGAGCAGCGCGCCGCAATTGCAGAGGACGGTTTCTGATGGCCTACATACGCGCGCATGAGACCTCCACCCGCCGCAAGGGCAAACCGGTCAAGCGATACGAGGTGGTGTAGCGGGAGCCAGCCCGCGACAGGTTCGGCTGCCGATCCCGGCCTATCCCGATGGACCGAAGAAGATGCGCGCTCGCCAGGAGTCGCACCCGACGCGTGAGGCTGCGGAGGCGCGGGTAGCGGAGCTGAACGCCGCAAAGCACACGACCGGCACCAGCACTCTCGCCGAACAGCGCAAGGCAGGCGAATTGCCGTTCGGGCACTACGCACGGGGATGGCTGGATGCGCAGGCGGTGAAGGTGCGAGCGGGAAGCTGAAGAAGTCCACCCTCGAAGACAACGAGGCCCTGCTGCAGCGGTATGTGTTGGAGCGGTTCGGCGCCAGGGCTATTGCATCGATCACCCCGCGCGATGCCGAGGACTACCTGGCGGGGCTGGTTAGGCAGCGCTCCAAACAAGGTGACGGCGATACCCTCGCCCCGGCGACCGTCAAGCACGCGTGGGTCACTTTCAACCGGGTCATGAAGTACGCACTCCGCCACGGCGCGATCATCTCTAACCCGTGCGACCGCGTGGACTACTCCGCTAGCCGCGCCACCGGCGATAGGTCCGGATTTGAACATCACCCGCTCACCGCTGTACAGGTGGGAGCGCTGAGCGCGGCAGTCTCCGGTGTCACTCCGGCCGACTACATCGGTCCGCGCTTCCGGCGTACGCGATCTACGGATTGATGGTGGAGTTCATGGCATACACGGGTCTACGCGCGTCTGAGGTGGCGGGGTTGGAGGTGCAGGATCTCGTCTTCAGCAGCGGCCCCACATGTCCCGGCGGCGCAGGGGAGCCGGCAGTGAGGTGTTCGGTGCAGGTGCGCCGCACTAAGGAACGCCGAGGCGGTGTGTGGATCACCGGCAACCCGAAGTCGAAGCGTTCTCGGCGGTCGGTGCCGCTGCCGCCGTGGCTCGCGGAGAGGATGCGCACGTACGTCGCGGGCACTGGGATCGTTCCCGCGCATGGCCGGCCCGACGAGCCGAGCGCCCCGCTTTGGCCAAGCCGCAAGAACGGTGGCGGGTACCGGGCCGAAGGACACCGCTACGCAGTCCCACTGGACTGGTCTCAGCCGCTGGCAATGGGCACGTTCTACAACACGATCCTGAAGCCCGCCTTAGAGGCTATTGGGCTTCCAGCGAGCCGCCCTGCCGCCACCGGCCCACGCGGTGAACAGATTCCGGCCCCGTGCGGCGTGCGGTTGCACGACCTACGTCACACGTTCGCGGTGTTGCAGCTCAGTGCCGGAACACATTTCATGCAGGTGTCAAAGTGGCTCGGGCACAGCACATACACCCTGACGCTGGACGTCTACGGCGACTACATCCCTGAAGACGAGGGCGGTGCGCTCAACACGCTGCCCGAACCGCCCGCCAAAACGAAAACGAAGCCGTCCGACGCGCTACCGAACAACGTTGTGAAATTGTTCAGTTGATCCTCGCTCTCCTGGTAGCGTGCACGACCGCGGCAAATGAATGGCTCGGTGCTGCTGAAAGGTGTGGGCGAGTGAGTCATGATGACAATGTTCGGCGGCTCGCTGCGAAATTTCGGCCGAATCACCGCTATCCGAACTTTGGCCCCATCGTGCAGTCGCTCGATATTCGCGGTTTCAGGGGAGTCGCGGACCTCTCGCTGACTTTCGAATCACCCGTGACCGCCTTTTCCGGCATGAATGGCACCGGGAAGAGCACCATCGCGCAACTCCTAACCTGCGGCTATCGGAAGGCGGTGACAGCCGCACTCTCGCGGTATTACGTCAAGGACTTCTTCCCGGTATCGGCTGCAGACCCAGAGCCCTTTACATCGGATGCGCAAGTCATCTACACCTACTGCGTCGAGAAGGGCGCAGACCCGCAGCGCGTCACAGTGAGCCGACAGGCTAAGGAATGGTCGGGATACAAGCGGCAGCCTGAACGGTCCTGCTACTACATTG
Organism: Mycolicibacterium tokaiense; assembly: GCF_010725885.1. Lineage (NCBI taxonomy): Bacteria > Bacillati > Actinomycetota > Actinomycetes > Mycobacteriales > Mycobacteriaceae > Mycobacterium > Mycolicibacterium tokaiense. The sequence goes on along the minus strand of NZ_AP022600.1, from coordinate 669,043 downwards.
GCTTTACTCAGTTCATCCCGAAGGTTGAGCGGCGTGACCTGTCTTTCTACCGTGGGAGTGCGCTCGAACTCGGAGAAACGCGTCCGCTTTCCGCGGATGCCGCAGCGAATGTCGCTACGATTCTCGCGCTCCCCTATGACGATCTCAACTTCACCGAGGTTAAGCACAGTGCCCGACGGGCGGAGTTGGCAATGGCAACGAGGAACGGCCGACGCTACTCAGAAAATCACATGGGCTTCGGTGAGGGGCGTGTTGTCTACATGGTTAACACGATGGAGTCCGCTCCGGCCCAGAGCCTGTTTGTATTGGAGGAGCCGGAAACGTCGCTGCACGGCGATGCTCAGCGTCGACTCGCACGGTATCTGGTCGAGGTGGCTTTTCGGCGCGGGCACCAGATTGTGATAACCACGCACAGCTCTGCGATTCTGTCGGAACTGGGACGCGACTCTGTCGTCTACCTGCAACGGCGCCCAGACGGTTCAATCACTGCGGCTCCCGGTTTGAGCACTTACCAGATCGACTCGTACTTGCACGGCACGGCAGATAAGCGCAAAGCCGTCGTCTGTGTAGAAGATTCGTTTGCTCGCCACATGACGATCGAGATCATGCGACGTTGCGACAATCACCTCCTCGCTGGCTCAAAAGTGTTACCAGTGGGGGCTTCTCAGGACATTCCGGTGGCGGTCGATCTGTTGCGGTCGGCCGGCTTGAGAGCGGTTGGGCTGCGGGATGGTGATATGGAGCCTGCTGGGAGTTTTGTTCAGCTTCTGCCGGGTGACGATCCGCCGGAGAAAGTCGTCTTCAATGACCCTGCGGTGCAGGCGCATTTTGCAAACGAGCCGTACTCCATTTCCGTGCCTGAGGCTCTAAGTTCCGTCACAGACCACCATGACTATCTCGGAGCGATTGCAAACCTCTTGATGTTGGATGAGGCTTACGTTGGGACTGAGGCGTGCCGGGTATACGCGACCAGTCAAGACGAAGAGGAGCTGGCTCCAGTCGTGACGTTCCTTAGGACGCACCTCGATGATCGTCGGTAGGCGACGAGAATATTAGCAAATAGTCCCTGCCCCGCCGTTACCCCGGCGACCAGGGGCGATCCAGGCCGAATCGACGTCGGTTCAACGGCGTCCTGCGCCGACCCGATACCGGCCCAGATCGTCTCCGCAGGAACAGGGTTGCCGATCGGGACGGCCCATTTCGCCTGGTGGCGGATTGCCGTGAACTCGTTCTTAAAATCCGCACAGTGTCGGTTCGAGTCCGACTGGGGGCACGGGAGTTCTTGGACTCAGCCCGCACATGCGGCATCAAACGCGCGTGCGAACATGGTCATCTCGTGCAGCCTCCGATCCGCGGCGGATGAAAGCGACCCCGACTCCGTGCCACATCCAAGCACAAGCGATACCCTTGACCGGTTATCGCGAGTGATCCCCTGGGGGCCGGATGAATGTGCGTCCATCGCCACTCGACCTGGTGGCAGACATCGCGAGCATCTGCGCCGACCCAGCACCCGTCCCGGCGCGCGCTGCCGCGGTTCTCGACCGGCTGGCCGAACACATCCCCCTCGAAGCGGCCGCGTTGTCGACCCTGGACCCGAGCGATGGCCGACACGTCACCGTGGCCGAGCGGGGGTATCCGACGCCGGTCCTGGACTACCTGAACACCGGCTTTGCCACCACGGATCCCGCGTTCCTCACCATGCGTTTCCGTAATCCCACCCCGCTGCGCTGGTGCGACATTCCCAACTACCAGGGGATGTTCAGCGCGCACGAGATCTTCATCCCGGGCGGTTTCCGCGAAGGCGCGACCAGCTGCCTGTTCACCAGGGACGGGCGCTACACCGGCGCCTTGCACGTCAGCTCCGACTCTCCGCTGCCGATCAGCGATACCGCTGTCGAGTTGCTGATCACCCTGAAACGGGTGATCGCCCCGCTGATGGACGCCATGCGCCCCGTCGAGGCCCAGAGCTGGACCGACGCCGTGCAGGACGCCGACGAGGCGGTGCTGCTGACCAGCGACGGACACCTGGTGGCACTGCCCGATGTCCCCCGCGATCGGTGGCTGGGCGACGGCTCACCGCTGGTGCACGAGCTTGCCGGTCGAACGCGGATGCCCGGCCGCTTCACCTGGGTGTCCCCGCAAGGCAACTGCCATGAGGTCCGCACCACCCTGTTGGCGGCCGGCTGTCTGGTCACGATCAGGGAATCCGCTGCCCCGTACCGGCTTTCACCGCGCGAGGTAGAGGTGCTGACCCTGCTGGCCCGGGGCCTGGCCAACCCGGAGATCGGCGGTGCACTGACCCTGAGCCCACGGACGGTGGCCACCCACGTCGAGCACATCCTGGCCAAGCTGGGCTGCGCCACCCGAGTGGCCGCCGCCAGTAAGGCCGTGGCCGAGGGAATCGTGCCGCCGGCCGACGCGCGGCCCGCCACCTGACTCGTCAGGCGTCGACGGTCACCGGCGTTCCGATGGCCCAGCCGCCGTCGACCAGGATGTTCTCCCCGCAGATGTGATCGGCCAGCGACGAACTGAGGAACAGCGCCGCATTGGCTACGTCTTGCGCCGTGGCCCATCGTCCGCGGGGAGTCTGCGCCGCAAGGGCGTCATGGGTTGCCTGGTCGTACAACGCCGTCATCTGGGTGGTGACGAACCCGGGGGCGACGGCGTTGACGTTGATGCCGTGCGCGGCGTAATCCAGTCCGACCTGGCGGGTGAAGTTCACGATGGCGCCCTTGCTCGCGCAGTACGCCGCGAAACCCGGATTGCCGCGGAACCCGCTGATCGAGCTGATGTTGACGATCTTGCCGCGACGGCCACGGGCCAGCATGGCCCGCAGCATCTCCCGGGTGCAGTGAAAGGTGCCGTCCACGTTCACGGAGAACTGGGCACGCCAGCTCTCATCGTCGGTCTCGGTGACACTGCCTTGGCGCAGCACCCCCGCGTTGTTCACCAGGATGTCCAGACCGCCCAAGCGCTGGTCGAGGTCGCCGATCACCGCGGCCACGTGCGCGGAGTCGGTGACATCCATCGTCGTGAACTCCGCCGATCCGCCCGCAGCCTCGATCATGGCCGCGGTGCTTTCGCCGCCCTCGCGGGCCTGGTCGGTGAGATCTGCGACGCAGACGTGGGCGCCGGCTTCGGCGAGGGTGGTGGCGATGGCACGACCGATTCCCGACGAGGCCCCGGTGACCAGGGCGCGCTTTCCGGTGAGGGTGATCATGATGCTGACTTCCTTTGTGTGACAGAGTGTTTCACTCGACGATCCCACACCAGTCGAGCGCCAGCGCCGCATAGGTGCGCGCCGCCGTCCGGACCTCATCGATGAGGCAGTACTCATCGTCGGCGTGGGCCACCCGCAGATCACCCGGTCCGTAACTGATGGAGGGAATTCCTGCGGCGGTGAAGAAGCTGCAGTCCTCTACCGCGCAGAAGCCGGCAACCTGCGCCGGCCCCTGATACGGGGTGTTCCCGGCGACTCGTTCGTGGGCCGCTGACACCGCGGCGACGATGTCGGCCGCGGATTCCCCGGGATCGTTGGCCGGCCAGTTGAGCTTCCACTCCACCACCGGCGGGTTCTCCCGCAGCCATCCGTCCGTCCGTGCGATGGCCTCGATCTGTGCTTCGACCTCAGCTTTGACAGTCTCGGGATCGTCCTGCGGCGGATACCAGATGCAGTACTCGATCGTCATGTACTCCGACAGCACGAACGGCACCAGCACACCGTGCGGGCCGCCTTGGACCACACCGGGGTGGATCGTGAAATGACCAGGTGCGAACAGGGGGTGCTTCTTGGTGAAGGCCCACTCGTCTTCCAGTCGCGCCATCGCCTGGAACACCAGCATGCCCTTGTCGATGGCGTTCACGCCGACCTGCGCTCCACCACCGCCGGCCCGGATGGTCTGGCCTCGCATCGAGGAGTGGGTGGCTTTACCGCGCACGGTGACCGAGAACCAGAGCAGCCCCGGCGTGACGGGGATGACGGCCAGTGTGGTGGGGCCGCTCGGCTCGGCCACCACGGCCGCCTCGGCGCGATAGCCGTGCTGGAACGTCGAGCTCACGCCGCATTCGTGGTCCATCACTTCTTCACCCACAACCGCCTGCACAATCAGGTCGCCCCGCAGGGACACCCCGGCCATCCGAATCGCCTTGGCCGCAAACGCCTGCGCCACCAGACCGGCCTTCATGTCGCTGGCACCGCGACCCCAGACCCGATCGTCATCGATGCGGCCGGAGAACGGGTCCGCGGTCCAGCGGTCGGGGTTGCCGGGCGGCACCACATCGACGTGGCCGTTGAAGATCAGGGAGCGGCCGCCGCCGCGGCCGGTGATGGAACCGACGGCGTTGTCGCGGCCCGGTTCCACCGCCCAGCACTCGACCTCGGCGCCGGCCTCGGCATAGAGCTCGGCCATCAGCCTCGACACCCGGCCTTCCGCGCCGACCACGTCGTCGTACACCTGGCCCGGATATTTGGGATTGACGCTGGGGATCGCGATGACCTCGGACAAGGTGGTGATCATGTCTTCGGCCAGCGCGTCCACCTGAGCACTCACCCGCGCGTGCGCGTCCTCGATTGTCCTGCTGCTCATAGTTGCTCCTTTGACTGGTCAGTGCTCCGCCGCGGTAGCAGCGGTGGGAGTGCGGTGAGATCTGCCGGCGGCGAACAGCTCGTCGACGCGGCGTCGCTCGCTGTCGGACTGCGGGGCAGCAAGACTCACGGCCAGATACACCACGAGGTTGACGGCCAGGGCGACCACGCCGCTGGTGAGACTGCCCAGGCCGGCGATGTCGTCGGGGTAGAGATAGGTGAGCACCGCCGCGACAAGGAAGCCCACCGTCATCGACGACAGCGCGGCGGCCTTGGTGCCCCGCCTCCAAAACAGTCCCAAAAACATCGGCACGGCCAGCTGCACGATGCCCTGATAGGACATCTGGGCGAGCAGTTGCAAACGGGGGTAATCGAAGGCGACATAAGCGGCAACTGCGGCGGCGAGCATGTAGACGACCATGGACCCCTTGGCCACCACCTTGAGCTGAAAGTCGGTGCGCGGCGACAAAACATGCACGATGTCGTTGGCGATCTGAGCGCCGCAGACCTGCACACAGCCATCGATCCAGCCCATGCTCGCGGCCAGCACGATCACCAGGGCCAACCCGAGCAGCCACACACCGCCGCGGTCATACAGCAGGGTGAACCAACCGTCCTGGGGAGCCGCCACGATGTCTGTCATCGATGCTGCGGACAACGCCACCAGGGTCAGGAGGGCGTAGAAGCCGCCGGCGATCCACATCGTGTGCAGCGTCCCTTTCTTGACGCTGCGTACACCCTTGGCGGTGTAGATCCGCTGGTAACTGGTCGGCCAGCACAGGGAGCCGATGACTCCGGTGAGCACGAGCGAGAACAGGTACCAGGAACCGTACCTGCCGCCGTCACCGGGGACGCTCAGCAGGGTTTGGGGGATGTTGCTCAGAGCTCCGAAACCAGCGGAGTCTGCTGGGCCGAAGAGTATTCCGAGGCAGACCAACGCAGCCAGCCCGTAGGCCACGATGCCCTGAACCAAGTCGGTGATGACCAGGCCGCGCATGCCCATCTGCACGGTCCAGATCTGACGGACTGCGATCACCGCCACACCGACCACCAGGCATGTGGTCACTGACCACTGGCCGAAGCTGGCGAACCGGAAGATCAGTCCCATCGCCTGCATCCCGAGCACGATCCACGGGAAGAGACACACAACGCCGATGAGGCTCGCGATCACGCGGACCGCCTGCGAATCGAATCGCAGGCCCATCATGTCGGGCTGAGTGCGGAGGTCGTACCGCTTGCCCCACAGCCACGCCCGCTCGGCCATCAGATACATCGCCGTCACACCGAGCAGTGAGTAAGCCAGCGCGTAGAAACCCAGCACACCAGCGGACACGCTGAGCCCGAAGAACGCGGTGTAGGTGGCGCCCGGCCACCAGGAGTTGGTGTAGGACATGGCGATGTACCAGCTGCCGAACGACCGCCCGCCAACGGCATAGTCGGAGAACGATTTTGCGTTGCGGTTGGTGGCATAGAGCACCACCACGATGAGCGCGAAGAACAGGGCCAGCAAGCCCAGAGTGATCACCATCGATCCGGTCATCGCTGCCATCACAGGCCCGCCTCGGACGGCTCTTCGCCGACTTCATCGCGGATGTTCTCCACGATCCACAGCAGCCACACCGCCCCTGTTGCCAGCAGCGCGTCCACCAGCCAGTAGGCCACGCTGAACGGGATACCGAGCACGAGTGTGCTGATACCGCTCCCGGCCAGATAGAGCGGCGGCGCCATCGCCAGAAGAATGCTCGTGCCGAACAGCATCCAGAACACCAGCATTTTCACGTATGAGGGCATGGCTCGGATAGCGGCGCACACAGTGCTTTTCATCAGTTCCTCCCTGGCTTGACCTGCCGGAATGCGCTAAATCTAGGCGGGTCGGGGGAGGGTGAACATCGGGTGAATCACCGAATCGCGGACGGTTGTTGGGCTCTACCATCCGTCAGATGACGGATGGGGCATGACGTACGTGAGCAACCGGGCGCGGCCATGTCGCGGTGGTGGGAGAGACGGGCCGCCCACCGGGCGGGGCGCCGACGGTGACCCCGGAATGATCTGAGTCGGTAAACAGCGGAATCACGCCCCGCCTCGGAGTAGACAGGAACCATGGCGTCACGACGGAGGTGGTGAACTGATGTGCCGACTGTTCGGACTGCACGCCGGCAAAGCCGTGCCCGCGACATTCTGGCTGCTGGACGCACCGGACAGCCTCGCCGCGCAGAGCAGACGCAACCCCGACGGCACCGGCCTGGGCGTGTTCGACGCCGGCGGCGCCCCGGTGGTGCGCAAGCAGCCGATCGCCGCCTGGCGCGACAGCGACTTCGCCACCGAAGCCCGGCAGATGACGGGTTCGACGTTCATTGCTCATGTCCGGTACGCCACCGCGGGTGCCGCGACGGAGGTGAACACCCACCCGTTTCTGCAAGACGGCAGGATCTTCGCGCACAACGGGGTGGTGGGTGGACTGGACCTCCTCGACGCCCGCCTCGCTGAGCTCGGGGCCACGGACCTGGTACGCGGCGACACCGACTCCGAGCGGGTCTTCGCGTTGATCACCGCGTACATCCGCACCCATCACGGCGATGTCGGCGCAGGGCTGGTCGCGGCGCTGACGTGGCTCGGCGTTCACGTGCCGATCTACGCGGTCAACGTGCTGCTGGCGACCGCCACCGATCTGTGGGCGCTGCGCTACCCCGACACCCACGACCTGTACCTGCTGGACCGGACCACGGTGGATCCCGGACGATTCATGTTGCGCAGCAAGCGAATCAATGCGGACAGTCAGCGGCTGGACGGCGCGGCGGCGGTGGTCCTCGCCAGCGAACCCATGGACGACGAGCCGTGGCGGTTACTGGCGTCCGGGGAGCTGGTGCACATCGACGCCGATCTCCAGATCTCCCGAGAGGTGGTCTTACCCGACCCGCCCGCGCACCTCATCGAACGCTCTCATCTCAGCGCGGCCGCAGCGTCCGCTCAGCACCCGACGTAGTTGACCGCGAGGATCAGCGGACGCAGGTATCGATCGGCTTTCCGGTCAGCACGGAATCGACGAACGCGTGCGTGTCTGTGAGCGCGGCGGCGATGACGCCACGATGGTCCTGTCCGGGGTACACCCGGTAGTCGAGCGCAACCTTCCTGCCGCACAGCGCCTTCGCCAGCGCGTCGACACCGGCTGGGGGGACGGCGGCGTCGGCGGTTCCCTGCACGAGCATGACCGGCACCGGCGGGTGAGGTTGATCGGGTCTTGCCCTCTGAGGTAGGCGCGCAGCGCATCCACTGCGGCATCGGCGGCGAAAACCTGCCCCGGGGGCACGGTCGGCACCGTGTTGAGCTGAGCGAGGCACTCGGTCCGGGCTGTGGTCAACAACGGCCGCGCTTGACTGCTGAAGATCTGATCCGGGTCGATCGACGGATCCACCACCGCGGCGCCCAACACCAAAAGGGGTAGGAACCGTTGCGTCGCTTCGACCTCCGGACTGCCGGCACGGATGAGATCAACAGCCTGGTCCAGGCCTACCCCGCCGGGAGCGATCGACACCGCGCCCACCAGGTTGAGGCCGGGGTCGCGGCGCTCGGCGTCCTGGGCGGTGAACAGTGCAGCCTGCCCGCCCTGGCTGTGGCCCATGGCCACCCATCGGGTTCCGATTCCGCTGTCGAGAGCCGTTGCCGCGCGCACGATGTCGATCACCGCGTTGGCTTCACTGATCCCATCGACATAGGGGTGCCCACCCGGGGTTCCCAGCCCCTGGTAATCGGTTTGGACTACGGCATAGCCACGCGACACCCAACTGTCGAGCATCGGGTTGACCAGGGCGACATAGTCGTGGACGAGGCCGTCGGCAGTGTCTGCCGAGGGGGCACACGTATCGGCGTATCCGGTGGTGCCGTGCGCCCAGCTGATGACCGGCCAGCCACCGTCGGGTGGTGCCGACTTCGGTACCGACACAGTTCCCGACACGACGATCGGTTGGCCGTGTGCGTCGTCGGAGACATAGGTGATCAGTCGGGTGTCGGCGCTGGGCAACGCTGCTGTGGTCGTCAACGGCCGAGCGGTGAGCAACTGCCCGGCGTGCGGGCCGGGATCGGCGGTGGCAACAGTGCAGCCGGTCAGCAGCACCACTACCGTCACTCCGGCAAGCCAGCGCCGCGCACGCTCAATCATCGAGCAAGCGGCCGCGGCTGGCCGCGATCGGGCTCTGTGCAGTCAGGCCGCCGTCGAGCACCAGAGTCTGGCCGGTCATGTACCGCGACTCGTCGGAGGCCAGGTACACCATGGCCCAGCCGATATCCTCGGGGGTGCCGATCACGTCGAGAGGGTTGTGGCTGCGTATGTCGGCGATCACCTCCGCTGACACATTGTCGCGCAGTGCGGGTGTCATGATGGCCCCTGGTGCAATGCTGTTGCAGCGCACATGCTTCCGGCCGTACTGGACCGCGATGTACTGGGTGAGCCGGATCACCGCGGCCTTGGCCGCCCCGTAGGCGCACTGCAGCGTGTCACCGGTGAGACCCGCGACCGACACGGTGTTGATGATGGAGCCGCCGCCACCGTCGATCATGTGCGGCAACGCCAAGCGGGAGGCGACGACGGTGCTGCGCGCATTGAGCGTCATCGCCCGGTCCCATTCGGTGAGATCCAGGCGCAGCAGGTCGAGATCCTTGCGCGGATCGCTGCCGCCCACGTGGTTGCACAGCACGTCGATGCCGCCGAACTCGGCGACGGCACGATCGATCATCCCCGCGACCGACGTGTCGTCGAGGACGTTCACCTCGATGCCCAACGCGTTGTCGCCGATCTCGGCAGCGGCGGCATGTGCAGCGTCGGCGCTGAGATCGGCGATGAGCACGCGGGCACCTTCGGCGACCATCAGTTCGGCGGCCGCCCGGCCGATGCCGCTGGCCGCGCCGGTGATGACGACCCTCTTGTTGTCGAGACGGTTTCTGGTCATTGGTGCAACCCGTCGCTCCACCGGCGGCCGGTCGCCCCCGCTGCCTCCAGCCTAGGTCTGCCGCAGCGCGATGGTGGCAGTATGCGCCCGCTGTTCGTCACCCACGCGATGCGCGGAAGACGCATGGATTCAATCCGCGGTGAGAACCAGTGATGTGGCGGGGCATCGGATTTCGGCTTCACAGCTTTGCTGTGGCTGCTGTTGCCGGGCCGGGAAAGGCGGTGTGAGTGTCAAAGGCGCAGCCCGCAGCACGCTCCTGGGTGCGGGCGCTGCGTGTAGCGAGCACACCGAAGTACATTGCCATACTCCAGCCCGCCGGTCTGTCGGCCGCGTGATCGTCGAAGGCCCGTTGACGACGACAGCGCCGCGAGCACAAAGAGTGAATGTTGCTCTGCCGTTGGGGGTATCGGCCCGGGCTCCTTCGTGACACGCTGGAACACATCGCGGCCCGTGGGCCGGTACCGGGTGAATGGAAAAGGGGCAATTGATGTCCAACAATCGTCTCAGTGAGAAGTTCGACGAAATCTCGGAAAGGGCAAAGGAATCAGCGGACCGGATCAAAGCGTCCGCAGGGCACGAGAAAGAGCAATTGAAGGCTGACGCCGCCGCGGCGCGCCAACACGCCGAATCGACTGCTGACCGTTTCAAGGACAAGCTGGACGGTGCCTCGGAGACTGTGTCCGGCCAGTGGGATGAACTCCGCGGAAAGTGGAAGGCCCACCTCGCCAAGCTTCGGTCGACCATCGACGAGAAGAAGGAAGAACACGACGCCAAGGTCGCCGAACGCGACGCCGAGTACGCCGAGGACTACGCGGTCGACGCTATTCTGTTTGCGGAGAGTGCAATTGAAGAGGCCGCGGCCGCCTGCCTGGATGCTGCCTATTCTCGGGCGAAAGCCGACGCGCTCAACTCCTGAGCACTCCTGACGAATCGGGGCCGGCGCGCCTCACCCCGCGACGGCCGTCGCCTCCACCTCGACCAGCAATTCCGGGCCGGCGAGGGCAGCGACGCCGATGCCGGTCAGCGGCGGGGCAGCGGTGATGCCCAGAGCGGCCGAGGCGCGGGAGATGCCGTCGGCCAGAGCGGCCATCTTGTCCGGGGTCCAGTCGACGAGGTAGATCGTCAGCTTGGCGACGTCGGCGAACGTGGCACCCGCAGCCGCGAGCGCGGTCGCGACGTTCCGGAAGCACTGCTCGACCTGCGTCGCGAGATCGCCGGCGCCGACCACGGCGCCGTCCGCGTCCACGGACACCTGACCGGCGAGGAAGACCAGCCGGGAACCGGATGCCACGGCTACCTGATGGTAGAGGTCGACGGTCGGTAGGCCATCGGGGTTGATCACGTTGATCGTCATGGGTCTCCTGTGCTGCGGCGGGCCACCACTAATGTACGCAGAGCGATCCTGCGACCCAGACGAGAGAGCCGATGACTGACGATTGGACACTGCACCCAGGGACCGGACTGGGCCGGCTCACCTTCGGCATGTCCCCGCACGAGGTGGATGCGTACGCCGGCGTGTACGGCGCGGTGGAGTCGCGGATGGCAGACCGGGCCTCCGACGAGCTGGTGAACGAGACGCTGGCACTCTTCGGCGACGGACTGAGCGACGAGGACAAGCAGGCCTTCATCGCCGCCTATGTCGAGCAGGGACCGCCCTCGGAGAGCGTGACGGAGACGCGCAAGGACTCCGGTTTGGTGCTGGGATACCTGGCCGATCGGCTGGTCGAGATCATGGTGCCCGCGCATTGCCCGGTGGTCCTCGGGGGTCAGAATCTGCTGTCGCTTGGAGCGGCTCAGGCGCTGGAGCTGCTGGAGCGCGCCAATGGCGGCCCCGGGCGCTACGCCGGCGCGGAGGCCGCCTTCGACGGTCTGGCGCTCTCGATCGACGGCTTCTGCGTCACCGACCCAGCCGCCGGCGTCCGCATCCTGGACAGCGACGATGAACGGTTCCCTGCGCGGACGGTGATGGCACGGTCGGCGCCGTACGCGCCGGAAAACGAGATCGCGCGGTTCCGTACGCACTCGGTTCTGTAGCGTCCGAAACCTCAACGCGGGCAGCCGTTTTTGCCAGCCGTCGCCCGCTTCGCTGACGGACGCGTCGATAACGGTTTGGACACTCCTGAGCAGCGGCGCGCGCCGCGTGTCGTTTAGCTGGGTCTGCCGTGCAAGCCTGTGTCCACGAGGATCGCCTAACTGTCACCTAGAGGTTCACGGTCTTGTGCTGCCGAGAGGCAACCGGCTCAACGGACAGGGATATGACCGCACTCAATGACATGGACGACGCACTGGAGGGTCAGTACCTGGAGAGGGTTGCGTCCCTCTCGGGTGCCACGACCCGACGGGGGTTCGACCCGTACGTCGACATCGACTGGGACGCGCCCGACAACGAGTTGGACCGGGACGACCCGCGGTGGCGGTTGGACCCGGAAACTGCGCCGTTGGCCTTCACCGAGTGGTATGCCCGGCAGTCGCCGAGTCGGCAGATCGACATGGGGCGCTGGATCACCGCCAACACACTGAAAGTCACCTCACAATTCGAGATGGTCCTGATCCGTGGCGTCCTGCATTACAGCGGAAAACTGCCCAACGGGTCCCCGGTGTTCCGTTACCTGGTGCATGAACTCGGCGAAGAATGCAACCACATCCAGATGTTCCAGGAGTTCGTCAACCGAACCGGCGAGGATGTCCCGGGAATGCGAAGGGCCTCCAGGATTTTCGCGCCCATTCTGGGTTTTCTCGGTGGTTACTTCAATGTCATCCACTTCATCGGCGTGCTGTGCGGCGAGCAACCCCTGCACCACCAGCAGACCGTGCAGCACCGCGGTCTCGCGGGGGTGCCCCCACTGCTGCACAAGATCACCTACATCCACCTCGCCGAGGAAGCACGCCACATCTCGTTCGCCGACGACCATCTGGCCGAGCGGATGCGGCGCGCGGGACGTCTTCGGCGTGCGGCCTACGCCATCGCCTTCCCCCTGCTTCTCCGGTGGCTGATCGGGGAGATGATCGGACAACCGCGCAGCTTCGCCCGCCAGTTCGGGATCCCGCGGCAGGTGTTCAAGAGCGCCTACTGGCGCAGCGACCAATCCCGCCGCATGATGGCGGACTCGGCCGCCGACGTGCGGCGCACCGCCGAGGAGTTGGGCTTACGCACCGTCTGGTCACGCTGGATCTGGCGAGCACTGGGCATCGACGGACGAGTGCCGCGCTACCGCAGCGAACCGGACCGGACCCGCCGCCCTCGCGGTCCCGCAGTGGCAGGTCGAGCAGTGACCTGGGGGCGAATGATCACGACCGCCGCCATGGCCGCGGTGGCACTGACCGCCACACCGGTCGGCGTGCGGATCATCGCGTGCGCCGCCCTCGGTGCCGGCATCTGGGCGGTCTACCACGCGCTGCGGGAGCGCCGCGGTGGCGTGGTCGGCAACCAGTCCTTCGAGTGGCCCAGGCTGTGCGTTTGGGTGCTGGTCTGCGTGGCGATGATTCCGATCGGCGGGCTCATCGGACTGGCCATGGTGGTTCTCATGATCCTGACGCTCGCCGAATTCATGCCCACTGTGTAGCGACGCCGCGGATGGCGCCATCAAACCCCGTAGAAAGTAGGAACACAGAATGACCGCACTCCCGTATTTCGATCTGCTCATCGACGAACGCCAGGACGGTGGCGAAACCGGTCAGCTGTGGGAACGTCAGGTGCACTGGGGTTTCTGGGAAGACCCCAAGTCCGCCGACGGAACCCGCGCCGACTACCTCGCGGCGATGGAGCAGATGAATGCTGTTCTGCTGCAAGCCGGCAACGTCACCGACGGTCAACGTCTGCTGGACGTCGGATGTGGGTTCGGCGGCACCATCGGCCAGATCAACGCCGGACATCGCGACATGCACCTCACCGGGCTGAACATCGACCCGCGCCAACTCGCTGCCGCAGACGCGCAGACCTACCCCACCAACGGCAACGAGATCGACTGGGTGGAGGCCGACGCCTGCCACATGCCGTTCGAGGACAACACCTTTGACCGCGTCCTTGCCGTGGAGTGCATCTTCCACTTCCCGTCCCGCGAGCAGTTTCTCGCCGAAGCGGCACGGGTGCTCAAGCCGGGCGGGTACGTGGCGGTGTCGGATTTTGTTCCGGTTCTTGCCATTCTGGCAAAGACACCGTTCTGGATGGCGATCCGGTCGCGAATCGGGAAGTCCTACGGCACGCTCGGCAACGTGCCCTTGCGTTCCTACCGGGCCATGGGCAAGCGCGGTGGTCTCGAGCTGGTCGCGAACCGCAACATCGCCAGGAATACCACGCCCACCTACCCGTTCCTGATCAAGTTCTTCCGCGAACGGGGCTCCGAGGACGCCCAGAAGACGCTGATCGTGGGCACCCGATGGATCAAATGGCTTACCAAGGTCGGCCTGATTCAGTACCGGGTGTACACCTTCCACAAACCCGCCTGACGCTGATCCGCACTAGAAACCCGAATCACGAAAGTGCACTGAGCGGTTCGGGCCGTCCGTACAGATAGCCCTGCGCGTACTGGCAGCCGGCGGCCGCCACGATCTGTGACTGGCCAGGGGTCTCGATTCCCTCGGCCACCACCGCGCACCCCAGGTTGGTGCACACCGCGACCATCGATCGGTAGAGGGCAAGGTCACGCGCGTGCCCTGTACCCTCGGCCAGGCCGCGGTCGAGCTTGACGATCTGCACCGGCAGGGTGTGCAGATAGGTCAGTGAGTTGTAGCCCGCGCCGAAGTCGTCCAGCGCGACGCTGAGCCCGAACTCATTGAGCCTGCGGATCTGTGCTGCGGCGGCGGTGAGATCCACGATGGGAACGGTTTCGGTGATCTCCAGGACCAGGCGCGTCGGCGCGATGTTGTGCCGCGCGAGAGTGTGCCGGATGGTGTCCTCGAAGTCCGCGTTGCCCAGCCGCGCGGCGCCGACGTTCACGTGGATGTTCAGGTCCAGTGTTGTCGACGCGATCTGCCGGCAGGTCAGATCGAGTACCAGTGCGTCGAACTCGGCGCCCAACCCGGCTGCTTCGGCGGCGGCCACGAAAGTTTCAGGCGCAATCTCCACTCCGTTGGGTGCGGTCCACCGGGCCAAGGCCTCCAGGGCCACCGTGTTGCCTGCAGGCAGGGCCACCACCGGCTGATACACCAGCCGGAAACCGGCCGGCGCCCTGCCCGGAGCCGCTCGCATCGCCGCTACGAAGTCGGCGTGCACACCCGCTCTCGGCTGGTACACCACGGTGGTGTCCTTGCCCAGCCGCTTACTGGCGTACATGGACGTATCCGCCTTGCGCAGCAGATCGTCCGATGTCTGCGGTGCGTCGTCGACCCCGGCCCGTACCAACCCCATACTGGCCCGCACCCGTACCGAGTTGCCATGCACGGGAAAGGGATCCCGCAGCGCCACCCGCAGCCGGTCGGCGACCACCCCAGGGTCGTCGCAGCCGTCCGCCACCAGCACCGCGAACTCGTCACCGCCGACCCGAGCCAACGTGTCTTCCGCGGCGACGCAGCGTCTGAGCCGCTCACCGACCGCAACCAACAACTCGTCACCGGCGGCATGCCCGTACTGGTCGTTGACCATCTTGAAGTCGTCGAGGTCGACGAAGATCAAGACAAAGTCCCGCGCGCCGATCACCTCGTTGAGCCGGCGGGTCAACAGGATGCGGTTCGGCAGGCCCGTCAGAGGGTCGTGCAGCACCTGATGGGCCAGGCCCCGCTGCACCGCGTACAGCCGGTCGGTCACCAGGGTCATCGAGCGCATCGCAATGACCTGACGCACCGTGAGCAGCAGCGCCGTCAAGCCGGCGGCCGCGACCGCGAATGGCGGCGGCTTCTGACCGGAGAAGAAGTGGAACGCGAGCAGCGCCACGATCCCGAGAAAGCCCGTGAAGGGCATGATCAACTGCACCCAGTCCACCGAACTGACCCGGGTCGTGGACCGGGGCGTCGGTTCGAGCATCGCGAAGGCCACCAACAGCGGACCGACGATGAAACCGAGGCCGCCCCAGAGGATCAGCCCGTCCGCACCGAACAGATCGAGATAGGTGACAAGGCGGTCAGATGCCGCGATCGCGACGATCCCCAGCACCAGCAGGATCAGGTTCACCCGGTAGATGCGCGCGGGGTTGTGCAACATCGCCACGCACACCACGAACGTCACCAGCACCAGTTCGAGCCCGGCGAAGATCGCGTCGACCGTGCTGCCCGACGACGTTCCCCGGACGCCGACACCACTCATGACCGCCAGAATCAGGAACGACAGCGCCGACACTGCGGTATCCAAAACGCTGACGGTCGACGGCCGCTGCAGCACGGGGCCTTCCCTGCCGGGGGTCCGCTGATCGCAGACCAACAGCAGCACCACTGCAGCCAAGGCGAGGATGGTGGTGCACAGGTAGGCGATTGCCGAGACCGCTGAGGTGTTGCTGCTGTCGCCATCGGCCAGGTCCACCAGATGCCCGATCACCCACACCGCCATGACGGCGCTGTAGCTCAGCCGCCACCAGCGGGCCGCACCGGTGACCCGGCGGGCGACCACCAGGCCGCACACCATGGCGCCGGTGGCGGTGATCAATTGCAGTGCCACGGCGACATCGGCCGCGACCGTCGACGGCCACAACTGCAGTGCGTTGAGCACAGCAGCACCGACGACCAGTACCCCGAGGACGAGGCCCATGCGCTGTCTGGTCGACACGGGGCCCCCCTTCCGAGCACGTGGTGCCGGATCATGCTAGAGCAAAAATGAGCTCCATCAGGGGCGAGTATGGTGTCTCTCAATAAACAGCCGGATCGGCGGGCAGTCTCCACCGCCGCTCCGGGTCCAGCAAATTCACTGCGGGGCGATCACCCAGACGCCCTTGCGGAGCACGGCGGTGACACTGAGGTGGGCGTCGAGCACCACGAGGTCGGCAGGGGCCCCGACGGCCAGGCCTGCTGCCGCGGGCAGACCCAGCGCCTGCGCCGGATTGCAGGAACTCTGCGCCACCGCGATCGGCAGCGCCTCATCGAGTGGGACGCCACTGGCCGCGACGGCGTTGCGCAGTACCTGGTCCATCGTCGCGGTGCTCCCTGCGATGGTGTCGGTGCCGGCCACCCGTGCCACCCCCGCGGTGACGTCCACCGCCAACGGCCCCAGGTAGTAGCGGCCATCCGCCACACCGGTCGCGGCCATCGCATCGGTGATCAGCGAAACGCGATCAACACCAGCATTTTTGGTGACCATCCGGTAGATCGCGAAGTCGATGTGCACGCCGTCGGCGATCAGCTCGACGGTGACGCGAGGGTCTTCCAGCAGCGCCACCGCCGGGCCGGGCTCGCGGCGGTCGATCGGACGCATCGCGTTGAACAGGTGCGTACCCACCGTGGCGCCGGCGTCGATGGCCGCGCGCGTCTGAGCGTAGGTGGCTTCCGTGTGCCCGATCGCGACCACCACTCCGGCCGCGGTGAACTGTTCGATGGCGGCCAGAGCGCCGGGGAGTTCGGGCGCGATGGTCACCATCCGGATCGCGCCCTCGCCCGCGACGAGCAGAGCGTCGATCTCAGCGGGGTCGGGGTCACGCATCAGCGCGGTCTGGTGGGCGCCGCTGCGCTGCGGTGACAGCCACGGGCCCTCCAGGTGGATCCCGTCGAGGACGCCGAGGCGGACGTCGCCCGCCAGCGCTCGCACCTGCTGCAGCAGTTCGGCGGGACCCGCGGTGACCAAGGAAGCCACCAAGGTGGTGGTGCCGTGGCTGCGATGCAGTGCCACCGCTTCGGCGGTCCCTGCCGGATCGGCGGTGAAGAAGTCCGCGCCCGCACCGCCGTGAACATGGGTGTCGACCAGGCCCGGCGCCACGGTGACCGCGCCCAACGCCAGGGCGGGGGGAGCGGGAGGCGCGCCGCTTCCCACGCCGAGGATCACCGCGTCGGCGATGTCGATCCAACCCGGCCGCAACGACTGTCGACCGGTCAGTACGGTGTCTGCGGTCAGCAGCACGTCAGATGCCCTGCCAGGCCGGTTTGCTGCGATAGGTCTCCCGGTAGTAGTCCACGAGCTGGAGCCGGCGCGCGGCGGCGTCGTCGAGGAGCACGGTGACGTGCGGATGGTGCTGCAGCACGGTGGCCGGCCACATGGCGCTCACCGCGCCCTCCACCAGATGGTGCACCGCCTCGGCCTTTCCGCGGCCGGTGGCAACCAGGACGAGATGGCGGGCCTCGAGGATGGTGCCCAGTCCCTGGGTCAGGCAGTGCGTCGGCACCGCATCGACGTCGTCGCCGAAGAACCGGGCGTTGTCGACGCGGGTCTGCCGGGTCAGCGTCTTGATCCGGGTCCGCGAGGCCAGCGACGAACCGGGCTCGTTGAACGCGATGTGCCCGTCGGTGCCGATCCCGAGGATCTGCAGGTCCACACCACCGGCCTCGCGGATCGCGGCCTCGTAGGCCGCGCACGCCGCCGGGATGTCGGCAGCCAGGCCGTCCGGACCCTGCACTGCGCCGGCAGCGAAGTCGACGCGGGAGACGAACGACGTGTCGATCACGTTGCGGTACCGCTCGGCGTGATCGGCAGGCAGACCGACGTATTCATCGAGGGTGAACCCCCGGGCCTGCTTGAACGACAGTGCACCCGCTGCGTGGCGCGCCGCCAGCTCGTCATAGATCGGCAGGGGGGAGGAACCGGTCGCCAGTCCCAGCACCGCATCGGGTTTACGATCCAGCAACGCCGCCACCGCGTCGGCGGCAACCCGGCCGATCTCGGTCCGGTCCTGCAGCACAACAACTTCCATCAGAGTCCCATCACGTGTGCGCGGTGAACAGGTCGGCCCCGGGGGCGATCACCGCACCCTCGAGCACGGCCTCGTCCGGTTTGATGTTGTCGGCGTTGCGCTCGTCCATGACAACCACCGGCACAACCGGATTGAGCCCCTTGGCCACGATTGCGGGAACGTCGTAGGTGACGATCCGTTGCCCGGCGGTGACCTCGTCGCCCTGGCTGACATGGGTGGTGAACCCCTCACCCTCGAGTGCCACGGTGTCGATACCGAGATGGACCAGCACCCCGACCTTGTCCGCGGTCATGATCACGAAGGCGTGCGGCATCAGTCGGAGCAGTTTCCCGCTCACCGGAGCCACCGCGTCGATCACCTCCCGCGGTGGGTCCACCGCGGCGCCGTAACCCACCATGCCCGTGGAGAACACCGGATCAGGTACCTCGGCGAGCGGGATGGCGCGGCCCGCGACGGGGGCGTGAACAGCGGTGTTGCTCATCGTGTCGACTCCTTTCGGCCGATCGGATGCCAGCCGACCGCACCCAGAATAGGCTTAGTCGTCTTGCGTGCAATGGCATTACCTCGGCAAGGAAGAAGGCTGGTTGTGACCACTGACCCAGTGAAACCGCAAGAAACGCAAAGCAAAAGGGGCATGCGGATACCAGGATTCGCACAGTTGCAGCGTTTGGGCAAAAGTCTCATGCTGCCCATCGCGGTGCTGCCCGCCGCGGGCATCCTGCTGCGCTTGGGCCAGCCTGACCTGCTCGGGCGCATCGACGCACCCGTCATAGGCGCGTTCTTCAAAGCGATGAGCGCCGCGGGGGACGCGTTGTTCGCTAACTTGCCGCTGCTCTTCGCAGTCGGTGTGGCGATTGGCTTCTCGCGCAAGGCCGACGGGTCGACAGCCCTGGCGGCGGTGGTGGGGTATCTGGTGGTCGACGCCGTGTTCACCACGATGTCGCCGATTGTGCTCGCCGGCGAGGTGAATGCCTCGGGGGAGCAGGCGGAGATCAACTACAGCGTGTTCGCCGGCATCGTGGTGGGCCTGCTCACCGCGTGGCTGTTCGATCGGTACCACACCATCAAACTTCCGTCCTATCTCGGCTTCTTCGGCGGCAGACGCTTTGTGCCGATCGTCGTGTCGCTGGCGTGTCTGTTCCTGGCGTTCGCGATGAGCTATTTCTACCCGATCTTCGATGCCGGTCTGACCGGCCTCGGTGAGTTCATCGGCGGCTCGGGAGCGGTGGGTGCGTTCATCTACGGTTTCGCCAACCGGATGCTGATTCCGCTTGGGCTGCACCACATTCCGAACTCCTATATCTGGTTCCTCTACGGCGACTATCAGACCCCCGACGGCGAGACCGTCACCGGCGAACTCACCCGGTTCGCCGCGGGTGACCCGACCGGCGGCCACCTGACGTCGGGCTTTTATCCGATCCTGATGTTCGGGCTGCCGGCAGCGGCATTGGCGATGATCCACGTCGCCAACAAGAAACAGCGTAAGGTCGCCGTCGGCATCCTGTCGGCCGCGGCGCTCACCGCGTTCCTCACCGGGGTGACCGAACCGCTGGAGTTTGCATTCATGTTCGTCGCGTTCCCGCTGTACATCATCCACGCGGTGCTGACGGGGCTGTCGCTGGCGATCGCCTACGTGCTCGACATCCATCTCGGCTTCTCGTTCAGCGCAGGCTTGATCGACCTGCTGCTGTACGGCACCGCGCCCGCCGCCAAGAACATTCCGCTGTTGATCGTGATGGGTGTCGTGTTCGCGGTCCTCTACTACCTGCTGTTCCGGTTCGCGATCACGAAGTGGAACATGCGCACCCCAGGGCGGGAACCCGAAGACGAGTTCGAGGCCGAGCAGCGGGCCAATCTGGGGGTCGGCGCGGACGCCGCGACGGCCGTGCAGGGCGGTGGGGCCACCCAGACGCTCACCGGGGTGTCTCAGTCGGCACCGACGAAGGCTGAGCAACTCATCGAAGCGTTCGGCGGCCGGGAGAACCTGGTGAACGTCGACGCGTGCATCACCCGGTTGCGTATGGAGGTCGCCGACAAGTCGAAGGTGGATCAGGCCCGGCTCAAATCGCTCGGCGCCGCGGGTGTGATCGAAGTGGGCAACAGTGTGCAAGCGGTGTTCGGAACCGAATCCGAGGTGCTCAAGAACGACATCCGCGACGCGCTGTAGCAGTCGGTCACTCAAGCAGCGCGCACTGCGCGACCCCAGGCCAACGGGTTGAGGTGACGGAACGGATCCGTCGAGCGCACGGTCTGCAGATCGCCGAGGATGGTCTGCACGCCGGTCTGTGTGCGTTCCTTGACCGTGGCTTCCCAGGCCGCAGAGTCGATGTCGGTGGGCCGCTGCGTATCGATCGGAGATCCGAACCGCAGGTACATGCGTTGTGGTCGCGGAATGGGGGTAGGGCCGATACCGCGGGTGAGGGGAAGGCCGACCCCGTTGACACCGTGCAGTCGTCGACCCAGGCCGCGGGTCATGCGTTCCCAGGTGCCACCGCGTTCGACGACGCTGACGTACACGTCGTCGCCGCCGACCAGCCCGACGGGGATGATCGGGTAGCGGTGCGCGATCGCCAGACGCGCAAATCCACTGCGCCCCTGCCACATCAACCTGTACTGCTCACCCTTGAACTTCAGCATGTCGCGGCCCCCGCCCGGGAAAACGAGCACGGTTTCGTTCTCACGCATCAACGCGGCGCCGTTGTCCGGATCGCCCACCACTGCCCCCGCCGCCTCCAGTACCTCGCGTGAGACGCCACGGACATCGGCGAGCTGTCGCGATGCCAGACCCCGCACCCGTGTCCCGAGCTCACGGTGCACGAAATAGGGGACCAACACCACCTCCGCCCAGCCGGAAACCGTGTGGTTACCGACCAGGAGGAAGCGCCCGTCCCGGGGCAGCCCGTCGAGCCCGTCGACGTAGATGCGGGACAGATCCACCACGGGGGCGATGGCATCGGCGACGCTGAAGATCGCTTTTTGCAACGTGGCGACGCGGCTGCGGCGATCGGTGAGTGTCTGGATCACGGTGCTCTCCTGTGGCTGGGCGGCCCCCGAATAATGACCAGAGTACCGATTCGGTCATTGTGTGCATCACCGCTGGTGGACGCGGTATCGTCGCTCTGTGAGCACGTCGAACACCACGCTGCCCGAGGATCAGTCGGTGAAGGCGGCGCGGCTGCTCAGGGCCGCCGACGAACTGCTGGTGTCTCGCGGTGCCCGCGGTTTCACCGTCGCGGACGTCGCCAAGCGTGCCCACGTCAGCAAGGGCACCGTCTACCTGTACTGGCCGACCAAAGAGGATCTGCTCATCGGCCTGGTGGGGCGCGGCTTCCTGCGGCTGCTCGACGAGGTGATCCGGCGGATCGCCGACGATCCGGATCTGGCGCGGCCCTCCCGCTTCTGTCCGCTGATGCTGGAGGTCGTCAGCAGCCAGCCCCTGCTGGCCGCGCTCCAGCGTCACGACGACGACCTGCTCGGTCTGCTCGCCGACCACCCGCGCCCGGTGGCCCTGCATGACGCACTCGGTCCCAGCGCCGTGGTGGGTGCGGTGCTCCCGGTGTGGCGCCGGTACGGGCTGGCCGACAGCGGCTGGGATGTCGATGACCAGAGCTTCGCATTACACGCGCTGGTCACCGGATTCGCGCTGTCGCTGGTGCATTCGGGCGCCGTGCCCGGCCCCGCGGGCAACCCGCTGCACGTGCTGGCTGCTGCGGTGACCGCTCTGCTGGGACCCGAGCGCGCCCGAACCAGCGATATCAACGCCGCGGCGGGATTGATACTGGAGTTCCTGTACAACGGCCGCGCCACCGCCGTGGAACTGATCGGCGGAAGCTGAGACGGTCACGGCTCCATGGTGAAGAGGATCGAATGCCACCCCGTCGCCCCGTCGGGCACCGGCCCGGGATTGATCAGGGGCAGCCGCTCCTCGGCCTGCATGACTCCGGTGCCGTCGAAGGCGCGACACGACACGGTGTGCTGACCCGGTGTCACCGGTGTGGTCAGCCGGAACATCCGCCAGGTGAACTTGTTGACCTCGGTGGCCAATTCCGCGTTCTGCCAGGGATCGTCGTCGATGCGCACCTCGACCCTGCTGATTCCCCGACCCTGCGCCCAGGCCGTACCGGCGATGGTGATCTGCCCGCCGGACACGCGTTGGAATGACGTCGGGGCGTCGATACGCGACGATATCTTGATCGGCGCGACACCGGGGGGCTGGCCATCCCAACCGCGTTGCACCCAATACGGTTTCGTGTCGTAGGTCGTCAACTCCAACTCCGTCAGCCACTTCGTCGCGGACACGTATCCGTACAGGCCGGGGACCACGGTGCGGATCGGGAAGCCGTGCTCGGGCGGCAACGCCTCCCGGTTCATGCCGATCGCCACCAGCGCTTCCGAGCCGGCATCGCGCAGCAGGTCCAGTGGTGTGCCCAGGGTGAAGCCGTCGACCGAGTGTCCCACCACCTGTTCGGCACCGTCCTGGATCCCGGCCCGATCCAGTAGGTCCAGCAGCGGCACACCGATGAAGTTCGCCGTCGAGACATAGGGTCCACCAACTTGATTGGACACACACGTCATGGTGATGGTCCGCTCCACCAGCGGCATGGACCTCAGCTCGTCGAACGTGAACTCCACCGGGTTGTCGACCATGCCGGTGATGCGCAGGACCGCGTCTTCGGCGCGCAGCTGTGGCACGGTCAGGTTGATGTCGATGCGGTAGAAATCCTGGTTGGGGGTCAGAAACGTCGGAGTGCCCAGCTCCGGAAACGCCGCTCCCGCAGGAATGGTCGGCGCGGGTGTGCTGGGTACCAGATCGCCGACGCCACGCCGCGATGCCGCGATGTCGACGCGCTGGGCGAGGGCGAAGCCGCCTGCGCCGGCTGCGATGGCGCCGAGCGCGGCGACGACGGAGTTCAGGACGAACCGGCGCCGCCCCATCGTGGTGCCCGGCTCCACGGACGCCTCGGGTGATCGTGCGGCCCGGTGTAGCCACCAGAACACCGCCACCCCGGCCACCAGTGACGTCACCGGTGCGAGCAGCCCCAGGGTTCCGGTTGACTGTTCGCGCACGGCGAGAATTCCGACTGCACCGAGAACGACGATGGCCGCCAAGCCTGGCACGACGCTGCGGCGCGACAGGAGTCCGATCAGTGCTCCGAGCAGCGCCAGCGCCACGGCCATGCCCACCAGCAGGGCGAGTTTGTCGTTGGTGCCGAAGTTCTCGATCGCGAAATCCTTGACCGCTTCCGGGGTCCGGTCGATCGCGGCATTGCCCACCGCCAGGAAGGGCGACGCGGAGGGGATGAGAACGAGTCCGGACACCAGGTGCCCGACACCCAGCGCCGCGGCCACCGCAAGTAGACCGGTGACTGCGGCTCGGGGCGCGGACAACCGACGCGGTGAGGTCATATTCCCCATTCGTTGCCGGCGGGCGTCGGGATGGGCAGGGCGACCCAGCATGTTGGCGCAGCACGGTGGCGGTGGCCTGCTGTGCGCGTCCGCGCGCCCCGCGGTGCCGACAGGAGTAGCTGTTTGCCCAGGCGCCGGCGGTCGTGTCATCGCAGCAGATGAATTTTTCAGCCGAGCGTGCGTGCGCGTTTGCCATTCTTGCTGTCTCGTGTGCTGTTCGGACGTACAGTTCGGCGTTATGAGGGGGAATGGCATCGGCACACTGACGCTGGCAGCGGCGCTGGTCCTGACCGGCTGCGGCGCCGGTGGCAGCTCGACGGACGACGCTTCATCGGCGACGACGCCGACGGCCGCCCCTGCTACCACCAGCAGCCCTTACGGCGCACCGGAGATCGATCCGCCCGCGCCCGGGGAGCCCATCCTGATCGTCAGCGGCGGAGCCGTTCCCCTCGAGTTGACAATGGAGGACCTCGATGCACTCGGCCGCACCACCATCACCGTCGATGAGCCGTTTGTGAAAAAGCGCCAGACGTTCAGCGGCGTACCTCTTGCCACGGTGCTCGCCGAGGCCGGCATTCCGGCCAGTGCCACCATCAACACTGTCGCGCTCAACGACTACGAGTATTCTTCTCCGGCCCAGCCCATGATCGCGTCCGACGCGTTGCTGGCGACACAACGCGACGGCGCCCCGATTCCGTACGACCAGGGCGGTCCGGTGCGGTTGGTCTTCCCCGACGGCACTCCGCTCTCGGGAGTGCTCGACGCCTGGAACTGGAGTCTGGCGTCGATTTCTGTCGTCAGCTCGAGCTCTGAGGGGACTTGAAAACCGGCCAGCTCACGTCGCCCGCGCCGCGTCTTCGACCGACACGGGGGCAAACTGTGATGGCAGTGGTGCTCTCGCTGCTCCTGGCAGGTCTGGTCGTCAGCAACTTCGCCGACTCGGCTGCTCAGCGGAAACACACAGAGGTGTACTCCCGCACTGAAACCGCCACCAACAACCTGCTGTACACCATCAGGGAAACGCTCGCCTACGTGGACGCATCGCAGCGTTATCTGCTGGGTGACACCTCCCGACGGAGCGTCCAATTGGCGCGTGCTCTGCTGAGTCAGCGTTTGGCAGTGGTCAGCGAGACGGGCGACTCGGCCTGGGACAGTGCCACTCCCGAGTACAAGACGGCCCTGGCCGCCATGGACGAGGCGGTCCAGCAGATGCCGCCGGGCATGCTGTCTCCTGATCAGCGAGACCGCGTCTCGACGATGGTTCTGCCCCGGAGCGAGGCGCTGTCCGAGGCGGGACGCCAACTCGTCGACAGCACCGCCGCCGAGCTGCACAGCAATGCCCGAAACAGCGATGCCGCGTTGCTTCGCGGCAGGTTCACCCAGCTGATCCTGCTCATCGCCTCTCTTGCGGTCGGCGCGGTCCTCCTTGTCTGGGTTGCCGCCAACGTGGTGCGTCAGTACCGCGTCGCGCGCCGTGCCCTCGACGCGGAAGATTGTGAGTTGCGCGCCACCCGAGAGCAGTTGGAGCGTGTCTCGGCGCTCGAGCGAGGGCAGGCGATGGTGCTCGAACATATCGCCAGGGGCACCGAACCTGCTGCTGTCCTGCGACAGATTGCAACACTTGCCTCCGAGGTGTCGGGTGGTTGCGGCGTCCGGATTGCGTACGACGCCCACGTCGTCGCCCATCCGCGTGACGTCGACACGTCGGTCGGCCTGGCGTGGCAGGACACATTCGATGCGGACACCGCTGGAACCCGGGGAACGCTCGAAGTGTTCGGCGAGGCCGATGCGCTCGATGATCTGGTTCGCACCGCACTTCGCCGGTGCCGGGACCTGGTGCCGCTGGCCCTGAATCGTGACGCCTCTGCCCGTCAGCTGTCCCACCAGGCGAGCCATGACGCCCTCACGGGTCTGGCCAACCGGAGCCTGCTGATGCACGAGCTGGCTGCGAGCTTGATGTCGGCCAAGGAGCGCGGAGTGAGCCTGGCCCTGCTGTTCTGTGACCTCGACCGCTTCAAAATGGTCAACGATTCCATCGGCCATGCCGCGGGCGACCAGCTCCTGATCGAGGCGGCGCGTCGCCTCACCTCGACGGTTCGCGACATCGATTTGGTGGCGCGGATGGGTGGGGACGAGTTCGTGGTGCTCTGCTCCGAGCTACCCGATCGCGCACAGGCCATCGCGATGGCGGAACGGGTGCGTAGCGCGCTGAGCGAACCCTACGAGATCGACGGCAAGGAGGCGTTTGTCGGTGCCAGCATAGGCATCACCTTCGCGGACGAATCCACCGTCTCCGGTGCAGAGCTCATGCGCGAAGCCGACGTCGCCATGTATCGGGCGAAGCTGACCGAAGGCAGCCACATCAACGTCTTCGACTCTCACCTGGAGGCCGAAGTCGCCCAGCGACTCGATCTGGACGCGGCACTACGCCGTGCGCTGGAGCGTGACCAGCTGAAAGTGGCCGCCCAGCCCATTGTCATGCTCGACAGCGGTGCCGTAACCGGCTTCGAGTTGCTGTTGCAGTGGCGACGACCCGGACTGCCCAATCTCAGCCCGGACACCTTCATCCCGCTTGCCGAGGACAACGGAGTGATCGTGGAGATCGGTCGATGGGTCCTGCAGGAAGGCATAGATGCTGTTGCTGAATGGCGGGCAGCCGGCGTGGCCGACCGGCTCACCATTTCTGTCAACGTCTCGGCTCGCCAGGTGCGCGAAGCCGGCTTCGCCGATGAGGTGCTGAAGATGTTGCGTGCTCGAAAGGTTCCCCCTGAATTCCTCATCGTCGAACTCACGGAGCACGCCCTCATCGATCTCCGGGTCGTGCACGGCACCTTGGATCAACTGCGGGACGCGGGTGTGCGGGTCTCCCTTGACGACTTCGGCACGGGGTACTCGTCGTTGACCCAGCTGCAGACGCTGCCGGTGGACCAGCTCAAATTGGATCGTTCGTTCGCTGCAGCTCTCGGTGATGGCAACGCCAAGCACACCGCAGTGGTGCAGTCGGTGGTGGCGCTCACCAATGCCCTTGATCTCGACCTGGTGGTCGAAGGCATCGAAACGCTCGCCGAGCGCGCTGCGCTGCTCGAGATGGGCGCTCGAAAGGGCCAGGGATTCCTCTACCGCCGACCGATGAGTCTCGATGAAGCTCGCCAATTATTGCAGGAGGGTGCTGTGTGCGACCTTCCCTCGATGTGCCTGCCCGCTGTTCTCGGATCGACACAGGCGCAGGTGAACTGATCGCTGTCTGAAGTCATCGATCCCTGTCGGGGTCACGCCGGATGTGTCGCTGAATCACTGCTAAACAGGCGAATACGAGCAGGACAGTTGCTGCCAGCTGGAGCCACGGTATGCCGGTTCCACCCGGATTCGCAGTCCTCAGGTCGTCCATGCCGCCGAGCAGTTCGAGCAGCTGCTGCGGCGTGAGGTTGTTGTTCACATCGCCCCCAACGGCGTCGGCGCCTTCCGACATGCCGCTTCGGACCTCGGTTCTTTCCGAGCATCCCAATCCGTCTACATCCCGAACAACGTGTACCGAGGCGGGCAATTCGATTCGGTCATACTCGTTTTCCGGAATCAGGAGCACACCTTCCATGAGCATCGGGTTGGCGTCCCGTTTGTCGATCACGATGGTGTGGGAACCGGCTCGGGCATCGACCACTCCCAGATCCTGGTACACGAAACGTAGGTTCACTGGGACGAGTTCGGTCGGGACGAGCCGTTCCAACTGCTGGACCGACAGGCCTGATACGGGTGTGGGTGCGCGATTGGCGTCATAGACCGCTTTCTTCGCGAAGAACTCCAGGGCACCGGGTGGTGAGCGGAGTTCCACCTCCGTCTCCAGGTCGAGGGAGGTGGACCGCAACAGCAGCTGGTTGGCGGTGGCCGCAGACCGCAGCAGTACCCGATAGCGGCCCGTCTCGGGAACTTTCACCGGCACCTTGATCTCGGTGGTCTCGGGCAACGCGACGAAGGAACCGTTCAAGGTGCCGAAAATTCCGGGGGTGATCATCTCCGCGCGATTGAACTTGGTGTCGGAGAAGAACAGATACAGTCGAAACATCGGCGACAGATAGTATGCCGAGGTCACCACGTCGGAGTTGAACGCGTTGCCGTTGGTGGTCGGGGCGAAGAAGCTACCCGGATTGTCGACCGACCAGATGTCCAAAGCGGCCTGCGGAGCGTCATCGGTGATGAGCTCGACCGGCTTGCGCCCGTCGGTCCCCGTGTAGTCCGAGATGTACCGGAAGTCATAACAGCGCGACAGGTCCAGGCGGTTGAACACTGTGTCCAGGAACCCTTTCCATGACGTGTCGAACAGCAACACCGGTCTGTTCTCGGGAGCAGGATCGTCCAGCCTGTACAGCACGAAGCCGTCGTTCTCGTAGAGTCGGCTCACGTGCTCCGGTACCGCTTCGATACCGTCCCGGAGATAGGTTTCAATATCGGGCAGATACTCCGCGCCCACACCGCGGTTGTTCTCAACCTGCTTGTTCAAGACGATGTACGTCAGACCCATGTCGCGGGCGATGTTCACCCACCAATCCTGCTGGTAGTACAAGGCCCGCAGCAGCAGGAAGAACTCGAACTTGTTCTGTTTGTCCCCGGTCAGGCCATAGTAGAAGCTCGGCTGATCCAGGTAGTAGATGTAGAACTTGTCGATGAACTTGTGTGACTTGCCATCCGGGCCCACAACAAGTTTGGCGGTCTCCGTCGGCGGCAGGACCACGGTCTTTCCCTGGGGGAGTGTGGCCAGTTCCTCCTTGAGCAGCCGCAGGTCCTGCACCGGGTAGGCCGCGAGGAATCCCCCGAAGTCACCGCTGCCGTAGGCCGACCGGTAGGTCGCGTTGGTCAACAGTGGTGCCATCAGGCCCAGGCTGACAATGGTGGCCAGTGCCACCGGCACCGTGGCGCCGCGTCGGCCGAGGCGACCGATCAGGCGCCGTCCGGCAGTATGGTCACGAGGCACCTCGGCGGATTCGGTGGCCGACGGCCGCACCTTGCGGTCCAGCACCCCCAGCGCCCACGCCAATGTCAGCGCCAGCAGCAGCGGCGCCAGCATGAACAGGATGAGTTGGAAGCGGTGCGGGAAGCGCAGGACCTGAACCACCGTCGATGCGACCGCGATGGCGGCATCTCCAGCGCTCGGATTGACATCGGCGACCAACCGCGTCAAGGCGGCAACGGACCGATGGAAGGTGGGAAACCAGGTGGGGTCGGCGTAGCCCACCGTGGCCCAGACCGCGAACGCCACGTTGACGTAGATCACCCCGAACAGCTGCCGCTGTGCTCTTGCGGACAACAATGTCCTTCGCACCCCGGGGATCACGATGGGGACCAGAAGCAGCGCGGTGTAGACGATGTTGGATACGCGGGGCACCTTGGCGAGGTAATCGCCGAAGTTGACCTTGTCCATGATGCCGGCGAGGTCCCAGGACAAGATGTGGAGCAGGGACACCGACGCGTCCCGGATGAAGTAGTAGTCGCCGGGCACGGTTTCCGAGAGCTCGCCCACCCCGCGCAACGCGATGAATTTGACGAAAAGTCCGTACGGGATCAGAGCGAACACCACGAGTGCGGTGAGCGCCCACCCGCATTTCACGGTGGTGGTGGTGTTCATCCGCCGGATGAGCGCGGCGACGCGGACCCGGCGCCGTGGGGCGCCGAGGAACCTGCGTAATTGCGCGCGTCGGACGTGTAACGGAACCTGCACGGCCTTCCGCACCGTCGTCGCACCCGCGGAGCGGATGAATTTGACTGCCTCCCCGAGGATCAGCGTCATGACGGCGAGACCGAGAAACAACGCGAACAGCACCAGATAGTGGACAGCGGGATTGAACAGCGTCACCAGACACGCGGCGATCATCCTGCGCCCCCAGCGGACAGGCCTGAACAACAACGCATCCAACATCAGGAAGACGCTGATGGTCATGAGACACAGACCCAGGACGAGGGTGTAGAAGTGCGTCACCTTCGCGTAGATCATGATCATGTAGATCAGCGCTGTGGGCGCAGCGGTGGCCAGGTAGACGTTGGTGGCGGTCAGCGACGGGAAGCCACGCCGGATGAACCACGCGGTGGTCAGATATGCGGCACTGACAATCGCGGGCAGCACCAGCAGTACCGCGAACGGCAGCACCATGTAGTGCCGCAGCCATGTGGTGAGAAATGCGTATCGAACCCGGAATTCGTAACCGTTGGTGAGTTCACTGAATTTGCCCTGGGCCTGCTCGAGCAATTGGCTGCTGGGATTGAAGAACGGGACCAGTTCGTCGCCGACAAGCACCCGCTTGCCGGACAGGATGTCGGGGATTGCGAAAAGCACCTCGCGGAAGACGACAAAACTGGCGAGGAAGTAGAGCAGGCACACCACCAGTGCAATGCGCTGGTACGCGAATCTGTCTGCGGTGAAGTTCGATCGGTGTCGTCCGGCATTCCCGTCCGGCCGAACGGTCGCGTACCGCGCCCCTGCTTCGGGGAAGTTCTCGGACGGCTGTGCGGCGCTGCTCACGCGTCGGGCAACTCCCATCTCCGGGTGGGAGCGGCCACCCAGGACCGCAGTGCGGAAAACCCGCGAGCAGCGTCGTGACGTTTGGCAGCAGCAACAGCTGCCAACCGGTCTGTTTCGCGACCGCTGTCGGCCACGGTGTCCAGAATCGCCGCCGCCAGGCGCTCGGGGTCGAGCGCGGCAGAGACATCGAAAGAACGTTCCTTGATGCCGAGCTGCGTCACCAGGTGACGCACTTTGATGTCGTAGGGCAGAGCCACGACCGGGCGGCCGAGGACAACCGACATGACGATCGCGTGCAGCCGCTCGCTGACCACCAGGTCGCAGTCGGAGATGATGGAAGCAACTTCGTGATGATCGTCGGGCGCATGGATACAGACCGGCGCGTGGAGACGGGCCAGCACTGCTTGCAGCACGTCGAGGTCGGTCCCGCTCTTGAAGGCGCACTGCATCGGCAGCGCATGGAACTCGACACGGTGCGCTTGTGCGACCAGGTTCAGCGCCTGCACGAGCCGGTCCAGAAACAGCTCCCACTCATCGGCGACATCCACGTCTTTGTTGAGATTCAGCGCGATCCTGAGGGGACGGTGAGGATCTCGTGTCACCGGGGAAACATGCGAGACATGGAAAGAACCGGGATTGCGTACCCAGACGGCGTCGGGAACCAGCCGCACCTTGTGCTCGGAACAGCCGAGGGAAAGCGCAGCACGCAAGGATCCTTCGTCGCGCACGGAGATCACCCACACAAGCCGCAGAATGACGCGCACGAACAAGCGGCCGAGCACCGAATCCACCGGCCCGATGCCGACGTTGGCCATCAGAACGGGCTTGCCCGCCAGCCGTCCCAGCAGCACCAGGGCGAGGACCATGGCCAGAGTGGAGTATCTCCATCTGCCGACCGAACCATAGAGTTCTTTGAGGATGTTGCCGCCGCCGAACACGATGACGTTGCAGCGGAGCAGATTTCGGAGCAACGTCAGGCGTTGCCTGCTGGTGTGGAAGGCCGTCACATCGAAGCGGTCGCGAAGCTGGGCGATGGTGGCATCCGGGTCGTAGGAGTTGACCAGATACGTGTGTTCTCGGCCCAGCTCGGCCAGGAAGGTGTCGAGCAGGAGCTCGTCTCCGACGTTGGCCTGCCCGTGTGTCCCGAGGAACAAGATCGTGCGTCCGCCGGGCCGCGCCGAAGGGCGCCGGGAGGATCCGGAAACTCCGGGTAGGTGGGTCATGGTCATCTCAGTGCTCCCCGAGTTCGTCGGCCACCGACGCCGGCTGGAAACTCCGCAGTTCGGTTCGATTGTCCCAAAGGTGGGCGGCGCCCACCAGCAAAGCGGTGAAAGACATCGCGACCACTTGGGCCACGGCCATCGACATCGGTGTGGTGCCGCAAGCCACCAGAAGCAGTGTCTGCACCACGGCGCCCGTCATCAGGGCAGCCGCCCCGTGCCAGCGACCAACTGCCAGGTCGACACTGGCGATCAGGTTCGCCGCGGCGAACAGCGCCGTGGCGATCGCGTACGGGACCAGCACCGCGGCGGCATCGTGGTAACCGTCTCCGAGCAGGACGGGGGCCAACCGGTCACCCGCACCCACCATCGCCGCCACACCGCTCACTCCGATGGCCCCGACCATCAGCAGAGCGCGGTGCACGGCTCGGCGCCGCTGCTCCCGGGAGTGGGCGCGGGCGACGACGGGAAACGTACTGTGCACCACCGCCCAAGACAGAAAGTACAGTCCGCGTCCGATCACGGCAGCCGCCGCGTAGTCGCCTGCGGCCTCCGGCGCCATCAGCACCTTGGCCAAGAGCACGTCGCCGTTGGCGATGACGACCTGTGCCGTCAGGAGAACCGTCGCGGCCACCGACAGTGCAGCGGTGACCCGGCTTTCGGTGTCCGCTCTCGATCCCGATCCGGCAAGACCGGTGCCCGCCGCCGCTGCCCGGTGTCTGGCGACCAACGCTGAGGCGACGAAGGACAACGAGATGGCGATTGCGGCACCCACCGCGCCGTATCCGAGTGCGAGCATCACGACGCCAATCCCGACTCGGACAGCCGCTTCGGCGGCGTAGCTCAGCGCCAGGTGCGCCAGCCGGAGATCGCCCTGAAGAGCTCCGCGCGCGACAGCCTGCGCCAGATAGACCGGCAGGCCCACGCCGATCACCACGAATACCCAGGGGGTCGATGTATTGAATGCATCGGCCAGGGCACTGGAGCCCAGTGCCATCCCGGCGCCGGCACAACCACCGATGATCCACGCGCAGCGCGTCAATCGACGACGACTGTCGATTCCCGCCCGCTCGTCGGTCGGGCCGCTGCGGGCCGACAGGAGTTGGAAGGTGGCCGCAGCTGCCGCCGCGATCAGGACCAGGTTCACCGCCAGGTTGGCGTCGCCGAACTCCGCAGCAGACAGGGAGCGTGCCAGCACCAGATTGAGCACATAATTGGCCCCGGCCACCCCGAGCATCGTCACGGAGAGGACCAGCGCACCGCTGATCTGCCGGTGAGCCGCGCGGACTGCGCTGGGCGATTCGGTGATTGACACTTACTACATCGTCGGATCCGCCGGTCAAGCGAACCCGCTGCCGATCGTCAAGAAATGCCCAAGATGCGCACCGACTGCGCCAGCGCGTTGAGCGGCCGGGTGCAGACGAACAGCCGCGTCCGGGCTGTCCGGCAATCTTGACCAGGGCTTGACTTCGGCCGCAGTACATCTTGAATCGCCCTCTCTACGTTCGTATCCGAACGAGAGGATCGCAGCGATGACCTACGCAGACTTCGAAGCATGGCGGGACAGGGAATTGGTCACCGGACCGGATGTCTCGGTGGTGATACCGGTCTACGACGAACACGCCCGCATCGTGCCCACCATCGGCGCCATCGCCGCACACCTGTGTTCGACCGGACTGTCGTGGGAGTTGATCGTCTCTGACGACGGCAGCGTCGATGGCACTCCCGACCTGGTCAGGTCGTTGCGCCTGGCCAATGTCACGGTGCTGGAACCTGGCATGAACCGTGGCAAAGGCGCCGCCGTCCGTGACGGGGTGATGGCAGCCAGGGGAGCCTACGTGCTGTTCACCGACGCCGACATGTCCACCCCCATCGAGGAATTCGACCGGTTGCTTGCCGCTGTCGAGCAGGGTGTAGGCGTCGCAGTGGCATCTCGAGCGGCTGAGGGTGCCCACGAATGTGGCCGCGGCCGGCTGCGCAGTGTCATCAGCGGCGCTCTGCGCCATGGCGTGCGGAAGGCCACCGGTGTCCGGATCAAAGACACACAATGTGGATTCAAACTCTTCACCCGGGAGTCGGCTCAGGCATTGTTCCATGCCTCGCGCATCGACGGTTTCTCGTTCGATCTGGAGATTCTCTGGCTCGCCCAGCGCTGGATGATCGCGGTCGAGGAGATTCCCGTGCGCTGGATCGAAGCACCCGGATCCAAGGTCAGCCCGGGTCGAGAGTCGGTCCGGTTTCTGTGCGATGTGGCTGCTCTGCGCTACCGGGACCTGTGCGGCCGGTATCCGCGCCATCTCGCCGCGGTAGCGGCGTAGAGGTCACCGACTCCCTTCGTGAGACCACACCACCCATCAACAGGGCTCTGCCCAGGACCAGACCAGGAAGACGATGACACCAGGACTGAAGATCGCGCTCGTCACCGCCTACCCGCCGAGCCGCACCACGCTCAACGAATACGGGTACCACCTCGCCCACCACCTCGCGGCCAAGGCCGAGGTACGCGAGCTGATCGTCCTCCACGACGACACCGGTGGCCGCGTCGCGGATCTCCCGGATAACGCGAGCGCCACCCCGGCATGGCGTTACGGATCGCTGCTCAACCCGCTGAGAATCGCCAGGACGGCGCGGGTGACGCGGGCCGACGTGGTGATGGTGAACGCCCATTTCACCAGCTTCGGCGCCGGTAAGGTGGCGGCGGCGATCGGCCTGCTGCTGCCGTTGGTGTTGCGTCTCATCGGAATTCCGACAGTGGTCTTGATGCACAACCTCGTGGACACCGTCGACCTCGAGAAGGCGGGGTTCTCCTCTAATCCCGCGCTGACCAGGTTGCTCACGTTCTTCGGCGGCCTGGTGACCAGGATGGTTCTCGCTGCCGACAAAGTGTGCGTCACGATGCCGCAGTACGTCGACGTGCTACGGGAGCGTTACGGCGCCCGCAACGTCTACCTGGCCCCCCACGGCAGCTTCGAGGAACCGAGAATCGTTGCGCGGAAGCACAAACCGATACCTTCGATCCTGGCGTTCGGGAAGTGGGGCACCTACAAGAAGGTGGATGTCCTTCTCGATGCTTCTGCCCTCCTGCACCGGCGCGGGGTCGAGATCGACGTCGTCGTCGCCGGTACCGACAGCCACAACGCAGTCGGATATCTGGCTGGTGTCAAGGACAAGTACCGGGATCTGCGGGGGGTCACCTTCACCGGTTATGTGCCTGAGGAGGACATTCCCCTGGTCTTCAACGCCGCAGACGTCGCCGTTTTCCCCTACACCAGTACCACCGGGTCCTCAGGTGTGCTGCACCAAGCTGGTTCCTACGGGTGCCCTGTGGTGATGCCCGACATCGGCGACTTGGCGGAGTGCATGCGGGAAGAGGGTTTTCGCGCAGTCACGTTTGACGCCACCGACTCCGAAGACCTGGCGCGGGCGCTGGAAGAGGTGATTCGCAATCCCGCGCACATGGCCGCCATGGGAGAGGCGAACAGGGCGGCAGCATGCGGTGTGCCGCTGGCCGATGTGACCGACTGGCATGTGGCCCATCTGCAGGAGGCCTGCGCCCGGCGACGTGGTGGTGAGCCGGGCTGGTAGGTGCACGCGGCGTAGACGGCGCCGTCTCGGCAACCAACGACAACCCCTGACACTCCTACGCCGGTGTAGCGCGCTGCGCACACCGGCGTAGCTGTGCGTTCGACTGTCCTGGACACAGGGCGGGTCCACTCTTGAGCCAATCCTGACTCATCGCCACCCCTGATCTTGCACGTGAATTCCTACCTTTGGCAGGTACCGAAAAATGATCGGCCAGCGCGGCCGAACAGGGAAGGGCCAGAGGCGATGACAACAGTGCCGGCAGTGTTGCAGGACGCGGTAGCGTGCCAGTCGGGGCGCAGGTGCAGGATTGTCCTGCCCACCCGATTCGACATCCACGAGACTCCCCGGTTCGAGGCCGCGGCGCGGCAGGCCGCGTCGCGTGGCGGGGTGGTGGAGATCGATGCCGGCGCCGTTCGTCACATGGACCAGAGCGCGATCGACGCTCTGATCGCGACCAGATTGCGGTGTCTGGACCTCGGTGGTGACCTGGTGCTTGCCGCAAGCAGCGTCGCGGCCCGAGTCATCCTCGAGCTGACCGGCCGCTACGCTGCGTTGAATCCGATCGACCCGGTGGTCACCGTCGACGAGCTGCCGATGTCCGAGGTGGCGGCATGAGTATCGCGATTGTTCGCCCGGCACCTTTTCTGGACGCCACCGAGGCGCAGGGGCTGCGAGCCAGCTTCGCGCGTGTGCTCGACAACGGGTGTACCAAGGCCATCGTGGATCTGACTGGGGTGCAAGAGCTTTCCGCGGCCGGCCTGGCCGCGGTGACCAACTTCCTGACGCACGGTCGTCGGCTGGGCTTTCCGATCCGGGTCTTGTTGCCCGAGGCAGGTTCTCATGCCGCACGCATGATCGATCAGGCTGACCTCAGCAGGTTCCTGCTGGCCCATGCCCGCGCCGACGGATCGGTCGATACGTCCGTGGTTCGGCGTACACCGATGCTGACCATCTGCGGCGAGCCCGCCAGAATGCGACGCCGGGTTGCCCGAAAGACCGTCAGATCCCCGGAGCCGGCCTGAAGTGCCCCACCAGGCGCAGCCAAGGCCGGTGTGCCCCTTGCTTCTCGTAGTCGATTCCGGTCCTCGGAGTCAGGGGTGGGTGCACACTGGAAGAGTGCGAATTCTGATCGTCGAGGACTCCCCGGAAGTGGTTGAGACGCTACGGCCTGCGCTGCTTCGCGATGGTCATGAAGTGGCGGTCGCGGACAACGGACGGACCGGCCTGGAGCTCGCTTCGGGTTTCCAACCCGATGTCGTCCTGCTCGACGTGGTCTTGCCCGAGGTGGACGGACTGGAGGTCTGCCGGAAGATCAGAGGGGAATCCGCAGCGCACATCATCATGCTCACCGCCAAAGACCTGGAGGTGGACCGCGTGGTCGGGCTGTCCATGGGTGCCGACGACTACGTGGTCAAGCCGTTCTTCCCCAGTGAGGTCTGCGCGCGTGTCGCCGCCGTGGGCCGGCGGGCGCGCACGCAGGCCGACAGCACCGCACCCGCCGAGCGGGTGTTCGGAGACCTGCGCATCTCTCCTGCCGCCCGACGTGTGACAGTGTCCGGTCGTGAGGTCAGCCTCACCAAGAAGGAGTTCGACCTGCTCGATGCGCTCACGGCGCGGCCGCGGATGGTGCACACCAGAGACCGGCTGAGAGAAGAACTCTGGGGTGCCGGCTGGTTCGGCGATGATCACGTTGTCGATGTGCACATCGGCAACCTGCGCAAGAAGATCGACACAGCGGGTCGTCCCAGCCGCATCGAGACGGTCCGTGGGGTCGGGTTCAGGCTCGGGGGTGTGTGAGACGCACCGCTGACCGCCTCAGCGGGCCGTCAAGCCGCCGGGACCGACGCTCAGACGCAGTTCGATCACCGGCTCTGGACTGCCGAGCCGCTCGCGGATCGCGCCGAGCACCACGTCGTCGGCTTCGTCCATCACCGCGGACGGCACCGGACCCGGTGGGACGTCGATGTCCAGCAACAGCAGCTTGCCCCCGCGAGCGGCGACCTGGTGCCAGCCAGTTTCGAGTGCCGCGATGATGTCGGGTAGCAGCGCCTCGGACGGAGGACCGACGTCCGCCGGGGCCGCGGAACCGCCCGCTTGAGAATCCAGGACCGCCTGCATGTCGGACAGGAGTCTCCTCAATTCTGCGATCTGCGCGGCACGCAGAGGCTCCGACTCGGTGAGCGATTCCGCAAAATAGAACAGCGCCGTCAAGGTCGTCCGCAGGGTGTGGGTCCGAGCAGCCCGGCCGCGCCGCCGCACGGTGAGCAGCTCAGAAGCGGCTCGACGTGCCGCCTGCAACTCGGCGGTCCGCAACGCGAGTTTGTCCTCCAGCTGTTTGCGCAGCTCCCAGCGGTCCGAGGCAACCCGTTCGGCGATGGCCTCGGCTTGCAGTCGGGCCGATTTCTCCCTGGCCAGGCGGCGCTGAAGTCGTTCGACGACACCGTTGTGATCGACGGGCTCATTCACCGAGCGCCCCGTATCCGGATGGTGCAGCGGGGATCGCCCCGCTTCTTGCAACTGGGCTGATCCACCGTCACAGCCTCCTCACAATGGTCGGCGACCCCGAGAATCAAACCCTCGGCGAGCATGCACATGCTGCGCACCGATAAATAGTCCAGCTCCAGTTCGGCGCCGCTGTCGCGAAGCACGAACCGCGGCACCGATGCCCCCGGGTAGAGCTTGAGAACCTGGGGATGGATCACATCGTTGATTCTGGGTAGGAACTCACGGACCGAGGTCGGCGTCTCGTACAAGCCGGCGTGCCGAGACATCAGCGGCTGCAAGGTGAGTCGTCCGAGGAGGCGCAGAACATCGTCGGAGGAGCACTGCAAGCGCTCGGCGGCAGCATCGGCGAGCGCGGTGAGTTCTCCGTCGGGGTAGTTGCCCAATGCCGTGTAGGCCCCCTGCAGATGACACGCGTCGAGCAGGTCATCCCACATGTCGCCACCCCACCGGCGCGACACCGCTTCTTCGACCGCGTTGAGGAGCACACCCTTCATCTGCCTCATCCTTCCTTCGTCTGCAGGCCGAGCTTGGCATGCAGTTGATCCAGCGAATCGGCCACCAGGTCTGCAAGCCGTCCGTCGAGCGCGCCGGAGGCCGGATCCGATGATTCCTCGACAGCCCGCAGGTGCTCGGCCAGTGCAGTAGCACCGAGCATCGCGCTGGGCGAGCGGAGGGCATGTGCGCTGCGCCGGACCGCATCGGGGTCTCCCTGTGCAGCCGTGCGGCGCAGTTCGGCCAGCCGGCCGGGCATCTCGGTGGTGAACGCGGACAACACCTTCCCGATGGCACCAGCGCCCAGCTCCTCGAGCAGCCGATCGACGCGCGCGTGATCCAGGATGGGCGGCACGCGGTGGCAGTCGTTGCCCGACGGCGTGGTCCCGTCCGGTGTGTCGCCGGCGCCGATGAACCGCCCCAGCTCCTCCGCGAGCCTGGACAGCAGTAGGGGCTTGCTCAAAAAGCTGTCCATTCCCGCTCGTTCGCAGGCATCTCGGTTGGAACCCGAGGCCGAGGCCGTCAGTGCCAGAACCGGCAGGTGATCTCCGGTGCCGCGCTCGCCGGCCCTGATGCGGCGGGTGGCCTCATACCCGTCCATGACCGGCATGTTGCAGTCCATCAGGACCGCATCGAACCGTTGTGTGTCAAGGCGTTCCAACGCCTCCGATCCGTTGGAGGCGATCTCGCACCGGTACCCGAGTTTGTGCAGCTGCACTTCGATCAGCAACTGGTTCGTCACATTGTCGTCCACCACCAGGATGGTCTTCGTCCCCGCGGACTCGGTGGGGGTCAGATCAGGCCCCGACGACGGATCCGCCGGCGCCGATTCCGGCAGCGGCACCGTGAAATGGAAGGTGGACCCGTGGCCCTCCAGACTGGCCACCTCCAGGCCGGTTCCCCCCATCGCTTTCACGAGCTTGTCTGAAATCGCCAGGCCGAGACCGCTTCCCTGCTCGGCGTCGGATCTCCACACCTGCGCGAAGGGCTGCATGATCCGGTCGATGTCCTCGCCGGGAATGCCGGGCCCGGTGTCGGTCACGGCGAACCGCACCAAGCCCTCCGCAGCGCCCGTGGCCACCTGCGAGACATTGACGTCGATGTAGCCTTCGCGGGTGAACTTCCTGGCGTTGGACACGAGGTTGCTGAGCACCTGATGCAGCCGGTCGGCATCTCCGATCCGCCAATCCGAGATGGTCGGGTCCACCGAGTAGTCCAGCCGCAGACCTTTGGCCTCGGCGTCGAGCTTCGACAGTGCGATCACCTCGTCCACCACGCGACGAAGCCGGAATGCCTTGGCGGCGATCAGTGTCCGGCCGGCGTCGAGTCGGGAGAGGTCCAGCAGGTCCTCGATGAGACGCGTCAGGCGTCCCGCTTCCGCCTGCACCCGTCGTGACCACTCCGCCGCCTCGCTGAGTCCCTCTGCCGACAACTGATTCTCCAGCAGTTCGGAGAATCCGCTGATTGCATGCAGCGGTGACCGGATCTCGTGGCTGACCGTGGACACGTAATCGGACTTCGCCTCGGCCAGCGCGAGCGCCGAGTCGCGGGCCCTCTGGAGTTCCTGCTCCACCTCCACCTGTGCATCGATGTTGCGGACGGCCACGATCACCCCGTCCGGGACGCCTCCGCCGCCGATGTACGGCTTGCCGTGCCCTTCCACCCACACATGGTCACCGGCGGCATTCACGACGCGAAACCGCGCGACGGCCGCGTCGCCCTGGGCATTTCGCGCCAGGGCGTCGAAGACGGCCTTGTGATCGTCCGGGGGGATACGGGGGAGGAAGTCCTTGCCCAGCCACTGCTGTGCGGGCAACCCGAAGGCGGGTTCGATCGACGGCGACACCCATACCGGTCTGCCGTCACGAAGATGCACAACGACATCGACGGTGTTGTCGGCCAAAATCCGGTACTGCTCCACGGCTTCGGCGCGCTGCCGCTCCGCCTCGGCATGCGCGGCGCTCCGGGTCAGCTGATCGGCGGCGAGTCGCTGCACACGCCGGAAGACGACCAAGGAGGGCAATCCGAGAATCAGGCTCGCCATCGTCGTGGACAGGATCCAGACCGATTCTCCGGTCAGCCCGGACGCCAGCAGGATCAGCCGCCAGATGGCCACCCAGACCGGAACGAGTGCGAATGTGACGACCAGCAAGGTCAGCAGGCTGCGGTCCCGGTGTGCGAGCAGCCAGGCCAACGGTTGGCGGTCCGGCCGCGACAGGACGGTCGCACCGGCCACCAGCGCGGTCATGCCGGCAGAGGTCACCGTGATGCCCAACGCCGGCGCGCCGTGCAGCATGTCCGCCGCCTCGAACAGCGACATGACCACCGCGGCGAAAGGCGCAGCCAGCGCGGTGGCCACACCGACCGGCCACGCCACCCGCACCCACGGACGGTCGAGGTTGCGGGAGGCGACCGCCGCGGACAACGCCAGCAGCGCCACCGACTCGGGCACGCTCGGCAGGCCGTTCTCGTGCTCGAACGGCCCCGCGGACACCGAGGCGGCGAGCAACACCGTGGCACCGACACCCGTCGACACGCCCAGGGCCCGCCCGATCCGCGAGCGCCCGGACGGTGTGCGGGTGGACTGCAGGACCAGTGCGGCGCCGGAGCCGAGTAGCAGCAGTGCGGTCCACAGTGACGGTGCGGCCCAGATCAGCCGGTCCTGCAGTGAGGGCCCGACACCGGCCACCCGCAGGAACCCGTCCCCGATGCCGACCCCCAGCGCCGCCCCGACGAGAGCGCGACTCCACCGATCGAACGACACGCCGGTACCGGAGCCCACCATCACAATCCTCCTGAGGCGGGAATTTACTAGCCGGGCACCGCCTCGTCGGTCGTTTTTCGAGCAGCGCCGGCAACCACGACCGTCGTCCGGTCGGACCCGCCGGTGCGCCCGGCTACTGTCGCGGGCATGGCATCACCACGGGTCGCAGTCATCGGAGCGGGTCTGTCCGGGGTGGCCTGCGCCCAGGCCCTTGCGGAGCGGGGCGTCGCCGCCGAGATCTTCGAGCGGGGCCGGGCTCCCGGGGGACGGATGGCGTCACCGACGCTGCACGGCCGTCGCGTGGACCTGGGCGCCGCGTACTTCACGGTGAAAGACCCGGACTTCGCCGCCGTCGTCGACGGGTGGACCGCCCGCGGGCTGACGCGCCCGTGGACGGACACCTTCGACGTGCTCTCCCCGGATGGCGGCGACGCCACCACCGGGCCGGTGCGCTTCGCGACCCCTGACGGGCTGCGCTCGCTGGTGCGCGACCTGCTGCCCGCGGAGGTGCGCCTGGAGTCGGCAGTCGAGTCCCTCGACGAACTGACCCACGACGCGGTGGTCCTGGCCATGCCCGATCCGCAAGCCGCGCGGCTCGCACCT
This sequence comes from Mycolicibacterium tokaiense, assembly GCF_010725885.1. Taxonomy (NCBI): domain Bacteria; kingdom Bacillati; phylum Actinomycetota; class Actinomycetes; order Mycobacteriales; family Mycobacteriaceae; genus Mycobacterium; species Mycolicibacterium tokaiense. The sequence continues at coordinate 627,670 of NZ_AP022600.1, read as the reverse complement.
GATGCGAGCGAGTGGGTGGAGTACGAGCCGGTGATCGCCGTCGCGGCGGGGTGGCCCGATCGGCGCTGGGCCTTGGCCGACGCCGCGTTCGTCAACGACGACCCCGACGTGTCGTTCATCGCCGACGACGGGGCGCGGCGCGGGGACGGCGCTGCTGTTCTGGTCGCGCACACCACCGCCGCCCGCGCCCGCAGTCACCTCGACCGCCCGGACGACGCGGTGGCGCCGGTGCTCGCCGCCGTGGCCCGGCTGCTCGACATCACCGCGGCGCCGTCGTGGACCCACGCCCACCGCTGGACGTTCGCCAAACCCGCAGACACCCATGGCGACGCGGAATTCGGCCTGGCCACCGCTGGGCGTCCGCTGGGGATCTGCGGTGATGCCTGGTGTGCCTCAGGCTCCCCACGGGTCGAGTCGGCCTGGCTGTCCGGCCGGCGGCTGGGCGCCGCGCTCGCGGACACCCTGACGTAGCCGCCTCAGCGCGCCGCACCCCGGCAGCGGCGCGAGCAGTACAGAATCTGGTCCCACTGACCCCGGGACCGCCACTTCTTGCGGTTGTGGAACGGACGCCCGCACGCGGCGCAGATCTTCGTCTCGGTGTCCTTGCCCAACTGCTTCTCCTCCGCCGTCCCTGACGGCCGGGTACCCACCGGGGTTGCCCTGTACGTATCCCAGCGGGCCAGGCACGATGGAGCCGATGGACGTTCTGGTGGTTGGAGCGGGGCCCGCCGGGTTGGCGCTGGCCTCCGCATGCGCACACCGCGGCCTGGACACCGCTGTCCTGGACCCCGCCCCTGACCGGTCCTGGACTGCGACCTACGGCATGTGGTGGCGAGAATTACCGCACGATCTGCCCGAGACGGTGGTGGCCGCGCGCGCTGCAGGCCGCGCGGTGGCAATCGGCGAACACCGCCTGGGCTGGGATTACGCCGTCCTCGACGTTCCCGCCCTGCAGGCACATCTGCGCGCCCAGCTCGCGGGCGTGCGTTTCCATCGCGGACGCGCGGTGGGTTCACCCGAACCGGGTGTGGTGGCACTGGCCGACGGCACACAGCTGCGCGCGTCGGTGGTGGTGGACGCTGCCGGGCGATGGCGCCCGCTGGATCGGACGCCCTCCCCGCGGCTGCCGGCTGAGCAGACCGCGTTCGGCGTCATCCTCGACGAGGAGACCGCTGCCCCGCTCACCGCCCCCGGCGAGGCGCTGTTCATGGACTGGCGGGCCGATCACGGCGAAGACGGCTGGCCGACGTTCCTGTACGTGGTGCCGCTGGGCGGCGGTGACGTGCTGGCGGAGGAGACGTCGTTGGCGCGCCGGCCCGGACTGCCGCTGGCGACGCTGCGCCGCCGACTGCACGCCCGGCTGGCGACCTACGGCATCAGGCCCGCTGAGCAGGCGCGCACCGAACGGGTCTCGTTCCGGGTGGATCATCCCCGCCACCGCGGACGGGGTGTGCTGGCCTTCGGGGCGTCAGCGCCGCTGGTTCACCCGGCCACCGGCTTCAGCCTCGCGACGTCACTGCATCTGGCCCCGCGGGTGGCTGACGCGATCGCCGCGAATCTGCCGCAGCGCCCCGGCCGTGCATTGGCGGCCGCCCAGCGCGCCGTGTGGCCGCCCGCAGCGCTGGCGGTCCACCAGTTCCGGCGGATCGGACTGGAGGCGCTGCTGCGCATGCCGCCCCGCGACGTACCCGGATTCTTCGAGCGGTTCTTCGCGCTGCCCGAGCCGCACCGGTGGACCTACCTGACCGCGCGCGACGATCTGCGCGGAACCATGTCGGCGATGAATTCACTGTTCCGACAGTCAGATACGACGCTGCGCTTTCGCCTGGTGTCCTCGGCGTTCCGACGCCCGGTGGTCACCAACGAGGTGGCGGACGATCCGAGGCCGCTGCAGCCGCTCAGCGACAAGTAGGCGGCGGAGCCGGCTGCTCAGAGACCGGAGCGCAGCGGTTGAACCTCCCGCGCGGCAAGGTATTCGGGGCGCGGCGACGCAGCGGCGTATGGGTGGCCGAGTTGATTCTCCACCGAGTTGAACACCAGGAAGACGTTGGAGCGTGGGAAAGGGGTGATGTTGGAACCGGAGCCGTGCATCAGGTTCGAGTCGAACCACAGCCCCGTACCGGCGGTGCCCACCGCCTGATCGATGCCGAAGCGGGTGGCCGCCTCGGTCAGTGTTGCCCGATCCGGAACCCCGAGCTCCTGCTTCACCAAAGAGTTTCGGTGGTTGTCGGCGGGAGTCTGACCGACACACGGGTAGAAGGTCCGGTGTGAGCCCGGCATGACCATCAGCGCACCGTTGTAGGGGAAGTTGTCCGATAGCGAAATCGAACACGACACCGCCCGCATGGACGGCATCCCGTCTTCCGCGTGCCAGGTCTCGAAGTCCGAATGCCAGTAGAAGCCGGTGCCGACGAAGCCCGGCATCACGTTGATCCTGGCCTGATGCAGGTACACGTCGCTGCCCAGCAACTGGCGCGCCACCGGCAGTACCGTATCCAGGCCGAGCACCTCCTCGATCACCTCGCTGAGCAGGTGCGGCTGGAAGATGGAACGCACGCTGCCACCGGGCTCGCGGATGATCCTGGGATCGTCGCCCAGCGCGCTTCCGATGCGTTCCAGCTCCTGGGTCAGCGGCGGTATCCAGTCCGGCCCCACCGTCGAGGGCCGCAGCAGGTAACCGCGACGATCCATCGTCTCGAGTGCGCCGGCGTCCAATGGTCCGCTGAACTCCGTGGCCCACACGGTGGGCTCGATGCGTGCGATGGGCTGGGCCGCATGGTCCAGCCGGGTGGGATAGGTGTCGCGCAGCGGCGCAACGCTGGGCGCGCTCATGAGACGCTTGCCGGGTAGGCGCCGGACTCGTCATGAACCTCTTGACCGGTGACGGGCGGATTGAACACACACAGCATCCGCAACTGCTCGTCGCAGGTCACCCGGTGGCGCTCATGACCATTGAGCAGATACATGGTCCCCGGGGCCAGTGGATAGGACTGGCCGGTCTCGAGATCGGTCAGGGTGCCGGACCCGTCCACCACCCAGACCGCTTCGACATGATGGCGGTAGTGGAATTCGCTCACCGAGTCCGCATTGATGGTGGTCTCGTGGAACGAGAACCCAACGCCGTCGCCGGCCAGGACGATGCGCTTGGAGCGCCAATCCTTTGCCGAGACGTCACGGTCGGTTCCGGTGATCTCATGGGTGGTTCGAACGATCATCGACCCCCACTCCTTTCGTCAGATTGTCAGGAGGACGCCACGGTGGCGAGCGACTCGGCCAGCACATCCAGCCCGGTGTCCAGGTCGTCGATCGAGGTGGTCAGAGCAGGCAGCAGCTTCACCACCTCGTCTCGGGGTCCGCTGGTCTCCATCAACAGTCCGTGCTCGAAGGACCGCCGGCACACGGCGGCTGCCGACGACTCGTCGTCGAACTTCAGCCCCTGCGCCATGCCCCGGCCCCGGGTGCTGACGCCGGGGTGTGCGTCGGCGATGCCCTCGAGGCGCCGACGGAGGTAATCACCCTTGGTCTTGGTTTCCTCGGCGAAATTCGCCGTCTCCCAGTAGTTTTTCAGGGCGACGGTGGCGGTGACGAAGGCCGGGTTGTGTCCGCGGAAGGTCCCGTTGTGCTCTCCGGGGGACCACACATCGAGATCACGGCGTAACAACGTCAGCGCCATCGGCAACCCGTACCCGCTGATGGACTTCGACAGTGTGACGATGTCGGGAACGATGCCGGCGTCTTCGAAGCTGAAGAAGGGTCCGGTCCGGCCGCAGCCCATCTGCACGTCGTCGACGATGAGCAGGATGTCGCGGCGCCGGCAGAGGTCGGCGAGGGCGCGCAGCCACTCCGGCCGCGCGACATTGAGCCCGCCCTCACCCTGGACCGTCTCGACGATCACAGCAGCCGGAGTGTTGAGCCCGCCACCAAAATCGTCAAGCACCCGCTCGAACCAGAGGAAGTCCTCGGTGATACCGCCGAAATAGTTGTCATAGGGCATCGGAGTGGCGTGCACCAGTGGAATTCCGGCACCGGCGCGCTTCATCGAGTTTCCGGTGACCGACAGGGCGCCCAGCGTCATTCCGTGAAAAGCGTTGGTGAAACTGATGATCGACTCGCGGCCGGTCACCTTCCTGGCCAGCTTGAGGGCCGCCTCCACCGAGTTGGCGCCCGTCGGTCCGGGGAACTGGACCTTGTAGTCGAGACCCCGGGGCTGCAGGATCAGCTGGTCGAAGGTCTCGAGGAAATCGGCCTTGGCGGCCGTGGCCATGTCGAGGGAATGCACGATACCGTCGTTGACCAAGTAGTCGATCAGAGCCTGTTTGAGCAGCGGATTGTTGTGGCCGTAGTTCAGTGCGCCGGCGCCGGCGAAGAAGTCGAGATAGCGCCGTCCGGTGCTGTCGGTGATCCACGAGCCTTGCGCCGTGACCATGGTGGTGGGCCAGTTGCGACAGTAGCTGCGCACTTCGGACTCCACCGAGGCGAACACCTCGGCGATGGGTGATTCGAGCGTGGGGACGGCAATCGATTGTGCGGTCATGAATCCTTTCTTCTGACACTGTGTCGGGCGTGCTCCAGCGGTGCGGACGTCAGCCTGGGACGGCGGCGAGGATCGGTCCGATGCGCAGTGTCGGTTCGTCCTCGTGCGCACCGTCGCTGCCGAATTGTGCTGCTGCGAAACGTGGTTTCTCCACCAGCGGAACACCATGGCGCCGGGCGAAGGCGCCGAACAGGGCACGCGAGGGCACGTTGGTGGGAGCGACAGTGGTCTCGACAGTGATGGGATGGCCCTGCCGGGCATCGCGGACGCGCCGGACCAGCTCGTCGAGCATGGTCACGGCCAAACCGGTGCCGCGCGCCCGCTCGGCGACGGCCACCTGCCACACGAACAACACCTCGGGTCGTGACGGCGGGTGGTATCCGGTGACCAGCCCGCACACCTCATCGTCGCGCCGCGCGATGATGCAGGTCTCGGCGAAATCGCTGGCCAGCAGCAGGTACGCGTAGGTGGAGTTGACATCCAGAATTCCCGTGCCGGCCACCAGCGCCTGCATGTCCGAGGCGTCGGTGTCGGTGGGATGGCGCAGGAACGACGACCACGAATTGTGTTCGGCGGTGGCGTTTCGTGGTCTTGAGGTCCACGACTGAGCGACGCCCTCACCGCCGTCAGAACGCCTTCGTTCTGTGTCATCCACTACCGAACCAGCCATTCGCATCATCATCAGTTCACGTCAATCGGCACGGCGAAGGTAACGAGACTTCGCTCCGGAATCCAGGCACCGTCGTTGCGCCACTGTGGTCACATATCGCGCCTCACCAGCCGAGACGGCGCCTGCAAGCGCACAACCGCCGCCGACTTCTGTTATCGGATCGTTATCTTTCGGCGCTGTGGTGTCTTGCCGTATCTGCGTTAGAAACGCTGTGCTGCAACGGAATTCGCGCTCTTTCGCGAAAAAGCAACAATCCGAACTCGTTTCGTGGAACGGAGATCGGTCGGGTCGCCCGACGCGCACCCGTTCCCTCGCGCGGACCGGGGCCGGACGCCACACGAAAACGCCCCCGTTGTAACGTGAAATTCCGACCCCACGTCTGCTGCGGACATATCGCAGTGCACACAGCCGCTGCCGGCGCGCGCTGCCTCGGTGTGCAGCGGCGACCGCTACGCGAGGAGAATCATGGTCCGCGAAGAAGGAACACCGGACGGGTCGGCGTCGGCGTCGGTGCCGGCACCGCCGAAACGCGATGTGCGACGAGCCATCGCGGCATCCGCCATCGGCAACGCCACCGAATGGTTCGACTACGGCATCTATGCCTACGGCGTGACCTACATTTCGGCGGCGATGTTCCCGGGCGACACACAGCGCAGCACACTGCTGGCGTTGATGACGTTCGCGGTGTCCTTCCTGATGAGGCCGCTGGGCGGATTCGTCTGGGGGCCCCTGGGGGACAAGTTGGGCCGCAAGCGGGTCCTGGCCATGACGATTCTGCTGATGGCTGCGGCCACCTTCTGCGTCGGCCTGGTGCCCTCCTACGCGTCCATCGGGTTCTGGGCGCCGGTGCTGCTGGTGGTCCTGCGGATGGTGCAGGGCTTCTCCACCGGCGGCGAGTACGGCGGAGCGGCCACCTTCATGGCCGAGTACGCGCCCTCGCGCCGCCGCGGTCTGTTGGGCAGCTTCCTGGAATTCGGCACACTGGCGGGCTTTTCCGCGGGCGCGTTGCTGATGCTCACCGTCTCGCTGGTGCTGCCCGACGACCAGATGCAGGAGTGGGGATGGCGGGTCCCGTTTCTGATCGCCGCCCCGTTGGGGCTCATCGGGTTCTACCTGCGCTCGAAGCTGCAGGAGTCCCCGGTGTACCGGGAACTGGAGGAGTCCGGGCAGGACGAGAACGTCAGCTCCGGGTTCAGGAGTCTGGTGACGCAGTACCGCGGCCCCATCGTGCGTCTCGCCGGTCTGGTGGTGGCGCTCAACGTCGTGAACTACACGCTGCTGAGCTACATGCCGACCTACCTGGAGACCTCCATCGGGCTGTCCACCGACATGTCGCTGGTGATCCCCATCATCGGGCAGCTCGCCATGATGGTGTTCCTCCCGTTCGCAGGTCTGCTGTCGGACCGGGTGGGCCGCAAGCCGCTGTGGTGGGTGTCTCTGGTCGGACTGTTCGTGGCCGTGGTGCCGATGTTCATGCTGATGTCCACCGGACCCATCGGAGCTCTGATCGGCTTCGCAGTACTGGGTCTGCTCTACGTCCCGCAGTTGGCCACCATCTCAGCGACGTTCCCCGCGCTGTTCCCCACCCAGGTGAGGTTCGCCGGTTTCGCGATCGCCTACAACGTTTCGACGTCGATCTTCGGTGGGACGGCACCCGCGGTGAACGAGTGGCTGGTGGGAGAGACGGGCAACAACCTGTGGCCCGCGTTCTATATGATGGCCTCGTGCGTGGTCGGCGCTCTGGCGCTGATCCGGATGCCGGAGACGGCCCGTTGCCCCATCAACGGCACCGAGGTTCCCGGCACCGCTGACGCCCCGCCCCCGGAAGAGTACGAGCTGGCCGATGGCGGACGATGAGCCGACCTGATCGCCGGCTCACTCCCGGAACTGCAGGATCCGGTCATCCCCGTCTCGGGCGTCGCCGCGGCCGTCGCGGTTGCTCGTGGTGAACCACAGCGAACCATCGGGTGCGCCGACCACCGTGCGCAAGCGGCCGAACTGGTTGACGAACAACGGAGACGACGGTCCCAGCGCACCGTCGGCGGCGACCGGGATCCGGATCAACCGCTGGCCGCGCAGCGCCGCCACCCAGAGCGACCCGGCGTGGTAGGCCAATCCGGACGGCGATGCCTCGTCGGTAGACCACTGCAGCACCGGGTCGATCAGGCCGTCGCGTCCAGCGCGGCCCTCCACCGTCGGCCACCCGTAGTTGCCGCCCGGTTGGATCAGATTGAGTTCATCCCAGGTTCGCGCGCCATACTCCGTGGCCCACATGCGCCCCGCCGGGTCCCACGCCAACCCCTGCACGTTTCGGTGGCCGTAGGACCACACCGGTGACTGCGGGTCGGGGTTGTCCGCGGGTATGGACCCGTCGGGGTTGATCCGCAGAATCTTGCCGCCCAACGACGAAAGATCCTGCGCCAGTTCAGGTGTGCCGCGTTCGCCGGTGGCCACGTACAGCTTGCCGTCCGGCCCGAACGCGATGCGCCCGCCATCGTGAATGGATCCCGCGGGGATTCCCGTCAGAATGGGCGTCTGGGCTCCCAGCGCTGAACCGTCGAAGTCCACCCGGACCACCCGGTTGTCCGAGCCGGTGGTCACATAGGCGTACACCGTGGACCCCGTAGTGGCCAATCCCAGTAGACCGCCTTCACCGCGCGCCTGGACGTCGGCCACTCGGCCGGCCTCGGTGACGGCGCCAGTCGGCAGGCGATGCATGATGGCACCGGTATTGCGTTCGGCGATCAGCGCGCTGCCGTCGGGCAGAAACGCGATGCCCCACGGCACTGCCAGGCCGGTGGCGACATCGGTGACGCCCTGACCAGGCGGCTCACTGTGCGAGGTCGGACTCTCGGCACACGACACCACGAGCAGTGCGGCCATCGTGGATACCAGGGTGCGCACTGCTGAGATCATGCGCCCGGGTACCCGGTGGAAGTGATTGCCACGCAACCATTTTGCGGCGACTACTTTTGCAACTTCGCCGATAGGGAATAGGGGGGGAATGACGATCCCGAAACGGCCCAGGGTGTTGATCATCGGCGGCGGGTTCGGCGGGCTGTTCTGCGCCCGCCGCCTGGCGCGTGCCGACGTCGAGATCACCCTGCTGGATCGGGCCGCCAGCCACCTGTTCCAACCCCTGCTGTACCAGTGCGCCACCGGCAAGCTGAGCATCGGGCACATCAGCCGGCCGCTGCGGGAGGAATTCTCCGGGCGCGCCAATGTGCGTGCGCTGCTCGGCGAGGCCATCGAGCTCGACCCCGACCGCCGCACCGTCACTGCGTTGCGGCCCGACGAGACCACGTTCACCATCGACTACGACGTGGTGGTGCTGGCCGTCGGAATGCAGCAGTCCTACCTGGGCAACGAGCGGTTCGCGGAGTGGGCGCCGGGCATGAAGACCCTGGACGATGCCCTGGAGATCCGGCAGCGGGTGCTGATCGCCTTCGAGATCGCCGAAACCCTGCCGCCCGGTCCGGAGCGGGCGAGCTGGCTCACCTTCGCCGTCGCGGGCGGCGGGCCCACCGGTGTCGAATTGGCGGGTCAGATCCGGGAGATGGCGACGCGCACGCTGGCCAACGAGTTCCACCACATCGACCCGGGTGAGGCCCGAGTGCTGCTGTTCGACGGCGGGCAACGGGTGCTCAAGAGCTTCGCGCCCGAACTGTCGGAGAAGGCCACCGCCTCGCTCCGGGAGCTGGGTGTGGAGATGCATCTCGGCGTGCACGTCACCGACGTGCGCCGCGACGGCGCCACTGTCACCCCGAAGAACGGCGACCCGTCCGTCGAGTTCTCCACCCGTACGGTGCTGTGGACGGCCGGCGTCGAGGCGGTGCCCTTCGCCCGCCACGTCGCCGACGTGCTCGGCGCCGCCACCGACCGGTCCGGCCGCATCGAGGTGGAACCCGACCTCTCGGTCGCGGGCCACCCGGAGGTGTTCGTCATCGGCGATCTCGCCGGACGTGACAACCTGCCCGGGGTCGCGGAGAACGCCATGCAGGGTGGGTTGCACGCCGCCCGGTGCATCCGCCGCGACCTGGCCGGCCGCCCACGACGCCGCTACCGCTACCACGATCTGGGATCGGCGGCCTACATCAGTCACCGCAACGCGCTCCTGCAACTCGGCCCGCTGCGGGTCGCCGGCGGGCTCGGATGGCTCGCGTGGGGGCTGATCCACATCGCCTTCCTCACCGGTGTGAAGAACCGCGTCAGCACGATCTCCACCTGGTTGGCCTACATCGCCCGGCCCGGCCGCTACCACCGGGCGTTCATGCTGGGGGCCGCGGACCGACCGGAACAGCGCTACACCTACTCCAACTGGGACCCCGACGAACCGGTTCACGACGTCCGAGCCCCGTTACGCACGGCGGCGAATGCCACAGCAAGCCCGAAAGAGGAAGGTGCACATGTCCAAAAACCATGACGAACTGCCATTGCCCGACTACGACCAGATGGCACTCGGCGATCTGCGGCACCGGATCCGCTCGCTCGACGCCGAACAACTGGAAGCGGTGATGGTGCACGAAGCCGGCCATGCCGCGCGCGTCCCCGTGCTCGAACTGCTCGAGGCGCGCCAGCGTGAACTCGAGGCCGGCGCACAACCCTCCGGAGGCGATCCGACGCGGGCGCCCGGCGTTGCCGGGGCCGACGGGGGATCGCCGGTCCAGGAGGTCACGGCGGCAGATCCGGGTGCGCGTGCCGGCTCGGCCGGCCACACGAAGCAGCGCCGCACCTGATCACAGAGCGGTAACGACGGCGTGCCGGGCGGCCGTCAGTGCAAACTCCTTCGCAATGTGCGGGATACTCAGTACGGTTCTGGGCAGAGGGTGCGCGGGCGGACGAGGGAGTCGGGATGCACGCGAGCGTGGGTTCGTTGGCGGTCACGGGTGTGGCGATCGTGAGCGCGGGCGTCATGGCGGCCACCCCCATCAAGCCTCCGCTGCAGGACACCGTGGAGCCGGCCGTCGCCTTGTCCGCCGATTCGGACTGGCTGGAGATCTTCGACAAGGCTGGTCTCAACGCCGGCAACCTGGCCACCTCGGCTTTTGATCCACCGTTCCCGATCACGCAGCAGAGCATCGCCAACCAGATCCGCTACCTCGGCGAGCTCCCCGACGTTGTGGGCATCCTCGAGCAGATCGCCACGAATGTCGCCCGCGGGGCCACGGCGCCGGGCTCGCCGTCGACCGACACGCTGGACGCTCAGCACGCGTTCCTCTACAACGCGCTGCCGATCATCACCTCGATCCCCGGGGTCGACCTGCTGTTCCAGATCTCGCCGACCGGTCAGATGCTGCTCGACTTCTCGGCGTCCCCGCTGTCGGGTGTGGTCTTGGGGCTCGCGGGACCTGTCGCCGGACCCATCGCGGTGCTGGCGGCCAACCTGCAGTCGATCATCGCTGACCTGGCTGCGGCGAACCCGGACGCAGTGCGGGCGCTGAACACCGTCGTCAACACGCCGGCCCAGATGGTCGACGCCTTCCTCAACGGGAACGTGCACGTCGACGTCACCCCGCTGGTCGAGGCGTTGGGCCCGTCGTTCGGAGTGTCGTTCCCCGAAGGCACCAAGGTGGGTATCGCCTTCGGCGGTCTGCTCAGCCCGGGCGGGTCCATCTTCAACGCTCTGGACCTGGACTATGAGCGCGACATCCTGGGCCTGCCGCTCATCCGGATCAACCTCGCGACCGGACAGGGGCCCGGGTTCATCGGATCACTGATCGAGATGAACAAGATCATCGCCAAGGCCATCGGCTGGGACGGCACCGGCAACCCGCTGGGCGGAGATCAGGAAAGCCGCAGCACGCTCGCCGCGGTGGACGAGATCCCCGCGTCCAGCGCGCAACTGCTCACCACACAGCCGACGACCGCTGCCGAGGAGCCCGGCACGTCGACTGCGGTCGAGGACCCGGTGTCGACTCCGCCGGAGACGGAGCCCGTCGTCGTCGTCGACGACGATGCCGCCGACGAGGACACCACCCCCCGCGCCACGCAGTGGAACCCGGGACAGGATCTGGTGGACGGGCTGCGCTCGGCCGTGGATGAGTTCGGCAAGATCCTCGGCCACCACGGCAAGTCCGGCGCCTCGAAGGACGCCCAGGACAACGAGACCGCCGACTCCGACGTCTCCGACGACACCACGTCGACGTCCGGCTCGAAGGACACCAAGGACGACAAGGACACCAAGGCCGACAAGGCGGATGCCGACAACCGCACGGACTCCACCGACAAGGACAAGGACAAGGACAAGGACAAGAAGGACACCGGAACGAAGGCGTCCTCGTCCTCCGACAGCGGGTCAGCCGCGGCGTAAGCCTCAGGAAAGACGCCCGCCGTCCCGGCGCGTCAGGCAGACATCGGGGCGCCACCGCGAGAAGATACCGATGTGGCCGATGTGACCAGTGTGACTACTGAGGACTCCATCCCTGCGGCGGACGTCTCCGGAGCGCCGACGAGCCCCACCGCTGAGACGGTCACTGCGCAACGGGTGTGGAAAATGCCATCACCCCCGGCGCACCGCGTCGACCAGGCCGGCCGTGCTGCCCGCATCGCGTTGGCGGGTATCGGGACCGCACTGGCGGCGTCCGCGCGCTTCGTCGGGCGGATCGTCACCGGGGCCTGGCGCGCGATCGAAGCGGTCCCGGCGTCGCTGCAGCTCTTCGGTGCGGCGCTACTGGCGCTGTTGTTCGGGCTCGCCGGCGCCCTCACAGGCACCGGCACGCTGAGCCTGATCTGCACCGTGGTGGTGGTCCCGCTCAGCGCGCTGGTGCTCGGTGCACTAGGGCAACGCTGGCACAGCGGACCCCGCAGTGAGTCCGGTGACCGCCCGAGCGTGCCCACCTCGGAGCTACACCGCTCGGTCGAGTACGTCGACAAGAAGCTCGCTGTGGCCTTGACCTCCTTCGGCACCGATCGTCATCAGCAGGCCGTCATCGCTCTTTTCCAGGCCAAGACCGCTGTCGAGCTGACCCTGGGCACCGAACAGGACGGCGCCGGTGCCATCGACCTGCCCGGCGACGAGCAGACCGCACGCCCCCGCATCAGAGTCGGTTCGGTGTCGAAATCGCTTCTGCGGGAGAGTAATTCCATGGCGGCTTCGTGACCGCGGCGCCGCTGTCGGGACAGGTCGCCTTCATCGAGGACGACCACACCCTGGTGATCAACCGCGGGGCCGAGGCGGGAGTGCTGCCGGGCATGGTGTTCACGGTCCAGTGCGGAGACGGCCAGGTGATCACCGACCCGGAATCGGGGCGCGAGCTCGGCATCCTGCGCCGCGAGCAACTGCAGGTGCGGGTGTTCGATGTACAGCCGTTGTTCGCCCGAGCGCACACCTTCGTCCGGACCGACGATTTCCACGGACTGTTGCAGATCCCGTTCGTGGACCACGTGGTGACGGTCAACGTCGGTGACGCCGTCATCGCGGTCGCTGACGACGCGTCGACCTCGTGGGCCGGCACCGGCACCGGGGGAGCCTGACCCGCTGTGCCCGAATGAAGCGGCCCCACACCCGGACGGCGTTGCTGTACCTGACTGCAGTGGTGGCAGGCGCTCTCATCGGCTTCATCGGCGGGGCCTTCCGCTGGTGTCTGATGACCGCCGACCGGCTCCGTGGTGAGCTGGTCGAATGGTCGCATGCGGCGCCGGGACCGGGTTGGCTGGTACCCGTGGCGGTGGCTGCTGCCGGCGCAGCCCTGGCGGCGCTGATCGTGCGGTGGGTGCCCTTGGCGTCGGGCAGCGGCATCCCGCACGTCGAAGCCGTCTACCGGGGCGACGTCGGAGCGCCGACGTTGTTGGTGCTGCCCGCCAGGTTCATCGGGGGAGTGCTCTCCATCGGCTCGGGACTGGTCTTGGGGCGCGAGGGCCCCACGGTCCACATGGGCGCGGTGATCGGCGCGGAGTCCGCGCGGCAGGCCCGGTTGCCCGATGCCGACATCCGGCTGATGCAGACGGCGGTCGGCGGCGCAGGACTGGCCGTCGCGTTCAACGCACCGATCGCCGGCACGCTCTTCGCACTCGAGGAGGTCACCAAGTCCTTCCGCTTGGAGGCCGTGTTGGCGACGTTGTTCGCCGCGGCCACCGCCGTCAGCTGCATGCGGTGGATGCTGGGCAACAACCCCGATTTCGACGTCGCGGCCATTCCCGCCCCGGATCTGGCCTGGCTGCCGCTGTTCATCGTGTTCGGCCTGTTGACCGGCCTGCTGGGCGCGGCCTACAACCGCAACGTCATCTGGTTCCTCGACCGCATCGCCCGGCTGCCGCGCCCGCCGGTGGTGGCCAAGGCGGCGATCATCGGCGCCGTCATCGGGCTGGCCATCATCATCTACCCGCTGTCGGTCGGCGGCGGAGACCCGCTGACGCAGATGATCCTCAGCGGCCAGCAGGTGGCGATGCCCGTCATCATCGGGCTGCTGCTGGTGCGGTTCCTGGCGGGCCCGCTGTCGTATGCCGCCGCGGTGCCCGGTGGGCTGTTCGCGCCGCTGTTGGCACTGGGGGCATTGTGGGGACTGCTGTTCATCGGGGGTCTGGATGCCGTGTGGGGTGGTGAGGTGACGGCGTTGGCCATCCCGATGGCCTTGGTGGGGATGGCGGCCTTCTTCGGCGCCACCGTGCGCGCGCCGTTGACCGGGATCGTGGTGGTGATCGAGATGACGGCCACCACGTCGGTGGCGGTACCGATGCTGGCGGCGACGGCGGCGGCGGTGCTGGTGTCCTCGCTGACCGGCACCCCACCCATCTACGACAGTCTGGGCGAACGAATGGGCCCGCCGCCGCCGCGCTGAACCCGCCGACTCAGAGCCGGTGCATCTCCCTGGCCATCGCGGAGGCCTCGAAGAAGTCCGGCCGCCGACGCGGCGCCGGGTGCCGGCGGCGGACTGCCCACGTGCGCAGCAGCTGACTCCACCTGCGTGATCGTGGTGTCGACGGGGTGATCAGGATGGTGCCGACGGGGGCGGAAACCGGGCCGAGTACGCGGTAGCCGAAGGGCAAGGTGGCGGTGTCATCGTTCATGTGACCAAGCGTCGTCGGCGGCCCGGGTCTGGGCTTGGAGGTTGTGTGGAGATTGGGCGGAGAGCTGGTGGAGACACCGTCACACGTGCGTCACCGCCCCGGAGCAACATAGTTGTGCGCTCCCGGCGTACGGTGGCCCCGGGAAACACTGTTGGACCGCGGCGAAGCGGGTATGCCTTGGCGACGTTCTGTTCAGGTGACGTGTAGCCAAGAGGAAGGAGCCGATCCGCCGATGGATCCGGCCGACCGCGTAGCTCCCGAAGAAGTGGCGTTGCGACCCCGAAATGTCCGGTTCGACCTCGACGACGCGCCGCTGCACTGGATCCCCGGTGATCCCTACGGTTCGCACGCCGTCACCGCGTTGAATCTCTTCCTGCCCGCCGCCGAGCGGTGGTTCAGCGCTCTGCTCTCCGACGCACTGGAGTACGTGCGGGCAGATCACCTGCGTGAAGAGATCGTCGGCTTTGTCGGCCAGGAAGCGGTTCACGCGCAGACCCATGACCGCGTGCTGGTGGACTACCTGCAGCGGCACGGAATCGACCCCGCCCGGTTCCTGGCCCAGCTCGAATGGGTGGCCGGGCAGTACGACCTGCAGATGGCCAAGGTCCCGCAACGGCATCGGCGTAAAGCGCTGGCCTCGGGAACCCATGCGCTGTGTGCGGCCGAGCACTTCACGGGTGTGCTCGGCCACTGGGCGTTGAACAACTCCTGGGATGAGATGGGCGCCAACCCCACATTGGCCGACCTCTACCGCTGGCACGGCGCCGAGGAGGTCGAGCACCGGCACGTGTCGTACAACGTCGCCAAGTATTTCAACATGGATTACCTGGCCCAGGCCCTGTCCGGGGTCATCGTCAGTTTTGCTCTGGTGGGAATCGTCTTGCGCGGCACCAAGTTCCTGGTGCACGCCGATCCTGATCTGCCCAACCTCGGGTACCCGCGACTGTTGTGGAAGCTGCGCGCCTCCGGCAAACGGGGCGCCATTCCGACCGGCGGCATGATCGCGCGCGCGGCCGGGCGGCTCTTCAAACCCAGTTACAACCCTGTCGATGAAGGCGATACGGCGCAGGCGGTCGCCTATCTGGCCACCTCGCCGGCGGCCCGCGCGGTCCATGGCTGACCGCAGGCAACTGCTGCAGCGTCTTCTCAGGCCGTATGCCGGTGAACCACCGCCGGGGCTCTACCGGTCGCAGCGTCCCGATCTGTTGATCCGGATTGCGGGAATGGCTGTGCCGCACTTTGTTTCGGTGGTCACCCGGTTGGGTGGCAGCGCCGACCTGCCGGATCTCCCGGCCGCCGTCAACCGCAGGCAGGTGAGGGTGGCCGCAGCGCGCCAGGTGGCGCGTGATCAGGACGTCGTCGAGTTGACCTTGACGGCGCCCGACGGGGCGCCGCTGGTGCGCTGGCACCCGGGCGCACACATCGACCTGCATCTGCCGTCGGGACGCACCCGCCAGTATTCGCTGTGTGGGGATCCGGAACGTAGCGGGGAGTATCGGATCGCGGTTCGGCTCATCGGGCGCGACGGCGGGTCGGGCGAGGCGCACGCTCTGGCGGTCGGCGATGCGGTGGAGATCAGTGAACCGCGCAATGCGTTCATGATGCCGATTCCCGGAACCTCCTCGCGCGCAGAGACATTGCGCTTCATTGCGGGTGGAATCGGGATCACGCCGATTCTGCCCATGGTGCGGCTGGCGCAGCGGCGAGGGGTGCCGTGGTCGCTGTGCTACACCGGCCGCAGCCGCGACAGTCTGCCGTTCCTGGACGAACTCTCCGGTTACGGTGACCGAGTCCGGGTTCGCACCGACGACGAATTCGGCCTCCCCACCGCCGCTGACCTACTGGGGGAGGTGGATGTGCGCACCGCCGTGTATGTCTGCGGCCCGCCCGCGATGACCGATCTGGTGCGGGCGGCGATCCCGGTGGATGCGGGGGTCGAAGTGCACGTCGAGCGTTTCTCCCCGCTGCCCGTGGTCGACGGCGCGCCGTTCGAGATGCAACTCGGTGACGGCGAGGTGGTCCCGGTGCCCTCCGACCGGACCGCGCTCGCAGCGCTGCGGGACGTCAGACCCAATGTCGGTTACTCCTGCCAGCAGGGGTTCTGCGGCAGTTGTGTGCAGCGGGTGCTCGACGGCGACGTCGACCACCGCGACAGCCTGCTCACCGAACAGCAGCGCCGCGACGGGCAGATGCTGGTCTGTGTGTCGCGTGCGAAAACCGTTGGAGCGCGGCTGGTCCTGGATGTGTGATCGATGCGGCCCCTGAACTCAGTTCGTTCTCATAGCGGTCTCTGGCCGCTTCCTTAGCAATGATCGCGACAGTGGAGTCATGTCTCACCTGATCGAGGTCCGCAGCGCTGGTGCCGCGTCGACCATTGCGCAACGGCATCCGGCGACCGTCCGCCGGTTCGCGCTCGCCTCCGTGTTCGTCGTGATCCTGCTCGGCGCTGCCGCGGTCACCGACCAGTGGTCCATGGCCACCGTCTCCGCCGTTCTCGGGTTCACCACGGCCGTCACGGTCATCGCCGCGGTATGGGTCGGGTGGGAACGCGAAATCGACGCCGCCGAGTCGGCGGGTCTGGTCAAGCACTACGACCAACACGGGGAGTGAGCTCGTCACGGCCGGTGATGTTCTGCACCCGTGCTGCTGAAGCGCCCTCCCGCAGACAACTGACTATGAATGCACAACACCCGCGAGTTTCGTTTTTCGGCAAACGTCCCGCGGGTGCTGGAATGGGTTGGGGTAAATCAGGAGGGGCAGTACACCTGGGTGGCCGCACCGACGAAGAAGCCGCTTTGCTCGATGGTCCAGTTCGCGGGTCCGCTGATCTCCACGGCGATCTGCTCGGGCGCCTGTCCTGCGGCGGCGTACTCGCAGACGGCCTTGGCGAGGCCGATGGCGTTCTCGGCCGACGAATACGGGATGGCCTCGTCGTCGATCACGCTGATGAAGATGTCGTCGTTCTCGTCGGCCAGAGCCGGTGCTGCCGTCCCCAAGGCCAGGCCGGCGGCGGCCACACCTGCGGTGAAGATGATCCTGCCGAACATGCCGGCCTCCTTTCGATTGTTTGCTGACGGGCGATACGGTACCTAACGGGTCACACAATCGCATCAGTTTCGTCAAATTTGCACAGGCGTCACTGTGGCCTCGTCAGCAAATTCTGTGAATAACATTGATGTCATTCAACCCAGACGGCGGCGCACCGTGGCCAGCTCGACGGCCACCGCCAACGCGCCGGTGGATCCGGAGGCGTCGTGAATCGAACGGCCGAGCAGCGTCTCGATGCGGTGCAGTCGCTGGTACATGGTCTGCCGATGGATGTTGAGCTCCTTGGCCGCCGCCACCCGGGAGCCCGTACGGAACAGCATCGCCAGCGTCGCGACCAGCTCGGTCGAGCGTTCGGTGGTGAGCAGGGGGCCGAGCACGGCCTGCAGGAAGCGGTCGACGGCGCTGGCATCGAGCTGCGTGAGCAGGTGATCGATGGCCACGTCCCGGGCCAACCCCACGAACTCCGTCTCGGTGGCCAGATGGGCGGCCGTCGCCGCGACGGACATGGCCTCCGCCAGCGCCGGCAGTTCCCGGGTGGGTTCGGCGACGCCGATACGCAGGGCGCGGGGCAACGGTGACGAATACAGCTGGGCCACCAGTTCGTCGGCGAGTGTGCCCGCCTCGCGGCGGCCGTCGAACCGCACGATCGAGCGGTGTCTGCCGTCGCGGATCTCCGAGAGCACCGGCCGGTCGTCGCGGTGCAGGGCGGCCGCCAGTTCGGCCACCTGCAACGGCCCGTCGACGGACAGCGCCACCACCGCTACGTACCACCCGCCCGGCGCGAATCCCAGCTCGCCGGTCGCGCGCCGCAACGCCGCCTGGGTGTCGGCGCGCAACGCCGGTGGGCGGGAGGTGTCCTCGGCGAGCATGAGCAGCCGGAACACCTCGCGCAGGTGCTGATCCGAGCGGGTGAGGGGACGCCATCGCAGCAGGGCCAGCGCCAGCGATTCCGGCGCCCGCCGGCACACAGCGGTCACCATCTGCAGATCCACGCCCGCGCGGGGCAGCACCTCGAGGGTGGCGATCGTGACGCCGGCGGACTCGATGGCGGCCACGTGTGCGTACCCGCGCGGGCGTGCACCGTCGACCTCCGCCGAAGCCAGCACCGCGCCGGAGGCTGAGCGCACCACCAGGGAGCACCCGCTGAGATCACGCAACGCCGCCACCATGTCATCGAGATCGCCCTGTGCGGCCAGCACCCCGGCCAGCAGATGCGTCACCTCGTCGTTGAAATGCAGCGCGCGCACCGACTCGTTCACCAGACGGCTGTTGACGGCGCGGGTGACCTCGACGAAGCGCACCACCTCGGTGAGTTCGATCAGCGGGAACACCCGCGCACCGGCCCGTTCCACCAGCGCGGCCGGGATGGTGCCCACGCGGGGACGCTCCACCGCCAGTCCGGCGGCCCCGGCGTCGGCCAGCGAGTCGACGTAGGCGCGTAACTGCGCGGCCGTCGAGTCACCGAGGATGACCCCCGCGACCAGCAGTAACTCGCCGCCGCTGAGCAACTCCGCGATGTCGAGCACCTCGCTGGTGTGCACCCAGCGGATCTCGGTGTCCAGCCGGTCCCATCCGGCCAGCACCTGCGGCCGTGCCGCGAAGAGGGCCGGGTCGTCGAGCACATCGCGCAAAGTCAGTGTGGACTGTGGGGGCAGCATCCGACACCTCGACCAAAGCTATACACAACAACAGAATCTATGGACAGAATGTCTATCACCTTCTGGAGTTGGATGCCCAGAGGATGGAGTCAACGCAGCGTCGCGGCCCGTCTCCCTCCACCTCGATGGAACAGGAACCTCTATGTCAGCTGTCTCCGCGGGTACATCGACACCCGACGCCGACCATCTCGAATCCGAACTCGCCGTCATCCCCGAATCCATGCGCACCACCGATGTGCGCGGCCAGTTCTGGATCTGGGCGGGCGCCAACATCGCGCCGATCAACTGGGTGCTGGGCGCGCTCGGGGTGTCGATGGGTCTCGGCCTGTTCGAGACCATCGCGGTGCTGGCGGTGGGCAACGCCATCGGCATGTCGCTGTTCGGCATCTTCGTGGTCATCGGGCAACGTACCGGTGTCACCGGCATGGTGCTCTCGCGCGCGGTCTTCGGCCGCCGCGGCGCCTACGTCCCCGCCGCGGTCCAGTCGATCGTGTGCATGGGCTGGTGCGCGGTCAACACCTGGATCGTCCTGGACCTGGTGATGGCGCTGCTGGGGCGCATCGGCCTGGTGGACCCCGAGAACAGTTCGGCGGCGCCGCGTATCGCGGTGGCGGCGATCATCATGGTGATCCAGGTGGTCATCGCCTGGTTCGGCTACCGGGTGATCTCGGCCTTCGAACGCTGGACCGTGCCCCCGACCGTCCTGGTGTTGGTGGCGATGACGCTGGTGGCCTGGTTCGGCCTCGACGTCCAGTGGGGGTACACCGGTGACCCGGCCCTGACCACCGGCGAGCACCTCGCTGCCGTGACCGGTGTCATGACCGCGATCGGAATCGGTTGGGGCATCACCTGGTTGGGCTACGCGGGTGACTACTCCCGGTTCGTCTCCACCTCGGTCTCGTCGCGCAAACTGTTCCTGGCCAGCGCGTTGGGACAGTTCATCCCGGTGGTCTGGCTCGGGGCGCTGGGCGCCACGCTGGCCACCTTGAGCTCGTCGACCGATCCCGGCGAGATCATCGTCGACGCCTACGGGGTGCTGGCGATCCCGGTGCTGCTGCTGGTGGTGCATGGCCCGCTGGCCACCAACATCCTCAACATCTACACCTGCACGGTGTCCACCCAGGCCCTCGACATCCGCATCGACCGGCGGGTGCTCAACATCATCATCGGTGTGGTGGCGATGGGGGTGGTGGTGGTGTTCGTCCTCAACGGGGACTTCGCTGCCACCATCGACGCCTGGCTCATCGGCATCGTGGGTTGGCTGTCACCCTGGGCCGCGGTGGTGCTGGTGCACTACTTCGTCATCGCGCGTCAGCAGGTCGACCCGCAGGCGCTGGTGGCCCCCGCCGAGGCCGGCCTGGTGCCCGCGGTGCGACCCGCCGCTCTGATCGCGCTGGCCATCGGCATCGTCTGCACCTGGATGTGCATGTACGGGCTGCTGCCCGTGCTGCAGGGTCCGGTGGCCGCGGCGATGGGCGGCATCGACCTTTCCTGGCTGGCCGGTGGCACCGCGGCGGCGCTGAGTTACCTCGCACTCAACAAGGTGATCCGATGAACTACCTGATCCAGGGGGCAACCGTCCTGACCATGGACGCCGCCACCGGGGCCACCCCGCTCACCCGCTCCATCCGGATCATCGACGGTGAGATCACCGCCGTCGCAGCCACTCTCGACGCCCAACCCGGAGAGACGGTGCTCGACGGCCGCGACCGCCTGGTGGTGCCCGGCTACGTCAACGCCCACACCCACTCCTGGGAGGCATTGTTCCGGGCGCGGCTGGACAACCTGCCGCTGGAGCACTGGATGCTGCTGAGCTACCCGGTGCTGGGGCTGGCGCCGCTGGCGCCGGACCTGATCCGGCTGCGCTCCCAGTTGGTGGCCATCGAATCGCTGCGCAACGGGGTGACCACCCTGGTGGACGACGTGCTCGAGATCCCCGGGCAGACCGAGGACCAATTGGCCGCGGTCTTCGAGGCCTACCGCGACATCGGGATCCGCGCCAATGTCTCCGGGCACGTGATGGACCGGCCGTTCGTGGAACACTTCCCGTTCCTGGCGGACGCGCTGGAACCCGGTCTGCGCCGCGAACTCGACGCCCTGGCCGTGGTCGCCGACGACGAGTACCTGTCCTACGCCCGGTCGTCGGCGCAGCGCTACGCCGACTACGCGCAAGGGCGGCTGCGCTTCATGGTCGGACCCTCTGCGCCGCAACGGTGTTCACCGGAGCTGCTGGCCGAAATCGACGGGCTGGCGGCGGAGTTCGACCTCGAATTCCACATCCACGTCCTGGAAACCCGGACCCAGGCGGTGACCGGTGCCGAGTTCTACGGCAAGACCATGGTCGAGTACCTCCATTCCCTGGGCGTACTGAGTGAGCGCGTGACCATGGCCCACGGCATCTGGATGACCGACTCCGACATCGACGTCCTGGTCGACACGGGGGCGTCGGTGTCGCACAACCCCATCTCCAACCTCAAGCTCGGCTCCGGGATCGCGCCGTGGCGCAGGTACCTCGACGCGGGGGTGAACCTGGGCATCGGCACCGACGGGATGTCCAGCAGCGACACCGCCAGGATGTCCGAGGCCGTCAAGGCGGCGGCCCTGCTGCACAAGGTCACCGGCCCGGACTACCGGCAGTGGCCCACCGCGGCTGAGGTGTTGACGGCGGGCACCCTCGGGGGCGCCCGTTCGGCACGGCTGGGCGACACCGTGGGCAGCATCGAGGTGGGCAAGCGCGCTGACCTGGTGTTCTATGACATGAACTCGCTGGCGTTCACCCCGCGCAACAACCCCGAGCTGCACCTGGTGTACTCCGAGAACGGGTCGTCGATCGACATGGTGATGGTGGACGGCCGAATCGTGTTGCAGGACAACACCCTGACCACCATCGACGAACGGGCGGTGCTCGCCGAGCTCCAGGCTCGCGGGCCGGAGTTGCGGAGCTGGCAGGACCGGCTGGAGTCGTTGAACCGGGCGCTGCTGCCCGCCTTCGACCGGCAGTATGCGGCCGTGATGGACCGCCGCACCTCCATGGACCGTTACAGCGGCCGCGGAGAGTGCTGGCTCAACTGACCCATGCCGAGCAGACGCGAACTCGGGTGATGTGGTCACACATCACCCGAGTTCGCGTCTGCTCGCGGGGTGGTGGTCAGCTGTGCAGGTGCCGCTGGAGCCGGCGGGCCGCAGCCGCCGACGGCGGTGCGGTGGTGGGACGCAGGGCCGCGGTCACCGCGGCCCGCACCGCGGGGGTGTCCAGATGCATACCGATGGCCACCAGGCAGTTGGCCGGGGTGCGTGAGGACGCCCGGGCGACGTGCACCGCCGAACCGACGACGTTGACGTCGAGTCTGCGACGGGCCGAGCGCTGTCGCACGGCGACGGTGCCCTTCATGCGGTAGACGCCCGGCGGCGGGTTCTCCAGGAGCTCCACCAAGGCCAGGGGGTCCACGTCGCCGGAGCTGGTGACGGTGACCGCATCCGCGTGCACGTGGTCGTGTGTCTGCGTCTCGGCCTCGAAAAGAACATCGCGAAAGGACAATTGGCCCGACTCGTCCTGTGCCGAGGCCACGTCGTACAGCAGCGACGGATCGATCCGCCCATCCACGGCGCCCACCACCTGAGCGCGCGGGTTGCGTTGACGCACGCGGGATTCGATGTGCCGGACCACCGCGTCCCGATCCGATTCCGGGACCAGGTCCAACTTGTTGACCACCACCAGGGTGGCCGCGCCGTAGCGGGCCGGCGGGATACCGCCGTCGTCCACCCGGTCGGCATGGTTCACCGCGTCCACCACGTCCACCACGCCGCCGTCACGGACCCCGCTCACCCCACTGAACCCGACCATCCGCGCGATGGACACCGGATCGGCCAGGCCGCTGGCCTCGACGATGATGGCGTCCAGCCGCAACTTCGGATCGGCGAGACGGGCCAGTGCCGCATCCAGTTCACCGTCGTCAGGTAGGCAACAGATGCAGCCGCCCGCAATCGACGCGGGTTCGTCCACCTGGCCGCTGACCAGCCCGGCGTCGACGTTGATGTCGCCGAAGTCGTTGACCACCACACCTATCCGTGCGTGCGGTGTCCGCAGCACGTGGTTCAGCAGGCTGGTCTTACCCGCACCCAGGTAGCCCGTGACGGCGATGACGGGGATCGGTGGCACGACCGGGCACTCTACCGCTGCCGCTGCGGCCGCCGAGACCCCCCGTCGGCCGCTGTGCGACGATGCGGAAATGAGCCAGCCCCGCTTCCACTTCCAGCGTCTCGACCAGGACCGCTTCCAGCCCACCGAGTACGCGCAGAGTCACTGGGGCCCGGATCACCTCAACGGGCCCGCTGTGGTGGGGCTGGCTGCGCACGTCCTGGAGGGGTGCTACGGCCTCGACGAGTTCCTCCCCGCGCGGCTGACCGTGGACCTGTTCAAAGCGGCCCGCGGGGTACCCACCATCGCCAAGACCGAGCTGATCCGCGACGGTCGCCGCGTGCGCAACTCCGAGTGTGAACTGACCCAGGACGGCGTCCCGGTGGCGCGTGCAGTGCTGGTGCAGTACCGCCGGGCCGAGGCGCCGCGCGGCACGGAGTGGGTGCGGCCGTCGCACTTCAGCATCCCGCCGCAGCTCGACGAGGCGCCGGGGATCAACATCGGCAGCGACGCGCTGGGCTGGACTTCCGCCATCGCCGATCATCAGAACGCCGACCGCAAACGCACGTTCAATCGCACCATCGACGTGGTGGACGACGCCCCGAGCTCACCGTTCGTTCGGGCGGCGATGACCGCCGAGGGCACCAGCCTGGTGACCAACCTGGGCACCGCCGGAGTGGGCTACATCAACGGCGACCTCACTGTGGCGCTGTCCCGGCTACCCGTGGATGACTGGATCGGACTGGAGGCCGATTCGCACTGGGCTGCCGACGGCATTGCGGTGGGCGCAGCCACCCTGTTCGATCGGGACGGTGCCTTCGGCACGGGTCTGGTGACCGCGGTGAGCAATCCGGGCGCCCAGATCGACTTCGCCGACGACCCCTTCCCCACTCGGACCCGCTGAACTGCCGGTTTTCCCAGGGGCAATACCGTCGCAACATCGCATCGGTAGCTTCGGGCGGACCGACGACACGGAGGTCCGATGAACGAATTCGCCCGCAGTGCAGCAACTACTCTGCTCCACGGGATCGGTAGGAGAGATTTCGTCCGCGTTGTCGCGGCAGTCGGAGCGGGCGCGTCGGTGGCGACGGCCTGCGGGTCCGGGAGTTCCAGCCCCGGTGCGTCCCCTGCGGCCCCCGCCGGCGGGACCGAGGGTTTCACCGTCCTGCAACCCGGTCAGGGAGACGTCAGCGGAGATCACTACCTGCAGTCGCTGCCGGATGAGGTGTTGTGGGGGTATGTCCCCAATGTGCATGCAGCGCCGGTGATGACGATGCGCAGCGGTGAGACCGTGACCGTCGACGCGGTGTCCCACGAAGGCATTCTCGAAGACCAGGGCCGCAATCCGGTGGAGTACTTCGGAGCCCAGGGCGTGGCCGAAGGTGATGTGCTCCAAGACGCCATCGACATCGCCGCCGACTACGCCCGGACCCCGCGCAATTTCGACAGGGACGGCCCCCACGTCGTCACGGGTCCGGTGTTCGTCGAAGGTGCCGCGCCCGGTGATGTGCTGAAAATCGAGACGCTGGAGGCGGTTCCGCGGGTGCCTTACGGGGTGGTCTCCAGCAGGCACGGCAAGGGAGCGCTCGGGCGCACGTCCGGCGGCGCCGCGCCGGCGGGGATCGTCGATGCCGAGGTGATGCCCCCGATCGCCACCGACGGCCGACCCAGCCCGGACCCCACCGCGTACGGCAACGTCTCGACCTTCACCGCCGTCGAGGACGGTCACGGCATCATGAGCTACGGCAACGCCCAGGTGCGGTTCCCGCTCACCCCCTTCATGGGGATGATGGGCGTGGCTTTCTCTCCGGACACCGATCCCGTTGCTGCCAGTGCCAATTCGATACCTCCGACGCTCGGTGGTGGCAACATCGACATCAAACTGCTCGGTGAGGGGTCGACGTTCTACCTCCCCGTGTTCGCCGAGGGCGCGCTGTTCTATGTCGGCGATCCCCACATGGCGATGGGCGACGGCGAGGTGGCGCTCACCGCCATGGAGGGCTCGTTGCGCGGCACCTACCGGCTGACGGTGTGCAAACCCGGATCCGGTGACGCGCCGTCGGTGGCTTACCGGTACCCCTTCGCCGAAACCGCGGACGCCTGGGTGCCCATCGGTTTGTCCGACCCCGACGGGTCGATCAATGAGCAGGGCAGCGACCTGGACATCGCGATGCGCCGTGCTGTGGTCAACGCGCTGGACTTCCTGGAGCAGGACCAGGGCATGGACCGGGCCACGGCCTATGCCTACCTGTCGGCGGCGGCGGACTTCGCGGTCTCGCAGGTGGTGGACCGGACGGTCGGGGTGCACGGGCAGATCTACAAGTCCCACTTCGCCGGCTGAGCCGGCTTCTGACCGTCGGTAGTGTCGGTCAGCGTGGCCGCGACGACACGCTGGATCGGTGATCCCACCTGGCTTGCCGAGGTGCTACGCGCCGAGGGGGTTGACCTGGTGGAGTACCCCGGGTGGCGCATGCGGGGTCACGGCGACTTCAAAGACATCCGTGGGGTGATGGTGCACCACACCGGTTCCGACACCGCCACTGCGGCCGCCATCGCCGGGGGCAGGCCGGGTCTGGACGGACCGCTGTCCGCCCTGCACATCGCGCGTGACGGCGTGGTCACCGTGGTGGCCGCCGGGGTGGCCTGGCACGCCGGTGTGGGGATGTACCCCTGGTTGCCCACCAACATGGGCAACTGGCACACCATCGGGATCGAGTGCGCCAACAGCGGTACGGCGCCGTCGGCGTCACATCGCCACAACTGGCCCGAGACGCAGTACACCGCGCTGGTGCGGTGTTGTGCGGCCATCCACCGTCGGCTGGGCCAGGGGTCGTCGCGCACGATCGGGCACAAGGAGTATGCGGGCCGCGCGCAGGGCAAGTGGGACCCCGGCGCCATCGACATGGACACGTTGCGCGCGGACATCGCACGACGAATCGGTGCGCTTGTCGATCCCGCGCCGACGCCCCGGCCCCCGGTTCCCGTGGGGGAGTACGCCGACGTGCTGTTGTTCCGCGGTTCGACGGGCCCACAGGTGGCCGAACTGCAGCGCAGGCTCAAAAACGCCTACGCGCAGTACGCCGGCGAGCTGCAGATCGACGGCATCTTCGGCCCGCAGACCGAGGCCGCGGTCCGCGAGTTCCAGCGCCGCACAACAGGACTGAGAGCTGACGGAGTGGTCGGCCCGGCGACCGCCGCCGCGCTGCGGCTGCGGCTAGTCGATACGACGGACTGAGTTGCCGTTGCCGGACTCGGCGACCTGCGGGTCACCGTCGCGGTAGGTGAGTACGTTGTCGAACCCGGAGACGGTGATGCTGCCCGTCCCGGCGACCCGGACTTCGTTGCGCACCCCCGAAACCCGGACCTCGGCACACATCCCGGTCAGTTCGACCACATTGTCGACGCCGCTGATGCTGACGGTCCCGCCGGCGCACTCGAGGCGCCGATCCATGCCCACGCCGGACACCGAGACCACGTCGCCGGGGCCCACCGGTACGTCCGGCGCCACCGGTGCGCCCACGTCGGGACGATCGGGAATGACGATCGGCGGGATCTCGATGTCGATCGACGGCGCCGCCGACGGGGTGGGGTCGAACGAGTCGACGAACGACGAGACGTTGTTGAACTGATTGATGAACCACAGGGCACCGCCGGTGATCATCGCGCCCACGATCAGCATCACCCCCACCCCGACCAGCGTGGCCACCTTGGCGCCCGCCCCCGGGCGCCGCCCGGGGGCGGGCATCGGCGGGCCGTAGCCGACCGGCGGCGGCATCGGCGGCAGGGGTCCCGTCATGGGCGGGGGCGGCGGGTAGGGGTCCTGGTACGCGGGATACGGCTGCGTCGGCGGCGGGTAGGGGTCGGCACCCGGTGGCTGGGTCCCGAGCTCAGACGCCCGCGCCCGGTCGGACAGCGGGCGTTCCAGGTCCCTGATGCGGGCCTCCGGATCGTCCTGCGCCTCCATGCGCCGATGCTCCCACACCGCGGCGCCGCGGGAGCGTCATCGCGCGCAGTTCAGGGACACCGTGATGGTGCGTCGCTCGACGTCGAAGACGTTGTTGTCATCGTCGTCGAAGTCGATGAGCGAGCGCTGCACCCGCGGGTTGCGCACCGACGTCACCTCGCACTGGTCCAGGGGGGCGCTGCCCACCCGGTCGACCTTGACGTCGAAGCCTTGAGCCTCGAGCAGCCCGATGGTGGTCGAGGCCGAATCGGCCGCATGTGCAAGGGGGGCTGCCAGCAGTGCCGCGGACGCGGCGACGAGGGCCAGGCCGGAAACCGAGACCATCTTTTTCATGGTGAAATCCTCTGTGTAGGAGCCGTTGTCGGCTCACGGTTGATGATCACCATGGTGTCGGCCCGGGCAGTCCGGTGCTTGGAGGCAGTGTGGAGATTGCCTGGAGATCCGGGGCGGAGCGCGGTCAGGCGGCGGCCGGCTCCGCGGGAGCATCGGAAGCGGGCTCGTCGGCCTCGTCCTCCGCGTCGGCCTCGTCCTCCGCGTCGGACGCGTCCGATGGATCGGGCTCGTCGACGGAGGCGTCCTCGGAATCGTCCTCGTCCTGGGTGGTGCCCTCGTCGGTGGTGTCGTCGGTCTCGTCGGCGTCGTCTGCAACCTCCGGCTCGGACTGCCGCCGACGGTCCCGCTCGGGTACCGGTGCGGGTTCGACATCGGAATGATCTGCAGCAGAGGACATCTGCTGGACCTTTGGTTCAGGTTCGCGCGGCGGCTCGCCCTGGCGTGACGACGGCGCCACCGCGGCGGCGCGGGCATCGCGGAGGCCCGTGCTCACGGCGGTGACCAGATCGGTGGTCAGGCGCACCGGATCGACACGGGGCAGCAGGCCGAATCCGCTTGCGCGACCATATCCCGCACCACGGTCGTAGCCGAGCTCGACCAGCACGCGCAACGTCGGTTCCATCAGCGCGGCAAGCGGTTCGGTGACGGCGGTGGCGTTGTGGTCGACGCCGAGCTGACGCAGCGGCGCGAGCAGCGGCAGGCGCTTGGTCGGGATGGTGATGTAGGTGGTGTCGCCGTGGATCTGCTGGTTGGCGGGATCCTGCATGGCGGCCTGTAACTCGGCTTCGGTGTATCCGTTGCGGTTCAGCAGGTAGTCGCCGTGGATATCGATGCCGATGATCGAGTTCAGCAGCGCGAACAGGTTCAGCGGGTACTTGGGGAAGTCTGCGGCGATGTCGTACTGGAAAGCGATGTCGGTGGTCGGCATACCCGCGTCGGTGGGGGTGCCGCCACTACCGGTGAACTCCAGAACCGGGATGGTGAGAGGCGCGAACCGGGCCAGCAATCCGCCGTTGGGTCGGTTGGGGTTGCCGATCAGCACGATCTGGACCTGGGCCGGCATGCCCTCCGGATGCGTGGCGAGCTTGCGCTTGACGAAGGTGACCACCGTGGCGCTCTGCGACGCGCCGAACAGCACCACGGGTTCATCCGGGTCCTCCAGATACTGCCGCCGCAGCGCGGCCTCGAGGTTGACCACACCCTCGGCCACCGAGCGGTCATACTTCTGCCCTTCCAGCCCGCCCCATTGCGGGAAGGGCCAGAATTCCGCCGGATACACCACTCCCGTGAGGTCGCAGTCAGTCGCCGAGCACGCGGTGAAGGGGTCCAGAAAGGTCGTGTGCACGTCCGGCAGGTAGTCACCGAGCTTTTCCGGGTCGGGCTGGTCGGTGCCACCCATCACCAGCGCGCTGACCGCGGTGGCCGTCGGCGGGGTCACCACCGGCGCGAGCGTCAGCGCCGCCACCGTGGCCAGCGCCGTCAGGACTCTGCGTCCGGCCATCTTCACCTCCCCGTCTCGGTGGAAACATCCTGTCAGCAGCGGCTGCTCCGAGGCGCCGTTTCGCGTGCCCAGGTCAGATGAGATCGTTTGCCATTCTCGAGCCCCGGCTACGAAATCCGTGACTGCCGGCGGGGCGGCTGCACCTCGGAACGGACGGAGCGGCGGGGTGGGGGGCTGTGGCCTGCGGACTCGACCGCCCGCAGGTCCGTGCCCCGGCACCGAACCGAGGTACGGATTCCGTCGCCTCGCAGTCGCCGAGGCAGCTGCAACTACAGCGAACAACCGCCGCGGCCCGCCGATCCCCGGTGTGATCCCGACGTCTGTGTCACGGCTGTGTTACGTCACTCGCCGTGATTAGGCAGGGGACACGCGGGCAACCGGCCCTGTGATTTGGACCTCATTTTATTCGTCAAGCTAAGAATTACATAATTAAGAGTAGTCCAAGAATTCAAATCAGCTCATTCGCTGTCAGATCAAAAAATACTGTAAAAGACGTGTTATGAAGGTTGCTGTTGGCGCAATTTTCGACTGCCGGCGGATCGTATGTGAGTAGCTGCTGAGGTAATGTCGCTACTTCGCGCCGCAGTTTTGGCAGGAACCAGAATTGCACTGTTTCGCGCGGTTACACTCGATCCGAGTCAGTGTCGCATGGCGCTGAGAATAGACGGGAACGCGTCGGTACCGCGGCCGTCAGCAAGGGAGGTCGGCCAACATGGCAAACAAAGTGGCGAATGTGGACGATGTGACGGATGCGATCAACGGCGTCGCTGTGCTGGACCGCGCTCAGCACCGGGTGCCCGGATTCGGTGGGGTGCCGGCGAAGCTGCTGCACAGCCATTTGCATCGTGTGCCCGCGGTGGCCGCCGAGGTCGACGACTCTGTGGTGAGGGACAGCACACTGCGGTCCGGCGACTTCGCTGCGGTGGGCATCTCGGCAGTGGGCTCGGGTGCGATCACCGCGATGGCGGTCAACCCGTTCGACGGACGCGTGTTCGTGGCCGACTACGCCGGCGACGCCGTGAAGGTGCTCGACGGTCGGACTCTTCGGACCGCCGCCGTCATCGACGAGGTGCCTGAGCCCTACGCGCTGTCGATCGCGCGAGGCCGCGCCTACGTCAGTGCCCTCGACTGTGGAAACGACGTACTCGCCGTGCTCGACGGTGAGTCCATCCTGGACAGCCACGCGCTGACCGACAGCGTCGCCGACCTGGTGGCCGACCGCGAAGGACGTTCGGTGTACGTCGCGCGCACCAGCGACACCGGCGTGGACGTTGTGGTCGTGGACACCGCATCGGGCATGCAGCGCAGCGTGGAGCTCGCCACCCGATCCGGCGAGGTCGCCACCACCGTGCGACTCAGCGGTGACGGCCGCTTCCTCGTGCTGGCCACCACCGATCAGCTCGGCGGCCGCCTGGTGGTCATCAGCACCGCTGACCTCTCGGTGATCGACGCCCTGACCGTGGCGGAACCGGTGCGCAGCCTCGCTGTCAGCCACGACGGTGCCACCTTGTGGGTCGCCACCGACGACGAGGCCGCCGGCGGACTGGTCGACGTGCTCGACATGCGGTCACACCGTGTGATGCGCACCGTCGCTGTGGACGCACCGGTACGACAGCTGATGCTCAGCGCCGCCGGTGACCGGGTCTACGCCGTCACCGCCGATGCGGTGTCCGTGGTGTGCACCGACAGCCACACCGTGGCCGACGTCATCACCACCGACTCCGCGCCGTCCTGTGTCGCCGAGAGCGGAGACGGGAGCCTGCTGTACGTCGCGGGCTTCGACGGGCGGGTGGCGCTGTACACGGTGGCACCGGCCACGCCGCCGGCGCTGGCCAGGATGAACACCCCCGAGGCGCTGGCCGGACCCGCCGTGCGCGAGTTGGAGCGCGTCTGACGCGCGTCCGCTAGGTGCAGTTCAGCGAGACGGAAATGGTCTGGCTGGTGATCACCCGGACCGCTCCGGGCTCGTCGTCGCCGACCACGCCGACGTATTCGCTGTTGGTCTGAGGGTTGCGCACGTTGGTCACCACGCAGTCCGACAGCGGGCCTGCTCCCACCCGGTCGATGTTGACGGTGTAACCCTGCGCTTCCAGGTTGGCGATGGTCTCCGCGGCCGTCATGTCGGCAGCCGCGATTCCCGCCGGAGTCACCAGCACGCCCGCTGCCGCCCCCGCCACGACGATTGCTCTTGCGGTCCGCATTCCCATCTCCTCCTGCTACACCCCGGCCCTGGCTTTCGACGGTACATCGCCGCGGGATGGCACAACGTTGCTCGTCAGGCGCTGCGCGGGGCGTACATGATGACCGCGACCCCGAGCAGACAGATCAGCGCGCCGGTGACATCCCAGCGGTCCGGGCGGAATCCGTCGAGCGCCATGCCCCACGCGAGGCTGCCCGCCACGAACACCCCGCCGTAGGCGGCCAGGATACGCCCGAAATTGGCGTCGGCCTGCAGGGTCGCGACGAAGCCGTAGATGCCCAGTGCGGCGACCCCCAGGCCGATCCACACCCAACCCCTGTGCTCGCGGACGCCCTGCCACACCAGCCAGGCCCCGCCGATCTCGAACACGGCGGCCAACAGGAACAACAGCACCGACTTGGTCACCATCACAGACCACGACCCTAGGGGTTTCGGCGCGTTCACAACCGCTGCGCGGTTACCAGCGCGCCGCAATCACCGGGTGGCGCGCTGGTAGGCCGTGACGACCGCAGCCCCGCCGAGGCCGATGTTGTGCTGCAGTGCGGCAGTGACGTCCGGAACCTGACGCTTGTCGGCGGTGCCTCGCAGCTGCCACGTCAGCTCCGCGCACTGGGCCAGGCCCGTCGCCCCCAGTGGGTGGCCCTTGGAGATCAGGCCGCCGGAGGGATTGACCACCCAGCGCCCGCCGTAGGTGGTGTCATTGTCGTCGATCAGCGCCGGAGCCTCACCGGGCCCGCACAAACCCAGGGCCTCGTAGAGCAGCAGTTCGTTGGCCGAGAAGCAGTCGTGCAGTTCGATCACCTGGAAGTCGGCGGGCCCGAGTCCGGACTGCTGGTAAACCTGCTGCGCCGCCTGCACATTCATGTCATAGCCGATGATGTTGGCCGCGCTGCCGTCGAAGGTGCTGGCGAAGTCGGTGGTCATGGCCTGCCCGACGATCTCCACCGCCTGGTCGGCGAGTTCGTGCGCGGCCACGAAGTCCTCACTGGCCAGAATGGCCGCACCCGAGCCGTCCGAGGTGGGGGAGCACTGCAGCTTTGTCAGGGGATCGGAGATCATCCGTGCGCCCAGGATGTCATCGAGGGTGTATTCGTCCTGGAACTGGGCGTACGGGTTGTTCACCGAATGCTTGTGGTTCTTGTAGCCGATCTTCGCGAAATGCTCGGCCGTGCTGCCGTACTTCTTCATGTGCTCGCGGCCCGCTGCGCCGAACATCCACGGCGCCACGGGGAATGCCATCTCGTCAACCTTGCTCAGTGCCACGATGTGGCGCATCAGCGGCGACTCGCGGTCGTCTGCGCCGCCGCCGAGCGAGCCCGGTTGCATCTTCTCGAAGCCCAGCGCCAGCGTGCACTCGGCGAGCCCGCCGCGGATCGCCTGCGCCGCCAGGTACAGCGCTGTGGAGCCGGTAGAGCAATTGTTGTTGACGTTGACGATCGGGATGCCCGTCATACCCAGCTCGTAGAGCGCCCGCTGGCCCGAGGTCGAGTCCCCGGCGCAGTAGCCCACATACCCCTGCTGGATCTCGGTGTAGGCGATGCCCGCATCGTCGAGCGCCCGGGTGCCGGACTCCTTGGCCATCTGCGGGTAGTCCCAGCCTTCGCGGCGGCCGGGCTTCTCGAACTTGGTCATACCGACACCGATGACGAACACTTTCTTGGCCATGGCGAGAAACATACAGATCGCGGGCGGTTTGGTGTAGATCTAAATAGAACGTGTTCTAGTCGAGGTGCGGGAGGCTGGCGATGTCACTGAAGGTCGTGCAGTGGGCCACCGGCGGTGTCGGGGTCGCAGCCATCAAGGGGGTGTTGGAGCACCCAAATCTCGAACTCGTCGGGTGCTGGGTGCATTCGCAGGCCAAGGCCGGCAAGGACGTGGGGGAACTCCTCGGAACCGCGCCGCTGGGTGTGACGACCACGGACTCCCTCGATGACATCCTGGCCTTGGATGCCGATGCGGTGATCTATGCACCGCTGCTGCCCAACCCCGACGAGGTGGCCGCGCTGCTGCGCTCGGGCAAGAACGTCGTGACACCGGTGGGCTGGGTCTATCCGAGTGAGCGCCAGGGCGCCGATCTGCGGGCCGCGGGCGAAGCGGGCAACGCGACCCTGCACGGTACCGGCATCGCGCCCGGGGGGATCAGCGAGAAGTTCCCGTTGTTGCTCTCGGTGATGTCCACCGGCGTGACATTCGTTCGCGCCGAAGAGTTTTCGGACCTGCGCACCTATCTCGCTCCGGACGTGGTGCGACACGTGATGGGCTTCGGCGACACCCCGGAAAAGGCGCTGTCGGGGCCCATGCAGAAGCTGCTCGACGGCGGCTTCATCCAGGCGGTGCGCATGATCGTCGACGAGATGGGTTTCGCCGCCGATCCGAAAGTGCGTGCCACACAGGAAATTGCGGTGGCCACCGCCCCCATCGCGTCGCCCATCGGCACCATCGAGCCGGGTCAGGTGGCCGGGCGCAAGTTCCACTGGGAGGCGTTGGTGGGAGACCGCCCGGTGGTCCGGGTGACGGTGAACTGGCTGATGGGCGAAGAAAATCTGGACCCGGCCTGGAATTTCGGCGTCGAAGGCCAGCGCTACGAGATGGAGGTGCGGGGCAACCCCGATTTCACCGTCGTGGTCAGAGGCTTCCAGTCCGAGTACGGCGCCCAGGATGATGGCGTCGAGGCCGGTGTGGTGGCCACTGCGGCGCATTGTGTGAACTCCGTCCCCGCAGTGTGCGCCGCCCCGCCCGGCATCGCCACCTACTTCGATCTGCCCTTGTTCTCGGCCAAAGCCGCTCCGCAATTTCGCCGTGGTTGAGGTGGTTTTCGACGGGTATCCGCCCCGACATGACTTCCACACGTTGGGGTTGGACGCGTCATCTGGCGGTGCTCGGTGGCTTCGAGATGCTGTTCGTGGGCGTTGCAGCGATCGGAATTTTTCTGACCGCAGCTGCACTGGGCGTCATCGGGGGAGCCGTCGCCCTGGGCTTGATCGCCGTGACACTCATCGTGGCCGGCATGTTGTTGCTGCGTGCGAGCTCGAAGGGTGGCGGTCTGCTGGACGCCCGTCGCACCAAGATGCGACGGATGATCTACAAGGCCCAGTACCGACGGCGATGATCAGCTTGAAGGCGTCTGCCAGTCAGCGCCCGGGTGGGTCCTGACGTAGTCCGCCTCGATCCGGCGGACCCGTCGCCGTTCCCGGCTGAGCCAGCCGAAGCCGGCGGCCCACAGCACCACGGCGATCACCGCGCCGGCGATGCCGAGCGGCGGATGTCCCGCCGCAAAGCCGAAGATGCCGATCACCAGCGCCAGCACCCCGAGGCCGATGCCGACCAGAGCCGGGAATGCTTTGGTGTTCTTCAGGTTCTGACCCGCGTGCTTGCGTGTTGTCCGTGCATGGTCAACGGGGTCACTGGCCTTGTTACCCATGGTCGAGGGCATACCCGAGGTCGTGGTGATCTAACGATGCGGAAAACTACGGAACTGTGACACGTGGACTTGTGCTGGCCGGCGGAGGGTTGGCCGGTATCGCCTGGGAGACCGGGGTGCTGCTCGGAATCGCCGATGCGGCGCCCGACGTCGCCGCAGCGGTGCTGGACTCGGAGGTGCTGGTGGGCACCTCGGCGGGATCGGCAGTGGCTGCCCAGATCAGCAGCGGCGTGGCTCTGCCGGAGCTGTTCGAGCGCCAGCTCGCCGGGACCGTGGCCGAGATCGAACCGGGGGTCGGCATCGACGAGTTGACCTCACTGTTCCTCTCGGCCCTGGCGGATTCGGCCGGCGACGCGCAGCAGCACCTGCGGCGTATCGGCGCGGTCGCGGCCGCTGCGGACACAGTGCCGGCGGCATCCCGGCATCAGGTGATCGCCGACCGGCTGCCGTCACATGAGTGGCCGGCGCGCGTGCTGCGGTTGACCGCCGTCGACATCGACAGTGGAGAGTTGGTGGTCTTCGACCGCTCCAGTGGCGTCGCGCTGGTGGACGCGGTGGCTGCCAGTTGCGCGGTGCCGGGGGCGTGGCCGCCGGTGCCGATCGCGGGCCGCCGGTACATGGACGGCGGCGTGGCCAGCACGGTCAACATCGCTGTTGCCTCTGACTGCGACGCCGTGCTGGTCCTGGTGCCTGCACCGCAGGACGCGCCGTCGCCGTTCGGGGCAGGCGCAGGTGCGGAGATCAGAGCCTTCCCGGCCGACACCCTGGCCGTCTTCGCCGATGACAACGCGATGGCCGCATTTGGGCCCGACCCCCTGGACCCGCGGTGCCGACGGCCTGCCGCCCTGGCCGGGCGCGAGCAGGGTCGTCGCTGCGCCGAGGATGTGGCGCGGTTCCTACGACGGCAGAGGTAGGGCGTCCAGCGACGCCGCGGCCAGTTCGCGCCCGATATCGATCATCTCGGCCGCGCGATGGAATTCCAAACTGCGACAGGCGGTTCGGGGCACCTCGATCAGCAGATCGGGCGGGTAGGCGGCCAATGTGTGGCGTGCCAGTGCCGCCTGGGCGATGTCGATGGTCCGGTTCATCACCTCGAAGCTGCCGAGCTTGGGCGCCGGTGATTCCTTGGACGCGTCCACCAGTTCGTCGTCACTGGAGGTGGTGAAGCGGCTGAGCACCGAGCGCGCCGACGGAGTGTCCAGCATCGAGCGGGCCGCCTTGGTGTCCAGCAGCGCAGACGTGCTGCGCCACACCCGGTTCATCCACTCGGTGCCGGTCCGGGCGTCGGCGTCGGGCGCGGGCGGGCGGGGATCGTTGCCGGCCAGGCTGATGGCGACGGTCAGGTCCGCGTTGACGGCCGAGATCGGCGCCATGGGCAGCGGGTCGAGGATGCCGCCGTCGGCGAGCAGCCGGCCGTGCAGAACGTGGGGAGAGATGATCCCCGGGATGGCGATGGACGCGCGGATGGCCGCGTCCACCGGGCCGCGCTGCAGCCAGACCGACCGGCCTGCGATCAGGTCGGTGGACACCGCGGTGTAGGGGATGGGCAGCGCTTCGATGGTGACCTCGCCCAAGATGTCGCGCACCGAGTCCAGGATCTTCTCCGCCCGCAGCACGCCCGCAGCGCTGATCGACGGGTCCAGCAGGCGCAGCACGGCGCGCTGGGTCAGCGACAGCGCCCAGTCGGTGTATTCGTCGAGCTTGCCCGCGGCGTACACGCCGCCGACCAGGGCGCCCATCGAGGACCCCGAGATGCCGACGATCTCGTGTCCCCCGTCCAACAATTCGTGGAGCACCCCGATGTGGGCGTAACCACGAGCCCCGCCACTGCCCAGGCACAGCGCCATCCGCATGGCTCCATTGTGGCGTGGTTGGCGGCGCCGACTGCGGGTAACCCTCGTGACTGTGATCGGGAAAGTGCGTTCAGTGGTGCTCGACTGCAAGAGTCCGCGGTTGCTCGCGGCGTTCTACGCCGAACTGCTCGGTGGCGACGTGCAGGTGTCCGACGAAATGTGGGTGGTGCTCACCACCCCGGACGGTGTGCGGCTGGCGTTCCAGTTGGCGCCCGAACACGAGCCTCCGGCGTTTCCGGACCGGCGCGGTTCCCAGCAGTTCCACTTCGACATCTACGTCGAGGATGTCGAGGACGCGCAGGCAAAGGTGCTGGCGCTGGGGGCAACTCGGGTCACCGATGCCGAGGAGGAGACCGACTTCCGGGTGTTCCGCGATCCCGCCGGGCACCCGTTCTGTCTGGTGTTCAACGACTGACCACCGGTACCAGCAACCGGGGCCGGCGCCCGGCGCCCCAGTGCAGCGTGCACGTCGCTCGGGGGCCGGGTGCATACCGGGCGGGCAGCTGGCCGGTCAGCGGGTTGTGGGGCCAGAGCCAGCGTCCGGCCACCACGACCCGCAACTGTTCGCCGGTTCTGAACAGGGTGGACGATGGGCCCAACGCGATATCCACCCCGACCACCTCACCGCTCTGCAGCGGTCGCGGGGAGCTGAAGGTGGGGACTGGATCCCAAGCGGTGGAGACCGCGGTGTCGAGGTCGCGCAGTGAGGCCTTCAACCAGCCCGTCGTCACCCGGTCACGGCCGAATCCATAGGACCCTTCAAAGGGCACATAGGTTGACCCGCGCCACTTTTCCACGCCGACAAACAGATCCAGGTCGTCTGCACCTGCCACCGATACGAACAACCGCAGTGCCATCGGACCGGTCAGTTCCACATCCTCGGGCACCGTCCAGCCGAAGCGTAGACCACCGCGCCGGGTGTCGAAACCGGCGGACCCCGGGACTGCAGACGGTTGCAGGGTCAGACCGTCGGCGCCGAGGTGCAAGGGCGTCCACCGGGTGTCGGACAGCGGCCAGGCGTCTTCGGCGCGGGTGTCGACGATCTCGTCGCGGCCCGCTCGGACCTCCACCCGCACCGGTGGTAGCTCAGGATCTTCGCCGTCGCGTAGATGGCGGTTCAGGAATGCCAGCTGGGTGGCGCGGGCCTGGGAGGAGTAGAAGGTGGCCCACTTGCCGCCGCGGTGGGTGTAGAGGTGCTTGTCGCGCGAGCGGATCTGCTGGAAACCCCTGATGGAGCCCCGGCTGTGTAAGTTGTTGTCCGACAGGCTGCCACAGACCAGCGCCGGGACGTCGATGGCGGCCAGGTCCGGTGTCACCGAGTCCCAGAAGCTGTCCCGCAGGGGATGCTCGATGTTCTTCTGCCCCATGTCGTAGGTCAGGCGCGTGCCCTTCAGGCCGCGGGCCCACATTTGTACGAAACCGGTCTCCTGGATCCCGCCGGGACGCAGCAGGTCACGGTAGGGGTCGGTCATGCCCTCCCAGGGCACGATGGCGCGCAGGTGGGCGGGACGCTGGGCGGCGGTACTCCATTGAGACATGGCCAGATACGACACCCCGATCATCCCGACCCGGCCGGTGCTCCACGGCTGGGCGGCCGCCCACTCCACGAGGTCGTGGCCGTCTTGCCCCTCCTGCACGCTCAGCAGGCTGCCGGTGCCGTCGGAGGTGCCGGCGCCGCGTAGGTCGCAGTTCACCACTGCGTAGCCCTGTGCGGTCCACCATGCCGGGTCTGGCGACTCCCACGTGGTCAGGCTGGAGAACTGCACCGGGGCGGGTTGACGAAGGATGCGGTACGGGAACGGGATTCGGCCACCGGTCGGTAGCTTGTCCTTGCCGTAGGGGTGCGCGCACAGCAGCACCGGGAATGGTCCGTCACCCCCGGGTCGGTACACGTTGACCCGCAGCCGGGTGCCATCGCGCATCGGTACGGCCACGTCGTTGTCGATGACAAGGGCACCCGTCGGCACGTCGTCGATCCGCACGGTGGGCCGGATGATGCGGTGCAACCGGTGCAGCGCGTAGCGCAGCGCACCGGGGCGCCGCCAGGGTCGGTCGGGTGCGACGGCGTCGGCAGAGGCCACCCGGTCAACGTACGGCGAACCTAGTCTCAACGCAACGAGAAACTCTAGCCCTAGGATGGGACCATGGGGAAGAAGCCCGCCACGCCGGGGCCGCGTGACGAACGCGGTGTGCTGGCCGCGCGCATCATGCGGGCCGCGCGCGACGCGTTCGCCGAGACCGGCTGGGCTGGGACCACCATCCGCTCGGTGGCCAGGGCAGCGGACGTGGACCCCGCTCTGGTCTATCACTATTTCGGGTCCAAGGAGGGGCTGCTGGACGCGGCCACCACGCCCGAGCCGCGCTTTCTGGAACGGGTGGCGGCGACCTGGACGGTGCCGGAACCGGATCTGGGCAGGGCCCTGGTGGAGGCCCTGCTGGCCAACTGGGCGGATCCGGAGATCCGGAGTTTCCTGCGGGCGGTGCTGCAGACGGCCGCACACGAACCCACGACGCGGGAGAAGCTGCGTCTGGTTGTCGAACGCAGCCTGATCGGGGTGTCCCGGTTCGGAACCGATGACGACGATCGTCTGCTGCGCAGCGGCCTGATCTCATCGCAGCTCATGGGCTTCGCCCTGATGCGCTACGTCTG
Organism: Mycolicibacterium tokaiense; assembly: GCF_010725885.1. Classification (NCBI taxonomy): domain Bacteria; kingdom Bacillati; phylum Actinomycetota; class Actinomycetes; order Mycobacteriales; family Mycobacteriaceae; genus Mycobacterium; species Mycolicibacterium tokaiense. Next base: position 588,694 of record NZ_AP022600.1, on the reverse strand, counting down.
GGAGATCGAACCCGTGGCGTCGATGTCGGATGCCCAGGCGATCGCCGCACTGGCGCCCACGCTGCAGCGTTATGTCGACGGCGACCTCGGGTGAGGTGCTACCCGCACTCGCCGTCGGCCGCCGCCTCCACGGCCATCACCACGCCGGCCTGCTGAGCCCGGGACAGCAACGCCCAGGTGGTGCCGAAGGTGCCTGGCCCCACGGCTTCGGGCGTCTGCAGTTGCGCCAGGTACGGCTCGATGAGTTGCCGGCGATCACCGGGCTGGGTGTCCATCCACAGCGTGGCGGCGCGACAGGCCTGGCCATACTGCGATTCGGTGGCGTCGGACGGGGCGTCGACCTCGGTGGTGACGCCGCCGGGGGACACTCCCGGCGGCGAGGCTCGAGGAGGCGGCGCTGCGGTGGTACTGGATGACGCGGCGGATGTGGGCGGCGGCGGTGAGGTGGCTTGCGAGCAACCGACAGTCATCACCAGCAGTGCCGCCACCCCGGCGGACCACGGTCTCAGACCACCACGGTGACTGCACATGGAGCCCACTGTAAGTCGTGTGTCTCGCCGGCTGTCAAGGGTCGGCGCGACGACTCCGTGCACCAATGCGATAATCCACGCTACGGCAATCTTGGCAAACACTCGTGCTGCAGGACAGGGCCCTCATGTTCCGACCGAACTCGCTTGCCGGGGCCGGGGGGCGCGTTGGTGGGCACCAGGTCCGGTTGTTGAGGATCTATCTGGGCGCCACCACGTTTCTCTACGCCTATGGCGTGGTGTTCACGATCTTCCCGGTCCGCACCGACATCGCCTACGCCAACCCGGCCGGCGGCATCGTCGCGATCGTGCTGGGTGCGGCTGCGCTGGCTCAGCTGGCGGTGTGGCCCCGTCGGCTCGCCTTCGCGACCGTGGCCTCGATACTGGCAACGCCGGTGGTGATGGCCTTCCACGTCACCCTGACTGCGGAGTACATGTGCCTCATCGCGCCGATGTTCCTGGCCATGTACCTGCGGGCGTTCCACCGGCCGGGCCGCGCGTGGCTGATGATCGGCTGCCTGACCGTTGCCTGCGTGGTGGCGGTGGTGATGGCGCCCGCGCCGCACGTCGGTGTGATCACCGTCCTTATCATCATCGTGGCGATCATCGGGGCCGCAGAATCGTTCGGGCTGCTCATGCGTGCGCTGTTCGCCGACTCGTGCTCCGACCCGATGACGGGTCTGCTGAACCGCGCAGGCTGGGAGATGGCCACCGCGGAGCTGGTGACGCGCGCGCGGGCCACCCGTGCGCCGGTGACCGTGGTGGCGCTCGACATCGACGGGCTCAAGCGACTGAACGACACCTACGGCCACGACGCCGGTGATCGCCGGATCCTCGACTACGCACAGACGTGGCGACGGGCACTGCCGCGGGGCGCGGCCTTGGCCAGGCTCGGCGGGGACGAGTTCGCGGTGTGCCTGATCGATGACAAACCCGAGATCGTCGCCGACTTCCTGGGCGTCCTGCGGTCGCAGACCCCGGACGCCAGCGTGGGCACGGCCACGTCCGCCGAACTCGGCATCGCCGACCTGTATGCGCGTGCGGATGCCGAGCTCTACCGTTCCCGAGGCCGCCCACTCACCCGCCGCACCGATCACGACGTCGTGCCGAACAGCGGTTTTCCAGAATCACGGTGAGGCTATGTGGCGGCGGTGGCCATGTCCGGCCCATCCGTGTCACACTGGTTCCGTGATGAAGCGCATCGGTTGTCGGGAGTGTTGTCAGGCTCGCTGAGCCCGACCACGTCCTGTCCCGCTTCATTCCCCCGAAAGCCACTCATCATGACCGCTGTTCTCCCGTCGTTGCGCGCGTCCGACATCCCATCCGTCTCGGGGCCCACACGGCTGCGACTGCCCGATCTGCTGCACGTCACCGATCGCACCGCCAACGACGTGCTCGACGGCCGCTATGACCATCTGTTGCCCGTCGGCGGGGTGCCGGCAGACCGGCGCTGGTTCACCCGCGTGCACGGTGACGACGAACTCGACATCTGGCTGATCAGCTGGGTGCGCGGGCACGCCACCGAACTGCACGATCACGGCAGTTCCCTCGGCGCGCTCACCGTGCTGTCGGGTGCGCTCGACGAATTCCGCTGGGACGGCGACCAATTGCGCCGTCGCCGACTCGATGCCGGGGATCAGGCGGCGTTCCCGCTCGGCTGGGTGCATGACGTGGTGTGGGCGCCCACCCCGATCACAGTGACCGGGCCGACGCTCTCGGTGCACGCCTATTCGCCGCCACTGAGCGCGATGTCGTACTACCAGGTGACCGACCGCAGTACTCTGCGCCGCCAGCGCACCGAGCTCACCGACCAGCCGGAGAAGCCATGAGCCACAGTCGAATCGACGCGGTGCTGGAGCAGGCCCGCGCCAAGCTGACCCGGCTGGAGGCCACCGCGGTCCCGGCGGCCCTGAACCGCGGTGCCATCCTGGTCGACATCCGCCCCGCCGCTCAGCGCGCCGCAGAAGGTGACGTGCCTGCGGCGCTGGTCATCGAACGCAACGTCCTGGAATGGCGGTGCGACCCGACAAGCGACGCCCGCATCCCCGAGGCGGTGGGCGATGACGTGGAATGGGTGATCCTGTGCTCCGAGGGCTACACCTCGAGCCTGGCAGCCGCGGCCCTACAGGACCTCGGGCTGCACCGCTCCACCGATGTCGTGGGTGGCTTCCACGCCTTGGTGGCTGCCGGCGCGCTGGTCTGACTCAGAAGTCGCCCCAGCCACCCTGGACCATGGTCTGGAATCTCCAGCCGCCGTCCGTCTTGACCAGCAGGTCGCCGTAGCGCACCGGTCGGGTGATGTCGTCGGCCGTGATGGTGGCGTCGGTGATCACGAACACCAGGTTCTCGTTGATGAAGTGCGGGGTGCGGACCGACTCCATCGTGACCTCGCCGGTGCCGCCGAGTTGCTCGGTCATCTGCGCGACAAACCGTGCCTTGTCACAGGATTCAGCCTTGCTGTCGCTGACTTCGTTGAGTGGGAACATGGCCTGATCCGCCATGGCGTCGATGTCCTTGGCGACCGCCAGTGCGTCATAGCGTGCGAACCAGTCGAGCACCGAGTTGATGTCGGCGGTGGTGGGGGTGAAAGTCATCGTGACACCTTTCTCTATACGAAGTACAGTGTACATCGTATGGAAAAGGTGGGAACTACGATCGCCCCATGGCCGAACGCAGTAGCGCAGGGGACCCCGCGCGCACGCTCGCGCTGTTGTGGCGGGCACCCGGCGAGTCCCGCCCCTCCCGCGGGCCGCGGCAACGCACCACCGTCGACGCAGTGGTGAGCGCCGCGATCGACCTCGCCGATGCCGAGGGCCTCGACGCGCTGACCATGCGCGCGGTCGCAGGCAGGCTCGGCATCACGGCCATGTCGGTGTACACCTACGTTCCCGGCAAGGCCGAACTGCTGGATCTCATGCTCGACGCGGTCTACCGCGACATGCCCAGAGCTGATCTGAGCCGGATGCGTTGGCGCACACGAGTGTCCACGATCGCCGCCGAGAATCGCGACCTGTTGGCCCGGCACCGCTGGGTGATAAGGATGGGCACCACCCGGCCGCCCCTGGGGCCGGGCATGGCCGCCAAGTACGACCACGAGCTGACCGCCTTCGACGGCCTGGGTCTGACGGACCTGGAGATGGATTCGGCGCTGACCTACGTGCTGGGATTCGTCACCGCGGTGGCGGGCATCGCGGCCGCCACCGACGAGGCCGCCGCGGGCAGCGGGGTGAGTGACCACAGTTGGTGGGAGAGTGCGGCGCCGTTGCTCGCCGAGGTGTTCGACGCCTCGGCGTTCCCGCTGGCCGCCCGGGTGGGAGCGGCGGCGGGCCAGGCGCACGACAGTGCCTACAGCGCCACGCACGCATACGATTTCGGTCTGGCCCGAGTGCTCGACGGGCTGGCGCCGCTGATCGAACGCTGAGTCACTCGTCCGAGTGCATCAGCGGCCGCAGCCTGGCGGTCTTCTCCGGCGTCCACCCCGGTGGCTGCAGCACGGCAGCCCAGCCGTCGACCACACTCTGCACGTAGCGGTGTCCGTGGCCGTCCGGAACATCCACGGCGACGGCCATGTCCGCCGAGACCTGCAGGAACGTCACTACGGGGATCCAGTGCACGCTCGGTAGCACGTCGTAGCCTCGCGGCTCGCGCAGCCAATCCGGTTCGGAGAACAGCAGATCTGTGTTCCACCAGGCGATCGGATCGGAGGCGTGTTGCAGATAGACCACGCGAGGGGTGCCCCACGGCGCGTCGGGCCGATTGAGATCCTCAGGGCGCGCGGCGAATCGGACGTTGGCACCGTCGTCGTAGATCGGCAGCCACTCCGGCGAACCGGGGTCCCGGGTGCGGGTGAGCTCGGTCCACATGGTGTTGTTGAACGTCGGCCCCGAGAACAGCGCACCGTCGGTGCGGGCGATGATGTTGTTCAGGCTCAGGAACGGCGCCTCGCCGCCGAACGAACCCAGACTCTCGCCGAACACCACCAGCTTGGGCCGCTGGGCTTCCGGCATCTCCCGGATCAATTCGTCGACGGCTTCGAACAAGGCCTGACCGGCTTGGCGAGCGTTCTCCCGGTCCACCAGGAAGGACAACCAGCTGGGCAGGAACGAATACTGCATGGACACGATCGCGGTGTCGCCGTTGTACATGTACTCCAGCGCCGAGGCTTCGGCCTCGTTGATCCACCCGGTGCCGGTGGTGGTGGCCACCGCCACCACCGCACGGTCCAGTCCGCCCGTGCGCTGCAGCTCGCGAGCGGCCAGTTCGGCGGTCTCGTAGATGCCGTCGGCCGAGTTCAGTCCGGCGTAGGCGCGGATCGGCTCGGTGGCGGGCGCCCCGTTGAACTCGGTGAGCTGTTCCACCGTCGGTCCGCCGCTGACGAACATCCGGCCCTGGTGGCCCAACGACGACCAGCTGTCGAGGGACTCCGGGCCACCGGAGCGCAAGGCCGACGTGGGTGCCGGGTTGTCGGGGCTCTCTTCGTTGTTCACTGCTTCGAAGGTGTTGTTCAAAGTGCTCATCGCGAACCGCACCACGATGCCGTTGAGCAGCGCGATCGTCAGCGTCACCAGCAACAGCACCACCACCGTGGCCGACACCCGCGGGGGTGCGACCCGGCTCAGCTGGCGGTCCAGGAACCGCACCAACCGTCCGATCAGCTGACCGAGCTCCACGAACAGGAAGAGCACCACGATCGAGATCACCGCGGCGATCGGATGGTCGATGCGGTCCAGCCGCGCGACGCCGAACATGTCGCGGACGTCATCCTGCCAGTGGTGGAACCAGATGATCATCAGCACCTGGCCGATGACACCCACCACCAGCAGGGCCGACCACGCCCACCGGGGTGCCGGCGGACTGGTCTCCTTGGAGCGCATGAACCGGACCAGCCAGACGGCGAAAACGCCGAGCCCGTAGCCGATCGCGCCGCAGGCGCCGCTGACGATGCCCTGGAAGAGCGGACCACGGGGCAGTAGCGAGGGGGTGAGCGACAGCCAGATCATCACCAGACCGCCGGCCGTGCCGAAGAACGTGTAGTGCCGCAGCCACCAAGCCTTTTTGCTGACTACCTCGGCCTGGTGTTCCTCAGGCTTTTCGTCCGCCGCTACGGTCGCTGTCACGCATGGATTTTAGCGGTGCGTGAAGTTCGCGGCGCGCTTCTCGGTGAACGCGTTCATCCCCTCGGTCTGATCCTCGGTGGCGAATGCGCTGTGGAAGAGTCGGCGCTCGAACAGCAGTCCTTCGCTGAGCGTCACCTCGAAGGATCGGTTGACCGCTTCCTTGGCCAGTTGGGCCGCGGGCAGGGACATCTGCGAGATGGTGGTGGCGACGGCCTTCGCCTCGGTCAGCAGGTCGGCGGCGGGCACCACCCGTGACACCAGGCCGGCGCGATCAGCCTCCTCGGCGCCGATGGTGCGGCCGGTCAGGATCAGGTCCATCGCCTTGGCCTTGCCGATCGCGCGGGTGAGTCGCTGGCTGCCACCCATCCCGGGCAGCACGCCCAGCTTGATCTCCGGCTGGCCGAATTTTGCGGTGTCGGCGGCAATCAGGATGTCGCACATCATCGCGAGTTCACAGCCGCCACCGAGGGCGTAACCCGCGACGGCCGCGATGGTCGGTGTGCGCACGGCCGCGAACCTGGCCCAGCCGGCGAAGAAATCCGAGCCGAACATCTCGCCGAACGACTTGTCGGCCATCTCCTTGATGTCGGCGCCGGCGGCGAAGGCCTTCTCGTTGCCGGTGAGGATGATGGCGCCCACTCCCGGGTCGGCGTCCAGTTCGGCTGCCGCGGTGGTGACTTCGGCCATCACCTGGCTGTTGAGCGCGTTGAGGGCCTTCGGCCGGTTGAGGGTGATGGTGGCGATTCGTTCGTCGCGGTCCACCAGGATGGTCTCGTAAGACACGTGTGCTCCTAGAAGGTCAGGTCGGGGTCGGCGGGTTGGAAGTAGGCGTCCACCTCGGCGGAGGTGACGTCGTCGAAGGAGGCCGGCGACCACTGCGGGTTGCGGTCCTTGTCCACCAGCTGGGCGCGGATGCCTTCGGCGAAATCGTGCGACCGCAGGGAGGCGCAGGACACGCGGTACTCCTGGATCAACGCCTCTTCCAGGGACGCGTGATCGGTGGCGCGCCGCACCGCTTCCCGGGTGACCGCGACCGCGATGGGAGATCGGCCGCTGATCACGTCGGCGGCCCTGTGGGCCTCCTCGGCGTCATGTCTGCGCAGCCTCGAGAGCAGCTCCGGAAGCGGCGTCGGATCGGCGGCGGTGCCGAAGCACTCGTCGATCCAAAGCCGTTGCGCGGCAAGTTTGCTGGGCGGCGGTGCGACGGTGTGCTTGGCCAGGGCGGCATCCACGCCGTCGGAGGCGATGGCCGCCTTGAATGCATCGAGGGAGTCGTGCGGCACGAAGTGATCCGCGAACCCGAGTTCGATGGCGTCCGGCCCGGACAGCGACGACCCGGTGAGGGCGGCGTACAGGCCGAGACCGCCGGGGGCGTGCGCCAACACGTAGGTGCCGCCCACGTCAGGAATGAAGCCGATGCCCACCTCCGGCATGGCGAGCTTGGTGGTGTCGGTGACCACCCGGACGCTGCCGTGCGCGCTCACCCCGACGCCGCCGCCCATCACGATGCCGTCCATCACGGCGACATACGGCTTGGGGAAGCGGCCGATCAGGCCGTTGACGGTGTACTCGTCAAAAAAGAACCTGCGCGCCTCGGCGCCGTCGGCGAGTGCGCTGGTGCGCAGGGCCACCACGTCGCCGCCGGCGCAGAGTCCGCGTTCGCCCGCGCCGTCGATGACCACGGTCTCGACTGCCGGATCGTCTCGCCACGCGGACAGCACGTCCCGGAGTGTGTCGATCATGGATTGGTTCAGCGAGTTGATGGCTTTCGGCCGATTCAGCGTCACATAGCCGACGCTGCCGTCGATACGCGTGAGGATCTCGTCGGTCTGCAGCATGTCGTCCCATCCGTCGCGGGTGGTGTCAGATAGTAGGACATCCTAGTAACCCGGCTCACGTCACCGCGCGCGGTGCCCCACAGGTAACGTATCGCCCGAGAAACGCCCGAAAATCGGCCCGTTATGCGGGAACCGAAGGCAGCTTTCTGTTCGTTGAGCCAGTGTTCGTGTAAGACTTTCAGGGACCTCACAGGAAGGAATCAACGGTGCGGGAATCCAGCAATCCGGTATTCCGCTCGCTGCCGAAGCAGCAGGGCGGGTACGCGACTTTCGGCTCCGGTGCTGCGGGCGCCGCGACCGCGCAGGCAGACCAGGCGTACGCGCCCTATCAGGTGCCGCCGCAGACAGGCGTTTCGCGGCCCCTGACCATCGACGACGTGGTCACCAAGACCGGCATCACGCTGGTCGTGCTGTCCGCCGTCGCTGCGGTCTCCTACTTCATGGTGGGGTCCAACCCCGGGTTGGCCATGCCGTTCACCCTCGTGGGTGGACTCGGCGGCCTGGCCCTGGTTCTGATCGCGACCTTCGGGCGCAAGCAGGACAACCCCGCCATCGTCCTGAGTTACGCCGTGCTGGAGGGCCTGTTCCTCGGCGCTGTGTCGTTCCTGCTGACCTTCAACATCCAGGGTGCCAGCGCCGGTGCGCTGATCTCTCAGGCCGTGCTGGGCACCTTCGGCGTGTTCTTCGGCATGCTGGTCGTCTACAAGACCGGCGCCATCCGCGTCACCCCGAAGTTCACCCGGATGCTCGTCGCCGGCATGATCGGCGTCGTCGTCCTGGCCCTGGGCAACCTGGTCTTCTCGCTGTTCACCGATGGTGCGGGCCCGCTGCGTGACGGTGGCCCCATCGCCATCATCTTCTCGCTGGTCTGCATCGGCCTCGCCGCGTTCAGCTTCCTGCTGGACTTCGATGCCGCTGACCAGATGATCCGCGCCGGTGCGCCGGAGAAGGCCGCCTGGGGCGTCGCCCTCGGCCTGACCGTCACCCTGGTGTGGCTGTACATCGAGATCCTGCGTCTGCTCAGCTACTTCCAGAACGACTAGCTGTCACGACCGCAAAAGGGGCCCGGCGCTGACGCGCCGGGCCCCTTTTCGCACTCCCGAGACTGCACACAGTGCGGGATTTCTCCACAATCCGCCGCACTGTGTGCAGTCTCGGGAGCCGTGGTTTCGCGAAGCTCTCCGGATGAACGATGATGTGAAGCCCTTCGTCGGTCGCGAGGCGCTGTCCGCCGGACTGGTGACGGTCCATGAGCTCCGGAGCAAGCACCAGTGGCTCTTCCCGGACATCTACCTGTCAGGCCACGACGCACCGACGCTGTGGCAGCGCACCTTCGCAGCGTGGTTGTACTCCCATCGGGAGGGCGTGGTGGCCGGTCAGGCCGCCGCGGCGCTGCACGGTGCGAAATGGGTAGACGAAGACGAGCCCATCGACCTGGTGTGGTCCCAGGCCAGGCCGCCGAGCGGCATCCGGACCAGCAACCCCCGCCTGCCGCGGGCCGAGTTCGAGACCCTCGACGGGATGCGCGTCACCACCGCTGCGCGCACGGCGTTCGACCTCGGGCGACAACAGCCTCGCTACCCGCTCACATGGCACACCCTCGCCCGCCTCGACGCGTTGGCCGCTGCCACCGGCCTCACGAAGGAAGACATCGAGGTGGTGGCACAGCGTCACCGCGGGGCCCGTGGCCTCCGGAAGCTGCGGCAGGCACTCGACCTCATCGACCCCGGCGCGCAGTCGCCGCAGGAAACCAGGATCCGCATTCTTCTCATCAATGCCGGCCTGCCGAGGACGCGAACCCAGATCCCCGTCTTCGATCCGCTCGACGGCTGCTGGTACTTCATCGACATGGGCTGGGAGCACGGGAGAGTCGGTGTCGAGTACGAAGGGGCCTACCACCAGACCGACCGGGGTCGCTACGTCAGAGACATCAAGAAGCGCGACGCATTGACGCGACTCGGATGGCGCATCGTGTGGGTGCTGAAAGAGGACACCGATTGGGAGATCGTGCAGCGCGTGCGCCGAGCCCGCGAAACTGCACGCAGTGCGGCGATTTGAGGCCAAACCCCGCACTGTGTGCAGTTTCGGCGCGAGTCAGGAGAGTCGCTCCAGCACCATTGCCATACCCTGGCCGCCGCCGACACACATGGTCTCGAGGCCGAAGGTCTTGTCGTAGGTGTTGAGGTTGTTGATCAGCGTGGTGGTGATGCGGGCACCGGTCATGCCGAAGGGATGGCCCAGGGCGATCGCGCCGCCGCTGACGTTCAACCGATCCTCATCCATCCCGAGCTCGCGCGCCGAGCCCAGCACCTGAACGGCGAAGGCCTCGTTGATCTCGTAGAGGTCGATGTCGCTCAAGGCCATGCCCGCGTTGCCGAGTGCCTTCTTGACGGCCTCGATGGGGCCCAGGCCCATGATCTCCGGCGAGAGGCCGGACACCCCGGTGGACACCACTCGGGCCAGCGGGGTGAGGCCCAGCTCCTTGGCCTTCGTGTCGCTCATGATCACCAGGGCCGCGGCGCCGTCGTTCAGCGGGCACGCGTTGCCCGCGGTGATGGTGCCGTTGGGTCGGAAGACGGGCTTGAGCTGGCTGATCTTCTCGTAGGTGGTGCCGGCGCGGGGGCCGTCATCGGTGGAGACGACGGTGCCGTCGGGCAGAGTCACGGGAACGATCTCTCGCTCGAAGAAACCATTCTTGATGGCTTCTTCGGCGCGGTTCTGCGAGCGCACTCCCCAGTGGTCCTGGTCCTCGCGGCTGATGCCGGTGAAGTTGGCGACGTTCTCGGCGGTCTGGCCCATGGCGATGTAGACGTCGGGCACCTTGCCGTCGCTGCGCGGGTCATGCCATTCCTCGGCACCGGCGGCCTGTTCGGCGGTGCGGGCCTGGGCGTCGTCGAACATGGGGTTCTTGCTGTTGGGCGCACCGTCGGCGGCGCCGATGCCAAAGCGTGAGACAGCCTCCACCCCGGCAGAGATGAACACGTCACCTTCGCCGGCTTTGATGGCGTGGAACGCCATGCGGGTGGTCTGCAACGATGACGAGCAGTACCGGTTGACAGTGGTTCCGGGCAGGAAGTCGTAGCCCAACTCGACGGCCACGGCGCGGCCGATGTTGTACCCGGCCTCACCGGCGGGCTGGGCGCAGCCCATGATGAGATCGTCGATATGCCGCGGATCCAGCGCGGGCACCTTGTCCAACACCGCGCGCACCATCTGGGCGGCGAGGTCGTCGGTGCGGATGGACGCCAGGGAGCCTTTGACGGCGCGGCCGATGGGGGAGCGGGCGGTGGCGACGATGACGGCTTCAGGCATGGGGCCTCCTTGAGCAAGTGCTTGGTTGGTTACCAGGCTAGCTCGCGGAAACCACCACCGGCGCGGGGACCCCGGTGGTGCGCCGCGGCCACACCCGCGCCAGCATGCGCAGCCGGGTGCCCAGCGACCGGTTCTCCGCTCCCCGCGACTCCCACGGCAGCTCACCGGTCCACTCGCCCAGCGCATAACAGAGCGCGGGCAACAGCTGCTGGGCCGCCAGGTCGTAACCCGCGGCCGAGGGGTGGAAGTGGTCCTCGGAGAACAACACGTCCGGGGCCTGCAGGAACTCCGGCGCCAACAGATCGGCGAACGGCACCGGCAAACCGCCCGCGGCACGCACCACGGCGGCCTGCCTCCGGGCCAGGCGCAGCCCTCGGATGCGGGTGACCCACCGCAGTGGCTGCGGGATGGCGGTGATGACGCCGAAGTCCGGACAGGTGCCCACCACCACCACTGCGCCGCTGTCGCGGAGCCGGCGGACGGCATCGCCAAGGCGGCGGGCTGAGGCGTTGATGCCGTTCAGTGCGGTGATGTCATTGGCCCCGATCATGATCACCGCAGCGTCCGGCGGGGGCCCCGCCACGAACATCGCGTCCACCTGGCCGGACAACCCCTTGGATGTCGCACCCACAATTGCCTTGGTGCTCAATCGGATTCGCTGTCCGGTCTGCTCGGCCACCCCGCGGGCGATCCGCACACCCGGCACTTCGTCGGCCACCTTGCATCCATAGCCGGTGGCGGTGGAGTCGCCGAACACCATCAAGTGGATGTCGAACGGCACATCGCGTTGCCAGCGCTGCACGGGCCCGCCGCCGCGGGTGTAGACGCCGTCCGCGCGGGGCGGCACATCCCAGGACTTGGGGATGACTTCTCTGGCTTTGACGGCTTGGCCGGTGAGCAGGTTGCGCACGCCCACGTAACCGGCCGCCCCGGTTGACCCCAGCAATGCCGCAACCGCGAGGGCCGACCGACGCTTGACGCGGGTACCCACGAGCACGAGTTTAGGTGGCAAATCAACACAGAAGGTGACGCCGACGAGGCCGGAGAGTCACGTTCCGGTACCAGATGCGGTATCAATTCGACCTTCCGCGACGTTATGTAGATCACAGGTGTCACGCTGTAGGGCCACGGCACACCGCTACAACGAGGTAGGGGAGAGTTTGAGATGACCGCACCAAGCAAAGTCTCCGGTGAGGAACGCTCTCGGCTGAACCAGTCCGGCGCACGTCAGTACCGCAAATTCCCGGTGAGTGACGGCGCACCCGTCGAGGTGGTCGAGACCGGAACGAGTCTGCGGGCCAGGCTGCTGTCGCTGACGTGCCGTATGACGGTCCGGCCGACGCTGGCGGTGGCCAGTCACGTGCCCAACCTGCCGTGGCCGTGGGGCGTCATCGACTTTGCTTCGCGGGCTCTGGTGCCCCAGGCGGGCACCGTCCGGGCCACCATCGGTCTGCCCAACGCCAATGCCCAGTTGGTCCGGGCTCCGGGGGTGTTGCCCGCGGATGGCAGGCGGCGGATCGTGCTGTACATGCACGGCGGTGCGTTCCTGACCTGCGGGGTCAATTCCCACAACCGCATCGTCACCACACTGTCCACCGCGGCGGACGCCCCGGTGCTGGTGGTGAACTACCGGATGATCCCCAAGCACACCATCGGCCAGGCCATCGACGACTGCATGGACGCCTACCGCTGGTTACGGCTGCGCGGGTACGGCCCGGACCAGATCGTGCTGGCCGGTGATTCCGCGGGTGGCTACCTGGCCATGTCGCTGGCCCAGCGATTGCAGGCCGACGGGGAGAAACCCGCCGCGCTGGTGGCCATCTCGCCGTTGCTGCAGCTGGCCAAGGAACCCAAGCAGGCCCACCCGAACATCAAGACCGACGCCATGTTCCCGCCCAAAGCCTTCGACGCGCTGGTCGGCCTGGTGGCGCGGGCGGCCGCCAAGCGCGTGGTCGACGGTGAGCCCGAACAGATCTACGAGCCGCTGGACCACATCGAGCCGGGTCTGCCGAGCACCCTGATCCACGTCTCCGGCTCCGAGGTGCTGCTGCACGACGCCCGCCTGGCAGCGCGCCGACTGGCCGCGGCGGGGGTGCCCACGGAAGTGCGCGTGTGGCGCGGCCAGGTCCACGACTTCCAGCTGTTCGCCCCGCTGGTACCGGAGGCGAAGCGGTCACTGCGCCAGATCGGCGAGTACATCCGCGAGGCCACCGGATAGGGCGCCCGGGGCCGGGTGCGCAAAGATGTAGGCATGCGTATCGCGCGGCACATCAGTGACCTGATCGGCAACACTCCGCTGGTGGAGCTGACCTCGGTGGTTCCCGACGGCGCCGGCCGGGTGGTCGCCAAGATCGAGTACCTGAACCCCGGCGGCAGCTCGAAAGACCGCATCGCGATCAAGATGATCGATGCCGCCGAGGCCGAGGGATTGCTCAAGCCCGGGGGCACCATCGTCGAACCCACGTCGGGTAACACCGGGGTGGGTCTGGCGCTGGTGGCGCAGCAGCGCGGCTACAAGTGTGTGTTCGTCTGCCCGGACAAAGTGAGCGAGGACAAGCGCAACGTGTTGCGCGCCTACGGCGCGGAGGTGGTGGTGTGCCCCACCGCGGTGGCACCCGATGACCCGGCGTCGTACTACAGCGTGTCCAACCGGTTGGTGAACGAGATCGACGGCGCCTGGAAGCCGGACCAGTACTCCAACCCGCACGGACCCGAAAGCCATTACGAGACAACCGGTCCCGAGATCTGGTCGGATACCGAAGGTCAGATCACGCACTTCGTGACCGGAGTGGGTACCGGTGGAACCATCACCGGCACCGGCCGCTATCTCAAAGAGGTCTCCGACGGTGCAGTCAAGATCGTCGGCGCCGACCCGGAGGGTTCGGTCTACTCCGGCGGCACCGGCCGGCCGTACCTGGTGGAAGGCGTCGGCGAGGACTTCTGGCCGTCGGCCTACGACCCGTCGATCCCGGACCAGATCATCGCCGTCTCCGACGCCGACTCGTTCGACATGACGCGGCGCCTGGCCCGCGAAGAGGCGCTGTTGGTCGGCGGCTCCTGCGGCATGGCGGTGGTGGCCGCGGTGGAGGTGGCCAAGCAGGCCGGCCCGGACTCGCTGGTGGTGGTGCTGTTGCCCGACGGTGGCCGCGGGTACATGTCGAAGATCTTCAACGACTCGTGGATGTCGTCCTACGGTTTCCTGCGCAGCCGCCTCGACGGCTCCACCGAGGAGGTGACGGTGGGCGATCTCCTGCGCGGCAAGTCGGGTGCTCTGCCCGACCTGGTGCACACCCATCCCAGTGAGACCGTGCGCGACGCCATCGAGATCCTGCGTGAGTACGGGGTGTCCCAGATGCCGGTGGTGGGTGCCGAACCGCCCGTCATGGCAGGGGAGGTGGCGGGCAGTGTTTCCGAACGTGAACTTCTCTCCGCGGTATTCGAAGGACGGGCCAAGCTGGCCGATGCGGTGGCGCAGCACATGAGTCCGGCATTGCCATTGGTGGGGGCCGGTGAACTGGTCAGTGCCGCCGCGAAAGATCTGCGGGAATGGGACGCGGTGATGGTGGTCGAAGACGGCAAACCCGTGGGTGTCCTCACCCGCAGTGACCTGCTCGGATTCCTGTCCGAGGGCACGTCCCGCCGATAGCCGGAATTCACCGTTGCCAGGCGGTGACAATGGCGGGGGCAAAGAATTGCCTGTCGCTTTCCGGAAAGTCTGAATTCATCGGCGGTGGCGCAGATGTCGGCGCCGTGAAGTTTGCATTTTGCGTCGCTGTGTTGCGCCTTTCTCGGGTACTGTAAGGCCGCTCCACAGCAGCCCGCGGTACTCCTGAGTGGAAGGCGCCATGACCGATCAACCGCCAGGTTTTCCGCCCGGCAACCCGCCGCCGCAGGGCAGCTTCCCCCCGCCGCACGGCGCGTTTCCCCCCGCCGGTCAGCAACCGCCGCCCGGGTACTACCCGCCTCCTGGCTGGGGACCCCCGGGTTTTCCCCACGCCGGGATGGGTGTGCTGCCGACGTCGGCGTACACCCCGTGGATCACCCGCGTGCTGGCATTCCTGATCGACTACATCCCCTACGTGATCATCATCGGCATCGGCTGGGGCTTCCTCATGGGAACCCAAGAGTGCGTTGATTTCTCGGACACCGGTCTCGGCGAGATCCTGGGGGAGTCGTACAACGAGCAGACCTGTGGAGCCTCGACCATCGGTCAGACGGCGGTGACGCTGGCCGGTCTGCTGGGGCTGACGTACGTGTTGTGGAACTACGGCTACCGCCAAGGCACCACCGGCTCGAGCATCGGCAAGACCGTGATGAAGTTCAAGGTCGTCAGCGAGAAGACCGGGCAGCCGCTGGGATTCGGGCTGTCGATCGTGCGCCAGTTGGCCCACCTGGTGGATTCGTTCCTCTGCGGCATCGGCTATCTGTTCCCGCTCTGGGACAACAAACGCCAGACCCTGGCAGACAAGATCATGACCACCGTCTGCCTGCCCCTCTAGTCCCCGGCATCCCTTCCAACCGAGAATCGTCCAGCAAGGAGCGATCATGACCGAGTATCCGCCTCCGCCGCCGCCCGGCAATTACCCGCCCCCACCGCCCGGGAACTACCCGCCGCCACCGCCGCCGGGGGGAGCTTACGGACCTCCGCCGGGGGGAGCCTACGGACCCCCGCCGGGGATGGCGCCGGTGCTGCCCAAGGAGGCTTACACCTCCTGGTTCACCCGCGTGCTGGCGGCCCTGATCGACGGCTTGATCGTCGGCATCCCGGTCGCGATCGCACAGGGCATCGCCATCGCCACCGGGGAGAACCAGTGCACCACCGACACCGTGGACGGATACAGCGCGTACTGCACGTCCGAGCCGTCGGCGCTGGGCATCATCATCACCATCGTGGTGGGCGTCGCGGCCTTCGTGTTCGCCATCTGGAACTACGGCTACCGCCAGGGCACCACCGGGTCCACCGTCGGCAAGTCCATCATGAAGTTCAAGGTGGTCAGCGAAAAGACCTGGCAGCCCATCGGATTCGGGTTGTCGATCGTGCGGCAGATCGCCCACATCCTCGACAGCCTGGTCTGCTACCTCGGCTACCTGTGGCCACTGTGGGACAGCAAGCGGCAGACCTTCGCGGACAAGATCATGACCACCGTCTGCGTGCCCATCCAGCCGCCGCGCTAGAGGTCCCTGCGTCAGCCGGGCCTTGCTGCGTTCATTAGGCTCGGTGCAATGAGCGAGCAGCGCAGCAAGGCCGATGCCCACCGCTGGCAGGGTCTGGCGACCAAGGCCATTCACGCCGGGTTCCGGCCCGACCCCGCCACCGGCGCCGTCAACGCCCCGATCTATGCCAGTTCGACCTTTGCCCAGGACGGCGTGGGGGGCCTGCGCGGCGGCTTCGAGTACGCCCGCACCGGCAACCCCACCCGTCAGGCGCTCGAGGCGTCGCTGGCCGCCGTCGAGGACGGCACCTACGGCCGGGCGTTCAGCTCGGGTATGGCTGCCACCGACTGCGCGCTGCGCGCCGTCCTGCGCCCCGGTGACCACATCGTCATCCCCGACGATGCGTACGGAGGCACCTTCCGGCTGATCGACAAGGTGTTCACCCACTGGGGCGTGACGCACACCCCGGTCGCGCTCGGTGATCTCGACGCAGTGCGGGCTGCCTGCACGCCGGCGACGAAGTTGATCTGGGTCGAGACGCCCACCAATCCGCTGCTGTCCGTCGCCGACATCGCCGGCATCGTCGAGCTGGGCGCCGAGGTGAAGGCGAGAGTCCTGGTGGACAATACGTTCGCCTCACCGGCACTGCAGCAGCCGCTGACTCTGGGTGCGGACATCGTGTTGCACTCCACCACCAAGTACATCGGCGGGCACTCCGATGTGGTGGGCGGCGCACTGGTCACCGACGACGAGGAATTGGACACCGCGTTCGCGTTCCTGCAGAACGGTGCCGGCGCCGTGCCCGGTCCCTTCGACGCGTACCTGACCATGCGCGGGCTCAAGACGCTGGCGTTGCGGATGCAGCGGCACAGCGAAAACGCCTCTGCGGTCGCGGAATTCCTGCAGGAGCATCCCGCCGTCAGCTCGGTGCTCTACCCGGGGTTGCCGAGCCACCCCGGCCACGACGTCGCGGCCCGGCAGATGAGCGGATTCGGCGGCATGGTGTCGGTACGCATGCGCGGTGGCATCGAGGCCGCGCGCGAGTTGTGTGCAGGCACCGAGATCTTCATCCTCGCCGAATCGCTGGGTGGCGTGGAGTCACTGATCGAGCATCCCGGCGCGATGACGCATGCCTCAACCGCCGGATCGCAGTTGGAGGTCCCTGCGGACCTGGTGCGGCTGTCGGTCGGCATCGAGGAGATCGCCGACCTGATCGGCGATCTGGAGCAGGCGCTGAGCCGTCAGGCGTGATACGGCTCGGCGCTGACCAGCGTCACCTTCACCGTGTTGCCGTTGGGCACGGTGTAGGTGCGGGTCTCGCCGACCTTGGCGTCGAGAAGCGCGCCGCCCAGCGGTGAGTTGGGCGAATACACCTCGAGCTTGCCGTCTTGGACCGCCTGTTCGCGGGTGCCGATGAGAAATGTCTCGGTGTCGGACTCGTCGCCGTCGTAGTAGACCTTGACGACGGAGCCGGGCAGCGCAACACCGGACTGCTTGGGAGCTTCGCCGACCTTGGCGTTGTTCAGCAGTTCCTGCAGCTGGCGGATGCGGGCTTCTTCCTGCCCCTGCTGCTCGCGGGCGGCGTGATAGCCCCCGTTCTCACGCAGGTCGCCCTCTTCGCGACGGTCGTTGATCTCGGCGGCGATGATGGGCCGGTTGGCGATCAGCTGGTCCAGTTCGGCCTTGAGCCGGTCATAGGACTCCTGGGTGAGCCACGTCACCTGGGTATCAGTCATCTCGCGCTCCTGTCGTGTGTGTGGTCCGCGATGTTCGCGTCGGGCAGTCTGTGACGGAGGTGCCGGGCGAGGCTGCTGAGCCAGCGGCAGCCGCGTGTATTGCCATCCCACAGCCGCGGTGCACGCGCTATAGACGCAATACACGGTCCCAGCAGGACCGTGTATCAAGCCAGCATACCACCGGCGGTCCAGCCGATTTTCATGTTTTGGACGTCCGCCGTTCGGTTGTTCAGGGCGCCGGCTCGGGTGCCACCAGGTAGTCCGGGACCGTGGTGCCACAGCCGTAGACGTCCCCTACGGCCGGCGGCATGCTGGTCTTCACAATGGCCCTGACCTGCATGGTCTTCTCGGTCGACGGGGCGATCAGCACCTCGCGGCGGCCGGTTTCGCTGCCGTCACGGGAGCGTCCCCGGATGATGCACACCGCGGCTGCCTGCGGGTCGGTTCTGGTGACGT
This sequence comes from Mycolicibacterium tokaiense, assembly GCF_010725885.1. NCBI lineage: Bacteria > Bacillati > Actinomycetota > Actinomycetes > Mycobacteriales > Mycobacteriaceae > Mycobacterium > Mycolicibacterium tokaiense. Next base: position 570,554 of record NZ_AP022600.1, on the reverse strand, counting down.
TGAAGGTGACTTCCAGCGTCTGTTCGTCGATCAGGCGGTAGGCCACCATCTCCCCGCTGACCTCGGAGTTGTTGATCCGCTGGTAGCCGATCACGGCGACGATGCCGCCGATGACGACCACCAGAACGGCCAGCAGGACAGCGAACCGGCGGCGGGACTGCCGTGACATGCGCTGACGTCCGTAGCGCGCTTCCGAGCGGAGCAGTTGGCCGTCGGCCATCAGTGGATCACCGTACTTTCGGGTCCCGACCCGCGGAATGCGACGACCGGGATGGAAGTATTAAGAAGGAGTGCCGATCGTATCGGCACCCGGACAACAGCGAAACGAAGGCGAACGGTGACCCAACTGCGGCTGATGGCGGTGCACGCGCATCCGGACGACGAGTCCTCCAAGGGTGCCGCAACGATGGCCAAGTACGCGGCCGCAGGACACCGCGTCATGGTCGTCTCACTGACCGGTGGGGAACGCGGCGACATCCTCAACCCCGCGATGGACCTGCCCGACGTGCACGGACGTATCCACGAGATCCGCCGCGAGGAGATGGCGCGGGCTGCGGAGATCCTGGGAGTCGAGCACGAGTGGCTGGGCTTCATCGACTCCGGACTGCCCGAGGGCGACCCGCTGCCGCCGCTGCCCGAGGACGCTTTCGCGCTGGTCCCGCTGGAGCAGCCGGTGAGCAAGCTGGTGCGGCTGATCCGGGACTTCAAGCCGCACGTCGTGACCACTTATGACGAGAACGGTGGCTACCCGCATCCGGACCACATCCGCTGCCATGAGGTCTCGGTGGCGGCGTATGAAGCGGCCGGCGACCACTACCTGTACCCCGACGCCGGTCAACCGTGGCAGGTGTCGAAGCTCTACTACAACCACGGATTCCTGCGGCAGCGCATGCAGGTGTTGCAGGACGAATTCACCAAGAATGGCCAGGAAGGCCCGTTCGCCAAGTGGCTGGAGAACTGGGATCCGGACGACGACCTGCTCGCCAAGCGGGTGACAACCCGTATCGAATGCTCGGAGTTCTTCGAGGTGCGGGACAAAGCGCTGCTGGCGCACGCCACCCAGATCGATCCCAAGAGCTTCTTCTTCACCACGCCGATGGAATGGCAGAAGCGGCTGTGGCCCACCGAGGAGTATGAGCTGGCCCGGTCCCGGGTGCCGGTGACCCTGCCCGAAGACGACCTGTTCGCGGGGATAGCGCCGTGAACGAGTTGGTCTTGTGGCTGGCCGAGGAGGCCCCCCGCAACACCGGTCCCGAATTCGGCAAGGCCAGCCCCTTCGGCCTGCTCGTCGTCGTGCTGCTGCTGGCCGGCACCTTTGCGCTGGTGTGGTCGATGAACCGGCACCTCAAGCGGCTGCCGGAGTCGTTCGACCCGGAGCACCCGGAACCGGACCAGGCCGTGGACGAGGGCACCGTGGACGCCGACTCCGTGCACAACGAATCCGTGGAAGCCGACTCCGCGACCCCGCCCCGGGAGCCCGGTGGTCAATAAGCTCGGCTCGGCGACCAGTCCGTATCTACGCCAGCACGCCGGTAACCCGGTGCACTGGGTGGAATGGTCGCCAGACGCGCTGGCCGGCGCGGCCCGCCGCGACGTGCCCATCCTGCTGTCCATCGGATACGCCGCCTGCCACTGGTGCCACGTGATGGCCCACGAGTCGTTTTCCGATCAGGACGTGGCCGCCGCGGCGAACGAGAACTTTGTCTGCATCAAGGTCGACCGCGAAGAACGCCCCGATCTCGACGCCGTCTACATGTCTGCCACCGTCGCCCTGACCGGGCAGGGCGGCTGGCCCATGACGTGCTTTCTCACCCCCGACGGCCGCCCCTTCTTTTGTGGCACCTACTATCCGAAAAGCCAGTTCCTGCAACTGCTCTCGGCTGTCACCGAAACCTGGCGGACCCGCCGCGACGACGTGCTGACCGCCTCCGAGCAGATCCTCGGCGAACTGCGCAGCATGACCGGCGCGCTGCCCGGTGCCGGGCCCGACCTCTCCGCTGCGTTGTGCGACCAGGCCGTGGCAACCGTGCTCACCGACGAGGATGTGGCAGGCGGCGGCTTCGGGGCGGCGCCCAAGTTCCCGCCGTCCGCGCTGCTGGAAGCACTGCTGCGGCACCATGAACGCACCGGCGCGGCCGAGGTGCTGGCCACGGTGGAGCGGGCGGGTGCGGCAATGGCGCGCGGTGGCATCTACGACCAACTGGCAGGTGGATTCGCCCGCTACAGCGTCGACACCGCCTGGGTGATACCGCATTTCGAGAAGATGCTCTACGACAATGCCCTGTTGCTGCGGTTCTACGGCCATTGGGCCCGCCGGACCTCGGACCCGTTGGCGCAGCGCGTCACGGCTCAGACGGCTGACTTCCTGCTGCGCGACCTGCGCGACGGTGACCTGTTCATCTCCTCGCTGGACGCTGACACCGACGGTGTCGAGGGTGCCACGTACGTCTGGACGCCGGCCCAGCTGTGCGACGTACTCGGTGATGACGACGGACGTTGGGCCGCAACTATTTTCGGTGTCACCGCTGAGGGGACGTTCGAGCACGGCTCCTCGGTGCTGCAGTTACGGGTAGCGCCCGACGTGGACCGGTTACAGCGGGTGAGCGCGGCACTACTGGCGGCGCGTGGGCAGCGGGCACAGCCCGACCGCGACGACAAGATCGTGACGTCCTGGAACGGGTTGACCATCACCGCGTTGTGCGAGGCGGCGGTGGCGCTGGACCGGCCCGCTCTGGTGGACGCCGCTCTCCGCTGTGCCGAGGCGCTGCTCGACGGTCACCTCGTCGACGGCAGGCTGCGCCGGACCAGCCTGGGTGGGCGTATCGGCGCGGGGGCGGCCACGCTGGAAGACCACGCTGCACTGGCCGTCGGCCTGCTCAGCCTGCACCAGCTGACCGGGCGGTTCGTCGACCAGGCCTGTGCGTTGCTGGACGTCGCGCTGGCCCACTTCACCGATCCGCAGCAACCCGGCCGCTGGTTCGACAGTGCCGATGACGCAGAGCAATTGATGATGCGTCCGGGCGACCCGTTGGACGGCGCCACCCCGTCTGGCGCGTCGCTGATGGCCGAAGCGCTACTGACCGCCGCGCACATCACCGGCTCGGAACGCTACGGCCACGCCGCGGCGCAGACACTGGCGGCGCATTCGGCACTGCTGGCCGCCGCACCCCGTTCCGCGGGGCACTGGCTGGCCGTGGCCGAAGCCGCTGTGCGCGGACCTCTGCAGATCGCGGTGGCCGGCGACCCGGATTCCGAGTTGCTGGCCGCGGCCCGGCAGCTGGCACCCGGGGGATCCATCGTGGTGGGTGGAGCCGTGGACTCCGCGCCGCTGCTGACCGGACGGGACCGGGTGAACGGGCGCGATGCCGCCTACGTGTGCCGGGGCCGGACGTGCGATCTGCCTGTCCTCTCGGTGGGAGAACTCGCTGTCTCCCTGGGTATGTCCGTGTAGCGTGCCGCCCATGAGTCTCGATCCCGCAGCCCTGGTCCAGCGTTACCTCGACACCGTGGTGTCAGGATCGGCTGAGGACGTCGCCGCGTTGTACGCCGAAGACGCCACGCTGGAGGACCCGGTGGGCGGCGGCGAGGTGCACATCGGCAGGCAGGCTATCGCCGGGTTCTACGCGATGACGGCCAACGCCGAGGTGTCCACCGAGCTGCTGCAGCTGCGGACCGGCGGCCACGAGGCGGCTTTCGCCTTCGCCATCACCGTGACCATGGGCGACACCAAGATCCGCGTCGAGCCGATCGAGGTCATGAACTTCAACAGCGCGGGGGAGATCACCTCGATGAAGGCCTATTGGGGCCCGTCGGACATGAAGCAGCTGTAGCGATTTCGGCGTCGGGCGACGAGGCGGCGCAAGCGGTCGGCGCGCTCGCAACCGCTGAGCGGTTACCAGCGCGCCCGAATCACTCAGAAGACCGCGAACCACATCGCGATGTAGTGGCAGATGGCCGCGACAGCCGTGCAGGCGTGGAAGAACTCATGGTGGCCGAATGTCCGGGGCCACGGGTTGGGCCACTTGAGCGCGTAGAGCACGCCGCCGACGCTGTAGAGCGCGCCGCCCACGATCAACAGAACCACCGCTGCCACACCGGCGCCGTGCATGATCGGCCCGATGAACCAGGCCGCCACCCAGCCCAACAGGATGTAGAGCGGTACACCCAGCCAGCGCGGCGCTGACGGCCAGAACATCTTGAGCAGCACTCCGGCCAGCGCACCGCTCCAGACGATCCACAACAGCAGGCGGCCGTCCTGCTCGGGCAGGGCCAGCACGGCGAAGGGGGTGTAGCTGCCCGCGATGAAGACGAAGATCATCGAATGGTCGGCGCGCTTCATCCACTTGCGCTTGGTGGCGGAGTGCCAGTGCACCCGGTGATAGGTGGCGCTGACAGCGAACATCGCCACGATGGTGAGTGTGTAGATCAGCGTCGCGATGCCGGCTCGGCTGGAATCCCCGGCCCAGGACACCGACACCAGCGCGGCGCCGCAGATCACGGCAACGATGGCGGAGTACAGGTGGATCCAACCCCTGGCGCGAGGCTTGCCGAGGACCTCGGCAACGCCGTCCGCGATGGCTTCGGGCAGGTCCTCCGGGCTGTGTCGCCGCGGGTCGTCGGTGCCGAGCGGTGCGGACATGCGACCTCCTTCAGCAGCGGGCTTGGCCGAATTCCACAGTAGTCGGCGCTACCGGGCGATTCCATGGTCCGACGGTGTGGCGCTCACCGCAGGAAGGACCGAGGTTGTTGTCCCGGGTCGGGGGATCAACACCCGCTGGTGCCGTACTTTTGTTAGGTGCGCAGTGCACGCCCGACGACGTAGAAGAGACCGGTAGTTCCCATGGATCTGATCCCCCCGCGACTCAAAGAGCCGATGTATCGGCTGTATGAGTTGCGGCTGCGCCAGGATCTCACGCGGTCCAGATCCGAGCTGCCGCGCCACATCGCAGTGCTCTGCGACGGCAACCGCCGGTGGGCTCGCGACGCCGGATATGACGATGTGAGCTACGGCTATCTGGTGGGTGCGGCCAAGATCGCGGAGATGTTGCGATGGTGCCAGGAAGCCGGCATCGAAATGACGACGGTGTATCTGCTGTCCACCGAAAACCTGCAGCGCGACCACGACGAATTGGCGGCGCTGATCGAGATCATCACCGGCGTGGTGGAGGAGATCTGCGCCCCGGCCAACCGGTGGAGCGTGCGGACCGTCGGCGACCTCTCGCTGCTCGGCGAAGAACCCGCCCGCCGGGTCCGGGATGCCGTCGAAGGCACAGCGAGCACGGCACAGTCCGGGGCCTTCCACGTCAACGTCGCCGTCGGATACGGCGGCCGGCAGGAGATCGTCGACGCCGTCCGGTCGCTGCTGTCCAAGCAGCTGGCCAACGGCGCCGCCCCGGAGAAGCTGGTCGACGCCGTCACCGTCGAGGCCATCTCGGAGAACCTGTACACCTCCGGCCAGCCAGACCCTGACCTGGTGATCCGCACCTCCGGCGAGCAACGACTGTCGGGATTCCTGTTGTGGCAGAGCGCCTACTCCGAGATGTGGTTCACCGAGGCGCACTGGCCCGCGTTCCGCCGCGTGGACTTCCTCCGGGCGCTGCGCGACTACACCAGACGGCACCGGCGCTTCGGAGTCTGACCCGTGGCCGCCCTGTCCGCCGTGGTGTTCGCGCTGAGCTGGTGGCTGGGCCTGTATCTGCTGGCCCGCGATCCGCGCAAGCCCCTGTTGGTCCTCGCTGCGGTGGGGCTGTGCAGCTTCGCGGTGGTGGTGGCGCTGGATGCCGTGCGGTTGGCCGCGTCGGCGCAGACGCTGGGCCGCATCGAGATCTACCTCGTGGTGGTGCCCGGCGTGGCGTGGTTCGCGGTGTTGCTGGAGATGGCCCGGCCCGGGGAACGCTGGCGGCCGCGCGAGATCGCGGCAGTGGCGGCAGTGGCAGCGGTGGCATGGGCGGGCGCGGCGCTGGCCGGCAGCGTGGACGGACCGTTGCGCGCCGGTCACTGGGTGATGTTCGTCGCCATCTCGGTGTCGTCGCTGACGGCGATGGTGCGCGCGTACCGGCGGCCGCAGCGGCCGGGTTCGGTGATGGGCGTGCTGGTGGTGGCGACGCTGTTCTTCGCGCTCGGCAACGCGATCGTGGTGATCCCGCTGGGACTGGTGCCGAGTTGGCTCGCGCTGGCCTCCACAGGTTTCGATGTGCTGCTACTCGGAGTGGCCGTCGCGGTGTGGGACGCCTTCGACGAGGGCCAGGCGCTGCGCGCAGACATGCTGCGGTCGTTCATCGGCTCGGTGCTGGTGGCGGTGGTGTTCGGCGGGCAGGCGCTGCTGGGACTGGCCGCGGTCGGCAGCGACGGGCGGGTGGTGGTGCTGGTGCTGCTGTTCACCAGCCTGGCCGTCGCCCTGGCCATCACGGTGCTGGCCGACCCGCTGGCCGGGGTACTGGACCGGGTGGCCTTCGGTCCGCAGCTGCGCAAGGACCGGGCGACCCTGCGCCGCACCGAGGCGGCGCTGCCGTTGCGGGCGGCGAATCCGCTCGATGATCTCGACGACGACACCTTCGCGCGGCTGACCCGCCGGGCGCTGGGGCACTACGGCGATTTGTCCAAGCTGGTTGCCAGCCCTCTGACCGCCCTGCCCGTCATCGACCAGCGGCTGGCCGCCCGCGGCGCACCCGACCAGCCGCTCGAGCGTGCCGCCGAACTCAAGGCCGTGCTGGCCGACCGCATCGCCGCGCTCAAGCCGCGTGACGGCGGTGACTTCGGCACCACCGAGCAGTGGCGGCACTACAACTCGCTGTACTTCCCGTATGTGGCCGGGGTGCGGGCCTACGCGCAGAACGCCACCGCGGCCGGCCTGGACCCCGTGGCCCGGCAGGCCTGGCAGTGGCTGGTCACCGAGGTGCCGCAGCGCTCGCTACACAACTGGCAGAACGCGGCGGCTCGGGTGATAGCGGCCGATCTGAGGGCCCAGGTGAGCGTCTGGCAGTAGATGGCAGTGCCGTGCCTGGATCTGGCAGTGGCCGCTGACCAGCATCTTCTGTATCACCCCATTGATACGGAGGAGCACCCCCATGACCGTCATCTCCGCACCCACCGATTCCCTGCTCCGGCTGGCTCTCCGCCTCGACGCGATTCTCAGCGGTCTGGTGGGGGTCGCGCTGGCCGCGTTCGCCGACCCGCTGTCGTCGCTGTCCGGTTTCACCCCCACCCAGGAGTACGTGGTGGGCGCGGGGATGGTGTTCTACGGAGTGGTGGTGTTCTCGCTGGCCCGGATGCACTCGGTACGTCGCGCCGGAATTGGCGTGGTGATCGCCAACCTGGTGGGCACCGCGCTGGCGGCGGGAGTGGCAGTGTCCGGTGTCCTGCCGCTGACGACTCTCGGCCTGGCGGGCCTCTGGTTCAGCGCGGTGTACACCACCGCCTTCGCAGCGTTGCAGTGGGCGGGGGTGAGGCGTATGAGCTGACACCGGCGCGACGAGAGAGGTCACGTCGCGTTCTCCTCGTGATTTCGGCGCGCTCACAACCGCACAGCGGTTACCAGCGCGCCGAAGTCACAGTTTGCGAAGGCGGAGGCGGTTGATCGAGTGGTCGGCGTCCTTGCGCAGCACCAGGGTGGCCCGCGGCCGCGTGGGCAGGATGTTCTCGATCAGGTTGGGCCGGTTGATCGAGTGCCAGATGTCGCGGGCGGCGAACAGGGCCTGCTCGTCGGTCAGCGTGGCGTAGTGATGGAAGTGCGACGCCGGATCGGCGAACGCGCCGGCGCGCATGGCCAGAAACCGCGAAACGTACCACTGCTCGATGTCCTCGATGCGGGCGTCGACGTAGACCGAGAAGTCGAACAGATCGCTGACCATCAGGGTGGGCCCGGTCTGCAGGACGTTGAGGCCCTCCAGGATCAGGATGTCCGGATGCCGGATCGCGTGCAACTCGTCGGGCACGATGTCGTAGAGCAGATGCGAATAGACCGGCGCGCACACCTGGTCGGCCCCGGACTTCACCGTGGTGACAAAGCGCATCAGGGCGCGACGGTCATAACTCTCCGGAAAACCTTTGCGATGCATCAGATTCCGGCGTGTCAGCTCATGGTTGGGATACAGGAACCCGTCGGTGGTCACCAGGTCGACGCGGGGGTGATGCCCCCAACGGGCCAGCAGCGCCTGCAGCACGCGGGCGGTGGTGGATTTGCCGACGGCCACACTGCCCGCGACGCCGATGATGAACGGCACCGGCCGGTCCGGATTCTGCTGCGGCTCACCGAGGAACTCCGCGGTGGCGGCGAACAGCCGCTGCCGCGCGGCCACCTGCAGGTGGATCAATCGGGCCAGCGGCAGATAGACCTCTTCGACCTCCAGCAGATCCAGCTGCTCGCCGAGGCCGCGAAGACCCAGCACTTCTTCCTCGGTCAGCTTCAGCGGAGTGGACATGCGCAACGCCCGCCATTGACTTCGGTCGAACTCCACGTAGGGGCTCGGCTCGCTCAGGCGCGCCATGCGTAGTTCTTACCGCATCGGCACTTCCGCATGAACGGTAGGTGGCCGCTACGGTGTCGAAGATGGACTCCGACACCCTGATCCGCGAGTACCTGCTCCTGGGTCTGCGATTCGACCGCATCGAGCAGGGCTACGTCGACTCCTTCACCGGCGATCAGGCGCTGCGCCGGGCCGTGGCCGACGAGCCGGCGCCCGATCCGGCCGCTCTGAGCCGTCAGGCGCGCCACCTGCTGGCCGCACTCGAGGAGACCACGCTGGAACGCCCCCGCGCGGACTACCTGCGCGCGCACCTGCGGGCGCTGGACTGCGCGGGGCGCAAGTTCGCCGGCGAGCCGGTCGGATTCGTCGACGAGGTGCGCGACTACTTCGACGTGTCCATCACCAAAGGGGATCCCGAGCGGTACCGGGAGGCGCACGCCAAACTCGACGCCGCGCTCGGCGGAAGCGGGCCGCTCGGCGAGCGCATGCAGGCCTACCGCGCGGCCGAGGAGATTCCGCCGGAGCGCCTCGCTGACTGCATCAACGCCTTCTCCAGCGCGCTGCGTGACCGGGTGCGCGCGGAGTTCCCACTGGATGCCCGCGAGACCATCACCTACGAGATCGTCACCGACAAACCGTGGTCGGGGTTCAACTACTACGAGGGCGACTACCGCTCGACGGTGGCCGTCAACGCCGATCTCAAGCAGCAGATGTCCAACCTGCCCCGGCTGGTGGCCCACGAGTCCTATCCGGGGCATCACACCGAGCACTGCCGCAAAGAGGCCGGCCTGGTGGAGAAGCAGGGCCAGTTGGAACAGACGATCTTCCTGGTCAACACCCCGCAGTGTTTGATGGCGGAGGGACTGGCCGACCTGGCGTTGCACGCGGTCGTCGGCCCGGGCTGGGGCGCCTGGGCGGCGGAGATCTACGCCGATCTGGGACTGACGTTCGACGGGGAGCGGGCCGAGGCCATCTCCGAGGCGTCTGCACAGTTGGCCGACGTGCGCCAGGACGCCGCGCTGATGCTGCACGACGAGCACCGTGACGTCGACGACGTGGCCGCTTTCCTGCAGCGGTGGCTGCTGGTCAACGACGCCCGCGCCCGGCAGGCGTTGCGGTTCTTGTCCTCGCCGCTGTGGCGCGCGTACACCAGCACCTACATCGAGGGTTACCGCCTGTTGCGGGGCTGGCTGGACGACAGGCCCGCCGAGGTGAGCCTGACGGCGCAGTTCACCCGCCTGCTCGACGAGCCCCTGATCCCGTCCAGCCTGCGGGCGGCCTGAGCGCCGCCGGAGACTACTCTGGAGGGCATGACTGCCGAGTCTCTTGCCGCCTCCTACGTCGCTCCGGGAGCCGATTACGCCGCCACCGCCAGCGAGGCCTACCAGGCCGCGCTGCGCGTCATCGAGTCCGTCGAGCCGAGGGTTGCCGATGCCACCCGCAAAGAGCTTGCCGATCAACGCGATTCGCTGAAACTGATCGCCAGCGAGAACTACGCCTCGCCCGCGGTGCTGCTGACCATGGGCACCTGGTTCTCCGACAAGTACGCCGAGGGCACCGTGGGGCACCGGTTCTACGCCGCCTGCCAGAACGTCGACACCGTGGAGGCGCTGGCCGCCGAGCATGCCCGTGAGCTGTTCGGGGCGCAGTACGCCTACGCCCAGCCGCACTCCGGCATCGACGCCAACCTGGTGGCCTACTGGGCCATCCTGGCTGCCAAGGTCGAAGCGCCCGGGCTGGCCGACCTGGGCGCCAAGCACGTCAACGACCTGTCCGAGGCGGATTGGGAGAGCCTGCGCGGCAAGCTCGGCAACCAGCGCCTGCTCGGCATGTCGCTGGACACCGGCGGTCACCTCACCCACGGCTTCCGGCCCAACATCTCCGGCAAGATGTTCCACCAGCGTCAGTACGGCACCGACCCGCAGACGGGTCTGCTGGACTACGACGCGGTGGCCGCCGCCGCGCGGGAATTCAAGCCGCTGGTGCTGGTGGCGGGCTACTCCGCGTACCCCCGGCGGGTGAACTTCGCCAAGATGCGCGAGATCGCCGACGAGGTGGGCGCGGTGCTGTTCGTCGACATGGCGCATTTCGCCGGCCTGGTCGCGGGCAAGGTGTTCACCGGTGACGAAGACCCCGTGCCGCACGCCGACATCGTGACCACGACGACGCACAAATCCCTGCGCGGACCGCGCGGCGGTCTGGTGCTGGCCACCGAGGAGTACGCCCCGTTCGTCGACAAGGGCTGCCCGATGGTGCTCGGCGGCCCGCTCTCGCACGTGATGGCCGCCAAGGCGGTGGCCCTGGCCGAGGCCCGCCAGGCGGAGTTCGGCGTGTACGCCCAGCGCATCGCCGACAACGCCAAGGCGCTGGCCGACGGCTTCCTCAAGCGGGGCGCCACGCTGGTCACCGGCGGCACCGACAACCACATCGTGCTGCTGGACGTCACCTCGTTCGGGCTCACCGGCCGCCAGGCCGAGAGCGCGCTGCTGGACTCAGGCGTGGTGACCAACCGCAACGCCGTTCCGGCCGACGCGAACGGCGCCTGGTACACCAGCGGGATCCGCTTCGGCACGCCTGCGCTGACCAGCCGCGGATTCGGCGCCGACGATTTCGACCGGGTGGCCGAGCTGGTGGTGGAGGTGCTGTCCAACACTCAGCCCGAGGGCTCGTCCAAGGCCAAGTACACGATCGCCGATGGTGTCGCGGCCCGGGTGCACGCGGCTGCCTCGGAGCTGTTGGCGGCCAACCCGTTGTACCCCGGCCTGCAGCTCTGACGTGCGACTAGGGACCTAAGTCCCTAGTTCGCCTGACACGCTGGCGGCGATTTCAGAGAACGTGTGAACTCGGGTTACGGTTATCTCATGGCTGAAACACCCGTCGCCAACGCCTTGACACTGGATCTGGAACCGGTTGTCGCGGAGAACTACCAGCGACACGTCGACTCCGCCAACGTGTGGTTCGCGCATGATTACGTGCCCTTCGACCAGGGCAAGAACTTCGCGTTCCTCGGTGGCACCGACTGGGACCAGTCCGAGGTCACCCTGCCCAAGCACATCGTCGACGCCTGCGAGATCCTGCTCATCACCAAGGACAACCTCGCCGGCTACCACCGCGAGCTCGTCGAGCACTTCATCCTGGAGTGGAAGTGGGGCCGTTGGCTCGGTCGGTGGACCGCCGAGGAGCACCTGCACGCCGTGGTGCTGCGCAACTACTTCGTAGTGACCCGCAACTTCGATCCCACAGCCAACGAGGACGTCCGCGTCGAGCACGTCATGAAGGGTTACCGGGCCGACCAGTTCAGTCAGATCGAGACCCTGGTGTTCATGGCGCTGTTCGAGCGTGAGTTCGGGGTGTTCTGTCGCCGGCTCGCCGAGCAGATCGACGAGCCGGTGCTCAAGGCCATGGTCGAGAAGATGGCCATCGACGAGGAACGCCACGAACTGTTCTTCTCCAATCTGGTGCGTTGGTGCCTCGAATACCACGAGGACGAGACCATCGACGCCATCGCGGCGCGTGCCGCCGGTCTGCAGGTTCCCGGGGCCGACATCGACGCCTATGCCGACAAGCTGACGGTGGTGGCCGAGGCCGGCATTTTCGGGCCTGAGCAGCTGCGACAGGTCATCTCCGACGAGATCGCTGCGCTGGGTCTGGCCGATGAGCCCCGACTGGCCGAGTTCGTAACGAAGTAGTCACGCGAAGTCTCGCGCGCCTGCGCGGCGGGAACGCCACAACGGGGGTAGCGTCGCAGTCGATGGCTAGCGACATTGCTCTGCTATCCGGGCGGTACTCCCGTAGTTCCTACGGCAGGACCGGTCCCGGTCCTGGTGCCGCAGCGCCCGCCGACATGACTCCGCGGGGCCGCTGGAGTCGAGGAGCGCCAAGTGACAGATTCGCCGGTCCGGACCTATGTGCTCGATACGTCCGTTCTGCTCTCGGATCCCTGGGCGTGCACCAGGTTTGCCGAACATGAGGTCATCGTTCCCCTGGTAGTGATCAGCGAGTTGGAGGCCAAACGCCACCATCACGAACTCGGCTGGTTCGCCCGGCAGGCGTTGCGCATGTTCGACGATCTCCGGTTGGAGCACGGTCGTCTCGATCAACCCATTCCTGTTGGGACACAAGGCGGTACGCTGCAGGTCGAGCTCAACCACAGCGATCCCAACGTCTTGCCCCTGGGATTCCGGACAGAAACCAATGACGCCAGGATCCTCACGTGTGCTGCCAATCTGGCTGCCGAGGGCAAACTCGTCACACTGGTCAGCAAGGACATTCCGCTGCGGGTGAAGGCCGGCGCCGTCGGCCTGCCCGCCGACGAGTACCACGCCCAGGACGTGGTGACCTCGGGCTGGACCGGGATGGCCGAACTCGACGTGGCCAGCGAGGACATCGACGTGATGTTCACCGACGGCGAGGTCGATCTGGAAGAGGCACGAGATCTGCCGTGCCACACCGGGGTTCGGCTGCTCGGTGGTAGCTCCGCGGCGCTGGGCCGGGTGAACGCCGACAAGCGGGTGCAGTTGGTCCGTGGTGACCGCGAAGTGTTCGGCCTCCGGGGAAGGTCGGCCGAACAGCGCGTGGCACTGGATCTGCTGCTCGACGAGTCGGTGGGCATCGTCTCGCTCGGCGGCAAGGCCGGCACCGGCAAATCTGCCCTGGCGTTGTGCGCCGGCCTGGAAGCGGTGCTGGAGCGTCGCACCCAGCGCAAGGTCGTGGTCTTCCGGCCGCTGTACGCCGTCGGCGGCCAGGACCTGGGCTACCTGCCCGGCAGCGAGAGCGACAAGATGGGGCCGTGGGCGCAGGCGGTCTTCGACACCCTCGAAGGTCTGGCCAGCCCCGCCGTGCTGGAAGAGGTGCTCAGTCGCGGCATGCTGGAAGTGTTGCCGCTGACCCACATTCGCGGCCGGTCGCTGCACGACTCCTTCGTGATCGTCGACGAGGCGCAGTCGCTCGAACGCAATGTCCTGCTGACCGTGCTGTCGCGGTTGGGTTCCGGGTCGCGGGTGGTGCTCACCCACGACGTCGCCCAGCGCGACAACCTGCGGGTGGGTCGCCATGACGGGGTGGCCGCGGTGATCGAGAAGCTCAAGGGTCACCCGTTGTTCGCCCACATCACCTTGCTGCGCAGCGAGCGTTCACCCATCGCTGCGCTGGTCACCGAGATGCTGGAGGAGATCAGCCCCGGCGCCCTGCCGTGATTCGGCGATTTGGGCGCGCTCGTAACCGCTGGGCGGTTGTGAGCGCGCCCAAATCCCTCGTGGTGGTGCTGATGGCGGGGCTGGTGGCGGCGCCGGTGGCATCTGCGGGTGACGTGGACTGCGCGGTGGACAGATGCGTGGCGCTGACGTTCGACGACGGGCCGGGTCCCCATACCGACCGGCTGCTGCGGGTACTCACCGCCGCCGACGCCAAGGCGACGTTCTTCCTGGTGGGGGAGAAGGTGGCCGCAGACCCGTTGGCGGCCGCCCGAATCAATCGGGCGGGCATGGAGATCGGCAACCACACCTGGAGCCATCCGGACCTGACGACCATCCCGCCGGCCGAGGTGGCTTCTCAACTGAGCCGGACCACCGACGCGATCGTGCAAGCCACCGGTGTGCGGCCCACCCTGATGCGGCCCGGGTTCGGAGCGATCAACAACGCCGTGCTGGCCGAGGCGGGCCGACAGGGGATGGCGGCGATCAACTGGGACGTGGTGCCGTATGACTGGATCCACGACACCGACCTCGCGGCATCCCGCGCCCTGCTGATGGAACAGGTCAGGCCCGGCTCGGTGGTGCTGCTGCACGACACCTTCGCCTCCACGGTGGACCTGGTGGCGCAGTTCCTGCCGGTGTTGCGCGCCAACGGGTATCACCTCGTCACGGTCAGCGACCTGCTGGGCGCCCGGGCCCCGGGTAGCAGTTACGGCGGTCGCGACAACGGCCCGGCGGTGAACGTGCTACAAGACCTGCCATGACCACAGAGGCCGCCTTCGTCCTGACACTGATGGTGCTGGGGTACGCCGTGGTGTCCGGTTTGGTGACGCGCTGGTACGTGGCGCCCGCGCTGATCTTCATCGTCGCCGGCGTACTCCTGGGGCCCGATGGTGCGGGCGTCATCGAAATCGGCGCGGACACGGGCACCTTCACCGTGGTGGCCCAGCTGGCGCTGACGGTCATCCTGTTCAATCAGGCCGCCGAGCTGGACCTGCGCTCCATTCTGCGGCGCGGGCACGACAGTTTCCGGCTGATCGTGATCGGCATCCCGCTCACCATCGGGCTGGGGACGGCCACGGCCTTGCTGATCCTGCCGGTGATGCCGGTGTGGGAGGCGGTGTGTCTTGCTGCCATCGTGGCCCCGCTGGAAGTGAGCCTGATCGAGGCACTGCTGGAGGACCGTCGCATACCGGAACGGGTACGCCACGCGCTGGCCATGGAGAGTGGATGCTATGACGGGTTCGCGCTCGCTGCGCTGTTCGCGGCGCTGGCGCTGGCTTCCGACCGCTCGGCGGAAGAGAGCTGGGGCTGGTTCCTGTTCCGCGCCGAGGTGCTGTCGCTGGCCGCGGGTGCGGTGGTGGGCGGCGTCGGTGCGCTGTTGATCGCCCGGTCCTATCAACGTGACTGGATCGGTGACACCTGGGCCCAGCTCGCCACGCTGGCGGTGGCGCTGCTGTGCTTCCAGGTGGGTGAGATGTTCCATGGCAGCGGGTTTGTCGCGGCCTTCGCCGGCGGGCTGGCCTGCGCGGTGGTGGCGCAGCGGACCCGCGCGGAGGTGCCCACGAAGGTCTCCGACGCCGCCGGGCACCTGCTGGAGTTGCTGGTGTTCGCCATGTTCGGCGCGGCCGCGGTGATCGTGGGCTGGCGCGACGCGGACTGGCGGGTGGTGCTGTTCGCGGTGCTGGCAGTGTTCGCCGTCCGCATGGTCGCGGTGTGGTTCGCGCTGCTGCGCACCGATGTCCCCACCCGCAGCCGACTGTTCCTGGGCTGGTTCGGCCCCCGCGGCATCGGCACGCTGGTGCTGGGTCTGCTGGTGGTGCAGGAGGGAGCCATCGAACAGGTGGACCTGATCACTCAAACGGTCGTCGTCGCCGTCACGCTGAGCCTGGTGGTGCACAGCGCCACCGCCCCGCTGGGAATCCGGCTGGTACAGCCGGACCGGTTGGCCCATCGCTGACACAACGCTGCCGTGGATGCTCTACGCTCAGCGGCTATGAGGTGGGCGCTGGCGTTGAGTGGAGCACTGGCTGCGGCGGCCATCGGGACGGCGCCCGCCGCCTCGGCGGATCAGATCGGCTACCTGGTCAATGTCACCGTCAAGCCCGGCTACAACTTCCCCAATGCCGATGCCGCCCTGAAGTACGGCTATCTGTTGTGTGACCGGATCCGCGGCGGCGAGCCCTATCCCATGCTGGCGCAGTCGATCAAGGACTACTTCCGCACCGACGAGTACGGGGCGTCGTATCTGCTGAGCCAGGCCACCGGCGAGCTGTGCCCGGCCCAGATCTGGGCGTTGCGGCAGTCCGCGGCCGGCTACACGCCCCAGCCCTAGACGTTGACACTGCGTCCACCGCGAAGAAGTTCGAGAGAACATCGCGGTGGACGCAGTGTCAACGGATGATCAGTCGCCGTCTTTCACCTTGGCCATGGCCAGCACGTCGAGGCGCTTGTCCAACTCGGCCTCGGACAGCTTGTCGCCGATGAGGCCGCGGTCGATCACGGTCTGCCGGATGGTCTTCTTCTCCTTGAGCGCCTGCTTGGCCACCGCGGCGGCTTCCTCGTAGCCGATGGCCGAGTTCAGCGGCGTCACGATCGACGGCGACGACTCCGCCAGCTCCTGCAGGCGTGCCTCGTTGGCCACCAGACCGTCGATGCAGCGTCCGGCGAACAGCTTGGACACGTTGGCCAGCAGCGTGAACGACTCGAGGATGTTGCGGGCCATCATCGGGATGTAGACGTTGAGCTCGAAGGCGCCGGACAGACCGCCGACGGCGACGGCGGCGTCGTTACCGATCACCTGCGCGGCCACCTGGGTGACGGCCTCGGGGATGACGGGGTTGACCTTGCCCGGCATGATCGAGCTACCCGGCTGCAGGTCCGGCAGCTGCAACTCGCCCAGACCGGTCAGCGGGCCCGAGCCCATCCAGCGGATGTCGTTGGCGATCTTGGTCAGTGACACCGCAATGGTCTTGAGGGCGCCGGAGGCCTCGACCAGGCCGTCACGAGCGGCCTGGGCCTCGAAATGGTCTTCGGCGATGCGCAATTCGGCCAGACCGGTGTCGGCCACCAGGACCTCGACCACCTTGGGGCCGAAGTCGTCCGGCGCGTTGAGGCCGGTGCCGACGGCGGTGCCGCCGATGGCCAACTCACCCAGGCGGGGCAGCGTCGCCTTGACTCGTTCGATGCCGGCCTGCACCTGTCGGGCGTACCCGCCGAACTCCTGGCCCAGCGTCACCGGTACGGCGTCCATCAGGTGCGTACGCCCGGACTTGACCGTGGTGCGCCACTGCCGGGCCTTGCCTGCCAGCGACTCGTGCAGCACCTCCAGCGCCGGAATGAGATGCCGCACAGCAGCTTCCGTCGCCGCGATATGAGTGGCGGTGGGGAAGGTGTCATTGGAGCTCTGCGACATGTTCACATGGTCGTTGGGATGCACCGTCACACCGTTGGCTGCGGCGATGGACGCGATGACCTCATTGGCGTTCATGTTGGAGCTGGTGCCCGAGCCGGTCTGGAACACGTCGATGGGGAACTGATCGTCGTGCAGACCCTCGGCGATCTCACCGGCGGCGGCGATGATGGCGTCCGCCTTCTCGGCGTCGAGCAGCCCGAGGTCCTTGTTGACCTGTGCGCACGCCGCCTTCAGCAGCCCCAGCGCGCGAATCTGGGTGCGTTCCAGGCCGCGTCCGGAGATGGGGAAGTTCTCCACGGCCCGCTGGGTCTGCGCGCGCCAGAGCGCGGTCTTGGGGACGCGCACTTCACCCATGGTGTCGTGCTCGATGCGGTACTCGACGGCGTCGTCGGCGGTCATTGGCTCCCTTTGCTGGTCGTTACGGAAGTGGATAGGCGGCGGACTTGTCCCCGGTGAAGTTCACCGCGGAGTATTCGTTGAGCTTGGACAGCCGGTGGTAGGCCTCGATCATCCGGACGGTGCCGGACTTCGAGCGCATCACGATCGACTGTGTGGTGCAGCCGCCACCGAAGAAGCGCACGCCCTTGAGCAGGTCGCCGTCGGTGACGCCGGTGGCGCAGAAGAAGACGTTCTCCCCGGACACCAGGTCTTCGGTGGTCAATACCCGGTCCAGGTCGTAGCCCCGGTCGATCGCCTTCTGGCGTTCGTCGTCGTCGGTGGGTGCCAGCTTGGCCTGGATGGCGCCGCCCATGCAGCGGATGGCCGCCGCGGCGATGATGCCCTCCGGGGTGCCACCGATACCGACCAGCATGTCGGTGCCCGACTCCGGCCGGCACGCGGAGATGGCGCCGGCGACGTCGCCGTCGGAGATCAGCCGGATGCGCGCGCCCGCCAAACGCACCTCCTCCATCAGCTTGGCGTGCCGAGGCCGGTCCAGGATGCACACCGTGACGTCGGCGACGGACGCTTTGCGCACCTTGGCGATGCGCTGGATGTTCGCCGAGATGGGTGAGGTGATGTCGATGAAGTCGGCCACATCGGGTCCGACGGCGATCTTGTGCATGTAGAACACCGCGGACGGATCGAACATCGCGCCGCGCTCGGCGACGGCGAGCACCGAGATGGCGTTGGGCATGCCCTTGCTCATCAGCGTGGTGCCGTCCACCGGGTCGACGGCGAAGTCGCAGTCCGGCCCGTCGCCGTTGCCCACCTCTTCGCCGTTGTAGAGCATCGGGGCGTTGTCCTTCTCGCCCTCACCGATCACGACGACGCCGCGCATGGACACGGAATTGACCAGCTCACGCATGGCGTCGACGGCGGCGCCGTCGCCACCTTCCTTGTCGCCGCGGCCCACCCACCGGCCTGCGGCCATGGCGCCGGCCTCGGTGACACGTACCAGTTCGAGGGCGAGGTTGCGGTCAGGGGCTTCGCGGCGGCGGGCAGGCGGCTCGGACGGTGCACTCATGAGCAGTCATTGTCCCAGAAGCCGATGTCATGGTGGGAGCTGGGATACTGGTCGTGTGACGACCGAACCGGACCAGCCGCCCGGCGACGAGGGCCAGGCGGTCCCGGCGCTCAAAGAGGCCAAGCCGCGGTTGCTGCAGGACGGTCGCGACATGTTCTGGTCCATGGCGCCGCTGGTGGTGGGCTGCATCCTGCTGGCCGGGTTGCTGGGCATGTGTTCCTTCCAGCTCAGCGGCCCCACCCAGGGTCCGGTGCCGACCTATGACGCCCCCGCCGCGCTGGGCTCCGACGCCAAGACGTTGGGCTTTCCCATCCGGCTCCCGGAACTGCCCGAAGGGTGGCAGCCCAACTCGGGGCGCCGAGACGGCCTCGACAGTGCCCGGACCGATCCCGCCACCGGGCAGCGCACCCGGGCGCTGATCTCAAACGTCGGCTACCTGACGCCCGATATGAAGTACATGAGCCTGACCCAGAGCAACGCCGACGAAGACCGGTTGGTCGCGTCGATCCTGCCGGGCGCCTACCCGACCGGCACCGCCGAGGTGGGCGGTCGCCAGTGGGTCGTCTACGAGGCGGTATCGGAAAACGGCCGCAACGAACCGCTGTGGACCACCAGAATCGGGGCCACGCAGTTGGCCATCACCGGCGCCGGGTCACCGGAGCAGTTCCAGACGCTGGCCGCAGCGACCCAGGCGCAGTCACCGCTGCCGTCGACCTAGGCGAGGAGAACCATGAGCGCACCCGTTGCCGACCTGTCCGGCTGGGCGTGCGCGCCGTTCACCGGCGAGGGATTCACCTACGACGTCTACCGCAAGGGTGACGGCCCCGGCGTGGTCCTGATCCCCGAGATGCCCGGCCTGCACCCCGGTGTGCTGGCGCTGGGTAACCATCTGGTCGACAACGGCTTCACGGTGGCAGCGCCGTCGCTGTTCGGCACCCCCGGTGCACCGGCGCTGCACCCGTCGGCGGTACCCACCTTGGTGCGCGGCTGCATCGCCAAGGAGTTCGCGGCGTTCGCCACGAACAAGGAGCGGCCGGTGGCCAGGTTCCTGCGCGCGCTGGCCCGCGACCTGAACGCCAGCACGCCCGGTAAGGGCGTCGGGGTGATCGGGCAGTGCTTCACCGGGGGCTTCGCGTTGGCGGCCGCGGTGGACGAGAGTGTGCTCGCGCCGGTGCTCAGCCAGCCGTCGCTGCCGCTGCCGCTGACTCCACGGCAGCGGCGCGATGCCGGGGTCTCCGAACGCGAGTTGGAGATCATCTCCCAGCGCGCAACCACCGAAGGGCTCTGTGCGCTGGGTCTGCGATTCAGTGAGGACTGGATGAGCCCGGGCGATCGGTTCGTGACGTTGAAGAAGCGGCTCGGCGACGCCTTTGAGGTCATCGAGATCAATTCCGCGCCAGGCAATTCCGGAGGCTTCTCCAGGGCTGCGCATTCGGTGCTCACCGACCAGGTGCGTGAGAGTGACGGTCACCCGGCCTATGAGGCGCGCAAGCGGGTGGTGGAGTTCCTCACCGAGCGTCTGGTCAGCTGACCGACTGTGTGGGACACGCCTCGACGGGCGTACGCACTGCGATGTCGCCAGCTTCGGTGAACCTGAACGTGACATCTGTCGACATGCCCGCCTCCAACTGCGGGTCGATCGTCTCGAGGGTCAGCGGTGCCCGGGCAATGGCACCGTCCACCGGCTCCCCGAAGCCGACGGATCCGGCGGCTGGGATCTCGATGGGCGTGGCCAGCGACTGCGCGTCCCCATCGGCCACGGCTACGGCTTCGAGTCGATCAGCGGAGTCCTCGCGGGTGTTGGTGACGGTAAACACCAACACCCCGCCTGCGTCGACCTGCAGGGCGCACTGGGCAGCGAGGTGCGCCGGCACGATGTATGCGTTCAGGACCGAAGTCTGCGCTGTATCGGAACCCGACCCCCGGTTGGACGACTCAACATCTGCGTCAGTGCCGCACCCGGAGATCACCGCGGCCAACCCCACGCCGCACGCTACCGACGTTGCGTCACGTATGCGGGACATCAACAATTCTCCTTCTCTCGTAGACCAGGTAAAGGTTTCCCCTTCGTCAGGGTCGCACACGTGAGAAATGGCTGAGATTAGCGTGAGAAGTCAAAATTGGCGTGCAGCAATATGTTTGCCCGTGCGGCCCGCCTGGCGAGAGATGGTCCAGGCGGACCGCACGGCCCCTCTCGATCACGTTTCACTCTGTGAGGGTGCAACAGAGCGATCGGCGTCCGGATTTCCGGTTGGCAGTCATTGCGCCACTGCTGGCAGTAATGAGCCGTCCGCATCCGACGTGCCGTATCGGCTGTTTCGAGTTGCGCAGGACTTCAATCGAATTTAACTTGGACCCATCAGCCCCATTATCTGCGCTCAACGTCGATCTGCAATGACGGGCTGCCTCGCCGCGCGCCAGCCAGCCGGCAAGACCTAGGGAGTGGTCATGGAGACAGCTGATCTGCAGGATGTCCTGCGTCGGCTGGACCTCCTGGAGTCCGAGCGTGCCGTACGGGCGGTCAAAGCCCACTACATGCAATGGGCGGACGAGAAGCGGCGCCTGGGTATGGGAGAACTCTTCTGGGACGACGCCGTGTGGGAGGAACTCGACCACGGCGGCGCCACCATCCCCGGCGCGCGGTGGGTAGGGCGCGATGCCATCGCGCAGATGTTCAACGAGAGTCCCGACCGACTCTCCTTCACCGTCCACTACCTGACGAACGAAAAGATCACCGTCGTCGGTGACACCGCGGTGGGTAGGTGGAAACTGCTGGAGCCCTGCACTGTTCGTGATGAAACCGCAGTGTGGCAGGGCGGTCATTACATCGATGACTTCGAGCGGCGTGACGGCGTGTGGAAGATCAGCCATCTGCGCCTGACCCTGGATTTCCAGACCCCTTACCACGAGGGTTGGCTGCGGGCACCGTTCCTCGAGAGCGCGCAGTCATGACGACCGGGCGTGCCGGGGTCGACGATCCCTTGCGCGTACACCAGGGCTTCCGCCTCGACCGCGGTTCCTGATCCGCGCTGCGTCTTCTCTCCGACCGCAGTGGCGCCGGTGCCGGGTATCCCGGTGAGCGCCGTACCGTCTTCAACACACCGCTGACCGACCACGTCAGGTCGAGTTCGGGTTCATGCCTCCTGTCGCGCCGCAATGGCTGCACCGCAGGAACTTTCGTACCCCGTTCCGAGAAGGAAACATGCCAGAGCACATTGTCGGTGTCACCGTCGGTGACACGGTCACCTATCCCAGTGGTTGCAGCGTCGTCGATTCCGGACTCGTTGCGGACAACTCCGCAGCTGCCGGCGGCGGTTCGGGATCCCTGGCGCGCGGATCGGCCGCGTCGGCGGGTGGGATGTGGATGGGGGTGAGCAAGCTTCCCCCCGGCCATTCATCCGTGCCGCACCATCACGCCGATCAGACGTCACTGGTGTGCATCGTCGGCGGCGCCATGCGTTTTCGGGTGCACGGTCCTGACGGCATCGAGGAGTTCTCCGCCTCCGCCGGCCAGATTGCCGTGATCCCAGGCGGTCTGGTGCACGAAGAGTTCAACGACCTGGCCGTCGAGTGTCTCTGCGTGGTGACCCGTAACAGCGAGAAGCCGACTGTCTGCAACGTGTAGGCCCCTCCCACAGCCCTCGAGGAGACTTTCCAGTGAATGAAATCCCGCCCCTGGTGCGTGACGTTCTGGACCGCCTCGGCTTGCCCGAAGCCGACGTCACCACCGCCCGCACCATGCCCACGGAGGTCTACACCTCCGAGGAATTCTACGAATTCGAAAAAGAAGCCATCTTCGCCAAGGAGTGGCTGTGCCTCGGCCATGTCAGCCAGATACCCGAGGTGGGTGATTTCTTCTCCATCACCGTCGGCGATGAACCGCTGATCGTCACCCGCGACACCGACGGCGCGGTCCGGGTGATGTCATCGATCTGCCAGCATCGCGGCTACCCCGTGGTGGACGCCAGCGAAGTAGGCAACACCAAGCAGTTCCGCTGTCCCTATCACTACTGGGCGTACGGACTGGACGGTGGACTGGTGGCGGCACCGGAAATGAAAGAAACCTGCCCCATCTCCGAACTGCGCACGGAGACAGCACTTCCCAATCTCAAAGTGGAGATCTGGTACGGCATGATCTTCGCCAACATGGACATCGAGGCGGCGCCGCTGGCCGAACAATTGATAAAACTGGCCCCCGAGATGGAGATCTACGACGTTGCCAACCTCGAGATCACTGCGCCTCAGGAATTCCCCGGTCTCCCGTGGAACTGGAAGGGTATGCACGAGAACGCACTCGAGCCGTATCACACCTCCTTCGTGCACATGGGCTACCACGAAGTGGCCCCGGCGTCGATGGCCGAGTTCGTCCAGTTCGAGGACTCCGACAACGTCATCATGCACCCCACCAACTACCGCCACATGGACGCCGGTTTCAATCCCACCGGCAAAGCCATCCTGCCGATCCTTCCCGGTCTCGACGATCTGCGTCGCAGCCGCATCATGTTCGCCTCGGTGCTGCCGACGGTGTTCTTCGCGCTGAGCCCCGAGCAGGTGTTCTATTTCCTGATCACCCCGGAGGGCGCCAACAAGATGACGCTGCGGGTGGCCTGGCTCTTTCCGGCTTCCACCAAGAAGGCCCCCGGGTTCGACTGGGCTTTCGAGATGCAGAACGCCGTCAACCAGGTGATCAACGACCAAGACATGGTTACCAACGAGCGGATGCAGAACGGGCAGCGCTCCCGCTACGCCAAGCGCGGCCGCTACAGCTGGCAGGAAACCACTCTGCCGCAGGTCAATCGGTGGCTTGCGTTGCGCTACCAGGCGCACGCCAAGTCGTTGTCGGCCGACGCATGATCCCCGGGCGAGGCTGACCATGACGGTGGGCGAGCTCACCACCCCGCATGCTTTGGTGCCGGCGGCGCGACGCACCATCGCTGTTGTCGCCGGCACGCGCCGCAGCCGGGCAGTGGCGAGCTGCGTCGGTTGGGTGCTCGGGGCGTTCGGCGCCGTCGTCGCTGTGTGGGAGGTGGCCAAGGCGGCCTTCGCCGTTCCGGACGCGACCATGCCTCACCTCTGGTCGATTGTCGGGGCCTTCGGTGACACTCTGCCCAACGGGGACAACCGCGCCCTGGCGCTGGTACAGGCGCTGAGCGTCACACTCCTGGAGGCCACCGTGGGGTTGTGGGTAGGCGTGGCAATCGGCGGCTGTGTCGGGGTGCTGGCGGCGAAGTCGCGATTCGCGTCGTTCACCTTGACGCCGGTTCTTGTTGCCACCCAGACTTTTCCGCTGGTGGCGATCGTGCCGGCGCTGGTGATCATTCTCGGTGACGGCTGGGTGTCTCTGGCGCTGATTGCCGCAATTCTGGCGTTCTTCCCGATCTATGTGTCTGTGGCCAGGGCCATCACCGACACCAGTAGGGCGCATCGCGAGCTGTTCCGCAGTTGTGGTCTCCCCGCGGTGAGGGTGTTCGCCAGCCTGGAGCTGCCGCGCGCGGCCCTGGCGGTGGTGAGTTCCCTTCGGACGGCCACCGCACTGGCTGTGGTGGGGGCGATTGTCGCGGAACTGCCCAGCGGTAGGCCGGACGGCATCTCGATGATGCTGCTGTCGGCGGCGTCGTACTACCTGACCGATCCCGAGGCGCTGTGGTGCGCCGCGCTGGCCGCCATGGCAGGGGGCCTCGTATTGGTCTATGCAATGTCCGGATTGTCCTCTGCGGCAGCGCGATGGGCGTTGCGCATACCCGTCGAACCGAAGGAGTCACGATGACCGCCGGCCTGGCCACCTCGGAAGCCATCGTGCTGGACGATGTTGTCAAATACTACGGGTCGACGCTGATCCTCGATCGGGTCAGCCACATCGTCGAGCCCGGGTCCTTCGTCTCGCTGATCGGGCCCTCCGGCTGCGGGAAGTCGACGCTGCTGCGGATGATCGGCGACCTGGAACCGCTGACCTCGGGCCGTATCGGGGTTGGTGCCGGCACACCCGAGGCCGCACGGTTGGGGCACACGATGTCGATGGTCTTCCAGTCACCCAACCTGGTGCCGTGGCGCTCGGTGCGGCGCAACGTCGAACTCCCCCTGGAGGGAATGGGGCTACCCGCGACGCAGCGTAAGGAGCGTGCGATCCGAGAGCTGCGCCGGGTGGGTCTCGGGGAGCATATCGACGCGAATCCGGCCACACTGTCGGGCGGCATGGCGCAACGGGCGGCGATCGCCAGGGCATTGGTCAGCGATCCCCGGATCGTGCTGATGGACGAGCCGTTCGGCGCCCTGGACGAAATCCTGCGGGAACGGCTGAACTACGAGTTGCACGAGCTGTGGGCCGCCACCGGCAAGACCATCGTGTTCGTCACCCACAGCATTGCCGAAGCTGTTGCCTTGTCGACCGACATCCTGGTGATGGGGCGCAATCCCGGCCGAATCATCGCGCACATCCCGGTGGAGTTGCCCCGTCGGCGCAGCCCCGAGTTGGCGGAAACGGAGTCGTTCTTCGCGATCACCACCGAAGTCAGGCGTCAGCTGTCGGTGGGAGCGGGCACATGACCGCGCCGGTGCTGCGAACGGCTGGGATGTTTCTGGGGCCCGCTGTCACCGTGGGCGCACTGATAGCCCTGTGGCAGTTCTGGGTGACCGCGGCCGGTATCAAACCGTTTGTGCTGCCGACGCCGCTGGCGGTGTGGGCGACTTTCATCGAGCGGCCCACCTTCTTCTTCGGGTTGGGTGTCAACACCCTGGAGGAGGCGTTGGCGGGTCTGATCTTCGGCTGTGCTGCAGGCGCAGTCACCGCAGTGGCGGTGTTCCGTACCCGGGCGTTGAGCCAGGTCACCGAAGCGGTGGCGGCCGCACTGCTGGCGCTGCCCATGGTCGCCCTGGTGCCGTTGTCCAACGTGTTCTTCGGACTCACCCCGGCGTCGCGGATCTTTGTGGTCTCGGTGGCCGTGTACCCGATCGCGGTGAGCTTTCTGCTCGCCGGTCTGCGCGCCACCGACCACGGCCTCATCGAGGCGTTCCGGTCCATGGCTGTTTCGCCGATGAAAGCCATTGTGGCGCTCTATGTCCCATCGATGCTGCCATCTGCGATGAGCGCACTGCGGGTCGCGGTGCCCACGGCGTTCTCCATCGCGATCGTCGCCGAGTTCTTCGGCGGCGAGCTGACCACTCTGGGCACCTTCATCAAATCGACAGCGGTGCAGTCGCGAGTGGCTGACATGTGGGGCGCCGCACTGGTCGCTTTTCTCTTCGCACTGTTGCTCTACGGGACGTTGGCCCTGCTCGACAGGTGGGCGTTGCGCTGGCACAGCTCCCGTCAACCGTCCTGACCCGTCATTCGAACACACACCAGAGGAGTCCGATAATGTCGATCTTCGAGCAACGCAGGAAGCCGGTGGCTGCGGCAATCGCCGGATTCGCCACCGCCGCACTGGTGGCGGGATGCGGCGGTGGGGGTGGCGACACGGGGGCCGCTGCCGACGGTGCCGTCACCGTTGTCACCGGCTGGGTGATCCAACCCGAATTCGCGTCCCTCTACGCTGCTGACGCGCTCGGGTACTACCAGGAGGCGGGCCTGGACGTGACCATCCAGCCCGGTGGTCCCGACGTCAACGCCGAGCAGCTGGTGGGTGCCGGCAGCGCCCAGTTCGGCATGGACGCCGGCAGCAATGTGCTGACCTCCAACGACGTCGGCACCGGGCTGGTGTCGCTGGCCCAGCTGGAGCAGGAATCGTCACTGCGGCTGCTGTCCTGGGCCAAGGATGGCCTCACGACGCCGGAATCATGGCGCGGCAAGAGGATCGGCATCTGGTCGTCGGTGAATTCGCTGTACGCCTCGCTGGCCAAGCACGGGATGAACAAGGACACCGACGTCACGCTCGTCGAACAGGGCTTCGACATGCAGCAGTTCCTCGACGGCCAACTCGACCTGGCGTCGGCCTACAGCTACAACGAGGTCGGCCAGGTGTACCAGGCCGGTGTGCCCGAGCAGGATGTGCTGGTCTACAACTACGCCTCCGACGACACCGACACCATCGGACTCCAACTGTTCGGCAACGGCGAGTACGTGGCAGCGAATCCGGAGCAGGCAGTGGATTTCGTGGCCGCGACGCTGCGAGGCCAGGCCTACTGCCGGGACAACCCCGAGGACTGCGTGCGCATCGTCGGCGAGGCCGGGTCCACCATGGACGCCGATTTCATGCTGTGGCAGATGAACGAGATGAACAAGTCCATCTGGTCCTCGGACGCACCGCTGGGCACCCTCGACGAAGCGGCGTTCCAGCAGACGGCGGACGTGCTCTCGGAAACCGGAGTCATCCAGAACGCACCAGATCTCGGGGCCCTGATGCAGACCGACATCTACAACCAGGCTGTCACGAAGCTCGGCGACACCGATCTCTCCAACGCCACCTTCACGCCCTTGGAGAACGTCGCGCCGTGAGTACTCGAACCGTCTTCTTCGAGAACGTCCTCCACCCGTTGACCGGCACCCGCTCCTCGGTGCCCATGGCGGTCCCGTCGCCGGCCATGTCCACACCCGCGGTGATCGATGGCACGGACCTGTGGGCGCTGCCGGCGATCTACGACGGAGACGCACACGTTCCTCTGCTCAAGCAGGGCTTGCGGCATCAGGAGATCCACAGTCCGCTTCGTGGTGGGGTCTCGCACGTCAACACCGCACTGCAGTGGCAGGAGGTGCGCCATGCCGACGTCGGCGAGATCGCCCGGTTCTGCGCATCCACGCGGCTGCCCCGGTACATTCCGGTGCTGTCCATCGAACCCGAGGACACCGACGACTTCGCCGGTTGGCTGGCCGAACACGGTGAGCTGATCCGGACCACCTGGGCACCGGTGTGCAAGTTGTACTCGCCCGACCCCAACTTCACTGCCAACATCGAGGCCATCTGGCGAGCCGGGCTGAAGGCGGTGGTGTATGCCTGGGACGACACCGCACTGGACTGGGTGGTGGATCTGCGTGGCGGGCCGCTGCACCACCGGCACGCCCGGTCCAAGGTGTCGGCGGACCTGATGCGATCGACGCCCGGGGCCACCACCCAGACGTCGCCGCACTACCTGCTGGAGTTGGCACCGGAGCGCGCCGAGCGGTTGCATGTCCTGCCGCCGGTGCCAGGTGGCGCCGACCGCACGTCGCTGCTGGATGTCCTGGACACCCACATCGACATGATCGCCACCGATGACAACGCACCCATCCACGGTGCCACCGGCCCAGGATTGTCCAGCCAGCGGTACCTCGTGTCGGCGCTGTTGACGCTGGCCCAGGTCGAGGACATTCCGCTGAGCAGTCTCTGGCCCAAGGTGACCGAGGCTCCCGCAACGATTTTCGGTACCGCCGCCTTTGTGGAACCGTCCACCGTCATCGTCGACCCCGCAGCCCGGACACCGGTCGGGCTCGAGACCGGGGCGGACATGCGGAACCCGTACGTGGGACTGGAGCTGTTGGGTGCGGTGGTCGCCATGGTCTCCGGGGGACACGGCGTGGTGCTGTGAGACCCCGGGGTCACCGGACCTTGAGGTGGATCGTCATCTGGTTCATGGGCATGAACTGCCGGTCGTAATCGGTGTAGTCATCCCGGTTGCGGGCACCGGAGCGGGTGTGGGAGAAGGTCGGCCCCTCACCGATGGAGACGACGGTGGCCTCGTCGAGGGGGGTGTCGCTGAGCCGGCCGACGATCACCCGGTAGCCCTGCGACTGCAGGTTGTCGATTGTCTGCTGGGCGGTTCCAGTCGTGGTGGGGGCCGCGTAGCTCGGTGCGGAGAGTCCGATGGCGGTGGACAGTCCGGCGGCGACAACAGCGGCGGTGACGAACTTCTTCATGTTCTGACTCCTGCTCTCTTGTGATGGGACCGATGATCTGTTGTGTCCCACCACCCCGAAAGCGTTACGCCGTGCCGGTGCGCTCCCGGTGTATGCACCCCGGCCAGCAGCACGGCCGGCGTTTGCCCTCTTCGAGTTCCTCCTGCGTCCGCCGGATCCGTCGCTCACGGGTCTTCTGCTGCTTGGCGTCCTCCACCCAGCAGATGAACTCGTTGCGGGCCAACGGTGTGATGTCCTGCCACGCCGCCAGCGCCGTGGGGTTGGCCGCCAATGCGGCGTGCAGATCGGCGGGCAGCTCGTGCACCACGCCACCGGCGATCCCGGTTGTCATGCGTCCTCCTCGACGGGTTGTTGGGCTGGTTGCTTGCGCGTGGTGAACCGGGTGACCAACGACTTCCACAGGGAGGTGCGGGGCTCCACCTCCGCTTCGGCCTCGGTGCCGATGTGGTGGTGCTCCAGCTGGACACCCTTGTAGACCGCGAGATAGACACTGAGGGTGGTGACGATGATGATCATCAGCACCGGGCCCAGGATGATGCCCCAGAAACCGAACATCTGCAGGCCGGCGAACACCGACAGCAGCATCAGCGCAGCATTGAGATGCGCCTCTTTCGGCACCAGCAGCGGCCGCAGCACATTGTCGATGTTGGTGGTCGCGACGATGTGGAAGACCACCACGAAGACACCGCCGACGACGTTGCCGAACAGCGCCATTGCGATACCCACCGGGATGGCCAGGATGCCGCTGCCCAAGGGGATGAAGGACAGCGCGGTCAAGAAGATCGCAAACATGAAGAACGCGTCGTGGATGCCGCCGATGTAGATCGAGATGGCGCCCGCCACGCCCTGGCAGACGGCAATGATGAACTGGCCCTTGACGGTGGCCTTGACCATCGCGCCGATCTTGGCGATGTAGAGATCGGACACCTCTTCGCCCAGCGGGTTCAGGTGCCTGATCAGATCGATCACCTTGTGGCCGCCGATCAGCAGCGACAAGAACACGTAGAGAAAGATGATCGCCGAGGTCAGGGTGCTCAGCGCCGACCCGGCGGTGTCCCCGGCAAAACGCAGCACGGCCTCGCCCACCGTCTGGCCCACCCGGACCATGGTGTCGCGAATCGAGTCCATGGTGAGCGTGATGTCCAGGAACGGTATTCGCCCGAGCAGCTCGTTGGCCGACCCCAGCAACCTGTTGCCCAGCGCACCGAGATCGGTGGTGGCCACCCAATTGTTGATCCCCTCAACCATTTCAGAGATCTGCACCACGGCCAGCACGATCACCAGGGTGATGGGCACGGCAACGGCGACGATGGCGCACAACAGGGTGCAGGTGGCTGCCAGGCCAGGCCCCATCCGGTGGCGGAACCGACGGAACAGCGGGGTGAACAGATACGCGGCGACCGCGGCGATGACGATCAGCACGAAGTAGGTGCGCAGGAAGTACGCACCGAAGGCCAGCGCCACCACCGTCAAGACGGCCAGCGCGCGCTTCTGCGTGACCGTGAAGTCGTTGATCATCGCGCCCAATACTAGGCGGCTATTGGGCTTGACCTGCGAACTTCATCAGGTGCTGGTGGATGTTCGGGTAACGCTTGAGGTGCGCGCCGCCGTTGAGATCGAGCACTTCGCCGGTGAGCCATGCCGCCTTCTGCGAACTCAGGAACGCCACCGCATCCGCGATGTCCTGCGGGGTTCCGGTGCGGCCCAACACGGTGTTCTCCACGTACTCCTCGACCACCCCCGGGATGAGTGCGGCGGCCTCGGTGAGC
Source organism: Mycolicibacterium tokaiense (assembly GCF_010725885.1). Taxonomy (NCBI): domain Bacteria; kingdom Bacillati; phylum Actinomycetota; class Actinomycetes; order Mycobacteriales; family Mycobacteriaceae; genus Mycobacterium; species Mycolicibacterium tokaiense. The sequence goes on along the minus strand of NZ_AP022600.1, from coordinate 540,422 downwards.
GGGGTCGGCACAAAGCCGGGGGAGACGGCGTTGACGCGGATCCCGCGGGGTCCCAGCTCCAGCGCGGCCACCTCGGTCAGCATCGCCAGCCCGGCCTTGGCCGAGCAATACGCGCTCATCCCCACCCCTGGCTGGCGGGCGTTGAGCGACGTCAGTGACACAATCGATCCGCCGGTGGTCATCACCCGCCCGGCATGTTTGATCACCAGGAACGCGCCGGTGAGGCACACATCGACCACCTCGCGGAACTGCTCCACGGGCAGGTCGATGATGGGGCTGAAGCCGCTGAACCCGGCGCAGTTGACCACCGCCTCGGGCTCCGTCCCGTCGAACAGGGCGGCGACCGACTCCTCGTCGGTGACATCGACGTACGCCGAGCTGTGCGGGGCGCCGAGTTCCTCGGCGCGCGCGTGGGCGCCGTCGGCATTGCGGTCGGCCAAGGTGACGGTGTGATCAACGGCCAGCGCCTGCGCGGTCGCCCAGCCGATGCCGGAGGCGGCGCCGATCACCACAGCCTGGCGGGTCATGTCCGTGCCCCTTCCGGTCGCGGGTCGCCCCACTTGGCGGTGATGGCACCCCAGGGGTCGGCGTAGCTGCCTGCGACCCCGTGATACGCCGAGCGCCGCGTGAGGATCTGGTGGGCGATGGGGGCGGCCAGCCGGATCAATGGCCGCCGCCAGCCGGCGTTCTCCGCGGTCTCGATCAGCATGTCCGACCATGAATATCGTTGAAAACCAAGGAGTTCCTGCGATCGGGTGGTGTCCATCCAGTCGGTGGCGAACCACTTGGTGTCACTGTCGGGGTCGCCTCGGCGGCCGATGGGCAGCCCACCCACCAAGCCCATGGCCGCGGCGGTCGCCGGGCCGATGTCGCCTTGGGTGAGGCGGTGGCTGCTGTCGCCGCCGATCAGCAGGGTCTCGCCCACACAGTCCGCGGTGGTGGCGTTCGCGAACGCCCGGGCCACATCGCGCACGTCGACGGTCTGGATCCGGCCGTCGGTGGGCAGCAGTCCCTCGAAGAAGATGAAGTCGGGATTCAGGTCCAAACGTAGTGCCACGGTGAGGACTCCGCCGAGCCGCAGGATCGCCCAGTCCAACTGCGATGCCCGCACCAGCGCTTCGGCCTCGACCTTGTGGGTGCCGTAGATGTCGTAGGGCGCCACCGGGGTGTCCGCCGTCAGCAGGTCGGTGAGGCGGTGTGGGTTGCGCGGGCCGTACACCGCGACGCTGGAGGCCAGCACGAACCTCGGTGGGTCGGCTTGCCGGGCGGCGGCGGCCACCAGGTTGGCGGTACCTCCGACATTCACCTTCTGCGCCAGTGCGTGCCTGCTGTAGCAGTGCGGTGCGATCACCGCGGCCAGATGGATCACCGAGGTCGGTACGACGTCGGCGAACAGCGCGTCGACGGCAGTCGGATCAGTCAGGTCGGCGTAGCGCACCAACACTCCCGACGGCAGCTCCGCGGCCGCCTGCCGGTTGGCGGGGATGTCGAGGTCGGTGGCCACCACCCGGCGGCCCTGCTGTGCCAGGTGCGCCACCGTGGCCGAGCCGACCAGGCCAAAGGCTCCCGTGACCAGTACTGTCATGCGTCTCCCTCAGCCCGAACTAGAACGTGTTGCAGACCTTACTACCGCTGGATGCAGCGGAACCCGATGTGGCTCATGCCGGTGTCGACCGCCTGGGGCCGGCGGGCAGCCGGGCGGTACCGCATGCAGTAGCTGTCGGCGCACAGGAAGGACCCGCCTTTGACGATGCGTCGCGCGACGCCCGACTGCGGGTCGGTGCTGGCCTGCTCGGTGGTCCACTCCCAGACATTGCCGGCCATGTCGAACAGGCCGTAGGCATTGGGTGTGCAGCTGCCGACCGGGGCGGTCTGGCCGTATCCCTTCTCAGGGAGGTAGGGAAACTCGCCGTGCCAGTAATTGGCCAGCCGTTGGCCGGGCTGCTCAGGATGGTCGCCCCAGGTGTAGGTGGTGTGGGGCAGGCCGGCGCGGGCCGCCACTTCCCACTCGGATTCGGTGGGCAGGTCCAGGCCGGCCCACCGGGCATAGGCCGCAGCGTCGTCGAACGCGATGTGCACCACGGGGTGGCGCTCTCGGCCCGTCAGACCAGACCGCGGACCGCGAGGATGGTTCCAGCATGCGCCGGGAGTCCACGTCCACCACTGCGACAGGTGCCGCAGGTCGACGGGGCCAGGGGTGCGGTGGAACACCATGGAGCCGGCCTGCAGGTTGTCGGCAGGGGCGCCCGGGTACGCGGCGGCGTCCAGCGGACGTTCGGCGACGGTGACGTAGCCGGTCTCCGAGATGAACTGCGCGAACTCGGCATTGGTGACCTGGTGGGTGTGCATCCAGAACCCGGCGACGGCGACCTGCCGGGCGGGTGCTTCCTCCGGGTAGTGGTCATCGGAACCCAGCGTGGCCGTCTGCCCCGGAATCCACACCATGCCCTCAGGCGTCAAAGACCCGGCTCCAGTCCGCACGCATGCTGGCCACCATCCAGCTGTTCTCGGCGGCGCGCTGCATCACCCGCTCCGCCCCTGCGGTGTAGGCGAATTCGCGGTCGGCGTCGTCGTGGTGGATCAGCAGCGCCATCGACGGCCACCGGCCTGCGGTGGTGTACTCCATCATCTCGATGTCGCCGTTGGAGTTGCCCGCCGCAAAGATGGGACGCCGACCGGTGCGCCCCCAGATCCGCACCGGTTTGACCGGCCCGTCGTCGAGGAACTCCGGTTGCGCCGTGGTGCGTAGGTGTCCGTCGGCGTAGTCCAGCCCCACCGAGCTGCCGATCACCCGCTCCGGTGGAATGCCGTAGAGCTGGGCGGTGACCGGGCGCAGGAAATCCCGGCCACCACCGGAGACAATGAAGGTGGTGAAGTCCGCCGCCTCGAGGTAGCGCAACAGCTCGACCATCGGCGCGTAGGTGCAACCGGTGTAGCGGCGGCCCAGGGTCGGATGTCGGGCCTCGGCGAAAAAGTCGCGGACCTTCTCAGCGTGCTCCTCGACGCGCAGACCCGCGTAGGCCGCCAGGATTCCGCGCGCCAGCACCGCCAGATCGGAATTGTCGCCGTTGTAGTGTTTGGTGACGGCAACGTCGAACCAACTCAGATCACCCTGTGCAGCAGCGCGATACGGTTCGGTGTCTCGTAGGTCGGGATCCGCGGCCGCCTGCTGGGCCAGCCGTCGGACCAGGAAATCGAGCTGTATGTAGGCCGGCTTCTCGCACCACAGCGTGCCGTCGTTGTCGAACACCGCAATCCGGTCCTCGGGCGTCACCTCCGCGGCGGCGCGATGGACGAACTCGACGATCGCCGTTTTGGCCGGCCCGTCGTTCCAGGAATCCAGCGCCAACCCTCAGCCGCCCACCGACTCGAGGTAATGATTCAATTTCTTCACCGCGTCGCTGATGGTGAACGACGCAGGCTCCTTCCGCGGCGGAAATTCCTTGAACGTCTCCAGGAACTGCTGCACGATCGCATTGCCGTAGAAGGCGATGAAGTCGCGCTCGAGGAACCAGTCCCAGTAGGTGTTCGAGGTGACGTCGGCATGTTCGAAGGGGTCCGTACGTAAGTTGAAGATCTTCGGGGCCCGCAATTCGGTGAACGGTTCGAACCAGATCTGCAGCGTGCCCTGGCAGCGTTGCTCCATGAACACGACTTTCCAGTTCTCGAACCGCAAGCCGAGTACGTCGCAGTCATCGCTGAAATAGATCAGGCCACGTCGCGGGCTCTTGTCCACCTCGCCGGTCAGGTAGGGCAGCAGGTTGTAGCCGTCGATGTGCACGTGGTAGGTCGTGTCATCGATGCTGTGGCCCTGCCTGAGCTTGGTGACGATGTCCGGTTCGCCGGCGGCTGCCAGCAGGGTGGGCAGCCAGTCATGGTGCTGGACAATCTCATTGGAGACTGTGCCCGCCTTGATCTGCCCCGGCCAACGGATCATCTCCGGTACCCGGAAAGCGCCCTCCCAGCCGGTGTTCTTCTCGCTGCGGAAGGGTGTGGTGGCGCCGTCCGGCCAGGTGTTGGCGTGTGGTCCGTTGTCGGTGGAGTAGATGACGATGGTGTCCTCGGCGATGCCGAGTTCATCGAGGCAGTCGAGCAGCAGCCCGACGTGCTTGTCGTGGTCGATCATCGTGTCGTGGTAGGGGGACTGCCACCGCCCGGCTTGGCCCAGGCTCTCGGGCTTGGTGTGAGTGCGGAAGTGCATGTGGGTGGTGTTCATCCACGCGAAAAAGGGTGTGCCGCCGTCTACTTGGCGTTTGATGTAGTCGATGCATGCGGCAGTCGTCTCGTCATCGATGGTTTCCATCCGCTTCTTGGTCAGCGGTCCGGTGTCCTCGATGCGTTGCTTACCCGCAGGCCCGAAGCGTTCATCCACCTCGTCGGAGGCGTCGTCGGTGGCCCACGATCTGATCACCCCGCGGGGGGTCAGCATCTTGCGAAGGCGAGGGAATTCCTCCTCGGTGGGGTAGTCCGGGTTCTCTGGTTCTTCCTCGGCGTTGAGGTGGTAGAGATTGCCGAAGAATTCATCAAACCCGTGGGCCGTGGGCAGATACTTGTTCAGATCACCGAAGTGGTTTTTGCCGAACTGGGCAGTGGCATACCCCAGTGGCTTGAGCAGCTCGGCGATGGTCGGATCCTCCGGGGACAGTCCCATGTCGACTCCGGGCATGCCGACCTTGGAAAGCCCGGTGCGGTAGACACTCTGGCCCGTGATGAACGATGCGCGACCGGCCGTGCAGCTCTGCTCGCCGTAGGAGTCGGTGAAGCGCATGCCCTCGGCGGCAATGCGGTCGATGTTGGGGGTGCGGTAACCCATCAGACCGTCGCTGTAACAGCTCAGGTTGGTGATCCCGATGTCGTCGCCCCAGATGACGAGAATGTTCGGCTTTCCGTTCGGCATGACAGCCTCCGTCTCCTCTTGTGACGTCGGGGTCAACGATATTCCCGCGGCGCTCCTCAGGTGGGGAGTTCACCAACTATCGGCTCTGCCGTTGCGGCAATGTCGCATAGGTGAAGTCGACGAGGTAGTCGTTCAATGCCAGGGACGCGGCCTCGGCGGCGTCGCCGTCACCGTCGGCGATCGCGGCCAGGATGTCGTGATGCAGATTCGCCGCTGTGGCCAGATCGTCGGCCGGGGCGCTGAGATTGCCGAACCAGAAACGACGGGACAGGCCTTGCAGCGGAGCCATGGCGACCTCGACGAACTCGTTTCCGGTGGAGCTGACCACCAGCAGATGCGCCGAACGCAGGAACTGGGCGAAGTCGTCCACCGACAGCGGTCCGCTGAGCACATGGTCGGCCAGGCGACGGGCCTCGGCGCGCTGGTGTACTGACGCCCGCAGGGCCGCCAATCGCACGGCGAACGGCTCGAGCGTGCGACGCAGTTCCAGCAGCTTGAGTTGGGCCTCGATGGAGGCCACCGGGATGAGCACGCCCCGGTTCGGGTGGATCTCCACCAGTCGTTCCCGGGCCAGGCGCTGCAGCGCCTCGCGCACCGGCGTGCGGCCGAGCCCGGTGTGCTCCATGAGCTGCTTCTCCGAGACCAGCGTGCCGGGGGGAAGTTCCTGCAGCACGATCATGCGCTCGATGTCGATGAATGCCTGATCTGCCTTGTTCGGGGTGACGCCCGTCATCGCGATGCTCTCTGTGTCACGGGGTAGACATTATCGCGACAGCCCGTGTACGTTCCGTCCATGACTGATATATCGGTTGAATGGCGGTTGTCGACCGAGGTCGACACCTCGGGATGGCCGGTCCTGGCCGACGTCGACGTCGTGGTGGTGGGAGCCGGGGCGGCCGGCGTAGCCGCAGCCACCGTGGCCGCTGAAGGCGGGGCATCGGTTCTGATCATCGAGAAGTACGGCTTCGCCGGTGGAGCGGCCGTCGCGGGAATGTCGGGCACCATCTGCGGCATGTACCTGGCATCGGATGGCCCCGCGCCGCCCGAGCAGGTGGTCTTCGGCTTCACCGACAGGTTCGCCGGGGAACTCACCGCGCGCGGCGGGCTCACCCCGCCCCAGCAATACGGCAAGACGTTCACCTCGGCTCATGACCCGCTGGTGTGGCGCGAGACCGCTGATGCCTTGCTGTCGGCCGCCGGCGCGCGAATTCTGTATCACACCCAGGTGATCGACGTGCTCGCCGACGCCGACCGGTATCGCGGCCTGGTGGTGGCCTCCAGCGCCGGTGTCGCGGTGATCCACGCGGCCCGCATCATCGACGCCTCCGGGGACGGGGCGGTGATCGCGCGCGGCGGCGGTGCCTACAGATACGGCGATCACGGCCGCATCCAGAACCCCACCATGTTCTTTCGCCTGGGCAACGTCGACCTCGAGAAGTTCTGGGCAGCGTGGGGTGACGACACCATCAGCGCACCCTGGGTAGGTGAGGCGATCGAGGCTGCCCGCGCCGGCGGACACGACCTGCCGCGCAACAAGATCTGGATCTTCGACACCACACGGCCGAATGAGTTGCTGGTCAACGCAACCCGGCTCACCGGCCCCGACGGTCGCATGCTCAACGTGATCGACCCGGCCGATTTCACGCTCGCCGAGGTGGGTGGCCGCCGCCAGGTCCGCGAGTACGCCCGCTTCCTGGCCGACGCCGTACCCGGGTGTGCTGACGCCTTCGTGGTCGACACCGGTGTAGAAGCCGGCATCCGCCAGACCCGGACCGTGACCGGGGTGCAGACGCTGACCGACCTCGATGTCGTCGACGGCGCCAAACGCGCGGACAGCATCTGCCGGTCACCCTGGCCCATCGAACTGCACGACGGTAACCGCCCGAAACTGCACTGGCTGCTGGACGACTACTACGACGTACCGTACGGCACGCTGGTTCCCGAACGCGGTGAGAACGTCATCGTGGCCGGACGCTGCCTGTCGGCCGAGCATCAGGCGCTGGCCTCGGCACGAGTGACCGCGCAGTGCTTCGAATACGGCCACGCCGCCGCGGTGGCGACATTGGCCTCGCTGGACTCCGGGATCGCCTACCGCGATCTCGACGTGCGTGCCATCCAGACCCGCATGATCGCCAACGGAAGTGCGCTCGAGTCCGGGGCAGGCGTCCCGGCGCACTCGGAAAGGGAAGCATGACCGACAATTTCGAACGCGCCACCGATGGCAGTTTGCGCAGCAACTTCACCCCGGGCAGCACCCGCTGGGCGGTACGCCGTGCTCAGTGGAGTGCGATGGGTATCAGTGTCGAAGACCAGCAGAAGCCGAAAATCGCCGTCGTCAACACGTCGTCGAAGCTCTCGGTGTGCTTCATCCACCTCGACGATGTGGCAGTGCGGGTGGCCGATGCCGTCCGCGCCGCCGGCGGACTGCCGTTCGAGATCCGCACCACCGCACCCAGTGATTTCGTGACCAGTGCCGGCCGCAAGGCGCGCTACCTCATGCCGACCCGCGACCTGATCGTCAACGATGTCGAGGCAGCGGTGGAAGGGGCGGTGCTGGACGGGATCGTGTTCCTGTCCTCCTGCGACAAGACCACTCCGGCCCACCTGATGGCGGCGGCGCGGCTGAACCTGCCCGCCATCGTGGTGATCGGTGGCTACCAGAAAGGTGGCCGCTACAGTGGCTGCTCGGTCGACATCGACACCGTCTATGAGTCGGTGGGTGCCATCGCCTCGGGCGCCATGACCGTGGATCAACTCGGTGAGCTCGCCGACCAGGCCATCGAGGGGCCCGGGGTGTGCGCTGGGTTGGCCACCGCCAACACCATGCACTGCATGGCCGAGGCGCTGGGGATGACGGTGGCCGGATCAGCGCCCACCCGGGCGAATTCGGACGCCATGCTCGCCAATGCCGAAGCCGCAGGGCGTCGCATCGTGTCGATGGTCCAGGAGAACCTGACGGCACGGCAGGTGATCACCGAGGCCGCGATCAGCAACGCCGCCGAAGTGGCTCTGGCGCTGGGAGGTTCGGTCAACTGCATCCGGCACCTGACGGCCATTGCCGCCGAGGCCGACCTCGACCTCGATGTGGTAGCTCTGTTCGAGAAGCTCGGACGAGATGCGGTGCAGCTGGCGGCGATCCGCCCCAACGGCGCCCACCAGGTCTGGGATCTGGACGGTATCGGCGGGGTGCAGACGGTGATGCGCACGTTGTTGCCGCGACTGCATGCAGAGGCACTGACGGTGGACGGGCGAACCGTGGGCGAGCGCGCCGAGCAGGCTCGCAGCGCCGACGGGGACGTCCTGCACGGACTCGACAATCCGATCAATCCCGAACCGGGGCTGATCATTCTGCGCGGCACCCTGGCTCCCGACGGTTCGATCGTGAAGGTGGCCGGCGTCGGCAAGGCCACCCGGCGCGATTTCTCCGGCCCGGCCAAGGTCTTCGTCGGTGAGGACGCCGCCATTGCCGCACTCGGCGACGGCGGCATCAGCCGAGGTGACGTCATCGTGCTCCGGGGGATGGGGCCGCGTGGGGGACCGGGCACGGTGTTCGCCGCCAGCTTCGTCGCCGCGCTCAACGGGGCGGGACTGGGCGGCCACGTCGCGGTGGTGACCGACGGAGAACTGTCCGGACTCAACCACGGCCTGGTCGTCGGCCAGGTGATGCCCGAGGCCGCCGACGGCGGTCCGCTGGCCGGCTTGCAGGACGGGGACACCATCAGCATCGACCTCGACGCCCGCCGGGTCGACGTGCACCCGGTGCGCAACGGTGCGCCGGTCCGCGCGGCGGGGGACGCCGCCGAACGCGGCTGGCTCGGTCAATACGCCGAACTGGTCGGCCCGATCCAAGGCGGCGCTGTTCTGCGTCGACCCGCGCACTGACACCTCATCAACCCCTCGGACCAAGGACAACCGCATCATGGCAACCAAGCCTCTCAATCAGGCCCGCAAGGCGGGCATCGCCGCCCTGGTCGGCACCACCTTGGAGTGGTACGACTTCCTGATCTACGGCACCGCTGCGGCGCTGGTGCTCAACAGCCAGTTCTTCCCGAACGCCGACCCCACCGTCGGCACTCTCGCGGCGTTCGCCACCTACGCGGTGGGCTTTCTGGCCCGGCCGCTCGGCGGCATCGTCCTGGGCAACATGGGGGACAAGGTCGGCCGCAAGAAGATGTTGGTCTTCACCATCGTGCTGATGGGCGTGGCCACCACCTTGATCGGCGTGTTGCCCAACTATGCCGCCATCGGGGTCTGGGCGCCGATCCTGCTGATCCTGCTGCGGCTGCTGCAGGGTTTCGGGGCGGGCGGCGAATATGCCGGCGCAGTGGTGCTTTCCGTCGAGCACGGCGACCAGAAACGCCGCGGCCTTGCGGGATCGTGGGCGCCGGTCGGATTCGCGCTGGCGACGCTGCTGTCCACCGGGGTGTATCAGCTGGCAACCCTGCTGCCGGACGAGGCGTTCCAGAGCTGGGGCTGGCGGGTGCCGTTCCTGCTCGGTGCGGTGCTGCTGATCGTGGGATACTTCATCCGGCGCAACATCGACGAGACCGAGGCGTACGAGAACGCAGTGCAGGCGGAGGCCGCCGGAGCCGTGGAAGAGACCAAGATCCCTGTGCTGGAGTCGATCCGGCGCAGCCCCCGAAACTTCATGGTGGTCATCGGAGCGCGGATGGCAGAGAACGGATTTGCCTACCTGTTCCCGGTCTTCGCGGTGGGATACGCGGTGAACTCGATGGGTGTGGATCGCCAGACGACGCTGCTGGCCGTGGTGATCGCCTCGGCGGTCCAGGTCGGCTTCATTCCCCTGTGGGCGCACGTCAGCGACCTGGTGGGCCGCCGCCCCGTCTACGCCGGAGGCGCGCTGCTGTCGGTGCTCTGGCTGGTGCCGTTCTTCTTGATGCTCGAGACCTTGAGCACACCGCTGCTCATCCTGGGCTTCGTGGTCGGGCTCGGCATCTTGTATCCCGCGATGCTGGCACCCCAGGCCGCCTACTTCGCCGAGCTCTTCGACACCCGAACCCGGTTGTCAGGCTTCGCGTTTGCCCGCGAGATTGGCTCGGTGCTGGCCGGTGGGTTCCTGCCGCTGATCGCCACCGCGTTGATCGCCGCGTTCGGGCACTGGTGGGTGATCGTGGTCTACCTCGGCATCCTCACTGCGCTCACCCTCGTGGCCTTGGCGTACGGACCCGAGACCAACCGCAAAGACATCGTGGACGTCGCCGATCCGAGCGAACAGACCTCGACGGCAGCCACCTCGGGGTGAGTCCGGCCTGCTACACCCGCGCCGGAACCGGCTCGCCCGCAGCTGCTTTCATCTTGGCGAACAACTCGGTGTAGTACGGCAGGCATTCGGCCAGGGCCTGCTCGGTGGTGAACAGCGGCTCATACCCGAGGTCGCGGCGCGCCTTGTCGATGGCGAAGTAGTTGTCCAGCGTAATGCGTTCGATGGCAAGGGGTTCCAGCAGCGGCTTGGGGAAGCCGAAGCGGAAGTGCAGGAACTGCCACACCGTCATTGCCGCGTGCACCAGCTTGCCCGGGATGCGCACGGTGGGCCAGGGCTGTCCGCAGGCCTGCACCACCGGGCGCGAGAACTCGAACATGTTGATGGGTTCACCGTCGTTGATGAAGTACGCCTGCCCGGGCGCGGTGCCCCCCGGGACGAGGTGTTCGGCAGCGAGGATGAAGCCGTGCACCAGGTTGTGCACGTAGGAGTTGTCCAGCTTCACGTCCTTGCTGCCCACCAGCACCTTGACGTGTCCGGCCAGCACCGATTCGAACACCTTGCGGAACATGGTCTGATCGCCGCGGCCCCAGATGCCGGACGGGCGGATGGAGCACGTGAGCAGGCCGTGTTCGCCGTTGGAACCGAGGACGAACTTCTCGGCCACCACCTTGGTCTCGGTGTAGAGATCGTTGAACCGGTCGGTGTAGGGCAGGGTCTCATCGCCGGCGGCGATGTTCTGCCCGCCCATCACGACGCTGTTGGAGGCGGTGTAGACGAACCGCGCGACCCCGGCCCGTTGAGCGGCGTGCACCAGATTCTTGGTGCCCTCGACATTGACGGCGAAACTGCGGCGCCGATACTCCTCGGTGGCCGACGCGCCGCCCATCAGATCGATGATGGCAGCGGTGTGAAAGATCGTGTCCACGCCCTCGACGGCCCGGGCCACGTCGTCGGTGCTGCAGATGTCACCGACGAAGGTCGTGAGATTGGGATGGTCCGGCACCGGTGACGGCGCCCGGTCGAAGGAGTGCACGTGCAGTCCGCGCCGCAGTAGTTCGGTCACCAGGTTGGCGCCGACGAACCCGGAGCCCCCGGTGACCAGGACGCGGCCGAGTTCGGTGCTCAACGTTGCATCACCCATGCGAGCAGCATACGTGACCAACTGGAACAGGTTCTAGTTTTTCTGGAAGGGGGGTCATTCCCCGTCGGTGGTACCGTCCTCCGCGGCCAAGGCATCCTCGACTCTCTTACGGGCGCCCGCTAAGTGCTCCTCGCAACGTTTGGCCAGCTTCTCGCCCCGTTCCCACAACTGCAGCGATGCATCCAGGTCCAGGCCTCCCTGTTCCAGCGTGCGCACCACCTCCACCAGCTCGTCCCGGCATTCTTCGTACCCGAGCTCACTAATGGCCGTCGTATCATCACTCATCGCACACTCCTTCGCTGGTCGCCGTCACAGCCCCGTCGGCCACCCTGATCCGCAACTGCGTTCCCGGCGGCGCATCGGCCACCGACCGCAACACCAACGAGCCCGCCTGTACCACGGCATAACCGCGCGCCAGCGTCGCTGCCGGGCCGAGGGTGCTCAGCCGCGCCGAGAGGTGCCCCACCCGGTCGGTCTCGGCGGCCAGGAACCGGGTGACGTCGCGGCGCAGCGCAGCGCGGGCCCGGTTGATCTCGTGGCCGCGGTCGTCGATGGCCCGCAGCGGATCGGCCAGCACCGGCCGGCTGCGCAGCTGCGTGATGTGGTGCTCTTCGCGGTGCACCCAGTTGCGCAGGGCCCGGGCACTGCGCAGGCGCAGCTCGGCGACCAGGCGCTGCTCGGCCACCGCATCGGGTACCACCCGCTTGGCGGCATCGGTGGGGGTGGCCGCGCGCAGGTCGGCCACCAGATCACACAACGGGTTGTCGGGTTCGTGACCCACCGCGCTGACCACGGGGGTGGTGCACCGGGCGATCTCCCGACAGAGAGTCTCGTCGGAGAACGGCAGCAGATCCTCGACACTGCCGCCGCCGCGGGCCAGCACGATCACGTCGACCTCGGGGTCGCGATCCAGGCCGCGCAACGCCTCCACCATCTGCGCCACCGCCGACGGACCCTGCACCGCGGTGTTGCGGATGGCGAATCGCACCGCGGGCCACCGCGTGGTCGCCACGGTCACCACATCGTGCTCGGCCGCACTGGCCCGCCCGGTGATCAGACCGATCTGCGACGGGAGGAACGGCAGGGGGCGCTTCAGTCGCGGATCGAACAACCCCTCGGCGTCCAGCAATCGGCGCAGCCGCTCGATGCGGGCCAGTAGCTCACCGATCCCGACTGCGCGAATCTCGCTGATACGCAGGCTAAACGAACCGTTGCGGGTGTAGAACTGCGGCCGGCCCAGCATGATCACCTGGGTGCCCTCGGTCAGCGGCACCGGGGCATTGGCCACCAGGTCGCGCGGGGCGCTCACGGTCAGCGACATGTCCGCCGCGGGGTCGCGCAGCACCATCCAGGCCGTGGTGTGACGAATCTTGAGCTCGGTCAGCTGCCCTTCGATCCATACCAAACCGAGCCGGTCGATGTACTTGGCCACCCGCGTGGCCACCGCCCGCACCGGCCAGGGGTTGTCCGGGGACTTTCCCTGTTCGGGTTCGGTCACTTGGCCGACGCGCGGGTGATTCTGTTGGCCAGCAGGGTCTGGAACGGCGCGCGGGCCTTGGTGGCCTCCTCGTAGGTGAGCAGCGCCTCGAGGTCGGTGACCGACAGTGACTGCAACCGGGCCCGCAGCTGGGCCAGGGTCAGCGACGTGTAGTCGATGTCGGCGACCACCGCCGGCGCGTCCGGCTCCGGCGTTGCGGCCGGGGCGGTGGTGTTGGCCGGGGATTCCTCCTCCGAGACCGAGTACAGCGCAAACCGGCCCTCGGTCAGGCGTTCACCATTGGTCTCAGGGGCCGTCGCGGGTGCGTCGTCCTCGTCGAAGGTGGCCCACTCGGGCTGCTCTTCCTTGGGCGGAAAGAAATTCTCCAGCGTTTCGTCGCCCTTGATCACCAGGTCGGCGACGTCCTGCTGGACCTTCATGACGAATTGCGCCATCTGGCTGACGACGGTCATGGGGTACGTGGCGATGGTCTGTGGCAGCTTCAAGGTCTCTTCGACGGCGGTGGCGGCCACACCCACCAGCAGCCGCACTCCATAAGGTGCAGTCGACATGCCAGCAAGAGTACTTCCGCCCGGTCGACGAGCCGCGAGGAACGAGGGGGGAGAGAGGGCCGGGCGCATGACTCCGCGGGGATGACGATCCCCGTCGAACATGGGGTGAAGACGTGACCTCTGGCCGTCAAGTGGCCTGGCGAGTCCGCGGGAACGTACCCTGGGCACCATGCCGCCAACCGTCAACATGGGTATTCCCGGAGCCACTCTGTCGGTTGTCGCACCGGTCAGCGGCAAACGAGTCCTGCTCGCCGAGCCGCGCGGTTACTGCGCCGGCGTCGACCGTGCCGTCGAGACCGTCGAGCGTGCGCTGGAGAAACACGGCGCCCCGGTCTACGTCCGGCACGAGATCGTGCACAACCGCTACGTGGTGGACACGCTGGCCAAGGCGGGCGCCGTCTTCGTCGAGCAGACCGACGAGGTGCCCGAGGGCGCCATCGTGGTGTTCTCCGCCCACGGCGTCGCGCCAACGGTGCACGAGGAGGCCGCGGCCCGCAACCTGCAGACCATCGACGCCACCTGCCCGCTGGTCACCAAGGTGCACAACGAGGCCAAGCGGTTCGCGCGCGACGACTACGACATCCTGCTGGTCGGCCACGAGGGCCACGAGGAGGTGGTCGGTACCGCCGGCGAGGCACCCGATCACGTGCAGGTGGTCGACAATCCCGACGCCGTTGACAGGGTGACCGTCCGGGATCCCGACAAGGTGATCTGGCTGTCGCAGACCACCCTCAGCGTCGACGAGACCATGGAGACCGTGCGGCGCCTGCGGGAGAAGTTCCCCACGCTGCAGGATCCGCCGAGCGATGACATCTGCTACGCCACCCAGAACCGTCAGGTGGCCGTCAAGGCCATGGCACCGGAATGCGAGCTGGTGATCGTGGTCGGTTCGAAGAACTCCTCGAACTCGGTGCGTCTGGTCGAGGTGGCACTCGGCGCCGGCGCCCGGGCCTCCCACCTGGTGGACTACGCCGAGGACATCGATCCGGCGTGGCTCGATGGCGTCACCACAGTCGGCGTCACCTCCGGCGCATCGGTGCCCGAGATTTTGGTCAAGGGTGTGCTCGAGCGGCTCGCCGAGTACGGGTACGGCACCGTGCAGCCCGTCACCACCGCCAACGAGACGCTGGTGTTCGCGCTGCCCCGCGAGATCCGTCCGGCCCGCCGCACCGACTGACGCTCAGGCGTCGTAGCGCCACCGGTCGGAATCGAGGCTGTGCCTGGCCCCGGTGCGCGGCCGGGTGCGGTGCTCCGCACGATCGTCGCCATCGTCGGGAGCTCCCCGGTAACGCACCCGCGACACAGGGTGATGGGAGCTGTCCCCGCTGGTGGTGGGCCGTCGGCGCGGCGCCTCATAGGACGGTTCGGCTGGGTACGGCTCGTAGGACTCGTAGCGATTCGGACGTCGGCGCGGCCGGTCATAGGAATCCCGCGGATCCCGCTCCCTGGTCGCGCGTTCGCGCGGATCCCGTTCCCGAGGCTCCCGGTCCCGGGGGCGGTAGTCGCGTGACCGTGCACCGGGCTGCCGCGGCTCGCGGGGTTCCCGGGGACGGCGGCGCGGCGCAGCGGGATCCTCGTCCCGGACGGGGCGACGACGGCGGGGCGGTTCGGCGTCCGCATCGTCGATGGGCGGGCGGGCGTGCCGTGAGCGGGTGGGTGCCGCACGGTTGGGGTCCCGGCCGGTCGACGACCGGCGGGGCGTGGATTTGCGAGCGGCGGACCGGTCGACACCGTGGGCCGGCGCCGGCTCGGCGCCGTCGTCGACATCCTCGGGATCGGTGCCGTTGATCAGTGCCGAGATCTTGGCTCGCAGACCGCCGGGGGCAGCGGTGTCGCTCTCGACCTCTGCGTCGGCGGTCTCCGGAGCTCCGCGGGAACCGAGATACCAGCGCACCGCCCCGATCAGCAGCACCAGCGCTGACGTGGTGAGCATCAAGAGGAAACGCTCGATCAGCGGATAACCGGCGTTGATCGCGACGTCTCGCAGCCCACCGATCGCGGACTGGTGGAAAAGGAAATACGCGCCCGGGACAGCCACGAACAACAGCAGCGGCGGCTGCACCACGGCAGTGAAGAGACCACTGCGCTGCACCGCCAGCACCGCCGCCACACAGCCGATCAGATAGAGGCTTGCGAAGACGGAGGTGAGCTCCTTGTTGCCGGACCCAGCGTCGAACGCGAAGCCGATGACAGTGGCGGTGACAGCGATGACGATGGCTCCCCACCACGGCACACCGCGGAAATTCGGGTGCACCGAGCGCTGGTCGGCCGGTACCGTCGGCCTCGCTCGCTGTGCTGACACACGACGACCGTACCGGCTTTGTATGCGAGAGGACGCCCAGCGGCCGTCGCTTCCGCATGTCGAGTCTCTACACTTTGGGTCCTGTGAGCTTGAACCTGGGAATCGTGGGCCTGCCCAACGTCGGAAAATCGACGTTGTTCAATGCGCTGACGCGCAACAACGTGCTGGCCGCCAACTATCCGTTCGCGACCATCGAACCCAATGAGGGTGTGGTGCCGCTGCCTGATCCGCGCCTACAGGAGTTGGCTGCGATTTTCTCGTCGGAAAAAGTGGTTCCGGCCACAGTGACCTTCGTCGACATCGCCGGGATCGTGAAGGGTGCCTCCGAGGGCGCCGGACTCGGCAACAAGTTCCTGGCCAACATCAGGGAGTCCGACGCCATCTGTCAGGTGGTGCGGGTGTTCGCTGACGACGACGTGGTGCACGTCGACGGTCGTGTCGATCCGAAGTCCGACATCGAGATCATCGACACCGAGCTGATCCTGGCGGACATGCAGACGCTGGAGAAGGCCATCCCGCGGCTGGAGAAGGAAGCCCGCAACAACAAGGACCGCAAGGCCGTGCTGGAGGCGGCGGTGGCGGCGCAGGAGGTGCTCAATGCCGGGCGCACCCTGTTCTCGGCCGGTACCGACGCCACCCTGCTGCGTGAGCTGAACCTGATGACCACCAAGCCGTTCCTGTACGTGTTCAACGCCGACGAGTCGGTGCTGACCGATGAAGCGAAGATCGCCGAGCTGCGGGCGCTGGTGGCCCCGGCGGACACGGTGTTCCTGGACGCGAAGATCGAGGCCGAGCTGGCCGAGCTCGATGACGAATCGGCGATGGAGCTGCTGGAATCCATCGGGCAGACCGAAAAGGGTCTGGATGCCCTGGCGCGCGCCGGGTTCCACACACTGAAGCTGCAGACCTATCTGACTGCCGGGCCGAAAGAGGCGCGGGCGTGGACAATTCATCAGGGCGACACCGCGCCCAAGGCGGCCGGGGTGATCCACACCGACTTCGAGAAGGGCTTCATCAAGGCCGAGATCGTGTCCTTCGACGACCTGGTGGCCGCCGGGTCCATGGCCGCCGCCAAGGCTGCGGGCAAGGTGCGGATGGAGGGCAAGGACTACGTGATGGCCGACGGCGACGTGGTGGAGTTCCGATTTCAAACAACGTCTGGCGGCAAAGCGGCGGCTAAGTAGGTTTCGGGATGGCGGACGTTACCTTCCTCAGCCAGAACGAACCCGTAGACGAGTACGGGCGTGCCCTGTACGCCGTGTCACGGTCGATTCTTCGGGCTCACTTCGATGAGCTGTCCCAGGCCGACCTCGTTGATCTCAACTGCGACAAGCCCGACGTTACGTTCCGTCAGCTGGCGAAGCTCGCTCGTCTGCACCGAGACAAGGGGTTGCGCGGCGATGGCTTCGAGTGGGCGGTGCACGAAGCGATTTTGGGGGGCGAGCCTCGTGTGACTGAGCTTGTCGCCGAAGCGCTTCGCAAGGTGAGTCCCAAGGGGTTTGCGGATCTCGATCAACCACACTCCTTGATGTTTGGTCACGAACGGGCACGGCACCTCGGGTTCACCGATGCGGTCGTCAGCAACGCAAGCGGCGATGCGGTGCTGCTGCCCGACGGGTCGGGAAGACCGTTCGCCTTCGGGTCGTGGGTTCCGATCGCCGCACGGGGTGTCGCGGCTGAGCCCGATCTCGCGACGCGTATCAAGAAGGTGTGGAAGACCGACATCTTCCTGAGTGGGCCAGACAAGTCGCGATTCGCCGCAACCACGATTAAGAGCAATTGGCATCATCTCGAAGATGGCAACGGCCTTCGGGTGGCCATCGTCCCGCAGGCGGTGGATCTCCGCCCCGGCTACAGCCGGTGGAACTCTCTCCATCTCGTCGCGCTACCCGACCCAGATGGCTTCATGGGCCTATTCAACGACGCATATGAAGCGGTGGCCGAGGCCATTCTGACGGTCGGTGGACATGATCGCGGGCTGTACTTCTATAAGCCGAGTGCAAAGGCACAAAGGATCCAGAAGCAGTTGGAGAAGTACGGCACGGTGAAGGTGGTCGAAATTCTCGAGGCCCTGAACGACGCTGCACAGCAGAATCTCATAGCCGTGGACCGGAGGCTGATGTCGGTGGAAGCACCTGAGTGGCTGCACATCAACGAGAAACGCACGCCGATCATCGCCCCAAGGCCGTCCTTCGAGAAGCTCGACTGATTTCTATGCTCTCGGCGGCGCATCCCAGCACAATGTCGAGTTGTGACTGACGAAAAGAAAGAGGTCCGCCTAGTCAGGTGGAATCGCGCCGAGCTGGCCTGGGGCAAAGCGAATGCCGACGTACACGGCCTGGGCGAAGAACTCAAGAACCTGACACCTGCGGACCCTGACCGCGAGGATCACGATGAGCGGGACTACCTCATCACGGCCACCGAAGAGAAGTTCCAAGACGCCATCTATCGGGTCAACGTATACATCGGAGACCTCCCGATCAGTACCGTCACACCGGCTCAGGGCTTCCAGCGAGCGTTGTCTTTGCCGCTTCGCGGGCCGGGCGGCGGCCACGAGTCGCTAGACGCCGAGGACGACGACGATGACGACTGACAGGCTCACCCGCCGGTCATCATGTTTCCGCCTGCGCCCCCGAGCGCACCAATAGCTATCGAGTACGCCGCACCCTTGAGTGACTGAGCGATGCTGCGGAGACGGCTCCGCTCTTCGGGCTGGCGGTCGTCGTCGTCGGCGGCGGCTTCCAGCGCGGCGATCATGCGCTCCAACAGGGTCTCGGGCGTCGGCCATAGCCCGGCTACACGGAATGCATCTCCAGTGGGGGCTCCCACGCTCAGAATGTGCCCGCTGAAAGCGTTTCTGCCCTTCTCGAAATATGGCTCCAAGTAGAGAGCCCGCAGCGCCTGCTGCACCGTCTCGTGGTCAAAGCCGGTGGCTTCCCCCAGCTCGGCCGCACTGGCGTTGCGGCCCTTCTGATCGAAGATTTCAACCGCCGCTTTCAGCACCGGCAGGTCTCGGGTGTTCCATCTATCTGCGGTCATGGCGCGAAGTATGCCAAGGCGCCACGACAGATCAGGAGCGATCAAACGGTCGGCGGATCGACGGAGTTCTGCTCCCGCTGGGCGATGGTGTCTTGGTGAAGTGTCCGCCAGACCTCGGGGTCGAGGGCGTCAGGGCCGACCGTGGTGAGGTCGTCGGGGATCGGCACGCCGATGTCTGACACGAGAACCGTCACAGCCTCATCGACGGTGGTCCTGGTGACCACCACGGGATCGTTGCGCACCTCGGGAGCCACCGTCAGCAGGCCCTTCTCGATCAGCCCCGTGAGCATGATGTTGGTGTAGATCACCCGGTCGCAGATGCGCGCGATGCCGGGGGCAGCGGCGTAGTAACGCTGGTCGATGTCGAGATCACGGATTACCCCCGCCCTGGGGGACTTCGCGTGAATGACGTCGCCATAAAGCCAGGCGTACATCAGTTTCCGGTCGGTGACTGTGCCGCTGGGCGTGGCGACCCAGTAGGCCTGCGCATCAAGGTTCCCGTCGATGGCGTGGTGCCAGTAGGTTTTCCACCAGGTGAGGTCGATCTCGTTGTTGAGCACCTCGGCGCCAACCAGTTCGACCAGCGCGTCCAGAGCCTTCTCGTAGTAGATCGGCTCGGACGACAGAATCAGCGGGCGAACTCGGCTGGCCAGCGATTCCAACGCCTCTTCGGGTGGGTACTCCGCTGTCCGCCGGTGGCTTTCTTCCCCGGTCTTGGTGTTGACCGTGACCACAATGGTGATTTCACCCTTGTGGAGCTTGTGCATCAGCGCCGCCTGCTCGCGGATCAGCGAGTGGGCCATCACGCGGCGGGTGCGCAATATGAAGCCCTCGATGATGGTCTGCGGCGTGGGTTGCGGTGCCATGGCCGAACTGTACGACTGGCCTCCGACGCGCTACGTGGTCTCAGTGAAGCTGGGGATCCAGCCGCCGCAGCTCTCGCAGAGGTAGAACCCCACCAGGGTTACCCGGCCGAGGGCCAGGGCCACCGCGTCGGCGTTGGAAACGTGGCGCAGCGCGGCCTGGGCCTCAAGGTCGGTCAGCGGCGGCGGGCAGCACCGAGGGCAGTCACACCCGGCAGACTCTCCTGGCGTGGTCATCTCGGCGCGCAGCTTCGCCCGGCCCAGCAGCGCCAGCCGACCTCCCGCCGGGGCCGGGCGGCACGGCGTCGGTGCGCTCATCCCACCCACCCGTTGCCGATATTGCGGCGCATCCAGGCGGGCGGCGGGGGCATCCGACCCTCACGGTGACGACGAATCGTGTCGATGGGGCTCGCGATGGTCACCTGGCCGCCGATGGAGTGCGCCAGCACGTCGTAGGCCACCACCGCCGCCGCCACACGGTCAGGCTGGTGCTGCCCGGCCTCCCAGGTGACCGCCTGGGCTTCGAACTCGGGCAGGTACCCCGCCACTCTGGCCCGCCCCGTTTCGAGCGCCGCCAGCAAGCCTGTGGCCCGTGTGACCGCATCACCCTTGCCTCGGTCGGTGCCCTTGGGTGGCCAACCCGTCACCCGCACAGGGCGGTTCAGCGCGTACCCGGGCAGCGCCTCAGTCACCAACCGGGTGTAGGTGGTCCGCGCTGAGAACGCCTCAATGGCAACCTCACTGGCCCCGACATCACGGGCCAACTCGACGGCGCGGCGGCTCCACTGGTCGCTGGTCAGTTGGCCGCTCACATCAGCGATCAGGGACACCACGCCGTCGGCGCTGAGGCTGGCGGCGATGATGCCCGTCTCGTCACCTTCACCGGAATCGGCAGGGTCCACGCCCACCACGATCTTGACGACGCCGGGCGGTGCTGCCGGGAGCCGCCACTGCTCGATCCACGCTGTCTTGATCAGGCCACCTGAGGGCGTGCTGGGGGCGCCGAGGTACATCGCCGCCCAGGCGCGGGAACCCACCTCGGCCTCGATCTCGCGGAACTGGGCGGCGGTGCGGCCCACGGCGCTGGTCATGGCCACGCCGGTGCGGTCTCGGGTCAGGGCGTCGGGCACCCCGGCGGTGCTGATGGCCGGGATGTTGACGCACCGCCACCGGCTGCCGGGCGCGTCGAGCAACCGGCCCGCGATGTCCTCACGGTGCCACCGGGTGGTCACCACGATGGCCGACCCGCCGGGCATGAGCCGGGTCATCAGGTCGGCGTTGAACCCCGCCGCCAGCCGCCGCCGGTAGGCGTCGGAATCGGCGTCGGCGGCGCCACGGATCGGATCGTCAACTACGAGCACGGTGGCGCCGAAGCCCGTTGTGCTGGAAAGGACGCCGCCTGCCAACATGCCGCCTCGGTGACCGGCCACGCGCCAACGGCCCACCGCCTGCTTGTCCTGGGCAAGCTCGATGCCGACCACCTCGGCGTGATCCGCGATCAGGCGGCGGGCGGCGGCGCTGTGTTCCTCGGCCAGGGCGTCACCGTAGGACTTCACGATGATCTCGGCGTCCGGGTCACGGGACAGTTGCCATACGGGGAACACCTGGGAAGTGAGCCAGCTCTTGCCCGTTCGGGGCGGCATGGTCACGATCAGTCGGGAGTCAGGGGTCTCGACCGCGCGCACCAGCTCATCGGACAGCAATTGGATGGCCGGGGTGACCACGTAGCCGGGAATCAACCGGCGGGCCAGCTCGGCGGGTGAGGCGGGCTTTCGCCGGCTTCTGGCCGAGCTGAGGGCGCGGGCTGTGGCCAGGGCGGCGATGGCGGTCACGCGGCGCTCCTCGCGGGCACGAAGCCCAGGTTCTCGGCGGTCCAGAGGTCGGCGCGCCGCCACCGATGACCGCAGCTGCCGCAGACGTACTCACACAGCAGGGTTCGACCGCCGCTCCAGGTCACCGCCTCGGGCTCGGTCTGGGTGCACTGGCGGGTGCAGTTGTCTGCGTGGTGGCCCGCCGGATTGCATTCCGGGCAGTAGTCGGGCAGCCAGAACTGATCGAACGGGCTGGCCTGGCGTGTCTCGGTCTGAGTGGTCATGACAGTCTCACCTTCTCGGTAGGGGGCTGATTGTTGGGATTGCGGTCCGAGGTGGTGGTGGGTGTGTTGGTCGAACGGGTTCAGACCGGTGTGCTGGGGATGAACGGCGGGACGGTCTGTGTACCGGCGCGGATGGAACTGAGCTGGGAGCCGATCGGGCGCTTCGGGTTCACGCCGAGCGCCGCCAAGACGTCCTCATGGTGGATCTCACCGGCCCGGTAGAGCTTCTTCGCCAGGGTTTGTACCGAGGGCCAGCAGTGGGCGATGAGCGGGGCGACTCCGGCGCCTTGATGAGTGCCACCGGCCAGATTCAGAGTGGCGGCGTCCTTGCGACCGTGACCGCTCCAGACGTCATGGAACTGGCGCGCGGTCGGATGCTGACCACCGGCCAGCCAACGGGCCTCGGCGTAGGGACCGCTGTAGCAGAATTCCAGCTCGCGGCCCGGCGGCACGGTGTCGCCGTGGTAGGTGGTCATGCCGTTGAAGCCGTCGCCCGCTTCATAGACGACGCTGCTCAACACCTGCGCCCCGTAGAGAGTGGCCGCGACACAGTGGCCGCTCTCGTGCACTGCCAGAGCCAGGCGATCACGGTCAGCGGCGGTGAGCGCGCGCCGGGGCGGCTTGATCGGTGTCGGGGCGCTGAGGGGTTTGACGCTGGGCCTGGCCGTGGTCGGCGGCTTGAGGGTCTTTGGGCTGGCGCTGGCGCTCAGGGTCGCCTTGACCGCCGCACCCGCCACGGTGGCGATCAGCTCGGCCTGGTTCATGGGGACAGTCCTTTCGAGGGAGTGCTGACGGGTCATCACGGTTTCGGAGCCAGCGCCGGGACGGTGGTCGGTACATAACGCGGAGCACCACCGTCCCGACGCTGGCCATCAACCGGACCGCAGAGAAGGCGCCGGGGCGTGGTGGTTTCGGGTCAGGCGCTCGCGGGCTAGGCGGTCCTTGATGTCGGCGCGGGCCGCACCGGCGGCAAGGTATCTGTCGATGCACGTCGAGCACCGCCACCCGTGGACGCTGCCCCGGTAGGTCAGGCACGGCCCGCCGCACTCCCAGCAGCGCGGTGCGGTGGTGCCCTCGACGTCAGCGGCCACGGTCAGCCGATCTCCACCGCGCCGAGGAGGCGCTCGTACCCGACCACCACGGAGCGTTCCGCGATGGCGATGAAGGTGTTGACGTGCTGATCCACCGCCGTCCGCAGCTGGACCTCAGAACGCCACCCGTAGGGCTGGCTGGTGGCCACCAGCGTGTCGGTCAGACCGTCGATGTAGCCGCCGCCGAACACCCAACGGTGACCCAGCGGCGTGATGTACCCGGCGCCCGCGCGGATCAGCAAGTTGGCCTGAGCGGCCCGGGCCGCCCAACCGCTGGACGCGTGGATGAACCCCAGGGTGTTGGTGCGCCCCAAGGCAATCTCCAACGCGGACACGGCGGCAACGATGTCGTTGGCCTCAGCGGGCGCCACGGCGTCGGTCAGCAACCGGGCGGCGAACTGACGCTCCACGGCGTTGTGCTCTTCCAGGCGGAACACCTGGGCGGCGCGGGTCTCGACCTCGGCCCGGCTGGGCTCAGTCAGATCGCAGCCGTCCGCCCCCCAGACGGTCATGGCGTCGAAAGGCTCGGGCACCTCGGGCCGCAGCCCGATCTTGCGGTCCTCGGGGGTGAGATCGTCCAGGCTGGCGCACCAGCCAGCGTTCCACACACCGAAAGACTCAGCGCCGCCGTAATTTCCCGCCGGGCGGATCTGGACACCGGCGTCAAGCCAGCGGGTCGGCCCGGTCTCGGGCACCCACTGAGTAGCCCCGTACAAGCCGTGGGGCGCAGGGCTGAGCGGCGGCGGCGTGAACGGCACCGGCACCATGTGGTCGTAGGTCTGGACCAGGAAGTCAGGCAGAGAAGTCGAGGCGGTCACAGGGTCACTCCTAGTCGGGCGAGTTCAGCTCGGGCGCGGTCGGTGTCGGAGACGGTTTCAGTGGCCTTGGCGGGGGTCTGAGCGTCACGGTCGAGGCGGCGCCCCAGCGCGCGGGCGGCGTGGTCAACCCCGGCGAGAGCGCGCAGTAACCGGTCGCTCACGGCGCCGGTGAGGGCGTTGCCCAACAGGCGGGCCAGATTACGGTCGTAGGTCGCTGCCGCTGCTGTCAGCTGGTGGCCCCACACGCCCTCAACCAGCGCCTCGCTGGTGATCTCGGGCAACCGGGGCCGCTGGGCCAACGCACGCACCGCCGCCATTGCCCGGCCCCGCTCTTCCAGGCTCAGGTGCCGAGTCTGGTTCTGCGCCTTCGCCTCAGCCAGCAGACCGCCAGCGACGAAGATCAGTTCGCCCACCGCGTCGGTGAGATCCTCGGCGTATCTGAGGTACGCGCGTGGCGAGCGGCGCTGGGCAACCCGGTCAGCCAGGGGAATGCAGATGTCACGGATCTCATCAGTCAGCGACCAAGTTCCAGTGAGCTGGACGACGAGACCCTGCTGGCGCCGCTCCCGCTGCTCGGGCTGGCTAAACGTTCGGGTGGGCGCAGGCCGCCGCGCTGCCAGGGCGGCAGGTGTTCGGTTGAGCGCCTTGACGGTCACGCCGAGACCCCCTGGCGCAGCTGAGCGACCAGGCGGTCAACACCGGCGGCGCTCAGGTGGCCGGACTCGGCGGTGACGGCCCGATGCACCCGGTGATAGGCCAGGCCCTCTCGGGCGGTGACTACGCGGGGATCGTCATCGGGTACGCCGCGACTCTTGAGGGAAGCCAGCGTGGCCGACCAGCTGGCCGCTGTGCGTTCAGCCGGGTCGATGACCGGGGATGCGACTGCTGTCATGAGGCCCACGGTAGACCCCGAGGGTGCGACGGTGCGACGGTGCGAATTCGAAACGTATTGCGGCGCAGATTAGTTCACCGATTGGGTCGGATATGTGGGTGCATACAACCTGCGAAAATGCCACAACCCCGGCTCGGGGAATCGAACCGGGGTCGTTGGCGTGTCGGGCGTGTCAGGTGGCGCTTAGTCGAGACCGTTCTGGCGCGGGCGCCAGTCCTGACCGAGATCGGTCGGCGGGGTCTGGGGCATCGGCCCGCCTTCGTCGTCTTGCCGGGTGTGCCAGTCGGAGATGAGCTTCGGGGTAGGGGTGCTGGTGTCATTGGCCATGACACCAGTGTGTCACCGCCAGGTGTGCCAGATCGTTTGCGCCAATTTGTGATAACCGAAAATCGGGCGGTCAGTCGGCGTCGTTGGCGAACGGGCGAACCCCGTAATGGGTCTGGAACGCGGCGATCATCGCGCGCTCGGTGTTACGGGCCTCAGTGTCATCGGTGACGCGCCAGGCGACGAGAAGGCCGGTGTGGTCGGCCAACTGGAAGATGCGGCGTCCACCAGAGTGTCTGGCCGCGTGGCCCTCTCCGTACCGGCGGAACTGGCGTAGGCGACGATGGAGCCCGTCTCTCTTGGCGCCGAGACTGGCCATCCCGATGTAGACCAGCCGCTCACCGACTACCCAGCGTGCGTGAAGGTCGGTGAGGGGAAGCGGCGCGTCACCACGGTAGGGCGCGTCGGGACGGAACTGCGGTGGGTCGTCGGTGGGCCTAACAATGACGTACACGCCCGCGTCTCTCGGCACGCTGGTGTCGGCCAACTCGGCGAAGGTCAGCCACCCGGCGAAGGTGGAGAGGTCAACGGGGCCAGCGGTCATCACGCCGACGCCGCTCCGGTCGGTGCGAGGCGCGCGGCGTCCTGAGACTTGAGCACCGACTGGACCGTGCTGATGGACCAGACGGCAGCACCGCGCACTGTCGGCACGCCCTCGGCGGTCAGCGTCTCAGCGATGACGCGCATCGACATGCCCGCTGCCCGGTCCGCCACGATGCGGCGGGTCACCTCGGGCGGTGTCTTGCTCGGACGGCCAAGCCGGTCTCCCCGAGCGCGCTTGGCAGCGAGAGCATCACGGGTCCGCTGGCTGATCAGGCGGCGCTCGTATTGGGATGCCGAGATGATCACGTTGGCAGCCATCTCGCCAGCGGGGGTGCTGGTGTCTATGTCGAGGTCGGCGAAGTGCAGCGCCCACCCAGCGTGTCGCGCCTCGTCCATCAGACCCGCGCCGTCGTGGACTGATCGGCTTAGCCGGTCCATCTTCGCCACCAGCAGGCCCGCAGCTTGTCCAGTGCGGACGGCCTCCAGGGCGGCGAGAGCGCCGGGCCGACCTGTCAGTGACTTGGCGCTGATACCGGCGTCTACGTGCTCACCGATCACGGTCAGACCCTTGCGCACGGCGTACTGGGCGATGGTCTCTCGCTGGGCTTCGATGCCCAGGCCCGAGACGGCCTGTTCGTCGGTGCTGACCCTGAGGTACGCAACCACGGTGTTGGCGGGGGCGACTGGTTTGCGGCGGCGGGGCGCGGTCATACTCAACAATAACGTGAAATGACCGTTTCACATAAATCTAGCCCTCGGTCAGAGCCTCCAGCGCATCGGCTGCGCCCGATAGATACGCCGCCTGCTGCGTGGTGGCCTCCAGCTCGCAGCGTTCGATGGCACCCACCACCCCCCGCAGTTGTCCAGCGGTGATGGCGATCTCGGCGGGGTCCATCAGCGCCGCCGAGTTCCGCCGGGCTGCCAACCTCGCAACGGATCGTACGAACCGCCGTCAGCCTGGACAGGCGGCGCGGCCACGGGCGCGGGCTTGGGATCGGGCACCAGGGTCAGCCCGGCCACCACCTCGGGCTCGGCGGGGGTCTCGGTGATGGCCTCGGCGGCATCGGCTTCGGGGCTGTGTGACCCGCTGGGCGCCGAAACCGGCTCGGGCGGGGTCTGGGCGGGATCAACCTCGTCGGGGCGCTCACGGCGGCGCTGCACGGCCACCCACTCGCTGAGTTCGTCGGTGGGGATGCCGCCCGCCGCGATGACAGCACGTGCGACGTCGAGCTGGACCGGCCAGGCCGGGTCGTCGGGGCCGACGACGACGCCGAGGAGGTTTCGCAGTTCGACCTGGAGTTCAGCCTCCAGATCAGTTGGACCGAGGCGGCCCTCGGCGGCGTCCTTGGCGATGCCCATCGCCGCCGTCACAACATCGCTGGCGGTAGTGATCAGGGTGGGGGTCATTCGATTACCTCGGCTTCCAGAATCGGTGCGGCGGGCAGCGATTGCTGCCGCTCGGCTATGAGGGCCAACAGCTCGCGCTCAGCGTTGGCGATGATCGCGGTCGGGTCGCCGCTAACGGTCACGTCGACCTCGGTGCGCTGAGGGGCGTAGGCCCCGGCCAACTTGGACCGCTCGGCCACGGTGGCGCGAATTTCCTTGGCCAGCTTGGTCAGGGTCTCGTCGTCGCCGCTCTGGGTCGCCGCCGCCAACCGCCCGAACAGAACCGACTGAGTGATGCGGAGGCTTTCGTCGGCGCGGGCGCGGGCCTGGCCGGGAGTCTCGGGCGGCGTCCGGTCCAACAGACGGCGCACGGCGTCCTGCGCGGACTGTCGTCCGCGATACCCGAGCGCACGGCTGATCTCGGCCCAGGTGCGCCCCGCCGCCCGCAGCCGGAACGCTTCCTCGGCGCGGGCGCGGGCGTCCTGTCGATTCATCACGGGAGGCATGTCCTGATTATGTCCTGATGGGGTGCAGACCCTTTGGCGCGCCAATGGACGCCGGGTGGGACAGTCACCGCGTCTACCGCAGCTCTCCCGCCGCCTCTCCTGACGGGTTCGGGTTTGGTTTGAGGTTTCAGGGTTTGGGGGGTACCTAGACACCCCCCCAAGACCAAACCCTGACGAGACCAAACCCAACCCTGTGCCTCAATTGGCCTCAAAACTACCTCTGAGCTGAGGGTTTGGGTTTGGCCAAGCGGCGGTGACCAAACCCTTCGATTTCGGCCAAACCCACCGCCAAATTCGACCAAAACCGGCTCTGAACTGAGGGTTTGGGGTTTGGGGCCAAACCCTGCCCGAACCCTCAAATCGTCACCTCCCTGAACTGCGGGTTTGGGATCGCTCTCGCGGACCCGGCCAAACCCAAAAGCCAAGGTCACCGATTCCGCCAATGAGACCGCCTGTGGCAAGCCCGCGCGAGCCACCGCGCCCTACTTGTCACTCGGGCCGACACCGAGCCGGTACACGCCCTGGCCCTTGCTCCACTCGGGAGTCGGCAGGCTCAGCACCTGATCGGGGTCGGTGATCACCACGGGGCTCAGCTGACCCGCGCTGGCGGCGTCGCATGCGGCCTTCCACCGGGTCCACGCGACGATATGCACCTTGCGCGGCGGGTAGCCCGGTTTCCGCACCGCCGTCAGCATCTTGGTCTCCGGCAGGCCCGCCTGCGTGGGGTCACGCTTCACCAAGGCGCACACCGCCTCAACGCACACCCGCACCGCCGCCTCGTGCGCGGTGGAGCCCTCCACTGCGATGCTGTTCGCGGTCTCGGCGGTGTGCATGTGACGGTCGTGGTCGGCGGTCGGGTCACGCAGCCACTGAGGCACCCACATATGCCCGCCGCCGTTACCGAGGTTGACGGCCCGCCCCGCCGACGCCAGCCGGTCCAGCGCCGAGCGAATCGCCTCGCCGCTCCACTTGCTTGTCTTGGCGGCCTGCGTCTCGGCCAGCCCGGTCACCGACAGCAGCGGGTACATGTTGATCAGCTCGAAGATCGACTCATCGAGCTGCCGCTGTTCGGCATGCGCGGCACCGGCGGTGGCCGTGGCGTCACCGTCCATCACCAGGTGACCATCGGCGTCTCGGGTGATCTTGCGCCGTCCGCCCAGGCCGATTCCGCGCCGCCCGTACGCGCTGAGGAACCGGGGCTGATTATCGCCGGGCTCGTCGCCGTGGTAGGTCAGCTTGAGCACCGCGCCAAACTTGCCCTCCATGCTGGAATGGCCTCGTGCGCCCTGAGTCTCGTCCTTGCCGAGGTGGTGCACCACCACCAGCACCGAGCGGCGGCGCTTGGCCAGCGTGACCAGTCCGTCAAGGATCATCGCAACGTCGGAGCTATTCTCGCTGATGCCCGCTGCCGAGAGCAGCGGCCCGAGGCAGTCGATGATGATGACCGAATGCTCGGGGATTTTGTCATCCCAGTAGGCCAGGGCCTTCTCGGTGCGCACGTCGAGCAACGCGGCGCGCCCGATCAGGTCGGCGTACAGCACCCGGCCCGCGTTGATCAACGGTCCACACCGCGCATAGGTGTCGATGATGTCCTCGTCGGCCATCTCGGTGTCCAGCACGACCACCCGCCACCCATCGGGCAAAGCGGTGGCCAGCTGACCGAACGCCCGCCCGCCGGTTGCCAGCGCATGTGCAATCTCATCGCACGCGGTCGACTTCCCGGCCTTGCGCTGGGCTACCAGCAGCGCCGACGAGGCCTCACCCCCCTTGAGTAGACCCGCCACCAGGTGCGGGGCGCGGTCGTTGGCGCGGTTGTTCGGCTTGAACCACTCCCACTCGGGCACTTCACCTATCGCCCGTGCTGCCTCCAATTCGCGCCCCTCAGACAGCGCACGGGCATCCTCAGCCTTGAACCACGTCCTGAGCAACCGCAACGACGCCAACCGGGTCTCGGTCGTCATCGGCGGCAGGCCGATCAGATCCTCGGTGGCGGCGTCGTAGTCGTTGTACAGCTCGGTCAGGGTGAACGAATACGTCTTGGCCTTGACCCCCGAGTCGAGGTTGTCTGCGGCGGCGCGGGCGGCGGCCCTCACCGCCCACGGAACACCGTTGCCGGCCAAGGCGTCAACCGTCGTCAGCGCGACCTTGCGTGTGGCGTCCAGGCCCTTCATCGCAGTCTTCATCCCGGCGCGCAGCACGCTGGCCTCGGTCGGCTCCCACTGCCCGTAACCGCCCTCGTGGTACCACCGCGCCACATCGGCCTCCGAGGGCGTGTGGTCAATCAGGCCAAGGCTCTTGGCGTCGACCACGGATACCGACCTCAACGCCGCCACCGCCTTGTACCCGCCGTCGGTCAGCGTGCCTCGGGCCTTGCCGTGCTCGGCGGCGTAAAGCCCGCCCACGGTGGTCGCGGCCTGAGGCGAGCCGAACTGAGCGTCCTCGGCCAGCTTGACCGGGCGCTGCGCATACGGGCTCTTGGCGTGGCCGTCCGCATCGGGGTCGGCCACGTCGGCGAACAGCTCATGCACGTTGTCGCCGTTCACCTTCGAGCGGGCTTCGTCGCCGGGGTTGGCGGTATTATTCACAGTGTTCCTTCGGATTTTGGTCGGTTCGGAGGGCTTGACCCACTGGAGCGGGTCGTCGTTGGGGTGATGCCGCCCCGGCTCACATCGCGCCGAAGCCAACCGCGCGGAGCCGGGCGGCATCACTGCTGTAAGGGGTCATTCACGCTGCGGGCCTCTCGTTCACGCATCGCCGGGGCGGACTGGCGTGAGCAGCGCGTCCACATCGCTGACCTTGACGCGCAGCGCCGAGGTAGGGCTGGTTCGGTAGGCGGGCAACAGACCCTCACGAATTCGGCGCTGAATCGACCACGGCGACAGGCCGACCCGTTCCCCAGCCTCACGTAGACCGATGAATCGGTCGCTGTCGGTGACGGTGTTCGTCATGGCTGATCTCCTCTCAGGTGGTGTGCATCTACGGGCAAATACAGCACACGACCGTGCAGACCCCCGGTGAGCAACAGTTGAGTCGTCCGAGTCGGACGGGGTTGTGGCCCAATCGGTTTACAATCACGGCAGCCGGTCACTCAGCTTGTCCTCGCCTGGTCTACGGGCAACATCCCGCCGGGGGCGTCGTAGCGAGCGGTGAACTCGGCGTGCACCTCGGGGAACGCCATCCTCAGGCGGGCGGCGTTCTGAGTGTCGGCCTTGCGGATCGCGGCCATGATCAGCGCGTAGAACGGCTGGTCGGTGGACCCGATCTGCTGAGACGCCCGGTAGTCGTAGAGGCTCACGCGGCACCGCCCGTCAGCACGGCGCGGATGCGCTCGGCCTGCTCAGCAGTCAGCTCCGGCGCGGCGTCGACCAAACGCTTGATGGCGGTGCGGTGATCGTTGGCCGGGTTCTCGTCGTTGCGGGCGCGGATCCACGCGTCAACCTCGGCGGGGTCGAAATGCAATCGGCGGTTGACCCTATGGACGGGCATTCCCTCGACCACCCATCGGCGGATGGTCTGGGTCGAACGCCTCAGATTGCGGGCGATCTCTTCGGTGGTGAAAAGGCCGCCGGTCGCAATGGTGGCAAGGGGTGCAGCGGGCACGCGGAACTCCGAATGGCTTGCTCGGTTCCGCGTACTTACTTGATCGAGGCCCCCAGTCCTCGGCCTGCCAAGGAGCACGCTCGGACACCTCTGGGAGGTGCCCATTGTGTAGTTCGTCCTGAGTTCACCGCATCGGGCGGATCGGTCAGGGCGTGCCGCTGGCGACTGGGCGGCGTTGACGCGGCACGCTGAGGCAAAGATAGCTCATGATCACTCACAATGTCTAGGTGAAAGACATTGTGGTGCAACTTATTTAGATACCCGACTCACTCGGGTTTCTCAGTCGCCGGGTCTACGACCGCCACTCGACGCGAATCGTGTTGGGGTCAAGAGTCTTTGATCCGCGCGTGCCCCGGCGCAACCTGACCTCACACAGCGCGGAGATCACGCTGCGCCGCGACATCAGCGACGCCCCCAGGAACGCCTCGGCGGGGTCGGGCGCGGCCAGTACGTCATCCAGCCCCGACCCGCCGGGCGTCATTGACCGAAGTCGGGCGTCCACCGCGTCCAACTCGGCATTGACCTTCTCGGTGGCCTCCCGCAGCTGCCGCCCGGTGATGTCCCCGGCGGCGTAGTCGCGCTCGAAGTTGGTCAGCCGCGCCCGCAGGTTGTCACGCTCGGCGCGCAGGGGAGCGGTGTCGACCTCAGGCGGGGCCAACAGGTGTGCGGCGTCAGCGCGGCTCAGCCGCTCAGCCACCAACGCGGTCACGAACTCGTCCACGC
Organism: Mycolicibacterium tokaiense; assembly: GCF_010725885.1. NCBI lineage: Bacteria > Bacillati > Actinomycetota > Actinomycetes > Mycobacteriales > Mycobacteriaceae > Mycobacterium > Mycolicibacterium tokaiense. Next base: position 508,929 of record NZ_AP022600.1, on the reverse strand, counting down.
CGCGCGCCGGGGGCGCCTGCTGGCCGTCTTCGGGGTCCGCCATGATCTGCCGCACGCGGGCGAGGTCCAGGGGTCCGTGGGCGCGGTTGACACACGCCGCCTTGCACCGATACCGCCCACCGCTGAAACTCACCACCGGCTGGCCGCACTCATCGCACAGGAACAAGCCCGAGCCCAGGTGCTTGCGGTCGGTGCCTACGCGATTGGTGACCCGCCGGGGGTCAGTCAGGCGAGCCTGCACGGCATCGAACACATCGTCGGTGACCAGCGCCTCCCAGGTGCCATGAGTGACCGCCAGCGCATCCACGGCCTGGCCGCGCGAACGGGCCTGGCGGGCGGCCCTGGACGCCTCGTGGCGGCGGTATGTCGACCGGCCCGCATAGCGCGGGTTCGACAACAGGCCATAGACGGTGGACGGATTCCACGGCTTCCCGCTGCGGGCGGTGAGACCTTCATCGGTCAGGGTGCGGGCGATGCCGCGCAGCGACTCCCCGGCGTGAAACAGCTTGAACACCCGGCGAACCAGCTCGGCCTCATCGGGCACCAGCTCACCCCGGGCGGTGTAGCCGGTCAACCGCACGCCCAGCGGCGGCTTGCCGTTCTCGGCGCGCTGCACGGCTGCCGCTATCTGGCGCTCAGATTTCATGTCGATTTCCATCTGAGCCGCCGCACCGATCACGTCGATGGTCATGCGCCCCGTGGCGGTGGTCGGGTCCATGTCGCCGCCCCGCGCCAGGGCAATCATCACCCCGTGCTCGCGGCAGGCCTCCACCAACGCCAGCCGGTCGCGGGCGTTGCGCATGAAGCGGTCTAGCGCCCACGCCACCACTACATCGACGCCGCCCTGCCGTATAGCGGCGAGCATGGCGTTGAACTGTGCTCGGTAGGCGGTGCCTTTGGCCGACACCGAGTTATCGGTGAACACCTGGGCGACATCCCAGCCGCGCTGCTTGCACAGCGCCCGGCAGTCCTTCTCATGGCGCTGAACGGTAAGGCGTTCGCCCGTCATGTCGCGGGAAACCCGCAGGTAGATGAAGGCTTTCCGGCGCTTGGCCGGGGCGGATTGGCTGCTCACACGACTAGTTTATCGACATTTTGATGTGGTGGAGTTCCGCTTCAACGTGTAGTCGGATCGTTCAACATCTGCGCGTGAGACTTGTGGTTCCGGTCGCAGCGGTGTGAAGCCTTTGGATATCTCATGCCGTTGTGTTGGTGGTGACTGCAATCCTGCCGAGCGATCGCTTCCCACAGGAGGAACCAGCATGACCCAACCCAGCGGCCAACCGATCACCATCGTCATCCGCTTCGACGTGCCCAGCGAAAACCAGGCAGAGCTGGTCGAGCTGATGAGTTCCAGCCTGGCTGACGTACTGAGCCGCCGCCCGGGCTACCTCGACGGCGCAATTTTGCCGAGCGACGACGGAACTCACGTTCTGAACGTCACGACGTGGCGCGGGCACGACGACCTTGCGGCGGCGCGCCAGGACGATGCAGCAAAGAAGATCGCCTCCAGGATGGCAGCGTTGGGCGCAGAACCGCACCCTGCGGTGTACTCGACGAAACTGACTTTTCGGGCTGCGCCCTCCTCGTGACTGGATCGTCGCTGTTCGAATGCAGCTGGGCGGATGCCTCTGAGGCAGCATGGAATGCGCCGGTGTTGCCGGAGGTGTCGTGGTGAGAACCACCGCCACGGGGGAGGCGGGAATGACACTGCTCGATGACCGACGTTGTCCGGCTGCGGATTTCGGTGGGGTTACGCATTCACAGCCAGATCTGCCGAGTACATTGGCGGCGGTGAGTGGGGATTGGCGCATCGATCGGGTTGGCGAACTACGCGCGCTGATCAAACAAGCCGAACCCGATGTCATCGAGGAGTCCAAGTGGCGCAAGCCGTCCAACCCAGACGGTGTGCCGACGTTTTCCCTGGACGGCCTGATCTGCACCGTGGAGACGTACAAGGACAAGGTCAAGATGACCTTCGCCAAAGGGGCGTCCCTGAACGACCCGAACCATCTGTTCAACGCGAGTCTCGACGCGGGTGTCCGGCGGGCCATCGATCTGCACGAAAACGACCACCTGGACGCTGACGCCTTCACCGCGTTGATACACGAGGCAGTGAGAGCCAACCGCACCTAACAGGGTCCGGCGGTGAGTTTCCTCGATCACAGCAGTCGAACTGTTGTCGGTACATCGAAGGAAGGCACGCCATGACTGACGTCCCAGCCCCCATCGCCACCACGCGGATCATCTCGGTGTCGATCCCGGTGTCGGACCAGGAGCGCGCAAAGCAGTACTACTGCGATCTGCTCGGGTTCGACCTGTTGATCGACGAGCAGCTGTGGCCAGGTGCGCGCCTGATCGAGGTCGGGCTTCCAGGGTCTGAGGTGGTGCTGTCGCTGCTGGACAGGGACGGCGAGATCCCGATCGGCGTCCGCATGGCGGTGCCCGACGCCGATGCCGCCCATCGGGTCATCAAGGCCCATGATCCCTCGGTTCGCGATGAGGTGCTACGGCTGGACTTCGCTCCGCCGATGTTCGAGTTCACCGATCCCGATGGCAATGTGCTCGTCTACCTGCAGGAGGTCTGAACAGCATGGGCAGACTCATCTACGGCATGAGCATCTCGGTGGATGGCTACATCGCCGACGCAGACGGCAACATCGACTGGTCCGATCCCAGCGAGGAACTACACCAGTACTGGAACGACTTCGAGCGGGAGACGGCCCTGTCATTCTACGGGCGGCGGCTCTACGAGCTGATGTCCGCGTACTGGCCGACGGCCGCCCAGGACCCGGACGCGACGGCGATGATCCGCGACTTCGCCGACGTGTGGTGCGCCATGCCCAAGGTGGTGTTCTCCAGCACGCTGCAGTCGGTCGGCTGGAACTCCCGGCTGGAGCGCGGCGACCCGGTGGCCGCGGTGCGCACGCTCAAGGCCGAGACCGACGGGCAGCTGGAGGTGGCCGGCGCGACGCTGGCGGCGCCGCTCGTGCGTGCCGGGTTGGTGGACGAGTACCGGATCGTGGTCTCACCCACTGCGGTGGGTGGGGGCACCCCGTTCTTTCCGAGCCTGCCGTCCTGGATCCCGTTGCGCCTCCTGGAGAATCGCACCTTCCCGGGCGGAACCGTGCTGCTGCGCTACGAGGCACAGCGGACACAGCCATGATGGTGTGATGTCTGAACCGCAGCAGTTGTCGGCCGTCTACCGTGACTACCTCGCGTGTCTGAATTCGCGGCGCTGGGACGATCTCGGCAGGTTCGTTGCCGACGACGTGCGGTACAACGGCGAGCCAGTGGGGCTGGCCGGGTACCGGGCGATGCTGGAAGCCGACGTCGACAACATCCCCGATCTGCAGTTCGTGCCCGAGATCCTGCTCGCCGATGGTGATGCGGTGTCCTGCCGTCTGGTCTTCTGCTGCACCCCGCGTCGCCGCATCTTCGGCGCCGAGCCGACGGGTGCGCAGGTGTCTTTCGCCGAGCACGTCTTCTACCGGATGGTGGACGCCAAGATCGTGGACGTGCGTTCTCTGATCGACACCCAGGCCGTCAGAGACCAGCTGTCGGCTCCTCCGGCGACGGCCGCAGAGCCACCACCGCCGACAGGATGAGCAGCCCGCCGACCACCGTGAGCCAGGTGAGCCGCTCGCCCAGCACGGCAGCCGCCAGCAGTGCCGCCGAGACCGGCTCGATCAGGGTCGCCACCGTTGCGGCCGACCCGGGCGTGGTTCGCAGCCCCAGGTACAACAGCCCGTACGCGACGGCCATGGTGGCGACCCCGAGGTACATCAGCAGTGCCCAGGACACCCCGTCGCCGGGCAGTACGGGGGCCCCGCTCGCGACGGCGAACACCAGGAACGGTGCCAGCACCACCGCTCCGGCAGTGGTGGCACAGGCGTTGAGCGCCACCGCATCCACCCGCACCGCCAGGTGATGCCCCAGGACGGTGGTGGCCGCGTATGTCGCGCCGGAGAGTATGGCCAGCCCGATTCCCAGCGCGGTGTTGCCCCCGGCCGTCGGGGCGACGTGGTCGGCGCCGACGCTAACCACCACCAGCCCGGTGAGCGCCGCGGCCAACACCAGCACATCGCGCAGCGAGGGCACGGTCCGGCGCACCGCGTGCTCCCACGCCGCGGTGAGCACCGGCGCGAGCCCCAGCGCGATCACCGTGGACACACTGACGCCGACCATCAGCACCGAGAGGAAGTACAGCCCCTGGTAGGTCGCTGTTCCTGTGCCCACCGCGACCGTGCGCACAGGATGGGCGCGGAAGGTCGCGATCAGGGTGCGCCACCGCCGGATGATCAACAGGAACGCCAGTATCGCCGCCGCGGCCAGGAGCATCCGCCAGGCGCTGGTGGTCATCGCGCCCAGCCCGTCGCGGGTGTGCAGCACGGTGGCCACCAGACCCCCGGTGCCCCAAAGCACCCCGGCCGTGCTGATGTAGAGCAGGCCCAGTCGACTGCTGCCGGCCTCCGCTGTCACGGGGACAACCTAGCGGTTGCAGCGCGGGCGCGTCGCGCGCTTTTCCGGGCGGTCAAGGCCGCAGAACCGAGATCTCCTTGCTCAGTTCGTAACCCGGCGTCAAGGTAAGCTCGTCACCGCTCCAGAACGAACCGGGGTCGAAGAAGTTCTCCCGCTTCTCGGTGTTGATCAGGCCCATCTCCTCGTAGGTGATGGCCACAGTCTCAGCGCAGTAGGCAGTTTCCAGGCGGTCGCGGCGGGTGGCCTTGCTGCGTTCGGCGGATTCACGAACCTTCTTGTGAACAAACGGAATTCCGCGAGTCCAGTCGCTCACTGTGGGCAGCCTGCCGCGCATCCAGCGTCCGGTCAGGCGTGCGGTGGTGGGGAAGGCGGTGCCGTTCATCCGCGCGATCACCTTGAGCATGGCATCTTCCTGCGCGCGCGTGGCATGCGGCGTGAGTTGACGCAGCCAGCAGCGCTGCTCGTACTTGACCATCCACTGCTCCACCGCGGCGCGCAGATCGTTGAGTTGCACACCGCGGTGGTTGGTCCCTGTCCACAGATCCAGCAACTTGTCGCCCAACTCCGCGTGCCAGATCAACGGCGGCAGATCGTCGATGGCTACGGTCATCCCCACGTGGTTCACCGGAGCGTTGGTCATGGTCTGGATCGCCCGGTCGGGCCCGGAGCCGCCGCGGAACAGCCAGATGTCGCCGGTGCGGGTGACTTCGAGTGCCTCGTTCAGGGACACGCTGTGGTTACCGATGCTCGCGCTCACCCCGGCAGCTTAGGCACACTGTCGGGGTGCGCAACGTGTGGAAGTGGATCGGGCTGGCCGGTGTGGTCGGGGTGGCGGCCGGCGGCGTCCTGGTAGCGCGGGATCAACGTCGGCGAAATGCGTACACGCCGAACGAGATTCGAGCGCGGCTGCATCAGCGGCTGGCGGAGTCGGAGTCCGGTTCCTGATCGGTGGCCAGCGCTTTGGTCCACAGGTTGGTCAACAGGTCGACCAACCGCTCGGGATCGACGGGCGCGCCGGAATCGAGCGTGGCCGCATGGACCTGCGCCTCGATCCCGGCCACCAGCATGGCGGCTACCAGCTGGCGGTTGCCGCGGGCGACGTCCAGCCGTTCGAAGTGCCGCGCCACCTCCTCGGCGATCGTGGCGTTGGCGGCGCGCAGGCGCTGCAGCAGCGCCTCGGCGCGCGGCGCGCTGTCGTACAGCAGTCGGTGGAGCTGCGGATGTTCGATGTGCAGTCGGACGTTGGCTTCGATGCCGGCGCGCAGTGAATCTTCCAGGGACGGACGCTCGTCGCGCAAGCGCTCGAACGCCTCCATCATCGAGGTCCTGGCGCCTGCCAGGTGGCGCTCGGCCAGGGAGTACAGCAGCGCGTCCTTGTCGGGGAAATAGTGGTACAGGGTGCCGATCGAGATCCCGGCGGCCTCGGCAACCTTGTTGGTGGTGGTTCCGCTGTAGCCCAGTTCCTCGAATGTCTTGGCCGCGACATCCAGGACGCGCTCATAGGTCGCGCGGGACCGTTGCTGTCGGGGAGCGTTGCGTGGTTTCGGCATCCAGTTCGCATTTGTGTCGTGGGGTCCGATCGGGATGACGGGGCCCTCGCGGCGTTTGTCGCAACGTACCGCAGACCGCGCGGACTGCGCATCAACTGTCGCTTTCAACCATCCCGTCGGCCGCGGCAAGTTTCGTCGACAACGGAGACGATGCCGGGGACAATTCCTCGAACAATTTTTCTTCGCAATGAAATGTTCACCCAGGGGCCGCATGCCCAGTGCGAGCCAATTGATTTCACCGGGCCACTCGTCGTGACCACTCATCGGGTGACGAACCGAACCACCACCTCGCTGAAGGCGTCGTTGTCGTCACCGGCGGCGGTGTGCCCGGCTTCGGCGAGTTCGACGAACTCGGCGCGGGGCACCTTCTGCAGGAAATCGTCCACACCTTCGGCGCTCACCACATCGGAGAGCTTGCCGCGGATCAGCAGCAGCGGGATCTGCAGGCCCATGGCCGCCTCTTCGAGCTTGTCGGTCCGTTCGAACGGATCGTCGGCGGGTTTGGTCAGGAACGCAGGATCCCAGTGCCAGTACCACCGACCGCCACGCAGGCGCAGGTTCTTCTTGAGGCCCTCGGGGTTGCGAGGCCTGGTGCGGTGCGGCAGGTAATCGGCCACCGCATCGGCGGCCTCCTCGAGGGAATCGAAGCCGTGCACGTGGTTGAACATGAAGTCGCGGATGCGCGCGCTGCCGGACTTCTCGAAGCGGGGAACGACATCAACGAGCACCAGTTTGGCGACCCCCTGCGGGCCGGCCTGACTGGCCACCAGGATGCCCGTGAGCCCACCCATGCTGGCACCGATGAGGACCACCGGCGGCCCGACGTCCTCGATCAGTGCGTGCACGTCGGCGGCCAGGCTTTCCACGGCGTAGTCGGCGTCGGGGGAGCGGTCGCTGTCACCGTGTCCGCGGGTGTCGACGGCGACGACATGAAAGCCCTTGTCGGCAAGGATCTGGCCGGTCTTCTTCCAGGAGTGCCGGTTCTGGCCACCGCCGTGCAGCAGCAGGATGCTCTGGCCAGGGGCGCCCCGGTTCCACTCGTCGGCGACCAGGGTCAGGCCGTCGGCGCCGGTGAACCCGACTGTGCTGGGTGTGCTCAACAGGCGTCCTCTCGATACCGCGGATATCCGACGGTACGACCTCAGGCCAGCAGTCGGCCCAGGTGAGCTGCCGCGGCGTCCATCACTGCGGCGGCAGACGTGTGGTCGGTGCAGGTCATGACCTCTGCGGCTGATTCGGTCAGCACGGCGATCAGGACCCGTATCAGCAGGACGTCGTGCGCAGAGATGTCCAGGTCCTGGTCGGCGAGCAGATGGTGAAACCAGGCCTGCATGCTGTCGCGGCGGATGCGTTCGTATCCCGGCGGCACATCGTCGGAGGCCAGGATGACGGCGACGTCACGATGCTCCCAGATGGCCTCCAGATAGCCCCGGGCCTGGCGGTCGAATGTTGTCGGCGAGTCGGCGGCGGCCATCTGCGCCCCGATGGTGTCACTGAGCTTCTCGTGGATCGCGAGGAACAGTTCTGATTTCCCGCCGAAATGGTGGTAGATACTGCCGATGCTGGCACCCGAAGTGCTCACCACATCCCCGATGGTGGCAGCGGTGAAACCGTGCTCGCGGAATACCGCAGCCGCGGCATCGAGAATGCGTTGTTGGGTCGCTGTGGTCTTCGCCCACCGTCGGGTCCTGATCTTGACACGTGTCAATCCCGATGGGTTGCCGGAAAAGCCTCCGGCGGTGACCGACACGGACATATACCGACGCTAACGCTGCAAATGCAATTCGCTGCCGTTTGCGAAATAGCGTTCTAGAACTGTGACCAATTGTCGTACCTATTTGTCATTTGGCAATTCCGAGACGTTCTTTTCGGGTCACAATTTGCTGGTCCGTGGCCACGGAAACCGGTGTGACGCAGATCGCCCAGACCGTGCACGTCAGTGGACTCCGTGTGCGAAGATCTCAGGCGTCACAGAGTGGCTGTGGGCAATGCTTCGACGACTTGTGCGAAGTGTTGCTCGCCCCGAAAAGCGTGGTGTACGTTCTTCGGGCGGTCTGTGTCATGAGTCACAGATTTCGCAGGAAGAGGTTCGGTGTCGGAGGGAAATCAGCGGCTCATGCGTTTGATACGCGTCCGGTCGATTACTCAGGCGGACACGGGCCAGGTCGCCGACGCGGAAGGGATCGTTGCGTGGCCACCCCGGAGCTGATCGCCAAGCCGGTGCGCTCCGTCGGGGGCTTTTTCGCGATGACCCTCGACACCTTCGTCGCGATGTTCCGGCGCCCCTTCGCTTGGCGAGAGCTGATCCTGCAGACCTGGTTCGTCGCGCGGGTCTCGATCGTGCCGACTCTGATGCTGTCCATCCCCTTCACCGTGCTGCTGGTCTTCACCTTCAACATCCTGTTGGTGGAGTTCGGGGCCGCCGACTTCTCCGGGACCGGAGCCGCGATCGGGACGGTCACCCAGATCGGACCCATCGTGACCGTGCTGGTGGTGGCCGGCGCGGGCGCCACCGCGATGTGCGCCGATCTGGGCGCCCGCACCATCCGCGAAGAACTCGATGCGCTGCGGGTGATGGGCATCAACCCGATCCAGGCCCTCGTCGTCCCCCGCGTTCTGGCGGCCACCATCGTGGCGCTGATGCTGTCGGCCTCGGTGGTGGTGGTGGGCATCGCCGGCGGATTCTTCTTCTCCGTGTTCGTCCAGAACGTCACCCCGGGCGCATTCGTCGCCGGCCTGACGTTGATCACCGGCCCGGCCGACGTCGTCATCTGCTTGGTCAAGGCCACATTGTTCGGCCTGTCCGCCGGCCTGATCGCCTGCTACAAGGGCATTTCCGTGGGTGGTGGTCCGGCCGGAGTGGGTAACGCCGTGAACGAGACCGTGGTGTTCACCTTCATCGCGCTGTTCGTCATCAACGTGCTCGCGACCGCAGTGGGCGTGGAGGCCGACGTATGAGGTACACAGCATGAGGGTGCGAGCATGACGGCCGTCCACGGAAACAACCCGCGCCTGCAGCGCACGCTGCGGAGCTGGGCCGACGGGTGGAACCGGATCGGCCTGCAGACCAAGTTCTACGGCTACACCCTCAAAGGCATCTGGGATGCCTTCCTGTACTACAAGACCGAGATCATCCGGCTGATCGCGCAGATGGGCCTGGGCGCCGGGGCGCTCGCCGTCATCGGCGGCACCATCGCCATCGTCGGGTTCCTCACGCTGTCCACCGGTGCCCTGGTCGCCGTGCAGGGCTACAACCAGTTCGCCACCATCGGTGTCGAGGCGCTCACCGGTTTCGCCTCTGCCTTCTTCAACGTGCGCTTGATCGCCCCGCTGACAGCGGGGGTCGGCATGGCCGCGACCATCGGGGCCGGCGCCACCGCGCAACTGGGAGCCATGCGCATCAACGAGGAGATCGATGCCCTCGAGGTGATCGGTATCCGCACCATCGCCTATCTGGCCTCGGCGCGTGTCATCGCCGGTGTGGTGGTGGTGATCCCGCTGTACTGCGTCGCGGTGCTGATGAGCTTCCTGGCCGCCCGCGTGGGCACGACTTTCATCTACGGGCAGTCAACCGGTGTGTACGACCACTACTTCCGGACGTTCCTGAACCCTGTCGACCTGATCTGGTCGTTCCTGCAGGCGATCATGATGGCCCTGGTGATCATGCTGGTACACACCTACTACGGCTTCACCGCCTCGGGCGGGCCCGCCGGCGTGGGTGAAGCCGTGGGCCGGGCCGTGCGTACCTCGCTGATCATCGCCGCCCTGGTGACCGTGATGATCTCACTGGCCGTCTACGGCCAGTCCGGCAACTTCAACCTGGCCGGATAGGCGGGGACACGTCATGGACTTCGCGGAGAAGGAACAGGGCAAGGGCCTGCATCCGGGGTGGTGGACAGCCATTCTCCTGCTGGTGATCGCTGCGCTGGTGTTCGGCACCGCGGCCCTGTTCTCGGGGTCCTACAAGACCTACGTTCCCGTGACGCTCACCTCCGACCGCGCCGGTCTGGTCATGGAGACCGGCGGCAAGGTCAAGATGCGCGGGGTCCAGGTCGGCCGGGTCAGCCAGATCACCGGCGGCACCGAGCCGGTGAGCCTCAAACTCGAGATCTTCCCCGACCAGATCGAGCACATCCCGGCCAACATCGAGGCCGAGATCCGCGCCACCACCGTCTTCGGGGCGAAGTTCGTCGACCTCATCTACCCGGACGACCCCAGCTCCGAACGGCTGGCCTCCGGCGCAGTGGTCCGGTCGCGCAATGTCACCACCGAGGTCAACACGGTCTTCCAGAATCTTGTCGGCGTGCTCGACCACGTGGACCCGATGAAGCTCAACGCGGTCATCTCGGCGCTGGCCGAGGGAGTACGCGGACAGGGCGAGCGCATCGGGCAGGCCACCACCGACTTCAATCAGGTGCTGCTGGCGCTGAATCCCCGCGCCGACACCATCCGCCGGGACTGGCAGGCTCTGGCCGGTTTCAGTGACGCCTACGCCGGTGCCGCACAGAACATCCTGAGCACCCTCGACGCGGCCTCGGTCACCAGCAAGACCGTGGTGGAGAACGCCGAGCCGCTGGATGCGCTGCTGCTCAACGTGATCGGCCTGTCCAACAGCGGTATCGCTCTGCTAGCGCCCAACCAGGAAAACCTGATCAAGGGCATCAACAACCTGGAGCCCACCACCAACCTGCTGTACAAGTACAACCCCGAGTACACCTGCATGCTGGTGGGAGCGAAGTGGTTGCTGGACAACGGGGCCTACGACGCGACCGGCGGCAACGGCAAGTCCTTCATCGTCGACGGCGGCGCTCTGGCCGGCGACGACCAGTACCGGTTCCCTGACCATCTGCCGATCATCGGCGCCAAGGGCGGCCCCGGCGGGCAGCCCGGCTGCGGATCGCTGCCCATCCCGGACCAGAACTGGCCGGTGCGTGCGCTGGTCACCAACACCGGCTGGGGTGGGGGAGTCGACATCCGGCCCAACCCGGGCATCGGGTTCCCGGGCTATGCGAACTACCTGCCCGTCACACGCGGCATCCCCGAGCCGCCGAGTGTGCGCAACCTGTTCGGCGGTCCGGCACCGGGCCCGAACGTCGGCAATCCGCCCAAGGTCATCCCGGAACCGGGCGACTACCCCTACGGCGCACGGATGTACGCCCCGGACGGCACGCCGTTGTGGAACAACCTGCCGCCGGCGCCGCCGCCGGGACAGCCTCGCGATCCGGGGCCGACGCCGGGATCGGAACCGTTCTTCGTTCCGGCTCCCGGGCAGACCCCGACGCCGCTGCCGCCGACACCCACCCCGAACCCGGTCGTCCCCGGCTCCTAGACCACCCGTCCGTTCCACCAGCGAGAGGTAACCGTGAAAGACAACCTGGGAGGCGCCATCTGGCGCTTGGGCATCTTCCTGGTTGTCTGTCTGCTGGGCATGTTCTCGCTGTTCGCGGTGTTCGGTCAGCTGCGCTTCGAGAAGGAGCAGAGCTACCGCGCGGTGTTCAGCAATGTCACGGGCCTCAAAGCCGACGATTTCGTCCGCATCGCCGGCGTGGAGGTGGGCAAGGTGACCAACCTTGCCATCCAGGATGATTCGACCGTGGTGGTGGACTTCACCGCCCAGGACTCGGTGGTGCTCACCGAGGGCAGTCGGGCGGTGATCCGGTACGACGACCTCATCGGCGGCCGCTACCTGCAGTTGGTCGAAGGTGCAGGCGGCACCAGGACACTCAGTCCCGGAGACACCATCCCGCTGGCGCAGACCGAACCGGCCCTGGACCTCGACGCATTGATCGGCGGTTTCCGTCCGCTGTTCCAGGCGCTCAATCCCGACCAGGTGAATGCCCTGACCGGGCAACTGATCAGCGCACTACAGGGCCAGGGGGCGACCATCGGGTCCTTCCTGACCCAGACCGCTTCGTTGACCAACACCCTGGCCGACCGTGATCAGTTGATCGGCGAGGTCATCGTGAACCTCAACGACGTGCTGGGTTCTCTTGCCGGACAGAGTGATCAGTTCGGCAAGGCGGTGACCGCGTTGTCGGACCTGGTGGCCGGACTGGCCGAGCGCCGGGATGAGATCGCCACCGGCCTGGCCTACACCAATGAGGCTGCCGGGTCCATCACCGCGCTGCTCTCGGAGGCGCGCCCGCCGCTGAAGAAGGTGATCACCGAAACCGATCGTAGCGCCGGCATCGTGCTGGCTGATCATGACTATTTCGACAACCTGCTCAACACCCTGCCGGATGCCTACCAGGTCCTGAACAGGCAAGGCATGTACGGCGACTTCTTCAGTTTCTATCTGTGCGACATCGCACTGAAGCTCAACGGCAAGGGAGGCCAGCCGGTGTATGTGAAGGTGGCCGGCCAGAGCACCGGGAGGTGCGCGCCGCGATGAAACCCTTCGCAGAACGCAACGCGTTCATCATCGGTCTGGTCGGGATCGTCAGCATCGTCGCGATCGTGCTGTTGGCGCTGAACTACAAGAAGCTGCCCCTGATCAACTCCGCCAGCTCGTACTCGGCCTACTTCGCCGAGACAGGTGGCCTGAGCAGCGGTTCACCGGTGCAGGTCTCCGGATTGCAGGTAGGGCAGGTGACCGGTGTTGAGCTGGACGGCGCGCAGGTGCTGATCAGCTTCAACGTCGCCGACAACGTTCGCCTCGGTGACCGCGCCGAAGCGGCCATCAAGACGAAAAGCCTTCTGGGAGCCAAGTTCCTGGAGATCACCCCGCGCGGCGACGGCCAGCTCGAAGGGCCCATCCCGACCGATCGCACCACCCCGCCCTACGAACTCCCGGATGCTCTCGGCGATCTCACCACCACCATCAGCGGCCTGAACACCAACCAGCTCTCGGATTCACTGCGGGTGCTCTCGGAGACCTTCTCCGAGACCCCGCCGGACCTGCGGCTGGCCGTCGAAGGCGTGGCCCGGTTCTCCGAGACGCTCAATGCCCGCGACGCGCAGCTGCGCGAGCTGCTGGGCAATGCCAACAAGGCCACCACCGTACTGGCCGAGCGCAGCGACCAGGTGGTCTCGCTGATCGCCAACACCAACGCGCTGTTGGCCGAATTGCAGACGCAGAGCAGCGCTCTGGACCAGATCTCGAACAACATCTCGGCGCTGAGCCAGCAGCTGGTCGGCTTCATCGACGAGAACCGCGCCACCATGCGGCCCGCGCTGGACAAGCTCAACGGTGTGCTGGCCACCATCGAGAACCGCAAGGACCGGGTGGCCAAGTCGATCAACATGCTGTCCACCTATGCGATGGCGCTCGGCGAATCGGTGGCCGCGGGGCCGTTCTTCAAGTCCTACATCGCCAACCTGATCCCCGGGCAGTTCAGCCAGCCGTTCATCGACGCCGCGTTCTCCGATCTCGGACTCGACCCGAACACCCTGCTGCCCACCGAACTCGTCGACCCGCAGATCGGTCAGCCGGGTACCCCCGCGCTGCCGGTGCCGTTCCCGCGTACCGGCCAAGGTGGCGATCCCAGACTCAACCTGCCCGACGCCATCACCGGCAATCCGGGCGACCAGGGCTGCGGCCCGCCCGGCATCCCGCTGCCCGGCCCCACCGGCTGCTATCCGTTCCGCGATCCCGGCCCGGCCCCGGCCCCCGGCGGCCCGCCGCCCGGACCTCCGGCCGCCGCTCCGCCGGGAATTGCCACCACCCCGGTGCCGTCGGTCGCGCCGGTGGCCGTCCCGGCCCCCGGTCAGGTCCCGGCCCCGGCCGCGCCCGCCGCTCCCGGAGGTGGACAGTGACGCTCTCCAGGAACTCCAGAATCGGCGTCGGCATCGTGATGGTGCTGATCCTGATCGCGGGAATCGCTGTGCTGCTGCGGCCAGGCGGTCCCGCCAACCGCACCAACGTGGTGGGGTACTTCGCCAACAGCAACGGCATCTTCGTCGGCGACGACGTGAAGATCCTCGGTGTGACGGTCGGCAAGATCGACAAGATCGAACCGGAGCCCGAGCGGGTCAAGATCTCGTTCTGGTACGACAGCAGCCACGACGTGCCCGCCGATGCGATGGCCGCCATCCTGTCGCCGGCACTGGTCACCGGCCGCGCCATTCAGCTGACCCCGGCCTACACCGGGGGCCCGGTGTTGGAGTCCGACTCCGTGATCCCGCTCGAGCGCACCGCGGTGCCGGTGGAGTACGACACCTTCCGGATGCAGCTGGAGCGGCTCACCGAAACCCTGCAACCCACCGAACCCGGCGGAGTGAGCACGCTGGGCTCGGCCATCAACACCGCGGCGGACAACCTGCGGGGCCAGGGCGCCAACATCCGCGACACCGTGATCAAGCTGTCGCAGGCGTTCTCGGCGCTCGGTGACCGTTCCACGGACATCTTCTCCACCGTGCGCAACCTGTCGATCCTGGTCTCGGCGCTGCAGGACAGCACCGACCTGATGCGCCAGCTCAACCAGAACCTGGCCGACGTCACCGGTCTGCTGACCGATGATCCCGACGAGATCTCGTCGGCCATCCGCGATCTGAACACCGCAGTAGGTGAGGTCCAGTCGTTCGTGGCCGAGAACCGCGAGACCCTGGGCACCACGTCGGACAAGCTGGCCGCGGTGACGTCGATCCTCAACGACAACCTCGACGACGTGGAGCAGTTGCTGCACATCGCGCCGAACACGCTGCAGAACTACGTCAACATCTACCAACCTGCTCAGGGTGCGGCCACCAGCGTGCTCGCCATCAACAACTTCTCCAACCCGATCTCGTTCCTGTGCGGCGCCATCCAGGCAGCCTCCCGGATGGGTGCCGAGCAGTCGTCGAAGCTGTGTGTGCAGTACCTGGCGCCGATCGTCAAGAACAGGCAGTACAACTTCCTGCCGATCGGTCAGAACCTGTTCGTCGGCACCCAGGCACGGCCCAATGAGGTGACCTTCAGCGAAGATTGGCTGCGACCGGACTACATCCCGCCGACGCCGCCGGCCGCGCCTGCACCTGCGCCGGTGGCTCCGCTGCCGGCCGAGAGCGCGCCGGCCCCGGCCCCCACGTCGCCGTTGGCCGCCGAAGCGGTGCCGACCGACCCCGCGGCCGGGTTGCCCGGACTGATGGTGCCCGGAGGTGGCTCATGAGACGCACAGTTGCCGTGGCGACCGCATCTGCCGGAGCGCTGCTGCTCTCGGGCTGCGGCGGGTGGACGGGCCTGAACTCGCTGCCCATGCCGGGCACCGAGGGCAGTGGTCCCGGTGCGTTCACCATCACCGCGCAGATGCCCGACGTCGACAACATCGAGCAGAACTCGCGGGTGCGGGTGGGTGACGTCACGGTGGGCAACGTCAGCAAGATCGAACGCCAGGGCTGGCATGCGCTGGTGACGATGACCCTGAACGAGAACGTCCAGTTGCCGGCCAACGCCACCGCCACGGTGGGGCAGACGAGCCTGCTCGGGTCCCTGCACATCGAACTGGCGCCACCCAAAGACGTTGCGCCGGAGGGTCGTCTGACGGAGGGATCGATGATCCCGCTGTCGTCGGCGGGGGCCTATCCGACCACCGAGCAGACGCTGGCGGCGGTGTCGCTGGTCCTCAACGGGGGCGGTATCTCGCAGGTCCAGGACATCACGTTGGAACTGAGCACCGCCTTCACCGGCCGGGAGGCCGATCTGCGCTCGCTGATCGAACAGCTGGACAGGTTCATCGCGTACAACAACGATCAGAAGAACGACATCATCGCCGCGGCCGAGAGTCTGAACAGTCTGGTGGGACAGATCGCCGAGCAGAAGCCGGTGGTCGACGAAGCGCTGCGCACCATCCCCGATGCCCTGGATGTGCTCAAGGATCAGCGCAACCAGCTGTCCGAGGCGCTGGTGCAGCTGGGCAAGTTCAGTGCCTTTGCCGCCGACTCGACGAACCAGACCCGCGAGGCACTGGTCCAGGAACTCAAGGACCTGGGACCGGTCCTGCAGTCGCTGGCCGACGCCGGGCCCGCACTCACCCGCTCGCTGAGCTTCTTTCCGACCTTCCCGTGGCCGAAAGAAACCATCAGTAACTGGATGCGCGGCGACTACGGCAACCTGAGCCTGGTCTTCGATCTGACGCTCAGCCGCATCGACAGCGGCTTCTTCACCGGAACGCGTTGGGAAGGCGATTTGACCGAGCTGGAACTGCAGTGGGGCCGCACCATCGGTCAGCTGCCCAGCCCGTACACCCGCGCGAATCCACTGATCGCTCCGTACCGTTGGGACCAGGGGCGCTGACATGCATCTGAGCAAGAAGATCCTGACGCAGCTGATGATCTTCATCCTGATCGCGGTGACCGCCGGCGCAGTGATGATCTTCAACTTCATCAACCTGCCCGCCATGCTGTTCGGTGTCGGGGAGTACCGGGTCACCATCGAACTGCCCGAGGCCGCAGGCATCTACCAGCGCGGCAACGTGACCTATCGGGGCACCGAGGTGGGCCGCATCGAAGATGTGCGCCTGACCGACGACGGTGTCGCGGCCACGCTGGTGCTGCGGTCGAACCAGAAGATCCCCGCCGATCTGGACGCCGAGGTGCACAGCCAGTCGGCGGTCGGCGAGCAGTACATCACGCTGTTGCCCCGCAACGGCGACGGCCCGAACCTCGCCGACGGTGACGTGATCCCGATGGACCGCACCTCGGTGCCCACCGACGTGAACACGCTGCTCGACGCGACGAACCGTGGTCTGCAAGCGATCCCGAACGACAACCTCACGACGGCGATCGACGAGGCGTACATCGCCATCGGCGGTCTGGGCCCTGAAATCAACCGCTTCATCAAGGGGTCGACGTCGCTGGCGATCGACGCCCGCGCCAACCTGGACGAATTGACCGCGCTGATCGATGAGTCTGAGCCCGTCCTGGATTCGCAGACCGATACCGCCGACTCCATCCAAGCCTGGGCGGCGCACCTGGACAGCATCACCGGGCAGCTGCGTGATCAGGATCCCGCGGTCCGCGGCGTGCTGAACGAGGGGTCGGGAGCCGCTGACGAGGTGCGCGCTCTGTTCGACCGCCTGCAGCCGTCGTTGCCGGTGCTGTTGGCCAACCTGGTGAGCGTGGGCGAGGTGGCCATCACCTATCAGCCCAACCTGGAGCAACTGCTGGTACTGCTGCCGCAGGGCACCGCGGTCACCTCGGCCACGGGTGTGGCCAACCGGCACACCAAGCAGGACTACAAGGGCGCCTACCTGAGCTTCAACCTGAACCTCAACCTGCCGCCCCCCTGCACCACCGGCTTCCTGCCCGCGCAGCAGCAGCGTCCGCCCGCGGCGGTGGACTCTCCGGATCGGGTGGCGGGCAACCTGTACTGTCGCATCCCCCAGGACTCGTCGTTCAACGTGCGCGGCGCCCGCAACGTCCCCTGTGTGACGGTCCCGGGCAAACGTGCGGCGTCGGTGCGCGAATGCGAGAGCGACGAGGTGTACGCCCCGCTGAACAACGGCTTCAACTGGAAGGGCGACCCGAACGCCACCAACTCGGGTCAGGCCATCCCCGACGTCCCGCCGGGTATGCCACCTGCAGAAGCCGCGCCGCCGCCCGCTCCGGCGCTGCCGCCTATCGCAGCCGCCGAATACGACCCGAACACCGGCACGTACGTTGGACCCGACGGGCATGTGTACAAGCAAGCCGATCTGGCCCGCGGCGCCGCAGAGGAGCAAACATGGCAGACGATGCTGCTGCCCCCGAAGGGAAGCTGAAGGGGGACCCCGGTGATCCGGAGACCTCCGAGGCCGACGAAGCCCCGGAGGGTGCGACGGAATCGCCTCGAGACGATGTAGAAGACAGCGCGACCAGCGAGTCAGAGGTCGAGGACTTCCCCGAGACCGACGGTGCCGAGACACCGGCTGCGCCGGTCGCGGCCAAAGAGCCGATGTCGCCGGTGAAGTTGGCCGCCGTCATCGGTGTGGTGGTGGTGCTGGCGCTGGGTGCCACAGTCGGCTGGCTGGGCTATCGCACCGCTGAGTCGCGCCAACTCGCTGAGCAACGCGACGTCTTTCTCCAGGTGGGCAGGCAGGCTGCCCTGAACCTGACCACCATCGACGTCGCTACCGTGGACGCCGACGTGCAACGCATCCTGGATTCGGCGACCGACTCGTTCTACGACGACTTCTCCTCTCGCACCCAACCGTTCGTGGACGTGGTGCGCCAGGCCCAGTCCAGGTCCGTCGGTGAGGTGACTTCTGCCGGGCTGGAGTCCGAGGACGCCGAAGGGGCGCAGGTCCTGGTCGCCATCACGGTGCGAACCTCCAATGTCGGCGCGCCCGAACAGGAACCGCGGGCCTGGCGGATGCGGATCTCGGTCAAGAAGGTGGGTGAGGACACCAAGGTGTCGAACGTGGAGTTCGTGCCGTGAGCACCGAGGACAAGAAGATCAACGACGACACCACCGCCGAGGATTCCACCGGCGTGCCCACCGAAACCACCACGGATTCTGGCGAATTGACCGACAGCACCGCCCAGGAGCTGCAGCCGTCGGAGGTCGACGAGTCGTCGGAGGTCGATGAGCCGGCCGATGTCCAAGAGCCGACAGATATCCAGGAGCCGGCCACGTCCGAGGCGGTTACGCCCGCGGAGGAGACCCGCAGCACCTGGCCCCGGGTGCTCGTGTTCGCCGTGTTGCCCGCGCTGGCCCTCGTTCTCGGCGGGGTGGCCGGATACCTCAAGTGGCTCGACAACTCGGTGCGCAGCGAAGACGTGGTTCGCATCGAATCGGTCCAGGTGGCCAAGGATGCCACCGTGAAACTGCTGTCCTATCAACCGGATACGGTGGAGCAGGACCTCGGTTCTGCCCGGGATCTGCTCACGGGTGAGTTCCGCGATTCCTACACCCAGCTGATCAACGACGTGGTGATCCCGGGTTCCAAGGAAAAGCAGATCTCCGCAACGGCCACCGTGCCCGCCGCGGCGTCGGTGTCTGCCGAGCCCAACAAAGCCGTGGTCCTGGTCTTCGTCAACCAGACCGTGGTGGTGGGGGCCGACGCGCCCACCGCGACCACCTCCAGCGTCCAGGTCACCATGGACCGGGTGGGGGATCGCTGGCTGATCTCCGAATTTAATCCGGTCTGAGTCAGCCATGACCACCGACGCCCGCTGGATCGAGGTCGCCGCTTCGGGAGTGACCCTCAAGGCGTTGACGTGGGGGCCGGACACCGCGCCGATGGCGTTGTGCCTGCACGGTTTTCCCGACACCGCCTTCGGCTGGCGCAAGTTGGCTCCGCTTCTGGTGGCCGCGGGCTACCGGGTGGTGGCCCCCATGATGCGTGGTTATGCGCCGTCGGGTTTCCCGGTCGACGGCGCCTACCATGTGGGTGCGCTGATGGACGACGCGCTACGGGTGCGCGACGCTGTGGGTGCGGCACCCGACGATCTGTTGATCGGCCATGACTGGGGCGCCATCGCGGCCACCGGGCTGGCGGCCATGCCGGACACCCCGTTCCGCCGGGCCGTCATCATGTCGGTGCCGCCCGCGGCGTCGTTCCGGCCCCTCGGTCGTGTTCCCCATCCGGCCCGCTTGGCCGCCCGCCTTCCTCACCAGCTCATGCGGAGCTGGTACATCATGTACTTCCAATTACCCTGGCTGCCTGAACGTTCCGCAAACTGGGTGGTGCCCCGACTGTGGCGGCAGTGGTCACCCGGGTACGACGCAGGTGAAGACCTGCGCCACGTCGTGGCGGCCATCGGCGCACCACGGCGGTGGCGCGCTGCGTTGGGCCCCTACCGGGCCACGGTGCGCAACTACACCCCGCCGCAGCAGTATGCCGAGTTGCACCGACATTGGCTCTCGGCGCCACAGATACCCGTGCTCTACCTCCATGGCCGCGACGACGGCTGTGCCTCCGCCGACTACACCGAATGGGTCGCCAGGATCCTGCCCGAGGGCAGCCGTTCCCAGATCGTCGCCGACGCAGGACATTTCCTGCAGCTCGAACAGCCTGATGCGGTGGCCGCCCTGATCGCCGACTTCACAGCGGGGCGGTGAGCAGGCTCGCCGCGGTCGACGCCCAGTCGTACTGGCTGTCGGCGAAGATCCCCAATGACCAGGTACTGGTCTATGTCTTCGACGGTGCCCCCGCGGCAGGCCCGGTGTTGGCGCAAGTCCGGCGGCGGGCCGCGGTGTGCCACGATCTGCGCCTGCGGATCTTCGACGAGCACCCGGCGCTGGCGCCGCGCTGGGTGTTCGCCGACGTGCCGGCGTTCGTCGAACACGGCGGGATGACCTGGGGCGCGTGCCTGCACGCCGTCACAATGCTGGGCGAGCAATCCCTGGACCCCAGAGAGGCTGCGTGGCGGCTGCATGTGTTCACCCCCGTCGACGGCGCACCCGGTGCGTCGGGCGCGGCCACCGTTGTCGCGCTGCAGATGTCGCACGCCCTGGCCGACGGTACCCGCAGTGCCGCCCTGGCGGGGTGGCTGTTCGGCCGTGCGGAGCCCGTCGCCCCGGTGATCGTGGGCCGCCGCGGTAGCCTGCTGGCCCGTTCGGTGACCGCGGCGCGTGCGCACCGGCAACAACTGCGCGATGTCGCTGCCGGGGTGCTGATGCCGCCCCCGGCGCCGCGCCCGCCTCTGCTGAGCAACGCTGCTCCCGCGGGAAGGCGGCATGGTCGCACTCTCCTCAGGACCCGGAGCGCCTTGCACGGGCCCACCGTCACCGTCGCCGCGCTGTCCGCCGTGGGCACCGCGCTTGCAGGCTACCTGGGCGAGCGTGGTGCCGATGTCTCGCAACTGGCGGCGGAGGTGCCGATGGCGCACAGCGGTAACCGTGCTGCACGAAACCACTTCGGCAACGTCGGGGTGGGGCTGTACCCCGGCCAACCCGATCGGCACGCGCTGATCGCCGCCGATCTGGCCGCGGCCAGGGCGCGGGCAGATCACCCCGCGGCGCTGGCTGCCCGACGCTCCTTCGCCGCGGTACCCGCACCGCTGTTGCGTTGGGGTGTGCAGCAGTTCGACCCGAGCGTCCGCCCGGCGGCGGTCACGGGCAACACGGTGGTGACAAGCGTGAACCGCGGGCCGGCCGACCTGTTCTTCGGCGCGGCCCGGGTGTTGTTCACCGCAGGCTACCCGGGGCTGTCGCCGATGATGTCGCTGGTGCACGGCGTGCACGGTCTCGGTGATGTGGTGGCGATCAGTGTGCACGGTGCCGAATCGGTCGGTGACATCGATGATTACGTGGATCGACTGGACCACGCCCTGAGCTGAGCCTATTCTCTGGATCGGGAGGTGTTGTGCGCCATGCTGACCGCGGTCTGCCCGTCGCATGTGTCCGATCTCTTCCTGCGCACTCACATCCAGCAAAACGCGACGCGACTGCAGTGTCACTACTGCACCCCGGTGGCGCAGGCTCCCACACCCATCGCCCTCGCCTTCGACGCGTTCATGGCGGCCCTGCAGGTGGGCGTCGACCTGCATTTTCAGCCCGGAGCCACCAACGGTTCCACCGCCGAGCAGACGCCGCGGGCGGTCGCCCGCGAGATCCTGGCCGCTGCGGGTGTCACTCACTCCGGTCTGAGTGAAGACGTCGCCGCCGGATTGAGCGGCACCACAACGTGGTGGCGTCGTGACCACCGGGAGGGCAGCCAGATCGAGCAGCTCTCCGACGGCTGGGAGACGTTCAAGCACCTGGTGAAGTACGAGATGCGGTACTTCTTCGCCAGCAGTCCCACCGGCTCCGGTGGCATGACCGCCGAACGGCTGCTCGAGGTGGTTTCCGATGTGGGTCAGCACACCGAGCAGGTGTGGCCGGTGTCCTGCCCGGTGCCGCTGTACCGCGCTCGCATGGCTCTGTCGGAAAGCGAAGCAGCGCAGTGGGTGCATGCGGCGGAGCTGGGGCCGCCGCCGGCGGACCGGGCGGCGGCCAATCGCATGAGCCCCGCGGGTATCAGCATCTTCTACGGCGCCACCGACCGGGCCACGGCCATCGCCGAGGCCGGCTCACACACCTCGTACCGGTACGTGGTCACTGCGGAGTTCACTCCGACACGGCCCATCAGGCTGATCGATTTGACCAACATTCCGCAGCCCCCCAGCATCTTCGATCCTGCCGGGCGGGTGCAGTACTTCGGCCTGCGGTTCCTGCAGCAGTTCGTCGGTGATGTCACGTTGCCGGTCGAACTTGACGGCCGGGAGCACATCGACTACGTGCCCACCCAGGTGTTCACCGAGTACGTGCGGTACGCCTTCCCTGAGCATGTCGAGGGGTTGATGTTCCCCAGCACCCAGGGGCCCGGCAACAACGTGGTGGTCTTCGTCGGTCCGGATGCCTGCGCCGACGCGGAGGCCGAGACCGAGGCCACCTGGCTCGCCATGGATCCGGCTACCGTGACAACCAGTAGGGTGATGACCGTCGCGCGTTGACAGTCCATTCGCCGGACGATCTCTGCACAATCTCCACGTGATCTCCAAGATCCCTCCGGTCCAGCGGTGCACCATGAAGTTATGCCAGCGACCAATCGCCCCGGTCTGTATCTCGTGTCATCCATTGGCGAGGAGCCCGTGGCTCGGCTGGGTGCAGATCGCCGGGCGAGTCGACTCCGCCGCGCGTTCTGTGCCTTTCGGGAGCGGACTGCCGTCAGGTACCGGCGCGATCGTATCGTGGTGGTCGAACCCGGGTCGGATCGTCGCCGCGCCGGACGCGCACGGTGGCGTACGATCGTGACAGAGGAGCTGCGAATTGCGGCGAAAAGTATTGCGTCACAACGGTCATAGGTCAGTACGGTAAATCCCGAAAGAGGTCACTGACATGAACGGCGCCCTGCGTTCCCCAGGTGGCGGTATTGCCGTGCGCACCACCGAACGCGGCCTCCCGGTGGGCCTCACGATCCACGAACGCGAACTCGGGCGGCCTGCAGCGGAATTGGCGGCCGAGATCTTTCTGCTCTGTCAGCTCTCGGCCCAGCGCCTGCAGGTCTCGCGCCGCCAAGATCTGGTGGCCCACGGGGTCAGCCCGGAGGTCATCCAGGGGCTGGACCTCGCCACAGCCGCTGACCTGGAACGCACCGAAGCCGGGCTCACCGAGTTCGACGGCGACGAGGACGACGACTGGTCGGGTCCCCTGTGAACGCGGATTCTCCGAGCCGTCTGGTCGAGCAGCGTGACCTCGTACTGGACCTCAATGAGCAGATCAACTCGCTGTCGGTGGAGGTCAGTAACGCCGACGGGTCGGTGCGCGTGCGGGTCGATGGGTGGGGCGCTCTGACCGGGTTGTGGTTGCACGAACGCGCCTACCGCGATGGCTCGGGCGCGCTGGCCGGTCAGATCGTCGAGATCTCGAGAACCGCAGCCGAATTGGTTGTTGATCGACAGGTGTTTCTGCTGAGGGAATTCGGTGAACGTGCCCGAAGCGTCCCCGCGCCCGGCGAGTAGACACTCGCCGGGCGCAGTTCTACCGCACCCGTGCGAACCCGCCGGCCACAGCGCCGGCGAGATCGAGGTACGCGCGCACCGCATTCGGTGACAGCATGGAGAAGTCCACGTCGGCGCCCCGGGCCAGGTGCGATTCGAACGGGACGACGTGGACAGAACCGGTTCTGGCTTCGAAGTAGCGGTACACCTCGTCGAACACCGGTGACACTGAGCCGGCCCGGACGCCGCTGAACACCATGTGCGACTCCCGGGCCAGAGTCCCGTGACCGTGCTGGGTCAGCCAGTCCAGTGTGGCCGCGGCGCTGCGCGCGGCATCCGCCGCCGGGGAGCTCACCAGCACCAGGGAGTGCGCCAGCTCGAGCACACTCGCCATCGACGAGTGCATGATCCCGGTTCCGCAATCCGTGAGGATGATGTTGTAGTGCGGCTGCAGGATCTCGATCGCGCGCCGGTAGTCGCTCTCACCGAAAACCTCCGCCACCGCGGGATCCTGCACGCTGGCCAGTACCTCGAGGCGGCTCGGGGCCAGCCGGGTGTGTCGCCGGACGTCGGCGTACCGCGCGACGTTCGGATCCAGCAGCAGATCGTGCACCGTCGAGGTGGTCGATGAGTCCGAAATGCGTTCGGCGAGCGTGCCGCGGTCGGGATTGGCGTCGACGGCGATCACACGATCGGAACGCGCCATCGCAAACGCCGAACCGAGGCCGATGGTGGTGGTGGTCTTGCCGACACCCCCCTTGATCGAGAGCACCGCGACCCGGAAGTCGCCGGCCAACGGCTGTCGGACCGTGTTCAGCAGGGTCTGCAACTCCCGGTCCACCGCAGACACCCCGGGGTTGACCCGCCCCCTGGTGGCGCGGTAAACGGCCCGGCGCCAGCCGAACTGGGGTGCCACCTCGTCCGCGTCGGGGGACGTGGTGATGTCACGGAGGTGACCACCCGGCAGCGTCACCGGCAGCCGGGGTTCGGCAACAGCCGGGGGCACACCGCGGTGGGCGGCCGATCTTGCCGGCGGGATCTGCCGGGCCGGAGGCGGCAACAGTGTCTGCCCCGGCCAGCCCGGAGGTGGAGGCAGCGGGATCCAGCCGGGCGGCGGCGGCAGCGGCGGACGGGGACCGGTTGCCTGGTCCGAATGAAGTTCGGGTTGCCGGTTGTCGTCGAATTCCGTTGCGGGCGAATGTGTCGCGATCTCGAGAGGCACGCCGTGGTCCGGCCGCGGGGGGAAGGTTTCGTGCACCGGATCGACGGGTGACTGCCACGGTGGTGCGGCCATGCGCCGCCCGGTGGGAGACCGGTCCTCCGACGGCCACGCGGGATCCTCGACCGCGGGCGTGTCCTCGAGGGGAAGCTCGGGGCTCGGTGGCGCGATGTCCTCGTCGTACGGACCAGGTACCGACGCGCTGAGCGCGGGCTCGGGAGCTGGATCCGGTCCGCTTGCGCGCGCGGCGAGGCGGGCCATGAGTGCGGCCGCACGGCTGTCCACGTCATCGGTGACCGGTACGCGGTCCGGGGTGTCGTGATGCTGGACTAGTTCGTTCACGTCGGTCACGGTCGCTCCTGTTGTCGTTGAGAGTGTTTCGGATCCGGCGCTATTTCGGCGTCGGCATGGTCAGCGTGGCGATGGCGATGCCCCCGAGCACCACACATCCGAGCAGGACCGCGAGCCCGAGGTTGCGGGCGCGGTGATCGGCCGTCTCGCCCGGCGCCGGGGTGGGGAGTGGGCGTCCGGTGGCGGATGTCGAGGTGCTCTGCACCTCGAACGTGAGTGCGGCCACCGGGTCGATGACGCCGTGGCCCACGGCGGCATCGGGGCCCGACGCGGCCATGCGGGCCGTACGCTTGATCCGGTCCATCACCTCACCGGCGGACATCTCCGGAAATCGTGACCGCAGGAGCGCGACCACGCCGGCGACGTAAGGGGCAGCGAAACTGGTGCCCGCCACCGGCACCGGCCCGGCGGTCGGGTCCTGCCAGGCGTTCATCAGACCAGGACCAGCGGGGCTGAGTGAGGTGATCTGCTCGCCGGGCGCCGCCACGTCCACCCACGGTCCGTGCAGCGAGAACTCCGAGGGCTCCCCGGCCGTCGTCACCGCACCCACGGTCAGGACGTAGTCGGAAAACCATGCGGGGCTGGCGACGGTACGCACCGATCCCCAGGTGTCGGTCACCGACAGGTTCGGGTCGCCCCCCGTGTTCTGTACGGAGCACTTGCCCTGTGAGGCAATGTTTCCCGCCGCGGCCACCACCACGACATTGCGCTCGAACGCGTACCGCACCGCCTGTCCCACCGCGTCGTCGTCGATGCCTATCTGCACCGGGGCGCACGCGGCTTCGGAGAGGTTGATCACGGTGGCCCCGAGGTCGACCGCCCGCACGATCGCGTAGGCCAGCGTCCGGGTGTTGCCGTAACCTGCCGACGTCGCGTTGGGATCGTCCTGGGCGGTGCCCGCCCCCTCCACCGAGTACACGCCGCTGTTTTGCCGGATGGACAGGATGGCCGCCTCGGGTGCCACTCCACTGAAGCCGTCGTCGGGACTGGGTGCTGCGGCGATGATCCCGGCCACGAGGGTGCCGTGGGCATCGCAGTCGCTGAGCCCATCGGAGGATGAGACGTAGTCGCCGCCGGGCTGCAGGTCACGCAACCGGGGGTGGCGGGAGACTCCGGTGTCGATCACGGCCACCTTCTGGCCTGCGCCCCGGGAGAACCGCCAGACTGCGCTGTAGTCCAGCATCATGTCGGCGGCGGGGCGGCGCTCGTACCGGGTGCCCGGCAGGGTGGTGGGCAGCGCGCACACCGTCTTCTGCTCGGTGGGGTCCAGCGGGGCGACCGGGCCGATCGGCGGCGGTCCCGGCGCGATGACGGGTGGCCCGACGGCCGCCGCGGGCGCCGGCCAGACGACGATGCCCCCGAGGACGAGAGCCGCGGCCACCAGCCTGCTCCAGCGCTTCACGTCAGACTCCAGCCGGCCTGGGCGCCCACTGCCCACAGGGCGGTGGGGACCACCAGAGCCCAGGCGAGGTAGGACACCGCCGGGAGCAGCGCTCCCCGGCCGCGGCGCGGTGCGGCGGCCCGGGTCCCGACGGCGGCCAGCACCGTCGCAACGCCCGGTAGCGTGGCGGCGCCCAACAGCGAGATCGGCTGATCACCTCCTACGGCGTGGACTGCGACAGCGATGAACAGCACCACCGCAGGTGGGCCTGCCATCGCCCGCACCAGGCCGGCGGGAGCTGTGGGGCGGGGCAACCCCAGGGCGGCGGCGCACACCACGCCGAACGCCCACGTGGACCACGCCGGCGCGGGGGCGAGCCAGGTCGCGGCCGTCGCCGCGACGCAGGTGCCCGCGGCCAGCCCGGCGTACAGCCCGGCACGCAGCGAACGGGCCCGCACTGCCCGCCGCGCGAAGTCGTCGGCGGCGGCCGGTTCCGCGTCGGCGGGGGCGGACGTCGAGAACTCCCGACGCGCGGTCAGTCGAGGGACCGCGGCGGTCGCGATCGTGGCACCGGCGGCCAGGCCCGCGGCCGCGCCGAAACCGTCGACACCCGCCGCGTGCACAGCGAATGCGATTGCGCCGCAGGTGAAGAACACCGCGAGCGCGGTGAAACCGGCCAGGCCGGAGCCAACGAGGTGGTAGGCCGCGACGCTGAGCAGCAGCAACGCCAACGCGGCCGCGGTGAGCGCCCAGCTTCCGTGGGGCGACACGCCGGCCCAACAACCCGCTGCGGCGACGGGGATGGCGGCCCAGCCCAGCGCGGCGCCGTCCTGAGCTGCCCCACCTGAGCGCGCGAGGATCGTCGCCACCACCAGCAACACCCCCGCGACGAAGGCGGTCAGTCCGATCAACGCCACCCGCCGCGGACTCGATGCGTCGGTCACCACGAGGTGGATCCACGCCGCGGTCACCAGGCCGATCCCGACGTAGGCGAGCACGCGGGCGGCCGCCGGGTTCCAGCCGGGATGCCCCGAGTGGTTCAGCCGGGCCGCGGCGTCCACCACGTCGTCGTACAGCGTGGGCGCGGTGTGGGTGCGGCGGCCTTGTAGGTTCATCACGTCATCGCGTGCCACCCCGGCGTCGCGCAGGGTGTCACCCGGCTCGAGCGGTGCTCCCGCTCGGATCAACACCCACACAACGTCTCTGGGCCGGTCCTCGGGCTCGTTTGCGTCGCTGAACATCCGGACGATCTCGGGCAGCAGCAGCGCGACGGGAACGTCCAGCGGCAGGGACAGGTCGATCTGGCGGTCCTGCCCGGTGACGGCGACCCGCACCAGCTCGGCGAGCGGGGACACCGTGCCGGTGCTGCTGAACCCGAGATCGTAGGTGGGAAGCGCGATGTCAGTCACAGGTCGGGCATCCGTGCCAGTTGAACGACGTCGGAGTTCACCGACCGTGACATCAGCATGCCCCGACCGGGTGGCATGGGCTGGGCCTTGACACCGAACAACGCTCCTTCGTCCTTGGTGCCGCTCATCACGAGACCGTGGCACGACAGGTCCTTCAGACGCCCGATGACGGGATCCATGATGGCCCTCCCGGCCCCGCCGATCCGGCGCGCGATGACTACCCGCAGGCCGACGTCACGGGCCTGGGGCAGGTACTCCAGCAGCGGGCCCAGTGGATGGTTCATCGATCCGCCGGGGATCAGGTCGTAGTCGTCTATCAGGACGTACATGTCGGGGCCCTGCCACCATGACCGGTCCCGCAGTTGTTGCTGGGTGACATCACCGGGAGGCAGCCGGGTGGCCAACAGCTGTGCGAGCTTTGTCATGGCCTCACCGCAGGACTGCGGCGCGGTGGCGTAGGCGCTCAGGTAGTCGCTGTCGACCGCACCCAGCAGCGTGCGCCGGAAGTCGACCACGACCAGCTGACACTCCTCCGGTGTCGCATTCGCGATCAGCCCGGTGGCGACGGTGCGCAGCAGCCCGGTCTTGCCGCACTCCGAGTCCCCGAACACGACGAGGTGCGGTTGGACGTCGAAGTCCAACACCACCGGTGCCAGCTCCGACTCGCTGACGCCGATGGCCACCTTGTTCCTGCCCAGGGCGCCTGCGGCGGCCGCGGCGGCGGTGACCGCGTCGAGATCGACGTCGTGCGGAAGCATCCGGACCCGCGGCGCCTCGCGGTCACCGTAGTGCGTGTGCACCGCTTCGCACGCTGCGGCGGCACCGGCGGGCAGATCCTCGACGTCCGATGACGAGTCCAGCCTGGGCAGGCCGATCAGGATATGCAGCCGGTCGGCGCTCATCCCTCGGCCGGGACGGCCCACCGGAACGAGCTCGGCGAACTTGCGCCCGACGTCGCTGTCCATGGGATCACCCATCCGCAGCTCGACCCGGGTGCCCATCATGTCCTTGACCGCCGGCCGGATCTCCATCCAGCGGGTGGCGGTGATCGCGAGATGAACACCGTAGGAAAGGCCCTGGATCGCGATGGACTGCAGGGCGGGCTCGAGCGTCTCGAAATCGCTTCTGATGGTGGCCCACCCGTCGACGGCGAGGACCACGTCGCCGAAGTGGTC
The DNA here is from genome assembly GCF_010725885.1 of Mycolicibacterium tokaiense. Lineage (NCBI taxonomy): Bacteria > Bacillati > Actinomycetota > Actinomycetes > Mycobacteriales > Mycobacteriaceae > Mycobacterium > Mycolicibacterium tokaiense. The sequence goes on along the minus strand of NZ_AP022600.1, from coordinate 480,043 downwards.
GGCGCTCAACGGGTCCAGCGCTGCCTCCTCCGGTGGCAGCGCCGCCAACCGCGCCTTGCGTTGTCGGAAGTCCCGGATCGACTCGATGCCCAACTCGCGGAACCGCTGCTCCCGGGCTCGCAGCAGGCCGGTCACCTCGGCGACGGTGCGGCGGATCCGGTCCGAATCCATCCGGCCGGCCACACTGCCGACGTGCGGGAGGCCGGTCAGGCTGCCCAGCGTGCCACCGCCGAAATCCAGGCAGTAGAACTGGATCTGCTCTGGGGTGTGGGTCGCCGCCGCGGCCATGATGAGCGTGCGCAGGGCAGTGGACTTGCCCGACTGCGGGCCGCCGACGATGGCCACGTTGCCCTTCGCTCCGGCAAGGTCGAGGACCATCACGTCGCGGCGTTGATCGTAGGGCCGGTCCACGATGCCGACGGGGATCAGCAAACGGCCATTGATGTTTCGCGGCTCGTCCCATCGGGAGTCGGGCAGCAGGGAGTTCACCGCAGGGCTGTCCTCCAGCGGCGGCAGCCACACCTCGTGGGCAGGCCTGCCGTGCCCGTGCAACCGCGACACCACGACGTCGAGCAGGGTGGCTGGCGTCGAGGACTCCTGCTCGGGTTGCTCGGGCTCGGCCTCCGGGACCGCGACGGGATCCGAGTCGCGTTCCACGGGCGTCGCGGTGAAGAGCTTGGGTGCCCGGTTGCCCAGCGACGACGGGCGACCACCGCCGGCAGTGAGGCGTGGTTTGGAGTAGACGCCGGACACGTAGGAGGCGTTGAAGCGCACGGGCTCATTGGCGTCGCACTTCAGGAACCCCGACCCGGGGACGCTGGGCAGATGATAGGCATCTGGAACCCCGAGCACACTGCGGGACTCACCGGCGGAGAAGGTCTTCAGGCCGATCCGGTAGGACAGGTGGGAATCCAGGCCGCGCAGCTTCCCCTCCTCGAGGCGCTGCGAGGCCAGCAACAGGTGTATGTGCAGGCTGCGGCCCAGCCGCCCGATCATCACGAATAGTTCGGCGAAATCCGGCTTCTGCGAGAGTAACTCGGAGAATTCGTCGACCACGATGAACAGTGCAGGCAGAGGGTCGAGCGGTGCGCCCGCAGCCCGGGCGCGCTGGTAGTCGCCGACATTGGCGAAGTTGCCCGACGAACGCAGAAGTTCCTGGCGACGGTTCATCTCACCGGCCAGCGCGTCTCGCATGCGGTCGACCATCGTCAGCTCTTCCTCGAGGTTGGTGATGATCGCCGCGATGTGGGGCAGCCCGTCCAGCCCCAGGAAAGTGGCACCACCCTTGAAGTCGACGAGGATGAGGTTGAGTGCCTCGGGGGAGTGTGATGTCACCATGGCCAGCACCAAAGTCCGCAGGAACTCCGACTTGCCCGAACCCGTCGCGCCGATGCAGAGTCCGTGCGGGCCCATCCCGCCCTCGGCGGCCTCCTTGATGTCGAGTTCCAGCGGCTGCCCCGAGGGGGTGACGCCGACCGGGACCCGCAGTCGTTTACGTGCCGACGTGGGACGCCACACCTCCTCCGGGATGATCTCGGCGGCGTCGGAGATCTTCAACAGCGCCATCAGACCGGGATCGGTGGACCTGGCGTTGGCTTCGAGATTGACGATGTGGGCGGCGCCCCCGGGCCGGAACCGGCTGAATGTGCGCGCCGTGGCCTCGGCCTCGGCGAGGCTCAGTTCATCGGCCTTGGCGAAGGATTCGATGCCGGCGGCTGTCCGCGCGGCCACGTCGTCACCGTCGACCACCAGTTGCAGACCGCGCCGCGATGCGGCGCCCTCACGGGGACCGTTGAGATCCAGCACGGTGACGCTGTCGAGTCCGGCGTCGGTGATCAACCGCTCGTCACCGCTGACGTACCCGTCGTCGATGACGACCACCAGATGCCGCTGCCCCTCGGCGAGCTGTGAATTCCGGTTGAAGCGACCACGTTCAGCAAGGTCGGCCTCCAGCGCGCTCTCCAGCAACTCCAGCGTCGGGAACAGCAACCGCATTGTGCCGCAGCCGTCGCGCAGCGTCTCGTGTTGGGCCTGGGCCAGCCACTTCACCCACCGCCAGTGCACGTTGTCGGGGTTCGAGGTCACCACCGCGATCCGGAGGTGGTCGGGACCGTGAAAGGTGCACAGCTCCAGCACCATCGAGCGCACCAGCTGTCGGATCTCGGCGGGGTCGCCGTCGAAGCTGATGGTGGGAAATGCCCGCAGGGAGACCGCCGTCGGCAGGGCGTGCACCACCGAGTGTGTGGCGACGAAGCGGCGCAGCGCCATGGTGGACACCGGTTCCAGATCCTCGGGGGGTCCGGTCTCCGGGGCCAGCAGACGGGTGGCCAGGCGATGTGTGCCGAGGCCGACGCGCACGTGGCAGAAGTCGTTGTCACTGGGTCGCCGCTCCCACATGCGGCGGGTGCCCGCCAGATCGACAAGGGTTCTCGGGTCGGGATGGCTCCACTGCAGTGCCGCCCGTTGCCCTGCGCCGGTCTGCTCGGCGTCGTCGCGCAACCCGGCCAGGTAGCTGAAGAAGTCCTTGCGCTCCTCGTTGAGTTCGGCCGCGGCCTTGCCGGACTTGCCGCCCCCCATGAACATGCCCGCCATCGACATGATCATCATCATCGGGAACAGCAGGAACATGGGATTGCGGCTGATGTTGCGGCCGCCCACGGTGATCAGCAGCGCGATCATCCCGATCACCGCCACCAACATGATGATCGGGAGCAGCTTCATCAACAGATTCCCGGGGATCACCCGCGGCACCTCCGGCGGCGACTGCAGGCTCACCTCGCCACCCGGCATGCGCGGCGGCGACAACCGCATGCGACGGATGAAGCCCTGCCTGGTCATCTCACCTCCTGTGGGTCGGGCCCTGACGGTCTGAACCCGGTCATGACAGAAAGAACGAAAAGTTCGGCCGACTCGTTCGGTCTGAGAAGGGATGTCGTCCGACACGTAACGCCGAGGGGTGACCGAACCATGACATTGCCGACCACACTGTCCCCACCTGACGGCGAGTCCGACGACGACCAGCAGTTGAGCCGCGTGACCGTCGTCGTCGGTGCCCACCTCATCGATGTGGGTCTGCCCACCACGGTGAGCGCCTCCGTCCTGGCGGCCGAGATCATCACCATGGCCAACCTCGGTGAGGTGGACGGCCACGGCGAGGATGACGTGCCGAACGCGGGGCGGTGGACCTTCGCCCGCATCGGTGGCGCTGTCATCGACCCCCGCCGCACCCTGGCCGAGGCCGACGTGTTCGACGGCGATGTCCTGCTGATCCGGGAGGTCGGGGAGCCTGCCCCGTCGGTGTTGGTCGACGAGGTGCCGGGGCTCGGTGTGCAACCGGGCGGTGCCCCCCGGTCGCGGTGGCCGGCGGCCACCGGGTGGTACGCGGCGGGCGCGCTGCTGTCGATGGCCGCGGCACTGGTCCTGCCCGCCTTCGCCTCCGCGCCCCTGCTCTTCGATGTTCCCGTCGCGGCGATGGTCCTGGTCCTGATCGGCCTCCTCGGCGCGGGAGCGGCAGGAATCGGGGCTCGGCGGGCCGGGACTCGGGTCAGCGCCGCGGGGCTCTTCGCGGTGGTGGCGCCCCTGCTGGTCGGCGGGCTGCTCCATGTTGTGCCCGCCGCGCAGGGGATAGGGGGGTTGCCGGTCGCGTTCGCGGTGACGGCACTGGTCGCGCTGCTCCTGTTGTTGTGCACCGGAACCGGTGGAGCCCTGTTCAGCGGGATCATCACGCTGGCGGCGTTCGGGATCCCGACCTCGCTGGCTGCGCTGACCGCCGATCCGGCGCCGCCGACCCTCGGGGCGATCCTGGCTTCGGTCGCCGTCGTCGTCGTGTACCTGGCGCCCGGCATCACCATCATGCTGTCGCGATTGCCGGTCCCCCGTGTCCCGACGGCGGGAGAACCGTTGGACGACATCGAAATCCAGGGCGGGACGACGGTGAACGGGGTGGATGCGCTGCGCGCGATCAGCCGCGTGGTCCCCACCGAGGAGGGGATGGTCCAACGCCTCTCCCGGGCCTCGGAGTACCTGACCGGCATCGTGTCCGGGGCCGCGGTCGCGGCCGTCACCGGCGCATGCCTGGCCTTCGGTGCCATCGATGGATTCCGTTGGCCCGGAGCGGCGTTCGGCGTCGCCGTGGCGACGGTGCTCTGCCTGCGGGGACGCAGTCACCACGACCGGGTGCAGGCCGCCGCCCTGATCGGAGGCGGCCTGGTCACCGCGCTGCTGCTCGTCGCCGAGGTCGCGGTGTTCCTGCCCGAGATGCGGGTCTGGGCCGCGTTGGCGTTGATCGTGGTGACCACTGTGGTGGTGGCGTGTGGCCTGCTGGCGCCCCGGGTGGAGTTCTCCCCGGTGATGCGGCGCCTGGTCGAACTCGGTGAGTATCTCGCCGTCGGAACGATCCTACCGTTGGCGTGCTGGATCATCGGCGTGTATGCGTTCTTCCGCGGGCTGCGGCTCTGAGGGCCACCGTAGCGCCCGCCGTGGTCAGGACGGCGGGGTGTTGCCCGCCGTCAGCACGGGAGCGCCGGCCGGGTCCGCGGCCATGCCGTCGTGAATGATCAACGCCGCTTCCCGCGACAGTCGCGGGCCCGGCGGCAGCAGCGACAGGATCGGCCACGGTGCCGGCTGAGCGTGCTCGGGGGTATCGCGTGACTCGCGCACTCCGGCCAGACCCAACACCGCCGCGGTCGCAGCGTCCTTGACCGGGTACCGCAGGCCCACGTCGCTCACGTAGAAGAGCTCACCGAGCGCCGGCCCCGAGCCCGGGTTGACGGCCTGCACATACTGGCCGGTGCCCGGCTTGAGGTACACCGCGTCGACGCCGGGCCCACCGCCGTCGGCGCCGGCCAGCTGCACCGGCCGGGCGTCGGACGGTAACGGCAGCCGGTTGCCCAGCAGCACCGTCGTGGTTGCGGCGGCGTCTCCCACGCGGCGCTCCCAGAACAGACACACCACGGGCGCGGACTCGGCGGTCACCACCTCCACTGTCGTGGAGGGATAGTCGCCGACCTCCAGTACGTCGACGATCGGCAGCCGGCCGAGCATCGCCGGTGAGAGGGTGGCCGGGGTGCGCCCGGCGGCGGATTCGGGATTGCCGTATCGGATGATGTCGGCGGTCAGCGCTGAGACCGGCTGAAGGCCCTGGGCCAACACGACATACAGCTGATCGCCCCGCGAGTCAGTGGTGCTCACCAGCGAACCCACCGGATACTCCTCACCCAGATACGTAGTGGCCGCGCCGATCCCGTCGATACGGATCGGCCGGATCGGTGCGACCAGGGGGAACGCATTCAGCAGCCCCACCGAGATCTCCCTGGGTTCGACACCCTCGGAGTGCAGCGCCGCGGCAAGCACCGGATCGCTGGGATCGATCGGGGCACGGACCCCGTCGTAGAGCAGATAGGTGGCGTCACCAAAGCGCACCAGCAGCGCCTGACCGGTACCGGCAGGCCGGATGTCGGGGCTGAGGGCGGGATTGCTCGCCAGGACCGTCGTCGACACGAAGGCCGCGCCCACCGTGGTCGTCACAGGTGGCGTCACCGTCGAATCGCAGACCGCCCACGCCGACGAGTTCGGGTCCTCGCCGGAATGAATGGCGTTGGGCGCACCGATGATGCCCAGCGCCGGGCCGCGGGCGACGGTGTCGAGGAATCTGCGGTCGACCCGGCCCGGTGTCTCGTTGCGTCCCACCGCCAGCCGCGCCGACGCCAGGTTGAGCGCGGGATGCAACCTCTCGCCGATCCGGACGTACAGGGCTCCATCGCTCTCACTCAACATGATCGAGGAGTTCCCGAAGTCGGGCACCGGCTTGAAGAAGGCCAGGATCCCGGCCGCTCCGGCGATGAGGAGAGCGGTGGCCACACCGGTGAGCAGGGCCCGCATCTGCCCTCGCATCGGGTCGTGGATCATCCGCGAGTCCGCCCGGATGAGCGCATGGTGCAACCGTCTCAACAGGAAGCGGTAGCCATTCACCTGGGCGCGTGTGGTCACCTGTGCCGGCATGTATGCCTTCCTCCGCCTGTGCTGTCCCGAAGGATTGCCGTGTCGGGAACGTACTCACCTGTAGAGAACTGAGTTCGCCGCGAAAGCATTCACGGCGCGGCCCGACACAGCGCCACCATTCTGGATGGAGACCAGCCGTTGAGCAGGACGACCACGCGTCGACGCGGTGTGCGCAACCCGGTGTCGCCGGCTCCGCCGGTGACGGCATTCGCCTCGGCCGACCGGCCCCTGGTCGAGCGGGTGATGCCTCTGGTCGACCTGACCCTGGTCCAGGCGGGTGGAGCTGCCGGCCTGACGGCCGCGCTGCTCCTGGACCGCCCGCTTGCGTGGGGAGTGCTGTGCGGAGTGCTTGTCGCACTGGTGCTCGTGGTGCCGGGCGACGGGCGGTCACTCTCGCGGCGGGTGCTTGCGCGGGTGCGCTTCTGGCGGGACCGACGGCGTCGCTCGACGATCACGTGGGCCCCATTCGACCACGAGCAGTCCGACGCCGCGCCCATCGGATTCTCCTGGGACGGCGAGACTCTGACCTCGCTGATCCGTGTTGTCGCGCCGCCGCCGTCGTTGACGGTGCTTCAGCCGGGTCGAGCCGTGACCGGTGACACCGTGCCCGTGGGCGTGCTGGGGGAGTGCCTGCGGCAGTCCGACATCACGCTGGAGGCGATCGACGTGATCAGCCGGGGAGCCCGCTCGGCCGGGGACGGACACCTCGCCGACATGTACGAAGGCCTGCTCGGCCCACTGCCTGCCATCGCCCACCGCGCGGTCTGGGTGGCGGTTCGGCTGGATCCGGCGCGCTGCCCCGAGGCGGTCCGCGCCCGCGGTGGTGGGTGGGACGCGGCGCTGCGCACCGCCGCCGTTGCGACGCGGCGGGTGGCCAACCGGTTGCGTGACGCCGGACAACAGGCCGACACCACCACCGCCTCGGACATGCTCCGCGCGGTCACCGAGCTCACCGGCGCCCTGGATCTCGACTCGGTGCAGGAGAGCTGGTCGGCATGCCATCACGGTCGGCTCGAATTGTCCAGCAGCGGACTCGAACCTGCGCTGTGCACCGCCGATGGGCTCTCGTCACTGTGGACCCTGCCCAGCCGCTCCACCACGGTCACGCTGTCACTGCGCTGCCACCCGCAGCGTGAGGCGGTCGAGGTTCGTGGCATCGTGCGCCTGGACTCACTCGGCCGCCATCGGGGGCGGACGGCGATCGCCGGCCTGCGCCATCTGTTCGGGCGCCAGCACGACGCGCTCGTGTGCGCTTCCCCGCTACCCGCACCGAGACGGCAGGTCGGGCGGTGGCTGACAGTCCCGGGCGAGGGAACTCCAGCCTTGACCGGCCTCGAACTGCCCGCCTCGGGATGCGGTCAGGTGGTCGGCGCCGACGATCTCGGCCACGCGGTCGCGGTGCCGCTCTTCGGGCCCGGCATCACCCGGGTGCAGGTGCACGGCACACTCCACCTGGCTCAACAGGTGATCCTGCGCTCGCTGGCGCTGGGGGCCCGGGTCCGCGTGCACACCCGGCGGCCGGGCGCGTGGCAAGAGATGGTCGACGCGGTGGGCGACGCGGGCCGGCTGCACGCGGTCAGTGCCGAAAGCATTGCGGCTGAACGGGGTCCGCGTCGGGACTACTCGGTGGAGATGTACGACGGGGTGTCCGAGCAGTCGGCGCGCGGAGGAATGACGGTCATCGTGGTCAGCCCCACCCACAGCCCGGTGGCAACGGCCGCCGACGTCCGATTGCAGCTGATAGACGTGGACCGCGACGTCGTGAGGGTGACCACGGCAACCGGTTCGGCCACGGTGACGATGGTGGCCAGTGACCAGGAGATGCGCTTCATCGGGTCGTCACTCGACCAGGACCGGACAGAGAACAGGAGCAGCGATGAGCCAAGAACCAGATAGCCATGGTGGGTGGATGGCGCCGAAGTCGGAGTCGGCCCGTGGGTCCGTCAATCCCGTTGTGCAGAAGATACTCTGGGCCTGCACCGGTGCACTCGGCCTGGCGACGTGGGCAGTGTGCCTGATCGCTGCCGCACCGCAGCACCTGATCGCCACCGGTGCGGTGCTGGCGGGTGCACTTGCGGTCACCGGGCTGTTGCCCGGCCAGCAGGTGCGCGGTTGGCTCGTTGTCGCCGTGGCCGTCTCGGCGTTGGCTGCCGCCGGCACCACGACAGCGACCGCTGTGGGGGCCGGGTGGGTCCTGACCGTGGTGGATGTGCTGACGGCCCTGCAGGTGGTGGTGTCCATCGGTGCTCTCCTGCTCGAACCGCGAGCAGCGGCAGCACCGGAGGATGAGTACGCCGCGTATGCCCGCTATGTGCGCGCCTACCAGGACTACGCGCTCGGCTACGGCGCGCAGGCGACGGTGCAGTACGCCGCCCCGGAGAGCGACGACGCATACGCCACCGGTGACGCCCGCGGCGAGCAGGACGCGTGGGCTTGGTCGCAGGACAAATATGCCCAGTACGTGAGTTCGCCCGCGACGCCTGCCTCGGAGCACCGAGGGCAGGGCGACGGTGGAGTCAGCGTCAGTCACGTTGTGCCGTCGGTGATGCGGGCAGATCGAACCCATCAGGTGCCGGGCCCGGCCGTGGTGGGCTCCACGCCGACCGTCCCCGGCACCTGATGGCCGGCTCGGCCTCGGGTCAGGTTGACGGCAGCGTCGCGGCCAGTGCGGCATAGGCGGACCGGGTCTTGCGGTTGAGCCGCTCGAGCCGGATCTCGCCGCCCTCGGCCAGGTGCTCGTCGTAGGGCACGACAACGACGTTGTCCGCCCGGCTGCGCAGGTACCGGCTCAGCGCTGGGATGTCGATCGAGGTGTCCCCGGCCCACGGTGAGTTGATGACGATGCTCGTGTGCCCCGCCAGGTGGCCGAAACCGTGGTGTTCGAGCCAGTCCAGGGTGGCCAGGGCGCTGCGCGCGGAATCGATTGCCGGGGAGGCGATCACCACCAGCGCAGTGGCGGTGTTCAGCACGCCCTGGATGGCCGAGTGGGTCAGGCCGGTGCCGCAGTCGGTCAGGACCACGTTGTAGAACCGGTCCAGTACGCCGTGGACGGTGAGGTAGTCGGTCTCCGAGAAGGCCTCCGACACCGCTGGATCACGCGCGGAACCCAGGAATTCCAGTCGGCTGGAGTTCTGCGACGTGTGTTGCCGGACGTCGGAGTAGCGGGTGATCGTCCTGCTGGCCAACAGGTCCCGCACGGTCGAGCGAGTCTGGTCCGGTCCACGCTGGGCCAGCGTCCCGAGATCAGGATTGGCATCGACGGCGATCACCCTGTCACCACGCATGGTCGCGATGGAGGAACCCAGGCACACGGTGGTGGTGGTCTTTCCCACCCCGCCTTTCAGGGACAGTACCGCGATGCTGGAAATGCTCTGTGACGCAACCGCAGAGGGAATCTGATCGGAACTGTTGCCGGTGTCGTCGGTGATGCTGACGGTCTCACCCAGCGCCCGGTGCACACCGCTACGCCATCCGTGTGGTGACCGGTGTCGGTCGGGGCGGTGCAGCCCCAGCTCGGTATCCGACGGGGAGTCCCCCGCACGCGGGGCGACAGAGCCCAGATTCCCGGCGGTGAAGCTGGTCGTGAACCGGGGAGACACCTCGGCATGGTCCGGATCGGTCATGAAAAGCCCACTTTCGTGCTGTCGGACGGTCGGCTAGCGCAGGTTGAGGGTCTGCAGGATGTTGCTCAGGGCGCCCTTGACATCACTGGGTTCGAGGCGCACCAGCGCGGTCTCGTCGATCTCGTCCAGTGCCATGCCGTAACTCTCGGTGAGCCGGAACGCGCGTTCCTCCTCGGCGGCCTCGATCACGTTGCGGATGAACCGACCGTTGCCGGCGAGGTCGATGTTCTTACGCACATTGCCCTCGCCGTCGGCGGATGACCCGGAGTACAGTTCGGCGCACGCCGTGACCAGCTCATCGTAGGCCTCCGAGGAGAGCTCTGAGTCCCGCGAACTGGCGATCAGGCGGCCGATGTCACCCAGCTCGTTCGGGGTGTAGGAGGGGAAACGGATACGTTTGGTGAACCGCGACGAGAGCCCCTCGTTGGCCGCCAAGAAACGGTCGATCTCGAAGTCGTAGCCGGCAATGATGACCACCAGGCGGTCGCGGTCGTTCTCCATGCGGGCCAGCAGGGTGTCCACCGCTTCCTTGCCGAAGGCGTCGCCTCCGGACAACCCGGTCTGGATCAGGGTGTAGGCCTCGTCGATGAAGAGCACCCCGCCCAACGCGGAGTCGATGAGTTCGGTGGTCTTGATGGCGGTGCTGCCCAGATGCTGTCCGACGAAGTCCTGCCGCTTGGCCTCGACCACCTTGAGGGATTCGAGTAGGCCCAGACCGCAATAGGTTTGCGCGACGATCCGCGCGATGGTCGTCTTTCCGGTTCCCGGCGGGCCGGTGAAGGCCAGGTGCAGGCTGCTCGACGACGAGCTCAGCCCCTTGTCCCGGCGCAACTTGGCCAGCGTGACACCGGAGCGCAACTTGGCCACCTGCAGCTTGACGTCCGTGAGGCCGACCTGCCGGTCGAGCTCCTCCTGCGCCGCCCGCAGGTGCTGATTGCTGCGCTCGGCGTGTTCCTCGGCGTCGACGTCCGCACTGGTGGGGGCGCTCGCCGGATCCCACTTGTCCCGCCGGGACTCGATGGACTCCTTGGTGCTGATCACCAACCGGAACTTCGGATCCTGCAGGGCGGCGTAGTTGGCCGCGAAATCCGGCTCTTCGCTGTAGATGCGCTCGAAGATGCGGCGCGCCTGGGACTCTTCACCCATCTCGCGCAGGGTGAGGCCCTTGCAGAATTCCGCGGCACGCCGCGCCGCGGGAATCGGTCCGTCGATTGCCTGATCGAGACGGCGGATACCTTCGCTGAACAATCCCATCTGTGCACACGCCGACCCCACCATGAGATGACATCCGGCGGCGATGTAGTCATCGTCGTACTTGGCCGAGTCGGCCAGTGCGGTGAGCACGTCTGGCCAGCGCTGCGTGGTGAAGTGCAGGACCCCGCGAACATAGGCCTGGATCTGGTCGGTCGAAGGATCGGCGGCCGAGCGGCCCGCAGCATTCGCATCGTCGAGGATCTTTTCGGCGGCGCCGTAGTCTCTGCCCTGAATGAGGCTGGCGGCGTAGCCGATTCGGATCTCCGGCAGCGAGCTGAGGGGATAGTCGAGATAGAGTCCGGTTTCGAACCGACCCGCCAGGGAGCGTGGCGGCAGGCCGAGTCGCCGCTGCTCGCGGCCGAGGTTGTGTGCGCATGAGTTCAGGTGGTGGAGCACCTCGGCGGTGTTCTCACCGCAGGTGGCGCGCCCCAGCCAGGCATCACACATGCCCGGGTCGTACTCGGTCGCGCGCCGGAAGGCTGACGCCGCGTACTGCAGGTCCCGTTCGATCTCGAGACCTTCGATGGGAATGCCCAGAGACAACACCCCGGCGTCGAAGACCTGCTGGGCGTCGCGGCTGTCACCACTCATCGGGTCCACATCTCCTTCATGCCAGTCCATCCGTCGCGGCGTCGCCGTCTCCCTGTCAAACGTGGCGAGCGTCGCGAACGTTCATCCGATGTCTCGACACAGCGCGTGAACGCTTTTGAACCGGCGACCGTTTTCAATCCCGTAGATGTTCCCGACGTTGCCTTCGGCAGGCATTTCCGAGAGGAAGTCGAATGTCGCTCTCAGTGACACCTTCAGGGCTCGAGGGGTTTTCGGCCGCCAACTCCGCCGCCGCGCAGTCGGTGGCGGCAGCGGGCTCGGCAGACAATGCTGCGAATCTGGCTTCGGCCACAGCGGCTCTGGGGCCTATCGGCGCGGTCTTCATCGCTGCCTACGGTCCCGCCCAGGCGAACAACTTCGCCGCGACGTTGGCTGTGGCAGAACTGCACGCCGTGATCGCGGCGGCGACGCAGACGGCGAAGAACTCGTTCATCGCCGCGGACAACGGCTGAGCGGGGACCACTTCGATGGCATCCGTGGATGCGGCGTACACCGATCTGCACGGTTACTTGAACGAGCCGGTGCGAGCGCTGCTTTCCCGCTTCCGTCCGGAGGCGCCGGCCGACCCCGCCGATCCGGCACAGTCCGGTGGTCCCGCCGGTTCGCCGCCGCAGCCCCGCGGCGGTGATGTGCCCGGCGGTGGGGACCACCCCGGCGCAGGGTCGGACGATTTTGGTCTGTCCCAGATGATCCAACCGGTCACCGAGGCGCTCAGCAGCCTGGGCTCGGGGGAACTGGGCCAACCCGATCCACGCCAAGCGTTCGACGGCATCGGTGGTGCCCTGGAGTCCGCCGGAAACCAGGTGCAACAGGCGTTGTCCAGCCTGGGGCAGGACTGGCAGGGTGAGGCGGCCACCGCCGCGCAGGCCACCACCAGGGACGCGTTGGCGCAGGGGGCCCAGGTGGCCGATCAGGCTGCGGCGTTGCGTTCGAGCCTCGCCACGGCGACAGCTGCGGTGCAGGACGCGCAGGCACGAATCATCGAGATCATCAACGTGTTCTGGGCGAAGATCGCCGCCATCGGTCCGAACATCATCTTCCCGTGGGGCATCGCCGCGGCCATTGCCGCAGCGACCGAGGCCGTCACGTCCACCAGCGCGGTGATGGCGCAGACCGAGGCAACTCTCGGTGCCGAGGCCGCCGCTGTCACAACAGCCGGTGCACCGGTTGATGTCACGGCGATGCCTGCCCTGGGGTCGGGAGCGAAGGGGCTGGGTCCGTTGATGCAGATGGCGTCCTCGTCGGCGTCACCGGTGATGCAGGCGATCGGTTCGGCATCGAGCGCGGCACCGGACGCGGGCGCACCGGCCGACGCATCGGCTGCCTCGGCTGGTAGGGCGCCGACCTCGGGCACCGCGAGCGGTGGAGCCGCCGGCGGCGGGGCTGCGGGTGCGGCCCGAGGCGGACTGGCGGCCACCGTCACGGCTGCAGCGCCGGCCGGCCGGACGCCCGGTGCGGCAGCTCCGGTGGCGACCGCCGACGCTGCCACCACGGCGCAGGCGAAGCCCGTTGGCGCCGGCGCAGCCGGCGCGCCGATGGGTGGAGCGGGTCCGATGGGCCATCAGGGCAAGGCGGGCGCCGCTGATCACACCGCGGCCGACTATCTGCACACCTCGGACCAAGGCAACGAGATCGTCGGTGATCTGGGCAGTGTCGCCCCACGGGTGATCGGTGAGAAGGACCCACTGGACAGTCCCCAGCTCGGACTGCGGATCAGGTAGGAGGACACACCATGGCAGACAACAACATTCTGCGGATGCAGCCCACGGAGGTCTCGGAGGTCTCCGCGCAGCTGGATGCGCTGGCCGGCCGCGTGGAACAGCTGTTGGACACCGAGACGCCCAACCTGGCGGTGCAGCGGGGCGCGCGTGACGAGGTGTCACAGCGGGTCGCGACCACCCTGAATGCGGTTGGTGAGTCGTTCCAGACCTCGGCCCGCAGCGGTGTCACCGAGATGCGCGAGACGGCCTCGACGCTGCGCTCCCAGGCCGACGACCTCACGCATCTCGACCAGGGCTTCACGGTCTGACCGTCGGCTCTGCTCACCCGGTTCGACCACATCACCCGTCACTCACCGGTCACTCCAGGAAGGAGGTCAGGACATGGGATTCACGAACGTTGCGTGGGAATCTCGCAGCACCGAGCAGCTCGCCCGCGACCTGACCGAGGGGCCCGGTCCCACTCCCGCGGGCCAGGCGGGCGCCAGTTGGGTGCGTGTCGCCAACGAGTTGGCCGCGGTGGCCGAGGACTACCAGAAGCTGGCCGACCAGCTGACAGGTGCGTTCACCAGCGGTGGGGCCGACGCGGTGGTCCGTCGGCTCCATGAGTTCGGCGACTGGCTACAGGCGATGAGTCTCAGCGCGGCCGGCAACGGGCAACGAGCCGAGGAGGCCGCAGTGGCGCACAGCGTCGCGGTTCTGGCCATGCCGACGGTCTCCGAGGCCGTGGAGTTGCAGACGACGCGTGATGTGATGGCGTCCCTGGCCGCCTACAACGGCGCCATCCTCAACGGGCGGTTCGCCGAGTTCGACGAGGCGGCCGACGCCGACCAGGCCAACGCCGCCGCGGTGATGCAGACCTACGAAGACTCCTGCGCGGACCTGGCCGAGCCGTGGGACCAGCCGCCCCCGCCTGAGGTCAGCAGCGGATCGGCGCGCGCCGCCGAGCTCGAGACGCGCGCCGCCGCGGACACCGGAACGGGGGCAGTCGGGACCGGCGGCGGGGTCGCGGTACCCCCGGCCCCGCTCGGAGCCTTCAAGGTCAGGGAGGCGAAAATCACCGGCCAGGAACGGACTTTGGTGGCCGCAGCGGCAAACGGCACCTCGGGAGGCGCCGGAGCCGGCATGGGCGGCATGGGGGGGTACGGCCCGATGGCGGCAGGCGCGGCCCGCGGCGACAATTCGCGCGAACACGAGCCGGCACTGGTCACCGACGCCCTGCCAGGCGGCGGTGAGCGGGCGGCGGGCCTGGCCGACGGTGGCACCAACTGGCTGCCCACCACGGCGACCGCCGAGGCGCCGACGCTGGTGTCGAAGGTGAGTTGGGGCAGTTCGGCGTTCGACAGCCTGGTCGTCCCGTCCGAGCCTGAGGTCCCGGAGCACGCCGGACCGCCGGAATCCACTCTGGAGCAGGTGTCCGAGCACTGGGTCACCCCGCCGGTCATCGGACGCGGATCGGAGAACAGCGCATGACCGGAATCGTCACGCAGATGTGGTCCTTCACCGCAGACGAAGTCAGCGCAGTGACGCTACGCACCACTGGACCCGGATCCCGCATGCCGCTGGGGCTACGGCCGCGCCACGCGACGGTGCAGGCCCGCGACGACGCCCGTAACCGCGCTGTCCACACCCTCACCCGGCGCGGTGTCATCGCCGACGGCGTGGTCGAGCCCGAGGTCGCCACGGTGTTCGGTGCGCTGCAACGGCCCGACCGCGAGCTGATGATGCGGTGGGTGACCCCGGACGGAATCGGGCGTTTCAGCGTCGTCCGTCGGGGTTCGCTGTGTGTGGGCGCCCGGCGGTTGGGTGAGCAACTCGACGTGCGGGTGCTGGGCAGTAACGTCACGCTGTCCGATTCGACAGCAACACTGCTGGGCGAGCTGCCGAAATCCGGCCCGGCGGCGATCGAGCCGATCGGTGCTCCGCTGTCGGAGATGTCCGAGGCACTGTCGGTCAGCCACGATCCACTGGTGCTTGCCGATCGGATCAGGGCGTTGGGTACATCCCAACGTGCCGCGGCGTTGCTGGGCGCCACGTTGGGAGCGCGCCGGGCCTTCGCCGAGATCGTCTACAACGCGTTGGTCGACGGCGACGATCTGACCGTCCGTGCGCCCGCAGCCGTCGCCGTCCTGTACACGACGCGAGGGCGCGTGATGGCCGTACCCAGCACGTCACCGTCCGGGCAACTGTGGTCGACGCTCAAGCCGGGAACCGATCAGGTATTCGGTCAGGCCATCAGCCAGCTCGCCGAACTCTCTGGACACCGATGGGAGGGGGTAGCCGGATCCATATAGGAAGAGTTGTTTGTTGCCAATGACTTTCAGAGATGACCAGGAAGGAAGATCCATACATGACCGTATCACTCACCCCGGCGGAGGCCGAGGCGAAAATCCAGCAGATCCAGGAGGCCCGCGCACAGGCTGTCCAGAAGCTGAACCAGATCAGCGACGCGCAGGAGCAGATGCTCTCGGCGAACTGGCAGGGCAGCAGCGCCACCACCTACCGGCAGACCTCGGCCGCACAGCGTGAGGAGTTCGACGACATCATCCGGTCGCTCGACCACACCGTCGAGAAGGGCTCGGAGCATCTGCGAGCCGTCGCGAACATGGACAACGGCTAAGAGACAGGGACGAACATGGCAGAAAACATTCTCTACAACTTCGGCGCCAATGCCGGCTCGCTGACCGACATCAACGGGATGCTGAACAACATCCAGGAAGTGCGCCAGGACATCGGCACGATCTTCACCACGTTGATGGGCGTGTACGAGGGTGAGGGCGCCGCTGCACTGAGCGCCGCGCACCAGAAGATCGATCAGATGTTGGACGAAGCGGTGAACACCACCGTGAACACCCAGAAGCAGGCCCAGGATCAGCAGGACGCGATGCAGTCCCTGGACAGGGCGAACGCCGCGTCATTCTGACCCGAAGCGTGGGGCCGGGACCTCTGAACAGGTCCCGGCCCCACGGCCCCGCCACCCTCACGCAGGAAAGGTCAAGCGTTGCAGAACAACTGGCTCGACAGCATGAACGGCCTCACCGACGTGGCCAAACACGGGGAACCGGACCTCAAGCTCACGACGGAGGTGCGCGATGCCTACATCAAAGCCGTTCACGATCTCCGCGATCTCCTCAACGAGCAACTCAAGAAGATCAATGCGCTGCCCGGTTACGGCGAACCGGGGGACCTCCAGTCGGCATTGCAGACCAAAACCAACCTCCAGCACGGCATCAACGACCTGAAGCGCGTGATCGGCGAGTACACCAAGTACCTCGATGCCTTCGCCGACACGGTCACAGAGGCAGGCAAGCGCCTCATCCACTCGGGTTAGTCCCCGCGGGCGCCAGCCCGCTTGTCCAGACCCAAAAGACGGGCTCCCGGCGAACCGTCCACCATTGTCCCCACCTCCAGAATTGGAATCCTCATGCCTGTGACACACCCCAAGAATGGCGAAAAGTGGCCTGGCACTGACACCTATTACTGGGACCCCGGCAAGGCACCCGGGGAGCCCGGCTTCGTGGCTCCTGAAGGCTGGGTGGATCCCGGAGGGGACAAGAAGACCCCACCTGCCAAGTCATTCGATGACTACAAGCGCGACCACGTCGACGGCAAGATCAAGGACAACAACGGCGATCCGCGTCACGGCGGAGGCAACAACAAGCCGGATGCCACCCTCGGCGAGTTGAGCGGCAACGACGCACGAGTGCAGGCAGCGCCGGTGGTTCTGGAGAATTTCGACGGCATGGATTACGAGACGATCCGCAACCGCATGATGAATGTGTCAGAGAACATCGCTCCCGGTTACAACGACACCCTGCGCGGCGTCGCGCAACAGATCGTCAAGGGCGTGTCGGACCTGCAGAGCCGTCTCGAGACTTTGGAGAGCGACGGCGGGTGGAAGGGCAAAACCCACGATGCGGCGATGGCCAACCTCACGCAGTCCTACGCGGTCCCCGAAGAACTCCGCAAGGGTGCGTTCTCGCTGGGAGTTCTGAGCGAGTACTACTCGCAGACCATGTCGACCAACAAACACAACATCCTCGACCAGTGGCAGACCTATCAGGATTGCTTGTCGTACTACCCGAACGAAACCGACACCGTCAAACAGTATTTCAACAACTTCGCCCGCGATGTCATGAAGAACTACTACTCACCCCAGATCAACGACATCGCCAGTCATCAGCCGGCGTTGGATGCCGAGGAAACCCCGGAGGTCGGGGATGCATTCGGCGACGACAACAACGGTGGCAACAACAACGGGGGCGGCAACAACGGCGGTGGCAACAATTACGGGGGCGGTAACGAGGGCGGCGGGAATCACGGTGGCGGCAACAACGGTGGCGGTAATGAAGGTGGCGGTAACAATGGCGGCGGGAGCAAGGGTTCGCCCCCTCCGTTCACGCCGCCGCCTTTCTCGCCGCCCAATCTGAGCGCCAACGAGCCCACCGGCGGATCGGGTGGTGGTGGATCACCCACGGGGGGAGCGTCCGGTGGCGAGAACACACCCGGGCAATCGTTCAACCCGCCGAAACTCGAACTCCCGAAGCCGCCTTCGGAAACCGGGGATGGGCCCGGCAGCGGATCGCCCACCGACACCGACACGCCCGGTGGCGGCCCTCCGTCCATGCCCGGTCTCGGGGCGAATGCACCGCGGCCACCTGATCTCGATGGTATCGACGATCCGTCGATACCGGGGGGAGCTCCCGGTTCGCGCCCCACCTTCGACCCGTCGAAGGTTCTCGACGACCCGAAGTCGGTCGACGCGGCGAAGAAGCTCTTCGACGACCCGAAGACGGCGGAGGCGGCCAAGAAGATCTTCGGGGATCCCAAGCTCGCCGAGGCGGCGAAAACCCTCTTCGGGGACCGAGCCGAGGGTCTGCTGGGCGATCCGAAAGCGCTCGACGCAGCCGCGACCCTGTTCGGCGATCCCGAGGCAGCCGACGCGGCCAAGGCCTTGTTCGGTGATCCCCAGACCGCGAAGGCCGCCCAACAGTTGCTCGACGATCCCCAGGTGGGTGATATCACCAAGGGCCTCAAAGACTCCGGTGCCCTGGACGGGAGGGTACCGCCGGAGTTCGACCCCGCGGACGGAACGAAAGCGGCGGACCCCCACCGTAGTCTGCTGAGCCAACCCGGACTGAACAACGCCAGCGCAGTTCCCGGCCTGTCCGCGACCGGCGGCGGGTCCGACGGTCTCGGCGGCCTGATCGGAGCGGTATTCGATGGCGTCAATCAGATCGTGCAGACCGCCCAACAGGGGGCCAACCCACAACCCGGCGGATTCGGTGGCGGAGTGGGGGGCGACGGCCCCATCGGCGGGCCGGCCGACCGAGCCGGCGGACCCGGGTCGGGGGCCGGAAGCGGGGGTGGTGGCGCCGCCGGACCGGGCAAGCTGAACCTGGCAGGCGCCGGCGCACCGGTCGCGGCCAACTTCGCCACCCCCGCGCACCCCTTTGCCTCCAACGCGATGGCGGACCCAACGCAGTCGGGATCCGGCGCCGGTGGAGCCCCGATGGGTGGCGGCGGCCCCGGAAGCGGCGGCAAGGGTGGCGAGGGCAAAGATCACAAGGGCAACAAAGCGCTTCGCGGCAGCCAGCACGGGCAGGATCTGATCGGTCAACCTGACGCTGTGGTCTCGGTCATCGGGGACGGCGGCGACGTAGATACACCCGGATGGAGCGTGGACACCTGATGGGTAATGCAGTACCCGTGGCGGCGGCGCGACGCGAGATCGGGTCGCTGGACCTGCTCGACCTGCTGCTCATCAACCAACGTCACGGCAGCGACTCTCTGCCGTATCCGTTCATGCTGACGCGGCCCACCCGTTTCGAATTCGTCGACGAGATGGCCGGGTACGCAGCGCAGTTGCCGGAACGTCTGCACTCGGGTGACCTGGGCCCCTATGCCCGGTGCCTGGAGGCATGGGCGCGTGCGGATGTCACCGTCGCCGGGCATGTCCAGTACATCCCCGCAGACACCCCGAGTATTCGCGTCCTGGCCTTTCGCACCGGTCAAGCAGGATACCTGCTGCAGCAACGGGCCGAGGCCGACCTCGCCGATGTGTACGCGGTCTCCCCGTTCGAGTTGGGTGCGGCCGTCGCGAACGCCGTGTGCCTCGAGCAGCCCGGACGTCATCGGCGTATAACCATTCCGGAGTACGCAACCGCGCCAACGGCGTTCATGAACAACGACCACGTCGTGGTGCGCCATGAGGTGTTCGCAACGTCCGGGGTCGAGGTGTCGGCATCCAGGATGTCGGCCTATGGAAAGGTGCAGAGCACCTGGCGACCCCCTGGAGAGTGGGGCATCGACCCCGGCAAGGAGTCGCTCACCTGGATGCGGATCAGAGACGACGGTGATTATCTGGGCGTGCCTGACCACAGTGGCGGCATTCCCCTGACCGTCGCTCTCCTGTGCGAGCGCATCGACGCACTGATTGCCGACGACATCGAGACGCTGCGCGAGAACCGCGGAGAATGACAACGCCTCGCGTCGACGCGCGAACGATCCTCTCTGCACACGCGTTTGAAGAGTTGAGAACCGATTGCAGACAGACCCGGAAGGCTGGACGTGGACAACGATTCGATGCGGAATGAGTTCGGTCAGGTGCTGGCCCTGGTGCAGGAACAGATGCGGGACCTGTCCGACATCCAACAGAAGAGATCGGTGATGACGGCGACGGCCACTGCCGCCGACGGCATGGTCGAGGTGACCCTGAACGCAGCGCGGACGGTCGTGAAGACCGTCGTGGACGAGGCATATCTGGATGATCACGATCTCGCCGAACTCGGTTCGCACGTGACCAATGCAGCACAGGCGGCGGCCCGTCAGATGGATCAACGCTCCGAGGCCCTGCTGGCACCGATGAACGAGCGACGTAAGGCTGTGTCGGACATTGCAGGCAACGTCATCGATCTACCGGGGTTCCGCGAGGCGTTGGCTGCGGTGCGTGCAATGGGTGAATCGCCCCAATCGCAACCGAAGTCGACCGACCACTCGGGCGATGACGGTTCGTCCTTTCCCACGATCAAGAGTTGATCGATGCCGGAATTCGGTGTCCGACCTGACGAGTTGCGCTCCACAGCCGATGATCTCGCGGATGTGAGCTCCCGGATGAAGGGGGTGATGTCCCGGCTGTCACTCAATTTGGCCGCTGAAGGGGCGCCGTGGGGTGATGACGACAGCGGCCGCAAATTTCGCCACGGCGACAACAACAACGGGTACGAATCGCAGCGGGACTGGGTGGAAGGGTCGGTGGATGTCAAGGCTCAGTTGCTCGACCAGTACTCCGAGGGCCTGCGAACCGGCGCGAACACCCTCGAGCAGACGGATGACATCTAGCTGCGCGGTCCCGTCGGCGCAATCGTGGTCCGAGGGCGCCTGAATCGTCATGTCCATCGACATTCCTCCCTCACTGCAGTGGATCTCATACCTCGCAGGCAGCAAGTGGCCTCAGGGCGATGAGGACGGTCTGTGGCGCATCGGTGAGCACTGGAAGGCCTCGGCCTCGGAGATGTCGGACCTGATTCCCGATTTGAACCGAGTCCGCAGCGCAACCATGTCGGTCATCACGGGGGAGACCGCCGCCACCGCCGAGGAGGAGTTCGCCAAGCTCTTCGACGGGGAATACTCGGTGGACAAGCTGGTCGAAGCGATGGAGGCGCTGGGCGAGACGGCGCGTGCGGCCGGCACCCAGATAGAGGCCTCCAAAATCGAGATCCTGGTTGGATTGGCCATGGCGGCAGCGGAGATCTTGTACGCGATCGCGATGGCGCCGTGGACATTCGGTGGCTCTCTGGCGTGGATACCCGTCATCGAGGTGCTCACCTTGGCGGCTATCCGCATGCTGTTCAGTCAATTGATGCGCGCGTTGGTGCGCAAGGTGATCGAGGCCCTGACCAAGACCGCCGTGTCCCGTCTGCTCGGTCAGGTTGCGACACAGAGTGCGCAGGAGATCGCCGAAGAGCTCATCATCAACTTGTCCATCCAGAAGTACCAGATCGACCAGGGGCACAAGGACGAGATCGACTGGGACGACGTCGGTGACGCGGCCAAGGGCGCAGCTGCGGGTGGGGCGGCGGCCGGGGCGTTTCACGGCCCGGCGTTCGGAGCGTTGGGTGGCAAACACGGCGGCAGCGGAATCGGTAACGCCGCCGCAGGTGCCGGGGCTTCCTACGGAGCTGAAGTCGTGGCCGGCACCGTCGGCGCCGTGGCCGTGGGTGGCAACCTGGATGCCGGCGAGATCTTCGCCGGCGGAGCCCTGGGCGCGGTCTCGGGCGGCATCGAGAGCTCGCACGGCGGAAAGAACTCCGCCGCGGAGAATGCTCCGATCGATCCGGACGCGGGCAAGAGCCATGCCTTCGATTCCGATGGCAAGGGTCCAGACGGCAAGGGGCCGGAGGCCAAGGTTTCTGGTGAATCCGACCCCTCCGACGTACCGCCTCCGTATGCCAAGGACGATCCCAGCGGGTCGCCCCCGCGCTACGACCAACTCGGCACCAACAACCCTGCCAATTCGCCCTCAGCGACAGCGGACGGTTCGACGAGCACACCTCCGCCTGCCGATACACCCCAGACCCGCGACAACCCGTCTACGGTGCATGGCGGTGGCGAAGGTCAGCAACGGCCCGGCTCGCAGCCGTCGCCGGGCAGCCAGACGGGCGCGCCGAGCAATCCGCAAACGGCCGAGGGAAGCGGGCGTGCCGACCAGTCGGCGTCTCAGCAGGAGTCCAGTGGTGCCCAGGCTCAACAGTCTGGTTTTCAATCGAATTCGTCATCGCAGCACACGGACGAGCGCGGCGTCCATTCTTCGCCGCAGGGCACATCGGCTGAACACACGGGCAATCACACCGTGTCACCGCAGACGGCGGGTCAGAACGGCCTGAACCTCGGCGTGAGCGACTCCGGTGACGCCACCGTGAGCAGTCCCGGAGACGCCGCGGTGCATCTCGTCGGCGACCCCGGTGACTCGACCCGGAGCCAGCACGATTCCCAGCCTGGCCACACGTCGAGCCCGGGACCTGATCAGCGGCAACCGGGCACCTCCTCGGCGCCGCTCACAACGGATGCCACTGCGGCGTCGCCTGATGCACAATCGACGCCTCCCGCCTCAACGGAGCGCTCGACGGTCGATCAGGGTGCCTCGACCGACGAGGGTTCGCCGTCGAACTCTTCGCCTGTTACCGATGCACCTCCGCCGCAGAGCGATTCACAGCTTCCCGTTACGTCGCTGGACGGTGCCGCCCCGCGCGCCGGGTCGACGTCAACCGACCTGGGCGGCAGTACGAGTCAGGTGACGTCGCCTGCTGCCGAGTCCGTGGTCGGAACACCACCGCCCACGGCCACCTCTGCTACGACACCACTCGGCGTCACCCCACCACCGGCAACCACACCGAGCGTGGCGGCCACTCCGAGCCCCGCCACACCGCCCACTGCAACGTCGCCTTCGTCTGCATCGACACCCTCACCCTCCTCCACCCCTGTTGGGGCGGCCAACCACAGCGGTGCGGCCAACGCTGCCGCCACCGCGAATCAGAGCAGTGCCGCGAATCAGAGCGGTACCGCGAATCAGGGCAGTGCTTCGAACCAGAGCAGTACCGCCAATCCTGGCTCGCCGGCTAAAGCATCGCTCGCAGGGCCGGGTGCGTCGGTGAACTCAGCACCTACGGCTGTGTCGAGCGTGGCAACCAGTGCGGCCTCCCCAGCGACATCACGCACGACGGCCGACGAACAACCTCAGGTCGTCGTCGGTCTGGTGGGTGGGTCCACACCCCCGCAGGCTGTCACACCCCCCAAGCCGGAATCTCGCCGCACGTCGACAGCGGCGCAACATAAATCGAATGTTGATGTGCCCGACGACGAAACATGGCGCCACAGTTCCGACGCGACGGCGGACTGGTTCGACCCGGTGGAACCGACGCCGCGCGAACACATCGACGCCCAGCGTGCGGATGTGTTCGTTCAGACCGTGGACACCGAAGTCGCGAATGTGCTTTCCGACAGCACACCCACTCGCATGCCGACCCCGCACACCACCCTGATCCGGTATGACCTGCGGCGTATCGAGGTGGCTCCCGACAAGTTCGTGCAGGAATACACGGTGAAGCTGAGTCTGTCGCTGGAGCACGACCCCGCTCTCGGGCCTGACACTCTGGCCGACGTGCAGCGCAAGGCCGAAGCCGGGGTCGACAGGCTGCTGAACCGAGGTCACCGCCTGCCCAGCGGGGACGAGTTCCGCGTCCGTGTCGAGTTCACCGGCACGGGCGCCCACGCCGCAGTGCGCGTGGGCAATTTCGACGAGACCACACAGACCTCGTGGCATCCGGATGCCACCGAGAATGTTCTGGCCCACGAGATCCTGCACTACCTCGGGGTGCCCGATGAAGGGCTTGATCCGAGGATCGCGCTACGTCGGCGTACCCGGAACACCGGGGTGCACGACGGGGACGGTGGAATGATGGCGTCGGACGTGCTGGGTCACGATCCGCGTCTGCGCCCGCGACACCTGTGGATGGTGGAACGCACTGCCAACAGCCAGCTTTCGATCCCCCCGCGGTGGCTCACGACGGCCGACAACGCGCGTACATCCGCCGCGCCAAGGCAGTTCGACCCCGACGACCAGCCTCGGGAAACGTCACGCGCACCGAAGGGTGATAACCCCGACGACACAGACGGCGACGGGTGGGTGAGGGATACCGACGGCGTTCTGCACTGGGGCCGCTACGGCGCCGCGGGCCTGCTCCTGCGGGCGTGGGGCCACGACGGTGCACCCATGGTGCTGTTGCAACAACGTGCGCAGTGGTCCGACCAGGGTGGCACCTGGGGGCTGCCCGGTGGAGCCAGGAACCGCGACGAAACCGTGGAGCAGGCGGCACTGCGCGAGACACAGGAAGAAGCGGGCGTGCCGGCCGACCGGATCACGGTGCGCGCGCACGCCGTCACCGCTACGGCACCGGGGATCGACTGGACCTATTCAACCGTGGTCGCCGATGTCCCGTATCCGATGAGGGCCACGTCGAACGGTGAGGGCAGGTTGCGCTGGGTGCGCATCGACGAGGTGGCAGACCTGCCGCTGCACCCGGGGTTGGCGGCCAGCTGGGACGATGTTCGCGCGCAGATGGAGGCCAGTCCCATGCCGCCTCCGCGACCCAGTCCTCAGATCGACCACACCGTCGACCCGACCGACGTGAGCGGGTTGTACGGGATCGGCAATCCCGAGGGTGCGATCTACTTCCGCGACGACGACGGTCTCCTGTACCGGGAGGACAGTCGACCCCCCGATGTCATCTTCGAAGAGGGCTTCGCGATCCGCGAGGACTACCGGCACAACAGCAAGAACACGCTTTTCATCTCCACCACCCGGGACCCCCACCTCGGCTACTTGAGAACGAAAACGCCAGAGGGCCCGGTGTATCGCTACACCATCGACGCGCCCGGCGGGGTCGATGTGAACAGGACCGTCGGTATCCGGTCATCAGACTACCAAACGGAGATCTCGTTCCCCGGTGGGATCCGGCGAGAGAACATCGTCAGCGCCGTCGAGGTCTTCGCACCGGACGGGCCCGACAGCGAGGGTGAGGGGCCGTCGCGGCTGCGTTATGGGCCCGTTGTGATGAACACCGAGCACTTCAATCCCGACCTGCCCAACGACGGTGCACCTCCGCTGCTGATGGGGCCCGTGGGAGGTCGCGATGACCTCACGGACGTGGAATCCGACTCTCCTGAGAGCGACCTGGAGAGTATGCAGTTCCGGCGTGACGACGAGATCGTCGACACCGATACGGACGAGCGTGACCCGTGGGATCGGTACCTCGCCGATATGGGACTCGATTCCGCGTCGGACGAAGCGCTACCGCTGGATCACGGCGTGCGGGACGGAAGATTGTACGTGCCGTTTCCCAAGACGGGCAAGACTGTCGGTGCGGCTTATACCCAGGCAATCGACGCATTCGCCGACCATGTTGTGGCGCAGGCGCAGCGCCGCCACGTGGCGGGACAACCCGGCGTGACTTTGCATGTGCAGGGCGGTGGCAACGATGGATGGGTGAGTGCCGGAGCGGGCGTCGTCGGGCAGCAGCGCGCCCAGGCGGTCCTGGCGCAGCTCCGACCACGGATCGAAGAACGGTTGCTGCGGAGCGGCCTACCCAATGACGCTGTGGCGTACAGCAATCCGACGTCACGCGGAAAGGCGGTGCCCGAGCACATTCCTGGTACCGACAAACACGCCCGCCGTCGCATGGTGGTCGCACACGTCGAAGAACAGCCGGCGCGTGCACCCGCAGCTGCTCGTGCGCTGCCGTCAGAGGGTCGCGGGGGTGAACTGCGTGTGCCGACAACGGAGTTCGAGTCGGACAGTGAGTTCAGCGATGATGAGCGTGCGAGCCAGGGCGAGCTGGTGCCGGTCGCCGATCAGCCCGCGGCTTACCTGACGGTGGCGCCGCGACTGTCGGAGATCGTGGTGCGCAACCCCCTTCCGGCGACCGGTCTCTCGCTGGACGATCGGTTCCTCAGTATCTTCCCTCGTACCGAGGAGGGAGGGTTGTCGGAGCGGGCAATCGAGCACTACCAGCTCAACGCGACGTCGGATTTCCAAGGCCGGATGGCCAACGTGGAACGCAGCGCCCGGGTCATCTTGACAGACATCGATAACGACACCCTCGCCAGGCTGATCGAAGCGAACCCGCGTCATCTTGCGGCTTTTCCGGAGTTGCAGACACATCTGGCCAAGGCTGGCCCGGCGGTGCAGGTGGGAGTGGAGCTGACCCGGCGGGGCGCAGCGGTGGAGTTTCACCACTCTGCGGACGACCCCACCGCTGCGCCGCGTCAAAGGCTTGTCATGGATGCGCTGAACGTCATGGAGCAGGGCGGTTTCGATCTGCCTGCGACCACGCTCGAGGTCTATCTGCCGCCGTATCACCGTGTCGTTGAGGTACGACCCGTGACCGACAACGCCGGCCGAGTTGTCGATCTGGACATCACCGCGAGACCGATACTGTCCCGCGAAGGTGGCGAAATGGCCGCATTCGTTGCGCCCAGCACACTGATCGTGACTTCTCCGGCGATCACCGCGCCACCCGAAGGCAGTGTCCGACCGGGTATTGCCGATGAACTCCGACACCGCGGGCTGGGCATCGTCTTGCACGAGCTGATGCACCAACTGCATTGGCAGCAGAACCCGGCCCTGTTCGCTGACCTGTACCAGACAAGCTTCAGAGATGACCATGGCGCAACGGTGGGTGCAGTCAGTCCCTATGCTCGGGTGAATCCTTCGGAGTTTGTCGCGGAGGCCGGTGTGGGCCGGTTGCTGGGCCGATCGTCGGCAGATCCACAACTCGATGACCAGATCGATCTGCTCTACCGCACCCTGGGTGGGCCGCTGTCCCGGCGGCCGGGCGGCCCGGTGGCGCCATCAAACTTGACCGCCGGTGAGCTGTCCGAGCTCACAGACGCGACACAACAGCGGGCCGGGCGAGAGCTTTCCGCAGCCGAGGTACGCAACGCGCAAGAACATTTAGAGCCTTTCGACCGCTGGCGGACGTTGACCGGTCAGTCGCGACTGATCGCAAACCGGCTCGCGGTGGGTGCCGAGGCGGCGCCCGAAGCCTCGACCGATCGAGTGCTCGATGACCACGAGAGCGCGGCGTCGCGCGTGTGGGGACAGCCGGCCGGCGATAACGTCGCTCGACCCGTCGAGGCTGACACCACGCTGAAGGCGGAGTCCACGCCCGAGGAGCCGGATTCGACGCCGGAACCCGAGCCCGAATCGGATCCGAAGTTGGACGCGGAATCCGAGTCGGAGTCGGAAGCGAAACGGGATTCCCTCCTGCCCCCGCGGCAGGGTTCAGAGGATGTGGAGCTGGAGCTGGTTGCGGTGGAGCCGCTACCGGTCAATCCCGACGGTTGGTGTCTGTTGTACGCGGTGGTGGCTGGTCTGGATCCACGGGATTGGCCGGTGGAGATGCGGGGCGACTTCGTCGACCCAGCGTCGGCTCATGCGGCGGCGCGTGCGCAGCTCGAATTCACCCGCGGACGCGGAGAGGTGCCGGCTTCTTCGCCATTGGGGCGCGCGGCGAGGGCACTTCACGGGTTGGTTGTGCGGGCCGTGAGTGACAGTCCACCTGGACGGTGGGGTGGTGAGGTGGTGTTGCCGTTCCGGCGCAGCGAGGAGCGGATGCGCGCCTTGCAGCGCGAGGCCGCTTCGCTGGGCCGTGCGGACTTACTGGCACGGCTGAACAGCCTGAGCGCCGCGGTGGTGACACCGTCGGATTCGTTGTCGTTGACTGCCTTACAGGAAGTGTACGTACGCCAGCGGGCTGCTGAGTTGCGGGACACAAACGGACTGCCGGCCTCAGAGGCGTTGCTCCAAGCCGAGGCCGAGGTGGCGATGGTGCGGGATCCGCAGGGCCGTCTGGTGTTGGCCGACACGTCGCTCGGGGTACGCAGCGTGGTCCAGTACCTGCAGCGGAACGGTGTCGTGATCCGCGCGAATGAGTTGGACGACGAGGATTTACGGGCCGTGTATGTCGACACCATGGTTTCTCGGCCCATGACGGCGCCTGAGCATGCCGGATTGCTGGCCGCGTTGCAGCGGTGGAAGCCGAATTCGGCGGGGTGGAACAACGACTTTGGTGAGATGTTCCTTCCACTGGTGGCGCATACGTTGGGGGTGCGGATACGCAACCGCAACAACGCCGGCCTGCAAGATGTGGGTCCTGCCGCCACGGGGCGAGCGGTGGATGTTTTCTACAACGGCACAAGCCATTACGATGCCGCTCGACCCGTCGAGTCCGACACCGCAAGCGAGGTTGATTCCGCTACGAAGAGCACACCAAACCCGGAGAACAAACCAGACCCGGAGCCGGATTTCAAGCCTGAGCCCGAAGCCGAACCGAAGCCGGAACCGGAGCAAGACCCCGAGCCGAAGCCGAAGCCGAAGTCCGGCCCGGAGCAGGAGCAAGACCCCGAGCCGAAGCCGAAGTCCGGCCCTGAGTCCGAAACGGAACCGGAGCAGGACCCCAAACCGGACCCGAAGCCCGAGCCGGACCCCAAACCAGACCCGAAGCCCGAGCCGGACCCCAAACCAGACCCGAAGCTCGAGCCCAAGCCGAAGCCGGACCCGGACCCGAAGCCGGAGCCGGACCCGAAGCCGGAGCCGGACCCGAAGCCCGAGCCGGACCCGGACCCGAAGCCCGAGCCGGACCCGAAGCCGGAGCCTCCGTCCGAGACCGATCCAGACGACGCCGCCCACGTGCGAGAGGCGTTGGCGCGCCACGACGCCGCCCGCACGAATGGTGATCAAGAGCGCGGCGGGAGGCCGACCAAGGGCAAGGGGCGGTGGCGGGCTGCCATGGAGGCGACCTCGGCCTACCAGGACCTTGCGCCGCACGACGATGCGGAGTTCATGGAGTTCCTCGGTCAGCTGACCTTCCCGGGAACAGACGTACCCCTGCTGCAATTCTTGAGTGATGAATTGTCGGCATTGGCCGGGCAAATGGACTCGCGTGACGTCGAGGCATCTACTTCCAATGCTCAACCGAGCGACGGCCCACACCGCCAGACGTATGTCAGGATGCGCACATCGGTTGCGCCTGCTCTGCGCGACGCGGCGAGCAGTGCCGACGTCCTGAGGAACAGACCGGTCTATGACTGGCCGCGATCTCTGAAGACGCTGGGCGTGGCAGCGGGGATGACTGTTTTGTCGGTAGCACCGTGGGTGTACGCGGTATCGGAGAAGGAGCGCGCGTACATTGCAGCACTGGTGTCGGGCTTCTCGAAGGTGATCCCGCGTGACATCGGAATGTTGCTCTATCCCTACGCCAACTTGAGGTTGCTGGCCAACTACGCGCGAGACTCCACTCTGCCGTGGCTGTCGGAGGCTCCCTGGGCTTTCGCCCTTCGCTATCCAAAACTGGAGGACGGCAAAGCTTTCGGCTGGACCATGTTCGGCGTTGCGATCCTGTGGTACTTCTCACTCGGCTACGGTCCGAGTGCATGGCAGAGGCGGGGATCGCTGCCGTTTACGTCCAAGCGCGCTGTCCGGACCGGGGATGAGGCACTGCCATCGCGTGCTGATATCGGCGACGGAACTCCGATGGCGCGCGAAGATCTGGTTGCACCTGCCCGGCGACTTGACCGGGCCGTCGCGGTACTCCGCGAGGCGGTACAGCAATTCCAGGCTGATGACCGCGGACAGGCCATCTCGGAGAACTTGCGGACACAAATTCAGTTTGTCGACGACGATGTGCGATGGGCGCGACAGTGGCTCGACGGCCTGCAAGGCATCAAGCCGACGCGGTTCTGGTCGCAGGCCAACCCGGAGTGGCTCGCGAAAGCGGCGTTCCTGCTGCCCCATCTATTGGTCCACACCATCGCGCCTGCGGCCGGATGGTATTCAGACAAGCTGACGTTCGCCTCGTCGACAGCGGACGCGGCCTATGTGCTCTCACGGGCCATCGCAGTGGTTCTCGATCCGTCCCGGTCCGCCGACGACGCCCGTGAGGTGTTCACCAACCTCACCTCGGAGGGTTTGCCGGGCGTCCTGGTGGACCTTGCGACGATCATTACCACGCTGCAGGGCAAGAAAGAAGCGGTCTGGGGTAACCCGCGGGCCTATCCGGTGGTGATGGCGGCCTACGGACTGTTGAGCATGACCTACGCGGCTTGGATCGGCGAGTGGATGGCCAACCATTTCGCGGCGGGGATATCCCGGTTGCCTGCTGCTTTCAGTTGGTTTGTTGCGGTCGCGTCGTTGATGCCGTCGTTTGTGTCTGGACTGTTCGCCGCTACAGGCCGCGCCACCGAGTCCACCGCCGAGGTAGCCGAGGCAGGGTCGCCCATAGAAATGTCAGACATGGTCGCTCCGAGGGACTTCAGGTGGATCGATTCGCACTGGGAGACAGTGCGAGAGCACCCGGATTTCCGGGAACGGCTGCAGGCGGTCCATCGGTGGCTGTCGCCGGGCGGGGGTGAGCTGACCGAAGAGGGTTATCGGTTGGATGCGTACCGCGACCAACCGGCCGCGCAGGCGGCGTTGCGCGTTCTGTACATGTGGCATCGCTCGGGTGAGACCGCGGCACGAGATTTCGCGGCACGCCAGAAGGTGGTGAGTCTGCGCGGAGGGGCCCCCAAGGAACAACAGGTCAAGGCCGCCCCAGCAGACGCCGAGAACCTGATTCGCGTCCCCGGTGACGGGTGGTGCCTGCTCAACGCAGTCACACTAAGCACGCCGCCGGAACTGTGGCCACCGGCATGGGTGCCGGACTCGATGACCGCAGCGCAGGCACACTCGACAGCATTGGACCAGGCCCGCAGCAGGAACCCATCTGCCTTGGCGGGCGGGCCCTTGGAGCATGCCCGCTCCGCGTTGTACGCGCAGGTTCGTCAGTTCGTCCTGGATCGTGGTGGCCGCGGGTTACCGGACCGAGCGGTGCAACTGTTCCGCGGCAACCACGCGGAACGGACGCGGCTGGAGAACTGGGTGGCCGCCGCCGGCGTGCCAGAACTCCGGGAGCGCCTTTCGGCACTGGGTCTCGACGAGAACCATCGGGTGGAGTCCGAAGAGTGGCTCTCTCCCGACGGACTGCGCGAGCGTTATGTCACCGAGCGGACCCGAGAGTTGACCCGCAGCCGCGGCCGGGCAGAGGCGCAACGACTGGCTCGTCACGAGGCGGGGATCGAGGCCGACGGCAGGCGAAACGCGGAACCTCAGGTCGGGCAGCAGGCCCAGTTCGAGTACCTGCGGAATCGCGGCAGAGTGCCCACGATCGGCGATCTCCGCGGCATCGAGGACCTGCGTGTTGCGGTGCGCACCGCCAGTACCCGGCGCTTGACCGACATGGAGTATGCCCACCTGCTCGAGGCGGTGGAATCGTGGGGGGAGTGGGGCTGGACGTCGAGTTTCGGGGACATGTTCTCCACCCTGGTGGCCCACACGTTGAACGTGCAGGTGCACGACGTGGTCAACGGATCGAGGGTCGGACCGGAAAATACCTCTCGCACAGTCGATGTCCGCTACAACGGCCATAACCACTACGACGGTAATCTGCCGGTTGTCGAGCGCGACAACCCCGACGGCGCGTTGGACGACCACATTCGACGGACGGTGGATGCGGCCTTACCCGCCCGGGACGTCGAAGAAGCCACCCGGCCGGAGACATCCGGCAGTGGGGTGACCAGCACGCTGGGTCGGGCGAACCCCGTCCCCCCGGCGGTTGCCCTCGCCACAGCAACCACCATCTACAGAGACGTCGCTCACCGCGACGACGCGGCGTTTGTCCAGATCCTCCGACAGGACCTGACTGACCCCGAAACCGGGAGGCCGGTTCTGGCGAGCCTCATGGAGGACCTCGAAGATCTCCATGCGCTGGCAGCAGCGCACCCACGACGCTCACTCTCCGAGTCGGAACAGACGGCCTACCGGATGCTGCACAACGTAGCGGGGGCCATCGTCGGCAAGGCGATGGGCTCGGTCCAGGGATTGCTGCGAGATGAAGGTCGGCTCATCCGGGCTCGAAATGCCCTCTTGCCCATCGTGTTGATGGCACCGCCCTATATCGCACCGGTCTTGCAGAACCCACAGGCGCTGAACTTCGTCTCTCTCATTGCCGGTACCCATACGAAGGCTGCACTCACCATGGGGGGCCTGGCGCGGCACGCCACCTACAGTGCGCGCCTGATGAGCGAAACTGCATTCGATCTGGTGCTTCCGCTCAACGTCCCGGGGTTCGTCAATCTCGGCCCCATCATGGACCGTTCACTGCTGACCGGCGAGAACCCCAGGTTGTCGGTCGGCGAATGGGCGGCCATCTCCGGCTCCCTACAGGGACTCGTCTTCTTCGCGGCGGGATTCGCCGATTACCTTCCGCGCCTGGCTGACTCAGTCCTCTCGCTCGCCGTCGGCGCGGGCCTTCCGATGCCGGAAACCGAGCGGATCGCTCTGGCCAAGGGCCGGCTGCGGCTCCTCTCGGACTCTGACTCCTCCCGCGCGGCCGATGCCGGTGCGGTGGAGAGCCAGCCTGTGTACTTGACCCAGGAAGCGCTGTCGCGACGTATCAGTTCACTACGTTCTCGTTTCACGATGATCGAGAGGGCCCAGCACCTGTTCGAAGAACGTGGCGCCCATGTCTCGGAGAGTACGGAGCGCCAGATCTCCCTGATCGGAAAGGACATCCTGCAACTGGAGCGCCTGGCCGCCCAGTTGGTGGATGTACCGCCGGCGCCCAGCGTGGGCAACGTGGATTTCTGGCCGAAGTTCGGCTACGCCCTTGTGACGGCGACTGTTCGCGGAGGCGGGATCGCGGCGTCCGTTCTGGCGCGCAACCCCCTGGCCATGTCCACGGTGGTTCCGGCTTCGACGTACCTCATCGTGCGCACCGTCACCGAGATGCTCGACCCTAGCGTCACTGCCGCCGATGCAGCCAAGCAGTTCATCCACTTCACGCCTCCGGCGCTGGTGGCGATCCTTCCCGGTGTGGTCAATGCTCTCAGCGGAGGCGAGACGTTCCGGTCTATCGACAATGCCTATCCCTGGCTGCTGTACACACTCGGGATGAGCGCGACCTACGCAGACCGGCTCGCTGAAGGTGTGGCGTGGTTGTCGTCCTCCGCAGTTGGGGCCGGCCAACGATATCTGCCGCAGGCACTCGCGGCGGTCACCTCATGGCGCAGTAGTTCCACACCGACCGGCCAGATCGCGCCTGCCGAGACCAACTCATCGAGTGACGCAGAGGAATCCCCGGAGTCGATGGGTGCTGCAGGCGTGCCGGGAGGTTTCACGCCCGATCCGCGTCATCCGGCGCCGCCTCGGTCCCCTTCCGATGATGCCGCGGACGGGTCGACCGTTCAGGAAGAGTCACGGGGTGCACCATCACAGGACGTCGCATCAAAGGATGTCGACGATCTGGACGAAGAATGGGGAGCCGTGGGGGTACCCGGTGGTTTCTCGTTGAGTTCTGCCACCGACACACCGGCCTTCGCCGAGCGCCCCGAGGCGGCCAGGGACCTGGGTGCACTGAGTGCGCACTTGGCGTCGCAGAGCAAGCCCCGGAGTGCGGTCCGCGAGGCAGCAGACACGCGCACACGGCCACCCGAAGCCCCGGTCGCGCGACCGTTGGCCCGACCTTCGTTGTTGGGCCCTGACACGTGGTCGGCGCTGAAATCGACCGCTACGCGCATCAATGATCGTGAACCGACGAAGGATTCGGACAGAGTTCGCCGCGTGCGATTCGCCTTGCCCAGTGACGCCGAGGACTCTGACGACCATTCGCCGACCGGCGATCATGATCAGCGTCAGGAGAAGTCGCAGGGGGAGGGACGACAATCCAAGCCCACGGCTGAGTCCGCACCGCGCCGCGCCCCGGGAGCAGGTGTCAGCTTCCTGACCATGCCGGAGGATCGCAGCGAGCACGTCATGGCTCGGGACATCCCACGTTTCGAACCTGACCGTGAAGTCGACGGGTCCACTCGGGCGCTCTCGCGGCAGGCCTTGAGGAAGAGAGTTTCCCCGACGGACACACACTTCGTCGGTCCAGACAGGCTCGTTGACGCAAACCTGATCCGACCGCCGCGCGGCAACGCGGGCGGCAGCGCTGCGACCGCGCGGCTGAATGCCCGTTGGTGGCAGGCACTGTCGGGGGAGGAACGTCGTGCGATGATCACCGCCTATCCAGAGCAGGTGGGAAATGCCGAAGGGCTACCACCGCAGGTTCGTGACGAGGCCAACCGTCAGGCGTTGGCGGACGCGAGGGCGCGCGAGGCCGCCAATCCTTCGCGACTGCCGGCGTTCATCACGCGGCTCGACGCGGTCCACAGTGCACTGCGTCATGCGGGACACCGTTCGCAGGCGAGCGACGGCGGGCGCCCCATGGTGCTGAGCTTCGAGCCCGAGGCCTACTCCCGGGACGGCCGCATCCTCGTCGCCGTCGGCGGTGACCCGTACCGCGCGTCCTCGGTGTCATGGATAGTGCCGGGCATGACCACCACCATGGCGAGCCTCGGTAATCTCCTCGATGACGCCATGAACCTGGTGGATTCCGCCCGCGCCGAAGGGGCGCCCGATCCCGTGGTGATCGTGTGGATCGGTTATGACGCACCCAGCGGGTGGCGTTCTGTCCGGGTGACGGGCAGGGGTTTGGCGGAAGCGGGCGGGGAAGTTCTGCACGCCGACATCAGCGCCTTCAACGCAGGGCGGGATCCCAACGCCCCTGACGGCAGCAGGTTCTCGAACAATCACGTATTCGCGCACTCCTACGGTTCGACCACCACGTCGTTTGCGGGTCGCGACGGTCGACTGGCCGAACAGGTGCGGACCATCACCTTGCTCGGGTCTCCGGGAGCGGGGCCGCAGCGCACCGCCGCCGATTTCGGCATCGGGACCAATGTCTTTGTCGCCAGCTCATCGCGGGATCCGGTCACCGCGTTGGGGCGCACACCGGATCCGAGTGCGATGATCGGCCAAGGCATCGATCCCGCATTGCAGCAGTTCGGTGCACGCCGCCTGGCTTCGGAGTTCCCGAGGTCCATGGATGAGATGTCCACCGTGATGACCCATACCTCGTACTACCGCTACCTGGACGCGATGGGATCGCGGTCGCAGTCGCTGACCAACTTCGGGCGGATCGTGGCCGGCCGCCAGGACGGACTCGACGGTGACGATCACCGTGTCACCGGACGGCCGCTTCTGGGGATCGGACGGACACACGAGCCCGCCATCGAGCCGTCGGCAGGTCGCCGGTGGTGGGGCCTGAATTGGGGTGCGCCGGCGACAACTCCCGACGCGAACACCACTGGATCAGAACGTGATTCAGACAACGGGGCGCTGGACGTGGACGCACCCATCGAGCTGCAATTCCGAGAGAAGGCCAAGACGCTCGATGATCGGGAAGTTCGCACCGTTCACGCTCGCGCCACGCAGATCGCCCTGCAAGCCACGCAGCGATACCAGGCCAACCCCGCTTCGACCCGGCTGGTGGTGTATGTCGATGTCGGTGGCAACGGGCGCCGCTGGCCCTTCCAGGGCTGGCCGTACAACGGCAGGCCGACCACCGTGGGTGAGCGGCGGGCCGCCGAGATCCACAGGGTCCTGGAGGAAGAGGTGCACCGTCAGCTCCGAGATGGCGGAGTCCCGACGTCGCAGGTGACGTTCCGGGCGGAATCGCGGGGACGGGGAATACCCGGTACCGCCGGCAGGCCGCACGATTTCGGGTCGGACGAGACGGCGCGCCGGGTGGTCGTCATTCGAACCGAGGAAGAAGCTCCGGTGACCGATGGCGAGGTGCACGTCGACTTCGCCGAGCGGAGCACCCAGCTCGGCGACGTGCAGCGCGATGAACTCCAACCCTTCCTCGACCATGTGGTCAATGAGGCGGTTCGCCGTTCTGTAGCAAGCCAAGGTGCTGTGGTGGTGCACGCGGATGGTGGTGGCAACGGCGGCAATGTGTTGCACAAGGCCGATTCGGTCGGCATGGAGCGCGCGCGCGCCACCCTGGAGTTCCTGGAAACCGCGATACGGGTACGCCTCGGCGAGCGCGGAATCCACCCCAGCATGGTGCGATTCGACCAACCCACGTCGCGCGGGAAGACCCTGCCCGGTGGTGCTCCCGCGTCCGGCAACCGGGCCACGGATGCGCCGGCAACACGCCGGGTGACGGTACGGCTGGCGGAGGTGCCGACGGGCCATCAGGAGGTCGACGCGTCCGATCCTCCGAGGCTCGATGATCTTCCGCTGCAGGCTGCCCGCTCAGAGTCTGCAGAAGCGAGTGTTGCACCCGCCACCACCTCCACGCTGACGCCGCCGATTGCGGTCCTGGACGACGAGTCCATCGATCGTGAGGCCCAAAGCCGCGGGCCGCAGGCATCGTCGTCGCGCGGTCGCAGCTCGCTTGGCCGTGACCCCATCGAGGGCGGTTTCTTCCTAGACGTCCGCAGCTCGCGGGGGCCCGGGAAGAGCTGGCTGAGCTTCGACTCGGACTCCGACTCAGAGTGATACCGGGGCTATCGCCCGACGGCAACGGCCGTGGCGGCCAACAGGACGCGGGTGACCGGCCAGGCCAGCGGGTGGCCGTCGTTGACGCACAGGGCATCGTCGTTGGCATCGACGGCGGAGTCGTCGTCACCGACCCACCCCTGCACCACCATCACCGAAGTCCCCGGACACCCACTGTCAGCGATGCCTCTGGACATGACGGATCGCTCAGGAACTCTCTTTCGGATCACCGGGATCGTGAGCCGCTGCACGCTGGATGACCTCGGTGTCAGCAAACTGCTCGAAACTGTCGATCAGATTCTCGCGGACATGCCAGACGTGGGCAGCTCGCGACTCGAAGTTGTTCTTCGTCACGCGATGAGTTCCCCGATAAGTGCCAAATGCAACGATGAACTCGCCACCATCTATCAAGGTGTCGAGACTGTATCGGAACACCGTGAAATCTCGCTCTAGAACATCGAAAACGTTGGCCCTGATCTCTGCTCTGTTGTGGAATATTCCCGGTGCCGGAAATCCGACACTCTCGACCCAGGTGAGGTTAGGCGACAAATCACGAAAGAACGCCTCTTCATCACCACGATCGTAAGCGTCATAAAGGTTCTTCACCACGAGATAAGCATTTGATTGATTCATTGATATCCTCCTCAAAACGCAAGGCGCGATCCGACTTTCGGCTCACGCTTCCAGAATCCACTCGTAGGAACCTCACGCATTTGCGTCCTTCGATGAACCCTGCACCCCATCACTCGGGAAAATCTGTGGTGCGGGACAGGGCCTCGCCGGACCGGATGTCGGCCAGGGCGCCTTCCAGGGTCTCGACCACGGCGTCGTATCCGCCGTTGCCCAGGACCAGCCGCTTGGGCGGGGTGTCTTGTTCCATCGCCGCGATGACCGCCCGGGCGCCGCGGTGCGGATCACCGGGCTGAGCGCCGTCCATCTCCACAAAGGTGGCCTGGACCTGCTTGAGCATGTCGTGGTACTCCGGGATGGGTTCGGCGACGGGCTCGTCGGCGAAGCCGGCGTAGGCGTTGGTGCGGAAGGCGCCCGGTTCCACGGCCAGCACCGAGATGCCCTGATCGGCCACCTCGGTGCGCAGCGCCTCGGTGACGGCTTCGACGGCGAACTTCGTCGCGCTGTAGTAACCGAATCCGGTCGCCGCCACCAGCCCGGCCACCGACGAGATGTTGACGATCCACCCGGTGCCGCGGGCGCGCATCCCCGGCAGCACGGCGCGGGTCACCGACAGCACCGCGAAGAAGTTCAGCTCGAACATCGACCGCACCGCCGAGTCGTCCATCCCCTCGATCGATCCGAACCAGCCGCGGCCGGCATTGTTGACCAGCACATCGATACCGCCGAAATGCTCCTCGGCGGTCCGCACCGCCTCGGCAACCTGGGCGGGGTCGGTGACGTCGAGCGCGACGACGAGCACGCGGTCGTCGTACTGCTCGGCCCAGCTCGCCAGTTCCTGTGGGCGCCGGGAGGTCAGCACCACCCGGTCGCCGGCCTGCAGCGCCGTCTCGGCGAACGCCACCCCGAAGTTGCCGGGTGTGCCACCGGTGATGAACCACCGCCGGCTCATGGCTCGATCACCACGCGGCTGATCAGGCCGCCGTCGAGGGTGAACCGGTAGTTCAGGTCGACGACGCCGCCGGGGAAGTTGCCCTCCAGATGCTGCCCGACGACGACCCCGGCCTCGGTGCTGGACGCACCGGTGAACGCGGTGGTGTAGGTGAACTGGGCGCCTTCGGTGGCCACCCACGTGCCGATTTCGTCGGTGCCGGTGTGGTCGCGGCCGTCATCGGTCACCACGGCATCGGCGGTCAGGGTGGCCAGAGCTTGTTCCACCTGCCGGGCGTCGAGTGCGGTCATGAACGTTTTCACGGTGTCTGGGAGTGTTTCCCATTCTGTGTTGGTCATGGGCACCACGATGGAGGTTGCCATAAGGGGAAGGTCAACCCCTGGTCTCAGCGTGCCCGAAAGTCCCCTGCGGAGGGCGTTGATCGACCCCGCGGCGCCTTCCGACTCGGACTGATACCGGGGCTACCGCCCGCCCACGCCCGCCTGGGCAGCCAACAAGACGTGGGTGACCGGCCAGTCCAGCGAGTTGCCATCGTCGTCGAACAACGCCGCCGCGGGCTCGAAGACGTTGGCCACCAACCACTCGTTGCGCCACGGCCCGGATCGGGGATCCACCTGCAAGCCCACCTCGCCGGCCAGCTGTACCCAGTCGGCCCAGGAGAATCCGCAGAACTGCTCGTGGGTTTCCGACAGCCAGTTGTCGGTGTAGCTGAACCGGGTGAGGAACTCCATGGCGTCGGCCAGGCGCAACCGGACGGTGTGATCGTCGATGACGTCGTAGGCGAACGGCACTTTGGCGTTGCGTCGGAAGTCGACGGCGAACTGCCCGAAGCGCTGCGCGGGGTTCAGCGCATTCAGGTGGTCGTGTACGTCAATCGCGGGCAGGGCGGTCAGGTCCACAGTCGGGTGCCCGACGCCAGGTTCGTGAAAGGTCAAGCGCACCAGACGGTCCGGGTCATCCGGGCCGCAGACGTCGGAGGTGATCCACACCCCGCCGGTAGCGGTGTGGCGGGCGATGGTGTCGGCGAACAACCGCAGCGACGCGGCGGCGTCGCCGTAGCTGTAGATCTCGTGAGTGAGGGCAAAGGTCAGCGTGGTGTCCACGCTGGCATCCGGGAACACCGTCCCCGCCAGGATGTTGCGTTGGTAGAAGAACGTGTTGGGATTGGCGAACACCCCCTGGGACTTGCGGTGCTCGCACTCCTCGAACAGGTGCCGGGCCACCTCGATCCCATACAGGTCGGACTCGGCGAACTGCGGGTCGGCGGCCACCAGTTCCAGCATGGCGCCAGCTGCGCACCCGATGTCGACGATGCGTCCCGGCTGTACATACGGCCGGGCCTGCGCCCACTTGCGCTCGGCGGCGGCGTCGAAAGCCGCACTGTAGGAACGGTAATCACGCGTGTCGGTCAGTGCGCCCTCACTGCTGACGATCGGGTCGGCGCTGAGGGTGCGGATGTGCTCAGCCAGGCCGTAGCGGTCGAACACGTCCACTGTGGCGGGATGGGCGTCCTCGCGCCACGGAGCGCCGGTCGCGATCTGCTCCAACACCTGCCACGGGTACGGCGGGTTGTCTGGGTGATCACGTTCTACCGGTGCAATCGAAAAGCCGAGGCGCTCATACATTGTGGCGACCGCGGGCGTGGAACAGGCCACCACGGTGTCGGCCGGGCTCGGGGTGAGCCCGGTGGCATGCGCGACGGCCTTGCAAGTGATCTCGGCGAACCGCCGATCCGGCGGAACGTCGACCACTGGCACCACCAGCGAGCGAATCCCCTCGGCTTGCGAGAACAGCTCGATCGCCGCTTCACGACGGTGGGCCGGGACCGGATTGCGCCGGGTGTTCTGATGGTTGGCACTGGTGACGGCCCAGATCACCGTGGTGTCAGGACCGCTCAACTCGGCCAGGTACTGCGCCTGGAACCGGGTCAGCACGTGGTGGCGGCCGGGGAACAGAACGTATCGCACCCGACCATGGTCTCAGTACAGCAGTCGCAGCCGCCGGTCGGACAGCCGCACGGTCACCCGCTGCCCCCAGGACAGGGACAGTGCGTCGGCATCGATCCCGTCGCCGAAGGCGACCAGCCGGTCCGACTCCACCGAGATGGCCAGCGAAGAGTCCGACAATTCACCCTCGGTCAACGTCGTCCCGGTGGCCGGCGACGGCCAGGCCTCCCGGACGAACCACGCCAGCCGCGGCTCGACCGGCTGGGGGAGCGCGACGCTGCTGTGGCGCTGCATCCAGATCGATCGGCACCATCCGGTGGCGCCGGTGCCGGTCGACACGATCAGCCCCGACGAGGCCTGCGCTTCGGCGCGCCCGTCACCCAACGCCACGGTGTAGCGGGCGGTCTGGTGACCGGCATGCCCGATGAAGATCTCATTGAGGGCCAGCAGGCGCTGACCGTCGTCGGTGTGGGCCTGGACCATCGCCCGCAACTCGACGTCGCTGCGCGGGTCGAGCGCACGGCTGATCAGCGAGGGGGCCGCGACGGGGGAGTGCGGCACCAGCACACCCGGATTGCGCTCCGGGTCCGGGTTGATGCCCAGCACCGGTTGGCCGTCCAGATACTTCGCCGTGTTGGCCACCAGCCCGTCCTGTCCGACGACCACCACCACGTCCTCCGGCTCGAACAGGAACCGCGACAGGTCGGCCCGCTCGACTCGGCCACGGCGCCAGACCGCCGGGATGGCGGCGGAGACCGCCTTGAGCGCGGCGTCGTTGAGCGCGTGCCGGGTCTCCAGCTCGCCGATGTCACGGCCGCGGCTGGTCAGGAAGAACGACGCCTGGCCGTGGGTGCCGTGGCGGGCGAGGGCGTCGTCGAGCTCGGTGCGGCGGTGCACCAACACCACCCGAGGCGCGAGCGTCATGATGCCCGCGCTCCCAGCTTGCTCAGCACCGGGGCCAGCAGATCGGGGGTCAGCACCAGGTGCTCGATGTTGGGCAGGTTGGCGGCCAGTTCCTTGACTGCCAGTCCCAGCAGCACGGCTTCGTCCAGATCGCGGTAGGCCGCCAGCTTGGCCACCTCGGCGTCGGCCTCAGCAGCTCCCACCAGTCGGGTGGCCTGTGCGGTGGCCTCGGCCAACTGGACGTCGCGGCGCGCCCTGGCCTCGGTGGCGATGGCGTCGGCCGCCCATTCCTCCTGGGTCTTGAGCCGGTCGTTTGCGCCCTTCTGCGCCACCAGTTCCTCCTCGCGGCGAGCCAGCTCGATCCTGGTCTGCAGCTCGTTCTCGCCAATGGCCCGCTCGCGTTCGACGGCCAGCGCCCGACGTTCGAAGGTCGCCTTGTCCGCGTCCTGCTGCACCTGCTCGCGGGTCGGAGTCTGCAGCGCCCGTTCCACTTCCGGCTCGGGGCGGATGGCCACCACACGCGCCCCGATGACGGCGATGCCCGTCTCGGCCAGGCGCGTGTCGCGGGCCAGGCCGTCGCTCATCCGGGCCCGGACGGCGCTGATGCCATCGGCCAGGGCCGCCACCAGGGTGGTGCGGGCCAGCAGGTCCAGCGCGTGCTGCTGCGCGGTTTCGGTCAGCAGGCCCGCAACCTGTTCGAGCGGGCTGCCCTGCCAGCGACCGCTGGCCGTGTCGATCGAGAAGTCGATGCGTTGAGCGGCCAGCCCGGCGTCGACGATCCGGTAGGTGACCGTCGCCTGGACCGTGACGTCCTGGAAATCGGCGGTCCGGGCGTGGAACAGCAGCGGAAGTTCACGGTCGTCAAGCGGCACCTCCGACATCGAGGCGGGCAGCGGACGGAACCAGAATGCCAGCCCGGGACCGTCGTGGACCACCTTGCCGCGGCTCAGGGCACGGATGTGCGCCGTGGGTGAAACACGCAGGTGACGGACGAAGGGATAGTTGCTGATGACGGCCATGGGGCCACCTCCTTGATCGTTATCGTCGTACTGACGATAAGTGACATGATGGCTTTTCGTCAACACGACGATTATGGTGAGCGGGTGACGCGCTACGACCCCACCGCGTATCCGCCCGTCGCCGTCACCGTCGACCTGGTGGCCCTCACCATCCGCGCCGACGCCCTGGTGGCGATGGTGGTCCGCCGGGGCGAACAGCCCTTCCTCGGCCGGTGGGCACTACCGGGCGGATTCGTCCGCGCAGGCGAGGACCTGGACGCCGCCGCGGCCCGCGAGCTCTACGAGGAGACCGCCCTGCCCGCCGACCGGGTGCATCTCGAACAGCTCGCCAGTTACGGTGCGCCACAACGTGATCCCCGAATGCGGGTGGTGACCGTCGCGTACCTGGGCCTCGCGCCCGACCTGCCGGTGCCGGTGGCCGGGGGTGATGCGGCGGGAGCGCGGTGGACGCCGGTGGTGGACCTGCAGGCGTCCGCGCTGGCGTTCGACCACAACCAGATCCTGGCGGACGGCCTCGAGCGGGCGCGCGCCAAACTCGAGTACACCCCGCTGGCCACCACGTTCTGCGCCCCGGAGTTCACCGTCGCCGAACTGCGCAGGGTCTACGAGATCGTCTGGGGCACAAGCCTGGACAGTCGCAATTTTCACCGCAAGGTCACCGGAGCGGACGGCTTCCTGGTGCCCACCGGGGCCACCACCACGCGCGACGGCGGCAGGCCCGCGCAGTTGTATCGTCGGGGTGAGCTGCGCCTGCTGCACCCGCCGATGCTCCGCGCCGAATCGACGAACTGATTCCG
Organism: Mycolicibacterium tokaiense; assembly: GCF_010725885.1. Lineage (NCBI taxonomy): Bacteria > Bacillati > Actinomycetota > Actinomycetes > Mycobacteriales > Mycobacteriaceae > Mycobacterium > Mycolicibacterium tokaiense. The sequence goes on along the minus strand of NZ_AP022600.1, from coordinate 437,611 downwards.
TCAGACTAGAACACGTTCTAATCTGACCTGCATGGGATTTCTCAAGCAGACGACCCCGCAGATCGATTTCGAGCAGTGGAGCAAGGGCACCCGCGCGGAGAAGATCGTGCCGATGGCCCGGCACTGGGCCGAAGTCGGCTTCGGCACCCCGGTGGCCCTGCACCTGTTCTACGTGATCAAGATCCTGGCCTACATCCTGGGTGCCTGGCTGGTGGTCCTCACCACCCGCGGTGTCGACGGGTTCACCAACGTCGCGCAATGGTTCAACGAGCCCATCGTGTTCCAGAAGGTGGTGCTCTACACCATGCTCTTCGAGGTGGTCGGCCTGGGCTGCGGCTTCGGCCCGCTGAACAACCGGTTCTTCCCGCCGATGGGTTCGATCCTCTACTGGCTGCGCCCCGGCACCATCCGGCTGCCACCGTGGCCCAACCGGATCCCGCTCACCCGGGGTGACCACCGCACCCCGTTCGACGCCGCCGTCTACGGGGCACTGCTGGTGGTGCTCATGATCGCGCTGTTCTCCGACGGCGCGGGCCCCGGCGCAGGGGTGCTGCCGGCCTGGCAATTGTGGGCCGTGCTCGGTCTGCTGGCACTGATCGGACTGCGGGACAAGGTGATCTTCCTGGCCGCCCGCGGCGAGGTGTACGGCTCCCTGGCGGTGGCGTGCGTGTTCGCGTCCTACAGCGTGATCGACATGATCCTGGCCGCCAAGCTGGTGTGCCTGGTGATCTGGCTGGGTGCGGCCACCTCGAAGCTCAACAAGCACTTCCCGTTCGTCATCTCGACGATGATGAGCAACAACCCCGTCTTCCGCTCACCGGCAATCAAACGGAAGTTCTTCGAGCGCTTCCCCGACGACCTCCGTCCCGGGGCGCGGTCGCGGTTCTTGGCCCACTTCTCCACGGCCATCGAGGGATTGGTGCCGCTGGTGCTGTTCTTCTCCCATGGCGGCTGGGTCGGGACCATCGCTGCCGCCATCATGCTGATCTTCCACTTCGGGATCCTCTCGTCCATTCCGATGGGGGTGCCGCTGGAGTGGAACGTCTTCATGATGTTCGCGGTGCTCGCGCTGTTCGTCGGTCACCCCGAGGTGGGGCTGGCCGATATGCAGAGCCCGCTGCCGATCGTGCTCTTCCTGGTCGTCGCCGGCACCGTCGTGATCGGGAACCTGTTCCCGCGCAAGGTGTCCTTCCTGCCGGGAATGCGGTACTACGCCGGGAACTGGGACACCTCGCTGTGGTGCATCAAACCCTCGGCCGAAGCCAAGATCGCCCGGGGGATCGTGGCCATCGCCAGCATGCCGGCCGCCCAGCTCGAGCGGTTCTACGGCAGCAAGGAAGCCGCTCAGATCCCGATGTACATGGGATACGCATTCCGTGCGTTCAACACCCATGGCAGGGCGCTGTTCACGTTGGCACACCGTGCGATGGCCGGGCAGAACGAGGACGAGTACACCCTGACCGACGGTGAGCGGATGGTCTCCACCGCCATCGGCTGGAACTTCGGCGACGGCCACATGAGCAACGAGCAGCTGGTGGCCGCCCTGCAGAGCCGCTGCCACTTCGAACCGGGCGAAGTGCGCATCGTCATGCTCGACGCCCAGCCCATCCACCGCCAGACCCAGCAGTACCGGCTGGTGGATGCCGCCACCGGCGAGTTCGAGCGCGGTTACCTCGAGGTCGCCGACATGGTGACCCGCCAACCCTGGGACGACACCGTCCCCGTGCACGTGACGGGCAGCCGTTCGGTCAGCTCCTGATTTTCTGCGTCCGGCCCTCCCTCGCTCTCGTGCCTCGAGCTCATCGACCGGCCCTGATTGCCTCGGCGATCGGGGTGTCGCCGTTGTTGAACTCGATGGTGCGCTTGATGGTGGCGTCCTCGGCCAGGGTGGCCGCGGCCACGGCGGCGACGTCCTCGCGGGACACCTTGCCCTCCTTGCCCACTGCGATGCGGCCGGTGCCGGGATCGAGGGTGAGACTTCCGGGGCCCAAGATCGTCCAATTCAGGTCGGTGCCCCGCAGGTGGGCATCGGCGGCCGCCTTCGCCTCGGCGTAGTGGTAAAAGGAGTTCGATTCCGGCACACCGTGATCGGCGCCGGCACCGAAGTAGGACACCATGACGAAACGCCGCGCCCCCGCCTGCCCGGCCGCGTCGACCACCCGGATGGCGGCGTCGCGGTCGACGGCGTACGTGCGCGCCGGGTCACCGCCGCCGGCACCCGCGCTGAACACCACCGCGTCCTGTCCGCTGAGCAGTCCTGCCAGCTCGTCGACCGATGAGCTCTCGATGTCGGCCACCACCGGTCGGGCACCGGTGGCGGCCACCTCGTCGGCGTGGTCGGGATTGCGGAACACCGAGGAGACCTGGTGGCCGTCGGCGGTGAGGATCCGGGCCAGGTGCAGGGCCACCTTGCCGTGGCCTCCGATGATGGTGATGGCAGACATAACTCTCCTTCGTCTCGCTCCGTCGTGGTTGCAACCCGCGGCTCCGGGCCGGAAATTCCGACCCACCCATACCGAGTACCCCCGCGAAGTGTTAAGAACGATGCAGGCAACCAACTAATCGGTTGGGAAGACGGAAGTCGATCTGGGAGGAGAGGTCCATGGCAGAAGCCGTGATCGTCGAGGCGGTGCGTTCGCCCATCGGAAAGCGCAATGGTGGTCTGTCGGGGGTGCACCCGGCGGAACTGTCGGCGCAGGTCCTCAACGGTTTGGTGGAACGCGCCGGGGTGGACCCGGCGCTCGTCGAGGACGTCATCTGGGGCTGCGTCATGCAGGCTGGGGAGCAGGCCCTCGACATCGCCCGCACCGCCGTTCTGGCGGCCGGGTGGCCCGAGACTGTTCCGGGCGTGACCGTCGACCGGCAGTGCGGTTCGAGCCAGCAGTCGGTGCACTTCGCCGCCGCCGGCGTGGTTGCCGGCCACTATGACGTGGTGGTGGCCGGTGGCGTCGAGTCGATGTCGCGCACCCCGATGGGCTCCTCGCTGGCCAACGGCGGGCACCCCTACCCCGACGCGTTCCGGACCCGGTACAGCCAGACCCCGAACCAGGGCATCGGTGCGGAGATGATCGCCGAGCAGTGGGGTCTCGACCGCACCGCGCTGGACCAGTTCTCGCTCGGTTCACACGAAAAGGCTGCCGCTGCCCAGGATTCTGGCGCGTTCGATGACCAGATCGTCGGGATCCGCACCAAGGACGCCGACGGCAACGAGGTCGCGATCACCAAGGACGAAGGTATCCGCCGCGGTGGATCGGTGGAGAAGCTGGCCGGCATCAAGCCGGCCTTCAAGGAGGACGGCGTGATCCACGCGGGCAACTCCTCGCAGATCTCCGACGGCTCGGCCGCGCTGCTGTTCATGTCCGCCGAGAAGGCGAAGTCGTTGGGACTCAAGCCGATCGCCAAGGTGCACACCGCCACGCTGGCCGGTGCAGACCCGGTGATCATGCTGACCGCGCCCATCCCCGCAACGCAGAAGGTCCTCAAGCGGTCCGGCCTGAGCCTCGACGAGATCGGGGTGTTTGAGGTCAACGAGGCGTTCGCGCCGGTGCCCATGGCGTGGCTGAAGGACATCGGCGCCGACGAGAAGAAGCTGAACCCCAACGGTGGTGCCATCGCGCTGGGCCACCCGCTCGGCGGTTCCGGCGCACGCATCATGACCACGATGCTGTACCACATGCGGGACAAGGGAATTCAGTACGGCCTGCAGACCATGTGTGAAGGCGGCGGCCAGGCCAACGCGACCATCCTCGAGCTGCTGTGAGCGACGTCGAAGCACCCGGCGCCCTCACCGAACGCCGCGGCAACGTCCTGATCATCACGATCAACCGGCCTGAGGCGCGCAACGCCGTCAACGCCGCGGTGAGCACCGCCGTCGGTGACGCGATGGCCGCCGCGCAGGCCGATCCCGAGGTGCGGGTGGTCGTCATCACCGGCTCAGGGGACAAGTCGTTCTGCGCGGGGGCGGACCTGAAGGCGATCTCGCGGCGGGAGAACCTCTTTCACCCCGAACACCCGGAGTACGGCTTCGCCGGCTACGTGAGCCACTTCATCGACAAACCCACCATCGCCGCGGTCAACGGCACGGCGCTCGGTGGTGGCACGGAGCTGGCGCTGGCCAGTGACCTGGTGATCGCCGAGGAACGCGCCAAGTTCGGGCTGCCCGAGGTGAAACGAGGACTGATCGCCGCCGCCGGCGGGGTGTTCCGCATCGTCGACCAGCTGCCCCGCAAGGTGGGACTGGAGCTGGTCCTCACCGGCGAGCCCATGACCGCCGCCGACGCGCTCAAGTGGGGGCTGATCAACCAGGTGGTGCCGGACGGCACCGTGGTGGACGCGGCGGTGGCGCTGGCCGAGCGGATCGCCGGCAACGCACCGCTGGCCGTGCAGGCCAGCAAGCGGGTGGCCTACGGCGTGGACGACGGCGTCGTCACCGTCGAGAAGGACGGCTGGTCGCGCACGATGAAGGAAATGGTGGGGGTGTTCCGGTCCGAGGACGCCAAGGAGGGGCCGCTGGCCTTCGCCGAGAAACGTCAGCCGGTCTGGAAGGCGCGGTAGAACGGCGAGCAGACGCCAACTCGGGCGATCGCGGCGAATGGCGATCCGAGTTGGCGTCTGCTCGGCGTAGCTCAGGCGGTCGGAGCAGCCTCAGCCGGCAGGCTCGTTGTGGGAGCCGGCGTCTCGGTGGAGGTCGCCGAGGTGGTCGTGGTCTCGGTGGTGCTGGTTTCCGACGTGCTGGTGGGCGACGTCGTGGTGGTCGCGGTACCCGGCAGCGAACCGGCCGGGCTGAGCACGGTGTCGATCATGTAGATCTTCGCGCTCTGGGCGGTGATGCCGCCGCAGACCACCTTGGCCACGTCGTCGACCTTGATGTCACCGCCGCTGCCGGTGATCGTGAGCTGCGAACCCTGCTGCGAGGTCAGCTTGCCCTCGATGGTTTCCGGGCTCAGGTACCCCAGCGCCATGTGGTAGTACAACACGCTGGTCAGCTCTTCGGGGTTGGACTTCAGCAGCTCCAGCTCGCTCGGGTCCAGCTTGGCGAACGCCTCGTCGGTGGGGGCGAAGACGTTGTACGGCCCGTTGTCCAGCACGCTGACCAGGTTCACGGCGGGGTTGACCTGGCCGGAGATGGCCTGGCTGAAGGTGCTGAGCTCGGGGATCGAGGCGATGGCCGCCGATGCCGTGAGCGCCGGGGTGGAGTCGAACGACCCGGTGGCCTGGGACTCCTTGTAGGTGCCACACTCCGGGCCCTCCGGCTGCGGGACGCTGGAGGTCTGCAGCGGAATCGGCGGCGGGGTGGGGCTGGGGGACGGCTCCGCGAACGCGTTCACCGCGGTCGGGATGGAGAAGGTGATGGCGGCGAAGGCCGCGGCCACACCGAGTGTCTTCGATCGAGTCGTCACGTTGGGCAGGCTCCTCTCGCCTCTTACGTCGTCAAGCCACCGTCGGCCGTTACGCACAGAAGCTGTGTTTCATCCGGTCGGCGAGACGCGACGCAGCGCGCATCAAGCCAGGTCAGATCGTACGGTGAGCTTGACTTTCGCTCAAAAGACGCAGGTCAGTGTCGGTGCCGCAGCGCTGTGGTTCAGTAACACGCGTGAGCCCGCACCCCGATTCCGCCCTCGACGAGCTGCGCGGGCTGGCGCAGCTGATGACGCAGGTGGATGCCGCAGGCGCGGCCGCGGCGTGGTCCGACGACAGCGCGCTGGAGCGCCTTGCCGTGGCCGCGACGGCCGAGCTGGCCGCCGCACCGTCGGTCGACATCGCGGGGGCCCATGCCTCGCCCGGCTGGCGGACCCGCGCCGCGGAACACGAACGCCTGAGCGCATTGACCCGCGATGCGGGTGCACCCGGACACGCCGATGCCGACGCCGTGTTGGCGGTGGGCCTGGCCCGAGGTGCAGTCGCCGAAGCCATCCTGGCCGTCTACCGCGCCCGGCAGCTGACCGACCGTGCGCAGCCCGCCCGCCGCCACGTGGTGGCAGATCTGGGGCCGCGCCTGCGCGCCCTGGTCAGCCGCGTGGGCGCCGAGATCCGGCACGTCCGGCGCAGCCGGTCCATCCTGGTGCGGTTGGCCATCACACTGGGAATCGCGCTGTCGCTGGTGGTCGTTCACCACCTCACCGGCGTGACCCGCTACGACGACGCGGGACGGCTCACCCTCTATCTGTTCTCGGCGGTTGTCGGCAGCGTGGTGTGCACCAACGCCTTGTGCTTCGAGGCCGACCGGATACGCGCGCAGCTGGGCAGCGGCGAACGCTTGTGGCGCATCCTGATCGCCAAGAACCTCGCGATGGCGTGCATGGTCACGCTGGCGGCGCTGCCGGTGGTCGTGTTCCTGACCGTGGCCGATGGCGGCAACCCGGTGGCGCTGATCGACCAACTGGTCACGATGGTGTTCATCTGGCTCGGGGTGGGCAACGTGCTGTCGGTGGTGTATCCGCTACGGCACGAACCCATTTCGGCGCGTCTGCATGACGGCACCTGGAAGCCTTTCCTGCTGTCGTTTGTGGTGTCCTACGGCGTGGGGCTGACGGTGAATCTGATGATCTACTGGCGGTTGTGGGCTCGGTACAAGGCGAATGAGGAGATCACCGGCGGGGCGTGGGCGGCGTTCGTGCTGGTGCTGCTCAGCGCGCTCACCACCTGGGTGCTGCTGACGGTGTTCGCCGTGGCGTGCAGCCGTGAACCCCGGCTGCGCCGGGTGTTGTCGCGGGAGATGGTGGGCTACCGCAAGGGCTGAACCCTGCGCACCGACAGGCACATCAGCGCGGCGAGCACACACAGACCGGCCGCCAGATAGAACGCCAGGTCGTAATCGCCCTGTAGATCCCGGATCCACCCCGCGCCGGCGGCGGCAACCGCTGCGCCCACCTGATGTGAGGCGAACACCCAGCCGAAGACGATGGGGGCTTGGGCGCCGAAGTAGTTGCGGCACAGGGCAATGGTGGGCGGAACGGTGGCCACCCAGTCGAGGCCGTAGAAGATGATGAACACCCAGGTGCCGGCGTCGGCGTGCGGGGACAGCAGCGCCGGAAGGGCGACCAGAGAGAGCCCACGACCGAGGTAGTACACGACCAGCAGCACCCGCGGGTCCACCCGGTCGGTGAGCCAGCCGGAGAACACCGTGCCGGCGACGTCGAGCACGCCGACGACGGCCAGCAGTCCGGCGGCTACCGTGGTCGGCATGCCGTGGTCGTTGGCGGCGGGGATGAAGTGGGTGCCGATCAGCCCGTTGGTGGTCATCCCGCAGATGGCGAAACTGCCTGCTAGTAACCAGAATGCGGGCACGCGGGCACCGGTGACCAGGCCGGAGAATGCCGCGCCGAAACTGCTGCCGGGCGGTTTCGGAGTGTCTTCGGCGGTGGTGGCACCGTACGGCAGCAGGCCCTTGTCCCGCGGCCAGTCCCGCATGAACACCAGCACCAACGGCACCACGGCCAGTGCCGCCGCGGCCACGATGATCGATGCCCACCGCCAACCGTGCGAGGTGGTGACGGCCGCCACGACGGGGAGGAAGATCAGCTGCCCGGTGGCGCTGGCCGCGGTCAGCACACCGGTGACCAGGCCGCGTTGCGCCTCGAACCAGCGGGTGGCGATGGTCGCCACGAAGCCCATCGAGATGGCGCCGGTGCCGGTGCCCACCAGCACACCCCAGAACACCACCAGCTGCCAGCTGGCCGTCATCGTCACGCTCAGCGCGCTGCCGGCGGCGATCAGCCCGAGAGCGGCGGCGAGCACCGGACGGATGCCGAACCGGTCCATCAGCGCGGCGGCGAACGGCGCCGTCAGGCCGAACAGCGTCATGTTCACCGACATCGCCAGACCGACGGTGCCGTGCGACCAACCGAACTCATGGTGCAGCGGATTCATCATCACGCCGGGCACGGACCGGAAACCGGCGGCCCCGAGCAGGGCGACGAAGCTGACGGCGGCTACCACCCAGGCCCAGTGCAGGCGGGTTCCAGCGGCGCGGGTGACGGTCACCGGATGACTATCGCGGAGACCGCCGTTCTGCGCCTAGTGGCAAGAATGCCGTTATCCGCAAATTTCATGCCATCATGGCGGGCATGCACCGTGTTGTCGTCCTGCTGCTCGAGCCGGTGATCGGCTTCGACGCCGCCATCGCGCCGACGCTGTTCGGCGCTGCCACCGATGCCACCGGCGCGCCACTCTACGACGTGGTGACCTGCGGGATCACCGCGGAACCGGTGCTGTCCACCCACGGCCTCGCCATGGTGCCGCAGACCGGCGCGGAGGCGCTCGCCACCGCGGACACCGTCGTCGTTCCCGGCACCAAATACCCGCCCGCCCGCCTCGACGGAGTTCTCGGGCCCGACGTCCGGGCCGCACTGGACACCATCCGGGCCGGCACCCGAGTGGTGTCCATCTGCACCGGGGCCTTTGTCCTGGCGGCCGCCGGCCTGCTGGACGGGCGACCGGCCACCACCCACTGGCAGCACGCCGACACCCTGCGCGAGATGCACCCGCAGGTGACGATTGATGAGAACGTGCTGTTCGTCGACGACGGGGATGTGCTCACCTCGGCGGGGCTGGCGGCCGGCCTCGACCTGTGTCTGCACCTGATCCGCAGCGACCACGGCGCCCAGGTGGCCAATGCCGTGGCCCGCTACTGCGTGGTGCCGCCCTGGCGCGAAGGCGGTCAGGCGCAGTTCATCGACCGGCACCTGCAGCCCGCCGGCGGCGCGTCCACTGCGGGCGCGCGCACCTGGGCCCTGGAGCACCTCGACGAGTCGCTGAGCATCGACCAACTGGCCCGCCACGCCGGGATGAGTCCGCGCACGTTCATCCGCCGCTTCCGTGAGGAAACCGGCGAGTCGCCCGGGGCCTGGGTGCGGGCCCGCCGTCTGGACCGGGCCCGGGAGCTGCTGGAGCAGCGTGACATTCCGGTGGACGAGATCGCGCGGCAGTCCGGGCTCGGGTCCGGCGCGAACCTGCGCCATCACTTACGGCGCGGCCTGGGCATGTCTCCGTCCAGTTACCGAAAGGTGTTCCAGGGCAGGGCTTAAGGGGTGAGCAGCGGTGGGTTGAGCTTCGCGATTCCCTCCTGGCGGAAGTACGGAAAGTACGGGTAGGGAGCGTCTTTGGTGCTCACCGCGTCCAGTCGTGCGATCTGCTGGGCGTCGAGTTTCCAGTTGACGGCGCCGAGGTTGTCGCGCAGTTGCTCCGGCGTGCGTGCGCCGATGATGACCGACGACACCGTGGGGCGGCGCAGCAGCCAGTTCAACGCGACCTGCGGCACCGTCTTGCCGGTCTCGGCGGCGATGGCCGCCAGCTCGTCGACCACGGAGTACAGCAGCTCGTCGTCCACCGGTGGACCGGCCGCGGCAGTGGTGTGCAGCCGACTGCGCTCGGGCAACGGGGCGCCGCGGCGGATCTTGCCGGTGAGCCGGCCCCAGCCCAGCGGACTCCAGATCAGCGCTCCCACGCCCTCTGCGACACCGAGCGGCATCAGTTCCCACTCGTAGTCGCGGCCGACCAGCGAGTAGTACACCTGGTGTGCCACATAGCGGGTGCGGTGGGCGGCGTCGGCGCGCGCCAGCGAGGAGGCCAGCTGCCATCCGCTGAAGTTGGAGACGCCGGTGTAGCGGATCTTGCCCTGGCGCACAAGCACATCCAGTGTCTCGAGCACCTCGTCGATGGGGGTGTAGGAGTCGTAAGCGTGCAGCTGGAAGAGGTCGATGCGGTCGGTCTGGAGCCGGGTGAGGGCGGCCTCCACGCCGGTGATCAAGCGAGATCGGGAGGTGCCCCAGTCGCCGGGGCCTGCGCCCATCGGCAGGCCCGCCTTGGTCGAGATCAGCACGTCGTCGCGGCGGCCGCGCAGCGCAGCGCCGAGCACTTCCTCGGAGGCGCCGTCGGAGTACACGTCCGCGGTGTCGAACAGTGTGATCCCGGCTTCCAGGCACAGATCCACCATGGTCCTGGCCTCGTCCACCCCGGTCTCGCCCCAGGCTTGGAAGAATTCGCCTGCACCGCCGAAAGTGGCTGCGCCGAAGCTCAACTCGGATACCACAAGTCCGGACCTGCCCACCCGTCGGTAGTCCATCACATCATCTCCTTAATGGGAATCTAGTCTCTTTAGGACCGTAGCATATTAATGGAACTGCAGTCCCGTTAAGCTGAGGCGATGTCCTCACGTCCCGGCGGCCGCACCGCCGCAGTGCGCGACGCCGTGCTGCGCGCCACCGGCGACCTCCTGGTCGAACAGGGGCTGGCCGGGGTGGAATTGAGCGCGGTCGCCGATCACGCCGGGGTGGGCAAGTCCACGGTCTACCGCCGGTGGGGGACCGTGCCGGCGCTGGTGGCCGATCTGCTGGTCGACATGGCCGAGACCTCGACCCCCCGATCGCACACCGGCGCCCTGTGCGACGACCTGTCCACCAGCGCCCACCTGATCCGCCGCACGTTGACCGATCCCCGCCAGGGCCGGCTGTTCAAGGCGATCATCGCCGCGGCCACGTGCAATCCCGATACCGCGGCCGCCCTGGCGGACTTCTACGACACCCGGCTGCGCGCCCTGGCGCCCATGGTCGAGGACGGGGTGGCCCGCGGGGAGGCTCCTGGCGGTACCGATGCCGCCGAGGTCATCCGCTACGTCTCGGCCCCGCTGTATTACCAATTCCTCACCAGCACAAGGCCGCTGACCCCAGCTGACGCCGACCGCAGCGTCGCCGCCGCGATGGCAGCGGTGGACGCGGGCGTCTTTGTGCGACCCTGACCTTACGATGGCGGCATGGCGCTCATCATCTCTGTTGCCGGCCGCAGCCCCGACATCCACCCGCAATCCTGGGTCGCCCCGAACGCGACGGTCGCCGGGGAGGTCAAACTCGGTGCGCGGGTGAGTATCTGGTTCTCGGCCAGCCTGCGCTGTGAAGCGGAACCCATCGAGATCGGGCCCGGCAGCAACATTCAGGACGGGGCGTGCGTGCACGTCGACCCCGGCTTCCCGTGCGTCGTCGGCGCCGGGGTCAGCGTCGGGCACAACGCGGTGTTGCACGGGTGCACCGTCGGGGACGACGCCTTGATCGGTATGGGTTCGGTGGTGCTCAACGGTGCGGTCGTCGGCGCCGGATCGCTGGTCGCGGCAGGGGCGGTGGTGCCCCAGGGCATGGTCATCCCGGAACGCTCTCTGGTCGCCGGGGTGCCCGCCCGGGTGATCCGCGAACTGCGTGAGGAGGAGGTCGAGGGCAATCGGCACGCAGCGCTGCGGTACCAGGAGCGCATCTCGATCTACGGGGATGCCGGCGTCAGTGGGACAACTCACTGACGTAGCCGAGGGCCCGGCTGGGTAACCCCCTATCGTGAAATCGATGCGCATCCTGGTCACCGGCGCCACCGGCTACATCGGGTCGCGGCTGGTCGCAGCGCTGCTGGCCGACGGCCACGAGGTCGTCGTGGCAACCCGCAACACCGACAAGCTGGCTGGATTCGGCTGGCGCGGCGACGTGACGGCCGTCACATTGGACGCGGGGTCGGCGGACTCGGCGGCGCTGGCGATGGCCGAGGCGGGGGACGTCGACGTCATCTACTACCTGGTGCACGGAATCGGCCAACCCGACTTCCGCGCGCGCGACCGGGAAGCGGCCCGCAACGTCGCCGAAGCCGCCCGCAAGGCGGGCGTGCAGCGCATCGTCTACCTCGGTGGCTTCGTACCCGACGACGACACCCTGTCCGATCACCTGGCCAGCCGGGCGGAAGTGGCCGAGGCGCTGTCCGTCGACGGAGGCCCGGAAGTGGTGTGGCTGGGTGCGGCGGTGATCATCGGAGCCGGGTCCACCTCGTTCGAGATGGTCCGCTACGTCGGTGACCGGCTGCCGCTCATTCCGCTGCCGTCGTGGGCCGATCACGCCATCGACCCGATTTCGATCAAGGACGTCCTGTACTACCTGGCGGCCGCCGCCGACCCCGATACGGTGCCCGCCGGCGCCTACGACATCACCGGCCCGGGCACCACCACCTACCGCGGCCTGATCGGCGGCTACGTCCACGCAGCCGGCAACCCCCGCGCCGGCCTGCCGTTGGCCGGGTGGCAGGAGGCGCTGATCCCGAAGGCGCTGACCGCCTGGGTGGCCGGGAACGTGGTTCCGGTGCCCACCGGCCTGGCGGTTGACTTGATCGCCTCGCTGGATCATCCGATGACCGCGTCGGGGGACCTGCTGCGCAATATCGTGGCGGACCCGCCTGGAGGGCTGACCCCGATCGACGAGGCCATCGCCGCGTCGGTCACCTCACCGCCGCCCCGGCCGGTCGACGAACTGGCCGACCCACATCATCTCGCCGACAGCGACCCCACCTGGGCCGGTGGGGATCAGTTGCGCCTGCACCGACTCCTCGGTTGCATCACCCCCGACCTCGCCCGGCCGGCGCTGTCGCTGATCGGCGCCGTGCCCAAACCGCTTGCAGCCGTGGCCCGCACCAGCCTGGACCTGGTGGTCCGGCGATTGCCCGGGATGGGTCTGGCATGACCGAGACCACCCGGCCAACCCGACTGCGGGACGACATCCGCAACGTGCTCACCGGCAAGGCTGCCCCCCACGACGAATCGCGCCCCGTGGTGCGCCGCCGCCGGATCATCGTGGGCGTGGTGCTGGTGCTCGGCGCCGCCACCCTCGGGCTGTCGCTGAACCAGGAACCCGGCGATGCGTCGTTCTACTGGCTGACCTTTCTGCTGGCCGCGATCTGGGCCGTCGGAGCGTGGGCCTCCGGTCCACTGCATCTGGGCGGGATCAGCTTCCGCGGCGAGGTGCGACGCCCGGTGCTCACGGGGCTGGGTCTGGGCCTGGCCCTGGGCGCGGCGTTCGTGGTGGGCGCGCTGATCGTCCGCCAGATCGACCCCATCGCCGAATTCATCACGCGGGTGCTGGTTTTCGCCAACCAGGGTGCGCTGTGGCTGGTGGTGGTGATCACCCTGGTGAACGGTTTCGCCGAGGAGTTGTACTTCCGGGGCTCCCTCTACACCGCCCTGGGTGGGCACTCGCCGGTGCTGATCTCCACGGTGATGTACATCATCGCCACCCTGGCCAGCGGCAACCCGATGCTGGGCTTCGCGGCGATCATCCTGGGCACGGTGTGTGCGCTGGAGCGCCGGGCCACCGGTGGCGTGCTGGCTCCCATCCTGACCCACCTCGTGTGGGGGTTGATCATGGTGCTGGCACTGCCCCCGCTGTTCGGGGTGTAGCGGTTTCGCGAGCAGACGCGAACTCGGGTGCGTGGGCGCTTTGGTACCCGAGTTCGCGTCTGCTCGGCAATCTCAGTCAAGGGGGTGGGCGATCTCGTCGTGACGCATCCGCGCCGCCCACCACGCGACGGTTGCGACGACCACCGGCGCCACCCCGGCCACCAGGAAGATCACCTCCATCGAGATCACCTTCGACAGCGGGCCCGCCAGCGCCATCGACACCGGCATGAACGCCAACGACACGAAGAAGTCCAGGCTCGAGACCCGACCCAGCATCGCCGGCGGCACCCGACGCTGCAGCAGGGTGCCCCAGATGACCATGCCGATACCGTCGGTGACCCCGACGGCGAACGTCGCCAACATCATCAACGGGAACGAATGCGTCCACCCGACGATCACCAACGGCAACGAGCCGGCACCCCACACCACCATCGTGACGGTCAGATAGCGTCGCGGCAGTCGGCCTGAGGACACCCCGATGGCGCCCAGGGCGCTGCCCACCCCGAAGGCTGCGAGCACAAAGCCGTACATCTGCGCGCCGTGTTCGAAGCGCGCCTCGGTGATGAACGGCAACAGCACCTCGATGGGGCCGATGACGAACAGCACGAACATGCTGGCGAACAGCAGCGTCCCCAACAGCCACGGGGTGCGCACCATGAAGGCGAACCCGTCGCGCAGATCGGCCAGCGGGTGCGTCCGTACCGTCGGTACCGCCCTCGGTACCCCGGTGGTGCAGAACAACAGCACGAGCGCGATGGCGAACATCACCGCGACGATCACCGCGCCGAGGGTGGGGAACGTCGCGCCGATCAGCAGACCGGCCGCCGCCGGCCCCACCGCACGCTGCAACACCGGCCGCAGCACGCCCTCGACGCCGTTGGCCGCCAGCAGTTGGTCGGCCGGCAGGATCCGGGGCAGGTAGGCGCTGTAGGCGGGGAAGAAGAACGCCGCCGCGATGCCCAGCACGGCGGCGGCCACCGCCATGTGCCACACCCGCAACAGGTCCAGCAGACCCAACACGGCCACCGACGACACCGCGATCAGATTGACCACCTGGACGCCGATGATGATGGTGCGCTGAGGAATTCGATCAGCGGCGATACCGCCGACGAGGACGAACGCCACCAGGCCGCCGCCGAGGCAGGCGGCGACGAACGACAGTGCGGCGGGATCCGGGTTCAGCGCGATGACCTGCAGCGCCATCACCACCGCCCACATGCCTTCGGCGAGGATGGTCAGTGACACCGCTGCGATCAGCAGTCGGTACTCGCGGATCCGGAAGGGTGCGAGCACACGCCAGCCACTGACCCGGTGGTCGGTCTCGATGCTCATGGCTTTGATGGTCCCGGACCGACCGCCAAGGCGTCCAACGATTTTCGGGCGGTCTGTGGAGTCTCACCGGCGCTGACCGCCGGTCGCACTCCACGAATCGCTCAGGTGTCGGTGAAGGTGGGGGTGCGGCGCTCCTGGAAGGCCTTGATGCCTTCACGGAAGTCGGTGCCGTGCAGCAGCGTGATCTGGCCTTCGGTCTCGCGGCCCAGTGCGGGCTCGAACTCGGTCAGGGTCGCGGCATTGATCGCGTTCTTGGTCAGCGCCTGCGACACGGCAGGCCCGTGACGCAGCCGGTCGAGCACCGCGGCCACCTCGGCCTCGAGGTCGGCCGCCGGGTAGACGTTGCTCACCAGCCCCCACGCCAGAGCGTCAGCGGCGGAGATGCGCTCGGCCAGCAGCGCCATCCGCATGGCCCGGGCCCGGCCCACCGAGGCGGCCACCAGAGCAGAGGCGCCGCCGTCGGGCATCAGGCCGATCTTGGTGAACGCCAGCATGAAGAACGCGGTGTCGCCGGCCAGCACCAGATCACCGGCCAGCGCCAGCGACACCCCGACCCCCGCAGCGGGTCCCTGCACCACCGACACCACCGGTCGAGGCAGCGCGACGATGGCGCGTACGGCCCGGTTGGCCAGGTGCAGGACCTCGACTGGATCGCCGCCGGATTCGCTGCTGCCGGGGTCATCAGCGCCGATGCCCGCCCCCGAACTGAAGCCGCGGCCGGCCCCACCAAGGCGCGCCACCTTGACCCGGGGATCGTCGGCGGCCGCCTCGAAGATGTCGGCAATACCGGTCAGCACAGCGGCGTTCAGCGAGTTCAGGCTGTCGGGGCGGTTGATGGTCACCGACAGCACACCGTCGGTGAGGTCGACGAGGAGTCCGTCCACGCTGGCATCAGCTGTTGTCATGCTCACACTGTAAAGGCAGCCCACCCGTCGGTTGGTTGGGAGCGGTTGACAAGATGCAGGGACCAGACACTCGCATGAAGGGCGGAACACCGTGGCCGGACCATTGCAAGGACTTCGAGTCGTCGAACTGGCCGGGATCGGGCCCGGCCCGCACGCCGCGATGATTCTCGGCGATCTGGGCGCCGACGTCGTGCGCGTGGATCGGCCGGGCAAGCGCATGGACGCCACCAGTCCCGATGCCACTCTGCGCAACCGCCGTTCGGTGACCGCAGACCTGAAGTCCGACGAAGGCCGCGAGCTGCTGTTGAAGATCATCGCCAAGGCCGACGTGTTGATCGAGGGTTTCCGTCCGGGTGTCACCGAACGCCTGGGCCTGGGGCCGGCGGATTGTGCGGCGGTCAACGAACGACTGATCTATGCCCGGATGACCGGCTGGGGTCAGACCGGCCCGCGGGCACAGCAGGCCGGCCACGACATCAACTACATCTCGCTCAACGGCGTGCTGCACGCCATCGGCCGGGCGGGGGAGCGGCCGGTGCCGCCACTGAACCTGGTCGGTGACTTCGGTGGCGGCTCGATGTTCCTGCTGCTGGGCATCCTGTCGGCCCTGTGGGAACGGCAGACCTCCGGTAGGGGCCAGGTGGTGGATGCCGCGATGGTCGACGGCTCCAGTGTGCTGGCCCAGATGATGTGGGCGTTCCGCGCCAGCGGGATGTGGTCGGACGTGCGCGGCACCAACATGCTCGACACCGGTGCGCCGTATTACGACACCTATGAGACGGCCGACGGCCGCTACGTCGCGGTGGGGGCGATCGAGCCGCAGTTCTATGCCCAGCTGCTCGCCGGGCTCGAGCTGGACCCGGCCGAACTGCCGGGCCAGAATGACATCAGCCGCTGGCCGGAGCTCAAGGCTATTTTCACCGACACCTTTCTCACCCACGATCGGGAGCACTGGACGAAGGTGTTCGCCGGCACCGACGCCTGCGTGACGCCGGTGCTGTCGTTCGCCGAGGTGCTCGATGAACCACATGTCGCCGAGCGCGACACCTTCTACGACGCCGGCCCCAGCGGCTTGCAGCCCGCACCCGCGCCGCGGTTCTCGCGCAGCGTGCCCGACCAGCCGACGCCGCCGCGCACCCCCGGCGAGGACAACGAGACCGTCCTGCGGGACTGGACGTAACCGCCGTCCACCAGCTACAAAAGACTCAACCAACCAGTAGGTCGGCATCGTCGGCCGGGAAGGAACACTGCCAGTGGAGATCAAGGATTCGGTAGCAGTCATCACCGGAGGCGCGTCCGGCCTCGGCCTGGCCACCGCCAAGCGTCTGCTAGACCGCGGCGCGTCGGTGCTGGTCATCGACCTCAAGGGCGAAGAGGTGGTGGCCGAACTCGGTCCGCGCGCCAAGTTCGTGCAGGCCAACGTCACCGACCCGGAGTCGGTGAGCGCCGCCCTCGACGCGGCCGAGGAGCTCGGCCCGGTGCGTATCAACGTCAACTGTGCCGGCATCGGCAACGCCATCAAGACCCTGGGCAAGGAAGGACCGTTCCCGCTCGACGGCTTCCGCAAGGTGGTCGAGGTCAACCTGATCGGCACCTTCAACGTGCTGCGCCTGGCCGCCGAGCGCATCGCCAAGACCGACCCCATCGGTGAAGAGCGCGGCGTCATCATCAACACCGCATCGGTGGCCGCCTTCGACGGCCAGATCGGTCAGGCTGCCTACTCGGCGTCCAAGGGCGGCGTCGTCGGGATGACGCTGCCGATCGCCCGGGATCTCTCCCGCAATTTGATCCGGGTGGTCACCATCGCGCCCGGCCTGTTCAAGACCCCGCTGCTGGGATCGCTGCCCGAAGAGGCGCAGGCCTCCCTCGGCAAGCAGGTTCCGCACCCGGCCCGCCTGGGCGACCCCGACGAGTACGGCGCTCTGGCCACCCACATCGTCGAGAACCCGATGCTCAACGGTGAGGTGATCCGCCTGGACGGCGCGATCCGGATGGCGCCGCGATGAGCCTGAAGACCAAGTTCACCGAGGCGTTCGGGGTGGAGCACCCCATCGCCCAGGGTGGTATGCAGTGGGTGGGTCGCGCGGAACTCGTTGCCGCCGTTGCCAATGCGGGCGCACTGGGATTCATCACCGCGCTGACCCAGCCGACGCCGGCGGATCTGGCCAAAGAGATCCAGAAGACGCGCGAGCTCACCGACAAGCCGTTCGGCGTCAACCTCACCATCCTGCCGGCCATCAACCCGCCGCCGTATGACGAGTACCGCCAGGTGATCGTCGACGAGGGCATCAAGATCGTCGAGACGGCCGGTTCCAACCCGGCGCCGCATCTGCCGATGTTCCACGACAACGGCATCAAGGTGCTGCACAAGTGCACCTCGGTGCGGCACGCGGTGAAGGCGCAGAGCCTCGGTGTCGACGGCATCAGCATCGACGGATTCGAGTGCGCCGGTCACCCCGGTGAGGACGACATCCCGGGTCTGGTGCTGATCCCGGCGGCGGCCCAACAGATCGAGATCCCGATGATCGCCTCCGGCGGGTTCGCCGACGCCCGCGGCCTGGTGGCCGCGCTGGCGCTGGGCGCCGACGGCATCAACATGGGTTCGCGCTTCATGTGCACCGTGGAGTCCTGCATCCACCAGAACGTCAAGGACGCCATCGTCGCCGGTGACGAGCGGGGCACCGAGCTGATCTTCCGCACGTTGCACAACACCGCCCGCGTCGCCTCGAACGAGGTGTCCCGCGAGGTGGTGGACATCCTGCGCAAGGGTGGGCAGTTCGAGGACGTCAAGGATCTGGTGGCCGGTGTGCGCGGGCGCAAGGTGTTCGACGACGGCGACATCGATGCCGGAATCTGGACCGTCGGTACCGCCATGGGCCTGATCAACGACATCCCCACCGTCGGCGATCTGGTGTCGCGGATCGTGGCCGAATCCGAGCAGCTGATCACCGGACGGTTGGCCGACATGGTGGTCGGCGACAAGGTGGCCGTCTAGCCGCTGCGGCAAACAGACACAGAAAAGGCGCGCTCACACATCCACCGGATGTGGGGGCGCGCCCTCTGGTAGTTGGGGGGTTGTCAGCTGGCGAGCGGATGCCAGTCTTCGAGTTGCTCCGAGGTCTCGCCTTCCACCAGGTAATCGCCGTGGTAAAGGGCGTCGAAGTCAATCTTGATGACATCAGCGTTGGTGTCGTCGATCCACATGCCAAGAACTGTATGGGTCTCTATTAAGAGATCATTGAGTCACGATTCGGAAAATCATGGCAATTATTACTTCTGAGTAGCCTGACTCCAGAGTCAGATGTCAAAAGTGACATGCATCACGCCGCATCAGGGTTTGGTGAGGTGCAGCGGGTTCTCCCCGTTGAGCAGCCACCAGGTCGCCACCGCCGCGCCGATGGCCAGCACCAGCAGCACCACCGGGATCACCGTCGGCCACTGCGCCCGCAACCACAACAACTGATCCAGCGAGAACCGCCCGCCACCGGTGAACAGCACCGCGATCGCGGCGATGGCCAGCAGAAACGGCACATTGAACGGGTTGGCCCAGAATGCGTCTCCGGCCACGTCGGCCGCCCAGGCGCACATCATCGCCGAGCTCACCGCGCACGCCGCCACCGGCGTCAGCACGCCCAGGAGCAGGGCCAGCCCGCCCAGCAACTCGGTGGACATCACCATGGTCGCGGCCAGCGTCGCCGGGCTCCATCCGGCCTGGCTCATGAAGTCGACGACGGTTCCGAAGTCGAGGGCCTTGAGGGCGCCGGCCTGGATCACGGCAGCCCCCGCGCCGATGCGCAGGATCAGGACACCGAAGTCACTGGTCGCCGGGTTGGTGCGGATCTCGATGTCGTCGTCCATGTGAGAGAACCTTATTGACGCTCAGCTTTCTTTGTCACTCTGAGGTGGACGAGATGTAGCCGCCCGGACCAGGTGAGCCTCCGCTATATTTTCGCCGATAACTTATCGCCGATAAGTCCGGCAGCTGCCGGGTGTCGGAAGGAAGCCACCGTGCTGCACCGCATCGCCCTGCTGGCCATCGCCGCTCCTCGGCGAATCCTTGCCCTTGCGCTCCTGCTGATGGTCGCCGCCGCAGTGTTCGGTGTCCCGGTCACCAAGAGCCTGTCGGCCGGCGGCTTCCAGGACCCTACGTCGGAGTCGGCGCAGGCGACCCAGCTGCTGACCGACACCTTCAAGGTGGGCGACATGCAGCTGATCCTCAGTATCAGCGGACCCGGCGGCGCCGACGATCCGGCCGCCCGCGCCGTCGGGCAGGACATCGTCGATGTCATCGAGGCCTCGCCGCACGCCGCCGGCGTGCAGTCGGCGTGGACGTCTCCGCCGGCAGTGGCCAAGGACCTGGTGAACCGGGACAAGTCCGCGGGCCTGGTGGTCGCGGGCCTGTTCGGCGGTGAGAACAATGCCCAGAAGTATGCCGAGTCGCTGATGGACACCATCAACGCCGACGTCCTGCCCCAGCACCCGGACGTGACCGTCACCACCGGCGGGTCCGCCATCGTCTACTCGCAGATCAATACGCAGACCGAACACGACCTGCTGCGGATGGAATCCATCGCGATGCCGCTGAGCTTCCTGGTGTTGGTCTGGGTGTTCGGCGGCCTGCTGACCGCGGCCGTGCCGATGGCCGTCGGCGCCCTGGCGATCGTCGGCTCCATGGCGGTGCTGCGCGGCATCACCTTCTTCACCGACGTCTCGATCTTCGCGCTCAATCTCTCTATCGCGATGGGGTTGGCGCTGGCCATCGACTACACCCTGCTGATCATCAGCCGCTACCGCGACGAACTGGCAGACGGGGTGGACCCGCATCAGGCGCTGGTGCGCACCATGGTCACCGCCGGGCGCACCGTGCTGTTCTCGGCGGTGACGGTCGCGTTGTCGATGTCGGCGATGGTCCTGTTCCCGATGTACTTCCTGAAGTCGTTCGCCTACGCCGGCATCGCGACGGTGGCTTTTGCCGCCTTCGCGGCCATCGTGGTGACCCCGGCGGCCATCGTGGTGATGGGCGACAAGATCGACGCCTTCGACGTGCGACGGCTGCTGCGCCGGGTGTTGCGCCGCCCCGAACCGGTGCCCACCCCGATCACCGAGCACTTCTGGTACCGCTCGACCAAGGCCGTGATGAAACGGGCCCTGCTGATCGGCGTAGCGGGCGTCGCGTTTCTGCTGCTGCTCGGGGTGCCGTTCCTCGGCGTCAAGTGGGGCATGCCCGATGACCGGGTGCTGCCGGCGTCGGCCTCGGCTCACCAGGTGGGCGATCAACTGCGCGAGGACTTCGCCATCAACTCCGACACGGCGGTCACCGTCGTGCTGCCCGACGTCTCGGGGCTCAACCCGCCGGACCTCGAGGGCTACGCCGCCGCCCTGTCGCAGGTGGCTGATGTGACCGGGGTGAGCGTGCCGACGGGCAGCTTCGTCGATGGCCGCAAGGTCGGGCCGCCCGAGGCGGGCGCCGGATTCGCCGACGGACGCGCGTACCTGACAGTGGGCAGTTCTGCGCCGCTGTTCTCCGACGCCTCGGCCCAACAGCTGCAGGAGTTGCACCGGGTGCCGACTCCGGGTGACCGGCAGGTGCAGTTCACCGGTATCGCGCAGGCCAACTCCGACACCGTGGACGCAATCATGGAGCGGCTGCCGCTGGTGCTGGGCATCATCGCGGTGATCACCTTCGCGTTGCTGTTCCTACTGACCGGCAGCGTGGTGCTCCCGTTCAAAGCCCTTGTGCTCAACGTTCTTTCGCTCACGGCGGCGTTCGGCGCACTGGTCTGGATCTTCCAGGACGGGCACTTCAACGCCCTCGGCACCACCTCGACGGGCACGTTGGTGGCCAACATGCCGGTGCTGCTGTTCTGCATCGCCTTCGGTCTGTCGATGGACTACGAGGTGTTCCTGATCTCCCGGATCCGCGAGTACTGGCTGGAGAGCGGACAGACCCACGCCGACGTGGACGAGAGTGTGGCGCTCGGGCTGGCCCGCACCGCTCGGGTGATCACGGCCGCCGCGCTGGTCATGTCCATTTCGTTCGCCGCGCTGATCGCCGCGCAGGTGTCGTTCATGCGGATGTTCGGGTTGGGGCTGACGCTGGCGGTGCTGGTGGACGCGACCCTGGTGCGCATGATGCTGGTTCCGGCGTTCATGCATGTGCTCGGCCGATGGAACTGGTGGGCACCGCGGCCGCTGGTGGCGCTGCACAAGAAAATCGGGATCAGTGAATCGGGCTCACCGGTTCCGGTGCCTGCCCCGGCGGAACCGGGCAGGGATTAGATGGGCGTCGGTCGGCTGGGCGGGCGCCGCCGCGCGCCGCGTGGCTCCGGTGAGCTGCTGCGTGATGAGATTCTCGACGCAGCCACCGAGCTGCTGCTGACCGCGGGCCATGCGCGCGACGTGTCCATCCGGGCGGTCGCTGAACGCGCCGGGGTGACGTCCCCGTCGATCTATCTGCATTTCGCGGACAAGGACACGCTGCTGGATGCGGTCTGTGCCCGCTACTTCGAGAAACTCGACGAGGAGATGCAATCCGCCGCCGCGGGGCAGAACAGCACGCTGGAGATCCTGCGCGCCCAGGGTCTGGCCTACGTGCGGCTGGCCACCCAGACCCCCGAGCTGTACCGCATCGCCACGATGGGTGAGGGCCGCCCCGGTAGCGCGGTGGACGAAACGCTGGTCAGCGCGGCCTTCGGGCACATCCGCGACTCGGTGCAACGGCTGATGGACGAGGGCATCTACGCCCGCGAGGATCCCACCGCGGCGGCACTGGAGCTGTGGACCGCCGCGCACGGCGTGGTGGCGCTGCTGATCGCCAAGCCCTACCTGCCGTTCGGCGACATCGACGTGTTCGCCGACCGGGTGTTCAGCGCGCTGTGCACGGGCAGGATGGTGGCGGGCATAGTGGGACCCGAATCGACACCGGCGCAGACGGTGGACTGGCTGATGGGACGGTCGTGATGGACAATCCATTCTTCGCACGGTTGTGGACGGCGATCTCGGCACACGAACCGGAGTCCATCACCAGGCTGCGGCGGGAGAACCTGGCCGGGCTCAGCGGCCGGGTGCTCGAGGTGGGGGCGGGCACCGGCACCAATTTCGCCCTGTATCCGCCGACGGTCACCGAGGTGGTGGCGCTGGAACCCGAGCCGCGGCTGGCGGCGGTGGCCCGGACTGCCGCAGCCTCGGTGCCAGTGGACGTCCGCGAGCAGACCATCGAGGAGATGGGCCCGGAGACCTTCGACGCCGTGGTGTGCTCACTGGTGTTGTGTTCCGTCGACTCACCAGAAGATGTTCTGCGGCAATTGTTCTCGCAGCTGCGCCCCGGCGGTGAGTTGCGCTATCTGGAGCACGTGGCCGTGACCGGCCCGCGCGGCGCTCTGCAGCGCGCGGCCGACGCCACCGTGTGGCCGCGGATTCTGGGTAACTGCCACACCCACCGCGACACCGAACTCACCATCCGCGCCACCGGCTTCGCCGTACGCAACGCCCGCCGCGAGGCGATGCTGCCGGCGTGGGTGCCGTTACCGACCTCGGAAGTCGCCCTAGGACGTGCGTGCCGCCCGTAGCAGTTCGGGCAATCGCTGCAGCAGGGTGGGTAAGGCGGTGCCGGCGCTCTCGCGCACCGTCACCGTCGCGCTGCTCGACAGCGGTGTCTCCTCCGGGTTGACCTCTACCACCACCGCGCCTTGGGCCAGGGCGTACTCCGGGAGCCCTGCGGCGGGGTAGACCACCGCCGAGGTGCCGACCACCACCAGGATGTCGGCGGCCGCGGCGGCCGCCACGGCGGCATTCCACGGCCCGTCGGGCAGGCCCTCGCCGAACCACACGATGGCCGGACGGATCAGACCGCCGCACGCACAGGTGGGCGGCGTCAGCTCCAGTACCGGCTCGGGCACTTCCTGGAGCGGGCCGTTGTACACGGCATCGCAACTGTCACAACGAAATTCGAAGAGATTGCCGTGCAGATGGTGCACCGGTCGGCTACCCGCCCGCTCGTGCAGGTTGTCGACGTTCTGGGTGACGACGCTGACCTGCTCGACGCCGGCGATGTCCTGCCAGTGCGCCACGGCCCGGTGACCGTCGTTCGGCTGGACCTGTTTGACCAGGTGGTGACGCCACAGATACCACGCCCAGACCCGCTCCGGATGCTCCTGCCAGCCCTGGGTGGAGGACAGTTCGTAGGGGTCGTACTTCGCCCACAGGCCCAGTTTGTCGTCACGAAACGTCGGGACCCCGCTCTCGGCGGAGATGCCCGCGCCGCTGAGCACTGTTATGCGCACCCAACCAAAATAGCTGGCCTGTTGGATACTGGTTTTTGTGGAGTTGGGGGAATGGCTGCGCGTTGACCAGCGGGCGGCAAAACCGCTGTTCGAACAGTTGCGGACACAGATGATCGACGGGATCCGAGACGGCCGGTTGCCGCCGGGTACCCGGCTGCCGACGGTGCGCGAACTCGCCGGAGAGCTCGGCCTGGCCGTCAACA
This sequence comes from Mycolicibacterium tokaiense, assembly GCF_010725885.1. NCBI lineage: Bacteria > Bacillati > Actinomycetota > Actinomycetes > Mycobacteriales > Mycobacteriaceae > Mycobacterium > Mycolicibacterium tokaiense. Next base: position 413,694 of record NZ_AP022600.1, on the reverse strand, counting down.
CGGTGGCCAGGGCGTACCGGGAGCTGGAAGCGGCGGGCATCGTTGAAACCCGAGGCCGCTTCGGCAGTTTCGTGGCCCGGGCGGATCCCGCGGATGCGGCGATGGCGGCGGCCGCGCACACCTACGCCCAGACTGCGCGCACCCTGGGCCTGGACAAGCTCGCCGCCCTGCGGTATCTCGAGCTGGCGTTCGAGTGACCGGAACTAGCCGAATTCGAGCAGGGTGTACGACGGACGGATCGGGTCGAACACACGATTGTTGAAGATCGTGGTGATCACGGCGTTCATCAGCACGCCGCGCCCCTTCGGGGTCGGCAGGTCGTGCACCGCGGTGACCCCGGGAATGGCGGAGGTCAGGTCCGCCACCTGGCGGACCGTCCGCGCGAACGGCATCGCGGGCATGACGTAGCGGCGCGACGGGCGCAGCCGGCCCTTGCTTGCGAGGGCGGCGAACCACGGCGGCGCCAGGTCGAACACCATCCGGCCACCCGGGAAACGGCGGGCGCATTCGGTGATCAACCCCAGCGCTTCGTCGGGCTGCAGATACATCAACAGGCCCTCGGCGGTGATGAACACACCGTCGCGGGTGTCCACCGCGTCCATCCAGCTGTACTCCAGGGCGGACTGTGCCCTGGTGGTGATCCGCGGCGAGGCGGGCAGCAACTGCTCACGGATCTCCACGATCGGCGGCAGATCGACTGTCAGCCAACGGAACCGCGCGTCGGGCAGGGCGGCGTCCAGGCGCCAGAAGCTGGTCTGCAGGCCTTCGGCCAGCGCCACCACGGTGGCCTCGGGATGAAGGCGCAGATAGTCGGCGGTGGCCAGGTCGAAGCCCTTGGCCCGGATGGCCATGTCCTGGCGGCCGGTCTGCCCGAACTTGGCCCAGTCGACGTCGAGGGAGTCCAGCAGGCGCACCGCTACGGGGTCGTCGATCAGCCCGTCGGGGCGGCGCGCTTCGCTGGCCCGCACGGCGAGGGTGAGCAGGGCGGTCTCAGAGACTCCGCTGAGTTCGGCCTTGTGCCTGGTGCTCTCGTTCATCGACGTCGAGACTACCGAGGGGCGCAGTACGCTTCGTGGTATGGCCCGACAGGTTTTCGACGACAAGCTCCTTGCCCTGATCAGCGGCAACTCGCTGGGAGTGCTGGCGACGATCAAACGTGACGGTCGACCACAGCTGTCCAACGTGTCGTACTGGTTCGATGCCCGCGCGGTGGCGTTGCAGGTGTCGGTCACCGAACCCCGCGCCAAGACCCGCAATCTGCGACGTGATGCCCGGGCCTCGATCCTGGTGAGCTCCGATGACGGATGGTCCTACGCCGTCGCCGAAGGTGATGCCGAATTGACCCCACCGGCGGCCGACGCGGGAGACGAGACCGTGGAAGCGCTGATCACGCTGTATCGCAACATTGCCGGGGAGCACCCGGACTGGGACGAATACCGCGACGCCATGGTGACCGACCGGCGGGTGGTGCTGACCCTGCCCATCGCGCACCTGTACGGCATGCCGCCGGGTGTGCGCTGAAAATAGGCAGGGCGACGGCGGCAGCGGGGGCTAGGCTGACGGTCATGGCCGAGGAAGCAGTCCCCGAGGACGACACGAAGCGCAAGTTCCGGGAGGCTCTGGAGCGGAAGAAGGCGAAGTCCGGTTCGGGTGCCGAGCACCGCGACGGCGGAGCCAAGCAGGCCAAGCAGCACGGCCCGGTGGAGAACCGCCGGGAGTTCCGGCGCAAGAGCGGCTGAGCACCCGCGCGGTGGCCAGGGCGGCCAGCATCACCGCCATGCAGTAGAGGCCGTTGTCCTTGAGTCCCCACTTCACCGACATCAACAGCGCAGCACCCGCCACGCACAGCGCCGTCCCCGTCGCGGCGCTGTGGCGGGTCGACACCGGGGCATCCCACCACGGCAGCGCGGTGTTCTCCAGAGGCCGCAGCGCCTGGAAGGCCACCGCCACCAGTCCGGCCATCACCGCCAGCTGGATCACGCTCAGTATCAGCGGGTTCGGCTGTCCCGGGTAGCGGTGCAGGCCCACCAGATCGAAGCCCAGGTGCATCAGCAGCAGCGCCGGCATGTGCCACAGGTACAGCGTCATGGCACCTGAGTTGCCGATCGCAGTGCACCACCAGACCCGGGGTCGCTGCGCCCACCGACTGAGCGCCGGAGCCGCGGCAGTCGCCAACGCACACAGCATGATTGCGTGGCCGGCCATCAGCAGGGACGGCGGTGCCATGTTGGGCAGTTGCTGGCCCTCGATGCCGACCAGGCTCAGCTCGTAAGGCCCTAGCACCAGCACGAGGTTGACCGCCAGCATGGCCGCGGCCAGCCGCAGCGCGGCCCGTCCCTCGAGTAGCCCCCGGCGGTACGCCACGCCGAACATGCCGGGGATCAACCAGGCCGTCATGTTGGCAAATCCCAGCGCAGCCAGGCCCGGATGGTGCAGGCGTACCGCGTCGATGACCATCACCAGCACGTAGACCGCCGCCACCGCGGCGCCCAGCTGTCCGGTGCTGGTGATGCGGTCCAGGGCGGGCATCGCCGCCAGCATCAGCACATAGGCGCCCAGAAACCACAGCAGCTGCACCGAGATGCCGGCGATGGGTTCATACACGTGCACCGGCAGCACCTGCACCAGCGCTGCCAGCGTCACCGCCCAGAACAGCAGATAGGAGAACACCGGACGGAACAAGCGCCGGCACCGCTGCATCAGCCAGGCGCCCCACGCCGTGCCCGGTTGCCACGAGGTGACGCTCGCGGCGGCACCGGCGAAGAAGAACAGCGGCATGATCTGGAAGATCCAGGTCAGCGCCTGCAGCACCGGCGAGGTGGTGAGCAGGTTCCCCCACAGGAAGACGTCGTCGCGGATCATGCTGGTGGCCATCACGGTGTGGCCGACCACCACGCCCACGAGTGCGCCGATGCGGATGACATCGATGGCGCGGTCGCGGTGCGGCGGCGTCTGCGCGGCGATCTCGGCAGGCGAGGGAATTCCCGTGCCGCCGAATCTAGGGCCGCCCGCCTAGGTAAAAACCCGTGATTCCGGCGCGCTGGTAACCGCTCAGCGGTTACGCGCGCGCCCAAGACGCAGGATGGCGGCCAGGCAGGCCACCGCGAGCAGCCCGACGATCACGGCGAACACCTCGCCCGCGGTCTGCAGCCCCCAGCGCTGGGCCGCGGCGCCCATGCCGATGACGGGCACCGACAGCGCGACATAGGCCACCAGGAAGTAGGCCGAGCTGACCTCGGCGCGGCGATCAGCGGGGGTGAGCTCGAAGATCGCCGCCAGCCCGCGACCGAAGCTCAACCCCTGACCGGCTCCGCCCATCACCGCGGCGGCGATCAGTCCGGCCAGCGACGTGTAGTGCAAGGCGACGTTCAGCATCACCATGGCCACCACCAGCATGGCGCTGCCGACGGCGACCGAACGGGCCGGCGACACCCGCAGTGCCAGCGGTTGGGTGGCGGCAGCGGTCAGGACCATCAGCCCGGCGACGGCCCCGGCGATGGCGTGATTGCCGATGCCCATCAGGTCGGCGACGAAAGTGGGTGCGACGGAGGCGAACAAGGCGTTGACGGCGAAACCGGCGAAGGCGGCGGTGGCCGCGACCACGAACACCGTCCGCGTCTGCGGCGGCACCGCCAGCCGCTGCGTGCCGAGGCGTCCGCTGCGTTCGGAGGTCTCCGGTGCCCGCCACACCGCCACCGCCGCGGCGGCCACCAGCACCAGGTGCACGGCGAAGCTGAGGTGCAGTGGTGCCGGGCCGTACTGCACCAGCACACCGGCCACCACCGGGCCGAGCCCGAGCCCGCCGAGGTTTGCCACGGTGGCCACGGCCGCGGCCCGCGGTTTCCACTGCGGTGGGGCGGCTTCGAGGATGGCCGCGGTGGCGGTGCCGGTGAACACACCCACCGACAGCCCGGAGAGCACCCGGCCCAGCAGCAGCGTGGGCACCGAGTCGGCGAACAGGAACACCACCGAGCTGGCCACCGCGAACCCGATGCCCGCCAGCAGCACGGGCCTGCGGCCCAGCACGTCGGACCAGCGGCCGAACAGCAGCAAGGCGGCCAGCACCGCGCCGGCGTACGTCGCGAAGACCACCGTCGTGGTGAGCACCGAGAACTGCATGCGCTCGGAGTACAGCTCGTACATCGGTGTGGGCAGGGTCGCCCCCACCATGACCGCCGTCAGCGCATACGTCAGCAGGACAAAACCGAAGCGTCCGGTGATGAGGGTCTTCTCTTCCTGCAGTGTCGACACGCTGCGGTGCAACGCGGCGCGAGGTGCGGTACTTCCCGTCTACAGCACATACCCAGAAAAAACGGCGGCGGACCGGAGAGGGTCCGCCGCCGTGGGTGGGGATGACTAGTGCGCTACCGCCTTTTCCGCGCCGACACCGGTCAGCGACCGCACCTCCATCTCCGCATTGACCGCCGGATCGCCGGTGTCCTTCGACGTCAGCGTGCCGATGATGCCCAACAGGAACGCCAGCGGGATCGACACGATGCCGGGATTGGCCAACGGGAACCAGGAGAAGTCCGCACTCGAAATCATCGATGTTTTCGCACCCGACACGGCGGGGGAGAAGACGATGAGCACCAGCGTGGAGATCAGGCCGCCGTACATGCTCCACAGTGCACCGCGGGTGTTGAACCGCTTCCAGTACAGCGAGTAGACGATGGTCGGGAGGTTGGCCGCCGCGGCGATGGCGAAGGCCAGGGCCACCAGGAACGCCACGTTCTGACCGTTGGCCAGGATGCCCAGCCCGATGGCCAGCACACCCAGCACCACCGCGGTGATCCGCGAGACCTTCACCTGCTCGTCCTCGGTCACCTTGTGCGACTTGAGCACCGAGGCGTAGATGTCGTGGGCGAACGACGCCGAGGCGGTGATGGTCAGCCCCGCGACCACCGCCAGGATGGTGGCGAAGGCCACCGCGGAGATGATGCCGAGCAACACCACACCGCCCAGCTCCAGAGCCAGCAGCGGCGCGGCGGAGTTCACGCCGCCGGCGGCGCCGAGGATGCGGTCGGGGCCCACCAGCGCTGCGGCACCGTAGCCGAGCACCAGGGTGAACAGGTAGAAGGCGCCGATCAGCGCGATGGCCCACACCACGCTGCGACGCGCTTCCTTGGCGGTGGGCACGGTGTAGAACCGCATCAACACGTGCGGCAGGCCGGCGGTGCCGAGCACCAGCGCGAGCGCCAGTGAGATGAAGTTGATCTGGCTGGTCAGCGATCCGCCGTACTGCGCACCGGGAGCCAACACGTCGCGGCTGGCCACACCTTCGGTGGTCGCGCCGGAGATGGCAGTCTGGGCGGAGGAGAGGATCTCGGAGAAGTTCAGCCCGAACTTGGTCAGCACCATCACCGTCATGAAGCCGGCGCCGGCGATCAGCAGTACGGCCTTGATGATCTGGACCCAGGTGGTGCCCTTCATGCCGCCGACCAGGACGTAGACGATCATCAGGATGCCGACCACGGCGATGACGAGAGCTTGGCCGCCCTTGCTGTTGATGTTCATCAGCAGGGCCACCAGGCCACCGGCGCCGGCCATCTGGGCCAGCAGGTAGAACAGCGAGACGGTGAGCGTCGAGGTCGCGGCCGCCACCCGGACCGGGCGTTGGTTGAGCCGGAAGCTCAGCACGTCCGCCATGGTGAATTTGCCGGTGTTGCGCAGTAATTCGGCCACCAGCAGCAGCGCCACCAGCCACGCCACCAGGAACCCGATGGAGTAGAGGAAGCCGTCGTACCCGTAGACCGCGATGGCGCCGGCGATGCCGAGGAAGCTGGCTGCCGACAGGTAGTCACCGGCGATGGCCACGCCGTTCTGCGGACCCGAGAAGCCGCGGCCGCCGGTGAAGAACTCGGCGGCGGTGGCGTTCTTCTTGCTGGCCCGTATCACCACGACCATCGTCACGACGACGAAGAGGCCGAAGATGGCCATGTTGGCGACGGGGTTGCCTACCGTCTCGGTTGCTGCCAGATAGTTCACTGGACCGGCCCTTCCAGCTCTTCGCGAATGGCGGCGGCGCGCGGATCCAGCTCACGGTTGGCGAACCGCACGTACAGACCGGTGATCACGAAGGTGGTCAGGAACTGTCCGAGGCCGATCAGCAGTCCGACGTTGACGTCGCCGAACACCTTGGTGGCCATGAAATCGTGGGCGAAGGCGCCCAGCAGTACGTAGAGGCCGTACCAGACGAGGAAGAACGCCGTCATCGGGAAGACGAACCGGCGCAATCTGCTGCGCAGCTCCTGGAATTCAGGGCTCGCCTGCATGGCGATGAATTCTTGGCCGGTCGGCGCCGGCCTGCTATCAGTGGTGGGCACTGCGGGTGCTCCTGACTGGTCGATTGTGTTCCGCATGTAGTCGTGAGCCTATTGAGACTCACGTCACAACCGAAGGGTTCGCGCAGGTGAACCGGTGAAACAGGGGACTGGTGCGGTGAGCGGTCCTTCCATGGCGACGAACGGTCAGGCCGGGTCCACCAGATCCTTCTCGAACGGGTGCGCGCCCACCTCGAGGCTGGGCAGTGACCGGTCGTACAGCGGCCGGTAGCCGGCCGCCAGGTACAAGGCCACCGCCTCCGGCTGGCTCGGACCGGTGGTCAGATAGACGCGGCGATAACCGCGCTGCCGGGCGAGGCGTTCCAGTTCGGCCACCACGAGTCTGCCGTACCCGCGCTGCCGGTGTTCGGAGGCCGTCCAGATCCGCTTGAGCTCCGCCGTCGTCTCGTCGTAGCGGCGAAACGCGCCGCCTGCCACGGTGATTCCGTCCAGCAACGCCAGGATCAGTGCCCCACCGGGCGGCGCGAACTCCTCGGCCGGATAGGCCCGCATGTCCCGGTACTCGGCGGGCAATCCGGCTCCGTACCGGGAGTTGTATTCGAAGGTCAGCGCATCGAGCAGCGGTGCGGCTCGGGGATCATCCTGGGCGATGGCGATGAACTGCAACGGTGTGGGGGATTCGTGCACGGTCGACGGTACAACGCGGGTCAGCGGGGATCGCGGGGCAGCCGTTCCACACCCATGCCCAGGCGTTCCGGAACGTGCATGCGAGCGAAGATGCGTGCGACGTCCGGCGGCGCGGTGGCGGCGGTGAACCGGCTGACCACGATCATGGTGAGAAACGCCAGCGGCACCGTGATCGCCGCGGGGTAGCCGATCAGTGCGCCCGCCCAGCCGGTGTCGTCGATGCCCCCGGTGACCGCGACGGTGGTGGCCGCACCGGAGAGCACCCCGCCGACCACCAGCCCGCTGATGGCCCCGGCGCTGGTCAGCCCACGCCACCAGATGCCCAGCACCAGCAGCGGACACAGGGTGGAAGCCGCCACGGCGAAGGCCAGTCCGACGCTGCGTGAGAGCTCGAGTGAGGATGCCGCCAAGGCCAACGGAATCGGCACCAGCCCGCCCACCACCGCGGCCAGCCGGAAGTCCCGGATGCGGCCCCGCAGCACATCGGTCGACAGCGCGCCGGCGATGCTCACCAGCAGCCCCGAGGATGTCGCGAGGAAGGCGGCGATGGCACCGGCGGCCACCAGCGCGGCCAACCCCGCACCGATCACCCCGCCGATCGCCGCGTCGGGCAGCAGCAGTACCGCGGCGTCGGCGGTGCCGGTGACGAGCAACTGCGGGACGTAGAGGCGGGCGAACACGCCCAGCAGGGTGGGGAAGAGATAGAACAGCGCGAGCAGCGCGATCACGGCCAGCGCGGTGCGGCGGGCTGCCCGGCCGTCGGGGTTGGTGTAAAAGCGCACCAGCACATGCGGCAAGCCCATGGTGCCCAGGAAAGTGGCCACGATGATCGACAGCACCTGGTACAGCGGATGATCGCCACCCAGACCGCCGCCGGAGGAGATCCACTCCGCACCCGTGGTGGGAGCACCGGCCACCACCGGCGTCGCCGCTCCCGGCGCCAACGTCATGACCGAACCCTCGGTCAGGGTGTAGCGTCCCGGCGCCGGCAGCGCCGCGCCGTCGACGGCCACCCCGGCCGGTTCGTCCACCTGCACCACGACATCGGTGTCCACGGTGACGGTGGTCTGCTGGGCCACCGTGGGCGGCACCGGTGCACCCAGCTCGGGCCGGTCGGACAGGAACAGCCCTAACAAGGCCAGCGCGGGTACGGCGATGGCGGTCAGTTTGAGCCAGTACTGGAATGCCTGCACGAACGTGATGGACCGCATGCCGCCGCCCACCACGTTGGCGATCACGATGGCGCCCACGGCCACCGGTCCGATCCACACCGGTAACCCCAGCAGGATGTTCAGGGTCAGGCCGGCGCCCTGGTACTGCGGCACCAGGTAGAACACACAGATCACCACCACCACCAGCATCGCGACGGTGCGCAATCGCCGTGACCCCAGCCGGAATTCGGCGAAATCCGGCACCGTGTACGCACCGGAGCGGCGCAGCGGGGCGGCGACGAACAGCAACAGTCCCAGGTATCCGGCGGTGAAGCCGATGGGGTACCAGAGGGCGTCGGCCCCGTACTTGGCCACCAGTCCGGCCACCCCGAGAAACGATGCGGCCGAGAGGTATTCACCCGAGATCGCCGCGGCGTTCCAGCGGGAGCCGACGGTGCGCGAGGCCACCAGGAAGTCCGAGGTGGTGCGGGACAACCGGCCGCCATAAGCGCCCACCAGCACCGTGGCCAGCGCAGCGGCCACCAATGCGAAAGCGGTCAGCGGGGTGAGCGCGTTCACGGTTCGGAGGACCCTTCGTCCACGATGCCGATGAAGTCGCGCTCGCTCTGTTCGGCCAACCGGACGTAGAGCCAGCCCACGCCGTAGAACATCGGGTACAGCAGGGCGCCGAGAATCAGCCAGTTGACCTTGATGCCGAACACGGTCAACTGCTCGAAGGCGGGAAAGGCATTGCCCAGCAGGGGGATCGCCACGATGACCGTGACCACCACGGCGGCCAGCCGCAGCGCCAGCCCGAGCTGTGCGCGCACCAGCCCGCGGACCAGGGCATCACCCACCTCGGTCTGCTCCTGCACCTCCACCCGGGTGCGCACCATCCGCGCGCCGCGGCGGTGGGCCAGCACGATGCGCTCGCGCCGCGGCGTCGGCTCACTCATCGCGGAAGTTGCGCATCGGACCGCGGACCAACCGGTCGCGCAGTTCCCGGGTCTGCCGGCGGCTGACCGGCAGCTCCACCGCCGGGGACTCGCCGTTGGCGCCCACCCGGACCAGCACGCCGCCGTCGGTGCTGCGCAACCCGGTGACCAGGTGCAGCGACACTAGGTAGGACCGGTGCACACGCTGGAATCCGCGGTTGCGCCAACGGGTTTCCAGGGTGGACAGCGGTATCCGCACCAGATGCGAGCCCGACGATGAATGCAGCCGGGCGTAGTCCCCCTCGGCCTCCACCCAGCCGATGCTGTCGCGGCGGACCAGCTTGGTGACACCGCCCAGTTCCACCGGCAGCACCTCGTCTCCGTCGTCCACCGGGGTCGGCTCGGCTGTGCGGATGGCCAGCACCCGGCGCACCGCCTCGTCCAGTCGCTGGGTGCGCAGCGGCTTGAGCAGGTAGTCGGTGGCCCCGACCTCGAACGCGGCCAGGGCCTTGTCCTCGTGCGCGGTCACGAACACCACGGCGGGCGGGTGGGAGAAGTTGGCCAGCACGGCAGCGAGTTCCAGGCCGGACAGCCCCGGCATGTTGATGTCGAGGAACAGCGCGTCGAGCGGGCGTTCGGACAGCTCCCGCAGTGCCGCATTGGCGTCGCCCACGCCGTAGACGTTGCCGACACACGGGTGTTGTCCCAGCAGATAGGTCAGCTCGTCGAGCGCGGGAGCCTCGTCGTCGACGGCGAGGACGTCCAGCAACCGGGTCACGGGCCGTCCTCTCGCATCACACGTGCACCCCGGCAGCGAACTTGGGCACCCGCATGATCACCTTGGTGCCCGCCCCGACCGCGGTTTCGACCACAAGACCGTAATCGTTGCCGAAGGCTGCGCGCAGCCGATGGTCGACATTGGTCAGGCCGACATGCGCACTGTGGTCGCCGCTGGCGTCGGGGCCCAGGGCGTCGGCGTGGGCCGAGCGCAGCGCCTCGGGGTCCATGCCCACGCCGTCGTCCTCGACGGTGATGACGGTGTCGATGCCCTCGTCGGTGGCAACGAGGGTGATGGTGCCGCCGCGCTGTCCGGCCAGGCCGTGCCGAACGGCGTTCTCCACCAAGGGTTGTAGGGCCAGGAAGGGGACGACGACGTTGAGCACCTCGGGGGCTACCTGCAGCTTGACGTCGAGTGCGGTGCCGAAGCGGGCCCGCTCCAGGGTCAGGTAGCGGTCGATGTTGCGCAGTTCGTCGGCCAGTACGGTGTAGGGCCCGGCCGCCCGGAACGAGTAGCGGGTGAAGTCGGCGAAATCGAGGATCAGCTCACGGGCTCGGTCGGGATCGGTGCGCACGAACGAGGCGATGGTGTTGAGCGCGTTGTAGACGAAGTGCGGGCTGATCTGCGCGCGCAGCGCCAGCACCTCGGCGCGGTCCAGCCGGGCCCGCGACGCATCGAGTTCGGCGAGTTCCAGTTGGCTCGCGGCGTAGCGGGCCACTTCGCCGACGGCACCCAGCATGCCCGGTCCGGGTGCAGCGGCGGTCACCACCACCAGGACGCCGATGGTGCCGCCGTCCTCCGGGGACAGTGGCTGCGCGATCAGCGCGGGCAGGTCGGCACCGTCGAGAACCCGGCGCTGACCCGACAGCGACGCATGGGCGGCGCGGTCGCAGCGGTCATCGAGGGCGGCCGACCAGATGGCGCCGTCGCGGGCCAGCCGGTTGCCGTCGCTGTCGTAGAGGGCCACCGCATCGGCGCCGGTGAGGTCACGCAGGTACGGCACCGCGGTCTCGGCCGAGTCGGCGTCCAGCCCCTGCCGCAGCGCCCTGGCGGCCAGCGAGGCGGTGTGCAGCGCGGCGTGCACGGCCCGCTCGGTGGGGGTGGTGACCACCCGCCGGGTCCGCACCACCAGGACGGCGGCCAACGCCGCGACCAGTAGCAGCGCGGCGGCCAGCACGACCGCGAACTCGCCCGACATGTCCTGACACTAGCGCGTCGCGGGTAACGAGTGGCAGGCCGAAGCCGTGGTCAGGCGGTGTAGTCCAGGCTCGTCATCATCCCGGCTTCTTGGTGGTAGGTGTTGTGGCAGTGCAGCATCCAGGTGCCAGGATTGTCGGCGACGAGTGCGACGCTGACAGCCTGCCGGGGCCGGACGATGGTGGTGTCTTTTCGCGCGCTCAGGCCGCCGGCGGCATCGAGCATCTGGAAGGTGTGCCCGTGCAGATGCATCGGATGCCACATCATGGTCCGGTTGGCGAATGTCAGCACGGCTGTCTGCCCGCGGGTGATGCTCAGCGGCTGGCTGTCGGGGTGGGGCCGCCCGTTGATGCCCCAGCTGTAGTGCATCATCCCGCCGGTGAGAGCCGCCGTCAGGGTGACCTCCGCGGCCGTGATTCCGAGGCCTTCTTCCGGGGTGGAGGTGAACACCTCGACGGTTCCCACGCGCTGTTCGAGCTCGCGAGGTCGGAATTCGGCACCGGGTGCGCTGCCCGTTCCGGTGACCAGCAGGGCCCGCGCCATCGCGTTCTTGCCCTCCGCCGACGCCACCAGGGGGAACACGCCGTCGCCGGCGGTCACGATCACGTCGACGCGTTCCCCCATCCCGAGCAGGACTGCGTCAACGTCCCTGGGCACGACCGGATACCCGTCGGTGTGCGTGACCGTCATCGAATGTCCCGCCAGAGCGATCCGGAACGCGGTATCTGAGCCGGCGTTGATCAACCGGATACGGATGCGTTGGCCTGGTCGGGCGCGCAGTGTGCTCGGTGCCTCGGGAATGCGTCCGTTCAGCACGTAGTACGGGTACACGACATCACCGGCGTCGCCGCCCAGCAGGGGGCTGGTGCCGCCACCCATCCTTGCGGACCCCATGGCCGGCATGCCGCCGCGCAACTGGTCATAGATCGCCTGAGGTGACCTTCCCGCGCCGTCGGTCCAATCGTCGGTGACGACAATCCATTCCACGTCGTAGCGGGCCGGTTCCCGTGGGTCGTCGATGATCACCGGGACGTACAACCCGTGGTCGGCCTGCAGGCCGGTGTGCGGGTGGGCCCAGTAGGTGCCCGAATGGGGCGCCGAGAAGCGGTAGGTGAAGGATTCTCCGACAGCGATGTCGGCGGTGGCCGGTTCCGCGCCGTCCATGTCGTTGCGCAGCGCGATGCCATGCCAGTGCACCGACGTGGGCTGGTCCAGCCGGTTGGTGACGGTGACCGCGAGGTCATCGCCGACATCAGCCCTGATCAACCGACCCGGGATGCTGTCGCCGTACGCCAGCGTGTGGACCACCGGCCCACCGAGATCGATCGTGGTGGGCTGTGCTGTCAGCGTCGCGGTGACGGTCCGGCCGGTGTGCGGCCGTGCCGCCTCCGCCTCGTCGATCACATCGGGGGGAGTTCCTGCGACCGGTCGTGTGTTCACCTGGGCACAGGCCGCCACGGCCAGGCAGGAGAGCGCGGTCATCCGCACGAACGTCCGGCGGTCGACCACCGCAGGCACTACGAAGGCCGCTGGGTGAACGGAGGCATGGGCGGTCCGGTTGTCGGGCTGAGCTGTCCGGGATTCATCCGGCCGCCCGGCATCATGTCTTCCGGCCTCATCATGCCCGCGCCCGGCAGCATCATCGGGCACGTGTACATCCATCCGTAGGACCCGATCGGACCGCCGCGCTGCTCACCTGGCCAGTTACCGGACGGTCGGCCCGCGACATAGCCCGAGAAGAAGATCACGACGACGATGAGCAGAACGCCCGCGGCGATGCCCACCCAGACCAGGGCCTGATGATGACCACTTGGCCGTCGGTGCGCGCGGTCATCCGAATCAACTGCTGGTGAGGGCCTTTCGGGCGGGGCCGGGGCCCTGTCGTCATCCATGTCACTGCTCGCCTTCAACCCTGTGTACGTCCGTGGTTGCCGGGACAACTCCTCATCCAAGGGTGTGGCCCGTCCTCGCGGCGTTCTAGAGGCCTTGGTCCTTTCTCCTGCCGGCCAACGGTGCCTGGACAGCCGCATCGATGTGTTCGGCTGCCTCGAAGCCATAGACTGCCTGGCATGCCGAACGTGCAGTTGGTGCAAGAGCCCGCCGCTGATGCGCTGCTCAGCGAGAACCCGATGGCGCTGTTGGTGGGGATGCTGCTGGATCAGCAGTTCCCCATGGAGGCGGCGTTCGCCGGCCCGCGCAAGATCGCCGACCGCATCGGCGACGTCGACGCCGCGCTGATTGCGGGCTTTGACCCGGACAGGTTCATCGCGCTGTGTTCGGAAACCCCTGCCATCCACCGCTTCCCGGGTTCCATGGCCAAGCGGGTGCAGGCACTGGCGCAGGTGGTGGTCGACGAGTACGGCGGTGACGCCGCCGCCATCTGGACCGAGGGCAACCCCGATGGCCGTGAGGTGCTGCAGCGGATCAAGCGGCTGCCCGGTTTCGGTGACCAGAAGGCGCGAATCTTCCTGGCGCTGTTGGGCAAGCAGTACGGCTTCACCGGTGCGGGCTGGCGGGAGGCCGCCGGCGACTACGGCCCGGACGGCACCTTCAAGTCGGTGGCCGACGTGCGCGACCAGGACTCGCTCGACAAGGTGCGCAGTTACAAGAAGGCCGCGAAGCAGGCGGCAAAGGCCAAGTGATGCAAGAAGCCACGTGCCTGGGCACGTGGCTTCTTGCGAAAAAGATCTGACTGGTTACGGCACCACCGTGGAGCCGATGGTCGGCATGAACTGGCACTGCTTCTCGGTGGTGGTCACCTGTCCGAAGATGGTGGAGATGATGCTGCCCGAGCCGGTGTCGACGATCGCAGTCAGCGTGGTGGGCCCCGTGGCGTTGATGTCCGGGCGCGGCTTGAGGGTGGCGCTGCCCGACTTTCCGGTGGACAGGTTCACCCACGTCACGTTCAGCGGCAGTTTCTGCACCTCCGCCGGGCCGGCGGTGCCGACCGCGGTGAACACGTAGGCGGTCTGCCCCGCGCCGGGGCCCGGGGTGGGGATGGTCGCCGGTCCGGCGACGGAAATGGCTGTGGCGATGGAGTTTCCGCCGTCGGCCAGGCAGCCGTTGCCGATCGAGGGGTACATGAAGTCCTGCGTGGGAGGCGCATCGGCCCCGAAAGCCGTCGCGGCCGGACTCGGCGGGCCGGGGGGCAGCGCCGAGGGCGCCTGCAGTTGTGGCAGTGCCGGTGCCACCCCGGCTGCCTCGACAGCAGGTGCGGCTTCTACAGCGGCGTCCGGAAGATGGGAGACCGGTGTGGTGGGCACCTCGACCGGCGGTTCCGGCTGGACCGGACCGACCGCATTGGCCGGGTTGACCCCCGGCGGCAGGTGGGCCTCGAAGCCGGGGACCACCCCGGCCGGCGGCAGGTGTTGGGCGTCGCCGCCTGCCGTCGGGACCGGGGTGGGGAGAACCGCGCCGCTGGGCAGCGGGATGCCGCCCGGCAGGGAGGCCGGCAACATCGACGCCGCCCCCGGGTTGGACACGAACTGGCTGACCGCGGCCGCCAGGTTCTGTGAATCCGCGGACGCCGCCGAATTGCCCGCGAACGCCGAGGCCGCCGCCATCAGCATGGACGCCGCATTGTTCGGATCTGCGGCGGCCTGCTGAACGGCGGGACTCAGGGATTGCACCGCGGTCAGTCCCGGCGCCTGGAGACCGTCGATCGGGGCGGGGGCCGGCGGCGCGGCGGGCTCAGCGGTGGCAATACCGCTGAACAGCAGCGCGGCCGACGATCCGACCGCTACGGCGGTGGTGGCGAACAGCGTCCGTGACATGACAGGGAGGTCCAATCCGTTTCAGGGGTGGGTCAGGGCAGGGCGGAGACGGGGAACAGCGGCCCCAGGCCGGGTGCCGCTGGGGTGGGCGGCTGCACCGCACCCGGGACCGTCGTCGAGTTACCGAGGGTGGGGATGCCGTTGGCCTCGCCCATCGGGATCAGCGACGTCAGGTTCGGTGGCAGTGACACACCGGCGGGCAGCGGGACACCCGGGATGCTGGGCACGCTCAGTGCCGGTGCTGCGGCGTTGGCCACCGGCATGGCGCCGGTGGTCGGGTTGGGCACCGCCAGCGAGGCGGTGGCCAGCGGTGCCGGCGCGGCCGGGGCGGCCTGTGCGCCGCTGAAGTTCGTGAGCAGCGAGGACGCGGCCTGCAGGGCACCCGCCGGGTTGGCGACGAACTGCTGGATCATGTCCATGCCCGGCATTGCCGGTGCCGGAGGTGCGGGGGCCGGTTCGGCGCTGGCTGCGCCGGCGGTCAGCAGCGCGGCCGCTGACGTGCCGGCCGCGAGTGCGGCTCCGGTGAACAGTTTTCTGAATCGAGACATGGCTCTCCCTACTCGGCGATGTGGTCTGTGCCCGAAGGTAGTGCCGTTACTGGAGTTACTCGAGTGACACGTGTGGCATTTATTCAACCGTTACGGGGTCGTTGGACAGAGGTGACCCGGCAGCGGGCGCGTCGCAGCCGATGGCCGGAGAGTTTGCGTTGGCTCGCCCCGGTCCTAGAGTCGGCGGGATCAGCACCAACACCTCCACCCGACTGACCGCGCTGGCGCCGCTGCTGCTGGCGCTCAGCATCGCGGCGCGGCTGGCGTGGACCTACCTGGTGCCCAACGGCGCAAACTTCGTGGACCTGCACGTCTACATCGGCGGGGGTGACGAAGTGGACGGCCCGGGTGCTGTCTACGACTACGTTTACGGCGACCAGACGCCGGATTTCCCGCTGCCGTTCACCTATCCGCCGTTTGCGGCCGTGATGTTCTATCCGCTGCACTTCCTCCCGTTCTGGTTGGTGGCCCTGGCGTGGCAGCTGGGCATCATCGCCGCGCTCTACGGCGTGGTGCGGGTCAGTCAACATCTGCTGGGTATCGTCGACGCCCGGCGTGTCGCGTTCGCCTGGACCGCGGTGGCGATCTGGCTGGAGCCGTTGCGCAGCACCTTCGACTACGGCCAGATCAACGTGCTGCTGGTGCTCGCCGTGCTGCTGGCAGTGGCGAGCAACCGCTGGTGGATCTCGGGTGCGCTGGTGGGGCTGGCCGCCGGGGTGAAGCTGACGCCGGCGGTCGCCGGGCTGCACTTCCTGGGCGCGCGCCGCTGGGGTGCGGCGGTGTTCTCGGCGGTGGTGTTCGTGGGCACCATCGCGCTGTCGCTGGCGGTGATGGGCCGCGAAGCCCTGCGCTACTTCACCGACCTGATCGGTGACGCCCAGCGCATCGGCCCCGTGGCGACGTCGTTCAACCAGTCCTGGCGCGGCGCGGTGTCACGGATTCTGGGCTACGACGCAGGCATGGGCCCGCTGGTGCTGGCCGGCATCGCCGCGACCGCGGTGCTGGCCTGGTTCGCCTGGCGCAGCGTCGGGGCGTTCGGCGAGGACCTGGACCGGCTGGGGTCGATCGTGGTGGTGAGCCTGTTCGGGTTGCTGCTCTCGCCGATCTCGTGGACCCACCACTGGGTGTGGCTGGTGCCGCTGATGATCTGGCTGCTGCACGGCCCGTACCGCGCGCTGACCGGCGCCCGGGTGCTGGGGTACGGGTGGCTGGTGCTCACCGCGATCGGCGTGCCGTGGCTGCTGAGCTTCGCGCAGCCGACCATCTGGGAGATCAGCAGGCCGTGGTACCTGGCCTGGGCCGGCACCGTCTATCCGGTGGCAACGCTGATCACTCTGGGCTGGATAGCTCTGCGACGATCCCGTTGATGTCGCGGGCCATCTGAACATCCTTGTCGGTGATGCCGCCTTCAGAATGCGTCACCAACGCGAAGGTAACTGTGCGCCAACGGATGTCGATGTCCGGGTGGTGATCCTCGGACTCGGCGTGCGCACCGACACGGCGCACCGCCTCGATCCCGTCGAGGAACGCCGGAAACTTGATGGACCGGCGGAGCGCACCGTCGGCGCGATCCCATCCGTCGAGTTCGGCGGCGGCGGCGTCCACTTCGTCATCGGTCAAGACAGCCATCACTCGACCGTACCCGCCTCACGCCCACCCAACGCCGCGTTGACGACACTGGGCGCATGTCTGATCCAACCGTGCCCCCGGCCGTGCTTGTCCTGCGTCGATTCGGCGGGCCGTGGGGCGTTGTCGCAGCGGTGGTCCCGGTCATGGTGTTCACTGCGGTGTCCAGCCTCGGCGAACTGATCCCTGCCCTGCTCGCAGCGCTGCTGGTGGCCGCCGCGCTGGCGGTGGTGCGCATGCTGGGCGGGCACGCCGGATTCTCGGCTTGGGCGGGGTTCCTGGGGGTGGCCGCCGCCGCGGCAGTGGCGATGGTGACCGGGGAGGGGCGCGACTTCTATCTGATCGGTATCTGGCACTCGCTGGTCAACTGCGTCGCCCTGCTGGCCTCGGTGCTGGTGCGCCGTCCGCTGGCGGGTCACCTGTGGGCCTGGGGGGCGGGCGCGTCGGCGTCCTGGCGGCTCGACTCCCGCGCCAAGGCGGCTTTCACCGTCGTGACCCTGTGCTGGGCAGCGGTGTTCGGCGCACGGTTCGTCGTGCAGCAGCAGCTCTACCTTGCGGACGAGAGCACCTGGCTGGGGGTGGCCCGGATCGGGATGGGGCTGCCGCTGACGGCGGCGGCGCTGCTGGTCTCGGTCTGGGTGACGCGCTCGGCGCGGGCCGGGCTGCAACGGCTACCGTCAGCGGCGTGTCCCTCCAGATCGTCGTCGCCGGTGCCCTGATCTGTGAGCGCAGGTTGCTGGTCGCACAGCGCGCCCGTCCGCCGGAGCTGGCGGGCCTGTGGGAGCTGCCCGGCGGAAAGGCGGCGCCGGGGGAGTCCGACGCCGACGCCCTGATCCGGGAACTGCGCGAGGAACTGGGCGTCGAGGTCGAGGTCGGCGAACAGCTCGGTTCCGACGTGCCGCTGACGGCCACCATGACGCTGCGGGCCTACCGGGTGCGCCAGATCGGCGGCACCGTGGTGGCTCTGGATCACCGCTCGCTGCGGTGGGTTTCGAGGGCCGAGTTGGACGCACTCGCCTGGGTGCCGGCCGACACGGCGTGGTTGCCGGACCTCACCGCCGCGTTGGCGTAGCGGGCGCGGTTGAGATAGACACCAGACGAGGATCTCGCGCTTTTCTGTTGTCTGGTGTCATTCTCAATCTGTTCCGAAAATCCCTGTGCCACTTGAGTATCTGCTGTCACATTGCGCCGGTTCTTGTCGGTGGCCAGGTCTAGTTTCGAGGCATGGGAACGTCAGCTGTCGCCGATCGTGAGGCGATGCTGGCTGCCCTGACCCAGATGGAAACCCTGCAAGCGCAGATGAACTCACTGTCCATCGATGCCTTCACCCCACTGGAGTTGTTGGACCTGCAGCAGCGCCGCGAAACCCTGGCCTGGTTACAGCCCGTGCTCGATCACAAGGTCTACCACCGTCTGCGCGCCGAATGCGCCCCGAAAGAACTGGGCGCCAGCAGCTACACCAAAGTTCTGGCCGCCCGGCTGCGGATCAGCGAAGCCGAAGCCTTCCGGCGCCTCAAGAACGCCGAACTGCTCGGCCCGCGCACCGCCCTGACCGGTGAGCCGATGCCCCCGGCGTTGCCGAACGTCGCTGCCGCCCAGGCGAAAGGGCAGATCGGGCCCGAGCATGTCAGCGAAATCAAGTCGTTCTTCCGCACCCTGCCCCAATCAGTGGACTTCCAAGCCCGCGAAGCCGCCGAAACCGACCTCGCCCACCACGCCAGCACCCTCGGCGCCGACGGATTCACCGCCGTCGCCGACCGACTGAAGTACCTGCTCGACCAAGACGGCACCTTCACCGACACCGACCGCCAAGCCCGCCGCGGGCTGCGCCTGGGCAAACAACGCCCCGACGGCACCGTCCCCATCTCCGGATACCTCACCCCCGAAGCCGCAGCGACCTGGGAAGCGGTCAAAGCGAAACTCGCCGCCCCCGGGATGTGCAACCCCGCCGACGATGCCCCGCAGGTCGACGGCGAACCCGACCCCGAGCACGCGGCCCGAGACGCCCGCACCCAGAGTCAACGCGACCATGATGCGTTCTTGGCCGCCGGGCGCGCGGTCCTGGCCTCCGGTGATCTCGGCCAACACAAGGGATTGCCGGCGACGATCATCATCCGCACCGAACTCAAGGACCTGGAGAAGGCGGCCGGGCACGGGCTCACCGCCGGAGGGACCCTGATTCCGATGCGCGACGTCATCCGCATGGCCTCCCACGCGTACCTCTGGCTGGCGCTGTTCGACGGCAAGGGTGTGCCGCTGCATCTGGGGCGTACCCGCCGCGTCGCCTCACCGGGGCAGCGCATCGTGCTGCTGGCTCAGCACCGGGGCTGCACCGCCCCGGGCTGCACCGCCGACGGCTATCACTCCGAGGTCCACCACGCGAACAAAGACTGGAAAGACGGCGGCAACACCGACGTCGAGGACATGACTCTGGCGTGCGGGCCGGACAATCGCATGGTCGAGACCACCG
Organism: Mycolicibacterium tokaiense; assembly: GCF_010725885.1. Classification (NCBI taxonomy): domain Bacteria; kingdom Bacillati; phylum Actinomycetota; class Actinomycetes; order Mycobacteriales; family Mycobacteriaceae; genus Mycobacterium; species Mycolicibacterium tokaiense. Next base: position 394,248 of record NZ_AP022600.1, on the reverse strand, counting down.
GCTGGATTACGAGGAACCGTCCTGATGACGGCGTCACCGAATGGATCCCCCCGAAAGCGCTCGACTGCGGGCAATCCCGCACCAACCCCTACCACCACCCCGACCGCATCCTCGCCCCCGACGAACCCGACGACGACCCACCCGGCGATGACCCGTGAGCACACTGAAAAACCGAAAAGCCGACGACCCACCAGGGCCGCCGGCTATCGGTGCGGATCAGGCTGCCGCAGAGGCCTTCTCGGTCGACTTGTCGTCGGACTTGCTGTCGTCGGACTTGGTGTCGTCAGACCCCTTGTCGTCGTCGGCCTTCGAGTTGTCGTTGCCCGTCGAGTCGTCGTCGCTCTTCTCGTCGGCTTTGTCGTCGTCGCCGGTCTTGTCGTCCGTGGTCGCCTTGCGCGGGTTCAGCGCGGCCTGAATACGGTCACCGAAGTCGCGGAGCCCACGCTGCATCTCGGTGAACGGATTCTTGGCCGGCTTGGCCTCGGGCTTGGATTCGTCCGTGGTCGAGTCATCGGTGGCCACCGGCTCGGAGTCCTCGGACACCGGCTCATCTGACACCACGGTCTCGGACTTCGCCGGCTCCGCACTCTCGGACTTCGCCGGCTCCGCACTCTCGGTCTTCTCCGGCTCGGACACCGCGGCAGTGGAAACGCGCTGTGCAGCAGCGCTGTCCGCAGCATCATCGTCGCCGTCCGTCAGCGTCTCGGGCGGTTGCGGCACGATCCACGTCGGCTCGCCCCGCAGGCCTCTGAGCATCTGATCCACACCCTGCGGGACGGCCTTGAGCAGGTCCACGGCAAGCGTCACCGGATTGAAGATGGGGATCAGCCGGAAACCGGTGGTTTGCCCGTAGGGCAGGCTCCGGTCGTAACCGGTCTGCTCGATCAGCACCCGCAACGCCGGCTCCAGCAGATCGGCCACCGGCTTCAGGCCGATGTCGTGCAGCGGGGCCACCAGCGGGAGGACCGTCGGCGTGACGGTGATGTACTTGGTGTCGCCGCGCTGCTGCACGTCGACCAGCTCGGGATAGAGCTCCGGGTTGTCCATCATCCACTGCCACTGTTCGGCGGTGTATCCGCCCGGGGTCTCGTCGGGATCTGCTTCGGTGGGCTGCGGGTAGGTGCCATGCACGTACTCGAAGCCCAGGATCGCGTTGATCATCGCCAGGGGATTGGTGAGGTAGAGCGGTGCGTCGGCGATGATGTCCCACTTCATCGCGATGTCGGTGGTCTCGATGCCGGTGTCGGTGGGCATGGACGGGCCGAACGGGAACTCCACGATAGGCGCCGAGAAGCCGAGCAACCGGGTGTTCAGGCCGCCGTTGGGCCGGGACACGTTCCCGATGACGACAAACTCGATCTGCGCCTTCTCCTCATCCGACAGATCCGCCAGGGCCCGCTTCTGATAGGCCAGGATGGCCCCGCTCTGCGAGTAGCCGAACAGCACCAGGTTGTCGTCGGGTCCGAGGGTTTCCAGCTGCGCGTCCACAGCCTCCCCGAACAGGGCGGTGCCTTGCAGGATCGACTGTTTCCAGGTGGGCGCATCGGGCCCGCCGTACAACGGCCACGCGGTCTCCGGGGTGTACACGGCCTCCAGATCGCAGCCCGGCGGCGCGCACACGGTGTTCGGATAGATGTAGTACTGCGCCACATTGGGTACATAACCCGGGAAGTCGTCGGGGTTGGGTCTGCCGGTGCCGCCCATGATCAGGGCAGTGGTCGCGGTCAGCGCGACGGTGGTGGTCAGGGTGGACCCGAGAGCCAGGACCACCGCGGCGATCAGCGCGATGGCGGTGACGGTCAGGGTCCGGATAAATGAACGCATGGGAGCCGCTCCAATCAGCCGGCAGGACTACCGGCTGAGGGGATGCTCGCACAGTCAGGTGAACCCCCGGAGCCGAATCGACACCGCGATGTCACCGCCGGGCGGCGTTTGCCGTCCAGCGGTGTTGTCGGATGCTCAGTACCGCAGGCGATCGCCCACCACGCGCACCTGAGATGCGGTGCGCGGATGGTGGGCAGCATGCAGCGGATGCAGGAGTACGGGGTGCCGGCAGTGCGGGCACGACGGTGGCGTCCGGTCTGTGCCGGCGAACGTCAGATGGTGGCATGCGCCACACCTGACTACGTAGAAGGCGCCCATCCAGTTGAGCAATCCGAGGTAAATGGCCGCCGTGGTGGCCAACGCCAGCACGACGATCACCGCGACGGTGAAAGCTTCGTAAACCGTCATGATCTTCGACCTCCAACAAGAGCCGACGGATACTGTCACGATACTCGTCCGGCCAGGTCAAAGGTGCTTCTCAGGCTTTACGCGCGCGCTTGTAGACCTTGTCGAGATCCTTGCCGTGGATGCCCACCAACTCGGCTTTGCGGACCTTGTGCAGCACCAGCGGGCACTTCTTGCAGCGGGGTTTGGACCGACAGCATTTCTTCTTCGCCTTGAGGTCGGCGTACTTGCTGGAAATCGACTGTTCCCTTCGTCGTTTTCGCGATTGGTTCCCTGCACTGCGAGAATCAGGGACGTGGATTCTCGCCCCAACTTTAGAAACGTCGCGATCGTCGCTCACGTCGACCATGGCAAGACGACTCTCGTCGACGCCATGCTCCGGCAATCCGGCGCGCTGAGGCATCGCGGCGACGACGCCATCGAACGCCTGATGGACTCCGGTGACCTGGAGAAGGAAAAGGGCATCACGATCCTGGCGAAGAACACCGCCGTGCATCGGCAGAACCCCGACGGCACGATGACGGTGATCAACGTCATCGACACCCCCGGCCACGCCGACTTCGGCGGCGAGGTGGAGCGCGGGCTGTCCATGGTCGACGGCGTGGTGCTGCTGGTGGACGCCTCGGAGGGCCCGCTGCCTCAGACCCGCTTCGTGCTGCGCAAGGCGCTCGCGGCACACCTGCCGGTGATCGTGGTGGTCAACAAGACCGACCGGCCCGACGCCCGCATCGCCGAGGTGGTCTCCGAGAGCCACGACCTGCTGCTCGACGTCGCCTCCGATCTCGACGACGAGGCGCAGAAGGCCGCCGAGTTCGCGCTCGGTCTGCCGGTGCTCTACGCCTCTGGTCGCGCCGGCATCGCCAGCACCGTCGAACCCGCCAACGGCGAGAACCCCGACGGGGAGAACCTGGACCCGCTCTTCGACGTGCTGCTCGAGCACATCCCGCCGCCGCAGGGCGACCCCGAGGCGCCGTTCCAGGCGCTGGTCACCAACCTCGACGCGTCGGCGTTCCTCGGCCGCCTCGCGCTGATCCGCATCTACAAGGGCAAGCTCAAGAAGGGCCAGCAGGTGGCCTGGATGCGTGAGGTGGACGGCCACCCCGTCATCACCTCGGCCAAGATCACCGAGCTGCTGGTCACCGTCGGTGTCGAGCGCACGCCCACCGACGAGGCCGTCGCCGGCGACATCGTGGCCGTTGCCGGCATCTCGGAGATCATGATCGGCGACACCCTCGCCGACGTCGAGCACGCGCACGCGCTGCCGCGGATCACCGTCGACGAGCCGGCCATCTCGGTCACCATCGGCACCAACACCTCGCCGCTGGCCGGCAAGGTGTCCGGGCACAAGCTGACCGCCCGGATGGTGAAATCGAGACTGGACTCCGAACTGGTCGGCAACGTGTCGATCAAGGTCGTCGACGTGGGCCGCCCGGATGCCTGGGAGGTCCAGGGCCGCGGTGAGCTGGCGCTGGCGGTGCTGGTGGAGCAGATGCGCCGCGAAGGGTTCGAGCTGACCGTCGGCAAGCCGCAGGTGGTCACCCAGACCATCGACGGCAAGCTGCACGAGCCGTTCGAGGCCATGACCATCGACTGCCCCGAGGAGTTCGTCGGTGCGGTGACCCAGCTGATGGCCGCCCGCAAGGGCCGCATGGAGGACATGGCCAACCACGCGGCGGGGTGGGTCCGGATGGACTTCATCGTGCCCAGCCGCGGCCTCATCGGTTTCCGCACCGACTTCCTGACGCTCACCCGCGGCACCGGCATCGCCAACGCGGTGTTCGAGGGCTACCGCCCCTGGGCCGGGGAGATCCGCGCCCGCCACACCGGGTCGCTGGTCTCGGACCGCTCCGGGCAGATCACCCCGTTCGCCATGATCCAGCTCGCCGACCGCGGGCAGTTCTTCGTCGAGCCGGGGCAGGAGACCTACGAAGGCCAGGTGGTCGGCATCAACCCGCGTGCCGAGGACCTCGACATCAACATCACCCGGGAGAAGAAGCTGACCAACATGCGGTCGTCGACGGCCGACGTGATGGAGACCCTCGCCCGGCCGCTGGAGCTCGACCTCGAGAAGGCGATGGAGTTCTGTGCCGAGGACGAGTGTGTCGAGGTCACCCCGGAGATCGTGCGGGTGCGCAAGGTGGAGCTGACAGCCACCCTGCGGGCCCGAGCGAAGTCACGGGCGAAAGCGGCCGCGAAGAGCTGACGGGCCACGCCACGGGGATGGCTACCCTGAAGCACGTGCAGAGCCGCTCCCGCCTCCTGACCATCGGTGCGGTGGCGTCGGTGTTGTTGACAGGCGGATGCACCGTCAGTCCGCCACCTGCACCGCAGAGCACCGAGACCACCGAGAGCACGCCCCCGCCACCGCCCAAGGCGACGCAGATCATCATGGGCATCGACAACATCGGGCCCGGGTTCAATCCGCACCTGCTCTCGGACCAGTCGCCGGTGAACGCTGCCATTGCTTCCCTGGTGCTGCCGAGTGCGTTCCGGCCGGTACCCGATCCGGACACGCCGACGGGATCGCGGTGGGTGATGGACGAGACGCTGCTGGAGTCCGCCGAACAGACGGACAATTTCGGCGAGTTCACCGTCACCTACAAGATCCGACCCGAGGCGTCCTGGACCGACAACGCCCCGATTGCCGCCGACGACTTCTGGTACCTGTGGCGGCAGATGGTCAGTCAGCCGGGTGTCGTGGACCCCGCGGGGTACGACCTCATCACCGGGGTGCAGTCCATCGACGGGGGCAAGACAGCGGTGGTGACGTTCTCGCAGCCGTACCCGGCCTGGCGGGAACTGTTCAGCGACATCCTGCCTGCCCACATAGTCAAGGATGTGCCCGGCGGTTTCGCCGCCGGACTGGCCCGGGCGCTGCCGGTGACCGGCGGTAGTTTTCGCGTCGACACCATCGACCCGCAGCGTGACGAGATCCTGCTGGCCCGCAACGACCGCTTCTGGGGACGACCGGCCAAGCCGGATCAGATACTGTTTCGACGGGCGGGATCGGCTGCAGCCCTTGCTGATTCGATCCGCAACGGTGACACCCAGGTAGCCCAGGTGCATGGTGGGGCAGCCGCGTTCGCGCAGTTGTCGGCCATCCCCGACGTGCGGACGGCGCGCATCGTGACGCCGCGGGTGATGCAGCTGTCGCTGCGCGCGCAGCAACCCGCGCTGGCCGACACCGACGTGCGCAGAGCCATTCTCGGGCTGCTGGACGTGGACCTGCTGGCTGCCGTCGGCGCGGGCAGCGACAACACCGTGACGTTGGCGCAGGCGCAGGTCCGCGCGCCGTCGGATCCGGGCTATGTGCCGACCGCGCCACCGGCGATGCCGCAGGCCGAGGCCCTCGGGTTGTTGGAACGGGCGGGATACGTGGTGGCACCGGACGCCGAGCCGTCGAGCACACCCACGCCGTCGGCGGGTTCGCGAACCTCCGCCACTCCGGAGCCGCCGCCGGTCACCACCCGCGGCACCGTCACCAAGGACGGCGAGCAGCTGAGCCTGGTGCTGGGCGTCGCGTCCAATGATCCGACCTCGGTGGCGGTGGCCAATACCGCAGCCGACCAGCTGCGCAACGTCGGTATCGCGGCGTCGGTATCTGCGCTGGACCCGGTGGTGCTGTACGGAGAAGCATTGCGGGACAACACCGTCGACGCCGTCGTGGGCTGGCACCGGGCCGGCGGTGACCTGGCCACGTCGCTGGCGTCACGGTACGGCTGCCGGGCGCTGGAGGAGATCGAGCTCACCACGGCGGAGCCGTCGCCGGCAGAGTCCACAGCGTCGGAAACCACTGCGTCTGAGACCACAACGTCCGAGACCGCATCAGCGGAGCCGACGTCCACGTCGACTCCGGCCCCGGAATCCACTCCCACCACCACACCGCCGGCCTCGGACGAGGAGGCCCTGGTGCAGGCACCGTCCAACATCACCGGGCTGTGTGACGAAAGCATTCAGCCGAACATCGATGCCGCCCTGGGTGGTGCGACGGGCATCGACGAGGTGATCAGGGCCGTGGAGCCGCGGCTGTGGAACATGGCGACGGTGCTACCGATTCTGCAGGACACCACGATCGTGGCGGCCGGCCCCACCATGCTCAACGTGAGTCTCACCGGGGCCGTGCCGGTGGGCATCGTCGGGCAGGCTGCTGACTGGGTGAAGCCGCCCCAGTGACGATGCGCTGACACGGACTGTCGCACACAACAATCCGGCCCCGTTCGCTGCTGCGAACGGGGCCGGATCGGTGTGGTCGGACTTACTCGCCCGAGTCCGACTTCTTGCTGTCGGACTTGGAGTCGGACTTCTTGCTGCTGTCGGACTTGGACTCCGACTTGGACTCCGACTTGGAGTCGGACTTGCTGTCAGACTTGCTGTCGGACTTGCTGTCGGACTTGGCGTCATCCTTCTTGGAGTCGGACTTCGCGGGCTTCTTCACCCCGAGGGCCTTCTCCACGTTGTCGCGCAGGCCGTTGATGCCGCTCTCGACCTGCTTGCGGGTCTGATCCAGGCCGGCGCCGATCTGCTTGCCGGCGTTGTTCAGCGTGTGCTGGGTGTCAACGGCGACCTTGTTCAGCGTGTACTGGGTGTCGCGTGCGGCGGTCTCGAACGGGTTGGCGGGCTTGGCCGCAACCTTGCCCTCGCCCTCGGTACCCGGGGCGGCGACGCCCTCCTCGGTGACCGGCGCTGCCGCGGGGGTCTCCTCGGTGACGGTCTTGCCGGCGTTCGGCGTGGCCAGGGTGACCACCGGGCCCGAGCCCAGCGAGCTGCTGGCGACATCGGCCGAGGACGAGCCGCCGGCACCTGCGCCTGCGCCTGCCTCGACGTCGACATCCACGTCCACGCCACCGCTGAAGTTGAATCCGGCCGCAAGTTGCGCTGCAGCGGCACTGATTCCGCTGACCAGAGCCTCCAGGGAGTTCTGGCCGTTGGCGATCGCCGCGGCGGCGGTGTCGCGGAAGGCGACAACCACTGCGCTGGCCACCGAGCTGAAGTTGTCGATGGCAGTGCGGATGGTGTCACCGGTGTAGGCGGCGGCGTCCACGATGGCCTCACCCACCGTGCTGACGGCACCCACCACGTCCGGCAGACCATCGAGTGCCAGCGACAGCGACGCCTGGATGGAGGCGCTGATGTCGGCAGAGATGTTGCCCAGGGCCGCGATGGCCTCGGCGCCCAGATCGATACCGGTCTGGATGCCGGCGACCAGGTTCGCACCCAGGTTGGCCAGCACCGGGCCAATCTGGCCGAAGGCGTTGGTGAGCGCCTCGACGAACGCCTGCGGCGAGGGGAACAGCTCGAGCACGGCCTGGAACGAGGCGGCCAGGTCACCGCTGATGCCCTGGATGCCGTTGATCAGCGACTCGAAGGCCTGTGCGCCGAAGCCGATGCCGGCTTCGATGACGCCGGCCAGGTCGGCCGACAGGTTGGCGATGGCCGCTGCGGCAGCGGCGGCGATGAACTCGACACCCGGGACGAAGCTGGTGAACGCATCGGCGAACGCGGCCACCAGGTCGGCCGGGGACGGGAACTGGTCGAGAACCAGTCCGAAGGTCGCAGCCAGATCGGCGCCGGCGTCGATCAGGGCCTCCGCGATGGCAACCGGGTTGAGGAGCTCGGCGCCGTTGATGAACGCTTCGAGGGCGACCTCGAGAGCGGCACCCAGCGACACATCGATGGCGGCGAACGCATCGATGAAGGCGTCGATGAACAGTTCCGGAGTGGGGAACGCGTTGATGGCTGCCACGAAGGCGGCGTACAGCGCGCTGTTGGTGTCCAGCAGCCCGTCGATCAGCGCCTGGAAACCGGTGCCACCCAGTTCGATTCCGGCCTCGATGGCCGCGGTCAGAGCGGCCGAGAGGTCACCCAGGGCTGCCACACCGGCGGCGGCCAGGGCTTCGAAGCCGGGGATCACGGCGGCGAAGGCGGAGCTGAACGTGGCGAAGATGTCCGCCGGGGTCGGCAGGCCCTCGATCACGGCCTCGAACAGACCCGCGAACTGGGCGCCGGCCTCGAGGAATGCGTTGGCGATGTTGATCGGGTTGAGGATCTCCACGCCGTCGACGAACGCCTGGAGGGCGACCTCCAGTGCAGCGCCGAAGGGGGCGCTGATGCTGGCGAACGCGTTGACGAAGGCATCGATGAACAGCTGCGGGGTGGGGAAGGCAGCGATGGCCGCGGCGAAGGCGGCGTACAGCTGGCTGCCCGCGTTCTGCAGACCGGCGATGATCTCCCCGAAGACGTCCGCGCCGAAGGCGAGACCGTTTCCGAAGATGTCGGCGAGCGCGGCCGACAGGTTGGCGATGGCGGTGGCGGCGAAGCTGGTCAGGTTCTGCAGACCGGGCAGGAAGCCCGACAGTGCATTACCGAACGCGGCGAGCAGGTCACCGGGGGTGGGGAAGCTCGCGATGACAGCCTGCAGGAGAGCGGAGAAGTCGCCCCCGGCGGTCAGCAGTGCCTCCACGATGGCGGCCACATCGAGATCGACGCCCAGGCTCAGGGCGATGTCCAGAGCCACATCGAAGGCCGCGGCCAGCGGGGCGTTGACCGCGGCGAGGATGTCGATGAAGGCGTCGACGAAGGCTTCCGGGTTGGCGAAGGACGCGATGGCGGCGGCGAAGGCCTGGGCCAGCGCGCTGCCGCCGTTCTGCAGGGCAGCGACCAGGATGTCGAAAGCCGAACCGGTGAGGTCGATTCCGGATGCCAGGGTGGCGGCCAGGGTGGTGACCAGGTTGGCCAGGGCCACTCCACCGTCGGTCACCAGCTCGCTGAGGCCGGGGAACACGCCGGACAGCGCGGTGGCGACAGCGGCGGCGAAGGCTGCCGGGGTGGGGAAGTTGGCGACTGCGGCGTTGAATGCGGCCACCAGGTCGGCGCCGGCAGCCACCAGGGCTTCGGCGATTGCCTCGGCGTTGATGTCGACGCCGAGGTCGATGGCGGCCTGCAGCGCGAGCTGCAACGCGACCGAGAGGTCGAGGTCCACCGATGCGAACGCGGAGACCAGGGCGTCGATGAATGCCTGCGGGCTGGGGAAGGCGGCGATGGCGGCGTCGACGGCGACGGCCAGGTTGCTGCCCTGGGCCAGGAGCGCATCGACGACGGAGCGGAATGCGGTACCGCCGCCGGCGACACCGGCGCCCAGCGCCTCGCTGAGCGCGACGCCCACGTCGCGGATCGCGTTACCGGCATTGATGGCGCCGGCTTCGACGCCGGCACCGATCGGGGCGACGGCCTGCTGCGCGGCGGCAATCAGGTCGGCCAGGGAGGACAGTGAGACGTCCTGAAGCACGGCGGCCATGTTCTCGCCGCGGATCTCGAGATCCGTAGGCAGGACTTTGACAGGTGCAAGCGTGATGGCGGTGGCACCGACCACCGCGACTCCGGCGGTCAGATAAGACCGGACAGAAATATCCATGTAGATCCCCTGGCTGTGAAGGCTGAACCCGACGTAGCAAAAAGCTACCTGAGAACTGACTAAGTAACAAACGCATCTCTGCGGGTTTTTCGGTTCGCGTGCTTCACTGCGTCGGGTGTTTGCTCGGGGTCCGATCTCCGTGGCAGTAGCTCACAGTGGCCGCCGCTCTCTACGCGCCCCTGGCTGGCAAACCTCACGGTGTGGTGGGCCAGGACGTGTCGCAAACCGGTTACTTACCGTAGAGAAGTAGCTGTGATGCCCTCATTGCGGGGTTTCACCAGGGGAAAATGGATCGACGGTGATGACAATATTCGCCCCGATTGCAAGGTTGCGGCCATAAAAGCGGCGATATGCATCCAAATCACTTGCGTGGTTGGACCACGGAAGTGTTGTGGCAACGATTGTGATGATGATGTGGGTCTAGCTGCGAGTTCGCTGGAATTTACCTTGCGTCGACAAACTCCGGGTTTCACCGGCTCAGCAATTCACTCAGATTTTTCTTGGGCAGCGGTGCTGGTCGGGCGGGTTGCGGCGGCTGTCCATGGACTTGTCGCAGGCCCGGGGTGGTCTGAAATTCCTAGGTTTGAGAGTTCGCAGATCGGGTATCGGGGTCTAGCCCCACCGCACTCTGCCAGCGACTTCCCCAGCACAGATTTGTCCCCGCTGAGAATGACCTGTGTACGCGGGTGTGCAGGTCCATGTAACGCTGGGCGCCTGCCTGGCGATGTAGTAGCTAGATAACAAGTCGGTGACAGCAGGTTTGACCCTCGCGTAAATCGGTTACTCACCGAAACTTAGCGATTCCTGAGGGGCCAGCAAACTTCTCTACGGCGCGCTCTGATGCGGTTGTGACGAGTCGTCGTGACTGTGGCGATGCCGGAGCCGATGCAGGCCGTAGGCACTCCACGCCGCCACTGCGAACACCACCAACAGCCACCACGGCGGCCGGGCCAGTTCCCAGACGAACAGGGCCGCCCACAGGGGCGCCCGCTGCGTGATGGCCAGGACCCCGGCGGCACAGATCAGTGACACCGCCGGCACGCTCACCGACCAGCCCAGACCGGTGTTCGCCGCAATCGCGAGCAGGGAGCCCAGTGCGGCGCCGGTGGCCAGAGCAGGGGTGAGCATCCCGCCCACCGCACCTGCACGCAGATACACCGCGGTCAGCAGGGGCTTGAGTATCAGGATCGCGGCCGCGCCCGCCAGCGTCAGCTCGCTGTTCAGCGTCACCGTCAGGATGCTCTTGCCGTTGCCCGGCAGCTCCGGCCAGTAGTGCGAGCCGATTCCGATCAGCAGGCCGGCACCTGCAATCGCCGGGATCAACCGCCAGGAGGTGATCAACTGCGCGGGGGTGGCCCGATGCATCAGAGTTGTGAATGCCGACCCGACCGCCACGGCCAGCGGCGCCAGCAGGACGGCGACCACGAGCAGCAGATACGACAGGCTCGGATCCGGCCAGGGCAGGGGAGTGGCGTCGTGGGTCACCGGCGCGGCGACGGCCACGGCCAGGCTGGACGTGATCAGTGCCGTGCCGAGCACCCGAGGGTGCCAGGAGTTCAGCATGATCTGCGCTGCGAACAGCGCGCCCCCGAGCGGCACGCTGTACACCGCCCCCAGCCCGGCCCCGGCCGCGCAGGCCAACAGGATCTCCCGGTCGCGGGCGGTCAGCGTCCAGCGCGACGTCCCGGCGTCGCCCATCGCCGCGGACAGCTGCCGCGGTGCGCCTTCGCGCCCCAGTGACGCGCCCGACCCGACCACCAGGACCTGCAGTCCCGCGTCCAGCGACAGCGTTGTGCGGGGGATCGGACGATGACCGTGGATCAGGTCACCCAGCCCGGGCACCGCGGTGCGCCTGCGCAGCAGCCACCACCCCGCGCCCGCCAGGGCGCCACCGATGGTCGGCGCAAGCGCCCGCCGCAGGAGGCTGCTGTCGCTCACCCCGTCGAGCAGCGAGCCGAAGGAGTAGTGGAACGCCACGTGTTCGATCCCGTGCAGCACCAGCGTGGTGGCCATGCCGGCGACGCCCGCCAGCACGCCGATCACGACGACCGCACAGCTGTACTCGAGGTGATGTCGGGTCACCGGCGCAACGTTATGGTGGGCCGATGCAGTCCGCCGCGCTGTCCGCGGAATCTCCGCGGATGTTGTTCGTGCACGCCCACCCTGATGACGAAAGCCTCAACAACGGCGCCACCATCGCCCACTACACCGCCAGAGGCGCCGAGGTCACCGTCGTGACCTGCACCCTCGGCGAGGAAGGGGAGGTCATCGGTGACCGCTGGGCCCAACTGGCCGTCGGCCACGCCGACCAGCTGGGTGGGTACCGGATCGCCGAACTCTCCGCGGCCCTCGGTCATCTGGGCGTCAGCGCACCGGTCTTCCTGGGCGGAGCGGGACGCTGGCGTGACTCCGGGATGGCGGGAACCGACACCGACGCGACCCGGCACCGCTTCGTCGACTCCGACGATCACGAAGCCGTCGGCGCCCTGGTGGCGATCCTGCGGACGTTGCGACCGCACGTCGTCGTCACCTACGACCCCAACGGCGGCTACGGTCACCCCGACCACATCCGGGCGCACCAGGTGACCACTGCGGCAGTCGCGGCCGCGGCCGGTGGCGACCATCCTGGCGAGCCGTGGTCGGTGCCCAAGTTCTACTGGACGGTGATGTCGCGCAGCGCTTTTCATGGCGCCGTGAGCACACTGGAGCCGGCCGATCTGCTGCCGCACTGGACGCTGGACACCGACGAAGCCGAGCTCGGGTTCACCGACGACGCCATCACCGCCGTGGTGCACGCCGCCGATTCGCAGCCGGCGAAGGCGGCGGCGCTGGCCGCACACGCCACCCAGGTGGTGGTGGGGCCGACGGGCCGGGTGTGCGCGCTGTCGAACGACTTGGCTCTGCCGATCCTGGGTGACGAACACTACGTGCTGGTCGCGGGCACCCCCGGAGAGCGCGACGATCGCGGGTGGGAGCACGACCTGCTGGCCGGGCTCCGGCTGTCCTGAACCGTGACACCGCGGTACACGATCGTCATGATTCCGGTAACCGCTACTTGCCCCCTGCCGACCAGCGCAGCGCGGTAAGCTCCACCAATCCGGCACGACGGAAGGGACGGCAGTGGACCCAGATCTGGACCCCAATCTGCAGCACTGGCAGGACCGGTTCGACAACCTGCAGTGGGTCATCGGTTCCTTGTCCGGTCTGCTGGACAGCATCCCGACCTGACCACCCCCACGCGCGCCGCCCCCGAAGACCCGGTGGCGGTGGACAACTCCGTGCGGGTGGTGATCCTGATCCTGCTCGCGGTGGACGGCGTGCTCTGTGCCGTCGCAGCCGCCCTGCTGCTCCCGTACCGGGTGGGTGGCGTCCCGATGCCGATCAGCGCGGTGGTCGCCGGCCTCGTCAATCTGGGCCTGGTGTGGGCGGCGTCCTACTGGGCGCGATCGGGTGGGCTCGCCGCGTTGCCCCTGTGGACGTGGTTGGCCACGGTGGCGCTGCTGACCTTCGGCGGACCAGGTGGTGACGTGATTTTCGGCGGCACCGGCGTGCTTGCCTATTCAGCCGTTCTGATGATCCTCTTCGGCGCCGGTCCCGCTGCGTTCTGGCTGTGGGTGCGCAGTCAGCGACGTTCAGTCATCCGCTGACGACGCAGCGGACCCGGCGTCCTTCTCCGCCGATGTCCGATCCTCGGATGGCTTGTCGGAGGATGCAGTCTCGGAGGATGCAGTGTCGGAGGATGTGGTGTCCTCGGACTCATCGGCTGCCGACTCGTCCTCATCGGTGATGCCGTCATCGGCTGCCGACTCGTCTTCATCGGTGACCTCTTCGTCGGTCACGGCGGGCTCGTCGGTGGCCTCCCCGGTGAGGTCGTCGTCGGTGACCTCCTCCAGGGTCTCCTCGGGGGAGTCCTCGGAGCCTTCGTCGGTGGTGTCCTCGTCGACGGCGGCGTCGTCGGTCTCGACCACGACCGGGTCCTCGACCGCCGGGGCGTCCTCCGACTCTGCCTGCTCGACCTCGGGTGTTGCCTTCGCGGCGGCCAACGGCGTCGACCCCAGCGTGCCGGACGGCACCAATCCCGCCAGCGGGCCGAGAAGATCGCGCAGCACCTGCGGCGTGGTGAAGCGAATCTCATCGGGCGGGCCCTGCGGCAGGTCCACCCGCGGGCTGGTGACATGGGGGACCCACACACCGGTCAGGTACTGCACTTGATCGAGGGTGAAATTGCGCAGGGACTGCACCGCCACCTCGCCGCGGTTCTGCAGCGAGAGCAGCGCGGTGTAATACGCGTCCTCGACGGCCGGGCCCAGTCCCTGCGACAGCGTGTTCGTCACGAGATCGTTGACGATGCTGATGAGGTCGTTCGCCAGGCCGGCCGCATTGTTGCCCTGGGAGTGGATCAGGCCCCAGAACTCATTGAGCTGGAAGTTGGCCACGCCCACCCCCGGCACGAACGAGAAACCGTCGAGCACCGAGCTCACCAGCCCGACGCCGCTGTCCACCGCGGCGGACGGCGGGTACCAGAGGTTGACGGCATTGTGTGCCAAACCGGCCGCGACGTCGGCGATCAACGACAGCGGCCCGCCGACGATGCCGGGCACCGCGGCCTGCGCCGTGACGTCCGCTGCCGCTGCGACCCCGGGGAACGGCGGCCACGGGGGGATCGGCGGCAGCGGGGGCAACCAGCTGAGGAAGTAGTCGATCACCAGGTTGACCTCGTTGATGCCTGCATTCAGCAGTGAGGCCACCGCGGTGTAGGCCACCGCGCTGATCCCGTTGGCCCAGACCTCGAGATTCAGCGGATCGTTCAGCACGGGGTCGATCAGGTCGAAGACGACACTGTCGGTGAACTGCAGTATCGGGTAGTACAAGGCATAGATCTGATCGGAGATCAGCCAGCCACCGGGCAGGAAGCCCAGCACATACGGCGCCAACTCGAGCGCCAGGTACATCGACCACTCGACGATCCCGGCGTACACCCAGTTGACGAAGTCCGACGCCGCGTTCTGCGTGCTGATGTCACCGGCGCCCGGCACCGGCAGCGCCAGCTCGGCCATGGCCGACGACACGTCCGGCGGGCTCAGCGGCGTGACGGCAGCCGCGAGCTGCACCGGTGCGGAGGCGACAAGCGCCGTCGGGTGCTCGGCGGGCAGCGGACGGACCGGCGCCGCAGCCAGACCGCTGATGGCGACAGTGCTCGCGCCGGCAACGAGCATCGAACGCAGTGAAACGCGCATAACCACTCTCCAGATCACCAGGCCCCCGAGCCCAGCGAAGAACTTACGCGGGCGACAAGTGATCCGCTGCGGAATAGCCACCGGCCCGCGTGTCGAGCTCCCGACGGCAGCCCACGGCGCGCGCCCGGTGAGGGCTATTGTGGCGGTCGTGGCGGATGCCGTCGTTCCAGATAGTGAGATGCGAGGATGAACCGCGATCGCATCGCGGTTACAGAGGAGTGGCTCTGAACCAGCAACACGGCACATTTCTGCCGAGTCCGGTCGTCCCCAAGTCCGCCGCCCAACCCTCGTCGTCGAATCCGGCCCTGCGTCGGGTGTTGCGGCGGGCGCGGGATGGGGTGGCGCTCAATGTGGATGAGGCTGCGTTGGCGTTGACGGCGCGTGGTGATGATCTGGTGGGTTTGTGTGCGTCGGCGGCGCGGGTGCGTGACGCGGGCCTGGAGTCTGAGGGGCGCCGCGGTGCGGGTGGGCGGTTGCCGGTCAGTTATTCGCGCAAGGTGTTCATCCCGGTCACCCATTTGTGCCGTGATACCTGTCATTACTGCACGTTCGTGACGGTGCCGGGTCGGCTGCGTGCTGCGGGCCGGGGCATGTACATGGAGCCCGATGAGATCCTCGAGGTCGCGCGCCGGGGTGCGCAGGTGGGGTGTCAGGAGGCGTTGTTCACCCTGGGGGATCGGCCGGAGGCGCGCTGGCCCGAGGCGCGGCAGTGGCTTGATGAGCGTGGGTATGACTCGACGTTGGATTATGTGCGGGCGATGGCGATCCGGGTGCTCGAGGAGACCGGGCTGCTGCCGCATCTGAATCCGGGTGTGATGTCGTGGGCGGAGCTCTCGCGGCTCAAGCCGGTGGCGCCGTCGATGGGCATGATGCTCGAGACCACCTCGCGGCGGTTGTTCGAGGACAAGGGCCAGGCCCATTACGGGTCCCCGGACAAGGACCCCGAGGTGCGGCTGCGCACGCTGACCGATGCGGGGCGGCTGTCGATTCCGTTCACCACCGGGTTGTTGGTGGGCATCGGGGAGACCCTGGACGAGCGCGCCGAGACCGTGCACGCGATCCGCCGGGTGCACAAGGAGTTCGGCCACATCCAGGAAGTGATCGTGCAGAACTTCCGGGCCAAGGAGCACACCGCGATGGCCGCGACCCCCGACGCCGGGATCGAGGACTTCCTGGCCACGGTCGCGGTGACCAGGCTGGTGATGGGCCCGAAGATGCGCATCCAGGCCCCACCGAATCTGGTCTCCCGCCCCGAGTGCCTGGCGTTGATCGGCGCCGGGGTCGACGACTGGGGTGGGGTGTCGCCGCTGACCCCGGATCACGTCAACCCCGAGCGGCCCTGGCCGGCCCTCGATGACCTCGCCGCGGTGACCGCCGAAGCCGGCTATGACCTGGTGGCCCGGCTGACCGCCCAACCGCGCTATGTCCAGGCCGGCGCGGCGTGGATCGACCCGCGGGTCCGCGCGCACGTCGACGCACTGGCCGACCCGGACACCGGGTGGGCCGGGCGGTGAACCCGGTGGGCCTGCCCTGGCAAGAACCCGATGAGGCCACCGAGTCGCTGGGCCGGGTCGATCTGCACACCGCCATCGACGCCCAGGGCCGGTTGACCGATACCCGCTCGGATCTGGACTCGGCGTTCGGGGACTGGGAGTCCATCCGCGACAAGGTCACCGAGCTCGCCGCCCGCGCCCCCGAGCGCATCGACACCGACGTGCTGGCCGCGCTGCGCTCGGCGGAAAAGACCCGCCGGGTGCTCTGATGACGAGTACCTCGCCTTGGCCAGCGCCGACGGGCCCGCGTTGGAGGCGGTGACTGCGCTGGCCGACGCGCTGCGCCGCGATGTGGTCGGCGACGACGTGACCTACGTGGTCAACCGCAACATCAACTTCACCAACATCTGCTACACCGGGTGCCGGTTCTGCGCCTTCGCCCAACGCAAGGGCGACGCCGATGCGTTCTCCCTGTCCACCGCCGAGGTCGCCGACCGGGCCTGGGAAGCCCACGTCGCCGGCGCCACCGAGGTCTGCATGCAGGGCGGCATCGATCCCGAGCTGCCCGTCACCGGCTACGCCGACCTGGTGCGCGCGGTCAAAGCCCGCGTCCCCGGCATGCACGTGCACGCGTTCTCCCCGATGGAGATCGCCAACGGCGTCACCCGCGCCGGCACCAGCATCCGGGAGTGGCTGACCGCGCTGCGCGAAGCGGGCCTGGACTCCATCCCCGGCACCGCCGCCGAGATCCTCGACGACGAGGTGCGCTGGGTGCTGACCAAAGGCAAACTGCCCACCAGCATGTGGATCGAGGTCATCACCACCGCCCACCAGGTCGGGCTGCGGTCGAGTTCAACGATGATGTACGGCCACGTCGACACCCCCAAACACTGGGTGGGACACCTCAACATCCTGCGCGACATCCAAGACACCACCGGCGGCTTCACCGAATTCGTGCCGCTGCCCTTCGTGCACCAGTCCAGCCCGCTGTATCTGGCCGGCGCCGCCCGCCCCGGACCCACCCACCGCGACAACCGCGCCGTGCACGCCCTGGCCCGCATCATGCTGCACGGCCGCATCCCCTCCATCCAGACCAGCTGGGTCAAACTCGGCGTCGAACGCACCCAGATCATGCTCAACGGCGGCGCCAACGACCTCGGCGGCACCCTCATGGAAGAAACCATCTCCCGCATGGCCGGCTCCGAAAACGGCTCAGCCAAAACCGTCGCCGAACTCGAAGCCATCGCCGCCGGCATCGGCCGCCCCGCACGACAACGCACCACCACCTACACCGAGCGCGCAGCCTGATCGAGTAGTCCTACGCATGTCCGCGGTTGCTGCCGCAGACAGGATCGATGTCATGGACATCGACCTCAACACGCGGTCCGCCGCAGCCGCCTGGGTGTGGTGCGGCGGTGCCGCGTTCTGCCAGTTCGTCGCGGCCGCACTGGTGGTCTCGGTGTACGCGTCTGCGGATTTCGCCACGGATTTCGAGAACGGCACCCGGACCGCCGGCGCCGGCACATCCGCCACGGCGTCCACGGTGTTGCTGATCATCGGGATCTTCTGTGCGTTGGTGTCCATCTTCCATCCCGCGGGGAGCCGGCCGGCCGCCACCGTGGGGTCGCTGCTGCTGATGGGCGGCTGTTACACCGGCCTGGCCGCCCTGCCTCTACTCGGCCATTACTGACCGCCCGACGCACCCGGAATAGATTCGGACCATGGTCCGTTTAATCGCGTGAGGGTGCCGGGAGGGCCGTCACCCACACGTTCTGAGGAGAACTCATGACCACTGCAGCAGCCGCCGGCCTCACCGCGGGCACCTGGGCCATCGACCCGGCGCACTCGTCGATTGCCTTTTCGGTCCGCCACCTCGTGGTGAGCAAGGTCCGGGGAACCTTCGGCTCGTTCAGCGGCGCCATCACCGTGGCCGAGGACGGCACCCCGTCGGTAACGGCCGAGATCGACGTTGCATCCGTCAACACCGGCAACGAGCAGCGCGAAGAACACCTCAAATCCGCCGATTTCTTCGACGTGGAGAAGTACCCCACCGCCGGCTTCCGGTCGACGGGCGTGCAGGCAAAGGGTGACGGGTACGTGCTCGACGGCGAGTTCACCCTGAAGGGCATCACCAAGCCGATCAGCCTGGCGCTGGAGTTCAACGGCGTGAACCCGGGCATGGGACACGGCGAGGTGGCGGGGTTCGAGGCCTCCGTGGTGCTGAACCGCAAGGACTTCGGCATCGACATCGACATGCCGCTGGAGACCGGCGGGGCGGTGGTCGGGGACAAGGTCACCATCACCCTCGAGATCGAGGCGCTGAAGCAGGCCTGACTCACGCGTGACCACCACGGCCGTCGGCGGCGGGCAGCACAGCTGCCCGCCGCCGACGCTGTTTCGGTAGGTGAACAACAGCTGAACACGTGAACGGAGTGCGGGCCGCCGACGTCTATCCCACTGAGAGCACCGGTGCGACGCTTCGAAGGAGCCGAGACGCAGTGAAGAGAACAGAAGTGTGCATGACGGTGATGCTGGCTGCGGCAGGCTTTGCGACGGCCACCCTTCCCGCGGCCCACGCGGTCGAGGGGCCGGCCTCCGACGAGCTCGGCCACCAACTGCAACTGGTTGATGGAGCTGTCGTGCAAAGCTGGACCGTCACTGCACTACGGCCCAGTGCGGACGCTATCCCGTACCCGGTGCGCGGAGTGCTGTGGGAGGCCGAGGCCACCGATGAGGCGTTGCAGGGCAACGTCGTACCGGTGATCCCCAACTTCAGCGCCCGGTCCCGCACCGGCGAGTCCTACCGGGTGCTGTTCGAGGTGGCCACGCCCCAGGGGGTCAATCCCGGGACTCTCACCCCGGGCCACAAAGTCAGCGGCAAACTGTACTTCGACGTGACCGGCCATGTGCCGGACCAGGTGGCCTACACCGCCGGCGGGCGGGACCTGCTCATCTGGAACGCCGAGCAACCCGGCGGCGCCGGCCCCTCGTCCGGTGCGGCGTCGACCCCGGTCCGCGCGCCGGCCGCGGAAAGTCCTGCGCCCGCTGCCGAGGCCGTACCGCCGGCCGCCGACACCGACGCCGCGGCGATGGCACCGCCATCGCTGGGGCAGGGCACCCCGCTTGCGGAGGAATCGCCCGCCCGCCAGGGCACCCCGATCCCGGAAGTGACACCGCCGCCGGCGGATCCCACGCCTGAATGGGTGGGAACCCCGGCAACCGGTGACCCTGCCCGGCGCGGCACAGCCCTGACCCCTGCGCCGTCACCCGCTCCGGAGCCAGTTGCAGTACAGCCGATGCCGGCTGAGACGGTAGCGCCTTTCGCCCCGTCGGAACCACCGGCGCGCTGACCTGCAGACCCGATGTCTGACGAGCACGGACGAACGCCCCTGTCGTCCGACACCTCTGCAGCGGGTGGCGATGACGCGCAATGGTGGACTCTGTTCTCCGAACCGGAACCGCCGGCCGTTTCCGAGCCAAAGAATGTCATTCGCAGCACTTTTCGCGGGGTAGGGTGGCCGTCGCCGCCGCGGGCGCGGTCGCGGTGATCGGCGCGGTGCTGGCATGGGCCGCCTGGCCGCCGTCGGAGACCGGTGGTCCGGTGTCCCCGGAGTCGGCCACGAGTGTCGATCAGGCCCGTTCCGGGCAGTTGCGCGCCGGGCTTCCCTCGGGGTACGCCCCGGAGTCCTGCGTCGACGTGGCCGTCGCCGCCGGATCAGCGTCCCTTGCTGTTGTGCAGTGTGGTCCCGGTGCGGCCCCCAACGGGCCTGACTCGGCGACTTTCACGCTGTTCGGTGGCGATCAGGCAATGGCGGACGGGTTCGACGAGCTGGTCAGCCGTCTGGCGCTGGTCGACTGCCCAGGCGACATCCAGTCGCCGGGACCGTGGCGGGTGAGCACCGGTCCGCAGCAGGCCCGCGGCATCCTGGTGTGCGGATTCGACGGCGAGGCTCCCGTGGTGGGCTGGACCCAGCTGGAGACGCACATCCTCAGCGTCGTGGCCGCCGACAGCCGGGGATCCTCCATGGCCGAGTTGTTCCAGTGGTGGTCCCGGCAGTCGTAACGGCTGGTGGCAGCGAAAAGTACGGTGCGGGAATAATTCTCGATCACCGCAACGCAGTACAACTGTCGCCTCCATCGTCGCCCCATTCTCCATTGGATCTCCACACTCTCTCCAAGTTCGGACGCCCCGACCTCGACAGGATGGAAATCACCACGCGGCAGAGCGTCGCCGCATTCGAACCTGTCAGATCACTTCGGACGAGACACCTTGGAGATAACTCAATCATGCTTGCTGCGAACAGGATTGATGGTCAGGCAAACACCCGGATGCGATTGTCCGCCCATGCCGAGAGATTCGAGCGCGAAGTCATTCCGTTCACCGGTTACCTTCTGGGGCACGCCCAATCCCTGACCAAGCAGCGCCACGACGCCGAAGACCTGGTGCAGGACGCCATGCTCAAGGCGTACGCGTCGTTCGCGACCTTCCGCACGGGCTCGAACATGAAGTCGTGGCTCTATCGGATCCTGGTCAACACCTGGGTCGACAATTACCGCCAGAGTCAGCGGCGACCCGATGAGCAGCTCAGCGGCGATCTCACCGACGGTCAGATTTCGAATCAGATGGAACTGACACGCTTCGCGTCCCGATCGGCAGAGCTCGAGGTGCTGGTGAACGTTCCGGGCGCCGTCACCGCGGCGTTGCGCGATCTGCCCGAAGACCTGCGTGAGGTGATCTACTACGCCGACGTCCAGGGCTATCGCAACACCGAGATCGCGGTGATGTTCGGGATCCCGGTGGGAACGGTCGCATCGCGCCTGCACCGGGGCCGCAACCGGCTTCGCGAGTCGCTGCTCGGGGAGTGCGCATAGCGGGGTGAGAGGGGCGCCCGCGGCGTTGCCAGAAACGTCATCGGTCGGTTGCGCAGCGTGTATATGCGACGTCTAGTATCAGTAAACGCGTGTCCTGATCTCCGGGGTGCGCAAGTTAGGGCACACTGGCACAGATGTCCGGTTTCAGCCTCCGGATACTGGGTCACAACCCACCGAGAACGAGCAGCACCGCACAGCCCCCAGATACCTCTTGACAGGAGCCGAGGAGACCCCGTGACATACGTGATCGCTCAACCCTGCGTCGACGTCAAAGACAAGGCATGCATCGAGGAATGCCCGGTCGACTGCATCTACGAGGGCGCACGCATGCTGTACATCCACCCCGACGAGTGCGTGGACTGCGGCGCCTGTGAACCCGTCTGCCCGGTCGAGGCCATCTTCTACGAAGACGACGTGCCCGACGACTGGAGCAGCTACACGCAGGCCAACGTGGACTTCTTCTCCGAACTGGGCTCGCCCGGTGGCGCATCCAAGGTGGGCCAGACCGACAACGATCCCGCCGCCATCAAGGGACTGCCGCCGCAGGGTGAGGACTGATCCCCTGACCCGGGTGTCGGCGCGCCTGCCGGTTTTCCCCTGGGACACCCTGGCCGACGTCACAGCCACCGCGCGCGCACATCCGGGCGGCATCGTCGATCTGTCGGTGGGTACCCCGGTGGACCCGGTGGCCCCCGTCATCCAGGAGGCGTTGTCCGCGGCCGCTTCTGCGCCGGGGTACCCCACCACCGCGGGCACCCCGGCTCTGCGCGCGTCCATGGTGTCCGCGTTGCAGCGGCGCTACGGCATCACCGGCCTGGGGGAGGCCGCGGTGCTCCCCGTCATCGGCACCAAAGAGCTGATCGCGTGGCTGCCGACGCTGCTCGGGTTGGGCGCAGCCGACCTGGTGGTGGTACCGGAACTGGCGTATCCCACCTACGACGTGGGCGCTCGGCTGGCCGGTGCCGGCGTGCTGGCGGCGGATTCGCTGACCCAGATCGGGCCGCGGACCCCTGCCCTGGTGTTTCTCAACTCCCCGAGCAACCCCAGCGGACGGGTGCTCGGGGTCGAGCACCTGCGCAAGGTGGTGGACTGGGCCAGGGAGCGCGGCGTCGTTGTGGCATCCGACGAGTGCTACCTGGGTCTGGCCTGGGACGCCGAACCGCTGTCGGTGTTGCACCCCGACGTCTGCGGGGGCGACCACAGCGGCCTGCTGGCTATCCACTCGCTGTCGAAAACGTCGTCACTCGCCGGGTACCGCGCCGGCTTCGTCGCCGGTGATCCCCAACTGGTGGGTGAGCTGCTGGCGGTGCGCAAGCACGCCGGGATGATGATGCCCGGCCCCATCCAGGCGGCGATGGTGGCCGCCCTCGACGACGATGCCCACGAGAAGCAGCAGCGGCAGCGCTACGCGCGCCGCCGGGACGTGCTGTTGCCTGCGGTGCGGGACGCCGGGTTACGCGTCGACCATTCCGAGGCCGGGCTGTACCTCTGGGTCACCCGCGATGAGCCCTGCCGCGACACCCTGGCCTGGTTCGCCGAGCAGGGCATCCTGGTGGCGCCCGGAGAGTTCTACGGCGCCAGCGGTTCCCGGCACGTCCGGATCGCGCTGACCGCCACCGACGAACGCATCGGGGCGGCCGCACAACGGTTGGCCGCGCTCACCTGAGCCGTTCGTCGGGGACGTTGTAGCGCTCCTGATAGCCGCGCACCCGGTCGCGGGCCTCTCCGGCGTCCAGACCCGTGTCCGCCCAGGTGTACCGGCGAGGCCCGGCACCGCACGGGTGGGCGGCCAGATACGCGCGCATCCGCGCCTCCACGTCGGGAAGCAGGTCGCGGCCCAACTGCTGGTACACCGACTTGATGGTGGTCCACGGGTCCCGGACGAAATCGTTGAACACCACGTCGAGGACCTGCGCCCCGGTGGCTTCGCGCACCCGCGTGGCCCGCTCGAGCCCGACCACGATCTCCTCGTAGGCCTGGGCAGCGCACTCGGCGATGGTGCTTCGGTCGGTGGCCACCCGGCGCAGGTGATGGGTCAGCGCGCTCATCGAGGAGACGACACTGAGGGGGTCGCGGTGGGTCTGCACGAGCACGGCATCGGGGTACTCGGCCAGCAGCGCGTCCAGCTGCCACAGATGCGCGGGGGACTTCAGCAGCCATTGACACCGAACCTCGGACTGCAGGTGCTGCAGGAACATCCGGTGGAACCGGTAGGCGCCGGAGCAGTCGGCGTCGTAGAGCAGCCACCTGTAGTAGGTGGGCAGGCGGTATTGCACCGAGAAGATCATGCTCGCGAACTGACTGCTGAGGATGCGTCCGCACTCCTGACCCCTGCGCGCCCCCGCCGGATGCGGCGATCCGGGCACGGTCTGCTGTGGCCGGGGCGGGGGCACGGGGTTGTCCACCTCCCAGGTCAGGGGAGTGCGGAAGCCGGGATCCAGCGACAGCAGGTCATGCAGCAGGGTGGTGCCGGTGCGCGGCTGGCCCAGGATCACCACCGGCTGGTGGATGCGCCGGTCTGCCACCTCGGGATGCGCTGTGCGCCAGGCGAACACCTGCAACCGATTGACCAGCGCGCGGACCATGTGGGCGTGGGCGATCTCCACGCCCAGCGGTGACAGTCCGGCCTCGTCGACCAGTCCCTCGCAGAGCAGCTCCAAACCGTCGCTCCAGCCGTAGGCATTGCCGAAGTCGCGTCCGCCCGCGGCCTCGCACGCCACGTCGATCAGTTCATCGGGGTCGAAGCGGTCCTGCAGCGTCATGCCGTACCGCCCTGCTGTGTGCCCGAAGCGGAAATTATCGCTATCGTCAACCACGACAGACAGCATCACTCATGAGACTTCGTCTCAGCAAGGTTTTCGCCAGATTGCCGGCGCGTATAGTTGCCCGATGCGCGCACCCCTGACCCTGTCCGAACGCAAACGCGTCGCCAACCGTGAACGCATTGCCTTCGCCGCAGCGTCACTGGTCGCGGCCAACGGGCTGGTCGGCACCACCGTCGAGCAGATCTCCGAGAACGCCGACGTAGGCCGCGCAACCTTCTTTCGCTACTTCAACTCGAAGGAGGCGGCCGTCGCCGAGGGCATTGCCCGGCAGTGGCTGGACCGGATCGCCGAGGCGGTGGGCGCAGCGCCCCCCGGGCTGTCCGCAGCCGAGGCGGTGCGCACCGCATTCGCCGGCCTCGGGGAGGGTTTCACCGCCATCGAAGACCAGGTGCGGGCATTCGCCGAACTGACCCGCACGTCACCGGCTCTGAGCGCATGGACGCTGCAGGTGTACGTGGGTTACGAGACCGCGATCGCCGAGCTGGTGGCTCCGCGGTTCGCGGACCTTCGCCCCGACGATCCCCGTCCGCGACTTCTCGGTGCGTTGGCAATGGCCTCGGTCCGCACGGCTCTCGACACCTGGCTGGAGCACGGCGGTTCGCTGCCGGACCGGGTGCAGCAGGCGTTGGCGGCCGTCACGATCAGCTGATCCGCACGCTCAACGCCAGCGCCAGGCGGACGTCGGGATCCGCCAGCGACGTGGACAGGATCTCCTCTATTCTCCTGACCCGGTAGCGCACCGTGTTGGGGTGCACGTGCAGTTCGCGCGCCGCCGCGGCCACATCTCCGAAACTGTCGAGGTAACACCGCAGTGTCTCGGCCAGGGCGGCGTCGGTGTGGCGCAGGTGGCGCACCCGCGGATCGATCAGGTGGTCGCGCCCGCTCAGGAACGTCAGAACCTCATCGAGCAGCACCGTGGTGCGCGCCTCGGCCAGCGATGTCACCGACTCCTGCATGCCTGGGTGTCGCGCGGCGCTGTCGAGCACCCGGTCCACCTCGGCGCGCGCAGCGGCCACCGCAGACAGTCCTGCCACCGGTGCCGCGATGACCGCCCACAGATGTAACCCCAGCTCGGTACGCAGCGCGGCGATGGTGCCGCGGATCCACGACCTCACCGCCGCCGGGCGCGCCGCGCGCGGGAGCAGTACGTACACCCGCGAGCCGTGCGGTGCCACCTGGGCGTCGGCACGAAATGCGCTGGCGCTCAACGCCAGGACCTCGGCCAATCGTGCGGTGGCAGTGGAGGTGTCGACGCCGATCAACGCCGCCCGGCCGTCATAGGCGATGCCCAGATCGCGGGCCACCACCGAGATGTCGACGTCGCTGTCGCGGAGGCCGAGCACCTCGTGCAGGCGCACGGTGTGCGTCGACGGGGTGGTGGCCAACCGTGTCATGATGCGGCCGGCCAGCACCGCCGCCCCACGCAGAATCTCTTCGGCGTCCTCGGCCAGCGCCTGCGACCCCTGTTGGACCCAGATGGTGCCCATGAACTGCCGCGCGCGTCTGCTGTCCGGGTTCGGCGGGCGGATCCCCACCGCGAGGCGCGGCTGCAGTCCCAGCTCCGGGCGCGCAGCCACCTGCACCACATCGTCGCTGGAGCGTAGGGCGTCGAAGATGCCCCGTTCGGCGATCCAGGCCAGGTGTTCAGGCGGCCCGGCCCGGCCCAGGATCGACAGCCTGCGCAGCTCGTCGGCCTCGCCGTCGGAGGCGGAATAGGCCAGCACGTGCGACTCGGCGTCCTCGACACTCACCATCCCGTGGATACGGTCGGCGATCGACTGGGCCAGGCCGAACAGATCGGTGCCGGATTCGTGCAGCGGCGCACCATGGTGGTCGAAGACATGAATGATCAAGCGGTACAGCCGTTCCCAGCGCGCTCGGGGATCGACGGCCACCACCGCGGTGCTGGCTCCGACGGCGGCCTCCACCAGTGCCGGGGGTGGCGACTTGGCGAACACCGCGATGGGAGCGCGGTCGCGGGTCTCGCGGCGCAGCCACTGCACCGCATCGTCGTCGCCCAGCCCCAGTAGTAGGAACACGTCGGCAGAACTGGCCGCTCGCGCCAGACCCAGCCGGACGTCATCGGTGTCGATGAGCGCCGCCGAGGACACCGCGGCGTCCAGCCCGCGCGGTGCGTCCACCAGGCTGACCATGGTGGCGTCGAGGGCCAGTAGCAGCTGCCCGAGACTCAGGCCGGCGGGGGAGCCCATTAGCCGATCGTACTATCGGCCGAGTCGAGGTTTGTCCGACTCGCCAAGCATGCAGAGAGGTCGGTGCGGGAATGTGTTCGTATGGACGCCATCACCGCAGTTCCGCCACCTGCCAACGAACCGGTCCACGACTATGCACCCGGCTCCTCCGAACGTGAGCGCCTGACCACCGCGCTGAGCGAACTGACATCCGCCCCCCGCGACCTCCCTCACGTCATCGGGGGTGAGCACCGCATGGGTGACGGAGCACGCGTCGACGTGGTGCAACCCCACCGGCACCAGGCGGTGCTGGGCACCCTCACCAACGCCGGAACCGCCGAGGCCACCGCCGCCGTCGATGCGGCGCTGGCGGCCAAGGAGGCCTGGGCGGACACGCCGTTCGACGAGCGGGCCGCGGTCTTCCTGCGGGCGGCCGATCTGCTGTCCGGGCCGTGGCGCGAGACCATCGCCGCCGCCACCATGCTGGGCCAGTCCAAGACCGCGTATCAGGCCGAGATCGATGCACCCTGCGAGCTCGTGGACTTCTGGCGCTTCAACGTCTCCTTCGCCCGCCAGATCCTGGCGCAGCAGCCCGTCAGCAGCCCCGGGGTGTGGAACCGCACCGACTACCGCCCGCTGGAGGGTTTCGTCTACGCCGTGACGCCGTTCAACTTCACCGCCATCGCGGGCAACCTGCCCACGGCGCCGGCGTTGATGGGCAACACCGTGGTGTGGAAACCGTCCATCACTCAGACCTTGTCGGCCTACCTGACCATGCAGGTGCTCGAGGCGGCCGGGCTTCCCCCCGGTGTGATCAACCTGGTCGCCGGTGACGGATATGCCGTCTCCGGCGTGGTGCTGGCCGACCCGCGACTGGCCGGCATCCACTTCACCGGGTCCACTGCCACGTTCCAGCACCTCTGGCGTGAGGTGGGCGCCAACATCGACCGCTACCACACCTATCCGCGGCTGGTCGGGGAGACCGGCGGCAAGGACTTCATCCTGGCCCACAGCAGCGCCCGCCCAGAGGTGTTGCGCACCGCGCTGATTCGCGGTGCCTTCGACTACCAGGGGCAGAAATGCTCTGCGGCCTCGCGGGCGTTCATCCCGCGCTCGGTGTGGGCCCGGATGGGTGACGACTTCCTGGGCGCCACCGCGGCGCTGAGTTACGGTGACGTCACCGACCTGTCCCATTTCGGCGGCGCGTTGATCGACGAGCGGGCCTTCGCCAAGAACGTCGCCGCCATCGAGCGGGCCAAGGGGGCTGCCGGTGTCACCGTGGCGGTCGGCGGTGAATACGACGACAGCGAGGGCTATTTCGTGCAACCCACGGTGCTGTTGTCCGATGCTCCCGGGGATGAGGCCTTCTCGACGGAGTACTTCGGACCCATCCTGGCGGTGCACGTGTACCCCGACGAGCGGTACACCGACATCCTCGACGTGATCGACGCCGGCTCCCGGTACGCCCTCACCGGGGCGGTGATCGCCGACGACCGCGCCGCGGTGCTGGCGGCGGAACGGCGGTTGCGCCATGCCGCCGGCAACTTCTACGTCAACGACAAGCCGACGGGTGCGGTGGTGGGCCAGCAGCCTTTCGGTGGCTCCCGAGCCTCGGGGACCAACGACAAGGCCGGCTCCTCGCTGAACCTGCTGCGCTGGACCTCCGCGCGCTCCATCAAGGAGACTTTCGTGGCCCCGACCCAGCACACCTATCCCCACATGGAGGCCTGATGTCCGTCTTCACCAGCGTGGCGCGCCCGGTCATCATGGCAGCCGGCCGATCCGAAGGGCTGCGCCGCACCGCGCAACGGGTTCCGCTCACCCGCAAAGTGGTCGACCGGTTCGTACCCGGGGAGACCATCGGCGACGTGCTGGATGCGGTGGTCCCGCTGCGGGATTCGCAGCGCTTCATCTCCATCGATTACCTGGGCGAAGACGTCACCGACACCGAGACTGCGGACGCCACGGTGGCGGCTTACCTCGGGCTACTCGATGCGCTCGCCGCACGTGGCGAGGCGGTCATCGGTCCGGCGCCGCTGGAGGTGTCACTGAAGCTCTCGGCACTGGGACAGGCGCTGCCGCGCGACGGCGCCAAGATCGCGCTGGAGAACGCGCACACCATCTGCGCGAAGGCCCGCGAAGCCGGCGTCTGGGTCACCATCGACGCCGAAGACCACACCACCACCGACTCCACCCTGTCGATCGTGCGCGACTTGCGGGTTGAGTTCGACTGGCTGGGAACAGTTCTGCAGGCGTATCTGCGGCGCACCCGGGCCGACTGCGCCGAGTTCGCGGCCGCCGGCGCCCGGATTCGCCTCTGCAAGGGGGCCTACGACGAACCGGCGTCGGTGGCTTTCCGCGATGCCGACGACGTGACCGACTCCTATGTCACGTGCCTGCGCATCCTGATGGAGGGTCGTGGTTATCCGATGGTGGCGTCGCACGATCCCGAAATTCTCGCGTTGGTTCCCGGGCTGGCCAGTGAATACCACCGCGGGACCGACGATTTCGAGTACCAGATGCTCTACGGCATCCGCGACGCCGAGCAGCGCAGGCTGGCTGCCCGCGGTGACCATGTCCGGGTGTACGTCCCGTTCGGCACCGAATGGTACGGCTACTTCGTGCGGCGGCTGGCCGAGCGTCCGGCGAATCTGACGTTCTTCCTGCGGGCACTGGGGGAGCGCACCCGCTGAGTACCCTGCTGGGGTGACCTCGCTTCCCGGTGCCGGCCTGCTGGGCCACGACGTGTTGATCACCACGCCCGACGGCCGGCGGCTACGCACCATGGTCGACGGCGACGGCGACGGCGACACGCTGGTGGTGCTGGAGGCGGGGCTGGGAGTCAGCGGATTGTACTGGCACCCGGTCGTCCAGTTGTTGCACAACGACTTTCGTGTGATCGCCTATGACCGTGCCGGTATCGGCGGCAGTGACCCGGCGCCCGGACGCCGCACTCTGGACGCGCTGGCGCGGGACCTGCACACCGTCATCGACTCTGTGCCCCACCGCATGCTCATCCTGGTGGGACACAGCTGGGGCGGGCCCATCGTGCGGGTGGCGGCTGCTGCGCGTCGCGACGTGAGCGCACTGGTGCTGGTGGATCAGACCGACGAGAACGACCCGATGTTCTTCGAACGGGTGGTCCGGCTGCAGTTCGCGGTGCAGGCCGCGACGATGGTGCCGTTGGCACGTACCGGACTCCTGGCGCGGTTGCCGGACCCGAGCCTGCACCGGCTGCCGGCCGCGGTGCGCAGCGCTGTCACCGAGGCCTCCTACCGTCCCGGCGCTGCCCGCGCCGCCGCCGCGGAAACCCGTGAGGTGACCACCGAGCTCTCCCGATTGCGGCAACGCCCCACTGCGTTCGGCGACCTACCGATCCGGGTGCTCTCCGGGCAGCAGGTCGGGCGATTCGACCGGCGGTTGCGCGCCGAACTGACGCGCGCCCACCGGCTGACGGCCCGCTCGCATGCCGGCGGCCGCTACGTTCCCGCCTACGCCTCCGGCCACATGATCCCGACCAGCGAGCCGGAGCTGATCGCCGACCAGGTGCGTGAGCTCGCTCAGGCCGGGTAGGCGGCCACCGGCATGATCACGTTGCCGCGGCACGCCCCCGACAGGATGTCGGTGTGCCAGGTGCCCTGCAGCGACCCGTCGGCCTGCGGGGTGTAGAACACCCAGGACTGGGCCGGGCTGTACAGCCGCGGGGCGCCCTCGCCGTGGTAGCACTCCCATTGCCAGTCGTAGGCAAACGTCCACTGACTGCCGTCCCAGGTGTAGCGGGACGGTTGGGGGATGGTCGGGTTGCTCGGGGCCGGACCGTCCAGCGCGGTCGCCACACACCGTGACGAGCACTGCGTGAGGAAGGTGTACTGCGCGCTGAAATCGGGTTCGGCCTGTCGCGCCGCGGCGCTGGTACCCGCCTTCTGCGAGGCATACGTCACCACGGTGAACCGCCCCGACCAGTTCTGCCCGGCGGCGTGTGCGGTGACCACCGACGCGCCCATGCCTGCGATGATCGCCAGCAGGGCGATCACCACGCGCCCCCGGGTGCGCAGACGACGGACGGCCATGTTCTTTCCCTAGCTTTCGGTGCGGAAAACACCACCGTAATCGGGGAATCCGACGCTTCTTCACCGGGAATCGACGCTGCCGTCAGTCGTTACGCAGTCGATGCACATCGGTGTCGCAGGTGTTGCCAGAGCGGGGAAACAGCCCGCCCGCTCACTCCTTGACCCGACGGGAGAACCTGCCCTCGGTCACGTTGTCCCACTTCTCGCACACGGCGATCACCTTCGGATCGCCCTGCGCGCGGATCCAGTCGCACGTGGCCAGGTCGGCCGACGGGTTGGTGACGATGATGGTGTGCAATTCGGGGCGTTCCTCGGCAAGTGCACGCAACCGTTCCGGCGATGTCGACGGGTCGGCGGCCAGCAGCGCGTCAAGTGGATCGGGCAATGCGCCGCGCGGTGCGTCGTGTGCAGCCAGCTCCGAATCCGGTTCGGAGTCACCGTGTCTGCGACCGAGCAGCAGATTGAGCACGATCGCGGTCAGGGCACCCGCCGAGATGCCGGAATGGAAGATGGTCTGGAACCAGTCCGGGAACTTCGCGTACAGATCCAGCGCCACGTTCACCGGGGCGTCGGCGATCGCCCTGTTCGTGTAGTACAGCTTGGCCTCGGTCAGCATCGCCACCCCAACCGAGATCGCCACCACCAGGATGTTGGTGTTGTCGAACTTCACCCTCGTCAGCGTGCGTACCCCACTGGCGGCCACCATCCCGAACAGGGCCACCCCGGCGCCGCCGAGCACCGGCAACGGGATGCCCTCGACCACCGCAGCCATCTTCGGCAGCAGCCCGAGCAGCACCAGGATCAGACCGGCCACGGTCGCCACATGGCGCGTCTTGACCCCGGTGATGGCCACCAGGCCGACGTTCTGCGCGAAAGCCGTGTACGGGAACGTGTTGAAGACACCGCCGATCACGGTGCCCAGCCCGTCGGCGCGCAGGCCGTCGGCCAGCCGCCGCGGGGTGATCTTCTCGTCGACGATCTCACCGACGGCCACGATGTCGCCGGTGGTCTCGGTCATGATCACGATGCCCACGATCAGCAGCGCGATGATGGAGCTGATCTGGAACGACGGCAGGCCGAACTGGAACGGCGTGACGAAACCGATCCAGCTGTAGTCGCCCATGTGGCTCCAGTCCGTCATCCCCAGGGGGACGGCAACGACTGTGCCGATCAGCAGGCCGAGCAGGATCGAGACGCGGCGCAGTCCCTCCGGGGCGAACCGCTCGATCGCGATGATCACCACGAGGGTGAAAAAGCCCATCCCGACGGCCGCGGGGTCACCGAAGTCCGGGCCGGTGCCGCCGCCGAACCAGCCCGCCGCCACGCGCATCAGCGACACCCCGATAATCAGGATGATGGTGCCGGTGACCAGCGGCGGGAAGAACCGGATGAGCCTGCCGAAGACCGGCGCCAGCAGCATCATGAACACCCCGCAGGCGATCACCGAGCCGTAGATGGCCGTCACGCCGTGGGCGGTGCCGATGGTGATCATCGGGCCCACCGCGGCGAACGTCACCCCCTGCATCAGCGGCAGCCGCACCCCGAACCGCCAGAACCCGACGGCCTGAATGATGGTGGCGATCCCGGCGACGAACAGGTCGGCCATGATCAGGTGCACGATGTCGGACTGCTGCAACTGGCCGGCGCCCACCATCGCGCCGCCCACGATCAGCGGCACCGCCACCGCGCCGGCGTACATGGCCAGCACGTGCTGGATGCCCAGCGGCAGCAACCGCTTCAGCGGGGGGATGTCGTCGACCGGGCGCTGCGCCGGCCGACCTTCGGTGACGATCTTTGCCAGGGTCATCGGCCCATCCTTGGTGCGGTGCGTTTCGCCGGCTTTCCGCCGGCGTCACCGCTGTATTACGCGATCAGCGTTGTTCGTGCAGCAGCAACAGCGTCCACGCCGCGATGGACTGGGCGTCGGTGATCGCACCGGCGCGGATCATCGCCTCGACCTCACTGCGCGGGAACCAGGCGCTGCGCAGGTCCTGCTCCTCGGCTTCCAGCTCCGGCTCGCCCTCGGTGAGGTCGGTGGCCAGGAACACCCGGCCGCGCTGGCTGCTCATCCCGGGCGCCACGTCCAGCAGGCCCAGCGGCGTCAGCGTGCCGGCACGCAGACCCGTCTCCTCGCGCAACTCCCGCGCTGCCAGCTCGGCGGGCTCCAGCTCGGCGCGGTCGGGCGCGGTGCCCTGCGGGAACTCCCAGCGGCGCAGGCCGAGGGGATAGCGGAACTGCTCCACCAGCGCGACGCTGTCGTCGCGCTGGGCGATGATCAGCGCATACGTGGGTTTGTCCACCACCCCGTAGATCCCCTCGGACCCGTCGGGCCGCGCAATGGTGTCTTCGCGCAACGTCATCCAGGCGTTGCGGTAAGCCTCGCGGGTGCCGGTACGCCGGATGTGGGTCATGCGGCCATTATCGCCGGGTAGCGTCCTGTGGGTGCTGTTGGCATCCCTGAACCCCGCAGCGGTCGCCGCTGGCGCCGATATCCCCAATGCCGTGACCATCGGCGACACCACCTTGAGCCGCAGTGACCTGCTGGGCGCGGCGACATCGGTGGCCGAGCGGGTGGGCGGCGCCACCCGCGTCGCCATCCTGGCCACCCCGACGATGACGACCGTGCTGGCGGTGGCCGGCTGCCTGATCGCCGGGGTTCCGTTCGTTCCGGTGCCTCCTGACGTCGGCGTGGCCGAACGGGCCCACATCCTGACCGATTCCGCCGCCCAGGCCTGGCTGGGGGAGCTGCCCGACGAGCCGGCCGGGCTCGCGCACATTCCCGTCCGGGTGCACGCACGCTCGTGGCACCGGTATGCCGAGCCGCACCCCGACCGGCCCGCGTACATCATGTACACCTCCGGGACCACCGGGGCGCCCAAAGGGGTGCAGACCTCACGGCGCGCCATCGCCGCGGACATCGATGCCCTGGCCCAGGCGTGGCAGTGGAGCTCCGAGGATGTCCTGGTCCACGGCCTGCCGCTGTTCCACGTGCACGGCCTGGTGCTGGGGCTGCTGGGATCACTGCGGATCGGAAACCCGTTTGTGCACACCGGGAAACCGACACCGGAGGCGTATGCGGCCGCCGGCGGCACACTGTACTTCGGGGTGCCCACGGTGTGGTCGCGGATCGCCGGTGACCCGGTGTCGGCACGCGCGCTGTCCTCGGCGCGGCTGCTGGTCTCGGGCAGCGCGGCGCTGCCGGTACCGGTGTTCTCCCGGCTCGCCGAGCTGACCGGCCACACGCCCATCGAGCGGTACGGCAGCACCGAGTCGCTGATCACGCTGAGCACCCGGGCCGACGGGGACCGCCGACCCGGCTGGGTGGGGTTGCCGGTGGACGGGGTGCAGACCACGCTGGTGGACGAGGCGGGCAACGAGGTGGCTCATGACGGAGAAACGTTGGGCCAGTTGTTGATTCGTGGGCCCATGCTGTTCGACAAGTATCTGAACCGGCCGGAGGCCACCGCGGAGGTGCTCGACACCGACGGCTGGTACCACTCCGGGGACATCGCCGTCATCGACGACGCCGGGATGCACCGGATCGTAGGCCGTGAATCGGTGGACCTGATCAAATCGGGTGGCTACCGCATCGGCGCCGGAGAGATCGAGACCGCCCTGCTGGAGTACCCCGGTGTCGCCGAGGCCGCCGTGGTCGGGGTGCCCGACGACGACCTGGGGCAACGGATCGTCGCCTACGTGGTGGGCACCGCCACCCCGGAGGAGCTGATAAGTCATGTGGGGGAGCAGCTTTCGGCGCACAAGCGGCCACGGGAGGTGCGGGTGGTGGATGAGTTGCCCCGCAATGCCATGGGCAAGGTACTCAAGAAGGAGCTGATGAGATGAGTCTGCGGTTCAGCGAGCTCTGCATCGATGCCACCGACGTGCACAGCCTGGGCCACTGGTGGGCCGAGGCGCTCGGCTGGCCGTCGGAGGTCACCGAGGACGGCGACGTGCAGCTGACCCCGCCCGACGGCGGACCGGTGTGGCTGTTTCTACCGGTGCCCGAAGGCAAGAGTGTGAAGAACCGGCTGCACCTCGACTTCACCCCCGACGACCAGCAGGCCGAGGTGGCGCGGCTGGTCGGCCTCGGCGCCCGGCACGTCGACATCGGCCAGGGCGAGCAGTCCTGGGTGGTGCTCGCCGATCCCGAGGGCAACGAGTTCTGCGTGCTCGCCGGCCACTGACCTCTCTTCCCCTCTGCGCGAGCGCCCGTGTTTGTACGCGACACACCGCGCGTGGACGTACAAACACGCACGCTCGGGCACCCCTGGGGCGTCAGTTGGCGTGCAGCGCCTCGTTGAGCGTGATGCCCTTGCCCTCGCGGGTGACCACCTCGACGGCACCGGACACCGAATTGCGGCGGAACAGAAGGTTGTTCGCGCCGGACAGCTCGCGGGCCTTGACGGTCTTGCCGTCGCTCAAGGTGACCTTGGTGCCCGCGGTGACGTAGAGCCCCGCCTCGATCACGCAGTCGTCACCCAGGGAGATGCCAAGCCCGGCGTTGGCGCCCAGCAGGCAACGCTTGCCCACCGAGATCACCTCGCTGCCGCCACCGGACAGCGTGCCCATGATGGAGGCCCCGCCGCCGATGTCGGAGCCGTCGTCGACCACCACTCCCGCCGAGATCCGCCCCTCGACCATCGACGAACCCAGGGTGCCTGCGTTGAAGTTCACAAAACCCTCGTGCATCACCGTCGTCCCCGACGCCAGATGTGCACCGAGGCGCACGCGGTCGGCGTCGGCCACGCGGACCCCGGTGGGCACCACGTAGTCCACCATGCGGGGGAACTTGTCGACGCCGTACACCGTGACCGGGCCGCGCCTGCGCAACCGGGCCCGGACGAACTCGAAGCCCTCCACCGCACAGGGTCCGTAGTTGGTCCACACCACGTTGGCCAGCAGGCCGAAGAACCCGCCTGCGTTGAGTCCGTGCGGGGCGACCAGGCGGTGCGAGAGCAGGTGCAGCCGCAGATAGACGTCGTAGGCATCGGCCGGCGCGTCGTCGAGCGAGGCGATCGAGGTGCGTACCAGCACGGTCTGCACATCGCGGTCCTCGTCGCGGCCGGTCAGTTCGGCCAGTTCGGCGGTGGCCTCGGCCACCGAGAGCTGCACCGTGCCCGGCGCGTCGACCTCACCGAGTTCCGGTGCCGGGAACCAGGTGTCGAGCACCGTTCCATTGGCCGCCAGCGTTGCCACCCCAATACCCGAAGCTCCAGTCACGGTGGTCAAGGCTACTGGATACGCATGGGGCATTACGCTGGCACATTGTGCTGGATTTACGCGGCGACCCGGTGGCCCTGACCGCAGCGCTGGTCGACATCGCCAGTGAGTCGCGCCACGAAAGTCGCATCGCAGACGAGGTGGAAAACGCACTGCGCGGGCAGACCACGGGCTTCGAGATCATCCGCAACGGCAACGCGGTGCTCGCGCGCACCCATCGCGGGTTGCCCACCCGGGTCCTGCTGGCCGGGCACCTGGACACCGTCCCGGCGGCCGACAACGTGCCCTCGCGCCGGGACGGAGAGATCCTGCATGGCTGCGGCACCGTCGACATGAAAGCCGGCGACGCGGTGTTCCTGCACCTGGCCGCCACAGTCGCCGACCCGGCCCACGACCTCACGCTGGTCTTCTACGACTGTGAGGAGATCGAGGCGTCGGCCAACGGCCTGGGCCGCATTGAGCAAGAGTTGCCGCAGTGGCTGCAGGCCGACGTCGCCATCCTCGGCGAGCCGTCCGATGGCGTCATCGAGGCGGGCTGCCAGGGCACCCTGCGCGTGGTGGTCCGCACCACCGGCACCCGCGCGCACTCGGCCCGATCGTGGTTGGGCGACAACGCCATCCACAAGCTGCACGGCGTGCTGGCACGATTGTCGGAGTACCGGGCCCGGGACGTGGACATAGACGGCTGCGTCTACCGAGAAGGGCTTTCCGCGGTGCGGGTGGACGGGGGAGTGGCGGGCAATGTCATTCCCGACGCCGGATCCGTGACGGTGAACTTCCGCTTCGCCCCCGACCGCACGCCGGCCCAGGCGCTGGACCACGTGCGCGCGGTGTTCGACGGCCTGGACGTAACGATCGAGCAGACCGATGCCGCCGCCGGTGCACTGCCGGGTCTGCACGAGCCCGCGGCCGCCGCCCTGGTGCGGGCGGCCGGCGGGCAGGCCCGCGCGAAGTACGGCTGGACCGATGTCGCACGGTTCGCCGCCCTCGGTATCCCCGCGGTGAACTACGGCCCCGGTGACCCCAACCTGGCGCACCGGCGCGACGAGCACGTGCACGTCGGGCAGATCACGGCGGCTGTCGACGTGTTACGGAGCTACCTCACAGCAGCCGCTCCGGGGTGATGGGTAGTTCGGTGATGCGCCGCCCCGTCGCGTTGAAGACGGCATTGGCGATGGCCGGCGCGACGCCGATCATCACCAGCTCGCCGAGTCCCTTCACTCGAATGGGGCTGGCGATGCCGTCCTCGGCGGGCAGAAAGGTGGCATCCAGTCTGGGGACATCCGCGTTGACGGGCACCAGGTAATCGGAGAAGTTCGCATTCACGACCCGGCCGTCGCGGTGATCGATGTGTGAATCCTCCAGCAGTGCCATGCCGATGCCCCACACCATGCCGCCGATCGCCTGGCTGTGAGCGAGCCTGGGGTTGATGATCCGCCCGGCGTCGTAATAGGCGTCGAGGTGACGCACCCGCACCGTCCCCAACAGTTCGTCGACGGCCACCTCGGCGAACACCGCTCCGTAGGACCAGACCGAATAGTCCTCGACGCGGGCCTGCGGACTCCAGGTGTGCTCGGACTCCAGATGGTTCCACCCGCGACGCAGGAGTAGCTCCTGGAAGGACTCGCTGCGACCCGAGACATGCGTCATCCGGCCGCCGTCCACGACGATGTCCGCGACGGCGGCGCCGTGCAGCGGCGACGCGGGATCCACCACCGCGGTGCGGACGAACTTGTCGCGCAGGAGCCCGCATGCATGAGCGACGCCCGATCCCACGCTGGCCATCGTCTGTTGCCCACCGTGCATGGGTGCACTCGGAAAGGTGCTGTCGCCCAGGTGAAATCGGACCCGGCCGACCGGTAGGGCCAACGCATCGGCCGCGATCTGGGTCATCGAGGTGTAGGTGCCGGGGCCCATGTCGATGCTGGCGGTACTGACATCGGCGGAGCCGTCGGCATGAACTCTGGCCGAGACGCTGCACGGGCTGCTGGAGGACTGGTAGACGGCGCTGGCCACCCCGAAGCCGACGAGCTGGTCGCCGTCCCGCACCGACCCGGGGGTGGGATTGCGTCGCGACCACCCGAACGCGTCCGCGCCGCGTTGCAGGCACTCGACATGACGTCGTGTCGAGAACGGCAGATCGGTGGCCATGTCCCGGTCGGGTTCGTTGCGCACGCGAAGCTCGATGGGGTCGATCCCCAACCGGTGTGCCAGGTCATCGACACCGCATTCGAGAGCGAAACCGGACGTCACCTTACCGACGCCGCGTACCCAGGTCGGTGGGCTGACGTCCAGCGGGACGACGCGGTACGTCGACCGCATGGCGGGACTGCGGTACATGAACCGCGGCGGTGGGGTGATGTTGTCCTCGTAGGAGATGTCCCGGCTGGTCTCCACCCGGCTGTCATGCACGATGGCGGCGATGCGGCCCGCGCGATCGGAGCCGATGGCAAGTCGCTGGGCGCTGACCGGCCGGTAACCGAGCTGATGCGACATCTGCTTGCGCGTCAACACCAGCCTGACCGGTCGGCCCACCCGTCGCGCGGCCAGCGCGGCGAGCCTCTGGTGCGGCCATACCAGGCCTGCCTGCCCGAACGCGCCACCGACGAACGGGGAGATGACCCGGATGTTCTCCGGCGGGATGCCGAAGGCCTCGGCGTAACCCTCGACGGCCGGCCCGATGCCTTGCACCTTGTCCCAGACGGTGAGGCGGTCGCCGTCCCAGCGCGCCACCGTGGCGGCCAGTTCCATCGGATTGTGCTGATGGCGGGTGATGCGGTATTGCAGGTCAGACACCGCCGCGGCGGTGCTCAGGGCCGCGTCGGCGTCCCCGCGGGAATAGTCGTCGACCGTGGTGCCCGGCTGGGCGACGGCCCCTGCTGCCTCGGGGTCGATCAGCGGATCGGTGGGGTTGCCGTAGCGGATCTCCACCAGTGTGGCGGCGTGTGCGGCGGCCTCGGTGGACGACGCCACCACCATCGCCACGGGCTGCCCGAAGTAGGCGATCCGGGGTGGGGGATGCGGGAGGGTGACGCCGGCGAAGTCGGTGATCACCTCGATGACGCCGGGGTGCCTGCGTGCTTCGGCGGTGTTGATGCCGTCGACGGAACCGACGGCGACCGAGCTGCCGATCACCGCGGCGTAGACCAGGCCGGAGATCGTGTTGTCGGCGGTATAGGTGGCCGCACCGGTGACTTTCAATCGGGCGTCGACCCGAGGCAGCGGTTGACCCGCTGCCTGAGTGGGAACCGTGGTCATGACATCTCCGCAACAGCGCCCAGCTGGCGGGTGATGGTGCGCGTGATCAGGTCGACCTTGAAAGCGTTGTGGGACAGCGGCTGCGCTCCGTCCGCGGCGGCTGCCGCCGCGGACGCGAACACCTGGGGTCGCGGCAATTGGCCGATGAGGGCCCGTTCCACGGCGTGCATCCGCCAGGGCACGGTACCCACGCCGCCCGCAGCGATCCGGGCTGCGCGGATGCGCCCGCCGGTGATGTCGAGGGCCACCGCCGCCGACGTGAGCGCGAACTCATAGGACTCCCGGTCCCGGACTTTCAGATATCCGGATCGACGGGCCTCGGGGGTGCGGGGCACCTCGACGGCAGTGATCAGCGTGCCGGGAGCCAGGTTGTGTTCGCGCTCCGGGGTGTCACCCGGTCGACGGAAGAGTTCGGCGACCGGGATCTGCCGGTCGCCGTCGCGGTCGCGCGTGTGCACCACGGCATCCAGTGCCACCAGTGCCACAGCCAGATCGGAGGGATGGGTGGCCACACAGGATGCGCTGGCACCCAGGATTGCGTGGGTCCGGTTGTGGCCGTTGATGGCCGCACACCCCGAGCCGGGCGTCCTGCGGTTGCAGGGGGCGGTCACATCGCGGAAGTACAGACACCGCGGGCGCTGCAGGAGGTTGCCTCCGATCGAGGCCATGTTGCGCACCTGAGCCGACGCCGACTTCTCCAGTGCCTGGGTGATAACAGGAAAGTACTCGCGCACAGCGGGAGCAGCGGCCAACTGCGACATCCGCACCAGCGCGCCGACACGCAGTCGGTCTTGGCGCAGTTCGATGTCGCGGTATGGCAGAGCGTTGATGTCGACGACCACGCCGGGTTGGTCCACGGTCTCACGCATCAAGTCGACCAACGTGGTACCCCCGGCGATGAAACGGCCGCCATCGGCACCGGCGTCGACGGCGGCCTGCTCGTCGGCGGCGGTGGTGAAGCGAAACGGCCGCATGCTACTGCGCCGCGTTCGAGATGGCGCGGACGATATTGGTGTAGGCGCCGCAGCGACAGATGTTGCCGCTCATCCATTCTCGGATCTCGGCATCCGAGCCGGTGTGTCCTTCGGCAATACATCCCAGACCTGACATGATCTGGCCCGGCGTGCAGTAGCCGCACTGCAGTCCGTCGGTGTCGATGAACGCCTGCTGTAGCGGATGCAATCGGTCCCCGTCGGCCACGCCCTCGATGGTGGTCACGTCGGCCCCGTCGTGCATCACCGCCAGCGTCAGACAGGACAGCACCCGCTCACCGTCCAGCAGGATGGTGCAGGCACCGCACGCACCCTGGTCGCAGCCCTTCTTCGTCCCGGTGAGTCCTGCGCGATCCCGCAGCATGTCCAGCAACGAGGTCCGCACGTCCACGTCGATGTCGCGCTGTTCACCGTTGATCGTCATCTGCAGAACGTGCGTGTCGGCGCCATCCCCGACCTCGGGGGTGGTGCAACCGGGCAGGAGGGCGACTCCGGTGACGGCGGCCGACGCCCCGACAAAAGTGCGGCGGTTCAGCGTGAAAGGGCATTGAGTTGGGACCGGTGACCGGGCGTCGTCGATCTCTGTCATGAGCTGTGTTCTCCCCGAGCTGTTCTGGTTGCCCATCAAGCTATGAGCGCCCGCCCCGGGCTGAGGGGGTCCTGTCAGGGCCCCTCAGGAAGGAAATTTCTCCGCTGTGCTCGGAAGTTTGCACCCAGCATGACGATTCGCCTCGGTTTGCAGATACCCAACTTCTCCTATGGAACCCCGGTCGCCGAACTCTTTGCCGCGGTGACGGCTCAGACCCGGGAGGCCGAGGCCGCCGGGTTCGACACCGTTCTGCTGATGGACCACTTCTACCAGCTGCCAGGGCTGGGGGAACCCGACGAGCCGATGCTGGAGGCCTATACCGGGCTGGCAGCTCTGGCGGCTTCCACCGAACGTGTGCAACTGTCCACGCTGGTCACGGGCAACACCTATCGGAACCCGACGCTGCTGGCCAAGATGATCACCACGCTGGACGTGATCAGTGGTGGGCGTGCCGTACTCGGATTGGGGGCGGGTTGGTTCGAACTGGAACACCGGCAGCTGGGCTACGAGTTCGGCACGTTCACCGAACGGTTCGAAAAGCTCGAAGAGTCGCTGCAGATCATCATCCCGATGATCCACGGTGAGCGACCGACGTTCTCAGGCACGTGGTATCAGACGGAGAACGCCGTCAACGAGCCCAGACTCCGCGCTCACATCCCGGTGATGCTGGGCGGCAGCGGCGAGAAGAAGACCTTTCGGTTGGCCGCGCGCTACGCCGATCACCTCAACATCATCGCTCCCATGGACGATCTGCCGGCCAAACTGCTTGTCTTGCAGCAACGTTGCGCGGAGATCGACCGTGAGCCGGCCACCTTGGCCACCAGCACCCTGCTGACGGCGATCGTCGACGGCGTGCCGTCGCGGGACATGGGTGAGGCGCACGGCGGCCGTGTTGTCACCGGCGCACCGGAAGAGATCGCCCAGCAGATCAAGGCCCGGGTGTTCGACGTCGGTATCGGCGGTGTGGTCGTCAACCTGCCCACCCACGGTTACGTGCCCGGCCTCGTCACCGAGCTGGGGCATGCGCTGGCGCCGGTGTTGCCGCCAACAGAGTGAGTTTGTGGGCATCGGGTGATCCGGCCTCGGGGTGGTAGACGACCAGATGCACACCTGCGGCACCTGCCACCGCGAGCCGTTCCCGATACAGGTGCATCCGGCCGACGGTGGGGTGGTCGAAGAGGGTCGGCGCCCCGCTCTGGGCTCCGACGTCGTGGCGGTCCCACATGTTCCGGAAGCGAGGGCTTGCCAGGGACAGTTCGTCGACGAACTCGACGAACAGGGGGTCGTCGATATCCGTACCCACCGAATGCCGCAGGCTCGACAGCAGGCACTCGGTGGTTCCGTCCCAGTCCGGGTGCAGCGCTATCTCCTCGGGATCGCAGAACATGTCCTGCAACTGATTGCGGCCCGCGACCAGTCGAGGGGACAGGGCGGCAGCCATCGCGTTGGACGCCAAGACATCGAAGTGGTTGTTCTCGACGAAGGCGGGCAGGGCCAGCTGAGGCAGCAGGCCGAGGATGCTGGCCGGTGCGCTGACGGCCATGGTACGGCGACGGGTCCGGCGCGGCCGGTCAGCGGCCAGGCTCAGCAGGTGGTCGGCGTTGTCCTCGTCGAGCTGCAGAGCGTTGGCGATCGCTTCGAGGACCTGTGTCGACGGATTGCGGTCACGGCCGCGTTCCAGCCGAAGGTAG
Organism: Mycolicibacterium tokaiense; assembly: GCF_010725885.1. NCBI lineage: Bacteria > Bacillati > Actinomycetota > Actinomycetes > Mycobacteriales > Mycobacteriaceae > Mycobacterium > Mycolicibacterium tokaiense. The sequence continues at coordinate 352,172 of NZ_AP022600.1, read as the reverse complement.
TAGTCGGCGCTGATGCCGGCCAGCATGGCCACCTCCTCGCGACGCAATCCGGGTACCCGGCGGTCCCCGGTATCGACGATGCCGACCTTCGTGGGGGACACCAGACCGCGGCGCGCGCGCAGGTATTCACCCAGGTGATTGGGTTTGGTGGCCATCACTCCAAAGTAGCGGGGCGAGTCGTTGCAGCGCCGCCTCGGCGCGTCCGTCGCCCAACTCGGCGGCCTCCCGCCACGCCAGCACCGCGATGCTCAGCTGCCCCGAGCGCTCCGCCGTCTGGGCCGCCTGCCGGGCGGCCGCGATGGCGCCGCTGGAGTCCGCTGCGGCGGCCGAGCGCCAGGCCCGTGCCAATCCGAGCTCGGGGGCGAACAATGCCGATTTGGTGCCGTGCCGAGATTCCGCTCGGGACAACGCTTTGGCCGCATCCGCCGGCGCGCCGGAGCGGGCCAGCGCCGTGGCCAGCAGCGTCAGCGACAGCGGGCCCCACGAATAGCCGGTGCGCTCCAGGATCGGTGCGGCGGGCGCCAGTAGCTCGGCAGCCGCGGAGTCCTCGCCCCGGCGCATCAACACCCAGGCCAGCAGCACACTGCCGATCGCCGCGCCCGGTGGCGCATCGGAGGTCAGGTCCCTGGCGACGGCCTCGGCCCGATCGAGGTCGCCCGTCATGGTCGCGGTCGTGATGCGGGCCAGTCCGATGGTGTAGCGCAACAATCCCGGGTGTCCGGCGGCCTCCGCGCGTTCGGCGAAGGTGTCCACCTCGGCGAACCGGCCCACCCGTGCCGCGCACAGTGACGAGGTGCTGGCCGCCCACGCCACCGCCTGATCGGTGGCGTCGACAGCGGCCAGGACCTCGGCGGCCAGCTCCAGCGCCCGCACCGGGGCGCCGGCGTTCATCGCGAAGGTGGCCAGCAGGGCGTCGACCGTCAGCCCGGCGGGGCCGTTGATGCGGTTGCGCACCGCCCGTAGATAGGCCGTCGCACGTTCGGGCTCGCCGAGCATCCAGAACTGGTTGGCCGCCCGCGGCAACGCCACCTCCAGCAGCTCCGCCTCGGTGGTCGTGTCCAGCGCCGCGAGCATCTCCTCGGCTTCGCGGCCACGACCCTGCCAGGCCAAGGCTTGCGCCGCTTCGGCGGCCGCGGTGATCGACACCGCCGGAGTCTATGGTTTTTCCGATGTCCTCCGACCGCGAATCCGACAGGCAGTGGGCCGTGTGCGTCTACTGCGCCTCCGGCCCCCGACACCCCGAATTGCTGAACCTGGCCACCGCGCTGGGGGCGGCGATCGCCGACCGCGGCTGGACCCTGGTGTCCGGCGGCGGCAACGTCTCGGCCATGGGCGCGGTGGCCGCGGGTGCCCGCTCGCACGGGGGACGGACCCTCGGCGTCATCCCCAAGGCCCTGGTGCACCGCGAGTTGGCCGACGTCGACGCCGACGAGCTGGTGGTCACCGACACCATGCGGCAGCGCAAACAGATCATGGAGGACCGCTCCGACGCCTTCGTGACGTTGCCCGGCGGCATCGGCACGCTGGAGGAACTGTTCGAGACGTGGACGGCCGGTTACCTCGGTATGCACGACAAACCCGTCGTGATGCTGGATCCCGACGGGCACTACGACGGGTTGCGCACGTGGCTTTCGGGTCTGGTCGACACCGGCTACGTCGGCGCGGCGGCGCTGGACCGGCTACGGGTGGTGCGCGACGTCGGCGCGGCACTCGACCTCTGCGCACCCCTCTGACAACGGCGGTTGTCTCGATCCGGTTACGCTAGCCTGCGAATCCGCTGAAGACGAGGGGCGAACGAGCATGTCCGAACAGAACGGTTCCCGATCCTCCGTCGGCCTGGCCGACATCGTCACGCAGGTGCCGGCAGTACTTGCCGACGCACCGCAGATCTTCCGGGGGGTGACGACGGGCTTTCTGGCACGTCCCACGTCGAAGACCTCGATCGGCAAGGTGTTCCAGGACCGGGCCGAGAAGTACGGCAACCGACCGTTCCTGCGGTTCGAGAATCAGACGCTCACCTACGCCGAGGCGAATGCCACCGCCAACCGCTACGCCGCGGTGTTGGCCGCCAAGGGCGTCGGGCACGGCGACGTCGTCGGCATCATGCTGCGCAACTCGCCCGACGCGGTTCTGACCATGCTGGCGGCGGTCAAGTGCGGGGCCGTGGCGGGCATGCTGAACTACCACCAGCGTGGTGAGGTGCTGGCGCACAGCATCGGGTTGCTCGAGGCGACGGTGATCATCGCCGAGACGGAGTTCATCGAACCGATCGTCGAGTGCGGCGCGGTGGCCGACGGCGCGCCCGAGCCCACCACGATCGAGGAACTGCACCGGCTGGCCGAGACGGCACCCACCGCCAATCCGGCGTCGGCCTCGGCGGTGTTGGCCAAGGACACCGCGTTCTACATCTTCACCTCCGGAACCACCGGGCACCCGAAAGCCAGTGTGATGACCCACTTCCGGTGGCTGCGTGCCCTGGCCGGGTTCGGTGGGCTGGCGCTGCGGCTCAAGAGTGACGACGTGCTGTACTGCTGCCTGCCGCTCTACCACAACAACGCACTCACGGTGGCGCTGTCCTCGGCGCTGACCTCCGGAGCCACGCTGGCACTGGGCAAGTCGTTCTCGGCCTCGCGGTTCTGGGACGAGGTGATCCGTTATGAGGCAACGGCTTTCGTCTACATCGGCGAGCTGTGTCGCTACCTGCTGAACCAGCCGGATAAGCCGACCGACCGTTCCCACAAGGTGCGGGTGATCGCCGGAAACGGTCTGCGACCTGAGATCTGGGACGAGTTCACCAGGCGGTTCGGGATCAAGCGGGTGGCCGAGTTCTACGCCGCCAGCGAAGGCAACACCGCGTTCATCAACGTCTTCAACGTCGCCAAGAGCACCGGCATCAGCCCGATGCCGCTGGCCTACGTGGAGTACGACGCCGACACCGGCGAGCCCAAGCGCGACTCCTCGGGACGCGTGCGGAAGGTGCCCGCCGGCCAGCCGGGGTTGCTGATCAGCCCGGTGAACAAGCTGTCGCCCTTTGACGGCTACACCGACAAGGAGGCCAGCGAGAAGAAGCTGGTGCGCAACGCCTTCAAAGACGGCGACGTCTGGTTCAACACCGGGGACGTGATGAACCCGCAGGGCATGGGGCACGCTGCCTTCGCCGACCGCCTGGGGGACACCTTCCGGTGGAAGGGCGAGAACGTGGCCACCACCCAGGTCGAGGGTGCCCTGGTGGATCTGCACGACATCGAGGAGTGCACCGTCTACGGCGTCGAGGTGCCCGACACCGGCGGGCGCGCCGGTATGGCGGCGATCAAGCTGCGCGACGGCTCGTCCTTCGACGGCAAGGCCCTGGCCGGCGCGGTCTACGGCAAGCTGCCCGCCTATGCCGTGCCGCTGTTCGTCCGGGTGGTGGAGTCCCTGGAGCACACATCGACGTTCAAGAGCCGCAAGGTCGACCTGCGCAAGGAGGGCTACGGCTCCGACGTCAAGGACCCGCTGTACGTGCTGAAAGGTCGTGACGAGGGGTACGTCGAGTTCTACGACGAGTACCCGAACGAGGTTGCCTCCGGGCAGCGTCCGAAGGGCTGAGGAACGAAGCCCTGAAGGAGCGCTGACCCAGAGGGACGGGCAGCGTCCGAAGGGCTGAGATTCACAGCAGGGCGGGCCAGAGCTCAATTTCCCGCCACGGTGTGAATCTCGGTGCCGTCGGCGCGCGGTTAGCCTGGCTGTGTGCAGGCGATGTTCATGGGCAGGCCGGTGGCCGGCGACCGGGCGCTCATCATGGCGATCGTCAACCGCACGCCGGACTCCTTCTACGACCGCGGTGCCACCTTCACCGACGAGGCGGCCAAGGCTGCCGCGCACCGGGCGGTGGCCGATGGCGCGGACGTCATCGACATCGGCGGCGTCAAGGCCGGGCCGGGGCAGGTGGTGGACGCCGATGAGGAGACGGCGCGCGTCGTGCCCTTCATCGAGTGGCTGCGGGCGACGTTCCCGGACCAGCTGATCAGTGTCGACACCTGGCGTGCGTCGGTGGCGAAGCTGGCCTGCGCCGCGGGGGCGGACCTGATCAACGACACCTGGGCAGGGGCTGATCCCGGTCTGCCGGAGGTGGCCGCGGAGTTCGGGGCGGGATTGGTCTGCTCACACACCGGCGGCGCCACACCGCGGACACGGCCGTTTCGGGTGAACTACGGCACCAGTACCCGTGGCGTGGTCGACGACGTGATCGCCGAGGTCACTGCCGCGGCACAGGACGCTGTGAGCAAAGGCGTGGACCGTGAGCGGATTCTCATAGACCCCACTCATGATTTCGGCAAAAACACTTACCACGGTCTTACTTTGTTGCGGCATGTAAAAGACCTTGTTAAGACTGGATGGCCGGTCCTGATGGCCCTGAGCAACAAGGATTTTGTCGGGGAGACTCTGGGAGTGGGTCTGACCGAACGCCTGGACGGCACCCTGGCGGCCACCGCACTGGCAGCGGCCGACGGAGCGCGGATGTTCCGGGTACACGAAGTCGGACCCACTCGGCGCGTACTGGAGATGGTCGCGTCGATCCAAGGAGTGCGTCCACCGACGCGCACGGTGAGGGGACTGGCATGACGACAACACCTGACCTGGCCATCGAGAACAAAATGCGCACCGACACCTGGCTCGCAGAAAACAGCTGGAACCGCCCGAACTGGTCCGTCGCCGAGCTGGAGGCAGCCAAGAAGGGCCGCACAATCTCAGTGGTCCTGCCCGCCCTGAACGAGGAAGACACCGTCGCCTCGGTCATCGACACCATCTCACCCATGCTCGGCGGTCTGGTCGACGAACTGATCGTGCTGGACTCCGGCTCCACCGACGACACCGAGATCCGCGCCATCGCCGCGGGCGCCAAGGTGGTCAGCCGCGAGCAGGCACTGCCCGAACTTCCCCCCAATCCCGGCAAGGGCGAGGTGCTGTGGCGGTCGCTGGCCGCCACCACCGGCGACATCGTGGTCTTCGTCGACTCCGACCTCATCGACCCGTCCCCGATGTTCGTACCCAACCTGGTGGGCCCGCTGCTCACCCGCGACGGCATCCACCTGGTCAAGGGTTTCTACCGCCGGCCGCTCAAGGTCAGCGGCAGCGAAGACGCCAACGGCGGCGGCCGCGTCACCCAGCTGGTGGCCCGCCCCATGCTCGCATCCCTGCGTCCTGAGCTCAGCGGCGTCTTCCAGCCGCTGGGCGGTGAGTACGCCGGCACCCGGGAGCTGCTGATGTCGCTGCCGTTCGCACCGGCTTACGGTGTGGAGATCGGACTGCTGGTCGACACCTACGACAAGCTGGGCATCGACGCCATCGCCCAGGTGAACCTGGGCGTCCGGGTGCACCGCAACCAACCGCTGACCGCGCTGGGGGACATGAGCCGTCAGGTGATGGCGACCCTGCTCTCGCGCTGCGGCATCACCGACTCCGGAGTGGGGCTGACGCAGTTCTTCGCCGACGGCGACGACTTCACCCCGCGGGTGTCCAAGGTGTCACTCGAAGACCGCCCGCCGATGAACACCCTGCGGCCTCTCCGGTAGCTCACAGGGTCGACCGAGGTCCAGACGCGGCGACGGAGGAGTCCGCGGTGAAGAGCCTCGGTCTTTAGGGCAGGATCGATGGCGTGACAATGGTCTTGCTGTACGTCGTCGTGCTGATCCTGATCGCCATCGTGCTGTTCGGCGTGGCCAGTGTGGTGTTCGGTCGCGGCGAGCAGCTGCCGCCCCTGCCGCGGGCGACCACGGCGACGGTCCTGCCCGCCTCCGGTGTCACCGGTGCTGACGTCGAGGCGGTGAAGTTCAGCCAGACGCTGCGCGGTTACAAGACCAGCGAAGTGGACTGGGTGCTGGACCGCCTGGCCCAGGAGCTCGACTCCCTGCGTGCCGAGGTGGACGCACTGCGCAGCCAGCGGGTCGAGAGCGCCGCCGACGCGCGTGACTGACGACGGCCGGATCCGGTGCGACTGGGCTGACCAGGGGCCGCAGCTCTACCGCGATTACCACGACGACGAGTGGGGCCGGCCGTTGCGCGGCACCGTCGCGTTGTTCGAGCGGATCAGCCTGGAGGCGTTCCAGAGTGGGCTGTCGTGGCTGATCATCCTGCGTAAGCGGGAGGGTTTCCGGGCCGCCTTCGCAGGCTTCGACGTCGACACGGTGGCCGCCTACGACGACAACGACATCGAGCGCCTGATGACCGACAGCACGATCGTGCGCAACCGGGCCAAGATCGAGGCCACCATCGGCAATGCCCGCGCGGTGGCGGCCCTCGACGTCGACCTGTCCGACTTGCTGTGGTCCTACGCTCCTGCTCGTCGCCCGCGGCCGGCGAGCATGGCCGACGTCCCGGCGGTCACGCCCGAGTCCACCGCCATGGCCCGCGAACTCAAGCGACGGGGTTTTCGGTTCGTCGGCCCCACCACCGCCTACGCCTTGATGCAGGCCACCGGGATGGTCGACGACCACATCGCGGCGTGTTGGGTTCCGGCAGTTGAGCACCGCTAACGGCCGGGTCTTACACACGTAGCGGCGACGATAGGGAACAATGGATACGTGAACTGGCCTTTCGGCGCGCCGGAGGCGGATTGTGTACCGGGGACGAGAAGTCCAACTTGGAGGGAGCACTCGATGGCGGCCATGAAGCCCCGGACCGGCGACGGTCCATTGGAAGCAACCAAAGAGGGGCGTGGCATCGTGATGCGGGTACCGCTCGAGGGCGGTGGCCGCCTGGTCGTGGAACTGACCCCCGATGAAGCCGCCGCGCTCGGCGACGAGTTGAAGAATGTGACCGGCTGAAGCCGACCCTCGTTTCACGTGACGAACCCCGCGCGGTGCGCGGGGTTCGTCACGCGGACACCGCGCGATAGATCTGCAGAGTCTGTTCGGCGATGCGGGCCCACGAGAACTCGTCGATACAGCGCTGCCGTCCTGCTGCTCCGTAGCGGGCCGCGCGCTCGGGGTCTGCCACCAGTGCGTTGACGGCCGCCGCGATGCCGGCTTCGAACCCGGGGGCGTCGGCGGCGTCGTAGTGCACCAGCGTGCCGGTGGTGCCGTCGGCCACCACCTCGGGGATGCCGCCGACGTCGGAGGCCACCACCGCGGTGCCGCAGGCCATGGCCTCGAGATTGACGATGCCCAACGGTTCGTACACCGACGGGCACACGAAAACGGCTGCCGCGGAAAGAATTTGGCGGATCTTCTGCACCGGTAGCATGTCGCGGACCCAGAACACGCCGGTGCGCGACTGCGACAGCAGCTCCACTGCGCCGGAGACCTCGGCGGCGATCTCGGGGGTGTCCGGTGCACCCGCGCACAACACGAGCTGGATCTCGGGGTCGAACTGGTGGGCGGCGGCCACCAGGTGCGGGACGCCCTTCTGGCGGGTGATCCGGCCGACGAAGGCCACCACCGGACGCGACGGGTCGACACCCAGTTCGGCCAGCACGGATGTCTGCTCATCGGGGTACCAGACGGCAGTGTCGATGCCGTTCTTCACCACATGCACCTTGTCGGGATCGAGGGCGGGGTAGACCGACAACACGTCCCTGCGCATCCCCGAACTGACGGCGATGACGGCATCTGCGGCCTCCATGGCGGTCTTCTCCACCCAGGAAGACAGGCGGTAGCCCCCGCCCAGTTGCTCGGCCTTCCACGGCCGCAGCGGCTCGAGCGAGTGCGCGGTCACCACGTGCGGAATGCCGTGCAGCAGCGCGGCGAGATGCCCCGCCATCCCCGTGTACCAGGTGTGGGAATGGGCGATGTCCGCGCCGGCGGCGGCATTGGTCATCACCAGATCGGTGGACAGCATCGACAGCGCGGCGTTGGCGCCGGCGAGCTGGGGGTCAGGCTGGTGCACGAACGCGCCGTCCCGGGGTGCGCCCATGCAGTGCACATCGACGTCGCACAAGGTGCGCAGTTGTGAGACGAGTTCGGTGACGTGGACACCCGCGCCGCCGTACACCTCAGGTGGATACTCCCGTGTCATCATCGCCACCCGCATACGCACGACCGTAGTAGTACGGGCCTGCGGGCGCAGGTATTGGGTCAACCTGACGGCTGTCGAACGCCAAATACCTTGCAGAACAACCGCCCATACCACGTAAGAAGGCCCACAAAACTCGGCCATTGCCCTAGCCGCGGTGGGTCGGTGCCGATAGGTTTGTCTCATGAGGGAAGCGCCACATGTGCTGGGAATCGTCCTGGCCGGCGGTGAAGGCAAGCGGCTCTACCCGCTGACGGCGGATCGGGCGAAGCCCGCGGTTCCCTTCGGCGGCGGGTACCGGCTGATCGACTTCGTGCTGTCGAACCTGGTGAACGCGCGGTTCCTGCGCATCTGCGTTCTCACGCAATACAAATCGCATTCCCTGGACCGGCACATCTCGCAGAACTGGCGGTTGTCCGGCCTGGCAGGCGAATACATCACGCCGGTTCCGGCACAGCAACGGTTGGGCCCACGGTGGTACACCGGTTCTGCCGATGCGATCTACCAGTCGTTGAACCTGATCTACGACGAGGATCCGGACTACATCGTGATCTTCGGGGCCGACCACGTGTACCGGATGGACCCCGAGCAGATGCTGCAGGCGCACATCGAGAGCGGGGCAGGCGCCACCGTCGCCGGTATCCGGGTGCCGCGCGCGGAGGCGTCGGCCTTCGGTTGCATCGACGCCGACGACTCCGGGCGGATCCGGGGTTGGATCGAGAAACCCTCCGACCCGCCGGGCACCCCGGATGACCCGGAGATGACGTTCGCCTCGATGGGCAACTACATCTTCACCACCAAGGTGCTGATCGACGCCATCCGCGCCGACGCCGACGAAGACCATTCCGATCACGACATGGGTGGCGACATCATCCCTCGGCTGGTGGCCGACGGCATGGCCGCGGTCTACGACTTCAACAACAACGAGGTGCCCGGCGCCACCGAGCGCGACCACGGCTACTGGCGCGACGTGGGAACTCTGGACGCCTTCTACGATGCGCACATGGATCTGGTGTCGGTGCACCCGATCTTCAACCTGTACAACAAGCGCTGGCCCATCCGCGGCGGCTCGGAGAACCTGGCCCCGGCGAAGTTCGTCAACGGCGGCTCGGCGCAGGAGTCGGTGGTGGGCGCCGGCAGCATCATCTCGGCGGCCTCGGTGCGCAATTCGGTGCTGTCGTCCAACGTCGTCATCGACGACGGCGCCATCGTCGAGGGCAGCGTGATCATGCCGGGCGCCCGCGTGGGCCGCGGAGCAGTGGTGCGCCGCGCCATCCTGGACAAGAACGTCGTCGTCGGTCCCGGCGAGATGGTGGGCGTGGATTTGGACAAGGACCGGGAGCGGTTCGCCATCAGTTCCGGCGGCGTGGTGGCTGTCGGCAAGGGCGTCTGGATCTGACTCAGGTCAGCAACACCCGTCGTGGACGGCCCGAGGCCGGCCAGACGTTGGGCAAGTCATCCGGCACGTCGGGAAACAACGGACGGTAGTGCCCGGGGTCTTTCCTGACCAACGCCGACTGGTGGCTGTGGTGCAGGCTCGGATCCCCCAGCCAGGGCGGTATCTCACCCGCGGCCGCCAACTCGTCCTGGGTGCGGACCACCGTGGTCCCGATGCCTGCCCGTACGTCGGTCAGCAGGGTCGCCGCGCAGGTGTCAGTACGGCCGTGGGCCGTCCAGACACCGCAGACATCGAGGCCGTAGCGCACCAGCGCCTCCTCGTAGCCCGCCCACATGGCCGCCGCGGGGTGACGGCGCCAGCCGTATCCCGGCACGGTGAGCGCCCGCAGTACCTGGATGGTCTCGACTCGCTGCTTGCCCAGTCTCTTGCTATCGAGGAGGCCCGCCGAGTCGATGAAACCCGGGCAGGGCAAGAACGTCTGCATGCCCCACGGGTACCCCGCTCAGCGCAGATCGCGGCGCCGGAACCCGATGATTCCCGCGACCGCCAGTGCAGCGTCGAGCACCACCAGCCACACCAGGGCGGTGGCGCTGAAGGTGCCGGTGCCGACGTGCGGAATGTGGCTGTAGGGCTGCAGATCCAGGAGCCACTGCGGTGCACCGGACAGCGAACCGAGCAGGTACATCGCGATCAGCCCCGCCACCACACCCCAGGCCGCCGGTGTGAACCTGGGCAGCGCACCGAACAGCACCAGCGCGACGGCGCCGGGCAGCCAGACCGCGGGTAACTGGACCAGCGCGGTGCCCACCACGGTGGGCAGAGTTGTTCCGACATCGCCGGCGGCGGCGCCGTAGGCCAGTCCGGCGGCCACCCCGGCGACGGCCATGGCGCCCGCCGAACCCAGCATCGCCACCGCGACATGGCTTGCCAGCCAACGGGTTCTGCTCATCGAGCCGGCGAGCAGGGTTTCGAGGCGTTGGGCAGTCTCCTCCTGGTGCAGCCGCAGCACCAGCGAGACCACGAATGCCGAGGCCGCCATGGCCAGCATGGTGAAGGCCACCGCCAGGAATGCCTGTTCCATCGCCGAGGTCCCGCCCAGTTTGGTCACCATGTCGCGGGCCAGGTCACTGTTGCCGATCTCGTCGCCGACACCGTGCACCACGCTGCCGATGAGCAGTCCGTAGAGCGTGAGCCCGACAGTCCACAGCAGCACCGCACCGCGGTCCAGGCGCCAGGCCAGGCCGCCCGGCCCGTTCAGACGCGGCGCGGCCGCTGCGGGTCCGGGGCGCTGCGCCAGTAAGCCGGAGCCGACGTCGCGGCGGCCCAGCAAGAGGAAGGCCGCGACGGTCAGCGCCGCGGTGGTGATCAGGTGCAGGGCCAGCACCCACCAGTGGTCACCGGCGAAGGGGCGCACCTGTAGGGACCACCCCAACGGGGAGAGCCATGACAGCGCGCCGGCCCCGGCGTCGCCTACTGCGCGCACGGTGAATGCCGCCGCCAGCACCGAGAACGCGATGCCGCGCGACGTCCGCGCACTGGGGGAGAGCTGGGCGGCCACCGCTGCCACAGCGGCGAACACCAGCCCGGACGCGGTGAGCGCGGCGCTGAAGGCCAGGGACCCCGCTACCGGGATGTCCATCGTCGCGAGCCCGGCGAAGCCGATCAGCCCGGTCAGCACTGCCGCGCCGAATGCCAGGAGCACCGCGGCGGCGAGGCCGGCCCGCCGGCCCACCACCGTCGAGTCGAGCAACTCGGTGCGCCCGACCTCCTCGTCGGCGCGGGTGTGGCGGATCACCGTCATGATGACGGCGACAGCGATCAAGAGGTGGAAGATGCCGGCCTTCCAGATGCCGACGGCTCCGAGGCTGTCGTTGTAGATGCCGCCGTACAGCGCCCGCTGCGCCGGGCTGGCCATGATGGACGCCGCGAACGCAGCCCGGTCCGCGGCGGTGGGGTACACGGCGTCGACGCTTCCGATGTAGACGCTCGCCAGCGGGACCGACAGCAGCAGGATCCACAGCGGGGCCACCAGCCGGTCGCGGCGCAGGTACAGCCGCAGCAGGTGGGTGGTGCCGGTGAATTCGGAGGTACTGAGGGAGGGCGCCCGATGGGCGGGATGGCTCGCAACTGCGGTACTCATGCCGCGCCTACCCGTGGTGTCCCGACGTCATAATGGCGCAGGAAGAGGTCTTCGAGGGTGGGTGGCTGGCTGACCAGGCTTCGTATTCCGGCCTCGCCGAGCGCGCGGATCACCTCGGCCAGACTGTCGCTGTCGACCTGGGCGCGCAACGTATGCCCGTCGATGACGAGATCCTCGACGCCGCGGATGCGGCTGAGATCCCCCGGGTCGCCCGCCAGTTCGGCCTTGATCGAGGTCCGGCTCAGGTGGCGCAGGTCCGCCAGGGTCCCGCTCTCGACGGTCCGGCCCGCGCGGATGATCGTCACCCGTTCGCAGAGCGCCTCGGTTTCGGCCAGGATGTGACTGGACAGCAGAACGGTGACACCGCGGTCTCGCGCTTCGGCGACGCACTGCTGAAAGACGTTCTCCATCAACGGGTCCAGCCCGGTGCTGGGTTCGTCGAGCAGTAGAAGGCGGGCATTTGACGAAAAGGCCGATACCAGAGAAACCTTCTGTCGGTTGCCTTTCGAGTAGGTGCGGGCCTTTTTGGTGGGATCGAGGGCAAATCGTTCGATGAGCTCGGTGCGACGTCTGTGGTCCAGCCCGCCGCGCATCCGGGCCAGCAGGTCGATGGTCTCGCCTCCCGTCAGCGTGGGCCACAGCGTGACATCGCCTGGCACATAGGCGATATCACGATGCAGTCGCACAGCGTCGGTCCACGGATCGCCATCCAGCAGTCGGACGGTTCCACTGTCGGCCCTGACCAGTCCCAGCAGAATACGCATGGTGGTGGATTTGCCGGCTCCGTTCGGGCCGAGGAACCCGTGGACCTCACCGTCACGCACGCCGAGATCCAAGCCGTCCAGTGCGACCGCGGAACCGAATGTCTTCCGCAGCCCCCGGATGTCAATGGCCATCTTGTTCTCCAATCTGTCGAGCGACGAACGCGTCGTACATCGCGGAATCGGTCAGCAGGCCATGGGTGTAGACCTCCAGCGCGGGCAGCACCATGTCGTTGGCGTAGTCGTGCAACACCCTGCGCATGTCGTCGGGGTGCTCGTGCAGCTGCAGGTACAGCAGGAACCCGCCGCCGCCCATGATTCCCAGGAACTTGGCGCGCGCCTTCGGATCTGGCGATTCCCGGATGGTGCCGGCGGCCACGCCGTCGGCCAGATAGGCCTCAGTATTGGCAATCATGGTGCGCCACAGTCCCTTTGCGAGCTCACTGCCGGATTGCATGCTGCGCACCAGGTAGGACATCGCCGGTGCGAAGTCGTCGATCTCGGCCAGCGCGGCGAACCATGCCGCGGGGTCATGGGTTTGCAGCGATTGCGATTTCGAGCTACGAACCAATTCGGCGATGTAGTCGTCGCACGCGGACTGCAGTCCTTCTTTGGAGCCGAAGTGGTGTATCACCAGGCTGGGGCTCACGCCGGCAACCTTGGCGATGGCCCGCACGCCCACGCCGAAGCCGTGCTCGCCGAACTGCGCGATGGCGGCGTCGCGGATTCTGGCGGCAGTGGTCAAATCGGCTGAACGCATGTTCAACATGTTAAACGCGCGTTCGACGCAACACCAGATTTCGTTTTGTGGACGTTGTCTCAGGCGCTTGCTGGAGGCCCCGAAATTGTGGCCAAAGATGAATTCAACGTGAGTGGACGGCCGCTGGCAGCTAATCGCGATATCAGCGGGGGCGAAGCGTCGAAAGCTGAGTCAAACCTGAGATGATGCCGCCATCATTTGGATCCATATAGACGTTGACCTGCGGATTTCTACAAAAGATCTGGTTTCAGCTGGAAAAACGAATCAATCGAGATCCTGTGGCCCCGCTCAGGGTTGTTCAGGTGAATCTCAGGTAAAGCAGGTGGGCGATGGCAAGTAGCAATACAAACGCAGGTGTCCTGCAAACAAAATTTTTGGCCAGGTGGTTCCCAGCGGGCGCGCGGGGTGTTACGTTGCTGAGGCAATCACCTTATCTGTGATGTGCGCCACGTCTGCGGAGGGGAAGTCCATATGTCCAAGCACTCGAAGTCTGCCGGTCGCCGGCGCTCGCTGGTCGCCACAGGCGCGGCCGTGGCGGGCGCGGGCCTGATCCTCGGAGCGCCTGCGGTCGCCATGCTGGCCACCGCCAGCACGGCCGCCGCGGCGCCGGTCGAAGAGACCTGCACCCAGCTGTTCGGCTGTGAAGACACGGTCTTCACCGCCGGTCTTGTATCCAGCCCGACGCCGAACTCGCTGTTCGGGGCATCTCTGGCCCCGGAGCCCTTCGCAGCTCCGATCGAGGCCTTCCTCGACTTCGCCGGCGCCATCCCGGTTCTGAACTTCTTCATCGGCAACGGCGCAGACGGCAACGCTCTGCATCCGGACGGCTTCAACGGCGGCATCTTCGTGGGCAGCGGCGGCGACGGCTACACCGATCCGCTGGGCGTCATCCGCGGCGGAAACGGTGGCAACGGCGGCCTCTACTACGGCGACGGTGGCGACGGCGGCGACAGCACCCTGGGTCGCAACGGCGGCAACGGCGGTAGCGCCGGCTTCTTCGCCTTCTTCGGCAACGGCGGCAGTGGTGGTAATGGCGGCGACGGTGTCGATCCGCTGCTCGGGGGCGAGAAGACCGCTGGTGGCAACGGCGGCGCCGGTGGCAACGCAGGCTTCTTCGGCCTCTTCGGTCAGGGTGGTAACGGCGGCAACGGCGGCAACGGTGTGGACGGCGACGACGCGGTGCCCAACATCCCGCTGCCGGGGCTTCCGGGCGCACCCGGCTTGCCGCAGGTCCCGCCGCTCGTTCCCGCCGGCAACGGTGGAGCGGGTAGCCCGAGCCTGACGCCCGGCGGTGCCGGTGGGTCGGGTGGTGACGGCGGAGCCGGTGTCGGTGCGGTCGGTATCGACGCCAACGCCGGCAACGGCGGTAACGGTGCCAACGGCAACGACGGCGTGGACGCCGAAGATGGCACCGCCGGTGGCGCCGGCGGCGCCGGCGGCTCAGGCGGGTTCTTCGGCGGCGGTGGCAAGGGTGGCAGCGGCGGTGTCGGCGGCGCCGGTGGCAACACCACCAGCTCCGGTGGCGCGGGCGGCTCGGGTGGTAACGGCGGCACGGCCGTCGGGGTCATCGGAACCGATGCCAACGGTGGCGACGGTGGCGACGGTGGCGTCGGCGGCGACGGTGGCGACGGTGGCGACGGTGGCGACGGCGGTGCCGCCGGTGCCGGCGGCGGCGGCGGCTTCTTCGGGTCAGGCGGCGACGACGGCGACGACGGCGAAGGTGGCGAGGGTGGCACCAGTGGAGTCGGTGGAGCCGGCGGCAACGGTGGCGCAGGTGGCACCGGAACCGCGGTCGGCGGCGGCGTCGGAACCGATGGTGACGACGGCGCTGACGGCGACGACGGCGCTGACGGCAGCTCCAGCGATGGCGAGACCGGCGGCAACACCGGAAGCGCCTCCAGCGACGACTGACAGCTGACGACAAGAGTGGGGCGCCGGCCTGGCCGGCGCCCCACTTCTGTTGTCTTCGAGTCTATTACGGCTGTGGTGTGCCGATCTTGCCGTAGACGAGCCAGCGCATCTCGACCGGGCACTGCTCCCGGGGCAGGTCGAACACGTCCTGGCCGCTGACCCATTGGGCGTACCAACTGGTGGGCGGCCAGGTGTCCGGGGGCAGGTGGGCCTTTTCGTAGTCGTACACCGACTCATCGCTGACCAGAAGTAGGCGCAAGCCGCTTGCCGCGGAAGCGATCTCGTCAGCAGTGAAAAGCGTTGAGTAACACTGCTGGCCCAGTTCGCGTGCGGCGTCATCCAGCTCTCGGCCGGGTTTTGCGACAAAGGTGTTGAACACCAGTTGGCCGCCCGGCGCCAGGTGTGCTGCCGCCAACTCGAACAGGGCGCGCAGTTGCTCGGTGGACCGGAAATCCGACACCACCTCCGAGAGCACGATCATCTTGTAGTCGTTACGCAGGCCCTGTGTGGAGGCCAAGACGTCGCCGATGATCACCCGGACCGGCAGCTGCTCGCGCTCGGCCTCGTCGGCGATGTGTTCCGCGAACTTCGCGGTGAGCTCCACCGCGTCCACCGGGTGGCCCCGCCGCGCCAAAGCCATTGTGTTGCGCCCTGTTCCGGCGCCGACATCCAGGACGGGAAAGGCTGCGGGATCAGCCGCGGCGGTGGCCAGCGCCCACACCCGGGCGTCGGGCTCGGTACCGAACAGCGGTGGTGTGCGCGTGGCGATCCAGTTCTCGTAGGTTTTCTCCAGTGACCACCATTCGACGGTGATCTCGTAGGTCAACAGCGACGCGATACCCGCGCGGTAGCTGACGGTGATGGTGGAGCGCGGCGATTTCCGGAACGCATCGTCGAGTTGGCGCTGCAGCATCTGCCGCAGGTGGTCGAGCTCCGCATCGTCGAACGCTCGGCCCACGTCGGAAAAGACGTTGCCGCACAGCGCTACGTAGTCGTCGATCATGCTCGGAACGGCGGGCAGTTGAATCTCGCCCGATACCGCCGAACGGCGCATCAGACGCCGTGACATCGCCTCACGCTCCGGGCGGGAGCTCTGGTGTTGGTTGGCCATCAGCACCTTTGCTACACCACAGGATCGGTGTTTGACCAGCCCGGCGACGAAAATGAGATGCACTGCGCTTCGGGTGGATTCGGTACGTACCGGCCTGTGCGGGCGCGCTGTGCCGCTACTATCGCCGCATGTCCGACACCCCGAGCTCCCGCGCAACTCCGCCCAGTTACCGTCAGCGGCAGTCGCCCGCGTGGATCGCGCCGCTGGCGCTGGTGGTCGCCCTCGTTGCGGTGGCCGTGGCCGTCTGGGCGTTGACCTCCAAGTCCGCCGAGTCGTCACCCGCAGCCGCCGGTTCCGAATCAGAGACCAGCACGGAGGCCGCACCTGCCGATCCGGGCGCCGCCAAGTCCGCGGTGTGCGCCGCCGTCGATACCGTCAGCCGCTCCGTGCAACTGCAGACCAACGGCAACCTGGGCCCGGATCCGGTGGCACAGACCGCGGTCGCGGCGAACGCCCGCCTTGCGCTGCTGGGCGGCGGGCTCTATCTCCAGCAGCAGCTCGGTGAGGACACCCCGGCCGAGCTGGTCGACCCGGTGCGTCAGTTCGCCCTGATCTTGCAGGACATCGGCGTCAACGCACTCACGGGCGTGACCAATCAGGATCCGGTGCAGCAGGGTCGGCTCACCGAGGGCGACCGGTTGCGCCAGGAGATCGTCGGCCTCTGCGCGTGACGGCCTGACTCACTCGCGGGCGGCGGCCAGGATGCCGTCGCCCAGCGGGATGAGCACCGGGGTCAATCGCTCGTCCTCGGCGATCAGCCGGGCAGCTTCCCGAACGGCCGACACTTCGGCGTCGTTGGCGGCCGGGTCGCCGGCGCGTCCGCCGAGAGCGGCCCGGTGGACCACGATGACGCCGCCGGGGCGCAGCAACCGGATGCCTTCCACCACGAACTCGGGCTGGTCCGACGGCTCGCCGTCGATGAACACCAGGTCGTAGGACTCATCGGCCAACCGCGTCAGCACCTCCTGAGCGCGGCCGCCGATCAGTCGGGTCCGGGAGGGGCCGATGCCGCCCTCGTTGAACGCCTGCTTCGCGGTGCGCTGGTGCTCGGGTTCGACGTCGATGGTGGTCAGCACGCCGTCGTCCCGCATCCCGGACATCAGCCACAGGCCGCTCACCCCGGCGCCGGTGCCCACTTCCACCACGGCCTTGCCGCCGCTCACCCGGGCCAGCAGGCTCAGCAGCGCACCGACCGCCGGCGTCACTGCGCCCGCACCGATGTCGGTGGCCCGCTCGCGCGCGGCCGCCAGCACGGCATCCTCGGTGATCGCGTTCTCGGCGTGCGACACGATGGCTTCGGCCGGGGACTGCTGATCTTCGGGGGCCATGACCGCAGCGTAGATGGCCGTACCCCGGGTGCTGTGCAGGCGCGCCAACCGCACTCCGCTGCGCTGCCGGGCAGGTTTGAGACCTGTCAATCCGGGCATTTATCTGCTGCAATGAGGCATTCACAGGAAAACATCAGTGTGCTCATATGGCCGGCACACGCCGATGGGCGAGGGTGTGGGCATGGAACTCGGCGGTCGCTGGTCCGGGAATAGCGTTCACCCCTCACGCGTTTTCACGGCTATCGACCTGCCGGTTCCACCAACTGGCACTACACTTCAGCAACACGCTGATCAGGAGGATCTGACGACCACGATGACGGCGCCGCACAACATGTCGCACGTCGCTGACACCGCCGAGGCTGATTGGGTTCAGCCTTCCGACGAGTTGCAGGGCACTGCGGTCTTCGACGCCACGGGCGACATCGCCACCATGCCCTCATGGGATGACCTGGTCCGTCAGCATGCCGATCGTGTGTATCGGCTGGCCTACCGGCTTTCCGGCAATCAGCACGATGCCGAGGACCTCACCCAGGAGACGTTCATCCGGGTGTTCCGTTCCGTGCAGAACTACCAGCCCGGAACGTTCGAAGGCTGGCTGCACCGCATCACCACCAACCTGTTCCTCGACATGGTCCGCCGCCGGAGTCGCATCCGCATGGAAGCGTTGCCGGAGGATTACGACCGGGTTCCCGCCGACGAACCGAATCCCGAGCAGATCTATCACGACTCGCGTCTGGGTCCCGACCTGCAAGCCGCGTTGGATTCACTGCCGCCGGAGTTTCGCGCCGCCGTGGTCCTGTGCGACATCGAAGGCCTGTCCTACGAGGAAATCGGTGCCACCCTGGGCGTCAAGCTCGGCACCGTCCGCAGCCGGATCCATCGCGGCCGGCAGGCCCTGCGGGAATTCCTCGCGGCTCAGCAGCGCGTTGACGCTGCGGCAGATTTTGCTTGAGAAGATCCTCGAGTCGGGGTGTCGGAACGCCGATTGCGCGCTACATTTGTAAGGAATCGGTAAGACCGTTGCGCTGAGGTGAAGGAGCGGGGTGAATGAGCGACCGGGGACACGTATTCCGACGGGCGTTCTCCTGGCTTCCCGCTCACTTCGCCTCGCAGAGTGATTCTCCGGTGGGTGCACCTCGTCAATTCGGTTCCACAGAGCACCTCTCCATCGAGGCGATCGCCGCGTTCGTCGACGGCGAACTGCGGATGAACGCGCACCTACGAGCCGCCCACCACTTGTCCATGTGTTCCGACTGTGCCTCCGAGGTGGATGCCCAGCGACAGGCCCGGGAAGCGCTGCGGGACTCGTGTCCGATCCACATCCCCAGCGGGCTGCTGGGCATGCTCTCCCAGATTCCCCATGCCCCGGTCACGCCACCTGACGATGCGCCGGAACGCATCGGTGGACAGCTGGCCGACGACACCCGATTGTCAGAAGACGCAGCGCGGCCTCGCCGTCGCCGCCGGTAGTGTGGATGGGGCCGCGCCCGGTTTCTCCCAGGGCGCGGGTGTCGGTATCGAGCGGCTCGCACGCGAGCGCCCCCAGAATGAGGATGACGTGAGTACGGACCAGGACATCTCAGGCCAGGGGCCTACTGGGCCCCGGTTGGCCCCGCGTCCCGTCTCCAGGCCGCCGGTAGACGACGCCCAGCGGCGCGCGTTCGGACGACCCGACGGGGTGGACGGCTCGTTTGTCGCCGGCGATCTGCGGCCGCAGAAGTTCCGCGAGAACTCCGAGTACGAGCCCCGCGATCAGCCGCCGGACCCGGTGCTCGCCGAAGCCTTCGGCAAGCCCTACGTCAACGGTGAATCCCTGCAGCGCCACCCGGTGGATTCCGGAGCACTGGAGGCCGAAGAAGCCGCCAGGCGAAACGGATCCTCACCCGACCCGGCCGACGACCCGTGGCGCGACCCGGCGGCGGCAGCTGCCCTGGGCACTCCGGCCGTCACCCCACCGGCTCCTCAGGTGGCGAGCGCTCCGGCCGGCAAGCTCGGGGTGCGCGACGTGCTCTTCGGTGGCCGGGTGTCCTACGCGGCGCTCGCCGTCCTGGCCATCGTCGCTCTGGTGATCGGCGTGGCCGGTGGCTGGGTCGGACGCAAGACCGCGGAAGTGGTCCAGGCCTTCACCACCTCCAAGGTCACCCTGGAGACCTCCGGCAGCGGCGACATCCCGGCCGGCCAGATCGCGTCCGTGGCGGCCTCGGTGGCCGATTCGGTGGTGACCATCGAAGCCAAGAGCGACAACGCGGGCTCGCAGGGCTCCGGCGTCGTCATCGACGGCCGCGGTTACGTGGTGACCAACAACCACGTCATCTCCGAAGCTGCCACCAACCCGAGTGCGTGGAAGATGTCCGTCGTCTTCAATGACGGCAAGTCCGTCCCGGCGAACCTGGTGGGTCGCGACCCCAAGACCGACCTCGCGGTGCTGAAAGTCGACAATGTCGACAACCTGACCGTCGCGCGTCTGGGCAACTCCGATGACGTGGTGGTCGGCGAAGAGGTGATTGCCGCCGGTGCACCCCTGGGCCTGCGCTCGACGGTCACCTCCGGCATCGTCAGCGCGCTGCACCGTCCGGTGCCACTGTCCGGCGACGGGTCGGACACCGACACCGTCATCGACGCCATCCAGACCGACGCCTCGATCAACCACGGCAACTCCGGCGGTCCGCTGATCGACATGGACTCCCAGGTGATCGGCATCAACACCGCCGGGAAATCGTTGTCCGACAGCGCCAGTGGTCTGGGCTTCGCCATCCCGGTGAACGAGGTCAAGCAGGTCGCCGAGGCGCTGATCCGCGACGGCAAGATCGCCCACCCGACCCTGGGTCTGTCCGCGCGGTCGGTCAGCAACGACCTGGCCTCCGGTGCCCAGGTGGCAAACGTGCGTGCAGGGAGCCCCGCCGAACGTGCGGGCATCCTGGAGAACGACGTGGTGGTCAAGGTCGGCGACCGTGCGGTGGCCGATGCCAACGAGTTCACCGTGGCCGTCCGGCAGCTGCCCATCGGGCAGGATTCGCCCATCGAGGTCGTGCGCGATGGCCGCCGTCTGACGCTGACCGTGAACCCGACACCGGACAGCTAGTGTTTGCCAATCTCGGCTGGGGCGAGATGCTGCTCCTGGTCATCATCGGTCTGGTGGTGCTCGGACCCGAGCGGCTGCCCGGTGCCATCCGGTGGACGGCAGGGGCGGTGCGTCAGGCGCGCGAATACGTCTCGGGTGCCACCTCGCAACTGAAGGACGACTTCGGTACGGACTTCGACGATCTGCGCGAGCCGCTCTCGGAGTTGCAGAAGCTGCGGGGCATGACGCCGCGGGCCGCGCTCACCAAACACCTTCTGGACGGCGATGATTCGTTGTTCACCGGCAAGTTCGACAAGAAATCTGAACCGGGCCCCAGCACACCGGCACCGCCTGCTGCGGGAACGCCCACCCCGTCTCCGACCACGCCGCCCGCCACGACTGCCACGCCGTTCGACACCGACGCCACCTGAGAGCGCTCAGCGCCGAGTGGTGTCCAGTCCCAACGACATTCCGGCCAGTCCGCGTTTGCGGGCGGTGAGTGCGTCGGCGATGCCCCGAAGTTCCTTGCCCGCGGCCGAATCCGGAGCGCTCAGCACCAACGGCACGCCGGAATCACCGGCGTTCACCAGCGCGGGGTCCAGCGGTACCTGCCCCAGCAACGGGACGTCGCCGCCCACCGACCGGGACAGGCTCTCGGCGACCTGTGTGCCGCCGCCCTCGCCGAACACCTGCATGGTGGTGCCGTCGGGCAGCACCAGGCCGGACATGTTCTCCACCACACCGACCACCCGCTGACGGGTCTGCAGGGCGATCGCCCCGGCACGCTCGGCGACCTCGGCGGCGGCCAACTGCGGGGTGGTGACCACCAGGATCTCGGCGCCGGGGATCAGCTGCGCCACCGAGATGGCGACGTCGCCGGTGCCGGGAGGCAGATCCAGCAGCAGCACGTCCAGATCGCCCCAGTAGACGTCGGCGAGGAACTGCTGCAGGGCGCGGTGCAGCATCGGGCCACGCCACACCACCGGCGTGTTGCCCTGGGTGAACTGCGCGATGGAGATGACCTTCACGTCGTGCGCCACCGGCGGGACGATCATCGACTCGACCTGGGTGGGCCGGTCGTCGGTGCCCATCATCCGCGGCACCGAGTGTCCGTAGATGTCGGCGTCGAGCAGCCCCACCGAGAGCCCGCGGGCGGCCATGGCGGCGGCCAAGTTGACCGTCACGCTGGACTTGCCGACGCCGCCCTTGCCCGAGGCCACCGCGTACACGCGGGTCAGCGAGCCGGGCTGGGCGAACGGGATCACGGGTTCGGCGGAGTCGCCGCGCAGCTGCTTGCGCAGGGCGGTGCGTTGCTCGTCGTTCATCACGTCGAGGGCGACCGTGACCGCGCCGGTGCCGGGGACGTCGGCGACGGCCTGGCTGACGCGCTCGGTGATCTCCGTCTTCTTCGGACAGGCGGACGTGGTCAGGTAGATCTCGACGTGCACCGCGGAGTCGGCGTCGACGTCGATGCTCTTGACCATGTTGAGTTCGGTGATCGGCCGCCGGAGTTCCGGGTCGATCACCTTGCCCAGGGCCGCGCGGACGGCGGGGATGAGGTCGCTGCTTTGAGACATGTCACCGCCGAGTGTAGGCGGGGTCGAGCCACCCGAGAATGCCGCCTCCATCCGGCGACACATGTGTGCTCAGCTCAGCCGCTGCGGCGTGTCGGGCAGTAAACCGCACACATGTGGGCCGACGCGTGGGTGCAGGGCCAGCACGAAGCGCGAGAGACAGGTCAGGCCGGTCCGGGCAGCGGGCCCAGAGGCGCCGGGGCGGGCGCCGGGGCCGGGGGCGGGGCGGGCGCGAACAGGTTGGCCCAAGGCGGCGGCGGAGGAGGGGGCGGTGCCATCGGGGCCGGCGGCAGACCCGGGGTTCCCACCACCGGCGCGGGTGCTGCGGGTCCGCTGGTGATGCAGAAGATGGTGCACGGTGCGGCGGCGGGCGGGCCTGCCGCGTCGGCGGGGCCGGGCGGTACCGGGAGCCGGTTGGCGACGTCGGTCTGCGACAGGTTCAGCGGCAGCAGCGCCAGGGGGTCACCGGCAGGCAGACCGGCGGCCGTCATCGGGAAGTCGGGTCCGATCCCGTTGCCGCCGTCGAGGTGGGCGTTGGTGACGAGTTCGGGCACCGAGCCGGTGATGGCAGGCAGGTTCACCGGCTCCACGCCGGTGGCGTAGGAGGCTGCCCAGCCCAGGACGTTGCGGGCATAGGCCACTGAATTGTTGTACCGCAGAACAGAAGTCATCACCTGTGCCGGGTCGCGCAGGTTGAGCCCGCCGCTGCACAGGTAGCGAGCTGCGGCCAGGGTGGAGTCGTAGAGGTTTTGCGGGTCGGACTTGCCGTCACCGTCGCCGTCGGAGGCGTAGCGCGACCAGGTGCCGGGAATGAACTGCATCGGACCCATGGCCCGGGCGTAGACGGTGCGGCCGGCCTGGGTGCTGTGCACGATCACCTCGTTGCCGGGCAGGGTGCCATCCAGGGTCGGCCCGTAGATGGGCCGGGTGGCCGTACCCCGGGAGTCGGTGGCCCCGCCGTTGGCGTGCATCGACTCGATACGTCCGATGCCGGCCAGCAGATTCCAGCTGACGCCGCAGTTGGGCTGCGCGCGGGCCATCATCACTTCGGCATTGCGGTAGGCCGACAGTGCCATTGCCGGGATCCGCAGTGTTCCCGGCGCGGACACCACCATGGGCGGCGGCGGCGCGGAGTTGGTGGTCTCGGCGAAGCGGAACCGGGTCGGCGCGCGCTTGACCGAGATCACCACCGGACCGGACAGGTCGACGGGTGCCACCGCTGCCAGCGGCGTGATGGCTTGCTCGCGCACCGGGTGCGCGTCAGGGGCCGAGGCCCCGACGGCGGCGGCGAGCATGAGCGGGGTGAGGGCCGCGGCCGTGAGCGCGGATGTCCTGGGTGCGCCGGACACCTTGCGGCGGGCAGTCTTCAGCGCGTGGGTGAGACCTTGTCCCGGTATACGCACTGGACCGCCCTGGGTGAGACCGCGTGAACTCGATCACCATACAGAGTCCTGTGACACCTGGGGCGGCATTTGTCAGGGTTGACGGGAGGGGCTCTCCGGTGGGCTCTGGCGTATCTGTTTCTTGGTCTTGCGCACCTGCCGTTCGGTCCTGGCGAGGGCGGGTTCGATGGCCTCGATCATCTCGCGGATCTCGTCGAGTTCGCGGCGCAGATAGTCGCGGGTGGCGACCTCACCCACGGCCAGGCGCAGCGCCGCCAGCTCGCGGGCCAGGAACTCGGTGTCGGCCTTGGTCTGCTGAGCCCGACGCCGGTCTTCCTCCAGCGCCACCCGGTCGCGGTTCTCCTGGCGGTTCTGGGCCAGCAGGATCAAAGGCGCGGCGTAGGCGGCCTGGGTGGAGAACGCCAGGTTCAGCAGGATGAACGGGTACGGGTCCCACTGCCAGGCGAACGCACCGATGTTCAGCAGGATCCAGACGATCACGACGATCGTCTGGATGGCCAGGTACCGGCCCGTTCCCAGGAACCGGGCGATGGATTCGCTGACCCGTGCCGCGGCCTCCATGTCGAAACGCGGCGTGAATCGGCGGCGTGAGACCCGCGGGGTGCCCAGCCGGTCGCGCGCGCTGGTTTCGCTCACGGCGCCGGATCCAGTTCGGGCTCGTCGGTGCGTTCACGCCAGTCGTGGGGCAGCAGGTGGTCCAGCACGTCGTCGACGGTGACCGCACCCAGCAGGTGGGTCTCGTCGTCGACCACCGGCCCGCACACCAGGTTGTAGGCCGCGAAGTACCGCGTCACCGCGGCCAGCGAGCTGTCCGGGGTGAGGCTGGGCAGGTCCTTGTCAACCATGCCGCTGACCAGTGAGGCCGGCGGCTCGCGCAGCAGACGCTGCAGGTGCACACAGCCCAGATACCGCCCGGTGGGCGTCGCGGTGGGCGGGCGGACCACGAACACCAGCGACGACAGCGCCGGCGTCAGGTCCGGGTCACGCACCCGGGCCAGGGCCTCGGCCACGGTGGTGTCCGGGGCCACCACCACCGGTTCGGAGGTCATCAGGCCGCCTGCGGTGTCGGGGGAGTGCTGCAGCAGCCGTCGCACGGGATCGGAGTCCTCGGGATCCATCCGCGCCAGCAGCACCTCGGCCTCATTGGGGTTCAGCACACCCAGCAGGTCGGCGGCGTCGTCGGGATCCATCGCCTCGAGCACGTCGGCGGCGCGCTCGGTGGTCAGTTGCATCAACAGTTGGGTCTGGTCGTCTTCGGGCAGCTCCTGCAGGACGTCGGCCAGCCGTTCGTCGTCGAGGGCGTTGACCACCTCGTTGCGTCGTTTGGTGGGCAGCTCCCGGATGGCGTCGGCCACCTCGATGGGCCGTTGGTCCTCGAACTGGTGCAGCAGCTGCGCGACGTCCTGGCCGGGCATGGCCAGCGCGGACGGGGTGAGACCGTGCACGTTCTGCCAGTCGACGACGTGCACCGTGGTGCGACGGCCCAGCCGCCGGTGGTTGCGCACAGCGACGCGGGTCACCATCCAGTCCCGCGAGCGCACCGGTTCGATGGCCAGATCCACCACCACCACGTCCACCGCCTGCAGCTGGGGCAGCTCGGGATCGTTGACCCGCACCCGGGTGTCGAGGACCTGCCCCAGCACCAGCACCTCACCCGGGCGCTGCGCGAACCGCCGCAGCGACAGGTTGGCGGTGTTGAGGGTGACGGCCTGCGGTTCGATGGCGGTGACGCGCAGGATCGGCACGAAAATTCTTCGCCGCGACAGCAATTCGACCACCAGGCCGAGCACGCGTGGTTGCTGACGGACGATGCTGATGCTGATCACGACGTCGCGCACCCGGCCCAGTGATTCGCCGTCGGGGCCCAGCACGCCCAAGCCCGCGAGGCGGGCCGCGAAGACCCTGTTGACCGATGCCATAGGTACAAAGGGTAGGAGTGAACGGGTGAATACCGCGTATCGACCCCGTAGAACGTGCTTGTCGGTTCCCGGCAGCAGCCGCAAGTTCATCGACAAAGCCAAGGGACTGCCCGCCGACCAGGTGTTCCTGGATCTCGAGGATGCGGTGGCGCCGGAGGCCAAGGCCGCGGCCCGCCCGGTGGTGGCCGCGGCGCTGGCCGAGTCCGGGTGGGGTCAACAGATGCGCGGAGTGCGGGTCAACGACTGGACCACACCGTGGACCCACGCTGACGTCATCGAGGTGGTGGCGGGCGCTGCCGGGGCGCTCGACGTCATCGTGCTGCCCAAGGTCACCGATGTCGCGCATGTCAGCGCGCTGGATCTGCTGCTGACCCAGCTGGAACACACCCACGGGCTGGAGGTGGGCCGCATCGGCATCGACGCCCAGATCGAGGACGCCCGGGGCCTGTCCCAGGTCGACGCCATCGCCGCCCACCCGCGGGTGCATGCGCTGGTGTTGGGGCCGGCCGACATGATGGCCAGCCTGAACATGCGCACGCTGGTGGTCGGCGAGCAGCCGGAGGGCTACGACATCGGTGACGCGTTCCACCACGTCTTCATGGCAATTCTGATCGCCGCCCGCGCCCACGGGAAGGCGGCGATCGACGGGCCGTATCTGAAGGTGCGTGACACCGACGCGTTCCGGGCGGTGGCCGGTCGTTCGGCGGCGCTGGGCTACGACGGCAAGTGGGTGCTGCATCCCGACCAGATTGCGGCGGGCAACGAGATCTTCAGCCCCCGGCAGGCCGACTACGACCATGCCGAGCTGATTCTCGAGGCCTACGAGTGGCACACCTCGACCGCCGGCGGTGCGCGCGGCGCGGTGATGCTTGGCGACGAGATGATCGATGAGGCCAGCCGCAAGATGGCGCTGGTGATCGCCGGGAAGGGCCGTGCGGCGGGCATGCAGCGCCAGGCGCCGCCGTTCACGCCGGACAGCGGGCGCTAATAGGTGTAACTGGAGCTGTTGGCGGCGACCACCACCAGGAACACGATGTACAGGATGCCGAACACCACCACCAGGCTCCCGACGATCAGACCGGTCAGCGCCAGGCCGTAGCCGTCCTGGCCCGTCTGTTTGGTCTCACGCATGGCGATGATGCCCAGGATGATTCCGGCGATGGACGGCAATCCGCACAAGACGATGCCGCCGACAGCAGTGACCAGGGCGGCGATCGCCTTGCCGTTGGTGCCCGGCGGCTTGCCCTGCGAGTAGGGGTCGTACGGGTTGTACATCGGATATCCGGGGTACGCGGGCTGGCCCGGGTACGGCGGCGGCGGGTACGGCGGGGATAGCCGCCGGACGGCGGCGCATAGCCACCCGCGGGCGGCGGCGGATATCCCGACGGCGGCGGCGGGGGGTAGGCGGCATCCGGGTAGTGCGCCGGATAGTCGACCGGCGAGTACGGATCCGTCGCCGGGGGCGAGTTCTCCAGCGACGGGTACTCGTTCCCGCCGGAGCGTGGTTCCGGGTTGGTCATGGGGTTCCTGCCTCCGATGTCAGCGAAGCGCGAAGATGGTCCAGATTAGTCCGACGATCAGCATCGCCACACCGACCACGATTCCGGCCACGGCGATTCCGTAACCCTCTTGCCGCGTCTCCTTGATCTGGCTCAGCGCCACCGCGCCGAGCACGATCCCGACGATCGACAGGATGCCGCCGCAGAACGGGACGATGCCCAGCCCAGACGTGACCAGCGACGCGATGGCCATGGTGTTGGTGCTGGTCTGCCGCGGCGGTGCATATCCGTAGCCGTACTGGTCGCCGTCGGGATAACCGGGCCGGTACTGCTGGCCGTAGTCGGTGAACCCGGGCGGCGGGGGATAGCCTCCGGCGCCCGGGTAGCCCGGCGCGGCCTGCTGGTGCGGGGATTGCTCGACGGACGGGTCCGCGCCGGACTGCTCACTCGGCTTGTCGCCGGTGTCTCCGCCGGGCAGGGTCATGCCTCACAACCTAGCGTATGCGCTGGTGACGCGGCAGGATCGAGGGCCGGCGACGACGATGCAGAGCGAGGCACGAGCGATGAGGAGGAGTGGCGCACATGGCATCAGGGCACCAAAGCCCGCGCTTGGTCGTTGACAGTGCAGAAGCGGGTACGCCGACACCGGAAACACTGGCCGAAAACGGGTGCCCAGAGGAGGATGACGAGCTATGACCAGTCCGTTCCAGTCCGGGCAGACGCCGGGCGGCGCTACCGGCGGTGCGCGAGGCCGGCGTGCTCCCGTGGGATTGCCGACGCCGCCGAAGGGGTGGCCCATCGGGTCGTACCCCACCTACGCCGAAGCCCAGAAAGCCGTCGACTATCTGTCCGACAACGAATTCCCCGTCGAGCAGGTCACCATCGTCGGGGTGGACCTGATGCAGGTGGAGCGGGTCACCGGCCGCCTGAGCTGGGCCAAGGTGCTCGGAGGCGGTGTGCTCACCGGCGCCTGGCTGGGTATCTTCATCGGCCTGGTGCTGGGATTTTTCAGTCCCAACCCGTGGTCGTCACTGCTGACCGGCTTGATTGCCGGTGTCTTCTTCGGCTTGATCACCTCGGCGATCCCCTACGCCATGGCCAAGGGCACAAGGGATTTCAGTTCCACCATGCAGTTGGTGGCAGGCCGCTACGACGTCCTGTGCGATCCGCAGAACGCCGAGCGGGCCCGGGACATGCTGGCACGGCTGACGTTGTAGCCCGAGCGG
Source organism: Mycolicibacterium tokaiense (assembly GCF_010725885.1). Classification (NCBI taxonomy): domain Bacteria; kingdom Bacillati; phylum Actinomycetota; class Actinomycetes; order Mycobacteriales; family Mycobacteriaceae; genus Mycobacterium; species Mycolicibacterium tokaiense. The sequence continues at coordinate 324,088 of NZ_AP022600.1, read as the reverse complement.
GCCGTGTTGCATCCCGCGGCGGTGGCGCTCTACGGTGCACCCGCGGGGACACGCCCGCCGGTGAGCCGGAAGGCGGTGTGCGGCTCCACGATGACGCAGGTACTCGAGGTTGTCCGCGCGCACCTGCGCGGGTATTTCGCCGGTCAGGACCCTGACTCGGCCAGCGTCACCTTCCTGGGCGTCGAGCGGATCGAGGTGCTGCGGTTCGGCCCTGACGCTGACGGGCTGATCCACTACGTGTCGTTGGGCTGTTCGCGCCACCCGATGGGGGACCCGACGCAGTTGGCCGCCGATCCGCTGCAGGGTCCGCGCGCCGAAGTGGTTGTCAGCATGCGTGATTCGGCTCCCACCCCGGGACTCGCCCGTGCCATCGCCATCTTGGCCGCCACCCCCGCGGTCGACGGGGTGGTGCTGCAACAGGATGCCCTGATCGATCTGGGTGCGACGCTGTGGGAGGGGGCCAGAGTCAGCGCAGTGATTCTCGGGGCCGGTGAAATTCCCGACGTACCACTGGATCCACCGCGTGAGCCGGTGAGGTTCCTCACCGCGACGCCCATCTCGGCCAACGAGGCGGCCTGGGTGCGGCTCAAGGGCATCGACGAACTCCGTCGCACCTGGGAGCAGGACGGTGTTGACGTGCGGGACCCGGCCCGGCTGTAGAGACCCACGCCGGCTCTCCTCCCCGGGTTCAGCCGACCCCTCGCTGCGCTCGGGGTGCCCTCACCCGCCTCGTCGCCCGGCTCTAAATTCCCACGCCGGCTCTCCTCCCCGGGTTCAGCCGACCCCTCGCTGCGCTCGGGGTGCCCTCACCCGCCTCGTCGCCCGGCTCTAAATTCCCACGCCGGCTCTCCTCCCCGGGTTCAGCCGACCCCTCGCTGCGCTCGGGGTGCCCTCACCCGCCTCGTCGCCCGGCTGTAATCAGAGCCAGTGGTTACGCCGGAACGTCCGGTAGAGCAGGCTGCACACGGTGAACATCACCAACAGCACGGTGGGATAGCCCCACGTCCACTGCAGTTCCGGCATGTGCTCGAAGTTCATCCCGTAGATACCGGCGATCGCGGTGGGCACCGCGGCGATGGCCACCCACGCCGAGATCTTGCGCATGTCGGTGTTCTGCTGCATGCCCACTTTGGCCAACTCGGCCTGTACCAGTGAGCTGAGCATCTCGTCGTAGCTGCTGATCTGGTCGGCGGCCTGGTTCTGGTGGTCCACCACGTCGCGGAAATAGCGCAGGATCTCCTTGGAGATCAGATCCTTGTGGTCGCTCAGTCGCTGCAGCGCGACCGACAGCGGTGCGATGGCGCGGCGCATCTCGACCACTTCCCGCTTGAGCATGTAGATCTGCGCGATGTCGGTGTTGCGGGTGGAGAAGGCGTCCTCCTCGATGGTGTCGATGTCGCACTCCATCAGCGCGGTGACGCTGCGGTAGCTGTCCACCACGTGGTCGGCGATGGCGTGCATCACCGAATAGGGGCCCAGCGCCATCTGTTTCTGGTCGGCTTCCATCGCGTGCCGCACCCCGGCCAGCCCGGTGTGGTCCCCGTGGCGCACCGTCACCACGAAGTCGGGGCCGACGAACACCATGATCTCGCCGGTCTCCACGATCTCGCGGGCCTGGGCCACCGAGTCGTGCGGCACGTAGTTGACGGTCTTGAGCACCAGGAACAAGGTGTCGTCGTAGCGCTCCAGCTTTGGCCGCTGGTGGGCGTGCACCGCATCCTCGACGGCCAGTGGGTGCAACCCGAAGACCTCGGCCACCGACTGCATCTGGTGCTCGTCGGGTTCATGCAGGCCGATCCAGACAAACGTCTTGTGCTCGGAGCACTCGATGTCACGCACCTTCTGCAGGGCCGCCAGGTGCGTGTACTTACCGGGAAGACGTTCACCGTCGACGTAGATGCCGCAGTCCACCATGGCGCGGGCCACCGGGATGTGGATCCGCCGGGCATCGACGGGGTCGCTGGTACTGCTCGTCGGCCGCGCTCGAAATGTCGGCATCTGCCCTCCCGTGCTCGGCTGATCAGCCGGAATGCTACGCGCCGTAGCTGAAGGGAGCCGGAGGTGACGTGCAGTAACGTGGCCCGCGTGGCTGAGTCATGGCGATCCGCATTCGGCGTACGTGCCGGGGTGCTCGCCGCGGTGGCCGTGGTGGTGGCCGGCTGCGGCGGTGAGTCCACGCCGCCGGCGCCGTTGACCGTGGGCGCCGACGCCGGCGCTGAATCGGAACTGCTGGCCAATCTGTATGCGGCGGCGCTGCGCTTCTACGGCACCGACGCGCGGGTGGCCGTGGTCCCGGATCCGTTGGCAGGGCTGGACTCCGGCGATGTGATCGTCGCGCCCGGTTTCACCGGCACACTCCTGGACACGTTCGCCCCGGGGACGTCGGCGCGCTCCGACGACGAGGTGTACGAGCAGATGGTCGGCGTCCTGCCCGAAGGCCTGGCAGCCGGGGACTACACCACGGCTGCGGAGGACAAGCCGGCCGCCGCGGTGAGCGAGCAGACCGCCACCGCGTGGGGCGACACCAACCTCGACGCGCTGATACAGCATTGTGGGGACGTGGTCGCAGGCGCGGTTCGCGGTGCCGGGACACCCGCGCGGGTGGGCCGGTGCGCGCTGCCGCCGCCTCGCGAATTCCCCGACGACACCACGCTTTTCGAGGCCCTGGACGCGGGTGAGATCACCGTCGCATGGACCACCACCGCGGATCCGGATGTGCCCGCCGAGGTGGTGGTGCTCGCCGACAGCACCCCGGCACTGATCCAGGCGGAAAATGCCGTGCCGCTGTACCGGCGCAACGCGCTGACCGCGCGTCAGGTGCTTGCGGTCAACGAAGTGGCCGGTGTGCTGGACACCGCGTCGCTCAAGCGGATGCGGGCCGACGTCGCCGGTGGCGCCGACCCCCGTCAGGTGGCCGACGCATGGTTGGCCGACAACCCGATCGGACGCTAGGCGCCCGGCGCAGTCGTGTCAGCCCGGACCTCGTTGAGATAGTTGTAGATCGTGTAGCGGGTGACGTCCAGTTGGCCGGCCACATGGTCGACGGAATCCCGGATGAGGAAGAAGCCCGCCTCGTCGAGTTCGCGCACCACCGCAGCCTTGTGCTGTTTCTTCATCTGGGCGGGCTCGATGCCGACCTTGGTGATGGCGCGGTCGACCAGGAAGCGCTGCAGACTGTCCACATCAGGGGGGAAGCTCTCCGCTCGGTCCGGCGGCACCTCTGAAACCGATTCGCTGAGTTCGCTGTTCACGCACAAGCAGCCGATGGCGACTCCGTCGGCATCGCGGAGGAACACCGTCGATGACCGGATCGGGCGCCCGTCGGGATTGTTGGTTCGGTAGTTGATGAGGTCTTGGGTGGTGCCGCGGCGGATCAGGCCCAGGAGCAGGTCCGTCATCGGTCCGCCCACGGTGCGGTGGGTGAGGTCCCCGGCGATGGCCGCGATGGAATCGGGGAGCCGGGAGAAGTCGTGCAGCAGCACTTCGTTGCCCGGACCCAGCATCGCCGCCAACCCGTGTACCGCGGGGATGAACGACGCCAGCAGCTCGTGGGTGACGGCGCCGGCCGGGCTCGCCGGGGTGGTCACTTCCACCCTGCTGGGCGTCGCCAATGACCCCAGGGCCGCCCGAAGCCGGTCGACAACCTCCAACGAGGTGGTCGCATGCGGGGAGAGGCGCACGTGTTCGGGCCGAATGGTGGCCGCGATCCCGCCGGCGGTCAACGCCGCGCCCACCTGCTCTGCGGTGTGCTCCGGCACGGTGAACGCCAGGATTCCCGCCCGGCGCCGGCGCGCGGAGACGATCTCGGCACCGGACGAGAGCAGGGCGTCTTCCAAGGCGTTGACCCGCATCTCGATCTGGGCGCCGATTTCGCCGACGCCCGCCTCCTCCGCCAACTCCAAGCCGGCGGCGAACGCCCCTGATGTCACGGGGCTCAGGTTCGAGATCGACCACGCGGCCGCGGTGTAGTCCGCGGGGTGGATCTCGTTGTCGAACAGGCCGGGGTCGCGCGCACCGGTCCAGCCGGACAGGATCGGATCCATCTGGTCGGCCATCCGGTCCGACAGCATCGCGAACCCGGTGCCCCACCCTGAGCGCAACCATTTCTGCCCGCCGACCACCAGGATGTCGGCCACCTCCCAGGGCTCCTCGATCACGCCGAAGCCCTGGATGGCGTCCACCACCAGCAGGCGGTCGCCGATGACGTCGCGCAGTGCGGCGAGGTCGGCCCGGTAGCCGGTACGGAAGTCGACCGCGCTGACCGAGACCATGGAGATGTCGTCGGTCAGTGCCTCGGCCACCCGGTCGGCCGTCACGAAGCCGCCCGGCAGCTGACGGACAGTCAGCCGCCCGGCCTGCTCCGCGCGGGCCCACGGGTAGGTGTTGGCGGGGAACTCGGCCTCCGAGACCAGCACGGTGCTGCCGACCGGGGCGTTGAACGCCGCCTGCATCAGGCCCAGGCTGGTGTTCGGCAGCAACACGATGTGGTCGATGTCGCTGCGGCACAGTCGGGCGGCGGCGGCCTTGGCGCGGGTCTCTTCGCGCATCAGTTCGTCGACGGTGGCCGGGCCCGCATGGGTTGCCTTCTCCAACAGCCTGGCCGTGGTGTCCAGGACGGCGTGCGACGGCGGACCGAACCGGGCGAAGTCCAGATAGCCCTCCGGCTCGGAGAACTGCAGCTGGTAGCGCGGAGACAGGGGTTTCACGCGAGCACCCGAGCCAAGAACTGGCGTGTGCGTTCGTGTTCCGGGTTCTTCAGCACGCGCTGCGGGGGGCCGGTCTCCACCACGGCGCCGTCGGCCATGAACACGATCTCATCGGCGGCTTCGGCGGCGAAGCTGATCTCGTGAGTCACCACCACCATGGTCATCCCTTCCTGGGCAAGCGAATTCATCACCGAGAGCACCTCGCCCACCAGCTCGGGATCCAGCGCGGAGGTGGGCTCGTCGAACAGCATCAGCTTCGGCTTCATCGCCAACGATCGGGCGATCGCCACCCGTTGCTGCTGGCCCCCGGACAGTTGCGCCGGATAGGCGTCGCCGCGGTCGGCCAAGCCCACCCGGTCCAGTAGCGCCAGGCCCTCCTTGCGTGCCACCTCGGCAGCGACGCCGAGGACGCGGATCGGCCCCTCCGTGACGTTCTCCAGGGCGGTGCGGTGTCCGAACAGGTTGAACCGCTGGAACACCATGCCGATGTCTCGGCGCTGCTTGGCGACTTCACGTTCGCGCAGTTCATGGAGTTTCCCGCCGCGCAGTGCGAATCCGATGGGCTTGCCGTCCACCCACACCTGGCCGGCGTCGATGGTCTCGAGATGGTTCAGGCACCGCAGGAATGTACTCTTTCCGGCGCCCGACGGGCCGAGCAGGCACACCACCTGGCCGCGGTGGACCTCCAGATCGATTCCGCGGAGTACTTCGTTGTGGCCGTAGCTCTTTCGGATGCCGACGGCCCGCAGCAGTGGGTCAGACACGGGCGCTCCTGGTCAGCGGGATGGCGCGCAACGCTCGGGCGGCCTGCGCGGCGGCGCTGCGTTCGGTACCCCCGAATCTGCGCTCCAGATAGTGCTGTCCGAATCCGGCGACCGTCACCACCGCCATGTACCAGACGGCGGCGGCGAACAGGGTCTCCATCACCAGCAGGTTGTTGGACGAGATGTTGTTGGCCGCGTGGAGCAGTTCGGTCACCCCGATCACCGAGGCGATGGACGTGCCCTTGAGCATGTCCACAAAATCGTTGCCGGTGGGCGGGATGATCACCCGCATCGCCTGGGGCAGCACCACCCGGCGCAGCGTCAGGCCCGGACTCATGCCGATGGACTTCGCCGCCTCGGTCTGCCCGCTGTCCACGCTGTTGAGCCCGGCGCGCACGATCTCGGCCATGTAGGCGCTTTCGTTGAGGGCCAGCCCCAGCAAGGCGGCGGTGAAGGCACTCACCAGGACGTTGGTGGGCTCATTGAGCAGGTAACCGCCGAACGGCAACGGGATCGAGATCGTCGGGATCACCAGAGCCAGGTTGTACCAGATCAGGATCTGGAGCAGCACCGGCAGACCGCGGAACAGCCAGATGTAGGCGGAGGCGAACCACACTGCCACCGGGTTGGCGCTGCGCCGCATCAGCGCGATCACGATGCCGATGACGATGGCCAGCGTCTGGGCCACCACCGCGAGGATCACCGTGTTGACCAGACCGACGATCATCACGCGGTAGATCACGAAGTCCGGCACCGACGCCCACTGGATCTGCGCCTCGGCGAGCGTGACGATCAGGCCGACGAGCAGGCCGAGGATGATGACCGCGCTGACCCATCGTCCCCAGTGCCGCAGGCGAACGATGGGCAGGGGCCCATCGGGCAGTGGCTCAGCCGCCATTGATCGCCGGCTCCGTCAGAGCGCCCTCTTCCACGCCCCAGCTCTCCAGGATCTGCGTGTACGTACCGTCGGCCATCAGCTCGGCGAGCGCCTTTTCCACCGAATCACGCAGGGCAGGATCGGTTTTGGCGAAGCCGATTCCGTACGGTCCGCCTTCGATGGGCGGCCCGGGTACCACCTCGAAAGCGTTTCCGTCCGCGGCGGTCCTGGAGATGTACACCGCGCTGGGCAGGTCGTTGAGGATGGCGGCGACGCGCCCGGTGCGCAGCTGATTCTGGTTCTGCGTATCGCTGTCGGTGGCGGTGACGTTCACCGGCGGCTGACCCTCCTGCGCGCATTTCTCGCTCTGCGCCGCAGCGAACTTCTGGTGGCTGGTCCCTTGGACCACGGCAACAGCTTTGCCGCACAGGGCATCTGGACCGGTGATGTCCTGCGGGTTGTCCTTCTGCACCATGATCGTGATCCCGGACGAGAAGTAGTCGACGAAGTCGATCTGCTGTTGACGTTCTTTGGTGTCGTTCATACCGGCCATCGTCATGTCGATGCGCCCGGATTGCAGGCTGGTGATCAGCGAACCGAAGGCCATGTCCTGGTAGGCCATCTCGACACCCAGTTTGGCGCCGATGGCCTTGGCGAGATCCACCTCGTAGCCGATCGGGGTGGTTCCGTCCGTGGCGTAGAAGTTGTTGGGAGCGGACTGGATGTTGGAGCCGATGTTCACGGTCTTGGACTGCACCACTTCAGGCGGAAGTCCGGCCGAGAGTGCCTCATCCGCCTCGATCTCCGCGATCAGGCCGGCGTTATCGGGTATCGCCGACTGGCTTTCCGACGCACCGCCCGCCGTCCCGGATTGTTCCGGCGTGGCGTCGCCGCCTCCGCCGACACCGTTGCCGCAGGCAGTGGCAGCGGTGGCGAGCAGGGCAGCGCACAGCACGCTGAGCTGACGACGTGACGTTGATCGCATCAGACCTCCAAAGGTGTGGTGCGATCAGACGCTACAACAATTTGTTGAAGTCGTCTCTACAAAACGTTGAAAACTGTGAAGTGGGTGTCAGGTCGGCAGGACCCTCGACACCACGCCCTGGAACAGCCGCTGATACCCGGATCCGGTAAGCCGCACGACGACGTCGAGCACCTTGGCGTCGGGACCGACGAGCACCCGTGCCTTCTTCTTGCGTACCGCCTCCAGGATGATCTTGGCCGCGCGCTCGGGTGTGGTGTTGGCCAGCTTCTTGTCGAAAACCTGCGCGATCTCCTTGGCGTCCAGGCCCTCGGCCGCAGTGGCGTTGCGCGCGATCGCGGTCTTGATGCCGCCGGGGTGCACGCAGGTCACCGCAACGGGGTGATTCTTGGCCAGCATCTCCTGGCGCAGTGACTCGGTGAACCCGCGGACCGCGAATTTGGCTGCGTTGTAAGCAGACTGGCCCGGCATCGCGAAGATGCCGAACAAGCTGGACACGTTGACAACATGACCGTCGCCGGACTCGATCAGGTGGGGAAGGAAGGCCTTGGTGCCGTTGACCACGCCCCAGAAGTCGACGTCCATCACCCGTTCGATGTCCTTGAACTGGCTGATCTCGACATCGCCGGTGAAGGCGATACCGGCGTTGTTGTAGATCTGGTTGACCTTGCCGAAGTGGGCCTTCACCGCGTCGGCGTAGAGCAGGAACGCCTCACGCTCGGTGACATCGAGGCGGTCAGCCTTGACCGGTGCCCCGATGGCTTTGAGCTTTTCCTCGGTGACGGCCAGACCGTCGGTGTCGACATCACTGATCGCCACCTTGGCCCCCCGACGCCCGAGTTCGATGGCCAGTGCCTGGCCGATCCCCGACCCGGCGCCCGTGACGACGACGACTTTTCCGGCGAAGCCCTCCATGCCCAACACTCCTTCGCATCGCTATTCGACTTGTGTTGAGTTTAGTCGGTACCGCCGGTACCGCTACCGGCGGGTAACGGCGGGTACCGCGCCTTCGGCTGGCGGAGGTCAGCGCGGTGGGCCGAACAGGACGTCAGTGGCCAGGGGCTGCCAGCGCGCCGCACCCGGTTCGCGCATCACCTGTCCAAACGGCTGATCGCCGAAGTGAATCGCGAAGCCGAACGTGCCCGGTCGACAGAGTTCGTCGAGCAGCTGGGCCCGGGCCGTGGGCACCGTCGCAGGCATGGTGTCCGGCGCCGAACCCCACTCAGGATTGGCCAGCTGGGCGGGAACGTGGAAGGCGTCGCCGAACGCGACCAGCCGGTTGCCGGCCGAGGACGTGATGACGTACGAGGTGTGTCCGGCGCTGTGCCCCGGGGTGACGAGCGCCCGCACTCCTGGCGCCACCTCGTCCCCGTCGGCGATGAACACGACGTTGTGGTGGCGGCCCAGCGGCTCCAGCACGGATTCGCGATCGGAAGCGCCCATGGGGCGTTCGCCGCGCTGCAACGGCGCCCACTCCGCCTCGGCCACCACGTACTGCGCTCGGGGGAAGGTCGGTTGCCGAGGCCCGGGCCCGTCCTGGACGAAGATCCATCCCGCATGGTCGACGTGCAGGTGGGTCAGAGCGCAGACCTCGATGGCGTCACGGTCGACGCCCAGACGCGCCAGGGTGTTGAGGAACTCACCGCAATCGGTACGGCCCAGGGCGCTCTCGCCGACGGACTGCCCCATACCCGCGTCGATGAGCACGGTCGCCAGAGGGGATTGGACCAACAGACCGCCGGTGGACATCGCCACCAAGCCGTCGGGACCGACTTCGTCAGGGTGGTCGTCCCAGTAGCTCTGCGGGATCGCGGGCAGGAACCCATCCGCGGCCAGCCACATCGCCCCGTCGACGACGTAGGTGAAGGTCACGTCGTCCATCTGCCAACGACGGACCGCAGACTGGGCCGCAAGGCTGCCGGATGTCACACGTCACCCTACGTCGATGAGTAACGGAGCCCCCTCGGTCGGCGATTTTCTGAGCATGAAGTTCACCCCGATCGCCGTGGCAGCGATGGCTGCCGGCGTCATGCTGGCCTCGGCCGCTCCTGCCCAGGCTGACCCCGGCAGCGATGCCTTCCTGGCTGCCATCACGAATGCCGGCATCACCGGGATCGACCCCGGCACCGCCGTGTCCGTCGGCCAGCAGGTCTGCCCGATGCTCGCCGAACCCGGTCAGCGGATGGCTGATGTGGCCGCCGACGTCTCCAACTCCATCGGCCGCCCCCTCGGCCCGGCCACCATGTTCACCGGCGTGGCCATCTCGCTGTTCTGCCCGGGCGCTGTCGCCGCCCTGGGAGACCGGATCAACAACCCGCAGATCCTGCCCGGCCTTCTGGGCATCTAGGCCCGAAACTGTTTCCAGGGCGGGGATTTCCGATGAATCCCCGCCCTGGGTGCATTCTCGAGGTCAGAACGTCGTCATCACGGCGGTGGCTCGGCACGCCCAAGTCGGGCGGGCCGCGTCACCCGGCGCCGCAGGGCAGGCGCCGCGATCCGGCCGCTGAGCGCCGTGGCCACCGGGCCGCGAAATGCGAGCACGAAGACGTAGGGCATGGCGATCGCCTCGATCACCGGGATCGCCTCACCGACCAGCGCGCCGGTCTGGTATCTGACTACATCTGACGGGACCATGTGGCGGTGCAGCCGTCACGGTGCCGTCGGGCCCGTAGTGGGTAACCCTGCGTCTAGCGTGTGGCGTCACATCGTCACGGCAGGCGACCGGGCACCAGTAAACCGGAAGGTGAGTATCGATCGATGGGCTCCGCGCAACGGCTCGATCGGTGGGAATCCCGCAGCGAATGGGTGCTCGCGGCGGTCGCCGTCATCTTCCTGGTGGTCTATTCGGTGCAGGTGCTCGCTGAGCCGCCGCGCGCTGTCAACAACACCTTGGACGCGGTGATGACAGTGCTGTACGTGACATTCGTCGTGGACTACCTCGTCCGACTGGCGCTGGCCCCGCAACGGGTCCGGTGGTTCTTCCGGCATCTGCTGGATCTTGCGATCGTCGTCCTTCCGTTCCTGCGCCCGCTGCGCCTGCTGCGGCTCGTGGTTCTGGTCAAGGTGCTGCACCGGGCCGGCGGCGACGCCATTCGCGGTCGCGTGGTGATGTACACCGCGGCCAGTGCGGCGCTCCTGGTCTATGTGGCATCGCTGGCAATGCTCGAGACCGAGCGCAACGCTGCCGAGGCCACGATCACGAACTTCGGCGAGGCGCTCTGGTGGTCGATCGTGACGGTGACAACTGTCGGTTACGGCGACGAGTACCCGGTGACCACGATCGGTCGAGGAATTGCCGTGCTGCTGATGATCGGTGGCATCAGCCTGATCGGCGTCATCACCGCAACCGTGGCCTCATGGATCGTCGAGCGCGTGTCCGAGGAGGATTCGGCGAATCGTGCGGCGACCGCCGCGCAGATCGACGAACTGCGCGACGAGGTTCGCCACCTTTCCCGGCAACTGAGCAGGCATCCTGGTGAGTGGGATCACGAGCATCCGTCCTACGACGAAGTTGGACGCGCAGCGAGGACGCGCCGTTGACTCGTCATCCCGACGGCGGCTCGGTACGCCGAACTCGGGCGGGCCGCGTCACCCGGCGCCGCAGTGCAGGCGCCGCGGCGATCCGGCCGCTGAGCACCGTGGCCACCGGGCCGAGAAAGGCGAGCACGAAGACGTAGGGCATGGCGATCGCCTCGATCACCGGGATCGCTTCACCCACCAACGCGATGATGACCAGCGAGAACTCGCCGCGCACGATCAACGCCGCGCCCGCCCGCAGCTGTCCCGGGCGTGCCACGCCGTCCCGCTTGGCGGCGTACATCCCTGAGACCACCTTGGTGGCCGCGGTGACCAGCGCCAGCAGCACCGCCAGCGGCAGCATGGGGATCATCACCGCGGGATCGACCATGAACCCGATCGACACGAAGAAGATCGCGGCGAACAGATCTCGCAAGGGACTCAGCAGCTCGCGCACCCGGACCGCGGTCTCCCCGCTCAGCGTCAGGCCCACCAGGAAGGCGCCCACCGCGGCGGACACATGCACGAATTCGGCCAGCCCGGCGACCAGCAGCGCCAGTCCGAGCACCCGCAGCAGCAGCAGCTCCGAGTCCGGATGGGACACCAACCGCTCGACGACGTGACCCCATTTGTAGGACGCCAGAAAGGTCACCGCCAAGGCGAGGATCGCGATGGCGATCCCGACGACGGCGTTGAGCCATGTCCCTCCGGCGGCCAGCACCGCCAGCAGCGGCAGGTACACCGCCATCGCGAAATCCTCGAGGACAAGCACTGACAGCACCGCGGGGGTTTCGCGGTTGCCCAACCGGCGCAGGTCGGTGAGCAGCCGCGACACCACCCCGGACGACGAGACGTAGGTGACCCCCGCCATCGCCAGGATGCCGACGAAGTCCAGGCCGAGCAGACAGCCGACGAGGGCACCGGGGGTCGCGTTGAGTGCCAGGTCCACCCACGCCGAGGGCAGATGCTTGCGCATGCTGGCGGCGAACTCGGTGACCGAGAACTCCAGCCCGAGGGTGAGCAGCAGCAGGACCACCCCGACCAGCGCGCCGGTCTCGATGAACTCGGCGGCCGACGGTTCCATCGGTATCCCACCCTCGCCGAGAGCGAGCCCGGCGAGTAGGTACAGCGGAATCGGGGACAGCGACACCTTGCGGGCCAGCGCACCCAGGACGGTCAGGACGACCAGGAGCAGCCCGATCTGGATCAGCAGTGCGACCGGTCCGTGCACCGGGCTCAGCCCTTGTCGACGATGTGCTGAACCTGGGTGATGCCGTCCTCGGTGCCGATGACGACGAGGATGTCGCCGGCGCGCAGCACGTCGGCCGGGCCCGGCGACGGCGCCACGTCCTCGTCGCGCACGATCGCGACGACGGAGGCGCCGGTGCGGGTGCGGATCCGGGCGTCACCGAGCGGCCGGTCGGCGTAGGGGCTGGCGGGCTCGATGGCAACCTGCCCCGCCTCCAGGCCGGGGACCTCGTGGGTCAGGTCGGCGAACCGCTCGGCGATGCGGGGTGCGCCCAGGATCTGGGCCAGCGCATCGGCCTCGTCGGCGTTGAGGTGGAACAGCGGCTGCGCGACGTCAGGATCCTCGGCCGCGTAGAGCACCACCTCGAAGTCGCCGCCTCGCTTGGCGATGACTCCGATGCGGTCACCGTCGGTGTTGTCGAACTCGTAACGCAGCCCAACACCGGGCAGAAGAACCTCGTTGACGTCCATCGCCCCATCTTGACCGACGCACGCCGACCTGGTGCCTCGACCGACGAACCTCGACAATGCACACAGTGCGGGGATTCCGAAGAAAACCCCGCACTGCGTGCAGTCTCGGCGTCAGAACCTCAGTTGAACGCCTCGTCCAGAATCTCCTGGTGCTCGACCGCGTGCACCTTCGACGAGCCCGACGACGGCGCGCTCATGGCCCGTCGCGACACCCGCCTGATCCCGGTCAGCTTCTCCGGCAACAACTCCGGCAGCGCCAGTCCGAAGGTCGGCCATGCACCCTGGTTGGCCGGCTCCTCCTGCACCCAGTAGAACTGCTGCGCATTCGGGTAGGCGTCCAGCGTGCGGCCCAGCCGGCGCGGGGGCAGCGGGTAGAGCTGCTCGACGCGCACGATCGCGATGTCCTCACGCTTGTCCTTGGCCTTGCGGGCGGCCAGGTCGTAGTACAGCTTGCCGCTGCACAGCAGGATCCGCTGCACCTTGGACCGGTCGCCTTCGCCGTCGGTGTACGACGGCTCCTCCATGATCGACTGGAACTTGGCCTCGGTGAACTCCTTGATGTCGCTGACCGCGGCCTTGTTGCGCAGCATCGACTTCGGGGTGAACACGATCAGCGGGCGGTGGATCCCGTCCAGGGAATGCCGGCGCAGCAGGTGGAAGTAGTTGGCCGGGGTCGACGGCTGGGCCACCGTCATCGACCCTTCCGCGCACAGCTGCAGGAACCGCTCGATGCGACCCGAGGTGTGGTCCGGGCCCTGCCCTTCATGGCCGTGCGGCAGCAGCAGCACCACATCGGACAGCTGACCCCACTTGGCCTCACCGGAGCTGATGAACTCGTCGATGATCGACTGGGCGCCGTTGACGAAATCGCCGAACTGCGCCTCCCACAGCACCAGCGCCTCGGGGTTGCCCACCGAGTAGCCGTACTCGAAGCCCACCGCGGCGAACTCCGACAGCGCCGAGTCGTACACCAGGAACTTGCCGCCTGTCGGTGTGCCGTCCTCGTTGAGTGCCAGCAGTTGCAGCGGGGTGAACTCCTCGCCGGTCTTGCGGTCGATCACCACCGAGTGCCGCTGGGTGAAGGTGCCGCGACGGGAGTCCTGGCCGGACAGGCGGATCAGCTTGCCCTCGTTGACCAGTGAGCCCAGCGCCAGCAGTTCGCCGAACGCCCAGTCCACCTTGCCCTCGTAGGCCATCTCGCGGCGCTTCTCCAGCACCGGCTTGACGCGGGGGTGCACGGTGAAGCCGTCCGGGATGGCCAGGTGGGCGTCGCCGATCTTGGCCAGCAGCGACTTGTCCACCGCGGTGGTCAGGCCCTTGGCCGGCAGCTGCTCGGACTCCACGGACTCGCTGGGTTCGACGGCGTGCTTCTCCAGCTCGCGCACCTCGTTGAACACCCGCTCCAACTGCCCCTGGTAATCGCGCAGGGCGTCCTCGGCTTCCTTCATCGAGATGTCGCCACGGCCGATCAGCGCTTCGGTGTAGGACTTGCGGACACCGCGCTTGTGATCGATCACGTCGTACATCGCGGGCTGCGTCATCGACGGGTCGTCACCCTCGTTGTGCCCGCGGCGGCGGTAGCACAGCATGTCGATCACGACGTCCTTCTTGAACTTCTGCCGGAAGTCGACGGCCAGCTTGGCCACCCACACGCAGGCTTCGGGATCGTCGCCGTTGACGTGGAAGATCGGCGCTCCGATCATCTTTGCCACGTCGGTGCAGTACTCGGAGGACCGGGAGTTCTCCGGTGAGGTGGTGAAACCGACCTGATTGTTGACGATCATGTGGATGGTGCCGCCGGTGCGGTAACCGCGCAGCAGCGCCAGGTTCAGCGTCTCGGCCACCACACCCTGACCGGCGAAGGCGGCGTCACCGTGCAGCATCAGCGGCACAACACTGAAACCGTCAGCGCCGTCGCCCTTGTTGAGCAGGTCCTGCTTGGCCCGGACCAATCCCTCGAGTACGGGATCGACGGCCTCCAGGTGCGACGGGTTGGCCGTCAGCGACACCTCGATGTCGTTGTCGCCGAACATCTGGATGTAGGTGCCGGTGGCGCCCAGGTGGTATTTCACGTCGCCGGAGCCATGGGCCTGCGACGGGTTGAGGTTGCCCTCGAACTCGCTGAAGATCTGCGCGTACGGCTTGCCGACGATGTTGGCCAGTACGTTGAGCCGGCCGCGGTGGGGCATGCCGATGACCACCTCGTCGAGGCCGTGCTCGGCGCACTGGTCGATCGCCGCGTCCATCATCGGGATGATGGTTTCAGCGCCCTCCAGCGAGAATCGCTTCTGCCCGACGTATTTGGTCTGGAGGAAGGTCTCGAAGGCCTCGGCGGCGTTGAGCCGGCTCAGGATGTACTTCTGCTGGGCCACCGTCGGCTTGTCGTGCTTGACCTCGATGCGGTCCTGCAGCCACTTCTGCTGCTCGGGTTCGAGGATGTGGGTGTACTCCACACCGACATGGCGGCAGTAGGCGTCCCGCAGCACCGAGAGCACGTCGCGCAGCTTCTTGTACTCGGCGCCGGCAAAGCCGTCGACCTTGAATTCGCGGTCCAGATCCCACAGCGTCAGTCCGTGCGACAGCACGTCGAGGTCCGGGTGGCTGCGGAAACGGGTCTTGTCCAGACGCAGCGGATCGGTGTCGGCCATCAGGTGACCGCGGTTGCGGTAGGCCGCGATCAGCTCGATAATCCGGGCGTTCTTGTCGGCGATCGAATCGGGGTTGTCGGTGCGCCAGCGGACCGGCTCGTAAGGGATGCCGAGTTCGAAGAAGATCTCGTCCCAGAACTCGTCGGCCAGCAGCAGTTGGTGCACGGTGCGCAGGAAGTCGCCGGACTCGGCGCCCTGGATGATCCGGTGGTCGTAGGTCGACGTCAGGGTGATCAGCTTGCCCATGCCCAGCTCGGCAATGCGTTCCTCGCTGGCGCCCTGGAACTCGGCGGGGTACTCCATGGCGCCGGCGCCGATGATCGCGCCCTGGCCGGACATCAGCCGCGGCACCGAGTGGACGGTGCCCAGTGTGCCGGGGTTGGTCAGCGAGATGGTCACACCGGCGAAGTCCTCGGCGGTGAGCTTGCCGTCGCGCGCGCGGCGCACGATGTCCTCGTAGGCCGCGATGAACTGCCCGAACTTCATGGTCTCGCAACCCTTGATGGCCGCGACCACCAGCGAGCGGCTGCCGTTCTTGCCCTGCAGATCGATGGCCAGGCCCAGATTGGTATGCGCTGGTGTGACGGCATTCGGCTTGCCGTCGATCTCGGCGAAGTGCCGGTTCATGTTCGGGAACTTCTTGACGCCCTGCACGATCGCGTAGCCCAGCAGGTGGGTGAAGCTGATCTTGCCGCCGCGGGTGCGCTTGAGGTGGTTGTTGATGACGATCCGGTTGTCGATCATCGCCTTGGCCGGGATGGCCCGCACGCTGGTGGCGGTGGGCACCTCCAGCGAGATGTTCATGTTCTTGACGACCGCTGCGGCGGCACCACGCAGCACCTGGGTCTCGTCGCCGGCGCCCGCAGGCTCCTTGGCGGCGGCCGGCTTCTCGGCCGGCTTGGCCGGTGTGGGCTGCTGAGTGGGTGCGGAGGCGCCGTTACTGGTCGGCGGGGTCTTGGCGGGCGGGGCCTGCTTGACGGGCGGGGGAGCGGGCTTGGGCTCCGGGGGCGCCACGGGTGCCTGGGCGCGGCCGTTGGCCGGGGCGGCGGCCTTGGTCGGGGCGGCGCTCGAGGCTGCGGGGGTGTCACTCGCGTGGTCGGGGTTGTAATCGACCAGGAACTCGTGCCAACTCGGATCCACCGAGGACGGGTCCTCGCGAAACTTCTGGTACATCTCCTCGACCAACCATTCGTTCTGCCCGAATGGTGAACTTGTACTGCTCACAGCAGCTGCTCGCCTCGATTCAGTGCTCTTTAGTTCTGTGTCTTCTGCGGTTCTCGGGCAAGCGGTCTGCGGTGGCTGCTTGCCACATAGGGCGTGTTTCGCCGCACTAAAGGCTATCGCGTGTGCTGTACGTCAGACCATGCCGGCAGCGGAGACGTTGTGCACAGTTCCGCCGCGGTCGCCGGCGGCTCAGCGCAACACATGCAGGGTGCCCGGCCACCGGCCGGGGGCGGGGCCGAAGGCCGCTTGTGCGTTCTTGACGATCTTGCGTCCCATCAGCCGGTTGCCGCCGCCTCCGATCACGGCGCCGATGCCGACCGGAAGCATCTTGCCGAACGCCAGAGCGCCGCGCTTCAGTGCGTACTTCTTGACGAAGAACTTCACCAGCCGCGAGTTCAGCTGCGACACCGCGGGCAGCGGCAGCGAGGCTGCACCCTCGGTGAGCCAGGCTCCGCTGGTGCGGCCGGGCCCGATGAGGTCGGCCACCGCGCCCTTGCTGTCCTCGCCGACCAGCACCGAGAGCACCAGCGCCCGTCGGCGTTCCCGGTGCTCGGCCCCGATCCCGTGGACCTCGGCCACCGCCAGTACGAACACCGCGGTGGCCTCGAGGAACACCACGGTTTCGCCGGCCACTGCCGACATCGCCACCAGGGTCCCGACTCCCGGGAACGCCGCCGCCGACCCCACGGCCGCGCCGCTGGCCATCACCGCGGCCAGGTAGCGCTTCTCCAGCTTGGCGACGATCTCGGCCGGGGTGGCGGTCGGGTCGGCGGCACGCAGCCGATCCACATAGGCCTTGACGGCCGGTGCCTGCACGCGGGAGCCGGTCTCGATGAGGTGGGAGAGCACCTTCGCCGCGGTACCCGGGTCTGCCTCCGCGTTGGCGGGCAGGTCCGGAGCCGAGCGCACTACGTGTTTGTCGCGGGACCGTTCCATGTTCACCGAGCCTCCCTGGACGTCCTTGCTGTCAAGGCTAGCGAAAAGGCAACGAACGGCGGGCCGGGTCGGTGCCTGACAGTGAGTCCGGTCACTGTCGGGGGTGTCGGGAAGAAATTCATTGACTGTCGATGCTGTTGTAGAGCGTGGTCTTTTCCGAGCAGGCGGCACCCAACCGCATCCGAATGATCCTGGTCCTCGGCGCCCTGGTGGCCCTCGGTCCGCTGACCATCGACATGTATCTGCCTGCGCTGCCCACCATCGGCGAGGACCTCTCGGTGACGTCCTCGGTGGTGCAGTTGACTCTGACCGGCACCTTGGCCGGGTTGGCGCTCGGGCAGCTGATCATCGGTCCGCTGTCGGATTCGTTGGGCCGCCGGCGCCCACTCATGGCGGGCATCGCGCTGCACATCGTCGCCTCGTTGATCTGTATGGCGGCGCCCAACGTGGCGGTGCTCGGGTTCGGGCGCGTGCTGCAGGGCATGGGCGCGGCTGCGGGCATGGTGGTGGCGCTGGCTGTGGTCGGCGACCTCTATCGCGAGCGCGCCGCGGCCACGATGATGTCGCGGCTGATGCTGGTGCTCGGGGCGGCGCCCGTGCTGGCCCCCTCGCTGGGTGCCGGTGTGCTGTTGCACGGTTCGTGGCGGTGGGTGTTCGCCGCTCTGGTGGTGATGGCCGGGCTGCTGCTGCTGATGGGGGCGCTCGCTCTGCCGGAGACGCTGCCGCCCTCGCATCGCCCGCCGCTGCGGATCGGTGGGGTCGCACGTACCTACGTCCGGTTGCTCCGCGATGCCCGGTTCGTGGTGCTGGTGTCGGTGGCGGCCCTGGCCATGGCCGGATTGTTCGCCTACATCGCCGGTGCGGCGTTTGTGCTGCAGGACCGCTATGGGGTCAATCAGCAGGACTTCGCGTTGCTCTTCGGCGCCGGTGCCGTGGCGCTGATCGCGTCGACGCAGGCCAACCCCGTGCTGCTCAAGTGGTTCTCGCCGATGCGGATCGTTCTCACCGCGCTGAGCGCGGCGGTGGTGGCCAGCGTGGTGTTCGTCGCCATGGCGCTGACGCACACCGGTGGCGTGTGGGGCTTCCTGATCCCGGTGTGGACCATCCTGGCCGCGATGGGCCTCGTCATGCCCAATGCACCCGCGTTGGCGCTGTCGCGGCACCCGGAATCCGCCGGCACCGCTGCGGCTCTGATGGGTGCCGCACAGTTCGGGCTCGGCGCGCTGGTGGCGCCGCTGGTCGGCGTGCTGGGCAATGACGAGGTGGCCATGGCTGCGGTGATGGCAGTCAGTGTCGTCATCGCGCTGGTCGCCCTGCTGTCGGTGCGACAGGCCGCCACCGACACTGCACCCGCGCGCTCCGAACTGGCCGCCGAAGCCGCCTGAGATCGGTCCCCTCCGCGTGAGCGTGACAGGTTGAGGTGGCACCATGCCCGGAGGCATCGATCGACAGTGAGTGGGTGGCGGTATGACGGAAACCGGCGGGCAGACCGCCCGGAGGTTGCCGTCGGCCGCCCAAGCGCAGACCAACCCGTGGAACGCACTGTGGGCGATGCTCATCGGGTTCTTCATGATCCTGGTCGACTCGACCATCGTCGCGGTCGCGAACCCGAGCATCATGGAGAACCTCGCCGCCAGTTATGACGCGGTGATCTGGGTGACCAGCGCGTATCTGCTGGCCTACGCGGTGCCGCTGCTGGTGGCAGGTCGCCTCGGTGACCGGTTCGGTCCCAAGAACCTCTACATCGCCGGCCTGGCGGTGTTCACTGTCGCGTCGCTGTGGTGCGGCCTGTCCGATTCCATCGGCATGCTGATCGCCGCGCGGGTGCTGCAAGGTGTCGGAGCGGCGCTGCTGACCCCGCAGACCCTGTCCACCATCACCCGCATCTTCCCGCCGGATCGCCGCGGTGTGGCGATGAGCGTCTGGGGTGCCACCGCCGGGGTCGCCACCCTGGTGGGTCCCTTGGCCGGTGGCGTGCTGGTGGACAGCCTCGGCTGGCAGTGGATCTTCATCGTCAACGTTCCAATCGGTGTGCTGGGCATCGCGCTCGCGGTGTGGCTGATCCCGGTGCTGCCCACCACCAACCGCGGTTTCGACCTGCTCGGCGTCGCATTGTCAGGCCTCGGGATGTTCCTGATTGTCTTCGCTCTGCAGGAAGGCCAGGCCAACAGCTGGACATGGTGGATCTGGCTCGTGATCGTCGCGGGGCTGGCCTTCATGGGCGCGTTCGTCTACTGGCAGGCGGTCAACACGAACGAGCCGCTGATCCCGCTGCGGATGTTCGCCGATCGCAACTTCAGCTTGGCCAACGCCGGCGGCGCCGTCATCGGCTTCGTCATCACCGCCTTCATCGTGCCGGTGATGTTCTTCGCGCAAGCGGTCTGCGGGCTCTCGCCCACCCAGTCGGCACTGCTGACCGCACCCATGGCCGTGGCCACCGGTGTCCTGGCCCCGTTCGTCGGTCGCCTGGTGGACCGCTCGCACCCGCGTCCGGTCGTCGGTTTCGGCTTCTCCGTGCTGGCCATCGCGCTGACCTGGCTGTCCGCCGAGATGGCACCGAGCACTCCGATCTGGCGGCTGATCCTGCCGCTGACCGCGCTCGGGGTGGCGACGGCGTTCATCTTCGCGCCCCTGGCCGCGACAGCCACCCGCAACCTGCCCCCGGACCTCGCCGGTGCCGCCTCCGGGGTCTACAACGCCACCCGGCAGGTCGGTTCGGTCATCGGCAGCGCGGCCATCGCGGCCTTCATGACGGCCCGCATCAGTGCGGAGATGCCCGGTGACGGGCAGGGACCGCCGCCGGGTGAAGGAGCGGTCACCGAGCTGCCTGCGTTCCTGCGGGAACCGTTCGCCGCCGCCCTGTCCCAGTCGCTGCTGCTGCCCGCGTTCATCGGGCTGTTCGGCGTGATCGCGGCCATCTTCCTGCTCGGCTCGGTGCGGCGGGCGGCGGTGCCGGTGAGCACCCCGACCGAGGTGATACCCGCGGTGGACGCCTATGACGAGCGCGCCGCCGCAGATGACCACTACGACGATGACGACTACGCAGATGACGACTACGACGACGATTACGACGACGACTTCGCCGATGATGCCTACCTGCCGGTGAGCCGCGACCCGCGCACCGAGGAGTTCGCCCGGGTGCCCGCGGTGGAGCCGCTGACCGATCGACTCCCGGTCCGCGCGACGCCGGCCGATCCGGTGCAGTTCTGGAACTCCTTGGTCGACGAGGACGCCGCGCCCAGCTACGGGCGTGACATCGACTATCTGGACGACATCGCGCCGTACGAACACCCGGGGGCCGACGTCGAGCCGCTGGACGCGCCGCGATACGGGCGTCATGCGGGCCCGCACCGCGACTAGCTGCTCAGCGTCAGGAACGCGCCCAGGTCGATCAGGCCGTCCGGTGTGCCGGGCAGGTATTCAGTCAGCAATACCGAACGCACGATCACGGCGGCGTACTGAGCGCGACTCACGGCGACGTTGAGCCGATTGCGATTGAGCAGGAACGAGATCCCGCGGGGCACGTCGTCGATCGAGGACGCCACCATCGACACGAACACCACAGGCGCCTGTTGCCCCTGGAACTTGTCGACGGTCCCGGCACGCACCTGACTCAGACCCGCGGCGTCCAGCTGTTCGCGCAGCGTCGCCACCTGGGCGTTGTAGGGCGTCACGATCAGGACGTCGGCCGCGGTCAGCGGACGGGTGCCGTCCTCGTCGGTCCACGCCCTGCCGACCATGGCGGTGATCTCGGCGACGATGGCGGCGGCTTCCTCCCGGCTCTCGGTGGCATTGCCCTCGTGATCGACGGTCAACACCCGCACGCCGGGTTCCACTGCCTCGAGGCAACGCCGACCGCTCACCTCGTCCACCGCGGTGAGCCGGTTGTCATACGACAGACGCGACACCGCGGCGCACACCTGCGGGTGCATCCGCCAGGAGCGGTCCAGGAAGTAGCCGAGTTCGTCGGGCAGCGTGTGCCGGCCGTCCACCAGCCAGCCGAGCGCGGACTCGTCCACCGGTTCGGGGTGGGTGCCCTGACTGACCTGAGGCAGCTGTTGCGGATCTCCCAGCAGCAGCAGGTTGGCCGCGGCCGGTGCCACCGCGATGGTGTTGGCCAGGCTGAACTGGCCGGCCTCCTCGACCACCAGCAGATCCAGGCAGCCGGGTGGGATGCGTCCGGCATTCGCGAAATCCCAACTGGTGCCGCCGATCACGCATCCCTCATGCTCGGAGACAAACGCCGCGTGGGCGTTGGCGTCCAACTGTTGCCACGGGGCGTCCTCGGTACGGGTGTCGCGTTTGGCGATGACCTCGGGATCGACCCCGGCCCGCAGCAGCCCGCAGAACAGGTTCTCCACCACCGCATGAGACTGTGCCACCACGCCCACCCGCCACCGGGCGTTCGTGACGAGGTTCGCGATCACGGCCGCGGCCGTGTGGGTCTTGCCGGTGCCGGGCGGGCCGTGCACCGCGAGGTATGACGAATCGAGGTCCAGCAGGGCTGCGGTGATGTCCTCGACGGGCGCGCCGGCATGCGGCAGCGGTGCACCTGAGCGGGTGCGGGGCGGGCGGCGCAACAGCAGGTCCACCACGGCGGTCTCCGGCAGGCGGGGCAACCCGGCGGCCACCGATTGTGCTGTGCCGTCGATGGATTCGCGCAGCGCCTTGGTGGCGATGGGGGAGCCCGGAGTCAACGCGAACGGCAGCTGGTCAAAGGTGCTGCCGTCCTTGGCCGCCCGTTCGACCACCGTCACGCTGGTGGGTGTCTCCAGGTCGTCGCACTCGAGAAGCGTGACCGATCCGGCTGCGCGGCGCTCCACGTCGTCGGTGAGCCCCGGCGGGGACGGCGGGGCGTAGAGCGCGAACATCTCCCGGCTCAGCTCACCTGAGGCCAGCGCACCGGAGAGCTGGATGCGCCGCTGCGGTTTGCGGGCCCGCGGTGGGATGTGCCAGTCGGCGACCACCTCGGCCCCGTCGGCCAAGAAAACGCCCGTGTCCTCACCCCATTCGTCCACCGGGTTGTTCAGCCGGTCGAAGTGGGCCCACCAGAACGGTTTGTCCTCACGCCGGTGGTAGCCACGGGCGGCGGCCAACAGGGCGACGGCGGACTGCGGGGGAGTCCTGTCGTCCGGGTCGTCTCCGACGAAGGCGGCGAGCGTGCGGGCCAGCTGGTCGTCCTCATCGGCCTCAGCGCCGTCGCGCACCGGCTGTGCCCCCAGCGGCGGAACCCCGGCTTCGAAGGCGATGCCTATCAACCAGTCCCGCAGCCGGCGGGTGGACCGGCAGTCGTAGAGGTTGTATTCGGCAATGGCGTGCAGCAATGCCGCTGCCTCGTCGTCGCGGCCCTGGTCGCGCAGTTCGCAGTAGTGCGCATACTCGGTGATGGAGGCGGTGGCGGTGGTGACCTCGCCGGTGCGCAACTCCGCGCCCATGTACAGCGGCTCGAGCGACTTGATGCTGTAGTTCTCGGTGCCCACCCGGATGCTCTTGCGCACCAAGGGGAACAGGTCCACCAGTACGCCGTTGCGCAGCAGATCGTCCACCGCGTCCTCGCCCACGCCGTGGCGCCCGGCCAGCCGCAGCAGCGCGGTCTTCTCGTAGGCGGCGTAGTGGTAGATGTGCATGCCGGGGTAGCGCTTGCGGCGTTTGGCGACGAGTTTGAGGAAGTCCTGCAACGCTTTCCGCTCGGCGGCGCGGTCGTGGGCCCACAGCGGCTGGAACCGGTCGGTGCAATCCAGGACGCCGAAGAGGTATTCCAGGCCCCACTGGCTGCCGTCGGCCGTCCAGAGGGGGTCACCTTCGAAGTCGAAGAACAGGTCACCCTTGTCCGGATTGGGCAACACCATCAGGGGTTGCGCGTCGGCCACCTCGTAGGGTGGTTTGCCGTCGATCCGCGGTTGGCGCTGCAACCGAGCCTGGGCGCGCAGCGCGGTGACGGTGCGCTGCGGCAGATCGGGAACGGCTGCGGTGCCCTGGGCCAGCTCGGCGACGGTGGTCACCCCGGCCTCGATCAACCGGGCCCGCTGGCTGACCCGCATCCCCGCGACCAGCAGCAGATCGTCGTGCTCGCGCACCTTGACCTCGCACTCGGGGCAGCGGAAGCAGGCCCGGATCTCGTCGTCCTCCCAGCGCACCGGCGCTCCGGCGGCGAAGTGGGCGTCGAGCAGACGCTGCAGCTCCGCGCGCCGCGGGCGGTACACCGGGATGATCTCGTCGAGGCGATAGCGGACTGCGGTGCCGTTGCCCAGGATCAGTTCGGCCTCGTCGTGCACCGGGACGCCGGCCTGGGTCAGGGTGTCGGCGTAGGCGGCCAGCTGCAGCAGGGCCTCGACCTTGGCCGAGAGTGCGAGTTTGGTGTCGGCCACCCGGTAGCGGTGGTCATCGAGGATCAGGAAGTCGGCGAACCCCAGGAAGCGGCCGTCGAACATGGCGGCCTGGTACACCACCGGCGCCCGGTCGGTGACGGCGCGCAGGGTGTGGGCCGCGGCGGCGGACAGCCCCCCGCCGGTGTAGGTGGGCCGCCCGATGACGGTGACCTCGTCACCGAACTGGCCGCGCAACTCCTCGAGGCGGCGGTGTTCGTGTTCGTCACCCAGCGCGGACGTGCGTGCCAGCAGCTGGTCCTCGGTATCGACCGGCGGGCCCCAGCCCAGCTTGGCGTCGAAGGCCCGCAGCAGGGCGTATTCACAGCGCGCCGCGGCAGCCAGATCTGACGCGCTGTAGAGCACGTTGCCCCCGTCGACGAACACGCCCGCCACTGTAGGTGGGGGCGGGGACAGCCTTAACCGGTGTTACCGATGAGCTCCACGCCGTTGCCGTTCCAGCGGAACTTCACGATGCTGTCGAGCCCCAGTCCGTTCGTGAATTTCAGTGCGACGGTGTCGCCGGTGCTCTGGGTGGTCTCGATACCGTTGAAACCGAACGTGTCCGGCACCCCGGAGGGGATGAACTTGCCCAGATGGAACAGCACAGCGCGGGTGTTGGGGTTGTCGGCGTTGGTGTTGGCCTTGACGATCACCGCGGACAGCGGCGCGCACTCGTTGTAGTTTCCGGCCAGCGGTTCGGGGTTCCAATTCTGCCCGCTGCGCGGATCCTTCGGCAGCTCGGACACCGCCGCGACGATGGCGGGAGCCGCCAGATTCACCGCGCACGGGTCGGCGGGCTCGTCCGTCGGCGGCGGGGGCGGGGCGATGGTGGTCGGGGGCGGTGCGGCTGGCACCGGGCTGGTGGAGGTGGCCTCGGGGGTCTGCGATGCGGTGGAGTCACCGGAGCTGCAGGCCGGCGCCAGAGCCACGGCCACCGCGGCCAGCGCACCCCCGACGGTGCGACCGATCAGTGCTGTTCTCTCGCCCGTTCGCCACACACCGCGCCACGCTACCGGCTGGTGGACCCACCCCCGATCCGGCGACGGTCGGGCATGGTCGCCTTCTGGCTCTAGACTGATACCCCGATGAGCACTCCGGAACCCGATCAGCCCACCCCGTCCTCCGACGCCGCCTCGGCGCCGGAGACCTTCGCTGATCTGCAGATACACCCAGCGGTCCTGGAGGCGGTCTCCGAGGTCGGCTACGAAACCCCGTCCGCCATCCAGGCAGCCACCATCCCGGCCCTGCTGGCGGGCTCCGACGTGGTCGGATTGGCGCAGACCGGCACCGGTAAGACGGCCGCGTTCGCCATCCCCATCCTGAGCAAGATCGACACCAACAGCCGCATCACCCAGGCCCTGGTACTGGCCCCCACCCGCGAGCTGGCGCTGCAGGTGGCCGAGGCGTTCAGCCGCTACGGCGCCAAGCTGCGGGTCAACGTGCTGCCGGTGTACGGCGGCTCCTCTTATGTGCCGCAGATCGCCGGCCTCAAGCGCGGCGCCCAGATCGTGGTGGGCACCCCCGGGCGTGTCATCGACCACCTGGAGAAGGGCAACCTGGACCTCTCGCACCTGGACTACCTGGTGCTCGACGAGGCCGACGAGATGCTGCAGATGGGCTTCGCCGAGGACGTCGAGCGCATCCTGTCCGACACCCCGGAGTACAAGCAGGTGGCGCTGTTCTCGGCCACCATGCCACCGGCCATCAAGAAGATCACGTCGAAGTACCTGCACGATCCGGTCGAGGTCATGGTCAAGTCCAAGACCCAGACCGCGGAGAACATCACGCAGCGCTACCTGCTGGTGTCCTACCCGCGCAAGATGGACGCGCTCACCCGGCTCCTCGAGGTCGAGCAGGGCGACGCCATGATCGTCTTCGTGCGCACCAAGCAGGCCACCGAGGAGGTGGCCGAGAAGCTGCGCGCCCGCGGTTTTGCCGCCGCCGCCATCAACGGCGACATCCCGCAGGCCGTGCGTGAGCGCACCATCGCCCAGCTCAAGGACGGCTCGATCGACATCCTGGTGGCCACCGATGTGGCTGCCCGCGGACTGGACGTCGAGCGCATCTCGCACGTGGTCAACTTCGACATCCCGCACGACCCGGAGTCCTACGTCCACCGCATCGGGCGCACCGGCCGCGCCGGCCGCTCCGGCACCGCGTTCCTGTTCGTGACGCCGCGGGAACGCCACCTGCTGGGCGCGATCGAACGGGTGACCCGGCAGAAACTCGTCGAGATCGACCTGCCGTCGGTGGAGGACGTCAACGAGAAGCGGGTGCAGAAGTTCCGCGATTCGATCACCGATGCACTGGCCAAGCCGGGGATCGACCTGTTCCGCACCTTGATCGAGGGCTACGAGCGTGATCACGACGTGCCGATGGTCGACATCGCCGCGGCGCTGGCGCTGCAGAGCCGCGACGGGGAAGAGTTCCTGCTGACCGAGCCGCCGCCGGAGAAGCGCCGCGAGCGCGCCGACCGCCCGCCGCGGCCGGACAAGCCGATGCGCCGCGACGGTGGCTTTGCCACCTACCGGATCGACGTCGGCAAACGGCACAAGGTGATGCCGGGTGCCATCGTGGGCGCCATCGCCAACGAAGGCGGGCTGCACCGCAGCGATTTCGGGCACATCACCATCAAGCCGGACTTCTCGTTGGTGGAGTTGCCGCCGAACCTGCCGGCCGAGACGCTGCAGAAGTTGGCCAGGACCCGCATCCAGGGCAACCTGATCAACCTGCAGCCCGATGACGGTGGCGCGCCCCGCCGTTCCGGACCTCCCAAACGCGACACCAAGAAGTACCGCAAGAACCCATGACCGCGTCCGATCGGGTGGACGCCGTCGGTGGTCTCGAGCAGATTTCCACCGCCGACCGGGTGGCCTCGCTCACCGGAATCCGCGCGGTGGCAGCCATTCTGGTGGTCGCCACTCATGCCGCGTACACCACCGGCAAGTACCCGCAGGGCTACCTGGGACTGGTGTATTCGCGCATGGAGATCGGCGTCCCGATTTTCTTCGCGCTGTCGGGCTTCCTGCTGTTCCGGCCGTGGGTGCAGGCCGCGTCTGAGGGACGCCCAGGTCCGTCGGTCACGCGGTACGCCTGGCACCGGGTGCGGCGCATCATGCCCGCCTACGTGGTGACGGTGCTGCTGGCGTATCTGCTCTACCACTTTCGCACCGCAGGCCCCAACCCCGGGCATACCTGGGAAGGGCTGTTCCGCAACCTGACCTTGACGCAGATCTACACCGACGGCTACCTGAATTCGTTTCTGCACCAAGGGCTCACGCAGATGTGGAGCCTGGCGGTCGAGGCCGCGTTCTATGTGGTGCTGCCCGCGTTGGCCTACCTGCTGCTGGTGGTGCTGTGCCGGCGCGCCTGGCGGCCGGGCCTGCTGCTGGCGGGGCTGGCGGGGCTGGCCCTGATCTCACCGGTGTGGCTGGTGCTGGTGCACGACACCACCGTGCTGCCCGACGGCGCCCGGCTCTGGTTGCCCACCTATCTGGTGTGGTTCCTGGCGGGCATGCTGCTGGCGGTCCTGCAGGCCATGCGGGTGCGGTGTTATGCGTTCCTGGCCCTGCCGATTGCGCTGATCTGCTTTCTGATCGTGTCCACACCGATCGGCGGGGAGCCCACCACCTCGCCGGCGCAGCTGTACGAGGCCTTGTTCAAGACCGGCTTCTATGCCGTGATCTCGGCGCTGGTGATCGCGCCGCTGGCACTGGGTGATCGGGGCTGGTACTCGCGGTTGCTGGCCAGCAGACCCATGGTGTGGCTGGGGGAGATCTCCTATGAGATCTTCCTGGTGCACCTGGTCCTGATGGAGCTCGTGATGGTCGAGGTGCTGCGCGACCCGGTGTACACCGGGTCCATGTGGCAACTGTTCGCGGCCACCATGGCGGTGTCGGTTCCGGTGGCGTGGCTGCTGCACCGCCTCACCCGCGTCCGGTCGTGAGGTCCACACCGACAAGAAGTTAGGCTAGCCTTACTGGCATGGCTGATGTGAAACCCTCCCGTGGACTGACCGGGGCCCTCGTCAAGCTCTGGCGTGGTGGCGACTACCAGCTGACCGTCACCGGGCGCACCGAGATCAGCCCGCACTACCTGCGGCTGCACTTCGATTCCGGCAAGCTGCTGCGCGAGAACGCGGTGCATCCGACCATGTGGATCCGCGGGTGGTTCCCCGACGGCGACAAGGCTCACCAACGCGGCTACACCCTGGTCAACCCCGACGCCGCAGCGGGGAGCGTCGACATCGACTTCGCGCTGCACGAGGGACTGGCCACCCGCTGGGCGCAGCAGGCGCAGCCCGGTGACGTGCTCGAGGTGACCGTGCTGGGCAGCAACTTCGCGCTGCCCTCCCCGACGCCGGCCGGCTACGTCGTCGTCGGTGACACCGCGTCGCTGCCCGCGATCAACTCGCTGCTAGAGGCCATCGGCGACACCCCGGCGACGGTGTTCCTGGAGGCGGGTCACGACGACGACCGCGCCCTCCCCGTGTTCGGGAACCGCCCGGTGACCTGGGTGGATCGCCGCGACGCCGGAGCTGCGCTGGTGCAGGCGGTCGCCGAGTCCGCGTTCGAGGCGACGGACCATTTCGGCTGGGTGGCGTGTGACAACCGCACCACCCGCAGCGTGGCGAAGGTGCTGCGGGAGGACTACGCAATCCCGAAGAAGTCGGTCAAGGCGCAGGGGTACTGGGTGGCCTGACTAACACCGCCGTCGTGCGCGCCGATACATCCGGTATGACCCGGTTGATCGGAGTGCTGTTCGTATTTGCGGTGCTGCTCGCCGCGCCCGCCGCGGCCGAGTCCTACGCGCAACTCCCGGCGGTGCCGGTGGTGGCCTCCCCGGGCTGCGGCGGCACCGTCAGCGCCGACGCGCAGGTGACGCCGATGGCAGACGGCAACGGCGTGCGGGTGGCGATCAGCTACGACGCAGGCCGCTACGACGGTTCGTGCACGCTGACGGTCGCCGCGACGTGGACCAATCAGACCACCGGCGCGAGCGGCGAGGGCGACATCACCGCGGTCTCGGTGATCGACGGACACTACGGATTCATCGGCTACGCCAATACGCAGTTCGCCACCGGTTCCGGGGACGTGGTGATCACCCTGAGCACTCATCCGGGCGCGGAGTTGCGGCTGACGGTGTGACCCGGTGCCATGATCGGCACCAGGAACTCCTCGACCATCGCCCGCTCGTCGGCGGCGTCCCGGCCCGGCAGCAGCAGCAGCGATGTCAGCACCCGTACCAGCCAACGGGCCTTGCGCTGCACGGCGGCAGGGTCGTCGGCGCCCAGGGAGACGATGAAGGCCGAGCCCATCGCCTGGATCACTTCTGAGCTCTCGGCGATCTCGACGCCGATGGGAGAGGCGCTGGCGGCGAACCACGAGCTCAGCGCCGGACTCTGACGCACCAGCTCCAGCGAGGTCAGGAACCCCGCGATCAGGCGTTCGCGGGGATCGGCGACCTCGGCGATGCACTCGGTCATCCGCGCGTACAGATGGTGGGCCTCGCGGTGCACGTACGCGGTGTGCAGCGCGTCGCGGTTCTCGAAGTAGCGGTACAGCGTGGCCCGGGAACAGCCTGCGACCGCGGCGATCTCGTGCATGCCGACCGAACCCGGACTGCGTTCGGCGAACAGGTCACCCGCCGCGTCGAGTATCCGGTCGGCTGCCACCTCGTTGCGCCGCGTGCCCAGCCAGTCGTTGCCCGCCATCAGCGCCGCACCGTCATCGGCACCGACAGCGGTCGTCGCACGTAACTGCCCGATGCCCAGACGATTCCCGATTCGTCGACCTCGAAGTCCGGGCACCGGGTCAGCAGTTCGGTCAGCGCCACCCGGGACTGCATCCGCGCCGCGGCCGCGCCCAGGCAGTGGTGGGCGCCGTGGCTGAACGTCAAGATGTTGCGGGGTTTCCGGGTGACGTCCAATTCGGCTGCGTCGGGACCGAATTGGCGCTCGTCCCGGTTGCCCGAGCCGTAGAGCAACAGTACCCGGCGGCCCTCGGCGATGGTGGTGTCGGCGATGGTGACGTCGCGCGTGACGGTCCGGGCCAGCCCCTGGACCGGTGAGGTGAGCCGCAGGAACTCGTCGATCGCGTCCGGGATCAGCTCCGGCTGCCGGGCCAGCAGGCGGCGCTGGTCGGGCCGCTGGTGCAGGAGTTGCACTGAGCCGCCGAGCATTCCGGTGGTGGTGTCGTTGCCGCCGGTGACCATGGTGAAGGCGAAGGCCAGGATGGCGAAGGCGTCCACGCCACCGGAGACCAGATGCGACACCGTGTCGTCACCGGGCTCGGTGCGGCGGCGTTCGATCAGCTCGGCGAAGTAGGCCATCATCTCGCCGAGGGACTCACCCAGCGTCTCCAGCGCGGTGTTCATGTCGCCGGCTGCCACGATGGCGTCGGTCCAGGCGTCGAACCGCTCCCGGTCGCCGGCAGGCACGCCCAGGTAGTGCGCAACGACCATCGAGGGCAGGGGTTTGAACAACTCGGCGACGATGTCGCCACCACCGCCCGCGCGCAGCGCTTCGATCCGTTCGACGACGAACGCCCGGACCTGCGGTTCCACCGCCTCGACCTGTCGGGGAGTGAAGCCGCGAGCCACCAACTTGCGAAACGCGGTGTGCACCGGCGGATCCTGCATGACCATCGGCGGGTTGTCCCGCAGTCCGATGATGTCCAACTCGCCGTAGTTGACAGTCAGGCCCTGCGCGGACGAGAAGGTCTCGTGGTCCCGGGCGGCGGCCCAGATGTCGGCGTGGCGGGACAGCACGTAGTAGTCGCCGCCCGGCGTGTCCGTCGTGACGTGGTGGACGGGATCGGCGTCGCGTAGCGCTCGGTACATGAGCCAGGGATCTGACCAGGTGGCTGCCGTCGGCAATTCGAACCGCGGGGCATGAGACAGAGCAGCTGTCATGTCTTATGAGTACGACACAATCGCAGACATGTCAATGCTCAGCTTCCTGGCTGGAGCTCGCGCCGACTGTCACAATGGCGCCATGGTGACTCTCGCAGCCGGAGAGTTCGTGGCATACGGGCCGTCGCACCTGACGGTGCTGGCCGTGTTCACGATCGGCGCCGGCGCGCTCGTCTGGATCGGGCGCCGGCAGACCGAGGCGCAGGCCCGCACGTTCGGCCGGTGTTTCGCGCTGGTGATCGTGGCAGTGTTCCTGGTGGCGCTAGCCTACAAGCTGGTCCGCTTCGACATCCAGAACTCGATCCCCCTGCAGCTGTGCGACATCGCGGAATTGATTGCGGCGGTGGCACTCTGGTTCGGGGCGCGGTGGGCCTTCGGCGTCACCTACTTCTGGGGTCTGCTGCTCAGCTCCCAGGCGCTGCTCACCCCGGACATCGGCACCGCGCGCGACGGTGCCCCGGACTTCCCGCACCACCTGTTCCTGACGTTCTTCGCCCTGCACGTGCTGGTGGTGTGGGCCGCCGTCTATCTGACCTGGGGTCGAGGCATGCGACCCCGGTGGGCCGAGTTCCGGCTCGCGGTCTTGCTGGCGCTGGCCTGGGTGGCCCTGACGCTGGGGTTCAACAGCCTCGCCGGCACCAACTACGGCTACCTCAACGGCAAGCCGCCCACCTCGTCGGTGCTGGACCTCCTGGGGCCCTGGCCGCTGTACGTGGTGGTCGAGATCGTGGTCGTGATCCTGGTGTGGGCCGCGATGACGTGGCCGTGGGAGCGGGCAGCCCGGCTCAGACCACTGCGCCGGGGTTCAGAATCCCGTCCGGATCGAGCGCGGTCTTGATCCGGCGGTTCAGTTCCATCGCCTCCGGACCCAGATAGCCTGCCAGCCACGGTTTCTTGAGGCGGCCGACACCGTGCTCGCCGGTGATGGTGCCGCCCAGGCTGATCGCCAGGTCCATGATGTCGCCGAACGCCTTGTTGGCGCGCTCGGTCTCGGCCACGTCGTCGGGGTTGTAGACGATCAGCGGATGGGTGTTGCCGTCGCCGGCGTGGGCGATCACCGAGATCAGCAACCCGGTGTCGGCGGCCATCTTCTCGATCCCCGCCACCAGATCGGCCAGCGCCGACAGCGGCACCCCCACGTCCTCGAGCAGCAGCGACCCCTTGGCCTCCACCGCCGGGATGCAGAAGCGCCGGGCCGCCACAAACGCCTCACCCTCGTCGGGATCGGCTGTCGAAAACACCTCGCTGGCACCGTGTTCGGTGAACACCGCGGCCATGAACTCGGCGTCCTCCGCGCCGGTGGGGCCCCGCTCGTCGGAGGCAGCCACCAGCATGGCGGCCGCGGAACGGTCCAGCCCCATCTTGAGCTTGTCCTCGACGGCATTGATCGACACCGCGTCCATGAACTCCAGCATCGCGGGCCGGATCTTGGTGCTCACCGCGCCCACCGCATCACAGGCGGCCCGCACTGAGGAGAAGCTGGCGACCACGGTGCACGCGTGCGGTTGCGGCGGTAGCAGGCGCAGCGTCACCTCGGTGATCACCCCCAGGGTGCCCTCGCTGCCCACGAACAACTTCGTGAGGCTCAGGCCGGCAACGTCTTTGAGGCGCGGCCCACCCAGGCGCACCGCGGTGCCGTCGGCCAGCACCACCTGCAGCCCCAGCACGTAGTCGGTGGTGACGCCGTACTTGACGCAGCACAAACCGCCGGCGTTGGTGGCGATGTTGCCGCCGATGCTGCAGATCTCGTAGGACGACGGGTCCGGTGGGTACCACAGCCCGTACTCCGCGACGGCCTTCTTGACCTCGGCATTGAGCAGCCCCGGCTGCACCACCGCGGTGCGGGTCACCGGGTCGACGGTGATGTCGCGCATCTTCTCGGTGGACAGCACCACCCCACCGGTGACGGCGGTGGACCCGCCGGACAGCCCGGTGCCCGCACCGCGGGGTACCACCGCGACCCGGTGGCGCGTCGCCCAGCGCAGGACCGTCTGCACCTCCTCGGTGGTGCGCGGTCGGATCACCGCCGTCGCCGTCCCGGCGTCCGGATCGGCGGCGCGATCCTGCCGGTAGGCGGCCACGATGTCGGGGTCGGTGACGACGGTGCCGTCGGGGAGTTCGCTGACCAATTCCGTGATGGGGCTCACAGTGACGATCCTAGAGGTCCGGGGTCGCGGTCCAGTTCCCGCAGCGACGGCATGACGAAGGCGATGGCGGCGACCAGCAGCATCGGCGCCGACAGAGCGAAGAAGGTGGCCTGTAACCCGGCGGTGTCGGCCAGCGGCCCGGCCAGGATCAGCCCCAGCGGTCCGGCGGCGTAGGCCAGCGATCCCATCACCCCGACCACCCGGCCGCGCAGATGGGCGGGGGCGCGGGTCTGCATCACGTAGTTGTAGATCGGCGCGATCGGGCCGTAGACCAGCCCCACCACGGCGCACAGCGCCAGGATCATCGGCAGCGGCGGCAGGAACGCGATCACCGTCATCGCGACCCCGAGCGTCGACACCGCGGTCAACATCGTGGCGCGTTTGCTCATCACCTTCGACAGCACCGCGTAGCCCAGCGCCCCGATCAGCCCGCCGAGGGACAGCGCCATCAGCACCCAACCCAGGTGGGCCGGCTCGTTGCGGTCGGTGAAGTACTTCGGGAACAGCACGCTCTCCATCGGCATGTACAGCCCGGTCACGGTCAGGTCCACGAACGCCAGCCCGCGCAGCACCTTGTTGTGCCACACGAACTTCAGCCCCTCGACGATGCCGGCCCAGACGTTCTCCGGCAGCTGCTCGAGGTCCGGTTTCCCCGCGCCTTCCAGGCGCAGCGTGAGAATCGCGGCGATGGACAACACGAACGCCGCGGCGGTCACCCACATGGTGTTGACGCCGCCGATGGTGGCGATCAGCAGGCCGCCGATGCCGGGGCCCACGATGTAGGCCAGGTTGAAGACGGCCTCGTAGACGCTGTTGGCGTGGTCCAGCGTCCAGCCCGCCCGGCGGGCCGCCTCGGGCAGCATGGTCTCCCGCGCCGTCATCCCGGCCGGGTCGAAGAACGCGCCCAGGGCGGCCAGCACCGCCAGCACACCGACGTTCACACTGTCCACCCCGAAGCTCAGCGCCAGCACCGGCACCGCGGCCACCGACAGCGCGGAGAGACCATCAGAGATCATCGAGACCCGGCGCCGGCCCAGGTAGTCCACGGCGGCTCCGGCGATCAGGGTGGCCACCAGCAGCGGCAGCGTGCCGGCCATCGCCACGATCGAGGCGTCGACGGCCGAGCCGTTGCGCTGCAGGACCAGCCAGGGGAACGCCACCATGGAGATGCCGTTGCCGGTCCCGGCCATCAGCGCGGCGAACAAGATGGTGAACACCGGTCCGCGCTTGCCCATAGCGGGATGAACTTAGCAGCGCGCTGCGCACGGGAGCCATGGGTTTTCGGCCACGATGGAGCGATGCACCCTCATCCCCGGACCGGTCGGCTCTTTGCCTCGCCGGTGCCCGCCGGCCGAGGCTGGCCCGGTGATCCGGCCCGCCCGGCCACGCCGGCGGCCGGCGACGCCGCCACGGTGGAGCAGTTGGCCGCCGACGCGCGCACCCTCAAGCAGCTCGATGCGCAGATCTCGGTGTGCCGGGCCTGCCCGCGACTGGTGCAGTGGCGCGAGGAGGTGGCCGAGGTGAAGCGGCGGGCGTTCGCCGACCAGCCGTACTGGGGCCGCCCGGTGCCGGGGTGGGGTGCGGTGAACCCGCGGATCTTCATCGTCGGTCTGGCACCGGCGGCGCACGGCGCAAACCGCACCGGGCGGGTGTTCACCGGCGACCGTTCAGGTGACCAGTTGTTCGCGTCGCTGTACCGCGTGGGCCTGGTCAATCAGCCCACCAGCGTCGACGCCGCCGACGGCCTGGACACCACCGCCATCCGCGTCAGCGCACCGGTGCGGTGCGCGCCGCCGGGCAACGCGCCCACCCCGGCGGAGCGCACGACCTGCGCGCCCTGGCTGGCGGCCGAGTGGCGCCTGGTGTCCCGGCACGTGCAGGTGGTGGTCGCACTGGGCGGCTTCGCCTGGCAGGTGGCGCTGTCGATGCTGGGGGAGTCGCGCAGGCCCAAGTTCGGACACAACGTGCTGTTCGAGGTCAGGCCGGGGCTGGCGCTGCTCGGCTGCTATCACCCCAGCCAGCAGAACATGTTCACCGGCCGACTGACACCCGCGATGCTCGACGACGTGTTCGGCCGGGCCGATGCGATGTCGGCGCGCCCGTAACCGCTCAGCGCTTATCTGCGCGCCGAAGTCGCAATAAATGAGGGGATGACGACGTTGGGACCAGTTATGCGGTTATCTGTGCTCGATCTCGTCCCTGTTCGCTCCGACCAGACCTCCGCTGACGCCTTGGCTGCCACGGTGGAACTGGCGCAGGCTGCCGATGAGCTGGGTTACACCCGCTACTGGGTGGCCGAACACCACAACATGCCCGCCGTGGCGGCCACCAGCCCGCCCGTGGTGCTGGCGTATCTGGCCGGTCAGACCCGGCAGATCCGGCTCGGTTCCGGCGGCGTGATGCTGCCCAATCACGCACCGCTGGCCGTCGCGGAGCAGTTCGCGCTGCTGGAGGCCGCGGCCCCCGGGCGCATCGATCTGGGCCTGGGCCGCGCGCCCGGTTCGGATCCGGTGACGTCGATGGCGCTGCGGGGTCCCGCGGGTCGCGACGACTCCGACATCGCCAACTTTCCCCGCTACCTCGACGAGGTGGCCGCCATGATGAGCGCCACCGGCGTCCGGGTGGAGATGCCCCGTCAGCTGATGCGCCCGGAGTACGTCCTCAAGGCCACGCCGGCAGCAGCCGGTGAGCCGCGGCTGTGGCTGCTGGGCTCGTCGATGTACTCGGCGCACCTGGCTGCCGCCAAGGGCCTGCCGTACGTGTTCGCCCACCACTTCGCCGGGCAGGGCACCGAGGAGGCATTGGCGACCTATCGCGAGGAGTTCCAGCCCAGCGACCTGGCGGCCGAGCCGGTGACGTTCATGACGGTCAACGCCTCGGTGGCCCCCACCGCCGAGGAAGCGCACGCCCTGCTGCTGCCGCAGCTGGTGATGATGTCGACGCTGCGGACCGGAAAGCCCTTGCGCGCCGTCGATCTCGTCGAGGAGGCGGAGCAGATGCAGTTCACCGCCCAGGAGAGCGCCATCATCGAAGACGGCCGCGCCCGGGCTGTCGTCGGCGCTCCGGCCGAGGCCGCTGAGCAGGTGCGCGAGATCGCCGAACACTTCGGTGTCGACGAGGTGATGATCAACCCGGTGGGGTCGGCGTTCCGCGGCACCGCCGCTGCCTCCGCCCCGGCACGGGTGGCGACGCTGGAACTGCTTGCCAAGGAACTCTTCTAACCTCCGCCCGCCACCTCGACGACGAGCTTGCCGAACGGCCCGCGGTCCAGGTGATCCAGGGCCGCCGGTAGCTCGGACATCGGGTAGACCTGGTCGACGGTCGGTGTCATGCCGACCCGGTCCACCGCTGCCACCAGGTCCTCCAGTGCGCGGCGGTGGCCGGTGCCGATGCCGTGGATCACCACGTCTTTCAACATCAGCGGCATTGCGGGTGCGCTGATCTCAAAGCCCTCCAGTGCGCCGATCTGATGGATCCTGCCGCCTACGGCCGCGACCTCGACGGCCGCGCCGAGGTGCGCGCCACCGACGATCTCCAGCACGTGGTCGGCGCCGTGGTCACCGGTGAGTGAGTAGATGGTGGACACCCAGTCGGGGTCCTGCCGGTCGACCACATCGTCGGCGCCCAGGGCCCGCGCCCGGTCCAGCTTGGCCGCGCTCCCGGAGACGATGACACGGGCGCCATGGGCCTTGGCGATCTGGATGCCGAACAACGACACCCCGCCCGTGCCCTCCACCAGGACTGTTTCGCCGGCGTGGACCCGCCCCCGCTCGACGAGTGCGAACCAGGCGGTCACCCCCGCACACGGCAACGTGCTGGCCTGCTCTGCGGACACGGTGTCGGGAGCCGAGACGAACCACTCCTCGGACAAGCTCACGTACTCGGCCAGCACACCGGGGTAGAAACCCCCGAGGGTGCGATAGGAAGGGGTGCGGGCGCTTCCGCCGCGGGTGCCGTCGCGCCAATCGGGGGTGAACGTGGAGATCACCCGCTCACCGACCTCGAAGCGCGTCACGTTTTCGCCTACGCGCGCAACGGTTCCCGCCAGGTCGGAACCCGGGGTGAACGGGAAACGCAGGTCCAGTCCGCGCCCGGTTTCGATGACCATCTTGTCGCGGTAGTTCAAGGACACGGCGGACACCCGCACCAGGATCTCCCCGGGTGCCGGCTCGGGAATGTCCACGTCGCGCAATCTCAGATGGTGCCGACCGATACCGTCCATTTCCCAGCGTCGCACCCGCGGCCTCTCCCGTCGCTACCCGTGTCCGTCTCGGCAGACAACGATGCCCGGGCTCAACGCATTCCGGTTGGCGACTACACCGGACGCAGCGCGATGATCGCGATGGGCCGGTCGGTGCGCTGCTGGTAGTTGGTGTAGCGATCGGAGTTGTTGGCGTTGACCACCTGCCACAGCCGCGCGTACTCCGGGTGCTCCGGCAGCAGGATGTCGGCGTGCACCGCGAAACGCTGTGTCCCGACGTTGATCTCGACGTCGGGGTGGGCCTTGAGGTTGTGGTACCAGGCCGGGTACCTGTTGGCGCCGCCGTTGGAGGCGACGATCAGGTACCGCCCGCCGTCGGTGGCATAGGTCAAGGTGTTCACCCGCGCCGCGCCGGTCTTGGCGCCCACCGAGTGCAGCAGCAGGCTGGGCGGAGCGCCAGGCAGCCGGTGCCCGATCCGGCCGCCGCTCTTCTGATAGATCACGTCATGCACACGCAACAGCCGCAGGCCGATCTTCTCCAGGGGCGACAAACTCATGCGCTCCAGTCTGTCAGCCCAGCCCGATGATGCGCGCGACGGTCAAGGCCGACGTCAGCCGCAGCAGGTCACGGGGTTTGGCGAGCTTCAGGTCGGTCAGCCCTTCGAGTCGACGCACTCGCTGGGCCACCGTGTTGGGATGCAGATGCAGCTGCGCGGCGGTGGCGTGGCGGTCCAGGTCCTGCTCCAGCAGCACCCGGGCGGTGCGCAGCAGCTCGGTGCCGTTCTCGCGGTCATAGCGCAGCGCCGGGCCCAGCGTGGAATCCGCGAAATCCCGCAGCGCGGCCGGGTCGTCGAGTTGTAGCAGCAGATGGTCGATGGCGGCCTCGCGCAGATCGATCAGGCCGGCGTCCGCGTCGGCGACGTTCAACGCTCCCCGCACGGTGCGGAACAGGGTGGGCAGACCGGCGGGCGGCTCGGCGCCGGTCACCGCGGCCACCGCGCCTGCCGCGGTGCCCGCGCTCACCAGCGCCCCCATCAGCTGTGCCGCGAACACGGCCACGTCGCCTGCGGTCGGAGACCACACCAGCACCAGGTCGTCGCGGTGGATCGCCGCCAGTGGCCGCGGTGACACCCGGGAGACCACGCGATCGGCCGCGGCCAGTAACCGGTCGCGCGGGCCGGCGCAGCGCAGCGCCACCAGGTGCTGCGGTCCCGACAGATCCCAGCCCAGCCGCCGGGCCCGGTCCAGCAGCGCCTCGACGTCGGAGCCGGCGGCCAGCAGGTCGGCGACCAGGGACCCGCGCAACCGCTGCTCCACCTCGGCGGCGGTGCGGGCGCGCAGCAGCTCCAGCGCGGTGACCACCGCGGCCTGCTCGGCCGCGCGCACATCCAGGCGCGACAGATCCTGGGCGTCGGCGTCGATGCGGATGTGGGCCAGCACTTTTCCGTCCAGCATCACCTCGGTGGCGGCGGCCTCGGGGCGCGGCTCGGTGAACCCGCCGGCCAATCGCTCGCCGTAGATGTCCTCGATCAGGACGTCGTGACCCAGCAGCTCGGCCAGCGCCGCGGCGACACCACCCACCCCTTCTCCCCGCAGCGCGATGGCGGTCAGAAGGGTGTGCACTTCCTCCGAGCGGCGCAGTTCGCGGATGGTGTTCTGCTCACTGGCGCGCAGCTGGGCGGTGCCCAGTGCGATCGCCACCTGGGTGGCCATGGCGTTCACCAGGCTGATCTCGGCGTGGTCGAAGTGGTGCGGCTGCGCGTGGTAGCCGTTGAGGGCGCCCACGACGCGGCCACCGCGGCGCAGCGGCACCGAGACCAGCGCCCGGTAGCCCTGCTCGTGGGCCACCCCGCCCCACGGGCCGATGCCGGGCATCGACTCGATGTCCTCGAGGGCCACCACATCGCCGGTGCGGAACGCGACGCTGGTGGGTGCCTCCTCGCCGCCGGACTCGTCGAGCAGGATGGGCCGCTGGGCGTTGACCTTCGCGACGTACTCGGGGGACAGGCCGTGGTAGCCGACGATGGTCAGCGCGTGGCGGCTGTCGTCGGGCAGGAACACCGCGCAGAAGTCGTAGCCCAGCAGTGTGCAAGCGGTGCGGGCGACGCGGTTCAGCAGGTCGGTGACGGGTTCGTCCCCACCCACCGCCTCCCCGATGCCGGCCAAGGCGTCCAGCCACCGTTCCAGGGGAGGATGCTGTGTTTCTGTGGACACACAAACCAGCATAAGTGTGTGTGCGCAGACATTGCTGCGAGTGTCCTCCGTCACGCATCGTGGTCTCCGACGGTGACAGCCGTCACAAGACTCACGAGGAGGTGCCCATGAGGAGGCACACGCAGGTGGCCATGGCACTGGCCGCCGTCGCGACGACGATCTTCACCAGCGGCTGCTCGGCCGGGCTCGGTGGGCCGGCGTCGTCGCGGGCCGCACAGGACGGTGAGATCCGCTTCACGTTCGCGCCGGACCCCATCTGGGACTACATGCACGACACCGGCCTGGTCGACGAGTGGGAGGAGCAGACCGGCTACACCATCGAGACCAGCGCCACCTGGGACGAATTCGGCCTGTTTGCCGGCGGGCACGCAGACATCATCTCCACCGCGTCCTTCGAGGTGCCCTATCTCGAGGAGCAGACGCAGCGCGAGACCGTCATCATCGGCCGCTACAACGCCGAGCGCAGCCGTTTCCTGGTGCGCGCCGATGACCCGGCGCAGTCCGTGGCGGATCTGCGCGGCAAGCGCATCGGCGTGTTCACCACCGTGTCGGGCACCCTGGTGTGGAGCGCGCTGATCAAGCAGATGCACGACATGAACCTCGTCGACGAGCAGGGCTCGGGATCCGACTTCGAGATCGTGGTGGCCGACATCCAGAACCTGTCGAACCTGTTGGCGCGCGGCGAGATCGACGCCTGCATCTGCTATCCGGACCTGTCCGCGCGG
Source organism: Mycolicibacterium tokaiense (assembly GCF_010725885.1). Taxonomy (NCBI): domain Bacteria; kingdom Bacillati; phylum Actinomycetota; class Actinomycetes; order Mycobacteriales; family Mycobacteriaceae; genus Mycobacterium; species Mycolicibacterium tokaiense. The sequence goes on along the minus strand of NZ_AP022600.1, from coordinate 284,149 downwards.
GAACTGCGTGACGGCGCCGTGCGCCCGCTCTACGACGGCAAATCCTCGGCCGACCTGTTCGCCGAGCTCAACGCGCCCGGCCACGACGGTCCGATGGGCAACGTCTTCGTCGCCCGCAAGGAGTGGGTGGAAGAACACCCCAAAGAGGTGTCGGCGTTCCTGGACCTGTGGGAGCTCGGCCTGGCCGAGTGGCAGGGTCATCGCGACGAGATGATCGAACGCTACCCCCAGCACTTCGCTGTCGCCACGCCCGAGGACATCGAGTTCATGAAACAGTATGTGGCCGAACATGACTGGGTGGTCGACGACGTGCGCTTCGACCAGCAGTGGGCCGACGACGAGAGCTCGATCTTCGACCTGATGCGCAGCACCGGCATCATCGGCGACGAGATTGCCGATCCCCAGTTCCTCCCCACCGAAGGAGTCCAGCAGTGACGCAGACGATCTCGGCGCCGGTGCGCGTGCCCGACGAGCCGAAATCCAGACCATCCAGGGGTCCCCGGCGGTGGCTGGTCTCCGGCGTCGCGCTGGTGCTCGCGGTGGCCGCCTGGGCTGCCATCGCCGCCTGGATCGATGACCCGATCCTGCCCGCACCGCTGGCCGTCGGCGAACAGATCATCGAGATCACGGTGTCTGGAGCGGCTTTCACCAACTTCGCCTCCAGCATCGCCAAGATCGTGGCGGGCTTCCTGATCGCGATGGTGGTGGGGCTGGTCGTCGGCTTTGCGATGGGCCGCAGCCGGTTCATGACCACCTACTTCTCGCTGCCGCTGTTCGTGCTCGGCAACATGCCGGGCCTGACCTATGCGGTGTTCGGCCTGCTGATCTTCGGGGTCGGTGCCGGCGGCCCCATCGTGGTGTCCGCTCTGGTGGCCACCCCGTTCATCGCCATCAACGTGGCCGAAGGCGTGCGCTCGGTGGACGGCAACCTGCTGGCGATGTGCCAGGCCTTCGAGCGCAACCGGCGCGACGTGCTGCGCCATCTGTATCTGCCCGCCCTGGCCACCTTCGTGTTCGCCGGTGTGCGCTACGGCTTCGCGATGGCGTGGAAGGTGGAGGCCCTCACCGAGGTGTTCGGCGCCAGCGACGGCGTGGGCTTCATGATCCGCAAGGCCTACCAGGAGTTCCAGGTGGCCGACATGCTGGCCTGGACCGGGCTGTTCATCATCACCATGATCCTGATCGAACGCGGCCTGGCCTACGCCGAGGCCCGCTTCTTCGCCTGGCGGAAGGACCTCGCATGACCACCTTGACCCGGCAGGTGAAGGCCCAGGGCTCCTCGGCCGTGGCCATCATCGCCTCCGTACTCAGCATCCTGGCGGTGTGGCAGATCGCGGTGGTGGTCGGCAACCGCGTGCCGTCGGCGGCCCTGACCGTCGAACGCCTGGCCGGCGAGGCCGCCGCCGGCGAACTCTGGCACAACCTGGCGTTGTCGGCCAACCGATTTGCCCTCGGCCTGGTGCTGGCGCTGGTGGTCGGTACCGCCCTGGGCGTGCTCATGGGCATGTCGAAACTCGCAGACCTGGCCTTCTCCGACCTCAACGCCGCCGGACTGGCCATACCCGCGGTGATCTGGGCGCTGCTGACCACCATGTGGTTCGGCTTCGGCTGGCTCACCCCGGTGGTCACGGTGTTCCTGTCCGGACTGCCGTTCGTGGTGGTCAACATCGCCAAGGCCACCCGCGCCGTACCCGCCGAACTGGTCTTGATGGCACGGTCTTTCGGGGTGCCCAGCTCCTACATCCTGCGTCACATCGTGGCGCCGGCGGTGGCCGGATCCACCGTGGCCGCGGTGCGCTTCGCCATCATGAGCGCGTGGAACGGCCTGTTGCTGGCCGAGTGGTTCGGCTCCACCTCCGGGGTCGGGTGGCGGTCACGCTACTGGTATGACGCCAACCAACTCGACGGCTTCTTCGCCTGGGTGCTGGTGTTCATCTTGGTGCTCGTCATCGCCGACCTGCTGATCCTCGGCCCCATCGAAAAGTACGCCACCCGCTGGCGCACGGTCTGAAAGAGAGAAAACCCATGGCGTCCATCGAAATCCGCGATCTGGTCAAGGACTACCACGACCGCAAGGGCAACCGCACCCGCGTCATCGACAACATCGACCTCACCATCTCCGGCGAGACGTTCGTCTCCGTCGTCGGCCCGTCCGGCAGTGGCAAGACCACCCTGCTGAACATCGTCTCCGGCATCGAGACCCACACCTCGGGCACCGTCAGCCTGCGCTCGGGCAGCCGGGACGCCCGGGTGGGATACGTCTTCCAGGATCCGCGGCTGCTGCCGTGGCGCACCGTGATGGCCAATCTCGGCTTCGTGCAACACGAGCGGCCCGGCTGGCAGGACCGCGCCAAGCACTACCTGGACCTGGTGGGCCTGTCACACTGCGCCGACCGCTACCCGTCCCAACTCTCCGGCGGCCAGCAGCAGCGCATCGGCATCGCCCGCGCCTTCGCCGTCGAACCCGACGTGCTGCTGATGGACGAGCCGTTCAGCCACCTGGATGCGATGACGTCCCGCACCCTGCGCGAACATCTGGAGCGCATCTGGCTGGAGTCGCGCCGCACCGTCATGTTCGTCACCCACGACGTCACCGAGGCCGTCCAATTGTCGGACCGCATCATCGTTCTCGAGCCGGGCGGACGCGTCCACGAGATCATCGACGTCGACCTGCCCCGTCCCCGCCGGGCCTCCGACCCCGCCGTGGCCATGCTGCAGGCCGAGGTGCTGGCCCGGTTCGAGAAGCTGGAGGCCGCGCAGGTGGCGCAGGGGAGTGCAGCATGATCCGCTCCGGCGCCATCGACGTGCACGCGCACTGGCTGCCGCAGGAGCTGTTCGGTCTGCCACCGGGTTCACCGCTGCCGGCACTCAACGGCCGCGACGGGCAACTGCATCTCGGTGAGCTGCCGCTGTCCATCGCCACCGACGCGATGAGTGACCCGCAGCGGGTGCTCGCCGACACCGACGCCGCCGGGCTGGGATCGCGGGTGCTCTCCGCGCCGCCGTTCGCCTTCCCGGTGACCGACGACCCCGGGGTCGACGGGTACGTGGGTGCGTTCAACGACGCGCTGGCCCAGGTGTGCCACGACAGCGACGGCCGGCTGCTGGGCCTGGGTCTGGTGTCGCTGCACGATCCCGACGCCGCCCGCAAGCAGATGGCCACCTTCGACCCGGCCATCCGCGGTATCGCGGTCCCGCCGCTGCTGGGCAACGAGTCCTTCGACCGGGGTCCGATGCGCGACATCGTGGGCATCGCCGCCGAGGAGAACCTGGCGGTGCTGGTGCATCCGATGCAACTGCCGCGCCCCGAGTGGACGTCCTACTACCTGGTCAACCTGATCGGCAATCCCACCGAGACGGCCACGGCCGCAGCAGCTCTGGTGCTGGGCGGGGTGCTGGAACAGCATCCGGACCTGCGCATCGCGATGCTGCACGGCGGCGGCTGCGCGCCCGCGCTGGTGGGTCGCTGGCAGCACGGCTGGCAGGCCCGCGCCGATGTGCGCAGCGCCGGCACCGCCGCACCGCGGGACGGCTTCGCCAAGTTGTGGTTCGACACCCTGACCCACGACGGGCCGGCACTCGAGCTGCTGCGCGCCCATGCCGACCCCACACACCTGGTGTGCGGCAGTGACTATCCGTTCGACATGGGTGTCGAACGGCCGCTTGATCTTCCCCACAGCGTGGGCCTGGACGACGACGTTCTGGAGGCCAACGCGCGACGGTTCCTCGATCTCGAAGGAGACACCCATGTCTGAGGCAGTCAACGCCCGCCACGACTGGACCGGAAGCCGGGCCATCGTCGTCGGCGGCTCGATCGGAGGCCTGACCGCGGCACTGTTGCTGCGCCGCCTCGGGTTCGACGTCGACGTCTACGAGCGCACCCCCACCAGCCTCGACGGTCGCGGCGGCGGGATCGTCCTGCAGCCCGACACCATCCGCTGGTTCGCCGAATGCAGTACCCAGCATCCCGAACAGGTCAGCACCTCAACGCATTACGTGCAGTACCTGGACTCCGACAACACCATCCTGCACCGCGACAACGCACCCTGGAGCTACACCTCGTGGGGCACCTTCTACCGGGCGCTGCTCGCCGACTTCGGCACCGAGCACTACCACCTGGGGGAGTACGCCGCCGGGTTCGAGGAGGACGACCGCGGTGTGGAGGTGCGCTTCGCCTCCGGGCTGCGGGAACGGGCCGACCTGGTGGTCTTCGCCGACGGCATCACCTCGCCGAGCCGGCGCAAGATCTCCCCGGAGTCCGAACTCGAATACTCCGGCTACGTCGGTTGGCGCGGCACCGTGCTCGAAAAGGACGTCTCGCCGGAGACATTCGAACTCCTGCACGACGCGATCTCCTACAGCGTGGCTCCGCACACCCACATCAACGTCTACCCGATCCCGTCCAACGAGGGCGGTTTGGCCGTCGGTGAGCGGCTGCTGAACTACGTCTGGTACCGCAACGTGGCCGAAGGACACGAGCTCGACGAGCTGATGACCGACAAGCGGGGCTTCGCCGCCAAGGTGTCCCTGCACCCGGGTGCGGTCCAGGACCGGTTCGTCGACGAGATGCGCTCAGCAGCAATCGCACTGCTGGCGCCGGCGGCCGCCGAGGTGGTGGTGCGCACCGAGCAGCCCTACCTGCAGGCGGTCTACGACGCCGGGACCAGCCGGATGGCGATGGGCCGGGTGGCGCTGATCGGTGATGCGGCCAGCGCGGCTCGCCCGCACGCCGCGGCGGGCACCGCCAAGGCCGCCGCCAATGCCTGGGCGCTGTTCGATGCCCTGGCCGAGGCCGACGACATCGCCGACGCCCTGGCCAAATGGGAGCCGGGGCAGCTGGAACTCGGGCAGCGGCTGCTGCAGCGGGTCAAGGCGATGGGCACCCGGTCGCAGTTCGACTGCACGTGGACCCCCGGCGATCCCGACCTGCGCTTCGGCCTCTACGCCCCCGGCAAGTAGCGATTTCGCCCACAACACAAGGAGAACCAACATGACCACCGAATACCTCACTGATGCCCCGCTGGCCGGCGTGCTGGTCGCCCAGAACTTCGAGGGCTGGAGCGACGAGCTGAAAGCCGAGTTCGAGACGTATGCCTACGATGGGCACGTCGGGTCCCGGCTGCTGTCGCAGAACGAACGGGTGCGGGTCTGGGAGATCCGGCTGGCGCCGGGGCAGCGGTTCCACACCCACCGGCACGTGCTGGACTACTTCTGGACCGCGGTGAACGCCGGCCGCAGCCGCCAGCACACCTCCGACGGCACCACGCGCGAGGTGTCCTACAACGCCGGCGAGACCCGGCACTTCTCCTTCGCCGCGGGAGAGTTCCTGCTGCATGACATCGAGAACGTGGGCACCGAGGAGTTGGTGTTCACCACCGTCGAGCACCTGGATTCGGCCAACCCCGCGCTACCGCTGGGCTGAACTGTCCGGATCTCGACGATGGTTGGCAGTTTTGCCCATCGTCTCCAGCGGCCGGTGGCTCGACAATACGACCCGTGCTCTCCACCGACGCCCTGGCCGAGGCGACGCGCCGGTTCGCCACCATCCTCGACACCTCCGACCTGGGCGCCGCGGTGCCGTCCTGTCCGTCGTGGACCGTCGACGACCTGGTCCGCCACCTCGGCGGTATCCACAGCTGGGCGGCCGGGCGGGTGGGCGCCGACACCGGTGACGGGACGCCGGCCGGTGCCGGCGTACCGCGGGAGTCGTTGCGGCAGTGGTATTCCGAGCAGGCCGAGAATCTGGTGGAGACCCTGATGGCGGCCGGTCCGGACGCCCCGGCCTGGGTGTTCGGACCGGTGTCCGGACCCGGGAACGTCGCGTTCTGGATCCGGCGCCAGATGCACGAGACAGTGGTGCACACCTGGGATCTGCTGTCGGCGCAGGGTATCGACGACAACCTGGACCCGGCGCTGGCGTGGGACGGCGTGGCCGAGGTGGCTGAGGTGTTCTATCCGCGCCAGGTGGCGCTCGGCCGGACGCCGCCGTTGCCGGCCGCCCTGCGGCTGGAGGCGACCGACCTCGACAGACCCGCGGTCACCGTCGGGCACGGCGACCAGGTCACCCTCGCCCTCCCGGCCGCTGACCTGCTGCTCACGCTGTGGCACCGGCGACAGGCGCCCGAGGGCCCGGCAGCGGCGTTACTGGCCGGCGCGTTGACGCCGTGAATCAGGGCAGTCGCGCCAGCGCATCCCGCAGGATGCGGCCGGTGCCCTCCCGGTCGGGGTCCTTGCGCACCACCAGTCCCTTGGCGAAAGACAGTTTGTCGCCGTCGAGACGGGGCGCCACGTGCAGATGGATGTGGAACACCGTCTGGAACGCGGCCTTGCCGTCATTGATCACGATGTTGTTGCCGTCGGCGGCCAACTCCGAGTGGCGCGCGGCCTGCCCGATCCGCTGACCCACCCTCACCAGCCCGGCGACCGTGTCGGCCGGAGTGTCGGTGAGGTCGACGCTGTGGGTCTTGGGGACCACCAGGGTGTGGCCGCGGACGATCGGCCGGATGTCGAGAAACGCCAGGTAGTCGTCGTCCTCGTAGACCCGGATGGCGTCGGCCGCACCGGCGACGATGGCGCAGAACACACAAGACATCCCGCCACGGTAGCGAAGCCCCTCAGAGGTTCTCGGCCGACCACTCGGCCAGCCGGCGCTCGCGCTCCTGCGCGCTGACCTCTTCGACGCGGGTCATCACCGCCCACCGCTGCCCGAACGGGTCCACCAGCGATGCGTAGCGGTCGCCGGTGGCAAAGGTCGAGAGCGGTTCGCGGATGGTGGCGCCGGCAGCTTCGGCGCGGGTCACCACAGCGTCGGCATCGGTGCAGTACAGCACGATCGAATGGCTGCTGGTGTCGGCCGCCGGGGCTGCGGCCAGACCGAACTGCGGGTTGGGGTCCGACAGTTGCAGCCGGCCGTGACCGAAGTCGAGTTCGGCGTGGGCGATCAGGCCGTCCGGGGTGTCCATCTTCTCCAGGAGCTGTGCTCCGAACACCGAGGTGTAGAAGTCGATCGCGGCGGCAGCGCCGTCGACCACGATGAAGGGGGTCAGGCTGGTGTAGCCGTCGGGGATCGGTGACACGCTCATGCGGTCCAGTGTTTCTAGAATCGGTGCGTGACGGCTTGGAAAAACGCGCCGCAACTCGGGATCGTCGGGCGGGCGCACTCCGCAGATGCCTTCGAACTGTCCCGGTGGGCGCCGTCGACCGCAGCCGCCGAGTACGTAGAGCACTTCTGGTCGGTGCGCTGGGACCTGCCACCCGGGCAGGAGCACCACAGCACCGTCATCTCCTTTCCCGCCATGCACCTGACCCACGAGTGGGGCACCGACGGGCCGCGGCACGGCCACCCGCTACCGAACACCCTGGCCCACGGGGTGGTGGCCAGCGTCTTCCGGACAACGCTGCACGGTCGCGGCACCGTGGTGGGGGCCCGGTTCCATCCCGGCGGATTCGCGGCGCGCTTCGATCACGACGCCTCGGCGTACACCGGGCAGACGGTGCCGGTTGGGGACCTGTTCGGGGCGCCGCTGCGGATTGAGGACGATCGTGATTGTGCCGCAACACAACTCGATGACGCGATCAGCTCTCACCGAGGTCAGCCGGATCCCACCTACCGGGCTCTGCGCACCCTGCTCGACGGCATCCGCGACGATGCCGACGTCCGCCGGGTCGAGCAGGTGGCCGCCCGGGCGCCGTGGAGTGCGCGCACCACACAGAAGGTGTTCAAACGGTATGTCGGGGTGCCGATGAAGTGGGTGCTCTGCCGCTACCGGTTGCAGCGGGCGGCGCTGGACATCGAAACCCACCCGGGCATCGACCTGGCCGAGCTGGCCGTGCGTCACGGCTGGTACGACCAGGCGCATTTCAGCAACGATTTCCGGTCTATGCTGGGTTGCGCCCCAGGCGAATACGCAGCGGTGCACGGCGCCTGAGCTACGCTGCGCCGATGGACAACATCGAGTTGGCCTTCGCCGGGGCCGCCGAGCAGGCACGCATGCTGGCCACGGGAGCCGTCACCGCGCCGAAGCTGGCCGAGCTCTACCTGGACCGGATCAACCGGCTCGACCCTGAGTTGCGGGCATACCGCACGGTGTTCGCCGACCAGGCTCGGGCCGAGGCCGCGGCGGCCCAGGAGCGCCTCGACGCGGGGGAGCGACTCCCGTTGCTGGGCGTACCGATCGCCATCAAGGACGACGTCGATGTCGCCGGAGCCACCACAACCTACGGCAGCAACGCCCACGGGCCGGCACCCACCCGCGACGCCGAGGTGGTGCGACTGCTGCGTGATGCGGGTGCGGTGATCCTGGGCAAGACCGCCGTGCCAGAGATGATGATCTGGCCGTTCACCGAGACCATCGCCTACGGCGCCACCCACAACCCATGGGACCTGGCCCGAACCCCCGGTGGCAGCAGCGGTGGCAGTGCGGCCGCTGTGGCCGCGGGGCTGGCACCCATCGCGCTGGGCTCCGACGGGGCGGGTTCGATTCGCATCCCGTCGACGTGGTGCGGTTTGTACGGTCTCAAACCGCAGCGCGACCGCGTGCCGCTGGCCCCGCACGACGACGCTTGGTGCGGCATGTCGGTCTACGGGCCCCTGGCCCATACGGTGGAGGACGCCGCGCTGTTCCTCGACGTCACGTGCGACAAGGCGATGCCCGGCCCCCAGGGTGGTTTTGTGCGAGCGGCGTCGCGACCGCCCAATCGGTTGCGAATCGCGTTGAGCGTCAACGTTCCTCCGCTGGTGACCGCGCACCGCGACGCCGAACAGCGCGCCGCGGTCCATCAGGCCGGCGCGCTGCTGCGCGAACTCGGCCACAACGTCATCGTCCGGGAGATCGACTACCCGAAGACCGGCGTGTACGGACACGTGCTGCCGCGGTACTTCCGCGGCATCTACGACGACGTGCGCACCCTCCCGCACGCCGAGCGGCTCGACTCCCGTACCCGCGGTATGGCGCGGATCGGCCGGATGATCTCCGATGCCCGTCTCGCGAAAATCCGTGCGGCCGAAGCAGATTTTTCCGCGCGGGTGTTGTCGATCTTCGACGACGTTGACGTGGTGATCACCCCCGGTACTGCGACCGGGCCGTCCCGGGTGGGTGCCTATCGCCGCCTCGGTGCGGTGTCGACGCTGTCGCTGGTCGCCGCGCGTACGCCGTACCAGGCTGCGTTCAACGCGACGGGGCAGCCTGCTGCGGTGGTGCCGTGGGGGCTCGACCGCCACGGCCTGCCGCTATCCATCCAGTTGGTGGGCCGCCCCTACGACGAGGCCACCTTGCTGGCCTTGTCCGCCGAGATCGAGGCCGACCGACCGTGGGCCGACCGTCGCCCGCCAGTCAGCTGAATCCCTTGTGCCACTTGGTTATCTGACGTCACATCGCGCCGATCTTTGAGTTCCTAAGCGATGTCAAGTCATGAGGCGGCTTCTAGACTGTGGTTGACGGGCCGGTGGATTGGAGCGCTTGGCGACTCCTGTTGTCCCCGGCCCGTCCTTCCTTTGAGTCGCTGTGTGCGGCGGGTGTCGGCGGCCTTGACTCGAATCTTCTGGTCGACGCGGTGGTGGGCGGTGACCAATTTTCGGCCTTCGTCAGCGTGGATGGGTCGGCCGTCGATATCCCGCATTTTGTAGGGCTGACCTGTGCGGAGGCAGGTGGCGATACGGGTCAGCAGTATGGTGGCGATGTGGCAGAGCGCTGAGTCATGATGACGCTCGGTTTGCATGAGCCGTTTGTACTTGGCGGCCAACTGGGGATCGGTCTTGCGGGCATGATCGGCGGCGGCGAAGAGCGCTTCCCGCAGCAGCGGATCGCCGGCCTTGGTCAATCCGGTCTGTTGATGGGTTTGCCCGGACTGGTTGAGCTTGGGAATCAGCCCGGAGTAGGCGCGGATGGCAGCTAACGAGTGGAATCGGTGGGGTCCCGAGACGGCCGGCGATGACGGCGCCAATGATCGGACCGACGCCGGGCGCGGAGGCGATGATGCCGTTGGGGTCGGCTTCGGCGTAGAGGTTGGCGGCTCGTTCATCGAGGTCGTCGATTTGTTCGGTCAACGCAAGGGCTTGTTCGGCTTCTACGGCGATATCGGCGGCCAACTCGGCGAAATCGATGCGCGCGTCGTCGCCAGAGCCCCACAGCTGCAACGATTCCCGAGCTGCAGCGAGGATCGCGGTGGCGTAGGTTTCACGCCAGGCGCCGCGGGAGTGGCGGATCAGGAATCGGGTCAGCCGTGCATGTCCGAGGCGGATCACTGTGTTGGGATCGGCGTAGCGGGCCAGCAGTTCTAGGGCGGTCTTGCCGAATCGGGCACTCAAGGCGTCGTACCAGGCCGGGCCGAGCAACTCCAGTTGGGCATCGAGGCGTTGAAAGACCGCGGTGCGGCGTTTGACGATGGATGATCGGATTTTGACGATCCGGCGCAGTGGCTCAGCCGGGCCGCCGCCGGTGTGATCGCGCAATCCTTCGGGGTGCAGGAGTGGCAGCCGGGCCAGCATTTTGGAGTCGAGGTGGTCGTTTTTGGCGTGTTTGGAGTAATAGGCTCGTAGATCGGCAGATTGCGTCGTGGGAACCATGGACACTCGTGCACCTCGGTGGCGGAACCACGATGCCAACGGCGCCCAGGCGTTGCGGGTGGGTTCCATGATGATGCGTACGGTGTCGCGCTTCTTTAGTCCGCAAGCGGTCCAGAGCTTCTCGAGTTCATCGGGGCGAGTGAAGAATCGCCGACCTGTCCAGACGAAGGTCCCGTCAGGGCGCGCCAGGGACGCTTGATGAGCAGCCCTGCAGGCGACATCAATGCCTAGGATCAGTTCCATGCCATGTCCTTTCGATCAAGTGGGTGGTTAACCTGCGATCGAGGCTGGCATAGCCCAGACATTCCATAAGCAGGAGTCCAACCATCAGTCGGCTCCAAGTTCCCGAACAGGGACACCAGAATCGCGCAGGTTGTGCCGCGACAGCCACTCAGAAATCAGGAATCCCAGAAGGTTCCAGTCGGTAGCCTGGCTGTCCGCGAGCACTCACTCAATCTAAATGTCGGTGGTCGCCCGTATGTTCGAGGCATGGGCAGATCGGCAGTCGCAGACCGGGAGGCGATGCTGGCTGCCCTGGCGCAGATCGAAGAGCTGACCGCCCGGATGAATCGGTTGTCGATCGACGCGTTCTCCGATGCCGAGTTGTTGGCGCTGCAGCAGCGCCGTGAAGCCATCACCCGCGCGCAGCCGGTGTTCGATCATCGGGTGTATCAGCGGATCACGTCTCAGAGTTCACCGGTGGCCTTGGGTGCGAAGAGTTACGCGGCGGTGTTGTCGCAGCGGTTGCGGATCTCCAGCTCGGAGGCGCGCCGCCGGTTGGATGAGGCGGCGTTGTTGGGGCCGCGGACCTCGCTGACCGGTGAGCCGATGTCACCCTCGATGCCGGGGTTTGCGCGCGGTCAGGCGCAGGGGTTGATCGGCGCCGAGCACATCAAGCATCTGCGGTGGTTTTTCCGTGAGCTGCCCGGCTTCGTGGACTTTCAGACCCGGGAGAACGCCGAGGCCCAGTTGGCCCAGCATGCCTGCGAACTCGGCCCCGAAGCGTTCCGGACAGCCGCAGCGCAGATGCTGTATCTGCTGAACCAGGACGGGGAGCTCTCCGATGAAGACCGTCAAGCCCTGGCCTATATCCGGGTGGGTAAGCAGCGCCCGGACGGGATGCGCCCGTTCGAAGGGTTGTTGACGCCGGAGGCGTGGGCGACTCTGGAGCCGTTGCTGGAGCGCAACGCCGCCCCGGGGATGTGCAACCCGGCTGATGAGAATCCCTGCCTCGAGGGTGAACCCACCGAAGAGCAGATACGCAACGACACCCGCACCGCCGGCAAACGGAACCACGATGCGCTGCTGGCTCTGTGCCAACGCTTGCTCACCACGCAGCCGACCGGGACCATCAACGGCCTGCCCGCGAACGTGGTCATCACCGTGAGTCTGACCGATCTGGAGAAGGGCACCGGCCACGGGTTGACTGCCGGCGGCACGAGGCTGCCGATCGCCGATGTGCTGAAGTTCGCCGCCCACTCCCGGCCGTGGCTGGCGCTGTTCGACGGGAAAGGCCTGCCCCTGCACCTGGGCCGCGCCAAGAGGACCGCCACCCTCGCCCAGCGCCTGATGCTGCTGGCCAAACACCGCGGCTGCACCATGCCCGGCTGCACCGCCAGCGCCTACCGTTCCCAGGTGCATCACGCCAACCAGGACTGGAAGGACGGCGGGCGCACCGACATCGAGGACCTGACGTTGGCGTGCGGGCCGAACAATCGGATGGTGGAGACCACCGGCTGGACCACCCGCAACCGCCCAGACGACGGTGTGACGGAGTGGATACCGCCGCCACACCTCGACTGCGGTCAGTCCCGCACCAACAACCTGCACCACCCGGAACGGATCATCGACCCCGGCGATGACCCATAGGTGGTCACTGCAACGCCTCCCGCCACGCCGCCAGCTTCTGCGCGACGGGCATGGTGTGCGCCGGGCTGGTCGAAGGCAACCGAATGAACCGGCGCGCGTCGTCGAATCCGACCAGCCTGCGGTAGTTGGCCTCTGCCGCTCCGCCGGTGAAGAACACCCGGGTGATGGTGGGATACTCGCGGTAGAACGCACCGAAGTCGTTGGCCACCATACTGTCCGGCTCCACGGCTGAGTCCAGGCTGCCGGCGCGTCGGCAGAACCGCAGCACGTCCCACACCGCCACGCCGTGGTTGATCAGGGCGGCCGTCCGCTCCGGATATGGCGCTGACGCGGAGAACCCGTACAGCGCACCGGTGATGGTCCAGAAGGCGTTGCGCGGATTGCCGTAGTACTGCTGATGCGCCAGCGACAGCACACTCGGCGCGTTGCCCAGGAACAACACGGTGGGTGCACCGCCGACGATGGGCGGCAGGCCTTGCACATTCATCGGCCCAGCAGTTCGCTGACCGTCACGAAGTCATAGCCGTCAGCGCGCAGTCGCTCGATGATCTGCGGCACCGCAGCCCGTGACGGCGCCCGGGAGTCCGCCATCACATGGAGCAGGATGATCGACCCGGGGCGTACCGAACCCACCGTCTCGTCGACAATCGTTGCAGTGTCAGGGTTTCCGGCGGAATCGGGCTCGACATCCCACGTGATGCTGACGCGATCATGCTCGGCCAGATACCGCGGCAGCGTCCACAACTTCTTGCAGAACGGCGGACGGAAGGTGACCGGACCTTGGTAGCCGGTTCGCGCGATCGCCGCATCGGTGCGCTCTATCTCGTCGGCGACAGTCGTCGGTGACACCAGCACCATCCGCCGGTGTGTGTAGGTGTGATTGCCGATGTCGTGCCCGGCCTCCGCGATCGCCCTGCCCTCGGCGGGATGCCGGTCCAAGTCGGCGCCGTTGAGGTAGAAGGTCGCCGGCACCTTCGCAGCCGCCAGCATGTCCAGCACCTCCGGCGCGTGTGCACTCGGGCCGTCGTCGAACGTCAGGGCCACCACCTTGTCGGTCGTGTCTACGCGGGATACCAACTCGCCGGCCAACTGGACCGTGCGCGCATTCATCACCACGTAGCCGGCCATCAACGTGACGACCACCAACGTCGCCACCCCGATGACCCACCGCCACACGGTTACCTGTTTACCAGGGCGATATGTGGAGCCTCACCGGCGGCCAGCGCCGGTGAGACTCCACAAGCCCCAGCTCACGACAGGTGGTGCACCTCCTGCAGGCCGTACACCGGCGTCGGGATGCCCTCGTAGCGCGCCTTGAGCTGCAGTGCCAGATACAGCGAATAGTGCCGGGACTGGTGCAGATTGCCGCCGTGGAACCACAGATTCTCCTGCTGGGTGGGCTTCCACATGTTGCGCTGCTCGCCCTCCCACGGACCGGGATCTTTGGTGGTGTCGCTGCCCAGGCCCCACACCTTGCCGACCTTGTCGGCGACGTCCTGACCGATCAGATCGGCAGCCCAGCCGTTCATCGAGCCGTACCCCGTGGCGTACACCACCACGTCGGCGGGCAACACCGTGCCGTCGGCCAGCACCACGGAATCCGACGTCAGGTGCGACACCTGGCCGTGGGCCAGCTTGATGGTGCCGTCGGCCACCAGATCGCAGGCGCCGACGTCGATGTAGTACCCGGACCCGCGCCGCAGGTACTTCATGAACAGGCCCGAACCGTCGTCGCCCCAGTCCAATTCGAAACCCGCGGCGGTCAGCCGGTCGTAGAAGTCCTTGTCGCGCTCACGCATCTGGTCGTACAGCGGGATCTGGAATTCGTGCATGATCCGGTACGGCAACGAGGCGAAGGTCAGATCCGCCTTCTCCGTCGTCATCCCCGCAGCCAGGGCGCGTTCGGAGTACAGGTCACCCAGCCCGATCTCCATCAGCGAATCCGAGCGCACGATATGGGTCGAGCTGCGTTGCACCATCGTGGTGTCGATCCCGTTATCCACCAGTGCTTTACAGATGTCGTGCGCGGAGTTGTTGGACCCGATCACCACCACCTTCTTGCCGGCGTAGCGATCCGGGCCCGGGTGCGCCGAGGAGTGATGCTGCTCGCCGGCGAACTCGTCTTGGCCGGGCAGCGTCGGGATGGACGGCTTGCCCGACATCCCGGTGGCCAGCACCAGGTGCGTGGGGTGCAGGGTCAGCTTCTCGCCGTCGCGGTCCACCTCGACCGTCCAACGCTCGCCGTCATACCGCGCCGAGGTGCACGACGTCCTCGACCAGTACGGCACCTCCATCACGCGGGTGTAGAACTCCAGCCAGTCGCCGATTTTGTCTTTCGGCGCGAACACCGGCCAGTTCTGCGGGAACGGCAGATAGGGCAGGTGGTCGTACCAGACCGGGTCGTGCAGGCACAGCGACTTGTAGCGCTTGCGCCACTGATCCCCGGGCCGGTCGTGCTTGTCGACCACCAGGGCAGGCACCCCGAGCTGGCGCAGCCGTGCGCCCAGCGCGATGCCGCCCTGTCCGCCGCCCACCACCAGGATGTAGGGCTGCACGGTGCGCCCCAGCGACGCGTCCTCCTCGGCCTTCTTCTCCGCCCAGGACCGCGGGTCGGGATCACTGCCGTGCACCGCGCCCATCACCCGCGAGGGGCCCTTGCGTTCCTCGTGTCCCTTCAGTTCCTGCAGCGCGGTCAGGAAGGTCCAGGCCTCGTCGCCCTTGAGGCGCAGGTGCCCGATGCCACGGCCGACGCCGGTCTCGAACTCGATGAACGCGGACGTGACTGCCTCCTCCCCGGAACCCTCCTGCACCGGAGCCTCCCGGGTGCGGAACCCGGACGGATCGGTGTCGGCCAGGCGTTCGGTCAGCAGGTCGGCCACACCGTCGCGGCCTTCGACGGTCTTGATGTTCCAGGTGAAGGCCACCAGGTCGCGCCAGAAGCTGTCGGTGGCGAACTTGGCGGCCGCGCGCGGCACGTCGCGGACGGCGAGCGCGGCCTCGAAATCGGCGAGCCAGGCGTCGACCCGCTGCTGCGGGCTGAGATCAACGGAAGGTTCAAGAGTGGTAGTCATGTGACCCAGGGCACACCCCGAGCGCCACCCGCAGCAAGAGTTGCGCACCGTTGCAGCCGTCCGACGCAACCCCCTGCAACTCTTTCGCCGTGTGTCGGCGGTCACATAGACATGGCGGCATGAGAGCAGCTGTGTACCACGGACCCAACAAGGTCGAAGTGGCCGAGATCCCCGAACCGGACCCCGCACCGGGCACCGTCAAGCTCCGCGTCGGGTTCAACGGCATCTGCGGCACCGACCTGCACGAGTACTACGCCGGTCCGATCTTCGTGCCCACCTCGCCGCATCCGCTGACCCACCAGGAGCTGCCGCTGACGCTGGGGCACGAGTTCAGCGGCACCATCACCGCCGTCGGCGACGGGGTGACGGGCTGGTCCGAAGGTGACCGGGTGGCCGTCGAGCCGCTGTACACCTGTCACGAGTGCGCGGCGTGCAGGGCCGGCAACTACAACATCTGCGCGCAGATCGGGTTCCACGGCCTGATGTCCGACGGTGGCATGGCCGAGTACTCGGTGGTTCCGGTCCACATGTTGCACCGGCTGCCCGACACTGTGTCCCTGGAACTCGGCGCACTGGTGGAACCGATGTCGGTGGCCTACCACGCCGCCACCCTCGGCGACACCACACCCGGGGACACGGCCATGGTGTTCGGCGCCGGCCCCATCGGCATCGGCTTGTGGTTTGCGCTGCGCGGCAAGGGGATCGACGATGTGTTCGTGGTGGAGCCGTCGGCCACCCGGCGCGCCGCCATCGAGCACCTCGGCGCCAGGACCCTGGATCCTTCCCAGCTCGACGTGCCGGAGTTCATCGCCGACCACACCGGTGGCCGCAAGGCTGACGCGGTGTTCGACGCCGCCGGGGTGCAGCCTGCGGTGCAGACGGCACTGGCCTGCGTCGGGGCCCGCAAGCCGATGGTGAGCGTGGCGATCTACGAAAAGCCCCTGACCACACCACTTCTCAACCTGGTGATGAACGAGTCCCGAATCCAGGGCTCGCTGTGCTACACCGGCGCCGACTTCGAGGCGGTGATCAACCTGATGGCCCAGGGTGCCTACGACACCACCGGCTGGGTCACTCCGATCGCACTCGAAGACGTGATCGACGAAGGGTTCGAGGCCCTGCACGCCGGAACCAAGATGAAGGTCCTCGTGGACCCCAGTATCGAAGGAGCATCATGACACTCACGGGCAAGGTGGCCCTGGTCACCGGCGGCGGCCGCGGTATCGGCCGGGGCATCGCGCTGCGACTGGCCCGCGACGGCGCCGACGTCGCTCTGGTGGACGTCCGTCCCGACGGCATCAACACCGTCGCCGACGAGATCACCGAGATCGGGCAGAAATCCACCGCCTTTGTTGCCGACGTGGGGGATCGGGATCAGGTGTTCGCGGCCGTCGAGCACGCCGAGCAGGCCCTCGGCGGCTTCGACATCATGGTCAACAACGCGGGTGTCGCGCTGGTCGGTCCCATCTCCGAGGTCACACCGCAAGAGCTGCAACGCATCTGGTCGATCAACGTCGACGGGGTGCTGTGGGGTATCCAGGCCGCAGGCACCCGGTTCCGGCAGCGGAAGACCAAGGGCAAGATCATCAACGCCTCCTCCATCGCCGGTCACGACGGGTTCGCGATGCTCGGTGTCTACAGCGCCACCAAGTTCGCCGTCCGGGCGCTCACCCAGGCCGCCGCCAAGGAGTACGCCGCCGACGGCATCACCGTCAACGCCTACTGCCCGGGGGTGGTCGGCACCGACATGTGGGTGGAGATCGACCAGCGGTTCGCCGACCTGACCGGCGCGGCCGTCGGCGAGACCTACGACAAGTACGTCGGCGGCATCGCGCTCGGTCGGGCCGAGACGCCCGAGGACGTCGCCGGGTTCGTCTCATACCTGGCCGGACCGGATGCGGACTACATGACCGGACAGTCGGTCCTGATCGACGGCGGCCTGGTTTACCGGTGAGGGCTGACCTGCGGCGCTGGCGCTTCGATGTGACCGGGAGCACAATCACAGGCGATGCCCGTGCCTGAACCCGCCGTCGCCGTCGGCGAAGACCCGCGCAGCTACGCGCGGTTGATGTCGGCTGTCTACGACGCGACCATGGCCGGTGCCCGGGCCCCGGCTCGGCCGCGATCGGTCATCGGGGACTCGTGGCAGCGGATGAAGGCCAAGGGCATCAACCCCGACAAGCACACCCCGCCGGTGGTGGAGGCCGGTGCCATCGATGCACTGCGCCGCGAGTCGGGGCTGATGGCGGTGCTCGACGAGGTGTCGCGGGGGCTGGAATCGCTTGTCGCCGATGGGGACAACATCCTGGTGGTGGCCGACGCCCAGGGCCGCGTGCTGTGGCGCACCGGCTCACCGCAGGTGCTGTCCAACGCTGATCGGCTCGGTTTCGTCGAAGGGGCGCACTGGGGCGAGTCGGCGGTGGGCACCAACGCAATCGGCACCGCCCTGGCGTCGCACCGCGCTGTGCAGGTCTTCTGCGCCGAACACTACCTACGTAGCCACCACCCGTGGACGTGTGCCGGCGCTCCGATCCGCGACCCGCGCACCGGCCAGGTGCTCGGCGTCGTCGACGTCTCCGGGCCGGCCGCCACCGTGCACCCCACCACCGTCGCCCTGGTGGATGTGGTGGCCCGGCTGGCGGAATCGCATCTGCGCGAACAGCATGACCGCACTCTCAACCGGCTGCGCACGGTCGCCGCACCGATTCTGGCGCGCATCGGTGCGCCGGCGCTGGCGGTGGACACCGAGGGCTGGGTGGCCGCCGTCGACTCGCTGCCGCTGCACAACCGCATCCTGTTGCCCGAGGAGCTGGCCCCCGGCCGCGCCTGGGTTCCGCCGCTGGGTATGTGCGACATCGAACTGCTGCCCGGCGGATGGCTGGTCCGGGTGGCGGGTGAGGACGTGGAAGCCTCCGACCTGCGGGTGACGCTGGACCTGACCGGCTCGCCGGTGCTGGAGATGGCGGGACAGTTCGGTAGCTGGCGCCACGACATCTCGCTGCGGCACGCGGAGATCCTGTTGATCCTGGCGCGCCATCCCGAGGGGCGTTCGGCGCCGGCGTTGGCCGCCGACCTCTACGGTGATCCCACCCGGGTGGTGACCGTGCGGGCCGAGATGTCGCGACTGCGAAAACAATTCACCGGCATCGTGGCGGGGCGGCCGTACCGGTTCGTCGACACCGCCACCGTGGTGGTGCGCTATCCGGAGGATCCGGCCGATCTGCTGGCCCCGTCGACCGCTCCCGCTGTGCGCCAGGCCCGCGTCGCACCCTCACCAGGCTCTGTACTTCCACCAGGCGTTGTACCTTTCTCAGGTGGCCGACGAGAGCAGTGACGAACGCGCTGAGCTGATCGCCTGGCTGCAGCAGCGCGGCATCACCGCCGAACAGATCCGCAACTCGTTCTCGCCGATGTTGCTGGCGCCGCGACGCATCATCGGCGACGACGGCACCTATGTCTCCACCCGGCAGATCAGTGACGAGACCGGGATGGACCTCGAACTCGTGCAACGACTCCAGCGGGCCGCGGGGCTGCCGAGGGTGGAGAGCCCTGATGCGCCGGTGTTCCTGCGCGCCGACGGCCACATCGCCGCGGTGCTGCAGCAGTGTGTCGAACTGGGCCTGGACCCGGACAACCTGGTGCAGGTGACCCGCACGCTGGCTGACGGATTGGCCACCGCGGCTGAGGTCATGCGCTACACCGGGATGGCCGCGGTGCTGCAACCGGGGGCCACCGAACTGCAGATCGCGCAGCGGCTCGAGGAACTGGTGGTCCAGGTCGAGCCGCTGCTCGGTGAGCTGGTGCGCGAGATGCTGCTGCTGCAACTGCGCCACTCGATGGAGACCGAGGCCGTGAGCGCCAGTGAACGGGCCGCGGGTGCGCCGCTGCCGGGCGCACGCGAGGTGGGCGTCGCGTTCGCCGACCTGGTGGGGTTCACCCGCCTGGGCGAGGCCGTCGAACCCGAAGAGCTGGAACGGCTGGCCAACCACCTGGCAGACCTGGCCCGCGATGTCGCCGTGCCGCCGGTGCGGCTGGTCAAGACCATCGGCGACGCGGTGATGCTGGTCTGCCCGGACCCGGTGTTGTTGCTGGACGCCATGGTCACCCTCTGTGAGGCCGCCCAGGAGATCCAGGATTTCCCGCGGCTGCGGGTGGGGGTGTCGTTCGGTGAGGCGGTCAGCCGCGCCGGCGACTGGTTCGGCGCGCCGGTGAATCTGGCCAGCCGGGTCACCGGGGCAGCGCGCCCGGGGGCGGTGCTGGTGACCGAGGCGGCGCGGGAGGCGATCGGCGACGCCCCCGGCTACGACTGGTCCTTCGCCGGGGGCAAGCACCTCAAGGGCGTGAAGGGCGAGACCAAGGTGTTCCGGGCCCGCCGGGCCGCTACGGCTGGCTAGGGATCGGTACGCCCTCCGACGGCTGCACGATCACAAAACCGTTGCCGTGGAACGACACCTGCACGGCCTCACCGGAGCCGCGGCCGATCAGGGCCCCGGCTTTGAAGCTGGTCTTCAGCTGCGTCTGCAGGCTCGCCGACCACGCCACGATCGCATTGGTGTCGGCAAAGGTGGGTGCCTCGGCGGCGTTGAGCACCACCGGCGGGCCGTCGGTGGTCAGCGCCACCCAGCCGGAGCCGCGGAAGGTGGTGTTGAAGAGTCCGCCTGCGGCCATGCTGGCGCCGCGCACCCGTTCGATGTTCCAGTCCAGGCTCTGAGAGAAGGCCAACACGTTCTTGCCGCTGATCGACAGCCCGGAGTCGGTGATCTGCAGCAGGTGGACCTCGAAGGCGCGATCAGCCAGGAACACGTCGCCCTGGCCGGTGCACCGCATCAGCGGCAGACCTTCGCCGGTGAGGGCCTTCTTCAGGAACTTGGCGGCGCCGCTGCCCTCGTACTCGAAGTCCACATTGCCCTGATAGGCGACCATCGAGCCCTGCCGCGCCATGAACGGTTCGCCCAGGCGCACCCGCAGCATCTTGATGTTCTGGTTGGCGATGGGCCGCGATTCCTTCTCGCTGAAGCGCCCGTCGACCAGATCGCCGCTGATCCCGGCGAAGCCGTCACCCTGGGCAGCCGGGCCCAGCGCCACCGGTTGCGCCTGCGGAACCGGCTGGGCCTGCGACTGCGCGCTCTGAGCCTGCGAGCTCGGTGGCGCCCCGAGTGGGGCGGTGAACTGCTGCCCCTGGTGGTGTACCTGATCGGTCCACTGGAATCCGTCCCACCAGCGAACGTCGTATCGGCCTTCTGGGTCGGGCTGCCAACTGCCCTGATTCGGTCCGGTCACGCTTCCAGCGTAGGCCGCCGGTTGTCGTGCGCAGGGGGTTCGCCCGCGGCGAACACAGCGCCACCCGTGCTGTAACGGTGTAATCATGTAAGCATGAGAAGGCATCATCATTCCCGTCCGCAGCCCGACGCTGCCGACGCCGCCGACTGGTTCGCCGGCCGGCTCCCCGCTGACTGGTTCGACGGCGACCCCCAGGTGTCCGTCGACAAGGAAGAGATCACCGTCATCGGCCGGCTGCCGGCCGACGGCGACGACTCCAAGGCCCGCGCTTCCGGCCGGGTGGCCCGTTTCCGCGAGCAGACCCGCTCGGATCGCATGCGGATCGCCGACGAGGCCGAAGACCGCTACCGCCGCAAGGTCTCCTGGGGGGTCGAGGTGGCCGACGGTGACACCACCGAGCGAATCCTGTTCACCCACATCGCCGTTCCGGTGATGACCAGGCTCAAGCAGCCCGAGCGGCAGGTCCTCGACACCCTGGTGGACGCGGGTGTGGCCCGGTCCCGCTCGGACGCCCTGGCGTGGTCGGTGCGGCTGGTGGGCGAGCACACCGAGGAGTGGCTGGCCAAGCTGCGCACCGCCATGACCGAGGTCGACGAGCTGCGCAACCAGGGGCCACAGCTCTGACGGTCAGCGGTTGACCATCGCGAAGTAGGCGCCCCGGGTGGCGATCAGGTCCTCGTGGGTGCCCTGCTCCACGATCGCGCCGCCGTCCATCACCACGATCAGATCCGCGTCGCGGATGGTGGACAGGCGGTGGGCGATGATGAAACTGGTTCGTTGCCTGCGTAATTCGCCCATCGCGTGCTGCACCAGCAGCTCGGTGCGGGTGTCCACCGAGCTGGTGGCCTCGTCGAGAACCAGGATGCGCGGCTGCGCCAGGAACGCCCGGGCGATGGTGATCAACTGCTTCTCGCCGGCGCTGATCTTCCCGCCGTCGTCGTTGACGCGGGTGTCGTAGCCGTCGGGGAGCATGTGGACGAAGCGGTCCACGTAGGCGGCCTGCGCCGCCGCCATCACCTCGTCCTCGGACGCGCCGGGCCTGCCGTAGGCGATGTTGTCGTAGATGGTCCCGCCGAACAGCCAGGTGTCCTGCAAGACCATGCCGATCTGTCCGCGCAGCGACTGCCGGCTCACCGACGCGGTGTCCACGCCGTCGATCAGGATCCGGCCCGAGTCCACGTTGTAAAACCGCATCAGCAGGTTCACCAGCGTGGTCTTGCCTGCGCCGGTGGGCCCGACGATCGCCACCGTGGAGCCCGGTTCGGCAGTCAGTGACAGGTTCTCGATGACGGGGGCGTCCGCGCGGTAGCCGAACGACACCCGGTCGAACTCGACCCGCGGGGCGGTTCCCGCCGGCAGCGACGCCACCGCGTCGGGCGACTCTTCCGGTTCGTCGAGGAAGTCGAACACCCGCTCGGCACTGGCGATGCCGGACTGGAAGGTGTTGAACATCGACGCCAGCTGCCCCAGTGGCTGGTTGAACTGCCGGACATACTGGATGAACGCCTGCATGCTGCCCAGGGTGATCTGCCCGCCCGCCACCTGCAGGCCACCGACCACCGCGACGGCCACGTAGCTGAGGTTGCCGATGAACATCGTGGCCGGGCCCACCAGTCCGGACAGGAACTGCGCACCGAAGCTGGCGTGGAACACGTCGTCGTTGTATTCGCGGAAGCGTTCTTGCGCGCTGGCCCGATGGCCGTAGGTCTTGACCACGGTGAAGCCGCTGTAGGTCTCCTCGACGTGGGCGTTGAGCCGTCCGGTGTTGCGCCACTGCGCGACGAACAATTTCTGTGAGCGCCGGGTGATCGACCGGATGGCCCACAGCGTCAACGGCACGGTGATCACCGTCAGCAGGGTCAGCAGCGGCGAGATGATCAGCATCATCACCAGCACGGCCACCACGGTCAGCGCCGAGGACAGCAGCTGGTTGATGGTCATCGACACCGAGGTCGCGATGTTGTCCACGTCGTTGGTGACCCGGCTGAGCAGCTCGCCGCGCTGGCGGGTGTCGAAGTGCGCCAGCGGCAGCCGGTGCACCTTGTCCTCCACATCGGAGCGCAGCGCCACCATGGTGCGCTGCACCGCCACGTTGAGCAGCCGGGCCTGGATCCAGACCAGCAGGGCAGCAACAAGATACAAGCCCAGGGCGAGCAACAGGGTGCGCCCCACCGCAGCGAAGTCCACCCCCTGTCCGGGGGTGACGGCCATCCCGGACAGCAGATCGGCAAAGGTGGTGTCGCCGCGGGCGCGGGCGGCCTCGATGGCCTGCTCCTTGGTCAGCCCGACAGAAAGTTGCTTGCCGATCACGCCGTTGAACAGCAGATCGGTTGCGTGCCCGAGGATGCGGGGACCGATCACCCCGATGCCGATGCCGGCCACCGAGAGCAGCACCACCACCGCGGCCAGCCAGCGCTGCGGGGTGAGGCGTCTGAGCAGCCGCAGCGCGGAGCCGGTGAAATCGCGCGAGCGTTCGGCCGGGCCCTGCTGCATGCGCATCGGGCCGCGCATCGGTCCGCTCACCGGTGATCACCCACCCGCAACGCCTGCGATTCGGCGAACTCCTGATAGGTGGGGCACTCGGCCAACAGGTCCTTGTGGGTTCCGATGCCCACCACCAGGCCGTCATCGAGGACCACGATCTGATCGGCGGCCGCGATCGACGAAAGGCGCTGCGCCACAATGATCACCGTGGCCGCATCGGACACCTCACGCAGGCGCGCGCGGACGGCGGCGTCGGTACTGACGTCCAGTGCGGAGAGGGCGTCGTCGAACAGGTAGATCGTGGGTCTGCGGATCACCGCGCGGGCGATCGCCAGTCGCTGGCGCTGGCCGCCGGAGAAGTTGATCCCGCCCTGGGCCACCGGCATCAGCAGGCCCTCGGGATGGCGCGCGACGAAGTCGTCGGCGCACGCCACCCGCAGCGCGTCCCACATCTGCTCCTCGGTGGCATCGCCGCGGCCGTAGGCGAGGTTGTCGGCCACCGTGCCGGAGAACAGGTAACCCCGCTGGGGCACCACTCCGATTCCGGCCCACAAGTCCTCGGTGCGCTGTGATCGGACGTCCACCCCGTCGACCAGCACCGCGCCGGAGTCGACGTCATACATCCGCGAGATCAGCGCCAGCAGGGTCGATTTGCCCGAGCCGGTGCCACCCACCACGGCGGTGGTGGTGCCCGCCGGCACGGTGAGGTCGATGTGCTGCAGCACCGGACGCTCGGCGCCGGGGTAGCCGAAGCTGACGTCGCGCAACTGCACCTGTCCGCTGGGTGTGGTGGTCACCGGGGCATCGGGATCGGTGATGGCCGGTGTCGTGGCGAGCACCTCGGTGATGCGCTCGGCGCAGGCCGACGCCCGCGGCAGGATGGCCAGGAAGATGGTCGCCATCATGACCGCCATCAGGATCTGCATGAAGTAGCTCAGGAATGCGATCAGCGAGCCCACCTGCATCTGTCCGGCGTCGATCCGCATGCCGCCGAACCAGATCAGCGCGACGCTGGACAGATTGATGGTCAGCGTGGTGACCGGCAGCATCAGCGCCTGCCACCGGCCCGCGTCCAGCGCGGTGTCCGACAGCGCACGGTTGGCCGCGGCGAACCGGTCCCGTTCGAAGGGCTCGCGCGCGAAGGCCCGGATCACCCGGATGCCGGCCAGCTGGTCCCGCATCACACGGTTGATGCCGTCGACCAACTGCTGCATCCGCCGGAAGATCGGCAACAGATGCCGCACGATCCAGTAGTTCGTCAGGCCCAGCACCGGCACGCTGATGAGCAGCAGCCAGGACAGGCCCGCATCCTGGTGGATCGCCATGCCGACACCGCCGATACACATGATCGGAGCGGTGACCAGCACGGTGAACGTCATCTGCACCAGCACTTGGATCTGCTGGACATCGTTGGTGGTCC
Source organism: Mycolicibacterium tokaiense (assembly GCF_010725885.1). Classification (NCBI taxonomy): domain Bacteria; kingdom Bacillati; phylum Actinomycetota; class Actinomycetes; order Mycobacteriales; family Mycobacteriaceae; genus Mycobacterium; species Mycolicibacterium tokaiense. Next base: position 259,461 of record NZ_AP022600.1, on the reverse strand, counting down.
GGGTCAGCAGAGACGGCGCGCCGAACCGTGCCGTCTCGTGCTCGGAGAAGGTGATCACGTGGTGGAACATCGCCGAGCGCAGGTCGCGGCCGAACCCCATGCCGGCCCGGGACCCGAAGTACACGGCCCCGACGGCGCAGACCACCTGCAGCGCGGTGACGGCCAGCATCACCAGGCCCAGCCGGATGATCGTGGCGGTGTCACCGGTGGCGATGCCGTCGTCGATGATCGCGGCGTTGACCGTCGGCAGGTACAGCGAGGCCAGCGTGCTGATCACCTGCAGCGCCATCACCGCACCAACCAGCTGCCGGTACGGCCGAATGAACTGCCGCAACAGCGCCGCGAGCATGTCGTAACTGTGGCACTGCACCTGGGTCACAGCAAAGCAGCAGGTCAACGGGCGTGTCGGTGGTTCCGCCAAGGTGTGGCCGCTACAGTGCATGGCGAGGACGGCCAGAAGTGTCAGAAGGGACTGCTGTGAAGCGCAACATGACCAAGCTGGCGATAGCGGCTGTGGCTGTGCTGCCGTTGCTGGCGGGTTGTTCCGAGGAGCAGAGCCCCAGCGAACCCAGCCCCGGATCGTCGGCGCCCCAGGAACAGGGCAGCGCCGCCCACGGGCCCATCTTCCCGCAATGCGGTGGCATCAGTGACGAGACCATCCAGGAGCTCACGAAAGTGAGCGGACTGAAGAACACCGCCACCAATTCGGTGGGCTGCCAATGGCTGCAGAACGGCGGCATCATCGGTCCGCACTTCTCGTTCACCTGGTTCCGCGGCAGCCCCATCGGACGCGAACGCAAAACCCAGGAGCTCTCCCGCACCAGCGTCGAGGACATCTCCGTCGAGGGCAACGACGGCTTCGTGGCCATCGGCACCGACCCGCTGCTGGGGGACAACCTCTGCGAGATCGGCATCCAGTTCGGCGACGACTTCATCGAATGGTCGGTGAGCTTCGCCGAGCAGAACTACCCGCCGCCGTGCCAGGTGGCCGAGGAACTGACCCGCCAGTCGATCGTGAACGCCAAGTGAGCGCCCGCCGGGTCCTGGCCGCCGTTGCGGCCGTCGTCGCCGGTGTCACGTTGATGACCGGCTGCAGCCGCACCGTGGACGGCGAGGCGCTGCGCGCCGGCGCCGGTGACACCCTGCGCAACAACGATTCCCAGGAGCAGTACCCCAACCTGCTCAAGGAATGTGACGTGCTGACCCAGGACCTGCTGGCCGAGACCGTGGGCGCCGATCCGCGCGACATCCAGAGCACGTTCGTCGGCGCGGTGTGCCGCTGGCAGGCCGCCAACCCGGCCGGGCTGGTCGACATCACCCGGTTCTGGTTCGAGCAGGGCAGCCTGGACAACGAGCGCGAAGTGGCCCAGGCGCTGAACTACCAGATCGAGGACCGGCGCATCGCCGGCATCCAATCCATTGTCATGCGCACCGGTGACGCCAACGGTTCGTGCGGTGTGGCCAGTGATGCCGCCGGCGTGGTCGGGTGGTGGATCAACCCGCAGGGCCCCGGAATCGACGCCTGCGCCCAGGCCATCAAGTTGGCCGAGCTGACGCTGGCCACCAACTCCTGACCTCGGCACGTTGACACTGCGTCCACCGCGATCCCTACTCGTACTTCCTCGCGGTGGGTGCAGTGTCAACGCAGCCGTAGTGACAATGCGTGTGCCTGCTCGAGTAGCAGCGCGCCCAGCTCGCGGCGGCGGGCCGGTTTGAACCGGGTCTCCACGCCGGTCAGGCTCAGCGCCCAGGCCGGCTGGGAGTTGCGGTCGAACACCGCCGCGCCGATGCCCCAGCTGCCCTCGACCAGCAGCGCCGGATTCACGGCGTAGCCCGTGCGCCGGGTGGCTGCGATGCGCTCGCGGATCTTGGTCTCGGAGTGCATCGGTCCCCAGCCGTCGCTGGCGTCCACCCGCGCGAAGTACGCCTCGATATCGCGGTCGGCCAGGTGGCTCAGGATCACCAGGCCCGCCGAGGCGACTCCGAGGGGGAGGCGGATACCGACGTGCAGCACGTGGGACCGCAGCGGGAAGCTGCCCTCCTGGGCGAACACACACACCGTCTCGTCGCCGCGGCGCGCTGAGAGAAACGCGCTCTCGCCGGATTCGCGGGCCAGCGCGGCCACGATGTCGCGGGCCTGGTCGACGATGTCGTAGCGGGTGGCGGCGCTGGAGCCCAGCAGGTAGAGCTCCGGTCCCAGCGACCAACGGCCGGTTTTGAGATCCCGGTCCACCAGACCTTCCTCGGCCATGGCCGCCAGCAGCCGGTGCGCGGTGGGCCGAGCCAGCCCGGCGGTACGGGCGATGTCGGTGGTGGACGCGCCCGCGGGTTGGTGCGCGCCCACCGCGCGCAGCAGGGCCCCCACCCGGGCGATCACAGTATCCACGCCCACAGCCTAGGCGTTCGCTCAGTGAACGCATTGGTGTTCAGCGATCACCATGTGAGCAGCTTCCGAGGAATCTCTGTCGACGGGTTCTGTTACCGCTCAGCACGATCAACAATCGAGGTCAGCGTTTGATGAATGGGCGAAAGGACTCTCCTGTTGTCTTCCAAGGTCTACTCTTCCGCCGCCGAGGCCGTCGCCGGTATCGGTGACGGTGCGACGGTCGCCGTCGGCGGCTTCGGACTGTGCGGCATCCCCGATGTACTGATCCAGGCGGTGGCCGAATCCGGTGCCACCGGGCTGGAGGTGTTCTCCAACAACTGCGGCGTCGACGACCACGGACTCGGAATCCTGTTGGGGCTGGGCCGCATCCGGCGCGTCACCGCGTCGTACGTGGGGGAGAACAAGGAGTTCGCCCGGCAGTACCTGGCCGGTGAGCTCGAAGTGGAACTGACCCCGCAGGGCACACTGGCCGAGCGGCTGCGGGCCGGTGGCGCAGGCATCCCCGCCTTCTACACCCCCGCCGGTGTCTCTACCCCGGTGGCCGAGGGCGGCATTCCCTGGCGCTACGCCGCGGACGGCTCGGTGGCCGTCGCCTCCCCGGCCAAGGAGACGCGCACCTTCGGCGACCGCAGCTACGTCCTGGAGGAGGCCATCAACGCCGACTTCGCGCTGGTACACGCCCGCCTGGGTGACACCGACGGCAACCTGGTGTTCGAGAAGTCGGCGATGAACTTCAACCCGTTGGCCGCCATGGCGGGCAAGGTCACCATCGCCCAGGTCGAGGAACTGGTATCTCCCGGTGAGATCGATCCCGGGGCCGTGCATCTGCCCGGGGTCTTCGTGCAGCGCATCGTCCACACCGGCCCCCAGGACAAACGCATCGAGAAGCGCACCGTTCGCGAAGGAGCACAGTCATGACGAGCACGCTCACCGGGTGGTCCCGCAACCAGATGGCCGCGCGCGCCGCCGCCGAGATGGTCGACGGCGAGTACGTCAACCTCGGCATCGGGCTGCCGACCCTGATCCCGGACCACCTGAGCCCCGACGTCCGGGTCACGCTGCACTCGGAGAACGGCATCCTGGGCACCGGCGCCTACCCGACCGAGGACGCGGTGGACGCTGACCTGATCAACGCCGGCAAAGAAACGGTGACCGTGAATCCCGGTGCGGCGTTCTTCGATTCGGCCACGTCGTTCGGGATGATCCGCGGCGGTCACATCAACACCGCGGTGCTGGGGGCGATGCAGGTCTCGCGCCATGGTGATCTGGCCAACTGGATGATTCCCGGCAAGATGGTCAAGGGCATGGGCGGGGCGATGGACCTGGTGCACGGCGCCGACCGGGTGATCGTGCTGATGGAACACACCGACCGCTCGGGTGCCCCGAAGATCGTCGACACCTGCTCCCTGCCGCTCACCGGCGCGAAGGTCGTCGACCGCATCATCACCAACCTGGCCGTCATCGACGTCGACGGCGACGGCTCGCTGACGCTGGTGGAACTGGCACCGGGGGTGTCCTACGCCGACGTGGTGGCTGCCACCGAGCCGCCGCTGACCTGGGTGCTCTCATGACCTCGGTGATCGTGGCCGGGGCACGGACGCCGGTCGGCAAGCTGATGGGATCGCTGTCCGGCTTCTCCGGCGCGCAGCTCGGCGGTGTCGCGATCGCCGCGGCGCTGGACAAGGCCGGCATCACCGGTGACCAGGTGCAGTACGTCATCATGGGCCAGGTGCTCACGGCCGGCGCCGGTCAGCTGCCCGCCCGCCAGGCCGCCGTGGCCGCGGGCATCCCGATGTCGGTCGCGGCGCTGACGGTCAACAAGGTCTGTCTGTCCGGTCTGGACTCGATTGCGCTGGCGGATCAGCTGATTCGCGCCGGGGTGGTGGACGTGGTGGTGGCCGGGGGGCAGGAGTCGATGACCCAGGCGCCACACCTGCTGCCGAAGTCACGCGGCGGGTTCAAGTACGGCGACGCCACGCTGGTCGATCACCTGGCCTACGACGGCCTGCGTGATGTGTTCACCGACGAGGCCATGGGCGCGCTGACCGAGGACGCCAACGACTACGCGCGCCTGGAGCAGGACGAGTTCGCCGCCCGTTCGCACCAGCGGGCCGCCGCCGCCTGGAAGGACGGGCTCTTCGACGACGAGGTGGTGCCCGTGTCGATTCCCCAGCGCAAAGGCGAGCCGCTGCAGTTCGCCGAAGATGAAGGCATCCGCGGCAACACCACCGCCGAGTCGCTGGCTGCCCTGCGGCCCGCATTCCGCAAGAACGGCACCATCACCGCGGGCAACGCGTCCACCATCAACGACGGCGCCGCGGCCGTGGTGGTGATGCGCAAGAGCAAGGCGCAGGAGCTCGGCCTGGAATGGCTGGCCGAGATCGGCGCTCAGGGGATGGTGGCCGGGCCCGATTCCACGCTGCAACTGCAGCCCGCCAACGCCATCACCGCGGCCTGCGCCGCCGAGGGCATCGATGCCAAGGCTCTGGATCTCATCGAGATCAACGAGGCCTTCGCGGCGGTGGGGATCGCCTCCACCAAAGCGCTCGGTGTCGATCCAGAGAAGGTCAACGTCAACGGCGGTGCCATCTCGATCGGACACCCGCTCGGCATGTCGGGCACCCGAATCGCGCTGCACCTGGCACTCGAGCTCAAGCGTCGTGGCGGCGGCACCGGTGCGGCGTCGCTGTGCGGCGGCACCGGGCAGGGCTCGGCCCTGATCCTGCGCGTCCCCTAGCGATTTCGGCGCGCTGGTAACCGCTCACCGGTTACCAGCGCGCCGAAATCACACCTTGCCGCCGGTCAGCGACAGCAGTTGGCGGGCACGGGCTTTGGCCAGTTCGCAATAGCCGCGGGCCGCGGTGCGCGCCGCCGCGGCGTCATTGTCCTCCAGCGCCACCAGCAGGTCGCGCTGAACGGTCAAAAACGCCGCCGACGACTGCGCGGTGATGCCGAAGCTGCGGGTCATCACGTTCTTGATGCTCAGTGACGAGAACGCCGCAGTGAGAAGCTGATTGCCCGACAACGCCACAATCGCTTCGTGGAAGGCGTAATTGGCGTCCAGATACGCCTGGAAATCCACGAAGTGATCGCCCACCAGGCAGCGTGACATCGTCTCCAGGTGTCCCCGCGCCACGGCCAGCAGCCGCGGGTTCACGTTGTCGATCACGCAGTCGATGACGCCCAACTCGATGGCCAGCCGGGCTTCGAACGTCTGGTCCGATGTGCGCACGTCGAAGGAGGCGATGACATACCCGCGTTCGGGATCCCGCAACACCAGCCCATCGGAGGCCAGCCGCGTCAGCGCGTAGAAGGCGCGGGCCCGGTCGCCGTCGAGGCGCTCGGCCAGATGATCCACCGTGATCACCTCGCCGGGGCCGAAGACGCGGCTGAGCACCATGTCCCGGGCCTGCTGATAGGCACTGTCGTTGCGCTGGAACTCAAACCGGCCGAAACCGCCCCGGAAGTACGTCAGCGGCGAGCCTTCGCGGGCCGTCGCCGCCACCACATGGCCCAGGAAAATGGTGTGGGTCCCACCGACCACCTGCTCGGTGACCTCACACTCCAAAGACGCGATCGCCTCGGCCAGCATCGGCACCCCGGCCCCGCCGCGCTCGATGATCACGCCGGCGAACTTGTCCGGGCGCGGGGAGGCGAACTGGTAGGCCAGATCGCCGTGGGCCTGGCCCAGCACGTTCACGGTGTAACGGCCGCTGCGTGAGATCGCGGCGGCGGTGGGAACGGCGTTGTTGACGCAGGCGAGCATCATCGGCGGATCCATCGACAGTGAGGTCACCGAGCTGGCCGTCATCCCGTGGTCGCGGTCGTCGACCCGCGTGGTCAGCACGGTCACGCCGCTGGCCAGATGACCGACGACGTGACGGAAGAGGTCGGTATCCACCGCCAGACCGGTGGTCACGTACTCCTGTGTCATACAACTCTCCCGTCAGCGCTGGAACTGATCTCATCTAAAGGGGGTCGGAGCCGGGAAACACTCACGGAGTTCGTGATTCTGGCTTGTCCGTACTGGCGGGTAGGGACACGTGTCGAACGCCAATGACGTGTTGCGACAGTGCGGGCCCGGAAGTTCACGGCTGACGACAATGCCCGGCGGGGGTCGACCAACTTGGCTGAGGGCGTGACGAAGATAGCTGTGGTGGGCCTGGGCTGGTGGGGCGGCAAGATCGTGCGCGACCTCGCCGAGAGCGATCAGGTGCAGGTGGTGGCCGGAGTGGACCTGAACGCGGACGCCAGGCAGGCGGTGGCGCCGTGCGTGCAACGCACCTACGCCGACTATGCCGAGGCGCTCGACGACGAGGACATCGACGCCGTGATCCTCTGTACCCCACACAAATTCCACACCGAACAGATCATCGCCGCCGCCGCACACGGCAAGCACGTGTTCTGCGAGAAGCCCCTGAGCGTTTCGGGTGCCGACGCGCAGCGCGCGGTGGACGCGATGGCGGCCAAAGGGTTGAAACTGGGTATCGGGCACGAGCGCCGGTTCGAGCCGGCGGTGCAAGGTCTGCGGCGGGCCATTGCCGACGGCCACCTGGGCACGCCCCTGGTCTTCGAGGGCAACTTCAGTCAGGACAAGTTCCTCGACCTGGCGCCTGACAACTGGCGGTTGTCTGCGGCAGAGGCCCCGGTGGGGCCACTGTCGGCGACCGGTATCCATCTGGTGGACCTGGCGATCGCGATCTTCGGCAGACCCACCCAGGTGTGGGCGCGGTTGTCCACGCAGGCGACCACCTTCGCCAACGGCGACACGCTGACCATCACCATCGCCTTCGAGAAGGGACAGACGGCCTTGATCACCGCGATCCTGGCGACCCCGTTCGTCGGTCGGGTGACGGTGCTCGGGTCCCAGGGCTGGATGGAGGTCCGCGACCGCACCCATCCCGAGGATCCCCACGGTTGGGATGTCACCCGGCAGATCCGTGGCGAGGCGCAGACCTCGGAGTTCTTCCCTCCGCACGCCTCGGTGCGCGAGAACATCGAGACCTTTGCCAGGGCAGTCGCGGGGGAGGTCGAGTATCCGGTGCCGATGGAGGAGATGGTGGTCAACGCCCGCACCTTCGAGGCCATCACCCGCTCGGCGCTGTCCGGCGTGGTGGAGAGCGTGTGACGGTGGAATGTGACGGAGCGCACGCAAACGTCGGCAGGATGACTAGTATCGGGACACAATCGATTGCACTGCCGGACTGAGGTGCCCTGTGACGACCACCGCCGACCGTAGCCACGATGTTGCCGCAGGCGAGCCGCCCATGCCCACGCCGCTGCAGCTGTGGCGCGATAACCGGCCGCTGCCCGAGTGGGTGCGCACGTTGGCGCGGGACTTCGACGCCGACGGGGTGGTCGAGGGCATCATCGGCCGGTGCGTGGCCATCGCATTCCCCACACACGCCCATGACGACGATTTCCGGGCCGCGCTGACGGCCAGCACCCGCGCGAATGCCCGCGCCTTGCGATCTGTGGTGGCCGGCGAGATCGCACTCGAGGACGTCTACCTCTCGGAAGTCCTGTCCTTCGCCAAAGTGCAAGCGCAGCTTCGCATTCCGCAGAAGTCCATGCAACGGTCCTACCGGATCAGTTTCTTCACCATGTGGGAGGCGTGGAGCGCGCGGCTGCGCGACTGTGTGGTGGCCCGGAACATCGACCGGGACGAGGCCATGCTGGCCGAACAACTGCTGACTCAGACCATCCTGGCGTACCAGGATTTTGTCGCCTCCCAGGTGGCCGAGACCTACACCCGCGACTACGAGGCCCTCAACCGCTCCCGCGCCCATATGCGTCGCAGCCTGGTCAAGGACATACTGCGCGGCGAGGGTGACGCCTTGTCCGGGTCGGACGCCGCCATCCTGGCCTACGAGCTCGGTGGCCGGCACATCGCCGTGCTGCTGCCGACCGTGGCCGAGGGCGCGGCCACGCAGTTGGCCGTCGGCATGCGCGCAGCGGTGAGCTGTCAGTCCTCGCTGGTGTATCCACTGACCCTGAACTCCACCGTGGTCTGGCTCGGCCGGATCGGGGAATGGAAACGCGCCATGTTCGAACAGCTGGACCGGGTGCTCGGCGAAGCGGGCGTTCCGGCGTCGGTCAGCGGTCCGCACCCCGGCGTCGAGGGGTTCCGCACCACCTTGCAGGAGGCCACGGACGCCGAGCGCATCCGGGCGGCGTGGGATCGTCCCGGAGCGCCGACGGTGGTGCATCACAACGATGTCGGGCTGGAGATCCTGCTGATGCGCGATCCGCGACTGGCCCGGCAGTTCGTCGAACGCGAACTCGGCCCGCTGGCGTTGGACACCGTGGACGCGGCACGGTTGCGCGAGACCCTGGAGGCCTCGTTCCGGTTCGGCTCCCACGTGGCGGCCGCCGAGTACCTGCAACTGCACGAGCACACCGTTCGCAACCGCCTGCACAAGGCCGAAGAACTGCTGGGCCACCCGATGGGGGAGCGGCGCACCGAGCTGCAGGTCGCGGCCCGGCTGATGCGCCTGCTCCCACCATCGGAACAGGACTAGCCGGTCACGCAGGCACCGCGCTGAGCAGAACCGCCGCGAAGCGGTCGGGAAACTCCACCGCGCAGGCGTGCTTTCCGGGCAACCAGTAGACCGGTTCGGCGCCGGTGACCCGCGCCATCCACTCGGCGGCGTCGCGGAACGGCGGCGTGTCGTCCTCGCCGCACACCACCACCGTGGGCGGCAGATCCGGCGTCAGCAGGGCGCGCACGTCGGCACCGGCCAGCAAATCGCACGAGCGGGCGTATCCCTCGGGGTCGGTGGCCCGAAACGTGCTGCAGGCCTGCAATACCCGGGGATCCCCGGCGTCGGCGAGTTCGGGAGTGAACCACATGGCCACCATCGGGTCCACCAGCGGGCCCAAGCCCTCGGTGCGGGCGGTGTGGGCCCGGTCCCGCCACATCTGCTGCATGGGTTCGGGGTAAACCGGCACGGTGTCCACCAGGTAGGCCGAGGCCACCAGCGCGGGCCGGGTCGCCGCGAGTTGCTGGGCCACCAGTCCACCCAGGGAGATGCCGACCAGGTGCACCGGGGTGCCCAGCCTCGCGATCTGCTGCGCCACCGTATCGGAGTAGGCGGCCAGGCTGGTCCCGACGGGCAGTGCCGGCGCGGCGCCGTGCCCGGGGAGATCCAGGGCGATCGAATGATGCTGCCCCAGGGCGGCCCGCACCGGATCCCAGAAGTGGCGGTCAGAGCCGAGTGGATGCAAAAGGACGAACGGTGGGGTCATCGGGTACTCCTCATGGCTGGTAGGCGCTCGTAGTCGTCGGGCACCGGGGTGCGGGCGGCGTTCATGGTCATGGCGAGGGTGCTGTAGTAGCCGGCGACGCCGATCGCCTCCACCACGCCGGTATCGCCCAGCACTGCGCGGGCCGCCTCGAAGGTGGCGTCGCCCACCGCGCGCGTGTCGAACAGTTCCCGGATCAGCTGCCAGACCGCGCGGACGTCCGGCGGGCCGGTGACTTCCGCGCCCCGGCTCAGCGCCGCCATCACGTCATCGCCCAGTCCGGCCGATCGGGCCAGCGGCGCATGATGGCCCCATTCGAAGTCCTGGTCCCACTCCCGCGCCACGATCAGGATCACCATCTCCCGAAGATGCGCAGGCACCTCGGAGCCAAAGCGCAGGTACGCCCCCACCTCCTGCAGCCGGGTCATCAGCTCGGGGCTGCGCAGCAGCGGCAGGAACGGCCCGAACAGCGACCCGCGCGGCCCGGCGGTGATCGCGTCGACGGCTGCGCGCTGGGCGCCGGTCAACGACTCCGGCAGGGGCAGGCGGTCAGCTGTTGACAAGCGGCATCACCTTTTCGGCCATCAGTTCCATCGAGCGGCGGGCCAGCGCCGGATCCACCCAGTCCAGGCCCGCGTACACCAGCTCCCCGAAATCACCGGTTTGCGAGCGGAATTCGAGGATCTGCTCGGCCACGGACTCCGCGGTGCCGGTGATCACCAGTTGGTCCAGCACGCTGTCGAGGGTGATCTCGTCATCGGGCTGATCGCGACGGGACTTGAACAGCTCCAACCGGCCGATCTTGCGCATCTTGAACAGCATCTTTTCGTAGTAGTACCGGTACGGACTGCTCGGATCCAACCGGCCGTAGTCGCGGGCCACCTTGTCGTCGTCGGCGACGAACACCGTGCGCGCCACCCGCCAGTCGGCGACGTCGGCGACGTCGTTGACGCTCTCCTTGCCCTGGACGTAGTTGGGCCAGTGGGTGGCAACCCATTGCGGGAGCAGGAAATTGGCCGACAGTGGATGAAAGTTTCTGGCGCCCATGGCCACCACGCCCTTGGAGAAGGGCGCCACCACGGTGCCCACGATTTCCGGGCGGGGCTGCTGCAGGGTCTTGGGCAGAATGCCGACGCCCATCTGGTCGTCGAAGGTCTTCTCCGTGGTCACCGGCCACCGTCCGCCGGGTTTGACGAGGGAGTAGGGCGGGTCGCTGTTCCAGATCTCGGTGATGATGTCGATGGATTCGGCGAACATCTCGTTGCGATCCTCGTCGAGGATGCCGAGCACCTCGGCGTCCGACGGCAGTGCGCCGGCGCTGATGCCGAGGATGAAGCGGCCGCCGCTGAGGTGGTCGAACATTGCCGAGTTGGCCGCCACCAGCACCGGGTGCTGGTGCGACAGGTTGGTGGTGCCGGTGCCCAGCCGGATCTGCCGGGTCTCGCTGATCAGGGTGGCCAGGAACACCAGGCTGTTGGTCACGTTCTCGTGCCGGTCGGTCAGGTGTTCCCCGATGAAGGCGTCGTGGAAGCCCAGTTGATCGGCCAGGATCACCGCCTCCCGGTCTTCGCGCAGGGTGTCCGCCCACGGGCGGCCTGCAGGGTGCAGAGGCATCGAGAAGTAGCCGAGTCGCATTGTTCCTCCAGATCAGCGACGGACAGGTGGCTCCAGTAGACGGTGGGAGCCCCGGCTGGATCAGTGGCGTCCGACGCGATGTTGCGGGCTGCGGTTTCACGCGATGCGTCAACACCGCGCGGAGCCGGCTCGGGCGTCACAGCCCGCGACAACGCGGCGAGCAGAAATTCACGGGCGACGACATATGCGGTATAGCCCACTGGCACTGTACTGAGTGTCACAAGTCACAGTCGGCATCCACCAAAGACGGTGGGTGTGCACACAGAAGGAGCACTCGTGACCGTTAAGAAGAAACTCCGGGTGGTAGCGGCCGCGGCGATGGCACTGACGCTGGTCGTCGGCTGTTCCGGCGGCTCCGAGAGCGCTGCGGGCGGCGACGGGCAGGTGATCCGCTTCGCGTTCGCCCCGGACCCGGTGTGGGACCTGCTCACCGACTCCGGCGAGCTGGCCAAGTGGCAGGACGAGAACAACATCCGTATCGAGACCTCCACCACCTGGGACGAGTTCACCTACTTCGCCGGCGGTCACGGCGACATCGTGTCGATGTCCACCCAGGAGACCCCGGTGCTGGAGATGCAGACCGGCATCGAGACCGTGACATTCGGCAAGTACAACTACCAGCGCGTGCCGCTGCTCAAGCGCGCGGGCGACCCGTACGAGACCCTCGAGGACATCCCGAAGGGCAGCAAGATCTGCGTGTCGGGCCCCACCTCCAACACCGCCTTCTGGACGGTGCTGGCCAAGGAGATGCACAACCTGGATTACCGGGTGGGTGGCGGCGACTTCCAGTTGATCGTCAACGACCACTTCGTCAACCCGACCAACCTGTTGCGCGGCGACTGCGAAGCGGCAGCCGTCATTCCCGAGGCGGCGGTGCCGCAGCTGCGCAAGGGCGAGCTCGAGATCATGTACGGCGGCAAGCTGCCGTTCCAGCTGTACTCGGAGTTCGCCCCCGACAGCGACGATCAACTGCACGTGGTCGGCAACAACTTCACCGCCACGGCCGAGTGGTACGACAACAACCAGGAGCTGGCCGGCAAGTTCCTCGAGCTCTGGCAGCACGGTGTCGAGATGTTCCAGGAGCAGAAAGCCGACGTCATCCGCAAGTACCCGCAGCACTTCTCGGTCGAATCCGAGGAGGACATCAACTACATGATCGACTTCATGTCCGGAGACAACGACTGGTTCGTCAAGAACGTTGCGCTGGAGCCGGATTGGATTCCGGTCGAGACCGAGATCTGGAACCTGATGAAGAACCTGAACCCCGAGAACGCCAACTTCCTGCCCGCCGACGCACCCACGCCGCGTTTCGAAGCGGTGGGAGTCGACGCGCAGACCAAGCCGTAGACCGAATCGACCAGCAGAGACGAGAGGGCGACAGTGTCCACGACGTTGGAGTCACCACCCAAGACGCCCACGCGGACGAGCGAGGAAGACATCGTTCGCGCGGCGAAACGCAAAGACAGAATCACGACATGGGGCTGGCGCCTCGCCGGATACGTGTTCTTCCTGGGGATCTGGGAGCTCGCGTCCGGCAACCTGATGGACGAGCGGCTGTTGCCGGGGCCGTCGACGGTGTTCACGACGTTCGGCCGGCTGTGGGCCTCTGGTGAGGTCCCTGGCGCCTTCGCCACCACCTTGACCCGCATCGCGATCGGGTTCTCGCTGGCCTTCATCATCGGCATCGGTATCGGCATCCTGATGCAGAACCGGTTCCTCAACGGGTTCTTCCGCGACGCGGTGACTGTCGGTGTCACCACCCCCGGCCTGATCTGGGCCCTGATCACCGCGATCATCTTCGGCAACCGCACGGCCGGGCCCATCATCGCCATCGTGCTCACCACGTTCGCCATCATCACCGTCAACGTCTCCGAGGGCATCAAATCGATCCCGAAGGACCTCAACGACATGGCGAAGTCCTTCGATGTCAGTGTGGTGAAACGCAACCGGCACATCGTGATTCCCCATCTGGCGCCCTTCACCTTCACCGCGGTGCGGTTCGGATTCTCGATCGCCTGGAAGGTCACGGTGCTCACCGAGGTCTTCTCCGCCTCGCAGGGAATCGGATTCGAGATGCGTACGGCCACCCAGTTGTTCCGGCTCGACGAGTTCCTCACCTGGATTCTCGCGTTCTACTTCGTCGCGCTGTTCCTCGACAAGGTGGTCCTCGAGTCGATCGAACGCCGGTTCTTCTCCTGGAGAGGTGAGCTCAAGTCATGAGTGTGATCAACGAAGACCGGGCCGCCAGGCACGTCGGCCCGCCGCCTCCGTCACCGCTGGGCAAGGCCTGGCAGAAGGTGACCCGCAGCTCGACCACCGGCCGGATTCTGTTCCCCGTTGTGGTGCTGGTGTTCTGGCTGCTGGCCATCAAGCTCGTCACCACCATCTGGCCGTTCTCCGTCGACGTCCTGCCCACCCCCTGGCAGGTGTTCAGCTTCATGGGCGATGAGCTGCGTGGAGACACCCTGGCCCCGCACAACATGTACGTGACCTTCGGGATCTCGTTGCAGCGCCTGGCCATCGGTATGGTCATCGCTTTGATCATCGGCACCGTAATCGGGATCGCGATGGGTCTGTCGAGGGCAGTCGACGCGTTCTTCAACGACTGGGTGGTGGCCATCCTGGCCATGCCGAACCTGGCCTGGGCGCTGTTCTGCAGCCTGGCCTTCGGGTTCGGCGATCTGGGCCCGATCATCACCGTGGTACTCACCGGCGTGCCGTTCGTCATCATCAACGTCCGCGAGGGTGTCCGCAACACACCCACCGACCTGTTCGACATGGCTCGGGCGTTCGATGTGCCGCGCGAGCGGGTCATTCGCAATGTGCTCATTCCGTCGCTGATGCCATTCCTGTTCGCCGCCGCGCGGTACTGCTTCGCGCTCGGCTGGAAAGGCCTGGTGGTGGCGGAGGTCTTCGGCGGCCAGGACGGCGCCGGCTGGACCATCAAGTTCTGGTACGACGCGCACCGGGCGTACGGCGTGATCGGCTACGCCCTGCTGTTCGTGGTGTTCGCGCTGATCTTCGAGAAGTTCATGTTCGACCAGCTGTCCAAGCGGTTGTTCAGGTGGCGCCCGGCCGTCGACATCGAAGTGGTGGAGGAACGCTTCGACGGTCCATCCAAAGCTGCGGTCAAGGCCGCGGGCGCCGCGGGCACCGCCACCGGGGCGGCACTGGGCAGCATCACGCTGGCCACCGAAGGGCCGAAAGCCTTGCCGGACGAAACAACCGACCCCGACCCCGACAACCCGAGAAGGAACAGCAATGGCTGAGATCATCGTCTCTGACCTGCACAAGGAATTCGGCCTCGGTGCCGACAAGGTCATCGCTCTGGAGAACGTCAACCTGGAGATCAGCGGCCACACGTTCGTCTCCATCGTCGGCGCGTCCGGCTGCGGCAAGTCCACCCTGCTCAACATCCTCAGCCGCATCGATGTCCCCACGAGCGGCCGGGTGAGCATCACCCAGGACGGGAAACCCGCACGGGCCGGCTACGTCTTTCAGGCCGCGCGGCTGCTGCCATGGCGCTCGGTGATGGACAACATGCTGTTCGTGCAGAAGGACCGCTCCGAGGAGACCCGCAAGCGGTGCCAGCACTACCTCGAGATGGTGCAGCTGGGCGACAAGGGTGACAAGTATCCCGGCGAGCTCTCCGGCGGTATGCAACAGCGCGTCGGCATCGCCCGGGCGTTCGCCACCGAACCCGACGTGCTGTTCATGGATGAACCCTTCAGCCACCTCGACGCGATCACCTCACGCACCCTGCGTGCCGAACTGCATCAGATCTGGGCGTCGACCGGCAAGACGGTGGTGTTCGTGACGCACGACGTGGGTGAGGCAGTGGAACTCTCGGACCGCATCCTCGTGTTTGCCAAGGGTGGACGGCTGGCTGATGACATCAAACTGACGCTTCCGTTCCCCCGCGACGTCGCCGATGCCGACGTCGCGGTCAAGAAAGCCGAGGTGTTCAAGACGTTCGAGGACATCGGGGCCCTGGCGGTGTCGTAGCGCCGACCGGCTGTGACGCGCGGGATCCGGACAGGGTCCCGCGCGTTTCTGGTTGGATGGGTGTGCACCGAACACAGGGTTGGAGGTTGGCTGCGTGACCGGCATGGATGGGGCAGACGACGGGTTCGTCCCGGTCGGCACCCCCATCGATCTGGACAACTGTGCGCGGGAACCGATCCACATCCCCGGCAGTATCCAGCCCCGTGGTGTGCTGGCAGTGCTCCGTGAGCCCGATCTGGTGATCCGTCAGGTCAGTGCCAACGTCACCGAACTGCTGGGCCTGCCTGTCGACGAGGTGGTGGGCCACGAGCTGTCGGCGCTGATCGGCCCCGAGCAGGCCGCCCGGGTCGAACAGGCCACCTCGACCTTCGCCGACCTGCGGTCACGCAACCCGCTGGAGTGTGAACTGGTCGTGGACGGCCGGCTCCAGCCTTTCGACATCATCCTGCACCGCGAGCCCGGAGGGGTGCTGCTCTTCGAGTTGGAGATCGCCTACGGCGAGCGGCCCTTCTCGTTTCCGAACACCTACCAGGCGGTGCGCGGGTCGGTCGAGCAGCTCAACCAGGCCGCGACCTTGTCCGAGCTGTACACCACGACCGCCCGGGCCGTGCGTGAGCTCACGGGGTTCGACCGGGTGATGGTGTACCGCTACGACCAGGACTACAACGGCGAGGTGGTCGCCGAGGACCGGCGCGAGGACCTCAATTCGTTCCTCGGGTTGCACTACCCCTCCACCGACATCCCGGCGCAGGCCCGCGCCCTCTACGAGAAGAACTGGATCAGGCTGATCGACGACGTCGGTTACACCCCGGCACCCCTGGTGCCCGCTGTGGACCCCGAGCGCGGCGAACCGCAGGACCTGACCTTCGCCACCCTGCGCAGCGTCTCGCCCATCCACATCGAGTACCTGCAGAACATGGGTGTGCAGGCGTCGATGTCGATCTCGCTGTTGCGGGACGGGAAGCTGTGGGGGCTCATTGCCTGCCACCACTACGACCGCCCGCACCTGCCGCCCTACGGCACCCGCGCCGCGGCCGAGTTCCTGGGCTCGACCCTGTCGCTGCGGCTGGTGGACCAGTTCGAGGACGACCAGCTGCGCAATCGGCTCTCCGCGCAGGCCGTGCTGACCCGCCTCATCGCCGCCACCTTCGATGACCGGCTGCCGTTGGCCGAAACCTTGTTGGGCACACCGAATCTGCTGGACCTCGTGCCCGCCGAGGGCGTCGTGGTCAACATCAACGGCGACCGGCGGTCCTTCGGCAAGGTCCCCGACTCAGAGGCAGTCGAGGCAGTCGTCGGGTGGGCGCGCGCCGGTGTCGACGACGTGGTCAGCGCCGAGTGCCTGTCCCGCGAACTGCCTGCCGTGGGGCTGGATCCCCAACTGGCCGCAGGCGCGCTGGTGGTCAACCTCCCCGACGATCAATACGTCGTCTGGTTCCGGCGCGAGGTCGTCCGCTCGGTGGACTGGGGCGGCGATCCGTCCAACAAGGCGATCGCCGTCCAGGAG
Organism: Mycolicibacterium tokaiense; assembly: GCF_010725885.1. Taxonomy (NCBI): domain Bacteria; kingdom Bacillati; phylum Actinomycetota; class Actinomycetes; order Mycobacteriales; family Mycobacteriaceae; genus Mycobacterium; species Mycolicibacterium tokaiense. Next base: position 242,683 of record NZ_AP022600.1, on the reverse strand, counting down.
GGTGACGACGTACGGCTGAGCCCGCGCAAGTCCTTCGAGCGGTGGCAGGAGCTCGTGCACGGCTGCGGCCAACCGTGGTCGCGCACCGAACTCGAGTCCGCCGACACCTTGCGCGGACAACTGGTCGAGTCGCTGTATCAGCGCACCAGGGCCGCCCTGCGGGTGGCCGAGCTGCTGCAGCGCAGCCTGATGCCGGAATCGCTGCCCGAGGTCGAGAACTGGTCGCTGTCAGCACATTACGAGCCTGCCGCCGGTGACAACGTGGGCGGGGACTGGTACGACGCCTTCACGTTGCGCGATGGCAGGCTGATCGTGGTGCTCGGTGATGTGGCGGGTCACGGAGTCACGGTGGCCGGCATCATGGCGCAGCTGCGCAACGTCCTGCGCTCTCAGCTGTTCGCCGGCGCTACCCCGGCCGAAGCGCTGGGGCAGCTGAACACGTTCAGCTTGCACATGCTGCCGCGAGCGTTCGCCACGGTGGTGGTGGCCCGGGTGGATCTGGGCTCCGGTCAGGTGGAGGCCGCTTCTGCCGGTCATCTGATGCCGTTCGTGACCAATTCGGTGTCACACGCCGTTCCCGCTCCCATCCAGCTGTCACCACCGATCGGGGTGGCCCGCGGCGCTGTGTACGCGCCGAGTTCGTTCACCGTCGAAACGGACCACGGCCTGGTGCTGTATTCAGACGGCTTGGTGGAGCGCCGCGGACGGGCCATCGACGACGGCCTCGACGAGTTGGGCCGTACCCTCGGCGGTGCGGGTGACGTTGCGGCGTCCCAGATCTGGTCGATGCTGGCGCGGGAGTTCACCGACGACGATGTCACGGTGATGACGCTGCGGCGGTCTACACCGTAGGGTTGGTCAGCGTCCCCAGGCCGTCGATCGTCACCTCCATCACGTCGCCGGGCTTCAGGAATTTCGGGGGAGTGAAGCCCAGCCCCACCCCGACCGGTGTGCCGGTGGCGATCACATCTCCGGGCTCCAGCAGCACCGCGTTCGAGATCGCGGAGATCAGCCGCGGGATGTCGAAGATCAGTTCCTTCAGCGTGGTGTCCTGGCGCAGTTCACCATTGACACGGGTCTGCAATCGCAGCGCGGTCACGTCGGCGATCTCGTCGGCGGTCACCAAGGCCGGGCCCATGGGTCCGTAGGTGTGGGCACTCTTGCCGATGAAGAACTGCACATGGCGCTTCTGCAGGTCGCGGACGGTGACGTCGTTGACGATGGTGTAGCCGTAGACGTGATTCCAGGCGTCGGCCTCGTCGATCTGGAAGCCACCGGGGCCGATCACCACGGCCAGCTCGCCCTCGTAGTCGCTGGTGTGCGTGGCGTCAGCGCTGACGTTCACCGGGGCACCCGGATCCGTCAGTGAGGACAGCGCTTTGGTGAAGATCACCGGTTCATCGGGCACGACCTGCTTCTGGGAGGCGTCGAACCCGCTGCCGGCGAACTCCTTGGCGTGTTCGTAGTAGTTCTTGCCCACACACATGATGTTGTTGCGCGGCCGGATCGGAGCCTGCAGCGTCACATCGGCCAACGGCAGCCGCGGCCCGCTCAGTGTGGAGGCACGCCGCAATCCCTCGGCGCCCAGTGCGACGAAATCCACCATGGTGGACGGCAGTTCGGGGTCTGCTGCCAGGGGCATCACCTCATCGCCGTCGAGGATGCCGATCGCGGTGCGCTCGGCGTAGCGGTAGGTGACGAGTTTCATGTGGTCTCCTCATGCAGGGGGGAGTCGATGGCGAACCGGCGGGCCACCGTGTCGAGGTCGACGGCCAATCTATCTGCTATGGGCACACCGCGCCGTTCGTTGTCTGCGCGGGTGGCGGCCGCCGAGTCGCCGGGCAGGCGCACCGGCCCGCCGTCGGAGGAGCCTGAGTATCGCAGCGCATCCAGGTGGCTGGTCAGCGCCGCCAGCACCTCACCCTGGTCGCGGAACAGGTCGGCCCGCAACACCAGGATCGCCTGCCCGGTGTTGGTGGGCGTGTGCAGGTCGTGCAGGTGGTCCACGACCTCGGCGCCGAAGGCCGCGCCGTTGAGCACACCGGCCAGCAGCCCGAAGGCGATGGTCAGCCCCGCGCCTTTGTAGCCGCCCATCGGGAGCAGAAAGCCCTCGTGGGCGCGGGTGGGGTCGGTGATGGGAGTGCCGTCGGCGGCGGACACCCAGCCCTCGGGGATCGGAACACCCTGCTGGGCAGCTACTTTGATACTGCCGTGGGATGTCGCGGTGGAGGCGATGTCGAGTACGAACGGATGAGTCTTGGTGGGAATGGCGATCGCGATGGGGTTGGTGCCCAGGATCGGATTGATGCCGCCCCAGGGCGGCATCCCGTTGGCGTTGGCCACCGCAAGATAAATCCCGATCAGTCCCGCGTCGGCGGCCATCTCGGCGTACAGCCCCGCCGCGCCCGCGTGATTCGAGTGCACGGTGCCCACCCAGGCCAGACCGGAGGCCCGGGCTTTGGTGATGGCGATCTCGGTGGCCCGCGTCATCACCACCTGGCCCAGTCCGTTGTCGCCGTCCACCAGTGCCGACACCGGTGTCTCGTGCCGGATGGTCAGCACCGGGGTGACGTTCACGCCGCCGGCCTCGATGCGTGCCACATACGGCGTCAACCGGATCAGACCGTGACCGGTGCGGCCCCGCAGATCGGCCTCGACCAGACGGCGCGCCGTGAGATCCGCGTCCGCGGGCGGCACCCCGCACGCCTGCAGAACATGGCAGGCGAACGACGTCAGCGTCTCGGCCCGGCAGCGGATCATCGTCCGGCCAGGTCGATTCCGAAGAGACGCAGGGCATTGCCGCCGAGGATGCGGTCGCGGTCAGCGGGGTCCAGCTGCGCCCCGTCCAGGAACCCGACCGGATCCACCGTACCCATGTCGAACGGGTAGTCCGTACCCATCAGCACGTGGTCTGCGCCCAGCGTCGAGACCAGATGTTCCACCATGCGTGGGTCGAAGACATTGGTGTCGACATAGATCCGCTTCAGCACCTCACTCGGTGGTACCTCGAGGTGGTGGCGCAGTTCGGGGCGCACCGCCCAGGCATGATCGGTGCGCGCGGAGTAGAACGGCAGATAACCCCCGCCGTGCACCACCAGCAGCCGGAGGTCCGGGTGCCGGTTCCACACCCCGCCGAGGATCATCCGGGTCACCGCCAGCGTGGAGGCCAACGGCATGCACATGACGTTCACCAGGTAGTAGTCGCTGAAGCGCTGGCCGTGGGTGAAGCCCTGCGGATGCAGGATCACCGTCATCCCCAGTTCCACCGCCGCCTCCCACACCGGGTCGAAGCGGCGGTCGTCGAGGTCCTTGCCCAGGACATCGGCACTGATTTCCACGCCCCGGAAGCCGAAGTCGCGGTGGGCTTCCCGAAGTGTCTCGACAGCGAGCGCCGGGTACTCCATCGGTACGTTGGCCACCGCGGCGAAGCGGTCCGGCCACGTCGCCACCACCTCGGCGAACCGCTCGTGCTGAATCCGGTTGGCGCGTCTGGCCTCGTCCTCAGGCAGCCAGTAGAAGTACTCGGTGGGTGGCACCGCCAGGATCTGCATGTCGACGCCTTGCAAATCCATGTCCGCCAACCGCTGCTCGGCGTCCTCGAACTGGGCGGTGTTGTGTGCACTGGCCCGGTACTCGGCGTTGTACCTCGTGGTCTCGGGGGACGAGAACAACGACCGTGGCTCGTATTCCGGCAGGAAGTACGGTTTGGCCAGCGTGGCGGCCGGCTGCACCGACAGGTGGGTGTGCGCGTCGACCGTGGGCACACCCGGTTTGGGGACCCGCGACGGCGCGACCGTCGGTGCCAGCTCGGGCCACCACGCACTCATGCGAGCGCTGCGTGCTCGCCGAGTGAGGAGATGAGGTCCTCCCGGGACAACGGGAGTTCCACCACCTGGTTGCGCTCGGCCGACAGGTCGGCGGCGAGATAGATCTCCATGGTGACCCTGGCCAGTTTCGCGTCCACCATCACCGGCCGGTCGTAGGCCACGGCCTCGATGAAGTGAGTGGTCTCGCGTTCCATCGGACCCGCATACACGTGGTCGACGTACTCACCGGGCATGGTCGACAGGGGAAACTGCACGCCCTGGCTGACGGTGTTGAGCACGATGTCGCGGTGGCTGGCATCGGCCAGGATGGCGCCCTCGGTTCCGATCACCTCCATCCAGGTGGTGGACTGGTTGGGGTAACCCGGCGGCAGTGACATCCCGGCTCCGACGGTGACCACCACGCCGTCGTCCATGGTGATGACGAGGTACTGGGTGTCCGGGCAGCCCAGGGTGTCTTTTCTCACGCCCCAGGCGTTCTGGGAGTACACCCGCACCGGGCGACGCGGTTCCAGGCACCACAGCGCGAAGTCGATGTCGTGGGTGGCCTCCATGGCCGCCGGCGACAGTTTGGTGCGACCGGAGATCTTCGCGCCCAGCGAGCGGGTGATGTGTCGGCTCAGCAGAACGCTGCTGACGTCGCCCAGAGTGCCCGCGGTGATGGAGCGTTTGATCATCGCCTGCTTGGAGTTGAAGCGCTGGGAGTAGCCGATGGTGAACTTCAGGTTGTTGGCCTCGGCGATCTCGATCAGCTCATCTGCCTCGTCGAGGGTGACGGCGATCGGCTTCTCCAGCAGCACATGCTTTCCCGCCTCGAGGGCGGCCTTGGCCATCGGGAAGTGCAGTGTCTCCGGGGTCGCCGACACTGCCACCGCGTCCACGGCAGGGTTGTCGATGATGTCCTCCCACCGGTCGGTGACGGTGGTGGGCCGGGTCATCTCGGCGATCTCGGCGCGCCGCTCGGGGTTGGTCTCGGCGAGGTGCAGTTCGTCCACCAGGGCACTGTTGGCGGCGGCCACGGCGCGGATACCGCCGCACCAGCCGGTCCCGATCACGCCGAAGTTGATCCTGTCCATGTCAGTTGCCTTTCAGTTCGTCGAGGAGTTCATCAGCCGAAATCGGCAGCGGCACGGGCTTTCCGGTCTTGGCGGAGAGGTCCATCGCCATGGTGTGGATCAGGTTGGCGTGACCGTCGGCGGCGGTGGCGTGCGGGGTCGGAACGCCACGGCAGACCCGGGCGAACCAGGTCGTGGTCTCCTCACGCATGGGGCCCCAGAGCAGCCCGTCGGAGATGTCGCCGGGTGGGTAACTGCCCACGAAATCGACATGGCGCGCGGCCGGCGGTTCGAAGCCGCGGCTGTTGTAGCCGGCCGGTTGACCGATCTCGGAGGCCAGGATGACATCGCGGTGGGTGTCTTCGATGTCGATGACACCGCGGGTGCCCACGATGCCGACCTCCAGGCCGTAGACCGCACCCGGCCACTGGGTGGGCAGGGCCCAGTTGATGTTCATGCTGAACACCACGCCGTCATCCATCGTGAAGATGCCCGAGGTGCCGTCTTTGGTGCCGATGGGACCGAGGGTGCGGTCGGTCGAACGGGCATAGACTTCAACGGGTTTGCGGCCTTCGAGCAGCCACATGCTCATGTCCAGGCTGTGGGTCCCGGAGATCACCATCGGGGTCAGTGCGGAACGGGGCGCGTCCGCGGGGACTTTGCGCAAGGTGGCCTCGGGCACCATCCGGTTCATGAAGGCCCGGGTGACCACCGTGGTGACATCGCCGATCTGGCCGTCGCGGAGCCGCTGTTTGACGGTCTGGAACCGGCGCCGGAACCGCTGGGTGTAACCCACCACCGCGTCCACCTGCGCACCCTGGATGGCGGCATAGACCTGCGCCGATTCAACGGGATTGGTGGCCAACGGCTTCTCGATGAACAGCGGGACCCCGAGTTCCACCGCGCGCAGGATCGGGTCCACGTGCTCGCGTTCGTCGGTGGCGATGATCACCGCCCCCACTTCGGGGCGGGCCAGCAGTTCGGCGACGTTCGTGGTGGCGAAGTCGGCGTCGGTGTCGGCTTCGAGATCCTTCAGTGTCTGCTCGTCGACGTCACACAGACCCAGCCAGCCGATACCGGGGTATTCGCGAGCCAGTTTGGCGCGGATGCGCCCCACTGTCCCGCAGCCGATCACGGCCAGGCCGACGGTACCGTGCGCCTGCAGGGTGGTCATGAGAGTCCTAACAGTCGGGCGGCGTTGCCGCCGGCGATGAGATCGATCTCGTCCTGTTTGAGCCCGGTGCACGCGCCCAGCAGGGCCAGGGGGTCGTCGTCACCCATGTCGTAGGGGTAGTCGGTGCCCAGGACGATCTGCTCGGCGCCGTACAACCCGGCCAGGTACTCCACCTGAGCGGGCTCGAACACCATGGTGTCGAAGAAGAACTTGCGCAGGTAGCTGGTCGGCAGGTCCGGCACCCCCTCGCTGACATCAGCCCTGGCGCGCCAGCCGTGATCGATGCGCCCGGCATAGGCGGGCAGATAGCCCCCGCCGTGCACCACCACGATCTTCAGATCCGGATAGCGCGCCACCACACCGTCGAAGATCAGGTGCGAGGTGGCCAGCGTGGCTTCGAAGGCATGGCCGATGATGTTGACGAAGTTGTGGTCGGCCAACCGCTGTGCGTGGGTGGCGCCCTGGGTGTGGATCACCACCACCAGCCCCAGTTTCTGCACCTCCGCCCAGAACGGGTCCAGGCGTGGTGACGAGATCTCCTCGCCTTCGACGTGGGTGCCGATCTCGATGCCGCGCATACCGAGTTCCTGCGCGAGATACCGCAATTCCTGGATCGCGGCGTCGGTGTCCTGCAGGGGTACGGTGCCCAACGGCAGGAAGCGGCCGGGATACTTCGACGTGGATTCGACGAATTCCTCGTTGATGATGCGCGACACCTTGGCGCCGAGGTCCGGATCGGCCCAGTAGTAGTACTGGTACACCGCCACCGCCACGGCCTGGATGTCGACGCCCATCCGGTCCATGTCCTCGAGTCGGACGTCCAGCAGGTCCATCTTGGGCCGGATGAACTCCAGCTGCCGTTTGTTCACCGCCTGGGTGGTCGGATTGCCATGTCCCAGAGCCACTTTTCCGGCGGCGCGGGCAGCCTCGGCCATCAACTCCCCGGCCGGGCCACATTCGCGGTGGCAGTGGATGTCGATGACCGGGCCGTCGGTACGGGTCGCCCTCAACACAGATCGCCTCCTCAGCTGTCCAGCCGAGCCTAAGGCGAGCGTGGTGTGGCCCACAGTGTCGTCGTCCGTGAATGTCCCGGGGTCAGGCTCCCGTCGGACGACATGGCCGCTGGTCGCTCAGACGATCGCTCTGGTGATGCGGTACACCGAGGCGGGCGGCAGGTTGCGCAGGGTCCGGCCCACCAGTTCGGCGCTCAACCCGGCCTGGGCCAAGACCGACGACGAGACGGGACAACGAGGTGCGTAAGTGAACTGGTACATCGCCGCGTCCGGGGTGCTGCGGGCGAACACCGATGCCAGGATCGTCTGGACGCGGTCGGCCCGCATCGACAGCAGCGGCAGACCGCTGACGACCGCCGTGTAGGGGGCCTCCGGGTCGGTGGCGTCGGCGGCGTCGGCACACAACACCCGCGCGGCGGGGAAACGGGACCGCAGGGCACGGGCGAAGTCGGGGCCGGACTCGACCAGCGTCAGATCGGCCTCGGGAACCCCGCGCGCCAGCAACGCGGTGGTGAACGCGCCCGTGCCGGGCCCCAGCTCGAGCACCGGGCCGGCACCTGCTGGAACATCCCGGGTGATCAGCTCGGACAATGCCGTGCCGGAGGGAGCCACAGCCGCGACCCGCAACGGGTCGCGCAGCCACGATCGAAAGAAGTAGAAGCCGTTGAGTCGCTGGGCGTCGGTGGTCACAGATGGGTTCCCTCGGTGGTCAGTGGATCGCGTCGGGCTCCCTATCACCTATCTCGGTACCGCGGCGCTACGCACATCCTCATAGCGTTTGCATAGCTTCGCGACTCGACAGCCCTGGCGTCAGCGCGGCACGTGGAATCTCTCCAGCGCCGCGCCGCCCAACTCCAGGGAGTCCCACGGGCCGGGAACGCGCAGCACCGCCAGCGCCGAGGTGGGGTACTTCCGGGAGATCTCGCGGGCGGCGGACTCATCGGTGCCGGGCCCGCCCGCCAGCCCGAGCGCCACCGAGGACATCGCCGGTTCGTGGCCGATCACCAGCAGCGTACGTACGTGCGGTGAGACGGCGTTGATCTCCGCGATCACGTCGCCGGGCCTGGCGTCATACAACCGGTCGACGTACTGCGCCGGCGCGTCGATCCCGGTCCGGGCCAGAGTCTGCCGGGTGCGGGTGGCCGTCGAACACAGCACGGCCTGCACCGGCGGGTCGACGACCCCGCTGCGCAGCCAGTCGCCGGCCAGACCGGCCTCGCGCACCCCGCGCGGAGCGAGTGGGCGCTCGTGGTCTGCGACGCCGTCCGGGTAGTCGGACTTGGCGTGCCGGAGCAGGATCAGCGTGCGGTGGGCGTCGCTCATGAAGGAAGACCCTAGCCAGGCTGATCGCACCCGCCGCGGGCCGGCGACCACCGCCCGCTACTGGGGATGTCGCTGGTGGCGTTCCTGCTGGTGGATCGGCTTCTGGCCATCGTGAAACGCAGACGCGCGCCGCGGTTGAGCTGATCTGTCAGACGGCCGTCCTAGACTCGCCCTGCTCGATCACAACGGCACACGCCCGATCACACCGACTCAGGAAGGACGGCCCGGATGCGATTCGTCCACACCGCCGACTGGCAGCTCGGGATGACCCGGCACTTCCTCGAAGGTGAGGCCCAGCCCCGCTACTCGGCCGCCCGGCGTGACGCCGTGGCGGGGCTGGGTGCCCTGGTGGCCGACACCGGGGCACAGTTCGTGGTGGTTGCCGGAGATGTGTTCGAGCACAATCAGCTTGATCCACGGGTGGTCAGCCAGTCGCTGGAGGCCATGCGCGCGATCGGCGTGCCGGTCTACCTGCTTCCCGGCAATCACGATCCGCTGGATGCCTCGTCGGTGTACACCAGCGCGCTGTTCCGCCAGGAGTGCCCGGCGAATGTCACGGTGCTGGACCGGTCCGGGGTGTTCCCGGTGGCGCCCGGAGTCGAGATCGTGGCCGCACCTTGGCGTTCCAAGAAGCCCACCCACGATCTGGTGGCCGAGGCGCTCGACGGTGTGGTTGCCGACGGCACCCGCCGCGTGCTGGTGGCCCACGGTGGGGTTGACATCCTCGACCCGGATCCCACCCGGCCCGGCTCCATCATGCTGTCGGCGCTGGAGGCCGCGTTGCGTGACGGCGCAGTGCACTATGTGGCGTTGGGGGACAAGCACTCCCGAATGCGGGTCGGGACGACGGGCCAGATCTGGTATTCCGGCTCGCCCGAGGTGACGAACTACGACGACATCGAGCCCGATCCGGGGCAGGTGCTGGTGGTCGATCTGGGTGACCAACCGAGTGTGACACCGCACCGGGTCGGTACCTGGCGGTTTGTCACCCTGCGTCGCCCCGTCGACGACACCCGCGACATCGCCGATCTCGACCTGAACCTCGACATGCTGCCGGACAAGGACCGCACCGTGGTCCGGCTGGCGCTGACGGGCACGCTCACGGTCACCGAACGCGCGGCCCTGGACGCCTGCCTGGACAAGTACTCCCGGTTGTTCGCCTGGGTCGGGTTGTGGGAGAAGCAGTCCGACATCGCGGTGGTACCGGCCGACGGTGAGTTCACCGACCTCGGCATCGGAGGTTTCGCCGCCTCGGCGGTGGAGGAGCTGGTGGCTGTGGCGCAACAGGACGACGAGTCAGCCGGTGACGCCCAGGCCGCGCTGGCGCTGCTGCTGCGGCTCACGGCGCCGCTGGGGGGTGCGGCATGAGGTTGCACCGGCTGGTCCTGACCAACTACCGCGGTATCTCGCATCGGGAGATCGACTTCCCCGAGCACGGCGTCACGGTCGTGTACGGCGCCAACGAGGCGGGCAAGTCCTCGATGATCGAGGCGCTGGACCTGCTGCTGGAGTCCAAGGACCGCTCCACCAAGAAGGACGTCAAGCAGGTCAAGCCCACCCACGCTGATGTCGGGGCGGAGGTCACGGCCGAGATCAGCTCGGGCGCATACCGATTCGTCTATCGCAAGCGCTTCCACAAGAAGGCCGAAACCGAACTCACCGTGCTCGCGCCGCGCCGCGAGCAACTCACCGGGGACGAGGCGCACGAGCGGGTGCGGGCCATTCTCGACCAGACCGTCGACAGCGGCCTGTGGCAGGCCCAGCGGGTGCTGCAGTCGGCGTCCACGGCCGCCGTGGACCTCGCCGGCAGTGACGCGCTGTCCCGAGCGTTGGACGTCGCCGCCGGTGAGTCCGGCGGTGCCCTCTCCGGTGCCGAACCGCTGCTGATCGACAAGATCGAGGCCGAGTACGGGCGGTACTTCACGGCCACCGGCAAGCCCACGGGGGAGTGGTCTTCCGCAGTCAAGGCACTGCAGGCCGCCGAGGAGTCGGTGGCCCGGTGCACGCAGGCGCTCGCCGAGGTCGACGAGTTGACCCGTCAGCACGCGCGGCTCAGCGCCGAGGTCGCGGCCGCCCAGCAGCTGCTGGCGCCCGCGGCGGCGCGGTGTGCCGCAGCGGAACAGGCGCAGAGCCACATCGACGTTCTGCGCGACGAGCTGCGTACCGCCGAGGTCGAACTCGACGCGGCCCGGCTGGCGCAGGCGGCTGCGGCGGCGGCACACCAGGACCGGCTGCGTCTGCGGGCGGATATAGACGCGCGTGCGGCCGCGGTCACTGCTGCGGCCTCCGCCGCCGCCGAGGCACAGGAGGCCGAAGCAGTGGGCCGGGACATGGTGGCCACCGCGGAGCTGGCCGCGGTAGCAGCGGCCGAGCAGCTCGCCGTGGCGCAGGACCGTGCCGACGCCGCGCGCGCGTGCGTCACCACGCTCTCCGACCGGGACGAGGCCGATCGCCTGTCGGCGCGGTTGGCCAAGGTCGACAGCCTGGCCCGCGAGCTGGCGCAGGTGTGCGCCCAGTTGCAGCCGATCTCATTGTCGGAGAGCATCTTCCGCAGTGTCGAGAAGGCTGCCGCCGCCGTCGAGATCGCTCGCGGCCGGGTCGAGGTGGTGGCCCCACGGGTGCACATCACCGCGGAGTCGGAGGTGACGCTGACCGTCGGTGAGCAGCAGGTCACCGTGGCGGCGGGCCAGTCGTATGAGGCCAGCGCGGCACAGGCCGTCACCCTGCAGGTGCCGGGTGTGGTCGCCGCGCACATCGATCCGGGTGCCGGTGCCGCCGACGTCCACGCCACACTGCTGGCAGCACAGGACCATCTGCGGGCGGAGCTGGCTCGCGGCGGTGCCACCGACCTCGAGCACGCCCGCGCCGTCGACCAGGCTCGCCGGGAACTCACCGCGCGGCGTGAGCAACTGCGGGCGCGGCTGTCGGATCTGCGTGGCTCCGACGACGAAACAGAGCTGCGGCAACGGCTTTCCGCCTTGCAGGCCGCAGCGCCCGCCCCGGCGGGACTCTTCGACGACGATCTGCCCACTCTGGATCTGCCGCAGGCCCGGGCCGGGCAGGCCGCAGCCGAGGCCGCGCTGAAACAGGCTCGCGCACACCATTCCACCCAGCAGAAGCTGGCCGTTGCGGCCGCCGCGCAGCTGAATCAGCGGACAGTGGCAGCCCAGGTGAGTCAGGCCGCGTCGCGCACTGCGCAAGCCGAACTGACCGCCGCCCAGGATCGGCTGGCTGCGGCGCGCGCCGGCGTCGCCGACGACGAGCTGGCGGTGCGTGTGCACGCGGCGGCCGATACCGCTGCGCGCGCGGCGCAACAGGTGCAGACGCTGGCCGACCGCCTTGCGCAGGCGCAGCCGCAGGAGGTGGCCACCGAGCTCACCGCCGCCCGGCAGGCCGCCACGGAGCTGAGGCGTCGCCACGATCAGTTCGCCGCCGAGCTGCGCGATGTCGCCGTCGAGCTGTCGGTGCTCGGCAAGGAGGGGCGCAGCGGCAAGCTCGATGCCGCGCAGATCCAGCGTGAACACGCCCTCTCGGCGCACGCCAGGGTGTCCGGCCGCGCGCGGGCCGCCGGCTTGCTGCGCACGGTCATGGCCCGCCACCGCGACGACACCCGCAGGCGTTACGTCCAGCCGTTCCGCGCCGAGGTCGAACGGCTGGGCCGGGTGGTGTTCGGGCCCACGTTCGAAGTCGAGGTCGACAGCGACCTGCAGATCGTCAGCCGCACCCTGGACGGCCGCACGGTGCCGTACCAGTCCCTCTCCGGGGGCGCGAAAGAGCAGCTGGGCATCGTGGCGCGTCTGGCCGTGGCCGCCCTGGTGGACAAGCAGGACTCGGTGCCGGTGCTCATCGACGACGCTTTGGGGTTCACGGATCCGCAGCGGCTGGCCAAGATGTGCGAGGTCCTCGACGTCGCCGGCACCCAGGGGCAGGTGATCGTCTTGACCTGCGTTCCACAACGGTACGAGGGTGTGGAGTGCGCCCATCACATTGAGGTCAGGCCGTAGTCCGGGGGTGACCTGGGGTGCCCTTCAGGCGCCGTTCACACGCGGGCGGCGACACTGGTCAGATGCGCATCTTGGTGGTTGACGACGAAGCGCGGTTCGCCGACGGGATCCGGCGCGGACTGCAGGCCGAGGGATTCGCGGTGGACCTGGCCCACACCGCGGCCGACGGACTGTGGCGGGCGCGGGAGATCCGCTATGACGCGATCGTGCTGGACATCATGATGCCCGAGATGAACGGCTACGTCGTGTGCCGGACGCTGCGCGCGGAGGGGGACTGGACGCCCATCCTGATGCTCACCGCCAAGGACGGCGGCTGGGATGAGGTGGAAGGCCTCGACACCGGCGCCGACGACTACGTGGTCAAACCGGTGGAGTACCCGGTGCTGGTGGCGCGCCTGCGTGCGCTGATCCGCCGGGGCCGCCCGCAGCGGCCCACCCTGATCGACGTCGGGTCGCTGCAGATCAATCCCGCCACCCGGGAGGTGCGGCGAGCGGGGCGGCCGGTGCAGCTGACCGCCCGCGAGTTCGCGGTGTTGTCGTATCTGGCCCGCGATCCGGCGGTGGTGCGCTCCAAACAGGAGATCCTCGAGGGTGTGTGGGCCGACGAGTTCGACGGCGATTCCAACATCGTCGAGGTCTACATCGCCCATCTGCGCGCCAAGGTGGACCGACCGTTCGGCCTCGACACCATTCAGACGGTGCGCGGGGCCGGCTACCGGCTGGTCGCCGATGTCTAGGCGGCGCGGGCCGTCGCTGCGGGTACGGATCACGGCGGCCACCACGGCGGTGGTGCTGCTGGTGTTGTCCACTGGCGCGGTCGCCTTCATCGCGCTGGTCTGGCACACCCTGCTCAACATTCAGGCGCAGTCGGCCAAGGCCCAGGCCGTCCAGGTCGCCGACAGTGCGCACCGCCGGGGCGGCCTGCCGGCCAGTGAGGTGTTGCCGCCCTTTGACGGCGACGACGTGATCATCCAGCTGCAGGAGCAGGGGCAGGTGACCGCCACCGCGGACTTCGAGTACGTCGGGCTGGGCCCGTTGCCGCTCTCTGATTCGCAGACCATCGTGAACGTGCGCGGCGACCGCTACATCGTGGAGTCCGCACCGGTGGACCCGGCGATCAGCGACTCCGGGAGTGTGGTGGTGGGCCGTTCGGTCGAAAGTGAGTACGACGCAATCCATCTGGTGGCGGTGCTGTTCACCGTGGCGGTGCCGGCGGTCAGTTTGTTCGTCGCCGGGCTGACGTGGGTGGTGGTGGGTCGCTCGCTGCGCCCGGTGGAGCAGATCCGCGTGGACGTCGAATCGATCGGTGAGGATCTTTCTCGCCGGGTCGATCCCCCGGGCGGTCGCGACGAGGTGGTGCGGTTGGCCAACACCATGAACCACATGCTCGATCGGCTCGAGGCGGCGCAGCGCAATCAGCAGCGCCTGGTCTCCAACGCCAGCCATGAGCTGCGGTCACCGGTGGCGGCCATCCGCCAGCATGCTCAGGTGGCGCTGCACCATCCCGAGGTCACCGACATCGATTCCCTGGCCTCGGTGGTGGATATCGAGGCCGCCCGCCTCGAAGACCTGGTCAACGACCTGCTGCTGCTTGCCCGGCTCGACGAGGGCGAGATCCGCAATCGGGGCGAGGTCGATCTGGACGACATCGTGTTGGCCGAGGCGGGCCGGTTGCGCCGGCTCGGGGTGACGGTCGACACCTCTGGTGTGGGCCCGGCCCGGGTGCTGGCCGATCAGGGGCTGATCTCCCGCGCGGTACGCAATGCCGCCGACAACGCCCGGCGGCACACCCGCACCCGGGTGGATTTCACCCTCGCGGTTCGGGACGGGTGGGCGTACTTGACCGTCGACGACGACGGGGACGGGGTGCCGGAGGACGATCGGGTCCGGCTGTTCAACCGCTTCGAACGGCGCGACGATGACCGGAGCCGCAGCCACGGTGGTGCCGGTCTGGGGCTGGCCATCATCGCCGAGGCCGCGCGCGATTCCGGCGGCCGGGCGGTCTTGGGGAGCTCACCGCGCAACGGCGCGCGGTTGGAGATGCGGCTGCCCGAGCACGACGGGTGAAGCGCCGCCGCAGACGCCGATGCCCGGCGGCTGCGTGAAGCAGCCGCCGGGCATCGAGTGAACAGGTTCTGTCAGTTCATGTTCCACGGTTCGCCGTAGGTGGTCACGCTGTCACCGGCCGAGGAGATGAGCCGGGCGTAGGGACGCAGTAGCACGCCACCGGCAGCACCGGTCACGGTGCCGTGGGCGTTGGAGACCGCGACCGCACCGCCCTCGCCGGCGACGTCCACGGAGAAGGTGGCGACTTCCTGGATGCCGGGGCCGTTGCCCAGGTCAGCGGAGATCGACACGCCGGGGAACAGCGGCGGGGTCACGATGGCGGGGATCAGGTCGATACCAAGGGCGCCGGTGATGGGGCTGAACGAACCGAAGTCCTGACCGTCGAAGGCGATGTTGGGGGTGGTGTAGCTGAAGTTGATGCCCACACCCAGCGACCACGGGAAGCCGACCTGGTAGCCCAGCTCGAGCACACCCTCGAACTCGTCGGCATCCTCGCCGGTCACGGCGTAGACGGCCTTGCCGGAGTGGAACCACTCGCGGGTGAGGCGGTTGCGGTCCAGCGGGAAGACGCCGTTGAGGAACGTGTCCCACTGCTGGATGGTCAGGGTGCGACCCTGGCCGTCCACCAGGCTCAGCTCATTGTCCAAGCCGGCGTGCGACGTGCCCGTGCTCGCGAACAGTGCCGCCACAGCAGCCATCATTGCCACCAGCACTCGTCCAATTGCCTTCATCTTCACCCGTTTTCCCTGCTGAGTCATGGATTCGCAGCAAGCTCGACTGCGGTGTCGAACCAGGCTCCAGGCTCAGGCGGTGTGCCGGCCGGTGGAGCGGCGCGATCCTTTCACTTGCAGGCTTAATCGCACCTTAAAGCGATTCGTGGAGTCTCACCGGCGCTGACCGCCGGTGAGACTCCACAAATCCCTCAGAAGTAGGCGTTGGCGGGGACGGGGGTGTGGTGCAGCAGGTTGGCGCCGATCGCGACGGCCTTGAGCGCGACGGGATTGTGCAGGGTGATGGTGCGGATGTTGCGCCAGTGCCGGTCCAGGTTGCGGGTCCGGCTGGCCGCGCTGGCACCGCCGAGTTCCAGCAGCCGCGTCGCGGCGTCGAGGGCCACGGCGTCGAGGTGCACCTTCACCTGGGCGGCGCGCAGCTGGGCGTGCTGCGCCAGCTCGGCATCGGGGACACCGTTCACCGCCGAATCGTTGGCCGCGGCGATGGCATCGGCGGCATCGAGCACCGCCGCGCGGGCCACGGCGGCAGTGGATGCCAGCTCGCCGAGCAGCTTCTGGTGCAGCGGGTCGTCCACCGGGGCGTCGGCCAGGGCGTGGCTGAAACTGCGGGTCCGGCTGCGCAGCAGTGTGATCCCGTCGTCGACCACCGACGCCAGCACCCCGGCGACCACGGCGTGGATGTAGAGCTGCAACGAGGCGTACTGCACAGTGGGCGTGGGTTCGGCGTCATACGGCGTGTCCACCAGGATCTCGTGGGGGTGCACCACCACGTCGGTGAAAACCGTGGTGCCGGTGCCGGTTCGGCGCTGCCCGAAGCCGTCCCAGTCGTCCACCAGCCGCACGCCGGCACGGTCGGTGGGCACCAGCACCGAGGCCACCGAATCGTGGTCGGTGGTGGCGGCCACGGTGAGGTAGTCGGAGAACAACGTGCCGGTGCTGTAGTACTTCTCGCCGGCCAGTCGGAAGGTGCCGTCCTCGGTGGGCAGCAGCCGGGTGTTGAAGACCAGGCTGCCCACCGCCAGGGCGCCCTTCTCGCTGAACGCGTTGCCGAAGAGCTTGCCGGCCGCCGCTTCTCGCAGCCAGCGCTGCGAACCCTGATCTGCGATGGTGCGCAACCGTTCCTCGACGAACCAGAAGTGGGTCCGGAAGATGTGGGCGACGATCGGGTCCGCGCGGGCGACGTCGATGACGGCCGAAAACAGCTCGCGCACCGACAATCCCGCCCCACCGAGATCGCGGGGCAGTCGCAGGATGCCGAACCCGGCCCGCTTGAGCGCGGCCACCTGATCGAAGGGATTCTCGTCGGCCAGGTCGCGGTCCTTCGCGCCGGCGCCGATCTCGGCCAGCAGGGCGGTGAACTTCTCGGAGCCGGGCAGGTGCAGATCCACGGCGGGTGCTTGTGTCATGCCCTGGTTCTACCGAGGCCCGGACGGCCGGACACTGCTTAGGCTCAGCGCGAACCTAAGCCCGACCTCGGATGCCCCAAAGTCCGGAGAATTCACGCCCACGAGCGTTACGCTTTGCCGATGTTTCGTATCTCGCCGCTCGACGTCGCGCTGGCGATCAGTGACATCGCGGTCCGCCTGCCGGTCGTGGGCCGACACTGTGTGCCGTTGGGCCAGCTGACGGCCGCGGGCGCCTTCGGGGTCCGGGTGCTCGCCGGCCTGGGCCGATCTGCGGACACGCGTGAGCTGCCGCAGGTCGACGACACCATGGAATGGTCGGAGGACGCTGTCCCGCCGGTGCTGCGGGCCTGGGCGCACCGCCGGGAGTTCCTGCACCGCGCCGACGTGCCCTACGGCCCGGCCCGCGGCCAGCTGCTGGACGTCTGGCGGCGCAAGGATCTCACGGGGCCGGCGCCGGTGATGGTCTTCCTGCCCGGCGGCGGCTGGGTGCACGGCGGCCGCGTCCTGCAGGGCTACGCCCTGATGTCGCACCTGGCCCAGCGGGGCTGGGTCTGCCTGTCGGTCGACTATCGGGTGGCTCCGCAGCATCGCTGGCCCCGACACGTCCAGGACGCCAAGGCCGCCATCGCGTGGGCACGTGCCCACGCTGCGGAATTCGGCGGCGATCCCGCATTCGTGACCGTCGCGGGCTGCTCGGCGGGCGGGCACCTCGCCGCGCTGGCCGGTCTGACCCCGGGCGCCCCCGAGTTCGGCGCCGAACTCGCCCCTGGCGCCGACACCTCGGTGGACGCCGTCGTGGGGATCTACGGGCGCTACGACTGGGTGGACCGTTCCACCCGCGAACGCGAGGATCTGGTCCAGTTCCTGGAGCAGATCGTGGTGCGGGCGCGCCTCGACGAACGGCCTGAGGTGTTCACGCAGGCTTCGCCCATCGAGCGGGTGCACACCGACGCCCCGCCGTTCCTGGTCGTGCACGGCAGCCGCGACGGCATCATCCCAGTGCAGCAGGCCCGTGATTTCGTCCACCGGCTGAGTGCGGTCTCCCGCGCAGGCGTCTCCTACCTGGAACTTCCGGGTGCCGGGCACGGCTTCGACATGCTCGACGGCCGCCGCACCGGCACCGCCGTGGTCGCCATCGCCGACTTCCTGGAGCAGGTGCACACCGATCACCTGGCCGGGGCGCCGCGGCGCGCCGGCTGACGGCCCAGGTACCGCGGGCACAATTGGCGTCGATGACGCTGAATGCCAAGCGCCTGCGGGCGCACTCCAAGCTGGCCGCCATGCCCGGGGTGCGGTCCATCCGCAGGCCGGTCACCCCGGGCTCGGCAGCGCAGTTCGACCTGTACTACGTCCGCTCCGGTGAACCGTCGGCGCACCCGCTGCTGATCATCCCCGGTGGGCCGGGTATGGCGTCGGTACAGCTCTACAAGGGCCTGCGGCGCCGTGCCGCGGACCGCGGACTCGACGTCATCATGGTCGAGCACCGGGGCATCGGGCTGTCCCGTCACGACGACGAGGGCGCCGATCTGCCGCCGGAGGCCATCACCGTGCGCCAGGTGGTCGAGGACATCGCCGCGGTGCTCGACGACGCCGGAGTGGAGAAGGCGGTGGTCTACGGGACGTCCTACGGCAGTTACCTGGCCGCCGGCCTCGGCGTCTCGCACCCGGACCGCATCGAGGCGATGGTCCTCGATTCCCCCGTGCTCTCGGCCCGCGACATCGAGGCGATTCGCCGGGCCATCCGCGACCTGCTGCTGCACGGCAGTGAGCCCGACACCGCCGAACTGGCGCCCAAGGTGCGCCGACTGGTCGACGAGGGCACCCTGACCTCGGATGCCAGTGAGCTCATCAGCATGCTCTACGGCTACGGTGGCGCCCCACTGCTCAACCGGCAGCTGGACCTGCTGCTGCAGGGCCGCACCCTGCTCTGGCGGGTGCTCGACGAGGCCAACCGGTTCATTCTGCGCAAGGTGCCCTACCGCAACGAGGTGGATCTGGTGGGCCGCATCGCCTTCCGCGAGCTGGACTTCGCCGGGGAGCCCGACGGCCTGCCGCTGGACCCGTCACCGGCGCTGGCTCAGATGGCCGACGAGATGCCTGGCCCCACACCGTTGTTCGAGTCCGAGCCCTACGATCTGGAAGCCAGCATGCCCGGCTTCAGCTGGCCCACCGCGGTGATCTCCGGCAGTCGCGACCTGACCACCCCGCCCGCGCTGGCCGAACAGATCGCCGCGCTGATCCCGCAGGCGGCGTTGGTGCGTATGCCGACCACGGCGCACAGCGTGCTGGACACCCGCGAACGGGCCGCCTTGGAGATCGCGAAAGCCGCTGTGGACGGCCGGATCCCGGAGCTGCCGGCGCGTGGTGAGGAGCTGGACGCGCTGCCGGCCAATGTGGAGTTGCGGGTGCTGGTGGGTGCGCTCGCCGCGGCCACCGCCGTGGAGGGCGTCATCCCGTCGGTCCGCCGGCCGGCGGAGCCTCCTTCATGAAACCGATCTTGGTGTAGTCGAGGTCGCCGAGGCCCGCCGGACCGAAGTTGGCCAGGTTGGCCCGCACCGCGGTGTTGCCGGCGGACTGGAACAGCGGCAGGCTGAAGCCTTCCGCCCAGACCAGCTGGTCGAATTCGTTGGCCAGTTCGTTGGCGCGTGCCGGGTCCAGCTCGTCGAGCACCTCGCTCGCCTTCGCGTCGATCTCGGGGGTGCTGATCTTGCCGAAGTTGCTGTCGGCGCCGGTGGTGTAGATCTGGGTCAGGCAGCAGAGATTGGACGCGTCTGCCACCCAGGAGAACTGGGTGACGTCGAAGTTGCCGACGGTCACGTAGTCGGTGAACAAGCTGCCGCCCGGGGCGCCCACCAGGTCCATCTTCACGCCGATCTGGGCCAGGCTGTTCTGCGCCACCTGGGCGATCTGGCGGGTGGACAACGCGTCGTAGAACACGTTGCGGATCACCAGCTGCTGGCCGTCCTTCTCGCGGAACTGGCCGTTCATGGTCCAGCCCAGCGCGTCGAGCTCCTGCTTGGCCTTCTCGGGGTCGTAGGCCACCACCGCACTGTTGTCCTGGTAGCCCTGCTGGCCCGCCACGAACAGGTGATTGTTCAGCGGCACCGGGTTGTCCACCAGGCCGCGCTGGCTCACGTTCGCGATGGCCTGGCGGTCAACACCTTTCATGATCGCCAGCCGCAGATCCTTGTCCTCCAGGATGGAACCGGGAGCGCCGTTGAAGGTCAGGTGGTACCACTGCAGTGCCGGCGTGCGCCGGATCGCGATGCCGGGGGTGTTGCGGGCGGTGGTCAGTTCATCGAGGCTTCCGACGGCCGTGGCGTCGATGGTGTTGTTCTGCAGTGCCGGGATGCGGGCGGCATCGTCGAGCACCAGGTAGGTGACGCGGTCCAGCACCGGAGCCTCGCCCCACCAGTTGGGGTTGCGCACCAGGGTGATCCGCTGGGCGGTGCGGTCCACCGACTCCACCATGAACGGTCCCGCCGAGGGGCCCGGCCGGTCGATCTGGCCGCGGTTGAAGACCTCCGGGTTCGCGGTCATCGACTTGGGCAACAGCATGTCGTTGCCGGAGAAGAAGCCCTGCCACTCGGTGTAATGCGACGCGAAGGTCACTATCGCCTGTCGGTCGTCGACACCGCGGGTCACCGAGCCCACCCGTTCGCTGCCGGCGGCGCTGGCGATGGCGAACTCCGGGTTCTTGCCGTTGGTGGCGTTGATCTGGGAGGCGATGTCCTCCCAGGTGATGGGGGTGCCGTCGGTCCAGGTGGCCTCGGGGTTGATGGTGTAGGTCACCACCTGCGGGTCCTCGCTGGTGAGTTCGATGCTGGTGAAGTAGTCGGTGTTGACGGTGAAGGATCCGTCCGGCCCGATCCGGTGGGCCCGCGGCATGGTCCAACGCATCATCGCCGCGCCGGTCGCCTCGTTGTCGATGTGCAGGGTGTTGAAGTTGTTCGGCATCGCCGCCAGCGCCAGCCGCAGGTTGCCGCCCTGCTGCAGGTTCGCCACGTCCTGGGGGTTGATGTCGGCGGTGGTGCCCACTTCGGCGTTGCCGCCGGCCGACGGCGGCTGCTGGGGCTCGCTGGAACATCCGGCCACCAGCAGGGTGGCCGCGAACAGCGCGGCGGCGCAGCGTCGAAGCGTCATGCGCACCGATGCTATCTGGACACCTGCGGCACGGCTGCCAACAGCTTCTGCGTGTATTCGTGTTGTGGGTCGGCGAACACCGCGTCGGCGTCGCCCTGCTCGACGATGGCGCCCCGGTACATCACCGCCACCCGGTGGGCCAGGTGCTTGACCACCGACAGGTCGTGGGAGACGAACAGATACGACAACCCGAACTGTTGCTGCAGGTCCAGCAGCAGGTTCAAGATGCCGGCCTGAATCGACACGTCCAGCGCCGACACCGGCTCGTCGAGCACCAGGATCTTCGGCTGCAGGGCCAGCGCCCGGGCGATCCCGATGCGCTGCTTCTGCCCGCCGGAGAACTCGCCGGGGTAGCGGGACGCGTCGTCGCGGCGCATGCCGACCAGCTCCAGCAGCTCGGCCACCCGGGAGCCGGTGGCGGCTGTGTCGAACCCGTTGGCCTGCAGTGGTTCTGCCAGCACCTCGAACACCGGCAGTCGGGGGTCCAGTGAGGCCGTGGGATCCTGGAAGACCACCTGCAGTTCGCGGCGCAGGGCCCGGCGCCGGGCCGTGTTCAGGGTGGCCACGTCTTGGCCCAGCACGTGGATCGAACCTGATTGCGGCGCAGTCAGTTCCAGCATCTCGTGCAAAGTGGTCGATTTTCCGGAGCCGGACTCGCCGACGATGCCCAGGGTCTGACCGGCGTCCAGGGTGAAGCTGATGTCGTCGACGGCCTGCACCTCACCGATGGCGCGGCGGAACACCACGCCCTTGGTCAGGGTGAAGGTCCGCGACAGGTTGGCCACCTCCACCACCACGTCTGCGTCGGTGGGCGGCGCTGCCGGCGGGGTGGTGGTGACCCCGAACAAGTCTGCGGCGCTGCGGTTCTCGGTCTCATCGAGGCGGATGCAGGCGGCACGGTGGTCGACGCCGACGGGGATCAGCGCGGGCTCTTCGGCGCGGCACTCGTCCATCGCCAGCGGGCATCGCGGTGCGAACGGGCAGCCCGGCTCCAACTCGGCCAGAGACGGCGGTGCACCCGGGATCGGCACCAGGCGGGTGCCCTGGGGGGCGTCCAGGTGCGGTACCGAGCCCAGCAGGCCGATGGTGTACGGCATGCGGCGGTCACGGTACAGCGCGGACACCGGGGAGGTCTCCACGGCGCGGCCGGCGTACATCACCACCGACCGGTCGGCGAACTCCGAGACCACGCCGAGGTCGTGGGTGATGATCAGCACCCCGGCCCCGGTGACGTCGCGGGCGGTCTGGAGCACCTCGAGGATCTGGGCCTGGACGGTGACGTCCAGCGCGGTGGTCGGCTCGTCGCAGATCAGCAGATCCGGGTCGTTGGCAATGGCGATGGCGATGACGACCCGTTGCCGTTCACCACCGGACAATTCGTGCGGGAAGGCCCGGGCGCGGCGCTGCGGCTGATTGATGCCCACCAGGTCGAGCAGCTCGACGGCGCGGGCGCGGGCCGCCCGCTTGCCGATCTGCGGCTGGTGCACGGTGATGGCCTCGGCGATCTGATCACCCACCGTGTACACCGGGGTCAGGGCGGACATCGGGTCCTGGAACACGGTGCCGACGGACGCGCCGCGGATCCGCGACATCGCGGTGTCGTTCAAGCCCAGCAGTTCGGTGTCCTGCAGCCGCACCGATCCGCTGATTTCGGCGTATTCGGGCAGCAGGCCGATGACGGCCATGGCGGTGGCCGATTTGCCCGACCCGGATTCGCCGACCACGGCCACCACCTCGCCGGGGTCGACGCGCAGGCTGAGCCCGCGCACCGCATTGACCGCGGCGCTCTCGGTGGGGAACGTCACGGTCAGGTCGGTGACCTGCAGCAGGGCGCTCACTTCTTGCGCTTTCTGAGACCACCGGCGCCCGGGTCCACCGCGTCGCGCAGACCGTCTCCGATCAGGTTGGCGCACAGCACGATCAGCACCAGGATGCCGGCGGGGAACAGGAACACCCAGGGGAAGGTGAGTACCGATTTGGTGCCGTCGGCGATCAGGGTGCCCAGTGAGACGTCGGGCGGCTGCACGCCGAATCCCAGGAAGCTGAGCCCGGTTTCGGCGAGGATCGCAACGCCGACGTTCAGGGCGGTGTCGATGATCAGGATCGACGCCACATTCGGCAGGATGTGGCGTGTGATGATCCGCCGGTTGGGCACCCCCATGTAGCGTGCGGCCCTGATGAATTCGCGCTCACGCAGGCTCATCGTCAAACCGCGCACGATCCGCGAGCTGATCATCCAGCTGAACCCGCCGAGCAGCACGATCAGCAGGATCAGACTGCCGCCGCCGTCGCGGATCCGCGGGGTCAGGATCGCGATCAGCAGGAAGCTGGGCACCACCAGCAGCAGGTCCACCAGCCACATCAGCACCCGGTCGCGCCAGCCGCCGAAGTACCCGGCGATGGCCCCCACCGCGGCGGCGATCACGGTCGAGATCAGGGCCACGCAGACGCCGATCAGCAGCGATTTCTGCATGCCGCGCAAGGTCAGCGCCAGAATGTCCTGGCCCAGGGCGTTGGTGCCGAACCAGTGCTGCGGGCTCGGCGGTGCCTGCAGCGCGTAGTAGTCCAGATCGGTGTAGGACCACGGCAGCAGCGGGGGCAGGGCGTAGCAGCCCACGAACATGAGCACCAGCAGCACGACGGACACCACGGCGGGCCGGTTGCGCAGGAAGCGGCGCAGCACCAGTTGCCGCCGTGAGGTGAAGGTCTCGGTGTGCAGACCGGAACGCGCGGCTGCTGAGTCGGCCGTCATTGCGCCCGCACCCGGGGATCGAGGAGGGCGTAGAGGATGTCCGACAGCAGACCGGAGAACAGCACCACCGCCCCGGAGAACAGCGTCACCGCCACGACGATGTTGGTGTCCTGGGTGTTGATGCCCTGGATGGTCCATTCGCCCATCCCATGCCACCCGTAGATCTGTTCGACGAACACCGCGCCGGTGACCAGCGCCCCGACCCCGTAGGCGAACAGGGTCGCCATCGGGATGAGCGCGGTGCGCAGCCCGTGCTTGAACAGTGCCTGCCGCCGCGTCAGGCCCTTTGCGCGGGCGGTGCGGATGAAATCCTGGCCCAGCACGTCGAGCATGGCGTTGCGCTGGTAGCGGCTGTAGCCGGCGATGGCGCCGAGGGCCAGCGTGAGGGTGGGCAGCACCAGATGCTGGATCCGGTCCAGGAACTGGTTCCACCACCCGGACACCGGGTCGGGGGAGGTCTCCCCGATGTAGTCGAACAGCTGGATCCCCAGGATGGAGTTCACCCGCAGCGCGGCCAGGATCAGCAAGTTGGCGATCACGAACGTCGGCGCGCTGATGACCAGCAGAGCGAGCACGGTGATCACCCGGTCGGAGAGCCGGTACTGGCGGATCGCGCTCCAGGCGCCGATCACGACGCCCACCACCGCCCCGACCACGGATCCGATGATCAGCAGCCGCAGGCTGACCCCGATGCGGCGCCACAGCTCGTCGGCCACCGGCTGCCCGCCGACGGTGGTGCCGAAGTCGCCCTGCACGGCGCCCGCGGCCCAATCCAGGTAGCGCAGCGGGATCGGCTGGTCGAGGCCCAGTTCGGCGGCCTTGGCGTCGATCACCGCCTGCGGCGGTCGGGGGTTGCGTTCCAGCAGGCTGTCCAGCGGCTCGAAGGACAGCGAGGCGAGGGTGAAGGTGAAGAACGAGGCCAGCACCAGCAGGACCGCGTAGTTGAGCAGGCGGCGCGTCAGAAAACGCGTCATGCGCGGCTCACGGGGCTGGGCGACATCTGCACAGGTTAAGAGATGGTGGCCCTGGCCTGCAGCGGGCGAGGTCCGGCGTGTTCGGATCAGGGCGATCGAAGCTGCTCGTGCTTCCGGTGGGCAGGGCTACCGTCGGACGATGTCTGTCACCGACGAGTACCTGGCCAACAACGCCCGCTACGCCGAGACCTTCGAGGGGCCGCTGCCATTGCCGCCGAGCAGGCACGTCGCCGTGGTCGCCTGCATGGACGCCCGGCTCGACGTCTACCGCATCCTGGGGTTGCGTGACGGCGAGGCCCACGTGATCCGAAATGCCGGGGGAGTGATCACCGATGACGAGATCCGGTCTCTGGCGATCAGTCAGCGACTGCTCGGCACCCGGGAGATCATCCTGATCCACCACACCGACTGCGGCATGCTCACTTTTACCGATGACGGCTTCAAGCAGCAGATCCAGGACGAGATCGGCATCAAGCCGGAGTGGGCCGCCGAGGCCTTCCAGGACCTGGACGAGGATGTACGGCAGTCGTTGCGGCGCATCGAGGCCAGTCCGTTTGTGACGAGACACGAATCCTTGCGGGGGTTCGTCTTCGACGTGGCGACGGGCCGGCTGGCCGAGGTGAGCGGCTAACTCCACTCGGCGAGCACACGCATCTTTCCGGCTTTCACTGCTGCCGCCTTGCGGCGGCGGCGCAGTTCCGGGGCGAAGGCGTTGCGCTCGTTGCCCTGAAAGTTCAGCGGCAGCTCCAGCGCACCCAGCAGCTTGGCCTCGAGGTACCAGGGCTCGGGGTGCAGCACCCAGGACACCGCGGCGTTCTCGGCCATCCACTGCGTCAGCGTGGCCTCGTCCGCGGTGAAGGTCTGTTTACGTCCCGATCCGACCCGGCGCAGTTCGTAGCCCAGCAGGATCCCGAGGGAGAGGCGCAGCGGCGAGCCGTCCGCACTCGCACCGCCGGCGCCGAAGTGATAACGGGTGCGTCGGCGGATGTCCTGGACGACCTGAGGCTTGCCGTTCGCCGGAGGTGGTCCGGGGCTGATCCCGACATAGAGCAGGGTCCAGCCGTCGCGGGTGTGGCAGCCGGTGACGTCGATGTCACCCGGGATCTCCCGGAACCACCAGCCGACCGCCCCGGCTGCTTCGGGGATGGGGCAGGGGTCGGCGAACACCTCGTCGCGGGTGTGGATCGGCGCGTCGACGAACTTGGCGACCGCGTCGGCCGTCTTCTTGGCGGAGATCGAGTCGGCCATGGTGGGCAAGCCTAGTGGCAGGCGTTGACACCACGACCGTCGTTTGGTTCTATTTCGGGTTAAGGTTGTAATCCTGGTCAGTTCTACCAACTTTATGAGGAAAAGAATGACCCTCACGCAGGAGCCCGTTGCGGGCCAGTACGAGCTGAGCCATCTGCGCTCACTCGAGGCCGAGGCCATCCACATCATCCGCGAGGTCGCGGCCGAATTCGAGCGCCCGGTGCTGCTGTTCTCCGGTGGCAAGGACTCGATCGTGATGCTGCATCTGGCGGTCAAGGCGTTCCTGCCCGGGCGGTTGCCCTTCCCGGTGATGCACGTCGACACCGGCCACAACTTCGACGAGGTGATCGCCACCCGCGATGCACTGGTGGCCCAGCACGGCGTCCGCCTGGTGGTGGCCAGCGTCGAGGACGACATCGCCGCCGGCCGCGTGGTCGACAACGGTCCCTCGCGCAACCCGCTGCAGACCGTGACGCTGCTGCGCGGCATCCGGGAGAACAAGTTCGACGCTGCCTTCGGTGGCGCCCGCCGCGACGAGGAGAAGGCCCGCGCCAAGGAGCGGGTCTACAGCTTCCGCGACGAGTTCGGCCAGTGGGACCCGAAAAACCAGCGCCCCGAGCTGTGGAACCTCTACAACGGCCGCCACCGCAAGGGTGAGCACATCCGGGTTTTCCCGCTGTCCAACTGGACCGAGTACGACATCTGGGCCTACATCGGCGCCGAGGAGATCACCCTGCCGTCGATCTACTACGCCCACACCCGGCCGGTGTTCCAGCGCGACGGCATGTTGCTGGCGGTGCACGATTTCATGCAGCCCCGCGAGGACGAGCCGGTCTTCGAGACCAGTGTGCGGTTCCGCACCGTCGGCGACGTCACCTGCACCGGGTGTGTCGAATCCACCGCGCAGACAGTGCAACAGGTGATCGACGAGACCGCGGTGTCGCGACTGACCGAACGCGGCGCCACCCGCGCCGACGACCGGATCTCCGAGGCCGGCATGGAAGACCGCAAGCGGGAGGGCTACTTCTGATGCAAACGTTGCTACGCCTGGCGACGGCCGGGTCCGTCGACGACGGCAAATCCACCCTGATCGGCCGGTTGCTGTTCGACTCCAAGGCCGTGATGGAAGACCAGCTGGCCGCCGTCGAGCGCACCTCCAAGGAGCGCGGGCACGACTACACCGACCTGGCGCTGGTCACCGACGGGCTGCGCAGCGAGCGCGAACAGGGCATCACCATCGACGTGGCCTACCGCTACTTCGCCACGCCCAAGCGCAAATTCATCATCGCCGACACCCCGGGGCACATCCAGTACACCCGCAACATGGTGACCGGCACCTCCACCGCCCAGCTGGCCATCGTGCTGGTCGACGCCCGCCACGGGCTGCTCGAACAGTCCCGGCGGCACGCCTTCCTGGCCTCGCTGCTGGGCATCCAGCACATCGTGCTGGCCGTCAACAAGATGGATCTCATCGACTGGGACCAGCAGAAGTTCGACGACATCCGCGACGAATTCCACGCCTTCGCAGCACGTCTGGACGTCCACGACGTCACCACCATCCCGATGTCGGCCCTGCAGGGCGACAACGTGGTGACCAAGAGCGCCAACACCCCCTGGTACGAGGGCCCGGCGCTGCTGAGTCACCTCGAAGAGGTCTACATCGCCGGTGACCGCAATCTGACCGACGTGCGCTTCCCGGTGCAGTACGTGATCCGGCCGCAGACCCGCGAGCACGCCGACCACCGCAGTTACGCCGGTACCGTCGCCAGCGGCGTCATGCGCCCGGGTGACGAGGTGGTGGTGCTGCCGGGTGGCAAGACCAGTCACATCACCGTGATCGACGGTCCCACCGGTCCGGTGCAGGAGGCCTTCCCGCCCATGGCGGTGTCGATCAGCCTGGCCGACGACATCGACATCTCTCGCGGTGACATGATCACCCGCACCAAGAATCAGCCGCACGCCACGCAGGACTTCGACGCCACCGTTTGCTGGATGGCGGACAACGCCGCGCTGGAGCCGGGCCGCGACTATGTCATCAAGCACACCACCAGGACCACCAGGGCGCGGGTGGCGGCGCTGGACTACCGCCTGGACGTCAACACCCTGCACCGCGACAAGAGCGCAACGGCGTTGAAGCTCAACGAACTCGGCCGCATCACCCTGCGCACGCAGCAGCCGCTGCTGCTCGACGAGTACTCCCGTAACGCGGCCACCGGTTCGTTCATCCTGATCGACCCGGACACCAACAGCACCGTCGCTGCAGGCATGGTGCGCGACACCACTCCGGTGGCCACCCGCACCGCCACCCCGAACACCGTGCGGCACCAGTCGCTGGTGTGCGCCGACGACCGGCTCTCGAAGGGGCGCACGGTCTGGTTCACCGGCCTGTCCGGCTCGGGAAAGAGCTCGGTGGCCGCGCTCGTGGAGCAGAAGCTGCTCGAAAAGGGCTGCCCTGCCTATGTTCTCGACGGCGACAACCTGCGCCATGGACTCAATGCCGACCTCGGCTTCTCGATGGCCGACCGCGCCGAGAACCTGCGTCGGCTGGCCCACATCGCCACGCTGATGGCCGATTCCGGCCTGACCGTGTTGGTGCCCGCGATCAGCCCGCTCGAAGAGCACCGGGAGCTGGCTCGGAAGGTGCACGGGGACCAGGGTTTCGAGTTCTTCGAGGTGTTCTGCGACACCCCGCTGGCCGACTGCGAACGCCGTGATCCCAAGGGTCTCTACGCCAAGGCGCGCGCGGGCGAGATCACGCATTTCACCGGCATCGACAGCCCCTATCAGCGGCCCAAGCGTCCCGATCTGCGGTTGACACCCGATCACACGCCCGACGAGCTGGCCCAGCAGGTGATCGATCTGCTCGGCAGCGGTGTCCATGAGTGATCACGCGCTGGCCGCGCGGTTGGCCACCGAGGCCGGCGAGCTGCTGCTCGAGGTGCGCGAGGAGTTCGCCGGAGCCGATGCCTTGGACCGCAAGGACGCGGGGGACCGTCGCTCTCATGAGTTCCTGATGGCCGCGCTGGCCGCGGCGCGTCCGGAGGACGTGGTGCTCTCCGAGGAGGGTGCCGACAACCCGGCTCGGCTGCGCGCCGAGCGGGTGTGGATCGTCGACCCGCTTGACGGCACCCGGGAGTTCTCCGAGCTCGGTCGCGAGGACTGGGCGGTGCATGTGGCGTTGTGGCAGAGCGGGGAGTTGGTGGCCGGAGCCGTGGCCCTGCCCGCCCAGGGGGAGACGCTGGCCACTCCCGACGTGCCGGCCCCGGCCCCCGTCGCAGGCCCGCCGCGGGTGATCGTCTCACGTACCCGCCCACCGGCGATCGCGCTGGCGGTCCGCGACGAACTCGACGGAACCCTGGTCGAAATGGGTAGTGCGGGTGCCAAGGTGTCCGCCGTGGTGCAGGGCCGCGCCGACGTCTACGTCCATGCCGGTGGTCAGTACGAGTGGGATTCGGCCGCACCGGTGGCCGTGGCCCGCGCCGCCGGTCTGTTCACCTCGCGCATCGACGGCTCACCGCTGGTCTACAACCAGGAGAACCTGTCACTGCCGGATCTCATCGTGTGCCGGCCCGAGTTGGCCGATGCGGTGCTGGCCGTCACGGCGAGATGATGCGCAGCACCACGTCGACTCCCCGGTCCAGGAATTCGATACCGTCGGCGGCGACCGCGCGCATCTGAGCGCGCGACGGCCGCTCCGGTCCCAGCAGTGCCGTGACTGCGCGGGCCAGGACCACCGAGGGGTCACCGTCCGGCGAGGTTTCCGGCGACTCGCTGTCGAGCAGGAGAAACCCCCGGTACAGGGCCATCAGCGCATACGCCTGATCGGCCGGCGGCCAGTCGGTGCGGGCCAGAGAATTCTCCCGCCACGACGGCAGCAGGGTGTTCATCAGTGCATCAGGCCCCAGCGCGTCCAGGAGCGCAGCGGCTCTGGGATCGTCGGTGAGTGCGCCGAGCAGCTCCTCGTCATTGCGCAGCATGGCCCTGACGAAGGTGCGGTGGGCCGCTCTGCGCATGAGGCTGGGAAACAGTCGCGACGGTCGGGCCAGATCAGGGTCGGCCCGCAGCTCGGTGGTGAATTCCGCGGCCAGACTCAGGAAATCACGACCGATCAGTCCGAGCAGCAGGTCGGCCTTGCTCGACCAGTACAGGTACACCGTGCCCTTGCCGACGTGCGCTTTCTGCGCCACGTCGGCCACCGTGACGGCTTTGCCGCCGCGGCGCTGCAGCAGGTCTTCAGCAGCCGCGAGAATCCGAGCCGCTGTCGCAGAACGGAGTTCCGGGAGGTCGGGGAGTTCGGGGGCCACAGGTACTTTCATACCCGGGCCGGGTTTGCCTGGTGGGCGGGGGTTGTCGGCAGAGCCTGGAGAGCCATGGCGGTGATGTCGCTGGTGCGCACCTCCACGGATCGCTCCAGCAGCTTGCTGAGCAGACGCCGACCGACGGCGAACCGGGTCAGTGCCGACAGGACCCAGCGCATCCGGATCTGGCGCGGCGCGTCCGGGACGAAGAAGGGCCGCTGCTTCAACCCCACCTTCTGGTACTCCTCGATGAAGGGCCGCAGGCCATGCTCCCACTCGCTCAGCGCCGTCGCCACGTCGCCGGGGTGGCGTTCGAGAACCTCACCCAAGAGGTCGGCGCCGATGAGTCCGGCGGACACACCCATGCCGGCGTACAACGTCACGCACCAGGCGGCGTCGCCGACAAGGACGACACGCCCGCGGTGCCAGCTCCGGGCGCGGACCTGTTCGGCTGAATCGAACAGGACGTCGTTCGTGTGATCGAGCGCGTCGAGCACGTCGCTCAAGGTGGCGCCCAGCGGGCGATCGGAGAACACCTCACGGATACGTTCGGGCGCGGGACGGGTGAACTCGGCGTCGACGTCATCGGTGCGGTAGGAGATCATGATGGTCGGGTTGTGGTCGGCGAACGCGAACACCCACATGGCCCGGTCGGGCTCGACCAGCTGAATGCTCATCCCTGGTTCCAGACCAGCTGGGGTACCGGGGAATTCGAATGCGGCGACCATGTAGCCGAGCCGATGAAGGTAATCCTCGTGCGGCCCGAAGGCCAGTTTTCGCACCGTCGAGCGGAGGCCGTCGGCCCCGACCACGAGAGCAAAACGTTCTGTCACCGTCTGGCCGGTCACCGTGTTGTACAACGTGACGTCCACGCCGTCGTCATCCTGGATGATCGCAGTCGGCACCGTCGAGTACCGCACCTCGACGTCATCGGGAAGGGTGGCGAAGGCCGCTTCTTCGGCATCACCGCGCAGCATCAACCACGGTTGCCCCGGAAGGTCCTTCATGGAGAAAGTGCGGCCACGCCTGCCGGCGCGGTTGGCCAGATAGCTGCGGCCCTCGGGATTGCGGTCGTGGAGATGGGCGAGAATTCCGAGACGGTCTGCCGCGATCATTCCGGACTGGAACAGCCCGACGAAGTAGCCGCCTCGACGCCGTTGTTCTGCGCGTTCGACGATCACCGGGGTCCAGCCGGCCGCGCGCAGCCGTGCTGCGGTAGCGGTGCCGGTGACGCCCATCCCCACCACCAGGACCCTGCCTTGCGAAGAGAGCTGCTGCCGTTCGATGTGTGTAGCCATACTGACCAAAACCGTCATTTGGTCAGTCATATTCCTTGGCGAAAGGGCCATATTGAGACGTGACTGACCGCGAAGGACTAATCGGTCAGTGTGGTGCGTTGAGTTCTGACGGGCGCATCGACGCCCTCGACGAGAGGAAAGCTGTCATGAACATCCAGGAGCTCTGCCACACCGGCTCGCCCACGCAGCAGCAGCTGGCCGCCGCTTTCGGCGCACTGGGTCCCGTCGGCGTGGACATGCTCGTCGGCCTCTGGGAAGCCGACCCCGGGTACGCGGAGACGCCAGGCGGGCGGCTGTTGGTCGAAAGCGGTTGGTGGGGAGCTCGATTCACTGACGCCGAAACCGTTGATCCGCTGCTGTTCCGGTCGGACGACGGCGATGGCCTGTTCGCCGCCGATCTGCTGCGGGTGCTCGCGCTGATCCGTGAGGGTGCCCAGAACATCTCTGCCCGTAGAGCGGAGGTGGAGACGTCGGCCCCGATCGGGCGGGTACGCATGATCGAGTACCGGGGTGTTGTGACGGCGACTCTGGTCTACGACCAGGTCCCCGTGCTCGATTACCTGCGTGCTGTCGACGACAACACCGTGATCGCCGCCGTCGAAGGGCGTGCGACGGTGGACCGGCCGGCGTACGCACTGCTGCGCAGACGCCCGGACCCGCCCGCCTATGCTGGCCTGGTCTCCGGCGAAAGGTTCGAGCATGAGTGACACATTGCGCACACTGGCTGGGTTGCCCGCTCAACCCGCGGCACTTGCCGATTCCGCACTCATCCTGATCGACTGCCAGAACACCTACACCCGCGGACCGATGGAACTCGAGGGTGTCCAGGCCGCGCTGGATGAGGCCGCGACGCTCCTGGATCGGGCCCGCACCGCAGGCATTCCGGTGATCCACATCCAGCACAGCGACGGCCCGGGCTCGCTGTATGACATCGACGGCGAGTCCGGCGCCATCGTCGCGCAGGTCGCGCCGCGCGGTGACGAACCGGTGGTCGTGAAGTCGTATCCGAACTCGTTTGTGCAGACCGACCTCGAAGAACGCCTCACAGCGGTCAACGCGACGAACCTGGTGTTGGCCGGCTTCATGACCCACATGTGCGTCAACTCCACCGCCCGCGGCGCCTTCAACCTCGGGTATGCGCCGACGGTGGTGGCCCGTGCCACCGCCACCCGTGAACTGCCCGGTGTCGACGGTCCGGTGCCCGCCGCCGCCCTGCAGTCCGCCAGCCTGGCCGCTCTGTCGGATCTGTTTGCCATCGTGGTGCCGGGCGCAACAGAAGTCGCATGATGCGGATGTCGGCCAAGGCGGAGTACGCCGTGCGGGCCATGGTCCAACTGGCGACGGTCGACGACGGCGTCCTGGTGAAAACCGACGAGCTGGCCACCGCGCAGGGCATTCCCGCGCAGTTCCTGGTCGACATCCTGTCCGACCTGCGGACCGACCGGCTGGTGCGCAGCCACCGCGGCCGTGACGGCGGCTACGAGCTGGGCCGCCCCGCCGACCGCATCAGTCTGGCCGACGTGCTGCGCTGCATCGACGGGCCGCTGGCCAGTGTCCGTGACATCGGGCTGGGCGATCTGCCCTACTCCGGTCCCACCGCCGCGCTCACCGACGTGTGGCGGGCGCTGCGGGCCAGCATGCGTTCGGTGCTGGAAGAGACGACGTTGGCTGACGTCGCGCACGGCGAACTACCCGGACATGTCAGCGATCTCGCTGCGAACTACACCACGCAGGAAACCGAACGCGGACACCGACGGCCCACGGCCTGACGCTCACTCCCGGTCTGACTCCGCCTTGCCGTACTTCGGGTTGCCGTCGTCGTCGAGCCAGTCGTTGACTGCGGTGCCGGTGACGGTGTTGTGCGACCCGGGCAGGACAGCGGTGGGCCGGTCCTCGTAGGCAGATGCCATTTCGGCGGCCGCCTCGCGGGCGGACTCGCTGATCTCGGGCTTGGCCTCGGTCGGGGTTTGGTTGCTCGCCGTCTTGTCTGTGCTCACCGTCGACACCTTCCGTGTGCGGCACCGGCAATCGGCACCTGCTCTCCCGGCTGCCCCAAAGTGTGATCCACGAAACAGCCGCAGGTCTGCGCTGCCGCCGGGTCTCAGCGGGCCGGCTCGATGACGATGCTGCCGCGTCCGGTGCGCGCCACCACCACGGACTGCGCCTGCGCGGGATCACTGGTCTGCGGCACCCGCACATCGGTGCTCTCGTACTGGGTGTCGGATATGGCCGTCACCAGGAAGGGCCCTGCCCCGGGCAGGTCGAGCGTCACGTCACCGTTGGAGGTGGTGGCCTCGATGTTGCGCGGGGCCCGCTCGCTGAACAGGACGTCGATGTCGCCGTCGATCACGTTGACCGAGAACGATTCCCGGACGGTCACCGGCTTCTCGGAGACCACCGCGCCCTGGCGCACCTCGGCATCGATCACCCGCGCCGACCCGTCCAGGATCACCGCGCCGCCCGAGCTGCGGGCCACCAGATGGTCCAGGTCGGCCTTGACGTTGAGCACGCCGAGCTGCTGCTCGGTGGTCACGGTCAGCTGCTGGCCCAGCTGCGGCGGAACGGTCACCACCAGCTGCCCGGCCTGCGCCCACTCCAGCCAGTCGGGGGAGCTGCCGCGCACCGAGATCCGGGTGTCCGGGCCGGCGCTGACGTCCAGCGACTGGTCACCCCGGTCGCTGGTGCTGACGAACCGCAACTCGGCCCGCGGCTCACGCGCATCGGGGTCGCTCTCGATCTCCACCGACATCGGCACGGCGCCGGTGTCCACGGTGAGGGTGCGCATGGTGGTGGGCAACGGTTGGCTGTCGGCGATCACCCGGGTGTTGCCGACCCCCACGGCAACGGCGGTCAGGGCACCGAGACCGGCGAGCAGGATGAGCGATGCGGCGATCACCACCAGTGCCCGCAGTCCGGTGCGCCCGGCCGGGGACAGCGACGGCGGCGGGGTGGGGGAGGGGAGCGGAGCCAGACTGGTCATCGCAGTCCACCTTTCTAGGATTCGAGATACCGCAGGACCGCCAGTACCCGGCGGTTCTCGGTCTCGTCGGGGGCGAGGTCGAATTTGGCGAAGATCGAGGCGATGTGCTTCTCGGCCGAGCCGGTCGAGATGTACAGCGCCGCCGCGATCGCCGAGTTGGTCTTGCCCTCGGCCATCAGCTGCAGGACGTCACGTTCCCGGGGTGTCAGCTGCTCGAGTGCGTTGCGTTTGTGGGAGCGCACCAGGATCTGCGCCACCACCTCGGGGTCGAGGACTGTTCCTCCGGTGCCCACCGTGTCGACGGCGGCCAGGAAGGCGGGCACGTCCGCCACCCGGTCCTTGAGCAGGTACCCGAAGCCGCGGGTGTCGGAGGCGATCAGATCTGCCGCATAACGCTCCTCGACGTAGTGCGACAGCACCAGCACCGCGGATTCCGGATTCTGTTTGCGCAGCAGCGCCGCCGCCCGGATGCCCTCGTCGGTGAACGTCGGCGGCATCCGGACGTCGACGATGGCGAGGTCCGGTCTGGTGTCGTTGACCAGCGCCAGCAGGTTGGTCGCATCCGACACCCCGGCCACCACCTCGTGGCCGGATTCTTTGAGGATGCGTTCGACGCCGGCGCGCAGCAGGGCCGAGTCCTCGGCGATCACGATGCGCATGGCACCACCGCGGTGACGATCGTCGGCCCGGTCACGGGGCTCGACACCGTGAAGGTGCCACCGGCGGCCCGCACCCGCTCCTCGAGGCCACGCAGGCCCGTCGCATCGGGATGGGCGTCGGTGTCGCTGGAGGCGCCCCCGTGGCCGTCGTCGAACACCGAGACGTAGAGCTGGCCCGATGGAGAAGTCAGGCCGGGTCCGGCTTCGTCGTAGCGCACGGTCACCACCGCCTGGTTGGCCTGGGCGTGCTTGGCCACGTTGGTCAGCGCCTCGGCCACCACGAAATAGGCGACAGCCTCCACTTCGTCGGGCAGCCGCCGCGGCAGATGGACGCTCAATGTGGTTGGCACACCCGAGGTTTCGGCACGGTGCACCACCGAGGACAGGGCCGCGTCCAGGCCGCGGTCGCTCAGGATGGTGGGAGCGATGCCGCGGACCACGTTGCGCAGTTCCGACAGCGCCTGCTTGGCGTCGGCATGCGCCTCGTCGATCAGGGTCTTGGCCGCCGGCAGATCGGTGTCCAGCTTGGTCTGCGCCAGCCCGATCGTCATGGCCAGTGACACCAGCCGCGGCTGCACGCTGTCGTGCAGATCGCGTTCGATGCGGTGGCGTTCGGTCTGCGCCGAGGACACCGCGCCTTGGCGGGCGTCCGCCAGAGCGTGGACCCGGTACTGCAGTTCCGCGGTGGACGACGGTGCCAGCAGCCAGCGGTCGATCCGCGCGTCCAGCGCCGGCGCCAGCGCCAACACAGCGATACCCGCCAGCAGCGCGATGACCGCCAGGATCCAGGCCAGGACGGGCGGGATGAATTTCAGCCCTGTATCGGGGTCGCTGCCGTCGATGGCGATGGCCGCGGCGGGGCCCAGGAAGGCGAACGCCACCAGGGCGAACGCCAGTGCCGTCGCGGCCAGGTCGTAGATCATCCGCAGGTAGTGATGGGCGCACCCCTTCCAGAACCGGGCGGTGCTGACGTCGAGCCACAGTTGGTGCAGCCACCGCTGGAAGCCGGTGTGGGGCGACATCCGGCGGGCCGGGACACCGATGTCGTAACCGAACACCGCCTCGCTGCGCACCCGTTCCACCCAGTCCACGCCGCGCATGAGATAGATGAACACCACCGCGGCCAGCGCGAACCCGATGCCCGACGGGATGGAAGTGACCCCGAGGACGAAGATCGTCAGCGGCACCCAGAACCAGAATGTCGCCAGAGTCGCCCCGGTGACCATCGATGCCGTGGGCACCAGTCCGAGTTGCGGTCTGTGCCGCCGGATCGTCTCCGTCGTCGGTGGCCCCGCCACCGCAACGCTGTCTGCAACAACCATGCGTCCAACTTATGGACCCGCAGGCCTCCAGGACACGGCGATTACCCGAC
This sequence comes from Mycolicibacterium tokaiense, assembly GCF_010725885.1. Lineage (NCBI taxonomy): Bacteria > Bacillati > Actinomycetota > Actinomycetes > Mycobacteriales > Mycobacteriaceae > Mycobacterium > Mycolicibacterium tokaiense. The sequence continues at coordinate 206,362 of NZ_AP022600.1, read as the reverse complement.
GGTCTCGTGGGGGTTAACCCCCGGGTAGTACCGTCGCGGGCGTGGTGCAGGCCGGGGTCGACGTCGCCGCACTCACCCGCATCCTGGCCGGCATCGCCGGCGGTGACCCCGACAACAACGCCGGGGCAGCCATCACGGCGCTGCGGGCAGACGGGTCGGCGGACCTGGCCGACGTGCTCAACCGCGTGCACAGTGAGATGTCCCGGCTGCGCCGCCGCGAACACGAGTTGACCGTCCTGTTCTCCAGCGCCAGGGATCTGGCCGAGACCCGCGACCTCGACGTCCTGCTGAGCCGGCTCGTGGTGCGGGCCCACGAACTGGTGGGCACCGACATCACCTATCTGTCCGCCTTCGACACCTCGACTCGTGAACTACGCGTGCGCAAATCGGTCGGCGCGGTGACCCCGGAGTTCCAGAATCTGCGGGTGCCGCCGGACAAGGGCCTGGCCTCGCGGGTGGCGGCGTCCCGAACGGCGCAGTGGACCTCGCGCTACAGCGACTACGCCGGGGGCCCGCACGACTCCGGGATCGACGAGGCGGTGGCGGCAGAGGGCGTCGTCTCGATTCTCGGGGTTCCCATGCTGGCCGAAGACACCGTGCTGGGAGTCCTGTTCGCGGCGACCCGGCACGAGCGGGCATTCGGCGCCGAGGAGATCGCGTTGCTGTCCGCACTCGCCGACCACGCGTCGGTGGTCATGCAGACCGCAGGAATTCTCAAGCAGCTCAAGGACTCCGAGGAGAACACCCAGCGGGCGCTGGCCCGCCTGCAGGATCACGTGGCCGCCCGTGACCGGTCCAACGTCGTGCACCAGAAGCTGGTGGCTGCTGTGCTCACCGCCGGGGGTTTCGGCTCGGTGGCGGCCACTGTGGCCGAGGCGCTGGGGCGCGCGGTGGCCATCGTCGATGCCGACGCCACTCTGGTGGCCGCCGCCGGCGCGGCGGCGGTCGATCCGCGGCAGTGTGAGGCGCCTGCGGTGCGCGCGGCGATAGCCACCAGCCGCGAGACCGGGCTGTGTTGTGCGGTCGACGACCCCCGATCCCCGGTCGAGGTTGTCGCGGTGATCACCGCGGGCGCGCAGTATTACGGTGCCCTGCTGCTCGGCCACGGTGACCTCGCCCTGGGGCCGGTGGACCAGCGGACGGTGGAGCGTGCCGCCCAGGTCTGCGCGCTGATGACGTTGCAGCAGAACGCCGTTGACGACGCCGACCGCAGGACACGCGCCGAGCTGGTGGCCGATCTGGTGGGCCCGGCACCGCAGCGCCGCGGCGATCTGGCCCGCCGGCTGCGCCAGCACGGATTGGCCGAGGCGGACCTGTGTTCGGTGGTCGCGGTGGTGGTCGAGCAGGAGCGCCGCGCCGCGGCCACCCGGTTCCTGGCGGCCCTGCTGCCGGCCCCCGCGCTGGTGGCCGAGGTGGCCGGACTGGTGGTGGTGCTCGGCGGCGACAGGGATCCGCACGCGACCGCGGTGACGTTGCGCCACCGACTCGCCGACCACCTGGGTGCGCCCGTGCTGGGGATCTGCCCGCCGGTGTGCGCGGGCATCGACGAGTTGCCCCAGGCGTTCGGCGCGGCGCTGCGCACTGCACGGCTGCTGGACGCCCTCGGCGTCACCGACACCGTGGTGGACACTGCGGAGTACGAACTGTTCGGGATGCTGTTCGGCCACGATCCGGACAGTGTGCACCGATTCATTGCCGTCACCTTGGGGCCGGTGCTGGACTACGACGCCACCAACGGCACCGATCTGACCGCCACCCTAGCCGCATTCGTGCGCAACGGGGCCAGCCCGACCCGGACCGCCCGCGCCATGAACTACCACTCGAACACGATCTTGGCGCGCCTCGAGCGGATCACCGCACTGCTCGGCGACCGCTGGCGCGACGATGAACACCTCTACCGCATCTCAACCGCGGTACGGCTCGACGAGCTGCGGCGCAGCGGTGCGGGTGGGTGATCACCACAACGTCTGAGCATTCTGCTGGGTGATTCACACATGGCCAGTGTGCGCTGGCGCACTTTAGCGTCGGGCAGTGACATGCGATCAACCCAGCGGAGGCGGTACGTGAGCACCATCAGCAGGATCCCCGGCTTTAAGGACGCGACGGTCGCGCGACGACGGGAGATCGTCGCCGAACGTACCGGGGTGGCCGGTGACATGCTCGCGGCTCTCGATCCGGCCGCCGGGCTGTCGATCGAGTCGGCCGACCACATGGTCGAGAACGTCGTCGGCGTCCTGGCGCTGCCGGTGGGCATCGCCACCAACTTCACCGTCAACGGCATCGACCGGCTGGTCCCGATGGCCACCGAGGAGCCGTCGGTGGTGGCCGCCGCCAGCAACGCCGCGCGCATGGCCCGCGAGCACGGCGGCTTCCACACCTCCAACTCCGGACCGGTGATGGCCGCCCAGATCCAGCTGGTCGAGGTGCCGGACCCGGAAGCGGCCCGGCTGCGGATCCTGGAATCGGCGCCCGAGATCGTCGCCACCGCCAATGCGCTGGACCCGCTGTTGGTCGAATTCGGGGGTGGGGTGCGTGATCTCGAGGTCCGCAATCTGGCGACCCGAACCGGCGTCCACGTGATCGTGCACCTGATCGTCGACGTCCGTGATGCCATGGGCGCCAACGCGGTCAACACCATGGCCGAGGCGGTGGCGCCCCGGCTGGCCGAGATCGCCGGCGGCCGTTCGTTGCTGCGCATCTTGACCAACAAGGCCGACCGCCGGGTGGTACGGGCCCGGGCGGTATTCGACCGGGACCTGCTCGGCGGTGCCGAGGTGGTCGACAACATCGTGCACGCCTCGGCCTTCGCCGAAGCCGACCCCTACCGCGCGGCCACCCACAACAAGGGCATCATGAACGGCATCACCGCGGTGGTGCTGGCCACCGGCAACGACACCCGGGCTGTGGAAGCCGGCGCCCACTCGCACGCAGTCGGGCCGGACGGCCGCTACACCGCGCTGTCGCATTTCGAACGCACCCCGCAGGGGCACCTGTCCGGGACGCTGGAACTGCCGATGCCGGTCGGTCTGGTCGGCGGCGCCACCAAGGTCCACCCCGTGGCCAAAGCGGCGGTGCAGATCCTGAACGTCACCAGCGCAACCGAACTCGCCGAGGTCATCGTCGCCGTCGGGCTGGCGCAGAACCTCGGAGCGTGCCGCGCGCTGGCGGCCGAAGGCATCCAGCGCGGCCACATGAGCCTGCACGCCCGCACGGTTGCGGCCACCGCCGGGGCCGACGCCGCCGAACTGGACGCGGTGGTGGCCCGTTTGATCGCCGACGGCAACATCCGCGTCGAGCATGCCGAGCAGGTGCTCGCCGAACTGCGGAAGAGCCGGTGAGCCCCCGGTTTCCCCACCCGCACCGCGCCGCGGGGCTCCCGGACCGGGTGCGCGTGCACGAAGTCGGGCCGCGCGACGGGCTGCAGGCCGAGGCCGGCGTGGTTCCTGTCGGGGTGAAAGCAGAATTCTGCCGCCGTCTTGTCGGCGCGGGAGTCACCTCGCTCGAAGTCACCAGCTTCGTTTCGCCGCGCTGGGTTCCGCAGCTGGCCGACGCCGAGGAGCTGATGGAGCAGCTGCGCTCCGACGGCACGCTCACCGCGCCGAACCTGCGCACCGTGGTCCTCACCCCGAACCGCCGCGGCTACGACCGGGCGTTGGCCGCCGGTGCCACCGAGATCGCGGTGTTCGTCTCGGCGACGCAGACGTTCGCCCGCCGCAACCTCAACAGCACCGTCGAGGGCGCGCTGGCCGCAGCGGCGCCCGTGGTGGCGGAGGCCCGATCGGCCGGCCTGCCGGTACGGGGGTATGTGTCCATGTGCTTCGGTGATCCCTGGGAAGGGCCGGTTGCGGTGGCCGACGTCGCGCGGGTGACCGGGCAGCTGATCGAGATGGGTGCCACCACAATCTCTCTGGGTGACACCATCGGGGTGGCCACCCCCGGTCACGTGGCCGGGGTACTCGCCGCCGTGCTCGATGTCGGCGCTCGCGCCGAGCAGCTCGCGGTGCATTTCCACGACACCTACGGCCAGGCGCTGGCCAATGTATTGGCCGCGCTGCAGCACGGCATCACCGAGATCGACAGCTCCGCAGGCGGACTGGGCAGATGTCCGTATGCGCGCGGGGCCACCGGCAACCTGGCCACCGAGGATCTGGTGTGGATGCTGCACGGACTCGGCATCAACACCGGCATCGACCTGGACGTGTTGGTGGACACGTCGATGTGGATGGGCGGGCAACTGGGCCATCCGCCGGCGTCGGCCACCGCGACGGCGATCAACAACAGCAGGAGGACGACCACCGATGCGTGATGACCGCACTGAACCGACACAGCCGCGCTATCTCGAGGTGTGGGGGGACACCGTCACCGCCCGGCACCTCGGGCTGTCGGTGATCATCGGCGTCGTCGTCAGCCTGGGTGCCTACCTGGCCGCGCACGCCTACCTGTCCCGGGTGGTCACCGAAACGTCGCTCGCCGAGGCTTATTCGCTGCTGGTGGGGATCGGGGCCTGTGTGGTGGCGGGGGTGATCAGCGGCAAGCTGTTCCCGCCCAAGCGCCGCATCGTGGTGGAGGCCGCCGAGGGTGACTCGGTGGGCGAGGTGATCGCCGCACTGAGCGCGGAGCGCGGCGGTCTGGGCTCCGTCGAGGATCTGCCGGAGGCGACGGTGCGCGAACTGAAGGACCTCGATCTCTACGACCGGTTCCGTGAGGCGGAGCGGGCATCCGAGGAGCAGCCGCGATGAGTGCCGTGGTCACCAACGACGTCCTGGTCGCGATCCTGCTGGGCCTGATCGGCGCCGTCGTCTTCTCCCTGATCGGGCTGGTCTCGGGTACCGATGAAACCGCAACACTGGCCCCGCTGACCCTGCTGGTCATCCTGCTCGGCACGCCGCCGGCCGGGGTGTTCACCTTCTTCCTGGCCGGTGCGGTCGCCAAACACATGACCCACGCGGTGCCCACCACGCTGCTGGGGATACCGGGCGACACCATGGCGGTGCCGCTGCTGCGCGAGGCGCGGTTGTTGCGGGGCCTCGGGGTGCCGCACATCGCGCTGCGCAAGGCGATCTCGGGTGGCGTCATCGCGGCGTTCATCGCGGTTCCCGCCGCAGTGCTGTTCGCGGCGCTGCTGGCCCCGTTCTCCGACACCGTGCAGGCCGTCGCGCCGTGGCTGTTCCTGGTCGCCGCGATCGGCATCGCCTACACCACTCCCGGGAAATGGGCCGGCGTGGCCGCGCTGGTGCCGTTTGTCCTGCTGATCCTCGGGTTGCGGGCGCTGACCGCCACCTTCGATGTGGCACTGAACATCAGCTACTTCCTGGGCATCGCCGTGGGTCCGCTGATCGCGGCGCTGTTCCTGGTGCTGGGGCCGGCGGGACGCCGGGAGATGGCCCGCGACGAACCCGCGACGGTATGGCTGGCCCCCGAGGTCAAGGGCTGGTCGGGGTACTTCCCGAATCCGTTCCGGATCCTGGATCGTCGGCAGACCGCACAGGTGGCCGCGACAGCCACGGTATCGAGCGCCACCTTCGTGTTCAGCCCGGTCGCGATGACGGTGTTGATGGGGGAGCTGGTGGCCGCACGCGTCAAGCAGGGGTACCACCGGCTGACATCGGTGATCGCCGCCCGCAACGGCACCACCGAATCGACCTACATCGCCGAGGCGTTGATCCCGCTGATCGCCTTCGGTCTGCCGCTGAGCCCGGTCGCGGCCGGGCCGGCCGCCCCGCTGTTCAACGCACCCCCGGTGTTCACCACCGACAGTGAGACCGGGCAGATCGACAACCTGTCGACCGCGCTGAGCACCACCGAATTCCTGCTGTACGGGCTGCTCGCCGTGGCGGTGGCCGCAGTGATCGCCTACCCGTTCGCCATGAACTTCGCCCACCGCGCCGCCACGCTGGTGGTCCGGCACGTCAGCCACGAGGCCATCATCTCGGCCTTCGCCGGTCTGGTGGTCGTGGTCAGCGTCTGGGAAGGCGGGCTGTTGGGTCTGGCGGTGACGCTGACCGTCGGCGTGGTGGGCGGGTTGCTGGTGCGGTTCTTCGCCATCCACGCCGGGGTGCTGTTCATGGGTTACTACGTCGCCCTGCTGAGCGTGCCGGCGATCCTGGCGCTGTGAGAGCGGGGCCGCGGGCGGTAGCGTCCTGCACCGATGACCGCGCCAGACCCCGACACCCCGGCCCGCCCCCGTCGCCGCCGGGAGGTGCTCGGCAACCTCGGGCCCAACTGGTTCGCCTCGGTGATGGGCACCGGCATCGTGGCCAACGCGGGTGCGATGCTGCCGTGGCAGGTGACGGGACTGCGGGCGTTCTCCGAGGTCGTCTGGGTGACTGCCGCTCTGTTGCTGGTGGTGCTCGGAATTCTGGTGGGCGGCCACTGGCTGCGGCACCCCACGGTGGCCCGTGGGCACGGGCGCAACCCCCAGATGGCGCACTTCTACGGTGCGGCGCCGATGGCCCTGATGACGGTGGGTTCCGGCGCGATCCTGGTGGGCCAGGACCTGATCGGGGCCCGCGCGGCCGTCGACCTGCACTGGGTGCTGTGGAGCGTGGGCACCGTCGGCGGCCTGTTCACCGCGCTCACCATCCCGTACCTGATGTTCACCCAGCACACCGTGGAGCCCGACGCGGCGTTCGGCGGCTGGCTGATGCCGGTGGTGCCGCCCATGGTGTCGGCGGCCACCGGGGCGCTGCTGATCCCGCACATCGCTTCGGAGACCGGCCGGGCCACCATGCTCTACGGCTGTTATGCCATGTTCGGGCTGTCGCTGGTGGCGTCGATGATCATCATCACGCTGATCTGGAGCCGGCTGGCGTACTACGGCACCTCAGGCACCGCCCGGGTGCCGACACTGTGGATCGTGCTGGGCCCGCTGGGCCAATCCATCACCGCCGCCGGATTGCTCGGCACCCAGGCGCGGCTGGCCGTGCCGGCCGACGTGGCGGGCGGCATGGCTGTCTTCGGCATCCTGTTCGGTGTCCCGGTGTGGGGCTTCGCGGTGTTGTGGATCGGGTTGGCCACCGCCCTGACCGTGCGGACCCTGCGGCGCGGCATGCCGTTCGCGCTGACGTGGTGGAGCCTGACCTTCCCGGTCGGCACATTCGTCACCGGAACCACCCAGCTGGCCGCCCACACCGGTCTGCCGCTGTTCCGGGTGGCGGCGGTGGTGGCCTTCGCCGGGCTGCTCGCGACCTGGCTGCTGGTGGCGGTGCGTACCGCGCGCGGCAGCCTGCGCGGTAACCTGCTGCTGCCGCCGGCGTCCGCCCCGGTGAAGGCGGGCAAGGACCCCATCGAGTAGCTATTTGGGCGCGGACAGCTCCAGTGCGATGTTGTCCGGATCGCGGAATTCCAGGATGTAGGCGGGGCCGATGTCCTTGATCGGCTCGTGGGCAATGCAGAGTTCGTCCAGATGTGCTGCAGCAGCACGAATGTCGGTCACCCCGTCGACGGTGAACGCCAGGTGGTCCAGCCCGGTTCGGTCTTCGTCGAACGCGTCACGGCCCACCGGGCGCAGCCCGAGCAGACCGTGGCCCATGTCGTAGATGACACCGCCGAACAGGAAGTCATATCGGGCCCGGGTGGTCTCGTCGGCTCCTGCGGGGATCTCCAGCAGCACCGGCCACCCGAACACCGATTCGTAGAAGTGTCGTGACCGTTCGATGTCGGTGACGGTCAGACGCAGATGGGCGATCGAGTTCGCGCTGATGGCCATACAGGCCATGCTGCCAGTCGATAGGCTCCGCGGGGTGACTGTCCTGCGATGTGGCCGGGTGTCGGCTGCTGTGCTGTCGGTGGTGCTGGTGGCCTGGCTGGCCGCGCCCGCGGTGGCCCAACCTCCGGATCTGCGTGCCCAACTGGATGCCGCCATCGCCGCCACGGTGCAGGAGATGGGCATCCCGGGGGCCATCGTGGGTCTGTCGATCCCGGGCCGCATCGACTACACCACCGCCGTCGGGGTCGCCGACACCGCGACCGGGGCGCCGCTCTCAGCGGCCGACCACAGCCGCATCGGCAGCGTCACCAAGACCTTCACCGGAACCGCGGTACTGCAACTGGTCGACCAGGGCCGCATCCGGCTGACCGATCCCATCGCGATGTACGTCGACGGCGTGCCGAACGGCGACCGGATCACCCTGGACATGCTGGGGCGGATGCGCAGCGGCCTGTTCAACTACTCCGACGACGAGGCGTTCCAAGACCGGTTCTTCGCCGAGGCGCCCACCGGACCGGACGCCTTCGCCACCACCCCGCGCGAACTCGTCGACATCGCCTTCCGGCACCCGCCCAACTTCGCTCCGAACGAGAAATTCGAGTACTCCAACACCAACACCGTGCTGCTGGGCATGGTCGTCACCCGGGTCACCGGGCAGTCGCTACCGGATTACCTGCGCCAGCACGTGTTTGCGCCCTTGGGACTGGGGCACACCACGTGGCCCGCCAATGGTGCGATGCCGGAGCCGTTCACCCACGGTTACCTTGGCCTGCCCGATGACGGGGGCGTGGTCGACGCGACGTTCTGGAACCCGTCCTGGGGTGATGCGGCCGGTGCCATCATCTCGGATCTGGCCGATATGAAGGTGTGGGCGGCCGCCGTGGGCCGGGGGTGGTCGCTGCGGCCGGAGACCCACGCCCAGCGGCTGGCCGGGCCCGCCGCACACCCTGGGGTCACCTACGCGTTCGCCATCTTCGACACCCATGGCTGGATCGGCCACAACGGCGATATCCCCGGTTACACCACCGTCTCGGTGTATCTGCCCGAGCAGGACGCCACGCTGGTGGTGTTCGCCAATTCCGATGTGCCCGCCGATCACTCCGCCGGCCAGATCGCCACGGCTGTGACGTCTATCGTCACTCCCGACCATGTCTACAACCTCACGGGATAGCATCGCGGCGTGCAGGTGGGCATGACGATGCCGGTGATGGAGCCGGATCTCGACGCAACAATTCTCCGGTCCTGGGCGGCCGCCGTCGACAACGGACCGTTCTCCTCGCTGTGCTGGGGTGAGCGCATCGCCTTCGACAACCCCGACAGCCTCACGCTGCTGGGTGCGTTGGCGGCGTGGACCGACCGGGTGCAGTTGGTGACGACGGTGATCGTGCCGCAGTTGCACGACCCGGTGATGCTGGCCAAGGCGCTGGCCACCGGCCACCTGCTCAGCGAGGGCCGGCTCACGGTCGGTCTCGGGGTGGGCGGCAGGCACGAGGACTACCGGGCGGTCGGCGCCGATGTCAGCACCCAGACCATGCGGGGCATGGCCGAGCGGGTGGCCACCATGCGCCGGGTCTGGGCGGGGGAGAAGCTCACCGAATCCGTTCTCCCCGTTGGCCCTCCGGTGCGCGACAGCGGACCCTCGCTGCTGGTCGGAACTGTCGGTCCCAAGACGGTGCGCAGCGCCGCCGCCTGGGCCGACGGCATGGCGGGCACCACCTTGGACCTGGATGTCGACAAGCAAAATGAGCTCTTCGACGTCGCGCGGCAGGCCTGGGCCGAGGCGGGCAAACCGAAACCCCATCTGGCGACGTCGTTCTGGTTTGCGCTGGGCCCGCAGGAGTCGGCCCGCGCTCAGGTGCACACCCACCTACGTCGCTACATCAACTGGGTCCCCGCCGAGTTCGTCGACGCCATGGCCCCCACCACCGGATGGGCCGGCAGCGAGGACGAGCTGGCCGCGACGCTGCGCGGCTTTGCGGCCATCGGCACCGACGAGATCCATCTGATTCCGACCAGCTCCGACCTGGGCCAGCTCCGGGCTGTTGCCGATGTGGTGAAGGAAGTCGCGTGACACAGCCGAATTACGGCGCCTACCAGTACGAGATCTACTTCGGTGGACTCACCGGTGTGCAGCCGTCGCTGCCCATGACGTTCTCCGAGCTGGAAACGCGGGCCGCGCAGGCGATGCCGCCGTCGGTGTGGTCGTACGTGGTGGGCGGCGCCGGGGACGAACGTACCCAGAACGTCAACGTCTCCGCCTTCCAGCGCTGGGGTCTGATACCCCGGATGTTGGTGGGCGCCAAGGAACGTGACCTGACGGTGGAGTTGTGGGGCAGGACCTGGCCGGTACCGTTGTTCATGGCGCCCATCGGCGTCATCGGAATCTGCACCCAGGACAACCACGGCGACATCGCCACCGCGCAGGCGGCCGCCCGCACCGGCATCCCGATGTTCGCCTCGACGCTGATGGCCGATCCCCTGGAGGCGGCGGCCGCCGAGTTCGGCGACACCCCGGGGTTCTTCCAGTTGTACTGTCCCACCGACCGGGAACTCGCGGCCAGTCTGGTCAGCCGGGCCGAGGCGGCCGGCTACGCGGGCATCGTCGTCACCCTGGACACCTGGGTGCCGGGCTGGCGGCCGCGTGACCTGAGCACCGCCAATTTCCCGCAGTTGCGTGGGCACTGTCTGGCCAACTACACCAGTGACCCGGTGTTCCGGGAGAAGTGTGGGGTGGACGGCGCCACCATCGACGCCGACCCGCGATCCATCGTGCCGTACTGGGCCGGGGTGTTCGGCAATCCGCTGACCTGGGACGACCTGCCGTGGCTGCGGTCGCTGACCACACTGCCCCTGATCCTCAAGGGCATCTGCCACCCTGACGACGCGCGGCGTGCCATCGACGGTGGGGTGGACGGGATCTACTGCTCGACCCACGGCGGGCGCCAGGCCAACGGCGGCCTGCCCGCCATCGACTGCCTGCCCGCGGTGGTGGAAGCCGCCGGCGACGTGCCGGTGTTGTTCGACTCCGGGGTGCGCTCGGGTGCCGAGGTGGTCAAGGCCCTGGCCCTGGGAGCCAAGGCGGTGGGCGTCGGCAGGCCCTACGCCTACGGCGCAGCACTGGCCGGCGCGGACGGCGTCACACACGTGATGCGCTCCATCCTGGCCGAGGCCGACCTGATCATGGCCGTCGACGGCTACACGTCGCTGGCCGACCTCACCCCCGACGCCCTGCGCCGCGTTCTCTAGCGATTTCGGCGCGCTGGTAACCGCTGAGCGGTTACGTGCGCGCCGAAATCACTCGTCGTCGGGTTCGGAGAGCACCTCGAACGGTTCGGTGGGCACTTCCACCACCACCATCTCGGCGGCCGAGGCGGCGGGCACGCGGTTGCGGGACAGCGCCGCCAGCGCGCGCTCGGTACCGACATCGTGACCGGCCTGCTCGGACAACAGCCAGCGCACCTCGAGCAGATCGCAGAACGCCTGGATGTCGGTGCCCGCGTTGCCCACTGCGGTGTGCGCGCGGTGCATGGTGGGGGTGGCGACCTCCATGAGCCACAGCCGCGCGGCCGTCGACTCGTCGACGTCCTCACCCGCCTCCCGGCACAGCTGCGCCTGGTAGGCGTGGAGATCACCGAGCAGGATGCGGGCCTGCCCCTCACCGACGTCCAGACCGGTCAATGCACGCAGGTGCTGGGCGTGGTAGCGGCGGTCACCCACGGCGACCTTGAGCCGAAGCTGGCTCGGATCCGCCGACAGCGGCTGCAGGGACACCTCGTCGACGGCGAAGCCCAGCTCGTTGAGCCGGCGGATGGTGCCCTCCACCTCGAAGCGGTCGGAGAAGCCGAAAACCGGTTCGGTGTGCAGGGTTTCCCACAGCCGGTCGTAAGTTTCGCGTACCCCGAACGCCTCGGCGATCAGCACATCGTTCAGGTCCTCGGGACGGTCCAACCGGGCCGCCAGATCCACCATGCCGGCGGCCACGTTCTCCACCAGGATCTCCATGTCCATCTGGCGCTGACCATCGGACAGGCGGGGGTGCACCGCGCTGGTCTCGGCGTCCACCAGAGCCGCCTGCAGCACCTGGCCGTCGCGGGAGAACAGCGTGTTGGCCAGTGAGCAGTCGCCCCAGAACACGCCGTGGCGGTGCAGTTCCACCATCAGGCTGGCCATGGCGTCGAGCAGCCGGGCCCGGTGCCGCGGCTGATCGGGCGGCAGCCGCATGAACAGCCGGCGGTACTGCCACGATCCCTGCAGATACCGCGTCACCAGGATCGCGGTCTCGTGTTCGGGCTGCAGCACCACCCCGGCGGGCCGCACGGCGGGCAGCTCCATCTCTTCGAGTTGGCGCAGCACGTCGTACTCCCGGACGGCGATCCGTGGGGGCAGGTCCTTGAGCGCCCACAGCTGCCCGTCGCAGTCGACGAATTTCACCAGGTGCCGGCTGGGACCCACGGCGATGTCGCGCAGCGGTACCTCGGGCACCATCCACTCCGAGAGCGGCCGGTCCCACGGCAGCGCGATGAGATCGGGGGTCGGCGCCCGCAGCCGCAGCTCAGGGGCACGCACGGGTTCAGCCGGTGGTCACCGGTTCGCGTCGCTCCGAACCTGCTGTGCGGGTGAGGTTCTCACCGGTCTGCGGGTCGAAGAGGTGCAACCGGGAGGTGTCGAGCCAGAGTGTGGCCTTGTCGCCGGAGCGCACCCGGCTCAGCGGATCGAGTTCCACGCACAGCTGGGTGCGCAGCTGCTCGCTGTCCAGCTCGGAGGCGAGCTGCGCAAGATGGTTGGTGATCTCGTCGGGAGCCTCGAACGGCACGAAGGCGTACTGCTCGTTGCCCAGCCACTCTGTCATGTCGATGTCGACGTCGAAGGAGACGCCACGATCGGCCTTGTCCCCATCGATCAGGGAAGCGTCCTCGAAGCTGCCGGGCCGGATCCCGGCGATGTAGACCTTGCCGTCATCGGTGACCGACTTCCACTCCGGGCGCATCGGAATGGTGACGAACGGGAGCTCGAGCTGGTCGCCGCGCACCGAGGCGGGGACGAAGTTCATCGGCGGTGATCCGATGAACCCGGCGACGAACAGGTTGACCGGCTGATCGTAGAGTTCGCGGGGGCTGGCAACCTGTTGCAGCACACCCTTTTTGAGCACCGCCACCCGGTCTCCCAGGGTCATGGCCTCGGTCTGGTCGTGGGTCACGTACACGGTGGTGACCCCCAGCTTGCGCTGCAGACGCAGGATCTCCATTCGCATCTGGCCACGCAGCTTGGCATCGAGGTTGGACAGCGGTTCGTCGAACAGGAACGCGTCGGCCTGGCGCACGATGGCCCGGCCCATGGCCACGCGCTGGCGCTGACCGCCGGACAGGTTGGCCGGTTTGCGGTCCAGATGGTCCTGCAGCTCCAGTGTTTTCGCCGCCTCGGTGACGGTCTTGCGGACCTCGTCATCGGACATCTTGCCGGCCAGCCGCAGCGGGAAGGCGATGTTCTCGAAGACCGTCAGATGCGGGTACAGCGCGTAGTTCTGGAACACCATCGCGAGGTTGCGATCGCGGGGTGCCTTGTCGTTGACCCGCTTTCCGCCGATGACCATGTCGCCGGAGGTGATGTCCTCCAGACCCACAATCATCCGCAGCAGGGTCGACTTGCCGCAGCCGGAGGGCCCGACCAGGATCATGAACTCGCCGTCGGCGATGTCCAGGCTGACATCGTTGACGGCGGGGAAGCCGTCACCGTACTGCTTGACGATGTGACTCATGGTGATCTCGGCCATGGTTATCCCTTCACTGCTCCTGAGGTCAGACCCGCGACGATCCGGCGCTGGAAGATGAGCACCAGGATCACCACGGGAATGGTGACGATCACTGAGGCGGCCATGATGTAGGGCACCGCCGATTCGAAGTACGACGCACCCTGGAAGAACGCCAGCGCCGCCGGCACCGTTCGGGCGCTGTTGGTCGACGTCAGCGAGATGGAGAACAGGAAGTCGTTCCAGCAGAAGAAGAACGTCAGGATCGCGGTGGTGAACACGCCGGGGGCGGCCAGCGGCACGATGACCTTGCGGAACGCCTGCCACTGGGTGGCCCCGTCCACCTGCGCCGCGTGTTCCATCTCCCACGGGATCTGCCGGAAGAACGCCGACATGGTCCATATCGACAGCGGCAGCGCGAACGTCATGTACGGGATGATCAGGCCCAGCCAGGTGTCATAGATGCCGAGTCCGCGCCACATGTTGAACAGTGGGCCCACCAGCGCGGCCTGTGGGAACATCGCGATGCCCAGCGCCAGCGACAGCAGCACCTTCTTGCCGCGGAACTCCAGGCGGGCGATGGCGTAGGCGGCGAACATCGCGATGACCACCGAGATCAACGTCGCGATCACGGCGATGCCGATCGAGTTCAGCAACGCCCGGGTGAACAACGAATCGCTGAAGATGGTGGCGAAGTTGTCCAGTGTCCAGGCGGTGGGCAGGAACTGCGGGTTGCCGGACACGATGTCCGACGGCGGCTTGAACGCCAGGCTGATCATCCACGCCAGAGGGAAGAAGCTGTAGATGACGATGACGATGCCGGCGATCGTCCACCACTTGGTGCTCGAATTCATCAGTCGCCCCTCACCTGAGACAGGTCGGTCTTGAAGCCCTTGACGAAGACGAAGGCGATGGCCACCACCGACAGGAACAGCAGGACCGACACCGCCGATCCCATCCCGAGGTTCACCAGGGTGACGTTCTGGCGGTAGGCCAGGAACGAGATGGTCTCGGTGTTGTTGGCGCCGTTGGTCATCACGAACGGGTTGTCGAAGATGCGCCAGGCGTCCAGGGTGCGGAACAGTAGGGCGACCATGATGGCGGCCTTCATGCTCGGCAGCGTGATCTTGAACAGACGCTGGCGAGCCGTGGCGCCGTCCACCTTGGCGGCTTCCTGCATGTCTTCGGGCACCTGCACCAGGCCCGCCAGCAGCAGCAGGGAGATGAACGGGGTGGTCTTCCAGATCTCGGAGAGGCAGATCACGAAGATCGCCGACCACCGGTCGCCGAACCAGTCGAAGGCACCGAGGTTGAGCCACTGGTTGATGAAGCCGGAGTCGATGGCAAAGGCGTAGCGCCAGATGAACGCCGAGACCACCGTGACGATGCCGTAGGGGATGAGGATGGCGGTGCGCAGCGGGCCGCGCCCGCGGATGATGCGCAGCATCACGAACGCGAACCAGAAGCCGAGCACCAGCTCCACCGCCACGGTGACCAGCGTGATGAGGGCGGTGGTCACGAAGTCGTTCCACCACACCGGATCCGTCAGGATCACCAGGTAGTTCTGCAGTCCGACGAACGTGCGGCCTGCCGGGTCGGTGAGCCGGTAGTTGTACAGCGACAGCACCAGCGCGTACCCCAGGGGGTAGGCCGTGACCAGGATCATCACGATGTAGGACGGCAGGGTCAGGTAGAAGCCCAGCCTGCGCTCACCCTTGACCCGATCGCTGGCCGCGGTCTGCGCGGCGTGCTTGCCGGCAGATTTCGGCGGGTTCTCCACGGTGGTCACAGAAGCCGCCTTCCGCTGAGCACGTCTGCCATGAATTCGTCTGTCCGCTGCGGTGTTTCGGCGTTCACCGAGGCGGGCGGGTGCCAGGTCTGGAAGATCGAGCCCGCGACGTCGACGTAGAAGGGGGTGAGCGGGCGAGGGCCGCCCTCGCTGATCGACTCCCGGATGAGGTCGGCGTTGGGGTAGTTCTCCCGAACCTCGGGATCGTCGTAGGACGCCGCGTACGGTGACGGTTCGCCCTCGTCGAGCATGTACTGGGTGGCCTTCTCCAGCGCGTTCACGCACTCCACCAGTGCGACCGACTGGTCGGGATGCTCGGAGTACGCGCCGACCCCGAGGTTGGCACCGCCCAGTGGCGGTGCGCTGGGCTGGTCGGGGAACACCCGCGGGTACCGCGCCCAGCCGATGTCGTCGACCACCTGCTGGGAGAGGCTGCCCTCCTCGGCAGCGCCGCGCGCCGCGGCAAGGACGTAGGGCCAGTTCAGCATGAAGCCGCCGCGCTCGCCCTGGAATGTCGCGCGGGCCTGCTCCTCCTGCGCGTTGGACAGGTCGGCCGGCGCGGCGGGGGAGCGGCCCAGGTTGCCGATGATCTCGGCTGCTTTCTCGCCGGCCGGGCTGGCCAGCGCCGGGCGGGCATTGCGGCCTGCCTCGGCGTCCTCGAGGATCTGACCGCCGCCGGAGAGCACCAGCGCGTTGACCCACACCATGTAACCCTCGTACCGCGCACCCTGGCTGGCGATTGTCTTGTCCTGTGCCACAGCAGCTTTGAGCATCTCGTCCCAGGTGAACGTCTCGCTGGTGGGATCGATGCCCGCCGCTTGGGCCAAAGACTTGCGGTACCACAGCAACTGGGCGTTGGTCTTGAACGGCGCGGCGAACAGCTGATCTTTCCACATACCGGTTTCCACCGGTGCGGGCAACATCCCGTTGGTCAGCCGCGCGGTCTCGTCGGCGGTGAACGGACGCAGGAACCCGGCGTTGGCGAATTCCGCGGTGTACACCACGTCGACGCTGACGACATCGATCGACGTGTCGCCGGCCGCCAGCCGGCGCACCAGCTGTTCGCGCTGCCCGGTGGCATTGGCGGGCAGCGTCTCGATGCTGACCTGGTAGGCCCCACCGGAGGCGTCGGCACACTGCTGTGCTCGGGTGGCCGCGCCGCCGTTGTCGGGCATGGCGTACCACGTGAGCACCGGCGGGCCGGATGCGCCTCCGCACCCGGAGAGCAGCCCCATCGCCAAGACGGTCGCCGAGGCGGTTGCCACCGCGCGACGCATACGTTTCATCAGCCCTCCACCGCCACACTGCGGACACAGGTCGTGTGATCTGCGACTTTAATAGGCGTCAGTGTGTCACACATCAAGAAATGGTGGAAAGGCCCCCCTGGTCTCGAAAACGTTGCGAACAGCGGCGCAGCCACTGTCGCATTACAACCGGGGCGTATGTGAAAGTCATGGTGTCGCATTCGGTTTCGCTTGACACGTGATCGGGCACCTTCCAGGCTGAAGGGTGACCAACTGCGGAAACAGCAAAGGAGGCCGGATGTCGGACGCGGCGTGGTGGAAAACGGCAGTCGTCTATCAGGTCTACATCCGCAGCTTTGCCGACGGCAACGGGGACGGGATCGGTGACATCACGGGTCTCACGGCGCGACTGCCGTACCTCGCCGAACTCGGAATCGATGCGGTGTGGATCAATCCGTGGTATCCGTCGCCGATGGCCGACGCCGGCTACGACGTGGCCGACTTCCGCAACATCGAACCGTCCTACGGCACGCTCGAACAGGCCGACGCGTTCATCGCCGCCGCCCACGAGCGCAACATCCGGGTGATTCTGGACATCGTCCCCAACCACACCTCCGACCGGCACCGGTGGTTCCAGGCGGCGCTGCGCGACGAACCCGGTGCGCGCGAGCGCTATCTGTTCCGGCCGGGTCGCGGACCCGGTGGGCAACTGCCGCCCAATGACTGGCAATCGGTCTTCGGCGGGCCGGCCTGGTCGCGGGTCGAAGGCGACCCCGACAATCTGTGGTACCTGCACCTGTTCGCGCCCGCGCAACCGGACCTGAATTGGGAACACCCCGAGGTGCGTTCGGAGTTCGAGGGCGTGCTGGCGTTCTGGTTCGACAAGGGGGTGGACGGCTTCCGCATCGACGTGGCGCACGGCCTGGTCAAAGAAGCCGGCCTGCCCGACGGGGGTGTGCTCACCGCCGGCGCCCAGCACAACGCGACGCACCCGGCATGGGACCAGGACGGGGTGCACGAGATCTACCGCGGGTGGCGGTCGGTGGCCAATCGTTATGCGCCCGAACGGGTTTTCATTGCCGAGGCATGGGTGCCCAGCAACGAACGGCTGGCCCGCTACCTGCGTCCGGACGAACTGCACACCGCGTTCCAATTCGACTTCCTACGGGCCCCGTGGCGGGCCAGCACGCTGCGGACCGTGATCGACGACGCCATGGCGGGCGCGGCGTCGGTCGGCGCACCACCGACCTGGGTGCTGTCCAATCACGACGTGCCCCGCACGGTCACCCGGTACTCGCGCTCGCAGCCTGCGGGCCTGAGTGAGAGCGAGTGGGAGCGCTCGCGCTGGGACGAGGAGGTGGCCGACCACGATCTGGGCCGGCGCCGTGCCCGCGCCTGCGCGCTGCTGCAGTTCGCCCTGCCGGGCACCGCGTACGTCTATCAGGGTGAGGAGCTGGGTCTCGAAGAGGTGGAAGACCTTCCCGCCGAAGCCCGCCAGGACCCCACCTGGGTGCAATCCGGTTTCACCGACGTCGGCCGGGACGGTTGCCGAGTGCCCCTGCCATGGATCAATGGTCCTGTGCCCTACGGCTTTTCACCTGCCGGCGCAACCGCGGACCCGTGGCTGCCGCAGCCGCCGCACTGGGGTGAACACTCGGTCCAGGCCCAGGACGGTGACGCCGCGTCCTTCCTGCATCTGTACCGCGATGCGCTAACACTGCGCCGCGAACTCTGGGAAACCGACGCCGAGGTGTCGTGGCTGGACACCGACGCCGGCGTGCTCGCGTTCACCCGTGGTGACGCGCAGTGCTGGGTCAACACCGGCGACGCAGCCGTGCCCCTGCCGCCGGGGGTGTCGGTGGTGCTGGCGTCGGTGCCGGGCGTGACCGATACGCTGCCCACCGATGCCGCGGTCTGGGTGCGGGGCTGATCTGGCGCGGCGGTGCCGCAGATGCGACGCTGACTGTCGTGTCACTGCCAACGACTCAGATCTCGCGTCTCGGCGAGAAGCAGAGCGCCTCGCGCGCGGACCTGTACGCACTGCTGGATGCCACTCCGCTGGCCACCGTCGCGCTGGTGCGCGACGGGCACCCTGTGGCGTTTCCCACCGGCTTCGCCCGCATCGATGACCGCTTCGTCATCCACGGCTCCACCGGGTCACCGTGGATGCGTGCCGTCGGCGCCGGCGCTCCGGTGGCGGTGTCGGTGACAGCGTTGGACGGGGTGGTGGTGGCGCGCAGTGGCTTCGAATCCTCGTTCCACTACCGCAGCGCGGCACTGTTCGGCACGTTCGAGCCGGTGCCGACCCAGGACAAGGAACACATCCTGGAGACCCTGACGGACACCTTCATCCCGGGTCGGGTGGCCGAACTGCGGGCCAGCACCCGCCGGGAACTGGCTGCCACCATGGCGTTGCAGATGACGATCGGCGACGACAACTGGTCCTGCAAGATCAGTGCGGGCTGGCCCGAGGATCCCGACTCCGACATCGAGGCGGGCGCCTGGGCCGGGGTGGTCCCGCTGACCACTGTCTACGGTGAGCCTCGTCGCGCGCCGGACTGCCCGCAGGAAATCCCGGTGCCCGCGTCGGTGCGCGACATGACCGGTGAGCTGGCCAACCGGCGCCATGGCGGCTGAGCCCGCGCGCCCACCCGTCGTGACCCGCGCGGAGTGGGCCACCGCGCGAGCGCAGCTGCTGGTCGAGGAGAAGAAGCTCACGCGGCTCAAGGACCGGGTGAGCGCCCTGCGTCGGCGTCTGCCCATGGTGGAGGTCGACGCCGACTACCGATTCGACACCGGGTCGGGGACGGCGACCCTGGCCGACCTCTTCGGTGGCCGACGGCAGTTGATCGTCGCGCACTTCATGTTCGCGCCGGACTGGCAGGAGGGCTGCCCGGGGTGCTCCATGATGGCCGACCACCTGGGCCCGTTGTCGCACCTGCACGCCAAGGACACCGCGCTGGTGCTGATCTCCCGTGCGCCGGTGTCGGCTCTGCACGGTTACCGCGACCGGATGGGCTGGCTGCACCTGCCCTGGGTGTCGTCGGGCGGCACCACCTTCAACGAGGACTTCGGCGTCACGGTCGGCGGTGAGGAGCGCCACGCCATCAGTGCGTTCCTGCGCGACGGCGACCGGGTGTTCCACACCTGGCAGACCTTCGACCGCGGGGAAGAACCGTTCATGTTGGTGTTCGACCTGCTGGATCTGACCGCGTACGGGCGGCAGGAGTCGTGGGAGGACTCGCCGGCAGGCTGGCCGCAGGATCCGCCGTACGAGTGGATGCGCCGCCACGACGAGTACTGACCCCTAGTTGTACTGACCTGAGAGGTTAGGTACACGGCTGGCTGGTGGTTGACCGCCGAGTGCTGTGTGGCCGCGGTGGTGATTGTAGGTGTGCAGCCAGCGGGGGTATTCCTGGCAGCGTTGGTCGTCGCTGGTGTAGAGCCGGGCGTAGGCCCATTCATCGGCGAGGGTTCGGTGGAAGCGCTCCACTTTGCCGTTGGTCTGCGGTCGATACGGCCGCGTGCGGCGATGCTCGATGCCGTCGCCCAGCGCGTCCCGGAAGGCATGCGACCGGTAGCAGGACCCGTTGTCGGTCAACACCTTGCGAACAACGATGCCCTGTTCGACGAACCAGCCGTTGGCTCGTTGCCAGAACTCGGCGGCGGTGTCCTTGCGTTCGTCGGGCAGCATCTCGGAGTACGCCAACCGCGAATGGGCGTCGATCGCGGTGTGGATGAAGTGATATCCCCGCACCGGCTGATGGGACTTGTTGGTCGCTCCGGTCTTGTCCGCCTGGGAGTTGCGCTTACCCGCTGAGCGCCCGAGCTTGCGCCAACCGCCGCCGGCGGGGATCTTGCCCAGCTTCTTGACATCGACGTGCACCAGATCACCGCACGCCGCCGACTCCATCCGCCGTACGACGCGCCCGGTCGCGCGGTCGAGCCACCGCAGTCGGGCGATGCGGTAGCGGCGCAGCACGTTGTGCACCGTGGAGACGTTGAGCCGCAGCAGGTAGGCGATCCGGGCCGGTCCCCAGCGGCGGGTGACGCGCACTCCGATGATGCGCCGCTCAATGCGCGTCGGCGTGCGGTTCGGACTGTAATGCGGTCGTGAGCTGCGGTCGGCCATCCCCGCCTCGCCCAGCTCGAGGTAGCGATCCACCCACCGGCACACGGTGGTCACCGACACCTGGAAGCGATCGGCCGCGCGGCGACGCGACCACCCGTCATCGACAACGCATCGAGCCAGCCGCAGACGACCGGTTTCGGACAAAGGGGCATTACGGTGAACCACGAAGACCTCCGAGATCGGGGAGCGTTCCTAGACAGCTCGCACTCCACTCGGAGGTCTCTCGTCTTGTCACCTCACCACGCCGTCACCAACGTCCGTGGTCAGTACACCTAGTCGAGCAGCCGGCGTGCCTCGCGGATCCCGCTGAGGTACGCGCCGTGCACGGTGCCGAAGAACTCCGGGTGGGTGGCCTCGCCGGCGAACAGCAGGCGGTCACCGACGGGCTCGCCCAGGGTGTCCATGTCATCGGGGCTCGATCCGACGGCGATGAAACTGTAGGAGCCGCAGGAAAATTCGTCTGTACCCCAGTGGGTCACCAGCGCACCCGTGGGTTGCGGCGCCTCTAGTGCCGCCACCACCTGCGCCACCGCCTGCTCGTCGGGCAGCTCCTCGCGTTCCCACGCCGCCTGCGCGGCGCGCAGTCCGATCAGCACCGGCTCACCGGTGACCGGCAATCCGTTCACCAGGTCCGAGACCGGCTGGTCGGTGCCCACCAGCCCGATCATCGGCACGGATTGCGGCCAGAACGGCTGGGCGAAGCGCAGCGCCACCTTGTTCAGCAGGCCGAATCCCAGCCGAGTGATGGCCGCCAGCTTGTCCGCGGGCAACGGCGGTTCGAAGGTGATGCTCTCGGCCTTCAGCACGCCCAGTGGCACCGTGACAATCACCCGCTCGGCGGTCTCCGTGCCGTGCGTGTGTTCGACGGTCACTCCCTGCGACCCGTGGGCGATCCTGGACACCACGGCGTCGGTCCGGATGTCGAGACCCCGAGCCAGGTGGGAGGAGAGCTGTGTGTAGCCGAGCGGGAACAGCACATCGGGCCCGTCGAACCCACCCTCATTGCCGAACCACCGCAGCGACAACTGTTCCGGGCCCGCGGCGTACTCCCCGGTGATCACCGACGTCACCGTCCAGGCGATCAGCGGATCCGTGAGATCGGCCAATCCGGACAGGGCGTCGGCCACCGAGGCCGAATCCGGTGCATCGGCGGTGCGGGCCGCCAGCTGCGCGCTCACGGTGCTCCACTGGGCCGCCACCCGGTCGAGGGCATCCGCACCCACCTCGCCGTCGCGGTCGTAGACCACGACGTCATCGAAGTCGGTGGCCACCGTCGCGGCGTTCACCGCGGCGGCCAGTTCGGTCAGCGGATTGTCCTGTGTGCCATGGATCCACGAGGCGCCGATGTCGATCGGTACCCCCAGCGACGTATCGGTCCAGGTGCGTCCGCCGATGCGATCACGGGCCTCCAGTACGGTGACCCGCACCCCGGCGTCGGCCAGGGTGCGGGCAGCCGCCAGGCCGGCGAATCCGGCACCGATGACCACGACATGCTCACCGGCGCCGGGCGGTTCGTCACCGGAGCACGCCGCAGTCTGCGCCGCGACGGCGAGCAGGCCGGCGCGCAGCAGGAACTCACGCCGCCCGACTCCGGCCATGTATCGAACCGTAGCCCTGCCGTCACCGTAGCGGGCGCAGTACCACCAGACCGGGCACCGACTGCACGTAGTCGAAGAACGGGGTGTCCACCACGGCGTTGTCGGCGTCCCGGGACGAGGCGTTGCGGAACACCGGGCCGGCGGGGGTGCTGATGAAGATTCCGACGTGGGTGACGTCCAGGCCACCGTCCTCGGCATAGGCACCCACATAGTCGCCGGCGCGCAACCTGCTCACCACGTCGTCGTCGACCGCCGCGCTGGGCACGTACGCCACGGTGCGTGCCACCACCGGCAGCCCGGGCAGGTACTGCTCACCGGAATCTGTCTGGTTGAGGTTCTTCGGGGTGGCGACGGCGGCGTCGGTGAGGCTCGCGGTGACGTCGCGAGCCAGCGTGGGGGAGGTGGCTGACCAGTCGGTGAAGAAGTGCCTGCGGGTGGCGAAGCTGACCACCCCGCCCGTGTACCGCACGGCGGTCAGGCTGTCGACGAACTGCTCGGGGGTGTCGGCCCGTTTGAGGGCCTCGACGTAATCGGCGTAGGTGAAACAGTCCACCCGTTGCAGTTCCGCGGTCAACTGCTCGGGAATCTGCGCCGAACCGATGAGAGTGTCTGCCCCGTAGGGGGTTCCGAGGAACTGCTCCGAGATGGTCTCCGCATCGGAGGGGCCGGGGGTGGCAGCCAGCATGGCCTGCAGGGTCTGCGTGCTGGCATCCGACATCATCGCAGGCGGGGCAGCAGCAGCCGGGGCGGTGCCACCGACGATGAGCAGTGCACACACCGTCGGCCACCAGCGGAGGCGGGGGCGGCGGTTGACTCTGCTGCGATTCACGATTTGGCTACTGTACGTGGTTGTTCTGCATGCTCGGGCTCGTCTGGTCACCGCAGTCGCTGCAGCGGTGCTGATCGTGGCCGGTTGTTCGGAGCCCCCGGCCCCGCCTGCGAGGGTCGATGCCCCGGCGCAGTTGCGTCCGCCGATGCCGCCCGTCGCGGCGCAGCCGCGCCTACCGGCCGACCCAGCGGAGCTGGTCGCCGGCCTGGTCGCCGACGAGCGGACACTGCACCACCAGGCCTCGGCGCCGCAGTGGCAGGAGGCGGCGCGACGCCAGCAGCTGGCCTACCGCCTGCTGTCCCGGCATCCGGAGTGGGATCCGGTGACCCGTACCCGGGTGCCGCCCGATCTGCGGGAGGTCTACGACCGCAACATCGATGCGCGACGGCAGCTCTCGGCGATGGGCGGCGGCAAGCCGACCCTGCCGGCGTGGCACATCATCGAGCCGCCCACGCTCGAACTGCTGATGAGTTGTTACCGGGCGGCCCAAGCTGCCACCGGGGTGGGCTGGAACTATCTGGCTGCCATCAATCTCGTCGAGACCGCTTTCGGACGCATCCGCGGTGTCAGCAGCGCAGGAGCACAGGGGCCCATGCAGTTCCTGCCCTCGACGTTCGCCCAGTACGGCCAGGGCGGCGACATCCGCTCACCCCGCGACGCCATCATGGCCGCGGGACGCTTCCTGGCGGCACACGGTTTCGCCACCGACCGGGACGCGGCGCTGTACCGGTACAACAACTCCACCCGGTACGTGCGGGCCATCACCGACTACGCCGCCGTCATGGCTGCGGATCCGGCGGCCCTGCGGACCTACCACCGCTGGGATGTGTACTACAACAGCACCGCAGGCGATGTGTTGCTGCCGGTCGGCTACCGTGCCGACGCCCCCATCCCCGTGCAGCAGTACCTGAAGGACAACCCGCAGTGAAACCTCAGTCGTCGCAGGTGTATTCGTAGGCCGGGTCGCACGAGTTGGGTGTGGGCATGGCATGCGCCTTGGTGCCCGGCACGGCCTTGATACCACCGCGTACGTCGCCCTGGGTGCCACTGGCGCGGACGTCACCCTGGACCGCCGAGGTGCGTACCTGGGTGCCCACCCCGGAGCCGGTGCTCACGGTGGACGGGTCGGCCGAGATCTTGGACGCGCCGGCCACGGCAGCACTGCCACCGAGCAGCGCGGCGCTGACGGACAGCACCGCCAACCCCGAGCAGAGCAGGTTCTTGTAGTCGAGCATCGGCTTCCTTCGTCGGTGTCGGTGCTCACCGTAACGAGGCCGGGCCGCGGGTGTCTGCCTTCCACAGCGGTCTGTGCGGTGACTCCCCGGTGGGGCACAGCCGGCCCCCAGGAACGTCAGGGCGCTCAGCCGTGCCGGCGGCGGTATTCCTCGACGGCGCCGGGGTGCAGGGCGATGTCACCGGTGAGGATCAGCGACTGCACGTCCAGGAACTGGCTGCCCACTGCCTGCGCGGGAACCAGCTGGGTCGAATCGTCGATCAGCAGATCCACCACACCCGCGGCTGCCCCGTCGGGCACATCGCGGCGGGCGAGCAGCACATTGGCCACGCCCACGGTGGTCACGGCCCCGTGGTCGCCGTAGACCCCCGCGGGCACCGGCACCGCCTCGTAGGCCGTGCCGAACCGCTGCCGCAAGACCCCCACCACGTCGCTGAGGTCCAGCAGCCGGATGGCGGTCCCGGCGGCGCCGAAGGCGGGGGTGGGCAGCCCGCCCGCCCACATCGCGGCGTCGATCGTGCCATCGGCCAGCCCACCGGCGGCGTCCTGCATGGACAGCGCGACCGCCTGTACCGCCCCGGGCTCCGACAGTCCGGCCGCGGCCAGGACCCGCTGCGACAGCGCCGCGGCACCGGATCCCGAGGCTCCGGTGCTGACGCTGCGGCCCCGCAGATCGGCCAGTGCGGCGACTGCGGAGTCGGTGCGCACCGCCACCTGGAAGTAGTTCTCGTAGACGCAGCCGATGGCCGTCACCTCCGAGCGGTACGGACTCTCGTACACGGTGTCGATCAGGCTCAACGCCAGTTCGGCGCGGCCGGCGTGCAGGGCTTCGAGGTTGTCGGCCGACCCGCTGGACTGCACCGGGGTGATGCGGTCCGTGCCGGCCCGCTGCGCGGCGGCGGCCAGCAGGCCGGAGAACTCCCAGAAGAAGCCACCCGATTCGCCCGCCGCCAGGCGCAGTTCGACGTCCGGACGGCCCTGGCAGGCCGGAAGCGCCAGGGCCGCACCCAGGATTCCCGCGCCGCGCAGGGCCGTCCGTCGGTCGAACACATTCGTAATCTAGGCGGTCAGACGAAAGCGCGGCCCTGTTCTCGGTCCAGCGCGGTCTCGGACTTGTTGCGCAGCACGAAGATGTAGACCATCAGCGAGATGAAGATCACCACGGTCACGTAGGCGATGAACCACGGGACGTGGCCACCGCCCTTGGCGGCCTGGTAGATCAGCGGCGCGGTGCCGCCGAAGGCGGAGTTGGCCAGCGCGTAGCCCAGTCCCACGCCGAGTGCGCGCACCCGGACCGGGAACAGTTCGGCTTTGACGATGGCGTTGATCGAGGTGTAGCCGGTCAGGATGACGTAGCCGACGCACACCAGCGTCAGCGAGGCTGCCACGGAAGTGGTCTGCGGCAGGAACGTGATCAGCACGTAGGTGTAGAACACCGCGCTGACGCCGAAGAAGATCAGCACCGGCTTGCGGCCCACCTTGTCGCTGATCAGGCCGCCGATCGGCTGGATGACCATCAGGAACGTCAGGCCGATCAGATTGATCCAGGTGGCGGTCATGCCCTGGTCCTCGTAGGCGGTCTTGACGATGGCAGGGGCGTTGACGCTGTAGGTGTAGAACGCGATGGTGCCACCGATGGTCACGGTGAAGCAGGTCAGCAGCGCCCGCCAGTGCTCGACAAACAGGGTGCGTAGCGACCCCGATGTCTGGTCGTCACCACGCCGCACCGCCTCGAGTTGTTCCTCGGTCAGCGATTCGTCCATGGCGCGGCGCAGCCAGAAGACCACCACCGCGGCCACGCCGCCGATGAGAAAGGCGATGCGCCAACCGAATTCCTCGATCTGCTCGCGGTCCAGGAAGGTCTGCATCACCAGCAGGGTCAGCTGGGCGAGGACGTGGCCGCCGACCAGGGTGACGTACTGGAAGGAGGAGAAGAACCCGCGCCGCTCCCGGGTCGCGGCCTCGGACATGTACGTGGCCGAGGCGCCGTACTCGCCGCCGGTGGCGAACCCCTGTACCAACCGGCACAGGACCAGGATCACCGCGGCCCACACCCCGATGCTCTCCCGACCTGGTGTCAAGGCGATGACCAGCGAACACGCCGCCATCAACGACACACTGAAGGTCAGCGCGGCGCGCCTGCCGCGGCGGTCGGCGAACCGGCCGAAGAACCACGACCCCACAGGGCGCATCAGGAAGGTGACGGCGAAGATCGCATACACGTAGATCGTGGAGTTCTTCTCGGCGGAGTCGAAGAACTGGTTCTCGAAATACGTTGCGAACACGGTGTAGACGTAGACGTCGTACCACTCCACGAGGTTGCCGGACGAGCCGCGCAACGTGTTGAGAATGGCGCGGCGGGTGGCCGCCGCTGACGACGTCGGGGTCTCCGGACCTGCCGCGGTGGTGGCCGGGTTACTCATAACAGCTCCTCTGCTGACTACGACTGCTGCCGTCCACTGTGAACGCAGTCACAGGCCGACCGGAAGCCGGTGCCGGTGTTCCTTACAGTCCCTTAGGACGAACGCGGTAGCGCCGCCTCGACCCGTAGTCCGCGGGGACGGCCGGCGGTGATGGTGAGGCGGCCGCCGGCCCGCTCGGTGAGCGCGCGGGCGATGGCCAGCCCCAGCCCGGTGCCGGGGCCGCTGGTGCCCGAGGCCCGGTAGAACCGGTCCGCGAGGTGTTCCAGTTCGGTCGGGGCCACCCCGCGCCCGGTGTCGGCGACCCAGATGTGCACACGCGAACCGTCTGCGCTGCAGCCGAGTTCGATCTCGGTTCCGGCTCCGGCGTAGGCGGTGGCATTGCTGAGCAGCACGTCGACGATGGTGCCCAGGTCGTCCGCGTCGATGGCGGCCGGCGCTGTGTGCAGGGTGGTCACGGTCATCGTCATGGCGGCCGCCGCCACGGCGTCGGACCAGGAATCGTGGCGTTCGGCCATCACGGTCACGACGTCACAGCGGGGTGGGGCCTGGTCGGCGGTGGGCGCGGATTCGGCGGAAGCGAGGGTCAGCAGGTCGGCGACCACGCCGCTGAGCCTGTCGACCTCCTGCATCGCCTTGTGGTGCGTCTCGGCGGATTTCCCCGACAGCGCCAGGCCCAGGGTGTCCAGTCGGATCCGCAACGCCGCCAACGGGTTACGGAGTGCGTGGGCCGAGTCCGCGACCATCCGCCGCTGTGCGGCCGCCGCCGCCTCCACATCGGCGGCCATCGTGTCGAAGACGCGGGCGAGCTGACGCACCTCCGGTGGGCCCGCGTAGCCGGCGGACTGCGCCGGTGGGCCCGGGTGCGCGGCCGGGGCGGGCTCGAGTACCTGGTCGCCGAGTGCGTGCACCCGTTCCGAGAGCGCGGTCACCGGTCGCACCGTCCACCGCGAGAGCACCACCGCGATCACCGTGGCCAGCAGCAGCAACCCGCCCGCACCCGCGGCGATCACCGCCCACGCCCGCCCGACGTCGGCCGCTGCCGCCGCGGTGGATGCCCGCAGCACCACCGCGCCGTCCACCTGCGTGCCGGCGCCCACCGGGACCGCGATCAGCGCATCGGGGTGCGACCACGGGCTCAGGGAGGCGGGCAGGGCGCTGCGCTGGTTGCGCAGCGCCTGCGCAACGGCGAGGTCGACGTCGTCGGAGCCGGGAGCCATGCCGGCCGAGGCCAGCGGACGCCCGGTGCGATCCACCACCAGCACCGGCTCGCCGTAGAGCCAGTGGTAGCGCGTCAGTGCCTCCTGCAGGTTGGCGCCGCCCTGATCAGCGTCGCGCGCGGCCAGACCGGCGAAGTAGGCCGCGGCCGCGAACCGGCTCTCCCCGAACCGCTGCAGCCGCTCCTGGCTCACCGTCAGAGCCAGCGGAACCGCCAGGCCCACCACCACGATGGTGGAGTACGCCAGCAGCACGAGCAGCACGCGGCGCCACATGTCAGACGCCCCAGCGGTACCCGTAGCCGCGGATGGTGGTGATCACGCCGGTGCGGCCGAGTTTGGCGCGCAGCGCGGTCATGTGGACATCGAGGCTGCGCGAGATCGCCACGTAGGCGTCACCCCAGATCGCGTCCATCAGCTGCTGCCGGCTGACCGCCTCGCCGCGACGGGTCACCAGGTAGGCCAGGAGCTCGAACTCCTTGGGGGTCAGCGTCACCTCCCGGCCGCCCACCTCGAGCCGGTGCGCACCGAGATCGATCACGATGTCGCCGGCGACGACGGTCTCGGCGGGCGGTTCGGCGCCCACGGCGTGCCGGCGCGCGGCGACCTCCAACCGGGCGCGGAGTTCGCCCAGGCGGGCCGGTTTCACCACGTAATCGTCGGCCCCGCCGCGCAGCGCCCGGACCACCGATCGTTCGTCGTCGCGTGCGGTCAACACCACCACCGGGATCTGGCTCACCGCGCGCAGCTGCCGCAGGACGGTCAGTCCGTCGGCGTCGGGCAGGCCCAGGTCCAGCAGCGCGAGGTCGACGTCGCGGTGGCCGAGTAGCAGGTCGGCGCCTCGGCGCATGCGCACCGGCGCGTGGCCGACCTCGGCGAGCGCGTCGACCAGGGCGTCGCCCACGCCGTCGTCGTCTTCCACCACTGCGATCCGCATCGACCTCAAGGTACGACACGGGTGTGCCACCATGCCGGGATGGCAGCGACATCGACAGGCGCCCGCCGGGGCCGGCCCCGGGACCCGGAGATCGAAGACCGGGTGTATGACGCCGCGGCGGAGCTGTACTCCAAGGCGGGGTGGAGCGGCTTCCGGATCGACGCGGTGGCCCGGCAGTGCGGTGTCGGCAAGGACGCGATCTACCGGCGGTGGCCGAATCGGGTGGCTCTGCTGGCGCAGGTCCTGACGGCTCGATCGCTGTACTTCGAGGACATCGACACCGGGGACACCCGGGCTGATCTCGAGGCCATGGCCGATCTCTACATCGCCCACCTGACCGGTCCCTACGGCAACATGCTGCACCAGGTTCTGGTGGATCGGCTGCACCACGCCGAGGTGCGGGAGGCGTCCGACGATTACTACCGGGTGCTGGTGCAAGCCGGCCGACGGATCGGGCGCCGTGCGGTGCGGCGCGGCGACGTGCCGGATTCCGCGGCGGCGACCCTGATGATCGACCTGGTGATCGGTGGCATCCAGAACCACATCGTCACCACGCCAAGGGAATTGCGGCCACGGATGCGGTCACGGTTGCCGCAGTTCCGGACCGCCCTGGTGCAGGCCGCCCTGGCTGGTGTCGGTGCCCGCCTCTGATTATCGGACGGTAGTCGTCTGTTAATCTCGGCGGCGGAGTGCCCGGCGGGTGAAGGAGACGGTGATGGTGGCTGCGGTGGACGATGAGGTGGCGGCGCTGCGCGCCGTGACCGCTGACCTATTGGGCAAGCACTGCACCCAGGCCCACGTCCGGGCGGCCATGGCCACCGAAGACGGCTTCGATCGCGACCTGTGGTCCCACGCTGCGCGCACCGGGCTGCACGGCCTGCTGATCGCCGAGGAGTTCGGCGGAGCCGACGCCGGGCACCTCGCGATGGGCGCGGTGATGGAGGAGATGGGGGCCGCCCTGATGGGTGGGCCGTTCCTGGCCACCGCGGTGCTGACCCCGCACGTCCTGCGGCTGTGTGCCGAGGTGTCCGAGCAGCAGGCCGTGCTGCCGCGCATCGCGTCCGGGCACCTGGTGGCCACCGTCGCCTACGCCGAGCCGGGAACCGGGGTGCCCCCGGCCTGCGCGACGACCACGGCCGCGCCCGCCCCGTCCGGGGCGTGGACCGTGACGGGGGAGAAGACCTACGTGCTCGACGCGGGCAGCGCCGAGGTGATCTACGTCTATGCCGCCACCCCCGACGGACCGGGCCTCTTCGCGGTCGATCGCGACGCCGCCGGGATGACGGTGCAGCCGCTGCGCACCGTCGACCAGACCCGTCGGCAGAGCCGAATCGATTTCGGTGACACACCCTCTCGCTTGGTCGGTGCACCGGGTCGTGTCACCGCGGCGTTGGAGCAAGCCCTGTCTCTGGTGGCGGTGGCTCTGCTGAGCGAGCAGGCGGGCGGCACCAGACGTGCCATGCAGGCGGCCGTCGACCACGCCCGCACCCGGTTTCAATTCGGCCGCGCCATCGGCAGCTTCCAGGCGGTCAAACACCTGTGCGCCGACATGCTGCTCGAGGCGGAATCGGCGATCTCGGCGGCCCGGCACGTCGCGGCGGCCTTCGATGAGGGCAGTCCGGGCGCCGCGGCGGATCTGGCTCTGGCCCAGGCCTACAACGCCGAGGCATACCTCACTGTGGCGGCGACGGCGATCCAGGTGCACGGCGGCATCGGCTTCACCTGGGAGCACCCGGCCCATCTGTATCTGCGCCGTGCCCGCACCGACGCTCAGCTGCTGGGCAGCCCGCACGAACATCGTGAGACCTACCTGCGGCTGGTGCAGCCGTGACGCGACAGGAGACGCCCGTGCCCGAGGACATCGATGCCGCCGTCGGCGAGGCACGCGCCTGGCTGGACCAGCACTGGGATCCCGACCTGGACAGATCGGCGTGGTTCGACCTCGTGGTGGACGCGGGCTGGGCCGCGCCGAGCTGGGATACGCAGTGGTTCGGCCGCGGCCTCAGCTCCGCCCGATCCCGCGCCGTGGCAGCCGAGTTCCGCAGGGTGGGTGCCCCCGGCTCGGGCCAGGACCGGATGAACCTCTGGGCCGCCACCGTGTACGCCGCCGGCTCCGATGAGCTCAAATCACAAGTGCTGGGGGGATTTCTGCGGCATCGGCTGCGCGGCTGCCTGCTCTACAGCGAGCCGGGCGCCGGCTCCGATCTGGCCGGACTGCGCACCCGTGCCGAACGTGACGGTGACGACTGGATCGTCAACGGTCAGAAGGTGTGGACATCGTTCGCGCAGAAGGCGGACTACGGGATGTTGGTGGCGCGCACCGATATCGACGTCCCCAAACACCGCGGGCTGACCTTCTTCCTACTGCCGATGAAGCAACCCGGCGTCACCGTGCGGCCCATTCACCAGATCACCGGCGAGTCCGAGTTCAACGAGGTGTTCCTCGACGACGCCCGGGTCAGCGACACCCTGCGCATCGGTGACGTCGACGCCGGGTGGGGGGTGCTGCAACTGGCGCTGGGGCTCGAACGCGCGATCATGGGCGGCTCAGCCCGCACCGAGCGCACCAAGGTCGCCGACCCCGGTGACATCCGCCGCATGAGCCTGCGTGAGCTCGCCGTCCACCTCGGCCGGTTCGACGACCCGGCACTGCGCCAGGACATCGCCCGCATCGAGGCATTCGAGGCCGTCAACCGCTGGAACCTGGCCCGCTCCAAGGCCGCCGGCAGTCAGGCCGAACGCCTGTCGGTGCTCTCGCTGAGCAAGATCGCCATGTCCCGGATCCTGCACCAGTCGGCCCGGGTCTACTTCGACCTGGCCGGCCCCGAGAGCATGCTCGAAGGCCCGGAGAACCCCCTGGGCGATGCGACCACCTTCCGCGCCCTGAACGCCTACTTCACCTCGATCGGCGGTGGCACCGACCAGATCCAGCGCAACATCATCGGCGAGAAGGTGCTGGGCCTACCCCGTGAGCCGGATCCGTTCCACGACCGGCCGTTCCGGGAGTTGCCGCACGATCAGGGCTGACGACTGGTGACCCGGCAACCCAGGCCGGGTCGGGCCGGCAGCACGAAGCGGCCGTGTTCCAGGAGCACGCCGTCGAACGGATCGTTGTCCAGCCACAGATGCAGGTCCAGGTCGGCATAGTCGGCCAGGGGTGTCAGGCTGGCGGCGGCCGTGACGGCCAGCGAGGTCTCGACCTCGCAGCCCATCATGATCGTCATCCCGACGGCGCGCGCGCCGCCGATCAGATCCAACGCCTCGATGATGCCACCGCACTTGGTGAGCTTGATGTCGATTCCGGCGCAGCGGTCGATCAGCGGCCGCAGTGAGGCCAGGTCGGTGATCGACTC
This sequence comes from Mycolicibacterium tokaiense, assembly GCF_010725885.1. Lineage (NCBI taxonomy): Bacteria > Bacillati > Actinomycetota > Actinomycetes > Mycobacteriales > Mycobacteriaceae > Mycobacterium > Mycolicibacterium tokaiense. The sequence goes on along the minus strand of NZ_AP022600.1, from coordinate 174,155 downwards.
GTCGGCGATCACCGGTATCGGGGAGTACGCGTGCACCTGCGCCAGCCCGGCGAGGTCGTCGGCGGCCACCGGTTGCTCCAGCAGCGTCACCCCGCAGGGGGCCAAGACCTCCTCGACCAGGTGCACGGTGTGCTCGGCGGTCCAGCCGCCGTTGGCGTCCACCCGCAGCGGAACGTCGACGGCCGAAGCGATCTCACGCACGATGTCGGCGTCGCGCGGGCTGCCGAGTTTGATCTTCAGAACCCGGTACTTCGCGGCGGCGTCCACCGCCGCGGCGACCATGGTGTCCACATCGTTGTCCAGGCTGACGGTGAAGCACAGCTCCCGCGTCTGCTGGGCATCGAGTCCGAGAAGTCGGTACAGCGGTTGGCCGACGATCTTGCCCACCAGGTCCACCAGTGCCATGTCGACGGCCGACCTGGCTGCCCGCACCATGGGCAACTGGGCGTCCAGACGCGCCAGCACGGCGCGGGCGGCGAAAGGATCCGTGCCCAGCAGCAGTGCGGCGCCGTCGAGATAATCCCGGATGTCGTCGATGGTTTCACCGCGCCACGGACCGGGGGCGGCCTCGCCGAAGCCGGTGTGGCCCTCCGCGGTGATCGAGACGAACACATTGTCGACCTCGGTGGTCAGCGAGCGCGAGATGCGCAGCGGTTGGGTCAGCCGCAGTGTCTCGGTCCAGGAATCCAGGCGCATCAGCGGTGCTCCGTCGCGTCAGCAGATCCGGTCAGGATGCGGTGCAGCACTTCGCCCGCAGCCGGGTCGCCGTCGAGGTCGGCCGGGTCGAGCACCGGCCGGGCCGCCGCGAGGTGGGCCGCCGCGGCAACCTCGACCCCCGCGGCGCGCAGCACCGCCACCGCCTGGGACTCGGGAAGGGTGTTCCACCAGCGGTGCGCCACCTGCCACCGCCCGTCGCGGGTGGCGCTGCCCACTACGCGCACGCGGGACAGGCCGCCGTCGGGCAGCGCGTGCAGCCGCAGATGGGTGGCCACCGGCAGCTCTGCGCCTGCGTCGGTGAAGCGGAAGACGTGCCGGGTGTCGGGCTGCAGATCCGTGCGTGCCAGCAGTTCTACCCACTCCGAATCCTGATGGTGGTCAGACGATTCCACGATCACCGCCGCCGACGCGTTGTAGCGGAAGTAGGCCGTGTCGATCACCAGTGCGTGCACGCGGGCCCGGGTGGCCAGCTGGAACAGCACCCAGTCCGGCCCGCGGTCGCGGTTGCGGCGGGTCTCCCAGCCGTCGCCCATGGTGCGCGCCATGTCGGGCCGGTTGAGTGATCGTGCGGGACTGTAGAACCCGTCGCTGCTGTCGGTGATGGCTGCGCCGTAGTGTGGCGAGGCCAGGTCCACGGTGCCGAGGTCGAGGTCGCGTGGATCGGTGACCGGCTCGCCGTGGATGCGCAGCCGCCCGACGCCGCCGTCCGGCCAGACGGTGAGCCGGACGTGGGTGAATCGGGTGTCATTGTGCACGGCAAAAACATTCGACTGGTCCGACGCCAGCGGTGAGTCGTCGACAATCCGTTGCCAGTCCGCGTCCAGGAGATCACCCGGGCCGGGATAGCCTTCCACACCGCAGGCTTCGACGCGGCAGCCCACGGGGTGGTTGCCGGTGAACGACGTGGTGTCGACGTCGATCGAACGAATGAGTCCCGGTGTGCCCAGGCGGATCAGCGCCCAGTCGTCACCCTCGGTGCGGCGCCGGCGGGTCTCCCAGCCGTCGACGATCTCGCCGCGCGGGCCGAAGGACCCCGGGACGAAGTTCACCGGTTCGGGGTTCAGCAGGTTCTCCTTCTCGCCGAACGCTTCGTCGCTGGCGGCCATGACGGTGCCACCGAGCAGGCGGGCAGCGAGGTCGGGAAGGTGTGGTGCGGGTGTGGACAAGTGTGGTCTCCGTGGAAGTGTGGTCGTCGCAGAGGTATTCGGTGAAACGGCGCTACAGCGAGCGCCGCAGGCCGGAGCCGATCTCGGTCGCGACCCGGCGCAGGTGTGGGGTCAGGGCCGGCATCCGTTCACTGGTCAGCCGGTCCGACGGCCCGGTCACGGTCAGTGCCATGGGCAGGGCGCCGGTGACCGGCACGGCCACACAGGACACGCCGGCTTCGACCTCGTTGATCTCGGTGGCGAAGCCGCGTCCGCGGACCACGGCGAGATCGCGGGCCAGCTGGGCCGGGGAAGCGCCGCCGGGAACCACATGCCGCTCGATGAACTCGGTGAGCTGGGCCGGGGGCAGCTGGCTCAGCAGGGCGCGGCCGGCCGCGGTGCTGCGAGCGGGCAGCCGGCGTTCGGCCTCCCGCGCCGACCGGGGTGATCCCGGCATGGTGGCCTGGGCGATGTACACGGCGTCGGCGCCCTCCAGTACCGCGAGGTCGACGTTCTCACCGGTCAGGGTCGCGAGTTCCTGTAGCGCCCCGGTGGTCTGCGCGCCCAGCTTGCGGTTGGTGGCTTCGCCGAGGCGGATCAGCGCATGGCCCAGGCCGTAGCGCCGTTCGTCGGTGCGCACCACATGGCCGCTGAGGACCAGCGTCTGCAGAAGGCCGTGGGTGGTCGACTCAGCCAGCTGCAGCTGCCGGGCCACGTCGCGCAGGCTGGCCTCGCCGCCGGCGTCGGCGATGGCCTGCAGCACTTCCAGACCCCGGCGCAGCGACCGCACGCCGGAGCTCTCGGCGCGGCCGCCACCTGTCTCGGGCATACCTGCCATGATGCTCGCTCCCCGGGGGGCGGCAGCGCCGAAACGGGGGAGCACTCCTGCGGCCGTCACTGCGGGATCGCCTCGATGTCGAGGGACAGGCCCCGCAGGTGACGGGTGAAGAACCGCCGGGACCGCGGCTGGGCGCTGCCGAGCACGGCGGCCGGGGTGCCGTGCTCGATGACGGCCCCGGCTTCCAGCATCATCATCGAGGCGCCCACCTTCGCGGCGAACGGAATGTCGTGGGTGACCACGATCAACGTGGTGCCGGACCTGCCGAGATCGAGGATGACGTTCTCCACCTCGTCGACCAGTTCGGGGTCCAGCGCGCTGGTGACCTCGTCGAGGAGCAGCACATCCGGTTCCAGGGCGGCGGCCCGCGCGATCGCGACCCGCTGCTGCTGACCGCCGGAGAGTTGGTGTGGACGCCGGCGCCGGAACCCCGCGAGCCCGACCCGCTCCAACCAGCGGTCGGCGAGTTCGTCGGCCTCGGGCTTGGCCAGGCCGCGCACCCGGCGCAGCGGCAGGGTCACGTTGGCCAGCACGTCCAGATGCCCGAACAGGGCGAACTTCTGAGAGACCAGGCCGATGCGGCTGCGCAGCTGATTCGGCGTCACCGACCGGGTGGGGGCGCCGGCCAGCAGCACCTCTCCGGTCCAGCTGCCCTCCAGCTGGTTCAGGCAGCGCAGCAGGGTGCTCTTGCCGGAGCCGGACGGCCCGACCACGCTGAGTGAGTCGCCGCGGTCGAGCTGAAAGCTGATGTCCGACAGCAGGGTGGCGCCGTCGATGGTCATGGTCAGTCCCCGCACGTCGAGGACCGGTGTCGTGTCAGGCACCGGCGCCCACCTCCTGTCGTGTGGCGCCCTGCAGGGCGCTGCCGCGCCCGGTGCGGGCCAGCCTCTTCTCCAGCCGCCGCGCCAGGGCGGTCAGGGCGACGTTGACCACCAGGTACATCGCGCCGGCGGTCAGGTACAGCGGCAGGGACGCGAAGGTGGAGCTGATCGCCTGCTGCGTACGCAGCGTCAACTCGGTGACGGTGATGAAGCCCAGCAGGGAGGTGTTCTTGATCAAGGCCACCATCTCGTTGGTCAGCGCCGGGATCATGCCGGTGAATGCCTGCGGCCAGACGATCCGGGTGGTGACGTCCCATCGGGTCAGGCCCGCCGACAGGCCGGCCTCCTCCTGCTCGCGCCCGACGCCCGTCATGGCGCCGCGGACGATCTCGGTGACGTAGCTGGCGCCGTAGAGACCCAGGCCCGCCAGCCCGGCCACCAGCGGAGAGAGCTCGATGCCCAGGTAGGGCAGCCCGAAGTACCAGATGTAGAGCTGGACCAGGAACGGCGTGTTGCGGAAGAGCCCGACAAACGCGCGGATGGCCCACCGCACCACCGCTGTGTGTGTGGAGTAGTCCAGGGTGCCCAGCACCGCGCCCAGTGCCAGGGCCAGGACCAGCGCCCCGGCCGCACAACCGAGGGTGACAACGAACCCCTGCGCCAGGTAGGGCAGGTTGTCGAGCACGGCGTCCATCTACGAGCCGCTCTGCGGGGTCGACTCGCCGAACCACTTCTCCCGCAACGTCGCCAGGGTGCCGTCGGCGTCCAGCTCGTCGAGGGCGGTGTTGACCTGCTCCACCATCGGGCTGCCCAGCGGCAGCACCGCGGCGATGGGCTGGGCGGTGTTCAACGGGGTGGGCAGCAGGCGCAGGCCACCGACCTTGTCGACGTAGTAGCCGGCCACCGGGGCGTCGGTCACCACGGCATCGGCCCGGCCCTGGGCCACCAGCTGGAACGCCGAGGGGGTGTCCTGCACGGTGACGAACTCGGCGGTGGGCACCTTCTCGCGGACGAACTCCTCCGGCACGGTGCCGACCTGTACGGCGATCTTCGCTCCGGCCAGATCCTCCAGATCGGTGATGGACTGGTTGTCCTGGTTCACCGTCAACACGAAGGAATCGTTGACGTAGGCCTGGGAGAAGGCCACTTCCTTGCGCCGCTCGGGGGTGTCGAGAATGCCCGAGATGGCGATGTCGGCGCGCCCGGACGACACCGAGGCCAGCAGGCTGGTGAAGGGCATCTGATCGAACACCGCGGTCTTGCCCAGCTTGGCGGCCAGCGCGTTGGCCAGGTCGACATCGAAGCCCACCAGCTCGCCGTTCTCGATCTGCTCGAACGGCACGAATCCGGGGTTGATCGCCACCCTCAGCTCATCGGCAGCAGGCTGACCTGCATCGGAGGCGCCACCGCACGCGGCCACCACCATCGCGAAACAGGCCACCACGGCCAGGCGTAGGACTCTCCACAGCACTTGCGAACTCCCTTGCAGCATCGGCTCCACCGGACGGGCGCCGATTCGACGTGTCACTCGGTGGGCAACCCTGGCAGAGCGTTTCAATGAGCTGCAAGGAACTTCGGCACCGCCGAAGTTAAGTTCGCGTTTCCTGCGTGTAACCGGTGATTTTATCTCTGAAAGACACTGCTGGGCACTGGGTTTCACTCACGGCACCGGCTGTGTGGTGGCTTCGGGTGAGCTGGGGCACAGCCGCGCAGGGCCGCTCACAGATCTGACGCACCACCGTCGACCAGGAGTTCGGTACCTGTGGTGTAGGTAGCGTCGAAGCCGAGATACAGGATGGCCCGCGCCACCTCGACAGGCTCGCCGAATCTGCGCATCGGGTTGTCGTCCCTGATCTGTTCGAGGAAGTCGCGCGCGGCCTGTGCCGGCATGGTGCGTTCGAGGATCCCGGTGTCGATGGGACCGGGGGAGACCGCGTTGACGCGGACGCCTCGCTCGAGGAGTTCACGGGCGAAGGTCCGCGTCATCGATCGCAGCGCGGCCTTGGTCGCCGCATAGACGCCGGTCGTGGCGATCCCCTTGGTGTTGCTGACCGACGTCGTCAGCACCACGGCGCTGCCCACGCCCAGCATCGGCAGGAATTTCTGCAGCGTGAAGAACGGCGCCTTGGTGTTGAGGTCGAACAGACCGTCATACAGCGCCTCATCGGTCTCGGCAACCGATGCCGTGCCGGTGCCGCCGGCGTTGAGCACCAGCAGATCGACGGCACCGAACTCCGATCGCACCCGCTCGACCAGCTCGTCGATGCCGGACACCGCGTCGCTCTCGACGACGATGGCCCCGGGACCCAGTGCCGCGCGGGCCGATTCCAGCGAGGCCGGAGTCCGACCTGTGACCAGCACCCGGGCACCACCGTCGACCAGGAGTCCTGCGGTGGCCAGCCCGATCCCACTGGTGCCGCCGGTGATCACCACGCGCTTGCCTCCGTATGCACCCGACACGTGGTTCACAGCTGCGACTCGCCGCCGTCGACCACGAGCTCGATGCCGGCCACAAACGTCGCATCGAACGCGAGAAACGCCACCGCAGGGGCGAATTCGTCAGGATGGCCCCACCGATGCATCGGGCTGCTGGCCTCGAATTCGGCCTTGAGTGCAGCGGCCTTCTCCGGTGCTTCCTTTTCCAGCTTCCCCGTGTCGATCGACCCTGGGCTGATGGCGTTGACCCGGATACCCCTGGGCAGCAGCTCCCGGCTGAGGGTGCGCGCCATCGACCGTAAGGCAGCCTTGCTGGCCGAATAGACGCTCAGGGCATCCCAGCCGGTCTGGTTCGCGATCGAGGTCGTCAACACCACACCGCTGCCGCGGTTCAGCAGCGGGGCCAGCTTCTGCACCGTGAAGAACGGGCCTTTGGTGTTGATGGCGAAGACCTCATCGAAGGTCTCCTCGGTCACGTCGACAAACGCGTCGAAGCTCCCGATCCCCGCGTTGACGATCAACGCATCGATGGTGCCGAAGTCGGCGCGGACCCGGTCGGCGAGTGCGTCGATCGCGGTCAGCGAACCCGCGTCGCTGACCACCGCGATCCCGCGATCACCCAGGAACCGGGCGGCATCATCCAAGGTGTCCTGATTGCGTCCCGTGACCATGACCCGGGCCCCGTGCTCGACCAGGTAGTGGGCGGCCGCCAACCCCAAACCGCTACTCCCACCGGTGATCACCACGTTCTTGCCGTCATATCTACCCATGTCATCGAGTCTTCGACGGCGCAGCCGACATGTCCAAGACCTGCTCGGCACTGCGCCATGCCGAATCGGAATACGCCCACCGTGCGCGTCGTTTGACCATCAGTGCACGAACTCGGAACCGACCTGGAACTCAGACTCGTCCGCTACTTCACCGTGGTCGCCGAGCACCACAACTTCAGCCGTGCCGCGGCAGACCTGCACGTGGCGCAGCCCTCGCTGAGCAAGCAGATCCAGCGACTGGAACGCCGCCTCGGTGTCCGACTGTTCGACCGCACCCCGCAGGGGGTTGCGCTCACCGACGCCGGCGAAGCCTTTCTGCCCGAGGCGCGGACCCTGCTGCGCACCGCCCGCCGGGCCATGGCCACCGCCCGCGCGCACGCGGCGGACAGGATCGTCATCGGCTACGTCGAGGACCTGCTCATCACCTCCGCAGTCAGTGAACTGCGTCGCCGGCACCCGGAGGCGGACATCGTCACCCGCCATCTCGCGTGTCATGAGCAAGGGGCCTTCACCGACAGGGTGGTTGATGTCCTGGTCGCCAGGGCGCCGCTGCCGATCCCGACCGACCACGTTCGCCTGACGCCGCTCTACGACGAGCCCCGCAAGCTGGTGGTGCGCGCCGATGACGTGCTGGCCACACGCAGCTCGGTGTCGATGGATGACGTCGCGCCCGGTCAGTCGATCATCTGTTCCCACGGCGGGACCCGCCAGATCTTCCACCCCACGGACCCGGCGTCGGCCGAGGCGCTCATCGAGAGTTTCGAAGACCGCATGGAGTTGGTGGCTGCCGGACGGGCCGTTGCCGTGCTCCCGGTCGGCGACCGGCGCAGCTCGCTGCGCCCTGACTTGGTGACCGTGCCGCTGGAGGGTTTTTCCGCCAGCAGCGTGGTGGTGGCCACGCGGGCCGCAGAGACCAACCGGCTGGTGACCGATTTCATCTCGGCGGCGCAGACGCTGCTGGTCGGCTGACGACCGAGGGGGAGATGATCGGGAAAGTGCCCCCGGCAGGATTCGAACCTGCGGCCTTCTGCTCCGGAGGCAGACGCTCTATCCCCTGAGCTACGGGGGCGCGGTACCACGCGCCAATGGGCCTGCACAGACTAACGCATCCCGGCGGCTGCGCCGACCACCGGTAATCGATTCGGGCCGCGACCACCCCAGACCATAGGATGGACCCCCGTGACACCCGCCGATCTGGCCGATCTGCTCAGGAGTACCGCCACTGCGGTGCTGGCCGCCCATGACCTGGACACCGACGCTCTTCCCGCCACGGTGACCGTCGAGCGTCCGCGCAACCCCGAGCACGGCGATTACGCCACCAACCTGGCGTTGCAGGTGGGCAAGAAGGTCGGCGCCAATCCGCGCGAGCTGGCCGGCTGGCTGGCCGAGGCCCTGACGGCCGCCGACGGGGTCGCCGCGGCCGACGTGGCCGGACCCGGGTTCGTCAACCTGCGCATCGACGCCGCAGCCCAGGGCCGCATCGTCGCCGACGTGATCGCCGCCGGCGCCGCCTACGGCAACTCCTCCGAGCTGGGCATCAACGTCAACCTGGAGTTCGTCTCGGCCAACCCCACCGGCCCGATCCACATCGGCGGTACCCGCTGGGCCGCCGTCGGCGACGCGCTGGGCCGGCTGCTGAGCACCCAGGGTGCCGCCGTCACCCGCGAGTACTACTTCAACGACCACGGCGCCCAGATCGACCGGTTCGCCCGTTCGCTGGTGGCCGCGGCCACCGGGGCGCCCACCCCCGAGGACGGCTACGCCGGCACCTACATCGCCGACATCGCGGCCCAGGTGCTGGAGCAGGCCCCGGACGTGCTGAGCCTGCCCTCCGACCAGCAGCAGGAGACGTTCCGATCCATCGGGGTGGACCTGATGTTCACCCACATCAAGGAATCCCTGCACCAGTTCGGCACCGACTTCGACGTCTTCACCCACGAGGATTCGATGCACACCTCGGGCCGGGTGGCCGAAGCCATCGCCACGCTGCGCGCCAACGGCAACATCTACGAAAAGGACGGCGCAACTTGGTTGCGCACCACCGAGTTCGGTGACGACAAGGACCGGGTGGTCATCAAGAGCGACGGCAACCCGGCCTACGTCGCGGGCGACCTGGCCTACTACCTGGACAAGCGCCAACGCGGGTTCGACCTGTGCATCTACATGCTGGGCGCCGACCACCACGGCTACATCGCCCGGCTCAAGGCCGCCGCAGCGGCACTCGGGGACGACCCCGACACCGTCGAGGTGCTGATCGGCCAGATGGTCAACCTGGTGCGCGACGGTCAGCCGGTGCGGATGAGCAAGCGCGCCGGCACCGTGATCACCCTCGACGACCTGGTGGACGCCCTCGGTGTGGACGCCGCCCGGTACGCGCTGACCCGCTCGTCGGTGGACACCCCGATCGACATCGACCTGGAGCTGTGGTCCTCGGCGTCGAGTGAGAATCCGGTCTACTACGTGCAGTACGCGCACGCCCGGCTCTCCGCGCTGGCCCGCAACGCCGCCGAGCTCGGGCTGGCCCCCAGTACCGAGCATCTGGAACTGCTGAGCCACGACAAGGAGGGCACGCTGATCCGCAGCATCGGCGAGTTCCCCCGGGTGCTCAAGACCGCGGCCGATCTGCGTGAGCCACACCGGGTCTGCCGGTACCTGGAGGACCTGGCCGGTGACTACCACCGGTTCTACGACTCCTGCCGCGTGCTGCCGCAGGGTGATGAGGATCCCTCGGACCTGCACGCCGCGCGGCTGGCGCTGTGCCAGGCCACCCGCCAGGTGATCGCCAACGGCCTGGCGATCCTGGGTGTCAGCGCACCGGAGCGCATGTGAGCGCACATCCGGAAACCGGCGCTCCGCCGGCGCCCGACTCCGCTGACGAGATGATGGCGTTGGCGCCGAATGTGTGGCCGCGCAACGCTTCTCGGGGCTCGGACGGCATGGTGTCGGTGGCCGGTGTCAGCGTCGCCGATCTGGCTGCGGAGTTCGGCACGCCGCTGTTCGTGATCGACGAGGACGACTTCCGCGGTCGCTGCCGCGAGATCGCCTCGGCGTTCGGCGGCGGGGACCATGTGCACTACGCCTCGAAGGCGTTCCTGTGCAGCGAGATCGCTCGCTGGGTGCATCAGGAGGGTCTGTCGCTGGACGTCGCGACCGGCGGTGAACTCGCCGTCGCACTGCACGCCGACTTCCCGCCCGCGCGAATCACCGTGCACGGCAACAACAAATCGGTGGATGAGCTCACCGCAGCGGTCAAGGCGGGCGTCGGGCACATCGTGATCGACTCCGAGATCGAGATCGAGCGTCTGGAGGCCGTCGCCGGCGCCGCCGGTGTGGTGCAGGATGTCCTGCTGCGCGTCACCCCCGGGGTGTCGGCGCACACCCACGAGTTCATCTCCACCGCCCACGAGGACCAGAAGTTCGGCCTGTCGCTGGTCAGCGGCGCGGCCATGGAGGCGGTGCGGCGGGTGTTCGCGACCGCCAACCTGCGCCTGGTCGGCCTGCACTGCCACGTGGGATCGCAGATCTTCGACGTCGACGGCTTCGAGGTCGCCGCCCGACGGGTCATCGGCCTGCTGCGTGATGTGGTGGCCGAGTTCGGCGCCCACAAGACCGCGCAGATGTCGATCATCGACCTCGGCGGCGGTCTGGGCATCGCCTACCTCCCTCACGACAACCCGCCGCCGATGCACGAGCTGGCCGAGAAGCTCACCGCCATCGTCGAGAACGAGGCCGCCGCCGTCGGGCTGCCCACACCCACGCTGGTGGTCGAGCCGGGCCGTGCCATCGCCGGGCCGGGCACCATCACCGTCTATCAGGTGGGCACCGTCAAAGACGTTGCGGTGTCGGCAGATCAGCACCGCCGGTACGTCAGCGTGGACGGCGGGATGAGCGACAACATCCGGCCCGCGCTCTACGGCGCCGAGTACGACGTCCGGTTGGTCTCACGCACCAGTGCGGCCGCCCCGGTGCTGGCCCGCGTGGTCGGCAAGCACTGCGAGAGCGGCGACATCATCGTCCGCGACACCTGGGTGTCCGACGACCTGGTGCCGGGTGATCTGGTGGCCGTCGCGGCCACCGGGGCCTACTGCTATTCCATGTCGAGCCGGTACAACCTGCTGGGTCGCCCTGCCGTGGTGGCCGTGCGCGACGGCCGGGCCAGGCTGATCCTGCGACGGGAAACAGTCGACGATCTGTTGAGTTTGGAAGTGAGGTGACCCATGGCGGGTGAAGAGAAGCCGGTCGGCATCGCGGTGCTGGGGCTGGGCAACGTCGGTAGTGAAGTGGTTCGCATCATCGAGGAGAGCGCCGAGGATCTGGCCGCCCGCATCGGTGCGCCGCTGGTGCTGCGCGGTGTGGGCGTGCGCCGGGTCGCCGACGATCGCGGTGTGCCGGTGGAGCTGCTGACCGAGGACATCGAGGGCCTGGTGGCCCGCGAGGACGTTGACATCGTGGTCGAGGTGATGGGGCCGGTGGAACCCGCACGCAAGGCCATCCTGACCGCCCTGGAGCGCGGCAAGTCGGTGATCACCGCGAACAAGGCGCTGATGGCGCAGTCCACCGGCGAACTGGCCCAGGCCGCCGAGAAGGCCCGGGTGGACCTGTACTTCGAAGCCGCTGTCGCCGGGGCCATTCCGGTGATCCGACCGCTCACCCAGTCGCTGGCCGGCGACACCGTGGTGCGGGTGGCGGGCATCGTCAACGGCACCACCAACTACATCCTGTCGGCCATGAACGAGACCGGTGCCAGCTACGACAGCGCCTTGGCCGACGCCAGCGCGCTCGGCTACGCCGAAGCCGACCCGACGGCCGACGTGGAGGGCTACGACGCCGCGGCCAAGGCGGCGATCCTGGCCTCCATCGCGTTCCACACCCGCGTCACCGCCGACGATGTGTACCGCGAGGGCATCACCAAGGTGACCGCCGAGGATTTCGAATCGGCGAAAGCGTTGGGCTGCACCATCAAACTGCTGGCCATCTGCGAACGGCTGACCACGGGCAAGGGCAAGCAGAAGGTTTCGGCCCGGGTGTACCCGGCGCTGGTGCCGCTGGATCATCCGCTGGCCTCGGTCAGCGGTGCGTTCAACGCCGTCGTGGTCGAGGCTGAGGCCGCCGGACGGCTGATGTTCTATGGCCAGGGCGCCGGCGGCGCCCCCACCGCGTCGGCCGTGATGGGTGATCTGGTGATGGCCGCGCGCAACCGCGTCCAGGGTGGGCGCGGACCGCGCGAGTCCAAGTACGCCAAGCTGCCGATCGCCTCCATCGGCGTGATTCCCACGCGCTACTACGTGAGCCTGTACGTCAAGGACCGCCCCGGTGTGTTGTCCTCGGTGGCAGCCGAATTCGCCAAGCGCGAGGTCTCGATCGCCGAGGTGCGCCAGGAGGGCATCGCCGACGACGGCGGTCAGCGCGTCGGTGCGCGCATCGCGGTGCTGACCCATCAGGCCACCGATGAGGCGCTCTCGGAAACCATTTCGGCGCTCGAGGAGCTCGACGCGGTGTCCCAGGTGGCCAGCGTCCTACGCATGGAAGGGGCCGGCGAATGACACCGGTGCACACGCCGTGGCCCGGCCTGATCGAGGCCTACCGCGAGCGGTTGCCGATCGGCGCGGACTGGACCGCGGTGACGCTGCTCGAGGGCGGTACGCCGTTGATCCATGCCAAGCGGTTGAGCGAACACACCGGCTGCACCGTGCATTTGAAAGTCGAGGGGCTCAATCCCACCGGGTCGTTCAAGGACCGCGGCATGACCATGGCCGTCACCGACGCCGTGGCGCGTGGCCAGCAGGCGGTGCTGTGCGCCTCCACGGGCAACACGTCGGCATCGGCCGCCGCCTACGCGGCGAAGGCCGGCATCACCTGCGCGGTGCTGATCCCGCAGGGCAAGATCGCCATGGGCAAGCTTGCCCAGGCGGTGATGCACGGCGCCAAGATCATCCAGATCGACGGCAATTTCGACGACTGTCTGGAGTTGGCCCGCAAGCTCACCGCCGACTTCCCGACCATCGCTCTGGTCAACAGCGTCAACCCGGTGCGTATCGAGGGTCAGAAGACCGCTGCCTTCGAGATCGTCGATGCCCTCGGCCAGGCGCCCGATGTGCATTCGCTGCCGGTGGGCAACGCCGGCAACATCACCGCATACTGGAAGGGCTACCGCGAATACCACCGCGACGGGCTGGCCGACACGCTGCCGCGCATGCTGGGCACCCAGGCCGCCGGGGCCGCGCCGCTGGTGACGGGGGAGCCCGTGAAGAACCCCGAGACCATCGCCACCGCCATCCGCATCGGCGCCCCGGCATCGTGGGACGGTGCGGTGGCCGCGCAGCAGGAGTCGAGCGGTCGCTTTTTGGCCGCCACCGACGAGGAGATCTTGGCCGCCTACCGGCTGGTGGCCAGCAGTGAGGGCGTGTTCGTCGAGCCTGCCTCGGCGGCCAGCATCGCCGGGCTGTTGAAGGCCGTGGAGGACGGCTGGGTGACGCCGGGTTCGACCGTGGTGTGCACTGTCACCGGCAACGGCCTCAAAGATCCCGACACCGCGCTCAAGGGCATGCCCACCGTCACTGCGGTCCCGGTCGATCCGGTGGCCGTCGTCGCGCAACTGGGTCTGGGCTGACCCGATGCCGCACACCCTGCCTTCCGGACTCACCGCCACCGCCGTTGTGGCGGCATCGAGCGCCAACCTCGGGCCCGGCTTCGACAGCCTCGGTCTGGCGGTTGGCCTCTACGACGAAATCGTAGTCGAGACAACGGATTCCGGGCTCATCATCGAGGTGGAGGGCGAGGGGAGCGGCCAGGTGCCGCTGAGCCCGGAGCATCTGGTGGTGCGGGCGATCGAGCGGGGACTGGCTGCCACCGGTCTGCGTGCGGAGGGTTTGATTGTCCGCTGCCGCAACGTCATTCCGCACTCGCGCGGGTTGGGATCGTCGGCAGCTGCAGTGGTGGGCGGCCTGGCGGTGGTCAACGGCCTTGCCGCGCAAGTCAATACGCCGGCCATGGATGCCAGGCGTCTGGTGCAGCTGTCCTCGGAGTTCGAGGGGCATCCCGACAATGCCGCGGCGGCAGTGCTCGGCGGCGCGGTGGTGTCCTGGACCGAACCGGGCCCGGACGGAGTGCCCAGCTACCAGGCCGCGTCCATCCGGGTGCATCCGGACATCCATCTGTTCGCCGCGGTGCCCCAGGTGCGTTCGTCCACCGCGGAGACCAGGGCGGTGCTCCCCGAACAGGTCAGTCACACCGCCGCGCGGTTCAACCTGAGTCGGGCGGCACTGCTGGTGGTGGCCCTGACCGAGCGCCCCGAGTTGCTGATGCCGGCCACCGAGGACGTTCTGCACCAACCCCAGCGGGCCGCGGCCATGCCGGCGTCGGCGGAATATCTGGCGATGCTGCGCCGTTGTGGATGTGCAGCGGTGCTCTCCGGAGCCGGACCAGCGGTGATGGCGTTCTCCACCACACCCGAGTTGCCACCGGAGGTTCTCGACTTCGGCGCCGCACATGGATTCACCGTCGAGAAAATGAAGATCGGCGACGGAGTTCGCTGGACTTCCGGGGTGGCGGCCCGGGTCTGACACCCTCGGGCACAGGCCACACGCCGAGGTGGCATTCTTGCTTCCGCCCGTGAAGCGCGTTATCCTCGGTCGCGTCCCGGCAATCGCAGCGTCTTCTGCGCCGACACTAGGACGACCACCAACTTTCTTGTGATCAACTTGTGGACTGACGGTTCGCCCTTTGCCGCGAATCCCGGCGATCACCGCCTGCGAAGCCGACGGTGAGACGTCGCGCTCAGTGTTTTGCTGAGTGCAGCTAACCCTCCACACGGCACGTTGTGGGGGAAGAAAGGAAATCCGTGACTGATACGGACCTCATCACGGCTGACAGCGCATCCCAGACCGAGCTGCCGGGCGTGACTGCCGACGTTTCGGCTCCCCGCGGCTCCGCGGCTGTCGGCTCCGACAAGTCCAGCAGCTCGCTCACCTCGATGGTGCTGCCTGAGCTGCGGGCTCTGGCTGCCCGGGTGGGCGTCAAGGGCACCTCGGGGATGCGTAAAGGCGACCTGATCGCCGCCATCCGCGAGCGTCAGGCCAGTGTGCCGGCCAACGGCGCCGATCGACCGAGCGAGGCTGCCGCGCCGGCTGCCTCCGCCCCAGCGGCTGACACCGCGCCCGCCGAGGCCGCGCCCGCTGAGGCTCCGCGGCGCCGCGAGCGCCGTAGCGCCTCCCGCCAGTCGGGCTCGCCCGCCGGTGACACGGCCGCCGAGCAGCCCAAGCAGGAATCCAAGCCCGCACGCGCCGACAAGACCGAGCGCGCCGACAAGACCGAGGCCAAGACCGCCGAGGTGAAGGCCCCCGAGGCGAAGACCGCCGAGGTCAAGACCGCCGAGCTCGAGGCCGAGAAGGCCCCCGTTCAGGACGCTCCCCGCCGACAGGACCGCGGTGACCAGCAGGGTGGCGAGCAGTCCAACCGCCGCGACCGCAACAATGCGGGCCAGAATTCGGGCCAGAACGAAGGCAACCGCAACAACGACCGCAACGAGTCGAACCGCAACAACCAGAACAACAACAACCAGAACAACGACGGTGACGACGACGGCGAGGGCCGCGGCGGCCGCCGCGGACGTCGCTTCCGGGACCGCAAGCGCCGCGGCGAACGCGGCGGCGGTGGCGAGGGTGGCAACGACACAGAACTGCGCGACGACGATGTCGTCCAGCCGGTCGCCGGCATTCTCGATGTGCTCGACAACTACGCCTTCGTGCGGACGTCGGGCTATCTCGCCGGGCCGAACGACGTCTACGTCTCCATGAACATGGTCCGCAAGAACGGCCTGCGCCGTGGTGATGCGGTCACCGGTGCGGTGCGCGTCCCCCGCGAGGGTGACAGCAACAACCAGAACCCGCGGCAGAAGTTCAACCCGCTGGTGCGACTGGACACGGTCAACGGCGGCCCGGTGGACGCGGCCAAGAACCGCCCCGAGTTCGGCAAGCTGACCCCGCTGTACCCCAACCAGCGGCTGCGCCTGGAGACCGGGCCGGACAAGCTGACCACCCGCGTCATCGACCTGATCATGCCCATCGGCAAGGGCCAGCGTGCCCTGATCGTGTCTCCGCCCAAGGCCGGTAAGACCACGATCATGCAGGACATTGCCAACGCCATCACCCGCAACAACCCCGAGTGCCACCTGATGGTGGTGCTCGTCGACGAGCGGCCTGAAGAGGTCACCGACATGCAGCGTTCGGTCAAGGGTGAGGTCATCGCCTCCACCTTCGACCGGCCGCCGTCAGACCACACCCAGGCTGCCGAGCTGGCGATCGAGCGGGCCAAGCGCCTGGTCGAGCAGGGCAAAGACGTTGTGGTGCTTCTCGACTCGATCACCCGACTGGGCCGTGCGTACAACAACGCATCGCCGGCGTCGGGCCGCATCCTGTCCGGTGGTGTGGATTCGACCGCGCTCTACCCGCCGAAGCGCTTCCTGGGCGCCGCCCGCAACATCGAGCACGGCGGATCGCTCACCATCATCGCCACCGCGATGGTCGAGACCGGTTCCACCGGTGACACGGTGATCTTCGAGGAGTTCAAGGGCACCGGCAACGCCGAGCTCAAGCTCGATCGCAAGATCGCCGAGCGCCGGGTGTTCCCGGCCGTCGACGTCAACCCGTCGGGCACCCGCAAGGACGAGCTGCTGCTCGGGCCGGACGAGTTCGCGATCGTGCACAAGTTGCGCCGCGTGCTCTCGGGGCTGGACAGCCATCAGGCCATCGATCTGCTGATGAGCCAGCTGCGGAAGACCAAGACGAACTACGAGTTCCTGGTTCAGGTGTCCAAGACCGCGCCCGGTTCCATGGACGACCGCGACTAGGCACTTGCAACGGATCAGCCCCTGCCCGCCGGGTCAGGGGCTTTTTCGTGTCACCGGTACGGATCGGTGATCTCGCGCAATGCCACCAGCGCCGCCCGCCACTGCCGGTACGCCGGCTCGCCTAGGTGCTCTCGCCACTGCTGCTCGATCCGGCCGACCTCCTCGGTGGCCGCGTGACACATTTGCCGACCGCGCTCGGTGAGCACGACGCGGCGCGCGCGGGCGTCATCGGGGTCGGCTTCGCGCAGCACGTAACCGTGGCGTTCCAACTCGTCGACCAGGGCGCCGGCGGTCTGCTTGGTCACCCCGGCCTGCTCGGCCAGATCGGTCAGGCGGATCCCCGACGGCGAAAGGCGTTGCGCCAGGCGGCACTGGGCCGGTGTCAGATCGTCGAAGCCGACCGTGTGCAGCCGCTCCAACACCTGCCCTTCGGCGGCGCGGTGTGCGATGAACATGAGCACGGCAGAGCTGGGTTCGGAGGAGGCCGGGGGCGCCATGGCCTTGACAGTAGTACGGCTTCCTGACTAAATTTCGTCAGGAAAGCTGACTAAAACTGGGAGGTGCCGCATGGACACAACCACCATCTGGTCCTGGGTCGACCGGGAACGTGCGGACCTCGCTGATCAGCTGGAGGCGTTGAGTGCCGATCAGTGGGCGGTGGACTCGCTGTGCGACGGGTGGAATGTCCGTGATGTCGCCGCCCACCTGACCCATTCGCAGCTGGCCGCGCCGCAGATGCTGGCGGCCATGCTGGGTTCGGGGTTCCGGTTCAACACCATGATGCGACGACTGGTCACCGCCGACGACCGTCGACCCGACCAACTCGTCGCCGCGCTGCGGTCCGCCGTCGGGTCGCGGCGCAGGCCGCCGGGCACCACGCCGGCTGACCCGCTGATGGATGTCCTGGTGCATGGGCAGGACATCGCGATACCGCTGGGCATCGATCGGCCGATGCCGGGGCCGGCCGCGCGTGTGGTGGCAGCGCACCTGTGGCGCATGCGTTTTCCGATGAACCCCCGCCGTCACCTCAAGGGGGTCAGGTTGGTGGCCACCGACGCTGACTTCGCGGTGGGCGACGGCCAACCCGTCACGGCCCCGATCCGTGACCTGGTGCTGGTGCTCAGCGGCCGACGCCGGCTCAGTGCTGGTGCAGCCCCGGCATGACGTAGCGGCGCACATAGCGCAGGACCGCGGCAGGGTCATCGGGGTCCAGGGTGTTGCCCGGCACCGTTGCCATCGTCAACAGGCTGCGCGCCACCCATTCGCCCGCCTCGTCGAGATCGTCGACGGTGATCTCGCCGCGGTCGGCCGCCGCGGCCAAGTACGGCGTCCAGAAGGCACCCAGATCCGGGACCAGTCCCTGTACACCCGCGCCGGCGCACGCCGCGAACTCCTCCGGTTCGTCCCGGCGCAGTTTCATCAGCAAGGCGCCGGGGGAGTCGTAGGCGCTGCGGCCCAGGCGCACCCCCGCCGCGATCTGCTCGGCCAATCCGTCGATGTCGGCCAGAACCGCGTGCGATTCGCCCCAGAAGGCGTCGTTGAGCCGGACTATCGCCGCCCCCAGCAGGGTCGCCTTGTCGGGGAAATGCCGATAGAGCCAGCCTCGGGACACTCCAGCGGCCTCGGCGATCTCGGACACCGTGGTGGCCCGGATGCCCTTCTCGTGCAGGCAGGTCTCGGCGGCGTCGATCAGTCGATCGCGGACGGTCCGGGCGCCTGCGCGCGGTTGGGTCTCTGGACTGGCGCTCACCGTGAACATCTTGGCAGAACCGGCCACCGGGCCGGTGGAGATGTGGCAGCGTGCCAGTAGACAGATCCTCTGTTCTGTTCACCGTTGACATGAGGTGGGTCGAGTGGCTGAAACCGTCCAGCAACTGCTCCGCGAACGCATCGACGACGGGGCGGTGGCCATCCGGTGCGGCGACCGGCAATGGTCCTGGCGCGAGCACCTGGCCGACGCCCGCACCCAGGCTGCCGCGATGATGGGCATCGCGGACCCGCAGCGCCCGCTGCACGTCGGCGCGCTGTTGGGCAACACCCCCGAGATGTTGACCGCCATGGCAGCGGCCGGCCTGGGTGGTTACGTCCTGTGCGGCATCAACACCACCCGCCGCGGCGCGGCGCTGGCCGGCGACATCCTGCGCTCCGACTGTCAGATCTTGCTCACCGATGCCGCCCACCGCGACCTGCTGGCCGGCCTCGACCTACCCGGGGTGCGCATCATTGACGTCTCGGCGCCCGACTGGGCCCAACTGCTCGGCGCCGCAGGCCCGTTCAGCGTGCACCGCAACGTCGGGCCCACCGACACCTTCATGATGATCTTCACCTCGGGCACCAGCGGCGACCCCAAAGCCGTTCAGGTGGCCCACCTGACGGTGCTGTTCGCCGGCACCGCGCTGGTGCAGCGTTTCGGCATCACCGCCGGCGACACCTGCTATCTGTCGATGCCGCTGTTCCACTCCAACGCGCTGCTGGCCGGCTGGGCGGTGGCGCTGGGGGCAGGGGCGGCCATGGCGCCGGCCACGTTCTCGGCGTCCGGGCTGCTGGGCGACCTGCGGCGCTATGGCGTCACCTACATGAACTACGTCGGCAAGCCCCTGGCCTACGTGCTGGCGACCCCGGAACAACCCGACGACGCGGACAACCCGCTACGGGTGGCTTTCGGCAACGAGGCCGGCGATCGGGACATCGCGGAATTCGGCAGGCGGTTCGGCTGCACGGTGTGGGACGGTTTCGGCTCCACCGAGGGCGCAGTGATCGTGACCAGGGAGGACAACTGCCCGCTCGGTTCGGTGGGCAAAGGCTTTCCCGGGGTGGCCATCCATGACCCCGACACGCTCGCCGAGTGCCCGGTGGCGGAATTCGACCCCACCGGCGCCCTGCTCAATGGCGACAAGGCCATCGGAGAGCTGGTGAACACCAGCGGCGCGGGCCTGTTCCAGGGCTACTACAACGACCAGGCCGCCACCGGCGAGCGGCTGCGCCACGGCATGTACTGGTCCGGCGACCTGGCCTACCGGGACGCCGACGGCTGGATCTACCTGGCCGGGCGCACCGCCGATTGGATGCGGGTGGACGGAGAGAACATGACCTCCGCACCCATCGAGCGCATCCTGATGCGGCTGCCGGTGCTGGCGCAGGCCGCGGTGTACGCCGTGCCCGACGAGCATGTGGGCGATCAGGTGATGGCTGCGGTCGTGCTGCGCGAAGGCATGACGCTGACGCCGGCGGAGTTCGGGGACTTCCTGGCCGAGCAGGCCGACCTCTCACCCAAGGCCTGGCCACGCCGGGTCTGGGTGGCCGACGAGTTGCCCGCCACCGCCACCAACAAGGTGCTCAAGCGTCAGTTGGTGGCCTGGGGGAGCACGCCGCCGGGCGGCACGCTGTGGGTTCGCGAGGCTCGCTCGCGCCGATACTGCCCCGGGAATTAGTGGCGCCTATCGTGCGTTTTGGGAGAGCGACGGCTGACCTGGCATAATCGACCGTCGACCACCTCAGGTTCCGGTTCACGCCCGCAAGCCAGGTTTTGGAGTTCAGGGCGACCCGGCGACCACCTATCGAAGAGGACACTATGAAGACCGGCATCCATCCTGCCTACAACGAGACCACCGTGGTCTGCGGCTGTGGCAACAGCTTCACCACCCGCAGCACGAAGGACAGCGGCCACATCGTGGTCGAGGTCTGCTCGCAGTGCCACCCGTTCTACACCGGAAAGCAGAAGATCCTCGACAGCGGCGGCCGCGTGGCGCGCTTCGAGGCGCGCTACGGCAAGCGCAAGACTGCTGCCGACAAGTAGTCACCTCACCGGCGCCCGCCCGTCGTGCTCGTGCACGCCGGCGGGCGTCGGTTTTGTGTTTCCAGCAGTTGATCCCGGAGGTGAGCGATGACCCAGGCAAACGCCGTTGACGCGTTGCTGGCTGAATACGCTGATCTCGAACGCCAACTGGCGGACCCCGAGCTGCACGCCGACGCGGTGAACGCGCGCCGGGTCAGCAAGCGGTTCGCCCAGCTGGCCCCGATCGTCGGCACCCACCGCAAGCTCGAGGCGGCCCGAGGCGACCTGGACGCCGCCCGTGAGCTGGCCGACGAGGACCCGTCCTTCGCGCAGGAGGTCGCCGACCTCGAGACCCGCGTGGCCGAACTCGACAATCAGCTCACCGACATGCTGGCCCCCCGCGATCCGCACGACCCCGACGACATCGTCCTCGAGGTGAAGTCCGGCGAAGGTGGTGAGGAGTCCGCGCTGTTCGCCGCCGATCTGGCGCGCATGTACATCCGCTACGCCGAGCGACACGGCTGGACCGTCACCATGCTGGGGGAGACCACCTCCGACCTCGGTGGCTACAAAGACGCCACGCTGTCGATCACCAGCAAGGGCGACTCGCTGGACGGCGTGTGGTCGCGGCTGAAGTTCGAAGGCGGTGTGCACCGCGTGCAGCGTGTCCCGGTCACCGAGTCGCAGGGACGCGTGCACACCTCGGCCGCCGGGGTGCTGGTGTATCCGGAACCCGAAGAGGTTGAGCAGGTCCAGATCGACGAATCCGACCTGCGCATCGACGTCTACCGCTCGTCGGGCAAGGGCGGTCAGGGTGTGAACACCACCGACTCCGCCGTCCGGATCACCCATCTGCCCACCGGCATCGTGGTCACCTGCCAGAACGAGCGCTCTCAGCTGCAGAACAAAGCGCGCGCCATGCAGGTGTTGGCCGCCCGGTTGCAGGCGCTGCAGGAAGAGCAGGCCCAGGCAGACGCGTCGGCGGACCGCGCCAGCCAGATCCGCACCGTGGACCGCAGTGAGCGCATCCGTACCTACAACTTCCCCGAGAACCGGATCGCCGATCACCGGATCAACTTCAAGGCGCACAACCTGGACCAGGTGCTCGACGGTGAGCTGGACCCGCTGTTCGATGCGTTGGCGGCCGCCGACAAGCAGGCCAGGCTGCAGCAGGCGTGATGCGCGCGGCCATCGACGCAGCCGAGCAGGCGCTGGCCGCGGCCGGCATCACCTCGGCCGCCGTCGAGGCCGAGCAACTGGCCGCCCACGTCCTGGGCATCGACCGCGGCCGACTGCGCTTCGCTGCTGAACCCGGTCCCGACTTCTACCCGCGGTACCAGGAGCTGGTGGCCGCCCGCGCGCGACGCATCCCGCAGCAGCACCTGACCGGCACCGCACCGTTCGGCCCGTTGACGCTGCACGTCGGACCCGGCGTCTTCATTCCCCGTCCCGAAACCGAGGCCCTGTTCGAATGGGCAACCAAAGTGCTTGACCGCGAACGTTTCTCGCAGGTACCGGTGATCGTCGACCTCTGCACCGGGTCGGGTGCCCTGGCAGTGGCACTGGCGCGGCACCGCCCGGATGCCCGCGTGCTGGCCGTCGACGATTCCCCGGAGGCGCTGCGGTACGCGCAGCGCAACGCCGAGGGCACCGCGGTGCGGCTGCTGGAGGCCGACGTCACCACACCCGGGCTGCTGCCTGACCTCGACGCCACTGTCGACCTCTTGGTCTGTAACCCGCCCTACATCCCCGACGGTGCCGACCTGGAACCTGAAGTCGCCGACCATGATCCCCACCACGCGCTGTTCGGCGGCCCCGATGGGATGGCGGTGATCCACGCCGTTGCCGAACTGGCGGTCCGATGGCTGCGCCCCGGCGCGCGGATGGCCGTCGAACACGACGACTCCACCTCGGGCGCTACCGTGGACGCACTGGCGCGCACCGGCAAGCTCCGCGACGTCCAACCCCACCGCGACCTGGCCGGCAGGCCGCGGTTCGTGACCGCTGTCCGCTCCGACGAGAGGCACCGATGAGCTCCACCTTCGATTGCTCCGACCCGGTTGCGCGCGAAGCCGGGATCGCCTCGGCGGTGAGCGCCGCCAAAGGCGGCCGGCTGGTGGTCCTGCCCACCGACACCGTGTACGGCATCGGAGCCGACGCCTTCGACGCCTCGGCGGTGGCCGCGCTGCTGGCCGCCAAGGGCCGCGGCCGGGATATGCCGGTGCCGGTGCTGGTGGGGTCGTGGAACACCATCGACGGCCTGGTCTACACCGTGCCGCGCACCGCACGGGAGCTGATCCGCGCCTTCTGGCCCGGCGCTCTGAGCCTGGTGGTGCGGCAGGCGCCCTCCCTGCACTGGGACCTCGGTGATGCCAACGGCACGGTCATGCTGCGGATGCCGATGCACCCGGTGGCCATCGACGTGCTGCGCGAAGTCGGTCCGATGGCCGTCTCCAGCGCCAACATCTCCGGACAACCCCCGGCCGTCACCGTCGACGAGGCCCGCAACCAGCTCGCCGATCTCGTGGAGGTCTACCTCGACGGGGGACCGGCCGAGCAGGGATCGGCGTCCACCATCGTCGACCTCACCGGAGCCGCGCCGAAGATCCTGCGCCAGGGCCCGCTGTCCGCGGATGCCATCGGCGAGGTCCTCGGCATCAACCCCACCATCCTGATCGACTGAGACGGTGCAGAACGTCGCTGCCGACCTGCTGGCCCTGTCCGACCGGGGTGCGGGAGTGCCGCTGCGCGAGCTCGCCCTCGTCGGGCTGACCGCCGCCATCATCACCTACTTCGCCACCGGCGCGGTGCGTAAGTTCGCCACCCGGGTGGGCGCCGTCGCCTACCCGCGTGAACGCGACGTCCATCTGCAGCCGACGCCCCGGATGGGCGGCCTGGCGATGTACCTCGGGGTGGCCGGCGCAGTGTTCCTGGCCTCACAGCTGCCTGCGCTCACCCGCGGGTTCATCTACTCGACGGGCATGCCGGCGGTGATCGTCGCCGGCGGGCTGATCATGGGCATCGGACTGATCGACGACCGCTGGGGCCTGGATGCCCTGACCAAGTTCGCCGGGCAGATCACCGCGGCCAGCGTGCTGGTGACCATGGGGGTGGCCTGGAGCGTGCTCTACATCCCGATCGGCGGGGTGGGCACCATCGTGCTGGACCAGACCGCGTCGATCCTCCTGACGCTGGCGCTGACCGTCTCGATCGTCAACGCGATGAACTTCGTCGACGGTCTCGACGGTCTGGCAGCCGGGCTGGGACTGATCACGGCACTGGCCATCTGCGCCTTCTCGGTGGGCTTGCTCCGTGATCACGGCGGCGACGTGCTGTTCTACCCGCCCGCGGTGATCTCGGTGGTGCTCGCGGGTGCGTGCCTGGGGTTTCTGCCGCACAACTTCCACCGCGCCAAGATCTTCATGGGCGACTCCGGTTCCATGCTGATCGGTCTGATGCTCGCCGCGGCCGCCACCACCGCCGCCGGACCCATCTCGCAGAACGCCTACGGTGCCCGGGACGTGTTCGCGCTGTTGTCGCCGTTCCTGTTGGTGGTCGCCGTGGTGTTCGTCCCCGCGCTGGACATGCTGTTGGCGATCGTGCGCCGCACCCGGGCCGGCCGCAGCCCGTTCAGTCCCGACAAGATGCATCTGCACCACCGATTGCTGCAGATCGGGCACTCGCACCGCCGCGTCGTGTTGTTGATCTACCTCTGGGTGGGCATCGCGGCGTTCGGCGCGGCAAGCACCATCTTCTTCGACCCGCGAGATACCGGCGCCGTGATGCTCGGCGCCATCGTCGTCGCCGGCGTCATCACCCTGATTCCGTTGCTCAGGAGGGGTGAAAGTCGCTCCGGCGCACCGTACGACGGTTCGTAGTAGGGGCCCGTTTTCTGCTCCCTACCATGTGGTACGGTTCTCAGCAGAACCCGAAAGACCTCGCGGGTTGCCGGCCCGGCCCGGTGGCGAGAAAGTCGCCTGGAGCCGAAATACGACCGACAAAAGGGAGCTACCCCTTGGGTGATTCCAGCGCGCCCACCGCCCTCCGATACGCTCAGGCGGGCGTGGCACCTGACCAATGGGGTACCGCTCCCGTGACCGTGGGGATAGAGGTGACAAAGTGACGACACCAGCGCACGAAGCGCCGTTGGTGTTTCCGTCCGTGGCGTTCCGCCCTGTCCGCCTGCTCGTTGTCTGCGTGTTGCTGACCGCGCTCGCGACGGCGGCTTCGGCCTTCGTGGCCACCGTGTGGTTCGGCATCTTCTTCGGCGTGGGACTGGGCCTCGGTCTGGTCAACGCCCTGCTGGTGCGCCGGGCAGTCGAGTCCATCACGGCGCAGGACCACCCACTGAAGAAGAAGATGGCCGTGAACTCGGCCATGCGCCTGATGATCATCTCGGTGGTCGCGCTGGCCATCGCCATCTTCTTCAAGGAGAACGGCGGAATCGCCGTGCTGTTCGGACTGGCCATCTTCCAGGCGCTGCTGGTGATGAGCACCAGCATCCCGGTGCTGAAGAAGATCCGTGCCAACGGACTCGATGTCGAAGACGTATCCGCAACGGAACCGAAGGGTTGAGCTGAGCTCCATGACAGAGACTGTGCTCGCTGCCGAAGAGGGCGGCGCTGCCATCCACGTCGGACACCACACCATGGTGTTCGAGCTGTTCGGGATGACGTTCAATGGCGACACCATCATGGCCACCGCCATCACCGCGCTCATCATCATCGGCCTGGCCTTCTACCTGAAGTCCAAGGTCACCTCCACCGGTGTGCCCGGCAAGGTGCAGCTGTTCTGGGAGGCCCTGACCATCCAGATGCGCGGGCAGATCGAGAGCTCTGTCGGCATGAAGGTGGCGCCGTTCGTGCTGCCGCTGGCCGTCGCGCTGTTCGCGTTCATTCTGATCTCGAACTGGTTGGCCGTGTTCCCGTGGCAGTACGGCGGCTCCGACGGCGCTGCCGGTGAGCTCTACAAGCCGCCTGCCTCGGACATCAACTTCGTGCTGGCGCTGGCGCTGTTCGTGTTCTTCTTCTACCACGCAGCAGGTGTCAAGCGCCGCGGCATCATCGGCCACCCGATCAAGGTGGTGAAGGGTCACGTCGCCTTCCTCGCCCCGATCAACATCGTCGAGGAACTCGCCAAGCCGATCTCGCTGGCACTGCGACTCTTCGGCAACATCTTCGCCGGCGGCATCCTGGTGGCGCTGATCGCCATGTTCCCCTGGTACATCCAGTGGGCCCCCAACGCCATCTGGAAGACCTTCGACCTGTTCGTCGGCCTCATCCAGGCGTTCATCTTCTCGCTGTTGACGATCCTGTACTTCAGCCAGGCGATGGAACTCGACCACGACGACCACTGAACCACCCGTAATCCGACTGCACGACCATGAACTCTGGCGGTAATGCCGCCAGTTACCAAGGAGGAAAATAGGAATGGAAATCGATCCCAACGCCATCATCACGGCCGGCGCTCTGATCGGCGGCGGATTGATCCTCGGCGGCGGTGCCATCGGCGCCGGCATCGGTGACGGTATCGCGGGTAACGCGCTGATCTCGGGCATCGCCCGTCAGCCCGAGGCCCAGGGCCGTCTGTTCACGCCGTTCTTCATCACCGTCGGTCTGGTCGAGGCCGCCTACTTCATCAACCTGGCCTTCATGGCGCTGTTCGTCTTCGCCACGCCGGGCCTGCAGTAACCCGACGTCATGAACGAACTATCCATCCTCGCAGCGGAAGAAGGCGGGGGGACCAGTAACTTCCTGATCCCCAACGGCACCTTCTTCGTCGTGCTGCTCATCTTCCTGATCACGCTCGCCGTGATCTGGAAATGGGTGGTGCCGCCGGTCAGCAAGGTGCTCGCCGAGCGCGAAGCCATGCTGGCCAAGACCGCGGCAGACAACCGGAAGTCGGCAGAGCAGGTCGCAGCGGCCCAGGCCGACTACGACGAGACGATGGCCGGTGCCCGTTCCGAAGCGTCGGCCATCCGTGACGAGGCCCGCACTGCCGGCAGGCAGGTCATCGACTCCAAGCGTGCCGAGGCCAACGGCGCCGTCGCCGACACCGTGCGGCAGGCGGACGAGCAACTGTCCACCCAGCGCACGGCTACGCAGACCGAGTTGCAGTCGTCGGTGGACGGACTTTCGGCCGCGCTGGCCAGCCGGATCCTGGGCGTGCCCGTGGGATCCGATGACGTGAAATCAGGTGGGAGCAGCTAGATGTCGACATTCATCGGCCAGCTGATCGGCTTCGCGGTGATCGTATTCATCATCGTGAAGTGGGTCGTGCCGCCCGTGAAGGGCCTGATGCAGAAGCAGCAGGAGGCCATCCGCGTCGCATTGGCGGAAAGCGCGGAGGCCGCCAAGAAGCTGGCCGAAGCCGACGCCATGCACGCCAAGGCCGTTGAAGAGGCCAAGGCGGAATCCGCCAAGGTCACCGAGGAGGCCAAGGCGGATTCCGAGCGCATCGAAGCTCAGCTGCAGGAGCAGGCCGTCACCGAGGCCGAGCGCATCAAGGCCCAGGGCGAGCAGCAGGTTCACCTGCTGCGCCAGCAGACCATCCGCGGTCTGCGGCACGAGCTCGGCGCGGACTCCGTGCAGAAGGCCGAGGACCTGGTGCGGCAATACGTGTCGGACCCCGCGCAGCAGTCCGCCACGGTGGACCGCTTCCTAGGTGAGCTCGAGTCGATGGCTCCCTCCACCGCGGTGCTGGAAGCCGGTGCGTCGCTGAACCTGCGCGCCGCCAGCCGCGAAGCGCTGGCCGAAGTGGTCAAGAAGTTCGACGACACCGCGGGTGGACTCGACGCCGCCGGCCTCACGGCGGTGGCCGACGACCTGACCGCGGTGGCCAAAGTGCTGCTGGATGAGCCCATCCTGGCCAAGCACCTGGCGGACCCCACCGACAACCCCGAACCCAAGGTGCGCCTGGCGCAGCGGCTGTTCGGTGACAAGATCAGCCCCGCCGCCCTGGAGCTGCTGAAAACCGCTGTCTCGCAGCGGTGGTCGGCGGAAGGCAACCTGGTGGACGCGCTGGAGCACGTCGCCCGGCTGGCGCTGCTGTCACGCGCCGACGCCGCCGGCGAGGGCGAAGCCGTGGAAGACCAGCTGTTCCGCTTCGGCCGTCTGCTGGACGCACAGCCGCGGCTGAGCAATCTGCTCAGTGACACCACGACACCCGCCGAGGGCCGGATCTCGCTGCTGCGCAAGGTTCTCGACACCTCCGGTGACGTGAACGACACCGCGGCAGCGCTACTGGCCCAGACCGTCGAACTGCTGCGCGGCGAGCGTGCCGACGCGGCGGTCGCCGATCTGGCGGAACTGGCCGTGGTCCGCCGCGGCGAGGTGGTGGCCAACGTGACCGCCGCCGGTGACCTCAGCGATCAGCAGCGCACCCGGCTGGCCGAGGTACTGGGACGGATCTACAGCCATCCGGTTGCCGTCCAGTTGAACGTCGACCCCGCTGTCCTGGGCGGGCTGCTCATCACGGTCGGCGACGAAGTGATCGACGGATCCATCTCCTCCCGGTTGGCTGCAGCGCGCAGCGGACTGCCGGACTGACGCACGCCACCCGCACCCGAGAACATCTGTAAGACACGAAGGCAGGAAGACGAAAAGCCATGGCAGAGTTGACAATCTCAGCTGCTGATATCGAAGGCGCTATCGAGGACTACGTCTCCTCCTTCAGCGCCGAGTCCGAGCGCGAAGAAGTCGGCACCGTGATCGACGCCGGTGACGGCATCGCCCACGTCGAGGGCCTGCCCTCGGTGATGACCCAGGAGCTGCTGGAGTTCGAGGGCGGTGTCCTCGGTGTGGCCCTGAACCTCGACGAGCACAGCGTCGGCGCGGTCATCCTCGGCGAGTTCGGCAAGATCGAAGAGGGCCAGCAGGTCAAGCGCACCGGCGAGGTGCTCTCGGTGCCCGTCGGTGACGCGTTCCTCGGACGCGTCGTCAACCCGCTCGGTGAGCCCATCGACGGCCAGGGCGACATCGCCACCGACACCCGTCGTGCACTCGAGCTGCAGGCGCCGTCGGTGGTGCAGCGCCAGGGCGTCGGTGAGCCGCTGCAGACCGGCATCAAGGCCATCGACAGCCAGACCCCGATCGGCCGCGGCCAGCGCCAGCTGATCATCGGCGACCGCAAGACCGGCAAGACCGCAGTCTGCGTCGACACCATCCTCAACCAGCGCGGCGCCTGGGAGACCGGTGACCCGAAGCAGCAGGTGCGCTGCGTCTACGTCGCCATCGGCCAAAAGGGCACCACCATCGCGTCGGTGAAGCGCGCCCTCGAGGAGGGGGGCGCCATGGAGTACACCACCATCGTCGCGGCCCCAGCCTCCGATCCCGCCGGCTTCAAGTGGCTGGCCCCGTACGCCGGGTCGGCCATCGGGCAGCACTGGATGTACGAGGGCAAGCACGTCCTCATCGTGTTCGACGATCTGTCGAAGCAGGCTGACGCCTACCGCGCCATCTCGCTGTTGCTGCGTCGCCCGCCGGGCCGCGAAGCCTTCCCGGGCGACGTGTTCTACCTGCACTCCCGTCTGCTGGAGCGTTGCGCCAAGCTGTCCGACGAACTGGGCGGTGGATCGATGACCGGGCTGCCGATCATCGAGACCAAGGCCAACGACATCTCGGCGTTCATCCCCACCAACGTCATCTCGATCACCGACGGCCAGTGCTTCCTGGAGTCCGACCTGTTCAACCAGGGTGTCCGGCCGGCCATCAACGTCGGTGTCTCGGTGTCGCGCGTGGGTGGTGCCGCACAGATCAAGGCCATGAAGGAAGTTGCGGGCTCACTGCGTCTGGAGCTGTCGCAGTATCGCGAGCTGGAGGCGTTCGCCGCCTTCGCCTCGGATCTGGATGCCGCCTCCAAGGCCCAGCTGGACCGTGGCGCACGCCTGGTCGAGCTGCTCAAGCAGCCGCAGTACTCGCCGCTGCCCGTCGAGGAGCAGGTGGTGTCGATCTTCCTGGGCACCAAGGGCCACCTGGATTCGGTTCCGGTCGATGACGTGGCACGTTTCGAGGCCGATCTGCTGGAGCATGTCCGAGCCAGCCACGACGGCATCCTGTCGGACATCCGCGAGTCGAAGAAGCTCTCCGAGGAGAACGAAGAGAAGCTGACCGACGTCATCAACGAGTTCAAGAAGGGCTTCTCCGCCTCTGACGGCAGCTCGGTTGTGGTCAACGAGGCCGAAGCCGAGGCGATGGACGCCGAGGATCTGGGTCAGGAGTCGGTGAAGGTCCGCAAGGCCCCCCCGAAGAAGAAGTAGTCGAGAAGCCGAGCACTGGAGAGTCTGGAATCAGATGGCTGCAACACTGCGTGAGCTACGCGGGCGCATCCGCTCCGCCGGGTCGATCAAGAAGATCACCAAGGCCCAGGAGCTGATCGCAACCTCGCGGATCGCCAAGGCGCAGGCGCGGGTCGAGGCGGCCCGCCCCTACGCCGATGAGATCACCAACATGCTCACCAACCTCGCCGGTGCCAGCGCGCTGGATCACCCGCTGTTGGTGGAACGGGACAACCCCAAGCGTGCCGCCGTGTTGGTGGTGTCGTCGGATCGCGGACTCTGCGGTGCCTACAACGCCAACGTCCTGCGGCGGGCCGAAGAGCTCTTCGCCCTGCTGCGGGACGAGGGCAAATCTCCGGTGCTCTACGTGGTCGGCCGAAAGGCGTCCGGCTACTACAGCTTCCGTGGTCGCGATGTCGTTGAGTCGTGGACCGGCTTCTCCGAACGGCCGACGTACGAGAACGCCAAGGAGATTGCCGACACCCTGGTGGACGTGTTCATGTCCGGTGCCGACGACGACGATGAGGGACCAGGCGCCGACGGCAAGGTCGGGGTCGACGAACTGCACATCGTGACAACGGAATTCAGGTCGATGCTGGCGCAGACGGCAGAGGCCCGCCGGATCGCCCCGATGGTCGTCGAGTACGTCGGCGAAGAGGAGACCGGGCCGCACACGCTGTTCTCGTTCGAGCCGAACGCCGAGGAACTGTTCGGGGCGTTGCTTCCCCGGTACGTGGCCACCCGCGTGTACGCGGCACTGCTGGAGGCTGCGGCTTCGGAGTCGGCCGCCCGGCGCCGGGCCATGAAGTCCGCGAGCGACAACGCCGACGATCTGATCAAGGCTCTGACCTTGGAAGCCAACCGCGAGCGGCAGGCTCAGATCACCCAGGAAATCAGCGAGATCGTCGGTGGCGCCAACGCGCTGGCTGACGCCAAATAAGCCCCATCGGAAGCGAAGAGAAGCGAAGAAGATATGACTGCTACCGCCGAAAAGACCACCACCGGTCGCGTCGTTCGCATCACCGGTCCCGTCGTGGACGTCGAGTTCCCCCGTGGCTCGGTGCCTGAACTGTTCAACGCCCTGCACGCCGAGATCACCTACGGCGAGCTGGCCAAGACGTTGACCCTCGAGGTCGCCCAGCACCTCGGTGACAACCTGGTGCGCACCATCTCCATGCAGCCCACCGACGGTCTGGTGCGTGGCGTGGAGGTCAAGGACACCGGCGCCTCCATCTCCGTGCCCGTGGGCGACGGCGTGAAGGGCCACGTCTTCAACGCCCTCGGTGACTGCCTCGACGATCCCGGCTACGCCAAGGACTTCGAGCACTGGTCCATCCACCGCAAGCCGCCGCCCTTCGCCGAGCTCGAGCCTCGCACCGAGATGCTCGAGACCGGCCTCAAGGTCGTCGACCTGCTGACCCCCTACGTGCGTGGTGGCAAGATCGCCCTGTTCGGCGGTGCCGGGGTGGGCAAGACGGTGCTCATCCAGGAGATGATCAACCGCATCGCCCGCAACTTCGGTGGTACCTCGGTGTTCGCCGGCGTGGGTGAGCGCACCCGTGAGGGCAACGACCTGTGGGTCGAGCTCGAGGACGCCAACGTGCTCAAGGACACCGCCCTGGTGTTCGGCCAGATGGACGAGCCGCCCGGCACGCGTATGCGCGTCGCCCTGTCCGCGCTGACCATGGCGGAGTTCTTCCGCGATGAGCAGGGCCAGGACGTGCTGCTGTTCATCGACAACATCTTCCGGTTCACCCAGGCCGGTTCCGAGGTGTCGACCCTGCTGGGTCGTATGCCCTCGGCCGTGGGTTACCAGCCGACGCTGGCCGACGAGATGGGTGAGCTGCAGGAGCGCATCACCTCGACGCGCGGCCGCTCCATCACCTCGATGCAGGCCGTGTACGTGCCCGCCGACGACTACACCGACCCGGCCCCGGCCACCACGTTCGCGCACCTCGACGCCACCACCGAGCTGTCTCGTACGGTGTTCTCGAAGGGCATCTTCCCCGCGGTGGATCCGCTGGCATCGTCTTCGACGATCCTGCACCCCAGCGTCGTCGGCGACGATCATTACCGGGTTGCGCAGGAAGTCATCCGAATCCTGCAGCGCTACAAGGATCTTCAGGACATCATCGCCATTCTCGGTATCGACGAGCTGTCGGAAGAGGACAAGGTTCTGGTGTACCGCGCTCGTAAGATCGAGCGCTTCCTGAGCCAGAACATGATGGCGGCCGAACAGTTCACCGGGCAGCCGGGCTCCACCGTGCCGCTGAAGGAGACCATCGAGGCCTTCGACAAGCTGGCCAAGGGTGAGTTCGACCACCTGCCCGAGCAGGCGTTCTTCCTCATCGGTGGCCTCGACGACCTGGCCAAGAAGGCCGAGAGCCTCGGCGCCAAGCTGTGACTTCCGAACTGACGATCGTCCGAAAGGTGGTGTGTCATGGCTGAACTGGACGTCGACATCGTTGCCGTCGAACGCAACGTCTGGTCGGGTAAGGCAACGTTCCTCTTCACCCGCACCACCGCGGGCGAGATCGGCATCCTGCCCAGGCACATTCCGCTCGTCGCGCAGTTGGTCGACGACGCAATGGTCCGGGTGGAACGCGAAGGTGAAGACGATCTGCGCATCGCGGTGGACGGCGGATTCCTGTCGGTCACCGAAGAGGGCGTGATCATCCTGGCCGAGTCGGCGGAGTTCGAGTCCGAGATCGATGCGGACGCCGCCAAGACGGATTCGCAGTCGGATGACCCGGAGGTAGCGGCCAGGGGACGGGCGCGCCTGCGCGCCGTCGGCCAACTCGATTAGGGGCGGCCGGTGAGCATGTCCATGGTATTCATGGTCGTGCTCGTGGCTGTGCTCCTCGCGTTCGTCGCAGCGCTGACCTACCGACTGTGGAAACTGCGGCAGGGCGGCACTGCGGCGATTCTGCGTGACGTCCCCGCTGTCGGAGGGCACGGCTGGCGCCACGGCGTCATCCGCTACCGCGGTGGGGAGGCCGTGTTCTATCAGTTGTCGAGCCTGCGCTGGTGGCCCGACCGGCGGCTCAGCCGCCGGGGCGTGGAGATCGTCTCCCGGCGGGCCCCGCGCGGCGACGAATTCGACATCATGACCGAGGAGATCGTCGTCCTCGAACTCCGTGATTCCTCACCCGATCGGCGGCGCGGATACGAACTGGCGCTCGATCAGGGCGCCCTGACGGCGTTCCTGTCCTGGCTGGAATCCCGTCCCAACCCGCGCGCCCGCCGCCGAATCGTCTAACTGTCCTTGCGGGCGCCGCCCGGCTGCCACAACACGTCGCCGTCGGGATTGGCTACCCGCGACAGGATGAACAGCAGGTCGGAGAGCCGGTTGAGGTACTTCGCCGGCAGCGCACTCATGTCATCGGGATGTTCGCTCATGGCCATCCAGGCCGACCGCTCTGCGCGACGCGCGACCGTGCGCGCCACGTGCAACAGTGCTGACAGTGGTGTTCCGCCCGGCAGGATGAACGAGTTGAGGGCCGGCAGTGGTTCGTTGAACTCGTCGCACCACCGCTCCAATCGATCGATGTAGTCCTGGGTGATCCGCAGCGGGGGATACTTCGGCTCGGCCACCACCGGTGTGGACAGGTCGGCGCCCGCATCGAAGAGATCGTTCTGGATCTGCAGGAGCACCGCCGCAATGCGGGCATCCGGTGCGCCGAGGGCCAGGGCGACGCCGATGGCACCGTTGGTTTCGTCACAGTCGGCGTACGCGATCAGACGCGCATCCGATTTGGACACCCGCGAGAAGTCGCTCAGACCTGTGGTGCCGTCGTCGCCGGTGCGGGTGTAGATGCGGGTCAGATGGACAGCCATGGCAAAAACCGTACGTCAGTCAGCGCATCGAGTCTGCCAACAGGGGTTGGGCTGCATACACTGACCGGCGTGAGTGAGCGTTTCGTTGTGACCGGTGGAAATCGGTTGGCCGGCGAAGTTGCTGTTGGGGGAGCCAAGAACAGCGTGCTCAAACTGATGGCGGCAAGTCTGCTGGCTGAAGGCACCACCACCATCACCAACTGCCCGGACATCCTGGATGTCCCGTTGATGGCCGAGGTGCTGCGTGGGCTCGGCGCCACCGTCGAACTCGACGGCGACACGGTGCGGATCACCTCGCCGGATGAGCCGAAGTACGACGCGGACTTCGCCGCGGTGCGGCAGTTCCGTGCGTCGGTGTGCGTGTTGGGTCCGCTGGTGGGGCGGTGCAAGAAGGCCAAGGTGGCGCTTCCCGGGGGTGACGCCATCGGGTCGAGGCCGCTGGACATGCATCAAGCCGGCCTGCGGCAGTTGGGGGCGACCTGCAACATCGAGCACGGCTGTGTCGTCGCGCATGCGGAGACGCTGCGCGGCGCCGAGATCCAGCTGGAGTTCCCGTCCGTGGGGGCCACTGAGAACATCCTGATGGCGGCGGTGGTCGCCGAAGGGGTGACCACCATCCACAACGCCGCGCGCGAACCCGACGTGGTGGACCTGTGCGTGATGCTCAACCAGATGGGGGCCCAGATCACTGGCGCCGGGTCGTCGACGATGACCATCACGGGTGTGCCGAAGCTCTATCCCACCGAGCATCGGGTGATCGGTGACCGCATCGTGGCAGCGACCTGGGGGATAGCGGCGGCGATGACCCGCGGCGATATCTCGGTCACCGGAGTGGACCCGGCCCACCTGCAGCTGGTGCTGCACAAGTTGCACGACGTCGGAGCCACTGTCACGCAGAGTGACGACGGCTTCCGGGTGGTGCAGTACGAGCGGCCGAAGGCGGTGAACGTGGCGACGCTGCCGTTCCCGGGGTTTCCGACCGACCTGCAGCCGATGGCAATCGGGCTCGCGTCGATCGCCGAGGGCACCTCGATGATCACCGAGAACGTGTTCGAAGCCCGGTTCCGGTTCGTTGAAGAGATGATCCGGCTGGGGGCCGACGCCCGTACCGACGGCCATCACGCCGTCGTGCGGGGGATCCCGCAACTCTCGAGTGCGCCCGTGTGGTCGTCGGACATCCGTGCCGGCGCCGGTCTGGTGTTGGCCGGCCTGGTTGCCGACGGCGACACCGAGGTGCACGACGTGTTCCACATCGATCGCGGCTACCCGCTGTTCGTGGAGAACCTGGTCAGTCTGGGCGCTGAGATCGAGCGGGTAAGCTGACCGTAGCGGCACCGGGAGACACCGAAACGCCTCTGACCAGCGGATTTGACTTCGCGAGGGAGCAAGTCCTAATCTTTTGAAGTCGCCGCGGAGACGCGAGACAGAGAAGCTTGACTCGCTCGACCAGATAGTTTAAGCTGGTAGGGTTGCCCTGAAACGGGACAAGCGGATCATAGCAAGTCTGTTGTTTGAGAACTCAATAGTGTGTTTGGTGGTTTTTGTTTGTTGACCATGCCTGTGGGGGGACTCCCCGTCTTCCTGCTTGTGGGTGTGGTTGTTTTTTTGGATGCCAGTTTTGGTGTCTGTTGTTTGTGATCGGATTTTTCTGATTCGAATTCTGCCTGGCTTTGGCTGGGGGTTTTTGTTTGGAGAGTTTGATCCTGGCTCAGGACGAACGCTGGCGGCGTGCTTAACACATGCAAGTCGAACGGAAAGGCCCTTCGGGGTGCTCGAGTGGCGAACGGGTGAGTAACACGTGGGTGATCTGCCCTGCACTTTGGGATAAGCCTGGGAAACTGGGTCTAATACCGAATAGGACCACGGCATTCATGTGCTGTGGTGGAAAGCTTTTGCGGTGTGGGATGGGCCCGCGGCCTATCAGCTTGTTGGTGGGGTAATGGCCTACCAAGGCGACGACGGGTAGCCGGCCTGAGAGGGTGACCGGCCACACTGGGACTGAGATACGGCCCAGACTCCTACGGGAGGCAGCAGTGGGGAATATTGCACAATGGGCGCAAGCCTGATGCAGCGACGCCGCGTGAGGGATGACGGCCTTCGGGTTGTAAACCTCTTTCAGTACCGACGAAGCGCGAGTGACGGTAGGTACAGAAGAAGGACCGGCCAACTACGTGCCAGCAGCCGCGGTAATACGTAGGGTCCGAGCGTTGTCCGGAATTACTGGGCGTAAAGAGCTCGTAGGTGGTTTGTCGCGTTGTTCGTGAAAACTCACAGCTTAACTGTGGGCGTGCGGGCGATACGGGCAGACTGGAGTACTGCAGGGGAGACTGGAATTCCTGGTGTAGCGGTGGAATGCGCAGATATCAGGAGGAACACCGGTGGCGAAGGCGGGTCTCTGGGCAGTAACTGACGCTGAGGAGCGAAAGCGTGGGGAGCGAACAGGATTAGATACCCTGGTAGTCCACGCCGTAAACGGTGGGTACTAGGTGTGGGTTTCCTTCCTTGGGATCCGTGCCGTAGCTAACGCATTAAGTACCCCGCCTGGGGAGTACGGCCGCAAGGCTAAAACTCAAAGGAATTGACGGGGGCCCGCACAAGCGGCGGAGCATGTGGATTAATTCGATGCAACGCGAAGAACCTTACCTGGGTTTGACATGCACAGGACGTGCCTAGAGATAGGTATTCCTTGTGGCCTGTGTGCAGGTGGTGCATGGCTGTCGTCAGCTCGTGTCGTGAGATGTTGGGTTAAGTCCCGCAACGAGCGCAACCCTTGTCTCATGTTGCCAGCACGTTATGGTGGGGACTCGTGAGAGACTGCCGGGGTCAACTCGGAGGAAGGTGGGGATGACGTCAAGTCATCATGCCCCTTATGTCCAGGGCTTCACACATGCTACAATGGCCGGTACAAAGGGCTGCGATGCCGTAAGGTGGAGCGAATCCTTTCAAAGCCGGTCTCAGTTCGGATCGGGGTCTGCAACTCGACCCCGTGAAGTCGGAGTCGCTAGTAATCGCAGATCAGCAACGCTGCGGTGAATACGTTCCCGGGCCTTGTACACACCGCCCGTCACGTCATGAAAGTCGGTAACACCCGAAGCCGGTGGCCTAACCCCTTGTGGGAGGGAGCCGTCGAAGGTGGGATCGGCGATTGGGACGAAGTCGTAACAAGGTAGCCGTACCGGAAGGTGCGGCTGGATCACCTCCTTTCTAAGGAGCACCACGAAACCCTGGCCGGTCCACATTGTGTGGGGTGCCGCGACCGTGGGTGAATCTGTGGATGGCCGTCGCCTGTAGTGGGTGATGGTCTGGTGCATAACGTTGTAGAGCAAACTCAAAAACCGTGTCCTGGTTGGTCTTTCGAGGCTGGGTGGGATGTTCGGGGTCATCAAGCACACTGTTGGGCTTTGAGGCAGCAGCCTTGCGGCGCCACTGTCATTGCGATGGTGTTGCGCCGGCCCGCATCGCGATGGGTGTCTGGTCCTGTTTGGGGTCAGGTGGTTGTCGGTGGTGGTGGGTGTTGTTGTCGCTCCATCTTGGTGGTGGGGTGTGGTGTTTGATTTGTGGATAGTGGTTGCGAGCATCTAGCGCGCAAGAGTGTTCTCGCTCTTTTCGGAGGGTGAGGGCTTTTTTGTGTGCATCTGATGTGCAATTTTTGCTCATTTTTGGTTTTTGTAAGTGTTTAAGGGCGCATGGTGGATGCCTTGGCACTGGGAGCCGATGAAGGACGTGGGAGGCTGCGATATGCCTCGGGGAGGTGTCAACCGACCGGTGATCCGAGGATGTCCGAATGGGGAAACCCGGCACGAGTGATGTCGTGTCACCCAACGCTGAATGTATAGGCGTTGGGGGGGAACGCGGGGAAGTGAAACATCTCAGTACCCGTAGGAAGAGAAAACAATTGTGATTCCGTGAGTAGTGGCGAGCGAAAGCGGAGGATGGCTAAACCGTGCGCATGTGATACCCGGCGGGGGTTGTGTGTGCGGTGTTGTGGGGTCAACGTTCTCTGATCCGCCGATCAGGGCAACAGTGAAAACAATGTGTTAGGCGAAGTGGCTTGGGATGGCCTGCCGTAGACGGTGAGAGCCCGGTAGTTGAAAACATGTTGTCTGTTGTCGTTGTGTCCCCGAGTAGCAGCGGGCCCGTGGAATCTGCTGTGAATCTGCCGGGACCACCCGGTAAGCCTGAATACTTCTCAGTGACCGATAGCGGATTAGTACCGTGAGGGAATGGTGAAAAGTACCCGGGAGGAGTGAAATAGTACCTGAAACCGTGCGCTTACAATCCGTCAGAGCCCTCCTTCGTGGTGGGGTGA
This sequence comes from Mycolicibacterium tokaiense, assembly GCF_010725885.1. Taxonomy (NCBI): domain Bacteria; kingdom Bacillati; phylum Actinomycetota; class Actinomycetes; order Mycobacteriales; family Mycobacteriaceae; genus Mycobacterium; species Mycolicibacterium tokaiense. The sequence continues at coordinate 136,386 of NZ_AP022600.1, read as the reverse complement.
TGGCGTGCCTTTTGAAGAATGAGCCTGCGAGTCAGGGGCATGTCGCGAGGTTAACCCGGGTGGGGTAGCCGTAGCGAAAGCGAGTCTGAATAGGGCGTATCCCCGTGAGGGGTGTAGTGGCATGTTCTGGACCCGAAGCGGAGTGATCTACCCATGGCCAGGGTGAAGCGCGGGTAAGACCGTGTGGAGGCCCGAACCCACTTAGGTTGAAGACTGAGGGGATGAGTTGTGGGTAGGGGTGAAAGGCCAATCAAACTCCGTGATAGCTGGTTCTCCCCGAAATGCATTTAGGTGCAGCGTTGCGTGTTTCTTGCCGGAGGTAGAGCTACTGGATGGCCGATGGGCCTCACAAGGTTACTGACGTCAGCCAAACCCGAATGCCGGTAAGTGTAAGCGTGGCAGTGAGACGGCGGGGGATAAGCTCCGTGCGTCGAGAGGGAAACAGCCCAGATCGCCGGCTAAGGCCCCTAAGCGTGTGCTAAGTGGAAAAGGATGTGCAGTCGCGAAGACAACCAGGAGGTTGGCTTAGAAGCAGCCACCCTTGAAAGAGTGCGTAATAGCTCACTGGTCAAGTGATTGTGCGCCGATAATGTAGCGGGGCTCAAGCACACCGCCGAAGCCGCGGCAATACGTAAGTATTGGGTAGGGGAGCGTCCTGCATCCGGTGAAGCAGCCGAGTGATCGTGTTGTGGAGGGTGTGGGAGTGAGAATGCAGGCATGAGTAGCGATAAGGCAAGTGAGAACCTTGCCCGCCGAAAGACCAAGGGTTCCTGGGCCAGGCCAGTCCGCCCAGGGTGAGTCGGGACCTAAGGCGAGGCCGACAGGCGTAGTCGATGGACAACGGGTTGATATTCCCGTACCCGTGTGAGCGCGTCCCTGATGAATCAGTGGTACTAACCGCCCAAAAGGCGCTGGATCTAATCCTTCGGGAGAGGACCGGTGCTGGCTGCGCGGGACCTTCGCTGGTAGTAGTCAAGCGATGGGGTGACGCAGGAAGGTAGCCGTACCAGTCAGTGGTAATACTGGGGCAAGCCTGTAGGGAGTCAGATAGGTAAATCCGTCTGGCATATATCCTGAGAGGTGATGCATAACCGTATGAGGTGAATTCGGTGATCCTATGCTGCCGAGAAAAGCCTCTAGCGAGCTCTCACACGGCCCGTACCCCAAACCAACACAGGTGGTCAGGTAGAGAATACCAAGGCGTACGAGTGAACTATGGTTAAGGAACTCGGCAAAATACCCCCGTAACTTCGGGAGAAGGGGGGCCCACATGTCGTGAACACCCTTGCGGTGGGAGCGGGAGTGGGTCGCAGAAACCAGTGAGAAGCGACTGTTTACTAAAAACACAGGTCCGTGCGAAGTCGCAAGACGATGTATACGGACTGACGCCTGCCCGGTGCTGGAAGGTTAAGAGGACCCGTTAATCGTAAGGTGAAGCGGAGAATTTAAGCCCCAGTAAACGGCGGTGGTAACTATAACCATCCTAAGGTAGCGAAATTCCTTGTCGGGTAAGTTCCGACCTGCACGAATGGCGTAACGACTTCTCAACTGTCTCAACCATAGACTCGGCGAAATTGCACTACGAGTAAAGATGCTCGTTACGCGCGGCAGGACGAAAAGACCCCGGGACCTTCACTACAACTTGGTATTGGCGTTCGATACGGTTTGTGTAGGATAGGTGGGAGACTGTGAAGCGGTCACGCCAGTGATTGTGGAGTCATTGTTGAAATACCACTCTGATCGTATTGGACTTCTAACTTCGAACCGTATATCCGGTTCAGGGACAGTGCCTGGTGGGTAGTTTAACTGGGGCGGTTGCCTCCCAAAATGTAACGGAGGCGCCCAAAGGTTCCCTCAACCTGGACGGCAATCAGGTGTTGAGTGCAAGTGCACAAGGGAGCTTGACTGTGAGACTGACACGTCGAGCAGGGACGAAAGTCGGGACTAGTGATCCGGCACCCCGAGTGGAAGGGTGTCGCTCAACGGATAAAAGGTACCCCGGGGATAACAGGCTGATCTTCCCCAAGAGTCCATATCGACGGGATGGTTTGGCACCTCGATGTCGGCTCGTCGCATCCTGGGGCTGGAGCAGGTCCCAAGGGTTGGGCTGTTCGCCCATTAAAGCGGCACGCGAGCTGGGTTTAGAACGTCGTGAGACAGTTCGGTCTCTATCCGCCGCGCGCGTCAGAAACTTGAGGAAATCTGTCCCTAGTACGAGAGGACCGGGACGGACGAACCTCTGGTATACCAGTTGTTCCACCAGGAGCACGGCTGGATAGCCACGTTCGGACAGGATAACCGCTGAAAGCATCTAAGCGGGAAACCCCTTCCAAGACCAGGTTTCTCACCCTCTAGGAGGGATAAGGCCCCCCGCAGACCACGGGATCGATAGGCCAGACCTGTACACACAGCAATGTGTTAGGGAACTGGCACTAACCGGCCGAAAACTTACAACAACCCTTGCTCGCAACCACACACCACATCTGCACATCGCACTCCACCACCAAAAACACCTGTTCTTGGACACCGACCGAACCCCGCCAACCCGGGTGTGCGGTCGACAAGAAAATAGAGTTACGGCGGTCATAGCGACAGGGAAACGCCCGGTCCCATCCCGAACCCGGAAGCTAAGCCTGTCAGCGCCGATGATACTGCCCTACCGGGCGGAAAAGTAGGACACCGCCGAACACACATTGACCTCTGGCCCCCAATTTTGATTGGGGGCCAGAGGCATTTCTGCGTCTTTTTCAGTCGAACAGCATCAAATTCGAATTGCTCTTTTCCAATTCGAGAAGTGTGCGTTTCCGCTCCAATCCGCCCCCGAATCCGGTGAGGCTGCCATTGGCGCCGATGACCCGGTGGCACGGCACGATGACGGCAATGGGATTGTGGCCATTGGCCAGTCCGACGGCGCGGAATGCCGTCGGACTGCCGATCTGCATAGCGATCTCGCCATACGTTCGGGTTTCGCCATACGGAATGGAACGCAGTGCCTCCCACACCCGGCGCTGAAAAGGCGTGCCCTCGAATTCCAAGCGGAGATCGAAGGTAAACAATTCGCCGGCGAAGTACGCCTGCAGCTGCTCCACCGCATCGGGGAAGGCTCGGTCGTCCGAGGCCCAGTCGGCCCGGTCCGGCTCATAGGTCTGGTCCACCATGCGCAGATTGGTCAGCACCGGTCCGCGGCCGGCGAGGGTAAGCATGCCGATGGGGCTGTCGATCATGCGGTAGCGGGTCATGCTGCTTCCTCCGGTTCGGTGTGACCCTTCGGGGGCCAATGGTTCACATCATGGTCGAGCGAGGTCCACAGGTACTGCGTGGCATAGGACCGCCACGGTCGCCAGGTAGCGCTGTGTTCGGTGAGTGCGCGCACCTCGTCGGGGGCGCCCAACCGGGCGGCCGCAGCTCGGATACCGAGATCGGAGGCGGGGAACGCGTCCGGATCCCCGAACCCCCGCATCGCGATGATCTCGGTGGTCCACGGCCCGATCCCTGGCAGGCCCAGGAGTTGTTCGCGCGCCCGCTGCCAATCGCAGCCGGGGTCCAGCACGATGTCGCGGTCGGCCAGGGCCGTGATCAGTGCGAGCAGGGTGCGTCGGCGCGCTCCGGGCACCGCGACGGTCGAGATGTCGAGTCCGGCAAGTTCATCCGGGGTGGGGAAGGCGTGGGTGAGCCCGCCCGCCGGATCGGAGACCGCCCGCCCATGGGCGGCAACCAGGCGGGCTGCATGGGTACGCGCGGCCTTGGTGGACACCTGCTGGCCGAGGACCGTTCGGATGGCCAGTTCGGACTCGTCTACCGTGCGGGGGATCCGTTGTCCGGGTGCCGCGGCGATCAACGGGGCCAGAGCGGGATCGTTGCCGAGCGCCTCGTCGATGGCGGCCGGGTCCGCGTCGAGGTCGATGACCCGCCGACACCGTGCGATCGCTGCGGACAGGTCGCGGAAGTCGTCGACCAGCAGCGTGCAGCGCACGTGGTCTTCGGCCGGCGTCAGCGCCGCGATACCGGTGCCGTGCGGCAGCCGCAACACCCTCCGGTAGGCGCCGCCGCGCACCTCTTCACAGCCCGGCACCGCAGTGGCCGCAAGGTGGCCGAACACCCCTTGATACGAGAACGGCGTGCGGACAGCGAAGCGCAGCGTGAGGCTGCCCGAAGCGGGCCCGGCCGCGTCCCCCGCGGTGCCTGCGCGCTGACGCAGTTCGGTCGGGGTGGCCGAAAAGACCGCGCGCACGGTGTCGTTGAACTGACGCACGCTGGCGAAACCCGCCGCGAAGGCGACGTCGCTGAACGGCAGATCGGTGGTCTCGATCAGGACCCGGGCGGTCTGCCCGCGCTGGGCCCGGGCCAGGGCCAACGGTCCGGCGCCGGCGTCGGCGTTGAGCAGACGTTCCAACTGGCGCACGGTGTAGCCCACCTTGGCCGCGAGCCCGGACACCCCCTCGCGATCCACCGTCCCGTCGGCGATCAATCGCATGGCCCTGGCCACCACGTCGCCCCGGGTGTTCCATTCCGGTGACCCCGGTGACGCGTCCGGGCGGCATCGTTTGCACGCCCGGAACCCGGCCTGCTGCGCCGCGGCGGCGGTGGCGTAGAACTGCACATTGCGGGCGAAGGGCGGACGTACCGGGCAGCTGGGCCTGCAGTAGATCTTGGTGGTGCGCACTGCGGTGACGAACCAGCCGTCGAATCGCTCGTCCTTCGACTGGACCGCGCGGTAGCACCGGTCGAAGTCGAGGTGCGGTGCCGATTGCATGACTCCACGATTACACCTGCTCACCGACAAGGCTGGCGGAAATGCGACATCACGACCACGGCTCGGGGTACTGGCAAAAACCAGTGGAACTCGCACCGCCGGTGGTGCGACGCTGGCGGGATGGTCGATGTCGAGGCGTTCCTGTCGGACGGCTACCTCAAGATCGAGCAGCCGCAACTGCGTGGGGCCGCAGATGAGGCCAGGGCATTGGTGTGGAGGCAGCTGGGGCTGACGCCGCACTGCGCGGGTGACTGGACCGAGCCGGTGCGGTGGGCTGCCGATCACACGGGTCAGGGACCGTTCGGAAAGCTCTGCGAAAGCGACCGATTGGCACAAGCGCTGGATGCCCTGTGCGGGGTGGGGCAGTGGCTGCCCCGGGGGTCCCTGGGCAACATCCCCGTCCGGTTTCCTCTGCCGCCCACAGCCGATGACCGGGGTTGGCATATCGACCTCAACACCCCCGAGCCGGACGGTTCGTGGTCGGTGAGCGCCCGGCCGCACACGGTGTTGCTGCTGACCCTGCTGTCCGACGTCGGACCCGATGACGCACCGACGCGGATCCGCGCGGGTTCCCACCGCGATGTGGCCACAGTCCTGGGGACCACCGGCATCGGCGCGGTCCGGGCCGGATCAGTCGTGGATACGGCGAGCGCCCACCGCCCGGTGGTGCGGGCGACGGGTCGGGCCGGCGACATGTACGTGGTGCATCCGTTCACCGTGCACGCGGCCGACCAGCATCGCGGCCGCACGGTCCGGTTCATGGCGCAGGCGCCGGTACTGCTGCGGACCCCGCTGGGCCCGTCCACGCCGTCGGCGCTGGGGCGGGTGTTCGACCCGCCGGTCACCCCAGGGTGAGTGCGCCCTCGTGGTGGTCGCAGTATTCGGCGACCGAGAATCCGGCGACCATGCTGGCGTCGTCGACCGTGATGCCGTGGGCGGCCGACAGCTGATCCACCACCGCCGGGAGTGTCTGGCCTGCATCGAAGCTCGCGCAGACGCCGCGGCCGACGGCGGCGGGATCACCGACCGACACACCGATCATGTCCAGCGCATCGGCGAACATCTGATCGTCGGCGGTGGCCGGCGCGGCCAAGCTGAACGCGGCGGCGAACAGCGCGGTGGTCACGGAGAAGCTCTTGATCAAGGCCACGCCATCGATTGTGCCAGTCCGGCCGCCATCGAGTGCAGCTGGTTACCATCGCACGGTGGCGGAACTGGTGCAGCGGTACCTCGACCGGATCTGCGTCGAGCACGCGGACTGTACCGACGGTGAACTCGCGTCCTACATCCCGGAACTGGCGTCGGTGGACCCCGACGGTTTCGGGATGTCGCTGTCGTCGGCGGACGGTCATGTCTACGAATCCGGTGATGCCGCAATCGAGTTCACCATCCAGTCCATCTCGAAGCCGCTGACCTACGCGCTGGCACTGGACCGGCTCGGGGAGGCGGCCGTCGACGTCAAGATCGGGGTGGAGCCATCCGGGGAGGCGTTCAACGAGATCAGTGTTGACCCGGCCACCAAGACGCCGAAGAACCCGATGATCAATGCCGGCGCCATTGCCGCGGTGTCGCTGATTCCCGGCGCCGACGCCGACGAACGCTTTGCCTGCATCCGGGAGTTCTACTCGGCCTGTGCCGGTCGCTCGCTGCACCTCGATGAACAGATCTACGCTTCGGAAAAGGCCACCGGTGCCCGCAACCGGGCCATCGCCTACATGCTGGAGAGCTTCGGTGTGCTCGACAGTGATCCAGACGAAGTGCTCGACGTCTACTTCCGTCAGTGCTCGCTGAAGGTCACCACCACCGATCTGGCCCGTATCGGGGCCACCCTGGCGCGCGGCGGGGTGAACCCGATGACGGGCCGCCGCGTCACCGACCACCTTGTGGTGCAGCGCACGCTGAGCGTCATGGTGACCTGCGGTATGTACGACGCCGCCGGCGACTGGGTCACCGGTGTCGGCCTGCCCGCCAAGAGCGGGGTGGGTGGCGGCATCATGGCGGTTCTGCCCGGACAGCTCGGCATCGGGGTGTACTCACCGCGCCTGGACGTCAAGGGCAACAGTGTGCGTGGAGTTCGGGTGTGCCGCAGCCTGTCTCGGCAGCTGGGCCTGCACTTCCTGACCGTCACCCGGGAGTCGCGCTCGGCGATCCGTGCGATCTACCAACCCGCGGAGCACGTCCGGGTGTACGAGGTCCACGGTGATCTGCTGTTCGCCGGGGCCGAGCAGGTGATCCGGACGGTCAGCCGCGAATGCGGGCACCTCGACGTGGCGGTGCTCGACGTCTCACGCCTGGACACCATCAACGACCCTGCCCGTGAGTTGCTGGCGAGTTTGAGTTCGGCGCTCAAGGCGCAGGGCAAGACCGGGGTGCTCGTCGACCCGGACGGTGCAGTGATCCGCGTTCCCCGTCGCTTCGACGCGGCGGTGTTCACCACACTCGAGGAAGCTGTCCACAGCGCCCGTCGATGGGTGACGCATCGCTCACGCCTGGACCGGTAACGCCAACCTCGTCGGCTCGTCGTGCCCGCGCAGCGTCACGGTATCTCCGAAAGTCCAATGCGCGCGTTCTGATTCGGAGGCCCCGCGAATGGTATCCGAGGAGGCGAGCAGCAGGCCGGGCACCGACTTGGCGAGTTCACACAGCCGCGCTGCCTCGTTGACGGGTTCGCCGATGACGGTGTACTCGAAGCGCTGGCGGGCGCCGACATTGCCCGCCACCACCTGACCGGCGGCCACCCCGATGCCGGCCCGGCATTCGGGGATCTCCGTGGACAGCCGCCGGGCGATGGCACGCGCGGCGGCCAGTGCCGCATCTTCGGGACACTCGAGTCGGTTGGGGGCACCGAACACCACCAGGCACGCGTCACCCTCGAACTTGTTGACCAGCCCGTTCTGCCGGTCCACCTCGTCGACGATCACGGCGAAGAAACGGTTGAGCAGCTGGACCACCTCGCTGGCGGGGCGGCCCGTGACCAGCTGGGTAGAGCCGATGATGTCGATGAAAATGACTGCGACATGGCGCTCTTCACCACCGAGCTTGGGGCGCTCGCGCTCGGCGGCGGCGGCGACCTCACGGCCGACGTGCCTGCCGAACAGATCGCGCACCCGCTCGCGGTCACGCAGGCCGGCGACCATCGTGTTGAACCCGCGTTGCAACTGTCCCAGCTCGGTGCCGTCGAACACCACCAGGTTGGTGTCGAGGTTGCCCTGCTCCACCCGGTTGAGCGCGGCCCGCACCACGCGCACGGGGGTGGCCGTCAACCAGGACAGGATCCACATCAGCGTGAAGCCGAACACCAGGGCGAAGACGGCCAGGATGATCACCGCGACGGTGAACTGGGTCGGTGTCACGTCGCGCAGCGTCAGGGTGATCACGGCGGCGAGCAGGATGCCCAGGACCGGAACCCCGGAGCCGAGCACCCACACCAGCATGGTGCGGCCCATGATGCCGGCGGCGAAGCGTTTGGGTGGGGGCCCGGCTTCCAGCGCCTGCGCGGCGACGGGGCGCAACGCGAATTCGGTCAACAGGTAGCAGCTGGCAGACACGACGATGCCGCTGAAGCTGATCCCCAGCAGGAACTTCGGGATGAAGCGGGCATTCTCCAGACCGAAGAGCAGGGTCAGCAGGACGGTGCCGCCGCCCCACAGCGCCAGCAGAACGCGGGTCAGGCGCCACGGCGCAAAGAAGGTGTTGCGCTGGTCGTCGCGAGTGGGCGGCTTCTCCTCGATGGCCCAGCGCACGTTGCGGATCACCCGCCGGGTGGCCCAGAAGATCCCGACCACCAGCGCGGCCACGATGTAGCTGGGCGCGACGATGAGGCTGATCCAGCGGACATCGGGGCCGAACACGTCCGGCTGTGGGAATGCCACCAGGACCACCAGGGCGGCCACGCCGATGCCGATCAGGTTGGCGATGATGACGAACACCGTCAGGATCACCTGAATGCGCACGCGGCGGCGGCCCTGGGTTTCGGCGACGCGGCCCAGCAGCCAGGAGCCGTATTCGGGCTCGTCGGGCAGTCGGCCGCTCTGCCGGGTCAGCTTCTCGAGGAGCAGGCCGAGCCGCTGCGCCAGCGTGGGAGTGGCTTTCATGGTGGCGCAAGCCTAGTGGCGTCACCCCGACCTTTAAGGTGGTTCGGGTGCGTCTCGTCATCGCCCAGTGCACCGTCAACTACGTCGGCCGTCTGACCGCGCATCTGCCTTCGGCTCGCCGGCTGCTGCTGGTCAAGGCGGACGGTTCGGTCAGCGTGCATGCCGACGACCGCGCCTACAAGCCGCTGAACTGGATGAGCCCGCCGTGCTGGCTCACCGAGGACACAGGCGACGGCACGCTGGTGTGGGTGGTGGAGAACAAGGCGGGGGAGCAGCTGCGCATCACCCTCGAGGAGATCGAGCACGATTCCAGCCACGAACTGGGCATCGACCCAGGGCTGGTCAAAGACGGGGTGGAAGCGCACCTGCAGGAACTGTTGGCTGAGCACGTGGAACTGCTGGGTGCCGGCTACACCCTGGTGCGCCGCGAGTACATGACCGCGATCGGGCCGGTGGATCTGTTGTGCCGCGACAGCGATGGTCAGTCGGTGGCGGTGGAGATCAAGCGGCGCGGAGAGATCGACGGTGTGGAGCAGCTGACCCGTTACCTGGAGCTGCTCAACCGGGACTCGCTGATTGCACCGGTGGCCGGGGTTTTCGCCGCCCAACAGATCAAACCGCAGGCCCGCACCCTGGCCGAGGATCGTGGAATCCGTTGTCTGACCCTCGATTACGACCAGATGCGTGGCATGGACAGCGACGAGTTCCGGTTGTTCTGATGGGCCGCAAAGCGCGTTCCGGGCGCCGCACCCCGCCGGTGCGGCCGCTGCCCGAATCGCGGCGCATCGAGGTGGGGCCGGACGGCTACGACTACCAGGTGATCTCGCTGCCGGGCGCCCGGGCGGTCAAGACCTACCGGTGCCCCGGGTGCGATCACGAAATACGAAGCGGCACAGCGCATGTGGTGGTGTGGCCGGCCGATCTCGGTGAAGGCGCGGTCGATGACCGCAGGCACTGGCACACGCCGTGCTGGGCGAACCGCGCGACGAGGAGTCCGACGCGGCGCTGGTCCTAGTGCGCCTCGGCAGCCGGCTCGACCAGCTCGATGAGCACGCCGCCGCCGTCCTTGGGATGGATGAAGTTGATGCGGGAGTTGGACGTGCCGCGGCGCGGGGCGTCGTAGATCAGGCGCATGCCCTGCTCGCGCAGGCGGTCGGACAGCGTGTCCAGATCACTGGTGCGGTACGCCAGCTGCTGCAGCCCGGGGCCCTTCTTGTCGAGAAACTTGGCAATGGTGGAGCTGTCGTCGATGGGGGCCATCAACTGCACCTGGGGGCCCCCTTTGGGGGCGCCGCGCACCGCCAGCATGGCCTCGATGATGCCCTGCTCCTCGTTCACTTCCTCGTGCAGCACGATCATGTCGAGATGGTCGTGGTACCACTTCTTGGCTTCGGCCAGATCGGGCACCGCAATGCCAACATGGTCGATCGCGGTGACCAGCGAGGTGGACAGGGCCGGCCGGGTATCTACCTGCTCAGTGGTCATAACGTAAAGGTAACCTTTCTGGTGGGATCGCACACCTGTCTGTGGCCCGATCAGGCGTTCACATCATGCGGGAGGACTTCAATGACGACGTCGGTGATAGTTGCTGGGGCGCGCACTCCGATCGGCAAGCTGTCCGGTTCGCTGAAAGACTTCTCGGGCTCGGATCTGGGCGCGGTGGCGATCAGGGGCGCGTTGGAGAAAGCCGGCATCGACGCGTCGGCGGTGGACTACGTGATCATGGGCCAGGTGCTCACCGCCGGTGCCGGACAGATGCCCGCCCGTCAGGCCGCCGTCGGCGCCGGGATCGGCTGGGATGTGCCCTCGCTGACGATCAACAAGATGTGCCTGTCGGGAATCGACGCCATCGCCCTGGCTGACCAGCTGATCCGGGCGGGCGAGTTCGACGTGGTGGTGGCCGGTGGCCAGGAGTCCATGACCAAGGCCCCGCATCTGTTGATGGACAGCCGTGCCGGTTTCAAGTACGGCGACGTGACGATGCTGGACCACCTGGCCTATGACGGGCTGCACGACGTCTTCACCGATCAGCCCATGGGCGCGCTCACCGAGCAGCGTAATGACGTTGATCGATTCACCCGCGCTGAGCAGGACGAATTTGCTGCCCTCTCACACCAGCGCGCCGCGGCAGCGTGGAAGGACGGCATCTTCGCCGACGAGGTGGTTCCGGTGTCGGTCCCGCAGCGCAAGGGTGATCCCATCGAATTCGCCGAGGACGAGGGCATCCGGGCCAACACCACGGCGGAGTCGCTGGCCGGCCTGCGTCCGGCCTTCCGCAAGGACGGCACCATCACCGCCGGTTCGGCGTCGCAGATCTCCGACGGCGCATGTGCCGTCGTGGTGATGAGCAAGGCGAAGGCGCAGGAGCTGGGCCTGGACTGGCTGTGTGAGATCGGCGCCCACGGCGTGGTGGCGGGCCCGGACTCCACCCTGCAGAGTCAGCCCGCCAACGCCATCAAGAAAGCGATTGCGCGCGAGGGCATCTCGGTGGACCAGCTCGATGTCATCGAGATCAACGAGGCGTTCGCCGCGGTGTCGTTGGCCTCGGCGAAGGAGCTCGGGGTGGATCTGGAGAAGGTGAACACCAACGGTGGCGCCATCGCCGTCGGGCACCCGATCGGGATGTCCGGGGCCCGCATCACGTTGCATGCAGCACTCGAGCTCAAGCGCCGCGGTGGGCAGTACGCGGTCGCCGCGCTGTGTGGTGCGGGCGGTCAAGGGGACGCACTGATCCTGCGGGCAGGCTGACGTACGCCCGCAGCTCGTACGACGTCGCGTAGTAGCTGAGGCGCCCGTCGGGCACAATGGGGCCATGGCGAGCGCATATGACCTTCGGACCACGGCGGGACGCTTCCGGCTGGTCGCATTCCTGGAAGCGGCCAGCTGGATCGGACTGCTGGTCGGGATGTTCTTCAAGTACGTGGGATCACCGCAAACGGAGATCGGTGTCAAGATCTTCGGCCCCATCCACGGCGGCATCTTCATCGCGTTCCTGGTCGCGGCGCTGTTCGCCGGCCTGGCCTACAAGTGGAGCGCCGTCACATGGTTGCTGGCGTTGCTGGGCAGCATCGTCCCGCTCGGTAGTGTGATCTTCCTCATATGGGCTGAGAAGACCGGTCGTCTGGGCGCCGTCGACGGGGCTGCCGCAGGCATCGGACCGGCGCGGTCCGCCCCCGACGCGACGTGACAGACTTGAGGGCGTGACCAGACCTGGATCAACTGGGCGGCCCCCGGCCGGGGCCGCATTCGCCGCGTCGATGGCCGGGGCGGTGGACCTTTCGGGACTCAAGCAACGCCCCGCGCCGCCGGCGTCCGGTGCCTCCGACGCGCCCGCCGGACCCGCGTCAGGGACGGAGGTGACCGAGGCCAACTTCGAAACCGCCGTCCTGGCGCGGTCCAACGAAATCCCCGTCGTCGTCGTGCTCTGGACGCCCCGCAGCGACTCCTCGGCGCAACTGGTGGAGCTCTTCTCCGCGCTTGCTGCCCAGGACGGCGGTACCTGGGCATTGGCAACGGTCAACGTCGACACCACGCCTCGGGTGGCTCAGGCCTTCGGGGTGCAGGCGGTTCCTACGGTGGTGGCACTGGCTGCGGGCCAGCCGCTGGCCAGTTTCCAGGGGATGCAGGCACCCGAACAGCTGCGAGGCTGGATCGACCAACTGCTCAGCGCCACTGCGGGCAAGCTCAGCGGAGCTGCCGCCGACGGAGAGCCCGATCAGGTGGACCCCGCGTTGGCCGCGGCCCGCGAGCACCTCGACAACGGCGACTTCCCGGCAGCCAAAGCCGCGTACCAGGCCATTCTCGGGGGCGATCCCAACCACGTCGAGGCCAAGGGCGCCGTGCGACAGATCGACTTTCTCACCCGCGCCACGGCGCACCCGCAGAACGCGGTGGCCCTGGCCGACGCCGCTCCCGGTGACATCGACGCCGCCTTCGCCGCCGCCGACGTGCTGGTGTTGTCGCAGGATGTCACTGCTGCTTTCGCCCGGCTCACGGCATTGGTCCGCAGCACTTCCGGTGATGATCGCACTCGCGTACGAACCCGCCTGATCGAACTCTTCGACTTGTTCGATCCGGCGGATCCGGACGTCATCGCGGGGCGCCGCAACCTGGCCAACGCCCTGTACTGATCAGCTTTCTTCGGGTTCCAGCCACAACGCCGAGTTCGGCGGCAGCACCAGCACGGCGGACGCAGGACGCCCGTGCCAGGGATCCTCGGTGGCGTCCACGCCGCCCATGTTTCCGGCACCGGCGCCGTGGTAGATGGTGGCGTCGGTGTTGAGTACTTCGCGCCACCGGCCTGCGTGCGGCAGACCCACCTGGTACCGGCTGTGCTCGGAACCGGAGAAGTTGAATATGCAGGCCATCACCGAACCGTCGCTGCCGAACCGCAGGAAGCTGAGCACGTTGTTGCCGGAGTCGTTGGCGTCGATCCAGGAGTAGCCCTCGGGCTTGGTGTCCTGGGTCCACAGTGCCGGGCGGCTGGTGTAGATGCTGTTCAGGTCGCGGGTCAGGGTCTGGATGCCGGTGGAGAAGCTCTGCTCGTCGAGTTGGTACCAATCGACACCGCGCTCTTCGGACCATTCCGCGCGCTGGCCGAACTCCTGGCCCATGAACAGCAGCTGCTTGCCCGGGTGTGACCACTGGTAGGCCAGCAGGCTGCGCAGGCCGGCCGCCTTCACATGGTCGCCGCCGGGCATCCGGCCCCAGAGCGTGCCCTTGCCGTGCACCACCTCGTCGTGGCTGATGGGCAGCACGTAGTTCTCGCTGAACGCATACAGCATCGAGAACGTCATCTCGTGGTGGTGGAAGCTGCGGTAGATCGGGTCTCGGGAGATGAACGCCAACGTGTCGTTCATCCAGCCCATGTTCCACTTCATCGAGAAGCCGAGGCCGCCCAGATTGGTCGGTCGGGTGACGCCGGGCCACGACGTCGACTCCTCGGCGATGGTGACGATGCCCGGCGTGAGCTTGTGCACGGTGGCGTTCATCTCCTGCAGGAACTGCACTGCTTCCAGGTTCTCGCGGCCGCCGTACTTGTTCGGCGACCAGCCGCCCTCGGGCCGGGAGTAGTCCAGATACAGCATCGATGCCACAGCGTCCACACGGAGGCCGTCGATGTGGTACTCCTGCAGCCAGTACAGCGCGTTGGCCACCAGGAAGTTGCGTACCTCGGCGCGGCCGAAGTCGAATACGTAGGTGCCCCAATCCAATTGCTCACCACGGCGCGGATCGCCGTGTTCGTAGAGCGGGGTGCCGTCGAAGCGGCCCAACGCCCACGCGTCTTTCGGGAAGTGGGCGGGCACCCAGTCGACGATGACGCCGATTCCGGCCTGGTGCAGTATGTCCACCAGATAGCGGAAGTCGTCGGGCGCGCCGAACCGGGACGACGGCGCGTAGTACGACGTCACCTGGTAACCCCAGGAACCGCCGAACGGGTGCTCGGCCACCGGCAACATCTCGACGTGCGTAAAGCCCTGCTGAACGACGTATTCGGTGAGCTCGTCGGCCAGCTTGCGGTAGCTGGACCCTGGCCGCCATGAGCCGAGGTGCACCTCGTAGGTGCTCATCGGCTCGAACACGGGGTTCACCTCGGTCCGCTTGGTCATCCAGTCCGCATCCGACCAGGTGTAGTCGCTGGTGTACACCTTGGAGGCGGTCTGGGGCGGCACCTCGGTGGCGAAGGCCATGGGGTCCGCGCGGTCGACGACACTACCGTCGGCCCCGTGGACCCGGAATTTGTAAAGGCCGTCGTCGGGGAACCCCGGCCAGAACAGCTCCCACACGCCGGTGGAACCGAGCACCCGCATGGGTGCCTGCTGACCGTCCCAGTGGTTGAAGTCGCCCACCACACTGATGCCCTTGGCGTTGGGAGCCCACACCGCGAAGGACACGCCGTCCACGGTGCCGTCGGCGGTGGTGAACGATCTCCGGTGCGCACCGAGCACTTCCCACAGTCGCTCATGGCGGCCCTCGGAGAACAGGTGCAGGTCTACCTCGCCCAGGGTGGGCAGGAAGCGGTAGGCGTCGGCGACAGTGTAGGTGTGGGTGCCGTAGGTGAGTTCCAGCCGGTAGTCGATCAACCCCGTGAACGGCAATGCCACTGCGAAGAGACCGGAATCGATGTGCTGCAACGGGTGCCGCTTGTCACCGACGACGGCCACCACCTCGTCGGCGTGCGGGCGCAGTGCACGGATGACCGTGTGGTCGGAGTATTCGTGGGCGCCCAGGATCGAGTGCGGGTCGTGGTGCGTGCCCGAGAGCAGGCGGTGCAGGTCGGACGGATCCGGGGCGAGGTGCTTGCTGGTGATCTCGGTTCGAGTCACTGATGGGCTCCTTTCACTCGCGCCGCAACAGGGCGACGCGTTTGTCGGGCGAGATGATCGGCATGTTCACCACGTGCGCGACTGCCTTGGCCGGGTCGATGCGAACGTAGTTGCCCTGCCCCCATTGATATTCCTCCCCGGTGACCTCGTCACGGACCCAGAATCTGTCGTAGTTCTCCATACCCAGGGCTTCCATGTCCAACCACAGGGTGCCTTCCTCCGGGCCGAACACATTCAGGGTGGTGACCACCAGCACGCTGTCGCCGGTGACCGGATCGAACTTGCTGTAGGCCAGCAACGCGTCGTTGTTGATCTCGTGGAACTTGATGGTGCGCATCTGGCGCAATGCCGGATGCACTCGCCGAATCTCGTTGAGGCGCGCCAAAAATGGCTCGAGAGAACGGCCTTCGGCCAGCGCTGCGTCGAAGTCGCGCGGACGCAGTTCGTACTTCTCCGAGTCGAGGTATTCCTCGCTGCCCTCGCGCACCGCGACATGTTCGAACAGCTCGTACCCCGAGTACACCCCCCACACCGGACTCAGCGTCGAGGCCAGCACCGCCCGCACGGCGAACATGCCCGGGCCCCCGTGCTGCAGGCTCTCGTGCAGGATGTCTGGGGTGTTGACGAACAGGTTCAGGCGCGCCTCGTCGGCACGTTCGGCGATCTGCTCGCCGAACTCGGTGATCTCCCACTTCGCGGTGCGCCAGGTGAAGTAGCTGTAGGACTGGGTGAAGCCGAGCCGCGCCAGACCATAGAGCCGGGCAGGTCGCGTGAACGCCTCGGCCAGGAACAGCACGTCCGGGTCCACGCTCTTCACCCGCCCGATCAGCCACGCCCAGAAGTCCGGCGGTTTGGTGTGCGGGTTGTCCACCCGGAATGTCTTGACCCCGTGGTTGACCCAGTGCAGCACCACACGTAGCACCTCGTTGTAGATGCCCGCCGGGTCGTTGTCGAAATTGATCGGGTAGATGTCCTGGTACTTCTTCGGCGGGTTTTCGGCATAGGCGATGGTGCCGTCCGGAAGTTCGGTGAACCACTGCCGGTGGTCCTTGGCCCACGGATGGTCAGGGGCACACTGCAGCGCCAGATCCAGCGCCACCTCCATGCCCAGTTCGTTGGTGGCCGCGACGAACTCGTCGAAGTCCTCCAGCGTCCCGAGGTCGGGATGGACGGCATCGTGGCCGCCTTCGTCGCTGCCGATGGCCCACGGCGAGCCGACGTCGCCGGGCGCGGCGGTGACGGCGTTGTTGCGGCCCTTGCGGTGCACCTTGCCGATCGGGTGGATGGGCGGCAGATACACCACGTCGTAACCCATCTTCGCGATCCGGGGCAGCGCCTTGATCGCGGTGGTGAACGTGCCGTGCACCGGGTTGCCGTCGGCGTCCCAGCCGCCGGTCGAGCGGGGGAAGAACTCGTACCAGGACGCGAACCGCGCCTCGCTGCGGTCCACCCATACTCCGTACTGGTCACCGCGGGTCACCAGCTCGCGCAGCGGGAAGGCGTCCACCAGCCCCGCGATCTCCTGGGACAGCGCGGGCGCGGCCTGGACCAGCGGGTCACCGGGCTCGCGCAGCGTGGCCGCAGCCTGGATCAGGGGATAACGATCCTGCCGGGGCATGCCCGCGGCCGCACGTTCCAACAGCTTGGCACCCACCAGCATGTCGTTGCGCAGTTCTGCTTCGGTCTGGCCTGCTTCCAGCTTGGCGGTCAGGCCCTTGCGCCACGTTGCGATGGGATCGCCCCACCCGTCCACCCGGAACGTCCACAGGCCCACCGCGTCGGGGACGAACTGACCGTGGAACACGTCAGGGGTACGCCCCAGAGCCATCGGTAGCCGCTGCGGCTTGACCCGGGGCGAGGGTGAGACGATCTGGTCGATCGGAACGGGCTCGACCGGCTGGGCCGCGGCCTCCGGTCCCGCCACCAGCTGTGGATAGGCAGTCCCGTGGTACCGCACCACCAGGGTGGCGTTCACGGCGTCGTGACCCTCGCGCCACACCGCGGCGCACACCGGCACGACCTCTCCGACCACGGCTTTCGCCGGGAACTTCCCGCCGGATACAACAGGTTGGACGTCGTCGATCTCGATGCGACCGGGCACCCGGGCTCTCCTCATGGCGTGTAAGGCGCGGAGCTGGCCCGCGCGGTGAATTGCCGTCCCTGACTGGTCGTGACTCGTACTTCGTTTAACCACTTCGCGTCCACCTCAACCGTAGTGTCCGCAGCCCGCCCAAGGGAACGGCGGGTGACCGGCGGTGTCGGGGGCGCTCAGTAGGGTGACATCCCGTGGAGGCGACGGCGAGGTGAGCAGGGCATTGACCGTGGCCATGGACGGTGGGCCGTACGCCGTCGCGGCCGCCCCCGACGGGGCCATGTGGGTGACGCTGGTGCACGCCGGTGACGTCGCGCGCATCGACCGTTCCGGCAGCGTGACCCGTTTCACGGTCGGGGCCGGCAGCTCGCCGTCGATCATCACGGCCGGACCCGATGGCGCGATGTGGTTCACCTGCGCCGGTACCCACCAGATCGGCCGGATCAGCGACGCCGGAGTGCTCCGCTTTGTCGACCTCACCGACGGCAGCGCACCGTTCGGACTCACCCGCGGACCGGATGAGGCACTCTGGTTCACCACCACCGAGTTGGGCACCGTGGGCCGGTTGAGCATCGACGGCACCGTCACCGACGAATACCGCCTGGGCGGGATGCCGTCGATGATCGTCACCGGTCCCGATCACGCCCTGTGGTGCACGCTGCATCAGCGCGGCGCGGTCGCGCGGGTGGATCCCCGCAGCGGCGCGTCCACGATCCGGGAGCTGCCCACGCCCGGCGCCGGGCCCGTCGGCATCGCCGCCACCCACGATGACTCGCTGTGGTTCACCGAACTGCGCGCGGAGAAGCTGGGCCGGATCCCGTTGCACGAGGCCATCCAGGAGATCGACCTGCCCGGCAAGCCGCATGCCGTGGTCGCCGACTCGGCCGACGGCGTCTGGGTCAGTCTGTGGGGCGCCGATCAGCTGGCCCGGGTCAGCTCCGACGGCGAGATCACCACGTTCGACCTGCCGCCGGGCAGCGAGCCGCACGGGATGGCTGTTGATGGCGACGGTGCGGTGTGGGTGGCGCTGGAATCCGGATACGTGCTCAGGTTGCCCGTTTAGGGGAAGCGCTGCAGGCAGCGCTCCTGGTCGCCGAGCACCCCCACGCGGAACGCGTCGATGCGAGAGAACCCGGCGGGCACCGGCTCACCGTTGACGTCGCCCGCGGCCAGTCCGTTGGTCAACAGCCCGGCCACCGCCTCGTCCAGATCCCCGGCGGTGAGCGCGACGGTGTTGCCGTCGGGGGTCTGCACCTCCTCAGTGAGCGCGGTGGTGGCCACCCCGGTCAGGCAGGCCGTCCGCAGTCCCGCGGTGGCGCTGTCGAGCACCAGATCACCGTGGGCACGCTGCACCGCCATCATGTAGCGCGACATCAGCACCGAGTAGGCGGTGTTGTCCCCGGACAGCGCCGAGAAGTCGTCGTCGTCTCCGCTGGCGGTACCCAGCTGCTGTAGCGCGGGCAGGTCCACGGCGATGGTGTTGGTGGCCGGACAATAGGACACCGGCGGGCTCGGGCGGGCGTTGGCGCAGTCCGCGGCACCCAGGCTCAGTTCCGGCGGATTGTCCAGCGGGAAAAGAATTTTCATCGCTTCCAGCACCGCCCGGACCGACTCCTCGGACACCGGCCACTCCCCGGTCTGCCCACTCTGCAGAGCGACCGGCAGATCCCCGCGGCGCTGGGCGACTTCCTTGGCATCGATCGCGGCGCACGCGCCGGGACCGTCGGTGAAGCCGAACTGGAAGGCCGAGATGCGCTCGAAGGCCGACCCGTGCTCGTCACCGGCCCCCGAGCTGTACAGATCGTCCTCCGACGGCAGCGGGTCGCGGAACAGGATCACACTGGCCAGCACGGCGTTCAGGCCGTCGCCGGTGCTCAGCGTGAAGCGGGGTGAGTTGCCCTCGGCCACCCAGCGCAGGTACGACCCGGCGAAGCAGTCGGCCTGCTGCTCACCGACCAGTACCGGGGTGCCGCGTTTGTTGAGTTTGGCCTGACGCTGGATCGAATGTCCGTACTCGTGCGCCAGCACCATCGTGATGCCGGTGTCACCCCCGGCCTCGCGCAGGGCGGGCAGCATCAGGGTCCGGTCCCAGCCGATGCTGCGGTCACGGGAGCAGAACCCGGCGTTGGCGAACCCGTAGGTCTCCACGCCGCAGAACGTCCCCTCGTAGTCGTCGGGGTCCCAGGAGATCAACGCCGACACCGGGGTGAACTCACCGGGGAACGTCTGGCTGAAGGCACCTTGCCAGAACTGTTCGATATCGCTGACGGACTGGGCGGCGATCTCGTCGATCTCGCCGCCGTCGGTGCCCTCGACCTCACGGGTGGGCGGCTCGGCGTCCGGCCGCAGTCCGGTGGGGCCGTCGACGGCCTGCATGCCCGCAACTTTGAACGGATCGGCGAACACCGACACCGGTGTGCCGGCTAACATGGTGGAGCAGGCCGTCAGGGCCGCCGCGCCGGCCACTGCGACCGTGCTCGACAGGACGCGCCGCAGGACCATGGGTCACCTCTCGCCGGGTGGTTGCCAGGATAGCGATGTCACGGCGCGTCGAGGTGGGTGCGCAACCTGCTCAACGCGTCCCGGGCCCGGGACGCATCCGTGGTGGTCCAGTAGGGCGGCAGCGACGAGCGCAGGTACCCGCCGTAGCGGGCGGTCGCCATCCGGGAGTCCAGCACGGCCACCACCCCGCGGTCGTCGGTGCTGCGCAACAGCCGGCCTGCACCCTGGGCCAGCAACAGTGCGGCATGGTTGGCCGCCACCGCCATGAAGCCGTTGCCGCCACGGGCACCGATCGCGCGCTGGCGCGCAGTCAGCAGCGGGTCGTCGGGGCGGGGGAAGGGGATGCGATCGATCAGCACCAGCGACAGCGAGGGCCCGGGCACGTCCACGCCCTGCCACAGCGACAGCGTGCCGAACAGCGAGGTGGCGGGTTGCTTGGCGAACCTCTCCACCAGCGCCGCCGTCCCGTCTTCGCCCTGGCACAACACCGGGGTGTCGAGGCGCTCGCGCATGGCCTCCGCGGCAGCCCTTGCCGCGCGCATCGACGAGAACAGGCCCAGGGTGCGGCCGCCGAGCGCGCTGATCAGTGCCTCGATCTCGTCCAGCTGTTCTGCCGAGCCGGCGCCGTCGCGGCCCGGCGGCGGCAGGTGCTTGGCGATGTAGAGGATGCCGCACTTGGCGTGCTCGAACGGCGAACCCACATCCAGCCCACGCCATTGTGGCGCGTCCTCGCCGGACAGTCCCCAGGCCCCCGCCATGGCGGTGAAATTGCCGCCCAGGGTCAACGTGGCCGACGTGAGCACCGCCGTCGCCCGGGCGAACAGCCGGGTGCGCAGCAGCCCGGCCACCGACAGCGGGCCCACCCGCAGGATCGAGCGCACCGACCCGCGGCTCTCCTCACGGTCCAACCAGACGATGTCGTGGCGTTCGGTCAGCGGCAGCTGATAGGACACCAGGATCCGGGTGGCGGTGTCGGCGACCTCACTGAGCGCCGCGATGGCCTCGGTGCGGGCGGCGGCCGCCTGCGGGTCACGCGGGGCCGGATCGATCGACTCGCGGGCGGCCGAGGCAGCGTCGCGCAGCGAGGTCAGATACGTGCCGAGTTCGTCGTCGAGGTGATCCCAGCGGCCGGGTTCGGCGTCGTGCAGCGCCGAGGTGAACACCGCGACGGCGGCATCGAGCCGTGAGGTCAGCTCCGGGCCGACCAGGCGGGTGGCACGACGGGTGGCCACTCCGAGCATGGTCGCCGTCAGCTCGCCGGTGGCCACCCCCGTCACCCGGTCCACCAGTTCATGGGCCTCGTCGACCACCAGCAGCTCGTGTTCGGGCAGCACGTTGGCGTCGGCGATGGCGTCGATGGCCAACAGGGCGTGGTTGGTCACCACGATGTCCGACAGGCCCGCCTTGCCTCGCGCCTTCTCCGAGAAGCACTCGGTGCCGAACGGACAACGCGCCATGCCGATGCACTCGCGGGCAGACACGCTGACCTGCGACCAGGCCCGGTCTGGCACGCCGGGCTTCACCTCGTCGCGGTCGCCCGTGCGGGTCTGTGACGCCCACTCGGTCAGGCGGGCGACGTCGCGGCCCAGTGCTGAGGCGGCCATGGGCTCGAACAGCAATTCCTGTGGGGGAGTGTCGGTCTCGTCGGCCGCCCCGTTGTGGATCTTGTTGAGGCAGAGGTAATTCGACCGGCCCTTGAGCAGGGCGAAGCTGGGTTCGCGGGGCAGCACCTCGGCCAGCGCCGCCGACAGCCGCGGCAGGTCGCGGTCCACCAGCTGGCGTTGCAGGGCGATGGTCGCGGTGGAGACCACCACCGGTCCGCGTTCGTCGGCGGCCTTGGCCAGGGCGGGAACCAGGTACGCGAGGGACTTGCCGGTGCCGGTTCCGGCCTGCACGGCCAGGTGCTCGCCGGTGTCGAAGGCCCGGGAGACGGCCTCGGCCATCTCGATCTGGCCGCTGCGTTCGGTGCCTCCGAGGGCGGCAACGGCCTGGGCCAGCAGCTCGGTGACGCCGCTCAGGGCCCGATCACCCTGGTGGGGATGGCCGGCTCGCCGGCAGAGAGTTTCAGGCCCTCCCACGGAACGCTGGTCAGCCCCTCGGCGACCAGAGCGCGGGCATCGGACAACGTGCCGTCGTGCACCACGTCGCCGCCGCGCACCAGCGCGGTGGTGAGCAACCGGGCCGGCCGGTCGTCGGTGAGCGGGTGCTCGGCCGGGTAGATCACTTCGTCGACGATGGTGCCCGACGCCTTGGCGTAGCGCACCGCTTTCTTGCGTCCGCCGTGGGACTCCTTGTGGCTGCTGCGCTTCTGCACCGGGATGCCATCGACCTCGACCAGCTTGTAGACCATGCCCGCGGTGGGCGCACCGGAACCGGTGACCACCGAGGTGCCCACGCCGTAGCTGTCCACCGGCTCCGCGCGCAGCGCGGCGATGGAGAACTCGTCGAGATCGCCCGAGAGCACGATCTTGGTGTCGGTGGCGCCCAGGTCGTCCAGTTGGACGCGGGCTTGGCGGGCCAGCACCCCGAGGTCGCCGGAGTCGATGCGCACCGCACCCAGGCCGGGACCCGCGGCCGCCACGGCATTGGCGATGCCGGTGGTCACGTCATAGGTGTCCACCAGCAGGGTGGTCCCGACGCCGAGTGCGTCCACCTGGGCCCGGAACGCGGCCAACTCGTCGGGACCGTCGGCGGTGGTGTGCAGCATGGTGAACGCGTGCGCGCTGGTGCCCAGAGCGGGCACCCCGTGCACCCGCTGCGCCTCCAGATTGGACGAACCGTCGAACCCGGCGAGGTAGGCGGCGCGGGCCGCCGCCACCGCCGCGCGCTCGTGGGTGCGCCGCGATCCCATCTCGATGAGTGTGCGGCCCTGCGCCGCGGTGACCATCCGGGCCGCAGCCGAGGCGATGGCCGAGTCGTGGTTGAAGATCGACAGCGCCAGCGTCTCCAGCAACACACACTCGGCGAAGGTGCCGTGCACCGAGAGCACCGGCGAACCGGGGAAGTACAGCTCACCTTCGGCGTAGCCGTCCACGTCGCCGGTGAAGCGGAAGTCCCGCAGGAACAGCAGGGTGTCCGGGTCCAGGAAGTCGGAGAGCAGGTCCAGGGCCGCGGTGTCAAAAGTGAACTGGGCCAGCGCTTCCAGGAAGCGGCCGGTGCCGGCCACCACGCCGTAGCGCCGGCCTGCCGGCAGGCGCCGGGCGAACAGCTCGAACGACGTCCGCCGCCCGGCGGTGCCGTCGCGCAAAGCCGCCGACAGCATGGTCAGCTCGTACTTGTCGGTCAGCAGGGCCACCGTCACGGCCTTTACGCTAATGCTCGGCGGCCGGTTCCGGGTGCGGGCCTCCCCAGGCGTGTCCGGATGGGCGGTGAGCGGGGGTGGGACGGCTCGCTATCCTGTAAGCCATGGCTGCGCCAGCATCGACCAAACCGGGGTCTGTCGGGCAACGGCAGGAGGACAAGGTCGATGCCCCGCTGGACTCCACCCAGCGGCCCTGGGTGACCATCGTCTGGGACGACCCGGTGAACCTGATGAACTACGTGACCTACATCCTGCAGAAGTTGTTCGGCTACTCCGAACCCAAAGCGACCGAGTTGATGCTGCAGGTGCACAACGAGGGCAAGGCGGTGGTGTCGTCGGGCACCCGGGAGTCCATGGAGGCCGACGTGTCCAAGCTCCATGCAGCGGGGCTGTGGGCCACCATGCAGCAGGACCGCTGACGCCCGGTGCGTAAATGGAAGCGGGTGAGCACCGCCGATGGTCCGCGGTTCCGGTCCGCGCTCGAACCGCATGAGGCCGCGCTGCTGCACAACATGGTCAACTCACTGGTGGGGATGCTCGATGATCGGGAATCATCCTCGCCCAGAGACGAACTCGAACAGATCACCGGCATGCGCACGGGTCACGCCGCCGCTCCCGAGGACGCCACGCTGGGACGGCTGCTCCCGGACTTCTTCCGCCCCCAGAATGACCACCCGGCCGGCTCGACCGCCGCGGAGAGCCTGAACAGCGCGCTGCGCAGTCTGCACGAGCCGGACATTATCGACTCGAAACGTCAATCAGCGCAACGACTTCTGGATACCTGTCCGCGCACCGGCGGCAAGTTCGAGCTGTCCGAGGACGATGCTCAGGCGTGGGCGGCGTCGGTGAACGACGTGCGCCTGGCGCTGGGCACCATGCTCGACATCGGCCCCGGCGGCCCGGACTCGTTGCCCCCGGGGCATCCGATGGCCGGCCACCTCGACGTCTACCAGTGGCTGACCGTGCTGCAGGAGTACCTGGTGCTCAGTCTGATGGGGAAGTGATGCCGGGGTCCATCACCGATGTGTCCGGAATCCTGGTGGGCAACCACCACCGTCTGGACGCGGATGCCAAACTCGGCTCCGGGTGGGCCGTCGGCACCACCGTCGTCGTGACCCCGCCGGGCACCGTGGGCGCAGTCGATGTCCGCGGCGGCGCCCCGGGCAGCCGGGAGACCGATCTGCTGGACCCCGCCAACAGCGTGCGCTACGTCGACGCGGTGGTCCTCACCGGTGGCAGTGCGTACGGCCTGGCCGCGGCGGACGGCGTGATGACCTGGCTCGAGGAACAGGGCCGCGGCGTCGCGATGGACGGTGGGGTGGTGCCCATCGTGCCCGCCGCAGTGATCTTCGATCTGCCCGTCGGCGGCTGGCAGTGTCGCCCGACCGCCGATTTCGGCTACGCCGCCGCATCCTCGGCGGGTATCGACTTCGCCCTCGGCACGGCAGGGGCGGGCACCGGCGCGCGTGCCGGGGTGCTCAAGGGCGGGCTGGGCACGGCGTCGCTGACCCTGCCCGAGCTCGGGGTCACCGTCGGTGCCGTGGTGGCCGTCAACGCCGCAGGTAACGTCGTCGACCCTGCGACCGGCCTGCCCTGGATGGCGCACCTGATCAGGGAGTGCGGTCTCACCGCGCCGCCGGCCGAGCAGATCGCCGCGCTGGCCGAGCTGGACCGGGAGAAGAGCCCACTGAACACCACCATCGCGGTGGTGGCCACCGACGCCGCGCTGAGCCCAGCCGCCTGCCAGCGGATGGCGGTGGCCGCCCACGACGGGTTGGCCCACAGCATCCGGCCTGCACACACCCCGATCGACGGCGACACCGTGTTCGCGCTGGCGACCGGTGCGGTGGAGGTGCCACCGGACCCGGACATCCCGGCCCACATGTCGCCGGAGACCAAGCTGGTGGCCGCGCTCGGGGCCGCCGCGGCGGACTGTCTGGCTGTGGCGGTGCTCACCGGAGTGCTGGCCGCTTCGCCGGTCGCCGGAATACCGACCTACCGTGGCATGTTGCCCGGTGCGTTCGGAAAAGGAGTCTGAGGTGTTGACGATTCGTGCCGACCTGGTCGACGCGATGGTGGCGCATGCCCGCGCGGACCATCCCGATGAGGCCTGCGGACTGATCGCGGGCCCCGAGGGCAGTGACCGCCCGCAGCGGTTCATCCAGATGGTCAACGCGGAACGGTCGCCGACGTTCTACCAGTTCGACTCCATGGAACAACTGAAGGTGCACCGCGAGATGGAGGCGGCCGACGAGGTTCCCGTCGTCATCTACCACTCGCACACCGCCACGGAGCCCTATCCGAGTCGCACCGACATCGCGATCGCCGCCGAGCCCGACGCGCACTACGTGCTGATCGGTACCCGCGATCCCGAGCAGCACGAGCTCCGCAGCTACCGCATCGTCGACGGCACCGTCACCGAAGAACCCGTCACCATCGTCGAGCAGTACTAGAAAGGCCCTACCCCATGTCTGTGACCGTCTCGATCCCCACCATCCTGCGCACGCACACCGGCGGCGAGAAGCGCGTCACCGCCGAGGGCGCCACCTTGGCGGCGGTGATCAGCGACCTCGAAGCCAACTACTCCGGGATCTCCGACCGCCTGGTGGACCCCAACAACGCGGGCAAGCTGCACCGGTTCGTCAACATCTATGTCAACGACGAGGACGTGCGGTTCTCCGGCGGCCTGGACACCACGATCTCCGACGGCGACTCGGTGACGATCCTGCCCGCCGTCGCCGGTGGAGTATGAGATACAACTCGCTGCTCGAGGCCCTGGGCAACACCCCGATCGTCGGGCTGCAACGGCTCTCACCCCGGTGGGACGACTCGGCGGACGGCCCGCACGTGCGGTTATGGGCCAAGCTGGAGGACCGCAACCCGACCGGCTCCATCAAGGACCGTCCCGCGCTGCGGATGATCGAGCAGGCCGAGCGCGACGGCCTGATCAAACCCGGTGACACCATCCTCGAGCCCACCAGCGGCAACACCGGCATCTCGCTGGCGATGGCCGCGCAGCTCAAGGGCTATCAGCTGATCTGCGTGATGCCGGAGAACACCTCCATCGAACGGCGTCAGCTGCTGGAGCTCTACGGCGCGCGCATCATCTTCAGCCCTGCCGAGGGCGGCTCCAACACCGCTGTCGCCACGGCCAAGCAGCTGGCCGCCGAGCATGCGGAGTGGGTGATGCTCTACCAGTACGGCAACCCCGCCAACGCCGATGCCCACTACCACTCCACCGGCCCGGAGATCCTGGCCGACCTGCCGGAGATCACCCACTTCGTGGCGGGCCTGGGAACCACCGGCACCCTGATGGGCACCGGCCGCTTCCTGCGGGAGCACGTGCCCGGGGTGCAGATCGTCGCCGCCGAACCCCGCTACGGCGAGGGGGTGTACGCGCTACGCAACATCGACGAGGGCTTTGTGCCCGAGTTGTACGACCCCGATGTGCTGACCACGCGCTACTCCGTGGGGGCCTTCGAAGCTGTCAAGCGCACCCGCGAACTGGTCCAGGTGGAGGGCATCTTCGCCGGCATCTCCAGCGGGGCCATCCTGCACGCCGCGCTCGGCATGGGCGCCAAGGCGCTCAAGGCGGGCGAGCAGGCCGACATCGTGTTCACGGTCTGTGACGCCGGGTGGAAGTATCTGTCCACCGGTGCCTACGCCGGTAGCCTGGATGAAGCGGAAGACGCTTTGGAAGGGCAGCTATGGGCGTGACGCTCACATGAACCAGCCGGTCGGATACAACCAACAACCGAAGAAGCGGCCGGCCTGGATGGTCGGCGGTGCCACCGTGGTGTCGTTCGTGGTGCTGCTGTACGTCATCGAGATCTTCGACCAGCTGTCCGGCCACTCACTGGACCGCAACGGCATCCGGCCGCTCGAGTCCGACGGGCTCACGGGCATCATCTTCGCCCCGCTGCTGCACGCGGACTGGGCGCACCTGGTGGCCAACACGGTGCCCGCCCTGGTGCTGGGGTTCCTGGTGACGCTGGCCGGGATGTCGCGCTTCATCTGGGCCACCGCGATCATCTGGATCCTCGGCGGCATCGGTACCTGGCTGATCGGCGATCTCGGTTCGCAGTACGAGACCAACCACATCGGGGCATCCGGGCTGATCTTCGGCTGGCTGACCTTCCTGTTGGTGTTCGGGTTCTTCGTCCGCAGCGCCCTGCAGATCACCATCGGCATCATCGTGCTCTTCGTCTACGGCGGCATCCTGTGGGGCGTGCTGCCCGGCACGTTCGGGGTGTCCTGGCAGGGTCATCTGTGCGGCGCGGTCGCGGGGGTGGTGGCGGCCTATTTGCTGTCCAAACCGGAGCGCACCACGCGTCAACTGCGGCGGCCGGTCACTCCGTGAACCCGGAGGCTCCCGTCGGTGTCTTCGACTCCGGCGTGGGGGGACTGACCGTCGCGCGGTCCATCATCGACCAACTGCCGCACGAGAACATGATCTACGTCGGCGACACCGGCAACGGCCCGTACGGCCCGCTGACCATTGCCCAGATCCGGGCCCACGCGCTGGCCATCATGGACGATCTGGTGGCCCGCGGGGTCAAAGCTCTGGTGATCGCCTGCAATACGGCGTCGTCGGCCTGTCTGCGCGATGCCCGCGAACGCTACGACGTGCCGGTGGTCGAGGTGATCCTGCCCGCCGTGCGCCGCGCGGTGGCCACCACCCGCACGGGCCGCATCGGCGTCATCGGCACCCAGGCCACCATCACCTCGCATGCCTATCAGGACGCCTTCGCGGCGGCGCGCGACGCCCACATCACCGCGGTGGCATGCCCGCGGTTCGTCGACTTCGTCGAACGCGGCGTCACCAGCGGCCGCCAGGTGCTGGGGCTGGCCGAGGGCTACCTCGAACCCCTGCAGCGCGCTGATGTCGACACGTTGGTGCTGGGCTGCACCCATTACCCGCTGCTGTCGGGATTGATCCAGCTGGCCATGGGCGATCACGTGACGCTGGTGTCCAGCGCCGAGGAGACAGCCAAGGACCTGCTGCGGGTGCTCACCGAACATGATCTGCTGCGGCCGCCGGCAGAGAGCGTGGACCGCCGGTTCGAGGCCACCGGCGACCCGGAGGCGTTCCTGGCGCTGGCCGCACGGTTCCTCGGACCGACGGTCACCGGTGTCGCCCCGGTGCGCAGGAGCGCCCCCGCGGCGGGCTGATTTCCCCACCACGAATGCGGTGAGGTTTTCTCCGCAGCGATAAAGGGCATGGCAAGCTGATGACCGTGCGAATCACAGTCCTCGGCTGCTCGGGCAGTGTGGTGGGTCCTGATTCGCCCGCGTCCGGATACCTGCTCAGCGCCCCTGACACCCCTCCTGCGGTGATCGACTTCGGCGGTGGTGTGCTGGGCGCGCTGCAGCGCTACGCCGACCCCGGCGAGGTCAGTGTGCTGCTGTCGCACCTGCATGCCGATCACTGCCTCGATTTGCCCGGGTTGTTCGTGTGGCGTCGCTACCACCCGAATCCGCCGGTGGGCCGTGCGCTGATGTACGGGCCGTCGGACACCTGGTCGCGCCTGGGTGCCGCGTCGTCGCCGGAGGGCACCGAGGTGGACGACTTCAGCGACATCTTCGACGTCCGGCCCTGGGTGGACGGCCAGACCATCCAGTTCGGGGCGTTGACCGTCCAGCCGCGGCTGGTGTCGCACCCCACCGAGTCCTACGGCATGCGGTTCACCGATCCGTCCGGTGCGACGCTGGTCTACAGCGGCGACACCGGCATTTGTGATGCCGTGGTGGAGCTGGCCCGCGACGCCGATGTGTTCCTGTGTGAGGCGTCATGGACCCACGCCCCGGACCGGCCGCAGGCGGTGCACCTGTCCGGCGCCGAGGCCGGACAGATCGCGGCGAAGGCCAATGTCGGGGAACTGCTGCTGACCCACATTCCGCCGTGGACGTCACGCGAGGATGTCATCAGCGAAGCGAAGTCCGAGTTCGACGGCCCGGTCCGCGCAGTGGTGTGCGGCGAGACCTTCGACGTGCGAGCCGCCTGAGTTTTCTGTCCGGGCCCACCGATAGGGTGGCCTGATGTCCAGTCGCGAAGACGGCCGCCGTGACGACGAGTTGCGGCCCGTGATTCTCACCCGTGGATTCACGTCCCACCCCGCCGGGTCGGTGCTGGTGGAGTTCGGCCAGACCCGGGTCATGTGCACCGCCAGTGTCACCGAAGGTGTGCCCCGCTGGCGCAAGGGTTCCGGACTCGGCTGGCTCACCGCCGAGTACGCCATGCTGCCGGCAGCCACCCACACCCGCTCGGATCGTGAGTCCGTCAAAGGCCGGGTGGGCGGGCGCACCCAGGAGATCAGCCGGTTGGTCGGCCGCTCGCTGCGGGCCTGCATCGACCTGCGCTCACTGGGTGAGAACACCATCGCCATCGACTGCGACGTGCTGCAGGCCGACGGCGGCACCCGCACCGCGGCCATCACCGGCGCCTATGTGGCACTGGCCGATGCGGTGACGTATCTGGGCGCGGCGGGCAAGCTGTCGGACCCGCGGCCACTGTCATGCGCCATCGCTGCGGTGAGCGTCGGCGTGGTGGACGGTCGGGTGCGGGTCGACCTGCCCTACACCGAGGATTCGCGCGCCGAGGTGGACATGAACGTCGTGGCCACCGACACCGGGACGCTGGTCGAGGTCCAGGGCACCGGGGAGGGGGCGACGTTCCCGCGCTCCACCCTCGACAAGCTGCTCGACGCCGCGCTGGGGGCGTGCGAAGAGCTGTTCGCCATCCAGTCCAAGGCTCTGGAACTGCCGTACCCGGGTGAGCTGCCCGAAGGTCCGGCGCCCAAGAAGGCGTTCGGAAGCTGACGCGCCTGTTGGTGGCGTCACGCAACGCCAAGAAACTCGTCGAACTGCAGCGCATCCTGGACGGCGCCGGTGTCACCGGCGTCGAGCTGGTCTCGCTGGCGGACGTGCCGACCTACGACGAAGCCCCCGAGACGGGCGCCTCGTTCGAGGAGAACGCGTTGGCCAAGGCCCGGGACGGGTTCGCGGCTACCGGATTGCCCTGTGTCGCCGACGATTCCGGAATCGCCGTCGATGC
This sequence comes from Mycolicibacterium tokaiense, assembly GCF_010725885.1. Taxonomy (NCBI): domain Bacteria; kingdom Bacillati; phylum Actinomycetota; class Actinomycetes; order Mycobacteriales; family Mycobacteriaceae; genus Mycobacterium; species Mycolicibacterium tokaiense. The sequence continues at coordinate 106,264 of NZ_AP022600.1, read as the reverse complement.
CCTGAACGGAATGCCAGGGGTGCTCTCGGCGCGCTGGTCCGGCCGCCACGGCGATGACCCGGCCAACACCGCACTGTTGCTGGGGCAGCTGGCCGATGTTCCCGACGAACGCCGCGGGGCGGCGTTCGTGTCGGCCTGCGCGCTGGTGTGGGACGGCGGCGAGACGGTGGTGCGCGGCGAGTGGCCGGGCGCCGTCGCGCGCGCGCCGCGGGGCGACGGCGGATTCGGCTACGACCCGGTGTTCGTGCCGACCGGATCTGATCGGTCGGCGGCGGAGCTGACGGCGGCAGAGAAGGACGCGGCCTCGCACCGCGGCCGCGCGCTGGTGCAGTTGCTGCCCGACCTGCGCCGCCTGGCCGAATCAGATGGATAGCCTATCTAAGGTATAGTTCCGGCAATGGGTGCCACCGGTTCCGACGTGAAGCCCCGTCATCCCGGCATCCTGATCACCGCGCTGTGCTTCGCGGGTATCGGTGTGTCTCTGATGCAGACGCTGATGATCCCGATCATCCCCGAACTGCCCGGCTTGCTGAACACCAGCGCGGACAACGCCAGCTGGGCCATCACCGCCACGCTCATGGTGGCCGCCGTCGCCACCCCGATGTTCGGGCGCCTCGGCGACATGTACGGCGCCCAGCGGATCCTGGTGGTGTGCGCGCTGCTGCTCACGTCCGGGGCAGTGGTGGCGGCGCTGTCCACCTCCTTGATCCCGCTGATCATCGGCCGCGGCCTGCAGGGATTCGGGATGCCCATCATCCCGCTCGGCATCAGTGTGCTGCGGGCCACCGTGCCCGCTGAACGCGTGGGTTCGGCGATGGGCATGATGAGCTCGTCGCTGGGAGTCGGTGGGGCACTGGGGCTTCCACTGGGCGCGGTGATCGCCGAGCACCTGGACTGGCACGCCCTCTTCTGGTTCGCCACCGGCCTGGGCCTGGTGTGTGTCGTGGTGTTCGCGACCATGGTTCCGCATGTCCCCGCGGTGGCCCGCGACCGATTCGACCCGCTGGGTGCGCTGCTGCTGGCGGCCGGCCTGGTGTGTCTGCTGCTGCCCATCTCCAAGGGCAGTGCCTGGGGCTGGACCAGTGGCACCACGGTGGGGTTGTTCGTGGCGGCCGCGGTGATCCTAGCGCTGTTCGGCTGGTGGCAGCTGCGGTGTGCGTCGCCGATCGTGGACCTGCGTACCACTGCGCGGCTGCCGGTGCTGACCACCAACATCGCGTCGGTGGGTGTCGGCGTCTCGCTGTACGGCATCTCCCTGGTGGCGCCGCAGATCCTGGAACTGCCCCGCGAGACCGGCTACGGCCTGGGGCAGTCGGTGTTGCACGCCGGTCTGTGGATGGCGCCCGGCGGGCTCGCCATGATGGTGGCCTCCAACATCGCGGCCCGGATGGCGGCCCGGCGCGGCCCCAAGTTCACGCTGGTGCTCGGCTGTCTGATCGTCGCGGCGGGTTACCTGACCGGGTTCCTGCTGATGGCGTCCGCACCGGGCATCCTGGCGATGAACGTGATCGTCAGCGTGGGCGTCGGTTTCGCCTTCTCGTCGCTGCCCGCCCTGATCAACGCCGCAGTGCCGGTGTCGGAGACCGCGGCGGCCAACGGGATCAACTCTCTGGCCCGGGCCCTGGGAACGTCACTGTCCAGCGCCGTGATCGGCGCGATCCTGGGTGGGGCGGTGGTGACGTACGCCGGCCGCGAGATCCCCTCGGAAGCCGGACTGCAGTTCGCGCTCGGGTTCGTCACCTGTGCGGCCGTCGTGGCCGCACTGCTGTCGATGCTGATCCCGAAAGCAGCGGTGCTCAGAGATCGAACTGCGCCTTCAGCGCTGTCGTCTGCTTCTGCTCCATGATGATGCCCAGGAACGGGATGGTGCCGGCCAGCAGGATGCCGACCGTCTTGCCCAGCGGCCAACGTACCTTGACTGCGAGGTTGGCCGCGAAGATCAGGTAGGCGAAGTACGCCCAGCCGTGCACGATCGCGATCCAGTTCCAGCGCTCGTCGCCGAATCCGTACTTCATCACCATCTCGAAGCACAGGGCGATCAACCACAGACCCGTGATCCAGGCCAGCACCCGGTAACCCTTGAGTGCCTTGCGGATCTGCTCGACGGGAGCGGTCACGATCGGCGGGGTGTCGGGCGTGGTCATGCGGTGGTCCTGTCCTGTTTCTCGGTGTCACTCTTGGCCAGCTCGGCCAGGTAGGCGTTGTACTCGCGCAGCGCCGGGTCATCGACGCTCTGCGCGCTCGCAGGGCGCTGCGGCAGCAGGCCCTCGGGGATCTCGGTCATCTCGGTGCTCGACCTGCGTTCGTCGGGCGGGGTGTCCTCCAGTACGACGAACTTCCGGTAGGCATACACACAGAATCCCGCGAAGAACGGCCACTGCATCGCGTAGCCCAGGTTCTGGAAGGTGCCCGAGGCCGATTCGTAGCGGGTCCACTGCCACCAGCCCAGGGCCAGGCAGCCACCGGCAGCCACAGCGACAAGCGCAACCAGCGCCCATCTCCGACGGCCTGTAGTGGACATGCCTAGACGGTACCGCGAACGCCATTGGCACAGGTAATCACCATTTCGGACCGATGAACCCGTCGAGCCGGGCGGTGTCGGCCTTGCGGTAGACGGCGATCATGTAGCGGCTGTTCCGGGTCCAGTGGATACCGAGAAGGTCCAGCGCCCAGCAGAACAAGCCGCGGATATCGTCTGAGTGATTGGTGAAGTGATAGCGCACGCTCGCGACCCCGCGGTCGTTGGCCACGACACGACACCCGTCGCTTTCGATGAGGCCGCGGACAAACTGCTCGGTCTCCTGCAGCACGAGGTCCTCCTGCCATGGCTCGAGCTTGATCGGCCGGAGATGCTTCTTGCCGGGTCCGTGCTGAGGTAGGAGACAGGGCCAGTGCTTGGAGTAGAGAACCACTTCGACCCAATTGCCGGCGCACTGCACCACCGCGGCCTGCTGCCCTGGCATCACCCCATCGATCGCGTTGCGACACCGCGCAATGATGCCGGGATACTTGATGTCCAGGGCAATTCGCAATTTCCAGATCTGCCGGGCCCGCGAGATGCACCCGTCGCCGAAGTACATCCCCAAGAGATAGGCGTAGGGAGCCGCGGGCAGCCCGGAGAAGTTGTGCGCACAGACCCCTGCATCCGCCCCTCGCCGGCGGATTGCCGGCTTGCGCCTCCATTCTCGAATGGTGGGCCGTGGGATGCCGGTTGCCCGCGAAATCGCGCAATCGTTCATGCCCGCGGCGATGAATTCGCGCACGGTTTCGTACTCCTCCTGGGACCGCATGATTCAACGTATGCGCAGGGACCGACAGAAACTGTCCGACGTCAAGCGTTATGATTGCGTCGCTCGCGGGCGTGGCGCAATTGGCTGACGCGATGGCTTTAGGTGCCATTGTCCGAAAGGACGTGGGGGTTCGAGTCCCCCCGCCCGCACCATTCGTGCTTGTGCTGTCGACCCTCCGGTGGGAGGCATCGGCGCGACATCGTCGTTCTTCACCGTTGTGGGGTGTGAATTGCCGGGGCCCCGGCACGTTGGCAGCAGTTGTTCCCGAGATGACCTCAGCGCCGGTGGTTTTGGAGCTGGGTCAGTGGCGCTGTGGTTCGAGGGTGGCACCCACCTGGACAGTGATCTCGGCAAGGTGGAGGGCACCGTTGTCGCCGAGTACCGGGGCGACCACTGTGAGACAGGTCGGTGCTGCACCGTGCCGCGGCCATTGAGCCGTCGAGTGTTGCTGAGTCGCAGCTTGATTGACGAGTTGCGATGCACCGGGCATGCGCACTGGCGAGGTGAGTCGTTGCTGGTTCTGCGTCCTGACCACGTTGCCGGGCACGCGGCCAGGGCCTGGATCTTCCAGCTCTTTGCGGTCCGCTGGCGCGAGGCCGGCGATCCAGGTGTGCCTGATCCCGAGCTCGTGCTGGGTGTGTGGCCGGATTGAGGTGCTCACGACGCGATTTGTCCTCCGACACTGCCCGCCGCGACGGGTCGGACAAACCGGTAACCCCGCCCTCGGATGGTCCGGATGTAGTTCTGGGATTCGCCGTCGTCACCGAGCGCGCGGCGAGCCAACTTGATCCGGCTGGTCAGTGCCGCTTCGCCGACGAACCGGCCGCCCCAGATCGTGTCGAAGAGTTCGTTCTTGGTGACCAGGCGATGGTGCTGGGACACGAGGTGGGCCATGACGTCAAACACCTGAGGCTCCACGGAGATCGAACGTCCTGCGCGGCGCAACTCATACCGGTCCACGTCGAGCACAAAGTCATCGAAATGCCAAGCGCCGGCACCAGGTGCGGCCAGCGGGGCCACGAGCACAGTCATGATCATCCTTTCGCGAAGCTCCCTGCGGAGCCTTCCGATTGGTACGACGGGTGCGGGCGTGCGGAAGGTTCAATGGAATCGGAAATTTGTTTGGAACAGCTGGTCGCCGCACCCCGAGCATCACGGCGGAGACCAGTCGCGGCGCCCACTCGGTAGGCTGCGGGGCGTGGGTTTCGCGGTGGGCGCACAGCCGTGCGGGAGATCAGGGAAGCTCAGCGGGCCTTCCGCCGTTGACTGCGTCAACAACACCACACCAATCAGAGAGTGGCCCCGTACACCGATGAATCACGATGCTCGCCGTCTCCCCGGTGTGATGCGCCAGGGGAGGGGACTGCCCGCATGACACCGCCAGGCGACTCCGACGAGCTCCTGCGCGCCATCTACGGCGAGCACGCCCCGGCGCTGCTGCGCTACGTGCTGCGGCTGACCCGAGGGGATCGGGAGTTCGCCGAAGATGTGGTGCAGGAAGCGCTGCTGCGCTTGTGGCAGAACCCCGATGTGCTCAACGCCCAGCCGACTGATTCCACGAGGGCCTGGCTGCACACCGTGGCTCGCAATCTCGTCATCGATGACCGGCGCAGCTCACGATTCAAACGGGAACTGCAGACCGACTCCGTTCCCGATCAGAATGCGCCCGACAGTCTCGGGCCGGCGGTCGACAAGCTGGTGGTTGCCGACGCGCTGTCAGCGCTGACCCCCGAACACCGTGCGGTGCTGGTTCGTGCGCACTATCTGGGACAGACAGCGGTCGAGATCGCCCGGCACGAACAGATTCCACCGGGCACCGTGAAATCCCGGCTGCACTATGCACTCCGCGCGCTGCGCGTCGCCCTGGAAGAAAGGGGAGTGGCCCATGCCTTCTGACCAGAACCTGTCGGAGTGGGATGCTGCCTACCTCCTGGGCGCTCTGACACCCGAGGAACACGAGGAGTACGAGCGTTTCCGCGCCGCCGAGCCGGCAGATGGCGCTGAACAGGCAAAGCTCGCCGGAGCCGTCGGGTTGCTCGATCTTCTCTCTCCCGACGAGGCGCTCGCCCTGCTCGACGAGACACCCACCGCCCAGCCGCGGGAGTCCGGCGCGAGCCTGTTGCCGACGCTGGCTGCGGCCGCCGAGAAGCGGCGTCTGCGTTCGCGGCGCGCAATCGTGGCCGGCATGCTCGCCTCCGCGGCCGCTTTCCTCGTGATCGGCGGCGTGATCGGGTACACCGCCATTCCCCAGCCCGAGCCCGTGAGAACCGAACTGCAGGCCATGGCACCCGGACAGCGGGAAGGACTGACGGCGTCGCTGGCGGTGTCCGGGGAACCGTGGGGCACCCGGTTGGACTGGGAGTGCCGGTACACCAAGCCCTGGGCGACCGATGTGGCGGGCTACGACCTGGTGGTGATCACCCGTGACGGCGCGGAAGCGACCGTCGCCTCGTGGAGTCCCTTCGGGCAGGAGGCCACCGGGATGGCGGCGTCGACGCTCATCCCGACCACCGACATCCGTGCGGTGGAGATCCGGGAAGCGGGAACCCCGATGCCGCTGGCCACCACCACGCTGGCCTGACCGTCTCAGCGCACGGAATCCTGCGCGTGGTGGTGAACACGGTTGCCGCCCTTGCGTTTCGCGACGTACATCGCGGCGTCGGCGTCAGCGGTCAGCCGCGCGATCAGGGCCTGATGGCTGGCGTCGTCGCTGTTGTCCACCGGCGCGCAGGCGGTGCCCACGCTGGCGGTGACCTTGCTCGGCAGCGCGGCGATCCCGTCGCACATTCTCTGGGCGTGCGTGCCCGGTTCGCGGTCGGCGGACACGTACGCGATGAGGAATTCCTCGCCGCCGCTGCGTGCCACCACCGCCGTGTGCGGCGCCAACGCGCGTAGTGACTGGGCCACGCGCACCAGCGCGCGGTCGCCCGCGGTGTGGCCGAGGGTGTCGTTGAGCACCTTGAACCGGTCCAGGTCGATCACCACCACCGTCAGATAAGCGTCGGCGCCCTCGCGGGCCATCAACAGCCCCAGGGTCTTGTGTTCGAACGAGCGTCGATTGAACAGCCCGGTGAGCGGATCGCGATCGGAATGCAGCAGGTCCACGCTGAGGGCGTTGACCAGAGCCCGGATCGCCACCGGGAGTGCGATGTTCACCTGCACCACCAGCCACAGGTCCACCGCAGCGAGTGCCAGGTGACCGTCGAGGGCCAGCTTCACGGCCATGATCAGCCCGACGGTGGCCGCGACGGCGAAGTTGTACAGGACCAGGCGGGTGGAGTGGAAGAACGCAAAGTACGCACCGCTGGTGGCGAAGGCGATACACCCGATCAGTGACGCCAGCGGATTGCCGTGGGACAGACAGGCGAGTGCGATGGAGGTGTTGGTGACAACCCCGAAGAACAGCGACTGGGCGTGACTGGGCCAGCGCCGCGCCCACAGCACGGTGGCGAGGACTCCCCCTGCTGCCGCGGTCCACATCATCGCGACCGGGACGGCGCCCCGGGGACCGTCGGCACTGATCAGCAGGGCGATCAGGCTCAGGGTGAACGACGCGGCGATGGTGGACATCATGATCCGGGCGGGTGTGCTCAGCTCGCGGGCGTGCAGGTATCCGCTGAGCCAGTCGTAGTGGTCAGACTGGCGCCACCGCTGCGGCCACCGCATGTCGTGCCCCCTGAAATCTTCCCCGGAACCCGCTCTGGCGAAGATCCTGCAGCAAAGGATTCGAGGGTATCAAGTCCGACGAGAGTTGCAGGTCCGAATGTGTCAAACGACCGGGAGTCGCAAACACGAATCAGGGTACACGCGTGACCATTTGTCAGAGGGGGTTCGGCACAGTTGCCTCCCGGCCCGCCAGCCGGGACGTCCACCCGTCGAGGACCGCGGCCTCGGTGGGTTTGCTACTCAGGCTGCCCACCACGTAGGCGATCACGCTGGCGGCCAGCCCGAAGTAGATCGGCTCGTTGGCCAGCACGTCGCCCACCACCACCATGGTGGTCAAGGTGGTGACGGTGCCCGCGGCCATCGACCAGAGCGCGCCGGCGCCGGTGGCCCGCCGCCACAGGAAGCCTCCGAGGATGGCGACGAGCAATCCGCCGACCAGGATGTCGTAGGCGATGGTCAGTGCGGCAACCACATCGTTGAGCAGCGCTGCGATGACGATCACGGCGATGCCGAGGACGACGACGTACAGCCGATCGGAGTGCACGTCGCGGTCGGCGTCGGGTGCCTCGTCCTCGCGTCGCCCCACCAGGCGCAGCAACAGTGGCTTGACGTCGGTGCGGGCCACGGTGGCGGTGGCGATCAGGGCGCCGGAGGCGGTGGACATCATGGCGGCGACGGCGGCGGCCAGCACCAGTCCGCTGATCCCGACGGGCAGGATGGTCTCGGCGATCTGGGCATAGACGTCGTCGCTGACTTCCACATCGGTCAGGAACGTCGATGCGGCGGCGCCGATCAGTGCGCCCGCCACACCGTAGAACAGGCAGTAGACGGCAGCCGCCGTGCCGCCCCACTTCGCCACGGCCGGGGTGCGTGCGGTGAAGACACGCTGCCAGATGTCCTGGCCGATGAGCATGCCGAAGCTGTAGACCACGAAGAACGTGATGATGGTCTGGGTGCCGATGGCGCCGAAGTCGAAGATCGAATCATTGGCGCGCTCGCGGATGCCGTCGAGACCTCCCGCTTCGGTCCAGGTGAACGGCAGTAGCAGGCAGAAGATGCCGATGGTCTTGAGGATGAACTGCACCATGTCGGTCAAGGTGATCGACCACATGCCCCCGATGGACGAATACAGCATCACCACCACGCCGCCGATGATCACCGAGACGGTGCGGCTGGTGCCGAACAGCACGTTGAACACGGTCGCGTAGGCGATGGTCGAGGTCACCGAGAGCATCAGGGTGTAAGCGACCATCACCAGACCGGAGGCGGCGGTGGCGTCCACGCCGTAGCGCAACCGCAGCATCTGGGCCACGGTGTAGACCTTCAGGCGTTGGATCGCTCCGGCGAAGAGCAGGCTGAGCAGCAGCAGTCCCACCGCGATGGCGACCACCAGCCACATTCCGGAGATGCCGTACTCATACCCCAGCCCTACTCCGCCGACGGTGGATGCTCCACCGAGCACGACGGCGGCCATGGTGCCGGTGTAGAGCGCCGGGCCGAGCCGGCGTCCGGCCACCAGGAAGTCCGCGGAGTCCTTGGTGCGCGTCTTGCCCCAGAAGCCGAAGGCCAGCATGGCGATCAGGTAGACGACGATGATGGCGATGTCGACGGGCTTGCCCATGATGTCCTCGAATCAGGTCGTGGCGAACATCCGTAGCAGTGCGGGCAGCACCACCACGGCGGGTCCGGGTCGGGTGAAGGTGTCGGCCACCAGTGCGCCGACGGTCTCGGGGGTGGCGAGCACGGCCGGGATACCGAAACTCTCTGCCAGCGCGACGAAATCGGGCCGGCTCAGCTCGGTGGCGGTGGCCTGACCGAAGGTGTCCGTCATGTACTCGCGCAGGATCCCGTACCCGCCGTCGTCGACGATCAGCCAGGTGACGTCGGCGTCGTGCTGGCGGGCGGTGGCCAGTTCGGCGATGGAGTACATGGCGCCGCCGTCACCGGACACCGCGACGGTACGTGTCCCACTGCCGAGCGCGGCACCCAGAGCGGCGGGATAGGCGAAGCCGAGTCCGCCTGCGCCCTGGGCCGAGTGGAAACCGCCGTCGCGGGGATCCCACGCCGACCACGCCCAGTAGCCGGCGATGGTCATGTCCCAGAAGGTGTGGGTGGATGGCGGCACGGCGGCGCGCAGGTCGCCCATGAGTTCCATTTCCAGGTCCAGCGACTGTTCGGACAGCCGCTGCTGCACGGCCTTTCGCAAGTCGGCGGCGATGGCGGCGCCGTCGCGGGTGCCCGGCGACACGGCTGTGGCCAGTGCCTGCAGCGCGGCGGCGGCATCGGCGTGGATGCCCAGACCCGGGTGGTTGGATTCCAGGACGCGGGCCTGGGCGTCGATCTGGATCACCGTGCCCCGCGGGGTGAACGTGAAGTAGTTGCTGGTGACCTCGCCGAACGAGGTGCCGACGGCCAGCAGCACATCGGCGCACTCCAGCAGGTCGGTGGTGTGGCGGTCCTCGATCCAGGACGCCGCGGACAACGGGTGGTCGAACGAGATGGCGCCCTTGCCGCCGACGGTCGAGACCACGGGAGCGTCCAATTTCTCGGCGAGCGCCACCAGCGCCTCGGCCGCACCGGGCGAACGGCGCACCCCGCCGCCGGCCAGGATCACCGGATGGGCTGCACCGCTGAGCAATCCGGCGGCCTCGGTGACCAGCTCGGCGCGTGGAATGCGTTGTGCAACAGAGGTGTTGGTCGACGTCACTGGAGGCACGTGGGTGGGTTCGAGGAGCACGTCCTGGGGGATCTCCACCCAGGTGGGGCCCGCCGGTGCCGATCGGGCCAGTGACCACGCGTCGGCGAGCAGGCTGGGGATCTCGGCCGCTTGCCGCACCACAGCGGTGCTCTTGGTGACGTTGAGGGCGCTGCGCTGTTGGTCGTCGAGCTGGTGCAACATTCCTTTGCGCTGGCCCAGCCCCGCGCGGGGCACCTGGCTGGTGATCACCAGCAGTGGCACGGCGCTGGCGTACGCCTCCTGCAGCGCCCCCAGTGCGGTCAATGCACCCGGGCCGGTGGACAGGAACAGCACTCCCACCTCGCCGGTGGCGCGGCTGTAGCCGTCGGCTTCGAACGCGGAGTTGTTCTCCACTCGGGAACTCACGAACCGCAGGTCGCTGCGGCGGATCGCGTCGAACAGGCCCAGCGCATGCTGGCCCGGAATGCCGAACACGTGCGAAACCCCCAGGGCTGCCAGTGTTTCGACCACGACGTCACCGCCGTTACGCACCGGAGCCGGCCTCGTGTCGCAGCGCCAGCAGTGACACCAGGTCGTAGGCCACGTGCGCGGCGGCCACCCCGGTGAGCTGGGCGTGGTCGTAGGCGGGTGCCACCTCGACGACATCGGCGCCGACTACGTTGAGGCCGGCGAAACCTCGTACGATTTCCAGTAATTCGCGGCTGGTGACGCCGCCGGCTTCCGGCGTGCCGGTGCCGGGGGCGTGGGCCGGGTCGAGGACGTCGATGTCGATGGACACGTACACCGGCCGGGTTCCGAGGCGCTGGCGAAGTTTGTCGACGACCTCACGCACGCCCTGGTAGTACACGTCAGAGGAGGTCACGATGCCGAAGCCGAATCGGCGGTCGTCCTCGAGATCCTTCTTGCCGTACAGCGGGCCGCGGATGCCGACGTGGCTGAGGGCCTCGGTGTCGAGGATGCCTTCCTCTACGGCGCGGCGAAACGGTGTGCCGTGGGTGTATTCGGCGCCGAAGTAGGTGTCCCAGGTGTCCAGGTGCGCGTCGAAGTGCACCAGTGCGACGGGGCCGTGGCGGTGCGCGGCGGCGCGCAGCAGAGGCAGCGCGATGGTGTGGTCGCCGCCGATGGTCACCAGTGCGGCGCCGTCGGAGGTGAGTTCCAGCGCGGCGGCTTCGATGGTCTCGATGGCCTCGTTGATGTTGAACGGATTGGCGGCGATGTCGCCGGCATCGGCCACCTGCGCGATGTCGAACGGGGACACGTCGAGGGCGGGGTTGTACGGCCGCAGCAATCGCGAAGATTCGCGGACGTGGCTGGGCCCGAACCGGGCGCCCGGCCGGTAGGACACGCCGGAGTCGAACGGAACGCCCGCGATCACGACATCGGCCGAGGGCACCTGGTCCAGGCGCGGCAGGCGGGCGAATGACGCGATGCCGGCGAAACGCGGATTCGTCGACGCGTCGACGGGACCGAGGGTGCTCATGGGGAACTCCTGACGAGGGCCGGTGTGGTGTGGGTCACTGTAGGGGCGCGACAGAAGTCGGTGCAAGCAGTTCGTGAGTTACAGCGGTGTTTCAGATCATGATGTGCCGGCAAGATCAGTCGGGTCCGTCATATGCGGGGCTAACGGGCGCTGTCTATGATGGTGATGCCGCCCAGTGACGGTCGAAAATTTCTTGGCGAATTTCGTCGAAGGAGGGCCCGTGGACGAAACCGACGAGGCCATCGTGGCGCTGCTGGAGGTCGACGGGCGGTTGACCCACCGCGAAATTGCCCGTGCGGTCGGGCTGTCCCGATCGGCGGCCGCGGCCCGGGTGCAACGGCTGATCTCCAGCGGGCAGGTGATCATCCGTGGTGCCGTCCACCCCGCGGTTCTGGGACGCGGTGCGCTGGCTCATGTCAGCCTGGCGCTGGCGGGCCCGGCAACACCCGTGGCGCAGCACGTCGCGCAGCGCGCCGATGTGCCTTTCCTGTCCCTGACCAGCGGAACCCACGCGATGGTGGCCGAGGTCCGGGCGCCGTCGGTCCGCCACATCGACCGCAGTGTCGCCGACCTGCGCGGGCTCGACGGCGTGGTGGGCGTCGACACCCTCACCTACGTGGAGGTGGTCCGCGATGTCGTCGGGCCCGTCGGTGACGTGCGTACGGAGATCGACGGTACGGACCGGGCGTTGTTACGCGCTCTGCAGGAAGACGGGCGGGCCTCCTTCGTGAATCTGGCGACGGTGGTGGGGCTTTCCGCAGCGGGGGCGCGACGTCGTGTGTTGCGCCTGATAGACGAGCAGGTGGTGCGCATCGGGGCGGTGGTGCGGCACTCGGGCCGTGACCGTCAGGTGGCGATGGGTCTGGGCATCCGGTTGGCCGGGGCCGAGGACTCGGCGCTGGATGCGCTGGCGGCCATGCCGGCGGCCATCTTCGTGGCCCGCACGCTTGGCCGTTACGACGTTCTGGCCACCATTCGCGCCTTCTCCAACAGCCAACTCGTCGAGGCTCTGGATGCCGTCCGCGGCCTTGCGGGTGTTGGCGCCGTGGACAGTTGGGCGCACCTGGCGGTGGTCAAGGAGAGTTACGCCGCAGGATTCGAGGGACCCGAACTCGGCAATCGGCCACGCGACGACGCTGGGCGGCATACCGTTTCGAGTGATGCAGGCGGTAGCTCCCAGTGAATCCGGCCAGATGGCGGGCACTGCGGTCGACGATCAGGAGAAGCCGGGGCGCCGACTCCTCGGCAACGTCAACCGGTTCGTCGCCGGGGTGGCCTTCGCCGTTGCAATACTCACCATCTGGCAGGTGTTCCGGCCGTTGGCCCAGGGCAGCCAGTTCTATCTCATCGTCTTCCTGGCCGGCACGCTGCCGCTGATCTTCCTGGTGTACCGGTCCGGCTGGGGACGGCTGGATCCCGAGAACCGGCCCGGAGTCGTGGACTGGGTGCTGGCCGCGCTGACACTGCTGGTCTGCCTGTACCCGGTGCTACCGGTGACGGTCGGGTCCGGCGGCGGGGGGTACAACGCCTTCCTCGACCGCCAGGGACTGCAGGAGCCCACCGACATCGTGATGGGTGCGCTGCTGTTGGTGCTCATCCTGGAGGCCTGCCGGCGCACGACTGGGTGGGCGCTGCCGGTGGTGGGCGGTGCATTCCTGGCCTACGGCTACTACGGCGGGTTGCTGCCGCAGAGCTGGACCATCGCCCACGTCGGCCTCGATTTCAGCCAGATCGTCGACGCGCTGTACAACTCCGGCAGCGGCTTCTTCGGCACCCCCCTCGACGTCGCCGCCACCTACATCGTGTTGTTCACCATCTACGGCGCGGTGCTCGAACTCTCCGGGGGAGCACGGTTCTTCGTTGCGCTGTCAGTGGCCGCGTTCCGCAAGTCGCGCAGCGCAGCCGGGCGCACCACGGTGGCATCCGGCTTCCTGCTCGGCACCGTCTCCGGGTCGGGGACGGCCACGGCGGTCACCGTGGGAGCGGTGACCTGGCCGATCATGCGGCAGTCCGCCTACACCCCCGAACGTGCCGGCGGCGTGCTCGCCGCCGCCGGTGTGGGGGCGCTGCTGTCGCCGCCCACGCTGGGTGCGGCGGCGTTCATCGTCGCCGAGTACCTCGAGGTCTCGTATCTGGTGGTCCTCGGCTGGGCCACCATTCCCACCATCCTCTACTACCTGGGCATCCTGCTGGCCGTCGAGATCGACGCCCGGCGCTTCGGCATGCGCAGCACCGAAATTCAAGCCGAATCACCGTGGAAGCTGTTGGCGCGGTTCGGCTATCACTTCTCGTCGCTGATCGCAATCGTGGTGCTGCTGGCCCTCGGCTTCTCCGCCACCCGCGCCGTGGTCTACGCAACGCTGCTGGCCTTCGTGCTGTCCTTCCTGGATCCCCAGGCGCGGCTGACACCACGGCGGTTGTTCGAGGCGCTCAGCTCCGGTGTGCGCGGGGTGCTGCCGGTGGTCGCCGTGTGTGCGGCCGCCGGGGTGATCACCGCCATGACCACCAAAACCGGTCTGGGCGCCCAGTTTTCCTCGCTGTTGGTGGGCGGCGTCTCGGCGATCACCGACAACCGGACGCTGGTGCTGGCACTCACCGCGATCTTCGCCGCGGTGGCCCTGGCGCTGTTGGGGCTGGCGGTCCCGGTGACGGCGTCGTTCGTGATCGGATGGGTGATCATCGGGCCCGCGCTGTTGGCCCTCGATGTGCCCGCACCCGCAGCGGCCATGTTCGTCTTCTACTACTCGGTGCTCTCAGAAGTCACACCACCGACAGCCCTTGCCGCCGTGGGCGCTTCGGCGGTGACCGGTGGCCGCGCGTTCCCCACCATGTGGCAGGCGCTGCGCTATGCCGCCCCGGCGTTCTGTGTGCCCATCGCCTTCGTGCTGACCGACCCGGGGGAGTACCTGCTGGGTCGCGGTCCGGTGCTGGGTGTGGTGTGGGCGCTGGCAGTGGCGTGTGTGGGCATCGCCGCGCTGTCGTTCGCCGCCGGTGGCTGGGTGCTCGGGATCGGGGCTGCTCCGGTGGCCGCGCGTGTGCTGGCCGGTGTGGCTGCGGCCCTGCTTCTGTTCCTGCAACCGGTCACCATCGTGGCCGGCGCGGCGTGTCTGCTCTCGGCGGCCGCGCTCACCTTCATCCATCAAAGGAGATCGGCATGAACCGTGCGGCAACCATTTTCGGGACACTCGTGGTGCTGGTGTCCGCGTCGGCCTGTGGTGGCCGGCAGGACGCGCCCACGGCGGACTCCGGCGGGGACGTGACCTGTGAGGTCGGCGCAGACACCCGGGTCAGCATCGCCACCGGCAACGCCACCGGTGTCTATTTCTCCCTGGGCAACGCCTACGCCGAGCAGGTCTCCGACGCCACCAACGGCACGGTGAAAGCCACCGCGGCCGAAACCGGTGCGTCGGTGCAGAACATCCAGCAGCTGGTCAGCGGCACCTACCAGGTGGCCTTCTCGCTGGCCGACACCGCCGCCGACGCCGTGGAGGGCAAGGGCAGCTTCGACGGCAAGGCCGAGCCCGTGCAGGCGCTGGCCCGGATCTACCCCAATTACACCCAGGTGATCGTGCGCAACGATGCCGGTATCACCTCCATCGCGGACATGCGCGGCAAGCGGGTCTCCACCGGGTCGCCCGGTTCTGGTACCGAGGTGATCGCCAATCGCTTGCTGGAATCGGCCGGCCTGAACCCCGCTACCGACGTCTCCGCGCAGCGCCTGGACCTCACCAAGACCGTCGACGGGATGAAGGACGGGTCCATCGACGCCCTGTTCTGGTCCGGTGGCCTGCCGACCCCGGGAATCACCGACCTGTTCACCGCGTCACGCGACGACGTGTCGTTCCTCGACATCACCCCGGAGCTGCCCACGATGCAGGAGATCAGCGAGGTGTACGAGGAGGGCGTGATCCCGGCGGCCACCTACGGCCTGCCCGCCGACGCCTCCACCATCGTGGTGCCCAACCTGCTGCTGGTCCGCGACGATCTGGACGCCAACCTGGCCTGTGTCCTCACCAAGACCCTCTTCGAGCGGCAGCCGCAGCTGGCCGAGGTGGTGGGTGCGGCCAAAGGCATCCAGCTCGAGGAAGCGCGCGAGACCGACCCGGTGCCGCTGAACCGCGGCGCCGAGCTGGCGCTGGAACAGCTGGGCGGGGCGTCCTAGACGTGGTGACGGTTAGGGTGGAGCGGACCATCGCGGCACCGCCGGAACCGGTCTTCGCGTGGCTTGCGGACCCGGCCAATCTGGTGTCCGCGCCACTCATCCTCAGAGCGAGATGGGCCCCGTCGTCACCGGAGCCGGGCCTCGGTGCGCGGCGTGAGGCCATCGCGGTGGGGATGTGGCTGCGCGAGGAGATAACCACCTACGATCCCCCGCGGAGTTACTCGTATCGAATCATCCGATCGTTCCCACTGTTCGATCACGAGGATGGCACGCTCACCCTGGAGCCAACCCGCAGCGGTACCTGGGTGTGCTGGTCGACCACATACCGCCATCCGCTCTTCTTCGGTGGGAAAGCGTTGGAGGCGCTGACTTCTCGGTTGTTGCCGGGAAACTTCCGGGCGATTCTGGACAGCTGTGCCCGTGCGACCGCGGCTAGCTGAACCGCTCCCACAATTGCCCCACCACACTCCTGGGCTCAGGAGGCGTCCGGGTGGCGTACGGCCACGGGACGTTGCGCTCCGGCACGGCGGCGGCCCGGCAGTCCTTGAGCTGGGCTCGCAGATGTGCCCGCACCTCGAACAGCTCCGGATCGGTCCAGCGGTTCACGCTCTCCACGCCGTCGACGGTCAGGTCGTAGAGCTCCCACTGGTCATCCAGCGGATCAGTGCGGTAGGCGGGTCCACCCATCCCGTTGGCGGCCAGGTGCCGGACACCGGGCTCGGTCCAGGTCGCGGGATCGTCGAAACAGCGGACCAGTTTCCACAGGTGCCCCGCGCCGCCGGGTGCGTCGTCGTCACTCACCCGCACCACCAGACCCTCGAAGTTCGAGGCCACATGGGCGGGAAGCTGAATACGCAGCGGAGCAGGGGGATTGGAGGTGACGCCGAGCCCGCGGGCGCCTGCGGAGGCGCCGGTGTCGCCTTCGAGGACGTTGTCCCGCGTCAGCAGATACACGGCGCGATAGTCGTCGGGAGCCCCGCCGTCCACCACCGGCATCAGATCCCGGCCCGGCAATGGGTGCACCTCCGTGAAGGTCGCGGCCAGCTGCGCTGCGGCGGCGCCGACGTCCACGCCCGCTGCTGCCAGCAGCGTGGGAACCAGATCGACGTGCGACGTGGGCGCCGCGACCGTACGTGCTGTGGTGGGGTTGTCGCCGATGCGGGTGATCACGAACGGCACCCGGGTGGCCTCGTCGTAGAGGTTGAACCACTTCTGGTGCAGCCCACCGTGGGCGCCCAGCAGCTCACCGTGGTCCGAAGTCCGTACCAGGACCGCGTTGTCCGAGCCGCCCTCGGTGACAGCGCGACGCACCCGGTCCAGCGGGCCGTCGACCTCGGCATGCAATCGGTAGTACAGGTCGCGGTAGCGCTGCGCGTTCTTGGCGTAGGCGCGGCTGATCGCCGGGGCGGGGCCATAGCCGGAGTAGTACGCCTCGCGAAACGCGATCTGCGCGGCCGGTTTGGTGGCCAGATCCTCGTCGGCGGTGGGCGGAGCGGGCACCGTGGGCGGATCCAGCGGTGAGGACCCGAGCGGGTTGTTGCGCACCCAGGCGGGGAACAACACGATGTCGTGCGGGTTGACGAAGCTGGCCACCAACAGGAAGGGACGCAGCGCCGCATCGTCACCGGCGCGGCGACGCGCATACCGATCGTTCAGCCAGGCGACGATCCGGTCGGCGAACAGGCCGTCGCGGCGAATGCCGCTGTTGGACAGCGCAGCTCCATGAGGTTCCGGCCCCACCCAGCCCGAGAACCCATAGGGCGCCAGCGGGTCGGCGTCGAGGTAGCGGGCGACGGCGGCGTTGTCCACCACGCCGTCGTCGTCATTGGTGGCCAGTGGCGCGCCGGTGTCCGGGTCGGTCAGATCGGCGTGGCTGATGTGCCACTTGCCGTCGTAATGGGTGTCGTATCCGGCGGCGCGGAACCAGTTGCCCAGGGTGGGTACTTCGCCGGGGCGCAGCCAGCGCAGTCGCGAATCGTCGAAGCGCTTGCCGATCCCGTCGGTTTGCGTCACACCGTGCAGGTCTGGGTACTGACCGGTGAAGATCGTGGGGCGGCTCGGCACACACGCCAGCGACCCGGTGTAGTGCCGGGTGAAGGAAACGCCGTTGTCGTCGAACCACTTTCGGCCGGTGAGTGTGCGCTCCCGCCAGGCCAGCACCTCGGTGGCCTCGTAGGGTGGGGTCGCGCGTTCCTCGTCGGTCATGATGATGACGATGTCGGGTCGATCAGCGGGCATGGCGGTCCTCCCATAGTGATGCCAGCCCCGCGAGGAGCTGTTCGGATTGTCTGGCGGCCAGCCTGCAGACCACCCGCTCAGCCAGCTGCTGCGGGGCACGGGGGCCGATTGCGACCGTCGTGGTGAGGGTGACGACGGTGAAACCTGTTGGCAGTGCTGCCAATTCCCAGCTGTTACGAAGGCCGGCGATGATCCGCGGGAGACCCTCGATGTCGTAGGCCAAGGTGGTGGGCGCATCGATGGCCACCACCTTCTCGATGACGGTGATGCGGCCCATCTGAACGCGCCGGGCCTGGTCCGGCGGCTGGGCGTCGGCGTGGAGCAGGCTGGAGTGATCCACCAGGGGTGCCCAGCTGCTGATGGCGCCGAAGTCGGCCAGCACATCCCAGATCGCCTGCTGGCCGGCCGCGACCACGCGGCTGCGGCTGATGTCTGCCACCTGCGTATTGAACACCACCAGCGGCCGGTCCACCAGGGACGTCAGATCATCTCGTCCTTGGTCAGCCGCCGCATCACGAACCACCCGAGGAACACCGGCAGCCAGCACGTCAGCACCCGGTACAGCAGCACCGACGGAACAGCCACCGCGGCCGGCACACCGAAGGCGGCCAGTCCGCCGATCAGTGCGGCTTCCACGGCGCCGACGCCACCGGGGGTGGGTGCTGCCGATGCCAGCGTGCCGCCGACCATCGTCACCACGGTCACCGTCACGAAGGTGGCGTCACCGCTGAAGGCGGCCACGCTGGCCCACAGTGCCAGTGCCTGCCCCAGTGTGGTTGTCGCGCAACCGAGGACGATGATCAGCAGGCGCTTGGGTTCACGGGAGAGTTCCTTGAGGTCACGCAGGACCTCGGCCAGCCGCGGTCGCACATCGTTCTTGAGCCAGCGGCGCAGTTTCGGCACGAACATGAACACCCCGACCATGCCGAGCACCACGCCGGCGATCAGGTACAGCACCGCGGCGTCGGGCACGAATTTCGCCAGGTCGGCGGGGACGGCGGCAGCCAGGCTGAACGCCACCAACAGCGTGACGTGGGTGATCACCTGCACGGTCTGTTGCAGCGCCACCGCGGTGGTGGCACGCAGGGCGCCGAGACCGCCCTTCTGCAGAAAGCGTGTGGACAGCGCGAGCCCGCCCACCCCGGCCGGGGTGGTGGTGGCTGCGAAGGTGTTCGCGATCTGCATCAGCGTCAGCTTCCAGAACCCCACCAGCCCCGCCGCGCAGGCCCACAATGCCGCCGCCGCACCGAGGTAGCGCAGCGACGAGATCAGCAGTCCCACCAGCGCCCACCACCAGACGGCCCTGCTCAGCTCGTCGAAGAACGCAGGCACGGTGCTGATGAAGGGATAGGCGACATACACCAGCGCCACCAGAAGGATCATCTGGATCAGCTGGTTGCGGTTGAACCGGGTGATGGTCTCCTTCTGGATCTGATCGGCGCCGGTGCGGCGCATCACCTCGTCGCGGGCCGTGGTCAGCACGGTCTTGGCGTCGGGGATCTCCTTGACCAGTTGGGTCGGCATGGCCGCCTTGGTGAGGCGGCCGGACGCCGCGAGTACGGCGTCGGGGCCGAAGGCCTCGATGGCGGCCGCGACCGCGGGCTCGGCGCCGCGCAGATGCACGGTGGTCGCCAGGAGTTGGGCGATGTCGGCCTGCAGGTGGACGTCGGAGGCGCCGAACTCGGAGCTGTCGAACCCGCCGAACAGCGTGATGCCGTCGTCGATGGTCAACTGCCCGGCACGCAGGTCACCGTGGGCGATCTGGCGCTGGTGCAGGCGCCGCAGCGACCGCCACACGCTGGCGATGGTCTCCGGATTGGTGCACTCGGCGATCGGCGTGCCGCGCGCCGGGGTGTGCGCATACAGCGTCCAGCCCCGGTCCAGATCCGCGACCAGCACCGTGGTGGTGTTCGCGACGCCGACGTCCGCGATCGCGATACCCATCAGTGCGCGGTGCTCCACCGCGCGGCGCTGCGAGGCGTGCAGCGGCGCGGTCTCCCGTTTGCGCAGCCGCGCCCACCGCCAGAACTGGCGTAACGCACCGCCGCTGCGCTGGTTCGGACCGTAGAGTTCGACGACGGTCGGCTCCTCGGGGCCGACGGCCGAGAGCACCAGCGGCCCGGCGCCGGCCGGTCGCAGCACCGTCAATCCGGTGACCGGGAAGCCCCGGCGGGCCAGCGCCCGGACCGCCCCGTCGAGCGGCACCTCCAGCGCCGGGGTGCCCACCACCAGGATGGTCAACGCACCGACGAACCAGCCGACGGACAGCCCGAGCAGGGAGCGGGCCGGCACCACGGCGCTGACCACCAGGTGGATCGGGACGAAAGCCAGCAGCAGCGCCCACCACCAGCGTCGCCACCGGGCGGGCAGCCACGGACCGGAGACGGTGAGCACGGCGGCCAGCATCGCGATCCAGCGTGGATCGTCGAGGAACTGCGAGAGCAGGGTGTCCAGCCGGTCGGAGAGGTCGAAGTGCCAGCGCGGTGCCGCGATGCCGTTGCCGGTGATGGACAGGGACAGCAGTGCCACCACGCCGGCGGCGGCGTAGGCGCCCAGCAGCTTCCACTGCCGGCGCAGGATCAATCCGATCAGGATGGCGAAGGGCAGGGCCAGGATGGCCACGCCGTAGGCCAGGTACACCAGGTTGGACTGCGTGGGCGTCAGCACGCCGATGATCTCGGAGATGGACCGCTCGAGCGCTTCCCATTCATTGCGGGTGATCAACGAGCTGGTGATCACGAAGATCAGGAACGCAGTGGCGAAGCCGAACCGGATGATGTCGTTGGTGCGTCGGGTCAGAGGTAGCAGCAAGCTGCCCGAAACGGCGATCTCCCGCCCGTCAACCCGCATAGTGCCCGGATTCTCTCAGATCGGGAAAGGCTGGCCTAGGAGGCACCCGGTGGTTCGGTCAGGCGAGCAGCGAGCGAGCTGCTGCGCGTTGCAGCTTGCCCGACGGAGTCTTGGGTATCGTCCCGGGTCCGAGCACCACGACACTGCGGGGTCGGACATTGGTCTCGACGAACACCTCGTGGGCCACTCCGAGTTGGATGTCCCGTACCGCCGCGGCGTCCTCGTGGGCACCTGCCTCGACCACCACGGCGAACGTCTCCCGGTGTTCGGATTCGATCCGCACGGCCACGGCGCAGCCGGCCCGCACTCCGCAGACTCGTCCGGCGGCGCGTTCGATGTCCGAGGGGAAGATGTTGCGCCCGCCCATGATGATGATGTCCTTCACGCGACCGCAGACCACCAGCCGGTCGTTTTCGGTGAGGTAGCCCAGGTCGCCGGTGTCGAACCAGCCGAGCGCGTCCTGGGTCGGTACGAACCCCGCGACGGTGCGGTACCCGCGGCTGACCGACGCCCCCCTGACCTGGATCACACCCACCCCACGACGCGGGAGCAGGTTGACGTCCTGATCCACGATGCGCGCCTCGAGACCGGGCAGTGTGGGACCCAGGCATGCGAGCCGTCGGCTGCGGCCATGCCGGTTGGGTACCGCTCTTCCCAGCGCAGCGAGAATGTCGGCGTCCACCTCGTCGACCTCGAGACCGCCCCCGCACTCCGAGAACGAGATGGCCACGGTGGTCTCGGCCATGCCGTAGGCAGGCAGGATGGCCTGCGGTTGCAGGCCGAATCGGGCGCTGGCATCGCAGAAGTCCTCGACGTCATCGGGATCCACCTGCTCGGCCCCGGACAGGGCCCAGCGCAGCGACGACAGATCGAATGCCCCGGAATCGGGTTGTCGACGCAACCGTTTGGCCAGCAACGCATAGGCGAAGTTCGGTGCGGCGGTCATGGTGCCGCGGTATTTGTCGATCAGCCGGGCCCACAGCAGGATGTCGCCCAGGAAATCCATGGGTGTCACCTTGACCAGCTCGGCGCCGAAGTACATGGGCACCACCAGAAAGCCTGTCATGCCCATGTCGTGGAACAGCGGCAACCAGCTGACGATGACGTCGGTGTCCAGGTCATATCGAGCTCCGACAAACATGGCTTCGGCGTTGGATTCGAGATTGCCGTGGGTGATCGTGACGGCCTTGGGCGGACCGGTGGACCCCGAGGTCAGCTGCATCATCGCGATGTCCTCGTCCCCGGTGCCGACGATGTCGGTCGGGGCTGACTCGAGAAGGTCGGCCACGGTGGCCACGGCGAGACCCAGGGCACTGAGCACCGGTGCAGCGGCCAGGAACGGGTCGGAGACCACCACCACCCGCGCCCCGATCACATCGATCACCGCGGCGGTGTCCTGCGCCCAGCGCACGAGATCGGTTCGCGGGGTGGGTTGGTGGAGCATGGTCAGGCTCGCCCCGCGCATCCAGATCCCTTGTGCGGTGGGCGCGATCTCCGCGGGCGCACCGGCCAGCACCGCCACGGCGTCACCGTGTCCGACACCGGCGTGGGCCAGCCCGCCCGAGATGCGGCGGGCGCGGGCATGGACCTCATCCCAGGTTCTGCGCACCGGAGCAGCCGGCTCGCCTGTCACCATGCCCCGCGATGAGGTGGCATTGGCGAACATCGTGTCCGTGAATCGGCTCATGACGGCTCCACCACCTGGCTCAGCCGTAGTAGATCGCGAATCACGGTGACTGTCAACGGATGTGCGGCGGCAGCGACCTGATCGAGGACCCGCTGCGCGGTCGACCTCGCGGCCCCCGACGGCACCACGAACAGGACGGCGTCGCGGGCGTGGGTGCCTTTGAGATAGATGGTCTCGCGTGCGACCAACCGGTACGGATCGACAGTGATGGATGTCGAGCCGCGCACGATGCGGGCGGGCGCGGGGCGCCACACCCTGCGGTCGTAGATCACCCGGCCGACCGGCCCGATCCACGCTCCGATCACCGCGATGAGGTCGGGTAGTTCAGCGGTGAGATCGGGTGTGGACGGCCACCAGGCACCATCAACACCGCCGACACCGGCTGCGCGGTCGCATACTGCCAACCGCGCCACGTCCACGTCGTCCGTCAGCGTGATACACGCTCCCGCCGGTAGCTGGCTAATCGCAAACGGCGCCAGGACACCGGCGCGCGGAAAGCCCGCGATGTCTCACCCTAGCAGGCATGCTCCGCGATGGCCGTGCATCACGGTGCCGAATCCGGTTGCATTCGGCCGCAATTGCTTTACCGTGCGCATTAGGCTGGCGACGTGACAGCACACTGGTCGCCGAGCCGGCTCGGCACTCTCACAGGGCATCGCATCATCGTCACCGGCGCCACCAACGGCGTGGGTCTGGCGACGGCCAGGACGCTGGCCGGCGCCGGTGCGCACGTCATCCTGGCCGTGCGCAACACCGAACTCGGCGCGCAGCGGGCCGCGGAGATCGGGGGCTCCACCGAGGTGCTGCGGCTCGATGTCGCCGATCTGACGTCGGTGCGGGCCTTCGCCGATGCACTCGACGGTGACGTCGACGTGCTGATCAACAACGCCGGTGGGCTGACCCAGCACCGCAGCGAGACCGCCGAGGGTTTCGAGACGACGTTGGCGACCAACCTGCTGGGGCCGTTCGCGCTGACGAACCTGCTGCTGCCGCGGATCCGGCGCCAGGTCGTCACGGTGGCCTCCGAAGCGCACAAGCGGGCGACGCTGCGACTCGACGACATGCATCTTCGGACCTCGAAGTGGACGGTGATGGGCGCGTATTCGCGGTCGAAACTGGGCACCATGCTGTGGGGGCTGGAACTGGACCGGCGCCTGCGCGCCGCGGGCTCGCCGGTGCACAGTCAACTGACCGACCCGGGGTGGGTGTCGTCGAACATCTCCAACGTGTCCGATACCCCGGGGATGGCGCTGCTGCACCGCGGCATCAAGGCGGTGGGGGACAAGCTGGCCAACGACATCGACCAGGGCGCGGCTCCCACGTTGTACTGCCTCAGTGAGCCGATCCCGCCGGGCAGCTATGTCGGCGTGGACGGTGTGATGGGGCTGCGCGGCGGGCCCGTCCTGGTGGGCCGGTCCGCGGCGGCCTGCGATTACGACAGCGCTGCCCAGGTGGTGGCGTTCGCGGAAAAGGAAACCGGCACAAGCATTCCGGTGTGAGTCAGCGGCCGGGTCCCATGACCCAGCGGATGCCACCGACCAGCAGGCGGCCGGACCAACGGATGCCGGTGGCCTCGGTGAGTGGCAGGTAGGGCAGGCGCAGCGGGAGGCGGGCCCACGGCGGCAGCATCGCCACGGCGGTCGCCGACAGGGCGGCGTACGGCGCCCGGGCCACCAGCGGCAGCGGTGGGGTCAGCAGCAGGAAGCGGGCGGCGTCGCGCGCTTCGGGCGTACCGCGCAACTCGGGTCGGAACGCTGTGATGCGTTGCGCCAGTTGCTTTTCAGTGGTCGGTGGGTCCACCACGCCGAGGGCGGCGGCGATCCGGGCGGTGTCGGCCACGTAGTCGTCGCGGCCCTGTTGGTCCAGCGGGCGGGCGCCGTAGCGTTGGTGGGCGGTGAGGAAACTGTCCACCTCGGCGATGTGCACCCACTCGAGCAGGTGGGGATCCGAGGCGGAATACGGTGTCCCGTCGGATGTCAGGCCGTGCACCCGACGGTGGATGCCACGCACGGCATCAACCGCGCGCTGTGCGTCCGTGGCCGGGCCGAAGGTGGTGACGGCCAGGAAGGTGCTGGTGCGTTGCAGTCGGCCCCAGGGGTCGCCGCGGTAGTCCGAATGCCCCGCCACCCCGGCCATGGCCAGCGGATGCAGCGATTGCAGGAGCAGTGCGCGCAATCCGCCGACGAACATCGAGGCGTCGCTGTGGACGCGGCGGATGGGTCGGTCCTCGGCAAACCAGCGTGGGCCGGGCGTCTCGTGGATCCGCGCGCGGTTGGCGGGGCCGTCCGGGCCGGCGACCAGGCCGAAGAGTCCGCGGCCGACGCTCTCGCGAACACCATTCACAGTGACCATCACCCCTGTCTACCACCGCCGGGCAGACATGAACTCGGACGCTTCGGCGCCCATGCACCCCGAGTTCGCGTCTGCTCGGCAAAATCCTGGAGCCCTTGACCGAACCACAGGCGGCGTTCTACTGTGACCGTACTCACCAGATTGAAACGTTTCAATCAACGACAGGGAGCACTCCGTGACCGAAGCGCCGCGCACCATGCAGCGGGTGTGTTTTCTGCTGCATCTGCGACCCGACCGGGTCGACGACTACCTGGCAGCACACGACCACGTCTGGCCCGAGATGCTCGATGCCCTGCGCGACGCCGGCTGGCACAACTACTCGCTGTTCGTCCGTCCGGAGGACGGGTTGGTGGTCGGGTACCTGGAGACGCCGGACTTCGACGCCGCGCAGCGGGCCATGGCCGCCACCGACGTCAACGCCCGCTGGCAGGCCGGCATGGCGGAGTACTTCGCCGACGCCGCCGCACCCGATCGCGCCATGCAACCGCTGCAGCACTACTTCCACCTCGCCTGACACCCGAAGGAAACCCATGAAAATCGGAGCACGCTCCACGACGGGCTGGCGGGCCACCATCGCCGTGGCCATGTCGAACTACATCGAGGCCGGCTCGATCATCGCCATCGCCACCAGCCTGGCCTTCTGGCAGGCCGAGTTCGGCATCAGCAACTTCGCCGTCGGTCTGTTGGCAGCATTGAGCGCCAACGCTTTCGGTGCGGCCATCGGGGCCATTCTGGGCGGGCCGCTGTGTGACCGCTTCGGCCGCAAGGCGATCTACACCTACGACCTGCTGGTGTACATGGCCGGTGTGCTGCTGGCCGCGTTCGCGATGAATTTCATCATGCTGCTGGTGGCCTTCATCGTCACCGGCATCGCCGTCGGCGCCGGGGTGCCCGCCTCGTGGACCTACATCGCCGAGCAGGCGCCCTCGGTCGAGCGTGCGAAACACGTCGGCACCGCCCAGCTGGCCTGGTCGGTGGGGCCGCTGATCGGCTTCGCCCTGGCCGCCGCGCTGGCACCGCTGGGTCTGCTGGGTTCGCGGTTGATCTTCGGTCACCTGTTCGTGGTCGCGGCCGTCGTCTGGTGGGTGCGCCAGGGGCTCGAGGAGTCGCGGATCTGGACGGCCGAAGGTGAGCGCACCGAGGTCTCGGCCACCCTGGGCGCGCGCGGTCTGCGGGGTCTGTTCTCCCGCAAGGTCAACATCACCGCGCTGCTGTTCCTCGGCGGTATCTACCTGTTCTGGAACACCGTCGCGGGCCAGGCCGGCATCTTCATGCCCCGGGTGTACGACACCGCGGGCGTGCACAGCCCGGTGGCACAGAACCTGCTGCAGGTGCTGGTGTGGGGCTGCACCGTGTTGGCCACCTACTTCGGCTTCATGCGCTACGGCGACCGGGTGTCGCAGAAGAAGCTCTACGTCGGCGGCGCCGCGCTGGGCATCCTGGGCTGGATCGTGCTGGTGGCCTTCACCGACGGCGGTGTCCCCACCATGTTGCTGTTCGCCGTGCTGTGGGGCGTCTCGGCGGGTATCGGGTGCCAGGCCTTCTACAGCCTGTGGACCAGCGAGTTGTTCGCCACCCCGTATCGAGCCAGCGCCCAGGGCGTGATGTTCTTCGCCGTGCGCACCGCCACCGGCCTGCTGAGCTACTTCTTCCCGACACTGCTGGCCGCCACCGGCCTGACCGCTGTCGGCGTCCTGCTGATCGGTTTGCTCACGGTAGCCTTGATCATCGGTGCGGTGTGGGCGCCCGACACGCAGGGAAAGACACTGCAGCAGATCGAAATCGAGCGGTATGGCGAGCCAGTCGTCACCGATCAGCAGGGAAAGGCGGTGGTCTGAGTGGCCAAGCAGGACTTCAGGACAGCGGCGTTCGACAACCTGGCGATCGAGCTCCCGTCCTGGGCATTCGGGAACTCCGGAACGCGGTTCAAGGTGTTCGGCACGCCGGGCACACCGCGCACCATTGAGGAGAAGATTGCCGACGCCGCCACCGTGCACCGCTTCACCGGACTGGCACCCGTTGTGGCGCTGCACATTCCGTGGGACAAGGTGGACGACTACGCCGAGCTGGGCGCCTACGCCGAAGAGCAGGGCGTGCGGCTGGGCACCGTCAACTCGAACACCTTCCAGGACGACGAGTACAAGTTCGGCAGCCTCACCCACACCGACAAGTCGGTGCGGCAGAAGGCCGTCGACCACCACCTGGCCTGCATCGAGATCATGGACCAGACCGGCTCGCGGGACCTGAAGATCTGGCTCGCCGACGGCACCAACTACCCCGGCCAGGGTGACATCCGCGGGCGCCAGGACCGGTTGGCGGAGTCGCTGGCCACCATCTACCAGCACATCGGCGAGAACCAGCGAATGGTGTTGGAGTACAAGTTCTTCGAGCCGGCCATGTACATGACCGACGTCCCGGACTGGGGCACCTCCTACGCCCAGGTCAGTGCCCTCGGTGAGCGGGCCAAGGTGTGCCTGGACACCGGGCACCACGCGCCCGGAACCAACATCGAGTTCATCGTCGCGCAACTGTTGCGGCTGGGGAAGCTGGGGTCCTTCGACTTCAACTCCCGCTTCTACGCCGACGACGACCTGATCGTCGGCGCGGCCGATCCCTTCCAGCTGTTCCGCATCATGTTCGAGGTGATCCGCGGCGGCGGCCTGGAACCCGGCTCCGACCTGGCGCTGATGCTCGACCAGTGCCACAACGTCGAAGCCAAGATCCCCGGCCAGATCCGCTCGGTGCTCAACGTCCAGGAGATGACGGCGCGCGCGCTGCTGGTCGACACCGATGCACTGACCGCGGCCCAGGAGGCCGGCGACGTGCTGGGCGCCAACGGCCTGATCATGGACGCCTTCTACACCGACGTGCGGCCGGCGCTGGCGCAGTGGCGTGCCGAGCGCGGGCTGCCCGAAGACCCGATGCGCGCCTTTGCCGACTCCGGCTACCAGAACACCATCAACGCCGACCGCGTCGGCGGAACCCAATCCTCGTGGGGAGCCTAGGACACATGAGTACCGTGCAGGATCTGATCGCCCGCTCCAACCGGCTGGGCGCCGACCCCAAGAACACCAACTACGCCGGCGGCAACACCTCGGCCAAGGGCACCGAGACCGATCCGGTCACCGGTGAGCCCGTGGAGCTCCTCTGGGTCAAGGGCTCCGGCGGTGATCTCGGCACCCTGACCGAGAAGGGCCTGGCGGTGCTGCGCCTGGACCGCATGCGTGCGCTGGTCGACGTCTACCCGGGCGTGGAGCGCGAGGACGAAATGGTGGCGGCCTTCGACTACTGCCTGCACGGCAAGGGGGGAGCGGCCCCGTCCATCGACACCGCCATGCACGGACTTGTCGACGCCGCCCACGTCGATCACCTGCACCCGGACTCGGGCATCGCGCTGGCCACCGCCGCCGACGGCGAGGCACTGACCAAGCAGATCTTCGGCGACCGCGTGGTGTGGGTGCCCTGGCGCCGACCGGGTTTCCAACTGGGACTGGACATCTCGGACATCAAGAAGCGCAACCCGCAGGCCATCGGCACCATCCTGGGTGGCCACGGCATCACGGCCTGGGGGGAGACCTCCGAGCAGGCCGAGGCGCACTCGCTCGAGATCATCGAGACCGCGCAGCGCTACATCGAGAACAACGGCCGGCCGCAGCCGTTCGGCGCCGTCCTGGAGGGCTACGGCGCGCTGCCCGACGACCAGCGCCGCACCAAGGCCGCCGAGCTCGCCCCCTTCATCCGCGGGCTGGCGTCGGTCGACAAGGCGCAGGTCGGGCACTTCAACGACGACCCGCGGGTGCTCGAATTCCTGGCCGGCAGTGAACATCCGCGTCTGGCGGCATTGGGGACCAGCTGCCCGGATCACTTCCTGCGGACCAAGGTCAAGCCCATGGTGCTCGACCTGCCCGCCGATGCCCCCGTCGACCAGTGCCGTGAACGCCTCGAGGCGTTGCACCAGGAGTACCGCGCCGACTACCAGGCCTACTACGACCGGCACGCCGACGCCGACAGCCCGGCCATCCGCGGCGCCGATCCCGCGATCGTCCTGATCCCCGGCGTCGGCATGTTCAGTTACGGCAAGGACAAACAGACCGCGCGGGTGGCCGGTGAGTTCTACCTCAACGCCATCAATGTGATGCGCGGTGCCGAGGCCATCTCCACCTACGCCCCGATCGACGAGTCCGAGAAGTTCCGCATCGAGTACTGGGCGCTGGAAGAGGCCAAGCTGGCCCGGATGCCCAAGCCCAAGCCGCTGGCCACCCGCATCGCGCTGGTGACCGGCGCCGCCTCGGGCATCGGCAAGGCCATCGCCACCCGGCTGGCCGCCGAGGGTGCGTGTGTGGTGATCGCCGATCTGAACGCCGAGAAGGCCCAGGCCGCAGCCGAAGAGATAGGCAACACCGACGTGGCCGTCGGGATCGCGGCCGACGTCACCGACGAGGACGCCGTACAGGCCGCCGTCGATGCGACGGTGCTGGCCTTCGGCGGCATCGACATCGTGGTCAACAACGCCGGCCTGTCGCTGTCGAAGTCGCTGCTGGAAACTACCGCGGCGGACTGGGACCTGCAGCACAACGTGATGGCCCGCGGCTCGTTCCTGGTCTCCAAGGCGGCCGCCAAAGCGCTGATCGAGCAGAAGCTGGGCGGCGACATCATCTACATCTCGAGCAAGAACTCGGTGTTCGCGGGGCCGAACAACATCGCCTACTCGGCCACCAAAGCCGATCAGGCGCACCAGGTTCGGCTGCTCGCGGCCGAACTGGGCGAGCACGGCGTCAAGGTCAACGGCATCAACCCCGACGGTGTGGTCCGCGGCAGCGGCATCTTCGCCGGCGGCTGGGGCGCCAAGCGGGCCGCCGTCTACGGTGTGCCGGAGGAGGAGCTGGGCAAGTACTACGCGCAGCGCACCCTGCTCAAACGGGAGGTGCTGCCGGAGAACATCGCCGCCGCGGCCTTTGCGCTGTGCACCTCGGACTTCTCGCACACCACCGGGCTGCACGTGCCCGTCGACGCGGGTGTGGCGGCCGCCTTCCTGCGATGAGCGGCGCGGTCGCGGCGGTCGACCTGGGCGCCACCAGCGGCCGGGTGATGCTCGCCGAGGTGGGCCCCGACCGGCTCGAGATGCGTGCGGTGGCGCGGTTCGCCAACGACCCGGTGGCGATGTGGAACGGCCGCCGCGAGGCGCTGCACTGGGACATCGCCGGGCTGTACCGCAATGTGTGTGACGGTCTGGCGGCCGCCGCCCACGACGCGCCGGACCTCGCCGCGGTCGGTGTCTGCTCCTGGGCGGTGGACTACGGGCTGCTGCGCGACGGCCGGTTGCTGGCCACCCCGCACCACTACCGCGATGAGCGCACCGCCCATGGGGTGGACCTGGTGCATGCCGAACTGAATGCCGGAGAGCTTTACCGGCGCAACGGGATCCAGTTCCTGCCGTTCAACACCGTCTACCAGCTGGCCGCCGAGAAAGCCGAGGGGCTGTTGGAGCTGGCGGACAGCATGCTGCTGGTGCCGGATCTGATCAACTACTGGCTCACCGGCGTCCGGTCCGCTGAACGCACCAACGCCTCCACCACGGCACTGTTGGGGCTCGACGGCCGCTGGGACACCGAATTGCTGCGCCGCCTGGGCCTGCCGACGGCACTGCTTCCGGAGCTGGTCGACGCCGGCAGCATCCGCGGGCCCGTGCTGCCCGAGGTGCGCGCCCGACTGGGGCTGCCCAGCGGGCTCGACGTGGTGTCGGTGGGTTCCCACGACACCGCCTCCGCGGTGGCCGCCATCCCGATGCGGTCACAGCGGGCCGCCTACATCTCCTGCGGGACGTGGGGGCTGGTGGGCGTCGAACTCGGTGCACCGGTGGTCACGGACGCCGCATGCGCAGCCAACTTCACCAACGAAGTGGGAGTCGACGGCCGGATCCGGTTCCTGCACAACGTGATGGGCATGTGGCTGCTCAGCGAGACCATGCGCCAGTTCGAGCGCGACGGCGGCACAGCAGAGTTGGGTCCGCTTCTGGCGCAGGCTGCCGAGATGCCGCCGCCGGCAGACGTTTTCGACACCGATGACGCCCGTTTCCTGCCGCCCGGTGACATGCCCACGCGGATCGCGGGCTGGTACACCGAGCGTGGTCTGCCCGCACCGGACGGCCCGGCGGCGCTGGTGCGCGCCATCATGGAGAGTCTGGCGGCCGCATTCGCCGCTGCCGTGCGCACGGCAGCGGATCTGACCGGCGTCGACGTGGCCGAGGTGCACATCGTCGGCGGCGGGTCGCAGAACGAATTACTGTGCCAGCTGACCGCCGACCGGCTGGGCCTGCCGCTGCTGGCCGGGCCGGTGGAGGCGACCGCACTGGGCAACGTGCTGCTCAGTGCCAGGGCGCGTGGCCTGCTCTCCGGGGACCTCGAGACCTTGCGCGCGCTGGTCTCCGCGCGGTTCCCGATGCGCCGCTACGAGCCGCGAGGTGCGGCCGTTCGCTAGATCATCTGGTGTGATGGTCAGGTGGTGAGCATGCGTGAGGTGGCGGCGGCGGCCTCGGTGTCCATCGGGACCGTTTCCAATGTCCTCAACGCGCCCAGCAAGGTGGCCCCCGCCACGGTGGCCCGCGTGCAGGCGGCCATCGACGAGCTCGGATTCGTCCGCAACGACGTCGCCCGCCAGTTGCGCGCCGGCCGTTCCCGCAGCGTGGGGCTGGTGGTGCTGGATGTCGGCAACCCGTTCTTCACCGACATCGCCCGCGCCGCCGAGGGCCGGGCCGCCGAACTGGACCTGACCATCCTGCTGGGTACCTCTGACGACGATCCGCGCCGCGAGCGCACCTACATCGACACCTTCGACGAGCAACGGGTGTTCGGTCTGCTCGTCTCGCCGATCGGCGACGACCTGACCCGCCTGACCGCCCTTCAGCGCCGGGGGACCCCGGTGGTGCTGGTGGACCGAGACGGCAGCGGCACCGACTTCGACTCGGTGGCGGTCGACGACATCGCCGGTGCTCGGATGGCGGTGGAACACCTCGGCGCCATCGGCCGCCGTCGTATCGCCTTTGTGGGCGGGCCCGCGAGCCTACGGCAGGTGCGTGACCGTCGCGCCGGCGCCCGGCAGGCGGTCGACACCATCGCGGGCGCGCAGTTCGAAGCGATCGACACCCCGGCCCTGACAGTGTTGGCGGGACGTTCCGTGGGCGAGCAGATCCGCGACCGGCCCGCCGCGCAGCGCCCCGACGCGGTGTTCTGCGCCAACGACCTGCTGGCCATCGGCGTGCTGCAGGCCCTCACCCTGATCGGAGGCCTGCGGGTACCCGAGGACATCGCGCTGATCGGCTACGACGACATCGACTTCGCGAGTTCGGCAGTGGTGCCGCTGAGCTCCATCCGCCAGCCCACCGCCCGGATCGGGGCCACCGCGGTGGACCTGTTGCTCGGTGCCGCCGAGAAGTCCACCGAACACCGACCCGAGCATGTGGTGTTCCAGCCTCAGCTGGTGGTGCGGGCCTCTACTGCGGGTTCTGCGCAGTGACGGCTGCGAAGCTCTTTGCTCCGGCCCGATCCACAGCGGCACGTACCACCGCGAACACCAGACCCTGCAACGCCGCCGCCACCAGTACCGACCGGGTGGACTTCTCGAGGTCC
This sequence comes from Mycolicibacterium tokaiense, assembly GCF_010725885.1. NCBI lineage: Bacteria > Bacillati > Actinomycetota > Actinomycetes > Mycobacteriales > Mycobacteriaceae > Mycobacterium > Mycolicibacterium tokaiense. The sequence goes on along the minus strand of NZ_AP022600.1, from coordinate 74,216 downwards.
TTCGGGTCTGGCGGCGGCTCCTGGCTGTCATCGATCCGCTTCCAGATCTGAGCGAAGACCGCGCTGGCCAGTAGCCCGCCGCCCACGCTCGCGGCCAGTGCCAGTGGCTTGTACAGCATCTTCGACGAGCTGGACATCGTTGTTCTCCTCGGTGGTTCGGTCAGTCGGCAGGGGCGTCGTTGTCGGTGAGTTTGGACCCGGTTGTCTGGAAGATGATCCGGCGGGCGATCTCCACCGCGTGGTCGGCGAACCGCTCGTAGAACCGGCCCAACAGCACCATGTCCACGGCCGCTCCCACGCCGTGCCGCCAGTCGCCCCCCAGCACCATGGTGAACAGGTGACGGTGTAACCCGTCCATGGTCTGGTCGTCGTCGAGGATCTGTTTGGCCAGATCCACGTCGCCGGAGAGCACCACTTCCTGTGCGCCACGGGCCAACGCCACCGCCACCTCGCCCATCTCGGCGAAGTAACCGTCGACCTCCTCGGGCAACACCCGAGCCGGATGACGGCGTCGGACGATGCGCGCGACATGGGCGGACAGCCCACCCATCCGGTCGGCATCCGCGGCGGTCTGCAGCGCGCCGACCACCGCGCGCAGATCCGCGGCCACCGGCGCCTGAAGCGCCAGCAACTGGAAGGCGTCGTGCTCCACCTGGTTCTTGCGCGCGGTGAGCTGATCCAGGTTGCCGATCACCACCTCCGCGGCCTCGAGGTCCGCCTGCAGCAGGGAATGGGTGGCACGCTCGATCTCGTCGCCGGCCTGCCCGCACATGCGGGCCAGGTCGGCGGCCAGACCGTCAAGTCGCTGGTGGAATTCGGTGCGCATCGTCTCTCGCGTCCACGATCAATCGTTGAGGCCGTCAATACCCGGTACGCCCATGATTAAACGCTGTCCACCGATGTCCGTGTCTCACCGGTGGACCGGTGGCGCGTGTTGCGCAACCAGCTTTCCGCCGGCTTCGTAGTCTTCGTCGGCCTGGTAGGTGAGCACACCCACCGTGATCCCCGCGTCGTCGGTGTACCAGACCGTGAAACCGCCACCGTGTTCCACCAGTGCAGCGTCGGCGAATCCGTCACCCCAGGCCTGGTACTTCACGTCCGCGTCGCCGATCGATGTCCAGAACCCCGGCACCGCATCCCAGCGACCGTCGCCGCCGGCGGCCACCGTGCCTGCGATACGGCCTTGATCCTCGGCGTCCTGCCAGTGTTCGACGGCCAGGTGGCGGTTGGCGGTGTCGTTGAACGCCAATGCCACGTCGCCGGCGGCGTACACGTCGGGCGCCGAGGTTCGCATGTCACTGCCGACCACGATGCGGGAGTCCCGAACGTCCAGACCGGCCGCCTCCGCCAGATCGCTGTGCGGGGATACACCCGTGGCGGCGAGTACCAGATCGGCGGTCAGCTGGGTCCCGTCTTCCAGTGTGACCGAGCCGGAATGTACCGCCGCCACCTTCGCGTCGGACAGGTATCGCACCCCGGCGCGCTCCACCAACGCACGCAGCCGGGCCCCGGCGTCGGAGCCGAGTCGCTTGACCTGGGGGGCCGGATCGGGTGCCACCAGTGTGACCGAAATACCTTGTGCAGCAAGAGATGCCGCTGCCTCGCAGCCGATGAATCCGGCCCCGACCACCACCGCGGACCCGGCGGCCACCGCCGCATTGCGCAACCGGCGGGCATCGTCTGCCGACCGCAAGCTGTACGCCTTCTCCCCGCCGGGTACCGGCAGGGGATTCGGCCCGGCGCCGGCGGCGATGACCAGTGACCCGAAGGTGTACCGCTGGTCACCGACGGTCACAGTCTTGTCAGCCACGTCCACCGAGTCGACGCGCACGCCGGTGGTGAGCTCGATGTTGTGCTCGGAGTACCAGGACACCGGATGCAGCGCGATGTCGTCGCTGCTGCCGCGCAGGAATTCCTTGCTCAGTGGGGGACGGGCGTAGGGCGGATCGACATCGGCGGTCAGAATCCGGACAGTCGCCTCGCGACGGTGTTCCCGGAAGGCTTCGGCGGCGCCCACCCCGGCCGGGCCACTGCCGATGATCAGGAGATCGCTGTGCACAGGTGTCACACCGGCCGCAACGCGGCGAGATTCTCCACGGACCGGCGCACGTCGGATTCCAGCACCTTGGCCACCAGCGAACCCACCGGCCCGTTCAGCAGTCCGCCGGTGAGGCGGGCGACGAGGTGGAAGGTCGAGCCGGGGGAGTTGTCGGTGATCTCCATGTCCAGTGCGATCTTCACCCCGCCCCGGCCGGTGCCGCGCATCTCCAGCCGTTTGAACAGCTCGAAGCCGGTGACCTCCCAGTGAATGGTGTTGCGAAAGCCCTTGACCTTGATCAGCGACGCGACCTTGGTGCCCAACTGGACATCGGGCGGCACCTCGCTCTTCCAGCCGGCGAAGATCGTCATCCACTCACCGAACCGTTCCAGGTCGGACGCGAGCGCCCACGCCTGCTTGGGTGAGAGGTCCGACGACACCGACACGTCAACTGTGGCCATGGGAGGATCTCTACCCGTTGGCCCGCGCCGTTAACCTCCGACGGTGATCTCACCCATCGGCGCCCAGCCGTCGGCGTCGACCGACTGACTGATGATCAGCGGCGTGGCACTCAGCAGAGCGGGTGCCGACGCCACGAAGGCGGCGAAGTGTTTGCTGTTGACGTGCTCGCCGCCGGCGTCAGCGTCGCGGAATCCCTCCACCAGAACGTATTCGCCCGGGTCGTCCAGGCTGCGCGACCATTCGAAGAACAGGTTGCCCGGCTCGCTGCGGGTGGCCTCGGTGAACTCCGCCACCTTCTCGGGGAAGTTGTCCACGTATTCGGGCTTCGGTCGCCACTTGACCACGATGAAGATCACGGTGGCTCTCCTTCCTACGGGGTCAGGATGGCCCGGCCGCGGACGTTGCCCGCGTCGAGATCGTCGATGGCGGACTGGAAGTCCTCCAGAGCGTATTTCTGGGTGTGCAGGTGCACCGCGCCCCTGGCCGCCAGGGCCATCAGGTCACACAGGTCGTTGTACGAGCCCACCAGGTTCCCGATGAAGTTGATCTCGGTGCTGATGATGTCGATGGTCGGCACGTTGATGTTCTCCCCGTAGCCCACCACGTGGTAGTCACCGGCCCGGCGCAGCATGGCCACCCCTTCGGCGGTGGCACCGCCCTCACCGACGAAGTCGACCACCGTCTCGGCGCCGTGGCCACCGGTGAGCTCCAGCACCTGCTGGACCTGGCTGCCGTCGGCCACCACGCCGTGGTCGGCGCCGATCGCCTCGGCCAGTTTCAGGGCCTCCGGATTGCGGTCCACCACAATGATTTCCGCCGGTGAGAGGGCCTTGAGCACCTGAATCCCGATGTGCCCCAGGCCGCCTGCCCCGATCACCACGCAGCGGTCGCGCGGGGTCAGCCGGCGCGCGGCTTTGGCGGCGGCGTGATACGCCGTCAACCCGGCGTCGGCCAGTGCCGCGACGTCGGAGGGCTCCAGGGAATCGTCGATCTTGACCACGCTGCGGGCCGAGGTCTTCAGATACTCGGCGTACCCGCCATCGGTGTCGATACCGGGGAACGCATTGGACTCGCAGTGCACATCGTCTCCGGAGCGGCACGCCCGGCACAGGCCGCAGGTGATCAGCGGATGCACGATCACCTTGTCCCCTTCGGCGACATTGGTCACCGCAGATCCGATGGCGTGTACCCAGCCGGCGTTCTCGTGGCCGATCGTGTAGGGCAGCTGCACCTGCGACTTCTCGGCCCACTGGCCCTCGAGGATGTGTAGATCGGTGCGGCACACCCCGGCCCCGCCGATCTTGACCACCACGTCGAACGGGCCGGTGGGGGTGGGCACCGGGACTTCTGCCATCTGCAGGTTCTGGTGGTAGCCAACCACCTGGACGGCGCGCATGTCGGTCATGAGGATGCTCCTTGCAGGGAAACCAGTGGGATCAGGGTGTGTTCGGCCGACGGTTCGACGGGACTGTGATAGCGGGTCTTGAGCAGCCCGCGGCAGAAGTGGGCGTTGCCGTCGATCGAGATGCGGGTGGAGCGGGCGCGGCGCAACGCCAGCACCACGTCGCCGTCTTGGCGGCCGGTGTGGTCGACCAGCACCAGATCGTCGGGCTCGGTGGACAATCCGACCGTCCGCCGGCGCCGCAGCAGTGACTCGGTGATGCTGTCGGCGGGTAGATCGCCCAGCGTGACCCCGCCCAGGCTGGTTTCGGCCCGCCCGGCGCGCACCAGCGCCGTCAGGCACCGTTCCATGGCCGCGGTGTGGGCTTTGCGGTGGAAGATGGTGCGCAGTTCGTCCAGGCTGTCGAGTGCTTCGTGGCCGAACGTCCCGCGGTATCCGGCATCGGCGGCCAGCCCGGCGTTGATCAGCGGCGAGTCGTGGTGGTCATCGAGTTCGACCACCACGTGTCGGGTCCAATCCAGCGCTGTCAGAGCGTCTTTGGCATCCGAAGCCATCAGGTAGGCAAAGTTGGGGGAGCAGAACGAGGTGGGTAACCGCAGGTGCACCTCGACGTCACCGCCCGCGCTGATCACCAGGGAGTGCACAAAGCCGAGATCGGTGATGGGCTCGTCCAGTTCGGGGTCGACGACGGTCGCGAGCGCCCGGTGCGCCTGGTCGTGGTGGTGGAGATCGGGGCGGGTCATGCCGGCGCCATCTCGTCGGCGCCGCGGGGGCCCACTGCGGGTTCTCCGGCATCCGGGAGCTGCAGCTCTGCGGGCACCGGGATGTCGTACATCTTCGCGGCGTTCAAGCCCAGGATCTTCTTCTTCTGATCCGTGCTGATCTTCGGGTATTCGCCCAGTTCGTCCGGGATCTGGAAGTCGACGAACGCCTCCACCAGCCAGCGCGGCGTCCACAGCGCATAGTCCGACGAGAACTGGATCCGGTCCTCGCCCACCCAATACAGCAGTTCACCCATGATCTGCGCGAAGTACTTCGGCCGGGTGTGGATGAACGGCATGGCCACCGCCAGGCCCGCATGCACGTTGGGTTCCTGGGTGGCGATCCAGCAGAAGTCCTCCAGGCGGGGCAGGCCGCAGTGTTCGACGACGAAGTTCAGGTCGGTGAAGTCCGACGCCACGTGGTCGATGTCGGCGACGTCGAAAGCATCGCGATCCAGCGGTCGGATGGTTGGCCCCTTGTGGACGTGGATGTTGCGGATGCCGAGTTCGCGGCACGCCTCGAAGTAGCGGTAGGCCCACGGGTCGTCGAGGCGCCAACCGCGCGACTCACCGTGCCACTCGGCGGTGTAGAGCTTCACGCCCTTGAGGCCGTACTTGGCGGCGTCCTCGCGGAGCTGGTACAGCCCCGCCTCACCGTTGCGCGGATCGAAGTTGTGGTTGTAGGTCAGCTTGTCCGGGTGCTTGGACGCCAGCTCGAAGGCCTCGTCGGTCTGGCCGAAGCCCTTGTAGTAGAACTCCCCGAGCGCCGCGGGCTGGAAGATCGCGTGGTCGACGTAGCCGTCGGTGAACAGATCTTTCATCAGCCGCTCACCGCCCTGGTAGAGGTACTCCTCGTAGCTCCACACCTCGGAGTCCGGCGACAGGTTGCGGTGGTAGTCGTAGAAGCAGTCGATGAACTGCTTGCCGTGGATGTTGCGCTGGTTCTCGGGTCGGGCATCCCAGAGGGCGATGTGGGCGTCGACGATGAAGTAGCTGTTGTCAGCAGTGCGGTACATGACGTGCCTTTCTTTCTGTGAGGGCGGTCACAGCGTGAGCTCGACATTAGGGTGGCCGATCCGTTCCGCCGAGAGGGCACATGTCTCAATCTGAGACGCGCGGCCATGGGCGGCGGGCGCCGTCGGATGTAACGTGGATCACACGTTCGAGGAAGGCTCCGGCGCAGTGGCTGACGGATTACCCGACCGCATGCAGCGGCACGAGGTCGACCGCGCGGTGCCGCGGCGGCTGCTGGCATCGTGGCAGCGCAGCGAGGAGTACGGGGTACCGCTGGAGTCGGTCGAGCCCGTTTTTGCCGGGACCGAGAACCTGGGGTCGCTGTTCGTCGAATGCGGCAACGAGGTGCTGGCGGATCTGCACCGCACGCTGTCCGGCGAACCCGTCAGCCTGATGCTCACCGACGCCGACGGGGTGGTGTTGAGCCGGCTGTCCGGGGACCCCAGCCTGCTGCGGGCGCTCGACGATGTGCACCTGGCACCCGGGTTCGGTTATGCGGAAAGGGATGTGGGCACCAACGGCCTGGGGCTGGCGCTGGCGGACCGGGTGCCCACCTTGGTGCGCGCCGAGGAACACTACGCACTGAACTTGTGCACGTTCACCTGTGCGGCGGTACCGGTGCTGGAACCGGTGAGCGGTCGGCTCGAAGGCAGCGTCAACTTCACCACATGGTCGCGGTCGTCCAGCGATCTGTTGCTGGCGCTGGCTCGCTCGGCCGCCAGCAACACCGCTGCGCTGATGCTGGCGCGCTCCAGCGGCCGGCGGCCGCGTCCGACGGCGCGCGGGCAGGTGTTTCGCGTGGAGACCCAGCTGGAACCCGGGGCTGGCACCGCGCACCACCTGTCCGTCGGCTGGAACAGCCTGCTGTTGCGCGCCGAACAGGCGATGGTCGACGGGCACGTGGTCGCCGCGCTGGGGGAGCCCGGTGCGGGTCGCGCGACGTTGTTGGCGCAGGCGGCCCGACGTGCCTACCCGCGGGACCGGATCCTGTCGGCGGGCACCCCCGCGCCGTCGGACACCTCGACGTGGCTGGAACTGTGGGCGCCCGAGTTGGGCAAGGCGCACACCGCGGTGGTGGTGCGCGACGTCGATGCCCTGCCCACGTGGGCGGCGCAGCGGCTGCGGGATCTGGTGGCGCAGACCGCGGCGGTGCCGTTCGCGATGACCGCCGAGCGGTTCAGCGACATCCCGCCTGCGCTCTCAGCGCTGGTCGACACCGTGCTCGAGGTACCACCGCTGCGGGAGAGGTGCGCCGATGTGGTGCCGCTGGCCGCCCACATCGCCCGCCGCACCCGCGGCCGGGACGTTCGAATCACCCCCGCGGCGGCCCGCGCGCTGCAGAACTACGGCTGGCCGGGCAACGTCGATCAGCTCTCCCGGGTGGTGGCGGACGCCGCGGGGCGCTCGGACGTGGTCGACGTCGCGATGCTGCCCACCGAGGTGCTGGCCGGTGACACCCGGCACCTGTCGCGGATCGAGGCCTTCGAACGCGGGGAGATCGTCCGGGTGCTCGGCACGGGGTCGCCGACCATGGCCGAGGCGGCTCACGAGCTGGGGATGAGCCGGGCCACGCTGTATCGGAAGGTGGCCCAGTACGGCATCGACGTCGCCGGTCGTTCGGCCCGTTGACGGTGAGCATCGCCGATGTCTACGAACATCATTCGCTGGTCATTGCCTCGGATTTCCGGGTGCCGGACCCGGCCGCGATGCGCCCGGTGCTGCAGCGGCTCGAGGGGGCGCTGGCCGAACTGGGGACCCACCATGTGCTGACCTACCGGTCCACCCGTGAGCACGGCAGGGTGCTGGTGATGCTCGGGGTTCACAACCACGAACCCATCGTGGAGGTCATGCGCTCGGACGTCTTCCTGGAGTGGTTCGACGAGGTGGGGGTACGCGACATCCCGGCCGTCTTCGCCGGTGAGATCGTCGCGCGCCTCGACGTGGCCGACCCGCCCGCACCGCCGCGGCCCGCCGTGCTGGTCTCGGCCATCGTCCCCGTCGCCGACATCGCGTTTCTCACCGACCAATTGCGCGGGGCAGCAGCGCGATTCGCCCAGGCTGGGGTGCACACGGTGTGGGTGTTCCGCTCCTTCGACGACCCACAGGAGGCGATGATCCTGCAGGAGATCGACGATGAGGCCAGTGCCCGCCGCTGGATCGAGCATCCGGATGCGGCCGCCGTTTGGATGCGTAACACCGGGGTCGGGGTATACCCGCCGCTGTTCGTCGGTGAGTTCGACTCACTGGTTCGGATCGACTCGGCGTAGAACGACGAGGGCCGCCCGGGCATGAACCCGGGCGGCCTTGTCGGACAACAGAATCAGGCGATGTGCTCGTCGGCCACCGTCAGCGCCGCATCGAGCGCCTGAAGACCCTCGGCCACCTCGGCGTCGGTGATGTTGCAGGCCGGCACCGCATGGATGCGGTTGAAGTTGGCGAACGGCAACAGTCCGTTGGCCTTGCATGCGGCGATCGTCGCGTTCATGGCGGGGCTGGCGCCGCCGTACGGTGCCAGCGGTTCGCGGGTGGCCTGGTCGGCCACCAGCTCGATCGCCCAGAACACCCCGAGGCCGCGGACCTCGCCGACGGAGCGGTGCTTGGCGGCCAGCTCACGCAGGCCAGGTCCGAGCACATCGGTGCCGATGCGCTTGGCATTGGCCACCATGCCCTCGTCCTCCATCGCGTTGATGGTGGCCACGGCTGCCGCACAGGCCAGGGGATGTCCGGAGTAGGTGAGCCCACCCGGATAGGCCCGCTCGGTGAAGGTGTTGTAGATCTTGTCGCTGATCGCGACACCACCCAGCGGCACGTAACCCGACGTCACACCCTTGGCGAAGGTGATGAGATCCGGAGTGACATCGAAGTTCTGGATGGCGAACCACTCACCGGTGCGGCCGAAGCCGGCCATCACCTCGTCGGCGATCATCACCATGCCGTACTTGTCGCACAGCTCACGCACACCGGCCATGTACCCGGGCGGGGGCACCATGATGCCTGCGGTGCCCGGCACCGACTCCAGGATGATCGCCGCGAACGACGACGGACCCTCGTGCTGGATCAGCCGCTCCAGGTACTCCAGTGCGCGCTGCGACTCCTGCTCCTCGGTCTCGGCGTAGAACGACGAGCGGTACAGGAACGGGCCGTTGAAGTGCACCACGCCGGCGCTGGCGTAATCGTTCGGGTAGCGCCGCGGGTCACCGGTCAGGTTGATCGCGGTGTCGGTGCCGCCGTGGTACGAGCGGTACCGCGAGAGCACCTTGTACCGCCCGGTGTGCAGGCGCGCCATCCGGACCGCGTGTTCCACGGCGTCGGCACCGCCATTGGTGAAGAACACCCGGTTCAGGTCACCCGGCGTGCGCTCGGCAATCAGCCGGGCCGCCTCCGAGCGCGCCGCGTTGACGTGCTGCGGTGCGACGGTGCACAGCTTGGCAGCCTGCTCGGCGATGGCCGCGACCACCTTGGGGTGCTGGTGGCCGATGTTGGTGAACACCAGCTGCCCGGAGAAGTCGAGCAGCTTGGTGCCCTCGCCGTCCCAGACGTACTGGCCGTCGGAGGCGATGATCGTCATCGGCTTGATCTGCGCCTGCGCCGACCAGGAGTGGAAGACGTGCTGGCGGTCCAGTTCGTAGGCGCGGGCGCCTTCGGCGATCGCGGTGTCGAGATCCTGCCCGGAGGGCAGGACGTGAGCATCAACAGAAGTCATGGGTGCGATTGTCCCTGTCCTAGGCGTTCTGCGGGAAGCCGAGGTTGATGCCGCCGTGGCTCGGGTCGAGCCAGCGGGTGGTGACCACCTTGCCGCGGGTGAAGAAGTGCACCCCTTCGGTGCCGTGGGCGTGGGTGTCGCCGAACAGCGAGGCCTTCCAGCCGCCGAAGCTGTAGTACGCGGTGGGCACGGGGATCGGCACGTTGATGCCGATCATTCCGACCTCGACCTCGTTCTGGAAACGTCGGGCTGCGCCACCGTCATTGGTGAAGATGGCGGTGCCGTTGCCGTAGGGGTTGTTGTTGATCAGCTCAAGCGCGTCGTCGTAGGTGTCCACGCGGACCACCGACAGCACCGGGCCGAAGATCTCGTCGGTGTAGACGCTCATCTCGGGGGTGACGTTGTCCAGCAGGGTCGGGCCCAGCCAGAAGCCGTCGGCCTCGCCGTCGACCTGGGGGTTGCGCCCGTCGACCACCACGGTGGCGCCGTCGGCCTCGCCGGCGTCGATGTAGGAGGCCACCTTGTCGCGGTGGGCCTTGGTCACCAGCGGACCCATGTCGGAGTTGCGGGTGCCGTCACCGGTCTTGAGGGTGGCGGCGCGCTCCTTGATCTTGGCGACCAACTCGTCGGCCACGGGACCGACGGCCACCGCCGCGGAGATGGCCATGCACCGCTCACCTGCGGAGCCGAAGCCCGCGTTGATCATCGCGTCGGCGGCCAGGTCCAGATCGGCGTCGGGCAGGATCACGGCGTGGTTCTTGGCGCCGCCGAGGGCCTGGACGCGCTTGCCGTGGGCGGTGCCGGTGGCGTAGACGTACTCGGCGATCGGAGTGGAACCCACGAAGCTGATCGACTTGACCGTCTTGTTGGTCAGCAGCTCGTCGACGGCCACCTTGTCACCCTGCAGCACGTTGAACACGCCGTCGGGCAGGCCGGCCTCCTTCCACAGTGCGGCGATCCAGAGTGCGGCGCTGGGATCCTTCTCCGACGGCTTGAGCACGACGGTGTTGCCCGCGGCGATGGCGATGGGGAAGAACCACATGGGCACCATGGCCGGGAAGTTGAACGGGGAGATGATGCCCACCACGCCCAGCGGCTGGCGGATGGAGGCCACGTCGACGTTGGTGGAGGCGTTCTCGGTCATGCCGCCCTTGAGCAGATGCGGGATCCCGCACGCGAACTCGACGACTTCCTGGCCGCGGCTGACCTCGCCCGCGGCGTCGGAGAGCACCTTGCCGTGCTCGCTGGTGATGATGGCGGCGATCTCGTCCTTGCGGGCGTTGAGCAGCTCGCGGAAGGCGAACAGGATCTGGCTGCGCTTGGCCAGCGACGTGTCGCGCCAGGCCGGGAATGCGGCGGCGGCGGCGTCGATCACGGCGCGGGCGTCGTCGACGTCGGCCAAGGCCACCTCACCGGTGACGACACCGGTCGCCGGGTTGGTCACCGGAGCGGTGCGCTGGCTGCTTCCGGGGAAGCTCTTGCCGCCGGCCCAGTGACCGATGGTGGTCACCTTGCTGATCGTCGCAGTCATATCGGGTCCTGTTCTGTCGGTCGAAGTCCTGGTCTTCAGTGTGGTCCGCGCCGACGTGGTTGGCTCCCGACGTTCTGTAACTTTTGACCGCAGACAACTTACGATGTGTCGGTGACGTTGACCATCGCCGACATCCTGGATCTGCCGGTGTTGCGCGCGGGCGACCCGGAGGTGATCGGCGGCGGCGCCCTGGACCGTCCGGTGCGCTGGGTGCACGTCAGCGACATCGCCGACCTGTCCAATCTGCTGGAAGGCGGCGAACTGGTGCTCACCACCGGCGCGGCGCTGTTCGAGCCGGATTACCTGCCCCGGCTGGCCGCCGCGGGCGCAGTGGCGGTGGTGGTGGAGCTCGGCCGCCACGTCACCGAGATCCCGCCCGCGATGGCGACCGCCGAGTTGCCCCTCCCGGTGATCGCGCTGCACCGGGAGGTGCGCTTCGTCGAGGTCACCGAGGAGGTGCACCGCCGCATCGTCGCCGAGCAGTACGCGGAGGTCGACTACGCCCGTCGGGTGCACGAGGCGTTCACCGCGTTGAGCATGCGCCGCGCCACCGTGGAGGACATCGTGGCGGCGTGTGCCGACATGCTCGACACCGCGGTGGTGCTCGAGGATCTCAATCGCCAGGTGCTGGCCTTCGATGCGCGGGGCACCCGCACCGCCGACCTGCTGCGGGACTGGGACCGCCGCTCCCGGCTGGCGGGCGCGGAATGGCTGAGCCGCGGCGTCGGGCCCTACCGCCAGGAATGGGGCCGGCTGATCGCCCCGCTGGCCGAGGCCACCTCGCGCGCCGCGATGACCGTCGAGCGCGCCGCACAGGCGCTGGCCCTGCACCACATGGCCGAACAGGGCCGCACATCGCTGGAACTGCGGGCCCAGAGCGGACTGGTCGACGACCTGCGTGCACACCGCGTGGCCGACGAAGCCGAAGCCACCTCACGCGCGTATGCCCTGGGGCTGCGCCCCGCGTTGACCTATGTGCCCATGACATTGCGGCCCTTGGAGATTCGCAACAACGATCAGGTGCTGACCCAGCGCCGCCGGGCCGCGGTGCTGGACGCCATGGTGTCCACTGTGCGCGCCGAGGGGCACACCGTCCTGACCGCCAGCCGGGAAGACGGCCAGATCGACGTGCTGCTGGCGCCCCGCCGCGGCGTGCCGCTGAGCCGCATCTGCGATCATCTGCGCCGCGCTGTCGAGCGGGTCGACGGGATCTCCGGCTGCGTCATCGGGGTCGGCCCCGAATCGGCGCGCCTGATCGACGCCGCCGACGGTCTGGCCGAATCGGTGTACGTCGCCGAGGTGGCGGCCGGCCTGCCCGATCCGCGGCGCTCCTTCTACCGGGCCGCCGATGTCCGGCTACGCGGGTTGGTGGCGCTGATCCGCAGCGACCCGCGGGTGCAGGCGTTCGCCGAGACCGAGTTACGCGGCGTGCTCGAATACCGCGCCAAACACGACGACTCGGCGTTCGAGCTGCTGCGGGTCTTCCTCGAGTGCGGTGGTAACAAGACCGAGGTGGCGGGCAGGCTGCGGCTCTCGCGCCCGACGTTGTACGCCCGGCTGGCCGCTCTGCAGCGCCTGCTCGGTGTCGACCTCGACGACGCGGAGTCCCGGACCTCGCTGCATGTCGCACTGCTCATCCTGGACCGACACGACACCCCGCCGGACGGATCGGCGGTGCTTCGCTGACGGGTGTGCTGGGATTGGCGCGTGCCCGACGAAATGCCGCCCGAACCGGCCGTGATCGCCCGGGGGATCCGGATGACGGGACCCTGGGGGCCGGTCTACGGTCCCCTCGATCTCGAGATCGCCCGCGGCGGCGTGACCGTCCTGCAGTGCCCCGCCGGCGCGGGCCGCACCGCACTGATGATGACCCTGGCCGGACGCATGCGGCCGGTGGCGGGGGAGTTGACCGTGCTCGGCCAGACCAGGACCTCCGCCATCTTCGGCCTGGCCGCTCTGGCGGGGATCGACGAGATCGACACCGTCGCCGAGTCCGTGACGGTGCGGGACCTGATCACCGAGCAACTGCGCTGGGACGCGCCCTGGTACCGGCTGGTGCGCCGCGCCGACGCCGACGACCTCGCGCGGGTGTGCGCCCCGGTGTTCGGGGAGCTGCCGCTGCCGCCGTTGGGTGAATACGTCGACGAACTCAGCGAACTGGACGGACTGCTGTTGCGGATCGCGCTGGCCAACACCCGTCGCCCGCCCCTGCTGGTGGTCGGTCAGTCGGACCAGGTGACCGGGGAGCGCAACCGGGACCTGCTGCTGCAAAGGCTGATCGCACTCGGTGGTGAACAGACCGTCGTCACCGCGAGCGTGGATCCGGTGACCGATCCGCAGGTCCGCACGCAGCTCGAGGTCACGAATGTGACCAGGGCCGAACTGGTTTCCCACGAGGAGGGCGAATAGCCGTGTTGGCCGGGATGTCACTGGGAACCGACGTCAAGCGTTACTCTCGCGGCGCACTGCCGCGGATCGCGCTGATCACCATCATTCTCATGCCGCTGCTGTACGGCGCGATGTACCTGTGGGCGTTCTGGAATCCGTTCGCCGAGGTGAACAAAGTGCCCGTCGCGCTGGTGAACTCCGACCGCGGGGCGTCCGCGCAGGGGCAGGAACTGAGAGCCGGCGACCAGGTGGCCGCCGCGCTGGAAGCGTCCGGGCAGTTGGACCTGCACCCGGTGTCCGCCCAGGAGGCCGCCGCCGGGGTGGCCGCCGGCGACTACTACTTCGCGATCACCCTGCCGGAAGACTTTTCCGATAGCATCGCTTCGCCCTCGGGTGGCGATCCGCACCAGGCCACCATCCAGTTCACCTTCAACGACGCGAACAACTACCTGGGTTCGATCATCGGGCAGAACGCCTCACGGGAGGTGCTCAACCAGGTCAACGCCTCCATCGCCGAGCGCACCGTGGGCACAGTGCTGACCGGGCTCACCGACGCCGGCGCCGGGCTGGTCGCCGCCGCCGACGGCGCCGGCCAACTGGCGGCGGGCTTACACACCGCCAACGACGGCGCCCGCCAGTTGTCCACCGGCGCGCACGCGTTGTCGGCGGGTCTGGATACCGCGCGTTCGGGATCGGCGCAACTGGCCGCCGGCACCCAGCAGCTGGCCACGTCGGTGGACAAGGCCGTCGACCCGCTGCTCGACGTGCTGGACCGGGTGGGCGACCTGCAGCTAGATCCGGAGGCGGTCGGTCGGGCCGCGGCCCACCTCAGCGGCGCGGTGCGCTCCACCACTGACCGCATCGCGGCCCTGAACATCGACCAGGCACAAGCGGCCGCCATCGTGAACCAGGCGGTGGGGCTGCTGCGCACCAACCCGGACCCGGCGGTGCGTGATCTGGGCAATTTCCTGGCCGGTGCGCAGCATCTGCTCGACGCCCAGGGGATCGACCCGACCACCGACGCCGGGCTGATCCGCTTGCGCGACAGCGCCGCATCCCTGGAGAACGAGCTGGGCGACCCGAACAGCCGGCTGCGTACCTTTCTGGCCTCTGCCCTCAATGGCGGGCTACGGGCCGACGTGGCCAAACTCCGCGACGGCGTCGACCAACTCAACACCGGCGCCCATCAGCTGTCCGACGGACTCGTCACGCTCAGCGACGGCAGCGACCGGCTGGCCTCGGGTGCCGATCAACTGGCCGACGGTACGGCGAAGTTGCAGGCCGGCGGCGACGAGCTGGCCACCAAGCTCAAGCAAGGCTCCACGCAGGTCCCGTCCTGGACCCCGCAGCAGCGCACCGATGTCGCCAAGACGTTGGCCGCCCCCGTTGCCCTGGACCTGGTGACGGACAACCCCGCACCCACCTTCGGCACCGGGTTCGCGCCGTTCTTCCTGCCGCTGGCGCTGTTCATCGGCGCGCTGATCATCTGGATGTTGTTGACGCCGTTGCAGTCCCGGCCCATCATCGCGGGCGTGGGCGCGTTCCGGGTGGTGCTCGCGTCCTACTGGCCCGCGCTGTTGATCGCGGCGTGTCAGGTGGTGGTGATGTACGCCGTCGTCCACTTCGGTGTCGGGCTGCACGCCGAGTACCCCCTGGCCACCGTGGGGTTCCTGCTGCTGATCGCGGCCACCTTCCTGGCCATCATCCAGGCGTTCAACGCGGTGTTCGGGGTGGCGGTGGGCCGGGTGATCACGTTGGCGTTCCTGATGCTGCAGTTGGTGTCCGCCGGTGGGATCTATCCGGTGGAGACCACAGCCACGCCCTTCCAGTGGATCCACCCCTTCGACCCGATGACCTACGCGGTCAACGGGTTACGGCAGCTGACCGTCGGCGGCATCGACTCCCGGCTGTGGGTGGCGTTGGCCGTGTTGAGCGGGTTGCTGGCCGCGGCATTGGCAGCCAGTTCCTGGGCGGCGCGGCGCAACCGGCAGTACACCATGGAGCGGCTGCACCCACCCATCGAGGTCTAGAGTTTTGCCGAGCAGACGCGAGCTCGGGTTGCGGCGGGTGGTCTGACCCGACTTCGCGTCTGCTCGGCAATGTCAGATGGTGCCCTTGAGCAGTTGGCGGGCGACGATCAGCCGCTGGATCTCGCTGGCGCCCTCCCAGATGCGCTCCACCCGCAGTTCGCGAAACATTCGCTCGGCCACGTTTTCCCGCATGTAGCCGCGGCCGCCGAACACCTGTACCGCGCGGTCGGCCACCCGCCCCGCCATCTCCGAGCAGTACAGTTTGGCCATTGACGCCAGCCCGTGCAGGGTCTTGCGCTCGCCGCCGGCGTCGATGGCTCGGGCCACCTCGTAGAGCATGGTGCGGGCGGCGAACAGTTCGGTGGCACTGTCGGCGAGCATGCCGGCCACCAGTTGGTGCTCACCCAACGGTTTACCCGCCACCACACGGCTTTTCGCGAACGCCGTCATCTCGTCGACCAGGCGCTGGCCCGCCCCCACACAGCGTGCGGCCACCATCAGCCGCTCGAAGCGGAACCAGTCCTGGGTGAACGTCATGCCGGCACCCTCGGCGCCCACCAGGTGTGAGGCGGGCACCCGGACGTCGGTGAACGAGACGATGGGATGCTCGTCGGCGATGTGGTGGCTGTAGTGCGGGGTGCGGACCACCTCGACCCCCGGCCACGGCAGATCCACCACCAGCAGGACGTGTTCGCCGGCGAAGTCACCGTTGTCCAACACTCCCTGGACGAACAGATAGTCGGCCAGATTGAAGGATGTGACATGCCATTTCACGCCGTTGACCACGTACTCGTCACCGTCCTTGCGCACCGAGGTGCGCAGGTCGGACACATCGGAGCCGGCGAACTCCTCGGTGATGGCGTACGCCTCGTGCTTCTCGCCGCGCACCGCGGGTGCCAGCCACCTCTCCCGCTGGAAGTCGGTGGCGACGTCCACCCACCACTGCGGCGGGGTATGCATCACCCAGGCCAGCCCGTTGGTCACCCGGCCCACCTGTTCCTGCACCAGGACCTGTTGTAGCGCAGTGCATCCCACACCACCGGCTGCGGCGGGGATGTTGGTGGCGTACAGCCCGAGTTCGAGAGCACGGTGGTGGTGGGCGGCCGCGATCTCGGCGGGCAACTGGCCCCCAGCCAGTTCGGCGTCCACCTCATAGGACATCAGCGACTCGGCGAACGTCGCTGCGGTGTTGCGGATGCGCAGGTCATCGGCGTTCAGTCCGTACATGCACGTGGCCCCTTGCTCTTGACTGAGCGTTCAGTCTATGCGACCGTCTCGTGGTATGACCAGTGCTGACGTGGTGGTGGTCGGCGGTGGAACCGTCGGCGCGTGGGCGGCGGTGCTGCTGGCCGCGCGCGGAGTGAAAAGCGTGACCCTGGTGGAGGCTTCGCGGCTGGGTGACGGTGCCAGCAGCCGGGCCGCGGGCATGGTGCGCGCCCAGGGCGGCACCGAGACCGCCATCCGGCTGGGGATGCGAAGTCAGGAGTTCTACCGCGCCAGCGGTGACCACTTTCCCGTGGACTGCGGTTTTGTCGCCCAGGGATACCTGATGCCGTGCTTCAGCGACACCGAGGTGGAACAGGCGCACGCCCGGATCGCGGTGCAGCGGTCACTCGGGCTCGATGTCGAGTGGCTCTCGGGCGACGATCTCGACGCCCGCGGTACCGGGCTCGCGCCGGGGGTAACCCTGGGCGCCTCCTACGCGCCCGGCGACGGGTACATCGACGCCCCGCGCAATGTGCTCGCCTACACCGCTGCGCTGGCCACCCACGGTGTTGATGTCCGGGAAGGTTGCGCCTTCACCGGGCTGCGCACCGACGGGGCCCGAGTGGTCGGCGTCGACACCTCCGACGGTCCCATCCACACCGAACACGTGGTGCTCACCGGCGGGCCGCAGCTGGCCGAGGTGGGGGCAGCGGCCGGGGGTCGGGTCTACGCGGGAGGCACTCGGCATCAGGTGGTGGTCACCGCGCCGCTACCGGCCGGCAACGTGCACGAGCTGCCGATGGTGTTCGATGTGGTATCCGGAATCTATTGGAGACCAGGGGAATTCGGTGGTCTGCTGTGGGGGATGAGCAACCCGGACGAAGCGCCGGGCCCGGCGACCGAGTTCGACTGGACCTATTACGAGAAGGCCCGCAGCCGGATGGAGGAACTGTACCCGGCGGTGCGCGGCCTCGGCCTGCGGCGTACCTGGGCGGCCACCATCGATTTCACCCCTGACCACCTACCGATCCTGGGGCCGCTGCTCAGCGACGACGGACCTGTGGCGGGCACCGTGGTGGCCAGCGCGGCCGGGCACGGCATGATGTGGGGCCCCGCGGTGGCCGAGGCGGCCGCGGACCTGACCACCACCGGTGGGTGCAGCTGGCTGGACCTGACCGATCTCGGCCTGGACCGCTTCGACGCCGACGGGCGCAGTCGGCTCGAGCCCGAACCCATCTCGCTGCCGTTCCCGGAAACTGTTGTTCGAGAGAGGAACCCGTCGTGACGCACGCCGATCTGACACCCATCCTGGCAGGTGCAGCCGGAGCGGATCTGGAGGACTGGGGCCCACTGGCCGAAGCCACCGGTCACCCGATGGCGACCTCCGGTGTCGAGGTGTGGGTCGACGGCGACTCCTCGGCCGGGATCTGGGAATGCGAACCCGGGCCGTCGCGATGGGCGCTGGAGACCAACGAGGTAATCTTCCTGGTGGCCGGCTCCATGACCGTCACGCCCGACGGTGGACCGCCGAGCACCGTGCGCACCGGCGACGTCGCGGTGTTCCCCAGAGGGTGGAGTGGCACCTGGGAGATCCACGAGACCGTCCGCAAGGTGTACTCGATCTTCTGATCAGCTCAGCCCGGTGGCCGACCGGCGTCGCCGAGAGATCGCGTCCACGCTCGCGGCCAGCAGCAGCACCCCGCCGGTGACCAGGAAGTTGATGTACGACGACTGGTTGAGCAGGCCCAGGCCGTTGGCGATGGTGGCCACCACCACGCCGCCGATCACCGCGTCCAGCGCCCGGCCCCGGCCGCCGAAGAGGCTGGTGCCGCCGATCACGGCCGCACCCACCGCGTACAGCAGGGTGTTGCCGGCACCGGAGGACGCCGACACCTTGCCCGCGTAGGACGCCGCCATGATGCCGGAGAGTGCCGCCAGCGACGAGCACATCACGAACACCGACACCCGGATCCGCGTCACCGAGATACCTGCGCGCCGCGCGGCCTCGGCGTTGCCGCCGACGGCGTAGATGTGGCGGCCGTACGCGGTGCGGTTCAGTACCAGCGTCAACACGATGAGCAGGACCAGGATCAGCGGCAGAACGTAGGGGATACCGCTGATCTGGACGTTGGCGTTCACGGCGCGGTTGACGCTGAGGATGTAGGTGACCCCGAAAACCACCAGCGCGACGGCCGCGATGCGTACGCCCACCACACCGATCGGGGGATGTGCCAACCGCAGCGCGCTCTTGCGGCGGTACTGGATCAGCTCCAGTGCGGCGAAGCCGAGAACCACCACCAGGGCCAGTGCCCAGCCGGCGCTCACCGGCAGGTTGGTGATGGTCATTCCGCGGATCACCGGGTCGTCCACCCGTGCCGAGCCGCCCTCGCCGATGAGCTTGAGCGTCACGCCCTGCAGGCCCAGGAAGAACGCCAGCGTCACGACGAAGGACGGGATGCCGAGTCGGGCGCGCAGCAGACCGATCGCCAGCCCGATCAACGCCCCGCACGCGATCGCCAGCGCCACCGCCAGCCACCAGGGCCAGTTGAGGTTGACGATGGTCAGCGCCATGGCACAGGCCGAGACACCGCCGGCCACCCCGGCCGACAGGTCGATGTCGCCGAGCAGCAGCACGAACACCAGACCCATTGCCAGCACACAGATCGAGCCGGCCTGGGTGATCAGGTTGGCCAGGTTGAGCGCGGAGAGGAACCGGTCATTGGCCAGTCCGAAGATCACGAACAGGACGATCAGACCGAGGACGGCGGGCAGGGAGCCCATGTCACCGCCGCGGACGCGCTGCAGGTAGCTGCGCGCTGCGGCGCCCAACGTCTGGTCGGCGCGGTTGTCGCCGGCGAAGTCGGCGTCTGCCAACGTGACATCCGGGCGGACG
The DNA here is from genome assembly GCF_010725885.1 of Mycolicibacterium tokaiense. NCBI lineage: Bacteria > Bacillati > Actinomycetota > Actinomycetes > Mycobacteriales > Mycobacteriaceae > Mycobacterium > Mycolicibacterium tokaiense. The sequence goes on along the minus strand of NZ_AP022600.1, from coordinate 54,788 downwards.
CTGGTCATGTCTGATCCTTCACTGTCGATGTCTGCACGGGCGCTCTCACATTGACTCGGCGGCCTCGGCGGGGGCCAGGCCCAGGCTGCCGGACCGTCCCGCGGTGATGAGCTCGACGATCTGGCTGTGGCTGACCTCGGAAGCTTTGACGTCGGCGGCCACCCGGCCGAGGTACAACGCACAGATCCGGTCGGCGACCTCGAAGACGTCGGCCATGTTGTGCGAGATCAGCACCACGCCAAGGCCCTGCTCGGCCAGCCGGCGCACCAGGTCGATCACCTGCCGGGTCTGCGCCACACCCAGGGCGGCTGTCGGTTCGTCCAGCAGCACCGCTTTGGAATTCCACAGCACCGACTTGGCGATGGCCACCGTCTGTCGCTGCCCGCCGGACAGGCTGGAGACGGTCTGGCGCACCGATTTCACCGTCCGCACCGACAGCGACGCCAGGGCCTCGCGGGCCATGGTCTCCATCTGCGCCTCGTCGAGGATGCCCCGCCGTTTGATCTCCCGGCCCAAGAACATGTTCTCGACGATGTCGAGGTTGTCGCACAGCGCCAGGTCCTGGTACACGACCTCGACGCCGAGTGCGGCAACGTCGTTGGGACCGTGCACCGTCACCGGTTTGCCCTCGAAGAGGTACTCGCCGCTGTCGATGGGGTGGATGCCCGCGATGGCCTTGACCAACGTCGACTTGCCTGCGCCGTTGTCACCGACCAGCGCGGTGACCTTCCCGGGGTACACCCGGAAGTCGACATCGTGCAGCACGTGCACCACACCGAAACTCTTGTTGACGCTGCGCAATTCGAGTATGGGCTCGACCGCCTCACTCATGGGGTGTCAGACTCCCGCCTCGGTGCACATGGCGGCGAACTGCCCGGCGCACACTTCTTCCTTGGACTGGCCGCCGTCATCGAACACCACGTTCATGTTCTCCTTGGTGATCGATTTCGGCGTCAGCAGCACCGACGGCACGTCGCGGCCGCCCTGGTCATCACGCGAGGTGTTGTTGGTCTCGGGCTCTTGGCCATTGGCCAACGCGATGGCTGCCTCGGCCAGCGCCCCGGCCTCTTCGGTGGCCGACTTGTACACCGACATGCACTGGGTGCCGGCCAGGATGTTCTGCAGGCCTTCGACGGTGGCGTCCTGACCCGTGACGGGCACCTGTCCGGCGCGCTGGTTCTTCTCCAGGATCGAGATGACCGAGCCGGCGAGGCCGTCGTTGGCGGCATACACACCGTCGATGCGTCCGTCGGCGGCGGTGTACATCTGCTCGAAGATGGTGACGGCTTCGTCGTTGTCCCAATCGGGCACGGCCTGCTCGCCGACGATGGTGATTCCCGGGGTGCCGTCGATGACGGAGTGTGCCCCGCTGGAGAACAGGGTGGCGTTGTTGTCGGTCGGAGATCCGTTGAGGAACACCACGTTCGCCGCGGGCCGGCCGCCGAGGCAGTCCACCAGCCCCTGACCCTGCAGCTCACCGACGACGGTGTTGTCGAACGAGATGTACACATCGGCCGACCCGCCGAGCGTGAGGCGGTCGTAGTCGATGGTCTTGACGCCTTGGGAGGCCGCCTTCTGCTGAATGGCTGCGCCGCTGTCGGAGTCCAGGTTCACGATGGCCAGCACCGTCACCCCGTCGGCGATCATGCCGTCGGCGATGGTGGTCATGGTGTCCGCGGAGCCCTCGGCGTTCTGGATGGTGTATTCGACGCCGGCTTCCTTGAACGCCGCCTCCAGCGCCGGGCGGTCCTTGCTCTCCCATCGGACGGAGGATTTGGTGTCGGGCAGGATGACGCCGATCTTGCCGGCCCCGCTGGCTTCGGCACTGCCGCTGGATCCGTCGCCGGACCCCGAGTCGCTGCTGCTGCTGCACGCGCTGAGCGTCAAGCCGGCTCCGAGAACAGTCGCGACGAGCAGGGCACTGGTTCGATTCACGAAAATCGCCTCCGAATAGGTGGTTGCGGGCACGGAGGCACAGAACCCCCGACGTTTGTTCTTTCAGGCAACATATAACGTGACGTGTGTCACGTCCAGGATTCAGTTGTGCGGATGTTCGGACAAGCCTCGGACTACCGGGCGCCCATCAGGTGCTCGATCGCCAGCTGGTTGAGCGCCACGAAGTTGCCGCCCTTGCCGCCGAAGTACGGCTCCGGATCGAACTGCCCATAGGCCGAGTCGTCGGCCAGCAGGTCGGTGTACGACTCGCCCGCATTCAGGGTGGGCTCGCGCAGTTCGGGCACCCGTGCGGCGGCCAGGGCCTCGATCACGGCCGGGTCCGATCGGAAGGCCCGCGCGCGTTGCCGCAGCAGCAGATACATCCGCATGTTCGCTGCCGCCGAGGCCCACACCCCGGTGATGTCCTCGGTGCGGCTGGGCTTGTAGTCGAAGTGTCGCGGCCCGTCGTAGGCCTGACCCCCGTCGGGGCCGCCGTGCTCCAGCAGGTCCACCAGGGCGAATGCATTGCCCAGGTCGCCGTGGCCGAACACCAGGTCCTGGTCGAACTTGATGCCCCGTTGGCCATTGAGGTCGATGTGGAAGAGCTTGCCGCTGTAGAGGGTCTGCGCGATGCCGTGCATGAAGTTCAGCCCGGACATCTGCTCGTGCCCGGTTTCCGGGTTCACGCCCACCATCTCGGGATGGGCCAGGGTGTCGATGAAGGCCAGCGCATGTCCGACGGTGGGCAACAGGATGTCGCCGCGCGGCTCGTTGGGCTTGGGCTCGATGGCAAAACGCAGGCCGATGTTCTGGTCGTTCACGTACTCGCACAACAGATCCATGGCCTCGCGGTATCGGGCGAGCGCCGCCTGGACGTCTTTGGCGCTGTCGTACTCGCTGCCCTCGCGGCCGCCCCACAGGACGAAGGTCTGGGCGCCCAGTTCGGCGGCCAGGTCGATGTTGCGCAGCACCTTGCGCAGCGCGTAGCGCCGCACTGACCGATCGTTGTTGGTGAAGCCACCGTCCTTGAACACCGGCTGGGTGAACAGGTTGGTGGTCACCATCGGCACCGCGAGTCCATTGGCCTCCAGGGCCCCGGTGAGCCGGGCCAGGATCCGGCTGCGCTCGGACTCTGTGCTGCCGAACGGGATCACGTCGTCGTCGTGGAAGGTCAGCCCGTACGCCCCCAACTCGGCGAGCCGCTCGACGGCCTCGACCGGGTCCAGTGCGGGGCGGGTCGCGACACCGAACGGATCGGCCCCCGTCCAGCCCACCGTCCACAGGCCGAACGAGAATTTGTCGGCGGGGGTGGGTGTCAGTTCGTCGGCGCGCGCGACGCCGGACTCCAGAACCGTCATGATGTGCTCCCTGGCCTCCGCACTCGGGCGGGGTTTGATGAAAACGGGTGATTTGTTCTGCGAGCGAACATAAGATGTGGGCTGCACCACTGTCAAGGGCACGGTGTGGGAGAAAGAAGACGATGGATCTGACTGGAGAGCGCCGCGCCACCCGGGTAGGAACGAGGACCGACGACGTCCGCCGCCGCAACCTGTCCAGCGTCCTCACGCTGGTACACCACCACCGCTCGCTGAGCCGCGCCGAGCTGACACGGCGAACCGGCCTGTCCCGGTCGACGGTCAAGGACCTGGTGGAGGAGTTGGCAGCCCGGGGTCTGGTGGTCGAATCGCCCGCGCCCGCGGTAGCACAGGTGGGCAGGCCCAGTCCGATCGTCAGCCCAGGGAACAACGTCCTGGCAGTTGCCGTCACCCCCGAGGTCGACGCGATCACGGTCGGGGTGGTCGGTTTGGGCGGTCTGGTGCTCGACGTGCTGCGGCACCCGACGGTGGGTGTGCCCAGCGGCGAGGAGACGGTCAAGATCGCCGCTGACCTGATCGACCAGATCCGCGGGCGCCTGACCCGCGAGCAGATGCTGACGGCGGTCGGCGTTGCGGTGCCGGGGTTGGTGCACGGGCCGGGTTCTGCGGTGCAGGTGTCACCGAACCTCGACTGGCATGACGTCGAGATCGGTCAGATGCTCACCACGGCAACAGGATTGGCCTGCTCTGCGGCCAACGACGCAAACGTCGGCGCCATTGCCGAGCATCTGTTCGGCCGGCACGGCAACGCCGATCATCTGATCTACGTCAACGGCGGGCCCAGCGGTATCGGCGCGGGCTTCGTGGTGGCGGGCGGGCTGCTCCAAGGGGTGGCCGGATACGCGGGCGAGTTGGGCCACACCTTCGTCGGCGGCGGCGAATCGTGTCACTGCGGCAGCGTCGGCTGTCTCGAAACTGAGGTGACGCAGGCGCCGCTGACCCGGCTGTTGGAGGAGTTGGAGAGCGCCGCCGAGCCCAGCACCCACAGCGATGCCGAACTGGATGTGATCAATCGGCAGGCCCGCACCTTGGCCATCGCGCTGGGCAACGCGGTCAACATGCTCAACCCGCGACTGATCGTGCTGGGCGGCTTTCTGCGCGTGTTCCCGGCCTACGCGGCCGGGGTACTGCGCGACGAGTTGGCCCGCCGGAGCATGGGTGCGCCCCGCGACCTCGTGCGGGTGGTCCCCGCGACGCTGGGCGCCGAGACGCTGATGATCGGTGCCGCTGAGTTGGCGTTTGCTCCTCTGCTCGCCGACCCGGCGAGTGTGTAGCGGCGAATTGGCTTCTCGGTACGCGTCAACTGGCCGCTGGTGGTTGTCGGCTGGCCGGCCCGGCGTAGCCTCCGTGCGCCCCCGGTACCTGGTGCGGGCAGTCCCGCGATTCTGATGATCGGCGCCGCCGAGTCGGCACTTGCTGAGGACAGATGTGATGTCGACGCAGCCAAAGGTGCCAGCTGTTAGTACGTTCCGATTCTTGGTCGGCACACGTCAACTGGCCGCTGGTGGTTGGTAGGGGGTGTACCACCACCAGTCGCAGCGGGCGCCGCCTGGTCCGGGGTGCGGAGCCACTTGCGGTGGCGCCGTGGTGGGTGGCCGGGCCAGGGATCTGTTGGTGAGGTGGCGGCCGGTGGCGTCGGTGACGACCAGGCGGCTGGCCGGCCCGGTCAAGGTGATGCCCCGCTTGTGGTGCAGCCGATGGTGATAGGGACACACCAAGACGAGATTGTCGAGTTCGGTGGGTCCGCCGTCTTCCCAGTGGATCAGGTGGTGGGCGTGCAGGCCGCGGGTGGCGCCGCAGCCGGGCACCACGCAGGTGCCGTGATCACGGTGCTCGAGGGCTCGGCGTAGCCGTCGGTTGATGGTACGGGTCTCCCGTCCGGCGCCGATGGGTTGGCCGTCGCGTTCGAACCACACCTCGCAGGTGGCATCACAGAGTAGGTATTGCCGGTCGGCGTCGGCGAGGACGGGGCCCAGATGCAGGTTCGCGAGGCGCGATTCGACATCGACGTGGATGACCACGGTGGTGCGCTGCCCGTGCGGGCGTGCCGCGGCGTCGGCGTCCCAGCCGGCGCGCATCAGGCTCAGGAACCCGTCCACCGGGGTGGGGAACGGTGGGGTGGTCTCGGTGAGGTTCTCGGCGTGGGCGCGTTTCCACTCCGCGACGAGTTTGTCGTGATGGGACTGCAGTCCTGCCTGGAATTCGGCGGCCTCAATGGTGGGCAGGGTGATGTGCCAGGTGGTCGAGTGCGGGCCGTGGGTGGTGGTGATCGATCGCGGCGCTTCGGGTTCCGGTGCTGGTTCCGGTTCGGGTTTGGGTGCGGGTGGGGGTTCGAGTCGGACGGCTTTGCGGATCTGGGTGACCGTGGCATACCGGGCGAATTGGGCGTAGTGGGCGTCGGAGCCGTCGGCGGCGCCGTCGACCACCGCGCCGAGCTGATCCACCGACAGCCAGCCCTCCCGCATCCCGGCGACACATTGCGGGAACTGTTCGGCGCGTTGGGCGATCGTGGTGAAGGTGTGGGCGGTGTTGGGGGAGACCCCGGTTTTGGCGGCCACCAGCGAGGCCACGGAGCGGAACCCGGTGATGCCGGCCAGCCCGTCGCGGTTGATCTCGGCGATGATCTCCACGATCCGCCCGTCGATGGCGTTGCGCTGCCCCGAGAGCTCCGCGATCTTGGCGAACAACACCTCCAGCCGCTGCACGGGAGTAACCCCGGCAGCGGCCGAAAGTGTTGCGCTCGTGGACATGACCCCATTCAAACAGAGGCCACCGACACAATCGGCCGTGCACGCCTACTGCGCCCGCGGCACCACCAACACATCGACGGCGACCGCGCCATCGGCCGTGGCGATCACCGGATTGGCCTCAACGGCATCAAGTACATCACCGAGTTCGGCAGCCAGACAACCGAACCCGATGATCACATCCACCAATCGATCGATGGCCACGGGTTCGGCGCCGCGCCAACCGTCGAGTTGCGGCCGGATCCGCAAGCGGTCGAGCATGCGCAGAGCGGCCGTGCGGGACAGCGGCGGGCAGGCCACCGACCGGTCGCCGATCAGTTCGATCAGCACCCCGCCGGCGGCCACCACCACCAGCGGCCCGAAACCCGGGTTGCGCACCACGCCGACGGAGATCTCCACGCCCGCAGGCATCATGGCTTCCACCGTCACCGCGGGCCCCAGCGAGGCCGCCATGGCCGCATACGCTGCAGCCAGCGCCGCCCGGTCAGCCAGCCCGAGAACCACACCGCCGACATCGCTCTTGTGCGCAGTCCCCACGGTCTTCAGCACCACCGGGTAACCGAGTGCATCTCCGGCCTCCAGCACCGCGGCCGGGGATGAGGCAGGTCGCGAATTCGCCACAGGGATCCCGTAATCGGCCAGCAACGCCACCCCGTCGATGGTGCCGGCGTCGATGCGCCGGCGCCAGCACTCTCGGCGCTCCTCATCGACGGGGTTGTCGACGCGCCCCCGGGGGAGTGGCCAACGCATCAGATGCCCCAGGCCCGACAGGCCGCTGCGATAGCCCTCGAGCACCGGTACGCCGGCCCCGCGCAGACGGGAGGCCATCGCCGGGTCCACCGCCGATGGGGTCGACGTCAGCACCGCTATCGGTGAGTCCGTCCGCCCGGCGGTATCCAGCACCGCGTCGGTGTAGGCCGTGTCGCCGTCGTACTCGGTCACCAGGTCCACCGCCAGAGCGGTGACGGCCACCCCGGGATCATCGGTCATCAGCTGCAGGCATTCGCCGAACAGGGTGCGGGTGTCGGCGCCGGTGCCCCAGACATCGAGGGGGTTGGTGGCCGTGAGCCCGTCGTCGAGGCACTCGGCGATGGCAGCTGTGGTGTCCTCGGTCAGGTCGGCGAAGGGGACTCCGACGCCGTGCGCGACGTCGGCGCACAGGGCCCGTTCGGCGCCTGAGTCGTGCACCGTGGCGATCCCGGTACCGAACCGGGCACGCCTACCCGACGCGAAAAGCTCGATCGTGTCGGTGAATTCAGCCATGTCACCGACGTGTATGGCTCCGGTGGCGGCGCAGAACGCCGCCCAACCCTCCGTGTCGCCGGCCAGCGCCCCGGAGTGCGCGGCGACCATCGCGCGCCCGCGTGGAGACCCGCCGACGGTGAGGATCACGACCGGGATGTTGTTGTCTGCGGCCCGGTGCAGCGCCGCGGCCAACCGGGGAACCGACCTGGGTGTCTCGAGCAGCAGGGCAATGAGTTCGGTGCCCGGATCGTCGAGAGCGTACTCGACGTAATCCGCGGTGTCGGTCACCAATTCCTGACCGGAGGACACCGCCAACCGGAACCCGAAACCGCGACGCGCGCGCAGCAGCGTCGAGAATGCCGAGCCGGAATGGGTGATCAGTCCAACGCCGCCGACGGGAAGAGGATCGGGCTCCAAGTATCCGAGGGCGCGAACTCCGCTGATGGCGTTGATGAAACCCATGCAGCCGGCGCCACACACGGCCATCTGTGCTTCGGTGGCCAGGCTGACGATCTGGTGGCGCAGACTCTCACCGTGCGCGGAACCGAACAGCACGGCCGACGGGGCGCCGACCTTCACCGCCGATTCCAGGGCGTTGGCCACAGCGGAATCGGGGACGCCGAGCAGCACCAGGTCCGGGGTTTCGTCCAGTTCCTCCAGCGACGGTGCACAGGGCAGGTCACCGATGGCGGCGTACCGCGGGTTGACCAGGTGAACCCGTGCCGAGCCGCGCCTGGCCTCGGTGACCATCCGGGCGCCGAAGCTGTCTGCCCGTGCGCTCGCGCCCACCACGGCGACGGATCGGGCGCCCAGCATCGTGGCGACGCGAGCCCGCCTGATGCTACTCAGGATCGGCGTCCCAGAGCTGTGATCCGGGCCCGCCTGTCGGCCCGTTTGCGATCGGCCAACGCGGCTTTGGCCGCCTGCCAGCCGGGGATACCGCACACTCCGCCGCCGGCATGGGTGGCCGAACTGCCGTTGTACAGCCCGGCGATCGGCGTGCGGTAGTCGGCGAACCCGGGTGCGGGGCGCATGTGGAACAACTGTTCGAGGGAGAGTTCGCCATGGAAGATGTTGCCGCCGATCAGCCCATACTCCTGTTCCATCTCGTACGGGCCCACGATGTCACGGTGCAGGATCGAACTCTTGAATCCTGGTGCCACCGCGTCGTACTGGTCGATCAGCCGATCGGCATAGGCGTCCAGTTCCTCGGTGTGCGGTGCGGCCGACCAGTCCGCCGGGACCCACTGGGTGAACAGCGACATGATGTGTGTGCCATCAGGATTGAGGGTCTTGTCCAGGGTGGTGGGGATGACGCCATCGCTGAAGGGCAGCGCCGCGGGCCGACCCAGCCGGGCGTCCTGGAACGCGGCTTCGATGTACTCCATGGTGGGGGCCATCTCGACCGAGCCGGTGTGGTGCTCGGCCTGCCCGGTGCTCGGGTCCGCCGTGAAGTCCGGCAGTTCCCCCAGCGCCAGATTGATCTTCACCACCCCGCTGCGGGTCTTCCAGTGCTCGATGTCCGAGACGAACTCGTCGGGCAGCTCGTGCCGGGGAATGTGGTCCAGGAAGGCGGTCCGCGGGTGCAAGGTGGTGACCACCAGTGGGGCGCGCACCTCGTCACCGTTGGCAATGACCGCGCCCTGTACCCGGCCGTTCCGTACGAGTAGTCGCGAAACCGCTGTGTCGGTGCGGATCTCGGCACCGAAGGCGCGTGCCGAGCGGGCGATGGCGGCCGACACTGCGCCCATGCCGCCCTCGGGGTAGCCCCAGCTGCCCAGCTGACCGTCGCCCACATCGCCGATCGAATGGTGGGCCATCACATAGGCCGTGCCCGGCTCGTAGGGACCCGCCCAGGTGCCGATGACACCGTTGACCGCCAGAGCGCCCTTGATCTGCGGAGATTCGAACCAGTCATCGAGCAGGTCGGCAATGCTCATGGTGAGCAGGCGGGTGACGTCGCCCACCATGCGGGTGGACACTCCGCGTTGGCTCCACCCGAGTTTGGCGAGTTCCAGCAGATCTGCCGGCTTGTGTGAGCCGATGTTCGGTGGGACCTGGGTGAGCAGCGGACCCATCACGTCGGCGATGCCCTCGAGCCACGCGTTCCACTTCGGCCAGGCGTCGGCGTCTTTCTTGGAGAACTTCGCCAGTTGCTCATGGGTACGGGCGGGGTCGTCCTCGTAGATGATCAGAGAGCCGCCCTCGGGGAAGGCCTGGTAGTAGGGCCCCATCGGGTGGACCTTGTAGCCATGGCGTTCCAGTTCGAGGTCGCGGACGATGGTGGGCGGCATCAGGCTCATGACGTAGGACAGGCGTGTCACATTCAGGTGAGGGGCCTCCGGCCACGGTGCCTCGGTGGTGGCGGCTCCGCCGAGTGATCCGCGGCTCTCCAGGACCAGCGTGCGCGCGCCCGCGCGGGCCAGGTAGGCGGCCGAGACCAGGCCGTTGTGGCCGCCGCCGATGACCAGGGCGTCGTAATTGTCGGACATCGGCGGGACCTTCTCTCACGGGGACATCGCACATCCTGACTGACTGTTCAATCTAACGAAGTGATAGGCTCGCGACAAGAGGCAGCGACGCCGCATGGAGGGGAGATCGTCCGAGCATGGCAGATCCAGCACCGGCCACCGAGAACAACGAGGCACGGCGCATCCAGATGTTGCGGGCCGCAGCGGAGTTGATCTGTGAAAGGGGGTTCTCCGAGACCCGCATCGCCGACGTCGCCAAACGTGCCGGGGTGTCCTCGGCGCTGGTGATCTACTACTTCGGAACGCGGGACCGTCTGCTGGTGGATGCGCTACGCCACTCCGAGGAGTCGTTCTACGAAGCCGCCGAATCGATGCTGTCCGAGGTGAGCTCGCTGCGCGAGCGACTCTCACTGCTGATCCGCTGGACCTGCGTCCCCCAGGGTGACGCTCCGGACGAGATCCCGGGTGCATGGGGACTCTGGTTCGACCTGTGGGCACAGGCCTTCCGCCACGACGAGGTGAAAGCCGGCCGCATCGAACTCGACGCCCGGTGGCGGCAGATGATCATCGACGCCCTGGAATCAGCCGAATCCGGCGAGCGGGATCCCCAGGTGGACCCGCGGATGTTCGCCCTGGAGTTCGCAGCGCTGCTCGACGGGCTGTCCATCCAGGTGGCGCTGGAGGACCCCGACGTGGATTCGGAAGTGGCATACCAGATCGCCATGCGCTTCGCGGAGCGCGAGTTGGATCTGGCCGCAGAACCCAGACGGCGCAACCGATCCGGGACACTCAAGGCCGCACGTCGTCGCTAGGGCAATGCCAGGGCATCCACCGGGGCGGGCACCAACGGTGCGGAGCTGCGGGTGAGCACCCGGACGGCGTCGTGACTGCACTCGCACAGCACCGCTGCGCCAGGAGTGACACCGACGGACCGGGGGCCGGCGTGATTGGGCACCTCCACCACCAGGTCCACCGGCTCACCGACATCGACCAATACCTGCGTGGACGCGCCCAGATAGACCACCTCGCGGACCACACCTGCGATCACGTTCTGATCCGACGCTGGGCTGCGGTCGGCACTGAGCAGCGTGATCCGTTCGGGCCGGATGACGATGGCCGCCGGCCCCGGGGGACATACCGCCCCGGTATCGGTGCCGGCGCACCGCAGCGTGGTCGACACGGCGGCGCACACCGAGCTTCCGCCGCTCGATTCCAGCACCTCGGCGTCGAAGATGTTGGCAGCCCCCAGAAAGCCGGCCACATACGTGGTGGCGGGGGAGGAGTAGATCTCCTGCGGTGCGCCCACCTGTTCCACCCTGCCCTGCGCCATGACCGCGATCTGGTCGCTCATCGTCAGCGCTTCTTCCTGATCGTGCGTCACGTATACGAAAGTGATGCCGACCTCGCGCTGCACGGCGCGCAGTTCGAGTTGTAACTGCTTGCGCAGCTTGGCATCCAGAGCACCCAGCGGTTCGTCGAGCAGCAGCACCTTCGGTCGCAGCACCAGCGCTCTGGCCAGTGCGACGCGTTGCTGCTGGCCGCCGGACAGCTGCGCGGGTCGACGTTTGGCGAAGTCGGCCATCCGGACCAGCTCCAGGGCGTCGCCGACTCTGCGGCGGGTTTCGTCTCGGGAGGTCTTCAGATAGCGCAGGCCGAAGGCGACGTTGTCCCACACGCTCATGAACGGGAACAGAGCGTAGGTCTGGAACACGGTGTTGACGGGGCGCTTGTGCGGCGGGTCGCCCGCCACGTCGCGGCCGTCGAGCTCGATGCGGCCGGAGTCGGGTTTCTCGAAGCCGGCGATCATCCGCAGGGTGGTGGTCTTGCCGCACCCCGACGCGCCCAGCAGCGAGTAGAACTGGCCGGCCGGGATGGCGAGGTCGATCCCGGTGACCGCAGGCACGCCGTTGAAGGCCTTGGCCAGCTGATGCAGGCGGATGTCGCCGCCGGTCACCGGCACCCCGTCAGCTGTGCACTGCGTCCGCGAACCGGGCGAAGTTGGCTGAGAACCGGTCGACGTCGCCGGTGTCGTGCTGAACGGATAACAGCCATTGCTCCACCTTCCCCCACGGGGGCAGAAAAACTCCGCCGTTGTGCTGGATCAGCCAATGCAGATGTCCCAGTCTCGAGTCGATCTGCAGGAAATCACGGAATTCGCGTACGCGCTCGTCGCGGAACGTCACGCACCCTTTGGCGCCCACCGTCACCACATGCCACGGTGCTGCGTACGTGGTGATGGTGGACTCGAGCGAGTCCTGCAGTCGGCGCGCCAGTCGGTCGAGGTGGCGGTAGCCGTCGTCGTTGAGCACATCGGTCAGGGTGGCCCTGGTGGCGGCCATGGCCAAGGGGTTGCCGTTGAAGGTGCCCACCTGTTCATAGCGGCCGTCGGCGATGGCCGACATCACCGCGGTGGTACCACCGATGGCGGCCACCGAGATGCCGCCGCCCAGCGCTTTGGCCAGGCACACCATGTCCGGAACCACGCCCTCGCGCGCGGTGACCCCGCCGGGGCCGGTGGTGAAACCCGTCTTCACCTCGTCGAAGATCAGCAGCGCGCCGGCCCGGTGCACCAATTGCCGGATCTCCGCCAGATAGCCCGGCTCCGGCGGGATGATGCCGGCGTTCATCATCACCGGCTCGACGATCATGGCGGCGATCTCGCCGTCGTGCTCGGCCAGCGCCCGTGCCACGGCATCTGGGTCGTTGAACGGCACGACGATCACGAGTTCGCGGACGGCGGCGGGAATTCCGCTGTTGCCGGGCACCCGGGCGGGCCGTTCCCTGGGGCCGATCTCGTCGGCCTCGGGCAGGACCGACACCTGCACCGAGTCGTGGTGCCCGTGATAACACCCTTCGACCTTGATGATCAGGTCGCGCCCGGTCAGCGCACGCGCCAGATGCACCGCATCCATGGTGGCCTCGGTGCCGGAGTTCGCGAACCGCCACAGGGGGAGGCCGAACCGGCGCGCCAGTTCGCCGGCGATCCAGATGGCGTCTTCGGTCGGTTGGGCGAAATGTGTTCCCCGCCTGACCTGTCGGCTCACGGCTTCCACGATCGCCGGGTGGGCGTGGCCGGCGATCGAGGCGCCGTACCCACCGTGCATGTCGACGTACTCGGTGCCGTCGACATCAACAACCCGCGATCCCGCACCGTGGCTCATCCACACCGCCTGGGGCTGGGCGATCTGCCAGTTGGAGGTGGCGCCGCCGGCCAGGTGTTCCCGGGCCTGGGCGATCAACCGGGTGCTGCCGGGTTGGCGGCGCAAGAAGGTCTGCTCCTCGGCTGCGATCAGCTGGTCCACCGAATCGGTGACCGGGCTCTCGACCACGGATGAAGCCACAGTTCAACCTCCGTTTCCTATCGGTTGACTGATCATTCAGTCTATGTCACAGTCCTATCAGCGACAAGACGCAACAGCGGGGAGGCTCACATGCCAGTGCCCAGGACCTCCGGCCCCACGCGACGCCAATTCCTGGCGCGCGCTGGACTTCTCGTGTTGGGCGCACCCGCGTTGGGCTCTGCCCTGGCGGCCTGCGGTTCCGGTCCCGGCGGCCCGGGCGGCGCCACCCCGACATTGACGCTGGCCAAACCCGACAGCCCGGTCACCTGGGACATCCCCGACGACAACCGGCCCATCGAGGACGGTTTGTCGCCGGAGCAGGGCGCGACGCTGAAGATCTACAACTACGCCGACTATCTGAGTCCCGCGGCCATCGCCTCGTTCGAGCAGCAATACGGCTGCACGGTGGAGGTGTCGACGTTCAACGACGGTGACGAGGCACTGACCAAGCTCCGCAGCGGCGTCGACTTCGACATCTACAACGCCAATTACACCGAGATCAGCAGGCTGGTAACCGGAGGCCTGCTGCGGCCGCTGAACCACAGCTACCTCACCAACATCTCCAATGTGTGGCCCAGTTTCACCAACCCGTGGTACGACCAGGAATGGCGATACACGGTGCCCTACACCATCTACACCACCGGGATGGGCTGGCGCAGCGACCAGGTGCCCGCCGACATCGGGTCATTATCGAATCCCTATGCAGCGCTGTGGGATCCGATGTACAAGGGCAAGACCGCCATTTTGGACGACTGGCACAGTGCGATGGCCCTGGTGTTGCTCAAGGAAGGCATCACCGACGTCAACACCAGCTCGGAGGCCGACCTCAAGATGGTGGGCGAGCAGCTCAACGAGCTGGTGCAGGCCACGTCGCCCAAGGTCACGATCACCATGTACAGCGATCTACCGGCCGGGCAGATGGGCCTGGCGCAGATGTGGTCCGGTGACATCATCAACGCGCAGTACTACCTGCCCGACGGCGTGGGCACCGACATCCTGCAGTACTGGTTCCCGGCGGACGGCAAGGGCATCGTCGACAACGACATGCTGGTCACGCTGCGCGGCGGCAAGAACCCGGTGCTGGCACACCTGTTCCTCAACCACATGCTGGACACCGAGGTGGCCAAGGAGAACTTCTCGGCCATCGGGTATCAGCCGCCGCAGAACTCGATCACGCCGGAGTCGCTGGTGGCCGAGGAATTCATCCCGGCCAATCTGCAGTCGGCGGTGGTGCGGCCGGAGTACTTCGACAGCGGCTACCGGCTGCTGGAACTCGACCCCGCAAACGACGCCGCCTGGCGCAACATCTGGAATGCATTCAACGCCGGCGGATCCTGACTGCGGTGGCAGTGACAGATCTGCGCCCGCCGGCCCGGGACCGTTCGGGCTGGTTGTGGCCGACGCTCGCGGCGCCCGGCCTGCTGTGGCTGCTGGTGTGTTTCATCGTGCCGTTGTATGTGGTGCTGTGCGTCGTGTTCGGCTACGTCGACCCCATCTTCCGCACCGCGGTGCCGGTCTGGAACCCGCTGCAGTGGAACCCCACCCAGTTCACCTATGTGCTGAGCCGGATCGTCGGCCCGGACGGGATCTACGGGCCTGCGTTGGTGCGCACCGGGATGTACGTGTTGACGGCCAGCACGCTGTGCCTACTGATCGCGTTTCCCGTCGCCTACTATGTGGCCCGGCTGGCCGGGACGTGGAAGGGGGTGCTGTTGGCGGCTCTGATCGCGCCGTTCTGGATCAGCTACATGATGCGAATGCTCGCCTGGGTCAACCTGTTACAGGATGACGGTCTGGTCAACAGGGTGCTGAGCCTGGGCGGGCTGTTCACTGTGGATGTGCACTGGCTGACCGGACAGCCGGTGGTGGTGATCCTCGGGCTGGTGTACGGCTATGTGCCGTACATGATCCTGCCGTTGTACGCCGGGCTGGACCGGTTGCCTCAGCACACTCTGGAGGCGGCCCGTGACCTGGGGGCGGACCGGTTCTCGTCGTTCTGGCGCGTGACTCTGCCGCTGTGTCGGCCCACCATGGTCGCAGCGGTCCTGTTGACCTGCCTGCCCATGCTGGGGGACTACTTCACCAATGATCTGCTGTCGGCCTCGCCCACAACGGCCATGGCAGGCAACCTGATCAACGACAGTGTGCAAGCGCCCGGGCAGACGGGCCAGGCCGGTGCGTTCGTGATGATCGTGCTGATCGTGGCACTGTTGCCGATGCTCTACTACGTGCGGGTGATGGGGCGACGGGACGAGGTGGCCTCGTGAGGAGCCCGGTCACCTGGTGGAATGACCCGTGGCGCCCGCCCCGGATCCTGGTGGGGGTCACCGCGGCGTACCTGGTGTGGTCACTGCTGCCGGTGCTGATCGCCGTC
Organism: Mycolicibacterium tokaiense; assembly: GCF_010725885.1. Taxonomy (NCBI): domain Bacteria; kingdom Bacillati; phylum Actinomycetota; class Actinomycetes; order Mycobacteriales; family Mycobacteriaceae; genus Mycobacterium; species Mycolicibacterium tokaiense. Next base: position 39,299 of record NZ_AP022600.1, on the reverse strand, counting down.
ATGTTCTCGTTCAACGACGGTCGCTCCCGGACGGATTGGCAGGGCTTCTCTTTTCGCTGGTATTGGGGTGATGAGACCCGCTCGGTGTGGCACGACGCGGCCCTGCACACGGCGCTGTTCCAGACGTTGAAGCTGGGTCTGCTCGCCACGCTGATCACCGTGCCGCTGGGGGTGTTGTTCGCCATCGGCATCGACCGTTGGCGCGGGCGGGTGCCCGAGGGTGCCAATGTGCTGATGCTGTTCTCGTTCGTCATCCCCGAAGTGCTTCTGGCCGTGGCGTTGTTGTTCATGATCACCTCGGTGGCTTTGCCGATCGGCCTGGGCACCTCGGCGCAGGTGGTGGGTTTGGTGACGTTTCAGGTGTCGTATCCCGCGGTGCTGGTGCGGGCCCGGCTGGCCACCATCGGGCGACACTACGAAGAGGCCGCGATGGATCTGGGTGCCACGCAGTGGGGTGCACTGCGGCGAATCATCCTGCCGATGCTCACGCCGGCGATCTTCGCCAGTACGGTACTGGTGTTCGCCGACGTGATCGACGATTTCGTGTTGGTGCGGTACCTGTCCGGCGATGCCTCCACCGAGCCCGTCTCGGTGAAGATCTACAACACCGCTCGCGCCGCCCCCACCCCCGCGCTCAATGCGTTGGCCACCCTGCTGCTGCTGGCCGCGCTGGCCGCGGTGGTGATCGGGTACCTGATCTATCGCCGGATGGCCAAAGTCCATGGCGCCGAGCGCGGTATCGGCGCGTTCACCGGCGAGGCCTAGTGGTGATTTCGGCGCGCTCGTAACCGCTGCGCGGTTACCCGCGCGCCCGAATCGCGGTAGTCTTGACTGTATGTTCAAACAGCACGGTCCGGCTCCGCTGCCCGCCGACGCACTGGCCGCAGCGCTCGCTCCCTTCGGGCAGTCCCGCATGCTCCCGCGGGAGGCTTACGTCGACCCGGCGGTGTTCGACTGGGAGCAGCGGGTCATCTTCTCCGGGTGGACCTGTGTGGGGCACGCCGGCGACCTGCCGTCGGCGGGCAGTCAGAAGGCGGTCGGTTCCGGCGCCAACGGTGTGCTGCTGGTGCGGGGCGACGATGACACGGTCCGGGCTTTTGCCAACACGTGCCGTCACCGTGGTCACGAGCTACTGGCGTGCGGGGCGCAGACCAAGCGCCGCGGCATTGTCTGCCCCTATCATTCGTGGTCGTTCAAACTCGACGGAAGTCTGCGCAGCGCACCGGGGTTCGCTGATTCCCCCGAGTTCGACGCCGCGCAGTTCGGGCTTGCCGAGCTGCGGCTGGTTAACTGGCACGGCTGGTTGTTCGTCGACCCGAGCGGTGAGGACAGCGACTTCGGTGCGCACGTCGCCGGTCTCGAAGAGGTGGTGTCTCCGTACCGCCCTGAGGATCTCACGGTGGTGGCGCGGCACTCCTACGAGCTGGCGACCAACTGGAAGGTGATCGCCGAGAACTATCAGGAGTGTTATCACTGCTCGACGATCCATCCCGAACTCAGTCGCATCAGCCCGCCCACCAGCGGCGAGAACCTCGACCTCGACGGCTCCTGGATGGGCGGCTGGATGTCGATCGTCGACGGCGCGGAAACGATGTCGCTGAGCGGCAAGAGTGAGGGCGTGGCGATCGCAGGCCTGTCCGACCACGAGATGCGATCGGTGATGTACCTCGTGGGCTTCCCCAACCTGCTCGTCAGTCTCCACCCGGACTACGTGATGACACATCTGATGACCCCGCTGGCCGTCGATCGCACCCATGTCGAATGCGCCTGGGCGTTCCCGCGAGAGGTCGCGGAGGATCCCGGATTCGACCCGTCCTACGCGGTCGACTTCTGGGACCTGACCAACCGCCAGGACTGGGCGGCGTGTGAATCGGTGCAGCGCGGGCTCAGCTCGCCCCACGCCCGGCCGGGCCCGCTGGCCCCCGACGAGGACGGGGTGTACCAGTTCGTCACGCGCGTCGCGCGGGCGTACGCAGGCCGGTAGTGAACCGGCCTGCGAGACCGACGGCCCATCACAGTCGCCGCATCTCCCGCGCCATCAATGCATCCGAATACCAGCTCGGCGTCCGCCGGGCGTGGGCACGATGTACGTCATGACGGGAGCGTGACGGGTCCGCTGACCTCGTCGCCACTCGATTCAACACACCTACGATGCGCAGCAACGGGTTTCGTCGCGATGGCACCGCAGCCGGCGAGATCGCGATCGCGGAGGCCAACATGACCTCCTGCTCGGTCACCAACACCGCAGGAGCGGTACGAGGCAGCGGCGGGCAGGTTCCCCCGACGCCGTCCTCCCTCAATTGTTCTGGTGAAACGCTCATGTCATCCCCCCGGATGAACAACACGCCGAGACGTCCAACGATGCCCTCACCGTAGATGCGGTGGCGTCGGAAGCCGCGAGTAGCGCGCTACCTGGATTCGGAGCTCTCAGGATCCTCGGGGAGTTCGTCGACTACACACGCGCTGGCCGCCGACTCGGAGCAGGACACTCCGTCGCCGGCGGCGCGCAACAGCAGGGTGTAGAGCGTCGTGTGTTCGTCGTCGGACAGCGCACCGAGAATGTCGCGCTCGACGTCGCGCAGCACGGCTTCGATCTCCGCGAGGCGTTCCCCGCCTGCTGCGGTGAGCACCACGGTGTGCTTGCGCCGGTCCTGAGTGGAGCGTCGGCGCTCGATCAGTCCGTCGCCCTCGAGTTCGTTGAGCAGGCCCACCAGATTCGTGGGGTCGATGCGCAGGAGCGTGGCCAGTTCCGACTGCGGCCGTTCGCCGAAATCGCGCAACAGCGTCAGCGTCAGCACATGGCGGGGTCGCAATCCGACCCGGTCGATCTCCGATTCCGACGCCACCCGCAGCCGGCGGACCAGATATTCGAGCAGCGGACCCACCAGTTGCCAGTTCGGCGACAGGAACGGCAGATCGGACATCCGCTCAGCCTAGTGACCGCACAGGAGCGCAAGCCAGAGCTTGCCGTGCTATAAATGCTTTGTTCTACATAAACGATCTATGGAGGGTCACTTATGGCATCCCTGTTGCACATCGACACCTCGATCAAGGGCCCGCAGTCTGTCAGTCGGCGGCTCACCGCCCGCGCGGCGGATCGCTGGCGCGCCGTGCACCCCGACGGGGAGGTCCATTACCGGGACTTCGCAGCTGATCCCGTACCCCACCTCGACGGCGACGGGCTCGCCGCGATGCTCCCGCCCAGCACGCACACGCCCGCGCAGGCCGAGGTGTATGCCCGCAGCCTCGCGCTCATCGACGAGATCAAACAGGCGGACACGGTGCTGCTCGGGCTGCCGCTGTACAACTTCGGTGCACCCAGCACCGTGAAGGCCTGGGTGGACCACCTGATCGTGCCGGGTGTGTCGTTCGACCCGGAGAGCGGCCAGGGCCTGCTGGGAGACACCGAATTGGTGGTGCTCGCCGCGCGCGGCGGCGGTTACGGGCCCGGCACCCCCCGCGCCGGGTGGGACCACGCCGAAGCCTGGCTGCCGCACGGGCTGTCCCTGACCGGCCTGGTGCCACGATTCATCACCGCCGAGCTGACCATGGCCGATGACAACCCGGCGATGGCCGACCTGCGTCCGCTGGCGGCGCAGAGCCTCGCGGACGCGGAAGCGGCCATCGACGCACTCTGGACACCCGCAACCGTCGGCGCATGACACTCTTGGTCGCAACAGCGACCAGGAGGGGACCCGATCACGACCGCCAAGATCCACGACGTCACCCTGCGCCAGCTTCGGTACTTCGCCGTGCTCGGAGCCGAACTGAATTACCGGCGCGCGGCCGAGAAGCTCTTCATCACCCAGCCGGCACTGTCGACGGCCATCAAGCAACTCGAACATCAATTCGGTGTCCAGCTGTTCACCCGCAACACCCGTGAGGTGGCGCTGACCGATCTGGGCGCAGCATGGCTGCCCCAGGTGCAGCAGGCACTCGGCGGAGTCGATGCGGTGATGGAGAACCTGGTCACGCTCTCGGGTACCCGGCAGGGCCGGCTGCGGTTCGGTTATCTCATCGGCACCGGCGCCGATCTGCTGTTCCGCATCGTGCGTCATTTCGAGTCCGCCTACCCGGACGTGGCGGTGGAACCGATCGAGTTCGACTTCTCCGATCCCACAGCGGGATTGGCGGACGGATCGGCGGACGTCGCACTGATCCGCCCACCGGTGGACCTGCCCGAACACCGCATGCTCATCCTTGACTCCGAATCGTGGGTGGCCTGCCTGCCCCGTGACCACCGACTGGCCGGTCGCGATGAACTCGAGATCGCCGAGCTGCTGGACGACCCGATCGTGTGCGCTCCGCTGACCGCCGGGAGCTGGCGCGACTACTGGCTGGCGATGGATGCGCGGGGCAACCGGCCGCCCACCATCGCGGCGGTGGCGGCCACCTACGAGGCGGAGACGACGTCCATCGCCCGCGGGCTGGGGATCAGTTTCACCACGTCGTCGGTGGCGCGGTTCTACGACCGGCCGGGCATCGTGTACGTCCCGATCAGCGATCGCAAACCCTGTCACACCGCACTGGCCTGGCACCCTGCGCAGCTGACGCCGCAATCGGACGCGCTGATCAAGTACGTCCAGAGCCAGTGGAATTTCGGTGACGGCGAGGACGTGCCGGTACCCGCCACGCTCCAGTGATAACCGCGGTTTATCAGTAGATCAAAAGATGGAACTTCCGGTTACGCGGCGGTGGCGCTTTCCTGTCATCAGTCGATATGTGACATCACCTGACCTGGAGTGACCATGACCGATGCAGTCGCACCACCCACTCATTCGCAGAAGCCGACCCAACCCGCGAACTCCGAGGACGCCAAGCTCGCCGAGCTCGGCTACACGCAGAAGCTCGACCGCTCGGTCGGCACACTGGCGTCCTTCGCAATCGGTTTTGCGACCATCAGCGCCACCACCGCGGTGTTCACCGGATTCGGCGCGGGTTACTTCACCGCGGGGGCCCCGTTCGTGTGGACGCTGCTGCTGGCCGGTGCGGTGTTCGCACTGTGGACCTTCATCGCGGCCGACCTCACCGCCAAGCTGCCGCTGGCCGGCTACTCCTACCAGTGGATCAGCCGGATCAACGGGCCCAACCTGGCCTGGTTCACCGGCTTCATCGCGCTGATGGGCTGGGTCTGCGGCATGACCGGGGTCGGCTTCATCCTCTCCGGTTACCTCGGCGGGTTGTTCGGCTGGAGCATGACCCAGAGCACCCAGATCCTGCTCGCCATCGCGGTGGTGATGGTGTGCGTGCTGATCAACATCTACGGCGTGCGCTTCGCCACCATGGTCAACAACATCGGCGTCAGCCTGGAACTCGTCATCACCGTGGGCGCCACCGCACTGATCGCGATCATCGCGTTCTCCGCCCCGGAGAACCACCAGCCGATCTCCACGCTGTTCACCGGCGGCGAGTCCGGTGACAAGGACTCCTACATGCTGGCGTGGCTGGCCGCGGCGCTGGGTCCCTTTTTCGGCCTGATCGGGGTGGAATCCGGGGCCGACGTGGCCGAGGAGACCAAGAACGCGCGCCGCGTGGTGCCCAAGACGATGTTCTACGCCCTCATCACCTCGATCGTCATCGAGTTCCTGATGTACGTGGTGTACGTGCTGGCCATCAAGGATCCCGTTGCCGTCGAAGCCAATTCGGCCGCGCCCATCGAGGAGATCATCACCCAGCAGGCGGGCCCGGTGGTCACCAAGATCGTCGTCGCCATCGCGCTCACCAATATCCTGGCCTGCCTGCTGGCCAACATCCTGGTCGCCACCCGGTTGACGTACTCGATGGCCCGCGACAACATGCTGCCGTTCTCGCACGTATGGCGGCACGTCTCACCCAAGAGCAAGGCCCCGACGTACGCGGTGCTCGGATTGGGTTGCCTGTCCACGCTTCTGCTGCTCTCGGCGCTGGTCAACGAGAAGGCGTTCAACTACATCATCGGTATTGCGTCGCTGCTGTTCTTCTTCGTCTACATCCTGCAGACCATCGGCCTGCTCGTCGGCTACAAGCGCGGAACCATCCCCGAACCCGAGCCCGGCACGTTCGACCTCGGCAAGTTCCGTCTGCCGCTGTACGTGACCGCGCTGGTGGTGTTCCTCGGCGTCGCCGTCGCCCTGCTGTTCCTGCCGCAGTTCACCAACAACAAGTGGGTGTTCCTCGGCATCGTGGTGCTGGCCGCGATCTGGTGGGCCACCGGACTGAAGACCCGCCTGGCCGCCGGTGAGGCCGGTGCCGAGTACGCCAAAACCCACAACCTCTGACCCGAACCCCTCGCTGACACTGCGTCCACCGCGGCCTCCACTCGCATTTCTTCACGGTGGACGCAGTGTCAACGCAACGAAAGGAATCTCATGACCGCAGGAACGTCCAACCTGGTTGCCGTCGAGCCGGGCGCCGTCCGTGAGGACACCCCCGCCGGCTCGGTGATCCAGTACAGCGACTACGAACTGGATCACACCAGCCCCTTCGCCGGCGGCGTCGCCTGGATCGAGGGGGAGTTCATGCCGGCCGAGGACGCCAAGATCTCCATCTTCGATACCGGCTTCGGCCACTCCGATCTGACCTACACCGTGGCCCATGTGTGGCACGGCAACATCTTCCGGCTCGGTGACCACCTCGACCGGCTGCTCGACGGCTCCCGCAAGCTACGCCTCGACCCCGGCTACACCAAGGACGAACTGGCCGACATCACGAAGCAGTGCGTCAGCATGTCGCAGCTGCGCGAGTCGTTCGTCAACCTCACCGTCACGCGCGGCTACGGAAAGCGCAAGGGGGAGAAGGACCTGTCCAAGTTGACCCATCAGGTGTACATCTACGCGATCCCGTACCTGTGGGCGTTCCCGCCGGCCGAGCAGATCTTCGGTACCACTGCCGTCGTGCCCCGCCACGTGCGCCGCGCCGGACGCAACACCGTCGACCCCACCATCAAGAATTACCAGTGGGGCGACCTCACCGCGGCCAGCTTCGAAGCCAAGGACCGCGGGGCGCGCACGGCCATCCTGCTGGATTCCGACAGCTGTGTGGCCGAGGGCCCGGGCTTCAACGTCTGCATCGTCAAAGACGGCAAGCTGGCGTCGCCGTCCCGCAACGCACTGCCGGGCATCACCCGCAAGACGGTGTTCGAGATCGCCGACCAGATGGGCATCGAGGCGACACTGCGCGACGTCACCAGCCACGAGCTCTATGACGCCGACGAGATCATGGCCGTCACCACAGCCGGTGGCGTGACTCCCATCAACACCCTGGACGGCGAGAAGATCGGCGCCGGCGAGCCCGGCCCGATGACGGTGGCCATCCGGGACCGCTTCTGGGCCCTGATGGACGAGCCCGGTCCGCTGATCGAGGCCATCCAGTACTAGGGCCAGCTACCGCCCCGGTGGTTTCAGCACGGTCATGGCCGCGCGCATCACCGGGGCGGGGAGCCTGTCCTTGGCCGACAACGCCGCACTCGCCATCCGGGTGCGTGCGGGCGTGCCGCGACCGAACCAGCGGTTCAGCGGTCCCCCCGAGGGCTCGAGGTCGACGTGCAGGGGCGGGGCCCCGTCGCCGGCGCCCAGCGCGTGGGAGATGACGATCCGCTGGATCTCGCTGGTGCCCTCGAAGATGGTGTAGAGCTTGGCATCCCGGTACCACTTCTCCACCGGATGATCGCTGATGTAGCCCCAACCCCCCATGGTCTGGATGGCGCGTTCGGTGGTGGCCACCGCGACCTCGCTGGAAGCGAGCTTCGACATCGAGCCTTCGCCGCGTTCGAAGGGCACCCCGGTGGCCGCCATCCACGACGCCCGCCAGGTCAACAGTCTGGCCGCGTCGATCCGGGTGGCGAGGTCGGCCAGTGGGAAGGCGATGCCCTGGTTGTTGATGATGGGCGCGCCGAACGCCTCCCGGCGATTGGCGTACTCGGTGACGTATTCCAGTGCAGCCCGGGCGATCCCGAGCGCCTGGGCGGCCACCATGGGCCGGGTCTGCTCGAAGGTGCCCAGGGTGGCGGAGCCGCCGCGACGGGCGCCCGTGGTGGCCATCTCGGCGACCTCGCGGGCCTTGGACAACTTGTGTTCGAGCCTGTCCTGCCCGCCCAGCAGGTTCTCGGCCGGGACGCGGACGTTGTCGAATTTCAGCTCGGCGGTGTGGGAGGCCCGGCAACCCAGCTTGTCGAGTTTGCGCACCATGGTCAGGCCCGGGGTGCCGCCCGGGACGATGAACAGCGCCTGTCCGCGGTGCCCCAGTTCCTGGTCGACCACGGCGTTCACCACATGCACGTTGGCGATGCCCCCGTTGCCGATCCACATCTTGTGGCCGTTGATCACCCAGTCCGATCCGTCGCGGTGTGCCGTGGTGCGCAGATTGCGGACATCGCTGCCGCCTTCCGGCTCCGAGATGGCCAATGCCGCGAGCTTGATGTCGCTGGCGGTGCCGAAGCATTCGGGGGCCCATTGCAACATCTGTTCGGGGGTGGCGGCCTGACCGATGGCCGACAGCGCCAGGGCCGGCATCACCACCGCCAGGCCGATGCCGGCGCACCCCCAGAAGATCTCCTCCATGAACAGGGGCAGCGACAGCCCGGTCGGATCGCCGATCAGGTCGCGATAGAACAGGGGACTGTAGAACCCGCGCGCGGCCGCCTCCTGCAGAACCGGCCAGGGAAACTCCTGGCGCTTGTCGTAGTCGGCGGCCACCGGCCGGATCACCGTTTCGGCGAATTCGTGCGCGCGCCGCGCCAGGTCGTGCTGAGCCGTTGTCGGCGTCAGGTCAAAGGCCATGTCGTTTCCCTTCCACCCCGACCGGCGGACGTTGCCGACGAACCCATACCCGTTGCCGTGACGCGGCAATCGCGGCGGGGTTTTGCCCGCCCCGAGCCGGGTACGTCGACCCCATGCCGAAAACCACGAAATCGGGGGCGGTCAAGAAAAGCGAACTGCCCAGCACAGTGAAGAAGTCCGATGCCAAGGCGCAGCGCACCTTCGCCAAAGCCCATGACTCCGCGCAGCAGGAGTACGGGGACGAGCAGCGAGCGCACCGGGTGGCCTACAGCGCCCTCAAGCACTCGTACGAAAAGGTGGGCGATCACTGGGAGGCCAAGGACGAGAAGGGTCCTTCCGATCAACGCGCCCGCAGCGGCGGCCCGAATCCGTCGGGCGAGAGTGCCGAGGGGGTGGACGCCAATGCCACCAAGAAGCACCTCATGGACGTCGCACGCCGGCTCGAGGTCCGCGGCCGGTCCACGATGACGAAGGCCGAGCTGGTGGAGGCCATCAAGAAGGCCAACCGGCGGACGACGGCGCGCAGCCGTTAGCGGATCGGGTGGCCTGCTCGCGGGTCGTCGAAGAACTCCAGTAGGTAACGGCTCTCGTCGATCTCGCCGATGGTCCGGCGGGCCTTGCGCCGGGTGATCAGGATGGCGGTGCCTGCGAGGATCCACACGACGTACTGCACGGTCCACGCCATGCGGAACGAGTCGAAGGTATAACCGCCGGCGGCATCCATGACCATCCCCATCGCCTGCATCACCAGCAGCGACGCCAGGAAGCCGCCCATGTTGACGATGCCCTGCGCGGTGCCGAGGGTGGTTGCCGGGTTGAAGGTGCGGGCGAAGTCGAAACCGACCATGGAGCCGGGCCCGCCCACCGAGATCACGATCACCAGAACCACCAGCAGCCAGTGCGGCGCCGGTGACGGCTGAGCCAACACGACAGTCCAGATCAGGGCATTGCTGACGATGATGCCGAGAACGACGTTGGATCGTCGGTGCGGATTGCGTCCGGTGAAGAGTCCGATCAGGATCCCCGCCGCGACAGAGGTCAGCACCGACACCGTGAGCAGGATTCCGGCAGCGCTCCGCGACAGGCCCTGGGCCGTCGTCAGATACGGCACGCCCCACATCAGGGCGAAGACGGTCACCGAGAACTGGGTGCCCATGTGGGTGAAGAACCCGAGTCGGGTGCCCGGCCGCAGCCACGTCACCTTCAGCCGGCCCAGGGTCTGGCGCACCCCGTCCGATTTGACCGGGACTCCGGGCCCAGTGGGGGTGTTCCTGACCAACGTCAGCACCAGCACCACGCCCAGCACGCCGAACGCGGCGGCGGCCAGGTACGCGGTCTGCCACCCGGCGCGGGCGAGCAGTGCCAGGAACGGCACGGCGGAGAGCACCTGACCGAACTGGCCGCAGAACCCGGTCAACTGGGTGACGAGAGGGATCCGACGCTCGGTGAACCAGAAGGGGACCAGCCGTAGGACCGAGATGAAGGTGAATGCGTCGCCGAGCCCGACCACTGCCCGCGCCGCCACGGCACTGGGCAGCGACTCGGTGAAGGCGAGCGTCAATTGCCCCGCGGCCATCAGCGAACCGCCGACGACGATCATCGCGCGGGAACCGAAGCGGTCCAGCAGCAGCCCCGCGGGGATCTGCGCCAGGGCGTACACGATCACCTGCAGGACGACGAACGTGGAGAGTACGGCGGGGGGAGCGTGGAACCGCTGCGCGGCTTCCAGGCCCGAGACGCCCAACGTGGTGCGGTCCAGGACGGCCACGATGTACGCCAAAAGCCCGGCTGACCATACGACCCAGGCACGCACCGTCGTTCCCTCCTCGGTGTTCGATGGTCCCGCACGCTGCTGCCGGTGGGAAATCCGCCAGCTGTGAGTTCACTCGCATCGACGGGCATCCATTGCTGCGGGCGGGAGCTGGGTCTTGGCTGGTTTGGTACAGCGATGCACAGTAGGAGTGGGAGGGTCAGGGACAATTAGCTGTTCATGGAGCAAAATTTACATGAATGCAAATCCTCGACGCTGCAAGCGTAATGTTTGCTATCGCCACGCACCCGGGTACCATCTCGACATGGAGCGAATGACCGAACTGCCGATCACCGGTCGGGTTTGAGGTCCGGTGACCCAGTACCGCATCGCCGAGCTGGCCCGGGTTTCCGGTGTCAACGAGCGCAACATCAGGGCCTATCGCGAACGCGGGCTGCTGGACCCGCCGAGGCGGGTGGGTCGGATGGCCGTCTACGACGACAACCATCTGGCGCAGCTACGGGTGATCGATCAGCTTCTGGCCCGCGGCTTCACCTCGGCGCACATCTGCGACTTTTTCGCCGCGGTCCGTTCGGGCCGTGACCTGGCTGATGTGCTCGGCCTCCACGGGGCACTGAGCGCCCGTGAGGGCGAGGTACCGCCACGTGTGGTGCGGCTCGACGTGGATGTCTCCACCGCCGAGGCGCGGCGCATGGTGGATTCCGGGGTGGCGTGCCTCCACGACGGCGAGCTTGCGCTGTGCGATCCGGACCTGGTGCGTATCGTCTCGCGCGCTCCCGACCCCCAGCAGTGTCTCGCGGTGCTGGTGGAGGTGTTTGCGTTGTGTCAGCCCGGAGTCGTCGCTGCGGCGCAGGACGTCGATGCGTTGCTGGAGGCGCTCGGAAGCCTGACGGCGGCCGGGCCGCCCCCGCAGGATTACCGCGAACTGGCCGCGATCGTGATCGCCCGACAGGTCGGCGAGGCTGTACGGCGGCCGGTGATGCGATCCACGGCCTAGCGTGGCGCCAAGAGTTCGGCCATCAGCGTTGCCAGCAAACTGTTCCGCGGACAGCGAAACCGGAAATCCTTGACACCTGTCATGTCATCTGGATGGTGCCGTGAATCAACGGTGATCGGACAGTGACGTAAGCCTTGATAACGATTCGATAACGGAACTGCTGTGAACAGCGCAGTTATAGCTACTCGACCGTAACCACCTGCATGCAGGACGTTTGTCTTCCACCGTCCGCGCCTCTGTTCAGTTGCGTGTTACCAACGCAGTGGTTACCGATGCGTAGAACTCGCCAGTAACCATATCGCGCACGAAAATAGCCCTGTCCCTTATGACACTCTTAGTGCAGTCGGTGCCGTCGTCCGCCACCCGTCACGAGGAGCTGAGAGCGCGTGTGCAATGTCCCGCAGCAGCGGGCCCACGCCGCGGTGAGTCGGAGTGGGAACACCCGACGGGCAGGTCGATGGTGACCGGAGAACTGACACCTTCGCAAGGCAGCGCAGGTCTGAGACGTAACCATGAGCGGCGTGCGGTCACGACAACCGGATCGCACGCGGCAGAAGTATCTAGGAGACAAAACAGGTGACGATCTTCGAGCACGACAGAATTGCTAACGGTTCCACCACATCCAATGGCAACGCTGCCGCACACTCGTCGTCGCACGCCCTGGTTGATCGGCTGACCGACGGCGAGCCCTACGCGGTCGCGTTCGGCGGCCAGGGCAGTTCCTGGCTGGAGACCCTGGAAGAACTGGTCTCGGCTGCCGGCATCGAGTCCGATCTGGCGACCCTGGCCGGGGAAGCCGACCTGCTGCTCGAGCCCGTCGCGCGCGAGCTCGTGGTGGTCCGCCCTATCGGCTTCGAGCCGCTGCGCTGGGTGCGCGCGCTCGCCGCGGAGGAACCGGTTCCCACCGCCAAGCAACTCACCTCCGCCGCGGTGTCGGTGCCCGGCGTGCTGCTGACCCAGATCGCCGCCGTCCGGGCGCTGGCCCGCCAGGGCATGGACCTGGCCGCCAACCCGCCGGTGGCCGTGGCCGGCCACTCGCAGGGTGTGCTGGCTGTCGAGGCCCTCAAGGCCGGCGGTAGCCAGGATGTCCAGCTGCTGGCCCTGGCCCAGCTGATCGGTGCTGCCGGGACCCTGGTGGCCCGCCGCCGGGGCATCTCCATCCTCGGCGACCGCCCGCCCATGGTGTCGGTCACCAGCGCCGACCCCGAGCGCATCCGCGAACTGCTCGATGAGTTCTCCCAGGACGTGCGCACCGTGCTGCCGCCCGTGCTGTCCATCCGCAACGGCCGCCGTTCGGTCGTCATCACCGGCACCCCGGAGCAGCTGTCCCGGTTCGAGCTCTACTGCGAGCAGATCGCCGAGAAGGAAGAAGCCGAGCGCAAGAACAAGCTGCGCGGCGGCGCGGTCTTCAAGCCCGTCTTCGAGCCGGTCCAGGTCGAGGTCGGCTTCCACTCGCCGCGGCTGTCCGACGGTGTGGAACTGGTCGCCGAATGGGCCGAGAAGGTCGGTCTGGACGTCGCCCAGGCCCGCGCCATGACCGAGGCCATCCTGGTGAGCCAGGTCGACTGGGTGGACGAGATCTCGGCGCTGCACGACGCGGGCGCCAAGTGGATTCTCGATCTCGGGCCCGGCGACATCCTGACCCGCCTCACCGCCCCGGTGATTCGCGGCCTCGGCATCGGCATCGTCCCGGCTGCCACCCGCGGCGGCCAGCGCAACCTGTTCACCATCGGCGCCGTGCCGGAGGTGGCCCGTCCGTGGACCAGCTACGCCCCGTCGGTGATCACCCTGCCGGACGGTTCGGTGAAGCTCTCCACCAAGTTCACCCGGTTGACCGGACGCTCGCCGATCCTGCTGGCCGGGATGACGCCGACGACCGTCGACGCCAAGATCGTCGCCGCGGCCGCCAACGCCGGCCACTGGGCCGAGCTGGCCGGCGGTGGACAGGTCACCGAGCAGATCTTCAGCGACCGCATCGACGAGCTGTCCACCCTGCTGGAGCCGGGTCGCGCCATCCAGTTCAACTCGCTGTTCCTCGATCCCTACCTGTGGAAGCTGCAGGTGGGTGCCAAGCGCCTGGTCCAGCGCGCCCGCCAGTCCGGCGCCCCGATCGACGGTCTGGTGGTCACCGCCGGCATCCCCGATCTGGAAGAGGCAGTGGACCTGATCGAAGAGCTCAACGGCGTCGGCATCAGCCACGTCGTGTTCAAGCCCGGCACCGTCGAGCAGATCCGCTCGGTCATCCGGATCGCCGCGGAGGTGCCCACCCGTCCGGTCATCGTCCACATCGAGGGCGGCCGCGCCGGCGGACACCACTCGTGGGAGGACCTGGACGACCTGCTGCTGGCCACCTACTCCGAGGTGCGCAGCCGCTCCAACATCACCGTCTGCGTCGGCGGTGGCATCGGCACCCCTGAGCGGGCCGCCGAATACCTCTCCGGCCGTTGGTCACTCGCCTACGGCTTCCCGCTGATGCCGGTCGACGGCATCCTCGTGGGCACCGCCGCGATGGCCACCCTGGAAGCCACCACCAGCCCCGCGGTCAAGCAGCTGCTGGTCGACACCACCGGCACCGACCACTGGGTGGGAGCCGGAAAGGCTCAGGGCGGCATGGCCTCCGGGCGCAGCCAGCTGGGCGCCGACATCCACGAGATCGACAACGCCGCCTCACGGTGCGGTCGCCTGCTCGACGACGTCGCCGGTGACGCCGACGCCGTTGCCGAGCGCCGCGACGAGATCATCGCCGCGATGGCCGCCACCGCCAAGCCGTACTTCGGCGACGTCGAGACCATGACCTACGAGCAGTGGCTGCGCCGCTACGTCGAACTGGCCATCGGCGACGGTGACTCCACCGCCGACACCAAGAAGTCGGGCTCGCCGTGGCTGGACGTCAGCTGGCGGGACCGCTTCACCGAGATGCTGCAGCGCGCCGAGGCCCGCCTGGATCCGGCCGACTTCGGACCCATCGAAACCCTCTACGGCCCAACCGAATCCGGTGAAGCGCTGCTGGAGAACCCGGACCAGGCGATTGCCGCTCTGCTGGAGCGCCATCCCGACGCCGCCACCGTCAAGCTGCACCCGGCGGACGTGCCGTTCTTCATCGGCCTGTGCAAGACCCTGGGCAAGCCGGTCAACTTCGTGCCGGTGATCGACAAGGACGTGCGCCGCTGGTGGCGCAGCGACTCGCTGTGGCAGGCCCACGACGCCCGCTACTCCGCCGACCAGGTGTGCATCATCCCGGGCACCCAGGCCGTCGCGGGCATCACCCGCGTCGACGAGCCGGTCGGTGACCTCCTCGACCGCTTCGAGAAGGCCTCCATCGATGAGGCGGTGGCCGCCGGGCTGCAGCCCACCCCCGTGTTGTCCCGCTTGCACGATGTCTCCGACGCGCTCTCGCTGGTGCTCGACGCACCCGACGTGCTGTGGGCGGGCCGCACCGCCACCAACCCGGTGCACCGCATCGCCGCCCCGACCGAATGGCAGGTGCACGATGGCTCGGCCATCCACCACGCCACCAGTGCGCGCCTCAAGGTCGTCGGTGACAAGGTGACGCTGAGCGTCCCGCTGTCCGGCACCTGGATCGACATCGCGTTCACCCTGCCCTCGACCACCGTTGACGGCGGCGCTCCCGTGGTGTCCACCGAGGACGCCACCACCGCCATGCGGGCCGTGCTGGCCATCGCCGCCGGTGTCGACGGCCCGGATGCGCTGCCCACCCCGGTGGACGGCACCACCACGGTCACCGTGGACTGGGACCCCGAACGGGTGGCCGACCACACCGGCGTCACCGCGACGTTCGGTTCGCCGCTGGCCCCGACACTCACCGTGGTGCCCGACGCGCTGGTGGGCCGCTGCTGGCCCGCGGTGTTCGCCGCCATCGGCACCGCTGTCACCGAGACCGGCTTCCCGGTGGTCGAAGGCCTGCTGAGCCTGGTGCACCTGGACCACGCCGCCCAGCTGGTCTCGCCGCTGCCCGCCGAGAAGGCCGAATTGACCGTCGCCGCAACGGCTTCGGCGGCCTACGACACCGAGGTCGGCCGCGTTGTGCCGGTATCGGTTGCCGTCACCGCCGCCGACGGCACCGTTCTGGCCAGGCTCGAGGAGCGCTTCGCCATCCGCGGCCGCACCGGTGCCGCCGAGCTCACCGACCCGCTGCGCGCCGGTGGTGCGGTGTCGGACAACGAGACCGACACCCCGCGTCGTCGCCGTCGTGACATCACCTTGACCGCGCCGGTGGACATGCGTCCGTTCGCCGTGGTCTCCGGTGACCACAACCCGATCCACACCGACCAGGCGGCCGCACTGCTGGCCGGCCTGGAATCGCCCATCGTGCACGGCATGTGGCTCTCGGCCGCCGCCCAGCACGTGGTGACCGCCACCGACGGCAAGCCGGTACCGCCGGCCAAGCTGCTGGGCTGGACCGCCCGCTTCCTCGGCATGGTGAAGCCCGGCGACGAGGTGGACTTCCGCGTCGACCGCGTGGGTGTGGACCTCGGCGGCGAGGTGCTCGAGATCGCCGCCCGCATCGGGTCGGATCTGGTGATGTCGGCCACCGCGCGGCTGGCCGCCCCCAAGACCGTCTACGCCTTCCCCGGCCAGGGCATCCAGTCCAAGGGCATGGGCATGGACGTGCGTGCCCGCTCCAAGGCCGCCCGCAAGATCTGGGACAAGGCCGACAAGTTCACCCGCGAAACCCTCGGTTTCTCTGTGCTGCACGTGGTTCGGGACAACCCGACCAGCCTGATCGCCTCCGGTGTGCACTACCACCACCCCGAAGGCGTGCTCTATCTGACGCAGTTCACCCAGGTGGCCATGGCCACCGTGG
Organism: Mycolicibacterium tokaiense; assembly: GCF_010725885.1. NCBI lineage: Bacteria > Bacillati > Actinomycetota > Actinomycetes > Mycobacteriales > Mycobacteriaceae > Mycobacterium > Mycolicibacterium tokaiense. The sequence continues at coordinate 22,950 of NZ_AP022600.1, read as the reverse complement.
CGGCCGCACAGGTGGCCGAGATGCGCGAGCAGGGCGCATTCGTCGAAGGCGCCATCGCCTGCGGGCACTCCGTGGGTGAGTACACCGCGCTGGCCTGTGTCTCCGGGGTGTACGAACTCGAGGCGCTGCTGGAGGTGGTGTTCCACCGCGGATCCAAGATGCACGACATCGTGCCGCGTGATGCGCAGGGCCGGTCCAACTACCGGCTGGCCGCCATCCGGCCGTCGCAGATCGACCTGCCGGACGCCGACGTCACCGCGTTCGTCGAGGAGATCAGCCAGCGCACCGGCGAATTCCTGCAGATCGTGAACTTCAACCTGCGGGGGTCGCAGTACGCGATCGCCGGCACGGTGCGCGGCCTGGAGGCTCTCGAGGAGGAGATCGAGCGGCGTCGCGAGATCTCCGGCGGCAAGCGGTCGTTCATCCTGGTCCCCGGCATCGACGTCCCGTTCCACAGCTCGGTGCTCCGGGTCGGTGTCGACGACTTCCGCCGGGCGTTGGAGCGGGTCATGCCCGCCGACAGCGATCCCGCGCTCATCGTCGGGCGCTACATCCCCAACCTGGTGCCGCGGCCGTTCACCCTGGACCGCGACTTCATCCAGGAGATCCGCGATCTGGTGCCGGCCGAACCGCTGGACGAGATCCTGGCCGACTACGACACCTGGCGCAACGAGCGGCCGTCGGAGCTCATGCGCAAGATCGTCATCGAGTTGCTGGCCTGGCAGTTCGCCAGCCCGGTGCGCTGGATCGAGACCCAGGACCTGCTGTTCATCGAAGAGGCCGCCGGTGGCCTCGGGGTGGAGCGGTTCGTCGAGATCGGTGTCAAGAACGCGCCGACGGTTGCCGGTCTGGCCACCAACACCCTCAAGTTGCCCGAATACGCCCACAGCACGGTGGAAGTGCTCAACGCCGAGCGCGACGCCGCCGTACTGTTCGCGAACGACACAGATCCCGAGCCGGAGCCCGAGGCCGATGAGGCCCCGGCAGCGCCGGCCGCCGACAGTGCCCCCGCGGCAGCGGCTCCCGCCCCCGCCGCGCCGGCCGCTCCGTCCGGTGGACCGCGGCCCGACGACATCACCTTCGATGCGGCGGATGCCACCGTCGCGCTGATCGGGTTGTCGGCCAAGATGCGACTGGATCAGATCGAGGCGCTGGACTCCATCGAGACCATCACCGACGGTGCGTCCTCACGACGCAACCAGCTGTTGGTGGACCTCGGTTCGGAGCTGAACCTCGGCGCCATCGACGGGGCCGCCGAAGCGGATCTGGCTGCGCTCAAGGGCCAGGTGTCCAAGCTGGCGCGTACCTACAAGCCGTTCGGGCCGGTGCTCTCCGACGCGATCAACGACCAGCTGCGCACGGTGCTCGGGCCCAGCGGCAAGCGTCCGGCCTACATTGCCGAACGCGTCGCCAAGACCTGGGAACTGGGTCCCGGCTGGGCCAAGCACGCCACCGTCGAGGTGGCCCTGGGCACCCGTGAGGGTTCCAGCGTCCGTGGTGGTGCCCTCGGTGGGCTGCACGACGGTGCGCTCGCCGATGCGGCGGCCGTGGACAAGGCCATCGATGCCGCGGTCGCCGCGGTGGGTGCCCGCAAGGGCATCCCGGTGTCGCTGCCGTCGGCCGGCGGTGCCGGCGGCGGGGGCGTGGTGGATTCCGCGGCGCTCAACGAGTTCGCCGAGAAGGTCACCGGACCCGACGGTGTGCTCGCTTCGGCCGCGCGCATGGTCCTCGGTCAGCTGGGCCTCGATGCCCCGGTGACCGCGCCTGCAGGTGCCTCCGATGCCGAGCTGATCGATCTGGTGACCGCCGAATTGGGTTCGGACTGGCCGCGTCTGGTGGCGCCGTCGTTCGACTCCAAGAAGGCCGTCGTGCTCGACGACCGGTGGGCCAGCGCCCGTGAGGACCTGGTCAAGCTGTGGCTGACCGACGAGAACGACATCGAGGCCGACTGGGCACATCTCTCGGAGCGTTTCGAGGGAGCCGGGCACGTGGTGGCCACCCAGGCCACCTGGTGGCAGGGCAAGGCCTTGGCGTCCGGCAAGCAGATCCACGCCTCGCTGTTCGCCCGGATCGCCGCCGGTGCGGAGAACCCCGGCACCGGCAAGTACGCCGACGAGATCGCCGTGGTGACCGGTGCCTCGAAGGGCTCGATCGCCGCGGGTGTGGTGGCGCAGCTGCTCGACGGTGGTGCCACCGTCATCGCCACCACCTCCAAGCTCGACGACAGCCGGCTGGCGTTCTACAAGGACCTCTACCGCGACAACGCCCGCTGGGGCGCCAAGCTGTGGGTGCTGCCGGCCAACATGGCCAGCTACGCCGACATCGACGCGTTGGTGGCGTGGGTTGGCAGCGAGCAGACCGAGAGCCTCGGGCCGCAGTCGATCCACCTCAAGGACGCCCAGACCCCGACGCTGCTGTTCCCCTTCGCGGCGCCGCGGGTGGCCGGTGACCTCTCGGAGGCCGGCTCGCGCTCGGAGATGGAGATGAAGGTGCTGCTGTGGGCCGTGCAACGGCTCATCGGCGGGCTGTCGGCCATCGGTGCGGAGCGGGACATCGCCTCCCGCCTGCACGTCGTGCTTCCGGGCTCGCCCAACCGTGGCATGTTCGGTGGCGACGGCGCCTACGGCGAGTCCAAGGCTGCCATGGACGCACTGGTGAACCGCTGGAGCGCCGAAACGTCCTGGGCGCAGCGGGTCAGCCTCGCGCACGCCCTGATCGGCTGGACCAAGGGCACCGGCCTGATGGGTCACAACGACGCCATCGTCGGTGCGGTCGAGGAAGCCGGCGTCACCACCTACACCAACCGGGAGATGGCGGCGATGCTGCTGGATCTGTGCACCCCGGATGCCAAGGTGTCGGCGGCGTCGGCGCCCATCAAGGTGGACCTGACCGGTGGTCTCGGCGACATCAAGCTCGACATGGCCGAGTTGGCCGCCAAAGCACGGGAAGAGATGTCCGCCGACAGTGCTGCTGCCGAGGAGGATTCGCTCGACGGCACCATCTCGGCGCTGCCCTCGCCGCCGCGGCCGCATGTCCCGGCTCCTGCGCCGGAATGGGCTCCGCTGGATGTCGACCCCGCCGATCTGGTGGTCATCGTCAGCGGTGCCGAACTGGGCCCGTACGGGTCCTCGCGCACCCGCTTCGAGATGGAGGTCGACGGCGAGTTGTCGGCGGCCGGCGTCCTGGAGTTGGCGTGGACCACCGGACTGATCAAGTGGGAGGACGACCCGAAGCCGGGTTGGTACGACACCGCCAGCGGTGACCTGGTGCCCGAGACCGAACTGGTCGAGCGCTACCACGATGCCGTCGTCGAGCGTTGCGGCATCCGCGAATTCGTGGATGACGGAGCCATCGATCCGGATCACGCCTCGCCGCTGCTGGTGTCGGTGTTCCTGGACAAGGACTTCAGCTTCGTGGTCTCCAGCGAAGCCGATGCCCGCGCCTTCGTGGACTTCGATCCCGAGCACACGGTGGTGCGCCCGGTCCCGGACAGCACCGACTGGCAGGTGATCCGCAAGGCGGGCACCGAGATCCGCGTGCCGCGCAAGACCAAGCTGTCGCGGACCGTCGGTGCTCAGATCCCCACCGGATGGGATCCGACGGTGTGGGGCATCACGCCCGACATGGCCAACTCGATCGACCGGGTGGCGCTGTGGAACATCGTCGCGACCGTCGACGCGTTCCTGTCCGCCGGCTTCAGCCCGGCCGAGCTGATGCGCTGGGTGCACCCCAGCCTGGTGGCCAGCACGCAGGGCACCGGTATGGGCGGCATGACCTCGATGCAGACCATGTATCACGGCAACCTGCTGGGTCGGAACAAGCCGAACGACATCCTGCAGGAAGTCCTGCCGAACGTCGTTGCCGCGCACGTCATCCAGTCGTACGTGGGCAGCTACGGCGCGATGATCCACCCGGTGGGCGCCTGTGCCACCGCGGCGGTGTCGGTGGAAGAGGGCGTCGACAAGATCAAGCTCGGCAAGGCCGAACTGGTGGTCGCCGGCGGCTTCGACGACCTGACCCTGGAAGCCATCATCGGCTTCGGTGACATGGCGGCCACCGCCGACACCGAGATGATGCGCGCCAAGGGCATCAGCGACTCGAAGTTCTCCCGGGCCAACGACCGCCGTCGTCTCGGCTTCCTGGAGGCCCAGGGCGGCGGCACCATCCTGCTGGCGCGCGGTTCGCTGGCGCTGAAGATGGGGCTGCCGGTGCTGGCGGTGGTCGGTTACGCGCAGAGCTTCGCCGACGGCGTGCACACCTCGATCCCGGCTCCGGGCCTCGGTGCCCTGGGCGCCGGTCGCGGTGGCAAGGACTCGATGCTGTCGCGCTCGCTGGCCAAGCTGGGGGTGGGTGCCGACGACATCTCGGTGATCTACAAGCACGACACCTCGACGCTGGCCAACGACCCCAACGAGACCGAGCTGCACGAGCGGCTCGCGGACTCGATGGGCCGTTCCGACGGAGCGCCGCTGTTCATCGTCAGCCAGAAGACGCTGACCGGCCACGCCAAGGGCGGTGCCGCGGTGTTCCAGATGATGGGCCTGTGCCAGGTCCTGCGCGACGGCGTGATCCCGCCGAACCGCAGCCTGGATTGTGTCGACGACGAGCTGGCCACCTCCGGACACTTCGTGTGGCCGCGGGAGGCCCTGCACCTGGGGGAGAAGTTCCCGCTCAAGGCCGGTCTGGTGACCAGCCTCGGGTTCGGACACGTGTCGGGTCTGATCGCGCTGGTGCACCCGGCGGCGTTCCTGGCGACGCTCACCGACGAGGAGCGGGAGACCTACCTCGCCCAGGCGCAGGAGCGCACCCTGGCCGGCAAGCGCCGGTTGGCGTCGGCCATCGCCGGCGGTCGCCCGATGTACGAGCGTCCCGCCGATCGTCGCTTCGATCACGACACGCCGGAGAAGCCTCAGGAAGCCGCGATGCTGCTGAACCCGGCGTCGCGCCTGGGTGACGACGACATCTACATCAGGTGATGTGCGGCATCGGATAGGGTTGCGCGCGTGGCGATAGTCGGAGTCGGTATCGATGTGGTGTCCATTCCGGAGTTCGCCGAGCAGGTCGACCAACCGGGCACGATGTTCGCCGAGACGTTCACGCCGGGGGAACGCCGCGACGCCGCCGACAAGAGTTCGGTGGCGGCGCGGCACCTGGCGGCCCGCTGGGCGGCGAAGGAGGCCGTGATCAAAGCCTGGTCCGGATCGCGGTTCTCTCAGCGACCGGTGCTCCCGGAGGCCATCCACCGCGACATCGAGGTGGTGACCGATATGTGGGGCAGGCCCAAGGTGCGGCTCACCGGTTCCATCGCCGAGCATCTGGCCGATGTCACCATCCACGTGTCGCTGACGCATGAGGGTGACACCGCGGCGGCGGTCGCCATCCTCGAGACCCCCTAGGCCGAGCAGACGCGAACTCGGGTGATTCGTGACCGAATCACCCGAGTTCGCGTCTGCTCGCGGGGTCTAGGGTTGGCCTCATGACTGATCTCGTCGCACGCGTTGCCGAAGTGCTGCCGTCGGTCCGCCGGGACCTCGAGGACCTGGTGCGGATCCAGTCCGTATGGGCCGACCCGGCCCGTCGCGATGAGGTGCACCGCAGCGCGCAGACGGTCGCCGATCTCTTCACCGGTGTCGGATTCGGCGACGTCCGCATCGTCAGCGAAGGCGGCGCGCCTGCCGTCATCGCCCGTCATCCCGCGCCGGCGGGCGCACCCACGGTGCTGTTGTACGCCCATCACGACGTGCAGCCCGAAGGTGATCCTGCACAGTGGCATTCGCCGCCGTTCGAGCCGGAGGAACGCGACGGCAGGCTCTACGGGCGCGGCACCGCCGACGACAAGGCGGGCATCGCCACGCATCTGGCGGCGCTGCGCGCATTCGACGGCTCTCCGCCCGTCGGGGTCACGGTGTTCGTCGAAGGCGAAGAGGAATCGGGGTCACCGTCGCTGAGCGCGCTGCTGGCCGAGCACCAGGACCTGCTGGCCGCGGACGTCATCATCATCGCCGACTCCGACAACTGGAGTAGCGAGATCCCGTCGCTCACGGTGTCGCTGCGCGGTCTGGCCGACTGCGTGGTCGAGGTCGAAACCCTGGACCACGGACTGCATTCGGGGATGTGGGGAGGCGTGGTGCCCGACGCCATCTCGGCGTTGGTGCGCCTGCTGGCCAGCCTGCACGACGACGACGGCAACGTCGCGGTGCGGGGTCTGCATCAGGGCACGGCCACCGACGTGGACTACACCCCGGAGCGGGTGCGCGCCGACACCGGCATCCTCGACGGGGTGCGTGAGATCGGCGATGGATCGGTGCCACAGCGGTTGTGGGCCAAGCCGGCCATCACCGTCATCGGAATCGACACCACCTCCATTGCGGCGTCGTCGAATACGTTGATCCCCAAGGCCCGGGCCAAGGTGAGCATGAGGGTGGCACCCGGGGGAGATGCAGCCGCACACCTGGATCTGCTGCGGGCGCATCTCGAGGACCATGCGCCGTGGGGCGCGAAGGTGACGGTCACGCCCGGCGACGTCGGCCAGCCGTATGCCATCGACGCCAGCGGCCCCGTCTACGACGCGGCGCGGACGGCGTTCAAGCAGGCGTGGGGTGCCGATGCCGTGGACGCCGGCGTGGGTGGATCCATTCCGTTCATCGCCGAGTTCGCCGCTGCGTTTCCCGATGCCACCATCCTCGTGACCGGTGTCGAGGACCCGAACACGCAGGCGCACAGCATCAACGAGAGCCTGCATCTCGGCGTGCTGCAGAAGGCGGCGACGGCGGAGGCGTTGCTGCTGGCGGCGCTGGCGCAGACCGCGGACTAGGCGGACGCGGATCTGCCGGTGCGGGACACCGCGCGCGCATGACGTGCCGCCAGGGCCTCATAGCGTCGGGCGTTGGCCACGGCCGCGGCGCGTTCCTCGGCGGTCAGTGTCCGGCGCACGGTGGCAGGCACACCCACCACGAGGGAGTGCGCCGGGATCAGGGCCCCCTCGGGTACCAGTGCCTTGGCGGCGATGAGGCTACCGTCACCGACCGACGCGCCGTTGAGCACCACCGCACCCATACCGACCAGGACGGCGGAGCCGATGGTGCAGCCGTGCAGAACGGCAGAGTGGCCTACGGTCACCGACTCGCCGATGGTGACGTCGAGTCCCGGATCGGCATGCACCACACAACAGTCCTGCAGATTCGTCCCTGCGCCGACGGTGATGGCGCCGGTGTCGCCGCGCAGCACCGCGCCGTAGAACACTCCGACACGCTCAGCCAGCGTCACCTGTCCGATCACCGATGCTGTATCGGCGATCCAGCTTGTCGGATGGACGTTGGGGACGTGTTCGTCGAATTGGATCTGCACGGGGGCCTCCTGGAGAAATACACAATATTCAACGATTATCGATGTTCAGGGCGGCCTTGGGCGGCTCGGGCCCGTCGACGATCGCGATGACCCGGCGCCCGCTCGGTCCGGCAGCAGCGCGGAGCGCTCAGGTAGGCATAACCGTAATTGACTGATTGGCAGCACTTCTGATTGCCGGGAATACGTGGTACGTGCCGGTCGCAGGGGGATCGGACATGCTCAGACCAGCCAGGATTGGAATTCTAGTTTTTATCGATTATCGATGCTAGGGTCTGGGCAACGTTCGAGCGGTGTCAGCCGGCCCGCTCGGCATGGCGGCGACGATCGAGGTGTGATGACAGGCGAGAGCGAACTGGGCCCCGCGGCGATGCAGAGCAGTGACGCCGTGCTGGCCGCTCTGGGACTCCCCACGCGCGGTCAGGTGTACTCGTTGGCGCTGCCCCGCTTCACCGGCATGCCGCTGTTCGGAGCGCACCCACCCTTCCAGGTGTCGATGTATCGCACCCCGGCCGGACTGCGGGGCGACGGTAAGCAGCCGTGGGGGCCCGGCAACGAGGTCAACCTCGGTTACATGGCCGAGCTGGTCAGCGGCACATCACATTCCGGCGCCCACGTCGACGCACTGGCGCACATGACGATCGGGTCCGATGACCACTGGTATTGCGGAAACGCCGGCGAACACCTGGGCGACGGCGGGCCCACCCGCGGCGACGGCGAGAAGTTGCCGCCGTTCATCACCCGGGGTGTCCTGCTCGACGTTCCCGGATATCGGGGGGTGCAGGCCCTGGACGCCGGTACGGCCGTCGGCGCCGCGGAACTACAGGCGGTGGCCGAACACCAGGGCGTCTCGGTCCGGCCCGGCGATGTCGTCCTGATCCGCAGCGGGTACCTGAGTCAATGGCCCGACAGCGACGGATTGGCGCGCCACCGCACCGCAGGCCCCGACATCAGTGCGGCCCGGTGGCTGCTCGAATGTGGGGTGGTGGCAGCAGGCAGTGACACCGAGACCTTCGAGGTGCAACCGGCACCCGACCCTGGTCACCCCGCCAATCCGCAGCCTGTACACACCCTGCTGCTGATCGAGAACGCCATCTACCTGTTCGAAGGCATCTATCTGGAAGAGATTGCCCGGGAACGTGTTTACGAGTTCCTGTTCATTGCCCTGCCGCTGAAGATCAAGGGTGCAACGGGCTCCATGCTCGACCCGGTCGCCATCGTCTGACTGAAACCGAAAGCGAGATGTTGTCATGAAGGCTCTTGTCCTGACTGCGCCCAACGAGTTCTCCATCGAGGACGTCGCTGATCCGTCCCCCGGGCCCAACGAGGTCCTCTGCAAGGTGCGCCGGGTCGGCATCTGCGGCACCGACGTGCACATGATCCAGGGCGACTACCCGATGTGGCCGGCCTACCACCCGTTCATCCCGGGGCACGAGTGGACCGGTGAGATCGTGGCGCTGGGCGAGGGTTCCGGCGACTTCGGCTTCGCCGTCGGGGACCGGGTGGCGGGCTCGTCGCACTCGCCGTGCAGCTACTGCCGCAACTGCATCAAAGGCCGCTACAACCTGTGCCTGAGCTACGGCAACCCCCGCTGGCACGACCACTACGGGCACACCTCCCAGGGCAGCTTCGCCGACTACGTGGTGCACAACATCCGCAGCGTGTTCAAGGTTCCGGACGGCCTGGACTACGACCAGGCCGCGGTGGCGGATCCGGGTTCCATCGCCCTGCACGCCACCAACCGCGGCCAGGTCACTGAAGGCCATGCCGTCGTGGTCGTCGGCGCCGGACCTGTCGGTGTGCTGGCCGCTGACTGCGCCCGCGCACTGGGGGCTTCCCGCGTCATCGTCGCCGCCCGCGGCGCGCGTCTGGACATCGCGGCGAAGCTGGGCTTCGAGACGCTCGACACCACCCTCGATGATCCCGTGGCGGCCCTGAGATCGATGGTCCCCCTCGGCGCGGATGTGGTGGTGGACGCAGCAGGCACTCCCCAGTCGATCCCGCTGGCACTGTCGATGCTCGCCCGCGGTGGCCGTTGCTCCACCGTGGGCATTCCGACCAAGGAGATGTCCCTGGATCTGGCGCCCCTGGTTCTCGATGAGCTGGAACTGGTCGGGGCCCGCGCGGTGGCGGGGGAGATGAGCTCCATCCTGGACCTGATGGCGGACGGGCGCGTTCGCGCCGGTGAATTGGTCACCCACCGTTACCCTCTCAGTGAATTCGGGACCGCCCTGGAGGTGACCGCCAACCGGACCGACGGCGCCATGAAGGTCCTGATCGACATGGATCTGGAGTGACCCCGGACGGCGACACGGCGGGCCTTCGGGTCGTTGTCGCCCCGGACAAGTTCAAAGGCTCGCTCACCGCAACGGAAGTGGCCGGCATCGTCGCACAGACCGTACGTCGGCACGCGCCTGGCGCCACCGTCATCGAGTGCCCGATCGCCGATGGTGGTGATGGCACGGTGGACGTCGCGCTGCGTTCGGGATTCACGGCGGTGGACGCCAAGGTGGTCGGTCCCCTGGGCGGTGTGACCACGACGGCGCGGTATGCCCGGTCCGGCCGCACCGCGGTGATCGAGCTGGCCGCCGCGGCCGGGCTGGGTTTGATCGAGCGCCCCGATGACTTGACTGCCGCGTCCACTTCCACCTACGGGGTCGGGCTGCTGGTGACCCACGCACTTGATCGAGGTGCCGATCGAATTGTGTTGGGGCTCGGGGGAAGTGCCACCACCGACGGCGGGGCCGGCATGGTCACCGCACTCGGTGGTCGGCTTCTGGATTCGCGGGGAGGACCGCTGGCCCGCGGCGGTGGCGCGCTGGCGGAGCTGGCAGTGCTGGACCTCGCGGACCTCGACCCGCGGCTGCAGACCGTCGACCTGGTGTTGGCGTGCGACGTCGACAACCCTCTGCAGGGCCCTGACGGCGCTGCCGCCGTGTACGGGCCGCAGAAAGGTGCGCAGAGTCCGGCGACGGTCGCCGCACTCGAACGGGGGCTACGCCGGTGGGCAGACGTGGTGGCCGCGGTGACGGGACGTGATTTTCGCGGCCTTGCCGGCTGCGGCGCCGCCGGCGGAACCGCGTTCGGCGGGGTTGCGGTGCTGGGCGGGCGGATCACGTCCGGATTCGAAATGTGCCTGGAGCTTTCGGGCCTAGGGGAGCATCTCGAAGATGCTGAACTCGTCATCGTCGGTGAGGGGTCACTGGATTCGCAGTCCCTGCGTGGTAAGGGGCCTGCGACCCTCGCCGCTGTCGCCGCCCGCCGAGCGCGGCGGGTGGTGGCGTTGAGCGGGCGCTGCGTGCTCTCCGATGGGCAGCTACGGGCGACCGGGATCGACGCCGCCTATGCGCTGACCGACGTCGAACCCGACCCGCGGGTGTGCATGAGCGAGGCGCCGCGCCTGCTGGAAACCGTGGCGGCGCGGCTGGCCCAGGACTGGCTCAGGAGTCGATCGGATTGTGCTGCTGATGAATTCGTGACGCCGGGTCGAAGCGCCGGAAGATCTCACTGACACCCAACTGGTGCGCGCGCGCACGGGTGGCGGCCAGATCTGCGTTGCGGTCCCGCAGCGCGGCGAGAATACCCAGGTGCTCCTGCATGATCACGTCGACGTCGATGTCGGGCATCGTCAGCGTGATGAACGTGCGGGCGAACGGCTCGAGCTGGTCGAAGACCCGCTCGATGGCCTTGTTGCCGGATGCCAGCGCGATGAGGCGATGGAACCGGGCGTCGGCCTGAGTCAAACCGGGGATATCGCCGGCGGCGCGGCAGCGGACCATCTCGTCGTACGCGGCCTGGAGCTCCTCGAGCGTCTTGTCCGACAGGATCGGTGTCGCAATCCGGGCGGCCAAGGCGTCGATCTCCGAACGCACCAGGCTGACGTCGCCGAGTTCGGCCCCGGTCGGGACTCGGACGCTGGCCCCGCGCCGGGAGTGCATCTCGATGAGCCCGATCGCGGCGAGATCGCGCAGCGCTTCCCGGATGGGTGACTGGCTGATGCCCTGTTCCTTGGCCAGCCGGAGCTCGACGATGCGCTCGCCCGGCTTGTAGTAGCCGGACATGATGCGATCCAGGAGCAGGCGCTTGACTCCGGTGGAGAGAAGTTCGCCGCCGACGGCGGGAGCCGTCTCACTTGTTGTCATGTTCTTTTCTCCACCGGGTTGCGCGATACGTTTCAGTCTCTCACGATCCGCCCACGCCGCGGTCGTGTGACATCAGGACGAACTGCCGCGCAGGTGAAGGCGTTGCCGGGCCTCGGCAGGGGTGGCCAGCTCACGGTGCAGTGCCTGCGCGATCATGGTGACGCGGTTGACCTGGTCGCTGCTTGATCGTGCGAGCGTACCCGGTCCGTCCCACAACGAGTCCTCGAGACCGACCCGGGCGTTTCCTCCCATGGCCAGCGCGACGGCGGCGGTCCGGATCTGCGCCGCGCCGGCTCCCAGCACCGACCACTCCCAGTCGTCGCCGAACAAGCGCATTGCAGTGCGCCGCATGTGCATGAGGTCCTCGGGATCGGCGCCGATGCCACCGAGGAGCCCGCCCACGGTCTGGATGAACAACGGGGCCTGCACCAGGCCGCGATCCAAAAAATGCGCCAGGTTGTAGAGGTGAGACGTGTCGTAGCACTCGAACTCGAACCGGGTGCCCTGATCACCGCAGGTTTTCAGGATGCGCTCGATATCGGCGAAGGTGTTCTTGAAGACGAGGTCCTTGTTGCCCAGATGAGCGCGTTCCCAGTCGTGCTCGAGATCGGTGAAACGCCCCAGCATCGGGAACAGCCCGAAGTTCATCGTGCCCATGTTCAGCGACGCCAGTTCGGGCGCGAGTTCCACCGCCGGACGGACACGTTCGTCAACGGTCATGTGTGGACTGCCGCCCGTCGTCAGATTGATGACGACATCGGAGCTCTGGGTGATGGCGGACAGCAGCTCTTTGAACAACCCGACGTCTTGGACCGGGTGGCCGTCGTGCGGGTCGCGCACGTGCAGGTGCACGATCGCCGCACCCGCCTCGGCGGCGGCGAGTGCCGCGTGCGCGATCTCGTCGGGGGTGACGGGAAGGTAGGGCGACATGGAGGGGGTGTGGATGGCGCCGGTGGGCGCGCACGTCACGATGGCGGTGGCCATGATGAGCCTTTCGGTAGGGCGTGGAAGGGGTCAGTTCGTCATCACGGCGGTGTCGATGTCGGGTTCGATCTTCGCCACGTGCAACGCACCCGAGCGCATCAGGCTCAGGCTGTACCCGTGCAGGAAGGACGGCTCCCCGGGTTCGTCGCCGAGGAAAGTCAGCGCCACCGAGCGCAGCACGGGTGAATGGGTGGTGCCGAGGACCACCCCGCCGTCCCACACGGGGACGTCGGCGAGGCTGCGGGTGAACGCTTCGATCCGCCGTCCGACGCTGCGCGCCGTTTCGCCGGGTGGATGCGCATGAGCGGCCCAGAAGCCCACCCGGTCCTTGGCGGTCAAGAACTCGCGGTACCAGGGTGATGCCTGCACCTCCTCCGGGCCCAGGGGCGGAACCTGGTCGGCGAAGTCCTGCGCCGAGCTGACCATGTTCACCCGGAAACCGCCGAGGTAGAGATCCGGATTGCGCAGAGCGGTGTTGTTCTCGATCTCGGCGGTCACCCCGGCGTCGGTCGCCGTGTCGTACCCGGCCTTGAAGTGTTCGGCGGTGGTGCGGGCCCTCGTGGTCCCTCCGTGCATGAAAGCAGCCAGCCGCCAATTGTTTTCGCCGAACCACCGGCCGGCCGCGACTGCTTGGTCGACGCCTGCCTCGGTGAGCGGCACATCCCCGCGGTGTGACGCCACCTGGCCGTGGCGCAGAAGCACCAGACGCACCTGTACCGAGTCCTCCATGTGTTCCTCTCTGTAGATCTGCGACGGTGTCAGGCGCTGCTGCCGACGGTTTCCGTTGCGGCGGCGTGCTGCCTCCAGCGCTGCATGAACAATTCGTAGACCGCGTCGGCGAAGACCTCGTCGTTGATGTTGTTGTCCATCTCGACCAGCTCGATGTCGTCGTCGAGATGGGTACGGATCGACTCGAACAGGGCCGTGACATCGACTCCGTGCCACTGGCTGCCCTCTTTGAAGTAGTTGTCGAGTCCACTTAGCGGCAGCGCGACGGCCTTGGGACCGGGTGCGCGGTTGACGTGATCGGCGACGTACTCGCCGAGGCGCCGCAACTCATCCTGGGTGGCCAGCAGTGAGGTGATGTTGGGATTGTGGATCAACACGTTGCGCTCGACGGTGTTGAATTCGGCGGGAATGGTGTCGACGGCGCCGAAGTTGAAGCACTCCACCGCGCCCGGGACCACGACCAGCGGCACGGTGGTGCGGGTGGCCGCCGAGAGCCGTTCCACCCCGGGGTCGAAAATGCCCTTGTTCCAATGGTTGAGCAGCTCCGCCAGGGTGAAGTCGATGACGCCGCTGATCACCCCTTTGTCGATGAGGTGCTCCATGCCGGCACCCTCGCCCACCGCGTGGAAGGTCACCACCTCGAAGCCGTTCTCCTCCAGTTGCTCGCGGATACGCATCACGCCCGGGGTGGTGACACCGAACATCGAGATCGCGATCAGCGGCTTGCTCTCCTGGCTGTCACGCTGGGTGAGGCTGTAGCCCTTGGCCATTCCGGCCACTGCGCGTGCCGCGTTGCCCAGTACCTGCTTGGAGATGGTGTTCAGCCCGGCGATGTCGGTGACGGCGTTGGCCATGTGCATGTCGGAGAAACCCACGTAGGGGCGGGTGTTGTTCGAGGCCATGGTCGAGACGATGAGTTTGGGAAAGCCGATGCCGAGTTCGCGAAAGGCGCCGCTGAGCAGGTCGGTGCCGCCGGTTCCGCCGAGACCCATCACCGCGTCGATCTTGCCGCCATCGGCCAGGCGCTGCAGCACCCGGGCCAGGCCTTCGCCCATCTTCGTGACGGCCAGTACCCGGCCGCCCGTGCCCTCGACACCCCTACGGAACTCGTCGACCTCGACGCCTGCTGCAGCGGCGACCTCGCTCGCGGGGATGCTGGGCTCGAAGTGCGGGTCGCCCAGCACCCCGCAGTCGATCACCAGCACGTCGACGCCGGTGGCGAGCAGGCTGTCGCGGACGAAGGCGTACTCGACGCCCTTGGTGTCCAGTGTTCCGGCCAGGCAGACAACGGGTTTGCGGGTCATGTCCATTCTCCTCATCGGTGGGGTGGTGCGTCGGTGTGTGTGTCATCGCCGCACCGCCCGGATCGGCGGCGCAGGGTGTGTTCGGTTGTGGGCGGTTACAGGCCGGACGTGGAGCGGTGGATCTCCCGCCAGACCCGTTCCGGGGTCAGCGGTAACTCGGTGATCTGGGCGCCGATCGCCTGGGCGACAGCTCCACCCAGGGCGCCCGCGGTGCACAGCAGCGCACCTTCGCTGATGCCCTTGGCTCCGTAGGGACCCGGGCCGTCGTGGTTCTCCACTGCGCCCGTGACGAACTCGAGCGGGACATCGTTGAATGTCGGGATCCGGTAGTCGAGGGCGCCCAGGTTGCGAATGCGGCCATGGTCGTCGACCAGGAGCTGTTCCATCTGGCTGTGGCCCAGTCCCATGATGGCCGCTCCTTCGTCCTGCGAGGTGACCTGGAGCGGGTTCAGTTCGGTGCCGACGTCGCTGACGGTGACGTGCTTGGTCAGCAACAGTTCGCCGGTCTCGAAGTCCACCTCGGTTTCGATTGCGGTGCAGTTGAACTCGTAGAACGCGGCGTCGCCGCCGAGGGGGTGCCCCTTGACGCCCCGCAGGCGGCAGGTGCCCTGGCCGATGAACTCCCCACGCAGCGAGCCCAGGGCGGCCTGGGCGGCCTCGGCCAGCGGCAACCGGCCGGCCGGGGTGATCAGGAAGCCGGGCTCCTCGGCGAGCTGCTCGGCCGGGATACCGGTGGACTCCGCATACAGGTCCAGAACGCGGCGGCGGATGTCGCGGCAGGCGTCGAGCACGGCATTGCCCATGAAGACCGTGGAGCGGCTGGCGGAGGTCTGCAGGTCGAACGGCACGGCGGCGGTGTCCCCGCTGACGACGTGCACGGCATCACGGTCGGCGCCCAACTCGTAGGAGACGATCTGCTGCCACAGGGTGCGCGCACCCTGGCCCATGTCGCTGGTGCCCGCGTAAGCGATGACGCTGCCGTCGAACAAGAACCGCACCAAGCTCTGCGAGAGTCCGGTGGTGGCACCGGGTTTGATGCCCACGGCGATTCCCACTCCGGTGCCCGCGGGCCGCGGCCGGTTCCAGTCGATCAACTCGGCCGCCTTCTCCAGGCATTCGTGCCAGTTGCCGTCCGAGACGGCCTGGAAGGCCCCGCGGACGAAGGGTTCGCCCTGGGTGACCAGATTGCGCCGACGGATCTCCAGGGCGTCGATGCCGAGCTGCGTCGCGGCGGCGTTGAGCTGCGACTCGGTGGCCCAGGCCACCTGGGGTGCGCCGAAACCGCGAAACGCCGTGCTGGGAGTGGTGTTGGTCTGTACCGCGCGGGCGTCCACCCGCACGGCCGGAATGCGGTACGGGCCGGCCCCCACGTAGCTGCCCTTGGCCATCACGCGGGGCGCGACGTCGGCGTAGGCGCCGATCAGGAAGTCGCAGTCCATCACATGGAAGGTCAACCGTCCGTCCCGGGTGAACCCGGTGCGCGCGGTGATGCGGGCCCCGGCGCGGCGCATCGACTGGAAGGTCTCCTCCAGCGAGAGCACCAGACGGCAGGTGCGGCCGGTGCGCATGGCGAGGAACGCGATGAGGGGCTCGTGCTTGGGGTTCTGCTTACCGCCGAACGCGCCTCCCGGATCGGGTGCGAGTACCCGGACCTTGCTCAGCGGCAGGTCCCACACCGAGGCCAGGGTGCGCTGCAGAAGATAGGGGTGCTGGACGGGGGAGTAGATGTCGAGGCCGCCGTCGGCGGTCGGTACCGCCACCGCTCCGCCCGGTTCGATGGGGAAGTGGGTGACCATGGGGAAGCGGTAGACGTTCTCCACCACGACGTCGGCGCGCGCGGTCTCCGCGTCCAGATCCCCCCATGAGTAGGCAGCGGACTCCAGCACGTTGGTGGCGTCGTCCCCATCGTCGAGGGTGGCCTGCCGTACCACCGGGGCGCCGGGCGCCAGTGCGGCGTCGAGGTCGTAAACACCTGTGGTCTCGCGGTATTCGATCTCCACGGCCGCCGCCGCTGCTCTGGCCTGGTCCACGGAGTCTGCGATCACCGCAGCCACGGCTTCGCCGTGGTAGGTCGTCGATCCGGTTGCGAGCACCGGCCGGTCCTTGTGGGACACCCCGAACCGGGGAACCGGTTGGGGTAGATCGGCGGCGCTCACGATGTCGACGACACCGGGCAACCGCCGGGCAGCGTCGGTGTGGACCGCCAGGATCTCCGCACATCCCACCGGCAGGGTGACCAACACAACGTGGGCTGCGCCAGGGAAACGCAGGTCGCTGAGAAACTTCTGGGCCCCGGATACCCGGTCCTGGCCCCCGTAGCGCAGGACGGACTGCCCCACGTCGCCGAGGTCGGACCGGCCGTGATCGACCGCGACGTCGTCCAGACGATCGGCGGTGCTAGTCATGATTGCTGCTCCTGCGACGGGCGGTGGCCTGCACCGCGGCCACGATGCGTTGGTAACCCGCGCACCGACATAGGTTGCCCGACATCGACTCTCGGATCTCGGTGGCCGAAGGGTCCGGGTTGGTCCGCAGCAGGTACTCCGCCGACATCACCTGACCGGGAATACAGAACCCACACTGCACTGCGCCGGCATTGAGGAACTCCTGCTGCAAATCGCTCAGGCCGCCGCGGCCGAGGCCCTCGATTGTCGTGATGTCGCATCCACCCGCTTCGGCGCACAGCATCAGGCACGAGTTCACCGCCTGTCCGTCGACCAGCACGGTGCAGGCGCCGCATTCGCCTTCGGCGCAGCAACTCTTGGTACCGGTCAGGCCGATGTCGTCACGGAGTGCGTCGAGCAGTGTGCGGTGCCCGGGTGCCTGCACGCTGATGGGGGTCCCGTTGACCGTCATCTGCGTCTCACGCAGATCGACGTCAGTGGATCTCTGGGTCACGATGCCTCCCTGCGGGTTCGGCGGTGTGCGGCGGTCAATATGGCGCGGCGGGCAAGCGCCCGCAGCGTGGCGGCGCGGTAATCCCCCTCGGCGCGGACATCGGAGATCGGGGTGGCCGGGCCGACCAGCTGTTCCAGGTGGCTGTCGGTGACCGTGCCGTCGACAAGCCGGAGGCCGGGCGCCTCGCTCAGCAGGGGAGTAGGCCCCACGGCGCCCATGCCGAGCCGCACAATGCCGTCGGGGTCGACCGCTGCGGCGACGCTGACGCTGGCCAGGTCGACTCCTCGTCGCCGGGTCAACCGTTGGAACGCACTGCCGGAGACGGTCTGCGGTCGGGGCAGGTCGAGTCGCACCACCAGTTCGTCCGGGCCGCAGCGGGTCAACCGGGGCCCGAGGTAGAAGTCGCGCAAGGCGACGGTGCGCTCACCGTTGGGGCCCTGCACGGTGACCGTCGGGTCGTAAAGGAGCAGCGCGGGCACGGTGTCGGCGGCGGGCGATGCGTTGCAGACATTCCCGATGAGGCTGGCTCGGTTGCGAATCGCCACCGAGCCGACCAGATCGGCCGCCTCGACCAGTCCCGGGTAAACCTGACGGATCAGCGGTTCGGCTGTCAGTGCGGCCATCGTCAGAGTGGGTCCGATGCGGACGCGGCTTTCCTCGATGACGATCGGCGCGGGGAGGTCGGCGGGAGTTTTGAGATCGATCACCACCGCGGGGTTGACCGTGCCGTGCCGGACGCCGACCAGCAGATCGGTGCCGCCGACCAGTAGGCGGGCGTCCGCGCCGTGCTCACCGAGCAGCTGCACCACCTCAGCGATGGTCGCCGGCGCGTGGTAGCGGGGCATACCTGACCTTTCTCAACAGTGAGAACATTCGGTAATCGATAATCGTTGATGGTAGGGCGGCTCACAGCGTGGGTCAATAGAGACCGGGGTAACTGCTGGGCCCAAGCTGCGGCCGGATGCTTCGCGCAGCCGTCGACAAATGCACACGCTCTCCCGGGCGCCCCAACGCACTCTGTCAACCTAGCGCCGCGCACGTCGGAGGGAGGTCTGTTCGAGCAACATCTTTGTGCCATCCGCGACGTCACCCATGCCCGTCCCCTCATAATGGGACACAGTTTCTGTTGTGCCTGAACGCTTTCGGTCACCACCAGCGTGCGGCGTCCGGCCGCTGCCGCAGGGGCGCCGGCGACGCCCGGGCGCGGCGCTGCGGTCAGGGCCCATTCGGCGGTCCGGGCGAAATCACCGGGGGACAGAAACCCCGGGGCCGGCGAGGGGGCGGCCGATTGTTCTCAGCTGACAGGGGTGTGAGTTCTGCACCCGTGGCGTCGCCGGGCGGTGTGCGTCGGATCGCTGAGGGTTGACGTCTGTGACGGCCCTCACTAACGTCTACAGATTATCGATTAACGGTTATCGAGGAGATGTGGATGACGTGGTTCAGAATGGGACAGTGGGCACCCGCGCACTGCCGTGTCCGGATGCGGCCGGCTGAGCGGACAGCCGTCCGGATCGCGGGTGAGATGCCGTGATCGATCTGGTTCTCATCGGTCTGATCGAGGCGGCGCCGCTGGTGCTGGCTGCGATCGGTTTTACGCTGATCTACTACCTCAACGGTTTCATCAATGTCGCCTTCGCCGAAACCATCACCTCGGGCGCCTATTTCGCGGTGTTCTTCAATCAAGTGCTGGGCCTCGGTTTTTACCTCGCGATCATCCCCGCGGCCATCGCGGCAGGGCTGCTCAGCGTCGCGACCTACCTGTTGGTCTACCGGCCCGCCCTCAACCGGGGAGTGGGCGTGGTCGAGATGATCGTGCTCTCGGTCGGAGTGTCCTTCCTGTTGCGACACTTGCTGCGGGTGGTCTTCGGCGTGGAGACCTACCTGTTCGACCTCGGCGAGCAGACCTATCTGTCAATCCTGGGCACCGGTGTGACAAGCGTGCAGATCTGGGCGCTGGTGCTGGTGGTGGTCATGGTGACCGTGGCCTACCTGATGACCTACCGCTCGAAGTACGGACAGATGATGCGCGCCCTGGCCAGCAACCGGGACCTGGCCGTGGCCAGTGGGATCGATCCCACGAAAGCGTCGATCCTGGTGTGGTTCATCGCCGGGGTCGCCGGCGGCTTGGCCGGGATCTTCCTTGGTGTCTTCGCCTTTGTGGACTACCAGATCGGGTGGAACCTCATCCTCATCATCGTCATGGTCGCGATCGTGGGCGGTATCGGCAACGTGCGCGGGGCCCTGATCGCCGGCGCCGCGGCCGGCGTTGCGGTCAGCTTCCTGACCTGGCTCACACAGCCGCTGTACGCCCAGGTGCTGCTGCTCGCCCTGTTCATAGTCGTGTTGCGCCTCAAGGCCACCCGGAGCGGCGGGGGCTCCCGCCGTTCGCTGCTGGCGCTGGCGGGAAGGAGCTGACAACCATGGATGCCTTGATCTTTCCGCTCTCCACGATGGCCGTGATCATCTCCCTCGGCGCGCTGCTGCACCTGCAGTTCGGGCGCACCGGCATCGTCAACTTCGGTGTGGTCGGCTTCTCCGGCCTCGGCATGTACCTGACCGCCATCCTGGTGGTCAACCATGGCTTCAATTTCGGTGTGGCACTGGTGGTCGCCTCCATCGTCACCGGCCTGGTGGCCGCGGTGCTGGGGTGGTTCATCCTCGACCTCGACAGCGAGGCGGTGCTGGTCGCCACGCTGGCCTTCGCGACCATCGTCTACTACCTGGTCACCACGGAATCCGCGCTCACCGGTGGTGTGGTGGGTCTGGGCACGGTGCCGTTCCCGTTCGATCTCGGTGACTACGACCTCACGCAGATGACCTACCTCGTGGTGCTGGTCCTGGTGGCTGCCGGTCTGCTCTGGTACGCCTGGCAGGTCGGTCGCACGCCGTACGGCCGGCTCATGCTCAGCATCCAGGACAACGAACCGCTGAGCCGGAGCCTGGGTAAGTCCACCTTCGGCCACAAGGTGATCTTCTTCGCCGTCACCCGCGCCGCGATGGGACTGATCGGTGGGCTGGAGGCCTCGGTGAACCAGTTCCTGGTACCTCGACTGCTCACCGCCGACGCCACTTTCGTCATCTGGATCGCCCTGATCCTCGGTGGCCGCAAACAGGTTCTCGGCATCGTCGTCGGCGCCGTCCTCACCTTCGGGTTGTTCGACATCATCGTGGAGCAGTACGTCGCGCTGCCCCGTGAGTACGCGCACCTGCTGCCGGACATGAAGCTGATGCTCTTCGGCCTAGTGCTCATCCTGGTCATCATGTTCCGCCCTGCAGGACTGCTGGGGGCGCGGCGGCGCAGCACCGGACGTCCTCCCGCCGAGGTGGCCGCATGACCGAACACGTCCCCGCTCCCACTTCGGAGGAGTCCGAGATGACGCCCACCACCGTTCCCGCCGAACGGAAGCCGGTCCTGCACCTGCACGGTGTCCGCAAGAAATACGGCGGACGCACCGTCGTCGACGTCGCCGACCTGGCGCTGGGGGCCCACCCGATCGAAGGTCTGATCGGTCCCAACGGCGCCGGCAAGACCACCCTGATGAAGCTTGTGACACAGGCTGTTCCGGCCTCGGAGGGGCGCATCGTCTACCACCGCGCCGGTGATGGGAGTGGCGAACGGGATCTGGCCCGGATGACGCAGGACGCTATCGCGCGTGCCGGCGTGGTCAAGAGCAATCAGGTGATCCAGGATTTCGACAGCCTGACCATCCGGGAGTCTCTGCTGCTGGCGCTGGCATCGTCGAGTCGGGAGAAATTCTTCCGGTTGTTCGGGGAGCGGGCCTTCCGGCGCGAGGCGCAGGCGTCGATCGACGAGTACCTGGGTTACTTCGATTTCGCCGATCCCGACGGCCACGCCGGCTCCGCCGGTGAGAAGAAGCTGCTCGACATCGTGCGCTGCCTGCTG
Organism: Mycolicibacterium tokaiense; assembly: GCF_010725885.1. NCBI lineage: Bacteria > Bacillati > Actinomycetota > Actinomycetes > Mycobacteriales > Mycobacteriaceae > Mycobacterium > Mycolicibacterium tokaiense. The sequence continues at coordinate 1,645 of NZ_AP022600.1, read as the reverse complement.
TTGCGGCCGGCGTTCCTGCTGCTGGACGAGCCCACCGCCGGGTTGCCGCAGGAGGACACCGATCGGGTGATGGAACTGATGCGGCGCAAGACTGCCGACGGTGAATTCTCCTTGCTCATCATCGAACACGACCTCGATCTGATCTGGGGTAGCTGCTCGTACGTCCACTTCATGGCCGAGGGGCACGTGGTGCTCCAAGGCACGCCGGAAGAGGTCCGGGCCAACGACATGCTGGCCGAGAAGTACCTGGGAGGTACGCATGCTTGAGTGCACGGACATCCGCAGCGGCTATGGCGAAGTCGAGGTGCTGCACCACGTCTCGTTCACCGTCGGCAACGAGATCTTTGCGGTCCTCGGTGCCAACGGGGCGGGCAAGAGCACGCTGATGAAGACCATCTCGCGTCTGCTGCCCCTCAACGGCGGCGCGATGGTGTTCGACGGGACCGACGTCACCACCGTGCCGCCGCATCGCTTCGCAGCCATGGGCATGGCCTATGTCCCCCAGGAAGCCAACATCTTTCCAGACCTCACGGTGGCCGAGAACCTGACCATCGGCGGGATGATCGGAAAGCGCTCGCGCAGTGAGCGACTCGAGGAGATCTTCGAGCTGTTCCCGGCGGTGTCGGACAGGTTCGATCAAGCCGCGGGCACGCTGTCCGGCGGCGAAGCGCAGATGGTGGCGGTGGGGCGGGCCCTCATGCAGGATCCCAAGCTGCTCCTGCTCGACGAGCCGACGGCGGGCCTGTCGCCCAAATACGTCGACCAGCTGTTGACCACCATCCAGCGGATCCACAAGGAGCGCAACCTCAGTGTGCTGCTGGCCGAGCAGAACGCCACCGCAGCACTGGCGGTCGCCGACCGGGCGCTGATCCTCGCGCTCGGCCGGGTGTTCCTCAACACCGAAGCCGCCCAGGTCGACACCTCGGCACTCAAACAGGGCTACCGGATCTAGATCGCACCACCCCACCCTCAATGACGAGAAAGAAGACGACCATGAAACGACTGCTCGACACCAGACGGGTCGGCGCGGCGCTGGCGGCGACGTCCCTGGCGGCGGCCACCGTCGGATGTACCTCCGGGGCGGCCAACAGCTCCGACGGTGCAGCCTGCGCCGACAACAGCAGACCCATCAGCGTGGGCCACCTCAACTACTACACCGGCCCGTTCGCCGATGTGGGGCCGACGTTCGAGGCGATCACCGACCTCACCATCAGCATGATCAACGAGGATCCGCCCCTGGGTCGTCAGTTCGAGGTGGTGCACGACGACATCGGCACCGTCGGCGAGGCAACGGTGGCTCGAAACCTTCTGCAGCGCAACAATGTCGACGTTCTCCTCAATCCTGCACACGAGTACAGCTCCTACCGCGACTTCATGCTGCAGCAGATCGACAAGAACGACGGCCCGCTGATGCCGTCGGTGCACGGCGGATCCATCGACGCCGGAATCGGCGGTAAGCCCGAGGAGGCGTTGTTCCGCGGCGCACCCATGGACACCGCCGCTGCAGTGGCCGGCGTATTGCAGGTCAAACAGTCGGGCGCGCAGCGTGTTGCGGTGGTGGCAACGCAGATCTCGGGCAGCCAGCTGCAGAAGGATGCTGCGGTGGCAGCCGCCCGGGAGATCGGGCTCGAGGTGGTCCAGGTGC